>NZ_JBBOZV010000001.1:0-3791123 GCF_038008745.1 Bacillus sp. FSL R5-0654 | reverse complement strand
AAGGCCTCTCCCCCCTCCTTTTCTTTTTAAAATGACCAGTATCAAACTGTTATAGAACACGAAAAAGAGCAAATGGTCATCACCATTCGTGCACATACATTGTTGAAAACAATTAATATAGTAGAAAAACGTCTTTTCGACAAATTACACAAGCTGTGGATAAACAATTCAACAGGCTGTGTAATAACTTTCCACAGGTTATCCACAAATTGTGGATAATATAAATGGGCCAGATAAGTAATTAAGAGTTAAAACACAAATATAATATCAAAATAAACAAGATGGTGCAATGGGTGTCACAAACTTATCCACACACTTTACATCCTGTTGAAAAATAATTATCCACATCGGTTATTTGTGTGAAAAAAATGTCGATAATGGGTGTGGATAGTCTAAATATGCCGGAAAAATATCCACATTCTTGTTTTGAAGGTTTTTTAGGAGGAAAAAAAGAATAAAATGCTGGAAACTAAAAAAGAAGGTTTCTTCGTTTGATAACTTATGTTATGCTTATAAGGTTGATAATAAGAGTTTTATCATTGATATTGACAATCGATGGGTTACACAAATATAATGAGTTAGACTGTCTTAAACAGCTATTCCTCAGGGAGGTGTCATAAATGAAAAGAACGTTTCAACCAAATAACCGTAAGCGTAGTAAAGTTCATGGCTTCCGCAGCCGTATGAGTACTAAAAACGGACGTCTAGTTTTAAAGCGACGCCGCAGCAAAGGTAGAAAAAAATTATCAGCTTAGGCCACTGAATAATGTCAGTGGTCTTTTTTACATAAAATCGTAAATGAACTGTCAGTTTTTATCGGAGTGGAAGAAAACATGAAGAAGCGAAACAGGCTAAAAAAAAATGAAGAGTTTCAAAAGGTGTTCAAAAAAGGTCAATCAATGGCAAATCGCCAATTCGTTATTTACCAGCTGGATCAGCCAAATCAAGTTGAACTGCGTTTAGGATTGTCTGTCAGTAAGAAGATTGGTAATGCAGTGATTAGAAACCGAATTAAACGTCTGATCCGTCAGGTGTTTTTAGAGGAAGGCCATAAGTTAAAGCAAGAAAAAGACTACATTGTCATTGCACGAAAACCAGCGAGTGAATTGACCTTTGAAGAAACAAAGAAGTCTCTCCAACATTTATTTAGAAAATCCGCTGTTTATCAACAACAACCGAAAAAGTCTTCGTAATAGAAACTTTCGTTGAATCAATTTTTAAAAGCGCTTCCTTCATCTAGTGAATTAAAATGAAACCACCACTTTGCAAAGAAAAAATGTTACCATACTGATTAGGTGAGTCACTTTCTTAATCAATTCCAACTTAAATAAAGTTTGAAGTAATGGGAGGAATCTTGTTGAAAAGGCGATTATTACTAATATTTAGCTTGATTGGCGTATTGGTTTTATTGGCAGGATGTACACAGATCAATGAACCAATTACATCAGATAGTAAGGGATTCTGGAATTCTTATATTGTTTACCCGCTATCTCAATTAATCACGTACATGGCAAACTTAACTGGTGAAAACTATGGTGTAGCGATTATTATTGTGACACTATTAATTCGCTTGCTTATTTTACCATTAATGATTAAACAGTTAAGAAGTACAAAAGCGATGCAAGCATTACAGCCTGAATTGAAAAAGCTTCGTGAAAAATATAGCTCTAAAGATCAAAAAACACAGCAGCAGCTTCAGCAGGAAACAATGGCCCTTTTTCAAAAAAATGGCGTCAATCCATTAGCAGGCTGTTTCCCAATTTTAATTCAAATGCCAATCCTTATTGGTTTCTATCATGCAATTATGAGAACAGCAGAAATTAAAAAGCATACATTCTTATGGTTTGACTTAGGCAGCCCAGATCCATTGTTCCTATTACCGATTATTGCGGGTGTAGCTACTTTCATTCAGCAAAAGCTGATGATGGCTGGAAATCCTTCGGACAACCCTCAAATGGCTATCATGTTATGGGTGATGCCGATTATGATCGTTGTGTTTGCAATTAGTTTCCCAGCAGCACTTTCATTGTACTGGGTTGTAGGTAACATTTTCATGATCATTCAAACATTGGTGATTAAAACACCTCAAGTAAAAGTTGATACAAAAGAAAAAGCTGGCGGGAATAAAAAATGAAGGAAATAACTGCTGTCGGTCGTACAATCGAAGAAGCAGTAGATTCCGGACTTAAACAAATTCAGCTACTACAAGAAGAAGTAGAAATCACAATAGTAGATGAAGGAAATAAAGGGTTTTTAGGATTATTTGGTAAAAGACAAGCTGTGGTCAAGTTAGTAGAAAAGATAAATGCATTTAAATTAGCTACACAGTATTTAGATAAAATTGTTAAGTCTATTGATCCTAAAGCAAAGATTATTTCCAAACAGGAACCGAAAAAGATTTCTTACCACATTGATGGAGATAAAACGTCATTAATGATTGGAAAAAGAGGCCAAACACTGTACTCTTTAGAAACGTTGGTACAGCTAGTGTTTAATCGTTATTCTGATCAGTATCATCATATAACAATTGATATTGGCGATTATAGGAAGAAACGACAAGAAGCACTTGAACAATATGCAGTCAAAACAGCAAATCGGGTTTTAAAAACGAAGAGAAAGGTTCATTTAGAACCAATGCCTTCGAATGAACGAAAAATTGTTCATGATGCGATTGCTGCATTCTCTAAAGAACTTGCAACGGCATCTGAAGATACAGGCAGCAAACGTCATGTTGTGGTGCTGTATAAAAAATAGCAGAAAGACTAAGATTCGGCAAAGCTGGATTTTAGTCTTTTTTTATTGAAAAATTGCTTTTTATAGAGGATTCATCCTTTATTTCTAAAAAATGAGTGTGTGATATGGGTGCAAAACGCCAATTTAACAAGTAAGTATAGGGATCAGGGCGTTTAAATTTATTGGATTTAGGTGTAAGATGTGAAGACAAGTTTCAAACGTCGTTATTCACATGTGGATAAGTTAAGTGTTAAAATAGATAAGATGCAAAGCTGTGGATAATTAGATATGGGATACTTTCACTTCGCTTTCATTTATGGTATCTTTAAATTTTGGATTAAGCGTTTTTGATATAGAGATGGACAATGTCCATTTAATAGATAACAGACTGTTTATTAAGTAGAGAAAGAGGTGAATGAGTGATGGATACAATTGCAGCAATTTCTACACCGATGGGTGAAGGAGCAATTGCGATTATTCGTTTAAGCGGGCCTGATGCGGTACAGATTGCTGATCGGATGTATAAAGGTCCCAAGGAGAAAAAACTTGTATCGGTGGATTCACATACGATTCATTATGGTCATATTGTGGACTCTAGCACTGAGCAAGTCATAGAAGAGGTCATGGTGTCAGTATTAAGAGCACCAAAAACATTTACGAGAGAAGACGTTATTGAGATTAACTGCCATGGCGGAATTGTAACGGTCAATAAAGTACTGCAGCTTGCTTTAAGAGAAGGGGCAAGATTAGCGGAGCCAGGTGAGTTTACAAAACGAGCTTTCTTAAATGGAAGAATTGATCTTTCACAGGCTGAAGCGGTAATGGATTTGATTCGTGCAAAGACAGATCGTGCGATGAATGTAGCGATTACTCAAATGGAGGGACGACTCTCCGGTTTGATTAAACGACTTCGCGGTGAGATATTGGAAACTCTGGCTCATGTTGAAGTCAATATTGACTATCCTGAGTATGACGATGTTGAAGAAATGACGCATCGAGTTTTAGTTGAAAAGGCAACATCAGTGAAAAAGGAAATTGAGTCACTGCTAACGACTTCTCAGCAGGGGAAAATACTTCGCGAGGGCTTATCCACTGTTATTATTGGAAGACCGAATGTTGGGAAGTCTTCCTTGTTGAATAGTCTTGTACAGGAAACAAAAGCGATTGTAACGGATATTCCTGGAACAACGAGAGATGTCATTGAGGAGTATGTAAATGTTAGAGGTGTACCGCTTCGTTTAGTCGATACTGCGGGTATACGTGAGACGGAGGACATTGTTGAGCGTATAGGGGTTGAACGATCTAGACAGGTCTTAAAAGAAGCTGACCTGATTTTACTTGTGCTCAATTATAGCGAGGAATTGTCAGAAGAGGATATCAAACTATTTGAGGCAGTCTCAGGCATGGATATCATCGTGATCGTGAATAAGACAGATCTTGAGCCTAAGCTTGATATCGAAAAGGTCAAGCAGTTAGCGAAGGATCGTCCGGTGGTTACTACATCATTATTACAAGAAAAGGGGATTGATGAGCTCGAAATTGCGATTCAATCATTATTCTTCACGGGTTCAATTGAAAGTGGAGATTTAACGTATGTAAGTAACACAAGGCATATTGCCCTTCTCCAGGCAGCAAAACAATCCATTGAGGATGCTCTTGAAGGAATTGAAATGGATGTACCGATCGACATAGTTCAAATAGATTTAACACGCTGCTGGGAACAGCTGGGTGAAATTATTGGGGATGCTGTTCATGAAAGCTTGATTGATCAGTTATTCTCTCAATTCTGTTTAGGAAAGTAAAGGGAGGAACATAAGAAATGGGTTATGAAGCTGGCAATTATGACGTAATCGTCGTGGGTGCCGGTCATGCTGGAGTTGAGGCTGCTCTTGCTTCTGCAAGACAGGGCGCCAAAACACTTGTATTGACTATCAACCTCGATATGGTTGCTTTTATGCCATGTAATCCGTCCGTAGGCGGCCCCGCAAAAGGGATTGTCGTCAGAGAAATTGATGCTCTAGGCGGAGAAATGGCGCGAAATATAGATAAGACGCATATTCAAATGCGCATGCTGAATACGGGGAAAGGACCTGCTGTCCGTGCGTTAAGAGCGCAAGCAGATAAGTTCCAATATCAGCATGAAATGAAAAAAACAATGGAAAATGAACCAAACCTGACAATGCTGCAAGGTATGGTAGATCATTTAATTGTAGAAGATAATGAATGTAAAGGTGTTGTTACTCAAACGGGGGCTAACTATCGTGCAAAGTCTGTTGTATTAACGACAGGGACTTTCTTAAAAGGCCGCATCATTTTAGGAGACTTATCGTATTCAAGTGGTCCAAATAACCAGCAGCCTTCCATTAAATTATCGGATCATTTAGCAGAACTAGGATTCGATTTGGTTCGCTTTAAAACAGGAACACCTCCTCGAGTGAATAGCCACTCGATTGACTATAGTAAAACAGAAATTCAACCAGGTGATGATGTCCCGCGGGCATTCTCCTATGAAACGGTTGAATATATTACTGACCAGCTGCCATGCTGGTTAACATACACGAGTTTAGAGACTCATCAAATTATTGATGAGAATCTTCACCGTTCTCCAATGTATTCAGGTATGATTAAAGGAACTGGCCCTAGATACTGCCCGTCCATTGAAGATAAAGTGGTTCGTTTCAATGATAAACCGAGACATCAAATTTTCTTAGAGCCAGAAGGTCGTAATACGCAGGAAGTTTATGTTCAAGGATTGTCTACAAGTCTTCCGGAGGATGTACAGCAGCGCATGCTTTCAACCATCCCAGGACTCGAGAATGTTCAAATGATGAGAGCGGGTTATGCCATCGAGTATGATGCGATTGTGCCTACTCAGTTGTGGCCTACACTTGAGACGAAGAAAATTTCTGGATTATATACAGCCGGCCAAATTAATGGTACGTCTGGTTATGAGGAAGCAGCAGGTCAAGGGATTATGGCAGGTATTAATGCAGGAAGAAAAGCATTAGGTAAAGAAGAAGTCATTTTAAGCCGATCTGATGCATATATCGGTGTCCTCATCGATGACCTTGTCACAAAAGGAACAAATGAACCATACCGTCTCTTGACATCACGTGCTGAGTATCGTCTACTTCTACGTCATGACAATGCTGATTTAAGATTAACTGAACTTGGCTATCAAATTGGATTAATTTCTGAAGAAAGATTCCAAGCATTCCAGCAGAAAAAAGAAGCCATTGAAGCAGAGAAAAAACGTTTATATTCTGTCATCATTAAACCTACAGCAGAGACTCAAGAATTTATTCGTTCACTCGGTGGAAGTGAGTTGAAGGACGGCATTCGTGCAAGTGATTTAATGAAGCGTCCGGAAATGAATTATGAATCTGTTGTGAAATTAGCTCCTGCTGAAACACCGCTTCCTTCTGATGTGTGTGAGCAGGTAGAGATTCAAATTAAATACGAAGGTTATATTGAAAAGTCACTCCAGCAAGTTGAAAAACTGAAAAAGATGGAGAACAAAAAGATTCCTGATCGTATTGATTATGATGCCATCAAAGGGATTGCAACTGAAGCGAAACAAAAGCTGAAAGAAGTCCGACCGCTTTCTGTTGCACAGGCTTCTCGTATTTCAGGCGTTAACCCTGCTGATATTTCTATCCTTTTAGTATATTTAGAGCAGGGGCGTATTGCGAAGATAGCAGAATAGAAAGGATGTCGGCATGAACATTGAACAATTTACAGCAGCACTAGAGGAGAAAGGGATCACTCTTTCTCCTGTGCAGCTTGAACAATTTGAAACCTACTTCCGCATGCTTGTAGAATGGAACGAGAAAATGAATTTAACGTCCATTACTGAAAAGGAAGAAGTGTATTTGAAGCATTTTTATGATTCAATATCAGCAGCATTTTTTATTGATTTTCACAAAGTGACGACGATTTGTGATATTGGAGCTGGTGCTGGTTTTCCAAGCATTCCTCTTAAAATTTGTTTCCCTCATCTACATGTGACCATTGTTGATTCTCTTCAGAAACGAATTACGTTTCTCAATGAGTTAGCAAAAGGATTAAACTTACAAGATACTACTTTTTATCATGATCGTGCGGAAACGTTTGGACAACGTAAGGAAAAGCGTGAAAGCTATGATCTTGTCACTGCTAGAGCAGTTGCACGTTTATCCGTCTTGAGCGAACTATGCCTGCCTCTAGTGAAAAAGGAAGGATTGTTTGTTGCCTTAAAAGCATCTGCCGCTGATGAAGAAATGCAAGCAGGGAAAAAAGCTGTCACAGTTCTCGGAGGAGAGGTTGTTGAAAAGCATTCCTTTGTTCTTCCTTTAGAAGAAAGCGAACGGAACATCATTGTCATTGAAAAGAAAAAGCAAACACCAAAAAAATATCCTAGAAAACCAGGAACACCTAATAAATCACCAATAGAAGGTTGATCATGTAAAAGGTCGGTTTTTCTTCAATATTTATGATTTTACAGAAGGAAAAAACATGAGAAAATAGAATTATAAAAAGGTAGTTTTTAAAGGTGGTGTAGGTTCATGAAGCATTCACTCTCACGCTTCTTCGGGCTTGGAGACAAAGAACATCCTGAGCGTGAAACCGAAATAGAGGCAGAGATTGCTGAGCATGATACATTAAAGGAAGAGATACAGGAGCTCCCGGTCGACACAATTATGCCAAACCGTTTTCAGCCACGCACCATTTTTTCAGAAGAAAAGATACAAGAGCTGGCCACGACGATTCATACCCATGGCATTATCCAACCGATTGTTGTTAGACCAACAGAAGAAGAAGGAAAATATGAACTGATCGCCGGCGAAAGACGTTGGAGGGCGGTACAGACTCTTCAATGGGAGAAAATCCCCGCTATTATAAAAGATTTTACTGATACGGAAACGGCATCTGTGGCATTGATTGAAAATTTGCAAAGAGAAGAGCTGTCTTCTATTGAAGAGGCTCATGCTTATGCACGTCTTTTAGAGCTTCATGATTTAACACAAGAGGCGCTTGCTCAGCGTTTAGGCAAGGGACAATCAACTGTTGCAAACAAATTAAGACTTTTAAAGTTGCCTGAAGAGGTACAACAAGCCATTTTAGAGAAAAAAATCTCTGAAAGGCATGCACGTTCACTTGTGCCCCTAAAGCTTCCAGAATTACAAATCGCGCTATTGCAGGAAATCATCGAAAAGCAGTTGAATGTGAAACAGACTGAAGAGCGTGTAGTGAAGATGCTTGAACAAAAAACGGATCGCAAACCGAAGCCAAAACGTAAGGCGTTTAGTCGTGATACACGAATTGCGATGAATACCATTCGTCAGTCTCTCCACATGGTAGAAGACAGCGGACTTAAAATAAATACCGAGGAAGAAGAGTTTGAGGAATATATCCAATTAACGATTCGAATCCCTAAATAGAAAAAAGCTGATGAGCGCCACTCGTCAGCTTTTTTTTGTCTTATTTCTAGCACACATTCAATATACATTATATTTATAAATTGGTAAAATATGATTTTAGAAGTTAAAGGAGGTGACAACTACTTGATAAAAATGAAGAAGACTACTTTCGCCATTATTTGTTATTTACTATTTTCTTTTTCTCTTTTTTCAAATGAAGCGACAATATACGCTGTGAAATCGTCAACGGCTCATCATGCGGATGAAAGTTTGATGACCAACGAAGAATTGAACGTTCTGAAGGAGCAAGGTGCTGTTTCTAAAGATGTGACTGTACAGCAATTCAATCAAGAGTATGCGTCTTTCGACGATTCGATCGACTTGATTACAACTGACGATGATTTGAAGAACTATGGATTACGACAAAATAAGCAGGATGAGCTGGTGACGGATGAGAAGCCGCACACCCTCAAGCTCCTTTTAGGAAAGCCGTATCCTGGTACCGATATTATCCCTAAAAAAGGAGATATTTTGGTGACAACCACTGATGCTGTGAAGGGGTTGGTTGGACATGCAGGTATCGTCATTAATGAGAAAAGCTATGCTTCTATTCCAGGGTTACGGCAGCATCCGCAACTAGATTCCATTCATAACTGGTTTCGCTATAGTGCCAATTCAAAGGTAATTCGGATTAATCAAGAGGAAAAGGCAGATTTAGCAGGAGAATGGGCACACGATTATGTGAAAGGTCATCCGAAGGCTCGCTACTCGATCACCATGTCCATTCAATCACTAGATCCGACTTATTGTTCAAAGATTGTGTGGCAGGCCTATGGCAAAACAGGGGACGCATTGGGACATGCGAACTTTACCATTAAGACACCCTATGGATTTTTAAAAAAGAAAAGCTATAAAACAGTAACTCCTAAGGTCATTGTGAGTGAAGGCCGTAAAATAGGTGAATTAAACTTTTGACATGTGACCCTCACTTTTGATGAAAGTGAGGGTTTTGAGCATGTCTATTTCTTGAAAAAGATATATCAATATACTTTTTCGATGCGTTTTCATTCGACCTTTTATGTACGAAAAGGCACATTCACCGACGAATTTATAATAGGGAAACAAAAAAAGCAAACGTTTCATACTTTTTTTGATAGAATAGAAAGTATGAATGAATGAGAAACTTGTTAAGTTGAAAGTGGGTGACATCGTGGGGAAAATCATAGCGATTACCAACCAGAAGGGCGGCGTCGGGAAGACGACAACTTCTGTTAATTTGGGTGCGTGTTTAGCATACATAGGCAAACGAGTGTTGTTGGTTGATATTGATCCGCAGGGCAATGCCACGAGTGGTATTGGGATTGAGAAAGCCGACGTAGAAAAGTGTGTGTACGATATTTTAGTTGATGATGCAGATGTTCTTGATGTGATTAAGACGACAGAGGTCGAAAATCTTGATGTCATTCCTGCGACAATACAGCTTGCAGGGGCTGAAATAGAGCTTGTGCCTACAATCTCACGTGAAGTGAGGCTGAAGAGAGCACTTGAATCTGTTAAGCAGAATTATGATTATATGATTATTGACTGCCCGCCATCACTTGGACTGCTGACGATTAATGCGTTAACTGCATCCGATTCCGTTTTAATACCAGTTCAGTGCGAATATTATGCGCTTGAAGGATTGAGCCAATTGTTAAACACAGTTCGTCTCGTGCAGAAACATTTAAATACCGATCTTGCCATTGAAGGTGTCTTGCTGACAATGCTTGATGCCCGAACAAACCTTGGGATTCAGGTAATCGAAGAAGTGAAGAAGTACTTTAGAGATAAAGTCTATCAAACCGTCATTCCGAGAAATGTCAGGCTGAGTGAAGCGCCTAGTCATGGAAAGCCGATTATTTTGTATGATCCACGTTCAAGAGGTGCAGATGTCTATTTAGACTTAGCAAAGGAAGTGGATGCGAATGGCTAAAGGTCTTGGAAAGGGTATTAATGCACTATTTAACAATGTAGACTCAAATGAAGAAACGGTTGAAGAAATCAAATTAAAGGATTTGCGCCCGAATCCGTATCAACCAAGGAAAACGTTTGATGATGATGCATTGTCTGATCTGAAAGAATCGATTCAGCAGCACGGGGTTTTACAGCCGATCATTGTTCGTAAATCGATTAAAGGATATGACATAGTAGCAGGAGAACGCCGTTTCCGCGCAGCACAACAAGCTGGTCTGACAACAATTCCTGCAATCGTTCGAGAGTTTTCAGAAACACTGATGAGAGAAATTGCCCTCTTAGAAAACCTGCAGCGTGAGGATCTCTCTCCACTAGAGGAAGCGGAAGCATATGCTTCCTTGCTGGATCATCTAAGTGTGACGCAAGAGGAATTAGCGAAGCGATTAGGGAAAAGCAGACCGCATATTGCGAACCATCTCCGTCTGTTGACTTTACCGGATGACATCCAAAAGCTGATTGCAAATGGAACGTTATCAATGGGACATGGCCGCACATTGCTCAGCTTAAAGAACAAAAAGAAGCTGGCGCCTTTGGTAAAGAAAATCGTGGATGAGGGGTTAAACGTACGACAGGTTGAAAAACTTGTTCAGCAGTTAAATGAAAATGTTCCACGTGAAACAAAGAAAAAAGAAGCACCAAAGGATCGAGTGTTGAAAGAAAGAGAGTCTTTCTTACAAAACTACTTTGGTACTTCCGTGACGATCAAGAAACAGAAGAAAAAAGGGAAAATTGAGATTGAATTCCTCTCGAATGAAGATTTAGAAAGAATCCTTGAATTGCTTTCTACGAGGGAATCATCAGAGTGACCATCTTGATATGAGATGGTCTTTTTTATATTCTCCCAGTGATATTTTGAATAGGGGTGAAGAGAGACCGGCTTTTTTCTCTCGTCCAATCCATTTGGTCAATGTGAGATAGACTTTCAGAAAGTGTATTGGCCATAGACATGACAAGATGAAGACGTGTGTTTTGGAGGACGAAGTATTCCATGAAACCACTCACATTGACGATCCCATTAATATGAATATCTCCTACCTCTGGCAGCTCCTTTTGGACACCAGCTCCAGGCTTTAACGGACCATCACCAATTTGGAAGGAACCGACACTTTTCACTCTTCCTAAACAGGCATCAACCGCTACAATAAACGGGTGTTTATGGGCTTGTTCAATTTCAGCGAGTTTTTCTTTTAAATTGACCGCATGCACTGGGTCAGAGAGTGTTCCATATACATGAAGCTTTTTCAAATCCAGACCTGAAAGCTTTGTACCAACAAGTGGACCTAGAGAGTCGCCAGTTGAGCGGTCTGTTCCAATACAGACGATGGCAACGGGTCTTTTTCCTGCTTTCTGAAGATGCGAGAATAAAATACTTTTAAGCTGTTGAATGGCGTTTGTATCCGTATGGGACACGTATTCTTTTACCCTATTTCTAAAAAAAAGACCGTTCTTGCTATTCATAGGTCTCACTTCCTTGTCATAGTAGTTAGTATCAGTATACGGAAACAAGCTTAATTCTATACCTATGAGGTGATGATTGTGTGGAAGGCTGGTTCAAGGTGGACGCTTTTAATTTTAGGAAGCTTAATAGGAGCGGGATATGCTTCCGGCCAGGAAATTTGGCAGTTTTTTGGCATTGATAGCGGACTAGCCATTCTACTGTTTACATTGATGTTTATGCTGTCTACCTATGTGGTGTTAAAAATCAGTTATGAGGTGCGTGCCGATCACTTTGTTCCAGTGCTGGAACGGCTTGTCGGTCCATGGCTGGCTAAGGTGTATGACGTGTTAATTGTCCTATATTTATTCACGACAACGACGGTCATGATTGCCGGCGGCGGTGTGACTCTTGAGATGTATCATGTGCCTTTTTGGATTGGCATCGGCGCGTTTTGTTTGTTTTCATTTATGATTTTTTTCTGGGATGTGAAAGGGCTTTTATCTGTGAATGCTTTCATTATACCAATTTTGGTGGCGGGGCTCATCTATGCGTTTGTTTTTTATTATATGAATCATGATCATGTGTGGCGGATTGATTTTGGGCAGCAGTACAATTGGCCTGCCAGCATTGTCTTTGCTTCTTTGAATATATTATCTGTTGTGGCAGTGCTGTCTTCGGTTGGGAAAGAAATGAAGGGGCTCGGGGAAGCCAAAGTGGCGAGTATATTAAGCGGTCTTATTTTTGGTGTCATCTCGTATGTGTATAACGAAATACTAGTTGATATTTCTGGAAGCCTTTCATCAGAAGGAATTCCTTTGTTTACAGTATTAGAAGGGGCGCCGACTTCTTTGTTTGTGTTTATGACCGTTGTCCTTTGTCTAGCAATTTATACGACGACGGCAGCAGGTTTATTTGGATTATCAAGCCGGATGCTTTCTTTTGTACGAATGCCCCGCTGGCTGGTTGTATTGGTGATGCTTCTTTTGATGGCTCCTTTAACATCTCTTGGATTTGCTGATTTGATTGCTTTCTTGTATCCAATTTATAGTTTGTTGAATCTTTATTTGCTCGTCTGTTTAATGCTGTATCCGATTTTAAGTAAAAAGATATTTTCTCGTCCTAAAAATTATATTGATAAAACAAAATAAGCACCTCTCTTTTTTAGAGCTGTGCTTATTTGATCTGAATTGAATCAATCGCTTCTTTGATATCATCATAGACAGGCATTTGCTTGAGACGCTGGAGGCGATCCTCTAATTCTGAAATGGCCTGTCCCTTTAAATGCTGGGAAATGTGTTGTTTGACAATGGTCGTCTGGTTTATCATGTCTTCTGTTTTAGCCAATTGATACTCCAAGTGCACGCGAGTATTTGCTAATTCGTCGTGCAGCCGCATTTTGAGCAGCCGTTTTAGATCCTTTCGCTGTCCTTCTCTGCGCATGGCCTGAATGGCGGCCATTTCTTCTGGAGACTGTGTTTGTGTGTGTGGTGCCGATTGATTTTCGAATACAGACATGGAGCGGCGGGCACTCACATTTTGCAAGAAACGCTGGGCGTCACTAGGAGGCTTATTTTGATTGATCATGCGATGACTCCTTTCTTAATGAATACCCATTTGCATTGCAAGGCGTCTATCTGCCTTGGCGTAGTCATCACCCATTGTGTACATATGTCTTGAAAGAGCAGAAAGCTCTTGTTCGTAATCCCTCAGGGTGTACAAGGCATTCAGCTGTTTTTCGTGTGAATAAAAGGAGGAATGCGACTGTTCCATCCTCACTTCGTCTACCAGTGCTTCCACATCACTATGACTTAATAAATCATAGTGGCCAAAGCCTACGAGTCCTTTAAGCTCTTGTTTTACATGATGGACGGCGTCTTTTACACTTTCATCAATTCCATCGATTTTTTCAAATACAGTGTGCACTTCATGTTCAATAATGCTTTGCAGATCATAGGATGAATTTTTTAGTAAATGGGATTTTATGATAATTTCAAGTCCGCTTTGTGCATATGCACGTCCAGAATGAATTTCTTGCAGCAGCATGGCTGTAAAACTTGTATTATGATCAAGCTGTTCATCTAAAATACGGGCAGATCCATTCGGATGGAATGAATATCCATTTGCTTTGAATTCACCTGAAACGAGAGCTAAAAAAGCATTTGTATCAAAGGATTCGTTCCATTCTATATTCATAGATGCAAAAGCTGATTTTAAAAAGGTGTCAATTTCCCTTTTTTTGTATTTAACGGATTCTTGGACTGAGTCTTGCTGCCGTGGCGGTACGGTGTACTTGACTTGCCCAACTCCTTGATCATGACGATTGAGTAAACCGACGTAATGACTAGGCTGAATATATTCAGTCAACATGCGTTTATATTGACCTTGCTGCGCCTTTTGCTGAATCGAAGGCGATAGGCTGCTCCATATATTTGGGCTGTCAAAGGTAACGGCTTTTTTGACAGCTGGCTGTTCTGTTGCAACATAAGCACAAACAGCACCGGCAAGTGCTTGTCCAGTGAGATGGATACCTGCATTCGGATGCTTCTGACAGACTTTCTCTATGTATTCCTTCCCTTTAAAAAAGACATGGTCTTGATTGCCGTCAAGGGACTTTCTTTCAATTGGATAGGCATAGTCTGTTTTGAGCAATGACTGTGCCGCATTGTGTACATCTTGCTTAGATGTCACCCTCATTTGATGTGGCAGCGGACAGTGAAAAGCGACGATGAATTCATCTGATTGTTCCGGCTGCATCGTTAAACCATATAATTTTTGGTCGATCTTTAGAAAATCGTGGACAGTGAGTGTTTGCTGACCTATTTCTATCGTATGGTGCTGCTGGTAATTGTCGATATTTCCAGCATGATCGGATATGATTTTATATTCTTTATCAGTTAATCTATCCTTTCGATTGACCATCGTACCTGCTCCCTCACATAACATTTATGCAGATATCATAAATCAAAAAATATGGAAAAACCACCGCGTTCTACCAATAAAAACCTTTTGACCTACAGTGTTTGTGACAATATTGAAAAAAAACGGAGTTTAAGTAACTATTGGTCACAAATAAAATGATCTAAAAGGAGGGTTTTTTCTCTAAAAAAGAATAGGATGAACGATTGAAAGAGACTCTTTGTTTTGTGCATTGCCCTTCATCGCCGTTTTTTTGTACAATAGATTCAATGAAGTGAGCAAGGAGAGGTGAAGGCTGATGGCAGACAAAGCGTTTGGGTTACATGATGTTGTAGAAATGAAAAAGCCCCATCCATGTGGTGCCAATCGGTGGAAGGTCATTCGTTTGGGCATGGATATCCGTATTAAATGTGAAGGCTGCGGACACAGCGTGATGATCCCAAGAAGAGATTTTGAACGAAAAATGAAGAAAATTCTCGTCAAGCATGAGGAGCCAACTGCTTAAGTAGGCCTCATGCTTTTTTTATTAAATTTGTCTTTTCTATAGCAAAGCCAGGTGCATTTTCTCGTTTTGAAGCATTGATTTATTCTTTTTGACGATGTTTCTTCTATTGAAAATGCATGATGGTTAGCTTGTCTTTTCATGTAAACCTACTTATAATTGCTCTAGGTTCATATTACGCAGTATAACGAGCACGTTTGATATAGAGGAGATGAAAGAATGGCTTTAACAGCTGGTATTGTTGGCTTACCTAACGTCGGGAAGTCAACGCTATTTAATGCAATTACACAGGCTGGAGCGGAGTCTGCTAACTATCCGTTTTGTACTATTGATCCAAACGTCGGAATTGTAGAAGTTCCTGACGAGCGTTTACAAAAGCTAACAGAATTGGTGCAGCCGAAAAAGACAGTTCCCACTGCTTTCGAATTCACTGATATTGCGGGTATTGTCAAAGGTGCATCTAAAGGTGAAGGTTTAGGGAATAAATTCCTTTCTCATATTCGACAAGTAGATGCAATTTGTCACGTGGTTAGAGCTTTTGCAGATGATAACATTACACACGTAGCTGGTAAGGTTGATCCTGTGGCAGATATTGAAACGATTAATCTCGAATTGATTTTGGCTGATTTAGAAACAGTTGAAAAGCGTTTAGCTCGTGTGAGTAAGCTTGCAAAACAAAAGGACAAGGAAGCAGTAGCTGAATTTGAGATTTTGTCGAAGCTAATGAACGCATTTGAAGCTGGGAAATCGGCAAGATCTGTAGAATTTACTGATGAGCAGCAAAAGCTTGTGAAACAGCTTCATTTACTCACATCTAAACCAGTTCTTTATGTAGCAAATGTGAGTGAGGATGAAGTAGCGGATCATGAGGGCAACGAATATGTACAGCAAATCCGTGAGTTTGCTTCTGGTGAAAACGCTGAAGTTATCGTCGTTTGTGCGAAGATCGAGTCTGAAATTGCAGAGCTTGAAGGAGAAGAGAAGCAAATGTTCCTTGAAGAGCTTGGTATTAATGAGTCAGGGCTTGATCAGCTAATTAGAGCATCTTACTCTCTTCTAGGATTAGCTACGTATTTCACAGCAGGTGAGCAAGAGGTACGTGCTTGGACATTTAAAAAAGGAATGAAAGCGCCAGAATGTGCTGGAATCATTCACACAGACTTCGAGCGTGGATTTATTCGTGCTGAAACGGTTGCGTATGAGGATTTACTAGCTGGCGGAAGCATGTCTGCTGCTAAAGAAGCAGGAAAAGTTCGTCTAGAAGGTAAAGAATATGTAGTGAAAGATGGAGACGTCATTCATTTCCGTTTTAATGTATAGGTTCTTGTCATAGGCCAAGTAATTTGTTATAATATACAATTGTGAGTAATATAATTTATTGCTCCTTGCCCGTTTAGGGCCGCTTAGACCAAAAGGAGGTGCAATCAGATGAGAAAGTACGAAGTTATGTACATCATCCGCCCAACAGTTGACGATGAGGCTAAAAAAGCAGTTATCGAGCGTTTCAATAACGTGTTAACTTCTAACGGTGCGGAGATCACTGGAACAAAGGATTGGGGTAAACGTCGTCTTGCATACGAAATCAACGATTTCCGTGACGGTTTCTACCAAATCGTAAACGTTCAATCTGACGCTGCAGCAGTTCAAGAATTTGACCGCTTAGCTAAGATCAGTGACGATATCATTCGCCACATTGTTGTTAAAGAAGAAGTATAAATCATTGAAATATATATTTAAAGGTGGTCTTTCAATATGCTAAACCGTGTTGTATTGGTCGGAAGACTAACAAAAGACCCTGAGCTTCGCTACACGCCTAATGGTGCGGCTGTAGCCACGTTTACTCTAGCTGTGAATCGTACGTTTACGAATCAATCTGGAGAGCGTGAAGCCGATTTCATTAACTGTGTTACTTGGAGAAGACAAGCCGAGAACGTGGCTAATTTCTTGAAAAAAGGAAGTCTTGCCGGTGTAGACGGTCGTTTGCAGACAAGAAACTATGAAAATCAGCAAGGACAGCGTGTCTTCGTGACAGAGGTTCAAGCTGAAAGTGTTCAATTTCTTGAGCCTAAGAGCGGCGGTGCTGGTTCAGGTGGATACAGCGGCGGTGGCAATAGCGGAGGCCAGTATTATGGCGGTAGCCAAAACGATCAGAATCCATTTGGAAATGAACCAAGTCAAAATCCATATGGCAATCAAAACAACCAAAATCGTAATCAGGGAAATAGCTTTAATGATGACCCATTTGCGAACGATGGTAAACCGATTGACATCTCCGATGATGATTTGCCATTCTAATTGATCTGAAAAAATGACTAAAGGAAAGGTGTGAAAACAAATGGCAGGTGGACGCAGAGGCGGTCGTGCGAAACGTCGTAAAGTATGTTTCTTTACTTCTAACGGTATCACGCACATCGATTACAAAGATGTTGATCTTCTTAGAAAGTTTGTTTCTGAGCGTGGTAAAATTTTACCTCGTCGTGTAACAGGAACTAGCGCTAAGTATCAACGTAAATTGACTTTAGCGATCAAAAGATCACGTCAAATGGCATTACTTCCATACGTTACTGGTGAGTAAGTCGTTGACTTAAAAAGCGGAGAGCCCCGAGCTCTTCGCTTTTTTTATTTTCCTCACTGTGAATCTCATCTATTTTTGCTAGAGTTGTTTTTGACAGTCAACCGAAGGGAAGTATGTAAAAGTGACAGTTTATTCTATACAAATATGAGGTTGATCTGTCATATTGATAGTCTAGAAAATAATTGCAGTCAGGGCGTGGGAAGATGATTGAATTTAAAAAGGTATCGATGCAATTTTCTGATGAGCGCTATGCCGTTCAATCCGTTGATTTGGAGATTCAGAAAGGTGAGTTTTTTGTATTGATTGGACCTAGTGGCAGCGGGAAAACGACGACATTGAAAATGATCAATCGTCTCATTTCTTCTACAGAAGGTGAGATTTACATAAAGGGTCAAAAAATAAGTGAGTATGATATGTATGAGCTGCGCTGGGATATCGGTTATGTTTTGCAGCAAATTGCGCTTTTTCCTCATATGACCATAGAAGAAAATATTGCTGTGGTGCCAGAGCTTAAACAATGGAGCCGGAATGAGACCAATCAGCGTGTCGATGAACTCATGTTGATGGTCGGGCTTGATCCTGCTATGTATCGGCATCGAAAGCCAGCAGAGCTCTCTGGTGGACAGCAGCAGCGTGTCGGTGTGGCACGTGCACTTGCAGCTGATCCTGAGATCGTCCTGATGGATGAACCTTTTAGTGCGTTAGATCCACTAACGAGGGAGAAATTGCAGGATGATCTGCTTGATTTGCAGCGCCGTATACAAAAAACCATTGTTTTTGTGACGCATGATATGCAGGAAGCTATGAAGCTGGGTGATCGGATTTGTGTGATGAATGAAGGAAAAGTAGTGCAGATCGGACGTCCTGAGGAATTGGTTCAACATCCAGCCAATGCCTTTGTACAGGAGTTTGTTTCAGGGGCTGCCCGCCATGTGGGACATCAAGCTTTTGAGCTGGAAATCTTGGCACAACCGATAGCCCACGAAGCTCTTTTACCCTATGAGGCGGTCTCAGCACATGCCTCACTGGATGAAGTCTTGTCTCAATTGGCAAAGCACGAGGAATTGGCTGTTGAAAAGAATGGAGAGCGGATTGGACTAGTGAATCGTCAAGCAGTAATTCAGTATTTAGCTGATTCTCCTAAAGAGAGGGGCGAGTCACATGAATGATTGGACCCGTGTGTTATGGGAACGCAAAGAACAATTGGGACACGCCTTACTTGAGCATATTCAAATTTCTTTTATTGCTTTATTTTTAGCGATTTTGATTGCTATTCCATTAGGTATCTATTTAACGAGGGTTCCAAAGCTAGCGGAGTGGGTCATCGGGGTGACGGCCGTCTTACAAACGATTCCGTCGCTCGCACTTCTTGGCTTGTTGATTCCTCTCGTGGGGATTGGGCAAGTACCTGCGATTATTGCGCTTGTGGTCTATGCCCTACTCCCTATTTTAAGAAATACATATACAGGCATTCAGGAGGTTGATCCTTCTCTGAGAGAAGCGGCACAGGCCATGGGGATGAATCATCGCAAACGGTTATTAAAGGTAGAGCTTCCTCTTGCTATGCCAGTCATCATGGCGGGTATTCGAACCGGGATGGTACTCATTGTGGGGACCGCCACCCTGGCAGCACTGATCGGGGCTGGGGGATTAGGAAGCTTAATCTTGCTGGGAATTGATCGAAATGATATGTCTCTCATTGTTATTGGCGCGATACCAGCTGCCTTACTTGCACTCTTATTTGATGTGGTGCTGCGAACCTTTGAGAAGATTTCCTTTAAAAAGACTGTGATTTCTGTGACTGTTTTTGCTCTGATTGCAGGAGCGGTTGTCGCTGCCCCCTCGCTGTTTCAGCAAGAAAGGAAAGAAATCACCATTGGCGGAAAGTTAGGATCAGAGCCTGAGATTTTGATCTCGATGTATAAGCTTTTAATTGAACAGGATACAGATATTCAAGTGAACCTGAAGCCCGGTCTTGGTAAGACGTCCTTTGTTTTTCAGGCTTTACGTTCTGGTGATATCGACATTTATCCTGAGTTTACAGGTACAGCAATCTCTGAATTCCTCAAAGAAACAGCGAAAAGCACAGATAAAAGAAAAGTGTATGAGCAAGCGCGGCGCGGATTGGAATCGTCCTTTCAGCTCCGCCTTCTTGAGCCCATGGCATACAACAATACGTATGCTTTAGCCGTGCCGCAGTCGCTGGCTGATCAATATGAGGTGTCCAACATTTCAGATCTAGGTAAAATCAAAAATCGTATAAAAGCTGGATTCACCTTAGAATTTTCTGATCGTCAGGATGGGTATCGAGGCATTCAAAAAGCCTATCAATTTTCCTTTGACGATGTTGTGACGATGGAGCCGAAGCTACGGTATCGAGCGATTCAAAAAGGAGATATCAATTTGGTCGATGCGTATTCGACAGACAGTGAATTGAGACAATACAAATTAAAGGTGCTTGATGATGATCAGCATGTTTTCCCGCCATATCAAGGAGCACCGCTGCTCAGGCAGGAGACATTAACTGAATTCCCTGAAATTGAGACCTCTCTCAATAAGCTTGCGGGTCAAATCACAGACGATGAGATGAGAGAAATGAATTATGAAGTCAATGTGAAGGGGAAGGATGCATTTCAGGTAGCGAAAGCCTATTTAAAAAAGAAAAAATTGCTGCAATAATCCAAGGAAAAGCAGAGCTGTTTCATGCAAAACAGCTCTGCTTTTTTAAAAGAAAAACAAAAATCATTGACATTTACTTAAAAACATCATATCCTTAATTCGAGATAAATATATTTTTTTGATCTAATATCTCGAATTCGAGATAATATAAAGACGTCAGTAAAGACATAATGAATAGAGGCTTATTACTTCATGATTAGGAGGTCATTAGAAGTGAAAAAAACAGAAGGAATTCACCATATTACAGCTATTGTCGGTCATCCTCAGGAGAACGTTGATTTTTATGCAGGTGTTTTAGGACTTCGTCTCGTGAAGAAGACCGTAAATTTTGATGATCCGGGCACATACCATTTATATTTTGGAAATGAAGGCGGCTCTCCAGGGACCATTATTACGTTTTTCCCTTGGCCGGGGGCACAAAAAGGTCAAATTGGTGCAGGGCAAGTGGGCGTGACGACATATGTTGTACCGACAGGCGCTTTCTCTTTCTGGAAGGATCGTCTTGAGCAGTTTAATGTTTCTTATGAAACGGTTGAACGCTTTGGCGAAGCTTTTCTCTCATTTGAAGATCCACATGGCTTATTGATTGAGCTAGTAGAACGTGCGGAAGGAAAGCAAAACGAGTGGACATTTAATGGTGTCACACCAGATGTAGCCATTAAAGGATTTGGCGGAGCTGTTTTATTAACATCACAGCCGGAGCAAACGATGCAGCTGCTAGAGCAAACGATGGGACTTGAACGAGTCGGAGAAGAAGGAGACTATGTGAGATTCCGTTCGTTTGGTGAAATAGGCAATGTCATTGATGTGAACATCACACCTGTTCCACGAGGACGTATGGGTGTTGGAGTTGTGCACCATATTGCATGGAGAGCAACAGATGATCAGGACCAATTAGATTGGCAAAGCCATATTGCACAAAGCGGGTATCAAGTGACACCTGTGCAAGATCGAAATTATTTTAATGCTATTTATTTTAGAGAGCTTGGCGGCATATTATTTGAGATTGCTACTGATCCTCCAGGGTTTGCACACGATGAATCAGTGGAAACAATGGGTGAAGCATTGAAACTGCCACCGCAATATGAGACGCAGCGCAGTCAGATTGAACAAATTGTACTGCCAATTGAAGTGAGAGAAGTTAAAGGGAAAGGAGATTCATGATGAAGCATCTTTTTCGAAAAGGAAAGAATGAACAAAAACCTGTGCTGTTATTACTGCATGGAACTGGCGGGACGGAAGAAGATTTATTGCCGCTTGCACAGATAGTAGATCCTGATGCATCTGTTCTTAGTGTGAGAGGGAATGTATTAGAAAACGGCATGCCGCGTTTTTTCAGACGTTTGGCAGAGGGTGTATTTGATGAGCAGGATTTGATTGAGCGTACAGAGGAACTATATACATTTATCGGCGAAGCAGCTGATGAATATGGGTTTGATCGTCACAATGTGGTGGCTATCGGATATTCCAATGGGGCAAACATTGCTGGAAGCTTGTTATTCCATTATGGGGATGCTTTAAAAGGAGCTATCCTGCATCATCCAATGGTTCCAAGACGCGGGGTTTCGTTGCCTTCATTAGCGGGGAAGCAAGTCTTTATAGCAGCTGGTGAAAATGACCCAATGTGCCGTCCAGAGGAATCACAGGAGCTGGAGCAATTGCTGCAGGGTGCAGGCGCATCGGTTACACTTCATTGGGAAAATCGCGGACATCAGCTAACGAGAGAAGAAGTCGATGCTGCGGCTTTATGGTATCGTCGTCAATTTTAAATAAGGTGGGGAATACAGGTGGGATTTTTACAGAAGCTTTTTGGGCAAAACAAACAAAAGGAGCTGGAACAAATGGAAAACGTAAAATTAGCGATTATTTATTATAGTTCAACAGGTACAAACTATCAGATGGCGAAATGGGCTGAAGCTGGAGCAAAAGAAGCTGGCGCAGAGGTCAAAGTATTAAAGGTTGCTGAATTGGCACCAGAAGCAGTTGTCGCTTCAAATCCAGCATGGAAAGCACATTTAGACGAAACAAAGGATGTGCCAGAGGTTCAATTAAGTGATTTAGAGTGGGCAGATGCCATCATCTTTAGCATGCCGACACGTTTCGGTAACCTGCCAGCTCAAATGAAGCAGTTCTTAGATACAACAGGCGGCTTGTGGTTCCAAGGTAAATTGGCAAACAAAGCAGTCAGCGCGATGACTTCAGCTCAAAACGCAAATGGCGGACAGGAGCAGACGGTTCTCAGCCTATATACGACGATGTTCCACTGGGGAGCCATTATTGCCGCTCCTGGATACACAGATGATTCCTTATACGGTGCAGGGGGCAACCCTTATGGCGTAAGTGTCACTGTTGACCAAAATGGAAAAATCCAAGAGGATGCAGAAGCAGCTGTGAAACATCAGGCAAAACGTACAGTCAATGTGGCAGAATGGATCAAAAAAGGTCAAAACGCTTAATAGATGTATACAAAAAGAATGCAGCCTCGCCGCTGCATTCTTTTTTTCATTAATAAGGATCTGATGGTGTGCTGTTGTTGATGGCTTCGTCCACGGCTTGAGCAGCACCTGTAGAGCCGATAGGTCCACTTGGCTGTTCTTGTTTAAAGGCTTTTAAGCCGTCAGCGACACGCTTTCCGTAATCGGGGTCTGCTTTTGTAAAGTTTTCAATCATTTGGTCTTGAATGTCCTTTTGACATGTCGCAAGAGTATTGACTAAGTTCTTAATCAGTTCCTCACGCTCCCAATCATTAAAACGGCGATACGTTTCTCCCGCTTGTCCAAAATTGTTTGGGCGGTCAATGGCTTCTCGTTTGACTTCACCCTCTACAAAAGGCGTATGATCCTTTCCATCCTGTTTGGCTTCTTTTAATCCTCCGAGGATCGATGGCTCATAATTCACATGGGGATTTTGGCCTTTGCCTTGATCGACATGGTATTCCATTTGACCGTCTCTCTGATTGGTGGCGACATGCTTTTTCGGTGCATTGATCGGGAGCTGTAAATAGTTTGGCCCTACACGATATCGCTGCGTGTCAGAGTAGGAGAAGGTACGGCCTTGAAGCAATTTATCATCTGAGAAATCTAAACCGTCTACGAGTACGCCAGTCCCAAAGGCAACCTGCTCGACTTCTGCGAAATAGTTTTCTGGATTTTTGTTTAATACCATCCGTCCGATTGGTTTCCATGGATAGTCATCCTTGTACCAAAGCTTTGTCGGGTCTAGCGGGTCAAAGTCGAGGTGAGGGTGGGCATCATCTTCCATGATCTGTGCATATACCTCCCATTCAGGATAATCTCCTTGCTCAATCGCTTCATATAAATCCTGTGTGGCATGGTTAAAATTTTCTCCCTGGATCGCTTGCGCCTGTTCTTGGGTCAGGTTGCGAATGCCTTGTTTCGGTTCAAAATGATATTTAACCAGCACCGCTTTTCCTTCATGGTTGACCCATTTGTACGCATGGACACCTGAGCCTTGCATGTGCCGGTATGTAGCTGGGATGCCCCATGGTGAAAAGAGAAATGTCACCATATGCGTCGCCTCAGGTGATTGTGAGACAAAATCAAAAATACGCTCGCCGTCCTGACGATTGGTGACAGGATCAGGCTTAAAGGCATGAACCAAATCAGGGAACTTTAAAGCATCTCGAATAAAGAAAATTTTCAGGTTGTTCCCTACAAGATCCCAGTTGCCTTCCTCTGTATAAAATTTAATCGCAAACCCTCTCGGATCGCGTAATGTTTCTGGCGAATGACCGCCGTGAATCACAGAAGAAAAACGAACGAAAACAGGCGTCTTTTTCCCTTTTTCCTGAAACAATTTTGCCCTCGTATAGGTGGAGATGGGTTCATCCCCGAATGTGCCGTAGGCTTCAAAGTAACCGTGAGCTCCGGCACCGCGTGCATGTACAACACGTTCAGGGATGCGTTCACGATCAAAATGACTGATTTTTTCTAGGAAATCGTAGTTTTCAAGCGTAGTGGGTCCTCTATTCCCAACAGTTCTCATATTTTGATTATCTGTTACGGGATGACCTTGCCGATTCGTTAAGGTTTCTTCTGACTCTGAAGATGATTTAGGCTGTTGATCTTCTTTCAATTCGAATCCCTCCTTCAATATCTCCCTAACAATATGGTCATGTTGCTCCCTGTTTCATACAAGGATTGATATAATGATTGAAAACTTTCACGAGGAGCAAACCAGATGATTCGATTACACTGCCTTCACGCCCATCCATCCAATCAATCATATATAGAAGATGTTTTTGGTGATATAGATGTTGATTTGCATCACAGGGTCGATTCATCATTTATAGAACGCGCGACACAAGATCCTGCATTTGATCAACACAAGCAGCAAATGTATGCTATCAACAGATTAAAACAAGAAAGTGAAGCCGATCTCATTCTGCTCACGTGTACACAATACATTGCCGCTTTGGGTGATCAGCAGCACCTTTTTAAACAACCGATTGTTCCGATCGATGAACCGTTATTTGAGCTGATTTGTGAGAAACAAAGGCCTCTTCAACTGGTGTTTTCCAACCCAGATACAGTGGAAGGGACGATGGATCGGCTTGAATCATATGGCACAGAGCGCGGCAAACAGCTTGAAGTAGAAATGGTTGTGATGGAGGATGTCTTTCATCTCTGCCTAGACGGTGATATGCAAGCTTATGATGAACAAATCAAGGAGCAGCTGAGAAAATGTATGAAGCAAAAAGGGAGAGACATTTGTGTGATGCAGCTTTCGATGGTTCATGCGGCAAAGCAGGTGGAGCGGGAGACAGGCGTTTCTATCATTCATCCGCTTTCTCCACTAAAACAGTTTGTCCATCAAACACTATCCGCTTGGAAAGAGTGAACCCATCAGGTTCGCTCTTTTTGTATAGGAACGTAAATGCGATGACATGTTAAAAAATAACCGAGCGCAAACTATTTTCAAAAGGTGCGCGTCTATCCAATGTAAGAAATAACAGATGCGCATTTAAGATAAAGGAGCTCTTTGTAAAATGAAGAAACGAAAAATAGACGATCAATTTGCGGATTACGTCATGGAACATAAACACAGTTTTTATCGGTTGTCCTATAGTTATGTCAAAAACCCAGAAGATGCTATGGATGTTGTTCAGGAGGCCATTCATAAAGCACTCAAATCTGTTCACCGATTAGAGGACGCGAGCAAGATGCATAGCTGGTTTTATAAAATCGTGGTGAACGCTGCCCTAGACTTTTTACGAAAGAAGAAGCGGGTGCAGGTGACAGATGATGATACGCTTGAATTCTTATCTCAGGGCGAATCAGATGTATACGAGGATCAAGACGTCAAACGGGCTATAGAGGATTTGCCTGAGATGTATCGAGTCGTCATTATTTTGAGATTCTTTGAAGATTTAAAACTAGAGGACATCGCCCAGATTCTCGATGAAAATGAAAACACCATTAAAACAAGATTATATAAGGCGCTGCGGCTTTTAAAAGTAGAATTATCACAGGAGGAAATATAAATGGATAAGTATTTGGAACATTTAAAAGATGAATATTTAGAAATTCCTATTCCACCGGAATATGATGCGATGGTTGAACGAACGTTAAAAAGAAAAAATAAAAAACCTCATTTTCAGCAATGGACTATCGGACTTGTTGCGGCGGCAGCTCTTTTTGTCACAACTGTTAATGTCAGTCCACAGGCAGCAAGAGCGATTTCAGAGGTACCTGTCATTGGCGAGCTGGTGAAAGTCGTGACATTTACAGAATTCAAAAAAAGCGATCAAGGAACGGATATTGATCTCAAAACACCACATGTTTCAGGGCTTGGGGACGGAACATTACAAGACAGCCTGAATCAAAAATATTTAGCTGAAAACAAAAAGCTGTATCAAGATTTTGAAAAGGAAACAAAGGGTTATAAAAATGGTCATTTAAGTGTTGAGAGCGGTTATGAAGTGAGAACGAACAATGATCAAATCCTTTCACTAGGCCGATACAAGGTGACGACTCAGGCTTCTGCGGCAGAGGAAATGACGTATGATACGGTTGATAAGAAAAACCATGTACTCATTACATTACCAAGCCTGTTTAAAGATGATCGTTATATTGATGTGATTAGTGAAAATATTAAAGAACAAATGAAGAAACAGATGAAAGAGGATTCAGACAAAATATACTGGATTGGCAAGGAAGAAACAGATCCATTTAAGAAAATTAAGCCGGATCAAAACTTCTATATCAATTCAAAAGGAAAGCTTGTGATTTCCTTTAATGAATATGATGTGGCTCCTGGTTACATGGGTGTTGTTGAATTTACGATCCCAACAAGTGTGCTAAAGGATGTTCTCGTTAGTGATATGTATATTCATTAAAAAGAATATAGACAAAAAAGACTGCTGAATGATTCAGCAGTCTTGTCGTGTTTTATTAAGAAAGTGCGTCTGTCAGTGCAGGTACGACTTGTTTCTTTCTTGATACAACACCTTTTAGTAAAGCTGTGTTGTTTTCAAGCGTGACGTTAAATGCTTTTTCTACTTTTGCTGCTTCTGCACCGAGTGCAAGAGCAAGGGAGTCATTTTCTAAAATGTCTGTGATGACTAAAACAAATAGATCAAGACCTTTTGCTGCAATGACTTCATTAATTTTTGCTTCAATGTCAGCCTGTCTTGCTGTCACTTCAGCGATATCTACTGTATTGACTTGTGCAATTTCCACTTTACTTTTGCCTAGTGCGAATTCTTTTGCATCAAGTGTAATTAATTCTTGAACCGTTTTTTGGCTTAGATCAGCGCCTGCTTTCAGCATGTCTAGGCCGTAAACTTCTGGATCTACCCCTGCGATTTTTGCAAGCTCATGTGCAGCATCAATATCTTGCTGTGTGCATGTTGGGGATTTGAATAGTAAGGAATCAGAAATGATCGCAGATAAAAGCAAACCAGCGATTTCTTTTTCAATCGTCACTTGGTTTTCTTTATACATTTTGTTTAAGATCGTTGCTGTACAGCCTACAGGCTCTGCACGATAGTAAAGAGGTTCACTTGTTTCAAAGTTGGCAATACGGTGGTGGTCAATGACCTCAGTTACTTGTACTTGATCAATATCGCTTACACTTTGCTGGAATTCGTTATGATCGACAAGAATGACTTGCTTTGTTTCGTTTGCAGCCGTTTCAATGAAACGAGGTGCTTCTTGTTTAAAGAAATCTAATGCGTATTGTGTTTCTCCATTGATTTCTCCAAGTCTGACGGCTTCTGCCTCAGTGCCGATTTTGTTTTTCAAATCAGCGTAAGCAATAGCAGAACAAATCGTGTCTGTGTCAGGATTTTTGTGTCCGAATACGAGTGTTTTTCCCATGTGAATTCTCCTTCTTACATTTATTGATGATGTTTCTATTCTAACAGCTTTTGACCTTGAATTCAGGGTTTATAGCTAAGAATAATCTAAAAAATTGTAACATGCTGTTTGAAAACTTGCATGTGCGATTCTATATCGGTGTTCCACGTGAAACGCTCCTAAGATAGCCTGCATTTTACTTGAGATTTGCCGCTATGGTAAAATAAAGGTTGGGGCAAGACATGATGGAGCTGACATCATACGTATACATAGAAGTACACATTGAGCAAGATATAAACAAAAGGATTGGATAGAGGTGAAGGTGTGAAACAAACAAAAGCGTTAGTAGAGGGCGCAATCATGATCAGTATTTTCGCAGTCATGATGCTGTTTTATTTATATGTGCCGCTATTATCCATTATTTTCTTTCTAGCTGCTCCGATTCCGATCATCCTCTATACAATCAGACACGGCTTGAAAAAAGGAATTGCTGCTGGCGCTATTGGGATAGTGATCAGCTTTTTAATTGGGTCTATAACTGGACTCATGAGTGCACCTATTCTGATTTCTGTCGGATTAGGCATGGGTGTTTTCTACAGCAGAAGGCAGCCTGGGAATGCCATCATTACAGGTGCGCTGATCTATTTGTTCAGTTTTCTCATCTCCTTTGTTGTCAGTGTTCAGCTTTTTCAGATCGATATCATGAGTATCGCGAAAGAGTCAATTGAGCAAATGATGCCGATGGTAGAGAGTGTTTTAAAGCAATCCGGGGCTTCTGAAAAGGACATAGCCAAACAGCTCAAACAGTTTAAAGAGATACAGGATACGGCATTAAGTGCTTTACCTGTAGCGTTATTGATTTTGGTCACCCTGATGGCTTTCGTGAATCACTGGTTCGTGCAGCCTCTGATCAAACGGTTTGTCAAAGACATGCCGTCCTTGAAGAAATTTAAGGATATGCGGCTGCCAAAAAGCATGGTATGGTATTATTTACTCACATTGCTTTTGATGCTGATTCAGACGGAAAAAGGCAGCTTTTTATGGCTCGTTCAAACGAGTGCGTTTCAAATTTTATTTATACTGGTGCTTATTCAGGGATTTTCTTTTCTCTTCTATTATTGCCACGAAAAAAACATCTCAAAAGCGGTACCCATTTTCGCTGTTGTGTTAACGGTTTTCTTTCCGCCGATCGGTGTGATTGTGCGAATTATAGGGATTGCTGACATAGGCTTTGATTTAAGAGAAAAAGTAAAAAACAAATAATTCACTCTGAATGTTGAGGAGTTGATATCAGTGCCAAGCTTCTATAGAAAACCTGTCATCAAGTATCCGATCTTCGCGTTAATTGTTCTTGCGGTGATCACAGTCCTCCTCAACCTTTATTTCAATTGGATCATAGGAGCAGTTGGTCTTTTCGTCCTTGCAGGTGTGCTCTACTTCTTAAAGTGGGCAGATACGCAAGTGCAGAAAGAGATTGATTCATATATTTCAACATTATCCTATCGAGTCAAAAAGGTTGGAGAAGAAGCATTAATGGAGATGCCAATTGGTATTATGCTGTTTAATGATCAGTATTATATCGAATGGACCAATCCATTTCTCGCTTCATGCTTTCATGAAAGCACACTTGTCGGCAGATCCTTGTACGATACATTCGAGTCCATTGTGCCTCTTATTAAACAAGAGGTTGAGACCGAAAATGTGACGCTGAATGACCGGAAATTCAAAGTTATTATTAAACGGTCAGAGCGCCTTTTATATTTCTTTGATGTCACGGAACAGGTACAGATTGAACGACAGTACGAAAATGAACGAACGGTGTTATCTTATATCTTTTTAGACAACTACGACGATGTCACGCAGGGACTTGATGATCAAGTGCGCAGCGCGATTAATAGTGAAGTGACGTCTTTGCTCAACAATTGGGCACAAGAATATGGTATTTTCCTGAAGAGAATTTCGTCTGAACGATTTATGGCGGTTCTAAATGAGAGCATTTTAGCTGAGCTTGAAGCGTCGAAGTTCTCCATTTTAGACGAGGTCCGTGAGAAAACAGGGGCACATAGTGCGACACTCACTCTGAGCATCGGGATCGGTGCGTCCGTTCCTTCTTTGAAAGAGCTTGGAGCACTTGCGCAGTCGAGTCTTGACCTTGCTCTCGGACGAGGCGGGGATCAGGTCGCCATTAAACAGCCGAATGGAAAAGTGAAATTCTACGGTGGAAAAACAAATCCAATGGAGAAACGGACACGCGTACGCGCACGGGTCATTTCTCATGCTTTAAAAGAAATTGTATCTGAAAGCGGTAATGTCATGATCATGGGGCATAAGTTCCCAGACATGGACTCAATCGGTGCATCCATTGGGATTTTAAAGGTTGCCCAGGCCAATGGAAAAGAAGGTTATATTGTCATTGATGCCAACCAGATTGGCGACAGTGTTCAACGCTTAATTAGTGAAATTAAGAATTATGAAGAGCTTTGGTCACGTTTTATCACACCAGAGGAAGCAATGGAGCTTGCAAAGGATGACACATTGCTTGTGGTCGTGGATACACATAAACCGTCTCTCGTCATGGAGGAACGACTGCTGAATAAGATTGAAAACGTCGTGGTCATTGACCATCATAGACGCGGCGAGGAATTTATCCGTGATCCTTTACTTGTTTATATGGAGCCGTATGCTTCATCTACAGCAGAGCTTGTGACAGAGCTTTTAGAGTATCAGCCGAAGAAATTGCGGATTAACATGATTGAGGCGACTGCGCTTCTGGCTGGGATCATCGTTGATACGAAGAGTTTCTCCCTGAGAACGGGGTCAAGAACGTTCGATGCAGCATCCTATCTTCGTGCAAAGGGAGCAGATCCTGTCCTTGTGCAAAAGTTCTTAAAAGAAACAGTCGATCATTACATCAAACGAGCAAAACTCATTCAGCATACAGAGCTGTATCAAAATCAGGTGGCTATCGCTTCATTGCCATCTGACAGGTCGGAGTATTATGATCAAATTACGATTGCCCAGACAGCGGATTCCCTGTTGTCAATGAGTGAGGTAGAAGCGTCATTTGCTGTCGCTAGACGAGATGACGACACGGTATGCATTAGTGCTAGATCATTAGGGGATATCAACGTTCAAATTATTATGGAAGCATTAGACGGCGGCGGCCATTTGACTAACGCTGCTACCCAGATTTATGGTATAACCATTGAAGAAGCGGTAGGGAAGTTAAAGGCTGCCATAGACGAATATTTCGAAGGAGGGGTTCAAAGATGAAAGTCATCTTTCTAAAAGACGTAAAAGGCAAAGGGAAAAAAGGCGAAGTCAAGAATGTAGCTGACGGATACGCTCACAACTTTCTCATCAAACAAGGGTTAGCTGTTGAAGCAACTCCAACGAACCTAAGCGCATTGGAAGGGCAGAAAAACAAAGAGAAAAAGAATGCCATCCAAGAGCTTGAACAAGCAAAACAATTAAAAGAAACACTTGAGGCGTTAACAGTGGAACTCACTGCAAAATCAGGTGAAGGCGGCCGTTTGTTTGGCTCAATTACAAGCAAACAAATCGCTGATAAATTGCAAAAAGATCATCAAATTAAACTCGATAAGCGCAAAATCGAGCTGAATGACGCCATCCGTGCGTTAGGTTATACAAATGTACCGGTAAAGCTTCATCCAGAGGTACAAGCAACGTTAAAGGTACATGTGACAGAGCAGGCATAAGCAGAAAAGAACCCGTCTCACGAGGAGGCGGGTTCTTTTTTATGAAGGATCTGAAATATAGACGCTGCGTCCGGCACGCATACCGGATAAAAACATGAAAAATAGGATGACAATAAAGATGATAATCGCGGGTGTCCATGTATGTGTGGAATCAAAAAGGATTCCAATCATGAACGGCCCAACAGCAGCTAATAAATAACCGAGAGACTGCGCCATTCCAGAGAGGGCAGCTGCTTGTTCCATATTGGTTGTACGTAATCCGATGAATGTGAGGGCAAGACTGATACTGGCCCCTTGTCCAATGCCGATCAATAGAACAGAGATGACAAGAATAGGCGTTGATCCTCCGAGAAGAAGTCCAATCATGCCAAGTAAATACACAAGGACAAGGCCGGCGACAAGCGGTCTTTGTGTTTTTAATTTTTCTGCAAGAACGGGCGTTAAGAAGGTGGATGGCAGCCCAACAAACTGCATAATGGAGAGCATCCAGCCAGCTGTCGACAGGTTCATTCCATGTGATGTTAAGATATCAGGAAACCAAGCGATACTGCTATAGAAAAGGAATGACTGCAACCCCATAAAAAAGGTCACCTGCCATGCAACACGTGAACGCCATATCGGCTGCTCTGTGAGCGAGATGCTTTTGACGGCCGCTGTATTCTGATGAAGAAGCTGCGGCACCCAAACCATCATGGCGAGAAGGGCAAGTCCAGCCCATACAAGGAATGATGTATTCCAGCCGCCAGGCATCGTATGACTGAGCGGAACACTGACACCTGATGCAAGTGCAGCAAAGACGGACATTGAAGTCGTATATACACTTGTCATCAAACCTGCATGTGCAGGAAATTTATGCTTCACAAGCCCCGGTAAGAGCACATTACAAATCGCAATTCCAACGCCGACCAGTGCCGTTCCAATCATTAAGAAGGTGATGGTGCCAAATGAGCGAATCACAATCCCAAAGAGAAGGACAGCAAGTCCAAGCCAGAGGGTTCGTTCATTGCCAAGTCGTTTTCCGATTTTAGGTGCAATTGGAGAAAGCAATGCGAATGAAAGCAGTGGTAAAGTCGTGAGAAAACCCGCCAGTCCATTTGAAAGCTGCAAATCGGAGCGAATCGCGCCGATCACAGGGCCAACGGATGTAATGGCAGGCCGAAGATTAAATGCAATAAGCAGAATCCCAGCAATCAGCAGGATGGTTTGTCCAGTACTGCGAGGATGTAATGTTGATTTTTCTAGTTGTTGTTCCATGAATGTAAACTCCTTTATTTCTTTAAGAAGAACGATCTTTCTTCTGTTCAAGCTCCGCTAATTTAGCTAATAAGATATGCTGCGGCATATGCATAATTTGTTCTAACGGTACATTGAGTGATGCAGCAAGCTTTTGTGCGGTATCGGCTGAGATTTGTAAAGGTCTCATGCGCAAATCCCTCCTCTTTCAATCTATACGTTCCAATATATCATATCGGCTTTGTGCCATGCTGATAAAAAATTAGCGTTCTCTTTGATAAAACCACTTTAGAGCCGATAAGAAATTTTTTTGAAATTGTTTCAGATGATGGCCCTCCCCTTGTTTGATGTGATATTGCAGCTGCCTTTCTTGCATCCCTTTTTGTAATAAAAGATCATGCAGTTGTTTGTTGAATAAAGGCATGTGCTGTTGAGCAGATGTTTTTCCTTTCCCTTCTTCACTGCCTACAGACAAATAAATAAAGTGATCCACACACTGAATGCTTTGTTGTTTAGCAAACGGTAGAAAATCTTGATACCAAAATGACCCGGAGATCGATGCGATGTTTTTAAAAAGATCAGGGTGCATGAATAAAGTATAAATAGCAAACAGCCCGCCTAATGAAGCACCTACGTGGCTATGTTCATGACAGGTCTCTTGAACTGGATATTCTCTTTTGATATATGGGAGCAAGTCATTCGCTAAAAATGACACATACGTCTGTGCCTCGCCTTTAAAGTCAGGGAACCCAGATCGCAGTGATGACGCCTTCCATGGTGTATATTCGTCAAGTCGATTGAAGGGGTGTATGCCGACGATGATGATTGGCGAGATGGTTTTGGTTTCGATCATTCTTTCGATCTCTAGCAGGTGTGTTCTAAACAAAGAAGAGCCATCTTGTACAAAGACAGCTGGGACATCAATAGAGGTGTCCGGTGGAAGGTAAATATCAAGCTGACGCCCGTTAAGCTCGTCATATAGAAACGTTCCGTTCATGTGTATCCTCTCCTAACGGTTTTCAACTGCGTTGAAAAGAAGACAAAGGGCTAAACATTTTAGCCCTTTGTCAACCATCTGATCACGCATCTTTTTAATTGTTTTGATCTAACCATTTGACAGCCTTGTCAAGGAAGGTTGTTTTGCTTAGTGCTGTTCCTCCTTGAAGCATAGGGTCAACGGCATTTTCATTGATGTGCCCATTTTTCACAGCTTTTAGGCTTGTCCAAATTTTATTTTTCTCTAAGTCTTTCAATGCATTTGGATTCGATGAGTTTTCTTCTTTAGAGAACTGAACAAAAATATAGTCAGGATTGAGTTCTCCTAGGCGCTCCAATGAAATCAATGCCTGTGCTTTGGCTTTTTTGATATCACTTGGTACTTTAAATCCTAAATCCCCATATAAGGTAGAGTTGAAGTATACGTCTTCAGGGTACACGTACAAGTCGCCCTGTCTAATGCGTAAAATGACAGCTGTTTTGTTGCTGCTTTTGTCTTTCAGGGTTTCTTTCGCTTGTTTGAGATCTTTCTGATAATCAGAGATGATGTTTTTCGCTTCTTCACTTTTTCCAGTCAATTCACCGAGTAATAAAAGATTGCTTTCCCAGTCGGAAGAGACATGTGATACTGGGATCGTCGTTTGGACTTTATCTAGTTTTTTAATTGTTGCAGGCGGGAACTTTGTTGATCCAAGTATCACATCTGGTTTTAGTTTTAGGATTTTTTCTAGGTTCGGTTCTGTTTTTTCACCGATGCCTTCCGTTTTCGCTGTGATGTCTTTAAATAATTCAGGGAATGTGCCGCCTACAGTAGAAGCACCAATAGGCTCGATACCAAGTAATTTTGCATCTTCCATTGATTCAAGGCTTCCAGCAATGACAATTCGTTTCACTGGTGTTTTGAGTTTGTACGTTTGATCTAAGTAATTGATGTTTGTTTCTGTTGCTTCAACTGACTTGCTTTTGGTTGTGTTTGAAGCAGGTTTATTTTCTGCAGCACCACAGGCTGCTGCGGTGAGCGTCATGATACAAAGGATAAGCAACGCGAACCATTTTTTCATTTGTTTTCTCCTTTAACTGATAATTGTTCTCAATTAAAGATTGTATTAGGCTTTCGTCCTTTTATCCATAGACAAATATCTGTCAAATGATGGACTTTTTACGGAAAAAAAGATAAAAGGTCCTGAATGACTCGTTGATGACTGGCTGCTGTGTATTCACGCCAAGGGTCAGAAGTGAGCGGATAGACGGCTTGCTGCGTCACAGCTTTGAGATTTTGCCAAGCCTCCTGCTGCTTTAACTTTTGATAAAAAGCAATGGTTTTTGGCTCCTTATGCAGGAAGAGGAAGATGGCGTCTGGATCTAGCTGTTGTATGGAGCGAATGCTGATTTTTTTTTCTATTAGCTGGCCGTCATTCTGAAACGCTGGCAGAAGACCAATGTCATGAAAAATCACTTCGGACATGGTGCGATTTACAGACAAGTAGAGCTGATCTTGAAAGATTCGTAGAGGCAGGACGGTTTTTGGTGGATGATCAAAAAGGCATGCCTTTTTCGCTTGAATGACGAGTTCCTCGTAATGAATCAGCCATTCTTCTGCTTCCTTCGCTTCGTTTAGGAACATAGCTGTTTGTCTGAATTGAGTGCGCCAATCCAATTGTGTGAATGGAACAAAGTGAACAGGACAGATGGTTTTTAACACTTGTTTTTCTTCCTCTGTCACATGTTCATTGGCAATGATCAGCTCAGGTTTTGTTTCCTTTAATAGCTGTAAATTGGCTTCAGCGTGCTCGTTGATCCGATGTGCACTCAGGTGAATCGGAATTTCTTCTGCATGATGCTCAAAATCATGTGCTGTCCATTTAGGGTGAAGAGGGGCAGCATATGGAATGATATGAATGGGTGTGAGCTGGCCGAGTATAGAATGACCATAGGCTGCAATTTTCCGCTGACGGCTTTTCATATAAGTAGAAGGGGTCATGCCCGTTTTTTTCTTAAAGATGCGGCTGAAGTAATACGGATCTTGATAGCCGATTTCAAGTGCAATGTCTTTGAGCTTTGCGTTGCCTTTTGCCATTAATTGTTTGGCTCTAGCCATCCTTTTCTTGGTGATATAATCAGTGACACTCACATCAAAATGCTTTTTAAATAGCTCACTGTAATGATTGGCGCTGATACCAGCCATATGAGATAGACTTGTCAGGCTGAGGGGTTCTTCGGAATGTTGATCGATATATTGTTTTGTTTTGAAAAGGGCATGTGCCGTGTCACAAATATCTTCTTTATGCAGTGTAAAAAGCTGCATAATAAGCTGCTGGAAAAGAGTTTGGCTTCTAAAAAAGCTAATGGATTCAGGTCTTTGCCATTCCTCTGTCATATCGGACAGTAAAGAATGAATGTGTTCAATCAAACTAATATCGATAAATTGCCATTTATTCAGTAAAGAACGGGCATGTTCTGGTGATACTTCTCCTATGTTTTGATTTTGCAGCGTGTAGAGCTGAAAGCGAAAAAGGTAGAGCTCGTGTTTTTGATAAGGCTCTGTTTTCAACATAAATGTTTCCCCAGGCATGATCGTATAGAGAGTCAGATGTTTCAATCGCCATTTTTGATCGTTCAATGTGAGTAAACCGCTGCCGCTTATGCTGAAGAGGAGGCAGAATGTATCTGATAGCTGCTGCTCCGTATGTGGAAGCTCTGCATTATTTATTTTTTCAGTATCTGTTAATCGATAGATGAATTGTTCGGCATTTGCCAACGTACGTAATTGATTATTGTTTCCCATAAAACCACCTGATCTCTTTTTAGTTGATAAACATTCTCAATTAAATTGTAGCAGAATGAGCTGAAAGATGGTGATGTTTATTCTGTCAAAAAAGCACCCTGATGGAGATCAGAGTGCGATGATTTATTCCGTTTTTCCATGAGCTAGCGCTGGTTCTTTTGTTAAACTTAATGGCCGCAAGTCCTGCCAGTGTGTCTGGATATAATCGATGCAGGCATTTCTAGTGTCTTCACCAAAGACCTTTTCCCATCCATCTGGCACTGGTGCAAATGATGGCCAAAGTGAATGCTGTCCTTGTTCATTGACCAGCACAAGAAATACACCGTCTTCACGATCAAAGGGATTTGTCATTTGTCATCTCTCCTTTATTCTTAGTGCTTTTGTTTGACCCGATGCAGTGCGTTGTCTAAGATGACACCAATTTCTGCTAGGGGTTTAGGCTGGCACATGTCTTTGTGCCGGCAATGAATGTCGTGCTGTTCAATTGTTCCGTTGATATAAGGTGCCCATGCTTCGGGATCAATTGGTGTAAACCAATCTGGGATAATGGTAGATCTAAAGAATAATATGTCCCCCTGATAAGTTTTTGGGTGATATTCTCCGAGCAATCGAACTGAATTCACATAGGTTTCTTTTAGATTTCTAATGGCATCTTCACTTAAGCTTGCTAGTGCACTGCCATCTTTTTTCAAAATGTCGACGGCACTTTTCATCGTGAGCGGTTCACCTGTTAAGGTATCTGGATCATAACCGCCGAGCGCAAGAAGAGCAATTAGTGCTTCTTCTTCATCAGGTGCTGCTTTAATCGGTAAGAAATGGTTTGGATAGGCATCCAGCATCGCAACGAGTGCGATTTCTTCACCTTGCTGCTGGAGCTGTGTAGCCATTGCCTGTACAACGTTTCCACCTAATGACCAGCCAAGAAGATGATAAGGGCCTTTTGGCTGAATCGTTTGGATGTGCTTGATGTAATCCGCAGCCATATCATCTAGTGTGTGCGGGTAGTCATCTTTTCTTGCGATTCCTCGTGCCTGTAATCCATAAATAGGGATGTCTTTCTCTAATGTATTCAAGAGACCTGCATAGCACCAGCTCAGACCACCTGCTGGGTGAACACAGAAAAGAGGATATCTTTCTCCATTTGTTCGCAGCGGCAGCAAGATGTCTAGTGCGTTTTCATCGCTTCCTGTTTCTAGTTTCTCTGCCAAACTTGCCACATTTGGTGCTTCAAACAATGTTCCAATGCTTAGTTTGACACCAAGTGCATCACGAATGCGGCTGATTAAACGAACTGCAAGCAGTGAATGCCCGCCAATGTCAAAAAAGCGATCGTCTATGCTGATTTTAGGCAAATCAAGCACCTCTTCAAAGAGATGACATAGGATTTCCTCTTTCGGGTTTCTTGGGCCGCGGCCATCCGTTTGCTGTAAATGCAATTGAGGGGCTGGCAGTGATTTTTGATCAAGCTTCCCGTTTGCTGTAAGCGGCATGGCGTCAATCTGTACATATGCCGCGGGCACCATGTAATCAGGAAGACTGGCTGCTGCAAAATGACGAAGGGTCTCTGTATCGAAACGGTTTTCTTCAGTTGGGACGATATAGGCGACTAGGCGTTTGTCGCCAGGCTGATCCTCTCGCATCATGACGGCAACTTGTGCAACTGCATCGTGGCGTGCCAGAACGGCTTCGATTTCTCCAAGTTCAATGCGGAAGCCGCGTATTTTAATTTGATGATCAGCTCTGCCAATGTAATCAAGAGCCCCTTCTTCTGTCCAGCGCGCAAGGTCGCCTGTGCGATACATCCTTGTGCCAGGTGCGCCATAAGGATCGGCAGGGAATCGATCTGATGTCAGGTCAGGTCTGCCTAGATAACCTCTTGCAAGGCCAGCTCCAGCTACATACATTTCACCTGTCGTCCCAGGGGGAACAGGCTGCAAGTATTCATCTAGTACGTACACATGTAAATCAGGAATCGGTTCGCCTATTAAACTGCTGGAGTTCTTTGTGATCATATCTCGATTGAGTTCATTGTACGTAACGTGTACGGTGGTTTCTGTAATGCCGTACATGTTAACGAGCTTTGGCTTACAGTCTGAGTGACGGCTGTACCAATCTTCTAATCTGCTAAGCTCTAATGCTTCACCGCCAAAGATGACATAGCGGAGTGATAATGCTTGGCCTAGTGTTTGTTGTTCCTTGTCTATCTGCATGAGCTGATAGAAGGCAGAAGGTGTTTGATTAAGCACAGTCACACCTTCCTCGACTAGAAGCTGCAGCATCTCTTCTGGAGAGCGAGAGATGGTATGAGGTACAATGACAAGCCGGCCGCCATATAAAAGTGGTCCCCATATTTCCCATACTGAAAAGTCAAAGGCATATGAATGGAACATTGTCCAAACATCTTCTTCATCAAATTGGAACCAATGTTCAGTAGATGTCAGAAGACGGATGACATTTTGGTGTGGGATGACCACTCCTTTTGGTTTCCCTGTAGAACCGGATGTATAAATAATATAGGCCGGATGCAGAGAAGATAGCGGTTCAATTCTGTCTATATCAGCCGGATTGTGATTTGGCATTGTCAGCAATTGATCGCTCGTTTCTTTTTCGTCTAACAAAATCAAATCGCATTCAGCTGGAAGATGCACTGCATCTGCTTTTGTTGTGATGCTGCAAACGGGTTTGGCATCTTGTATCATGTATGCCAGTCTGTCTGCTGGGTAATCTGGATCAAGCGGAACATAGGCTGCGCCTGCTTTATGAACGGCTAATAAGCTTACGAGCATATCGATTGATCTAGGCAGGGCAAGTGCAACGAACTGTTCTGGTCCAACGCCTCTTTGTATTAATAAATGAGCAAGACAATTGGCTTTGTTGTTTAACTCACCATAGGTCAGCTGCCTATTGCCATACGTTACAGCCACTCGATCAGGGTATTGCTGCGCCGTTTTTTCAAATAAGGCCGGGAGACTATGTGCTTGATCTAACTGAGCGAATGTCTTTTTATCAGGGAGAAATGTTTGCTGTTCTTTATCTGATAAAATGTTCACTTGACCAATTGGCACATGTGGGCGCTCAGCTACCTCTGTTAAAAAGCGCTTCATTCTGTCAGCGATTGCTCCAATGGTGCTTTGTTTAAATACATCTGTACTGAATTCAAACAATCCTGTTAAACCTGCTGCTGACCCAGTTTCCGTTCTTTGTTCTGTCAATTCGATGGTCAGATCGAATTTAGCTGACCCTACTGGTTTCACGTAGAGGTCTGAATCAAGCTGTGTCAGCTTCATTTCCGCCTTCGGTGTATTTTGGAAGGCTAGCATGACCTGGAACAATGGATTTCTTGATCTGGACCGGGTTGGGTTTAGGATTTCGACTAGCCGTTCAAATGGCAGATCCTGATGCTCATAGGCTGCTAGGTCAACGTCTCGCACTCGCTTCAATAGCTCACTAAAGGTTGGATTACCAGCTGTATTTGTACGTAATACTAGTGTGTTCACAAACAAGCCCACAATATCGTCAAGTGCATCATCATTCCGTCCAGCAATCGGACTGCCGATTGGGATATCTGTACCGGCCCCAAGGCGTGTCAGTAATGCTGCAAGTGATGCTTGAAGCACCATGAACAAACTCACCTGATGCTGCTTTGCAAGCTCAAGGAGGTTCTGATGTAAAGCGGGTTCAATCGTAAAGTCTATCGTCGCACCGTTGAAGCTTCCTTCCTGTGGACGCGGGAAGTCATAGGGAAGCTCAAGTTCTTCAGGCAGGTCCTGTAAGGCACCTTTCCAGTAGCTGAGCTGCTTGGCAAATAGACTATCCGTCTCTTCTTCACTGCCCAACAGCTTCTGCTGCCAAATAGCATAGTCAGCATATTGAACAGGTTCTGCTGGAAAGGAGATGGATTTTCCTTGTATACGGGCTTCGTAAGCAGCAGCTAAGTCTCGTGTCAATGGTGCAAGTGACCAGCCGTCACCAGCGATGTGATGCAGCAATAGAAGCAGTACGGATCGGTTTGCATCAAGCGTGAATAATTCAGCTCGAAGTGCAGGTTCTTCTTCAATCTGAAAGCTATACCGAATGGCTTCGTTTAACTGATTCTCAATTTGTTGATCGCTTGAAGCTGTGACATGGAGTTCAGGCTGAACACTTTTCGGATGTAAAATGACCTGTCTCGGCATGCCATTCTTATCTGGAAAAATGGTTCTAAGGGTTTCGTGTTTTTCAGTGATATCTGCCAAAGCACCAATGAGAGCTGTTTGATCTAGTGTACCTGTCAGCTGAATGACAAGTGGAATATTGTAAGTTGGACTTGGCCCTTCAAGGCAATGAAGGAACCAGAGCCGTTTTTGGGCAAAGGATAATGGAATTTCATCTGGCTTGTCTTCTACCTGAAGCGGCGGCCGAATGTCCTTCGCTTTGTCAATGTACTGCACAAGCTCAGCAACCCGAGGAGATTCAAAAAGGGTACTCATGCTTAGGTCTGCACCAAGTGTATCGCGTATACGTCTAAGCAGGCGAGCGGCGAGTAAGGAATGTCCTCCTAAGTCAAAGAAACTATCATCTATGCCAATTTGAGATAGGCCAAGGGTTTCTGCAAATAAACTACATAACATGTCTTCTTGTGGTGTTCTAGGTGTCCGCTCAGAACTGACTAAAGACATATTTGGTGCTGGTAATGCTTTGCGGTCGATTTTGCCGTTTGGTGTAAGTGGAAGTTCTGGCAACACGACAACAGCAGAGGGCACCATGTAGTCAGGAAGTAATGAAGCCGCAAACTGCCTGAGCTCTGAAGGGTGCAGAGAAGAGCCATCTGTCAGCACAACATACGCACAAAGAAGCTGCTGCCCAGGTTGATCCTCACGAACGATAACAGATGTATGCTTTATGGCTTGATGCTGCATCATTACGGTTTCGATTTCACCTAGTTCAATACGGAAGCCGCGTATTTTAATTTGATGATCGGCACGGCTGATATAATCAATCGAACCATCTTCGCGCCATCTGGCTAAATCACCGGTGCGATACATTCTCGTGCCTTTTGTGCTGAATGGATCAGCGACAAAACGTTCAGCCGTTAAATCATATCGTCCAAGATATCCTCTGGATACTCCTTCACCTGCAATATAAAGTTCACCAATTGATCCTGCTGGGACTGGGTTTAGTCCTTCATCTAAAATATAAATGCTCGTATTCCAAATGGGTTTACCGATTGCCGGCCCGCTATTCTCCCGGTGTGCTGTGACATTTTCCATCGTAGACCAGATCGTCGTTTCTGTAGGTCCGTACAAATTAGTAATGTCGCATTGAAGAGATTGCAATGTGTGCAAAAGGGAAGCAGGGAGTGGTTCTCCTCCAACAAGAACACGCATACCTGTTATCACGTCAGGGTACTCATCTGCCAACGCATGCCACAACGTTGGCGTTGCCTGCATGATTGTGACATGATGAGAACGAATCATGTCTGAAAGCTTTGCTGGTTCTTGTATGGTTTCTTTTTTTGCCAATAAAATAGCAGCCCCATGTAAAAGCGGGAGGAACATTTCCAGCTCGGAAATATCAAAGGCAATGGTCGTTACCGCTAAAAGCTGGTCTTCTTGATCTAATAAAAATGAATCTTGCATGGACAATATAAAGTTGATCACATTTCGCTTTGTTACAACAACACCCTTTGGTTTGCCTGTCGATCCTGATGTGTACAGGATGTAGGCGGGGTGATGTGGAGAGCCATCGCTCCAAGTCGGATTGAGATGCGGACTGTCTGCTATCTCCTGATGGACAGTTGCATCATCCAGTTGAACGATGTGCGGATGGTCCAAACCGTCTGCTGTCTCTTTAATTGTGAGCAAGCACGCCGGTTTGGCATCTTCTAGCATATAGGCGATACGATCGTTAGGATAATCAGGATCTAGTGGCAGATATGCGGCTCCCGTTTTGACGACGGCTAATAGACTTACGACCATATTGATGGACCGAGGAAGAGCAATTGCGACAAATTGTTCTGGTCCAATGCCATGTTTTTTCAAATAATGAGCTAATTGATTAGCCCGCTGATTCAACTCTTCATAGGTCAAAGTAATTCCTTCAAACTGTAATGCTTTTGCTTGTGGTGTTTTGCTCACCTGTTTTTCAAATAGTTCCCGTAAAGATTCCTTTGGTAATTCTCGTTTTGTATCATTCCAGTGCTTGAGGATGTTCTCTTTTTCTTTAGACAAAAGAAGGTTGAATTGACTGATTGTCTGATCTTGCTTTAGTCCGGTTATTTCCTCCAGCAATTGCAGAAAACGCTGCTGATGAGCGTCAACTGCTTGCTCTTTGTAAACGGCAGGGTTTGCATCAAAGTCGATTTGAAATCCGTTCCCATCCGCGCGGTCGTATATGTTAATCGATATATCATCCACGGGTCCTGCTGAAAGGTTATGTGCTTGACCAATGCTCTGATCGAACATGAGATCATAATCAAATGGCATGATATTGATCTGTGGGCCAAATAATCGCTGATTTCTTCCGATAAGTTTAAAGTCTCTCCGCATGTCTTCATGACGATATCTTTGATGAGGGCGAATGGCTTTTAGTTCTTCAGATACTTGGCGAACAAGTGCTGAGAGTGTCATTTCTGGTTTGCATGTTAAACGAAATGGTACCAGGTTCATGACCATTCCGGGTGTTTGTAAGGCGCACGATCCAAGGCGCATCATCACAGGAAGCCCTAAAACAATATCATGTGCACCAGTCATACGATGCATATATAATGCGGATGCTGCAAGGATCATTTCATGCCACGTACCACCGAAGGCTTGAGCATTTTTTTTCATTTTGCTTACCTTTTCGGCATCGAAGCCAGCCGTTTTTCGAATAAAATGATCCGACGTTCTTGGTGCAAGCTCAGCAAGGCTGACAATTTCCGGTTGATCAGCAAAGCGATTTTTCCAAAACGCTTGATCAGCTTCATATCGATTGGACTGTTGATAGGTGAGCTCCTCTTGGACTACGTCATGTAAGGATCCAAATGTTTGAGGAGGCACAGGTCTCCCTTTCGATAGGGCTGAATAGACCTCAGCAACACGACGTGCAATGAGCGAAAAGGCGAATCCATCAATGGCAATGTGATGAATGCGCTGATACCAGATAAATCGATCGTCAGCAAGCTGAAAAAGTACTTCACGGAATAATACATCTTTCTCTAAAGAGACTGGTGTTGAAAGATCTGCCTTCATCCATGCTTTAGCCGCATCAATCGGCTGTTTTTCATTTTGTAAATGAATCAATTGGAATGGAATTTCTTTCTTAGATGTCATCCATTGCTTTGGACCGTCAGTATCTTCAATGAAGCGCATATACAAGGAATCTGCTTCTAAGACAGTCTTTCTAATGGCGGCTTCAAAATGTATGGGATCAATAGGACCTTTAATATCTATATACTCTGCTGTATTGAAAATAGGATTAGCTGGATCAAGCTGCTGCGCATACCAAATGCCTGATTGGGCACCGGTTAGTGGGAATGAATCGACTGACTGGATCGACAAGGGTCTATACCTCCTTTACAAGTAATCGATATTTGGGATAGATGGCTGCTTTTCTGGGAAAAGAAGAGTCCGCCAATGAGCGAGCGTTGGATTTGCGGCAAGCTCAACGAAATTAACTGTCGCTCCTTGCTGCCTCCACTTTTCCGCTAGGCTCATCATTCTAATAGAATCAAGCCCAAGGTAGACGAGATTCTCATCAAGTGGTATTTCATTTGGCTCGATTTGGAGATACTCAGCTACTTGGTGAACGATGGCCTCAAAGGATAAATCATCACTGTTTGCTTCTTGTCCTGTTAAACGACTGATGATTTGGTTTGTCGTTGTGGTGACTGCACAGCGTTCAGCTGCATAGGTCATCGCCATTTTGTGATGTTTCAGTGAAAAGTCAGCGACGGCATCGGCGACAAAAAAGGTTTCAATATCCAGCATGAATGCTTCTGCGGCTGTCAGCATACAGCCAATATGTGCATATACGCCAGTAATGATCAGTTGATCACGCCCGCCTTCTTGAAGAATATCCAAAAAATTAGATTTCTTGAATGCGCTATAACGCCATTTTGTCAGCATTGTATCTGCTTCAGATGGAGCAAGCTGATCAATGATTTTTGTCAATGCTTCATCATCACCAAGTCCAGGTCCCCAAAAATCTGTTAATAAGGCACGATCCTTCGGGTCTTGGTCACCAGGCTGAGCTGTGTAGACGACTGGAATGCCAAGTTCATTGCATGTATTACGTAATTGTTCAATATGCTGAACTAACTCTGTGATCGGTGATGTATCTTGTTGAAATGCATTTAAAAAATATTGCTGCATGTCATGTATCAGCAGAACAGCACGTTTCGGATCAGGTATCCAGTTCACTTTATTTTCGGGTAAATCTTGTGTGCTTGGCATTGGATATGCAGGAATAGTAGGGATTGCCATGATTTTCACTCCTCATTTTTATACGTTGGCAGTATGGGTTGCAGCTAATTCTCTTAATGCTTTTTTACTGACTTTGCCTACACCTGTTTGTGGGAACGCATCGATCCATTCAATGCGGTCAGGAATTTTATAGGCTGCGAGCCCGCGTTCTCTTAGAAATGATTTTAAGATGTGCGGTGCTGGTTTGTTGTTTCCTTTCGCAATAACAAAGGCACATGAGCGTTCGCCAAGAAATGGATCTGGCATAGACACCATGGCGGCATCATGAATGTCAGGATGCGCAAGTAAATGGTTTTCAACTTCTTCTGCGGCGACCTTTTCGCCGCCACGATTGATTTGATCCTTGTCTCTGCCTTCTACAACAACATTTCCTTCTTTGGTTAATCGCACGATGTCACCTGTTCTGTAAAAACCATCGGGTGTAAATGCTTTTTTGTTTTGTTCATCGGCTTTATAGTAGCCGCGAATCGTATAAGGCCCTCTTGTTAAAAGATGTCCAGCCACTTCATGCGGGACGGGCTTGTCCTCATCATCTACCACTAGTACCTCATCATATTCAGACATCGGGCGTCCTTGTGTATGAATTATGATTTGTTCAGGATCATCTAATCTGGTATAGTTGACCAGACCTTCTGCCATGCCAAAAACTTGCTGTAACTTACATCCAAGGGCAGGCTTCACTCGTTTTGCTGCTTCAGCACTGAATTTAGCACCACCGACTTGTAAGACTTCAAGACTCGATAAGTCATCTGATCGATGAGGAGCGGCCTCTAGCCAAATCAATGCGATAGGTGGAACGACAGCGGTAATGGTCGCCCGTTCTTTTTCAATGAGTGGAAAGACGACATCAGGGCTTGATCCAGGTGCAAGAACGACTCTTCCGCCTGCGTATAATGTTCCAAGGACGCCAGGCGAGCTTAATGGATAGTTGTGCGCAACTGGAAGTGCAGCTAGATACACACTTTCTTGTGTGAGCTCGCACACCTCATTGCTTTTCCAAAGACTATAAATATAGTCATCATGTGTACGAGGAATGAGCTTTGAAAGGCCTGTGCTGCCTCCAGATAACTGAAGAAACGCAATATCGCTTGCCTCTACATGAATTTGAGGATCAAGTGCTGGGTCCTTGCGCAGATCATCCAAGCCAAGGAATTCCTCAGCTTCCCCTGCAACAATGACATGAGGTAATGAGGGAAGCTTTTCTTTCACTTGACGTGCGAGTGATCGATAATCAAAGCCGCCATCAATATCTGGTATGACATATGCATCTGCTTCGGCAAACTCAATAAAATAAGTGATTTCGCTGCTTCTATGAGATGGCAGAGAGAAGACGGGTAAAGCACCGATTCGAAATAAAGCGAAAATGACTTCAAAAAAAGCAGGAATGTTAGGAAGCTGCACGACAACTCGACTTCCTTTCTGAATTCCAAGCTGATGAAAACCGGCAGCAAGACTGCTGACGCGTTCGTCAAGTTCTTGGTAGCTTATGTGCGTATCAGCGTATGTAATCGCTGTTTTATTTCCTAACGATGCGGCGCGTTCACGAAGCATACCGCCAAAGGTTTCCCCACGCCAACAGCCGTTTTCACGGTAGCGTTTTGCAAATTCTTCTGGCCATGTAGGTGGTTGAACAAACATGTTTTTGTCATCTCCTATTTATTTTTATCACTGATGGATGCCCATCGCGTGAAGCATCGTGTTGAATTTTGCAGATGTTTCAGCTAGCTCTTCTTCTGCTTTTGATCCTTTGACCACTCCTGCACCAGCAAAGAGACGGAGAGAGTGACCCTCAGCTTCTGCACAACGAATGGTGACAATCCAATCCCCATCACCATTTGTATCTGCCCAACCGATCATTCCTGTGAAAAATCCTCGATCGAAGGGTTCAATCGCTTGAATGGCTTCACGTGCATCTGCTGTAGGTGTGCCGCATACTGCGGGTGTTGGATGAAGGCTAAGTGCCAAATCAATTGAGGACACACTGGAATCTATTAAGTCACCTTTGACCACAGTAGATAAATGCCACATCGTTTCTGTTTGAATGACGGATGGTGATGCAGGCACATCTAGTGTATGACAGTATGGAGTAAGCGCTTTAGTGACAGCTTCAACAACCACTGCGTGCTCGTGTAAATCCTTCGCTGAGGTAAGGAGTTCATCTCGGCGGCGCTGGTCTTCTACTGGATCTGAACTGCGCGGCCGAGAACCAGCGAGTGGATTGGAAATCACAGATGAACCAGTTTTTGAAAGAAGCAGTTCAGGGCTTGCCCCAAGAAGTGTGCGCTTTTGGGAAGTCTTCGGGTCAGCTATATTTGCAGCAAACGTATAGCCAGTTGTATTATGACGAGCCAGTCGTTCGAGTATTGTTTTCGTATGAATATCTCGATTTGCTTTGAGATGGAGAGATCGAGAGAGTACGATTTTGCTAAGCTCTCCGTTCTCAATTTTAGCTAATCCTTCGTTCACACCATTCATGTAGACCTCTGGAGCGGGGACAGGTGTCACCTCATAGGATGGCGATACCGCTTCTGACTCCTCATCACCTTGTTGAAATTCGAGTGGATCACTAAACTGTACATGGACTGGTACATTTAAACGAACGGGCTGCGCCGGATCAAATGGGACAGCACCAGCCACAATCGGTGTTTGGATACCAGCTTGTTTGGCATCGTCAAATACATGCGCTACCCTTGTGGATAGTTCATTTAGCTGATTGGTTTCAATATGCTGGAAAATCCCTTCGGCAAGTATCGTGCGTTTAGGTGAAGCAAGAAAAAAAGCGCCTGGCTGATAGTCTTGCAGCAACTGTATTTTTTCTTCTGACGACAATAATGAATGTTTCATGAAAAGGCCTCCTTTTAAATGAAATGCTAGATTCCGAGTGTTGCGCCGCCATCAATCGTTAGGTTCTGCATCGTAATATGACTGGATTGCTCAGATGCAAAGAAAATGACTGCATCAGCAATGTTTTGAGGATCAGCGATTTTTTGTAAAGGAATACCGGTTTTATACGTCTCTAATGAACCTTTAATCACCTGATTTTCTCCTTGTTCATCAGACCATAAAGCCCATTGCATGGGTGTTGCGGTAGAGCCGGGAGAGACGACGTTGCATCTAATGCCATAGGCAGCCAGCTCTAAACCAAGTGTTTTTGTAAAGGAAGTAGCTGCTGCTTTTGAAGCGGCATAGGCAGCCATATTCATTCTAGGAATGGCACCTGCGTTAGAGCTGACAGTCACAATGACCCCTTCTGATCTTTTCATCATGTATTTGGAGACAGCTTGAGATACGTAAAAGACACCATGTGTGTTGACTGCGAAAGTTTGTTGCCAGTCGTCTGCACTAAGCTTGTCAATAGAACTGATTCGAAGAATGCCTGCTACATTGACCAGTAAATAAATAGAGCCAAGCTGCTTTTCAATTTGATCGACAATATGCTGAACAGAAGCTTGATCGGTGATGTCACCTGGATAGGCAAAGGCACGTATGCCTTCATCCTTCATTTGCTGGACGGTGCTTTGCAGCTGCTCTTCATTTGCGTCAACTGCTGCAATAATCGCCCCTTCTTCGGCTAGTCTTTTTGCGACTGCTTGTCCAATACCTTGACCTGCGCCTGTGATCAAGGCAATTTTTTGAGATAGACCATTGTGTTTCATGTGTTCACTGCCTTTCCTTCATGTCTGTGGTTGTGAAAGGATCATCATGATAGAGTGCAAAACGAAAAGCGTAATTCATCAGCACCGGTAAAACGGACGTATGTCCTTCATCAGGGAATTCGTGATAGGACGTATGCAAGCCATATGCGGATAAAGGCAGCATACGATTTGCTAGTCCATGTGCATGATCATTCATTTGACATGGATGATGTTTTTCTAACTCACCTACACCTACAAGCAGCCTGACATTCATAGACATCTGACGTATATGGCTGGTGAATTGGTGTTCCTTTTCTAGAAATAATTCTTTGTTCCAGTGGATAGAAGGACTGCCCGCAATATATGTCTGATAAGCATCAGGGTGCTCAAATAGTGTGTGTAATACAAAAAGACCGCCAAGAGAGTGTCCAAACAGTGTTTGACGACTCTGGTTGATCGGAAAGCGCTGCTCGATATAAGGCTTTACAATCTTTTCTAAAAAAGAAAAGAACGCAGAGGCCCCGCCATATGTATGGTTGGAGAAGTCCTTTCTTTTGCCACCAATGGAAGCGTCAGGGCCGGTAAGAGTGAGATCATAATGCCTGAGCGGATGATAGGGAGCTTCTGTCTGATAGCCAATTCCAACAATGATGGCAGGTACGACACCTGTTTTTTCAGGCCTTCTTGACTGTAAACGAAGTGCTTCGACCATTGTGCCAAAAAGTGAATTTCCATCAAGCACGTACATGACTGGAAAACCAGCCGCTGGAGGAGTTGTATTCGGTTTAAATATAAAAAGTCTGTAAGGATGTGCTGTGATATCCAGCTGCTCCGTCCCAGGTATAAAAAAAGGACGGCTTTCTCTGAAAAGAGAATCCTCAGTACCCATTCCTTCAGGGCGTTTGGACATGTGTAAAATATCCCCTTCCTCAAATTGACTCTCATATGCTGATAAAAGCAGGCTTGCGGATATAGGATGGGTGTAGAGATTGAAGAATGGTCCCTTCAAATGAAAATGATTCTCAATTATCACGCAAGCAAATCAAATGATAATGGTTATCAATTATGAAGTCAAATGTTCATTAAGTGGTGTAATTGATAATTTGATCTAAATTTTCGGAAAATAAAGGACTAAATAACTACCAAATGAATGGAAATAGGGAATGCCGGACTGAGTCATTTAAAAAGAGGAGAAATGCCAAAAGACCTTGACCGTCACGGGGTATTTACCATTTTCTTCTGTTTGATTCAGGAATATATATAGGTTTTTCTTCTTGAAATCATTTTGAGGAAAAATAAGTCTATAGACCTTCTTATATTTTTAGGAAAAAAGAGGAGAATTTTTCGGAAAGCCGGTGAGCATATCTCACAACTTATTCAATCTCATGCGTAAATTCATATACAATTTTCTAAGGAAGACAAGATCGAAGGGAATGTAGGCAGAATGAAAACTCCATTAGGAAAGCTAAGGCTAAAACTGCTTGAACATCAGCTCAAACTGAAAAATACGTTTACAGTGGAAGAATATCATGAAATGAAGCAATCATTACATGATATACGGATGACATTTGCGGCCTATGAACAATGGGATTTATACCACCGAGCCACCGATATGATCACCATCCTCCTCTTTCAACACGCCCTCAAGCAAAACCACCATTAACACTTTCACTTTTTATGAGCAGCGTATTTCTTATGAAAGCACGGTGCTGTTTTAAAGTTGGCCAAATATCATATAGCATCAAAAATGCGGCAATTAAAAAAGTAAGGGATGTCCCCTTACTTTTTTTCTGCAAACACCATTCAATTAAAATCCATCTGTGACATCATATTCGTAACGAATATCGGCTTTGACATTGCTCATAGTAGATCTCGCAGTAGCCTTTGCGTTGTACTTAAAGCTCCATTTTTGAGCCACTTTTAATTCATCTTCCAGTGAAATACGATAGGACCCACTTGTTGCAGATGAAACAAGTGATGTGTACCAAATATTACTTTCACTAGCCATCAGTTTGTGTGTGACATTTCCTTGGTTAGGCGATTGGGTACTAGTCGTTGAAATCGATTTAACGACAGCACGTTTAGGAACTGTGGAATTATTAGTTAAATCCATTGTAATGACTGAAGAATCAACTCCTAAAAAATTTAAAGAAGAATTCCCCAAGTTAGTAGCAGTCCCCGTAAAATTGAATGTCCCATTTCCAGATTTGATACGATCTTGGATGGAGACAGTAAAATACATATTTCCCGTATATGTACCACGGGTCACTTTCACAAAATAAGTTTCTGAAGTTGAAGTAACTTCACCAGTGTTGGCAAAAATAAATGGCGTTATTGAATCAGGATTAATAACTTCGGACCCTGTCCTAGAGTTTTTCGAATTATACACTTCGATTTTCATCCCTGTATATTGCTTATTATACGAACTTCTTACATAAACCCTTTCACCTTTATTGATCGTGAACTGATAATACGCTTCATTTTCACCTTCAGGTAAGATTGTTGTATCTGAACGACTATTTTTCCAATATCCCATTGAGCTGGCTGTGTTAGGACTGTTATTCCCCGTGATAGCCGCTTCCGCTGAATGAGGTGCAAAAAAACTAGTAACAAGCACGAATGCCAATGCAGGTAATAAAAAACGTTTGAAAATAGTATTTGTCATATTTTAACCCTCCTTGTAATAATTACTATATCGGATCAAAACTAACAAATTTTAACTGAAATGCCGATATATTTAATAATCACTAATTTTTTAAAAAAGGAGAATCAAAATGAATATTAATACGTCATACACGGCAGCTTCAAACAATCAGAACCGAATAGACTCTAAAGACCAATCAACGATTAAAAGTACAAATGAGGTGATGACCGAATCTGATAGACGGATGAAAATATTAGATGAAAAATACGAAAAAATAAATGAACAAAATAAACGTTTCAATGATCCTCAAGACCATATATATAATAAGTATAGAAACCCTTACTCTTCTTATTTCAGAAGTGATCTAACAAAACCGGAAAGAGAAGCTGCTTACATTATGGAAATGAGTTGGGCAAGGAATAATAAAGGTGGACAATATGACTTCAATGACGCCATCTTCCGTAATGAAAAACGGTACGATCCTACGCAAGAAAGTGTAGAAAAGAAAATACTCAATCGTCAAAAAGTGAACGAACAATTACAAGATTTATTCTCTAAAAACGGTATAACCATTCCTAAAAACACAAATTTAACTTTTACCATTGATCCAAATAATTTCAAATTAGTGGTGAGTGGATCAACAGACGAATCGCTGATGAAACAAATAGAAGACTTATTAAATACAACCAACAATACAAGAGAACTATTTTTCCATATTATGAAAAGCAGAAATGATGATTCTACTCAATTCACACCGGATTCTCTGGCAAAGTTCCATCTTGTTAATCAAATCAAAACGGTGACAGGCTACAATTTAAAGGATTTAAGCATTGTAAACGGTCAATTTGTAACGGAAAACGGAACGAATATTTTTGATCTATACAAAGAAGAACTCCTGAAAAATCCATACACAGCTGAAAATGCGCGCGTTGCCGCTTCACATTATGGAGCACAGCTATTTGACCTAGCCAAAAACGGGTTTGATTCCATTCCAGATTTGGTGTTATCTATTGGTTATCAAAACGGTTCCTTATATGACATTGGACAAAAGGTGAATTACGGAGTATCAAAGTGAAGATAAATACATCGAATACGACAGCTGTTCTAAATAAGCAGAACCTTCCGGACTTCAATAGCCATCCAGCTATTAAAAGTACAAATGAGGTGATGACCGAATCTGATAGACGGATGAAAATACTAGATGAAAAATATGAAAAAATAAATGAACAAAATAAACGTTTCAAAAATCCTCATGGTCATATACACGATAAGTATCGAAATCCACGCTCGCCTTATTTTAGGAGTGATCTAACTAAAGTAGAAAGAGAAGCTGCATATACGATGGAGATTGGCTGGGCTAATTCTGGAAAAGGAGGTCAATATGACTTCAATGATGCCATCTTCCGTAATGAAAAACGGTACGATCCTACGCAAGAAAGTGTAGAAAAGAAAATACTCAATCGTCAAAAAGTGAACGAACAATTACAAGATTTATTCTCTAAAAACGGTATAACCATTCCTAAAAACACGAATTTAACCTTTACCATTGACCCGAACAATTTTAAATTAGTGGTAAGTGGTTCAAAAGATGAATCGCTGATGAAACAAATAGAAGACGTATTAAATACAACCAACAATACAAGAGAATTATTTTTCCATATCATGAAAAGCAGAAATGATGATTCTACTCAATTCACACCGGATTCTCTGGCCAAGTTCCATCTTGTCAATCAAATCAAAACGGTCACAGGCTACAATTTAAAGGATTTAAGCATTGTAAACGGTCAATTTGTAACGGATAACGGAACGAATATTTTTGATCTATACAAAGAAGAAATTCTTAAAAATCCATATACAGCAGAAAATGCGCGCGTTGCCGCTTCACATTATGGAGCACAGCTATTTGACCTAGCCAAAAACGGGTTTGATTCCATTCCAGATTTGGTGTTATCTATTGGTTATCAAAACGGTTCTTTACAAGACATTGGTCAAAAGGTGAATTATGGGGTTAAGAAAGCGATAGATTAACAAAACTTGAACGATGACAGATACAAAATCATTAGCGATAACGAAAGACTCTATAACAATTGATGTTACAGAGTCTTTTCTATTGAAATGCGCTGGTTTGCACAAAATATCAACATGGTAATTTTGACTATAGTCGATGTTTTTCACTTTTTTATTGATGAAAATGTTAAAATGATGAGTAGCGTATTTTTTTATGAAAGGACGGTGCTTGGCATGACGGAACTTCTCGATGACCGGCTGCCGCCGCAAAATATAGAAGCCGAGCAGGCCGTATTAGGTGCTGTTTTTTTAGAACCATCTGCGCTAACGCTCGCTTCTGAGGTATTAATTCCAGAGGATTTCTATAGAATGTCGCATCAAAAGATTTACAATGCGATGCTTGTACTTGGCGATAGAGGAGAACCGGTCGATCTTGTCACGGTGACATCTGAGCTTGCCAATACAGATTTACTAGAAGAGGTAGGCGGGATTTCGTATTTAACCGATATTGCGAACTCTGTCCCAACTGCCGCAAACATTGAATACTATGCAAAAATTGTAGAAGAGAAATCCATTTTAAGACGTCTGATCCGTACGGCGACAACCATTGCACAAGATGGATACACGCGTGAGGATGAAGTAGAGGACCTGTTGAGCGATGCTGAAAAGACCATTATGGAAGTGGCGCAGCGTAAAAACTCAGGAGCCTTTCAAAACATTAAGGACGTACTTGTTCAAACATACGATAATATTGAACAGCTTCATAACCGTAAAGGCGATATCACAGGGATTCCAACAGGTTTCTCTGAGCTTGACCGGATGACAGCTGGATTCCAGCGAAATGATTTAATCATTGTAGCGGCTCGTCCATCAGTAGGGAAAACCGCCTTCGCATTGAACATTGCCCAAAATGTTGCGACCAAAACGGACGAAAGTGTTGCTATCTTTAGTTTAGAGATGGGAGCTGAGCAGCTCGTTATGCGTATGCTTTGTGCAGAGGGGAATATCAACGCACAAAACCTAAGAACCGGTAATCTGACAGAAGAGGACTGGGGCAAGCTGACAATGGCGATGGGCTCGCTGTCAAACAGTGGGATTTTCATTGATGATACACCTGGAATTAGAGTAAGTGAAATTCGCTCGAAATGCCGCCGCTTGAAGCAAGAAAATGGTCTTGGCATGATCCTGATTGACTACTTGCAGCTCATTCAAGGAAGCGGACGGTCAAGTGATAACCGTCAGCAGGAGGTTTCTGAAATCTCTAGGGCATTAAAATCGCTGGCAAGGGAGCTTGAAGTTCCGGTTATTGCCTTGTCTCAGCTTTCCCGTGGGGTAGAGCAGCGTCAGGACAAACGTCCGATGATGTCTGATATTCGTGAATCAGGAAGTATCGAGCAGGATGCCGATATCGTGGCATTCCTTTATCGTGATGATTACTATGACAAAGAATCAGAGAATAAGAACATTATTGAAATCATTATTGCCAAACAGCGTAACGGTCCAGTTGGTACAGTATCACTGGCGTTCGTCAAAGAATATAACAAGTTCGTCAATCTGGAAAGAAGATTTGATGATGCGGGAGTTCCGCCCGGTGCTTAAAGCCCAGCTCAAGAAGCTGGGCTTTTTTGATTGATCTACATCGAAAGAATGATTGAAAAAACAATCAAAATGAGGAGGAGAGAGAAAAAGAGAGAGCGTATACTAAAAGGAGAAAAGGAGTGAAGACTGATGAAATTTCAACAGTTTGAAGCCGCTCAATTACGTATCGCACGCCCAACCGTCAACATGAAAGAGGTTGTTTCTTTTTATGAAGAAGGCTTAGGGCTCAAACGAATAGGCTCATTTGATCAGCATGAAGGGTACGATGGTGTGATGCTAGGGCTGCCTCACCAGCATGTTCATTTAGAAATCACCAAACATGAAGAAGAAGACAGCCTGCCCGTCCCGCATCCAGAACAGCTGCTTGTTTTTTATATTCCAGATGCAGAGGAATTTCAGCAAATGAAAAAGAGATTGCTCTCATTTGGCGGACGGCAAGTCACCTCAACAAATCCATATTGGGAACGAGGAGGAGCAACCATTGAAGATCCAGATGGGTACCGAGTTGTCCTCATGAACACAGATGGAATCACCCCCGTTTAAAAAAAGACTCCCACGTCCGGGAGTCTTTTCTGTTATGAACGAGATGTCACACGCAGTTTCAGCTCTTTCAATCCATACATACTGCTGCTTGTCATTGGAACGTAAGAGAGAAGCTCCAGCGCCTCATATCGTTCCATTAAGACCTTCATAGCAGTGCATGCTTCAAGACGAGCAAGCGGTGCGCCTAGACAGAAATGGATGCCGTGCCCGAAACCAATATGAGGGTTAGGATGGCGGTGTATATCAAATTCATGTGCGTTTGAAAAATGACGCTCATCCCGGTTGGCAGACGCAAGAAACACGATGACATTGTCCCCCTTTTTCAACATTTTTCCTCCGAGCACTGTGTCTTCTGTGACATAGCGGACGATCGTAGGAGCTGGTGCACGAAAACGGACTGCTTCCTCTACCGCTCGAGGAATAAGTTCAGGAGATTGAGCGAGTGCTTTATACGTACCTGGCTGTTCTAACAAGCTAAAGACCATATTGGAGATCAAATTAGTGGTTGTTTCATTGCCAGCTAAAAGAAGAAGATTACAGAATGGAATTAATTCATCCGCTGACAGCTTGTCTCCATTCTCCTCCGCTTGGATGAGGAGAGAAATCAAATCATCACCGAGGTTGTGACGTTTTCTTTCAATAGTGTCTGCAAAAAACGCCATCATGTCAGCTTCTCCTTGGTCCCGAATTTTCTGCCATTCAGCGACATCCTCCGTATCTTCACTTTTAGGCATACTGACGAGAATATCTGACCATTCTTTAAAGGATTGTTTATGCTCTGACGGCACACCTAAAAGCTCTGCGATCACGATGACTGGGAGTGGATACGAAATGTTTTGAACAAGGTCAATCTCTTGTTTTTCTTCTAATTCTGCCATGAGTTCTTCCATCAATTCTTGAATACGCGGCTCCCACGATTTCATGACTCGAGGTGTAAAGGCTTTGCTGACAATGGAGCGGATGCGAGTGTGATTGGGCGGGTCCATCATCACCATTGTTTTCATCAAGGAATGCTTCCGCCGGTCTTTAGGCGGCTGACTCGAAAAGGTATCTTTATCGATTGTCACACGCTTTGCTTCCTCGTAGGTGAATACACTCCACGTTTGGCTAGCTTCATCAAAATGAACAGGTGATGTCTGACGCATGTTGGCATACCAATCGAACGGGTGATACGGATCCTGCTTATGTTTCCCTCTTAATAACGCTTTTTGCACGGCATTTGGTGTTGTTGTTTCCACGATTATCACTCCTTATGGGTTGTCAGATGATTCCTTTTTTTCATTGTGTTAGATTAAAGTTAATTCATCAGCCTGGAGGATTCAACCAACAGAAAAACGAAATCTGTTGAAGAAAAGAGGAAGGGGAGAGCGGCTTGTGGCGGACTGCTACAGAGGGGATAAGCGCGCAACGGAATCAAAACAGCATTTAAGAAAAGCGTTATTTCAGTTATTAAGAGAAAAAGAGTGGGGCAAAATTTCTGTACAGGATTTGACGAAGAGGGCAGGCATCCACCGGACGACTTTTTATCAGCATTATGAGGATAAATTTGATCTTGCCCAGCAGGTGATGGCTGAGATGTTTGATGTGATGAAAGATGCTATTTTTGCTCCTGTATCGGAAGAAGATTGGCAAGAAGAGCATGCAGCATATGTGTATATTTTTCGATTTTATCAGCATTTGCAGGAACATGAAGAGGAGTATCAAATTCTCTTGAAAAGAGGCCGAGAGCTCAATATTCGTCAAACGGTTTGTGCTTTTTTTGAAGATAGCTTTTCTTTAGGGGCAGAGGAGGTCGCAGGTAAAAAGGTTGCTCGGCATCTTGTTCCTCTCGACATGCAGAAACAATTCGTCATGTCCGCTTATGCTGGCACGGCTGAATGGTGGCTGAGGACAGGAAGACCGTACTCACCTGATTTTATGGCAAGTTCAATGATTCAGCTGATTCAAAATCAATCAAAATAGGGACAAATCAAAATCGTTGTTTTTACTCAAAATCTCCCTTTTTAAGCACTGAAGAGACGATTAAAGCGCTTTTTCTTATATTTAAAACGAACAAAATTCAATTTCGAGATATTAATGTTCGGATTTAGCGTTGACTTTTTCGTTGTGCATTGATAAAATAAATGTGTTTGAAAGAGATAACGTTTTGAAAGGTTAACGGAGGTGCACGATATGTCTTCAGTAGTCGTAGTAGGTACGCAGTGGGGTGACGAAGGGAAAGGGAAAATTACCGATTTCCTTTCAGAAAATGCAGAGGTGATTGCCCGTTATCAAGGGGGAAACAATGCAGGTCACACGATCAAATTTGATGGAGTGACATACAAGCTACACCTCATTCCATCCGGTATTTTTTATAAAGAGAAAACTTGTGTCATCGGTAATGGAATGGTGGTTGATCCTAAAGCGTTGGTCACTGAGCTTGCGTATCTTCACGAACGGAATGTGAGTACAGATAACCTCAGAATCAGCAATAGAGCCCATGTTATTCTGCCTTACCATTTAAAATTGGACGAGGTAGAAGAAGAGCGGAAAGGGGCTAACAAGATCGGTACGACGAAAAAAGGAATCGGACCAGCTTATATGGATAAAGCTGCCCGCGTCGGTATCCGTGTCGCAGATCTATTAGATCGTGAAGTATTTGAAGAAAAGCTTGCACGCAATCTAGAAGAGAAAAATCGTCTTTTAGAGAAAATGTACGACACAGAAGGCTTCAAGATTGAAGATATTTTAGACGAGTATTATGAATATGGCCAGCAAGTGAAAAAATATGTCGTAGACACATCTGTTGTTTTGAATGATGCACTAGATGAAGGCCGCCGCGTGTTATTTGAAGGAGCACAAGGGGTCATGCTTGATATCGATCAAGGGACATACCCATTTGTGACATCATCTAACCCGGTAGCTGGAGGCGTGACGATTGGTTCTGGTGTAGGACCAACAAAAATCCAACATGTAGTCGGCGTGTCAAAAGCGTACACAACACGTGTTGGAGATGGCCCATTCCCAACAGAACTCCATGATGAAATTGGCGATCAAATTCGTGAGGTTGGCCGTGAATACGGTACGACAACTGGACGCCCGCGCCGTGTCGGCTGGTTTGACAGCGTTGTTGTCCGTCATGCACGCCGTGTGAGCGGAATTACAGATTTATCTCTTAACTCAATTGATGTACTGACAGGGATTGAAAAATTGAAAATCTGTGTCGCTTATAAATTGAATGGAGAAATCACTGAGGAATTCCCAGCAAGCCTAAATGAATTAGCGAAATGTGAGCCTGTCTACGAAGAAATGCCAGGATGGACAGAGGATATTACAGGCGTAAAGAACTTAAGTGAACTGCCTGCAAATGCCCGCCATTATTTAGAGCGCATTTCACAATTAACAGGTATTCCACTTTCCATTTTCTCAGTCGGACCAGATCGTTCACAAACGAACGTTGTCCGCAGCGTGTACCGTCCATAAGAATAGATTGATGAAGCACCAGTAAAATCTCGCATTTTACTGGTGTTTTTTTGTTTAAATATTCCTTAATTTCAGTAGAACGGACTTCCGGTCATTACCAAAATATGATAACTGTATAGGAGGAAGGAGCGTTCTAGTGAAAGAAAGAATACGATTATTAGATATTTTACGAGGTATTGCCATACTAGGCACCTTGGGAACGAACGTCTGGTTTTTTGCGTATGCAGGGGATACCTTTGCGACAGATCAGATTGCGGATGAATATGAAAATGGCAGTTTTCTAGAAAGTCTTGTCTCCATGTTTGTTTATGGAAAAATGCTCTCGCTGCTCACGATCATGTTTGGTGTTGGATTGGAGCTGAAATACCAGCAGGCAAAAAGGAAGGACACGCCTTGGCCGGGTACTTATTTATGGATTCTTTTATTTTTATTTTTCGAAGGCTTTGTCCATTTTACACTTGTGATGGAATATGATGTGCTCATGAGCTATGCCGTTACGGGACTGCTTGTGGCTTACATTGTACGGGGAGGAAGCAGGCGCATCAAAAAGGGCATGGTGTTCTCAGGTGTGATTCATCTGCTCATGATGTCATGTCTGATGCTGTACTCCCTCTCTGAAATGGAGTCAGCGACCGATGATCAAAGCGGTGAACCGGCGCTGGAAGAGCAGCTGCCAGAGACATGGATCTCGCAGGTTCAAGAACGGTTACAATACTTCTTCATGTACCGAGTAGAAGCGATTTTTATCATTCCAATGAACACATTTCTGTTTTTATTAGGGGTGCGGATGATGAGAGCTGGTGTATTTTATGCAAATGAACGCGGACAATCTCTCCGGAAAATATTGTTCCGAATCGGACTGTGGATTGGTCTGCCGCTGAATGCACTAGTTTTCGTACCGAACGATCTAGTGGAATTTGTGGTGCGCTACGCCTTTTCACCATTCCTCTCTATTTTCTATATAGCTGTCATTGCGAAGCTCCTAGCACGCACGGAGTCATGGTTCATGTGGACTTGGTTTGAATATGTAGGGAAAATGGCGCTTAGCTGCTACATCCTGCAAAATATTATCTGCTCCATTCTTTTTTATAGCTGGGGATTGGGTCTTAGCGGTAAAATCAATGCGCCTCTTATTGTATTGGCATGGCTGTTGATTTCACTTCTGCAAATCGCGATTTCAGCAGTTTGTCTAAAGATTTGGAGAATTGGACCAATGGAATATATCCGTTCACGGGCACTTCGTCGGGTGACGATAAAAAAGCAGCATAAAGGGGATAGACACAATGTTTTTTAAAAAAATGACGAAAAGAGAACAAGCGAATACACATAAAGCAGCTGTAACAGCATTTGTCTTTTATCTTCTCGCATTAGGAGGGCATGCGCTGTACATGTATTTCCAGGGGAATAAACCACCCGTCACCTTTGTCATTCTCATGGCGGGACTCCTTGTTTTTTTCTCCGCTGACTGGCTATTTAACAAAAAGCGTTCATAAAAAAAGCCCTCATCATGAGGGCTTTTTCCTTACTTCAGGCTTTTATATTGGCCTTTTAAATTTTTACGGATGTACTGGATGATTTTGCGTAGTTCGTTGGCGTGCGGTCTGCCAAACGGACTTGTTTGTCTTTGCTGATAGAGCACTTGACCTTTTTCATTTAATAAGAAATAGGCGGGTTCACCGTGCACCCCGTGATCTTCATATGGGGCATCTTCCCCGTGATAGTGGACTTCATATGCTTTTAATGACGTGAGGTCATGGTCATACATGATCGGGAAGGATAGTTCCTCTTTATCCGCAAATGCCTTCAAGTCATCAGGGTTATCCGTGGAAATCGCCATCAAGTGAATATCCTTGTCCTGAAAATATGATTGCTGCTGTTCGAGTTCTTTTAACTCTTCTACACATACCGGACACCAAGATCCTCTAAAGAAAACGATCAGGTGCCAGCTTTGATGCTCCTCTAAATGTTTGTCGAAATCAATGTGATCGCCCTGTATTGTTGGAAGTGAAAAGTTGGGCATTTTATCTCCTAATTTGAATGAACTCATACTGCTTCCTCCTTTTTCAATGACAATGTCACTTATTTCATGTATAGCCATTTTTGAGCGGCCTGAAACGTACCTATGTGTTTGAGTAGGCAGAGGTCACCCGAAAAGGCGTATCTAATGAAGGCGGTTGCAGAAGCGGGGGCTTTGATAGGAGATATTTAAATCCGACACTTTTTTTAAAAAAATGTCGAAAAACGTATTGCCATATGTAATTACTCTATGATATTATAAATCTCGTTGTTGCAAAGGTCTCTGAAACTTGTTAGGATGCGATGTTCCAGCTTTTTTAAAGCGATTGGTTTGGCGCAATACAGCTTCTTCAGATTCACTTTTCACAAACCGAGAGCCATTAGCTCAGTTGGTAGAGCATCTGACTTTTAATCAGAGGGTCGAAGGTTCGAGTCCTTCATGGCTCACCATGTATTGGCCCGTTGGTCAAGCGGTTAAGACACCGCCCTTTCACGGCGGTAACACGGGTTCGAATCCCGTACGGGTCATTGATTTACTTTAGCGTTAAGCTAATTTTTTCCTCACTTGCTTGAAGGAGCACCACGATTGCTTTTTCGGGCAAGTTACTGAGGTCCGGTAGTTCAGTTGGTTAGAATGCCTGCCTGTCACGCAGGAGGTCGCGGGTTCGAGTCCCGTCCGGACCGCCATTTATACATATTCATCTTTTTGATGATGGCTCGGTAGCTCAGTTGGTAGAGCAACGGACTGAAAATCCGTGTGTCGGCGGTTCGATTCCGTCCCGAGCCACTTCCAAACGCATCTGCAATCGCAGGTGCGTTTTTATTATGAAAAGAAGGCATAAAAAGGGAGAAGCCGGACCTAGGTAGGGCCCGGCTCCATAAGAAGAAGACGTTACATCTATATAGACGGCTGGTGATTGGAAAAGTTTCAATAAAAAAGGAAAAAGTCATCAATTTTTTCGGGCGGCGCCTTCCTATCCAACGTTTACTAGAAAAGAAAGCCGTTATTATTTTTATCTTTGCCTCGTAAAACGTTATAATAGACAGTGAGCCTTTTTTTCATAAACGGAAAAGGCGTAATGATACATGCAAAATGGAATGACATAGATGCTAAAAATGCAGGAGGAAATCACAATGGAAAAAAAGATTCTTGTCGTAGATGATGAAAAACCGATTGCTGATATATTGGAATTTAATTTAAGGAAAGAGGGCTATGAGGTTCATTGTGCATATGATGGAAACGAAGCCCTTGAAATGGTAGAAGAAATCAAGCCGGACATTATTCTGCTCGACATTATGCTGCCGAATAAAGATGGTGTTGAAGTATGCCGTGAAGTGAGAAAGAAATATGACATGCCGATTATCATGCTGACAGCAAAAGACTCTGAAATTGATAAAGTCATCGGCCTTGAGCTTGGCGCAGATGATTATGTGACAAAGCCTTTCAGCACACGTGAGCTGCTTGCCCGCGTGAAAGCGAATTTGAGAAGACAAACCGCTGCTCCGCAGACGGAGGAAGAATCTGAATCAAATGATATTGAGGTTGGATCACTTGTTATTTATCCAGATGCGTATGTGGTGTCTAAGCGCGAGGAAACGATAGAATTAACGCACCGTGAGTTCGAACTGCTTCATTACTTAGCGAAACATATCGGACAAGTCATGACACGTGAGCACTTGCTGCAAACGGTATGGGGCTACGATTACTTCGGGGATGTCCGTACAGTAGACGTTACAGTCCGCCGTCTTCGTGAGAAGATTGAAGACAACCCTAGCCACCCGAGCTGGATCGTAACAAGACGAGGCGTCGGCTACTATTTAAGAAACCCAGAACAGGACTAAGATTCTTATGAGTAAAGTAGGTTTTTTTCGCTCGATTCACTTTAAATTGACCTTGATTTACGTGCTGCTGATCATCGTTGCCATGCAGATCATTGGCGTGTACTTTGTGAAGCAGCTAGAGCAGTCCTTAATTAATTCATATGATAATTCCTTGAATCAGCGAATCTACTCGTTATCGTATTACCTAGAACAAGATTCATCGAAAAGCAAGGCAGAATTAAAAGAGGATGCTCAAAAGATATTAAACGATTTTAACAACAAAGATGAGTCTAATGAAATCTCTGAAGTCAGCTATATTGACGAAAGCAGAGAGGTCATTGCCTCTGTAAATAACGGCAGTCAAGAGATTGCCGGTAAGAAAATTACTGATCAAATCATTAGCCGTATTTTCGCAGTTGGCAAAGACTATGAGAAAAAATTCTATGACCCTGAGTCAAATAAAAGGGTGCGTATTTCTGCGACAGCCGTAAAAAATGAGAACCAAGAGACCGTTGGTGTGATTTATGTTGTGTCTTCAATGGAAAGTGTGTTTAACCAAATGCGAACCATTAACACCATTTTAGCGACTGGGACACTAATTGCACTTGGGACGACTGCTCTACTTGGTATCTTCATCTTTAGAACGATCACTCATCCTATTTCAGATATGAGAAAGCAGGCGATCGAGCTTGCCAAAGGGAACTTCTCCAGAAAGGTCCGGAAGTATGGACATGACGAGATTGGCCAGCTTGCAACAACCTTTAACCATCTGACGAGAGAGCTGGAGGAAGCTCAGCTGATGACAGAGGGGGAGCGGAAAAAGCTTTCTTCTGTTATTGCCTATATGACGGACGGTGTCATCGCAACGAATCAAAACGGTGCAATTATTCTATTAAACAGCCCTGCATTAGAGCTGTTAAATGTTTCACGTGAAACAGCACTAGAGATGCCGATCACGTCTTTGCTTGGCTTAGAGGAAACTCATACATTTGAAGATTTAGTCGAAAATCAAGATTCCATGCTGATAGAAATTGAGCGCGAAGACCAGCTGTCTGTATTGCGTGTTAATTTCTCCGTTATTCAGAAAGAGCATGGGAAAATTGATGGCTTAATTGCGGTCATTTATGATGTCACAGAGCAGGAGAAAATTGATGCTGAACGCCGTGAATTCGTCGCGAACGTATCGCATGAGCTGCGCACACCGCTGACGACGATGCGAAGCTATCTTGAGGCACTGGCTGAAGGTGCGATTGGTGATAAAGAGCTTGCGCCAAGATTTCTCAGTGTCACGCAAAATGAAACGGAGCGCATGATCCGGCTTGTCAATGACCTGCTGCAGCTGTCTAAGTTCGACAGTAAGGATTATCAATTCAACCGTGAGTGGACGAACTTTATCAGGTTTATCTCGCTCGTCATTGATCGTTTTGAAATGACGAAGGAGCAGCATGTCGATTTTATCCGCAACCTGCCGCAGCGTGAAGTATATGTAGAAATCGATCAAGATAAAATTACACAGGTGCTCGATAATATCATTTCCAATGCCATGAAATACTCACCAGAGGGTGGACACATCACGTTTACTGTCGATCTGGATGAGGAGAAAGGCCTTGTGTTATTCAGCGTGAAAGATGAAGGAATCGGTATTCCGAAGAAGGATATGGATAAAATCTTTGAACGTTTTTATCGAGTAGATAAAGCAAGAACAAGAAAGCTTGGCGGAACCGGCCTCGGTCTTGCGATTGCAAAAGAAATGGTTCAAGCTCATGGCGGAGATATTTGGGCTGACAGCATTGAAGGAAAAGGGACAACGGTGACCTTTACCCTTCCGTACAATGAAGAACAAGAGGATGATTGGGATGAAGCGTGAGACCTTTAAAACCATAATATTGACAATCCTAATTGCGATCAGTCTTGTATTTACGTGGAACATCTGGATGTTCCAGCCCGTCATGCAGGATCAGGCAGATACCGGCACAAAAGTCGTGGAAACGAAGAAGATTTCAAGCGACGAGCCTAGAAGTCTCATTGATGTCGTGAAGCCGCGGGAGATGTTCATCCATTCAAATGGAGAGCATTTTAAAGTGGATCAAAAGGAACTCTTTCAAAACTTTTGGAATGATGTGAGCCTTTGGGATGTCAAAGAGATTAATGATGTGTCAGATCAATATTCCGAGCAGAAATTTAAGAATTTCTTCTATGGACGCGAAGGACAAGGGAAAACATTGGATCTTGTGTTCAATGATCCGATTCCGATTGATATTTTCCAAGCGCTCTTTAAATGGCCGAACAAGTCCATTGAATACAACTCGTTTGATCGGATGATCGTGCCATTCGCCCAGCAGGATAAGGCGAATAAAAAAGTATATTTGGTCTCATACAGCAAGGAGACGGTGCTTGAGCTGACAATTGAGTCCGCCAATTACCGTAATCTAATGAACAGTATCGCAGCCGCTCAAAACGAGATGCCGCGCTATGATCTTTATACATTCTCGACGAATTCTAAACGAGATTTCCTTCTTCCGAGAAAGCAAAAGCAGCTTGAAGCGAAGATGTTCTTTATCGAAACGATTAAGACAAACAAGTTCAAAGACGCTTTGTTTACGGACCCGAGCCTTGTCGGTGAGGAATCTAATTTAAACCGGACAGTGTACACAGATGGCACAAGCCGCCTTGAAGCCAATCAAAAAGACCACCGCATTCAATATCAGCACCGCAATATCAATTCCAGCACTGTTTTCCAAACGGGGGATTTGATTAAGCGAAGCGTGAAATATTTCAATGATACGGGAAGCTTTACTGATGACTATCAATATTTTGGTATCAACAGCAACCAGCAGCTGTCCTTTAATATGTTTATGGACGGTCTGCCGATTGTGAACAGTACAAAGCATCCATTTGGGATGACCTCCCTTGAAGTTCAATGGGCGAATGATGACATTTTGAATTACAAGCGTCCAAACTATATTCTTGGCAATAAAGCGAGTCAAAGTGAACAGGTCAAGCTGATGAACGGGACAGAGCTGAAGGACTTGATCATCAAGCAGACGAAATATGATGACCTGGAGAAAATTGAACAGATTTTCCCTGCATATCAAGCTGCTTCAACTGCATCAGATCAAGATCAAGCGATGTTTGTCTGGCTGGAGCCTGTATGGTGCATGAAATATAACGGCAAAACCGTGATTCTATCGAATGATCTTTTGACAGAGGGGAGCGAGAATCATGGAGTGGAATAAGACCAAAACGATCTTTATCCTAGCCTTTCTCGTTCTCGATATCTTTCTAGGTTTTCAATACTTTGAAAAACGGTCAACCGATCATTTTGCGATTATCGAAAAAACGGATACGCTGGAAGAAATGAAGGCAGACGGGATCAAATATGGCAATCTATCAGATGAAGCGAAGATTGGATACCGCATTACAGCTGAAAAGAAGCAATATACGAAAAAGGATGTCAACGGATTAGCTGATCAAAAGGCGAAAAGCACGTTCCCGAAAACAGAAAAAGATGATCCTGTCACGCTGCTTGAAATGACCTTCAACAAGCCAGTTGCCTTGCCGAAAAAGGATATGAAAACAGCGGCGACGAACCTTGTGAACCAGCGTTTGCTGGATGGGAAGAATTATAAGCTGTGGAATATAGATGAAGAGACAGGGAAAATCGTCTTTTTCCAAACGTATAAAGGGAAATACATCTTCCAAGAAGGCCTTGATGACACCGAAACCATCGGGCAAATTACCTTAAATCTCAACGATCAAAACGAAGTCGTCTCATATCAGCAATCGATGGTGACGTCGATTAATGAAGTGAGAAAAGAAACCCTTGTCCCAGCACTTGAAACCGTGAAGGACTTATATACGCAAAATATGCTGAGTCAAAACACGACCGTGAAAAAGGTAGAGCTTGGCTACTATACGCAATACCCAGGGGCAAGCACGCAAGTCATGGTTCCTGTTTGGCGGGTGGAGCTTGAAGGCGTATCAGCAGGTTCAAAGAAAAAGACAGAGGAAGAATATTTGATCAATGCCATCGATGGCTCAACACTTGATCATATAGAGAAAGATGACAAATCTTCAATGGAGTGAGAGAACATGAGCTTGCAGTTCAGTGTACTAGCGAGCGGAAGTACGGGGAACGCTTTTTATTTAGAAACAGACGAGCATGCCTTTTTGGTGGATGCTGGTTTAAGCGGCAAACAGATGGTCGAGCTGCTTGGCCAAATCGACCGCAAGCCTGAGGACTTGGACGGCATTTTTGTGACACACGAGCACTCCGATCATATTAAAGGGCTTGGTGTCATGGCAAGAAAGTACAAGCTTCCTGTCTATGCAAATGCGAAAACATGGAAGGCGATGGAATCTCATATCGGAAAAATTGATACAGAGCAGAAATTCCATTTTGATATGGAGACCGTTCAATCCTTTGGCGGCCTTGATGTCGAGTCATTTGGTGTCTCACACGATGCGGCAGAGCCTATGTTTTACGTGTTCCATTATGGAGGGCGCAAACTTGCCCTCATGACGGATACAGGCTATGTGAGTGACCGCATGAAAGGCATTATTAAGTCAGCCAATACGTTTGTGTTTGAGAGCAATCATGATGTCGGGATGCTGCAAATGGGCCGATACCCATGGAGCATTAAGCGCAGAATTCTAAGCGATGTCGGACATGTATCAAATGAAGATGCTGCTCTTGCGATGACAGATGTCATTGGAGATGCCACCTCACGCATTTATTTGGCTCACTTGAGTCAAGACAACAACATGAAGGATTTAGCCCGTATGGCGGTCCAGCAGACGCTTGAAATGAAGGGCTTTGTTGTGGGGGATGGCTTTGATTTATTTGATACAGACCCGAAAAAAGCAACCCCGCTTTGCGCCGTATGATTTTTATAATCGTATGATTAAGATAAGAGCTTCTTACCAACACTATATACATCATCTATTCACTGAAAGGAAGGAAACATAGTGGATTATCGCGATGTAGAGTGGAAGCCGAGACGAAGCAGAAAAGGATATTTTCTTTCTGGATTGATCGGTGTATTGGTAGGAGCTTTTTTAATGGGATTCTTTTTCCCCTATGTATCTGGACAGAGCGGCAGTCCCTTTGGATGGCAGCAGAACGGTGATGGGCAAGCATCACAGGGTCCTTTAAAGACGGTGAATGTAAACGTCAATGATGCTGTCACGAAAGTGGTGTCTAATATGTCAGATACGGTGGTCGGCGTCATTAATATCCAAAAGTCGAGCTTTTGGGAGGAAGGCGGAGAAGCAGGCAGCGGGTCAGGTGTGATTTATAAAAAAAAGGGTGACACGTTTTATATTGTCACAAACCATCACGTCATCAAAGGCGCCAACCAGCTTGAAGTGAGCCTCCATGACGGGACAAGAATTAGTGCCAATCTTGTCGGCAGCGATCAGCTCATGGATTTAGCAGTTCTCACTGTCAAAAGTAATAAAATTAAGAAAACGGCAGCCTTCGGTAACTCAGATCATGTGAAACCGGGTGAGCCAGTCATCGCCATTGGAAATCCATTAGGGCTTGAATTCGCAGGCTCTGTCACACAAGGAGTCATATCAGGCACAGAGCGTGCGATCCCTGTTGACTCAAATGGAGACGGACAGACGGATTGGAATGCAGAGGTACTGCAAACAGATGCCGCCATCAATCCTGGAAACAGCGGTGGTGCCTTGATCAATATGGACGGAAAGGTGATCGGCATCAACTCAATGAAGATTGCTGAATCAGAGGTAGAAGGAATCGGGCTGTCTATTCCAGCGAATCTGGTCATCCCTGTCATAGAGGATTTAGAGCGCTACGGAGAGGTAAAGCGTCCGTACCTTGGCGTCGGCATGAAATCATTAGCGGATATTGCGAGCTACCACTGGCAGGAAACGTTGAAACTGCCATCTAAGGTTACATCCGGGGTTGTTGTCATGAGTGTTGAGCCGTTATCTCCAGCAGGAAAAGCGGGCCTAAAAGAGCTGGATGTCGTGACCTCCTTTGATGGCAAGAGTGTACAGAATATCGTGGATCTTCGTAAGTACTTATATCAAAGGAAGGTCGGCGACAAGGTAAAGGTGCAATTTTACCGAAGCGGGAAGAAAAAATCAGCAGAGATCAAACTTTCTCAAACCGACCGATATGGCGGCTAACCAGTTCCAGTAAGGGACTGGTTTTTTTGGCATGACTGACATATGATGAAGGAAAGGGGGGTGTAAGATTGGTTACACTACAACGGATGTCACAAACCGATTACGATGTATTGATAGAGAAGGCCATTCAGCGGTACGCGGAAGAAAAGGTACTCGCAGGAACATGGAAGAAGGAAGAATCACTTGCGAACGCAGAAGAACAATTTGACAGGCTTCTTCCAGAAGGACTTCAGACAGAGCATCATGAGCTGTGGAATTTCTTAAACGGAGATGAAGCGATTGGCTGGGTTTGGCTTTGCTATGACCCGAATCACCCGCAGCACGAAGGATTTATTTATAACTTTATTTTGTTTGAAGCTTATCGAGGAAAAGGCTTTGCAAAGCAGGCCATTGCTGCATTAGAGGAGCAGGCAAAGTCATTAGGTGTGCAAAAACTCTCGCTCCATGTCTTTGCTCACAATCAAATCGCCCGTTCGCTGTACGAGAAAACGGGATTTGCAGAAACCGGTATTTATATGAGTAAACCTTTATAAAAAAGAAGAAGTACCGTGCAGAAAGCGTACGGTACTTTTTTATGAGGACATCATGGCATCCTGAGCCGTGACTCTGTATAAATCGACTTTACACTTCACGAAAGCGCGAATGATCGCTGGAACTTGAGCTTCTGAACGAATTAACAATGAGGTCTCGTCATCACTGATCACAAGATCTGTTCCGACAGTTTGTAGGTACTGCGTGAGAACAGGTTTCACCTCATCATCAATCCATGCATGCTTGAAGGTTGCACGTATGTTTGAGGATGTGATGGTTTTCTCTTGAGGATGAGTATGTGGGGACACTAATTTTCCTTCAGAAATGAACGCCGTTTTGGTACAAATACTTTTGGTGAACCTTGGGCGGTCAGCTGTTAAAAAGACGGTTTTCCCTTCATCCTTTAATGTTTCAATGACCCGCTGAATGTGCAAGATCGAATCTGCATCAATATCGGCAAAAGGTTCGTCAAGTAAAATAAATTCCGGCTGATGGGCGATGGCCTGTGCCATTCCAAGCCGTTTCTTCATACCAGGTGTGAAGGCACCGACCTTCTCCTGATGATCATGATGTAAACCGACAAATTCGAGCAGTTCTTCATAATCACTCGTTCTCTGGCGTGTTCCGGTGATTTTTGACAAATAGGCAATATGCTCAAGAGCCGTAAGACCTTCATATAAATCCGTATATTCTGGCAGAACACCGATATGCTGTCTCACTTTTTTTAGCGAAGGCATATTCATCACTGTAAACGTACCAGAGGTAGGGCGGGAGATCCCGGTAATGATATTGAAAAACGTCGTCTTACCAGATCCCTTTGGTCCAATGAGGCCGAAGATATCGCCCTGATTGACATCAAGATTAATATGATCTATTGCGACTTTTGTACGATATTTTTTTGTGAGCCCTTTTGTATGAAGCATCTACACATCCCTCCTTTGAAACAGCAGTGCAGTTCCAATGAGTAAGATAACTGTCAATGCCGTGTTCATTAGGACGTAGGTCAGCGGTTCACTCCAGCGCGCATAATAATAAGGCGTCATATATTGGAACCAATGAATCATTCGTTCTGAAGAAAGAACAGAAATCATACTGACGATTGGGAAAAGAAAGGAAAATAACATACCGACAAACATTGATTTCTGCGGTGTTGGAAAGAGCATGGACAAAAATAAAGTACATGAGATACCGACACTGATAAAGGTTAAGATTTTTAAGGCATCTGAGAACAGAAAACGGTGTGAAATCACCATATTCAGCACATATGTCGTCATAATACAGCTAAGCCAAAACAGCATCAGTCCTAGATATTTCCCGATGATAATGTTCAAACGGGTTGTTTTACTGACGAGAAAACGAATGGTTTTCAAATGAATTTCGCGGCTTAAAATATCATGAGACAACAAAAAAATAAGGAAGAAACCAAATAAAGACATCACCAGTTCATTCCCAATAGAATAAGGATCCTTTGCCAGTTCCCATTTTTCCTGATGAGCAGCGATAAACGGAAGACTTGAAACAAAAGTAGATAAAATGAAAATAATAACAATTGTTAAAATAGATTTTGTGCTTTTGAAGAGCTGCTTAAACTCATTCATACAGATGGTCCACACACGCTGTACCTCCCTTCACCTTTATTATACCCCTAGAAAAGAAAGACACCATATCTCGCTCTTTAACATTTGTTTAAATTTCATAAAAAGAAGACTCTTCCAGCACCAGTTGACTCATTTTTAAAAATGTTCAGAAAAATATCTTGATTTATCAAAAAACATCATGTATGATAGCTTTAATTCAAGATAGTTATACAGGCAATGACGAGAGAAAGTACAATCATCAATTTTTTCACAGAGAGCTTCGGCAGCTGAAAAGAAGCAAAAATAATGATTCGAAAAATGGTCTCTGAGCCTCGTGCTGAACATATCTATGATATTAGTAGGTGACGACGAGAGTTGGTACTCGTTATCAAAACCACAGTATATGAGCCAGATTGGAGCTTTGTACTTGTAGAGGCTGTTTAGCGCGAGCAAACAGTAAATAAAGGTGGTACCACGAGACAAATACCTCGTCCTTATGATTCAAAGATAAGGATGGGGTATTTTTTATTGTCCACTTTTTTTCATACAAATGTTCAAATGTTCCACGTGAAACACCACATCCATTTTTTCAAATGAAAGGGAGATTGACATGAGTGAACATGCATTGGTTTTACAATCAGACTTCGGCATTGATGATGGAGCTGTCAGTGCAATGTACGGAGTGGCAAATACGGTCAGCAGCAGCATCCGCATTTTTGATTTAACACACAATATTCCGCAGTATGACATTTGGGAGGCTTCTTATCGTCTGCTTCAAACCGTCACATACTGGCCGGAAGAGACGGTATTTGTTTCCGTCGTTGACCCGGGCGTTGGATCAGAGAGAAAAAGTCTTGTCGTCAAAACGACAAGCTCACACTATATCATTACCCCAGATAACGGGACACTCACGCACGTTGCCCAGGATATTGGCATTGTGGAAGCCCGTTATTTAGATGAAACCATTAACCGGCTGCCAAAGTCGGGAAAATCACATACTTTCCATGGGAGAGATATTTACGCTTATACAGGGGCGAGAATTGCATCAGGTGTGATTTCTTTTGAAGAGGTTGGGCCAAAGGCGAATATTGATGATATTATCCATCTTCCAGTCGTACAGGCTTATGCCGAAGAAGATGTGATCACAGGGACGATTGATATTTTAGATGTGAGATTCGGAAACCTATGGACAAACATTCATCACACGCTATTTGAACAGCTTTCAATTAATTATGGGGATGCAATAGAAGTTACCATTGCCAACGGGCCGAAAAATGTGTATAAAAATATCATGACCTATGGACGATCTTTTGCCGACTTAAAGGTAGGCGAACCACTCGTATATGTCAATTCACTCGACCATTTAGGCGTGGCGATCAATCAAGGGTCATTTGCAAAGGCTTATAACATCGGTACAGGCACAGGCTGGCGCCTTTCGATTCGCAAAGCTCCGCGCATTATATACGAATAAGAGGAGGATACATCATGGCAGGAAAACAACTTTCAACGAAAACTGTCGTTGCCATTGGAATTGGCGCAGCCGTCTTTGTGATTCTAGGACGATTCGTCTCTATTCCAACTGGAATTCCGAATACGCAAATTGAAACCTCATACGCATTCCTTGCATTAATGGCCGTGCTATTTGGTCCTGTTGCAGGTGCACTGATTGGTTTTATTGGCCATCTCATTAAAGATGCGACCACATTTGGCCCTTGGTGGAGCTGGATTATTGTATCGGGTGTGGTTGGTTTATTGATCGGCTTTATTTCTAACCGTTTAAAAGTAGAAGAGGGAGACTTCGGCTGGAAGAAAATCACGCTCTTTAACGCCGTACAAGCAGGTGCACAGGCATTAGGCTGGTTTATCATTGCTCCTGTTCTTGACATTGTGATCTATGCAGAACCTGCGAACAAAGTGTTTGTTCAAGGCATTGTGGCAGGAATTTCAAACATCATCACAGTTGGTGTACTAGGAACCATCATCATTGCAGCTTATGCGAAAACGAGAAGCAAAAGCGGCAGCCTATCGAAAGAAACATCATGAAGCAAGGTGGAACACATAAATGAAGAAACCGATGATTCAATTCGAACATTTCGGATTCAAGTATCGCAGTCAGGCAGAACCAACATTAAAGGATATCAACCTGACGATCTATGAAGGAGAAAAAGTTCTCATCGCAGGTCCGTCTGGATCGGGAAAAAGCACACTAGCCCATTGTATCAATGGGCTAGTTCCTGCGTCTTATAAAGGTTCTATGGAAGGAAGTCTTCACATCAGCGGGAAAAATGCAGAGAAAGAGAACATTTTCTCCCTCTCACAGCTTGTCGGAACGGTGCTTCAGGACCCCGATGGACAATTCATCGGGCTGACCGTTGGAGAAGATATCGCGTTCACGCTTGAAAATGATCAAGTCACACGAGAAGAAATGAAAACACGTGTCGAGGAAGCAGCTAGATTAACAGAGGTAGACGGCAAGCTGGCATCGTCCGTGCATGAGCTGTCAGGCGGGCAAAAACAACGTGTCGCCATTGCAGGTGTACTTGTCAACGATGTCGACATTTTGCTGTTTGATGAACCACTTGCAAGCCTTGACCCCGCAACAGGCAAAGAAGTAATCGACCTTATTGACCGGCTGCAAAAACAAACGAAAAAAACCATCGTGATGGTTGAGCACCGATTAGAGGACGTCCTCTTCCGTCATGTGGACCGTATCATCGTTGTCAATGAAGGAAAAATTGCAGCGGATATGACCCCAGATGAATTGCTCGCCTCAAATGTATTAGAAGCGGCTTATTTACGTGAGCCTTTATATGTAAAAGCTATGAAATATGCAGGCATTCCGATTGAAGCAGGAGATCAAATTGCGAATTTACATCATCTTACCTTAAATGATGAGGAAAAAATGAAAATCGAGCAGTGGATGGAAGCGTCTGAGCCGTCAGTAGAGCAGATTGCAGCACAGGATTTACTAGAAGTGCGCGAGCTGAGCTTTGACTATCCAACAAGACCAAATACGTTGAGCAATATCTCTTTTACTGTCAAAAAAGGAGAAATAATTAGCATCGCAGGAGCCAATGGCGCAGGCAAGACAACATTGTCCAAGGTGCTCTGTGCATTTGAAAAGCCAACAAAAGGGTCAATTCTTTTAAATGGTGATGACATCACAGGAGATACGATCAAACAGCGCTCTGAACGAATCGGCGTCGTCATGCAAAACCCAAATCAAATGATTTCAAAACAAATGATCTTTGATGAAGTCGCACTTGGTCTCGTTTTAAGAGGCGTAAAGGAAGACGAGATCAAGGAACGGGTGGAGCGGGTCTTGAAAGTGTGTGGACTGTATCCATTTCGGAACTGGCCGGTCTCAGCCCTCAGCTTTGGACAGAAAAAACGCGTCACCATCGCGTCTATTCTTGTTTTAGAGCCAGAAATCCTCATCCTAGACGAACCAACCGCAGGACAGGACTTTAAACATTACACAGAGATGATGACGTTTTTAGAGCAATTAAATCAGCAGGGTATTACGATTTTCATGATCACCCATGATATGCACTTGATGCTCGAATATACAACAAGAACCATTGTCATTTCAGATGGAGAAAAAATCGCAGATGATACACCAGCCAAAGTGCTGACAGATCAGCTGCTTGTTCAAAAGGCGAGTTTAAAGGAAACGTCGCTGTATGAACTGGCGCTGAAAGCAGACTGGCCAAATCCAAATGAACTCGTGGATCGCTTCATTGAGGTTGACAGAAAGGAACGAATGACATGGCTGTAGACATGCTGTCTTATATCGATCGTCCGTCACCGATTCACCGGCTGACAGGTGCAACCAAACTCATTTGCTTTATCCTCTGGTCATCCGCAGCGATGCTCACGTATGATACAGGCGTATTAGTGTTTATGTTAGCCGCCAGTATCGTGTTCTTTCAGCTATCGAACGTACGATTTCGTGATATTTCCTTCGTGGTGATCGTCCTGGCGATTTTCCTAGTGATCAATAACATCGCCATTTACATCTTTGCGCCCCAGCAAGGTGTCGCCATCTACGGAGCAAAGCATGAGCTGTTTCATATTGCAGGCTGGTATAATGTCACACTTGAACAGCTTTTCTATCAGTTGAACATTACACTCAAATATGTGACCGTGATGCCAGCAGCGCTTTTGTTTATTGTGTCAACAAATCCAAGTGAATTCGCCTCATCTCTCAGCCGAATCGGGGTCAGCTACCGGATTTCGTATGCGGTAGCGATTGCTCTTCGTTATATTCCAGATATTCAGCGGGATTTTCGCACGATCGCGATTTCTCAGCAAGCAAGAGGCATTGATTTATCGAAGAATGAAAAGCTGGGGAAACGGATTAAAAATGCGCTGTCTATTGTCATGCCATTGATATTTTCTAGCCTAGAGCGGATTGAAACGATCAGCAATGCGATGGAGCTGCGAGGGTTTGGAAAGCATAAAAAGCGAACATGGTTTACAGCAAAAGACTTTCAAAAAGCAGATTATGTGGCGTTATTGTTTGTTGGTGTGGTGCTGATCGTGTCGCTAGTGATTACATTTGTTAGAGGAACGAGATTTTATAATCCATTTTTATAGAAAGAAGCCTTCACAGAAGTGGAGGCTTCTTTTAGTTTGTGGATAAAAGGTGTGAGAAATGGTAAAAGACTATTAACATGTGAATAAATCGGTTATATTGGACAATGAGCGAAACACTTGTGAATAACCAGAGAACTTATTGGAGGAATCAGAAACTTATGAACAAAACATTTTATGCGTGTGCAGAACACATAGAAACCGTATTAGACATGTACATAGATGATCATGAAACGCCGCCGGAATTCAGAAAAATCGAACATACACACAGTTTATCCACAACCTGTGAATTGTGCGATGAACCTGCAATATATATAGTGGGGAACGAATGATCGGACACAAAATACACAAATTTTATCCACAATTGTTGATAACTTATATGAATAACTTGTTCTTAAGGTGGGGATGACCTGTGAATATATCAATTATCACAGTAGGAAAATTAAAAGAGAAATATTTAAAGCAAGGCATAGCCGAATACACAAAACGATTACAGGCTTACGCAAAAATTGAGATCATTGAGCTCGCGGACGAAAAAGCACCCGAGAATCTCAGCGATCAAGACATGAAAATCATCAAAGACAAAGAAGGCGAACGCATCCTAAGCAAAATCAACCCAGACGCCCACGTCATCGCCCTCGCCATCGAAGGAAAGATGAAAAGTTCCGAAGAATTAGCCGATACAATAGATAAGCTGGCAACATACGGAAAAAGCAAAGTATGTTTCGTCATAGGCGGATCCCTTGGCTTAAGCGACGCTGTCATGCAGCGCGCAAATGAGAAACTGTCGTTTTCGAAAATGACGTTCCCGCATCAGTTGATGAGGTTGGTGTTGGTGGAGCAGATTTATCGGGCGTTTCGGATTGTGCGGGGGGAGCCGTACCATAAGTAGATGAGGTTATTAACTCTTTTAGTACTAATTTTTTCTAAAGAAAGTATTATAAAAAGTTGAAATTTTCTCAGAAATTGTATTTTAATTTCTCATATCCAGTTTAGGTTTGTGGTTTTTTATGGTTAGTACTAATTTTTTTTAGCAAATTTGTTTTTAGTATTTTTGTGGGCTTTATGGGCTTTAAGATTACTTAAACAATAGTGAAAATGATTTTTTGGATAACTTTTTAGAATTAAAATTTACGAGTTGAATTACTATGTGATGAAGGTGTACAACTTTTGCTATATGTTAAAAAGAGATTTGGCTGGAATGCTAAAACTTATTAAATTTTTACCGCTTGTTTTAGCTTTTTAAGGAGAGCGATTTAATGGAAGAATCACTAACAAAAGATTATGTTATGAATGAACTGTATAAATCTTATAATTATGGTAACTTAGGCTTGTTTATAGGTGCGGGTTTTTCAAAAGCTGTTGTAGATGATGGTTTTAATAATCTCGCACTCTCATGGAGAGATCTAATTGAAGGAGTTAGCAAAATTTTGCAGTTTGATATTCCTAATAGTGACGACACCGAAGGAATGTCTTATCCTGAAATTGCGACAAGAATTTGTGAAGGGATATCTGAGCAAAAGAGCATAAGTTATGTTGATGCCAAAGATAGATTTAAAAAGGTAATTTGTGATATTACAAATTGGCTTCCAAACGAAGAAAAAAGAGATATCTTCAGTGAATATTTGAATAATATAAATCCATCTTGGATAATAACTACTAATTATGATTTAGTTTTGGAAAGGCTATTAACTGGTAGATGTAAGACCTTGAGTCCAAATGATTATTTGACCCATCCTAAAAGTTTGATACCTATTTATCATTTACATGGTGTACGTCACGACCATGAATCCATAATAATAACTCAAGAGGATTACATACCTTTATTTAGACCAAATGAGTATAGGCAAACTAAATTGGCTTTAACAATAAAAGAGTCTACAACTTTAATCTTAGGTTACCAATTGGGTGATGTAAATGTACAATCGGCAGTTGACTGGTCAAAAAATATCTTTCCAGAGTCCAAAGAATACCCTCATCAGATTATTCAAGCTGTTAGAAAGAGTACTCCATCAAGTACACCATATAGAAACATAAGTGGAAATATAGTAATAGAAATTAAAGAAATTGAAGAATTTTTAGATGAATTGACAAAATATTTTACTGAGAAGCAAGACGAATATAACTCACAGATAGAGAAAGTAAATAGCTTAATTGGAGAATTGACTGAAAATAGAGAGGAGCAAGTGGATAGATTTATAAAAAATCAGAAACTCAGATTAGGGTTGTTAAAATTGTTATCTAGATTTGAGCAGTATATGGTTACACCATATATAGACTTTATGTCTGCATGTATAGATAAAACATGGAGTAACGCAGTTCCTGATGGAGCATTTGAACCTTACGATGATAATATCAGAATCCTTCTTGATATCATAATAAACTATGAGTATAAGAAAATGCCTCCGGCTTTATTTGAATTTGTTTCATACTCTCTTGATAGAGTATTTATGTATGTAGGGGACAATCCTAATTCAATACCGTTAGGAAATAGCTTTAAAGCTACTGAAACTTGGCATAGAAATAAAAAGAAAATACCATTAGAAATGGTAGAACAGTTATATCATTTTTCCAAGTTTAAGTATTCCTCTCTTCATAGAAAAATAGCAGATATAAAAAGAGAAGATTAGTAAAAACCTCATTTAGATACATCCCGGTGAGCCTTATCATAAGTTATGGTAAACCAAAAATCAGAATAGGTAGAATTATAAAGCGAAAAAGAGAAAAGGTACAATTTTATCGTATACATTGAAAAATGTAATATAAAATGGCTATCAAATTGTAAATGAATTTGATAGCCATTTTTGTTGATGTAGAGGAATTTTTGTTATAGGTGTAGGAATAAAAGTTTATGATATAAACTACATAAACTATCATGAAAGAACATAATTATCTTTCATTCTCTTTGGTGAAGTATTGATTCATAGATTGGATGGCTGGGCAGTTTAGTTGAAGATATATGTTTAACTTGTGTTCATTAATCAGGCAAGATTGTGGCAAACTCTCTACTTTATAATTGGATGTTTATGTTAAAATGAAAACAGTTTATTTGGCGAACAATATAGGGGTATGATGATTTTAATATCGAAATAATTTATAGATTTATCTAAATAAAATTTAATTCAATATGTTCCCAAAAGGTATTGCTCCATCGACCAACAGCATTTGCAGACAGCCTACAAAAATATGTGTAACATTGCAAAAAACTAGGGCCGCAGGAGCAAAGGAAGCGCCAAGCTCTGTGGAAATTAAGTGAAAAGGGGATCGACATGAATATTGACTTTAAACAATTGGAAAAGAAATTGGCAGAACAAAAAGTTTATGATGCATGGCAATATGTTAAAAGTCTGCATGAGACTTTAGGTTATATGTCGATATCATACAAATTGATAAATAAAATATATGAGCATCGCAAAGGTGTATTAGAGTCTACGGAAAATGAAATATTTGAAAGTGCAATGGAAGAAGGAAAGGCATCAATTACCCAGGATGAATTGAATAGAACAAATCTAAATATAGCTGGATATCAAATTGATGATATTGCTTATCTAAGAAAAACTACAATTGAGTTTTTTCACTATGCAAGGGTTAGTATGGATGTATTGTTTCAAATTATTAATGCTGGATTACTTGGTGATAAAGCATACCTTGTAACAGATAAAAAACTTCTTATAAAAGTACTGTCCAAGATAAGTAATATAAAAGAATTCACCAATTTAAAACATCAGTTATCTCAAATAAAAGATGATAATGAATTTAAGTATTTATCAGCGTTTGATAACTATATCAAACATATAAAGACTATACTGATAACTGTTAAAAATAGTTTTATGATCGGAACAGTAGATGAATTTTATATTAATGAGTTTTTTGATGGCAAAAACTTTTACAAACAAGTGAAAGCATTGGTTAAAGTGAAAGAAATTTACCACTATGTCATAAATACAGTGGATAACATCTTGGAAGAAGTTCTGAATCAAGTGCCAAATTGTTTAGATAATAGTCAAAGAATTCAAGAGATTAAATTTAAGATGCAAGTACAAAAGAATGAAAATAAAGATAAAGTAGATTTCATTACTTTTTTTATTGAGGTAGAAAATGATTTGTCTGAATTACCTAGTGAAATCAAAGTATATCCGTTAATAGTAAAGCCGAATGGTGAAATTTATAGTTTTGATTTTAGATATGACAAATTGTTTGTTAAAAGAAGTAACACCAATAAAGAAGAAGATTCAATTATTGGATGTGCTGAATTGAAAAATGGCTTAGAAACGAATGAGTTTTATAGAGTCTTTGAGGTAAAAGCTTGTTCATTTCGGGATTACTTAAAATATCAGTCTGAGTTTAATAATAGAATTCAGAAAATATCAATTAACTTCTATGCTATGGAAGGTCAAATAATAGCTTACGATAGTGTCAGTATCGATTGAAACACACTTCTGCGAATTTCACGAAATACTCAGCAACTTTTAGGCTACGGAACCCGCCATACTCTCTAACCAAATGAAGCGGCATCTCAATGCATGTAAAGACATCACGGTGAACTGTACCAGAGGAAGAAGGAAAATAGAAACTTTTAAGGAATCTCAAACAAATCATGTTGACATATCGTTATTTGTCGATATAATGGGGTGTATGGAGCCAATAGAAGTTTTCAAAGCCTTATCCAATGAATCAAGACTGCAAATTTTACAATGGCTAAAGGAACCTGATCGTCATTTTACACCCCATGAAGGGATTGATATGAATACTACAGGGGTATGTGTTAGTCAAATAACAGATAAATTGAAAATGACGCAATCAACAGCATCTCAATATCTTTCAATTTTACTACGAGCTGGATTAATTACGACAGAGCGTATAGGTAAATACACGTATTATAAAAGAGATGAAAATGCCATAAAACAAATTGCTGAGATTCTAGAAAAAAATATTTAATAAATGAACTGAATTCATACATCAGAATTCAGTTTCATTTATTAAATACAAATCGACTTATCGTAATATGTTTTTTTGTCCATACATATTAACAATTCTAGATATGTGAATTCGTTATATATAAGGAGTGATCTACATTGTCAAACACTGTAAAGATTTACATTTTAGCTATTGTCAGTTTTTTAGTTGGTACATCAGAGTATATCATCTCTGGTATTTTGGATAATATTTCTGAATCATTAGGGATTACGATAGCTGCAGCCGGCCAGTTAATTACGATTTTTTCTCTTGTGTATGCCATCTTCACCCCAGTATTAATGGCTTTAACATCGGGAATGAATAAACGCAAGTTAATGTTATTTTCACTTAGCGTTTTTATTCTAGGTAATATTCTTGCATTCGTCCTCCCTGGGTATCAATTATTTATTGTGTCAAGAATTATTATGGCTCTTGGAGCGGGGATGGTCGTAGTTACTGCATTAACAATTGCTGAAAAAATTGCACCAAAAGGTAAGCAAGGTACCGCTATTGCTACAGTAGTAATGGGCTTTACAGCATCATTGATCATTGGAGTCCCACTTGGCAGAATGACTAGTGATTTCTTTGGTTGGAAGGCTGTATTTGGAGGAATAGCCTTACTCGGATTATTAGCCATGGTGATCATTTCTCTTACGATTCCAAAAATCCAAGGGGATAAACCTGTACCTTTAATTCAACAACTCGCTCTTTTTAAAAAACCAAAAGTAGTGTTGGGATTAGCCATCACCTTTTTCTGGCTTGGTGGTTATTCAATTGCCTATACCTACCTATCCCCTTACCTTTTAAATATATCAGGTGTAAGCAGCAAATTGCTGAGTGTAGTTCTCCTCGTATTCGGTATTGCTAGTCTAGTTGGGTCAAAGTTTGGTGGATTTAGTACCGATCGATGGGGTGTGAATTTTACTCTGATTAGTGGAATGACATTACATGTCATCATGCTCATATTGCTCTCACTAGTTACGCATTCTTATGTTGGAGTATTACTCATTTTAATATTATGGTCATTTGCTGCATGGTCTTCTGGTCCGACTCAACAATATCACTTAGCTACAATGGAGCCAGAGTCATCAGGTATACTATTAGGTCTCAATCAGTCAATGATGCAATTAGCGATGGCTGCAGGTGCAGCTATTGGAGGTATCTTTGTAGAGAGGGTTTCTCTATCTTCTGTTACTTGGGCAGGTGCTTTAGGCGTTGCAATCGCGATCATTGTAACAATATTGGCTTCGCGTGCTACTTCGAGTAATGAAATTCGATATACTTAAACAGTAGAACGATGGGAAAAAACGTGATTTTAAAAAATAATGACAGAAAGTAGGAAGCACCTTTGCACTCAATTAAAAAAATAGGTCAGAGTTTTTGGTACATCACACCAGTAGCACTCACCGACCGCCCCATCCTAGGCATGGTCGTAGGCAATAACAAAACATTAATGATCGATGCCGGTAACTCAGAAGATCATGCCAAATACTTTATCAAAGAAACCTTAAAACACGAGAACGCCAAGCCCGATCTCGTTGTCCTCACGCATTGGCATTGGGATCATATTTTTGGTCTGTCAGCGCTGTCTGATTCGGTTTCGATTGCTTCTGCAAAGACCAGAAAGGAAATGGAGAAGCTTGTTCCGTTTTCGTGGTCTGATGAGGCAATCGATGAGCGGGTGAGGGAAGGAACGGAGATTGAGTTTTGCGCGAAGGCGATAAAAGAAGAATATAAGAATCATCGAGATATTCAGGTGGTTTTACCGGATGTGACGTTTGACCGTCGGGTGGAAATTGATCTTGGCGGGGCTACTTGTGTCGTGCAGCATGTTGGAGGCGATCATGCGGCAGATTCCGTGATCGTGTATGTGAAAGAAGAGAAAATTCTTTTTCTTGCTGATTGCATTTATCCAAAAATGTATGCCGAAAAAGTACATTACACGGTGAAAGAAATATTGCGTCTTTTAGATGAGTTAGAAACTTTTGATGCAGAAACGTACATTCCTTCACACCAAAGACCGTGGAGAAAAGAGGAGTTTCGTCAGGAAACAGACAAACTTCGGATGATAGCGAAATTCACTGATCAATGTGGTGGAGATAAGCAGAAAATCACGAAAGAATATCAACATTACGTGAACAGAGAACTGAAAGAAGAGGAATTAGAAACCATTGATTACTTTGTAAATGGTTATTAAATAATCACTAAAAAAAGTCTCATTTGAGTAATTTCCCTCAAACGGGACTTTTTTTGCATCATGTATTGTGACAGACTTATTTTTGGCATTGATCATAAAAACAATCCCCAAGTAGGCTTGAGTTTTCCTTATTAGGAGGTAAAAAACAGATGGACAAAATAACTGACCCTTACGACACTTTCAAAACCAAAATATCCAAGTATCCAATCGAACAAAATCATTGGCAAGCCTTCAAAGAAGGAACAACGATTAAACAATTAAAAGCAGGTACATGTATGATCAAAGCTGGCGATCCGGTGAAGCATGCTTATTTTTGCATAACGGGGCTCTTCCGTCTGTTCTATTTGTTACCGGATGGAAGGGAGTACAATGTGGCTTTTACGTTGGAAGATGATTTTGCTACTTCTTATGCAAGTATGATCAACGGGCAGCCTTCTCCTTATTCGATTGAAGCGATGGAGGATTCGATCGTGATTGAAATTCCGTATGATCTGCTTCAAATGTTGATGGATAGAAGTCATATGTGGGAGCGCTTTGTTCGGGTTAGTGTAGAAAGGCTGTATACGAGAAAGGAAGAGCGTGAGAGGGAACTGCTATATTTGCCCGCAATTGAGCGATATCAGGCGTTTTTATTGAAATATCCTGGGTTACATCAACGTATCGCTCAATATCATATTGCCTCATATATTGGCATTTCTCCGGTTTCGCTGAGCAGGCTGCTCCATACAGCTGAACATTAACCTATGTTAATGCATACTCCCTAGATCTGACGTACAATCATCACATCATAGAAGAATCGGGGGTATGATGATGAAATATATGATGGTTGTTTTATTAGAGTTCTATCCATCTTGGCTTGCTTTACCACGAGAGGAGCGAAGAACCCATGCGGCTTCGCTGCAAGAGTTGATGCAGAAATATGAGGAACATGTGACAGTGCGCTTTTTTGATGCTGAAGCTCTTCCGGGTAAGGATTACACAGATTTTGTGATGTGTGAAACGGATGACCTGAAATTCTATCATTTTATGTGGGAAGAGATTAGAGATTCTATTCCTTACACAAGTGGTTATGTCAAAATTAAAGAGGTCATCATGGGAATGGAAAATGCTTTTCAAACATATGAAAAGGAATCTCTGAAAATGAATCAGTAATAGAAAACCACCTGCTATCAGGTGGTTTTTTGTACATTCTTTTTTTTGGTATAATCAGAGGTAATGTTAGAACGGATAAATTTTTGAACTGAATCGGAGGTATATATGAAACAGCTTTACATGAAGCAGAAAGTATTTAGCCTGAGCGGCAGGTTTACGGTAAAGGATCAACAGGAGAACGATGTATATGTGGTCGAAGGCAGCTTTATGAAGATGCCGAAGACGTTTACCATTTTGAATACAGAACGAGATGAAATCGCTGTGATTACGAAGAAAATGTTTACCTTTTTACCGAAGTTTTTAGTAGAAGTTGGTGGTCAAGAGGTATTGACGATTAAAAAAGAGTTTACGTTCTTTAAAGCAAAATATTCAATTGATGCTGCTGGGATCGAAGTGCAAGGTAACTGGTGGGATATGAATTTCCTGGTGCTCCAGAACGGCGAAGTGATTGGTCAGGTGAAGAAGGAATGGTTTACTTGGGGTGACAGCTATAAGGTTGATATTTTGAAAGAAGAAATGGAGCCTGTGATGATTGCGCTCGTTGTTGCGATTGATTGTGTGAAAGCTGATGAAGCAGCGTCTAGGTCTTCGTCGTCGGCGACGACGAATTAATTGGAGGTTTAAAAATTGGACAACCTCACTCGCATCATAAGATTAAGAGATGCAGAATTATGGGAGTATGAATTTCTCGATAAAAAAGAAATCATTATTTATTTCTCCATTACAGATTTAAATAGAAAAGCAACGACCCATGATAACCCGCTAGCTACCCGAGAAGAATTAGATGAAAGAGATAATTATATTTCAATTGATGTCCATAGTAATCTGGATCTCAAAAAAACGCTTGAAGAAGATACATTTGATGATTTTATCACCACAATCTCATCTTTAGTAGAGCATATGCACGATTTTCACAATGCTCATGTTTTTACTAATATGCACGTTCATGAAAAAATGGACTTAACGGATTTTCAGTTGGAGAAAGATGAAGATTTGCATGGTGATGAAAAAGAACAGCTCTATACATTTAAACGTTTATGGGTTCAGCAGGCATGTTTTCAAATGATAGAACAACATTTAAATCGAAAAATCAAAGAAATATCTAAAAGTAAATTTTGCCAGGATCTAATATGAGCTTGCGAGGTGAGCACACTGATCACATTCCAATACAAAGTATTTCTAACAGTCGTCGAATGCGGCAGTTTTACAAAAGCCGGGGAGAAGCTTGGGCTGACGCAGTCTGGGGTGAGTCATAATATTGCGAAGCTTGAGTCGGAACTCGGGATTGTGCTGCTTCGGCGGAATCGAAACGGGCTTTCGTTAACGGACGCAGGTGAGCGGGTGATGCCGCATATCCGGCAAATCTTGCACCATGCGGCATTGCTTGAGCAAGAGGCAGCGCTGATTCAAGGGATGGAAGTGGGGAGCATCAAGATTGGGACATTCCCTAGTTTTTCTTCAAATGTCCTTCCACGCCTTATTCATCGTTTTACGCAAAGCTATCCGCATATCAAGCTGGAGTTATATGAAGGCGGTTATGAGGAGATTGAGGAATGGATTGCTTCAGGCACGGTTGATGTTGGTTTTTTAACGCAGTCATCGAGGGAATTCGAGACCGTTCCACTTTTTCAGGATGAGTTAGTGGTGCTCATTCAAGAGAATCATCGCTTTCATACGAAGAAAGTGATTGAAGTTGACTCGTTACATGATGAAGCCTTTATCATGCCGAAAGCGGGCTGTGACATACTCGTTAAGAAACTGTTAAAAGAAAGAGGCGGCGTGAAGCCTCATGTTTTGTTTGAAATTGAAGACAACAATACGCTCATTTCTATGGTGCAAGAAGGGCTTGGGGTCACGATCATTCCCAAATTAGTGTTGCCGCCGCACATACCTCATACGAAAGTCATTCCACTGGAGACGAGCGTCTTTCGTGAGGTCAACTTGGCGCTCAAATCATTCAAAACAGCTTCCCCATCGGCCAAGAGGTGGATCGAAACGGTCAAAAATCATTTTAAATAGAATCAGCTTGAACAGGAAGTCCCCATTCAAGCTGATGTTTTATAAAGTCAACACGCCGCGGATCGTGATGACAGCTGCGCCTGCCACTTTGATCACCGGCTCTGATTCATTTGGAATGACTGTGATACGAAGCAAGCCAGGTCTGCCGATGGCATCCCCTTGGGCAATGTTCAGGTGAGTGATTTCTTGCTGAGAAATGATACGCTCCAAATAAAGATATCCAGCCAATGCTCCGTTTGCTGCCCCTGTCACAGGATCTTCGGGTATCCCAATTCCAGGTGCAAAATCCCTTGTGTAAAGATCAACTTCTTTTGTGGTGTGAAATGTATAAAGGTGAGTCGTCGTGATATTCTGTTCTTTATTCATTTTCCCTAAAGCCGCTAAGTTCGGTGCTGCTTGATCAATGTCCTGTTGGTGCTTCATCGGAACAAGAAGATGCCAGTTACCGGTGTTTGCTAATTTGATAGGATAGGAGGAATCAATGCGGTCACTGCTCACACCAAGCATGTCACTAAGCTCTTCTAAATCGATGACAAAATCCCGCGTCTTCGGTGTCACCTGCGTCATTTCCACATTAACGACTTTGCCGTTTTCTTCATTCCATACAACAGGAACATTGCCGATCTTTGTTTCTAACACAACCCCTGATCTCTCTTTAGCCAGTCCTAGCTCCGTAGCCAGAAGCCAAGTCAATCCAACAGTCGCATGCCCGCAGAAATTGACCTCTTCCGTCGGGGTGAAGTATTTGACACGATAATCGGCTTCCTGATCATGGGCAGGCAGCAAGAAGACCGATTCCGGTAAATTCAACTCCTTGGCGATGCTCTGCATGTCATCTTCTGTTAAAAATTCACCATCCAACACCACCCCAGCGGCATTTCCTCCAAATTTCTCAGTTGTAAACGCATCGACATGATACACTCTAATGTCTCTCATCTGACGAACCCTCCTATACACTCTTGTTACGTTAATCATAAGTTTGTTTGATGCATTCGTAAAATGAATCTTTTTGATAGTTTAAATCGGAAGTGTTCATGTAAGAGAGGGAGTTTTCGCAGAATAATAGTTTGAATAAAGTATAATGAATGAAAAAATGAAGTGAGGGATGCGACATAGCTCTGGGTGGATACATCAATATCGGACTCGTTTTTTACGAGGCCATTCATATACCAAATACTTTTCGCCAACTGATTGATTATCTAGCTCAAAAAGACATGTCTATCACGAAAGTAAAATTTAGTCAGGACCCTGACGGTGAAACATGGATTGAGCACAGTGTTAAAGAAAATATCATCAAAGACGATGATTTTTCAGGTTATTATACAGAGTTTGAATTGTCAGGCATAAGTTCAGATCGAAAAGGGATGACAATCAACATACAAAAAGAAACGGGTTTCGTAGGGTTCGTTCTCAGTTTAAATTGGACAGAGGTTGTTTCTCATGATGTTATTCATCTTCAACAAGAGATCATACACTGTCTTGTAGATCTTTATCATACGTTTACGTTTGAATATGCGTTCATTGGACATGAAATTGAAGTCGAGATTCCTCCAAATGAGTTTGAAAAGTGCCTGCAAGACCAGCATGCTTTTCCAGTTGCTCTAATTGGGAAAGGAAATCACATAGATATTTATTATGGTGATGTGGCGATTGATGGTCTTTCTTCTCAAGAAAGAAGGATAGAATGTTTAAAGGTTAAAAGCTAATAGTAAAAAAGCCTCCTGATACTCTCAGGAGGCTTTTTCCATCCATCACCCATAATAATTATTCGCTTGAATAAAAAATTGGGATTGCATGTAGTTATATGTGATTTTCGAAAAGTCGAAGGGCTGGCCGTTTGTGAGATGAAAGACCGTCTCGACGCGGAGAGCGGGATCGTCTTGTTTGAGGCCGAGGTGCTTTGCTTCGGTTTCGTTCAGTTTGCCTACTTGTAAGTACATATCGGAGAAGCCGACTTTGAGTCCAAGACCTTCACTGACGAATTTAAAAACAGAATCGGCGGCAATTTCTGTGTTGAGATAGGGAATGATGCTTTTTCGGTAATAGGATTCTTCTAAACATAAGGTTTGTCCGTTGATGTAACGAATGCGTTTTAGATAAAAAACATCTTCATCTTGTTCAATGTTCAAATTAAGTGCAGCTTCTTCGGACGGCTTGATGGTGTCTAGCATTAAAACCTCTGATGTCAGTTGAAATTCCTCTAAATCTTTTTTAAACCCTTGGTTGGATAAAAGGCTGATGTAGCCCTTACGGCGGTGTCTTCGAACAAAGATGCCGCTGCCCCTCACTTGATAGATAATTCCTTTTTTTTCGAGTAATTCTAACGATTTGATAATGGTACTTTTGCTCACAGCAAATTGGCTCATGAGTGTTTCGAGTACAGGTAGCTTATCCCCTTGCTGCATCTCATGGGTGACAATATATTTTTCAATATCGCTCGCAATTTGTTGATACTTTAACATGGCTATTCCTCTTTGTTTTCACGATTTATTGTCTTTGTATTATAGCACATACCAAATTTCCTTTGATATGCTATTTGAAATTATATATGTATTGATAAATTGTACCGGTATAATTATAATGTACATATACTAGCAGTGATAAAGGGGGGTTTTATATGTCAAAAGTGAGGGATTATCAAAAGCTTGCAAAAGACATCTTAGAGGCAGTTGGCGGAGAAGAAAATGTGGTGAGTGCTGCAAGATGCGCCACGCGGCTGCGTTTGGTCTTGAAACGTTCGAATCCAAAGGCAAAGGAAGCAGTTAATGCAATGCCTGGCGTCATTACCGTGGTGGAAAACGGCGGTCAATTTCAGGTTGTCATCGGTCAGCATGTTGGTGAGGTATACGAGCATTTTTCCAGCCTTGTTCAGCTGCAGCCGTCTGATGATGAACAGGCAAATGAAAACAAGGGAACGGTGCTGAATCGTGTCATCGCGACCATGTCTGCTGTGTTTGCACCATTTGTGTATATTTTGGCAGCAGCAGGTATTTTACAAGGTGCACTTATCCTCATTAATTTATTATTTCCAAGCTTCTCGAAAACGGGAACGTATGAAGTCTTTAGCTTTATTTCATGGGCGCCGTTTACGTTCTTGCCTATCTTTATCGCCATCACAGCAGCCAAGCATTTTAAAACGAATATGTATATCGCCGTAGCGTGTACAGCAGCGCTTGTCAGTCCAACTTGGACGGAGATTGCTGGACGGGTGGCATCAGGGGAAGGCGTTACTTTTTTAGGCATAGCGTTATCTGAAACGGTTTATACGTCCTCTGTTTTGCCGCCGCTATTCTTGGTATGGATTCTTTCATATGTTGAGAGATTTTTAAACAAACGCATTCACGAGGTAGTCAAACCGTTATTTGTCCCATTTATCTGTATGGTTGTCATGGTTCCGTTAACGATTCTATTAATTGGTCCACTTTCGACAGCCGGTGCAAATGGGATTGCAAACGGATACAATTTCTTAGCAGAACATGTCCCAGCTTTAGCAGGCGCCATTATCGGAGGTTTCTGGCAAGTGCTTGTCATTTTCGGTGTTCACTGGGGCATCACACCAATGGTGCTCGCCAACTTTGAACAATATGGACGTGACTCCTTCCAGGCATATCAAACCATCGCTGTTATCGCTCAAGTCGGCGCAGTGTTAGGGGTTATTTTAAAAGCAAGAAACCGCGAAACACGAAAAGTCGGGGTTTCAGCGGGAATCACTGGTCTCTTTGGAATTACTGAGCCTGCGATTTATGGGGTCACCTTGCGTTTCAAGAAACCATTTATTTTCGGATGTATATCTGGAGCGATCGGGGCCATTGCTGCCAGCTTCTTTACGCCTTATTACTTTGCGTATGCAGGTTTGCCTGGTCCACTGACGATTGTAAACGGAATTAGTTCAGATTATCCAACATCGATCATCGGCATATTGATTGGTGTCGCAATTGCGCTGATCTTACCAGTTGTGCTCATTCAAATGTTTGGTTATGGGGAAGATACAGTGGAACAGACAGTCGGTGGAACGTCTGATAAAGATCAAGTTGGAGAAAAAATGAATGCTTCGATGAACAATGAAGAAATTATTCCTGCACCGCTTGCAGGGAAAGTGATCTCGTTATCTGATGTGCCGGATGCTGTATTTAGCTCGGGGGCGATGGGTAAAGGGTTTGCGATTGAACCGACAGACAACAAGCTGTATGCACCGTTTGACGGCAGTGTCGTCATGCTTGCGCCGACAAAGCATGCGATTGGACTGCGTTCAGAATTCGGTGTGGAGTTACTAGTTCATGTAGGAATTGATACGGTTTCCCTAGATGGCTCAGCATTTACTCTGCATATCGAAGAAGGCAGCAAGGTGAAGAAGGGTGACTTGTTGATGACATTTGATCAAGAAGCCATTGAAAGCAAAGGATTAAAAACAATCACACCCGTCATCATCACCAATACACAAGCGTACGAAGATGTGATTGTAGAAGAACAATCGACATGTCAGCCAACGGATGTCATGATCACTATTGTAAAATAGGAGGAAAAAAATAATGACTTTACCAAAAGATTTTCTATGGGGCGGCGCATTAGCTGCGCATCAATTTGAAGGTGGATGGAATGAAGAAGGAAAAGGTCCAAGTGTTGTAGATGTGATGACAGCAGGTGCTCATGGAGTACCGAGACAAATAACTGAAACGATAGAAGAAGATAAATTTTATCCGAATCATGAAGCGATCGATTTCTATCATCGTTATAAGGAAGATATCGCGATGTTTGCCGAAATGGGTTTAAAATGCTTACGTACATCGATCGGCTGGAGCCGGATTTTCCCTAAGGGAGATGAAGCGGAACCGAATGAAGCAGGTTTACAGTTCTATGATGATGTTTTTGATGAACTGCTCAAGCATGGCATCGAGCCTGTAATTACGCTGTCTCACTTTGAGATGCCGCTCCATTTAGCAAGAGAGTACGGCGGGTTCCGCAGCCGAAAAGTCGCTGAGTATTTCGCGAAATTCGCAGAAGTATGCTTCAATCGATACAAAGACAAGGTCACATACTGGATGACGTTTAATGAAATCAATAACAAAATGGATGTCAACAACCCACTATTCCTTTGGACAAATTCAGGGGTATCAGTCAAAGAAGGCGAAAATGCCAAAGAAGTCATGTATCAAGCAGGACACCATGAATTACTTGCAAGTGCATGGGCAGTAGCCAAAGGAAAAGAGATCAATCCTGCTTTCCAAATTGGAGCGATGGTTTCTCACGTGCCAATCTATCCGTATTCCTCAAATCCAGAGGATGTCATGCTCGCAGAGGAATATATGAGACAGCGCTATTTCTTCCCAGATGTACAGGTGCGCGGCTACTATCCGAGCTATGCATTAAAAGAATTCGAACGCGAAGGCTATCACATTCTATTTGAAAAAGGCGATGAAGAAAGCTTAAGAAAAGGGAAAGTGGATTATCTAGGCTTTAGCTACTACATGTCGACAACGGTTAAAAGTGATACGGTGTCTGATCACAACGGAGATATTGTCAACGGAGCCCTGCCGCATGGTGTAGATAACCCTTATATCAAATCAAGTGACTGGGGCTGGTCCATTGACCCGACAGGCTTAAGATATACATTGAATCGTTTTTACGATCGCTATCAAATCCCGTTATTCATCGTAGAGAATGGATTTGGTGCAATAGATCAAGTGGAAGAAGACGGTTCTATTCACGATCCAGAAAGAATTCAATATCTCGCTTCTCATATCGAAGCACTAAAAAAAGCAATTGAATACGACGGTGTCGACCTTATTGGCTACACACCTTGGGGTATCATTGATATCGTGTCATTCACAACAGGCGAAATGAAAAAACGCTACGGCATGATCTACGTTGACCGCGACAACGAAGGAAACGGCTCAATGAAGCGCCTTAAAAAAGATTCGTTTACTTGGTATCAAAACGTCATCGCAACGAATGGTGAAGAAGTGTAATAAAGGAAAATAGAAGCCCGGACGAGCGTGTATTCGCTTGTCCGGGTTCTTCTGTTTCTTTCGACAAAAATGGTGAGTATATCCTTTTGTTCACAAGAAATAAGTCTTATAATTTAGTAAGAATATTTATGGGATGGAATAGGAGAGATCGTAAATGACGAAATGGTGGATGGTTCGTGCAGGTGACCAAAATGAGTTAATTTCAATATGGGAAAAGGAAGGTATTGCATCGATTGGGTGGCCGAAATTAGGTAATCCAAAACAATATCAAACAAAGCAAGAGATGAATGATCGAGCTGATGTCATATTCGCCGAGAACAAACCGTTTACAAGGAGAAGCTGGGTTAGTCAGATATGGAGGTTCAGTAGAGAAATTAAAAAGGGAGATCGAATCATTACATATTTAAAAGAGAGTCGTGAATATCGAGTAGGTACGGTGACTGCTCCGCATTTTTTTGATGAAGCAACTGGAGATAAAATGTATCCAAATCATATTAAGGTGAATTGGGAGTCAACCGCCGTTAAACGAGATTCCCTCAGTCAACCAGCTAAGAACAGCCTCGGTTCTATATCAACTGTTTTTCGTGTAGATGATTGGGGGCAAGAGATTGAACATTTACTAAAGAACCCTACTTCTATTGCAGTATACGAAGATGAAACAGCAGAAGATGAAATTATTGAAGATTTAGTCAGCAAAGCAACTGTTATGATTGCAGATAAGGTAGATAAACTGGATCCGTGGCAGATGCAAGATCTAGTCGGGGGCTTACTGCAAGCCATGTCATATAATGTTCGCGTAAGCCCAAAAGGGCCTGATGGTGGTGTTGATGTATTAGCTTATAAAGATGCATTTGGATTTGAAAAACCTATTATAAAAGTACAAGTTAAGCATCGGCAAACCTCAGCTAGTTCCCCAGAAGTACAACAATTATTAGGGGCTAATCCCATGAATGCAAACAGTTTATTCGTTTCTACTGGTGGATTCACTTCAAATGCCAAAGCTGTTGCGAAGCATAATGAAGTTCACCTAGTGGATTTAGAAGAACTTGTAGATCTTATTGTACATTGGTATGAGCATATGCCAGCTGAGACAAGATCTTTATTACCTCTGAAAAAAGTGTATGTACCTGAGTGATTTTTTATTGCCTACGCTTCAATAACGCCTGAATACAAAGGAAAAAGAGGATAATAACAATAAAATAGTTCATTGGGTTTTGAAAGATATTGATGTTCAAGGATAATTGTAGAAAAATCCAAAAGCCGAATATCACGATAATTGCATAAATGATTCCTTTAAACACTTTGATTCTCCTTTCGTTTTAGTTGGCATTATCTCATATCACTGAAAAGATTGAACAGGGATTAATGTTCTAATAGTTCTATCACATAGTCTGGTATAAAGGGCCAACTAATGTTTATAAAATAGTATAAAGTAAGGCTAGACAGAGCAAAGTGCATTGTCTAGCTTATTTTATTTGATCGTTGAATAGAGAGTCTATTCCATTTTTTATGTCATTCAGCCTATTTTTCCGTTTTAATGGTCACGGTAAAATAGACTTTATGATCAATAATGGAGGGAGTGACTTCTTCTGGGCAAGATACTTGATGCAAAAGCACTAACCAGTGCCATGGACACAAGGGCAAAACACTATCAGGAATTCCGCGAACAAATGGTAGATTTAAAGAAGGCATTACAAGGTGTTGCCAACCTCGGTGATGACTTCACTGGGAAAGGTGCAGATAATATTAAAAGTTTCTACAAAGAGCTCGCTGGAAATGTAGACATGTTTATCAGCTTCATTGATAAGCAAAAAGCCTTTCATGAAGGTGTTTCTGGGACACTGGATGATACGAGCTTTGGCGGCGATACCTTTGTAGAAGAACACTTTTTAGACAACGCAGTACATATGGGCATCAAGAATGCCAAAAGCATTGTGAAGGATCAAAAAAAGGCACTCAAAACGATTTTTCAAGACATTGATGACCTCATTTCCCTAGAGGTATTTGATAGCCAAACCTTTGATGAAAAAATAGAAGATGCGGAAGATGAACGAAAAAAGACGGTCAAAGAACTAAGAGAGCTTGATCAAAATTTAAAAGATGAATATGCTTTGTCAGAGACGGAGCAGCAAGCTACAATGGCATTGTACGCTGAAATGATCAATGCGACAAATGACGGAAAAGCGATTTCACCTATGAATTTTGATAAGAAAGCGTATCAAAATAGCGAAATCTTCAAGGCAAAAAGCGATATTGAAAAACAAACTTCTGAATATCTGAAAATCAAAAAAGAACAAGAAGAAGCCCGCAAGATCGCAAAGGAACAAGAAGCCCTCGCCAACCGCCCTTGGTATGAAAAAGCCCTCGATTATGGTGGAAACATCGTGAATGAACTAACAGGTGTGAACGATGCAAAACGTGCCGCAACAGGCGTTGATCCAATCACAAGCGAGGAACTCACCGCAGGCCAGCGAGTCGCGGCAGGAGGAATGGCTGCAGCCGGCTACATCCCTATCGTCGGCTGGGCAGGACGCATTTTCAAAGGCGGGAAAGCAGTCTATAAAACGACCCAAGCCACATCAGCCGCAGTCAGGGCAGTCGACATTTACAAGACATCACAAAAATCCTTTGACGCCCTGAAAACATCTCAAAAAGGTTTATATGGCCTCACCGCCATCAACGGCTTCAGCGAAGCGATCACAGGCCGAGACATGTTTGGAAATAAGATCTCGAAAGAACAGCAGGAAGCGAGTATGAACGCGGCTCTGGGGATGCTTTTGCCGTTCGGGGTGAAAGGGTTTCATGGGAAGATGGGGGTGAAGGATAGTGCTGGTAAAGGTGGATTTAAACATAAGTATTCTGACAATAGCAAAAATCATCTAATACGGCCAGAAGGTGTTAGTAAAACAGGTGTAAGTGGTGGTCATAATGAAAAGGAATTTTTTAATTATTTAAATGAAAAGGAAATTCCCTATAAATTGGAGAGAAAAGAAAGCCATCCTTCGGTACATGGAATAAATGATGTGTACTATAAAATAGCAAAACAAGAACGTGGTATGTATACAAAAGAATTTAAAGCATCTACTCATAAGAAGACTGTTTATGATGATAATGTATTTACTGATGAACAAATTTATAAATATGGCCAAGAGGCAATGGAAATGGTACTGAGTATGTAACTAGAGGCGGTCAACATGTAATACAAGGTACATCAAATGGTATAAAATTTGAAGGGTGGAAAAATCCAAAAACAGGGGAAGTTGAAAGCTTGTACCCAGTATTAGAATGGAAGAAATATAGTAATTAGGAGGATCTTGATGTTAAAAAAAATGCAGCCGATTGTTCAAGACTTTTTTTCTTTTTTGAAGGATGATTTAGTTGAGGTGTTAGAGTGTTTGTCCCACAGAGAACCTTGGCAAGATCATATGATGGGATATGAACTTCCAGAGCATTCAGAGAATGTTGAATTTAATAATGGAGTAATGATATTTATGGACACAGCATCTTATCATGAAATTGTGATGGATAATCTAGATTTCTATAGTTGCTTGGAAGAAATTTGTATGGAGTATGTTGCTGAAACTCCAGAACAGAAGGCACAAGTTTATTTACTTTTGGACAAGGTAAAGACTACTTTAAATTTGTGAAAATTAAACCTAACTGAGTAAACCTTTAATACGAAGGTGATTACTTATATGAGGTATTCATTGAATTTAAGGAAGATCAAATTGATGATTTAGCAATAATACTACCAGAAGAAGTAAGTATTTTTTATACAAGATATTTCAACAATAGAAGAAGTAGATGAGTATATAAGATAAAGTATATGAAATCTTTTACATTTACCAGAAACACAGGAAGTTGAGGGGGAGAGATGAAAACCTTTAAAATCAATTAATAAATCATAATGTGTAATGTTAATTGGGTAAAGCTTGGAGGAGACAATAGAGTTTGTCAAATCACAAAAGGTGTATTAAATTATGAATTTTTCATTAGAGCATTTAAAACATCACAAAATAAAAGTTAATTGGAAAACTATATATGTAGGAATTAGTCTAGATTTGATTTCATACAAAGAAATAAGCAAGTATGCTGTGGAATATTTATCTAATCATACTGAATGTGAAAATTCTTTAATCCTAGAATTAGCTTGGGGAGATGGCGACCCAGATGAGGATTATAGAAAACTTCAAATGGTTTTGGTAGAAGAAGAATCTAGTCAATGGGACGTTGAAAAAAGGAAATGGAACCGTTTATTCATTATATGCCTTCTTCAGATGGCTATAATCCGTTACTGTATTCAAAAGAAGAGAATATAAATAGATTAGTCTCTCTTTTTGAGAAGTTTTTACAAAAAGAAAAAGCAGTTGTTCAATTCGAGCAATTTTAATTACTGATTAAAAGGTGCCTAATGAAAATAGAACTTGAATTCGAACAAGAAGTGACAAACTACTATAAGTGGTTAGATCAAAAAATAAATGAACTTAAACAATTAAGTATATATAGTATTAATGGATATTACTTTTTAGATAATGGTGGAATTAAAACTTTTCAAAGTTATTGTCAAAATGAACTAATCGAAATTTTTAGCGATCAATTGACTAATTACCATTTTTATATCTTTCTGAGTAAGAAAGTAAGTGATGTGCATTCGCGAATAGAGAGATTCCGAAAAGTATGGAAATCTATTGATTCAGACATAAATACTTCAGGTTTTGAAAAGGGGCCAGAATTACTTTTAGATGAACATGAAAATCAGTTTTATGTCAGTATAGCCAAGGTTCCTCAACATGATTTAGATAAAGCATTGCGAATAATGGATCAGTATCAATCTAGTTTCATGATTGCCAGTAGAAGGGATTCTATGCTCTCAGAGGAATCTATAAAAGATTTGTTTTACTCAGGATTGGATAAGAATAGTCATGAAATAGATTATCAAGCGCTTTTTTTGAAGTATGGTTTGAATAGTGAAATTATCTTTAGATGGGGATCTGTTCTAAATGAGGCCGAATTGGCAATGATTTTAAATCAAGATCATACCCGGAAAATACGGGAGCGAATACAAAGCCATTCATAGTATCTTCAAAATGATCCCGTAATATTTTAAACAATCCCCACATCGGGACTTGATCCCCCATTTTTGAGAGACTGGGATCAAAACACCGTATGAAACAGCCAGTTGTCGAAACTCTTTCGAGGGACTGGTTGTTTAATTTCTATAGAATTCGAATAGTGGTATATGGATTTTATAAAATCGCTGAGTAGTGTTTGTCAGAAGGTGTTTGCTTTCCTTCAATCGAGAAAACATAAAATCCAAATACATGGAGAACACTATCGAGAGCATGAAATTGAAGCACTTAAAGTGAATGTGAATGAAGTCTTTATTCATTTAAATCACCTTCTTGAGCAAACAAAATTTTCAAGTGGGTATGGGGATTTTATTTTTGGCAGAATATTTCCGTTTTGGATTATGCATCGAGAGAACGGAATATTTTTATGAGCTAAGTATTTGGGGGCTGCGAGGAACAGAATTGAGACATCATTTAAGGAGTGGAATGAACCACTCCTTTTTTCTATCGATGGTGTCATATGCATAATCGATGAATTCCCTTCAAATTTAAGCAATTCACTATCTTTACCTTTCGCATTCGTATAAAATAAGAGCAGTGAAAAATTGAAGAAATGCTTGATACATGAAGGGCGTGTAAGCTGTGAGCTGCATGACATGATGAGATGTATGAACGTGAAGGCTGCAAAGCTGTTCTTCCTCACATATGAGATCTTGTAAGCGTAACCATTATTTGTCACTTCATTGCGATGGTGTTAAGGGGTGTGTCAGGATGAGGAATCCGTATGTGAGAACGGCTTCTAGTCTGTATATTAATTATTTTTTATTGGGTATGGTCAATATTATTTTGGCTTCAAATATGCCATTTTTAATCAAACAATTAGATACCAATAGTGCGGGAATTAGTTATATGATTTCGGCGCTTGGCATTGGCAGGGTGCTCACGTATGGTTTATCAGGCGTACTGTCAGATCGTTTTGGGCGTAAGCCGGTCATTCTGGTTTCTGGTGTGCTGATGGCGGTGTTCCTCACCGGAATCCCATTGTCTCCGAATTATCAAATCGCATTTGCGTTTGCGATTTTGGCAGGGGTCGCGAATTCGGCAATGGATGCAGGAACGTATCCTGCGTTAATGGAGGCGTTTCCGCAAAACTCGGGATCTGCGAATGTGATGGTGAAGGCCTTTATCTCCATTGGGGCAACCATTTTGCCACTGGCGATTTTCTTTTTAGCAGAGCATGATTTGTTTTATGGAATGGCATTTTTTGTTCCTGCTCTGATCTATCTTGTGAATGTCTTGATGCTGTGGACCTTGCCATTTCCGAATCATCGCAAGGTGGAGCAAGTCCAGGTAACGGAGCATGACGGACTTCCGCGCTTCTCGACAGAGCCTACATTTTGGAGAGAAGGGATCGCGCTCATTGTGATCAGCTTTACGTCAAATGGACTGTATGCGCTGCCGCAAATTTGGCTTCCTACGTACGGTGAGGCCATCTTGGGGATGACATCTGGCAGTGCTGTGAAATTGCTCAGTTACTATAGCATGGGCGGGCTGCTGTCTGTCGTGATGCTCGCGTTTCTTTTGCGCCGCTTTGTCCGGCCGGTCACTGTACTGCTGATCTATCCAATCATTACACTTGTTTCCATTTGTGTGCTCTTGGTCGTGAAATCACCAGTTATAGGAACCGTCAATGCTTTTGTATTGGGATTTTCAACGGCAGGAGTTTTTCAGCTGACGTTAACTGTGATGGCTGAATTCTTCTGGAAAAACAAAGGGACGATGACTGGGATTATCTCTACAGCGGGCGGCGTGTCGGCTATCGTCATCCCGGTCGTAACAGGTTTAATTCAGAGTCACGCGTCCATTTTACAAATCTTTATGTTCGATGCAGTGGTGGCTGTTGCGGCCATTATCGGCGCACTGTATATCCTGTATCGATACCGCCAAGTCATGGTACATGATTAAAAAAAGACGACCTACGCAGGAAGTCGTCTCAGCGTGTAGGCAAATCCTCGCATTCAGGGCTGCTAGACTTCGCTGAAAAGAAAACAAAGGGCTAAAATGATCATCATTTTAGCCCTTTGTCTTTTTTATTTTAGAAACGGTCATTTTCAAAAAGAATTTGTTTTACTTGATCAACTGGCATATCTTCACCAGTAAAGAGTTTGTAAGCAAGTGCACCTTGCCACAGCATCATTCCAAGACCGTTAATGGTTTTGGCGCCAGCTTCCTGTGCTTGTGCAAGAAGCTTTGTTTTTTGCGGGTTGTACACAACATCTGTCACGATCAAATCTTCACGAAGTACATCAAGTGTATCATCGATAATGCTGAGCTGATCTAGTGGTTTCATGCCAAGGCTTGTCCCGTTTGCCAGGATCGCACTTTCTGCTACTTCACGGCGGAATGCGTCTTTGTCTTCAAGTGGGAAAATGTTTGCTTTGACACCGAAAGATTTCATTTCGTTATTGATGTAATTTACATTTTCTTCTGCTTGAACAAAGTATTGATCATTACGAGCAAAAATGCTAATTTCACGGATGCCTGACTGTGCAAGCTGAATCGCAATCGGAGTCGCAGCGCCGCCAGAGCCAACAAGTGTGACTTTTTTGCCGGCTAATTCAACGCCATGTTCAATTAAGTTTCTCACATATCCAAGACCATCTGTGTTGTAGCCGATGAGCTTACCATCTTTGTTTACTACAGTGTTACTTGCACGTGTATATCTTGCAGAATCATCTAGTTCGTCTAAGTAATCTAGTACTTTCATTTTGTTCGGCATAGAGACGTTAAATCCAGCTGCACCCATTGCTTTCATACCGTTTACGGCTGCTTCTAGTTCATCATTCCCTACTTCAAATGCGAGGTAAGCATAGTTGATACCTGTTAGTGTATAGCCAAGGTTATGCATACGTGGTGAAAGGCTGTGTCCGATTGGTGTAGCAAGAAGGCCGACTAATTTTGTTTTTCCATCAATATTTCGTTCATGTATGTTTGTCATGATTGACATCTCCTTTAATTATCTAAATAATTTTTTCATGCGTCCAAGAACAAAGACCGCTAGTAATACGCTAATAACCGCAATGATCATATCGAAAAATAACGTCATTTTAATATCGTACGAGCTGACCAATCCACTTGTAATGAGCGGCACGAGAATAAACGCTGAGCTTGCCGCAATGTTGACGTAGGATGAAGCTGTTGCTTTGTTTGTCGGGAACAATTTCATCATAATACTCATCGCCAGCTGGAAGATTCCCGCTGTAAATAGTCCTAAGAAGAAGGTGCTGACAATGACAATGCTGTACGTTTCGATTTGGAAAAGTGAAAGCATTGCAAGGAACGCCCCAATTGGATAAATGATCGCCACCATAATCGGTGAAATGAATTTATCTAAGACGATCGAAAGCAATAGAACAGATACCAGTGCACCAATACTAAAATAAGAAAGAAGCTGTGTGGCTTGTTCTGTGCCAAGTCCGATTAATTTCAACCCCAGCTGCGGAAGCCATGTCTGCCATACGACAAACAATGCAGTCGATGTGAATCCCATCAGTACAACAGCTAAGCCTTCGCCAAGCATTTTTGGTTCTTTCTTCAGCTGATCCTGTACGGGAAGAGCGTCTTGTGAAGAAACTTGCTTATGGTTCGGGAATGGCATAAAGATTAAGTAAATCCCTACGAGTAAATAAAGAAGCCCTAGTCCAAAGAACGCCCAGCCCCAGAAGATGTCATGTGCCACTAGGAATGCCAAGATAAATGGAAGAACAGTCGCCCCAATGGATACAGACGCTTTTACTAAAACAGAAGCCGAACTTGCTTTTTTAGGAAATGACTCTGACAAAGCAGGATAGGTTCCTGAATCAAGCAGTGAGTTGGCAATACCTGCTGAAATCGCAAAGATAAATGCCAGTGTATAACTTGTTGTCGTTGGAATACCGATTAAGAATAATAAGTAAAGAAAATTTCCTGTAATAATGACAGGCTTACGTCCCCAGCTGTCGGCTAACCGGCCTGAGAAAAAGAGCGCAATGAGTTTACCAATTCCGATCGCAGATACAAGCAAGCTGATTTTCGGAATATCTACATGGTAGCGTTCAGATAAGCTGTCCATGTTGGAAGCTACAATAATGTTGATCATGCCAAGCATGAAGTAATTTAAATACATGCCAAGTGACGATTTTATATAAGGATTTTTCATGTTCCCACTCCTATATTTGAAACCCCTTTAAGGTCAAATTCTTTGTATACCCTTTGTTATTGTTTCCTTCAAAATGAATAATATGAAGCCCATCACAACACCCCTTATGTGATTGATGAAAAAAATAATGAATATTCATCTGTTCTTCAATCAAGTACATCGTTCTACTAAAATGAAAAAAATAATAACAGCCTTGATTAGGAAGTGAAACTTCATGATTTGATCAGAATCATAAAAAACCACTTTTAACTGTTTTTTGATAGAAATAATGATATGACGAAATAGGTATAACGATATACTAAAAGAAGCAACGAGATAAATATACTCCTGCATTTTAAATGTGTCAAGTTTATGACTTTGTGATTTAAAAAAAGAAAAATGAAACAAAGAAATAGTTGACTTGATCAATAAAAAAAGAGAATTGCTGCACACAATTCTCTTTTTCATCATGATGGGGAGGTTTCTCTAATATGAAGTTGGGGCTTTAAAATCAATCGCTGCAGCTCTTCATCCTGTTCGTTCATTTTATGATATAAAAGGTTCGCTGCTTTTACCCCGATGGATCGGGGGAAGGAGGAAACAGTGGTGAGCGGCGGATGGTACATTTCCGCTTCAGGAACATTATCGAATCCAACGACATCGATATCTTCACCAGGCTGAATGCCCCGTGCTGACAGTGCTTGAATGACCCCAAATGCGACTAAGTCACTGAAACAAAAAATAGCAGTAGGGGGCTCAGGCTGATCCATCACTTGGGCGAGTGCTTCTTTCCCGCCTTCGCGAGTAGGTACTATATCAATAATAAGCGATTCATCAATCGTCACATTTTCTTCGTCATGAGCTCTTTTGAAACCTTTCATCCGCTCAATCCAAGTCGAAGAGGTCTTAATGCCGCCTAAAAAAGCGATGCGGCGATGTCCCTTTTGAAGAAGATGATGAACTGCCATCCAAGTACCTTGTTCATAATCAACACCGACATAATCACATTGCACGTCTGATAATTCACGATTTGCCAGTACTTTTGGGGTGCGAATTTGATTTAATTGTTTGACCGTTCGAGCAGAACTTTTCGAAGCTGGGTTTAAAATAATCCCGCCTACACGATGCTCTACCATAGTGGAAATGAGCCGCTCCTGTTTATCAACACTGTCAAAGGTTGTACCAAGTAAAACAGTATAGCCCAGTGATTCAAGTGTGGTCTGTACGCCAATTAAAAACTCCGAAATAAAGGTGTTAGAAATATCCGTCACAATCACACCAACGATATTTGAGCTTTTTGACCGCATGTTAGCAGCAACGCGGTCGTATACGTATCCTAAGTCCTCCATGGATTGCAGTACTTTGTTTCGAGTGGCTTCAGAGATTCTAGGATTATTTCGAACAACGAGTGATGCCGTTGAAGTCGAGACACCGGCATGCTTGGCGACTTCCTGTAATGTAACACGCTGTTTGTTCATTTTTTTCATTTATCTTCACCAACTTCCATGGATTGCTTAACTTTGTTCATGATCAAGAGGAATTTCTCCATCAAACGAGCCGAACATCTTTTGATTTATTATACATGAATCAGGGGGGATTGATGAAGTGAAGACATATGCGTACCGCCGTAAATCATAAAAGATTACCATTGACAGCTTTCTGAATGAGGCGTAAAATATGAAATTATTCAGAAATAGCAACATTTTAATTAAATAACGAAGGCTATGAATGCTGTGGGTCACACTATAGCAGGAGCAGCTTCTGGAGAGACCGCATGTGTGTGCGGCGCCGAAGGGTTCACAATCTCAGGCAAAAGGACAGAAGAGTACGAAATATTGTATTTGTGGTGCATGGATGATGCCGTGTATGACTTTTCTCTATTTTGCTATTCTTTTATGACCGTGAGATTGGAGCGCATCCAATCTCTTTTTTTATGGACTTTTTTAAAGGGTTCATTATTTCAGTATAAGATCGTGTCGTAGGAGGGTGTTAGCATTGGCACAACAAGAATTAAAACGAGATTTATCAAACCGTCATGTGCAATTGATTGCCATTGGCGGAACCATTGGAACAGGGTTGTTTTTAGGATCTGGAAAAGCTATTCAATTGGCAGGTCCTTCAATCATTTTTGCTTATTTAATTGTCGGGATGGCTATCTTTTTTGTCATGAGGGCACTCGGAGAATTGCTTTTATCGAAGGCGGGCTATCAGTCATTAACCGATATTGCGGAGGACTATCTCGGCCCGTGGGCATCCTTTGTAACAGGGTGGACGTATTGGTTTTGCTGGATTATGACAGCGATGGCGGATGTCATTGCGGTCGGGGTGTACGTACAGTATTGGTTTGACATCCCGCAGTGGATTCCTGCCATCATTTGTTTGTTGATTTTACTAGGGTTGAATTTGTTAACGGTAAAGCTTTTCGGAGAAATGGAATTTTGGTTTGCACTCATTAAAGTAATTACGATTCTATTATTGATCGGGGTTGGAATGGTTCTTTTAATCATTGGTTTTCAAACAGATGCTGGACCGGTGACAGTAACGAATTTATGGTCTCATGGCGGGTTATTCCCGAATGGTGTCACAGGTTTCTTATTGTCATTCCAGATGGTGATTTTTGCGTATGTGGGAGTTGAACTGGTCGGTGTGTCCGCAGCAGAAACAGCCAATCCGCAAAAAAACATCCCTTCTGCGATTAATAAGATTCCATTAAGAATCCTATTTTTCTATGTGGGTGCGATCTTTGTTTTATTATGTATCAACCCATGGACTGAGCTCAGTGCATCAGAAAGTCCTTTTGTGAAAACCTTTGGACTCATTGGGATACCAGTAGCAGCAGGGCTCATCAACTTTGTCGTCCTGACATCTGCGGCATCAGCTTGTAATAGCGGCATGTTCTCGACGAGCCGCATTCTGTATAATCTCAGTCATCAAAAGCAGGGGCCAGCTTCCTTTGGACGTTTGAACAAGAATGCTGTCCCAAGTAATGCCCTGTTTGTTTCGACGATTGTGGTATCGGTTGGAGCTCTTTTAAGCAAGCTGATTCCCGAACAAGCCTTTGGTATTGTGACAACGATCAGTGCCATTTGTTTCATTTGGGTATGGAGTATTATTTTAATTTGTCATTTGAAATATAAAAAAACAAAGCCTGAACTGCATGCAGCATCTACCTTTAAAGCACCGTTCACCCCTTTTGTGAATATATGTGTTTTGGTTCTCTTCGCTGCGATTCTAGTGATCATGCTGTTTGCAGATGCAACACGCCCCGCGCTCTTATTAACGCCGGTCTGGTTTTGTTTCTTACTATTGATCTATGCACGAAAGAAACGCTGCGCGTCATAATGAACGGAAAAAGCACAGCCTTTGCATGAGGCTGTGCTTTTGTTCATTTAACGATTTCTAATCTTTAGCACATAATTTGCATTCAAAATGATCAAAACAACCCCAATGACCATGATTGAGAACAGCTGAGAGTGATTGGCTCCAAGGGAATACACAATCAAAATAAACATGGCGCTGGTCAATAGGATATTCATCATTTGATACGTATGAAACAGTCCGCCAAGCATCACATGCTTTTCGCCTTCGTCCGAAATGGCGAGCAGCTTTTTACTGTAGTCTTTGTCAGATAGACTTGGCAGGTTCCGATTAGGGTAGACAAGCTTTAGAACAGATATCGATATATATGAACTGATAACGGTGACGATAAATAAAGCAGCATTGACGAGAATCAGCCAGAGTGGCTGCTCGGTGACGATCGCGATACCGATGGCAACAATGGAAAAAATGGTACTTACCGTATTGGCTAAAGTCAAATCAGTAAAGGTCCGATATTGTTTTGCTTCCAGTTCATCCTCCTCATCTCCAGAGACCGAAAGAGACACTCTTTTTTTCATACGTGAAATCCCTGAAAAACAATAAATAATCAATAAAATCGTCAATCCACTGATGACAAGAGTCGCTTCAAATGCAACATCAAGAAGTGTCATCTCAAATTCGGCTGCCAGCAGACAGTAAGCGCCGAGAAAGCCAAGGAGAGCACCTAAGAGCATTTTGTATACAGTTTTCATGAAAGTTCATCCTCCTCGAATAGAAAAATACGTTCAATGGGTTCCTGAAAAATTCGTGAAAGCTTAACCGCGAGCAAGAGAGACGGCATTAACTCATCTCGTTCCATTAAGCTGATGGTCTGACGAGAGACCTTTGCACGCTTTGCCAGCTCAGTTTGGTTTAAACCATCACGCGCACGAAGCTCTTTTAACCGATTTTTCATTCTGTCACCTCAATTTTGCTTGAAATCTTTCCTTGATTGTAAAGCATTATATTCATTTTGACAAGTAAAGTTGTCAAAATGATAAAAATAATTGTCAGAAGGATCATCTTTATTCAAAAGGAGAACCATGATACGCTAAAGGAAAGAGAAACAGAAAACAGGGGATGTCCGTGTTCATTGATCAATTAAAAAATGACTTACATCAATCACAGCCGTTGTTCATTGGAGAAGAGACAGCGTTCAAAGCAGCAGTCCTTATCCCTTTGGTGCAAGTAAATGGAGAATGGCATATATTATTTGAGGTACGATCGTTGACCATGAGAAAACAGCCGGGGGATATTAGCTTTCCTGGGGGCAAGCTTGACGGCAGCGAAACTGCACAGGAAGCTGCACTGCGAGAAACACATGAAGAGCTGGGCATTCCACCAGAATCGGTCGAGATCCTTGGACAGCTTAGTCCTTATATCGCTTCTCCATCCTTCGTGGTATACCCATATGTTGGTATCATTGATGAGCAAAAAGTGAAACACTCCTTTAATCAAGAAGAAGTAGAGGAGACTTTTACCGTGCCTCTATCATGGCTCAGCCAATATGAGCCGTACTTGCATCATGTATCCGTTCAGCCAACACTAGGCGAGGACTTCCCTTATGAAAAAATCATGAATGGTGAAAAATACAGCTGGGGAAGCCGTTCGATTGAGGAATGGTTTTATGATTACAAAAACTACACCATATGGGGATTAACAGCCCGCATATTAAAGCATTTTGTGACCGTTGTAAAAAGAAATTCCTAGAGAATCGCTCTCTAGGAATTTGTTGTATTCAGGCGTTCCTTCGCTGTTTGTTGTCCTTTACTTATTGAAATAGGGGATTTTGCTTGGCCCAGTCCGTAGGAAGGCATGTTCACGTAGATGGATTCATACGAGCCGGCTTGAATTTGGTACGTTTCATGATAAATTCCGACCGCGTCATTATTTCGTGCTCTTTGGTTAAATTCTTTCCAAGCAGCCAAATGCTTCTCCATCTTGGCATAGGCAAGGAGGTCATCGGTTGATTTCCAATATTGAATCATCGCTGTCGTGCGTAATCCGAAGTAATTCTCTGTTCCAAGAAACCCAAGCTCATCTTGATGGGTATACAGCTCCTTGATCATGCCAGGCATTGCCATGAACACGGGCAGCCATTGATGAATGGCCCAGCGTTTGTTGATCCTCATTCCGATAATGAATACAACAATCGAATCAGAATTGTCCGTTGTAAATCTGCCAGCACGTATGTCTTTTTTCATTCATTTACCCTTCCTTCTTCATCGAATGGAATGTTTCCACGCACCAATCAATGCCTGCTTGAGCCACTCTTTTCCCATAATCTAAAGTAAACAGCCAATACTTCGCATCCGCTTCATCTGGATAAAGCTCTTGAATGTTTTGTTCAATTGACACATAAGTTTCATAACGAATACGGAGCTGCCGCTCATAATCCTGTAAAAGCACCAATTTTTTCTCAAACGAAAGATATTGACCGAAGAATAACTTTAATAACACCTCATTACGCTCTGTTGGTAATTGATCGAGCGGCTGCGCCAGCCACTCTCTTAACGTATCCAGTCCTTTTTCAGTCAAATGATATTCCCGCTTGTCTGATCGGCCAGAAGTAGCAGCAGGTGAAACTTCCGCAAGGCCTTCCTCGACTATTAACTTTAAAGCTGGATAAATTTGTCCATAACTGATTTTCCAAAAATGATGCAGGCTTCTATCAATTAATTGCTTCACTTCGTACCCTGACTTACAATCAGTCGTTAAAATACCTAAAATCGCATACGTCGTATCATTGTATTTTTTCATATCAGCACACCTATCTAAAAGATATATCATTTAGATATATAATATACGATATCTACTGGTGATACAAGAGGTTTTAGAAAAAATCCAATGAAGGAGGTGAAGAGATCGCTAGGAGTTGCATCACAATATATTGATAGAATAAATAAAAATCCGTCAGATCAATGATCAGAGGAGGTATGTATGAATAGATCAAAAATCTGGATCGTAGCAATTTCAGCGGTGATAGTCATCGTTGCTGTCAGCTGGATAGCATACCAAGCAAATGCAAAAAAGAGTGTATTGAACAACTATTACGCCTTTGTATATAAGACAAAAGATCAAGTGAACTGGTTCAAGGTAACGGAGAGAAAAGGGAAAGTCACTGGTTATCTGAATGAAACCATTTTGGAGGAAAACCCAAAAAGACATTTTGATCCCAACCTATTTATCAACAAATATAAATTAACTGGTAAAACTGTTGAAAACGGTTACGAATTTCAAGTGAAGCAAGAGAAAGAGACGATCACATATAAAGTTCACCTTGATGAAAAAGATCTTTCTGTGAAAAAACAAGGTGAAAAGCAAAGCATCACCTATAAAGCAGTTGATCAAACAAAACTACGTGCTGTTCAAAAGGATATTCATGACCGATATGATGAATTGATGGAGGACTCTGAGAATAGATTCCATGATTATGTAAGAAACTTTATTAAGAAAGTAACAGGCGCTTATGGTTATCTGTATACAGCGGAGGATGGTTCATACCAGCTATTTCTAAAAGTAAAACGGATGTATATGCAGTCTGAATGGGCAGGTTCTTTTTTGATGAGAACGGTTCCAGGAGATGGTGGTGAACCATATAAAGAAACGAAACATACAGCCGGTGGTGTTTCAGATGGGATAATGTTTGATTTGAGTACTTATCCTGCAATTGAAAAGGGGTTTACTTTAGGGGAAACTGATCGAGATGCAACATCAATTAAATTCCCTTTTAAAATGGCAGGCGGTACAATAGAATTTAAAGCTGTCACGAAAGAGGAATATCAAGAACAAACGGAAGCATTCAAAAAGCAGGCTGAAGAAAAGAAAAAATAGATGATGATAAACCAGATAAGTCATTTTAAACTTATCTGGTTTTTAGATGGAAGTAGTTTTTGGTGAGTGATAAAAGGATATTTATTGTATAAAAAAACAGGAAGGTTACTGCAACAATGAAAGAAGAGTAATTTGGGTATAAAGACCTTAATAATTTTTAGAAAAATAAATGTTGACGCTTTCATATAATCAATATATACTAAAAACAAATCCAATATGAATAAATTAGACATGTGACTGGTCATGCAGGCAGGATCTAAAAACGATGAATTTCTTTTATTTGTCGTTTTAGATCCTTTTTTTTGTTGCCAAAATATAGGTCTCGTGTATGAGAAAAGGGGGAGAAGAAAAAATGAATTACACACAAGTTGCCAAAGACGTTTTACAGCATGTAGGCGGCAAAGAAAACATTGCGCACCTTGAACACTGTTCAACAAGGCTTCGCTTCACACTAATCGATCAGAAAAAAGCAGATGTACCAGCACTAGAAAAAACACCAGGTGTTATAGCTGTCAGAATGTCAGGACAATGCCAAGTAGTCATTGGGAATGATGTCATTGAAGTGTATCAAAAGGTAACTAGTTTAATAGGCAGCACCTCATCAAGCCAAGACGTGCCATCCAACCAGCCAAAAGAAAAAAGAAAAGCAGGCACAGTTCTGTTAGATTTCATTGTCGGTGTCTTCCAACCGCTTGTACCAGCTATCGCAGGCGGAGGAATTTTAAAATCATTTCTCCTCCTTTTCTCTTTATTAGGCTGGATGGATGCAAAGGGACAAACCTATCAAATACTGAACATGGTAGGTGATGCACCACTTTACTTTCTGCCTTTACTAGTTGCTGTAACGACGGCGAATAAACTAAAAGTAAATCCACTGGTCGCTCTATCAGCAGTCGGTGCGCTCCTTCTGCCGAACATGACGGCGATGCTTACAGAAGGTGCGCAATTACTTTCATTCGATGTAAAAAATATAGCTTATGCATATCAAGTGTTTCCGGCAATCCTTTCTGTATTGCTTTACGCGCAAATGGAAAAATTCTTTACACGGTTTTCACCAAAACCAATTCGGATTTTCTTCGTTCCGATGATGTCATTGGTCATTACTGTACCAGTTACGCTACTTCTGTTAGGACCGATTGGTTTTACAGCGGGGCAAGGCTTTTCATCTATTATTCTTGCGATGTTTAATACGGTAGGCTGGGTAGCTGTCGCAATTTTAGCAGCGGTCCTCCCATTCATGGTGGCTTCAGGCATGCACAAAGCAATGGTCCCTTATGCAGTCACAACGATGGGAACCCTTGGGAAAGAAGCACTTTATTTACCGGCATCACTTGCGCATAATATCGCGGAAAGTGGAGCGTGTTTTGCTGTGGCACTTCGAACAAAAGACAAGGTACTCAGATCAACAGCCATTTCGGCAGGAATATCAGCCTTTTTTGGCATCACAGAGCCGGCGTTATATGGTGTGACACTGCAAAATAAGCGAGTCCTTGGAAGTGTTATGATGGGTTCGTTTGTTGGCGGGATTTTCATTGGTTTAGTTGGTATACAAGCCTTTGTGCTTGTTGGCCCTGGATTAGCAAGCATGTCGATGTTTATATCAGATGAGCTCCCGCGAAATTTGATGTTTGCTATCATTGGAGCGGTCATTTCGTTTATTGTCGCCTTTATCGCTGCTTTTGTATTAGGTAAAGATCGAACTGTAGAAGAAAAGACAAAGGACCAAGCTGGGTTTGCTGAAAAAATTGGAGCAGGAGAAACATTCAAAAGCCCTGTGATTGGTCAAATGATCTCTCTATCTGAAGTGAAAGATGATATTTTCTCTTCAAAGGTCATGGGAGAAGGAATTGCCATTGTACCTTCAAAGGGAGCACTTTATGCACCAGTAGATGGAGAGGTAACCTTACTGTTCGAAACAAACCATGCACTTGGTATGAAGACGGACCATGGAGTTGAAGTATTATTCCACATCGGCATTGACACCGTTCAGTTGGAAGGACAGTATTTCCATCCAAAGGTGCAGGCTGGAGAGCGTGTTCAAGCGGGTGATTTATTGATTGAATTTGATCTAGAAAAAATCATGGAAGCAGGGTATGATCCAGTAACTCTTGCTGTAGTCACAAATACAGATCAATATGATATTAAGGTACAGCCATTACAAGAGGTCAATCGTCAAGATACATTGATGGTTGTAACACAATTAGGAGGATAATCATATGAAAAAAATCAAAGGTTTTCCAAAAGGATTTTTATGGGGCGGCGCCATTGCTGCTAACCAGGCAGAAGGCGCCTGGAATATAGATGGAAAGGGACCGTCTGTTGCAGATATTGCAATGTACCGTTCCAACTTGAGTGTAGAAGATTATGAAGGTCATCTTGCTGTTACCACTGAAAATATAGATCGTGCGATGAAAGACCCAGACGATAAAAAATACCCAAAGCGCAGAGGTGTTGATTTCTATCATCACTATAAAGAGGATTTGGCTCTCTTTGCTGAAATGGGATTTCAAACACTTCGCATTTCTATTGCATGGAGTCGTATCTTCCCTACTGGAGAAGAAGCGGAACCGAATGAAAAAGGGCTGCAATTTTATGATCGTGTATTTGCAGAAATGAAAAAACACAACATAGAACCGATCGTGACACTCTCTCATTATGAAATGCCATTAGCCCTTAGTGTGAAATATAACGGCTGGGTTGAAAGAAAAGTAATCGACCTCTTTGTGAAGTTCGCCAATGTTTGTTTCGAACGTTATAAAGATGATGTGAAATATTGGCTCACTTTTAATGAAATTGATAGTATTCACCGCCACTCTTTCATTACAGCGGGAATTATTCCTGATCGCTGTCCAGAAGGAAAAGTGGAAGAGACGGTGTACCAAGCACTTCATCATCAATTTATTGCATCTGCTCTTGTAACAGCAGATTGCCATCGTATCATCCCAGGCAGCCAAGTAGGATGTATGCTGACTAAATTGACAACGTATCCGCATACGTGCCACCCGAATGATGTGGAACAAGCTTTGAAACAAAACTTAGAAAACTATTTCTATGCAGATGTTCAGGTATTTGGCGAGTATCCACCGCTGATCAAGCGCATGCTTGAGAGAAAAGATATTCATATTCAAATGGAAGCAGATGATCTAACCATTTTAAAGGAAAACACAGTAGATTTTATCTCATTCAGCTACTATATGTCTTTAACGGAATCAGCCCAAGAAGGATTAGAAGAGACAGAAGGAAATACCATTCGTGGAGTCAAAAACCCTTATCTTCCTTCAACTGACTGGGGCTGGCAAATTGATCCGGTTGGTCTGAAAATTTCTTTGATCGAATTGTATGATCGCTATCAAAAACCTCTTATCATTGTCGAGAACGGCATGGGTGCAAAGGATGTAGTTGAAAGTGATGGCTCAATTCATGACGACTATCGTATTAACTATTTTAAGGAACATTTCCGTCAAATGAGAGAAGCCATTGAAGAAGGCGTCGATCTCTTCGGATATACGAGCTGGGGCTCAATTGATATTATTAGTGCAGGTACATCACAAATGTCAAAACGCTATGGCTTCATTCATGTAGATCAAGATGATGACGGGAACGGGACATTAAAACGATCTCGAAAAGACTCATTTTATTGGTACAAAAAAGTCATTGAGACAAATGGTGAATCGCTTGATTGAACACCACAATCATGAAAACAGGTGATGACGATGTTTAAAATCAAAAAAGTTTTAAACTCGAGCGTGGTCCTGGCTGAAGATCAGAACCAACAGGAGATGGTTTTGTTCGGCCGAGGAATTGGCTATGGACAGAAACCAGGTCAAATGATAGAAGAGAAAAAAGCGGACCAAGTCTTTATGTCAGTCGATAACATGAGAGCAAAAGAATTTCTTCAACTGTTAGATTCAATGCCTCAGGAATTTATCGATTTAACTCAACACATCGTCCAATATGCAGAAAAACGTTTAAACTCAAATTTAAATTCAGGTGTTTATTTTACCTTAATGGATCATTTGAATTTTGCAGTGGAACGTCATAAAAAGAATATTAATATTACGAATCGCGTGTATTGGGAAATCAAAAATTACTATACAGAAGAATTTGAAGTAGGAAATTACGCACTTGAGTTAGTCAATGACACATTGGGCATACAATTACCAAAAGAAGAAGCTGCCAATATCGCCTTTCACTTAATTAATGCATTAGGTGAAGAGTCCGAGTCGAAAGATGGTATGAAATACGCCAAGATGATCGGAAGTATTGTCAATCTTGTGCGCTATACGTTGAATATGGAAATGGATCAAGAGAATATTCATTACAGCCGGTTCATTACACATGTGAAATTCTTCGTAGAAAGATTTTATGCTGATAAATTATTATCAGATCAAGAAAATGAGTTATTTGAACAAATTGCACACTTATATCCTCAAGCGATGGATGTTGCTTTTAAAATCAAAGACTATATTAAACAGGTGCATAGTATCGTCATTCCTAATGATGAGCTTACTTATCTTGCGGTACATATACACCGCCTCATATCCTATCAGCAACTAAAATAAATGTGGAACCACTTGCCTTGATGAGGCGAGTGGTTCTTTGTATGACCAATGTTTATATTAAGTTCCGATAGGTCGTTCTGTTGTACTAGGATTGCCATCATTTAATGAATTGAAAGCCCCTGCTTGTCCTAAAACAACGATGGTCAAAGTGATGATCAATAAACTCATTTTTTTCATTAGAATTCCCCCAGTCAATGATAGGATGTTTCATGCGATCAGCTTCCTTTAAAAAGAGATAGGCTTGATGAATGGCTCCCAGCTCTTCAAAGTGTTTTGCAGCTAATGCACTTAATTCACAGACTCCTTCAGCATCTTTTAATTTTTTAAGAATGCTGATTTCATCGAAACAGGCTTGAGCTTTTTGAGCCATATCTTCAGTGAAATATAGATGGTAAAGCAAATTCATTTTTGCTGTATAGATGGGGCATTTCTCTGATTCATGTTTTTGGTTCACCAATTCGAAGTAATAGAGAGCTTGTGTCCTTTCATCGATAGAAAGCAGCTCTTTCATTAACATGTACATGGAGTGATGAAAGTAACACGAAGAGAGATAGTCTTCATCACTAAGAGCCTTTTCTAGGGCATCAATACATTTTTTTGATTCGCCAGCTTCGGCGTACAAAATGCTGATATTATGATAAAGCTGTGATGTTAGAAAATGATCGTTGAGCCTGTCTGCGATGTGTAATGCTTTTTTGTAGTAGTCTTCTGCTCTTATAAAGTCACCAATGTCCATATAATTAGCAGCGGCGATGACAAAGGCTGCAGCTAGTCTTCTCTCATATCCTTCATGACTTTTGAAAATATCAATAGCATTCTGAATATAGTGTAGAGAAATCAGGCTTTGACGAAGCAGCATATATAAGTTAGCGATTTTCGTATGAAATTCTGCTACTTCTATTTCATCAGGAATGTGTTGTAGTTTTTTCTCGGCAATTTTAAACAGTCCAATGGCTGATGCATAGTCTCTTTTATATGAAGCGTAAAGGGCTTTGTATAGGTAAAAGTAGTATTCAATTAAGTCGTTTGTTTTAGAGGGGCAATCTGGCTCTGGCTGTTCCTTCAGTTTTGTACCTCTCCGTTCATATAACATGAGCTTATACTTGCCTTCTAGCAATGAGTAATAGGTCAAGACTTCCTGATTTTCTTCCATTTTTTGAATTAATTCTTTTAATTCTGTATACATTGCTTTTGCACTGTGTACATCATGCTTGCGAATTGCAATTCTCCAATCATTTAAACGATTCCCCACCTGTTCAGCAGAAATGATAGCCATGGAAATTTCACCTCTTTAAGATCCTTTCACCTGTTTCATAAAAAACGATATCACAATTTTTGGTAAAATATAATCGTTTCGGTGAGGTGATTGACAAGAGGTAATAAAAAGGACCTAAGGTCATGTGATATACGATATTGTAATGGTGATTGCTTGTTAGCACAAATGAATAAAATCTCTTTTTGGAAATCTAAAAAAGGGATATATACAATGGACTTTATGATAATGAACGAAAATATCGCTCGTATATTTGGAATAAAGAAGTTTTAGCTATTTCAGAGGGAAAATGGAAGGTCGATCTAGGAAAGAAAATCATGTATGATGTTGCTAGATCATGAGATAAGAAACTGGTAGATGACGACAAAAGTAAGTATTAAACACAAACTCCGACCTTTTAGAAAGGATGTTGAAATGAAAAAAAGATTTCAAAGCTTAAACAGCCAAATCAAAGTCATTATCACGACTCTTTTACTTGTTGTAGTGACTCTATATATGTCAAAGAGATACTTTTATGGCAAAGAAATTGGGCTGCTGACAGAATCTTGTCAACAAGCTGGCGGCAAAATCATCTTAGAAACAAATAGTTTGTCTATGGATTACTCGTTTGAGTGCCAAAAAAAGTAGAACAGGCAGTTTCCTGCCTGTTTGTACTCAAATTAAAAACCTAAATCTTGCAGCCATTGATTTAATCTCATTTCTCGTTTCTCGGCAGTTGAAAGGTCATATCTTCCTAATTGTAAACTGTCTGCAATTTCTCCGTCATTCATAAACATGATTTTTTCAGAATGAAGAGCCACCTTGGGGTCATGTGTGACAAGCAGCAGTGTTGCTCCTTCAGCGTGTACTCTTGAAAAAATATTCATCACATCCTTCGTTGTACTGGAATTAAGAGCACCTGTTGGTTCATCAGCAAAAAGTATGTCTGGTTCATTCATGAGCGCTCGGCAGATAGCGGCTCTTTGAAGTTGTCCTCCCGATACTTCTGTCAAATATCTATTTGCCAAATGATCAATATCAAGTTTTTCCATTAAATATTGAGCGCGTTCATTCAATTCTTGTCTTGGCTTTTTCTTTGCTAAATAAGCTGCAGCAATAATGTTGTCAAATAGATTAAGATTTTTTAATAAATGGCTGTGCTGAAAGACAAACCCCATCTCTGTTAAGCGCAGAGCAGTTAACTGTTTGTCTGTCATTTCTGATAGTGATTGGCCTTTATATTTGATCTCTCCTGTTGAAGCTTTTTCTATGCCGCTAAGCTGATAAAGTAAGGATGTTTTCCCGCATCCAGAAGGTCCCATAATGGTCACGAATTCCCCACGCTTTATCGATAAATGAATATTCTTAAGAATCGTTTGTTTCTGTCCTTTTAATGAATCGATATGCAATGACAATCGCTTCGTTTCAATCAAGTGTTCCATGTGAAACATCTCCTTATAAAAGTGTTTGCCTTGTCGTTGGACTGGAAAAAAACGTCTTCAATAACCAGGTGGTTAAAGCTAAATTGACAATAACTAGTGTAACGGGGTACACAACTGACACCCATTGCGGTGACAGCCACTGAAGGCTCGACGCCCCTAATGATGCTCCACCTATACTCATCAAAGCAGGACCAATGGTATTGACTGCGATTGTTCCAATAAGGGCGCCAAAAGAGAGAACAACGATAAAACTCGTTATATATTGTGCTGTTATATCTGTTATAGAAAATCCAATTGTTCTTAGCATGTGGTTTCGGCTCGAATCTTTTGCCTTTAACATGTGCAGAAACATGAATAGCATTAAGCTGGCGGTTCCAAAGGCAGCTAATGCAGCAAAAAATGCAATGACTTTTACAATAGCTGCTGTGCTGCCGATCGTTTGATGAACGTATTCTTTCATATCTGTCACTTTTGCAGGAGATACCTTTTTTTCAAATATTGTCTTTTTCTCTGCAATATTTACTCCTGGCTTTAGTTGGATTTGAATGGTTTGCCAAAGAGCTGTTTGAGGAAATGGCTGTGATATTGCTTTTGCTGTTTTGCCCCCATTGGTTACGTCCTGATAAATACCTGTTACCGTTCTTTGGATTTCATGCCCATTATTCACGAGTGTGATTCTTTCTCCTATCTTTTTCTGAAGTGAATCTGCATTTAATACGGATAAGGCAATTTCTTCATTCTTTAAAGGCTGCCGCCCTTTTAAATAGGTGAGAGGAAATGCTGAGAGCTCACCTGTTTCTAAGTAGAGCGTTTCTAATGTGTTCTCCTTTGATTTCACCTGAAGAGAAGTAGTTTTATAGATGGCTGCTGTTTGTATGCTCTGATCTTGACGAATCATTGATTCTAGTTCGTTTGTATTTTTCGCTAGATGATTTCCTTGGCGTATATCCATTCGAAGGTCACTTTTACCAGAGCCAAGGTATGTGATGAAATCCGGTGATTGTAAGGTATGCCATAGCTGAATAGGCATGAGCATTAAAAATGTACAGAGTGCAATAATACAAGAAATCGTTGTGTACAACTTCTTTCTTGATATCAGATCTTTTAAACCCAGCCAAATATTGATTGGTATGAACCTGCTTTTCTTGAGGTGCATAGGTATTTTTTTCTTATGATTCGGTGAATTAATAACGCCTTGAAGTGCTTGAGCAGCTGATATTTGACCAAACTTTCTTAGGACAGCATAGCTGCAAGAGATGACGATTATTGCCGTGGCAATAGAAACAAAAAGCGGGATTAACCAATGAGCAAAAGAAGGCTGATTCCCCATGTAACGGTGAATATTGGTTGTAAACATATCACCAAATATAAGCGTTAACACATATCCCGCTATACACCCTGCACAAGCAAGCGCGGCATACTTACCAACGTATAATTGCTTGATTCTTGTTAAAGGGATCCCAAGCACCTTCAGTATGCCAATTTCACGTTCATCCTCTTCTATTGAAGCCGTCATAGCAAGATGGAGTGAGAGAAGGGCTATACTGATGAGCAGCAGGCAAACAAGCAGGAGAATGGCAATGACCATTCCATCTGTCAATGCATTCAGCATACGCAGTAAAGGTAGTGTGACAGATGGACCTTGTTGTGGCAGTTGTGATGATTGATAGATTGCTTGAAAGGTATCTGTCTGAGCGGCATCATGTAGTAAAAATTCGATTAAGTACTCTTTGTGATGAAACACTTGATTTATTGCATCCCAATCCTCGTTATGAAGAAGAAATCTTTTTGAACTGACAAGACTGGGGTTCATTTGTGCATCTCGCAAGAACGCTTTGATGCGAAAGGGGAATTGATTAGCTCCTTTCTCAATCAGTAATGTTTCACCTATATTGAGCTGATACTTTTGTTGAAAATAAATTGGGACAGCCACTTCACCTTTATTGACAGTGAGCTTTTCGTTTTGTTCATTTAGAAGAAAATCAAAGTTGCGATTTTGCTTCACAAATAAATGATCCATCACACCTGCTTTGGCAGGCTCATGTCCGAACCTGATGTTTGCATGTTCAATTGGTATCATTGGGACGATTTGATGGGCTTTTACTATGGATTGCTTGTTTGAAAATGCTTCAATGTCTTTTTCATTTAGGTCGCCGTCATGCATTTGGACAAAGTCTGGCGCTTTGGCAGAATGGAGCAGGTTAGAAATGGAACCATTCAGCTGTACGATCATTTGAGCTGCACTTGCTGCGAGAAATGAAGTCATCATGATGCAAATGGTTAAGCCGATTGAAATGAGACGGTGTCGGGTTAAGTCTTTCTTTATAAACGCTAATCTCATGAGGCTGCTTCTCCTTCATGCTGAAGCATATTTTTTGTTAAGCAGGCTAGTGCAAACATGAAAGTACTGACGATGAGCACCGTCACATACATGGTGGCTGAAAACGTATTGAACAAAAATCCATACATCATTTGGCCAAGCGGAGCAGCACATTGAGAAACCATTGTCAGATTGGCCATCACTTTTCCTAATTGATGATTTGGTGTTTTCTTTTGAACATGTGAAATCACAACGATTGAGATCATAGTTAGCAGCATAGCAATTGGAAGACATCCTGCTAAAAAGAGAAAATAAGCTGGATAAGTACCAAATTGAAGAGCTGTTTTGGATGTTGAGAGCGCCACAGGCAGCAAGATGACTGCGATGACAAGAAGCCAGCGATATAAAGTAGGAATGCGCCAATGCTTCGCTACAAGTCCAACTAGCAGAGCCCCTGCGATGACAGCGAACTCAATCAAGCCCATGCCTATTCCATACATGATGTCACTGCTCTTCATTGTGACCCTTAAAATGATTGGACCCCCAACAATAAAAAATGGTGTAAGGATGAAATTTAACATTGCAGCAAGCAGCATGGCTCTTTTTAAAAATGGCTGGCTGCCAATATAAGAAAATCCTTGTTTCATATCTTTTATGAGCACCTTGCTCATGGACTCTGTCAGCGGACTAGGGGAGAAGGAAATGTTTAACCGTAAAAGCATGCAGGCTGATAGAAAAAATACGATAGCACTCGCACCGATGATGGATTGGCTTCCAATCATTCCGTATAAAACTCCTCCGATAATAGGTGCGAGAACACCTGAAAGTGCCTGAACGCCATTGACAATGCCGTTTGCTTGTTCTAATTGCTCTTGTTTCACTAGCTGTGGAATGCTGGACATGACAGCGGGAGCATAGAACGTACTCATCACGCCAAGCAGTATCATGACAGCTCCGATCATATAGAGTGAATCATTTCCCGAAAATAACCAAAAATAAAAGGCAAGAATCATCACGCCGGTGAGGACATCAAATAAAATCATTAAGTTCCTTCTGTTAAACCGATCAGCGATTGCACCAGCTAACGGGGAGAGAAGGAGCGGGATATTGGATAAAGCGAAAAGTAAGGCATATAAATCAACTCGATGCGTCATATCCAATACGTGTAAAGATAGAACAAACCGAATGAGAGAAGATCCGAAAACGGAAATAATCTGCCCGAGAACGAGGTAGATAAAGTGGGATGACCCTCTTTTGGATAACAAAGACATGAATATCACTCTCCCTTTAGACCGACCGTCAGTCTATAATGTATGCAGGATTGGTATTGAAGTGACCAATCACTGATTATTTTCATCCAGCTCTCCAGATAATCGCTTCAGCAGGAATGAAAAGCTCCCCTTTTCTGCATGCAATGAGGATTCGAGTATATCAATAAAAGCTAAAGCGCGTTGTATACTTTCTTCGGCTGTCCATTGAAAAAGGCCTTCATCAAATATGACCTGTGCAGAAGCAAGAAGAAATTCAACCGTCTCTTGCGGATACTTCGTTTTGAATGTCCCTTCCTCTACACCTTGCTGAATGACACCTGCCAACACTGGTGATAGTTCTTTAATGGCTTTGATTAAGCTTTTTTGATGCATTTCTGCATTAGAAGGCTGATGGAACTGATCGATCATGCCCTGTTTATGGCTTCCTTGCTGAGGTGATTGCGCCATGATGATACGAAATAGTTTGTCAACGACTGGAAGGTCTGGCTCAGCTGCAATACGCTTTGCTACGATGATATCTTCTTTGATGATCCTGTCAATAATGGCATCCATTACTTCTTCTTTGGATGCAAAGTAGTAATAAAAGGTGCCTTTTGCAATGCCAACGGCTTTTAATATGTCAATAATCGTTGTCTTCTGATAGCCTTTGGTTGAAAAAAGCGCTTCGGCTGCGTTTAATATGTCATTTTTACGTTCCTCAGGATGTTTAACGGTTCTCATAAAGCCATCCTTTCTTTTAACTAGACTGTCGGTCGGTTCTTGATTTGATTAAACACTTTTCAGGGTGTCTTTGTCAATGGCTGGTTTTTAAACACTTTGCATTTATTGTTCAAAGACACTATGATACATTGAATGAAAAAAACCTTCAGGGGAGATGACAAATGCAATTTTTGACCAGTGAATTGGCTCAAGAAATGGTTGAACGTACGATGCATATTTTACATAAAAACATCAATGTGATGAATGCAGATGGTGTGATTATTGGTTCTGGTGAACGAAACAGGATTGGCCAGAAACATGATGGTGCACGACTTGTGCTGACAAGCGGGAACAGTGTGGAAATTGACCAGGAGACCTCTTTGCGCTTAGAAGGGGTGAAACCCGGAATTAACTTGTCTATCTGCTTCCATGAACAAGTGATTGGTGTGATTGGGATTACTGGTGAACCAGAGGAAATTCGGCACCATGCCGAGCTGGTGAAGATGGCGGCTGAACTGGTGTTAGAGCAATCTTTTCTGCTTGAGCGGGTTCAATGGCGTCATCGAATAGAGAGTGAAATTGTCAATCAGTTGATTTCATATTCTGATGTTGGGGATCATCAGCTGAAAAATCGAGCTGCTTGGCTGGGGATGGATTTAGACAAGCGGAGAATGGCTATTGTTTTTCAGCCCGTTCCATCCTCAGAGGATGCTGTTCATAAATTGATGCATGCGATTCAATATGATAAAAAGGCGGATGATTTACTTGGCATGACCTTTTGTCATGAATTGATTCTTTTAAGTCAGCCCATACCTGAACATCGAGTAAAGCAGGTGGCAGGTCATCTGCAAAAAACAATGCAAAGAGCAGTAGGAGGCCAAGTGTTAGTGGGAATAGGGACTGTCGCTGAAGACATCAGCCAGCTGCCAATTTCTTTTCAGCATGCGAGAGAAGCCCTGAGGTTAGGGAAGGCTCTTGATCCGGAAGAAAGTATGTATTTCTTTGAATCGTATCAGCTGGAAAGCTTATTCATGATGAGGGGAATTGCTGAAAAGAACAGTCGATGGACTGACTTTTACAAGCCTTTGACACAAGAAGCAGAGCTCGCCCATACATTAAGGGTTTACATTGAAGAGGGCGGTGATTTGCAAAGAATTGTTGATCGTTTATTTATTCATCGGAATACATTGCGTTATCGTTTAGACAAAATTCAAGGATTGACCGGAAAAGATCCTCGTCATGTAAAACAGTTAATCGAGCTTTATATGGCGCAGCTAATGACTCAACTACCTTGATTGTGCAAATGCACAATTCGGTAGAGTGGTCAGTTAAAAAAGTTCATCCAGATTCACAACACAATCCTTTAGGGTAAACGCTTACAATTGGAGAAAGATATTTTTAGGGGGACTTGAGAATGGGTGGAGATGTGACGGTAAGTACTCTGGGAGCCATGGCGGCGCTTGTGATCGCGATTGTTCTCATTCTAAAAAAAGTATCACCTGCTTATGGCATGCTGGCTGGGGCATTCATAGGCGGATTGGTTGGCGGGGTAGACATTGTTCAGACCGTCAACGTTATGATGGAAGGTGCTAAGGACATGATTCCGGCTGTCCTTAGAATTATGGCCGCAGGTGTACTGGCTGGTGTTCTCATTGAATCAGGTGCAGCGTTATCTATCGCTGAGGCCATCGTGAGAAGGCTTGGTGAGGCGAGGGCACTATTAGCACTCGCTCTTGCAACGATGATTTTAACAACAGTGGGCGTTTTTGTAGATGTTGCGGTTATCACAGTAGCGCCCATCGCACTTGCCATTGCCAAACGCGCAAAGCTCTCAAAAACGGGAATTCTCCTTGCTATGATTGGAGGCGGGAAGGCAGGGAATATCATGTCACCGAATCCGAATGCCATTGCCGCTTCAGACGCTTTTGGTGTACCTCTGACTTCAATGATGGCTGCAGGAATCATTCCAGCTGTGTTCGGGTTGGCTGTTACATATGTATTAGCTAAAAAGCTTGCAAACAAAGGGACACCCGTTCTTGAAGAGGAAACTGGGCAAAGTAAAGTTCAAATACCTTCTTTTTTTCAAGCACTGGCTGGTCCGCTGGTGACCATTTTATTGTTGGCTTTAAGGCCGCTTTTTCAAATCAATATAGACCCAATGATCGCTTTACCGATTGGAGGGATTGTAGGTGCTCTTTTCATGAAAAAAGGGAAATTTCTCAATGATTATGCGATGTCGGGGCTTCATAAAATGTCAGGTGTAGCGATCATGTTATTAGGGACAGGTACATTAGCAGGAATCGTATCGAATTCTTCCTTAAAAGATGTGTTTATTCAGGTACTTGATGCATCGGGTTTACCTCCATATTTACTTGCGCCGGCTTCAGGGATATTTATGTCAGCCGCGACCGCTTCGACAACAGCAGGAACGGCGGTAGCGAGTGGTGTGTTTAGCGGAACACTGATTGGGCTTGGTGTATCTGCTCTCTCAGGGGCAGCCATGATTCATGCTGGCGCAACAGTGCTTGACCATATGCCGCACGGGAGCTTTTTCCATGCAACAGCAGGAAGTGTTCAAATGGATATTAAAGAGCGTTTGAAGCTCATGCCTTTTGAATCGTTAATCGGTTTGACGTTAACCGTTGTATCGACCATTATTTTTGGCGTTCTCCAGCTGTTTGGATGAGGACATGTTAAGAAAAGAGGGGCTTTAAGATGAAAATTGTGATCGCACCAGATTCATTTAAAGAAAGTTTATCTGCTTATGAGACAGCATGTGCCATTGAACGAGGATTTCATTCTATTTTGCCAAACGCAGAGTATATCAAACTGCCGATGGCAGATGGAGGAGAGGGGACCGTTCAATCTTTGGTTGATGCGACTGGCGGACACATTGTTCATCAAGTGGTCACGGGCCCGCTTGGTGAACCTGTGAATGCCTTTTTTGGCATGTTAGGAGACGGTCAGACTGCTGTCATAGAGATGGCTGCAGCCTCTGGTTTACATCTTGTACCGCGAGAAAAACGTAATCCATTATGGACCACATCAAGAGGAACTGGTGAATTAATACTTGCAGCTCTGGATAAAGGAGCGAAGCACGTGATCATTGGGCTTGGCGGAAGTGCAACAAATGATGGCGGCGTTGGAATGATGCAAGGATTAGGTGCAGATTTCCTTGATAAAACAGGACATTCCCTGACGTCAGGCGGCGGGGCACTTCATCAATTAGCTTCAATTGATTTATCTGGACTCGATCCAAGACTGCAATCCGTCCGGCTGGAGGCGGCTTGTGATGTGGATAATCCTTTAACAGGTGAGAGAGGAGCGTCTGCTGTTTTCGGCCCTCAAAAGGGAGCAGATGAAGAAATGGTTCAAGTGTTAGACAAGAACCTGGCTCATTTTGCACAAGTAGCTGAAAAACAGTTCAATGTATCCTTTGGAGATGCAGCAGGGGCAGGAGCGGCAGGAGGACTTGGTGCGAGTTTATTAGGCTTTTTACAAGCCGATTTACAAAGAGGAATCGATATTGTGCTGAAGGCTGTTCATTTTGATGATGTCATCAAGGAGGCAGACCTTGTTATTACGGGAGAAGGCCGAATTGACCGGCAGACCATTTATGGAAAAACCCCAATCGGCGTAGCCAAAGCAGCAAAGCAGTATAATCTGCCTGTGATTGGTATTGCAGGCTCTCTTGCAAACGACAGTGCAGTCGTACACGATCATGGAATTGATGCACTGTTTAGCATTGTTCCAGGTATTACCTCTCTTTCTGAGGCGATACAAGATGCGGATATTCATGTAGAAAGAACAGCTCGGAATATCGCGGCTGTGTTAGAAATTGGAATAAAAAAGTAAATGATGAAAAATGTTTCCTTTTCTATCACAATCCTTTCTATCGAAATGTGGTAAAATTGTTATAAATGATGTAGAAAGTTGGAGGAAACAAAAATGTCTAATCTACCAAATTGTCCTTCGTGCAGCTCACCTTATACTTACGAGGACGGCAGTCTGCTGGTTTGTCCTGAGTGTGCGCATGAATGGTCACTTGAACAAGAACAAGCGGCAGAGGAACAGCTTGTGGTCAAAGATGCGAATGGGAATCTGTTAAGTGATGGGGACACGGTCTCTGTCATTAAAGACCTAAAAGTAAAAGGTTCTTCATCCGTTTTGAAAATAGGAACGAAGGTCAAAGGCATTCGTTTAGTTGAAGGCGACCATAACATTGATTGTAAAATTCCTAGCTTCGGCGCAATGAAATTAAAATCAGAGTTTGTGAAAAAGATATAATGTATGAAAAGAGGCTGTAAGAGGGTCTCTTTTCTTTATTTATAGGTGAAAGGAATAATCTCAAACAAAATTCCATACATATATACCTGTTGAAAAAGGTTCATTTTTTAAAAAATCAAGCCTCTTTTCACATAAAAATCCGCAGTTTTCTTAACTCTACCTTAAAAAAGGCAGATGATTCGCTAAATTTTGGCTAATCCCCTTCACAACTTTTGGGCATTGCTGTACCATATGGAAGTGTTCTTCTATTTTTGACGGATCATGGTGTTTATCAGGAAATAGAATGATAGATGATACTTAGACAAAGAAGGAGAGGTAACGTGACGAACGTTTTAGAACTGCATAATGTATCTAGACATATTAGCGGGAAAAAGATTGTTCAAGACTTGAGCTTTTCTGTCCAAGCGGGCGAAGTCTTTGGCTTCTTAGGACCAAATGGTGCAGGGAAAACAACAACCATTCGTATGATGGTCGGTCTTTCTCCCATTACATCTGGTGACATTCTGATTAATGGTCATAGTATTCAAACATCCTATCAGCATGCCATCCAACATGTCGGTGCGATTATTGAAAATCCAGAAATGTATAATCATTTAACGGCAAGACAAAATCTTGTTCACTTTGCCCGAATGAATGGGAAAGTGGATGAAGCGCGAATTGATGAGCTGTTAGAGCTAGTCAGCTTACAGCATGTGAAACATAAGCGTGTGCGTACATTTTCATTAGGAATGAAACAGCGATTGGGCATTGCGCAGGCACTCATACATAGACCGAAACTGCTAATCTTAGATGAGCCGACCAATGGACTTGATCCTGAGGGGATTCGAATGATACGAGATTACTTGAGAAGGCTTGCGAAGGAAGAAGGGCTGGCTGTAATTGTTTCAAGTCACCTCATGTCAGAGATGGAATTGATGTGTGATCGCTTTGCAATTATCCAAACCGGAAAGCTGATTGCGATTGAGGATCAGCGTGCTGAGACGAAGCAGGATGATTTGGTTAATTATCGAATGAAGGTAGCAGCCGGGGAGCTTGAAGGAGCACAGAAGCTCATTGATGCATTTGAGGAAGGCGTCACTGTAAGAGAAGAGGAGCAGTACTTATTTTTCTCTATGCCAGAACAAAAAATGCCAGAATTAATCCGTCATTTGAGCAGCGCGTCTATTCATTTGTACGAGATCAAAATTGAAAAACAAACCTTAGAAGATAAGTTCTTAAGCTTAACAGGTAAAAAGGAGGCAGACGTATGATTCGCCTCATTCAAAACGAGTGGATGAAAATCAGTTATCGTGTTGGAACTTGGATTATGGTTGGGCTTCTTGTGTTAGGTATGGTTGCCACGCTGATCTTTGTAGTGAAAACAAATGACAAAGATCATGCTTCAGGTGATTGGAAAACCCAGCTAGAAATGATGAATAAGGAAAACAAGAAGGAGCTCAAAGAGACAGAGAATGGTTTCTTTAAAAGAGAGCTTGAAAAAGAGATCGCTATTAATGATTATCGAATCAAGCATAACTTGCCGCCGGCTGATCAGTTTAGCCACAGTGTATGGGATTATGTGAAAACAAACGCCAATTTACTTCAACTAGTCGGTGTGTTTGTGATCATTATTGCTTCCACCATTGTGTCGGCTGAATACAAGCATGGTACAATTAAATTATTATTGATTCGTCCACCATCAAGGCTAAAGATCCTAATATCTAAATATATTACGGTGCAGCTGTATGCTCTTTTACTTGTTGTGGTGCTATTTATTTTGTCATTCATATTGGGAGCTATTTTCTTTGGACTTAACACTGATTATGTGAATTTGGTGTATCAAAATGGTGAAGTGATTGAACGTTCGCAGTTTGCAAATATGGTCTATTATTATCTTGCTCATTGTGCGATGTTTGTCGTTTTGGGAACCCTTTCGTTCGCCATTTCTACAGTGTTTAGAAGTGAAGCTATCTCCATTGCCATTAGTGTGTTAGCGTATATTGTGGGTGGATCAGTCACAGGTATTTTAATGCTCTTCTTTGATTGGTCAAAATATCTGTTATTTGCAAACGATCCATCCCAATACTTTATGGAACAGGTTACTCTTATCGAAGGTATGTCTCTAGGATTCTCACTAACCGTCCTAGTCATCTATTGGGCTATTTTCTTAGCTATTGCCTTAATCGTCTTCCAAAAACGAGAAGTAAAAACAGGTTAATTTAATTTTTTAGGAGGTTTACACATGATTAAACGTAAAGGTGAAAAAATTATGGGGATTATTAGTATTGTCCTCAATGCCATTGGTGTCGGGTTTGGGGCATTAATCCTTTCTGTGGGTCCATCATTTTATGATGAAATCAATGAAGTGTTAAAAGAGGAAGGGGAAACATTGCCGATTGAAACGCTTCAGGCTTCGGTTCATGCGTTTGGTACTCAGTTCATGGTCGTTTCCGCCATTGCGGCTGTGCTGTCGATTGTAGGTGTGATTTTCTTGAAAACCGACCGTCGTGCCGTGCTTTCAGGTATTCTTTTCTTGGTTTCTGCTGTGACTCTTTTAATTGGAACAGTTGGCCTTGCATTCGCTCCAATGGTTCTATTGTTTATCATTGGATTAATGTCTCTTATTAGAAAGCCGAATGCAGACATTCACACAAGTGAATATCCTTCATAATGAAAAAAGACATGCGTCGCTGTGCGCATGTCTTTTTTATTTAAATAATGCCTATCAGTTTGGCAGCGATCAATAAAACAATACTGAATCCCCACATCCAGAAGAAAGAGTAGCGGATGTGTTTCCCCATATCGACTCCTGCAAGACCGATCGCAAGCCAAACGGCTGGAGCGAGAGGACTGACAAAGGTTCCTATGATGTTTCCGATCATCATGGCATACGCCGCAGAAGTGCCCGTCACGCCGACCTCAGATGTGATTGATTCGACAATTGGCAGAAGTGCATAATAATAAGCATCTGTACTTGTCAGCATATCCAGTGGTACCCCAAACAGCCCGACAATGATATGTAAAAATGGAAGCAGGAAAGCTGGTAGAATCTGAATGCTGTCCACAGCAATGGCTTTTAGCATTCCCGTTCCTTCGAGAATTCCTAGAAATGAACCTGCGGAGAAAATAACAGCGGCCATCATGAGTGCACTAGGTGCATGCGCCTTGATTCTCTCCATTTGTACATCCACTTTCGGATAGTTAATTAATAGTGCAAGAGAAAGACCAATCATAAACATATAACTAGCCGGAATCACGTTGAGCACAAGAAGGACAACTACGGCTATAAACAGAATGAAATTCACCCAAATTAAGTGATAACGTTTTAAAGCGGCATCACCTGTCTCGCTAATGGATTGAATAGCCCGGTCCCAATCTGCACCTTCTAATTGAACAGCAGCGATTTCATTTGCGGCGATTTTCACCCGAATGCGTTTTTCTTCCCTTTTTCCTAAAATAAATGCCATTCCTAATACGAGAACGACCCCAATGAGCTGAATGGGAATGAGCGGCACCCATAGTTCAGATGGGTCCATATTCAACACACTTGCTGCCCGCCCTGTGGGGCCTGCCCACGGCACCATATTCGTTAAGCCAGCACTTGTCCCGATCAATAACAGCAATAAGTACGGACTCATATGTAATTTTTTATAAAGTGGAAGCAGTGCAGGTACAGTTAATAAAAATGTAGTCGCTCCTGCTCCGTCTAAATGAGCGATGACTCCTATTAGAGCTGTCCCCATTGCCACTGTGACCACATTTCCCTTTGTCAGTTTAATCAGCGTTTTTATTACAGGTTCAAAGAACCCTGTATCTTGTAAAATGCCAAAAAATAAAATGGCGAAGATGAACATGGTCGCCACTGGCAGTACTTTGATAATCCCTTCTTCAAAGAATGATTGAATGTCATTAATCCCAAATCCTGCGATGAATGCCCCGATTAAAGGCACCATGACCATGGCAACAATTGGACTTGCTTTCCCCCAAATCAGCAATACAACAATCGTTAAAATAATCAACAATCCAACAAACGTTAACATAAGTCCCTCCCCCTACAATAAACCGTTTACATTTTCTTGCTCTTTTTATCACAATGCAGTCCCATATCTGCATTGAAAAAAAGGGTATCAAAAATATGAGTATTAGGCAACCGCTTTCATACCTATACAATGGTAAAAAAGGATGGAGGGACCAGTCATGATGCGGCATCAAATATTGTAAAAAAATTTAGATAAAAAATAATGATTAAATTCATCATAATTAATATGGGTATTTAGACTTATTAAATTGAAAGGCGCCCAATAAATGGACGCTTCTTTCAACGATTTTTCAAGATGACATACTCGTAAGGATCAAGTTGAAGCTGCTCAGGCACTTGCTGTCCAGTCAGCATATTCTCATAGCTTGCCTCTGAATCTAGTGACATGTTCTTCTGCTCTTCTGTGAAATTCATCAAAAACACATAGTCCTGCGTACCGTCTGTTCGTTTTTGTACACTGACTCCTTCTGGAATGGCAGTGGATAGGACAGGCTGTATGCCAATACCTGCGATAAGGTCTTCGTAAAACTCATCATAAAAAGACTGCTCATTTTCGGAGGCCATATAGTATGCTTTCCCTTTTTCTAATGAACGGACAGTCAGGGCTGGCTGTCCTTCGTAGCAGCCGTTCTCAAAATGCCCTAACACAGAGGCCGTTTCAGGATGTATAGATTCGCAATATTGTCCGACATGATAGGTGCGTCCATTCCCTGTGGTCATTAACACATGTTCATCAGGCATCAATGTGTTGATTTCCTCTGCCCAAATGCCAAGTACATGGCGCAGAGGGCCAGGAAAACCGCCGAGGAAACAGAGATCATTTTCGTCGACTATGCCGCTCCAGTAAGTCGCGATAAAAATGCCGCCCGCTTTGACAAAGGCTTCAATTTTTTCTGCAACGCCTGGTTTGATCATGTAGAGCATTGGCCCAATGAGCACACGATAGGATGAGAAATCCTTTTCCATCCCGACTATATCAACAGAGATACCTTTTTTCCAAAAGCTTCGATAGTGAGTTTGACAAGCCTCTACATAGCGTTTGTTTGTATTATTTAAGCCTTGCGCATCATCAATGGCCCAGTGATTTTCCCAATCATAAATGATGGCGACCTCTGGCTGAACGGATGTGCCCGCAATTGGGTGCAGCTGCTCCAGTTGTTTCCCTAGATCAGCTACCTCTTGAAACACGCGCGTATGTTCATGACCAGAATGATCGACAACGGCACCGTGGAATTTCTCAGAGGCGCCTCGGCCTTGCCGCCATTGGAAATAAAGCACGGAGTCTGATCCGTGGGCAATTGCCTGCATGGCAGAAAGGTGTGCCATACCTTTATGTTTCACCTTGTTCACTTCATGCCAGTTCACAAGGCTCGGCGTACTCTCCATGACGAGAAACGGCTGTCCGTCCTTTAAGGAACGATACAAATCATGTACAAAGGCAACGTTTGATGCTAATTCGGCCGTTGTTTCTCTGCCGCTATGCCAAGCAGGATAACTATCCCATGAGATCACATCGACCTCTTTTGCAAATTGATGATAATCCAGCCCAAGGAATGGACGCATATGCGGGTAGTCGCCCATAAAGTTCGTGGTTACTGGGATATGAGGCGTCAATTCCCGCAGCGGCTCAATTTCATTTTTGTAAAAATTGATCGTTTGTGCTGTGACAAAGCGCTTCCAATCCAGGTTCATGCCGTGAATCATGTGCTCCCCATGCGGTGCAGGTGACTCGATTTGTGACCAATCACTATACGTGTGGCTCCAAAATCCAGTCCACCAAGCTTGATTCAAAGCCTCAAGGTCATGATTGTATTTGCCTTTCAAATAGTCTCGAAATGCTTCCTGGCAAAGATCGCAATGACATTCGCCGCCGTACTCATTCGAAATGTGCCACATGATCAGTGCTGGATGATCCTTGTAGCGTTCCGCCAGCAGCCGGTTGAGTGTATTCGTTTTTTCTCGATAAACCGGAGAGGTGAAGCAATGATTGTGGCGCAGTCCATGTAAGTTACGCTGACGATTCGCTTCGACGCGCAATACTTCTGGATATGTTTGTGACAGCCAAGCAGGTCTTGCTCCGCTTGGCGTTGCGAGAATGGCGTGTGCCCCCTGCGCTGCCAAGCGGTCCATGATGTCATCCAGCCATGCAAAGTCATACTGACCTTCTGCTGGCTCTAGCTTACTCCATGCGAAAATGTTGATGGAGAATGTTTGACAGTGTGCAAGCTTCATTAATCGAAAATCTTCTTCAATGATCTCTGGCATATGGAGCCATTGATCTGGATTGTAATCGCCACCATGCAAAAAGCCTTTCACATTTGGGTGAACGAGTGGGTAACGCTTTCCCATTTTGTCACGTCCTATCCTTTTAGTTACGGTGTCATTTGTTTAAATACATCAAGAGAAGGCAGTGCTTTTCCGTTGAAATCAAACATCGCTTGATTTTCCCACGCATTTCCGACAGTACCGGTTGTTTGGATATAAGCCAGCCCGTATTGACTAGACCACGGAGCACCTTTCGCTGGAATCCAAAGCGGCTCCCAATAAAAGAACCCTTTTCCGCGGTTGTTGTTTACTTGTGAAATCTTTTCGGATAGATCTCGTATAAAAGATGCCTGGCCCTGAGGTGAGGCGGGATAGCCGGCTGTATTGACAGAGTCTTGATTAAATGAGTTATCTAGGTTGTCACCGTTCGCTGTTGTAAAGCCGTAAGCGGTTTCCACCACGATCACGTCTTTGTTATAGCGGGCACTAATATCATTCATATTGGACGTAAGACCGCTAAAGCCGCCGTCCCAATACGGGTAATAAGATAAACCGATCGTATCGAAGGAGACGCCTCGTTTTGTGATTTCATCAAACCACCAGCGGGATGCACCATTGTCTCCGCCATGTGCAAGGTGAAGCATGATTTTGATGTTTGAATCGACAGAGCGGACGGCATTTGTGCCAGCTTTTAGCAGAGCAGCGAGCCGGTCAAATTCACCACCGCCTTCACCCCAGCTTTTTCCGTTTGGCCACAGCATACCTGAGTTCAACTCATTCCCGACCTGAACCATATTCGGCAAGGCATTTTGCGCTCTCATCGCTTTGAGCACATCACCTGTGTAAGTGCCGACCGCTTTTTCTAAATCGCTTTGTGAGAGGGATGCCCACGCTTTCGGTTTGAATTGTTTACCGGGGTCAGTCCAGAAATCACTGTAGTGAAAATCAAGCAGCACTTTCATGTTTTGTGCTTTTGCACGTTTCGATAAAGCGATGGCTGTATTGAGATCATTTGTGCCGCCGTTATAGGCACGGCCTTGATTGTCATATGGATGGTTCCACAGTCTGATACGCACATAGTTGACGCCTTTATCCTTTAATAGCTTGAGCGGATCAACCTGCTGTCCGTTCTGGTTGTAGTATTTGCCGCCGCTTTTCTCCACTTCTGCAAGCATCGAGATATCGGCTCCCTTGATGAAATCACCTTGCAGTCCATTGATCGGTTTCACAGAAATCGTATCGGCCCTTGCTTCAGGCAGAATACCTAATCCCATCAGAAAGAAAACGACAACAGTGACAAGCAACCATTTCTTCATCAAATCTCCCCTTATCCTTTTGTCCCGCCTTGTGTGAGACCGGACACAAATTGTTTTTGTAAAACAAGGAACAATAAAGCGACTGGAATCGCAATGAGTAAAGCCCCGGCTGCAAAGGTCGTGTAGCTTGCACCCATTTTGTCTGACACAAGATTGTACAGACCGATTGGGAGCGTATACATTTCGGGTGAGCGGACAATGACACTGGAAATGATGAAATCACCCAGCGGACCTGTAAATGAGTTGATTGCGACAACAGCTAAGATGGGCTTAGCGAGAGGCATAATAATTTGGATGAAAATCCGGAAATGCCCTGCGCCGTCCATTCTGGCTGATTCATCGAGATCCTTTGGAATCGCATCAAGATAGCCTTTCATTAAATACGTATTCATCGGAATTTGTCCACCTGCATAAATCAAAATCAGGGCAAGGTGGCTGTTAATGAGTCCAAGCATTTGAGCAAGAACAAAAATCGCTATCAGTGCTGAAAATTGAGGAATCATTTGCAGCAGCAAAAAGAGCATCAGCCCATTTTTCCGTCCTTTGAAGCGGAATCTGGAAAAGGCATAGCCTGTAAAACTGACAAGAACGAGCGTTAAAACCATTGTGGCAATACTGATCTTCATTGAGTTCCAATACCATTTTGCATAAAGTGCCCCCTGACCGAAGAACAGCTCGGTGAAGTGGCTGAACGTTGGATTCTTCGGAAACATGCTTGTACTCATGAGGCTGTTCCCAGGGTTAAAGGAAGCACCGATCGTCCAAAGCAGTGGATATAGAATACAAATGGAGGCAATGAAAAGGATAAAATAAGTGATGCTCAGACGAATGAGCTTGTTTTGTTTTGATCCCATATCACATCATGTCCTCCTCTTTGAATGAATTCGTTCTCTTAAACTGCCAGAGTGCAATGGCGATGACAAAGATTGAAAGTAAGATCGTGACAGCGGCAGCGAGTGCATATTGAGAAGACTGCATCGTGAGTTTGTAAATCCAAGAAACCAAGATGTCCGTTCCCCCTGCAGTTGAGCCAGCGACAGGCGGTCCTCCGCCATTAAATAAGTAGATGATATTAAAGTTGTTAAAGTTAAACGTATATTGCGTGATTAATATAGGCGCAATGGAATAAAGGACAAGCGGTAACGTGATGGACCGGAATTTCTGAAAGAAGTTTGCCCCATCAATGGTCGCAGCTTCGTATAGATCCTCTGGAATTGCTTGCAAAACACCGGTTGTCATAATGAAAACAAAAGGAAATCCAAGCCAAGTCTGCATCGCAATGAGGGCAATTTTGCTCCAAAATGGATCTGTCAGCCATGGTTTTGGATCAATTCCAATCGATGCAAAAAGTGTGTTGTTAATGGCTCCAAATGTATCGTTGAACAGTCCGGCAAACACCAAAATGGTCACAAAACCCGGAACAGCCCAAGGGAGAATCAAAATGGTTCTAAAAAAACGTTTTCCTTTTAAATCCTTCTGATTGAGCAGAACCGCTAGAAAGATGCCGACAGCACATTGAAGGGTCGAAGCAGCCAGCGTCCATACGACGGTCCAGCCAAGTACATCAATGAAAGTGTCTCTCCAAATATCAATTGAAAAGATATTTTGGAAGTTCTTGATCCCTACCCAATCGATCAGATTGGCAGGAGGCGAGTGGTATAAATCGTAGTTCGTAAAGGCAAGCGCAAAGCTGAACATAATAGGAAAGACAACAGAGAATAGAAGTAAAAAGAAAGCAGGAGTGCTCATTAAGTAAGGAAAGCCTTGGTCGATCAGCTGATGATATTGAGCTCGGATGGAATGAAGCGGAATCCCTTGATCACGTTTCTTTCCGTTCATAAAAGCATCACGCATCATGAGTACGTAAAAGCCGATACCAAAACAAGCTGTTAACAGCGCAATAATCCCTTTTGCTAAAAGAAAAACAGAGTTGTCACGAGGCAGCATCGTACCAAGTGTGAACAGCCCCCAAAAGCCAATATTGAATAAATCATAAAATACGATGAAAAAAGAGACGCCGAACAGGAAAAAAAGTGCCCCTTTGCCGTACTGTTTGTTGTACATCTGCCCCATCCCGGGTATTAAGGAGAACATTAGCGCCCGTCTCCGGTGTGTCTTTGATTCCACTATGTGTGTGCGGTCTAGTTCAAGGTTACCCGTCACGTCTAACACCTACTTCATATGAAATTAGATCAAATACGGGCAGCTTGATAGACTTAAAGGCTACCCGTGTTTGATGATTACTTAGAGTGATTTGCTTTAATTTGAGAGTCGATTTGATTGACCGCATCATCAAATGCCTTTTTCACATCTGTCCGGCCTGTTGCAATGAGACCTAACGCGCTGTCAATCGGCTTCCACACCTCTGCCATTTCAGGGGTATTCGGTGTCAGCGTGGCATATTTCGTTTGTTTTGAAACAGCATCCGCATTGGCGTTTCCTGTGATGATTGGATCCTTCATCAGCTTTTTCACTGGTGGAATTTCCTCTGTTACTTCGAATCGCTTCTTCGAATTTTTTTCATTCGTGATAAACTCAACAAATTTCTCAGCTAGGTCTTTATTTTTAGAATAAGAGGAGACGTTGTAGCTCTTTACACCTAAGAATGAGCTCATATGCTTTCCGTTCGGGAGTGTTGGCAGCTCTGTTACGCCATAGTCAATACCAGCTTCTTTATATGGACCAAATGACCATGGACCAGAAATGACAGCTGCGGCCTTTTTCTCTGTGAATAAGGAGTTGAGGACATTGATTCCTTGTTCACCAATGATGCCTTTCGGGAAAAGTCCTTCGCTAAAGAATGTTTGAATGTATTTTCCGCCTTCAACAGCGCCATCGTTGTTCAGGCCAATATCATTCACATCATAGGAGCCATCGCTTTTCTGTTTGAAAATATAGCCTCCTGATCCGCCTAACACACTTTGTGCATAGTAAATTTCATCCCATTTCGCTACAAAACCGTATTTCCCGTTTTTTGTCAGCTTTTTCGAAAGGTCATACCAGCCATCAAGTGTAGTTGGTGCCTTTTTGACAAGGTCTTTGTTATAGAAAAGCACTGTCGTTTCAACGGATTTAGGAAGGCCATACAGCTTGCCGTCTATCGTTTGTGATTGAATGGATTCGTCTGTAAAGGAATCGATCACTTTTTGATCAGGCTTGATTTCCTGTAACAGCCCCTCAGTGACGGCTGATCCAATTTGATCGTGAGGCATCGTGATGACGTCTGGGCCTGTCCCGGCTGCTCCATCAAGGCGGAGAGCTTCGATTTGGTCGGCATACGCTTTTTCGACCACTTTGATTTTCACATCGTTTTGTTTTTCAAATTCTTTTACAGCGTCTTGAATCCCATCAGACTTTTTGACATCCTCCCATACTAGCAAGGTCTTTGTACCTGTAGATGCTGGCTGTGTCCCGCTTGAATTGTCATCTCCTGGCCCGCATGCTGAAAGCAGAAGCACAGCAGTACCAACGACTGCTGATAATGTCGCCCATTTTCCCTTTTTCATTGGTAATCCCCTCTCGTTCTTTTTTCACAGATGATAAGAAAACGCTTTCTTAATGTGAGAATATCAACTTAAGTAAAAAAAGTAAACATATTTTATTAAATTTATTAAGTAAAATTTTTTACTCGTATAGAGAGAAAAGAAGCCCTCCACATGAGGAGGGACTTCCAGTTGATTATATGGTACTTTTCCGAAAAACAGGTTCTGACGCAATCAGCACAGTTTTAGGTAGTGTTCTGCCGTCCACAAGTCTTTCTAAAAGTAAATCGATCGCTGTCTCACAAAGTAATGACGTATGGATGTGATACGTGGTGAGCGGCGGCGACACATATTGAGACACATGAATATCGTTGATACTAAAGACGCTGACGCGGTTCGGCAGAGAAAATCCTCGCTCATTTAATGCTTGTAAGCAGCCGATGGCAAGAGGGTCACTAGCGACACAAAAAGCGGTGGGTAGATCATCACCAAGCTCGTCGATCGCCTTCATCATCAGCGAATAGCCTTCATCTACTGAGAAATGGTGGCCGATATAGACCAATCGCTCATCAAGCATATGGCGGGCCAGCATGTATTCACGGAAAGTCGTTTCACGAATATCTGGAATGTGCACATTCGTATTCAGATCAAGGTCTGTGCCGCCAATGAATCCAATGGATTGGTGCTCTTTTTCGATAAAAGAATCGATGATCTTTTCAACAATTCGTTTTAGGTTCGGCTTTACAGAATCAAAACGGTCTTCATCTGGCGTCGTATCAATAAAGACAATGTGCGGAGTGATCGCATATAATTGGTCAAGTTCTGACGTTTTAAAGCGGCCGATGGCGATGATTCCTTCTGTAGCAGAATCAATGGAATGTAGCCCATCAGACGGATTGTAAGCGGTGACATTTAAGCTCCGAGTATTGGTGAGTTCCTCAATGCCGAGTCGAATGGATTTAAAATAAATATCTTCAAGCTCTTCCTTTTCGGTCATCCAATAGAGAAAGGCGATTTTTTTTAATGAATGTTTGAATGTCTTCTTTTGGTAGGACAAAGCTTCTGCGGCGGCATATACTTTTTCGCGTGTTTGATCGGTGACAGATAGGTTGGGATCTTGGTTCAGTACGCGAGATACCGTTGCAATGGATAAGCCTGCTTTTTCTGCAATGTCCTTTATTTTAGCTGCCAAATCAGCACCTCCTATAGAAAATATCTCCTCTTAGTATAGAGTCTTTAAAAAAATTAGTAAATATTTTTATTAAATTGTTTTCGTTTAGGCGGTTCTTTACGTGCTGGAAAGGAATTAGTAAGATATATATAGGTAAGGTGTTGGATTAAGATTTCTGATAGGAGAGGGACCGATGTATTACGATGCACTGAAGACATTTGTGACAGTGGTGGAGGAGAAGAACTTTACAAAAGCAGCCCAAAAGCTGCGAATTTCTCAGCCAAGTGTCAGTCTTCATATTAAGAACTTGGAGCAGGAATTCCAGACCGTTCTGCTGAATCGTTCACCAAAGCAATTAACCGTTACACCAACTGGGGATATGCTGTACCATCGATCAAAACAAATCATTCGTCTCTATGAACAGGCGAAGCAGGACATTTATGAGCATCACCACCTGGCAAGAGGAAAGCTGACCATCGGGGCGAGCTTCACCATTGGTGAGTATGTGCTGCCGCAAATATTGGCGGAGTTTCATCAGCTCTATCCGCATGTTGATATTGAGGTGGTCATTGATAATACAGAGGCGATCGCTAGACATGTCCGTTTATTCCATGTTGACATTGGTTTGATCGAAGGACAGACCAATGACAAAGAGCTTTCTGTAGAAACTTTTCTAGAGGACGAGCTTTATATTGTGGCGCCATTAGATCATCCTTTTGCCAAGAGAAAAGATGTCACCATTGATCAATTACAAAACGAAACATGGATCACGAGAGAAGAGGGATCAGGGACAGGAGAATATTTACAGCATGTCCTGAAATCAAATGGACTGAAAGCGCGAACCTTTGTGACCTTTAGCAGCAATCAAGCCATTAAAGAAGCTGTGATCCATGGAATGGGTCTTTCTGTTTTATCTAAATATGTCCTCCAGCGAGGCAGCATTGGCGGTGAATTGGCTGTTATTTCTGTCAGAGGCATGGATTTCAAACGAAAGTTCTCCTATGTCGAGTCACCGATGACCGGGGGAAATAAAAATAAGGAATTGCTCGTTGAATTGTTAAGGAAAGAGAAAAAGGACGCTTCTCCTCAGTAGGAGAAACGTCTTTTTTTATAACCCTTTAATTTTGATTTCATCGACTGGAAGGAAAATCTCACCTGTATCTGTATATTTCATGGTGATCTGATCGCCCTCTTTTAAATAAATGACGAGCGGTTCTTTTTCAGATGACATAGTGTAGCTTTTCCCATCGTCTAGCAGGAAGGTGACGGTTGTATAATCACCGGTCTTTTCTTTGTAGACACGTTTGACCTTCCCTGCCGCTTCTTTCTTTTCTTGCTTAGAGGAACTGTTAACGGTACCGCCGCCTTTTTGAAGAGCTGTCTTATAGGCTCTCAGTGCTTCGTTTGGTGTAGAAGCGTACGCGGCGATTTCTGGATTGGCTGCAGAAACGATAAAGTAGTTTTGCAGGAATCCATTTGAATCGAGAACAGGTGTGAGCCAGCTGGCTTCTCCATAGAAATTATAGAGAATCGGCATGCGCCCTTTCCATTTTTTCTCGATGAATCGTTTCTCAATAATTTGCAGAGCGCCCTGAGAATCCATGTAGGATTCTTCAAGATTTCCGGTATAATAAGTCGCTTTTCCTGTTCGGGCATTGGTCAGGGCATATCCGAGCATGGAATCAACGCCCTCTTTCGGACTTGTGAAATCTGTGAAGTAATACATATCTCCTTTTGAATCAAACACTGGGCTCACATTGGCTTCCGTTCCTTCATCGGAAGGCAGCTTGACATCTGACTTTCCAAACATACTGTTCCAGAACCCGTGAATATAGTTTCCGAAATAGCTGTTTTGCAGACTGACTGCCTCTGGTGAAACAGCACCGTCGATAAAGGCAGGTACTTGATCTAGAGCATATTTCTTCGTCGCACCTGTTTTGGCATCAACAACGACGACACCGGAAGCTTTAAAGCCGTTTCGGGCAGAGATGAAATCGCCATACGTTTGAATGTAATAAGGCTTGCCGTCATCATTGATTTCCAGCTGTGTGCCGCCATAGAAAATTAAATCTGGGTACTGGAGACGGATATGCCGCTCAATTTCTTTGTTGAAATAGGAAGAAGGCGTATAGACCATCTCTGTTTTCACGAATTTTGGATTAGCAGAGGAGTCGGTCGCACTTAATGTAAAGTAACCCGGCGTGCTGCCTGCACGAATCCATTTAAAGAAGTCCGAGAACTCCACTGGAGCGATGTATACATACTCACCGTTGACCTTCTGAATTTGCAAGCTGCCAAGCTCATAGTAGCTTGTGTTTGGAACCTGACCAAACGATTTCTTCATTTTGTTCCGAGCAAATTGAGGCGGTACACTCGCAGGTGTTTCTGTCTCATCAAACGCTTTGATTTCTACTTTTTGATCCATTTTCGAGACATCAAATTTCTCATTCGCATTGAATAGGAAAGCTGTCGCCATGTAAACACCGAGCAGCAATAGAATAAGAAACAGCACACCTTTGATCTTACGCTCCAATCCTACTGACAAAAAGGCGCCTGCTGCTGTCACAACAAGTCCAATCAGCCAGAGGGAGGAAGGGTTACGATCTAAATTGGTGATGTAATAGAATACAAAAATACCGATCATGAACAGCAAAGCAAGGCCTGCAATCCACATGAGCGGCACCTGCTGTTCTGTCCCTTTCTTTCTAACGATCAACCTGAGCGGTGTGAGCAAAAGGGTCAAGACAAGACCGATCACAACCGAAAATAACAAAATATATCCCACAAACAGATCTCCTTTCAAATCAATCACTCTTTTAGTATATACGAGTGAGGCGGGGAAAAGATTCAGAAGAATCATACCAATTCAATTTTAAGAAAAAATGAGTTGAAAAGGGTCTTTTAATATTTCGGTAGGTTAAATGATATTGTCCTTGCGCTAGATGATTAGATTTTAGTGAATATTTTGTGGACGTTCCGAGGGGTATATTCTTTTTTATTCATTACTTTATGAATTTATATTGTAATAAATAAGATGTTAAAAGACAGAGATATCTTTTAAACAGTATAAAGATTCGTTTTAATTTTCTACAGAATGAAATAGTTATAATATTCCTAGTATGTTATATTGTGTTTTATATAGTTAATATCAGGAGGTAATTTAAATTGAAAAGACGTATCCCTTTTCTCATTATTTTTACTTTAATTGTATCGTTATTTTCACCGTCTGTAACATTCAATATTAATCGAGAGGCTTCTTCAAGAGACAAAAGAGTCCAAATTGGTTATAAAGAAGCCGATGCTGTATGGGGTCTTGTCATTCGGACTATTTTTGTAAACGGGGTTAAAGCAAGTAAACATTTGTATAAATCAATAAAATATGCCCCTAAATATCCTGCTGGTTTTAAAGCTGTTCAAAATGGGACTAAAAAAGTTACAGTAAATAATAAGAAGTTGTTATCTGAGTTAAAACAGATTGAAGGAGGGACTTGGAAAAAAGTATATAAAGATGGCTATAAAGACGGAAAAAAGGTTTCTGTACATTATTTTCAAAGTAAATCTGGTTTGGTGTATGATGTGAAAGTTAAAAAAGGTTGGAGTGTGAAATGATTTATGAATAAAATAGAACTAAGATATTCTTCACATGAAGATTTAGATAGGATTATTGTTATAAATATCATTGGTATAATCATATCGTTAAAAGAAGGTTTAATTACTATAGAAGAAGCGGAAAAGCTCATGTTCAGTCCTCGAACAATCGATGTTTTAAAGAAGAAAGGGATAAATGAAGAGCTGATAAATATACTTCATTTGGGAACAGAACTTGAAGATGTAGAAAGTTTAATACCACATGAATTAAGTGATAGTTTAGAAGAAATAAGGGTAAAATGCTTAAGGTTTCTGGAAAAAAATACAGAAAATGAAGTTGAAAATAATGTGGTAGATTGTTGAGCTAAAAGTGTATATTATAAAATTTTGAGTAAATTTTTTCGATTTATTGATCAAAACGATGAATTCATAAAAAAGAAGTCTGTGCAAACAGGCTTCTTTTTTATAAGATGGGAACATGAGGAAATGTATGCGCTCACATGAATAAGGAAGGAGTGAAGTCAATTGGCTTCTGTCAGTTTAAGTAGTATTGAAAAAATACGAGCAGCAAGCAGAGGATTACCGCCAAAGTTGAAAGGAATTGCAGAACATATTACGAGTGAACCTGGCGACATTATTCATTTATCAATTGTCGAGCTTGCTAAAAAGACAGCGAGCTCAGAGGCAACGATTTTTCGTCTTTGTAAAAGGCTTGGATTTGAGGGCTTTCAAGATTTGAAGATTGCAATTGCCCAGGAAATAGATCAAACAAAGCCTGATTATGTAGATGAAGAAATGAGTCTTGATGATGATACGGCCGTTTTTATGCAAAAGGTTTTTCAGGCGAATATATCTGCATTAAAGGATAGCTTTCAATTACTGAATCCAGAGGATGTAGAAAAAGCCATACAAATCATTCATGAAGCAAAGCGCTTAGAGTTTTATGGGAGTGGCGGGTCTGGCCTCATTGCAACAGACGCTTTTCATAAATTTATGAGGACAGGTATCAACTGTATTGTTCACACCGATTCCCATTTTCAAGCGATGTCTGCCGGTCTTCTCGACCAGCACAGTACAGTGATTGGTATATCTCATTCTGGCCGTAATAAAGATTTACTCGATGCAATGAAAACAGCAAAGGAAAAAGGAGCGAAAACCATCGGTATTACAAGTTATCAGCGCTCTCCATTGAGCCAGCTTGCCGATGTCACCTTGTATACTTCGACGCAAGAAACGGCTTTTCGAACAGAAGCGATGTCTGCAAGACTTGCTCAGCTCACTGTCATTGACGTACTATACTTTGCACTTGCTCACTTAAGACAGCAGGAAACTTTAACGAATTTAAAACAAATGAGAGAAACCATTTCACAAAAAAGGGTGTAATGGTTTCAAAAATAAATTTTTCTATTAGTGAAAAATGCCGTTGTGGTAACGATTTTGAGCTTTTAAGTGAAAATAATTTTCTTTTTAGTCGTTGAATGTCGAAAAAATTATTCCTATAATGGGATTTAACAGGTATATCAAAACAATAAAATATGATTTCAAATCAATGATTGGGCGTGATACAGATGAAGGGAAACCAGGCGGTAATTGGTTTGGATATTGGAACAACAAGTACAAAGGCGGTTCTGTTTGGACCACAGGGGAAAGTGATAGCAAAGCATTCGGTTCCTTATGATCTCATTCAGCCCCAGCCAGCATGGGTTGAACAGGACCCTGAACATATATTAGAAGCCGTCATTGCAAGTGTAAGAGGTGCGTTGACGAAAGCAGCATTTGATGCAAAACATCTCATAGGCGTCGGGATTAGTACAGCGATGCATTCCTTGATTGTGATGGATAAGGATGGCAAGGCGTTAACGAACAGTATCATTTGGGCAGATAACAGAAGTGCAGAACAAGCGAAGCGAATCACTTCAGACATGGACGGCTTCCAAGTGTATAAAAGAACCGGTACACCGATCCATCCAATGTCACCGCTTTCAAAAATACGGTGGATCAAGGAAATGGCACCTGATGTCTTCAAGAAGGCAGCGAAATTCATTTCTATCAAAGAATATATTCTTTATCATTTCTTCGGTCAGTATGTCGTCGATTATTCAATCGCTTCAGCAACGGGACTGTTCCGTTTGGAAACGCTTCAATGGGATGAGCAGGCGCTGCGTATTGCTGGAATTGAGGCTGATCAATTGTCTGAACTTGTTCCCACGACGTATCAGCTGAGAGGGCTTCAGCCAGAGATCGCCCTGCGAATGGGCATTGCGGAAGATACACCATTTGTTGTTGGTGCGAATGATGGGGTTCTAGCGAACTTAGGTGTGGGAGCGATTGGAAAAGGTGAGGTGGCTGTCACGATTGGGACAAGCGGTGCAGTCCGTACGGTCGTGGACAAACCAATAACAGATGAACAGTCAAGAACGTTCTGCTATGCGTTGACTGATAAGCATTGGGTGGTTGGAGGACCGACGAATAATGGCGGGATCATGCTGAGATGGCTGAAGGATGAATTTGGATCCTCGGAGGTAGAGGTAGCAAAGCGTCTTGGAGTGGACCCTTACGACCTGATGATTGATATTGCGAAAAAAGTTCCAGCCGGCTCAGAGGGACTGCTGTTTCTGCCATTTTTAACAGGTGAGCGTGCACCTTATTGGAATCCAAATGCGAGAGGCACTTTCTTTGGGATCGGTCTTCAGCATAAGCGGGAGCATTTTATAAGAGCTGTGTTAGAAGGCGTCATTATGAGTGTGTTCTCAATCGGTGTTGCCTTAAGGGATTTAACCGGTTCAGCAAAGGATGTCAGGGCGTCGGGCGGATTTGCGCGATCTCCGTTGTGGCGGCAAATTTTAGCGGATACGATGGGCAGGGAAGTACTTGTCCCAGAAAGCTACGAAGCATCAGCACTTGGGGCGGCTGTGCTCGCACTTCATAGTTTAGGTTATATGGAAGAGATAGAAGAGGTTCAAGATTGGATTCGAATCTCTGCCCGTCATGAACCAAATATGGAGAACAATGAAACATACATAGAACTGTTTTACTTATATGAGCGTCTCTATGACAAACTCAAGGATGAATTTGATGTCATTAGTGCGCTTCAATTAAAACAAAATCATTAAACATCAGGGAAAAGGTGGGAGAGCATGCTTTTATTCATCGTGATTGCCGCAATTGTCCTTTTACTCATCCTCATAACAGTTGCTAAGTTGAATCCGTTTGTGAGTTTAATTATTACCTCTATGTTAGTCGGTTTTGCCACAGGGATGGACCTGCAGGAAATCATTCAATCCATCAAAACGGGGTTAGGCAATACGTTATCATTGCTGGCCATAGTTCTAGCGCTTGGAACCATGCTTGGGAAAATGATGGCTGAATCAGGTGGAGCTGAGCGGATCGCTCACACATTAATCGGCCGGTTTGGGACAAAAAATGTGCATTGGGCGATGATGTTTGTTGCCTTTATTGTGGGAATACCTGTCTTTTTCCAGGTCGGATTCGTTCTTCTCATTCCTTTATTGTTTACGATTGCGATTGAAACGGGCATCTCGCTCGTGACAATTGGGATTTCGCTCATTGCTGGCTTGTCTGTCGTTCACGGTCTTGTGCCGCCTCATCCAGCTGCCATGGCAGCTGTCGGCATCTATCATGCCAACGTGGGGAAAACCATTTTCTTTTCCATTATTGTCGGTTTGCCGACAGCTATTATTGCTGGGCCGCTGTATGGAAAGTGGATTGGAAAGCGGATTCATAAACCAGTTCCAGAGCTGCTGAGAAAGCAATTTACTGAACGCAATGAAGATCGAAAACTTCCCGGCTTTGCAAATACGATGTTTACGATTTTGGTGCCAGTGATTTTAATGCTTCTTGCCACACTGGCGGATATTATTTTACCAGAGGACAATATTTGGTATCAGGTATTTAAGTACATCGGAGATCCAATTACAGCACTGCTGATTGCAACGGTGTATTCTTTCTTCAGCCTTGGCTTTGTGCAAGGGATGAGCCGTGACAGGGTGCTTTCCTTTAGTAATGAGTGCTTAGGACCGATTGCTTCTATTCTGCTTGTCATTGGAGCAGGCGGGGCTTTCAATAATGTGCTCATCGATTCGGGTGTTGGTGATTATATTGCAGATTTAGCAAAACACTCGCCGATCTCGCCAATTTTGCTTAGCTGGCTGATTGCTGCGGTTATTCGTGTAGCAACAGGATCTGCTACGGTCTCCATGATGACTGCAGCTGGTATTGTCGCACCAATTGCTGCATCTATGCCGGATGTGAGCAGAGAGCTTCTAGTGTTAGCTACAGGGGCGGGTTCATTGATTTTGTCTCACGTCAATGACTCTGGTTTTTGGCTGATCAAAGAGTATTTTGGTATGACCATTAAAGAAACGTTTTTGACATGGACGGCTATGGAGACGATCATTTCTGTTAGTGCCATTGCACTTATTATGATCATTAATATGTTTATATAGTGAAACGCAACAGCCTGATTCTTCGGAATAGGGCTGTTTTTGCTTTTGGCAATACCACCTTTGTCAGATTGGGGTAAAATAAAGATATTGAGAAGCGGGAGGCGGACACGATCGAACCATTAAAACACGTTTATCATGAATTATTTATTGAAGAATTAGCGGAGAAACTTGCACAAGCGTCGACTGGGTTTGATGCTGGAGAATTCCAGCGGCTTGTGTTTCAAAAGGATTGGCAGCAGCTTGAGTTAAAAGGCAGAATGAGAAGAGTCACTGAATCGATGCATGCCTGTCTGCCTAAGGATTATGAGCAGGCAATTGAGGTGCTGCGTCAGACAGCCCCGCATTTTTCAGGACTTAGTGCGCTTGTATTTCCAGACTACGTCGAAACATATGGCCTAGCGCATTGGGATATCTCGATCAAGGCGCTCGAATTCTTTACGCCTTTTTCCACTTCTGAATTTGCCGTTCGGCCTTTTCTGATTCAGGGTCAAGACAAAATGCTGGCGCAAATGCTTGTATGGTCACAGAATCAAAATGAGCATATTCGGCGGCTGGCGAGTGAAGGATGCAGACCACGTTTGCCATGGGGATTAACTGTTCCTGCACTTAAAAAGGATCCTTCGGTTACGCTGCCTATTTTAGAAAACCTGAAGTCGGACCCAGCGCGCTATGTGCAAAAAAGTGTAGCGAACCACTTAAATGACATTTCAGCGATTCGGCCTGATCTGATGAAGAAGACGGCTAAAAGCTGGTATGGAACGAATGAACATACGAACTGGATCATCAAACATGCATCTCGTACCTTACTAAAAAAAGGCGATCCAGATATCATGGCTTTGTTTGGCTATGGGGATGATCCATCTGTTCAAGTAACAGATTTGAAGGTAGTGCAAGACCCTATTCGTATTGGAGAGAAAATGACCTTTCAATTTACACTTCAGGCGGCTAAGCCACTAAAGCTGCGTGTAGAGTATGCCATAGACTATGTCAAAGCTCGGGGTACCCGCAATCAAAAGGTATTTAAAATCACAGAGTTTGAAACAAGTTCAGCGTTACATAGAGAATTTATCAGGTCTCAGTCCTTTCAAAATATGACGACGAGAAAGCACTATGAGGGAACCCATACTTTAACGATTATCATCAACGGCATTCCAAAAGCGTCGATTGATTTTGAGGTAACAGAAGATAGCAGCTCATAAAAAAACCCGCCATTTCGGCGGGTTTTGGTATTTAAGCCTTCTTTTTCATTAAGAATGAAGCGATGATGGCAGCGACTAAGAAACCGATGCTGATAATGGAGCTAGGCAGGTTTTCTTGTCTGAATAGGAACAAAACAAAGCTCAAACTGAGTACAAGACCTGCAAATAAAGTTAGATACGGAAACAGCCACACCTTGAAATACGGCTCCTGTGGATATTTTGGACGCAGCTTCAGATGTGCCATACAAATGCTGATCCAAATGAGTGAAACAGCAAAACCAGGAATAGCCAGCATGTAGCTGAAAATTTGGTCTGGATATAAGTAAGCAAAAAATGTTCCAATGAGAAGAAATAGAACGGTAACCCATAAACTTAAAATGGGTACGCCTCTTTTGTTGACCTGTGCCAGTTTTTTCGGACCGCCGTCTGATTTAGAAAGAGAATGAATCATTCTCGTCGTTCCATAAATTCCAGAATTGGCCGCAGATAGAACGGCTGTAATCAAGACAAAATTAATGAAGTGAGAGGCGCCCTGCATACCAGCAGCAGAAAAGACTTGGACAAAAGGACTGTTATTTGGGTCAATTTGATTCCAAGGAATGAGTCCGCAGATGATCAAAATCGGCAATGTGTAAAATAAGATAATCCGCCACATCATACTTTTGACTACTCCAGGCAAGACCTTCTCCGCATCCTTTGTTTCAGTAATGGTCAGCCCGATCAATTCAGAGCCTCCATAAGAGAAAATAACCACTAAAAGTGATGCAAAGATCGCACCCCATCCATTCGGGACGAAGTTTTGATAGTTGGTAAGCGCTGGTGTGCTTTGTTCGTTTGGAATGATCCCAAATAATAATGCTGCACCGAGAATAATAAAGACAATAATAACGAAAATCTTCATTCCAGCGAACCAAAACTCAATTTCACCAAAGTATTTTACATTATTTAAGTTAATTCCGATGACTAAGAGTGAGCAAAGTAAACATAGTGACCATAACGGCACGTTCGGCAGCCAGTATTGAAGCAGACTGCCAGCTGCAATAATCTCAATGACACATACAGTGAGCCACATAAAACAGTAAACCCAGCCGACAACAAATGAAAAACGTTGACCAAGCGCAATTTGTATAAGGTCGCGTAGATTATTTCCCGGGTACACAATGGCCATTTCGGCTAATGCTGCCATTACAATGAGGAGCAGCAATCCGGCAAATACATAGGAAAAAATAACCCCAGGGCCTGCTAAACCAATTGTATCGGCACTTCCTTTAAAGATTCCTGTACCAATGACCCCGCCCATCGCAATCATGCGAATGTGACGCGGTGATAAAAGCTTTTTTAATTCTTGTTGCTCCTGATTCGCGCTCATGACGTTCTCCTTTTTTAAAAAATGCTTATGTTCCATTTTCTTTTTTCAAGACGTCAGTGTCAATATAAAAAAAGAGATTTTTCAGACAAAAATAGAGGTTGATTCTATCAAAACATATATTTATATCCATAATTAACTTATTTTATCCATATCCTAAAAATGAAACTTCAAATAAATGAACATTTGCCTTATTTATGACATAAACAATTTTCAGTTTTTGTCGATATATCATTTGTACTACTAAAGTCCTAATAAAGAATTGTTTATAACTGTAAAATATTTCAAGAACGTTAAAGTTGAAAGGAGTTATGAAAGATGTTTAAGAGGAAAGCAAATGATTCATCGGCTGAAATCCTTCTGAGTGAAAGCAGCCAATTAATAGAACGAATTGAAAAGGGAGACCTTTCAGCAAGATTAGATACTGCTGCATTTTCTTCTAGCCAAACGATAGAAGCAGTGGCGCAAATGAATGAAGCTTTGCAAAAGATGCAGGAAGCACATGAAAATATTCAAATGCGGGTGGAATTAGTGACAAAAGCCATTCAAGTTGGCTTATGGGATATGATCGTCATCGCTGGAGACCCGGTCAATCCAAAAAATGAATTCACATGGACGGATGAATTCCGAAAAATGCTCGGCTTTCAAAATGAGCACGATTTTCCAAACCTATTAGACAGTTGGGCATCTCGAATTCATCCGGATGAACAAGAATATACATTAGATGCATTTGCTTCGCATTTATTGGATCATTCAGGGCGTACGCCGTATGATATTGAATATCGCTTAAAGTTAAAAAACGGAGATTATCGCTGGTTCAAAGCAACTGGAACGACTGTTCGCGATCGGAATGGTGTCCCTCTTCGTGTGGCGGGAGCACTTTTTGATATTCATGATCAGAAATTGAAAGAAGAAGAGCTGCAAGCATTTGTCACAAGATATGACTTAATCAACCGTGCGCTTGTCGAAGCTCCTTGGGACATGGTGGTAGAGGCCGGCGATCCAGTCAATCCAAATAACGAATTCTGGTGGTCTCCGCAGTTCAGAACAACTCTTGGCTTTACAGACGAAAAAGATTTCCCGAATGTTCTGAGCAGCTGGAGCGACCGTCTGCATCCTGAGGATCAAGAAATGGCTTTACAAGCCTTTGCAGATCATTTAAATGACCACTCTGGACGCACACCGTTTGATATTGATTACAGATTGCAACGCAAAAATGGTGAGTACCGCTGGTATCATGCAGGTGGTGAAACCATCCGTGATGAAAAAGGTGTGCCTCTTCGTGTGGCAGGAACCATTCGTGACATCACGTTAGAAAAAAACAAAGAGAAAACAGCAGATGAAATGGCTTCACAAGTAGAACAGCTTTCAAGTTCTATTAGTGAGATGGTTTCGGGCATTAGCTCTGTGACAAATCAAGCACAGGAGCTGGCTGTCGCTCAAGAGCAGTCAACGTCTGCCGCACACTTAGCAAAAAATAGTGCAGATGAGACAAAAAATATTTCTGACTTAATCAAAGAAGTGGCAAACCAAACGAACCTGCTTGGTCTAAATGCTGCGATTGAAGCAGCTAGAGCTGGTGAACAAGGCCGCGGATTCTCTGTCGTTGCAGATGAAGTACGAAAGCTGGCGCTGCATAGTGCCAATGCAACGGAAAATATTGAATCTAGTTTAACGGATATGAAAACACAAATTGATGAAATTCTTGAAAATATCTCGAATATGACAGCTCTTACGCAAACTCAGGCTGCTTTAACAGAGCAAGTGAATGCTGCAGTCGATGAAGTGAATCACATGTCTCAGCGTCTTGTGGCGTATTCAAAGAGTATTTAATCGTCAAAAACCGCCCTCTCATAGAAGGCGGTTTTTTTCATTAAATTTGATCTGCTGGGAAAACAATACCTGCATCTTTTCTTGCGGCATCAAGAACTTTCATCACGGAGAGACTTTCATCAAGCCATGCATAGCACTGTTCATGATTTTTTGTTTCAATGATCTGCTGGAAGGCTTCTGCTTCATAAAACAGACGATTTGGATTCGTTTGTGCATTGAGTGAGATGACCCTGTCATCAACATGCAGCAGCACTTCCTCGCACCCATTCGCCCCATTTTTCACATGAATGAAGCCTTTTTCTCCTTGAATCAATGCAAAGTTCATGCTGCTTGTATCCTTACTGCCGACACTTGTCGCAATAAAATCATTGTAAGTGAACGTCAAAACACCAGATGTGTCTATACCGTTTGGATGGCGGTTTGCCTGATATCGGACTTGCTCTGGTGATCCAAAGAGGTTCATGATGAAATGGACATTATAGATGTTAATATCCATCAGCGCTCCTCCAGAGAACTCAGGGTTAAAGACATTTGGCGTTTCGCCGGCTAGCAGCTGATTATATTTGCTTGAATATTGACTATAGTTGCATTGAACCAGTTTGATTTTACCTAATTGATGAAGGTGCTTTTTGATCAAATGATAGTTTGGCATATGAACGGTCGTAATGGCTTCAAATAGGAGAAGCTGCTTTTCCTTTGCGAGAGCGATTAAGGCTTCCAGCTCTTTCACATTAGAGGTGAAAGGCTTTTCGCATATCACATGTTTTCCGTGTTTCAATGCTTTCGTTGCATGCTCGCTATGTAAACGATTCGGTGATGCGATGTAAACGGCTTCTACGTGAGGATCTTCTAGCATAGCAGTTAGATCCGTATAAGTTGTTTGCACCCCAAATTTGTCTGCGAGCTTCTTTGCCGTTGCTTCCTTTCTTGAATAGACAGCGTGACAAGAAGCACCGTCGAGCTGTTCAATCGCTTGCAGGAAGCCTTCCACAATGATACCTGTTCCAATGGTTGCGATGTTCATTCTCAAAACCCCTTCCACTCGTTTAAGCTGACTCTAGTATAACCGATGTTTTCATTGAACGTGTACTGAGATACCTGAGCGAAGGTGTGCCAGTGACCAACACCGGCACACCTTTGGCAGCCCTTACAATCAGCTGATATTTGCTAATGTTTGCTTTGTTAACAATTGAATAGCTGCCTTCCTTTTTTTTAACTCTTGAATAGAGTGCTGGATATCTTCGACTTTTTGCTCGAGCAGCTGTTCAGCTTCTGTTTTTGACTTTTTTTCGAAAAGTGATTTGATAATTTCACGAATTTCTTTAAGTGAGAAATCTAGCTTTCTCGCTTCGGTGATAAATGACAGCATGAGTACATATTTTTTATCATATAGACGATAGCCGTTATGCGCTCTTTTGGGCTCTGGGAGCACCCCTTCATTTTCGTAAAAGCGAATGGTTTCAATATGTACTCCAGACATTTTTGACAATTTACCTCTCGTAAACGTAATCATTCCCTGCACCTCCTTTCTTTGCTATTCATCATACAATTAGATTTGCTCGTTTCAAAACATTCTATAGTGGTGGACAATTGTTCTGTTTTACTTGTTTCAAATGGGTGATCAGCACGATGAATAGAATGCGTTATAATAGAGTAGACTCTTGTGATATTTGTTACAGATAAGAACAAGTAGACAGCGTGAAGAAAAAACGATAGGCTAAAATAGGTAAATAGTAATGAAATAACCTGTCATCATCGTAATGGTGGCTCAAAATAGTGACAGCACGTTTTTGCTGAGAAAAGGGGACCAGTGAATGTATAAATTAGTCGCAATTGATATGGATGGTACGTTATTAAATGATCAACATATGGTGCCGGATGAAGTGTTTGAAGCCATTCAACAGGCTAAGGCAGAAGGGATTAAAATTGTTTTATGTACAGGCCGGCCAATTGGCGGGGTAAATCGCTATTTAGCTGATCTTCAGCTTGATCAAGAGGGAGATTATGTGATCGCCTATAATGGAGCGCTTGTTCAAAACAGCCATACAAATGAAGTGGTGTCAGAGCTGACATTATCCTATGATGACTTAACTTCGTTATATGAATTGAGCCGTCAGCTGGACACGCCGATGCATTATTTCGATTCAGCCAATTTATACACACCGAATCGCGATATTAGTGAATACACAGTGCTTGAATCCTACTTAACAAAACTGCCGCTGAAATATATGCCTGTTGAAGAGGCAGATTCATCGATGAGACTTCCAAAAATGATGTATATTGATCAGCCAGAACGTTTGGAAAAAACGATACAAGCCATTCCATCTGAAGTGAAGGAAAAGTATATGATGGTAAAAAGTACAGATTTCTTCCTTGAAATCCTGCATCCTGATGTGAGTAAGGGAAATGCCGTGAAGCTTCTAGCGAAGGAGCTGGGAATTCCTCGTGAAGAAGTCATGGCTATTGGGGATAACGGGAACGACGTCTCAATGCTAGAGTTTGCGGGCTGCGGCGTCGCTATGGGAAATGCCATTGATCATGTCAAAGCCGTAGCTGATGTTGTAACAAAATCTAATAATGAAGCTGGAGTAGCACATGTCCTGCATGAGCTGGTTTTAGGAAAATAAGAAAAGAGCGGTCTGCCAGTGCGGTAGCCGCTTTTTTTATATATTGGAGAAAAAGTAAACAAGCATACGTCTGCTGCTTAAATTCGTCTTTTGCAGCATCGCTTTCACATGATCATGAACGGTATGGGGTGAAATATATAACGTACTCGCAATTTCCTTTGTCGACTGGCCCTTTAATAAGCAGTCGAGGACGTTCATCTCTCTTTCTGTCAGCCTGTACGTTTTCGCTGCATAAGGAAGAATATCATTTGTTTGGGCTCGTTTGATGTGAATCATGATAGCCTCCTCCTGCCTGTCAGCCTGCGCCAATCGAAAGGCTTGAAGGGAAAGAAAGACCCCCGTAGGCATTCTTGTGATGCTTGCTGCTGTTTGATCGGTCCCGCCGTATAAAAGTTTAGCGCCTAATGCTCTGAACGGGCGGGGCATGACGGATTGGTCATGGATTTGTTCAAAGGCTTGAAATGTACGAAGCCAATGGAGCCCTGTCTCATTTCCATAAAGAAGCTTGTAATGAGTTGAAAGCATGAGAAATCCTTGCTGCTCCGCCGCATCATCATCTTCAGTGTCTCTTTTTTTGAAAAGCTCATCTCTCAGCTTGGCTGCAAGTGCCGGTGTTAGATCGATGACTGCTTGTATATCTCGCTTCTGAAAAGGTTCCTTGCCCTTTTGACGATAAAGGCTGGCGATACCCCAGCATTCTCCTTGAATCACAAGGGCTGCCCGCAATTCATCAGACCAACCGTTAGGTAACAAAATATGCTGATAGCGCTCGCTGTTCAAATATGCCCCGCTTTGGATGAGACTCGCAGCATGAATAGGGCCTTTGGCTAGAAACTCATGCTGATGCACGTCCCTTTTTAAAAATTCATTTTGAAAGAGCTGGTCATGAATTTCTTCAATCGGTTCATCAGTGTAGGAACCTGTCGAGAGGAGAGTGGCTGGATCGATGGTTGTGATACAGACGGCATCAAAATCAATGACAGCAGCAAGCTCGTCCCGAATGTGCTGCCTTATCTGCTGAAAATGAGTGGCTGGATTGACCACATGATCTCCTCCTCAAAAACCCCCACTTTTAGGGATCGTTTTTTCTGGTGCCTCTTTTTACAATAAAGACGTCATATCATTAGTGTACAGGAAACGATGGAAAGCGGAAAGGAACTGGAGGAGAATCATATGAAAGGAAACCAGCATTGGCAAGACCCTGTTGCTGAATCATACGCAGCAACGATTTCACATAAAGTACCCGGCTATCACCTTTTGCATGAGTTATCAGTAGATGTATTAGAAACTGAAATAAAGGGAGCGGCCTCTCGTATTCTAACTGTCGGAGCGGGTGGGGGCGAAGAGATCATCAACATGCTTCAGAGAAAAGAAGACTGGCTCATCACAGGAGTCGATCCGTCTGCATCTATGCTGGATATGGCGAAACAGCGGGTTTCACAGCTCCATATGCAGGCGCGTGTCACCTGGTATGAGACCACATTAAACAAGGTGTCTGCTGAAGCTGTTTACGATGCCGCAGTGAGCCTGCTCGTGATTCATTTTGTAGAAAATCGGCTGCCATTTTTACAGGAGATTGCCCGAAGGCTTCAACCAGGGGCCCCGTTTGTACTCGCATTTATACAAGGAGAGATGAATTCCAGCGCATTTCAGCAAGAGCTTCATATGCTGTCTCTTTTCATGAAGCGGCAAGGTCTAGGAAAAGAAGTGTTTTCGTCCTTTAATGACAGGGTGGGACGTGCAACATATCCTGTGCCTGAGGAGGAGATGAGAGGACATTTAATGGAGGCGGGGTTTCGAGACATCAGACCTTATTTTCAGGCAGGAATGATCAAAGGGCTTGTTTGCAAGCGAGGTCGTAGAGAGGCGGATGAGAGATGAGATCACAGGTGATGGTAATTGGCGGCTATGGACATGTCGGACAGCAAATATGTCTTCAGTTAAGTGAAGTGTATCCAGGGCAAATTGTTGCGGCGGGCAGGAGCTATGAGAAGGCCGAACAATTTTCACAGCAGACAAAAAGAAGGGTCCGTTCTTACAAACTAGATGTTAGTCAGCCATTACATTCTGACTGGATGGATGAAACAAAGCTGGTGATCATGTGTCTCGATCAAGATGACACGTCATTTGCTGAAACCGTTCTGCGGGCAGGCATTGATTATATTGATATTTCTGCAAAGGGGGCGTATATGGAGCAAATGGCACAGCTGGATCTGCAGCAAATCAGTGCAACGGCTTTGCTCAGTGTAGGTCTCGCGCCCGGTCTTACAAATTTATTAGCTGCAAAAGCGGCATCTATGCTTTCATCAGTGGATCAAATAGATATTGGGATTATGCTTGGGTTGGGGGATCAGCATGGAAAAGCCGCCATTGAATGGACGATTGATCATGTCCATACTGATTATGAACTTACTGAGCATGATCAGCGGAAAAGAGTGAAAAGCTTTACTGGAGGCAGACAGGTCAACTTTGGTGAACAGCTTGGAAAGCGGTATGCCTATCGATTCCCCTTCTCTGATCAACAGACATTGCCTTCCACACTTCGTGTGCCATCTGTGACGACAAGGCTTTGTTTTGATTCACGTCTCGCGACGGGTGCATTGGCCTTCACAAGGAGCCTTGGACTGACGTCGTTCCTTACACTGCCGAAGATGAAGGACAGAGCCATTTCAATGATTCAATCTTCTCAAGCGGGAACAGATCAATATGCAGTCAAAGTGGAAGCGGCAGGGACGGATGGGAAAAAGGTTCATCATGCAGCGCTTGGTATAAAAGGACACGACGAGTCTCAAGCAACAGCTCAAGTCGCCTGTGCTGCGGCCCTGCATTTATTGAGCAGGCGGTTTCAGCCAGGAATTTTTCATATTGAAGAATTATTTTCACTAACATTTGAGAACGTTTATTTTGCTTTGATGGATCAAAAAACAAAGAAAGAGCAGGCATTAGCGATAAGAGCCAGCCTTTTGACAGCATAAAAGCAGCGTGCAGACAAACCCTCGCATTCGGTGTCAGGTCTGCGTGCCGGTGCTTACGAATGTCAAATTCGCTCCGCGCCGGTACTCGCCCTTCCTCGACTGCAAAGGTTTTCTATCACGCTGAAAAAAAGACTAGCATTCTGCTAGTCTTTTTATGATGACGTCGACACATCCCCTTTTTTCTTAATGCTTGCTGTGATGAGCTGTGTCAATGTGTCAGAACCTTTTTTTGAAAGGTGGACCCCATCGGACTGAAAATAGGATGGCTGTCCAGTAGCGGCTGAATGCCAATCGACTAAGGTGACGTTTTGATCTTGATCAGCCACTCGCTGAATGACCGCATTCACATCATTTTCCCATGACCTTGGAACCCTCGTATTCACTAGGAAAATATGTGCCTTTGAAAAGTTTTGAATGAATGCTTTCAGCGTGTCCTCAGTAAAATAACCATTTGTCCCAAGTTCAATGATAACAGCAGCATCAGATTGATTAAATGATTTGTATTGAGGGGCGATGCTGATGGCTTCGTTCATCTGTCTGCCAACTTTCCCATCGATGGTGATTTGTTTATATGCTTTTTCAAGATTCGGCGCAATGTCTAGCATGACAGAATCACCAATGGCAAAAACTTGGTGAAATTGTTTTTGATCAGCTGCTTTTTTCTCGTGCTTTTCTTTCTTTTTCTTCGCTTTTGATTCCGGTTCGGCTGTTTTTTTCGGTGCGGTCTTAATTTGCGTCACTTCCTTCACATGTGGGGAGGAAGTGGACGAGTTAGACATGCCAATGATAAATAAGATCAAAAGAGCTGCTGTGATTCCAAGGAACACCTTATTAGATGTAGACCACTGTTTGATTCCTTTTTTCCAAATAGACCAAGAGGAAAAATATTGTCTGAAACCATGCTGGCGGATCGGCTGTTCGATGAAGCGATAGGAAGCCTCAGCAACTAGTAAAATGGCGATGAGCTGCAATGTGACACGCGCTATGGAAGGCTGTCCAATTTCAATGACCGGTGTGGTCAGTACGATAATGGGATAATGCCACAGGTAAATACCATAAGACCGCTTACCAAGCCAGACGAGCGGCTGAAAGGACAGCCATTTTCCTATAAGACTAGCAGGGTGGCAGACGCACGCAATTAAGATGGCCGCATTCAGACAGAATAAAAGCATGCCGCCCTGATAGAGAAAGGCATCGAAATCGTCCACTGCATAAACACAAAGGAGGAAAATCGCAAACGAACCGAACCCGGCAATATGTAAAATACGTCTGCCAACAGGAAGTAATTTTTTGCTGGACAGTCTTTGCATAGGCCACACAAATGCCAGGCTGCATCCAATCAGGAGCGCAAATGCACGAGTATCTGTTCCATAATAAACCCTGCTTGGATCGGTATCTGGTGAATAAAGAATCGTCATCCATAAGGCAGAGACAAGTGCAAGTCCAAAGGTGATCATAGGCAGATGGGATCTGTTTTTTACCCATTTCAGCCCTGCAATCAACAGTACCGGCCAAATGATATAAAATTGCTCTTCTATTGCCAGAGACCACAAATTTTTCAGTGGAGATAGGGCATTGAAGCTATCAAAATATGAAAGTTGGTGAAAAATGTACCACCAGTTACTGACATAAAAAAAGGACGATATGGCATCGCCACGAATGGACAATAATGCGTTTGATCCAGCAATCGCGCACCAGCTGACGGTTATAAAAATCATGATGTAAGCGGCTGGAAGAAGCCTCCTGATCCGTCCCATCCAAAATGGCAAAAGCTCTTGATAGCCTAAATCCTGCTTATGTAACAAGATCGTTGTAATCAAGTAACCAGAAATGACAAAAAATAAATCAACGCCAAGAAACCCGCCGCTTGCGGGTCCGATATGTAAGTGATAAGCAATGACTGCCAATACAGCAACGGCTCTTAGTCCATCTAATCCTAAAATATAACGAAAACGATTTTCCTTGCTGTTCATGAAAATGAATCCCCCATCAATTGAAAAAGAACCTGTATTTAATAAAGGTTACTCATATATTGTATATATAATAGACGTTAACGCATAATATTTAGTTTGAATTTATTCAATAAATTTTTATTGTAAACCAGCATATATTAATATATAACATTTTTGGTTTTATATTGACTTAAAACCATAATATAGAATAATATATGAAAAAAAGGAGTGGTGTTGAATCAATAGTTTGATAAAAAGATTTTTGATAATATTAATAGTTCTTTTAATTTATTTTAAGTGTTTTGAATTGCACTCAAAAAATTTAAACTTCACTATTAATATTCATCAACAGATTCCATGGGGCACAAAGTTAACAAAAAAATATGTGGAAAATAATAGAGGAGGAGAAAGTGTACGAATAGCAATAATTGATAGTGGGATAGATGGGACACATCCTGATTTGGTAGGTAAAGTTAAAAAAGGACTAAACACAATTGGCACAGGAGGAGAACAAGAGGACAGTTTAGGGCACGGTACTGCTGTAGCTGGAATAATCACAGCTAATGATAATGAAATTGGACTTGTGGGTATAACGCAGAATGTAGAGTTATATCCTGTTAAAATTCTAGATTCAACAGGCAAGGGTTCAATAAAAAATTTTGTCAAAGCTGTTCAATGGTGTATTGATAATAAAATTGATGTTATCAATGCTAGTTTTGGATTAATGAAAGATGATCCAGCTGTTAAGAAGATTATAGACAAAGCAATACAAAAAAACATAATTATAGTAGCTGCTGTTGGTAATAAGTATGGAAGAAAAATGGATTACCCAGCTGCTTATGAGAATGTTTTTTCTGTAACCGCTGTGGATAAGCATAAGAAGGTAGCTGAATTTTCATCTAAAGGAAATTACGATTTTGCTGCTCCGGGTGTAGATATACCAGTTCTTAGGCCTCATAACAATTATGCAATTGAAAGTGGCACCTCTTTAGCGAGTGCCCATATTACAGGTGTAGTAAGCTTAATTTTACAGTACCGGGAACGTTTTAATATTAATTCTGAAGAAAGTTTAAACCAACAAATATATAAAATCTTAAAAAAATGGTATTGAAGATTATTTAAATAAAATTGTTTTTTAAAACAGGAAACTCGGAGGTATAGTTTAGGATGAATAAAATAAGTAAGTTAATCTCAATTGTTATATGTCTATCGCTGGTTATAACTTTGTTTTTCCAATTTCCAAATAAAACAGAGGCTGTTACCACAAAAGATTTTCATGTTTTAGAAGATAGCAATGAAAAATATGTAATTTCACAGGAACAAGAGGGAGTAACTGGTATTCTAACTCTAAATAAAAAAACAGCAGAAATCAGTTATCAAACTGAAGAAATTGGTAGTGAAGGTGAAAAGGTTTCAAAGGATTATGAAGTTGACTTGCAGACACTTTTAAATGATAATTTAGATGTTACGTTTAAAGATACAAAAGATGATAAGAAATATGAAGTGAATTCTGAAGATATTCAAGCATCTTTTGCATTTGTTATTCCTATTGGTATTGCTATTGGGGCAGTTCTATTAGAACATTTATTAGCTTTGGGACTTGCAGTAACAGTAGTAGGTGTTACCTATATTGCTTATTCTGAATTTATAAAAAGGAAAGACAATAAACATAATCACTTTATTGCTTATCGAGACAAAGATAAACCTCATTTATTTATTGGAAAAGGTGTAAGTCGTGCAAACGCTGTAAAAAGATTAGCTCAGAAAAAAGATACATGGTCTACTTCCAAAAGCAATGCACAATCTATTGCTAAAGCAGCCAGTCCGATTGGAAAAGTAATAGGTGCGGAAATTGACAAAAAAGGAAAAAATAAACACTATCACTATCATCCAGTTTATAAATTAAAAGGTAAATATGAAAGAACTGGAGCACATGCTTTTTTTGGCGCTCCTAGATAAGAAGTCCAGATAGAGGAGGTTTTCGATGATTGTCCTTAATCGTCAACCAAAAAAGAAGGAATACAATGCGCTCATCGATTTATGTTGTGAAGTATGTGATGAGTTCCAATTAGTTTTTAGAAAAGATTTTGCTGATTTTGCTGATTATCGTGAAATTCTAGATAAACTTTCTCCATCTCTTAAAGAAATGAAGGAAGAGTCTGAATGGGCTACCACGATTCTAGGAGATGGTCAAACAGCATATGTTTATTATTATTATGCCAATGAACACACAAAAAATCTGTTGAAAGAACTTTCGAACTCTCTATACGGGTGGATTCACCCTAATTTACTGGAGGATTTATCATTCTTCAAAAATGGGAAAGAGTGGCTGGTTTCAAGCTCACATGAAGAGGAGAGCTATATTTTTCCTGAAAACGAAGAAGAAATTGAGAGTTTAAAACAAATCAAAGGCCTTAGATGGACTATACAAGAAGATGATGAATAAGTAATTTTAACGGCTTTTCCCTAGAAGGGAGAAGTCTTTTTTATTCTAACGAACTCTTTTATACTCAAAACCAAAATCCCTGTCATAATAAAAGTAGAAGGAAAGGGGATGTATTGAATGAAAACGATTGAAAATGATCAGTTATTGGTTCAGATTCATGAAAAAGGAGCGGAAGTCAGGGAGGTGCTTGACAAGGAAAGCGGGCGTCACTATATGTGGTCTGGTGATCCAGCTTATTGGGGCAGGGTGTCGCCTGTCTTGTTTCCGATTGTTGGGCGATTAATGAATGATCAATACAAGATTGACGATCAAACCTTTGAGCTCACACAGCATGGGTTTTTACGTGATGTCAATTTTGATTTATATGAAGAAACGGAGCATACGGTGACCTTTCAATATGAATCAAGAGGCCGGCACGTGAAGCAATACCCGTATGAATTTACAGCGCGAATTCGTTATGAACTATTGGAAAATGGACTGAAGATTTCCTGGGAAATTGATCATGACGGAGAGGATACGATGTATTTCTCCATTGGAGGACACCCAGCATTTCGTATTCCGCTTGTTGAAGGTGAGCAAACACCAGATTATTCACTCACATTGACACCTTCCACTGAACATCTCCCTGTGCAATATGAACTGCGGAATTCACTTGTCAGGGAGAAAGAAAAAGGCATTCAGCTTGAGCCGATCCAGCTTCGCCCAGAGCTTTTTCAGCATGATGCGATGATCTTTAGCCATATCAATCGAGTGTCTTTGACTTCTAGGGCAGGTCACGGAGTTGAGGTCGATCTCACTGGTTTTCCGTTCGTTGGCATTTGGTCGCCTTATGATCAAGAAAAAGGAACGATGGCTCCTTTTGTTTGTATTGAGCCGTGGTATGGCATCGCCGATAGGGAAGGGACGAATGGACAGTATAAAGAGAAGTTTGGCATTCAAACATTAGAAAAGAATGAGACCTTTCATGCCGCTTATACAATTTTCTTTAAATGAACATTTGTGCATGATGAGGTGAACGATTTGTTATGATAGAAGAAAAAAGGGGGCGTATGAATGGATCGAGAGAAACAACAGCTGAGTATTGAAGCGGCAAGGCTTTACTATTTGTCTGATTACAGCCAGCAGGAAATTGCCAAACAGCTCGACCTGTCGAGGCCGACTGTATCTCGGCTGCTTCAATATGCGAAAGAGAAGGGGTACGTCCAGATTACGGTGATGGATCCGTTTGAGGATTTAAATGAGCTTTCTTCACTGCTCAAGGAAAAATATGACCTGCTCGAAGCTCATGTGGTGTTTTCGCCAAAGGACGACTATCCAACCATCACCGATTATTTGAGCCGATTTGGTGCAGATTACTTGCAAGAGACAGTGAAAGACGGCGATATCGTTGGCGTGAGCTGGGGAACGACTATGTATCAAATTGCACAAAAGATGCAACCTAAACAGGTAAAAGGTGTGGAGGTTGTCCAGCTCAAGGGTGGAATCAGCCATTCTCATGTGAATACATATTCTGCGGAAACCATTCAGCTGTTTGCTGAGGCCTTTCAAACAGCACCGCGCTATTTGCCGCTTCCTGTTGTATTTGATAGTGCTGCTGTCAAGGAAATGGTGGAGCAGGACAGACATATTCAGCGAATTATTGAAATGGGCAAGCAGGCGAATATCGCTGTGTTTACTGTTGGAACGGTAAGAGATGAAGCACTTTTGTTTAGACTAGGTTATTTCCGTGAAGAAGAAAAAGCGCTCCTCAAGGAATCCAGTGTTGGAGACATTTGCTCGCGTTTTTATGATCAAGATGGACGCATTTGCAGTGAAGCCATTAACAACCGCACAATTGGCGTAGAGCTAGATGATTTAAGGACAAAAGAACGATCCATTCTTGTCGCTGGCGGTCATCGAAAGGTGGCTTCTATACACGGTGCACTAAGAGGGAAATATGCCAATGTATTGATCATCGATCAGCACACAGCGAGGGCTCTTTTAAATGTCACAAAATAGATGAACAAAATTTCATTACCGTGTTTACAATTGTTCATCCGTCATATATGATGAAAGTATCATAATTAAAAGGAAGTGTGAAGCATGACGATAGCAAAGCTCATTGATCATACAGCACTAAAACCAGATACAACTAGAGCTGCAATTATGCAGTTACTTGAAGAAGCAAAGACTCATCAATTTGCATCTGTTTGCGTAAACCCAACTTGGGTATCTCTAGCGTCGAAAGAACTAGCAGGAACAGGTGTTGATGTATGTACAGTCATCGGTTTCCCGTTAGGCGCAAACACAACAGCGGTGAAAGCATTCGAAACAAAGGATGCCATTGAAAACGGTGCAACAGAAGTGGACATGGTCATCAATGTTGCGGCATTGAAAGACGGCGAATATGATGTGGTTGAACAAGATATTCGTGCAGTTGTAGACGCAGCAAAAGGCAAAGCATTAGTGAAAGTCATTATTGAAACATGTTTACTTACTGATGAAGAAAAAGTCAAAGCTTGTGAGCTTTCAGTGAAAGCGGGCGCAGATTTTGTGAAAACATCGACTGGATTTAGTACGGGCGGTGCAACGGCTGAGGACATTGCATTAATGCGTAAAACAGTAGGACCTGACATCGGTGTGAAAGCATCAGGCGGCGTGAGAACAAAAGAAGACGTTGAGGCAATGACAGCTGCAGGTGCTACCCGTATTGGCGCAAGTGCAGGCGTTTCCATTATCAAAGGGGATCAATCAGCTCCTTCGAAAGACTATTAATTCATACGATCCTATGGTAGGATAACATTCATGACTCATAAATGATGAAAAAGTCATATGCGGAAGGAACTCACTTCTGGGAATTTCTTCCGCGTTTTGTTTGCGAAATAGGGTTTGTTCCATACAAGCGCATTAATGTAAACGAATTCATTCAAGGAGGAAAAACATGAAATACGTGATTGGTATCATCGGTTTGCTAGTGATTCTCGCCATTGCATGGCTGGCTAGTAATGGAAAAAAACGAGTGAAATTCCGTCCAGTAATTGTCATGATTGTACTGCAATTTATTTTAGGTTATATTCTGCTCAATACAGGTGTTGGAAACTTCCTAGTCGGAGGCTTTGCAAAAGGATTCCAAATGCTTCTAGGCTATGCCGGCGAAGGAATCAACTTTGTATTTGGCGGGTTAATGAATGATAATGCGTCCACTTTCTTCATCAATGTTTTACTGCCGATCGTCTTTATCTCGGCGTTAATCGGTATTCTGCAGCATTGGCGTATTCTTCCGCTTATCGTACGCGGAATCGGATATTTGCTTAGTAAAGTGAACGGTATGGGGAAACTAGAATCTTACAATGCAGTAGCGTCTGCGATTTTAGGTCAATCAGAAGTCTTTATTTCTATTAAGAAACAGCTTGGATTATTACCTCAGCAGCGTCTTTATACATTATGTGCATCTGCAATGTCGACGGTATCGATGTCGATTGTTGGTGCGTACATGCAAATGATTAAACCAGAGTACGTGGTTACAGCACTTGTGCTGAACCTATTTGGTGGATTTATTATCGCATCAATCATCAATCCATATGAAGTGTCTAAGGATGAAGACATGCTTGAAGTCGTTGAGGAAGAAAGACAATCCTTCTTCGAAATGCTTGGCGAATACATTATGGATGGTTTCAAAGTAGCAATTGTTGTTGCTGCAATGTTGATTGGATTCGTTGCATTAATTGCGATGATTAATGGTATCTTTACAGCAGTCATCGGTGTTTCTTTCCAAGATGTACTTGGATATGTCTTTGCTCCATTTGCGTTCCTTGTCGGTGTACCTTGGAGCGAAGCAGTACAAGCAGGAAGCATTATGGCGACCAAAATGGTATCGAACGAATTTGTTGCGATGCTCGCTCTATCTGGAGACGGCCTGCATTTCACTGCTCGTACAGAAGCGATTATTTCTGTATTCCTTGTATCATTTGCGAACTTCTCTTCTATCGGCATCATTGCTGGAGCAGTCAAAGGCTTAAACGAAAAGCAAGGAAACGTAGTCGCACGCTTTGGATTAAAGCTGTTATTCGGTGCAACTCTTGTCAGCTTCTTAACAGCAGGCGTTGTCGGTTTGATTTACTAATTTAAAAAAAGGAATGGTGAAAACAATGAGAATGGTAGATATCATTGCGAAAAAACGTGACGGAAAAGAATTAACTTCAGAGGAAATTTCTTTCTTTGTCAAAGGTTATACGGACGGAACAATTCCTGACTACCAAGCAAGTGCCTTGGCTATGGCGATTTTCTTCCAAGATATGACGGATCAAGAACGTGCAGACTTAACACTCGCTATGGCGAACTCAGGAGATACAATTGACCTGTCTGCCATTGACGGTATTAAAGTAGACAAGCACTCGACAGGCGGTGTAGGCGATACAACAACGCTTGTACTCGCTCCTCTTGTTGCGGCACTAGATGTACCTGTTGCGAAAATGTCAGGGCGCGGTCTTGGGCATACAGGCGGTACAGTGGACAAGCTTGAAGCGGTCAAAGGCTTTCACGTAGAAATTACAAAAGACGAATTCATCGAGCTCGTGAACCGTCATAAAGTAGCAGTTATTGGCCAATCAGGCAACCTGACACCAGCTGATAAAAAGCTGTATGCTCTTCGTGATGTGACAGGAACTGTTAACTCAATTCCGCTTATTGCAAGCTCCATTATGAGTAAGAAAATTGCTGCTGGTGCAGATGCGATTGTACTTGATGTGAAAACAGGCGCAGGTGCTTTCATGAAAACACCAGAAGACTCAGAAAAGCTTGCAAAAGCAATGGTACGCATCGGAAACAACGTAGGCAGACAAACAATGGCGGTTATCTCTGACATGTCTCAGCCGCTAGGATTAGCGATTGGAAATTCCCTTGAAGTGAAAGAAGCGATTGACACACTCCGAGGCGAAGGTCCTGAAGACTTAAACGAGCTTGTGCTCACATTAGGAAGTCAAATGGTCGTTCTTGCGAAAAAAGCAGACACACTTGATGAAGCAAGAGAAAAGCTGATTGAAGTGATGAAAAACGGCAAAGCACTTGAGAAATTCAAGGAATTCTTAGAAAACCAAGGTGGAGACAGCTCAATTGTGGATCAGCCTGAAAAACTGCCGCAAGCACCTTACAAAATCGAAGTACCTGCAAAAGAATCAGGTGTCGTAGCTGAAATCGTCGCGGACGAAATCGGTGTTGCAGCGATGATCCTTGGAGCAGGACGCGCAACAAAAGAGGACGATATTGACCTATCTGTCGGCATCATGCTGAACAAAAAAGTAGGCGATCGTGTTGAAAAAGGAGATTCACTTGTGACTCTGCATGCGAATCGTGAAGATGTTGCAAATGTCATGGAGAAAATTTATGACAACATCCGCATTGCTGATCATGCCGATGCACCAACATTGATCCACACAGTCATTACTGAATAAAGAAAAAGGACAAAAGTGATTCGTCGCTTTTGTCTTTTTTTATGGTCATTTTAGGCTCGTCTTTTTCTATTGAAATAAAAAAATTCACTTTATGAAACAAACCTCTTGCAATCATCAAACAATGGGTGTATATTAATTGACGAGTCAATGATTGATATATCAAGTAATTGATTTCTGAATAGAAAAGAGGGGATGGCATTGACTGCATTTTGCTCTGAAGAGGCAGAGGTATTATATCGTTTGCAGTGCGTGAACCGTATGATGGGCGTGAAGTTCGAAGCATGCACGGGCATCAGCCAATCAAGACTTGAGTTGCTATCGCTGTTATTCCAAGCCGATGAAATCAGCCAATCAGATTTGCAGAAAAAAGTAAATATTGATAGTGCAGCTGTGACGCGTCATTTAAAACAGCTAGAAACAAAAGGAATGGTCACACGCAGAAGAAAACCAGAAGATAATCGAGTCACACTTGTCCGCTTAACAGAAGAAGGCAGAACGAGAATCGAAGCTTCTAAAATAGAAAAAGAACGATTTATCTCAGAAATGCTTGAAAACGTAAGTGAAGAAGAACGAAGGCTTCTCACTGATGTGCTCATCCGTATACAACAAAACATCGAAAAGATTCAAACAACCTAAAGGAGTGTTACACATGGCTACAACATTAAAAACAAACGATTTTATGGAAATTATGAAAGGGCGCCGCTCTATTCGTAACTATGATCCAGCTGTGAAAATCAGCAAAGAAGAAATGACAGAGATTTTAGAAGAAGCAACAACTGCACCATCATCAGTAAATGCACAGCCTTGGCGCTTCATGGTTATTGACAGCCCAGAAGGAAAAGAAAAGCTTGCACCACTTGCAAAATTCAACCAAACTCAAGTGTCAACATCAGCAGCTGTCATTGCAGTATTTGCAGATATGAAAAGCAATGAATACTTAGAAGAAATTTATTCAAAAGCAGTAGAGCATGGCTACATGCCGCAAGAAGTGAAAGAAAGACAAATTGCTGCATTAACTGCACACTTTGAGGTTCTTCCAGAGCAAGTGAACCGCGAAACCATCTTAATTGACGGTGGGATTGTGTCTATGCAGCTTATGCTTGCTGCACGTGCACACGGTTATGATACAAATCCAATTGGCGGATATGATAAAGAAGTCATCGCTGAAACATTTGGATGGGATAAAGAACGTTATGTACCAGTCATGCTGCTATCAATTGGGAAAGCAGCTGACGAAGGCTATGCATCTTACCGCTTACCGGTAGATCGTATTGCTGAGTGGAAATAATATCTTTTCAAAAGGAGACGATCACATGATTATTATTCATGCAGGGATGACCATTCATCCAGAAAAAGAAAACGTATTTTTAGAAGAAATCAACGAGTTAATGAAAGCTTCACAGGCTGAAGAAGGCAATGTTTCCTACAAGCTGTTCAAGGATACAGAAAAGGAAAATACCTTTTTAATGGTAGAAGTGTGGAAAGATGACGCTGCGGTTCAGAGCCATAATGCAAGTGCTCATTTCCAGGCTTTCGTAGCGAAGGCAAAAGAATTCTTAGCCGCTCCACTTGACGTGGTTGCCTTTCAAGGCCAGCAGCTTTCATAGAAAAACAACAAACACCCTAGGCGGTTAACGCCTAGGGTTCTTTTATTTTCGACATATGGTTCCACCCATTTCATTCACGTATTGTGCATTTTCCACAAAATTTCTGAAAATAAAATGTTTTTCGACTTAACTATATTGGAATATGCTAGAATTAGATATTATTTATTACCAAAATAGGGAGGAACCAATATGAAAAAAGGGAAATGGACGAAAATTGCACTAACCGCTGTCCTAAGTTTAGGCACATTGACAGCTTTCAGCACCCCTCTATCTGCCCGCACCACAGAAAAATCAACATCCTCTGATGGCGGTCATTATTCAGGTATTCCATTTGACTCAAGTGTCGTGAATGAAGACCGTCTTGTCAAAGCCTTGAAAAAACAAGGAAAGATCAAAAAGAATGCCAATGAGGCAGAAACCCAAAAAGCATTAAAGAACTATCTAAAGAAAAAAGAAGAATCAGCAATGAAACAAAGTGCCAGCACCTTAACAGAAGAGCCTGAATTCCTGAAAGAATACAAACAAGAGGTACATAACAAACTTGCCAAAAAGAAAAAATTAAAGAAGCATAAAGGAAAAGAAAGCAATCAAGTAAAACCGGTCAAAAAGGAAAAGTATAAAGGTGACGTCCGCAATGATAAAGTATTGGTTTTATTAGTAGATTTTAAAGATTATAAGCATAATAGTATTAAAAAAGAAGAGACTGATATGTACTATGACAAGTACGATCAACAGCACTATCAAGATATGCTTTTCGGAAAAAATGGCTACATCGGTCCGGATGGGAAACGGAAAGTATCCATGAAGCAATATTATGAAAAGCAGTCCGGCGGCAGTTACACAGTTAGTGGAACAGTTGCAGGATGGTATACAGCGAAGCATGAAGCAGCTTATTACGGCGGGAACGTACCTGACGATTCAGGCAGTGACGGCAGACCGCGCGAATTGGTGAAAGAAGCACTCGAAGCAGCAGCAAAAGATCCGAATATTGATCTAAGCGAGTATGATCAATGGGACCGCTATGATATTGATGGCGACGGTGTTTATAACGAGCCAGACGGCATCATTGACCATCTGATGGTCGTTCACGCCGGCGTAGGTGAAGAAGCAGGCGGCGGACAACTTGGCGCTGATGCGATTTGGTCACACCGCTGGTCACTTGGTGATGTATTTGAAATTCCGGATACTGAATCTGAAGTTGGTCAAGGCGGGAAATTAGGCGCGTTGGATTACACCATCGAGCCCGAAGATGGCGCAGCAGGTGTGTTCACACATGAATTCGGACATGATCTTGGTCTTCCTGACGAGTACGATACACAGTACACAGGCAGAGGAGAGCCCGTTTCTTACTGGTCGATCATGTCAAGCGGAAGCTGGGCAGGTAAAGTTCCTGGTACGGAACCAACAGGCTTTAGCCCATATGCGAAAGAAATGCTTCAAAATCTGCATGGAGGCAACTGGCTTTCTGGACAAACCATCGATGGTAAAACATTAAAGAAAAGCAAAACAGTATTAATTGATGAAGCAGCAACAAAAGGAACGAACCATGATGCCGTTCGAGTCGATTTACCAGATAAAGAGATTGTCGTTACGACACCTGCTCAAGGGAAATATTCGTATTTCAGCGGAACGGGTGACAATTTGAATGCAACCATGACGACAACAGGTATTGATTTGTCAAAAGGAAGCAAAGCAGAGCTGACGTTTAAAGCATGGTACGATATTGAAGAAGATTATGATTATGCGTATGTCGAAGTGCGTGAAACAGGGACTGATCAATGGAAGACCATCGCGGGTAACATCACGAATGATCGAAATGAAGCAGGTGCAAACGAAGGCAATGGCATCGACGGAAAATCAGACGGCTGGGTAGATGCAGCCTTTGACCTGTCTGCTTATGCAGGGAAGAAAATCGACCTGCAATTCCGTTACACAACTGATGCAGGCTATTCGCTTCCAGGCTTATTCGTAGATGACCTGAACATCACGGCAGATGGAACGAAAGTATGGTCAGATGATGCCGAGGGCACGCCTACTTTTACATTTAATGGATTCTCAAAATCTAATGGAAAACAATATGCAGCACAATACTATTTACTAGAGTGGCGCTCTTATGCTGATGTCGATAAAGGCTTAAAGCATATTAAACGCGGGGCAAGTCTGATGAGCTATAATAATGGGTTGGTCGTTTGGTATGTCGATCAATCATACAGTGATAACTGGGTAGGAAAACATCCGGGGAACGGCTTCCTTGGCGTAGTAGATGCAGATCAGCAAGTATTAAAATGGAGTGACGGTTCCATTGCCGCCACAGGGTTCCAAGTACATGATGCAGCATTCTCTTTGAATCCAAGTACGAAGCTGAATATAGATTATACAGCAACAACGGGCTTAACTTTGCAAGATCGCTACATTCGCCCGGCTCGTACATTTAGTGATAAAAAGAACTATGTGAATCCAAACAACCCAGATGCAGGACGCGATGTACCGACATATGGGTTATCCTTTAAAGTCGTTGGACAAAGTAAGGATCGTTCTGTTGGAAAGGTGTTAATTTCGAAAAGTAACTAAATAGAAAGCCGGATTCTACCATTGAATCCGGCTTTTTGATATGTGAGAAAAGGGTTGTGAGGGCACGATTGTTTTTTAAATCGAATGTCTGTTCTTTTTTATTTTGATATCCGAATGAAACCATTATATAATAGACACTGGAAGGTTTTTCTTTCAACCATGATTCTTTTTAGCTGTTAAAACAAAGGAAAGGATGAGCGTTACCAATGAGTTGTGTCACTGCCAAGCAATTAAAGGTGATTCGAGGGACGATGCAGACTTTTTGCAGCCATTTGGAGTATGCTGGCCACGGTAAGCTTCATATCAATACCATCATGGCTTTTATTAAAAAGGAATTCGGCGTGAGAAAAATGAAAGACATTCCACAAAGTCGCTTTACAGAAGCGCTAGAATTGATACAAGACTTTGATTTATACACGGACAAAATAGAGATTCGTGAACGTCTACCAGAAAGGAATTAACTAAATTGAATATTTTAGCAATGATTTTAGTAGGAGTTGTCGCTTTAGAACACATTGTCATCATGTTATTAGAAATGTTTTTTATGGAATCAAAGATGGCGAAGCGGTCTTTTAAGCTGCCAGAACACTTGCAAAAAGATCCAAATGTCAAAGTGATGTTTGCCAATCAGGGGCTTTATAACGGGTTTTTAGCTGCAGGACTCATTTGGGGGCTCATTCTTGGATCGAATACCGTTGGATATATGATTCAGCTGTTTTTCATTCTTTGTGTGCTCATCGCAGCAGTATTTGGCGGTGTAACATCCAATAAATCAATTATCATCAAACAAGGAGTACCAGCACTGCTTGCACTCATTGCACTGATGCTGGCGATCTAATCTTAAATAAAGCCGCCCCTAGTGAGGGCGGCTTTTATCTTTTTCGAAGACCCATCAAACGAATAATGGATGTTAGACAAAGGGCTACGGCAACGGCCAAAATGATTTTTCCGTACATGACCCCCGTTAGGTTCATCAAAAAGACGGCCAATATAATACAGAGCGTGATGATGATCATCACAATCGAATAGGTTTTCATCTCTTTTCCACTCCTTTAAAAATCCCTCATGTGACGAGAGAACTGTCAATCTTTCCTCATATTATATCACTCAATGACAATTTTACATGAAATTCCCTACCAATAGAATGTGACATATTGATTAGATTTGGAGTCATACCATATTTTTTAGAAAATCGGGTATAACATAATAATCTGGCCTAAAGTCATATTGCTTGATATTTAATTGTGCGAAATATAAAATAGCCACAGGATAAATCGAAAGGATGATCAAGATGAGTAAGAAAGTGTTATTAGTATCGACAAGCAGCCCGGAAATGAATGGACATCCAACAGGTTTATGGCTAGAAGAGTTAGCAGAGCCATTTCATATTTTTAAAGAAAATGAACTAGAAGTACAAATTGTTTCTATTCAAGGTGGCACTGTACCAATTGACAAAAATTCAATTCCTGAAGGTGTCCCAGCGCAATATCAAGATGTATATGAATTACTTCAAGACACAAAGGCGCTTACAGATGTGAATCCCGCTGATTATGACGGAATTTTCTTTGCTGGAGGGCACGGGCCTATGATCGACTTTGCGTCTAATCAACTGGTAGCGGATGCGATCTTAGCGGTATCAGATAAAAATGGTGCGATCGGAGCCGTTTGTCATGGTGTTTCAGCATTCGTTGATGTGAAGGACCAAAATGGCAAATCATTTATCGAAGGCAAAAAAATCACAGGTTTCACAAACGAAGAAGAGGAAGCCGTGCAGCTGACATCAAAAGTTCCATTTTTATTGGAAACAAAACTTCGTGAGCAGGGGGCAGCGTTTGAAAAAGGAGATGCCTTTGCGCCATTTGCTGTCGTCGACGGACAAATCATCACTGGACAAAACCCCGGATCAAGTGCAGAAACAGCACGCTTGTTTGTCAAAACCATTGCATAAAACGATCAAAAACCAGTCGTGACTCATACGGCTGGTTTTTTTGTTATAAAAATGTCCCAAAAAAAGACCAAAACAATAAATAGAATAATGGTAAAATAATCACAGGGTAAAAAACCCAAATGAGGAAAAAGGGGATGTTCCTGTGAGAGCATTTTATGTCAAAATCACCGCAGCTTTACTGTCTGTTTTACTCGTCGCAACAGGTTTGTTTTCACCAGCATTAAAAGCCGAAGAAGCACCGAAATCAGAAGGGAAAATATCACCACTGACGGAAAAAGCGATTCAGCAAGTGCAAGAATCGTTTTTGAAGCAGGATGAAGGAACCGCTATTCAACAGAAGCAAGTGAAAAAATCATTTAAAGTGAATAAGAAGAAAGGAATCAGTATCAAACGAAAAGCTGCTAAAGAAGGCAAAATGCGCACGTCTGCCGTTCGCTCCATTGATGGACTAGCTATTAATCAATCGGCTGTCTTAACAGAGGACGACCCAGTTGATTTATGGTTTTTAAGCACATCTTCACCTCAGGCACTCATCAGCCGGATTACCTCTTCAAACCCTGATTATTTTGTTCAATTATTTGTTGTTGATTATGAAACAGGACAAGCCTACCCGACAGATTTAATTCAACCGGCAGGCAGCCTGCTTGGATTGACCAATTTACCAGCAGGTGATTATGCATTCGGTATTACAAGCGGCGGAGAATTTGGAGACTCCTACACGATACAAGTGAATGCAAAAAACCCGCCCAATTTCACGGGGGCTGTATCCCTTTCGTCCACCTTGCAATATTTTGTAGCTGAGTATGCAAACGGTGATGTTTTCGCAAATGGTACAAAAGTATACAATAAGCAAACAAAGACCGCCGATTATAAATGGGAGCGTGTGTTTTACTTCTCATATGATGGAAAATATGAACAGAGAACTCATTCTGTTGACAGTGTGAAAGTGAAAAGTATTTCGGCACCAGTGTCGTACTCCGCTCCATATGCAAGTTCCTCTGAGGCCATTCTCGTCTACTTAGATGTGGAGACTTTATTTATGTATCATGAATCATCGTTTGCTAGCGGGCAGTACTACCATAGTAGCTTTGTTGATACACTCGGGAAGACAACACCAAGACGCTTAGATATTGATGATATGACAAATTACGGTGATCATATTTTAGCTGTAGATTTAAAAACAGGAAAGCCGATTGATTTCTTCAGTGTGCTGAATTTCTACTATGCTGCAGGGATCGAGAAGCTGCCAACAATCAGAACGTTGAATTAAGAAAGGCGGTTGACATCAAATCGCCACATGTGTAGAGTAAAGATAATTAAATGACAAAAGTCCACTAGGGGAGTCATGTATGACTGAGACAAGAGAAAATCTTGGACCCTTTGAACCTGATCTAGTTCGTACTAGCGGAGGGAAGTGGAGCTGGACCTTGTCTTATTCATGATTGAATCGATAAGAAGGCCGCTCCATTTGGGGTGGCTTTTTCATTTATTCAACTGAAGAAGAGGAGGCTTTTTTTATGACATTTTCTACGCAATTAAGGAAAGAAGCAGAACCGTTATTTGAAGCCATTTATCAGCATCCGTTCGTCAGAGGCCTGGCAGCAGGAAAGCTGGAAAAGGAACAGATCATTCATTACGTCAAACAAGATGCAGAATACTTACAAGCATTCATTAAAATTTATGCAGCAGCGCTCAGCAGATGTACAGACAGAGAGGATATTGCGTTTTTCCATCAGCAGATTGCGTTTGTACTAGATAGTGAGACGCACCCTCATCAAAATCTTTGCCGAGTGGCAGGAGTCGCATATGATGAGCTCCAAGGTGCTTCTTTGGCTCCGAGTGCTCACCACTATATTCATCACATGCTGCAAGTTGCGCAAGAAGGTACGCTTGGTGAAATCATCGCTGTCCTGCTTCCATGTCCTTGGACATATTGGGAAATAGGGAAACGAATGCTCACAGATGTGCAGCCAGACCCGTCACATCCATTTTATGAGTGGATCACGTTTTATGGAGGATTAACCGATTCTGTTACAGGTGAGCTTTGCAAGCGGCTCGATCAGTTGGCGGAAGCAGCAAGTGAGAAGGAAAAGGAAAAAATGAAACAGCACTTTATCTTAAGCTGCCAGCTCGAGTACAAGTTTTGGGAAATGGCCTTCACTGTTGAAGAGTGGCCAGTTCAACTGGAGGTGCATTCATCATGACATGGAAGATGAAAGAAGTCGTCCTTGCGGTGATTTTATCCGTTGCGTGCGGTGTGATCTATTTAGGATGGTCCACGCTATACTTACCGATTACAGCACTTGTTGGCCCAGCAGGAGGCAACATCATGTTTGGAATATGGGTCATTGCAAGTCCAATCGTTGCATATATCATTCAAAAGCCGGGGGCTGCTCTGATTGCGGAAACAGCCGCCGCGGCTGTGGAATTATTGACAGGCAGCCACTTCGGACTTTCAGCTCTGCTAATTGGTGTATGCCAAGGGCTTGGGGCAGAAATCGCCTTCGCTCTTTTTGGTTATAAACGATATCGCATGTGGACACTGATGCTCTCTGGTGCCTTTGCCGCTATCGGAGCGATGGCGTACAGTCTCGTGGCAAATGGCTTTGGTTATTACACGCCTCAAGTTTTACTTATGACCCTTGTGACTCAAATTATCAGTGGAATGATACTTGGCGGCTGCCTTGCGAAAGTGGTGGTAGACGCACTATCCAAAACAGGTGTACTGAATCAATATGCCATCATGAAAGAAAAACGAAACAAAGGTGAACAGCATGAATTCATTTCTCGCGTGCAATGAACTCTCTGTCCGTTTTTATGAACAGCCTAAACCCGTTTTGCATCAAATCTCCCTTACGATTCAAAAAGGGGAAAAGGTGCTTATTTTAGGACCGAGCGGAAGCGGGAAATCCACGCTCATTTCGGTTCTGGCTGGAATCATTCCAGAGCATGTGGAAGCAGACATGCAGGGGGAAGTGGTGCTGCAAAGACATACAGGCGTCATGTTTCAAGATCCAGACTCTCAGTTTTGTATGCACCGCGTCAATGAAGAAATTGCCTTTAGCTTAGAGAACCGTTCCGTCCCTCGTGAAGAGATGGATGACATCATTCAGCAGCTCATGCAAAAAGTCCAACTGGATGTCGATCCGCATACAGAGATTCACACTTTATCTGGCGGCATGAAGCAGCGATTGGCACTTGCTTGTTTACTCGCATTACAGCCGGATGTTCTATTCTTTGATGAACCAACCGCACAGCTTGATCCGGCAGGTAGAATGGACATATTTCAACTGCTGCAGCAGCTTGCAGCCGATCAGCAGCAGACCATGATTTTTGTAGAGCATGTGCTTGACGGTGTCATCGAATGGATGGACCGGGTGATTTTATTAGATGATCAAGGCAGCATTTTAGCAGATGGAGCTCCAAAAGATGTGCTCACGGCATATGAGGAAGAAATGAAAGAGGCTGGAATTTGGCGGCCCAAATTATTTCCCGAGAAATGGTCCACGATCATTCAAGATCCATTTCATCCACTGAGTCAAACCTTTATGCAAACCTTTAAAGCGCGAAAAGAGCAGCATGAAAAGGTGCCATCAATCGAACGAAAGACAATGATTCGTACAGAAAATCTTCAATTAAGCTACGGGAAAAAAAGGATTATGAGTGATCTCCAGCTTGATATCAAATCAGGGGATTGGGTGGCGATCATTGGGGAAAATGGAAGTGGAAAAAGCACACTTCTCAAACATTTGGTTCGTTTAGAGCCAACGAAAAAAGGCCACATTTTCTTAAAAGATACACTCCTAAAAAAGTGGTCAGACCGAGAACTATATGAAAAAGCAGGCTTTGTGTTTCAAAATCCGGAGCTTCAATTTATACAAGGCACAGTATTCGATGAAATTGCCTTTGGCGGCAGACAGCGAAACTGGCCAGAATCAGTCGTACAAGAAAAAACGGTTCAGCTGCTGAAAGAGTTCGGTTTAGAGAAGCATGCAAAAGCACATCCCTTCACCTTAAGTTTAGGGCAAAAAAGAAGGTTAAGTGTTGCCACGATGCTCCTTTTTGATCAAGATGTATTGCTGTTAGATGAGCCGACTTTCGGGCAGGATGAAAAAACGGCGAAGGAATTGATGAGGCGTTTAAAAGAGCGTCAGCGCCAAGGCACTACCATTGTGATGGTCACACATGATATGGAGCTTGTCGATGAGTGTGCCGATCAAGTGCTTCTGTTTCATCAAGGGAAGCATGTGTATGATGGCACCCCTTATGATTTATTTTCAAATCAAGAACTTGTCGATGCTTATCAGCTAAGAGCTCCTTTACATTATCGCTATGTGGCAGAAAGAAAGGACGTGCTGACGATTGCAAAGTAATCACTCCTTTCTTTCTACTGTGAATCCAGTCATGAAATTACTCGCTCATCTGCTTGCGATGGGCTGTCTCATGGCGATTTCTGACCCTAAAACTACCTTTATCATTTGGCTGTTTGCTCTCAGCATTGGAGTTGTTTTAGGTGGATGGAATATGAAGTATCTCGTTACAAGGCTTGTCCCTTATCTGCTCTTTTTTATTCTCGTGTTCTGGATGATGGCGGCCTTCGGCAAGGGGGATCATTCCGTTTGGAAGTGGGCGTGGTTTCATATCACAGAGGAGAGTTTAAGAAATGGGCTCACCATCGCTTTTAGAATGCTGGGATTTGTGACATTTGGTCTCCTTTTTACGTCCACAACAGATTTGACGGCATTTATGATGAGTCTGATTCATCAATGCCGAATGTCCCCAAAATGGGCGTATGGCATGCTTGCCGGCTTCCGGTTTATTCCGTTATTTCAAAGTGAATTAAAACAAATGAAAGCTGCACATAAAATCAGAGGCTACAAGCAAAAAAACAGCTGGAAAGCCTTTATGCGTTATGCATTGCCCCTTTTTACGCAGGGCGTACGAAAATCAGAACGCTTAGCGATTGCAATGGAAGCCAGGGGCTTCACAGGGGCGAGAGAGCGAACGTATTATCATATCATCAGCACCACATGGATTGACTACATGTATCTTTTTCTCATCGGTATCAGTGTCTTCATGTGCATTTACTTTGTTTAAAAAACACCCACATTCTCTTGATAGAATGTGGGCTTTTTATATGTCTTAGGTCATTTGATTGATATTAGTACACATTACAGGCTGTAATAGATCATATAACGAACCGATAAAGAAGGTGTACTGAGAAAAAGAGAGGATGAACGTAAGCGAATGTCAGAGAGAATTGATAACATAATAGACGCTTTACCAATCATTGGACTTGCTATGAGAGAGCAGCTAACCTTTTCTGTCTTAGGGAAAGAGAAGGTTCTTTATTATCAGCAGCATGGGAATATTGATTTAGGATTTAAAGCTGGTGATACAGTAGATGCTGGATTCCAAAACTTTGCCATGCTGAAAAATGGAAGAGAACCATCGTTTATCCAAATTCCGAAAGAAGTATACGGGATTCCAATGGATATCGTAGCCGTTCCAATTAAAGATGAATCAGGTCAAGTGGTTGCTGCCTTCTGTGTGGCATATGACCAAACGAATCAACAACGATTAGATCACATCATGACGGAGAGCAACGAAGCTTCCGAAAAACTAGTCGCAATGGTACAGCAGGTTGCCGCACATTCAGAGGAACTACAAGCGACAAGTGAACAAATTCTACAAAATACGAAAACCACTGTCGAAAATTCCTCTAAAATCAATCAAGTGTCCAATCTCATCAAAGGTATTTCTGATCAAACGAACTTACTTGGACTCAACGCTTCAATAGAAGCTGCAAGAGTAGGGGAAGCAGGAGCAGGCTTTGGAGTGGTCGCAACAGAAGTGAGAAAGCTGTCAACTCACGCGAAACAGGCGACGACTGATATTGAAACAGCCCTAAAAGATGTGCAGGGATCGATCAAAGGAATGGAAGAAGAAATTGCGCAAATTGTCGCTTCCTCTGAGCATCAAGCAGAGCTAGTAGGCACTTTTACAAAAATTATTGAAGGTCTTCACGAAACAAACGAAACGATGAAAGCATTAGCAAACGACTTAGTAAACTATCAAGTGAAATAAAAGAACGACAAAACCTCCAGCTGAATCGGAGGTTTTTTTATCATTTCAAGGTGAGAAACTTGTTAGGATTATGACCGTTTTATCGCTGACAGGCAGGATACACTTCTGTATGATAGAAAAAGAGAGACTAGTTTTGTCATTAGACCTATTCATAAGGAGGAAGATCATCGTGACACAATCAGCGAAGCTGAAAGAAATACTTGCACCCTACCGTCCGTTGTTAGATGAAACGGAAAAACCAATGATTCAATTGCAGATGAAACAAGGAAAAACAGGACCATACGACAGCAAAATAGCTGGTGATCCTTATTTTCCAAAAAACGACGAATATCCAGTTGACGGCGAAGGACAACCTATGAAACTTTTGGCACAAATTAATTTCGGCCAGCTGCCCAAGGTGAAGGATTATCCAGAAACAGGACTTTTGCAAGTTTTTATTTCTGTGCATGATGATCTTTATGGGATGAATATTGACCATAAAACAGAGCAAAAAGATTTTCGCATCAAATTTATTGAGGAACCTTTCTTGGCAGAAGAAGAGTTAATGACTGATTTTTCTTTTGTGAAAATTCCAGACGATTTTTATTTTCCTGTGACGAAGGAAGGCGCAATTACAGGTGAATTATCAAGCGAAACGATCAGTGTAGGAGATTTCCGCTTTGAAAAAGTCACAGGAAAGAACAGCTGGGATCTATTCGAAGATGCAGATGGTGTTAATGGCGATGAAGCAGATGCCCTGCTGGATGAATTTTATGAAACAGCGAGTGGCTTTGGTCACAAATTGGGCGGGTATCCGGGGTTTACACAAGAAGATCCGCGTACCTATGTAGATCAAGAACATACCGTTCTGTTATTACAAATTGACTCAGATGATGAAGTAGATTTGATGTGGGGAGATTGCGGTATTGCCAACTTCTTTATCAAACCAGAAGACCTTAAACGAAAAAATTTCGAGAATGTCGTCTATAATTGGGATTGCTCCTGATTTTGTAAAAAACACACTTTAAACACTCTTTATAGAGTGTTTTTGTGTATGTTTTTAGACTTTTTTGCCCCTATTTCGTCATTTTTGAGAGGTAATATGTCATTCTTTCTAGTTGACCGGATCAAAAAAAAATGTAAAATCATCTTAAAGTCCTCTTTTTTGAAAATAATAATAACATGACATATGAATCAACGATAAAATGCTCGAAAAAGCGGAATGTACTGGGGGGTATCAATTGATCATTTCTAAAGTAATCAATAATAATGTTGTCAGTGCGTATGATGACGAGCAGCATGAGCTGGTCATTATGGGCAGAGGGATCGCGTTTCAAAAGAAAAGCGGAGACCCGATTGACGAAGAACGAATCGAAAAAGTATTTTCTATTCAAAATAAAGATATATCAGAAAAATTCAAAACCCTGCTTTATGATATTCCAATCGAGTATATGCAAGTGTGTGAGGCGATTATTGAGCATGCGAGAACAACCCTTAACAAAAATTTAAATGACAGCATCTATGTGACGCTGACGGATCATATCACCTTTGCCATTGAACGTCATCAAAAAGGAATGGACATCAAAAATGCCTTGCTCTGGGAAATCAAACGGCTGTATAAAGATGAGTTCAGATGCGGTTTAGAAGCTATTCGGATCATTGAGGACAAGCTGAGCATCCATCTTCCTGAGGATGAAGCAGGCTTTATTGCCATGCATATTGTCAATGCAGAGCTCAATGAAGAAATGCCAAACGTGATTCAAATCACCAAACTCATTCAAGACATTTTAAACATCGTTAAGTATCACTTTCAAATTGATTTGGACGAAGAATCATTAAATTATTTCCGTTTTGTGACGCATTTGAAGTTTTTTGGTCAGCGTCTGTTTAACGAAACACAAATGGAAAATCAAAATGAGTTTCTGTATGAAGTGGTAAAAGAGAAAAACACCGCAGCTTTTCAATGCGCAGAAAAAATTAACGAGTATGTTCAAAAAGAATACAACCGAAGTCTCATAGAAGATGAAATGCTATATTTAACTTTGCATATAGACAGAGTAATAAAAAGAAAATAAATTCAAAAAGAAAGCGTTGACATCACAAAATTAACATGATAATTTATAACTATAAACTAAATAACCCACAATCTTTTAGGATTGTTACTGGTCAAGCAGGCAAAACCTAAATCATTGTCCCTATCTTTGATAAGGCGTGATTTAGGTTTTTTTATATCTAAAGACTTATAAAAATTAAATAACGATCAATCGCTATGAAGGATTGTTACTGGTTAAGCAGGCAAAACCTAAATATCGATTAATGTCTGAATCTCTATTTCTCGGACATTAATGGATGTTTAGGTTTTTTCTATATCAAGATGAAATCAACGATTGGAGGGTAACACAATGAACCACAAACAAACAGCAAAAGAAGTGCTAGAACTTGTCGGCGGTGAAAAGAATGTTAAACACGTCACGCATTGTATGACAAGACTTCGCTTCAACTTATACGATGAAAGCAAGGCAGATAAAGAGAAGCTGCAATCAACAGACGGCGTCATGGGCGTGAATCAAAGCGGAGGCCAATATCATGTCATTATCGGCAATGATGTCTCAAATGTCTATCAAGCGATGGTCGCTGATTCAGGTCTATCATCTGATGTAAAGTCAGGCGGTACAGAAGAAGCGTCAAAACAAAATGTGATATCAAAGCTTTTCGATTTTATCTCTGGTGTCTTCACACCGATTCTTCCAGCCATCGCTGGGGCCGGTATGATCAAAGGGATTTTGGCACTGATGCTCACATTCCAGTGGATATCAGATAAAAGCAGTACGTATGCGATTTTAACAGCCATCGGAGATGGAGCCTTTTACTTCTTACCGATTTTGCTTGCTGTAAGCGTAGCCAAAAAAATTGGCACAAATCAGTATATCGCGGCTGCCATTGCAGCAGCAGCACTGCACCCGCAGTTAACCGCTTTACTGGGCGCGGGAAATACAGAATTTCTAGGCTTGCCAGTGGTTGCCGTTGTGTACTCTTCATCGGTGATTCCAATTCTACTCACCATCTGGCTTGGTTCATATGTTGAAAGATTCGCAGAAAAATATAGTCCGAAATCATTAAAGATCATCCTTGTTCCAACAGTCACACTTCTAGTCGTTGTACCAGTTATGCTCATCGCGGTTGGACCGCTTGGCGGGATTATCGGAAGTGGCCTTTCAGGTGGAATTGATTTATTGTTCAAACATGCAGGTCTTTTGGCAGGACTCTTGATCGGCGGATTCATGTCACCATTGATCATTACGGGCATGCACTATGCACTGCTTCCAATCATGATCAACAACATTACGTTAAACGGTTTTGACTACATTCTTCCAATGATGTTTGTAGCGAATATGGCACAAGCAGGCGCAGCATTCGGTGTCTTCTTAAGATCAAAAAACAAAACATTCAAATCATTGGCGATGTCTACAAGTATCACAGCCTTAATGGGTATTACTGAACCTGCTATGTATGGTGTGAACATGCGATTGAAAAAACCGTTCCTTGCAGCCCTTATTGGTGCAGCAGCAGGCGGCGTGTTCATGTCAATCTTTAAAGTAAAATCATATGTGATATCTGGATCAGCAGGCCTTCCAGGTCTCCCAACATTCATTGGACCAACATTTGTCTACTCAATCATCGGTTTAGTCATCGGATTTGTTGTAGCAACGATCATGACACTTGTTCTAGGATTCAAAGATGTACCAGTGAAAGATGATACAAAAGCAGACAAACCAGAAGAAAAGAAAGATACAGCAGCACTTCAAAATGAAGTGGTACAAAGCCCGCTTGAAGGTCAACTAAAGCCACTCAATCAAGTAAATGATGCAACATTTTCTAATGAAATTATGGGTAAAGGTGCAGCCATTGTACCAACAGCTGGGCGTGTTGTAGCACCGTTCAACGGCAAGGTTGAAACCATTTTCCACACAAAACACGCCATTGGCTTGAAGAGTGAACAAGGTACAGAACTTCTCATTCATGTCGGGATTGACACGGTAAAACTTGGCGGAAAGTATTTCACAAGTCATGTGCAGTCAGGTGATCTGATTCAAGCAGGAGATGTACTCATTGATTTTGATATCGAGGGCATTCAGCAAGAAGGCTATGATGTCACCACACCTGTTATTGTCACCAACACAAACGATTTTGCACAAGTTGATGCGAAAACAGATGGAACGATTACAGTGAAAGAGACACTGCTTACAGTCAGTGTAGAAGAAAAAGAGGAGGGTATTCAACATGAACAAGTTAGAAAAAACATTTCCTAAAGGTTTCTTATGGGGCGGCGCTGTTGCAGCCAACCAAGTTGAAGGCGCATATAATCAAGATGGAAAAGGCTTATCGACAGCTGATGTATCACCAAATGGTATTATGCACCCATTCGATGAATCAATGAAAGACTTGAACTTATATCATGATGCAATCGATTTCTACCATCGCTATAAAGAAGATATTGCACTCTTTGCAGAAATGGGATTCAAGTGCTTCAGACTATCCATTTCTTGGCCGCGTATCTTCCCAAATGGCGACGATGCGGAACCGAATGAAGCAGGCCTTGCTTTTTATGAAAAAGTATTTGATGAACTGCATAAGCACGGAATTGAGCCAGTTGTCACCATCTCTCACTATGAAATGCCGCTCGCACTTGTGAAAAACTACGGCGGATGGAGAAACCGTAAGCTTGTCGATCTTTATGAAACATACGCGAAAACATTGTTCACTCGCTTTAAAGACAAAGTGAAATATTGGATGACATTCAATGAAATCAACGTTGTATTACATGCGCCTTTCACTGGCGGCGGACTTGTATTTGAAGAGGGTGATGACGAGAAAAGCATTCAATATCAAGCAGCGCATCACCAATTTGTTGCAAGTGCTTTGGCTGTCAAAGCAGGACACGAAATCATTCCTGATGCGAAAATCGGCTGTATGATTGCAGCGATGACAACTTATCCGTACAGCTCAAGACCAGAAGATATGTTTGCTGCAATTGAGCAAGACCGTAAAACATTGTTCTTCTCAGATGTACAGGCAAGAGGTTATTACCCAGGTTACATGAAACGTTATTTCCTTGAAAATGACATCAACATCGAGTTCCAAGATGGCGATGAAGACATCTTAAGAAACCATACAGTGGACTATATTGGCTTCAGCTATTATATGAGCTTTGTGACAAGTACAGATCCAAAGATCCTTGAACAAGTGACTGGCGGTAACTTATTTGAAGGTGTGAAAAACCCTTATCTAGAAGCAAGTGATTGGGGCTGGCAAATTGATCCGAAAGGACTTCGTACAACACTGAATCAGCTGTATGACCGCTACCAAAAGCCATTGTTTATCGTAGAAAATGGATTGGGTGCTGTCGATCAAGTAGAAGAAGACGGATCCATTCAAGACGATTACCGAATTGATTACCTCAGAAGCCATTTGCTAGAGGCGAGAGAAGCGATCGCAGACGGAGTTGACCTGATCGGTTATACAAGCTGGGGCCCAATTGACCTTGTCAGCGCATCAACGGCTGAAATGAAAAAACGCTACGGCTTCATTTATGTTGACCGTGATAATGAAGGAAACGGTACATTAGATCGAAAGAAAAAGAAAAGCTTCGATTGGTATAAACAAGTGATTGCGACAAATGGTGAACATTTGGATGCATAAAAAAGAAAAACCACTCATGCCTTGAGTGGTTTTTCTTTTTTGGTTGAATTTAACAATTATGCTGAAAAGTATGATATTTTTGTGAAAATTGTCGTAATATGTCGACTAGTAATGGTTGATATGAATTTGGAAATATAGGATAATTATCCCTGTTGTGGAATAACTGTATCGAGAAATCGGGGGAAAATATGTCTAAAATTAAATTTTTATATGTAGCTATTATTTTTGTAGTTGCATCATCATTATTTTATGTTCAAGATGCTCAAGCTTATAGAGCAGTGAAAACTATTTCTAAGGTAACGGCTAAAGCGGATTTACCATATTGGTCTGATTTTAAAGGTTGCGGTAAATTTAAAGCCCAAAGTCAGACAACACGTACAGGCTTTAAGAAGCTTCACCATGATGTCAGTTTCTATACTGTTGGTGGAAGTGTTTCTGCTCCAGGAACGGGAGCTTCAGGAAGTGCTTCAAGTAAGTCTTATAGTAAGTCAACGAAAGGTAAAATCTACACTACTTCAGGGAACGTTTGTGCAGGTGGATTAGCTATTTATCTAGGTATGTATACGACAACTGAAGTAGATCAAAATAGCAGCAGAACTTATACAGCTACAGCTAAAATCTAAATCTAAAAGTTTATTCGATTCAGTTATTCCGCATTTATTTTAATATTAGGAGAATACATCATGTATAGAATACTAATATTTATCGTCTCAATTATATTGATTGTAACGGGGTGTAGTCAAAAAGAGAATATGTCTATGCAAAGAAAGATATATAACAAAGACTTTGTACGTACCATCCACTCCTATATGAAGAGTGAGTCAGGAGGTCAAGTCTTTGAGGTCAACAGCCAACAACAACAACCATCTGAACTAATTCATAACACACTAGCACTTTATCAAAAAACTCACGGGCACAATAGTAAACCAGTAGAATGTAGGGAAGAAAAAAATCAATTTTTCTGTAAGGTGGCACTTTCTCAAAATGTGAATAAAAGTAAATTTTCCGAGAAAGATATCACCGGTATGGATTCCTATTTAAATTTATTCTTATTATATGATACTTTTACTAAAATAAAGGATTCTAGCGGTGTTAAACTAGTCAAAGAAACCTTCTCCAAATTGGATAAGCCGTCTCCGCAAGATAAAATAGAGTACGATTATTTTCTAATCTTGACATCATATTTTGATCATAAGATACCTTCATTTTTAGAAAAAGAAATTCAATCTGATTTGGAACAATATACAAGTCTTTCTCTATTTGATTATGACGAACCTATCATTCTTTATGCATCTCTTATATTGGCGAATATGGTAGAGATAGAACCTAATGTCAAACATTTAACGAATATTTATTTTAATGAAGATAACCAAAAAACCATTTTGTTTAGAGATGAAATTACATATTGGTTTCATTTTCAAATCATTCAGTTATTACAGGATATGAATCATAAAAAAAAGAATGAGCTTACTTTTAACATTCCTTCAAATTATAAGCCTTTTCCTTCATTATTTTACTCATTAGATTCTTTAAGGAATCTTTATCTAATGTCAAACATTTTTTCTAGTGCTGATCTTGATCAAGCAGAAGAATTTAGGAAAATTCTAACTAATCGATATGAAGGGTTACTAGAAGAAAAAGACCAAATAAGCAGTTATCAAAATCAGTTCTTTGCAAAACAAATCACGAACGAATTAGGCTTATCGTTTGACGAAACATTGATTCCTAGTGGTACATGTCAAAACATAGAGAACAGTAGTGAAATGTACTATTGCTTTAAGCTTAAAGGAGAAAAAGCTGATAAAAGTACTGTGCAGTGGAGCGATTCAGATGATTTATTAACAACACTTATGAAATATGATATTGTAGATATAACTCAAGAAGATAAGAATAAATTGGTAGATATGTTTAATGAAGTTATTTCTTATCAAGGAAATAACTATCACATTATTCTCAATCTATATACAGATCTTTTATTACGCTATAATCTGGATGTGCCAAAAGTTCAAATTAAGAAAAAAGTTAAAGCCTCGCAATGTGGCTTAGGTTATTGCACATCTAAAGGAAGTTACGATTTTGAATTAGGTGTTTATGGAAATCACACACTTAATTTATTAGAGGGGATTGAGATGGCTAGTGAACTTAGATAATAAGGGAGATACGTCGATTTTAAAAGTCGACAATCTCGGCTTTCAATATGGGAATGCAACCATCTTGAAAAATTTGTCTTTACATATTGAAGGCCCTGGCCTTTATGCCCTACATGGAGAAAGTGGTAGTGGGAAGACGACATTTATTAACATTATTGCATTGATTCAAAAACCGAGTGCCGGGAAGATGACTTTGTTCAATCAGTCCATTGATTTTACAAATCAAGAACAGATTGATAAATACCGTAAGAAAATTGCCTATTTCTTTCAAGATTTGAACTTAATAGAGTCTTTAACTGTCAGAGAAAATCTACATGTCATCTCTTTAATTAATGAACAAGAAATCTCAAATGAAAGATTAACAGAACAAGCTAAGAAACTTAAAATGAGCGAAAAACTTGATGTCATCGTGAGTAATCTATCAGGTGGAGAAAGGCAGCGCGCTGCTTTTTTGAAAATCATGCTGTTTAATTATTCATTGATTCTACTAGATGAACCAACAAATAACCTTGATAAAGATAATATTCAGATGATGCTTGGTATGTTATCTGAATTGAAGAAAACGAAGACCATTTTAGTCGTTACACATTCTGATACCGTTGTGCAACATGCTGATGTTGTCCTTCGTTTTGAAGACTTGAATAAAAAGGACCCATCCATATGAAAACATCATTCGTCTTTGAGTATTTAAAAAAGAAACATCGATCGACCCTGAGAAAATTAGCTGTTTTGAATTTTGTTTTACTGATGTTAATCTTTTTCTCTATATTTACTATCCTGATCTCAGCTGATAATATTTATAAAAACGTATTGACTAATGATCGTCTATCAATGGTTTTAATTAATGGATATTCGAAAACTGGTGAGTATCAGTACGATACAGATAAAATTAAGCGTATGCCGAATGTCAAAGACATTGTCTATGAATATGACGTCTCGTTATCTATTGAAGCAAATGGAGAAACGGATATATTGTCGGCTTTATCATTCAATCCGACAACAAAAGAGGCTGTGAGTTATGAAGGAGATCTAAAAGAAAACACTATCCTGCTTCCAGAAAGATTTAAAGGTAAAAAAGTAAAAGTTTATGATGGTGAAGTAGAACCATTAAAAGCGAATATTGAGTACTACAAAGGAGAAGGGAACTATTTCTTAAAAGATTACAGTTACCTATCACGTGATCTGTATAAAAAGCTGAGTAATCAAATTAAGATTGGTGAGAACTACGATGGTGTTAGAACACTCATTGTTAATTTAAATAAAACCGAGGATATTTATGAATTTGTGAACCAGTTCGATCGGATGTTTGATGAAGAGGATGTTTTTGTATACTACCAAGCACAAGGGTTAGAAAAGCTAGTTGCTAATTCAAAATTGTCATTTTTGCTGCTTGTCGTATTTCAGATCATTTTATTTGTGGTGATTGCATTTATTTATCGAGGTCAGATGCATACACTGATTAGTATTTTGAATCGAGATTTGTTGTCCTTGTATTTAAATGGGATGTCACCAAAGGATATTATCAAGCAATTCTACCGTAGTATAGATAAAATGAACCTAAAAGTGTATATTATTGCGTTGTTATTCATTGCTGTCTTGGGAGCTTTCCTGCTTGGACAATTACCGGGAGAGATCATTCTATGGATTGGCGGAACAGCAGTTGGACTTCTAATTGTCTTGGTTCTATTAAATAAATGGTTTGTGCGATACATTATCACAAAACGTATGAAGAAAGAACTATCACAAGAAAATATCGTATCTAGATTACGTAACTAAAAAAGAACTGCATTGGCAGTTCTTTTTTTAACCCCTAAGCTTAGAGAGCTTAGAACAAGATGTTTTATTTCCACACTTGATCAGCAATCTCAATCACATGACGCAGCTTTTCCCATTGCTGCTCTTCTGTTAACAGGTTGCCTTCCTCTGTTGAGGCGAATCCGCATTGTGGACTCAAACAAATTTGGTTAATGTCTACATATTGAGCCGCTTCCTCAATGCGTTTTTTAATATGTTCAACTGGCTCAAGCTCTCCGTATTTTGAAGTGACAAGGCCTAGTACGATTTGAAGGTTTGGGTTCTTCACATATCGAAGGGGCTCAAATCCGCCAGAACGATCGTCGTCAAACTCTAAAAAGAAACCATCAAGATCTAAGCCGGCGAAAATAGTTTCTGCTGCTGCTTCGTAACCACCTTCAGCTGCCCAAGTTGATTTAAAGTTACCGCGGCAAATGTGCATCGTAATCACCAAATCCTCTGGGCGGTCGGCAACAGCTTCATTGATTGTCTTCGCAAACGATTCACGAAGTTCATCTTCTTCACGGCCAAAGGCTTTGACTTGTTCATGGCCTTTTTCAGAAAAGAACACTGCCCATGCCGTATCATCCAGCTGCAAGTAGCGGCAGCCTGCATCATAAAAAGCACGGATGGCTTTCTTATACGCTTGTGCCACATCATGGTGGAATTCCTCTAAGCTGTCATACACTCCTTCTTCAAGCTTTCCACGGAAAAAGAGCATATTCGGACTTGGAATCGTCATTTTAGCCGTATGATCACCAGCGATGCTGTGAAGGAAACGATAATCCTCCAGCATTGGATGGTCTGTAAAATCGATCTTGCCTGTTACCTTGATCCCTCTAGCTTTTGTCGTTGTGTTATGGAATTGAATGCCTTGATCTGCTTCAAATCCTTCAACTCCATCGAGTCCTTCAAGAAAGTCAAAATGCCACCATGCACGTCGGAACTCACCATCTGTGACAACCTCTAACCCAATTTCTTTTTGCTTCTCTACTATACGTGTAATTTCTTCGTTTTCAATTTGTCGGAGCTGCTCTGCTGTCAGCGTACCGTCTGCTTTTTGCTTGCGTGCTTCCTTGATGCGCTCTGAACGAAGTAAACTTCCTACTTGATCTGCGCGGAATGGCGGTTTCGTTGTTTTCTTTCCAATGGTTTGTACTTGTGTCATGCTGAATCCCTTCTTTCTTCAGGTTAAAAAATCAAATAAAAAAGCTCTTCCTTAGATAAGGAAGAGCATCATATACTGTGAGAACTCTGCCTTATCTTCAAACAAGCATTTGCTTGCTTAAGGAATTAGCACCATTCTGTTCCTAGGAACAGCGGTTGCCGGGTTTCACAGGGCCAGTCCCTCCACCACTCTTAATAAGGTTACCTTTTGATTCAATTTTCTTAATAAACACAATTATTCAACCTTTTCAGGGAAAAGTCAATGGTTTTTACAATTTAATTTCCTACATGAACAAATCAGCGACAAGAACACCAGCTAGTCCGACAAGTGAAAGCACGGTGACCATCAATGTCCACGTTTTAAAAGTTTGAGCCATTGATAGGTTAAAGTATTCTTTATAAATCCAGAAACCCGCATCATTCACATGAGAGAACGTGATACTGCCGGCACCTGTTGCGATCACCATTAATTCAGGGCTGACACCCGTCAGGCCAATCAGTGGTGCAGAAATGCCAGCCGCCGTGAGACCGGCGACAGTGGCTGATCCTAAAGAGACACGAAGGACAGCAGCAATGAGCCAAGTCAGAAGCAGGGGAGAAAGTGTGCTTCCTTGCATGATTCCTGCAATATATTGATCGACGCCGCTATCAATGAGCACTTGTTTAAAGGCGCCGCCGCCTGCAATAATTAATAGAATCATAGCAATAGAGCCGATAGAATCCGTGATGGACTTCATCACATCCTGCATGCTCTTTCCTCTTCCAAGCCCAAACGTGTAGATGGCAAGCAGCACTGAGATTAATAGTGCAATCGCCGGTTCGCCTAAAAACTCAGCGGTTGGCAGCAATGGGGAGGATGGGAAGAAAATTTCTAGAAATGCTCTGAATGTCATAAGTAATACAGGCAAAACAGCAGTGAAAATGCTAATGCCGAAGCTAGGCATTTCTTCTTCTGTGAATTCCTTTGGATTAAATAAGTTCTTTGGGATATGTGCGTGCAACTGATCTTTTTTAAATAGTTTCGTAAACAGAAGTCCGCCTACTAAAACAGCAGGAATCGCTAAAATAATCCCAACCAATAAGGTTTGTCCCATGTTTGCCTGAAAGACATTCGCAATGGCAGTCGGTCCTGGGTGAGGAGGGAGGAAGCCATGTGATGAGTGCAGCGACGAGCGGCATACCCACATACAGCACAGGAAGTCTTGTAGCTTGAGCGATTGTAAAGACTAATGGAATTAAGATAATGAATCCGGTTTCATAAAATAGAGCAATTCCAATCACAAACCCAGTCAGCATCGTCGCCCATTGGATTTTTCCGATGCCAAATCGGTCAATAAGTGTCATCGCGATCCGCTGAGCTCCGCCAGAATCAGCCATCAATTTCCCAAGCATCGCTCCAAAACCGAGAACGAGTGCCAGATGTCCGAGCGTACTGCCAAGTCCTTTTTCGACTGAAGCGATCGCTTCTAGTGGTGTCATCCCTTCTAACACAGCAACAATTAAAGAGACAATAATCAAAGAAATGAAAGCGTTTAACTTAAAGACAACCATGAGTAACAGCAATAACAAAACGCCAAGTCCAATAAACACTAATGACATGATCTTTCCTCCTTTGTGGTGCATAAGGGGGCGCAAACACCCCCTATGCCTTATCCTTCAAGTATGTCTACAGCTTCTTTTAACGTATCCTTTGCCCCAACATTTCCCGGGAAAATCACATAAGACATGAAAGGGAATTTACTTTCTTCTCCTGTTTGCCAAACAGGGATCCCTGGTTTGATTTGACCTGCCACGGTCGCACGTTTCACGCTAAGTCCTCTTGTCCCAATATCGCTGGAAGTAATTCCACCTTTGGCAATAAGATACTTAGGACGAATGGTGAGACGCTGGACAATACTTGTCACAGCATCACTAATCTGTACAGAGAGTTTTAGTTCTTCCTCTTGGCGATCATCCCCAAGATCAAGCCGTTCTCTTCTTGTATAAACAGCCACAGATTGACCAGCTGCCAACAGTGCTTCAGTTTGCTGAATGACGCGGTTAATTTCTTCGCGAAAGGCATCAGGCTCTAACACGAGGTGGGTATTAAATTCAATAAAAGCCATCTTTTTATTTTGTTGCAGCGCTTTTAATTGTTCTGTTGTTTTTTTCACATGAGAACCGATCATAATGAGACCACCATGCGGGCTTTCTTCTTGTATCAAGGCATCTCTTGTTAATAAGGCTTGATCCCCTATACCGCCAAGTACTTTTGTGAGCGCCGCCGCACTTCTGAACATCAGCTGCTGTCCTGCTTGAATGGCTTCAATGAGAGCGGTGACAAAGACTTTGACATCGTCATAGTCCACCGCGTTTACAACCACCTTTTTGAAATCCTTGACACTCATGAGCTGATGTTTGATTTGATCAATGCGTAAAGCCCTCAGATCAGCTAACGAAATGTAGGTAGTGTTCTCTTTTGTGAACATTCCTTCTGACTTTTCTTCAATCCATTCTCCAAGATGAGATGATTGAAAGCCGAATGTACGGTCTCTTGCAAATTCTGTGTCACCAGCAGGAATTAATTCATGTCCTTCCTGTACGTAATGAATATTGTCGATCGTAAAGCGTCCACCTTCTTGGAAAAAAGGAAGAAGGATTTCACCATCGAACTGGCGGGAGCTTTGCTGTTCAATGGTCGTTTTGAGTACTTCAGTTTCAAGCGGAAAGTGTCCACGAAGAGTAGAATCCCCTCTGCTGACAATGACGAAGTCCTGATTAAGCCGTTTAGCCACCTTTACAATGGTTGCTGCGATTGTTTTGTGCGCAGCGGCAGTTTCTTTCTCTGTCATACTGCGAGAATTGGTCAAAATAAAGAACATGCGGCTGTCTTCAAGAAAACCAGCCTCAATGCTTTCTTCTGACCAATCGGTGAAAACAGAGACGCCATGTACGGTTTGAATCCCTGTTGGATCATCGTCTAATACAATGACTTTATGCTGAAAGCTGCTCAGTGCTTGTTCGTATGCTGATTGAATGACCTTTGAATCTGCTTTCGGAATGGCATTCAGTATGTCAGTGCTTTGTTTCATGACCATCTCATCCTTTCTTTACTTCGACATGAGCCATTTTTTCGTAATATTGAACGATGCCGCCATGATCAAGCCCGGATTTTCCGTCCGCTTTGAGGGCGTGGAAGATTTCGAGCAGCTGACTAGAAAGCGGAAGAGGAACACCTATATCATGAGCAGTTTCCATGACATTGGTTAAATCCTTCAAGTTGATGTCGATGCGTCCGCCAGGTTCAAAATTTCGTTCTAAGATGAGAGGGACCTTTGCATCGAGCACGGCACTTCCTGCCAGTCCGCCGCGGATGGCTTCATACATCTTATCAATGGCAATGCCTGATTTAGCAGCTAGAACGAGCGCCTCGGACATGGCCGCAATATTTAAGTTGACGATGATTTGATTGGCAAGCTTCGCTGTCGTCCCGCTGCCATTTGCCCCAACTAATACGACCTCAGTGCCCATTGCAAGCAGGACATCCTTCACTTGCTCAAAGATGGATTCTTCGCCGCCAGCCATGATGGCAAGTGTTCCGTCTATTGCCTTCGGTTCTCCGCCGCTGACAGGTGCATCGATAAATTCCACCTGATGCTGTTGGGCAAGAGCAGCTAAAGCCCTGGAGGTGACAGGAGAAATTGAGCTCATATCTACGATGACAGTGCCAGGTGCAGCTGTCGTTAAAATGCCTTGATCACCTGAAACGACTGCCTCTACATGCTCTCCTTTAGGAAGCATTGTGATGATGATATCGCTTTCAGAAGCTGCCTCAGCTGCTGAAACAGCACCTTTTGCTCCGGCTTTTTGTAACGATCGAATCGCTTCCTCATTTAGGTCAAAAACTGTCAAAGTATGACCAGCTTTTAATAGATTGAGTGCCATAGGTTTTCCCATAATACCTAGTCCAATGAATCCAATCTTCTTTGTCACGTTGTCCGCCTCCTATATAGAAAACCCTTACAAAAAGCGCTTTCTTTTCATTATGTTAGTATATATACTATCTTTTAAATTTAATAGTAGGAAATAAACTATTGTTCATTTAATGTACATGACGTGATAGGAACGTGTCAACGGAAAATATGAAAAAAGTCACAAAAAAAGACCGGAATCAGCTCCGGTCTTTTGTGTTTATGTTTTATTTTTAGCTACGGCTAATCGAGATCGTTTCACGTTTTCAATGGCATTTGATCCTAGCTCTAAAACAGCGGTGACGTATAGTACATCAATGATCACAAGCTGGTTGATACGGGAGATCATGGAGTCTGATCGATAGGTTGTCTCTCTTGAAGAACTAAGCAGATGAAAGTCAGACCGCTTTGCGAGCTCAGATTTCGGATAGCTGGTGATAGAAGCAACCTTTGCCCCTTTTTCTTTTGCAAACTGTACGGCGTCAAGAATTTCTCTGCTCTCTCCTGAATGGGAGATTGCGACGATAAAATCGTGTTCCGTGGCGTGTGTTGCAATCATATTCATCATGTGCGGATCACTGCATAGGCTTACTTCAAAACCAAGCTGCAGGAACTTATGATAAGCATCCCCAGCAATAAAGCTGGACGCGCCTGCTCCAAAAAAGACGGTTTTATGTGCCTGTTTCATGTGTTCAATGAATTGTGTGACGGCATGATCTTCTAAAATATGCTTCATATCTTGTATAGAGTTTGTTGTTAACTCTATGACCTTATGTTTAATGTCAGCTACACTATCGGTTGCCTCGATCTCACCGTATATGGATTGAGGTGTATTGGTCGCGATATCCTGTGCGACATGGACACGAAACACTTGATACGATTCATAGCCAATTTTTCTTAGAAACCGAAAGATCGTCGTTTCACTTGTGCTGCATTCAGCAGCGAGTGCACTTATAGAATGAAGCACAACTTTCTGAGGGTTTTGTAAAATGTAATTGGCAATCTTTTTCTGGGTTGGGGACAAACTATGAAACGTTGTCCGAATGTGACTAAAAATATTCTCTTCTATGATAAACACCACACTTCATCTAGCATTCTACATTAAGCATACAGGAACTTATGAAAACGGTAAACAAACCCGATGTGGAAAAATGAAGAATAATATGGAAAAAATACTTCTTTTGGTTCTTTTGTCATGGTATACTCATTTGGTAATAGACAAAAATGGGGGTTTTTACTATGACAATGAAAAAAGGCCTAACGATCAGCCTGCTCATTTTCTCACTGATTGTTTCCTTGTTTGCGCCAGTTGGATCTGCTGATGCCAAACAAGCAAAAAAAGCAAAAGTAAGTACACACTATTATAAGAAGAAAAAAACATTCAAATATGCACAGGTGAAAAATCTAAGCAAGACGCATATGAAAACCATCAATCGTGATTTAAAAGAAGATATCGCCTTTTCTTATTCTACTTACTTGTACTTAAAGGACGAAGCGAAAAAAGAAGGCTACGGGAAGGTCACGTATGAGAGAACGTATAAAACGAAATTTAACAATGGTAAGAAACTGAGTATCTTAAACTATGATTACATGTATAACGGTGGAGCGCACGGAGACACGATGGTTTCCAGCATGAACTATGTGTTAACAAAGAAAAAAACAAAGCAGCTGTTCTTGACAGACGTTGTGAAAACAAAGAAAAAGCGTACGAAAGTAAGAGATTATATTTATAACTACACAAAGAAACATAAAAGCAAATTCTACGCGAACCTGAAAAAAAGCGACATTGAAATCAACTACAATACGCAGTATTACTTCACGAAAAAGGGAATTGCTGTTGTCTTCCAGCCATATGAAATTTCACCTTATTATGTTGGAATTCCTATGATTCAAGTGCCTGCGAAGGTATATAAATAAAAAGAAAAACGACCAGATTCAGTGGTCGTTTTTTGCTGTTTATTCAACAAAAGAGCCCCCTCATGAGGCTCTTTTATTTGGATCTATACTTGTTTAGGTGCATCGTTTAGTGGGTGACGGCGTTTTCCGTTGTAGTGGCGGCGCATACGAAAGATTTCAAACTCCGAAAGCTCTGCGCTTTTTCTTTTTTGGGTGCGGTTATCTTTTTTGAAAGAGAATAGTAAGTAGCAGCAAAGTGAAGCGATAATCAATAAAATCATCATATGACATTCCTCCAATTCATCCTATTCTTTAAGTGTAGACAGGGTGAGTGATGTTTATAACTGAAAATAAGCAGCAGACTTGGTTTAGTTCTTAAGGTTCATTCAATCTGCTATTTTAGGTCTAAAATACTGGTTGTTTTTAACTATTATATTTCCAGTTATTTCACTCGTCAAGAAGAATTTTTTCTGGGGTTGTCTCTATTAGTACGAATAAGTGTCATAAAAGTTTCAGAAAATTGTAAACTTTTATTAAAAAACCGTTCCCGAACAGGAACGGTTGTAAACATGTCTATGCTTTTTCTTCAAATAAACGGGCAATTTCAACGATAACTTCGGTTGCTTTCACCATGTTTTCAACGGAAATAAATTCATATTTACCGTGGAAATTTTCCCCGCCAGTAAAGATGTTTGGCGTTGGTAGACCTTTATATGAAAGCTGGGAGCCATCTGTGCCGCCGCGGATTGGTTCAATGACCGGTGTTACTGAGCGATTTTCCATGGCTTCATGAGCAATGTCCACAATATGTTTCACCGGCTCAATTTTTTCTCTCATATTATAATATTGATCCTGAATGCTGAGGGTGATGCTGTTTTCTCCGTACGTGGCTTTTAAGTCATTTGCTATTTTTTCAAACAGTGCCTTGCGATTGTTGAATTTCTGTTTATCAAAATCACGGATAATATATTGCAGCTCAGCTTCTTCTACTTCCCCTACAAATTTCGTTAGGTGGAAAAAGCCTTCGTAGCCTTCTGTATATTCTGGAGATTCTTCAGAAGGAAGTTTATTGTGAAAGAGCATCCCAATTTTCGCAGCGCTGACCATTTTGTCCTTTGCTGTTCCTGGGTGGACGTTGTTTCCTTTAATGGATACTTTCGCGCCTGCTGCGTTGAAGCTTTCATATTGCAGCTCGCCAAGCGGTCCGCCGTCAATTGTGTACGCATAGGAAGCGCCAAAGGCATCAACATCAAACTTGTGAGGCCCTCTGCCAATCTCTTCATCTGGCGTAAAAGCGACGCGGATTTTCCCATGCTTGATTTCTGGGTGTTCGATGAGGTAATGCATAGCTGTCATAATTTCTGCGATACCAGCTTTGTTATCTGCACCAAGCAGGGTTGTGCCATCTGTTGTAATCAGCGTATGTCCTTGGTACTTTTGTAAATTTGGAAACTGTTGTGGAGATAAAACGATATGTAGATCTTCATTTAAGGTAATGTCGCCGCCTTGATAGTTCTTATGAAGCTGCGGTTTTACATTTTTTCCGGTGAAGTCAGTGGCTGTGTCGATATGAGCCAGAAAGCCAATGGTCGGCACGTCTTTGTCTGTGTTAGATGGGATTGTCCCCATGACATAGCCGTTTTCATCCATAGTCACTTCTTGAATCCCGATGGATTTCATCTCTTCAACAAGCTGTCTCGCCAGGTTCAATTGTCCTTCAGTAGATGGGCAGCTTTCCTTTTCTGCATCTGACTGCGTATCTACCTTCACATAACTTGTGAAACGCTGAATCATTTCCTCTTTCATCTATACGTCACTCCTTTTGTAGAATACGTCCATTTTATCACGTCTTGAATGCGCTTCATAACAAGAAAGGCTTTCTCTGGCAATTAGAGAGGAAAAAGGCCTACTTTCATTAGGTAATGTGCTGAATGGTTCTTTAGGGTGATTTTTTTGGGTGTCTTTTTATTTATAATGAGGACATATAAAATCATCCATTTGTACGTTAAATTGGGAGAAAGGGGTGCGAAAGTTGGATTCTAGTCAAACGCTGGCACTCGCTCAAAAGTTTCAGGAAGCGGCTGATGAGATTCGGCAGTCCAAGCAGCTGCTGGAAAATCGGCTGAAGGCAGTAGGATCAGGCTGGCAGGGAGAAGCAAGGGATAAATTTGATCAAAGCTTTGAAGAAACAACGGCACGCTACGATCAATTTGAAAAAGATTTGCTTGAAACAAGTCAGGAACTGCGGGATGCAGCAGTCAAAATTGAGGAGCGTAAAGCTGAAATTGCCAGAATGGAAGAGCTTGAGCGAAAGAGACGAGAAGAACGGAGAGAAAGAAACCGAGAAGGGAGATGATGTGATGGCACGTGACATTGTGGTTGATCCAGATCAGCTGACTGGGCTGGCGAATGATTTTGTAGGTGAGCTGTCAGCCATTGAAACGAAGCACCGCGATTTACATAGTGAACTGGACGGGCTGATTTTAGGTTGCGATCCTCGGTATAGAAGCTGTTTTTCTGGTGTCGGGGATGCATGGGGAGCAGGACAGGCATTAATCAGCAAATTGAGCAGTGATGATATTGCCATTCGTCATGCAACCGATAAAATGGTCGAAGCAGATGATATATTGCGGAAATTGTACAGTATCTATGATCAATATGGTACACTCACGAGCTTAGCTGGTATCGTGATGATGCAGGCGAAATATTACGGGCTTGGGATGACGACTTTCATTAAAGAGAATGGCCGATATGCAGCGCAGCATTCAAAGCTGCTGCTTGATCTGACCAGCCGGGTAGAAGGAACGAGATTTGACCGGTTAGCAAGGATTTGGCTGAGTAAAAAAGAATTATTAAAAAGATCGAACTGGCCGATGGCTGACTTGGTCCATAAGAAATTCACAAAATTTTATCCTGACGATACAGTTGCGTTCACAAACAGTGTCCGTGATTTTACAAAAGGAAGTATTAATTGGAAGGACACGGCTGCGATTAAGTCTGTTCTGAAAAATGGTGCAAGATTTGCGAAAGGAAATGCCATCATTGCAACAGTTGTCACTGGTGCAACAGAAACGGTTGGCTGTGGATTGAAAATTGCCGAGAACTATGCAGAATTCGGTGATCAGCCAGAAGTTCTTAAGCGTGAAAATGCAAAGGCTGTTGGAAATGCAGTGAACAATACGGTCTTTATCGCTGGCGGTTCTGTCGCAGGTGCCGTTGTCGGCGGTGCTCTTGGCAGCTTTGCAGGTCCGATTGGAACCGTTGTTGGGGGAGCCATTGGTTCAGCAGTAGGTGGATTTATTGGAGAAAAAGTCGCCAAGCTGACATCCGGTTTTGCTGAACAGATGGCAGTGAAATTAAAGGACCCGATTCATGCAGTCGTGGATAAAGGGAAAAAAGCATTCGAACTGGCGGGTCAAGGTGTGAAAGCAGTGAATGATACCATTGATCAGGCAAATCAGGTGATACATAAAGGGATAGAAAAAACAAAAGAAACCGCAGATTCGCTCATAAAGGGTGCAGGCGATTTCTTTAAGGGTGCATTTTCTTTTGGATAAGGAGAGATCAAGTTGGATGAGCTAAGTCTAAGTATTGAGGAACTCATCTTTAGTTTTTACAGTGAAGGCTATTTTGAACAAGGGATGTCCTTAAAGGAGGCCTATTATCCTGAAGTAGAGGACGAGCGCTTGGGGTTTTTATTTGAAATTGCGTGCCGCTCTTTGCTTGCAAAAGGTGTACTGGAATTTCGAAACAGACAATACCGTTATAAAGCGGAATACCGTCATTTCATCCAGGCGATGAATGATGCCTCTCACACGATCAAGGCATCTAAATTTGGAGACACAGATGAAGAAGTCAGTACCTCCTTTCACACAACACAGGCGGGAGTATATGCGCATCATACGCTTTATGATCAACAAGTGCATCAGATTCGCAAACTAGGCAGCGATCAGCAGGCAGAGGAGCAAGTGACAGCCTTTTTCAACATACAGATGAATGATCACCCTGAACCTGTCATCAGCCTGCAGGCAGAGGAATTTGAAATGCTGTTAGAACAGGCAAGCGAAGCGAAAAATGAGTGGCCATCCTTCCTGAATAAAGCGGAGAATCAAGAACTCGTAAAGGCATTTGTTTCTGATGTACAGACGAGAAAAGGAAAGTTGGACTCTCTCATGAAGGTCGTCTATGACAAAAATAATACGCCTGATGTGGAGTCCATGATATTTGTGATTCCAGGTGAGAACCAATCGTGGCTTGTATCAGGAATAAAAGAAAATCAATTTCGCATTGAGACGGCTCATCAAGACGGGTTACGTTCTATATTCTAATGGAGAAAAGGAGAATGACGCTTGAATCCAAGTGAAGTAATAGAAGTAAGGAGCAGACCTTTTTTAAGAGTATGGGCATTCTTAGCAACGGGCGGCTTCGGTATCATCGGTATTTGGTTATTTTCGGAAGCTCTTACATTTGAATCGAACTATACATTGTTTTTATTTTTAGGCGGACTATTAGGTATTGTCTATGGCTGGATCTCCTTTTTGATGATTTTGCCTGCTTTTACGAAGAGGGGAAATGTGATTTTTCGCATTCAGCGCGGAGAGAATGGCGCTGTGCTGCACCGGGAGCGAACGATCTCTTTTCAAGATATTCAATCAATTGACATGCGCAGGCATCGTTACAGTATAAGAGGATTTCTTTTCATGGATGTGCTCATTCGGAAAGTAGATGGGAAATTGATCAAAATTCCGGCGTACAGCATTTTAGATGAAGAAGTATTTGAGCAGAGCGTCAAACAGGAGATCTATCCATATTTACATCAGACAGCCCAAGAAAATTGGAGACAGCAGCATGGCCAAGGAGAAGAAAAGACCGACTAAGCTGTTTTTGTCAGAATTCTATAGGATGAGGCGCCACTTTTTCGAAGAAATCGTGTATGATGTCAGTAAAGACTGAACACTCGAAAGAGGTGATGAGAGATGGATAAAGAGATGGTAATCGACCTCGTCACAGAACAAATGGCACGGATTCGAAAAGAAAAGGATTATACGCAGGATCGTATGGCGGAGGTACTTGGTCTATCGAAACGGCATCTACAGCAGGTTGAAAAAAACAGGCTGCGTCTCAACTGGACGCAATCCGCGGCCGTATGTGCATTATTCAGAGATAGTGACATTTTGAAAGGGACCCTAGGGGATGACCCGCTCGAGATTTTGGAAGTTGTGGCACATGATGAATTACATCTATCAGTAGAGCGTACGATTGGCGGCAAGGTTTGGTGGAGGACGTCTGTCAAAAAAGGCACGTTTCGCCTTCAGCAAAATGTACTTAGTCAGCATTACCGCATCTTAGATGAGGAGAATTATCGCTATTATAGTTCGTTTAATAAAGAAGAAGCGAAGCGGCGGCTAGAGGAATTAAGCCAGCTGTCTTCTCCATATTGAGATTGAAAAGGAAAGAGAGGCACCTGTATATAAGGTGCCTCTCTTTTCTGTGTTTATACTTTTAGAGTGTTTTTCGCCCGAATAAAGGCAACAAGCTGTTTGATTTCTTCATCATTTAGGGGAACGCCGTCTACATAAATGGTTCCTTCTTTTGCTTCCGTCAGTTCAATTTTGATATCAGAGATTTTGCGTTGTATCTCTGGCTCGTCCGTTCTACCAAGTAAAAAATCAATGGACGTATCATACAAATCAGCCATCAGCTTCACTGCTTCAAGCGAAGGTCGTCGGTACCCAGATTCGTAACCGGCATAGGTGCTTTTGGCGATACCTAGGCGATCTGCCGTATGCTGGAGAGACCATTTTTTCTTTTTTCTAAGGGTGGTTAAACGATCGAGTATCATACATGAACGCTCCTTTATTTACAACAACAGTATATCATATTTTGACATAGAATGTACGCGTTATGCGTAACAATTTCTTGATTAATTCGCGTTATGTGACTATAATGGCAATAAAGGTACGCGTAAAGCGTATATTATAGAATAGCACAAGCTAGCTTATAATATGTGTGACAAACGAAGTAATTTTACGAAAGAGGTGGACCTGTTGAAGAAATTATTGCTTTTAACGACTGGTGGGACGATTGCATCTGTAGAGAGTGAAAATGGTTTAGCTCCAGGTGTTAAAGCTGAGGATCTTTTGAGCTATTTAAACGAAATTAATGCAGAATATACAATGGACACAAAGTCCCTAATGAGTATAGATAGTACAAATATGCAGCCTGAATACTGGGTTGATATCGCAACAGCCATTTATGAGAATTATGATCAGTATGACGGATTTGTCGTTACTCACGGAACCGATACAATGGCCTATACATCAGCAGCGCTGTCTTATATGCTGCAAAATCCTGATAAGCCGATCGTGATTACAGGTTCACAAATTCCGATTACTTTTAAGAAAACAGATGCGAAGAAAAACATCACAGATGCAATTCGCTTTGCATGTGACGGTGTTGGCGGCGTGTATGTCGTGTTTGATGGCAGGGTCATCCAAGGAACACGTGCGATCAAACTAAGAACGAAAAGCTACGATGCATTTGAAAGCATTAACTACCCATATATTGCATCGATTGAAAACCATCAAATTGAATACAATAGCAAAGTAAAAAGATCGTCAATGAAACCGCTTAAATTAGACGCATCCTTAAACACCGACGTTTGTCTTTTGAAATTGCATCCAGGTCTAAAGCCTGAATTCTTAGATGCAATCAAAGGTGTATACAAAGGAGTCGTCATCGAAAGCTACGGCAGCGGCGGAATTCCTTTCGAAGGAAGAAACCTTTTAGAAAAGATCAACGAATTGCTGGAAGAAGGCATTTCTGTTGTCATCACCACTCAGTGTCTTGAAGAAGGAGAAGACATGAGTGTGTATGAGGTAGGACGCAAGATCAATCAAGAATTGGTGGCACGTTCAAGAAATATGAATACAGAAGCTATCGTGCCGAAACTGATGTGGGCACTAGGCAAAACAACAGATCCAAGAGAAGTCAAAAAGATTATGGAAACGCCAATCGCAGAAGATTTAGTGATTTAACTATTCTATAGAAAGCAGGTCATAAGAGATGGTTCAAGCAACTTATCGCTATGAGAAGGATTTTCTTGGTGAAAAAGAAATTCCAGCAGACGTGTATTATGGGGTTCAAACCCTTCGTGCAAAAGAGAATTTCCCGATTACAGGATATCGGATGCACGAGGAACTAATCAGAGCCTTTGCCATCGTGAAAAAAGCAGCAGCTCAAGCTAATATGGAAGTTGGACGTTTATATGAGGGAATTGGAAATGCCATCGTTCAAGCGTCTGACGAAGTCATTGAAGGCAAGCTTCACGAGTACTTTATTGTCGATCCAATTCAAGGCGGCGCAGGAACGTCCATGAATATGAATGCCAATGAAGTGATTGGAAACAGAGCACTAGAAATCATGGGACATCAAAAGGGAGAATACATTCATTTAAGCCCAAACACACATGTGAACATGTCGCAATCAACGAATGATTCATTCCCAACGGCAATCCACATTGCTGTGCTCAAGCAGTTAGACATTCTGCTTGAAACGATGCAAGTCATGCAGGACGTCTTTCAAAAGAAAGCGAAAGAATTCGATCATGTGATCAAAATGGGACGTACGCACCTTCAGGATGCTGTTCCAATCCGTTTGGGACAGGAATTTGAAGCTTACAGCCGTGTGCTGAGCCGTGATATTAAGCGGATCAACCAATCAAAACAGCATTTATATGAAGTCAATATGGGTGCAACAGCTGTTGGGACAGGCTTAAACGCAGATCCTCGTTATATTGAAATCGTGGTGAAGAAGCTCGCTGATATATCTGGTCTTCCTCTTGTAGGTGCAGAGCATCTCGTGGATGCAACGCAAAATACAGATGCTTACACAGAAGTATCCGCCGCTTTAAAAGTATGCATGATGAACATGTCTAAGATTGCCAATGACCTTCGCTTAATGGCATCTGGTCCGCGCGCAGGTCTTGCTGAAATCGCATTGCCAGCCCGCCAGCCTGGATCATCCATCATGCCTGGGAAAGTCAATCCAGTCATGGCAGAGCTCATTAACCAAATCGCATTCCAAGTCATTGGGAACGACCACACGATCTGTCTTGCTTCTGAAGCAGGCCAGCTTGAGTTAAATGTGATGGAACCTGTTCTGGTCTTTAATTTGCTTCAATCTATTAGTATAATGAATAACGGATTCCGCTCATTCACAGATCATTGCTTAGCGGACATTGAAGCAAATGAAATACGTTTGAAAGAATATGTAGAAAAAAGTGCAGGCGTGATCACTGCCGTGAACCCTCACTTAGGCTATGAAGCAGCCGCTAGAATTGCAAGAGAAGCCATTTTAACAGGACAATCGATCAGAGATCTTTGCTTGCAGTACGATGTTTTAACGGAAGAAGAACTTGATATTATCTTAAATCCATTTGAGATGACAAAGCCTGGCATTGCGGGTGCAGAGCTCCTAGAGCGATAATAATATCAAAAATTTTATTTTATTAATATGTGGAATTGCCTGTGAAAAAGAGAAAAACAGGCAATTCACTTTCTTTCGAATTGACACACTTTTTTCACAATATTTTGAAAACGCTTAACGCACGCACAAAGGGAGGAAACACAATGAAATCACCACGTCTACCATCTATTTTAGAAGTCGTAGCTGTACTTGGCTTGTTTTTAGCGATTGTTTTATCATTTACTCTTTACTTCAAATTAGATATTCAGCTAGCATTGTTTATCTCATGGTTTATGGTTATTGCTTTAGGTATTCGATTGGGGCATTCATACAAAGATCTTCAAAACGCCATTACAAAAGGGATATCGAATGGTTTAGAGGCTGTTTTGATTTTAATTGCTGTAGGTGCACTTGTTGGAACATGGATTGCCGGCGGAGTGGTACCCACATTAATTTATTATGGACTGGAATTTATTCATCCTAATATTTTCTTACTAGCTACACTTGTCATCTGTGCAATCATGTCCGTTGCAACAGGAACTTCTTGGGGTACAGTTGGAACGGCAGGGATTGCGATGATCGCAATTGGTGAAGGTCTTGGTATTCCACTTCCGATCGTAGCAGGGGCCGTCTTATCTGGTGCTTATTTTGGAGATAAATTATCCCCATTATCAGATAGTACAGTGCTCGCTTCCTCACTTTCAAAAGTGGACGTGCTGGCGCATGTTCGAGCAATGATGGTTTTATCCATACCAGCCTTTGTGATTACGGCGATTATGTTTACGGTTACAGGCTTTATGTATGGCGGACGCAACATTGATCAAGATAAAGTAGAATTTTTGAAAAATGCCCTTCATGATACATTCACAATCAACATTTGGATGGTCATCCCAGCAGTAGTGGTTGTATTACTGCTCGTATTTAAGAAACCTTCAATGCCTGTTATAGCCATTGGTGCTCTTTTAGGATCTATTTGGGCGATGGCTTTCCAAGGAATGAATCCAGCTGATGCGATTGGTTCAGCATACAATGGCTTCTCTATTAATTCAGATGTAGATTTCTTAAATACGCTGTTAAATCGCGGCGGTATTGTGAATATGCTTGGATCTCTAGTAGTCATTATTCTCGGACTTGGTTTTGGTGGAGTACTTGAATATCTCGGCGTCTTAAAAGTGATTGTCGCTACTTTCGAGAAGAAATTATATAATGCAGGGAATGTAACCCTATCTACACTTGTTGTTGCATTCTTCGCAAATATCTTCGGCTGTGCAATGTACGTTTCATTAATTCTTACACCGAAAATTATGGAAAAAAGCTATGATAAATTAAAAATAGACAGACGCGTTCTATCTAGAAACGCTGAGGTCGGGGGAACAATGACCTCTGGTATGGTTCCATGGTCAGATAACGGGATTTACATGGCAGGAATTCTTGGCGTATCGACATTCTCTTATTTACCATTTATGTGGTTGAGCTTTGTCGCCATTGGTCTTGCGATCATTTACGGATATACGGGTAAATTCATTTGGTACGTGAAAGATCAACAAGAAAGCGAAGAATCGGCCTCATAAGCCGTTTGCAAAAGCCGCTCCTGAACGGGGCGGCTTTGTTTGTCCTAGGACCGTGAGACTATATGTGACATATAGCAAACGAACAGGAGTTTAGACCTCCTGTAAATGAGGTCGAAAGGGGTAGTGTGAAGCAGAATGAAAGCATATTTATCCCATAAAAAGGGCACAAATCCCTATTCAAACATGAGTCTTTGAACCTTATAATAACAATATTGGAAAAAGTGCTAATCACCTTACGCTCGTTTAGAGAGACTCTAAGCAGCGTTTTTATTTTTTGACAGGAGGAGGAACCCATATGAGCTTATCGGATATGCTGTCTGCCCTTAACGGTGGCATTTCAAATAAAAAAGCAGAAATTGAAGAGAAAATCGCTCGACTCAAAAAGGCGAAAAGCAAGGTTGAACGTGAACAAGATGCGGCAGAAACAGATTTAAAGCAAATCAAGCAGCCAAAGCTTGGGACCTCTTGGAAAGGTGAGCGAAGCCAAGATTTCAAAACAGACCGAAATGAAGCACATGATGCGCTGCAAACGATCGTGAACGATCAATACCCACGCTACGTGAGCCGTATCGAATTCAAAATCAGTACATTAGAAGCAGAACAAGCTGCGTTATCCTTTGCCAGTTCCTTAGCTGGAGACGCCGCACGTCTTGCTGAAAAAGGAGAAGACGCAGTAGAGGACGCAAAACGCTTGATCTCAAAAGCATGGAGCAGCTTGTAAACGAGTTTCATGCTGAACAAATCTGGAGGATATCACAATGGGACAAATTAAGTTAAACTACCAAACAGTTATGGATAAACTAGATGAAGTCTCCCAAGCCGTCGAAGCTTTAGCGATGAAAAAAGCAGCAGATAAAGCGGGTGAAAACAGCCTTGAATTTGTAACCAAGTGGACGGCACGTGAAGCAGAAGTGAGCGAAATGGTCTCAAGCTTTAAAGAAGCCTTAATTAAAAATGTTCAGGATACACGTTCTAACGTGAAAACATTAAAAGAACAAGACGAAGCGATTGCTGCAAAATAATCAGCACAATCGCTTTTATTTATGGGTACCATTGACATAATGTGAGTGTGGTATTAAAGTCTCATATTAAATTCAGGGTGTAAGACCTTGTATTATTCCGTTTTTCTTCCAAACGCGTCGCTAAAAGGACACCTTTTCCCTATTTAAGCCTGAGGCTTTTCGCCTTATACTATACTTAATGAAAGCAGAACGATAGAAATGTCAGGATTGGAAAAATCAAGTGAGTCGATGGTTTCCAAAGGCGCTCACGCCGTGCTTTCGTATGAGGTCAGATAGAGGTGGATGACATGAGTTTATCCGAGATGCTGCACCATCTGCATATGGGAATTGAGAACAAACGTGCAGAATTTGACGAAATGATCTCTCGGTTAAAGACAGCCAAAAGTAATATTCGAACAGAACAAGATCTTGCCCAGTCAGATATCAAAGAAATTAAGAAGCCTGCACTAGATTCGTCATGGAAAGGCGAGAGAGGAACCGACTTTCATCGCCACCGGAAAGATGCTTACAGCGTGATGCACGACGTCGTCAACAATGAATATGAAAAATATATAACAGAGATTGATCAAAAAATCTTACACTTTGAATTGAAAAAAATGGAGCTGGCTGTTGCCAGTAACTTTGCAGGAAGAGCTCAGGACGTGATGGAAAAGGGCGAGGATTTTGCAAAGGATGTTAAACATTTGATTGAACGGGGCTGGAAAGCTCTTTAAAACCATAAACGAAACAGCCGTCTCTTAAAAGGCGGCTGTTTTTTTGTTTAGTCACATCCACCACCGCCGCTGTCACCTGAATCACTCCCACAGGAGGCTTCAGAAGCGTGATGGGTATACGAATCAGTATAAGTGCTCGTCGTTGAGCTATGATGTGCAGAACGCTTAGCAGATGCACGTTTATCATTTGATGCGAACAAGCTGGCAATGATGGCTCCTAAAAAAGCTAATATGATAATGACAACAAACATAAAAGCATCCCTCCTCTAGTTTCATATTCATACGAATGAGCCATATCAAGGTTCCCGATTTGAAAGAAATACTGGGCAAAGAGTTCTATTTTCGTTTATGATGATAGGCAAAAGTAAATGCCAAGGGAGGAGAGCCTATGCTATCTCTACGTCAGGAGGAGCTTCTGAAACGATTGATGCAAGCGGAGCAGGAACTGACAAGTGAAGAAATCGCCCGTGTGATCGGAGTCACATCAAGAACCATCCGCACAGATATGAAAGCGCTTAAAGTGATCTTAGAAGAACATGGTGCCGCACTGCATATTAAACGCGGGGCAGGGTATACATTGAGCGTTGAAGATTATGGAGCATTTCGTACATTTTTGAAAACCTCACTGAGAGAAAGGAATGAGAAAAAGGAACCGTCCATTCCCAATCAGCCTGAGGACCGTGTGGCTTATCTATTAAAAAGGCTGCTTCTGTCAGAAGACTATATCAAATTAGAGGGGTTGGCAGAGGAATTATTTGTGAGTGAATCTACAGTGAAAAATGATTTGAAAGCTGTCAGGCACTTGTTTTCATTGCATGGACTTTCTATATCGCACCGGCCTAAATATGGCCTTCGTCTGACAGGCGATGAAATGAAATTAAGATATTGTATGGCTGAGCATTTGTTTCAGCAGGAGCATGCGAATGCTGCACTGTTACCTGAAGAAACGTATCAATTGATTCAGGACATCGTGCGTTCACGTACAAAAGCCACTGGACTTCATCTATCAGAAATCGGTTTAAGTAATTTAGTGACCCACATTGCCATCGCATGCAAACGAATTGAAGAAAAAAAGCTGGTTAAGATGCCAGAAGCGGAATTGAGAGAAATTCAAGTGCAGCCAGTTTTTCAGGTAGCTCAACAAATGGCAGAAGATATTCGCCGCGTATTAGCGATTGATTTTCCATTATCTGAAATGGCGTACATTGCGATTCACTTAATGGGAGCAAAGATGATGGCTTATGGAGAGGCTGGCCATACGCTATTTCATCTGCTGGACGAAGACCATTTTCGTTTCACTCACCAATTGCTTGCTTATGTAGAGGAGCACATGTCACTTGATATTCAGTTTGATAAGGAGCTGATCGTTGGTTTAAGTCTTCATTTGCGTTCTGCCATTCATCGTTTTAAATACGATATGAACATCCGAAATCCTTATTTACCAGACATTAAAAGGCATTATCCCATTGCGTTTGAGGCGGGTGTTTATATGGGCAGATGGCTGAAGGAAAAAGAGGGTGTTGAGATTCCTGAGGATGAAATCGGATATTTGGCACTTCATATTGGGGCTGCAATCGAGCGGACAAAATCACAGCATGTAAGAAAGACATGTCTTATTGTGTGTGCGACGGGTGTCGCCAGCAGCCAGCTTCTTCTTCATAAACTCACGGCAGCTTTTAACGGAAGGCTGGAGATCGCTGGAACTGCAAGTGTCGGGGAACTTCCTTCGTATGATTTAAGAAGCATTGATTTTATTATTAGTACCATTCCGCTTCAAAATACATTGCCGGTGCCAGTCATTGATGTACATACGATTCTAAGTGACGATGATATTGTGCGGCTGAAACGATTTGTGCAGAATTCACAGGATACAGGAGTTTTGCGGTATGTGAGTCCGGCGCTGACATTTTTTCAGCAAGATCTCCAATCAAGGGAAGAGGTTCTTCAATTTTTTGTGAACGTGCTAAAGGAGCAGCATCGAATCCCAGACGAGTTTGAACAATTATTGTTAGAAAGAGAGCAAGTATCACCCACATCTTTCGGTCATTTGGTTGCGATTCCTCATCCTATTAAACCGGCAACAGATGACACGTTTTGTGCGATCTGTACGTTGAAAAAGCCGGTGCTGTGGGGAGAAGATCGAGTACAAGTCGTATGCTTGTTAAGCATCCAGAAGACGTATCAAAAAGAATTACAGTCGCTTTATCAATTTCTTGTGCGGCTGACAGAACGGAAGGAAGTGGTGGAACAGCTCATCAAAGCCGCTTCATTTGAAGAACTGACAGCTGCGCTTCAAGTATTGGAGTATCCAAATGAAAAAACGCGGCACCCATTTCCGCATCTGTGAGGAAAAAGATTAGATGTTAATGAAAGCGCTTTTAAAATAACATCAAAAAGGAGGATGATCACGAGTTTTTGCAAAGGGGGAGACGGATCATGAGCTTCAAGGAGAAAGCGGCAGATGTTATGGGGCATGTGGCTTATCGCATCACCAACCAGAAATATATTATGGCGATTAAACAGGCATTTGTCACACTGATGCCGATCATCATTACAGGAGCTTTTGCTGTACTGGTGGCGAATATGATCATGAGCCCGGAGACAGGGCTTGCTCATTTTGAGATATTCAGGTTTTTAGCAGAGCTTCAGCCTATTATGAAGGCAATCAATTATGCCACGCTGAACTTTTTAACCATTGGGGCTGTGTTCCTCATTGGGATTGAGCTTGGGAAAATCAACGGTCACAAGTCTCTGTTCCCAGGATTGATGGCATTGATTTCATTTATATCTGTTATTCCAACGACACTTCTTCTTGAAGTCGATGGATCGATGCGTGAGGTTGTTGACGTGTTGGCAAGACAATTTTCTGATCCAAAAAGCTTATTTTTAGGGATGATCATTGCGATCGTATCTGTGGAGATTTTTTGTAAGCTGACCGAGGTGAAATGGCTCCAAATCAAGATGCCGGATTCGGTTCCGTCGAATGTGGCAACATCTTTTTCGTCACTTTTCCCATCCATCATTACAATTACAATCATTAGTTCATTCGGCTTTGCATTTCATCGTGTGACAGGCATTTATTTGCATGAAGCAGTGTATAACGTGGTGCAGCGTCCGTTAGAAAGTGTTGTACAGGGGCTGCCTGGGATTTTAACGTTGATGTTTGTGGCGCAATTCTTCTGGGTGATCGGCATCCATGGCAACCAGATGATTAAGCCGATCCGGGAGCCGCTCTTATTAGGATCGATTGCAGTGAATATGACAGCATTTCAAGAGGGAAAAGAGATACCGAATATCATCACGATGCCGTTTTGGGATGTGTATATGAGCATCGGTGGTTCAGGTGTGACCATTGGTCTTTTGGTTGCGATTTTTATTGCTGGGAGAAGGGAAGAGATGCGAAGTATTGCCAAGCTCTCATCAGGACCCGGACTGTTCAACATCAATGAACCCGTTATTTTTGGATTACCTGTCATGCTAAACCCTGTGATGGCGATTCCATTTATCGTCACACCGCTTGTGACAGGTACGATTGGTTATATTGCGACGGCTACAGGATTCGCTGGAAAAGCGGTCGTGATGGTGCCATGGACGACACCGCCGCTTGTGAATGCATGGCTGTCCACCGCTGGCAGTATGGGCGCTGTCATTACACAGCTTATCTGTATTGTGGTGGCTGTTTTCATCTATTTACCGTTTGTACTCTTGTCTAACCGCAAGCCAGAAGCGGCACCAGATTCAGAATAAACATTCAGACGAAGAAAAGGGAGGCGGCGACATGAACAGAATTGAGATTCCAAGTGATTTTATCCTAGGTGCTGCGGCTTCTGCTTGGCAGACCGAGGGATGGAAGGGAAAGCGGGCGCATCAGGACTCGTACATCGACTTATGGTATAAGGAAGGATATCATGTGTGGCACGAAGGCTATGGTCCTGCTGGTGCGACAAACTTTTACGAGCGCTACCCTGAAGATGTAGCCTTAATGAAAGAGATTGGGCTGACACATTACAGGACATCGATCAACTGGTCGAGGTTTCTCATAGATTACGAGAATGGGATAGTGGATGAGGCATATGCTCGTTACATTGATGATCTGATCAATGAATTAATCGCAGCAGGTGTAGAACCAATGTTTTGCTTAGAGCACTATGAACTTCCTGCCGTTTTGTTTGAGAAGTACGGCGGATGGTCATCAAAGCATGTTGTCGAGCTGTTTGTACTTTATGCAGAAAAGGTGTTTGAGCGCTACGGAGACCGGGTCAAGCATTGGTTTAGTTTTAATGAACCGATTGTTGTTCAGACACGTGTTTATCTAGATGCGATCCGATATCCGTTTGAGCAAAATACGAAGAAATGGATGCAGTGGAACTATCATAAAGCTCTGGCAACAGCAAAAGTGGTGAAGCTGTTTCAGGAGATGGGGTTGAAGGAATCGGCAGGAGCCAAAATCGGCGTGATTCTCAATCCAGAAGTGACGTATGCAAGATCGTCTGCCCCGCATGACCAAGAAGCGGCACGTATGTATGACTTGTTTTTTAATCGAGTGTTCTTAGATCCTTCCATCAAAGGGGAGTATCCAGAGGAACTGATCGATGTGTTGAAAAAGCATGATATTCTTTTCGATTCCACAGAGGAAGAGCTTCAGATCATCAAGAATCATACGGTGGATGTCGTTGGGCTTAACTTGTACTATCCGCATCGTGTCAAGGCACCGAGTAAGGCTTGGAACGAAGGAACACCTTTTCATCCATCCTATTATTACGATATGTTTGAGCTTCCAGGGAGAAAAATGAATCCTTTCAGAGGCTGGGAAATCTACCCGAAGATTGTCTATGATATGGGGATGAGAATAAAAGAAGAATACGGAAATATTGAGTGGTTTGTGGCAGAAAATGGCATGGGTGTCGAAAAGGAAGAACGGTTTAAAACAGAAGACGGTATCATTGATGATCAGTATCGCATTTCATTTATCAGCCAGCATTTGAAGCGGGCACTTCAAGCGAAAGCAGAAGGATCAAATTGCACAGGCTATATGCTTTGGGCATTTACAGACAATGTCTCACCGATGAATGCCTTTAAAAACCGCTACGGATTAGTCGAAATCCAGCTGGAGAATGAACGAAATCGTCAGCTGAAAGCATCTGCGTATTGGTACCAGACATTAATCAAAACAAGGGAACTGCAGGTTGAAACAGAAGTCATTTATCAATAGGAGTGATGGGATATGAAACGAATCATTCTCGCTTGTGCAGCAGGAATGTCAACGTCCATTGTGGTGTCCAAAATGAAGGCTGCCGCAGAAGCTAAAGGGCTGGATTACTATATTTATGCTATACCTGAAGGAGCCATTGCGGATGAACTAGAAGAGCATGGAGAGGATGTACTGGCGATTTTACTTGGACCGCAAGTTAGTTTTATGAAAAAAGCAGCAGAAAAAACAGCGGCACCTTATCGAATCCCTGTCGATGTCGTCAATGTGAGATTATACGGAACAGCAAACGGAGAAAAAATTCTAGAGCATGCACTGAAACTAGCAAATGAATCTTAAGTAATTGGAGGAGAAGCAGATGACGGTATTAGAGGAAATGCAGGGAGCAGCCTTTCAAATCATTGCCCATGCAGGCGAGGCAAGAAGTCATTATGTAGAAGCGATTCGTCTAGCAAGAGCTGATGATTTTGAAAAAGCGCAGCAGTTGATCGAAAAAGGGGAGGAAGCGTTTCGAAGCATCCACAACCTGCATCTGTCGCTGATTCAAAAAGAGGCGGCAGGTGAACAGCTTCCGTTTTCTTTACTGCTGATACATGCAGAAGATCAAATGCTCACAACAGAGACCATCCATCTGCTCGCCATCGAAATGATCGAAATGTGTAAAAAAATGAATACCCTGTCAAAATAGTTGTCAATGAATAACCAATTTCTGTTATAATCATTCGGTAGATAAAGAGAAAGCAGGATTGGTGAATGAAAAAAACATGTATGCTGATGACGATTGGTCTTATACTGCTGCTCATTTCGGGCTGTATGGGAATAAAGGAGCAGGCGGAAGGAAGCCAGCAAGTCGTCAAAGAGGAAAAGGGTTTATTACAAACAAAAGAGATACAGCAGAAAAAAGAAACGGCAGTGATAGAGACAAAAACCTGGATGAAGCAAAAGGAGCCGGTCGAGCTTCCGATTTTGATGTATCATAGTATCTCAAGCGGCAACTCGTTACGTGTGCCTAAGAGCGAATTTGCATCTCATATGAAATGGCTGAAGGACAATGACTATGTCACGCTGTCGCCAGAAGAGGCGTACCGCGTTTTCACAACAAATTCGATGCCAAGTAAGAAGAGTGTCCTCATTACATTTGATGATGGATATACGGATAACTATACAAAGGCATTTCCAATTTTAAAGCAGTATGGAATGAAAGCAACGATTTTCATGATTGAGCAATCCATTGGCCGTCCAAATCACTTAACGGATGAGCAAATGGATGAGATGATGGCACATGGGATATCGATTGAGAGTCATACGATTCATCATTTAGAGCTCAACCGATTATCAAAGCAGCAGCAGGAAGAGGAATTAAAAGGATCAAAGGCATTCTTCGATCAGCGATTTTCTCAGCGTACGAGAATGGTCAGCTATCCTGTCGGGCGCTATAATGAAGAGACGTTGAAGCTGGCGAAGGAAGCTGGATATCAAATGGCTGTCACCACTGAACCAGGACATGCGAAGAAGGAACAAGGCATGATGTCCTTGCACCGCGTCCGCATTTCACCGGGACTTTCACCAGAAAGCTTTGGCAGGCTGGTCGAAGGGAAGTAACGATCAATGTTTCACATGAAACATTTTACGACAAGTTTCGCCAAAATGAATCACCGCCCATACACCTTGACATGATATGTCTTGGTTTCAACTGTTATTATAAGAGAGACTTAGATGGACAGAACTTTCATGACCAGGGGAGTTCTGTTTTTTAAAATTGTCATTCAAACCCTACATCGTAAGAAACACCTCAATGAAAGACTCAAAGTATCAAGCCCGCCAATGAAGTAACAATCAAATATTGCTCAGCATCGCAAAAACTTAAGAAACCCTACATAGAAAAACCAATTGAGAAAAGAAAGGGAGAGGGGAATATGTCAAACTTTTTTGGAATCGACCATGTTCAACTAGCTGCTCCAAAAGGCAGTGAAGAGAAAGCTCGTTTGTTTTTTGGCGAAATTTTAGGGATGAAAGAAATACCTAAGCCTAGTAATCTAGCTAAACGCGGAGGTGTCTGGTTCCAATGCGGTCATCATCAGCTTCACATTGGCATTCAGGAACATTTTCAAGCTGCAAAGAAAGCTCATCCAGCTTTTCTTGTAAAGAGCCTATCGGAATTAAAAGAGGTATTATTGAAGCATCAGATTAGTATAAAAGAAGATGAGCCATTGGAGGGAGCCAATCGGTTTTATGTAGAAGATCCTTTTGGGAATCGAATTGAGTTTTTAGAGAGAAGAGACTAGAAGACAACAAGAAGGCTGTCGAGATTTTCTCGACAGCCTTCTTGTTATTGATAAACGGGATAGCCCGTCATTTTGATATCTTTTCCAAGTGGTTCCACGGTGAGTTGATCCAGTTCAATGGCATCACTCATGAGGCGTATGCCTTCGCCTCCGAAAAAGGAAGGGGAAAGTCGTCCGCCAATGAGCTTAGGCGCCATATAGATGACCAATTTATCTACAAGCTGCTGTTCTAAGAACGAGGCGTTAATCTGGCCGCCGCCTTCAATCATGAGAGAGGAGATATTTTTTTCTCCCAGCACTTGAAGCACTTCCTGCAGGGGCACCCGCGTGTCGCTGTCAGTCATGAAGACACGGACGCCAGCTGCTTCTAAGGCCGCTCGTTTTTCCTCATCGGCTTGCTTTGTTGTAAAAATCCATGTAGGTGCCATCTGATCGGTGACGATCTTTGCTGTCAGTGGTGTTGACAGCTTTGAGTCTAAGACAATTCGAATCGGATTGTTTCCATTTGGAATCCGCGCAGTTAATGAAGGGTCATCGTGAATGACGGTTTGAGCACCGACCAAAATGGCATCATTGATACTGCGGATATGGTGAGCATCATAACGGGATGTCTCAGATGTAATCCACTTGCTGTCAGACGTGGCAGAGGCGATTTTTCCATCTAAGGTAATGCCTGCTTTGAGCGTCACAAAAGGTGTTTTTTTCGTAATAAAGTGATTAAATACTTCATTCATCAGAATGGATTCCTGTTCAAGTACGCCCGTGATGACTTGTATGCCTGCGTCTTGTAATATGGCAATCCCGCGGCCAGCGACAAGCGGGTTTGGATCAAGTGCCGCCACGACAACGGTTTCGACGCCGGCTTTTACAAGTGCTTTCGCACAAGGGCCTGTACGTCCATGATGGGAGCAAGGCTCAAGGGTCACATAAATCGTGGCTCCTTTTGCCTTGTCCCCGGCCATGTTAAGTGCATGAATTTCAGCATGCGGTTCACCGGCTTTCATATGAGCGCCGACTCCTACAATTTCATTCTCTCGCACAATCACAGCCCCGACGAGCGGATTCGGAGATGTCTGACCTTTCATTGCCCGTGCATTATCAAGGGCTAGCTTCATATATCGCTCATGATGTGGCAATCGTACGCACCTCTTGCTCCGCCTTCATGTGACCTGAGCGGTTGATTTTAGTCTGCAAGTATTTTTCGTTAAATTCAGAGACATCTCCCCAAAGCGGAATGCGTCCAGAAAGTGATAAACCTGCATGGCTGATCGCATCTGTCTTTTTCGGGTTATTGGTAATGAGTCTGACCGGCTTTGTACGAAGTGTTTGAAGAACGGCAATGGCTTCTTCGTATTGACGTGTGTCATCTTCAAAACCAAGTGCTTCGTTCGCTTCTACTGTATCGTAGCCGTTTTCTTGAAGAATATAAGCCATGGCTTTACTGAAAAGACCAATGCCGCGGCCTTCATGATTGGCTAAGTAAAACAGGGCTCCCGCTCCATTGTCCTCAATCATTCGCATAGACTGCTTCAATTGGAATCCGCAGTCGCAGCGCTTGCTTCCGAAAATATCGCCAGTGTGGCAAATGGAATGCATGCGGATAAGAGCTTCGTCAGCGTGCTCAAAATCCCCATATACAAGAACGCTTGACTGCTGATGATCAGCAAGCTGGCGGGACGAGAGGCTTTCAATTAAAGCTTCATCCGACAATGGCTCTTTTCCATCATCTTTTAACCATGAATACCAGTTAAACATGACGGTTCTGCCGTCTAAATTCACTGGCAGTTTAATGGGTCCAGTGATATATATATACCCGTCTTCTTGCTGTACTCGTTTGATTTTATCTTTTAATATGGCTGTTTTAAGCTCTGTGTGTTTGTCCATATTCTGCACCTTCTTTTTAGTCTGTTTCTTCAATCTGTAAACGAACGAGAACGCCAAATGGATCAACAAATTCGCTGCTTTTTCCTGTCGTGTTGACTTGAGTGCCTGCTTTTGTCAGGCGTTCGATGACGGATTGTCTGTCTGCTTCTTCTGGGAAAACCAGTGTATAGCTTCTAATTCCTGAGAAACGTGGATCAATGGCGCCTTTTCGTCCTCGTCCCCATGCATTAAAGGCAAGGTGGTGGTGGTACACACCAGCGGCGATAAATAGGCTTGCTGGTGGAGCCATTCGGATATGAAAACCGAGCGTATGGACATAAAAGGAATCTGCTTCTTCTGGGTTGAGATGGAAATGCAAGTGTCCCATCACTGTGCCCGCAGGGAGTCCTTCCCATGTGGTATCAGCGGCTTCCTGCAGGAGTCCATCTCCATCAAGCGGTGCATTTCCGCCACCTTTCAGTTCTCCATGCTCACCTACCCAAATGTTCTGAGGACGGTCAGCATAAATTTCTACGCCAATGCCGTCAGGATCACTTAAATAAATGGCTTCACTGAAAAAGTGATCGCTTGCTCCAATTAAAGGATAGCCTTTTTTGATCACATGTGCCAGCCATGTGCCCAGGTTTTTTCTGGTAGGTAATAAAACAGCAAAATGATAAAGTCCTGGCTCATGATCAGGCTTTTCTTTGAGCTGTGCATCTTCTTTTAACAAAAGAATCGGTTCCTTTGCATTGCTGCCAAGTGTCACCGTGGAATCGGTCTTTTCTAATATAGTAAATCCTAAAATGTCTGTATAAAAAGGTAAAGAACGATCAAAGCTGGACACATGTAATTCTGTCACACCCAACCTTAGCTGCTCAATTGTCTTCAAGCTCGGTCATCTCCTTCATGATATATGCATCGGCATGTTCAAATGTTTTTGAAAATCTATAAAAAATGAATACCTTGTTACTTTTAGTAACTAAACTATATAATAGTTAGTGACTTATTTCAAGTAATTAATTATGTTATAATGAAAAAAAGAGAAAAAATCAGGAGGGAGTAAGATATGGCTCAAGTAGATGGCTGCCCAATTACAGATGCCATGGAGATTCTAGGCAAGAAGTGGGTCATTCTCATCATCAATCAGCTTCTGACAGGGCCTAAGCGTTTTTGTCAGCTTGAAAATGAAATGAACATCAGCGGAAGATTACTATCAGAAAGGCTGAAGGATTTAGAAGCTGAGGGACTTGTTGAGAAAAAAGTATATCCCGACATTCCAGTGCGGATTGAATACGAATTAACGGTGCAAGGGAAGAAAATTGAACCGATTATTCGTGAAATGTATGCTTGGTCTTTAGAGCGTAAAAACAGCAAAATGGAGGAACATGTTCCTTCTTAATCCATTTCGATCAGTGTGTCTGATCGAAATTTTTTTGTGTGATTTTCCAGAAAACTAAGACAATAGTATGAAAAATGATATTGACAATTATTTCACCCATTATATAATATCAAGGAGAAGAGGGTTCTTTTCCCTGTAATGGAATGGAGGTTATGCCATGGTATTATGAATGGGACAGATTGCCTAAAACTCTTATCAATCCATCATTTAGAAGCAGACATCTTTGACTTTAGGAAGCAAAGATTTATTTTTTCAACTCAATTGATAATGATTATCATAATCATCTATAAGTGTGTTCCAGCACTTATGAAGGTTATTTTTTTTATTGTCTATTGAGAATAATTATCAATATCATTTAGGAGGGCTCACATGAAAGTCATTCGTTCAACATCACCCGTATTATTATTCCTTAGTTTTGTTTTATTATTTGCTCTAGCTCCTGTTAGCTCAGCCTCAGCAGCTGGCTTAGCAGATGGTCAATATTCAGCGCAATATGTGGTTTGGAAGGCTGATAGCGATTCGACTTCAACAGCGAATACGTATTTCGAAAAACCAGCCAAGCTTGTCGTCAAGGATGGAAAAATCAAAGCACAAGTCACGTTAACGAATAGCTCTTGGATCACAAGCTTTAAGACGCTCGATCAAGGTGTTTACAAAGATGCGAAGGTGATTAGTACAAATACAGCTGCGAATAAGAGGACAGTAGAATTCAATGTGAACAGCCTGACTGAGGTCGTACCAGCAAAAGTGAGTGTGACTGTACCGGCTATCGGATATACAGGCAATTACGACATTCGTCTCAAGTTTGATGCGGCATCTGTTCAATAGAAAGGGAGGAAATTCGCTTGATGAAAATAAGAATGAGGCTGTCAGTCTTCATGGCGGTTTTTTTACTGGCACTTATGCTGCCTTTTTCAAACGCACAGGCTGCCGCATTAAAGGATGGTACATACTCCGTCAATTATACAGTGCTGAAAGCTGAAGGAAATGCGGTCTCAATGGCAAATGATTACTGGCTGAAACCAGCAAAAGTGATAGTGAAAAATGGGAACCTGACAGTGCAAATGACGATTAAAAATAGCAGCTGGGTAACGGAATTTAAAGTACCAGGAAATGGCGGCTATGTCGATACAACCGTTCTCTCAACAAATAAAAAAGCCAATACAAGGCTCGTTCAGTTCCAGGCTCAAAGCTTGTCTAAACCAATCACGTCAAAAATTCATGTCACTGTGAAATCTGCTGATTATGATCATGATTACACCATTCAGCTGAAATTTGATGAAAGCAGCATCAAGTCACTTTCGTCTAACAGTGCAAATCAATCAGCGGGTGCAGCAGAAAGTCAGCATCCATCAAAAGAATCAACGAACAAAGCTGATTCATCCACAACGAAACAAGAAGAAAATCCTCAAACTGGTGATACAAGCCAAACAGGGTGGCTCCTTGTGCTTGTCTTATGTTCAGGCGGGTTTTTAGCAAGAAAGTGGATCATCAAGCATTAACGGAAGGAAGTGTCACCATTTGAAACGTCTTTTTCATCTAAAGGCAGCCATTCTGCTCGTTTTATTCAGTTTGTTGACTGCGTTTCAGATTCCTCAAGGAACAGCTCAAGCGGCATCATTCGTTGATGGTGAATACACAGTCGGATTCACCATTTTAAAAAATGGCAGCACAGAAGCGTCCATGATGGATACCTATACAGAAAAGCCAGCTAAGCTGATTGTGGAAAATGGCAAGAAAACAGCCTATGTCACACTGAAGCAAAGCAAAGAAATAACAGATTTCAAGGTCGAACAAAATGGTGCTCTCGTTACCACTGAAACGGTCAGTGAGGACGAAACAGCCAATACACGTGTGATCAAATTTAATGTCGACGACTTATCAGCGAAATTAAACGGCTGGGTGAAAATTTACTGGGATTTAGGCGGCTTTATTTATGACGAAGCATATGACGTACAGCTTGCATTTGATCAAAGCAGCCTAACACTCGTTACGCCTGCAAAACCAGACGATAATGAAACAAAGCCAGATGATAACGAAACAAAACCAGATGACCAAAACGGTACAAAACCAGACGATCAATCGACAACACCAGGCAATAACAATGGCACAAAACCAGATGATTCTGCGCAAAATCAATTAAAAGATGGCGTATATCGTATTAATTACAGTGTGCTAAAAGGGGATACGGATGAGGCATCTCGAATGAGTGATTACTTCTCACACCCTGCATCCTTAACTGTCAAAAATGGAAAGCAAACCATTTCCTTTACGGTGAAGGACCATAAGTCTGTCGCTTCTTTAAAAACAGAGAAAAACGGTTCTTATCAAGAAGCCAAAACAGTCAGCAAGGATGAAGCAAAGAATACAAGAGTGGTTTCATTTGATGTAGATGATTTGAAAAACGAGGTCAAAGGAAAAGTACACATTGTAGTAGCAGCCGCTAACTATGACCAAACCTACGATATTCGTTTTCAATTTGATTCAAAGAGTATCGCTCCAGTGAAGGACGGGCAGGTGGTAGAGGAAGAAAAACCAGCTGCACCAGAAACACCAAAACCAAACACACCAACAACAGAAACAAATAACGGCGGAGCAAATCAAGAGACGGCTCAGCTAAAAGATGGTGTATACAAGCTTCCTTTCTCAATGAAGAAAGCAGATAAGGATGAGCTTTCTCGCATGAACGATTACGTTGTGAGTCCTGCGACACTGGTTGTAAAAAATGGCCGCCATTTCGTTTCATATACAGTGAAGAACAGCTCAGCCATCACGTCATTCCAAGTAGGAACAGGCGGAAAGTTTGAAGAGACACTTGTCGCGAAAACAGATCAAAAAGCAGATACACGTGTCATTCAATATGAAGCAAAAAGTTTAAGTGGAGCTCAGGCTGCACGCGTAAAGATTGATATTCCAGCTGCAAACTACCATGAGCAGTACGATGTCAAACTTGTCTATAATACAAAAGGAATCGCTCCTGGTGAGGGAAGCGGAATTTCAACAGTCATTGGAGACGATGAGAGCATCGGCTTTGTCAAAAATCCAAATGATCACGATTCTCAAACAAATCAACTTGAGAATGCAGCACCTGAGGAAACGGGTGCGGAGCAGATGACATTTACGCCATCAGATGATCAAACCAAATCTGAGTCTGGACAGCTGAATCCGAAAACGGGAGATACCTCTCTTCTTTGGGTGTATATTCTTTTATTCGGCGCTTCGTTATTCGTACTCGTTAGAAAATATCAAACACGGACAAGATAGTTCGTTTTATTTTAAGTGAGATGCGCCTTTTACCTCGGCGCATCCACTCTCTTTTTTCGAAAGGGGGCTTCTGTTTTTGAAGTATCGAATATTATGTACCTTGATCGCTGCCTTCACCTTCAGTGTGTGCATGATCTTATCGGGCTGCTCACAGTCAGCTGAAAGCTCAGCAAAAGGCAAAAAAAGTGCTGAATCAAGTGAGCGCATTGTGGCAACGACTGTAGCTGCTGCGGAGATCATGGATGCTTTAGAGGTGGATCTTGTCGGGGTGCCAACAAGTCAAAAATCCTTGCCAGCTCGTTACAAAGGACTGCCGGAAGTCGGCAACCCAATGAGCCCGGACATGGAAATCATCCAATCACTTCAACCGACAGATGTCCTGTCTGTCACAACCCTTCAATATGATTTAGAGACACCCTTTCAGCAAGCAGGTGTCCCTGCTACATACTTAAATCTTGAGAGCATGTCCAACATGGAGAAGGCCATCACGAAGCTTGGAGATCAGTATGACAGAAAGAAGCAGGCTGAACGCATTGTGTCTGAGTTTGAGCAAAAAAAGAAAGACATTCAAGAGAGGACGAAAGGAAAACGCAAGCCGTCCGTTCTGATTTTGCTTGGTGTGCCAGGCAGTTATTTGGTGGCGACAGAGAATTCATATATTGGTGATCTTGTGCGTATCGCAGGAGGAAAGAACATTGTGGAAGGCGAGAAAATGGAGTATTTGGCATCCAATACGGAATATTTACAAAAAGCCAATCCAGATATCATTCTCCGGGCCGCACATGGGATGCCAGACGAAGTCGTCCAAATGTTTGATGAAGAATTCAAAACAAATGACATCTGGAAACATTTCAATGCGGTCAAACAAGACCGGGTGTATGACCTCGAAGAAAGCTTATTCGGGACAACAGGCAATTTAAAGGCAGCAGAAGCATTAGATGAATTGACTCGTATGTTGTATCCGTCATAAGCGGCGAATCTTAATGATAAAAGGACGTTCAAGATGAAAAAAACAGGGATTTTATTTCTGATAGTCAGTCTCTTACTGGTCTGCGTGTTTATTTATTCAGCCATTACTGGGAGCATTCATGTCACCCCAATTGAATTATTAGAAGGGCTCATCACCGGTCAACATGCACAGGTAGAAATCATTAAAGATTTGAGAATTCCCCGCATGCTTATCGCGATGTTTACAGGGGCCGCCTTATCTGTCTCCGGTGTACTGCTGCAGTCGGTCATGAGGAATCCGTTAGCTGATGCCGGCGTCATTGGCATTTCATCAGGAGCCAGCTTCTTTTCATTAATGGCGATTACAGCGCTTCCTCAATTTTATTTCTACTCTCCTTTATTTTCGGTATTAGGCGGAGCTATTGCATGTTTCCTCGTGTATGTTCTGTCTTGGAAGGGTGGTTTAAGCCCGATCCGCATGATCTTGGTTGGGATCGCCATCAATGCCATGTTTACTGGAATGGCTGAAGCATTTGTGACCATTTGCAGCTATTTCAATATCACGATTAATCAGTCGGGACAGTCGAATCTCACGATGAAAACGTGGGGAGATGTCCGTTTAATCGGTGTCTATGGTGTCGCCGGCCTTGTCGTTGCACTCTTCTTCAGCAGGTGGTGCAACCTCCTGGCTCTTCAGGACAAGACAGCGAAAAATTTAGGATTGCGTGTGACCAGAATGCGCCTTTTGATTTCCATCACAGCCGTTTTACTTGCGGCGGTGACAGCTGCAGTAGCGGGCGTGATCGCCTTTGTCGGCTTGCTCATTCCGCACATTTCAAGAAGGCTTGTCGGCTCGGATCATCGGGTACTGATTCCATTTTCTGCGTTAAGCGGGGCTTTGCTTATTTTGACGGCTGATACGCTTGGCAGGACGCTTGTGGCGCCAAATGAGATTCCTGCTTCTACGATCATGGCCGTGATTGGCGGGCCGTTTCTAATCTTTTTATTAAGAAGGGGGGACCGTCTCCATGGACATTCGTGAGGTGTCATTCTCATATGACCAGCAGAAGGACATCGTTCAATCAGTCACAACAAAGATTGAAAAGGGGAAAATCACAACCATTATCGGTCCAAATGGCTCGGGAAAATCGACGCTGCTTTCCTTAATGGCGAATAATCATTGTCCAAATAAAGGGCAAATTCACTTAGACGGGCAAACGCTGAATACATTCAAGCCAAAGGAGCTGGCAAAAAAGCTCGCTGTCGTCCATCAGCAAAATGAAGCGCCGCTTGATTTAACGATCGAACGGGTCGTGGCATTCGGCAGAACGCCGTACCAGACGATGCGCGGAGGAGACAAGGAAGAGGATGAGAGAGCGATAGAGTGGGCGCTGTCCAGTACAAAGCTAACGGACAAACGAAAGGTGCCGCTCGCCTCACTGTCAGGTGGAGAGCGGCAGCGTGTATGGATTGCGATGGCACTTGCGCAAAAAACACCGATCCTTTTCTTAGATGAACCGACAACTTATTTGGATATTTACTATCAATTTGACATTCTTGAGCTGATCCGTGAACTGAATGCCGAGCATGGATTAACGATTGTCATGGTGCTGCACGACATGAATCAGGCTGTCCGCTACAGCGATATCATCATAGCGATGAAGGATGGACAGGTTATCAGTGAGGGACAGCCAAACGATGTGTTAACAGAGGAAAACGTGCGTCACATTTATGATGTGTCCGTCACGATTAGACAGGATGCAGAAACAGGGATGTACATCGTGCCTGTTGGTATATAAGCTGGGCAAAAAGCAGGTGAGACAGTGTGAAACGAGGAAAACGGCTTTGGCAGCGGATGCTGACGATCGTTTGTTTAGGCGTATTGATTTATAGCGGGACAGCTATCGGCTTCGAACTTTTCGGTTATTATCAAAATCGCCAGGTGCTTGCAAAGGCCCAGACGATGTATGGACATGAAGAAATGAATGAAAAACGGGAGACGGGAAAGATCCGTTCGTCATTTGATGAGCTGCGGAAGGTGAATGAGGACATTGTCGGCTGGATCAATATGGAGGATACGATGATTCAGTATCCGATCGTTCAATCTCACGATAATGCGTTCTACTTAACTCGTAATTATTTAAAAAACGACACCCGGGCAGGCAGTATCTTTATGGATTATCGTAATGACGTCCTGCATGAAAGCCCCAATACAGTGGTGTACGGCCATCGGATGAGGGATGGATCCATGTTTGCTGGACTAACAAACTATCTAAAAAAAGATTTCTTCCAAGAGCACCGGACATTTCAGTACGATACGCTGTATCAAAGCTATGAAGCGGAGATTTTTGCTGTGTATGAAACGACGGTTGACTTCGACTATATTCAAACCGATTTTCAAGATCTTGGCGAATATGCGCACTACTTGCAAGCTGTGCGGAAGAAATCAATCTATCAAACGAAGACAGACGTGTCCACAGATGACCTCATCCTCACCTTATCGACCTGTGATCATGTGCTTGCACCTAAAAGCGGGCGTCTCGTGGTACAGGCAAAGCTAAAGAAAGTTTACTAGAAAAGGAGAGACAGACGGTTGAAATTTTCACATGTGATCTTGGCGGGACTCGTCTTGATGCTTCTCCTCGGCGGATGCAGTCAGGCAGCACCTGTAGAGAAAGGAAGCGGGCAAGGAGCGCTGAAAATAAAGGATTTTACCGGAAGAACGCTGTCGTTTGATGAATCCCCTCAGCGTATTGTCGCCTTGTCGACCGGGGACATGAGTATTCTGTATGCTTTAGGCGGTAAGGCGGTCGGCCGGCCAACTGCTGAGTTACCAGACAGCTTACAAAAGGCAAAGTCCGTACAAACGATTGGCACAACGCATCAATTTGATGTAGAGCTGATTACAAGCTTAAAGCCTGATGTGGTGCTTGGAAATGAACAGTTAAACAGCAAGGACATCTCTACAATAGAAGGAATTGATTCACAGCTTCTTTTGACAAGTGCCAATTCAGTGAAGGACATCCAGCGCCAAATCTCATTATTTGGGGAGTTGCTCGGAAAGCAGCAAAAGGCTAAAGCACTCAATGATCAAATTGATGAGCGAAAAAAGCAGATCAAGCAGCCTAAGAAAAAAGTGAAAACACTCGTTGTGTACGGTGCACCTGGCACATATATGGCGGCACTTCCTCAATCCTTAAGCGGAGATTTGCTGCACATCGCCGGGGGCGCAAACATTGCTGAGAATGAACCGGCACTCGAAAAATTTCCTCAATACGCCCAAATTAATGCAGAAAAGGTGATCGAAGCCGATCCCGATCTCATTCTGCTCATGACACACAGCAATCCTGACGATGTGAAAGCGGGCTTTATGAGTGAAATGAAACAGAATGCAGCATGGCACGACGTATCAGCTGTCAAGAATGGCCGCGTGGAGATTCTGCCTAGTGATTTATTCGGGACGAACCCAGGCGCAGACGTCATCAAGGCGATTGATGAACTAGAGAAGAGATTGAAGCGATTGTCATCATGAAGGTGAATGCAGAGTTAGATTTTCAAAAAAGACAGTCGAGACGAAGATGGCTGATACCGGGACTGCTTTTCTCGCTAGGTGTGGGCATATGTCTAGGGCTTGCATTAGGTTCTGTTCAATTATCGCTGCCAGATTTGATCGCTGGTTTGACGGGATCAGGCCAGCCAGTCCATGAAAAAATCGTCATGGATTTACGTCTGCCTCGCGTTCTCATAGGTTTCATCGTCGGAGCCTGTCTTGCAGCATCAGGGGCCATTTTACAAGGAGTCGTCCGAAATCCACTCGCTGACCCCGGGATCATCGGTGTGACTGCTGGCGGTGGGTTAGCAGCTGTACTCAGCATGATTGTGTTTCCTCAATTCACATATCTGCTTCCAGCGGCTGCCTTCCTTGGCGCTTTATTAGCGGCACTTGTTGTGTATATTTTGTCTTTTGATCAAGGGGTTTCACCGCTGAAATTGATTCTGGCGGGTGTGGCAGTCAATGCCCTGCTTGGTGCGGTCATGAATGGGCTGATGGTGCTTTATAGTGAGCGTGTGCAGGCTGTTCTGCCTTTTTTATCAGGAGGATTAAATGGACGGAGCTGGCATCACCTGAGCTTTGTGTCACCCTATGCGCTTGCTGGATTGTGTCTTTGTTTTTTTGCGATCAAGCCGGCAAATCTTCTATTGCTAGGTGATGAGTCAGCGCAGCTGCTAGGCCTTAGAGTCGAGCGAACCCGATTTTTCTTAATTGCACTGGCGGCGCTTTTGGCGGGTGCAGCTGTAAGCGTGAGCGGTTTAATTGGATTTGTCGGTCTTGTCGTCCCTCATTTTATCCGCCTTTTAATTGGAGATGACTACCGTTACCTGCTGCCGATCTCAATGCTTGGCGGCGGCGTACTTGTGGTCTTTGCTGATACAGCAGCACGGGTATGGTTTACACCGGTTGAACTGCCTGTTGGTATTCTGCTTGCTTGTATTGGTGCACCTTTCTTCCTCTATTTATTAAAAAAGAAAGGGAGGGGTTAAGTTGGATGTGATTGCGATGGATGACGTGAGCCTCAGTCAAGGAGGCTTTCGATTGTCGTCTATTTCAGCAGCTGTGCCTAAAGGAAGTGTAACAGGAATTATTGGACCGAATGGGTCAGGGAAGTCGACGTTTATTAAAGCGGCCGCACGACTTACGTCGATTGAAAGCGGCATGATTTATATTCACGATATACCGCAAAAAGAAATGACAGCACAGGAGATTGCACAAGAAATCGCCGTTCTGATGCAGACGAGAACGGCCATCCCATCGATGACAGTACGTGAGCTGGTCGCACTTGGACGAAGTCCGCATCGTTCGATCTGGAAAAAGAGCTCGAAGACAGATCAGGAAGCGATAGAGTGGGCGCTTGATGTGACAAATAGCCGCGTGAATGAAAACAGGATGCTGCATACATTGTCAGGCGGAGAGAGGCAGAAAGCGTATATTGCCATGGCACTGGCTCAGAAGACAGAGACGATTATTCTGGATGAGCCTACCACTTACTTAGATATTGCGCATCAGCTTGATTTACTAGAGCTGCTCAAACAGCTGAATGAAACGCATGGGATCACCATTTTAATGGTTCTTCATGACCTGCAGCAGGCAGCAAAATATTGTGACCGCCTGATTGCAATGAAGCGTGGTCAGGTTTACCAAATAGGGACACCAAAGGAAGTATTAACAGAAAACTTTTTCAAAGAGGTCTTTGGGATTCAGGCAGAGGTTCACCTAGATGGAGAGCATCCGCTCATTATCCCAATCGCTTCGATCCAACAACAAAAGGGAGATGAATCAAACATGATCATTGTAAACAACCAGGTTAGAGTAGAAAAAGGCAGTGCAGACCACCTCGTCAAGCGTTTTAACAAGCAGGGACAAGTAGAATTCATGGAAGGATTTTTAGGCATGGAAGTCTGGGTCACACAGCAGACAACCGATTACGATGAAGTGACTATTCATACCCGCTGGAATCGAAAAGAAGACTTTGTGAACTGGACAAAATCTCAGGCATTTGGAGATGCACACGCTCATGGAAAAGCGAAACCTGAAGGCCTATTAAAAAACAAAATTACGTACTATGAAGTACAAGTGACAAGACCTGCTTTACAGAAAAAAGCTTAAAATAGAAACACAGCGCTGCGGCCCACATGCAGCGCTCTTTTTTTGCATTTTTTTATTTTCCGTCACATATTGTTGACAAAGTATTCAAATAACTGACACAATACCAACCAATTTTTAGGTAAAATTTACTTTATTTTTGAAGCGTATGGGTGTAAAGTACAGGTATAAATAACTAACCGAATGAAAATCAAGAGTAAAATTTCACCGAGTGAACCATTTCAAATGGACTTTTATTTGTGAAACATTGAACAAATAGTGAACATTTTGTGAAATGGTGAGCATGAATCGTTCGGCATGTAAAAGTAAGGGAGGATGTAAGGCTGTGAGTGAGCTGTTTTTAGCAAGATTTCAATTTGCTTCAACGACATTATTTCATTTTATTTTTGTTCCTATGTCAATAGGTTTGGTGTTTATCGTCGCATTGATGCAGACCCTTTATGTCGTCAAGAAAAAAGACATCTATAAAAAGATGGCGAAGTTTTGGGGTCACCTGTTCTTACTTAACTTTGCAGTAGGTGTGGTGACAGGGATTCTACAGGAATTCCAGTTTGGGATGAACTGGTCAGATTATTCAAGGTTTGTCGGTGATGTCTTTGGTGCACCGCTTGCCATTGAAGCACTTTTGGCCTTTTTCCTTGAATCTACATTTATTGGACTTTGGATATTCGGCTGGGATCGTCTGCCGAAGAAGATTCATTTATTGTGCATTTGGCTTGTTTCCCTTGGTACGATCTTTTCGGCGTTTTGGATTTTACTCGCTAACTCATTTATGCAGGAGCCAGTTGGATTTGCCATTAAAAATGGCCGTGCAGAAATGAATGATTTTGGCGCTCTTGTGACGAACCCGCAGCTTTGGGTTGAGTTCCCGCACGTTCTGTTTGGTGCGCTGGCAACAGGAGCTTTCTTTATTGCAGGAGTTAGTGCCTATAAAATGATCAAAAAACAAGAAATTGCCTTTTTCGAAAAATCATTCCAGATTGCGATGGTTCTTGCTTTAATTTCTGGCTTAGGTGTAGCGTTTTCTGGACATGATCAAGCGAAGCATTTAATGAAATCACAGCCAATGAAGATGGCAGCAAGTGAAGCCCTTTGGAAGGATAGTGGAGATCCAGCGGCTTGGACACTTTTTGCCAACATTGACACAGATAAAAAAGAAAACTCTGCGGAGATCAATATTCCGTTTGCCTTAAGTTATTTGGCTTATCAGAAGTTCAGTGGAGATGTTCCGGGCATGCTGACACTTCAAAAAGAATATGAAGCCAAGTTTGGCCCTGGAGACTACATTCCACCAGTGAAAACAACATTCTGGAGCTTTAGGATCATGGTCGGTGCCGGCATGCTGATGATTTTTGCTAGTATGATTGGCTTGTACTTAAGCTTTAGAAAGAAACTTGAAACAAACAAATGGTATTTACGCTTCATGGTATGGATGATTGCGTTCCCGTTTATTGCGAACTCAGCCGGCTGGATCATGACTGAGATCGGGCGTCAGCCGTGGACCGTCTTTGGTATGATGACGACGGCTCAATCGATTTCACCGAACGTATCGTATGGCATGCTGTTATTCTCAGTCATTAGCTTTACGGCGATGTATCTGATTCTTGCTATTGTGCTCGCCTACTTATTCATTAGAGAAATTAAAAAAGGTGCACATTCTGAAGAGGATACAGATCAAAAGGATGAAACGGACCTGTCTACGGATCCATTTGATGGAGGGGCATATCATGGCATATCTTAACGAGATTTGGTTTATTCTTGTCGCAGTATTGTTTGTTGGATTTTTCTTCTTAGAAGGATTTGATTTTGGTGTCGGGATGTCCATGCAGCTGCTTGGAAAGGATGCGCACGAGCGCCGCATTTTAATCAATACGATTGGTCCTTTCTGGGATGCGAATGAGGTCTGGCTGATTACAGCTGGCGGTGCTATTTTCGCTGCATTTCCTCACTGGTATGCCACGATGTTCAGCGGATACTATATTCCGTTTGCGGTTCTTCTCTTAGCGCTCATTGGGCGAGGAGTTGCCTTTGAATTCCGAGGGAAGGTTGAGAAAGCCTCTTGGATTAAGGCGTGGGACTGGGTGATCTTCTTTGGCAGTCTGCTTCCGCCGTTTTTGCTCGGTGTGTTATTCACGAGTATTTTACGCGGGATGCCAATTGATCAAGACATGAACATGTACGCTGGATTTACGGACTTTGTGAATCTTTACTCTGTGATCGGCGGGTTAGCTGTGACGGTTCTTTGCCTGCTGCATGGCTTGATTTTTGTCACACTTCGTACAGAAGGTGATCTAAGAGATCGTGCAAGGAAACTAGGCCAGCGTGTCCTGCTCATTGCCCTTCCTGTTCTTGTTATATTTGTCGGTGTTTCCCTCATTGAAACAGACATTTATACCGTACGCCCGATCATCACCATTCCGTTAACTGTGCTGATTGTGGTTTGTTATATAGCTGCCCTTGTTTTGATGAGAAAAGAACGTGATGGCTGGACATTCTTATTCACAGGCGCAGGCATCATGGTGACGGTGGCCATGCTGTTCACTGCATTGTTCCCGCGCGTCATGATTAGTTCAATCAGCCATTCGTTTGATCTCACAATTCAAAACGCTGCATCTGGATCTTATTCACTGACGGTCATGACGATTGTTGCCGTTTCTTTGCTGCCCTTTGTGCTTGGGTATCAAATTTGGAGCTATTATGTCTTCCGTAAACGTGTAAGCGGTAAGGAGCCAATGACCTACTAATGGATAAACGTTTGCTTCAATTAAAAGGAATGAGAGGGCTTCTTGCCCTCTTAGGTATTGTGTCACTCATCCAAGGAGCAAGTATTATTTTCCAAGCACAGTGGCTGGCACATGCCATTACAACGCTGTTTGACGGGAAAAGCCTCTCGCAGGCAACGCCTTATGTCCTGCTGTTTCTTGCTGCCTTTGTTGTGCGGCACGGTCTCACCTTGATTCGGGAGAAGGTCATGTTTACCTACTCTTCCCGAATTGGAGCAGACGTCAGAAAGCAGCTGCTAGACCAACTCTTTCGATTAGGGCCTGCCTTTGCAAAGAAAAAAGGGACAGGAAAGCTTGTCACATTAGCAATGGAAGGAATTGCTCAATACCGTCAGTATTTACAGCTGTTTTTGCCGAAAATGGTGAACATGGCAGTGATTCCGGCGATGGTCCTTATCTACGTGTGGACATTAGATGAAACATCAGCCGTCATTTTAATTGTGACGCTGCCAATTTTAATTATTTTTATGATTTTGCTAGGCCTTGTTGCTCAGCGTAAAGCGGCCAAACAATGGAGATCGTATGAGAAATTATCCAATCATTTTACTGACTCTCTCCGGGGCCTTGAGACGCTTCGTTACTTAGGTATCAGCAAAAAACACTCCCGTAATATTGCGGAGGTGTCAAAGCGATATCGAAAAGCGACCATGAGTACACTGAAGGTCGCCTTTCTGTCATCGTTTGCCCTCGATTTCTTTTCCATGCTATCAATTGCAACCGTCGCTGTTTTTCTTGGCTTACGTTTAATTGAAGGAGAGCTTCTGTTATTGCCGGCTTTGACGGCGCTTATGCTGGCGCCGGAGTATTTCCTGCCGGTACGTGAAGTGGGAAATGATTATCATGCAACGTTAAATGGAAAAGAAGCGAATGAAGCCATGCAGGTCATTTTAGAAGAAAAAGGCTTCCGCGCCCAGGAGACACAATCTGTGCAGCTGAATAAGTGGGATGAACAATCCGTGCTCACCCTGCAGGATGTTTGTGTCCAGCATGACGAACATGCCCCTTATTCCATTCAGGATGTAGATCTCACTGTCAAAGGGAAGAAAAAAATCGGCATCATTGGTGCCAGTGGTTCAGGGAAATCGACGTTAACCGATGTTCTCGGCGGCTTTGTTGAACCGTCTTCAGGTCAAATTACGCTAAACGGCCAGCCGCTTGTTCATTTACAGATGAACGAATGGCAAAAGGAAGTTGTCTATATGCCGCAGCATCCCTATTTATTTCACATGACATTAAGAGAAAACATTCGTTTTTATGAACCGAATGCTACAGACGAAGAAGTGGAAAGAGCTGTGCATGAGGCTGGCTTATCTCAGCTGGTTACGCAGCTGCCAAATGGACTGGATGAGGTCATTGGAGAACAGGGAAGAGAGCTAAGCGGCGGACAGGCGCAAAGAATTGCGCTTGCTCGAACTGTGCTGGGCCAGCGGTCCATTATGCTGTTAGATGAACCAACGGCGCATCTCGATATTGAAACAGAGTATGAACTGAAGAAAACAATGCTTCCACTGTTTGAACATAAACTTTTGTTCTTAGCGACACACAGACTCCATTGGATGCCGGACATGGATGAAATCATTGTCATGGATCAAGGAACCGTCGCAGAAATGGGGACACATGAATCATTAATGCAAAGAAAAGGCGTTTATTATCAATTGGTACAGGAGCAAATGGGGGCGGTCGCACATGGTCAGTAAAGGCTGGTTTATACCTTATATCAAGGAGAATCAAAAGCTGTTTGCCTTGGTTTTATTTTTAGGAGCCATTGCGGTATTCTCTGCTTCTATGCTGATGTACACGTCTGGATTTCTCATTTCAAAAGCTGCGACAAGACCTGAGAATATACTCATGGTCTACGTCCCAATCGTGGCTGTACGTACCTTTGGTATTTCGCGCTCTGCTGCCCGCTACGCAGAAAGGCTGGCAAGCCATCAGCTCATTTTGACAATGATTGAAAAAATGCGTGTACGCCTCTATGACATGGCTGAACGAAGTGCCAAACAGACAAAGCTGGGGACAGGTGAAATGCTTGGTCTCTTGTCAGATGATGTGGAGAGACTGCAGGACGCCTATTTAAAAACCATCTTTCCTTCCATCGGTGCACTGCTTTTATATGCCGCATCCATTGGAGCACTTGGCCTTTTTTCATGGCCTTTTGCTGGACTGATGCTGCTTTATATGGCACTTCTCGTATTCGTTTTCCCATACGTCACAGTGCTTGTGAACCGGGCAAGACAAATTCAAATGAAAAAAGGCAGAAATGAACTGTACAGCCATTTAACAGATGCAGTCATGGGCGTTAGTGACTGGCTGTTCAGCGGCAGGCAGAAAGATTTTGTGGATGGATATGAGCAGAAAGAAGCACAGCTGTTAGCACTTGAAGCAGCGAAACACCGATTTATCCGCGTGCGTCAATTTTTGGCACAGCTCTTGATTGGAGGAGCTGTCGTGCTTGTTGTGTATTGGAGCGGCTCGGTCGTTCAGTCAGGATCCATGTCACACACACTGATTGCAGCCTTTGTGCTTGTGCTGTTTCCGTTAACAGAAGCCTTTCTTCCGCTGTCAGATGCAGCAGGTGATATTCCCGTCTATCAGCATGCCGTCAGCAGATTACATCATTATGAAAAGCAGTCATATGAAGGAGTAACTGAGAACGAGGCAGTGGAACAGTCAGCCATTTCTCACGATGAAGCTGTCTGTTTTGATCAAGTGTCCTTTCGGTATGACACGCATCGATATGTCCTTCAAGACCTGTCCTTTTCTCTGAAGCAAGGGGAATCACTCGCGCTTTTAGGAAAAAGCGGTGCAGGCAAATCGACCATTTTAAAATTGTTAGAAGGGGCAGTCGTTCCAAATCAAGGAGCGGTCAGCATTCAAGGGAAATCGGTTCAAAGCATTCAAGAGAAGGTGTCTGCCTATGTGTCTGTGCTCAATCAACAGCCTTATTTATTTGATACGTCTGTTTTAAACAATATTCGTTTAGGATCTCCAGAGGCGACAGAAGAACAGGTAAAAGAAGCAGCAAGACAAGTGCAGCTGCATGATTACATTGAGTCTTTGCCAGAAGGTTATCATACTGGTGTTCAGGAGACAGGGGTTCGATTTTCAGGTGGAGAAAGACAGCGTATGGCGTTAGCTCGGATATTGCTGCAGGACACGCCGGTTGTTGTTTTAGATGAACCGACCGTCGGGCTTGATCCACGGACAGAGCGTAAATTGCTTGAAACCATCTTCCGTGTGTTAAAAGGGAAAACAGTTATTTGGATTACCCATCACCTGACTGGCTGTGAGGCATGTGACCGCATCATGTTTATTGAAGATGGGCGCATTGAGATGCAGGGTCAGCATCAGGATTTACTAAAAGAAAACACGCGTTATCAAAAGCTGTATAAAATGGATCGTCCATTTTATACAATATAAATGAATGAAATGACAAGAACGTTCGGACAGGAAATCTCTGCCCGAACGTTTTGTGATTTAAGGGTTTACTTTCCCAACACCTGCATTTGATATCACTTCTGATTTCACATTGTTCACGTTAAGCAAAGAGTAGTTATAAGGAGGGTTATACGTACCTGTTGAAGACGTTGGCAGACTGCCTGTGCTGTTAATATACGAGTTGTTGATGACATGCCATGTACCAACTTGACGGCTGTCCCAGCTTCCGATCGCATTTTTGGTGTTTTCAAATACGTTGTGTTCAATTCTCATCTTCGCGCCCATACGCGAGTTAATCGCTGTTGTGAGGATGTCTTTGTAATAGTTGTTATAGACATGTCCTTCCCCGAAGCGCATAGACGGTACACGAGAGTTCAGGTTTTCAAAGCGGTTGTTATGGAATGTAATTTTTCGATTGTAGTTATCGTTATCTGAGCTGCCCATGAGCATTGTTTTCCAGCTGTCATGTACATAGTTCCACGAGAAGGTAATGTAGTCAGAGTCATTTTTTACATCAAATAAACCATCGTAGTCATCCTTCCCGGAATTCAATGTATTGTACAGTTCATTATGATCAACCCATATGTTTTTAGCACCGCCTTCAATCCCGATGGCATCTTTGTCACCGATTTTGCTGTGGTGGATTTTCAAGTTGCGGATGATGATATTATTGGCACGCCATACTTTAATGCCAATCCCATTCAATTCGCCGTTCGTCCCTTTACCGACGATCGAGACATTATTCGTATCTTTCACATCGATTTTATTGGCTGATGTGTTAGAGGGGGTAATCGTCCCGTCTACAACAATTTTTAATTTTTCGTTTGTTCCTTTATTTTTGAGGGCAGCCAATAGTTCATTTCCAGTTTTGACTGTGACGGTTTTACCGCCTTCACCGCCTGTTGTGCCGCCATTTAATGTGGAGAAGCCTTGTTGATTAAAGTTGGCCATAATAGAAGGGCTTTCTGGATATTTGGCTGCTGCCTTTGCCTCCCCGTTTGGTGCAAATAATGAAGTGACGAGACCGACAGCTAATACACTGGCTAACATTGGAACTTTTCTCTTCAAAGTCAACATCTCCATTCTATTTTATTTTAATGAAAACGTTTCCAAAATAAGCTGTGATTCAACCAATCCTCCTTCCTTCACAAGCATTGCTTCTTTCGGAATGTAGGATGAGCATAGCATGCAAAAAGGTATCATCGGCTAAGGATAGGCGCAGCGTATTCCATGATTTTCTAGGAAGCTAAGCCAATGATTATTTCATTTTCATCTTCATGAGATAAGGACCATTGTCGATAGGTATGAGGATGACATCTTGATTATGGAGAGGAGGCTCTCCATTTCGTAGAAAATCAAGATGATTACGAACGCATCATTTTGTTAGAGAAGAAGGAATGCCATAATCATTACATAAGAAAAAATTGGATATAAAACGAGAATCATAGAGGATATGCTAAAAAATAAGGTTCATTTTAAACGATATTGTCATCCGTGTCGTCTCATGAGTAAGAGAAGAAAAGGAAGGAGGGGCGTGTTTGGAGCAGACAGAAGAGACATTATTGATTCAGCGGGCAAAACAGGGAGATGATGCCGCGTTTACAGCCCTTTATCGGCATCATTATTCCTTTCTTTACCGATATATGTTGAAGCTCACCCTTCAACAAGAGCTCGCAGAGGAAATCATGCAAGAAACGATGCTGAAAGCGTATATGAAACTTTCTTCATTTAGAGGAGATGCCTTATTTTCAACCTGGCTCATTTCGATTGCATCTAGGCAATTTTTAGATCACCAGAAGAAAAGAAAACGTGAACAAATGAGAGAAGGTAAAGCGAATCAGGAAGCCATACGCCGCTTTAAATGGGACGTTCAGCAAAAGGGGAACACATGGCATGACATGTGGGATGCTTTAAATGAATTAAATGCTCAGGAGCGAGCACCAATTATTCTGCACTATTATTATGGCTTTACCTACCCAGAAATGGCTTCAATGCTCGGAATGAGAGAAGGTACTGTGAAATCGAGGGTTCATCATGGATTAAAGAAAATTCGAAAGGAGTGGGATTTATGAAGGAAGATCGTATGACCGAACGTTTAAAAGAAGAGCTTAAGCAGCTAGACGAACAAATTGAAGTGGAAAAGCCAAGTGAGCAGGCTGTCATGATGATGCTGAAACAGGCGAAGGAACAAGAGAAAAGGCGTTTAAAACAAGAAGTGCTGGCATACATTCTGATCAGTTTGACCATTCTGGCACTCTTTGCAGCTGCCATTACCCATCTGCCTATCATCTTCATTGTTCTCCAAATAGTGAGCGTCCCCATCTGCTTTGTTGTTGGCTACAAGGAATATCAACATATCAAAGGAGGGTCTTCCTTATGAGTCAGATGGAAATGATCATCTTATTGTGCGTCTTGCCGTTATTGTTTGCACAGGGCTTTCTTTTATTTATGGATGCAAAGAAAAGAGGGCGTTACAAGTGGTTCTGGGGCATTGTCGGTCTCATTAACTTTCCATCGTCTTCTATTTTATATTGGCTTTGTGTCGTGTTACCTGATCGAAAAAGAGGCGGGAAGCCCCGAAAAGATTGAGTGCATCCGATCAAACTTTTGACCCTTTTTTCGTTGGAAAACGAGCTAGAAATTCATCATGATTCATGTATTTGTCAAAGAAAACGGGACGAGAAACATTCGCTTGTTCGTTTCTAGCACATTAGTCATTCCTTGAGCGCTTATTTTTAATGACAATCGCTGCGACTGCTTGATCTATCTCAATTCGGCATCATTTTCATCTGTTATCAATATTGATCAGATTTTACAATTGGTGTTAAATTAGTCTCAATATGCGTTAGAAAATCTAACAATTAAATGTGTGAAGATATCTACAAGGAGGCAGATGCGACATGTTGACCTTAGATCGAGCAGCACAAACAGCACAAAGCTACATCCACCGTGTGTTAGAAGAGGTGGAAAAACGAAATCCCGGAGAAGAGGAATTCCAGCAAGCCGTAAAAGAAATTCTGGAATCACTCGTCCCAGTTTTTGCAAAGCATCCAGAGTATGAAAAACAAGGCATTTTAGAACGGCTCATTGAGCCTGAGCGGCTTGTGGTATTTCGAGTGCCATGGGTAGACGATGAGGGCAAAGTACAAGTCAATCGTGGGTTTAGGGTTCAATTCAATAGTGCCATCGGTCCTTATAAAGGAGGCATTCGTTTTCATCCAACCGTCAATGCAAGCATTATCAAATTTTTAGGGTTTGAACAAATCTTTAAAAACGCACTGACTGGTATGCCGATTGGCGGAGGGAAAGGCGGATCGGATTTTGATCCTAAAGGGAAGACCGATGGAGAAATCATGCGTTTCGTTCAAAGCTTTATGAGTGAACTCGGCCGATATATTGGACCTGATCAAGATGTACCAGCAGGTGATATTGGTGTAGGAGCACGCGAAATTGGCTATATGTTCGGACAGTACAAGAAAATGCGTGGTGCTTATGAAGCGGGTGTACTCACGGGGAAAAGCCCTGGATTCGGAGGCAGCTTAGCGAGAAAAGAGGCAACAGGCTACGGACTGGTGTACTTCATGGAGGAAATGCTGAAAGCACATGGGCTCCAATTTGAAGGGCGTTCAGTTGTTGTGTCGGGCTCAGGAAATGTGTCTATCTATGCAATGGAAAAGGTAATCGAATTAGGCGGTAAGGTTGTGGCTTGCAGTGATTCAAGCGGAGCGATTTATGATCCTCAAGGAATTTCACTTGAGACCATCAAGCAGCTCAAGGAAGTCGAGAATCAGCGGATTGGGGCATACATAGACATTCACCCGCATGCTGAATTAATTGAAGATTGCGAACAAATTTGGTCCGTTCCTTGTGATATTGCGCTGCCATGTGCCACACAAAATGAAATATCAGAGGCGCATGCACAGCAGCTTGTAGAAAATGGTGTCATCGCTGTAGGAGAGGGAGCCAATATGCCATCCACTCTTAAGGCGGTCAAAGTATTTGAAGAGAATCGTATTTTATTTGCGCCAGCAAAAGCGGCCAATGCTGGCGGAGTAGGTGTATCAGCACTGGAAATGGCACAAAACAGTGCAAGAATATCTTGGACATTTGAAGAAGTAGATGCTCAGCTGAAACAAATGATGCAGTCTATTTATCGTCAGTGTACAGAGACAGCAGACGAATATGGACACTCAGGGAACATCATGGTTGGAGCAAATATTGCAGGATTTCGTAAAGTGGCAGATGCCATGATCGCACAAGGCGTGATTTAACTCCTGCTCTCCCGCACCTGTTTATTTCATGACAAGATGGGGAATCGTCTTTTAAGGATGACAATAAGGAGGCGCGGGAGAAATGAAAAAATGGCTGAAACAAATTGTCAAATGGGCACCTGTAATTTATCCATTGGTGAGAAAAATATATAAAGAGCGAAAAGCATCTAAACGTCGTAACGTATCAGCCGGATAATCCGGCTTTTTTTTATGCAAACATACAGAGCCTGTGTTGTAAGAAAAAAATAATAGAATCGAATGATCTATTTTCTCCCTCTCTTCGTTAAGTACATAACAAACGGAAAGAGGAGGAAATAAAAGATGAACATGAAGAAAGCAATGTTAACCATTCCACTGAACGCAGCGTTATTATTCCCAGCGGCTCATATAGCAAGTGCACATGAAGGACATATGCATGGGGGGCGAAGAAGACGTCTTCGTCACAAGAGGTGTCAAATAAAGCAACAGATTTTCGAGCAGCACTAGATCAGCTGTTTTCAGAGCATGCCTATTTAGCAGTGATCACGATGCAAAAAGGAATTGACGGCAGTAAAGACTTCAATCAAGCAGCGGCGGCTTTAAATGAAAACACGAATGACTTATCAGATGCAATTGCCTCTGTGTATGGAAAAAAAGCAGGCAAACAATTCAAGGACATTTGGTCAAGTCATATCGGCTACTTTGTTGACTATGTACAAGCCACAGCGAAAAAAGACGATGCAGGTAAAAAGAAAGCGATGAAGCAGCTTGATCAATATCGAATGAAACAAGCCGATATGCTCGATCAAGCAACAGACGGCAGACTGAAAGCAAGTGAGCTTGAAGAAGGCTTGAAGATGCATGTGAATGAACTGTTAAAAGCGTTTGACAGCTATACTGAAAAGGATTTTGATACGACCTATGAAACGGTTAGAAAATCCATTCATCATATGTTTGAGGTAGGAAAAGGCGTGTCATGGGCCATCACAGATCAATTTCCTGGGAAATTTGATCAAAAGTCAGTGGATACACCAGCAGCGGATCTTCGTGAAGATTTAAACTACTTGTTTTCAGAGCATTTGGCACTCGCGGTAGTTGCCATGCAAAAAGGAAATGATGGCAGCAAGGACTTTGAGCAGGCTGCAGCAGCTTTAAATGAAAACACAAATGATTTATCTGCTGCGATTGCATCTGTTTATGGTAAGGATGCAGGCAAACAATTCAAAGACATTTGGTCAAGCCATATCGGCTATTTAGTTGATTATGTCAAAGCGGATGCATCAGGGGATCAACAAGCAGAAGAAAAGGCTGTCAAAGATTTAGATGCGTATCGAATGAAGCAAGCGAAATTCCTAGATCAAGCGACAGATGGACGTTTAAAGGCAGCTGATCTTGAGGCTGGTTTGAAAACACATATTGATGAGCTGATCAAAACATATACGTCTTACCATAATGGCGAATATGATCAGCTTTATCCGACAGTGAGAGAGGCTTATGGTCATATGTTCATGGTTGGTCAGGATGTCGCAGCAGCGATTGTTGATCAGCATCCTGAGCTGTTCAAATCCAACATGCCTAATGAAATGCCGAAAACAGGCATGGGAGGCACAGCAGGTCCTTTAGGCATGTCCTATGAAGCATTTGCGGGAATGATCGCAAGTTTAATCCTAGCAGGCGGTGCAGCCGGTGCATTTTTCCTCATTCGCCGTAAGGCATCAAATTCTAACTCATAAAGACAGGTGGGAACGTGCATAATCGTGCCGTTCCTTTCTTCAAAAGGAGGCCGGCTTAGATGAAGAATTGGCTGCTCAGTATTCTTTCGCTTCTCATCATCACAGGCTGTTCATCACAGTCAATGAATGAATCGTCATCCTCAAAAAACATATCAGCTTCTAAGGAAATGACCACACATCAAGCTGAGAAAAAGAACCACTCACACGATACATTAAAAGACGAGCCGTCTGGTATTGTACCAGCAGAAATCGCCATTCCCGCGATTGATGTCAAAGCAAAAGTGGAGAAAACAGCTTTATCAAAGGATGGCAGTATGGGTGTCCCTCAGGAAACAGACAACACGGCTTGGTTTGAAGATGGTCCAAAGCCGGGAGATAAAGGGAATGCCGTCATGAACGGCCATGTAGATAATAAATGGGGTCCATCGGTTTTTTATCGATTAAAGGAGCTAAAAAAGGGAGACAAGGTGATCGTCACGTCTTCATCAGGAAAAAAGCGAACCTTTGAAGTCATAAAAGTAAGAGGCTATCCGCGTGAAGAGAAGCCTAATGCGTTTTTTGGATATGCCTTTACACGGAATCTCAATTTAATCACTTGTACAGGGACATTTGATCATGCAGCAGGTACGCATGAAAAAAGATTGGTTGTCTTTACCCAGCTGATTTCTTCATAAAGAAGGCGGGTACACGATGGTGTACGCCTTTTTTTCGTGGTTTTCGCAAGTATCTTTCAAAAAGATTCATAGGACATTAGATATGGTTAGTTGTATAAATAGGGGCATTTGTCATATATATGAGTTGGCAATTTTTATTTCTTTTCAGTAGAATATGAGTAATGAAGAGAACTGCAAGCGTATACAACCTGTCCAGACAAGGCAGATTCTCCACCCCTACATAAGGAGGCCGATCTGATGCTGAGTAAAAGACTGGCGCACATCTTAAGTCAGCTCATGGCAGCTGAGACCCCGCTCACAAGCGCTGCACTTTCTGCCAGTTTACAAGTGACAAGCCGCACCATTCGTACAGACATCAAAGAACTGAACGACCGCCTTGCCCCTTATCAAGCAGCTGTAACAGCTGTTAGAGGAGCCGGCTATGAGCTGTTGATCAACGATGAGAATGCCTTTCGCCGTTTTATGAAGGAGGAGGTCGAGCAGGAAGAGCCGCTTGCTGTGCTGCCAGAGGAGCGTGTTCGGTTTATTTTAAAAAGGCTTCTTTTGGCAGAATCCTATGTGAAGCTGGAGGATTTACAGGAGCAGCTGTTTATTAGTAAATCAACGATGAGCAACGATGTGAAATCGGTCAAACGTAAGCTGGAGCCCTTTGGTCTGAAGCTGGAAGCGAAGCCGGGCAAAGGCTGCCGAATCAAGGGATCAGAGATGAAAATCCGTTATTGTATGTCAGAATATTTATTCAATGAATGTCGTTCTTATCAAACGATGCTGAACACAGCTGTTACCATTTTGCCAAAGCATGAACTCGAATTGATTCAGAAAACAATGATCAATTATATCAATGAGGAAGGTATGAATCTATCAGACATTTGCATGAATAATTTAATCGTTCATGTCGCCATTGCCTGCAAACGAATTAGACACGGAAACTATGTATCTGTTCTTCCAGAGGAAATCAGCGAAATTCCCCGGGCAAAGGAATATAAGGTCGCTAAAAAAATGGTGGAGCGTCTTGAAGGGCTGCTGGATGTCTCATTTCCACAAGAGGAAATTGTCTATATCACCATTCATTTGCTAGGAACAGCCAAAATGGTACAGTCCTTTTCCTCGAGCGGTCAAAAACAAATAGTAGATGATGACACGAGCCGGCTTGTACAGCTCATGCTGAAGGCTATTGATCAAAAACTGCAGCTTGATTTAGCCGGTGATACGGAACTAATGATTGGATTGAGTCTGCACTTAAAGCCTGCCATCAACCGATGTAAATATGGAATGAACTTAAGAAATCCGATGCTTGATGAAATAAAAGCGGGGTATCCCCTTGCTTTTGAAGCGGGGATTATCGCCAGCAGGGTCCTTGAAGAAGAGGAAGGGCTGAGTATTCATGAGAATGAAATCGGATATATGGCGCTTCATTTTGGTGCGGCTTTAGAGCGGAGGAAAATGGAGATCCCGCCGAAGCGGTGTCTCATTGTCTGTGCGTCTGGTGCAGGGAGTGCAAGGCTGCTGCAGGATCGTTTGCGGTCACAATTTGGATCAAAGCTGACCATTTTAGGAACAGCAGAGCTATATTCGCTTCCGCATGTCTCTTTGCATGCCTTGGATTTGATTATTACAACGATCCCAATTCATATGGATTTACCGGTTCCAGTCATTCAAGTGAACACCATTTTGGGAGGCGGTGATTTTTTAAAAATTGAAGAAGCCCTGACGAGTGAAACAAGGGTGACATTGGCCTCTCAATATATGAAAAAGGAATTGGTTTTTACAAAACGCGCCTTTCAAACAAAGGAAGAGGTCATCACCTTTTTAACGCAAAAAGTCATCGATATGGGCTTAGCGCCAGCTGAACTCACACCATCTGTCATGGAAAGAGAAGAGGCTGCCCCTACCTCTTTCGGACATTATACAGCGATTCCGCACCCGATGACGCCGCTGACAGATGAGACGTTTTGGGCGATATGTACATTAGAAAAACCAATCATTTGGGGAGAGAAAAAGGTTCAATTTGTCTGCCTGCTTTGTGTCGAAAAAGAGAATGCCAAAGATTTAAAAGGCATGTACCGCCTGCTGGGGGAGCTTGTGCATAATGTGAAATTCATTCAGCATCTGATCGCCTGTGATACATTTGAAGACATGCTTGATATCATGTATAAAAAGGCTCCATCGTACAAGAACTAACTGTGTGATACTAACTTTTTCCGCTTCCTAAAGGAAAAAGTATGGGTGTTTATGAAAGCGGTTTCATAATATGATGAATGTGTAAAGAATAGCTTCACACTTTGAAAAGGGGGCGTTTACACATGAACATCTTATTGGTTTGCGCAGCAGGTATGTCTACAAGCTTACTTGTCACAAAAATGGAGAAAAGCGCACAAGAACAAGGAAAAGAATATCGTATTTGGGCAGTATCAGGAGATTCTGCGAAAAATCATATTGATCAAGCCGATGTGCTTTTATTAGGACCTCAGGTTCGATATTTATTACCGCAAATGAAAAAGCTCGGAGAAGAAAAAGGAATCCCAGTAGACGTGATTAATACTGTGCATTATGGCGTATGTAATGGCGCTGAGGTTTTAAAATCTGCTGAACAGTTAGTGAACGGATAAAGGGGGCGGAGGGGATGAATGGATTCAACCGATTTCTAGAAGAGAAGGTCATGCCGTTTGCAGGGAAGATTGCCGCTCAAAGACATTTACAAGCATTGCGTGACGGAATTGTTTTAACCATGCCTCTCATTATTGTCGGTTCACTGTTTCTCATTTTAGCCAACCTTCCGATCCCAGGATACAGCGATTTTATGGCAAGTATCTTCGGAGCAGAATGGGCCACGAAACTATCCTATCCTGTGAATGCAACCTTTGACATTATGGCACTTGTTGCGACCTTCGGGATTGCTTACAGGCTTGCTGAAAAGTATGCCGTTGATGCGCTATCATCAGGTGCGATCGCTGTTGCGGCTTTCCTTTTGGCTACACCATATCAAGTACCTTTCACACCTGAAGGCTCAACAGAAGCTATCCTAGTAGGCGGGGGAATTCCTGTCACACTGATGGGCAGTAAAGGTTTATTCGTTGCCATGATTATTGCCATGCTTTCAACCGAAATTTACCGCTTCATTGTACAGCGGAACATTGTGATCAAAATGCCTGATGGTGTACCGCCAGCAGTCAGTAAATCGTTTATTGCACTTATTCCAGGTTTTGTGGTCATCACCCTGATCTGGGTCGCTAGACTTGTGATTGAGATGACACCTTTTGAGAGTATTCATAATATCATCACGGTCTTAATTGGCACACCGCTATCGATTCTTGGTGGCAGCTTAGGCGGCAGTATCGTTGCGATGGGTGTGCAAATGCTCCTCTGGGCATGTGGTATTCACGGAGCAACCATTGTCGGCGGCGTCATGGGGCCAATTTGGCTTGGTGCAATGGATGAAAACCGTCTTGCATTCCAAGCAGGAGAAGTACTGCCGAATATTTTCACAGCGCAGTTCTTTGAAATCTTCATCAACGTCGGCGGAAGCGGCGCAACGCTTGCTTTGGTGCTGACCATGATCTTACGCGCCAGAAGTAAACAAATGAAACAGCTGGGCCGCCTTGCCATTGGGCCAGCCATCTTTAACATCAACGAACCGATCATTTTTGGAATGCCGATTGTCATGAACCCAATGCTCCTCATTCCGTTTATCCTTACGCCAATCATGATGATCATCACCACATATATCGGAATGAGCACAGGGCTTGTGGCAAAACCAGCCGGGATCGCTGTCCCATGGACCATGCCGCCAATCATTTCAGGCTATCTCGCCACAGGAGGCAAAATCTCTGGTGCTGTCATGCAGCTGATTAACCTTGCGCTGTCATTTGCTCTATACTACCCATTCTTTAGAATGTGGGATAAGCAGAAATTGAAAGAAGAAAGTGAGCTAGAAACAAAAGCATCAACTGATGAAAATGTCGTCAGCATGTAATAGAGGGAACAAGGGGGATGCGGCCGATGGAAATGGAACAAATTGTGTTTCAACTCATCCTGCACGGCGGAAATGGCAGAAGCTCCGCGATGGAGGCCATTACATGTGCAAAACAAGGAAACTTTGATGAGGCGAAGCAAAAATTGCAGGACGCACAAGACGCGTTAAATGAGGCGCATCACGCACAGACAGAGCTGATCCAAGGAGAAATCAGGGGCGAAAAGACGGAAATTAGCCTCTTAATGATTCATGCGCAGGATCATCTCATGAACGCAATGACCGTCAAGGAGCTAGCAGCGGAAATCATCGAACTCCATGAAAAAATGAAGCAACTCGGAGGTGTCAATTCATGAAAGAAGGAATCAAAATTGTCACAATAGGCGGTGGATCGAGCTATACGCCTGAGCTCGTCGAAGGGTTTATTAAACGATATCATGAATTACCTGTAAAGGAATTATGGCTTGTGGATATTGAAGCAGGTCAGGAAAAGTTAAACATCGTAGGCGCTCTGGCGAAACGTATGGTTGAAAAAGCGGGTCTGCCGATTGAGGTACACCTGACTCTTGACCGCCGGGAAGCCTTGAAGGATGCAGATTTTGTGACGACACAATTTCGTGTAGGACTGCTGGAAGCACGGGCAAAGGATGAGAGAATACCGCTTAAATACGGCGTCATCGGTCAGGAAACGAACGGACCAGGCGGTTTATTTAAAGGCCTTCGGACCATCCCAGTCATTCTAGACATTGTGAAGGATATGGAAGAGCTTTGCCCAGACGCATGGCTTGTGAACTTTACAAATCCAGCGGGCATGGTCACTGAAGCTGTTTTACGCTACACGAATCTAAAAAAAGTGGTCGGTCTATGCAATGTACCGATTGGGATCAAAATGGGGATTGCCAAAGCGCTTGATGCAGACGTTGAACGCATCGAGGTACAGTTTGCCGGTCTCAACCACATGGTCTATGGATTAGACGTATATTTAGACGGAGTCAGCATTATGGATCAAGTGCTTGATGAACTAGGAAATCCGAACAGCCAGTGGTCCATGAGAAACATTGAAGCGAAAAACTGGGAGCCTTCTTTTGTGAAAGGATTAGGGGTCATCCCATGTCCGTATCACCGCTATTACTATAAAACGAAAGATATGCTGGAAGAAGAGCAAAAGGCGGCTCAAGAGAAAGGAACACGAGCAGAGGTTGTACAGCAGGTCGAGCAGGAATTATTTGAGCTTTATAAAGATCCTGATTTGTCGATTAAACCACCGCAGCTCGAAAAAAGAGGCGGGGCCTATTACAGCGATGCGGCCTGTAACTTAATCAGCTCCATCTATAATGATAAGCACGACGTTCAACCAGTCAATACAGTGAACAGAGGGGCGATTGCCAGCATTCCGGCTGAATCAGCGGTTGAAGTAAACTGTATCATTACGAAGGATGGACCAAAACCAATCGCGATAGGTGATCTGCCTGTAGCTGTAAGAGGACTCGTTCAACAAATCAAATCATTCGAGCGTGTGGCAGCAGAAGCGGCTGTGACAGGAGATTACGAGACAGCTCTTGTGGCGATGACCATCAACCCGCTCGTCCCATCTGACGACATTGCAAAGCAAATTTTAGACGAAATGCTCGAAGCGCATCGTGAACATTTACCGCAATTCTTCAAATCCGTCAATGCTTAACACATAATGGCCCCTTCATGGGGTCATTTTTTATGATTGCCCCATATGGAAACTGGAGAAAGAAGTGTATGATTAGAAAAAACAGCATGTATGGCTTCAAAGAAAGGACTGTTGGAATATGGTTGCAATTGGTTTAATGTTTTACGGGTTTGTCGTACAGCCTGTCATGAGTTATGGTACAGTAATCTTGTTTTTGTATGGTCTTATTGCTTCATTTGTTGGCCTCATTCGGCATAAGGAATATGTGTGGATCTATGTTCTCCGCCTGCTCGTTTGTTTTACCATTCCGGTGACCAATCTGTTGATGTATTTTGCAACGATTGGAGGAGATGCAAGAAAATTTGATTTCCAGCCAATGCCGCTTGTTTATTATCTTGTCTTTATCCTGGAAATCATGATCATCTTTTTGCCAGAGATCTTTTTACTGATCGAAAAAAAGCGGAGCATCAAAAAGAAACAGTGGATATACACAGGGGCGATTGTTGGGGTGTCGGTCTTGTTTTGGTGCACGATTTGATGGGAAGCGGACGGGTCAACTAAGTCTATTCCGCCTTTTTTTCTGAAACTTCTTTCGTCTGACCTTCACAAAAGTAATGGAAAGAGCAAGGATAGAAATCCCAAGCGCCTTAAATAGAAACCGAGTGAGGAACGGTGAATCGTCGAAACCAGTGGCGACGATCATCGATCCGATGCAGATTCCAAAGAACGCTAGTAGATAAGTAAAAAACATACCATCACTCTCCTTATGTATGTGCATTTACCATTATAAGGGATAAAGGAGAGGTGAATAAACAAAAAAGAACCCTTCATGATTGAAAGGTTCTTTTATATGCTTATGCTTGCTTGACGACTGAGTCAACTTCAACTGTCCAGCCGAAGATGTCTGGCTGTGTCCCTTTTTGGATGCCAGTAATGGCTTCGTACAATTTCTTCGATACTTCGCCTGTTTGACCATTTTGGATCACATATGGCTGATCATGATAAATTAATTCTCCTACAGGAGAGATGACAGCTGCCGTTCCAGTCCCGAAAATTTCTTCAAGCTCGCCAGATTGATGTGCTTCAATTAACTCATCAATTGAAATTTTGCGCTCTGTTACTGGAATTCCCCAATGCTTTAACAGCTCAAGTACAGAGTTACGTGTGATGCCTTCTAAAATGCTGCCGTTCAATTCAGGCGTCACGATTTCTCCGTTGATTTTAAAGAAGATATTCATGCTGCCGACTTCTTCAATGTACTTTTTCTCGACCCCATCAAGCCAAAGAACTTGTGAAAATCCTTTCGTTTCAGCAACTTGCTGTGCCTTAAGGCTTGAGGCGTAGTTTCCAGCTGTTTTGGCATTTCCTGTTCCACCCTTAACGGCACGGACAAACTCATTTTCAACGGCAATTTTGACCGGATGAATGCCTTCTTTATAGTATGATCCCACTGGAGATAAGATAATGAGCAGCTTATACGTGCTAGACGGTGCAACGCCTAAATATGGCTCAGTGGAAATAATGAATGGACGAATATACAAGGAAGTGCCCTCTGCATCAGGTACCCAATCCTTATCAATACGGATGAGTTCATTTAAGCCCTCTAATACTGTTTCTGTATCAATTTGCGGAATACACAGGCGGTCATTGGATCTGTTTAAGCGCTCCATGTTTTTTTCCGGACGGAATAAGAGAATTTTTTGATCCTCAGAAACATAAGCCTTCAAGCCTTCAAAAACAGATTGACCATAATGGTAGACCATCGAAGCTGGGTCCATTGGAATGGCCTGATAAGGGATAATTCTTGGATCGTACCAGCCTTTATCAACTGAATAATCCATCACAAACATGTGATCAGTGAAGATTTTTCCGAATTCAAGTTGATCAGATTGAGGTTTTGGTTTTTTTGTTGAACTAAGTTCAACGCGGATGGGTTGTTTTGGCATTGTAAATCTCCTTGCTGTTTGGTTATTTGAAAATTCTAATAATATGAAATAATTATGATTCTATTCTATACCTTCACAAAATATTAGCAATAGGTTTTCTGGAATTCAGACAAGAAAAATCTGTTAAAGCGCTTTCCTTCTCTCTGCTGTCAGTATGACTCCTATCACCCCTTTTTAAAAAAGAAATAAAATCCAAATGCATTATTAACTGATTAATCTGACAATTTAAAAACGAATGGTTTTTCTGTAAGATATTCTTTCAACCATACACCTTTTGACTAGTACATTGCAAGGGACATCGTCATATTTTAATCCTCTTTTTTTTAACCGATAAAGGAAGAAGAGAAGAGAAAGGAGCAATAACAAGATGAAACGAGCGATACCAGGCATTTTACTCATTTTATTCATGACCGTGATCAGCTTTGGCTGTCAGGCGATGACAGATGAGGCTGGCGCTAAGCAAAGCACAGCCTATTACGTAGCGGTAAACGGAAGCGACAAAAACCCGGGCACAAAGCAAAAACCTTTCCGCACGTTGAAAAAAGCAGCAAGTATGGCGAAGGCTGGGGCAACCATTTACATGAGAGGCGGTACATACAAAGAAAAATTGGTTGTCCGCCATTCAGGAACAAAGAAAGCACCTGTTGTCTTTCAAGCTTACGGAAAAGAAAAACCTGTAATTAGCGGGGCTTCCCTTAAAGGAAATCAAGCCGATGGAGGACTTGTCACGATCGATCAAAAAAGCTACATCACCCTCAAAGGCCTGACTGTAGGACATCTTAAGACGAATCAAGAAGATTTGACACCAGTTGGTATTTTCATCAAAGGAAGCGGTAAAGGCGTCAAACTGCTTAATAACCGAGTGTATGACATTCAGACGAAACATAAAAATGGAAATGCACATGGAATTGCTGTCTATGGGACAAAAGCTCCTGCAGCGATTGAAGACATTGAAATCAAAGGAAATACCGTTGAAAAATTAAAGCTGGGCTTCAGTGAAGCGCTTGTGCTAAATGGAAACGTCAAAAAGTTCCGTGTGACACATAACACGGTCCGGCACACTGATAATATTGGCATTGATTTAATTGGTTTTGAGAACGTAGCACCCTCCAAAAAGTATGATCAAGTGAGAAATGGGGTTGTCTCTAGAAACAAAGTATATGAGATTACGAGTGCAGGAAACCCAGCCTATGGCAGCGACATCTCCGCTGGCGGAATTTATGTTGATGGCGGAAAAGACATTGTGATCGATCATAACATCTCACATCACAATGATCTGGGGATTGAAGTCACAAGCGAACATAAAGGAAAAATGGCAGACCGCATCCGCATCGAACACAATCAAGTATATTTAAACCGTTATACAGGCATTTCTATTGGCGGCTATGATAAGAAGCGGGGCGGTACAACCAATACGACGATTTCACATAATATTTTGTACAAAAATGACACAGCCGGCTTAGAAGGCGGTCAATTGCTAATGCAGTATCAAGCAGTGAACAATCGAATCACGAATAATATCATGTCAGCTAGTGCCTCGCATTACTTGGTCGTGAATCTTTATCAAGTGAACCAAAAGAATACCTTCCAGAAGAACGTTTATGATGACCGAAAAGGTGCGAAAGCATCACAGTGGATTTGGCGCGGGAAATGGATGGAAGGCTACAAAACGTATCTCTCTAAAAGCGGTCAAGATAAAGGATCAGCACATCTCAACCCACAATTTGTGAATGAGAAAAAATATGATTTCCGTCTGAAGAAATCATCACCTGCGAAGAAAATCATCGGAAGTTGATGATATTTTAGAAATTTTCAAAAAAGTCATTGACATTGATGTGACATCACATTAAAGTAAAGAAGACATTTCAACGAAAACAAATTTCATAACGGATCTCTTATCAAGAGAGGCAGAGGGACTGGCCCTATGACGCCCAGCAACCGTTTCTATTTTAGAAATTGGTGCTAATTCCTGCAAAGCTGTTACAGCTTTGACAGATAAGAGAGGAAGACTTCCCGATACATGTTTCATGCAACGGTGATCAAGCCTCTCTTTCAAAGAGAGGCTTTTTTTCGTCTCTTTTTCGAATCAAATGCCTGTTTTACAGGCGTATTTCCACTTTTTTACCTAGTTTTCCGATGTGAAAAATAAAAACAACTTGAGGAGGAACAGCAATGAAGCGTAAGCATTTTACATCATTTCTTGTTTTATTAACGGCATTGACCGTCCTATTAACAGGCTGCGGCACCGGATCAAGTGCAGGCTCAAAGGCAAATACGAACGAAAAGGTTTCCTTTGACAATGTACCGAAGCGATTTGCAAAGGGACAGGGGGCAAAAATTAAAGTCATCCGCAAAATTGGAGGAGACGATCATACAGCTCAATTTTTAGCGGGGACCAAGGCAGAAGGTGAGGCACTTGGCTTTAAGGTAGATGTCTACACAGCAAATGGAGATACAGCGAAGTTCCATGATGCCATCTCTCAGGCGCTTGAAGAAAATTATGATGGCTTTATCATCTCTCACGGGGACGACGAGGCAACAGTCGCTGATGTGAAAAAGATCACAGCGAAAGGCATTCCAGTTGTAGCATTTGATTCGAATCCTAAGCTGAAGGACATCAAAGGGGTCACAGTGACGTCTCAAGATGACGAACAATTAGCGAAAAAATCATTAGACGCGCTCGTGTCTGATTTTAAAGGAAAAGCAAATATTGCATACCTGTGGGTAGATGGATTCCCGCCAATGGTGAGACGAAATAAGGTCTATCAAGAAACGCTTAAACAACATTCAGGGATCAAGGAGCTTGACCGCTTTGGTATTGCCTCCTCTGATACGTCTGTTCAAACGCAAAATGCAGTAGCAGCCATGCTGAATAAGTATCCAAAGGGCAAGCTGGACGCTATTTTTGCCACATGGGATGCCTTTGCCATTGGGGCAGCAAGAGCGTTAAAGGAAGCAGGAAGAACAGAAGTAAAGATTTATGGGATTGATGTGTCAAATGCGGATCTTCAAGAAATGACGGCGAAGGACAGTCCGTGGAAGTATACAGCAGCGGTTGATCCGAAGCTCATCGGTGCAGTCGACGTGAGGATTCTTGCGAAGAAAATAGCTGGTGAGAAAACACCATCTTCCTATGACCTTGAGGCCTCTCTCATCTCGCAAAAGCAACTTCAGCAAGCAGGAAAAGCCATTAACATGGTCAATCTTGCAGACGAAGTGAAGGGATTCGGTTCATCGACTGCTTTTGAGGAAGATTGGATGAAGACTTTGAAGAAGCATTATACAAAATAAGCGACGTGCACTCTCTTTTCATAGAGGGTGTTTCGTTTTTCAGATGATATCAAGAGAAGGAGGACACCTATGACAGCGCCGCTTGTTCGTATGAAAAATATTTCAATTGAATTCCCAGGGGTCAAAGCGTTAGATCAAGTGAATTTCACATTAAAAAAAGGGACGGTCCATGCACTGATTGGAGCAAATGGTGCTGGGAAGTCAACGTTAATGAAGGTTCTTTCTGGCGCTCATTCCCACTTCGACGGGACCATCTACATCAATGGCCAGGCGGCATTCATTCAAACCCCAAAGGATGCATCCTCATATGGTGTGCAGACGGTCCACCAAGAAGTGGATACGGCGCTTGTTTCCTACTTAAGTGTTGGTGAGAATATGATGATGCATGAGATTGAGAAAAAAACACTTGTCAGCTGGAAAGAGCTGCATCGCAAGGCGGCTCAGCTATTAAAAGAAATGGACATCGACATTTCCACAAAACGACTTGTCAGCGATCTGACCCTTGCTGAAAAACAGATGGTGCTCATTGCCAAGGCTGTTTCCATTAAATGCAGCATTTTAATCTTAGATGAACCAACGGCTCCGCTTAGTCATGCAGAAACAAGCAAATTATTCTCAATGATTGATCGGTTGAAACAGAATGGGACGGGGATCGTGTTTATTTCTCACCGCATGCCTGAAATTTTCACCATCTGTGATGAACTGACTGTGATGCGAAATGGAACGGATGTCGCAGCTCACCTTGTCAAAGACACAAATCCGCAGCAGGTCATTGAAGAAATGCTAGGCGCACCATTAGAGGAGCAATTCCCGTCTCGCAGGCCACTGAAAGATGCACCTATTGTGCTTGAAGTGAAAGAGCTAAACGATCAACATAAATTAAACAACATTCACTTTTATGTCAAAAAAGGAGAAATTCTCGGGATCGCAGGACTTGTCGGTGCTGGAAAAACAGAATTGTGCAAAGCCCTTTTCGGTGCCTCAGAAAAAAAGACGGGAACCGTGCAGCTTCATGGTCAAACCATTCGCATCACATCGCCTCATCAAGCGGTGAGAGCGGGAATGGCTCTTGTGCCGGAAGAGCGGAGAAAGGAAGGAATTCTGACCGAAGAGAGTGTGGGGTGGAACTTAACGGCTGCAAGTCTTCACTCATTTTCACGGATATTCAGCTTCTTACATCGTTCGAAGGAAAAGCGGGAAGCAGGTGATATCGTCAAACGGCTTGGTGTCAAAACGCCGTCTCTTGAAGCAAAGGTGAAGCATCTATCTGGTGGAAATCAGCAGAAGGTTGCTATCGGAAAATGGCTGCTGGCTGAGGCAGATGTGTATCTCTTTGACGAACCAACCAAAGGTGTAGACGTTGGAGCGAAAAAAGATATTTTCACTTTGATTGCAGAGCTTGCCGCCCGCGGAAAATCTGTCATTTATGCGTCGAGTGAGCTGTCAGAGATTGCAGGTATCGCTGACCGAGTATACGTGCTATATGATGGCAGCATTGCCCGGGAAATGACCGCACCGACGACTGAAGAGGAGCTTTTATATCATTCAACAGGAGGACAATCATGAGCGAACAACAAATTCCGGCCCCTGTGCAGCAAATCAAAAAACAGCGGCCATCCTTTCATCTGTTTGATTTCTTTTATCGATATGGCACAATCTTAACCATTGTCGTGTTGATTGTGGTATTTGCGGCATCGAATCCAGCGTTTTTGCAATCAGGAAATATCATCAATATTCTACGATCTATTTCGATAGTGACCATCATTGCGGTGGGCTTAACTATCTCATTGGCAGTAAACGGCTTTGATTTATCAGTAGGATCAGTCGCTACGCTATCAAATGCGATTGTCATTTCTATGTTCGTATGGTTCTCGCAAAACCCACTAATTGCAATCCTCTCTGCACTAGCGGCATCTATCATTGTTGGTTTGCTAAATGCATGGATGATCGTCAAAATGAAAATTCCAGATATGCTCATGACATTAGCCATGATGTTTATCATTCAAGGGCTGGCTCAAACGTATACGAAAGGGGCGACTATTTCTGAAAATATGGTGCTTCCTGATGGCACGTTCTCAACGGGGACGATTCCTGCCTTTTTCAGCAAAATTGGACAGGTGCCATATATCATTCTGATTATGGCTGCCATTGTACTATTTGCGCATGTTTTCATGTCCTACACAAAGCACGGCCGATTCATGTACATCATCGGTGGGAATAAGGAAGCGGCTCGATTGTCTGGCATACATGTGAACAAATACAAAATTGCGGCCTATCTGCTTTCTGCTTTATTTGCAGCGATCGGCGGTATCGTACTGGCTTCAAGGGTCATGACAGCAGAAATTAATGCGGGTGCACCATATTTAATGGATGGAGTAGCGGCTGCTTTTATCGGATTTTCCGTCATGGGAGCAGGTAAGCCAAACGCATTTGGCACTTTTATCGGAGCTGTACTCATCGGTATTTTACAAAATGGGCTTGTGATGATGTCTGTCCCTTATTATGCAATGGATATTGTGAAAGGTTCTGTGCTTGCCCTTGCACTGGCGCTGACATATTACAAACAACGAGGCTAACTGCGTATTTTTTAAAACCATTCGAGTTCTCTCTCCGTCTAGTAAACGGAAAGCGGTGCAGCTGCCGTTTCCAAAAGGAGATGACAAAAAGAAAATGAATATGTCAGCAACTCATGTAGAAGATTTGAAAAATGTCATGGAAGACTGGAAAAATGAACTATTAGTATATAAATTTGCGTTAGATGAAATGGATACAAAGTTTTCAATTATCAGCCAGGAGTATAATTTAATCCATGGACACAACCCAATAGAGCATACAAAATCACGAATTAAATCCTTTGAAAGCATAGTGAATAAACTAGCAAGAAAAGGATGCGACATCACGACACAATGTGCCAAGGAGCATATCCATGATATCGCAGGTGTCCGCATCATCTGTTCTTTTATTCAAGATATCTATAACATTATGGATGTATTGAGGCAAAGAGAGGATTTAAAGATCCTTGAAGTGAAGGACTATATTCAACATCCGAAACCAAATGGCTACAGAAGCCTTCATTTAATTGTTGAGATACCTGTCTACTTAACAAATCGTGTGGAGCATGTGAAGGTTGAGATTCAGGTGCGGACCATTGCGATGGATTTTTGGGCGAGTCTAGAGCATAAAATCTATTATAAACTGCAAAACGATGTTCCTCATCAGCTGACTGATGAACTGAAGGAAGCCGCAGATATTGCCCATTACTTAGATGAAAAAATGCAGAATATTAAACGAGAAATTGATTAGCACATCAAAAAGCAGCTGTTTTGATCACAGCTGCTTTTTTTCATATTAAGGGTTGGTTCCACGGTCTCTCTTTTGAATAATATCTTGAGATTGTGCTGATTGACTGTCTTTTTGAATGGAAGTACCAACAGAAACATCTGTTATCAAGAGGGTTAAAATCGCACTTGTGATGAGCCATTTCTTCATCATACATCACTCCATTTTCTTAACAAGTTTTCAAGGACAACGCCTTGTTTCTAAAATAAGAGGATTCTTCATGAAGCCCAAGATCCGTTAAGTAAGCTGCTGCATCCTGACAAATAGCTTCAAGGTCAACAAGGAAATTCATTGATTCTAATTGATCGCAATAAGCCTTGATTTGCTCAATCATGTTGTCTGGCTGAATCATAAGTGTTTCTAAAATGGATAATTTAAGTGAAATGTTTCGTTGTTTTAAATTTTCTGCTTTTTGAAGTGAAAGCTGTACATAATAGTGGAACAAACCTGGCTTTTTCAGCTTAAATAGTGCTTTTGTGTAGGCGTACATGGCAAGTAAATAGCCGCCTGGAGAAGAAGTTTCGAATGATTCTATCATTAAAGCCTTTTCTAGGAGTGGCACAGCTTCACTGTATTCATTTCTTAGACTTTTAATAAAGGCTGCATTGCAATAGGCATGTCCAAGTAAATCTGGATCATCCATCTGTTCTAGTGAATGAATGACTTCTTTGAACAGCGATTCTGCCTCATCATATTTCGACTGATCCGCATAATTCAAAGCAAGCATCATTTGACAGCTGATTGATTTTTTCACATAACATGGATCTGCGTCATAAATAGATGAAGCCATCTTTAAGTGGTGGATGGAGAGAAGCGTGGACCTAATATTATAGTAAAGACACCCTGTTTTATAATGAAATTCGGCTTTTTCAATGTCATCGTGCACGAGATCTAATTTATCCTCGGCCAATTTTAAATGGTGAAATGCCGTATCCTGATTGCCTCTGCGCATTTCATACATCCCTTTAAAGAAATAGAAATAATAGCTGAGCATATCATCCGTACGGATGGCATTTTCATCAACAAAAAGACTATGATCTAACGAAGCTGTATCTTCTATTAGATCTTTAAAACGGTACTCTAGCAGTTGATAGTAAAGTAAGACGTCTTGATTTTCTTCCATTCGATCAAACGCTTGAAGAATGTCTTCTTTTAACTGGATAGCACCTTGTATCTCTCTTTTTTTCATCATGACATACCAATCATTGAGCATATTCGCTACATCAACGGACGACAAAACACCTGCTTCTGCCAATTCATATCCTCCTTTCTTCATCTATCAGTAACCGTTCTTCTGAATCAACTTCCCATATTCCAGTATCTTCTTATATTTTAAGCTCTCTCGTGCAGTTTGTAAAACATGTTTTTTGATGTAAATTCAACCAGTAGTGAAAGAAATAGGGAGCCGACGCTCTTTTTGTATACGCTTACATATTTTTAGGTAAAAAGAGGGTTTTGAAAAAAATATATTACAATATCAATAAAGAGAGGAAGCAAGTATTTGAGTTTGCCTTCGTATGCAAGGGAGAAACATCATTTATCAAGGCACTGCCTCGTTTTTTGTGAGATTATCTTACATCATAATTGTGAATGACTCTTCTTTTAGAATAAAATGAGTTATTCGCAAAAAAGTAAAATTTAAAGAGACTATTGATCTAGAATTGTATGGATCTTTGGTATTGATAAAAAATATCACACACTATAGCTTTAGCGTGGTATAGTATTATTGTTATTGCGAATATTTAGACAAAACTGACAATGGGGGTCGTGTTTTATGAAGAAATCGATGTTATTGATCATGGGACTAATTGTTGTGCTTGTCATGGCAGCCTGTGGATCAAAATCAGACAGTGGTTCGGGAGAAGGCAAAGGCACATATAAAATTGGGATAGATACAACTTATCCGCCATTTGAATTTGAAAAGGGCGGTAAATATGAAGGGATAGACGTTGATTTAATTAATGCAATCGCGAAAGACCAAGGTTTCAAAGTGAAGCTTGAAGCTATGGACTTCTCAGGCATCATTCCAGCGATGCAGGCAGGACAGCTTGATGTTGGAATGGGCGGAATGAGTATTACAGATGAGCGTAAGAAGAAAGTAGATTTTTCAGATCCTTACTTCGACGCTGGACTGACAGTTGTTGTGAAAAAGGACAGCAGCATCAAATCTATTAATGATTTAAAGGGGAAAAAGCTAGCTGTTAAAAACGGGACGACTGGTGCAAAATTCGCATCTGATAACGCTGATAAATATGGGTATGAAGTCGTTCAATTTAATGACAGCCCATCTATGTTCCAGGAAGTATCAAACGGAAATGCAGATGCCTTAATTGAGGATTATCCTGTCATTACGTATGCGATCGCACAACAAGATTTAAAATTGAAAACAGTTGGAGACCGCTTGAATGGAGACCAGTATGGTATCTCTGTCATGAAGGGGAAAAACCAAGACCTATTGAAGAAGATCAATAAAGGCCTTGAGAACCTAAAGAAAAACGGTGAATATGACAAAATTATTGATAAATATTTGAAGTCATAACACAAGCGAGGCGCGCTCCGAGCGCGCTTTCTTTATGTGTCAGCCGTATGTGAATTAGGGAGGGAGAAACATGGATACTATTATTAATGCATTTCCGTATTTAATGGATGGTTTGCAAACCACTTTATATATCTTTGTTGTTGCCATCATTTTAGGGTTTATCATCGGTTTAATTGTGGCATTATTCCGTCTGTCACCATTTAAAATCTTAAATTTCATCGCACTCGTTTTTGTGAATGCCATTCGAGGTACACCATTTATCGTACAGCTATTCTTCATTTATTTTGGTTTAAATACACTTGAATTCATTTCACTTGATCGAGTGCCTGCAGGAATTATTACAGTAGCGATTAATGCAGGAGCTTATTTCTCAGAAATTATTCGTGCAGGGATTCAGTCTATTGATAAAGGACAAACAGAAGCTGCGCGCTCTTTAGGCTTTACAGGGGGGCAAAACATGCGCTTTATCGTCCTTCCGCAGGCATTCCGCCGCATGCTTCCAGCGATTACAAACCAAGCCATCATCAGCTTGAAGGATACATCTCTCTTATCTATTATCGGGATTGCCGATATTATGCAGCGAGGACAAGTTCAAGCATCGGCTACATTTGATCCATTGAATGTCTGGCTCATTGTCGGTGTCATTTATTTCGTGATCATTTATTTACTTTCTCTACTGGCTAGCTACGCAGAAAGGAGATTTGATATCAAATGAGTATGATTACGGTGAAAAACTTAAAGAAATCCTTTGGCGATCACGAAGTGTTAAAGGATATTAATGCAGTCATCGAGGAAAAGGAAGTAGTGTGTGTCATTGGTCCTTCTGGATCAGGGAAAAGCACGTTTCTAAGATGCCTCAATAAATTAGAAGATATCACGGCTGGAGAAGTCGTTGTCCACGGACACACGATTACAGACCCAAAAGTGAATATCAATAAAGTACGACAAGAAGTAGGCATGGTGTTTCAGCATTTTAATTTATTCCCTCATAAAACCGTTTTAGAAAATATCACGATTGCACCGATCAAGGTAAAAGGCATCGAGAAGAAGGCAGCAGTCGAAAAAGCGTTAGACTTGCTTGAAAAAGTCGGCTTAAAAGACAAAGCTCAAAGCTTTCCTAATCAATTATCTGGTGGACAAAAACAGCGTGTCGCCATTGCAAGAGCCTTGGCAATGGACCCGAAAGTACTATTATTCGATGAGCCAACATCGGCTCTTGATCCTGAGGTTGTGGGGGATGTATTAGCTGTAATGAAACAATTAGCTGTCGAAGGCATGACAATGATTGTGGTCACACATGAAATGGGCTTTGCAAGAGAAGTAGGAGATCGTGTCATCTTTATGGATGGCGGATATATTGTCGAGGAAGACAAACCGGAAGCTCTCTTTGGGAACCCGCAGCATGAGCGTACAAAATCATTTCTTAGTAAGGTGTTATAAAAAAGAGTAAGGGCATGTATATGGGACTGACCCCATAAGATGAGACAAATAAAAAACACCTTCAAGTTTGAAAACGGATCGTTGTAATCCGAAATAAAACATGGAGGTGTTTTTTCTATGGGGACAAGAGTGAGTTATCCGGTTGAAGTCAAGCAGAAGGCTGTAGACATGAGATTGGCAGGCGTATCTATGAAAGAGATCATGCAGGAATTGAATATCAAAAATAAAACGCAGGTTCAGACATGGGTGAGGTGGCATAAGGCTGGGGATACACACCGGTTCGAACAGCCTGTTGGAAAACAATATACCTATGGAAAGGGTCCCGAGTACTCTTCCGAATTAGAGAGACTGCAGGCAGAAAATCGCTATCTGAGTCAACAGAATGAAGTTTTAAAAAAGTACAACGAATTGGAAAGGAAGTTGATAAGGAAACGTCAATCAAACTAGTAGAAGAATTGTGCAAAATGATGACAGTACAGGACATTTGTGTCCATTTAAGCATCTCTCGCGCTTCGTACTATAGATGGAAAAAAGATCTGACTCAGAATCATTCTAAAAAACAACTAGAGAAGCAAATCGGCACGTTGTGCCGAGAGCACAAGTATCGATATGGATACCGAAAAATCACAGCCTTACTAAAAGTGAGAATGCGTATTAACCATAAAACTGTTCAACGTATCATGCAGAAAAACCAGTGGCAGTGCCGGGTTAAAATGAAAAAGCGTAAGAAGAATGGGCAGCCCTATGCCGTGGCCGGTAATATACTGGATCGGAACTTTCAGTCTGATCGTCCTCTTGAAAAACTAGTAACGGACATCACGTATTTGCCTTATGGACAGAAACAATTGTACCTTTCCAGTATATTGGATTTATATAATGGAGAAGTGATTGCGTTTACGATTGGTGATAAGCAGGACACAGACTTTATTTTAAACACACTTGATCAGCTCCCAGCACTGCCTGAAAACTGTGTGTTACATAGCGACCAAGGTTCTGTGTATACATCTTACGAGTATCAGAAAGCTGTTCATATAAAAGGCATTACCATGAGCATGTCCCGTAAAGGGACGCCCGCTGATAATGCCTCCATCGAATCGTTTCATTCCTCGCTAAAGTCTGAAACGTTCTATCTTAACAGCATTGATCGAACTACGACCACCATCGTAGAACGCACTGTCAAAGAATACATTTATTATTATAACAACATTCGTATTCAAACAAAACTAAACAACCAATCACCGATCAACTATCGGCAATTGGCTGTATAAAGGTGTTTTGATCCCTGTCTCAAAAACGGGGGTCAGTCCCATATGCTCTTACTCTTTTCTTTATGAATAAGTGGAAGATAGATTTAGCGGCCCCATTTCCTAGGAAATATTAGCGCTGGAAGAATTCGATCCATTCTTGGTCTGGACCTCTGAAAAAGAAGTAGCAATATCCATTTGGTAATGTCGTGATTTCTTCATCAATTAATTCAATTTGCAGCTTTTGAATACGATTGAATTCAGCATGAATATTGTCTGTTGTGAAAGCGAGATGATGGACCTTCCCTTCAGATGGCAGGTCACTGCTGTAGCCTTGGATGAGTTCAATTTCCGTTTCGGTTTCATCTTTAAAACCGAGAAAGGCAAGCTCAATCACTCCATTTGTATGAGTGATGCGGTCCTTTAATTTCATGCCCACCACTTTTTCATAAAAATCAATCGACTGATCAATATTTGAAACCATAATACCTGTATGATCTAAGCGTAATGTCGTCAAACGAAGTGCCTCCTCTATGTCATGTTGATATTTTTCTCCTCATCTTATCATAATAGAAGTAACGTATACATTCATATGGTAGGATAGAGAGAGTCAATTTAGGATAAGGATGACACAAATGAAAAAAATCTCATTAAAACAAACATTTGCGGAACAAGTGAAAAAAGGATATCCGCTCATTTCCAAAGATGCAGTATCGCATGTGAACGGTGTACGGGAAGGCGAGCTCATTGAATGGGTAGATGAGCGGGGCGCTTTTTTAGGAAAAGGGTATTATGGTGTACAAAATAAAGGAATCGGCTGGGTACTAACCTTTGATGCGAACGAAAAAATAGATCAAGCTTTCTTTGTCTCTAGGCTTGAGCAGGCAGCGAAAAGCAGAACGCATTTATTTCGTGATGCACAGACGACTGCTTTCCGCGTCTTCAACGGAGAAGGTGATGGAATTGGCGGCGTCACAATTGATCATTATGACGGATTCTATCTCATCCAATGGTATAGCGAAGGAGTCTATACATTAAAGGAAGATGTATTGGCTGCACTTGAGCACGTATATCCAGACTATAAAGGCATTTATGAAAAGAAACGATTTGATACATCTGGACAGTACATAGAAGATGATGATTTTGTGAAGGGAGAGAAAGGTGAATTTCCTCTCATCGTGAAAGAAAACGGCATGAACGTGGCGGTTTACTTAAATGATGGCGCGATGACGGGTATTTTCCTTGATCAGCGTCATGTGAGAAAAGCGATCCGAGACCGTTATGCAAAAGGAAAGACTGTGCTCAATACGTTTTCTTACACAGGCGCTTTCTCAGTAGCAGCTGCGCTTGGCGGAGCGAGCCGTACGACAAGTGTGGATGTTGCAAACCGCAGCTTGAAAAAAACATCTGAGCAGTTTGAAGTCAATGGTATTGATGTGGACGGGCAGGATATCAAAGTCATGGATGTCTTTAAATATTTTCCGTTTGCAGCGAAAAAAGGCTGGACCTATGATCTCGTCATCTTAGACCCGCCTTCCTTTGCACGAACGAAAAAGCACACATTCAGTGCGGTGAAGGATTATAAGAAGCTATTAAAAGAAGCCATCCAAATTACAGCTGAGAACGGCGTCATTGTGGCATCAACGAATAGCAGTGCATTTGGCATGAAGAAATTTAAAGGGTTTATTGCTCAGGCTTTTAAAGAATCAGGGCAAACCTATCGGATACTTGAAGAATATACACTTCCTGAGGATTTCCGTACAACGAAGAATTATCCCGAAGGAAACTATTTAAAGGTTGTCTTCATACAAGCATAAGAAAAAGCCATTTCCGATAAGGAATGGCTTTTTTTATAAGGCAAACGACATAAGGATAGGTGCTGCACATAATGTAATAATGGCTGAAATAATCATCGATACACTTGAGATCGTCCCTGAGACGGAGCTCATTTCAAAGGCCTTCGATGTTCCTGCACCGTGTGCACCTGTTCCAAGCAGGACGCCCATGGCAATGTCATTATCGATGCGGAAGTAACGGATCACCATTGGACCGATAATCGATCCAAACAGTGCGGTTAAAATGACAAACACGGCCGTAACGGACGGCATGCCGCCGATCATTTCTGACACACTCATTGCTACAGGTGTTGTAACCGATCTTGGGACAAGGCTCTCAATAAGGCCTGTATCCAGATGAAACAACTTGGCGATAAATGCCGTTGATAAGATCGCAATGACAGAGCCGCAAGCCACATTCAAAATAATTTCTACTGCATGCTTCTTCAGGATATGAAAATACTTATATAAAGGAATGGCAAAAGCAACAGTCGCAGGCTGCAGCATATTCGTGAGCCATTTCCCGCCTTGATTATAAGCATCGTAAGGAATGTTGACGATTAACAGCAAGACGACAAGGACAAGCGGAGTCACAAGTAATGGGGAGACATAGACCTTCGGATGCCGTTTGTACACCGCTTTTGATCCGAGATATAAAAGAACTGTTAAAATCAGAAATAGTCCGCCAACTAACATAGTTTTTTCCGCTCCTTTCGTTTCGCAATCATTTGCGTCATGATACCAGTTGAGAGCATGACCACAAACGTACTAATTAAGACGACAAGGACAATACTTGTGCCAGATTGAGAAAGCAGTTTTCCATAATCAATGACACCAACTGCTGATGGAATAAAGAAAAGCAGCAGTTCTCCGAGCAGCCATACGGCGCCAAGTTCTATCCATTTTAATTGAATGATCTTAAAATGAAGTAATAAGAAAATGACAAGAATGCCTATGATCGTGCCTGGAATTCTTAAATGCAAAAAGGCCGCCAGCACATTCATGAATTTCGCAAAAATAAACAAGGCCATAATCTGAAGGGCAGCAATCAGCGGCTTTTTGAGCAATTTCATTTTCTGTTCACTCCTTTTTCTATATAAATTGTTCACTATTTCACAAAAACATGACAACGTTCCAAGTGATGAGCTTACTTTAAAGTGTACAGCACGTTCAGTTATAGGTAAAATACATATATCGAATAGTAATTATTCCTTTTGTCTATAGGAAGGATGAATCAGGTGGACATCAGACATTTAACATATTTCTTAGAAGTGGCAAGGTTAAAGAGCTTCACGAAAGCATCGCAGTCCCTTTACGTATCGCAGCCGACCATTTCCAAGATGGTCAAAAACCTGGAGGATGAGCTGGGGGTGCAGTTATTTTACCGCAATGGCCGGCAGGTTGAAATGACAGATGCTGGCCAAACCATGTATACACAAGCGAGTGAAATCGCACAGTCATTTCAGAATTTAACGAACGAATTAAATGATTTAATGAATGTGAAAAAAGGGCATATTCGAATCGGACTGCCGCCGATGATTGGGTCAAGTTTCTTCCCGAATGTCATGGGGGAATTCCGCCAGCAATATCCAGATGTCACATTTCAATTGGTTGAGCACGGCTCCATTAAAGTAGAGGAAGGGGTCGAGGATGGGTCGCTTGATATTGGTGTCATTGTTCTGCCTGCAAATGATAAAATTTTTCATACGTACACCATTATTAAAGAGAACATGAAGCTCGTGACGCATCCATCCCATCCGATGGCTGGTCGTGAGGAGGTACATTTAGCTGATTTAAGGGAAGAGTCTTTTATTTTCTTTAGAGAAGATTTTGTTCTGCACAGCCGGATTTTGAATGAATGTATGAATGCGGGATTCCGGCCAAATGTCATTTATGAAACGTCTCAGTGGGATTTCATTAGTGAAATGGTAGCTGAAAACTTAGGGATTGGACTCCTGCCAGAACGAATCTGCCGTGATCTTGATCCTGAAAAGGTAAAGGTCATTTCCCTAAACCCGTCGATCCCGTGGCATTTAGGTGTCATTTGGCGTAAAGACCGCTATTTGTCGTTTGCGGCAAGAGAATGGTTAAAGCATACGAAGTCCTATGTGTGGGATGCAGAGTAAAAGGGAGGACGATACGGATGAAAACAAGCTGCGCGTCTCATTTATTGGAGAAGGTTCGAGAAAAAAATCCACTCGTTCATAATATCACCAATCAAGTCGTGACGAATTTTACAGCGAATGGACTGCTTGCTTTAGGTGCTTCGCCAGTCATGGCAAACGCCAAAGAAGAAGTGGCTGAAATGGCGCAATTAGCGGATGCACTTGTGCTTAATATTGGCACACTGACTAGAGAGACGGTGGAAGCTATGATACTCGCTGGACAAGCCGCCAATGAAAAAGGTGTACCTGTTTTGTTAGATCCTGTCGGCGTCGGTGCGACAACGTTTCGAGCGAATGCCGCTAAACAGCTGATAGAGAAAGTGAAAATGACCGTTGTCAGAGGAAATGCTGCTGAAGTGGCTCATTTACTTGGAGTGGATGGCTGGGAGTCAAAAGGCGTTGATGCGAAAGCGGCGAATGGAGATGTATCGGCATTAGCCAAACAAGCGTCCATTGCACTTCAGACAATAGTGGCAATCACAGGAAAAGTCGATGTGGTGTCAGATGGAAATGAGGTGCTGTCCATTCATAATGGACATGAATGGCTCACCAAGGTGACGGGAACCGGCTGTTTGCTGACGTCTGTCATCGGGGCATTTTGTGCAGTAGGTGAACAGGCGCTTCATGCGTCGGCCGCTGCATTGCTGTTTTATGGTGTCGCCGCTGAAAGGGCAGCTCTGAGCGCAAAGGATAAAGGACCGGGAACTTTTCAAATGGAATTGTTAAATGCATTATCACACACAACCGGCGAAGATGTGCTGACAATAGGGAAAATAGGGGGAGTTTCACATGACAAAGGCTGAGCACCAGCAAATCAAACAGCAATTATCGGTTTATTTTATTATGGGCACAACGAATACAACGAGGCAGCCGCTTGATGTTGTGAAAGAGGCCATTCAAGGCGGAATCACCATGTTTCAATTTCGTGAAAAGGGTGAAAAAGCCTTGCAGGGTGAAGAGAAGAAACAATTGGCTCGTCAAATTCAAGCGCTTTGCCAAGAAGCAAATGTTCCTTTTATTGTGAATGATGATGTACAACTAGCGATTGATCTTGATGCAGATGGCGTTCATGTTGGACAGGAAGACACAAACGCAAAAGACGTCAGAGAAAGGATCGGGAATAAAATATTAGGCGTGTCGACGCATAACCTAGACGAAGTAAAACAAGCCATGAAGGACGGAGCAGATTATGTCGGTATGGGCCCAGTCTATCCAACGGAAACGAAAAAGGATACACGCAGTGTCCAGGGGGTGTCTTTGATCACTGAAGTCCGGCGTCATGCCCTTCAAATTCCGATTGTAGGTATCGGAGGGATCACATACGAAAACGCTGCACCAGTGATACAAGCTGGGGCAGACGGTATAAGCATCATTAGTGCTATTAGCCAGAGCGCCGATCCAAAAAAAGCAGCAGAAGAGCTGAAATCACTTGTTGAAACAGAAAAAGTATCTCTTTAATCTCAAGGAGACATGGATTGAATCAATTCATGTCTTTTCTTATGTCTGGAAAATTAGACAGGAGAGAAACAATTGTGTACAATCACATTAGTTCGATGATTATCGAAACGACAGGTAAATAAAGGAGAATGAACATAGAAGTGCTCGATACGTATTTTCGCCGGTATGATGAAGCAGGAAAAGGGCAGGAGCAACTGGATGAATTGCTGGCATTGTTTTCTGACGATGTCATGATTGTCTTAAATGGCGCCCAAAAGCCTGGAATCCAAGCATTCACACAGTTTTTGAACACATTTTTCCGCGTGCATGAAGACATTAAGCATATGTGGGATGGGTGGATGAAAAGAGAAGACGGAAAGTATGAAACAAACTGGGTCGTTTGCGGAAAGCTTTCGGATGGCCGTGTCTATACAGCAGAAGGAATTGATATCGCAGAGCTGGACGACCAAGGGAAGATCGTTTATTTAGAAAACGTTCCGAAAAACCCAGAGTTATTCCAGCGCTACTAAAAAGCCGGCTGAGCAGCCGGCTTTTCCTTATGAATCAGTATCCATATGCATGCCTGTATGTGCCTTTACTTGAATTTCTGTAAAGGTGTCTTCATCTGCTTTTTCAGAAGAGAATATCGTGCCTAAGTAGGCGGCAAGGAATCCGAGTGGAATCGAGATAATCCCAGGGTTCGACAGCGGGATGAGCGGCTCTCCTGTGAAGATGGCTGCTCCTGACGGGTCCCAGACGCTTGGGCTTAGCGAGACAATGATCAGTGCGCTCAGAAGGCCTGTTAAGCTTCCTGCGATGGCACCCGTAGAGTTAAATCGTTTCCAAAAAACAGTGAAGATAATCAAAGGTAAGTTCGCACTTGCCGCCACTGCGAAGGCAAGAGACACAAGAAAAGCGACGTTTAAGGACTGGGCAAATAATGCAAGAATGATAGAGAGGATCGCCACGCCGATTGAAGCAAAGCGCGCCGCCTTCACTTGCTCCCGCTCACTCGCTTTTCCTTTGCGGATAATCTGACTATAAAAGTCATGGGCAAAAGCAGATGCGGCGGATAAAACAAGCCCAGTCACCACTGCCAATATGGTCGCAAAGGCGATAGCGGAAACAAAGGCAAATAATAAATCTCCTCCAAGGGCTTGTGCCAGAAGAGGTGCGGCCATATTGCCTGCTGCATCTGCTGCCGTGATCGCTTCTGTTCCAACAAAGGCAGCAGCGCCAAAGCCAAGGAAAACCGTCATTAAATAAAAGATCCCGATGATCCAAGTAGCAGAAAGAACCGATTTTCGCGCAGAAATCGCATCCTTTACTGTATAAAAACGGATCAAAATATGTGGCAAACCTGCTGTCCCAAGCACTAAGGCGAGGTTAAGAGACAAGGTTTCTAAAGGCACATCATATTTATTTCCCGGGTGAAGAAACGATTCACCAAGCGGGGTTGCAGTTTTCATCTGTTCAAACATCTTCAGCAGACTAAAATCAAACTTTGCAAACACAAGCAGAGAAATAATGAGCGTCCCAAGCATGAGAAGCACAGCCTTTGTGATCTGTACCCAGCTGGTCGCAATCATGCCGCCAAACACGACATAAATGGTCATCAGGACACCCACGATCAGCACCGCGATCCAGTAATCAATGCCAAGAAGCAGCTTGATTAATGCACCTGCTCCAACGAGCTGTGCAATCATATAAAAAGTGGAAACTGTAATGGTATTAAAGGCGGCAACCCCTCGGATGGCAGGGCGCTTAAAACGTGCAGCGATCATATCGGCCATCGTATATTTCCCCAGATTTCGAAGCGGTTCAGCCACAACGTAAAGAACGACAAGATACGCTACTAGAAAACCAATGCTATAGAAAAAGCCGTCAAATCCGTTTAACGCGATCATTCCAGCAATCCCTAAAAATGATGCAGCAGACATATAGTCTCCAGCAATGGCAAGGCCGTTTTGAAACCCAGTCAGACCCCCGCCTGCTGTGTAAAAATCACTCGCATTGCTTGTTTTTTTCGCAGCAAAATATGTGATGACCAATGTGAGCCCTACGATCGCTACGAACAAAATAAAAGCGGTCATGCTCATTCGTCATCACCTCTTGATTCAGTTTTTAAAGCGCTTACATAATTGTCGAACTTAGCTGCTTTTTTCGCATAAAGTCCACATAAAACCCAGGTCATGACAAATTGTGTGAGGGCGAATAACCAAGCCCATGAGATCGCGCCAATTGCCGGCGTGTTCAAAAAGGTGAAGTAGGATGTAGCAACCGGAAGTGAAAAGTAAAAGAGAAAAAAGAAAATCGTCATCGGTACGATAAATCTGCGTTTTTCCTCAAGAAGTTTTCGAAAATCCTCTGAAGCGGCAACCTTCTTATAATGAACTTTTTTGTCTGCCATTGTTTCCTCCTTTGTACGAATTAGGGACAAGGTACTCCAATGCATATGAGACGATCTGGCTGTTTATGACAGTATATCATAAAAAAGGCACCCGAAAAGGGTGCTTTCTATCGATAATTTGCAAGAAATGTTTGTCTCGCTTTTTCATATGCTTCTGCGTCAAAATGATCTCCGCATTTATGAATACACCAAGGCTCTTCTTGTCTTGCAATCCCAACTTCATAGCCCTTCTGAGTGAATTCAAAGGACTGCGAGACATCATAAAAATGAAAGCCGTCAAAGAGGTCCTCACGCCACCTCACATCGTATTGTGTTGCCATGAATAGACCATCAATGGCCGCAGCTTTGATATAATCTTGCGCTTTGGGATGCTGACGGTCTCTTTCAAACGAAAGCAGCTGATAGGTGTCGTGACGATATTCAATGACTTTTCCCCTGCAATCAGAACTCTCCCACCAAATTCCATTGTCAGGCATGCTTTCTGCTCCAATCACGCCAACCATGCCAAGTGATGGATGTTGTAAAAAAAGCGGGATGAGCTCAAGCAGCATATGCTGTTTGACAATCAAGGTATCCTGATGGAGATAAATTTTAAACTGAGCTGGATGAGTGATGGCTTCATTGTATGCAGAGGTCATACTTGATGCATGTCTAATTGGTAAGACCTCCACATGGTATCCATGGGGAGCCGGAAGTGAAGCGAGCTGCCGGAAGCAAGCTTGAAACATCGATTCATCATTCACACATAATACAAACAGAATCGTCGGATTACTCATGAAATGGAACCGCCTCGACCACATATTGATAGGCTGTAGCAGACTCGTGAAAATCAGAACGAATGCCGTGTTTCATGAGTAATTCATGTAGATCATTCAACACGCTTGCATAGGAAGGATGCTTTACGCGAATGGCCTCGAATTCACGAATGCGAAAACCCGCTGAATGAAAGAGTGCATGTATTTCGTGAAGGGTGAAGAAACGTAAATGTGTTTGATCCATTAACCCTGCATCTGTATAAGTAAATCTGCCGGCTAGTAATTCTAAAACCGTTGAAATGTGGCCGATATTTGGAATAGATGACAGGATGGCACCCTCTTTTTTAAGGAAGGGCTTCACCTTTTTTAAAACGGCCCAAGGGTCCAATAAATGCTCGAGGACGTCTCCGAAAATAATGCAGTCAAATTGTTCATGTTGATAAGGGAGAGCCATCTGTTCAATATTACCGCAGAGAACATGATCCAGCTCTTGCTTAGCCTCTTTTGCTGCATCTTCAAATGACTCAATACCATAAATGGTCCGGCCCTTTTGTTTCAGGACTTTTCCAAGCTTGCCTGTGCCGCATCCGATATCCAATAAAGACGTCCATTCCGCGCGGATACGGCTGACGATGACCGGGTTTACCCCATGATAATACTGATCCTTTTTTTGGTGATAATACGAAAGGGAATCTGAACTCACGCTCTACCCACCTTTCTGCTTTCTCGTTGTTTTCATGCTTAATATATGGGTGAGCAGCTTGGTTTTATAACGTGAGAAGGACAATTTTCATGAATGGCGGTTAAAAAGGGATCATATAAAGAACAGGAAATGGACTGTCCTCCTAATATAGAAAGACAGAACCCCATTGAGTGAAGGGATTGGTATGGAGAGGTGTTCAATTATTGTAGCGTATCGTCATGAAAGGATTTTCAAAAGGTCAATTGACAGGTCAGAACTTATAGCCAAAGCAGTCTGAAAGACAAAGGATAACGGCGTTGATTTACGGTTTGTTTATCATCTTCTGATCACCGTTGGATGTTAAAAAAGCTTGTATTTCTTCGATGCCTAGTCCAATTTTTTTCGCTTCCTGAATCAAATAAACCCACTCTTCGTCAACTCTTCTTTTCACTTGCGTATCCATAATATCCTCCAGTTCAATAAGACATATTCACTGCAACCAATGACTTGAACAAACCGTCTAGTAACTGTACGTGTGGTTGAAAACAGCGCAAAATAAATTTTTGTCGAAAAATGATGACATTTAACCTATTTTGTAAAATCTATCACCTACCACGTCCCTAAAAAAATGACTAAAAAACCCATAAATATTGAAATCTTACTTCTAATAATAAACAATTGTAAAGTCAGTTGAAAGATTATAAATTAAAATAATGATAAAGACCTAAAACATTTGACTCATATAAACCAATTGCGTTGACATTTGCCATCGAGTAGAACAAATTTCATCTTTACAGGACATACATATTGTTCGTTTGGGAAGTTCTTCTCAAGATGGTATTCTAAAAGAAACAGAAACCACCAAGAAGGAATGAAGAAAGACATGTATAGCCTTTTTCAAAAGTATCAAGAAGTTGTCATGTATCTTGTGATGGGTGTGTGTACAACCATTGTCAATATCGTCAGCTTCTATTTATTCGTTGAGATGTTTTCCATGGATTACAAAACAGCTACGGTTGTTTCATGGGTATTTGCTGTTCTCTTTGCTTATATCACCAATAAGAAGTATGTCTTCAAGCAAAAGGCTCGTGACACAAAAAGCCTCATGCGTGAGCTTTCTTCATTTTTTAGTGTCCGTCTCATGTCTCTAGGTGTAGATCTGGGGCTGATGATTTTATTTGTGAGCCAAATGGCGCTCAATGAAACCGTCGCAAAAATTCTCGTCAACTTTGTGATTGTGGTGGTCAATTATGTCGCCAGTAAGTGGTTCGTCTTCAAAAAAACAAAAGAAGATGCGATTTAACACATAAAAAAAGATAGGTGATGTGAAATGAGCAGCAGGCCAGACGACTTATATGATGCCATATATCAACAAACAGAAAAGCAGCATGAACAAGTGCTGAGGCTAGTCAAAGAAATGACCGCACATCCAGAAGCGTTTTCGGAACAAGAAAAGGAAAAGATCAACCGAATGGACATTGCGCTTCAAACGGCAACGGACATTTTAGAAAATTTAATGACCCCTGATACGCAAATGACCATTGTTTTAAGACAAGGGAGAATTCATGTTGACCTGTCAAAAGCGTAAAAGAAGCAGCCTATGATGCAGCGGCTGCTTTTTATTATGCATCGCTTGTTTCCCGCAGTTGCTTTGGAGACATGCCGATTTTCTTTCGAAAGACTTTATTCAAGTAATTCGCATTTCGGTAGCCGCACTGTATGGCGATTTCTTCAATCGAGTATTTCGTTGTTTTTAGTAATGTTTCCGCCTTTTCTAACCGGATATTGGTTAAGTAGTGAATAGGTGTGAAGCCAGTGGCCTTTTTGAATTCTCTCGTAAAATGACTTTTGGATAAACGTGCCGCAGCTGCCATATCGTCTGGGCCAATTTCCTCGTGAAAATGATGGCTGGCAAACAAGGCCGCTTGGACGATGGGCTCAGGCCATTTCTCCATTTGTCCCTCAAGCTTTGGCAAATATGAATACAGTTCCATGACAAATTGATAAGCAAGGCTAGACCCCTCAAATGGATTGGTAATCCGTCTTTCACTGGCTTCATCATAAATTTTCTTCAGCAGGCGGATCGGTTTGGAATGAGGATGAAAACGCATGACCTGCTTTCCTTGATCTATAAATTGGTCAAAGCAAAGATCACAGGCTTCCCCATAAAGCGTCAAATAGAGAAATTCCCAATGCTCACTGTCCTCTGGAAAATAATATTGATAGGCACTAGGGCTTTTCACAAGAAAGGCCTGCCCCGGCAAGACTTTAAACCGCTTCTGTCCGATTTCAATCATGCCATGTCCAGACAGTGTGAGCTGAAAGATGCACTTGCCCTGATCCTTCCGCTCCACGCCATTCCAGCTGTATAACGAAGATGATTGAACCTCCCAGCCAACAGACCATATTTGTGCCGGCAATGTAACATCAGAATGGTGAAAACGAAATGCAAATGCTTCCTTCTTCAAATTGGAAAACCTCCCTCACAGCAAAAAACAACCTTTTTCTATTTTGAATCATGGTACACCTCATATCACATCGTACCATTCACAGCAAAAAAAGGGTATTTTTTAACGATTTTTTTACCATTGAACTTACGCAGTTCAGGCAACTAAAATAAGAGTATCAGAAGAGAAAAGGGGAATGGATATGATCGATATGTTACGCACGGCATTTCACCAACAATTTGGGGATAGAGAAGAAGAACTTCGCTATTTTTTTGCCCCGGGAAGAGTGAACTTGATTGGTGAACATACAGATTACAATGGAGGTCATGTATTCCCTTGTGCGCTCACTCTCGGTACATATGCAGCATGTGCAAAGCGGACAGATGGCCGCGTGAGAATGTATTCCTTGAACTTTGATGGCGATGGTGTGAAAGAATTCGACCTTTTTGAAATCGCTTACTTAGAATCGGATGGCTGGGCGAATTATCCGAAGGGTGTGTTCCATCAGTTTATCGAAGCAGGGATGAAGATAGAAGAAGGCTTTGACATTGTATACGGCGGCAATATTCCCAATGGTGCAGGCCTGTCTTCCTCTGCCTCGATTGAGCTTGTCACCGCCGTCTTCATCAATGAATGGCATTCATTCGGCGTTTCAAATGCCCGTCTTGCCCTCCTTTCGCAGCGTGCAGAAAATGAATTTATTGGCGTCAATTGCGGCATCATGGATCAGTTTTCAATCGCTCTTGGAAAAGAAGATCACGCCATTTTGCTCAATTGCGATACCCTTGATTTTCAATACAGTCCGTTTCGGCAAGAGGGTCTGGCGCTTGTCATTGCCAATACAAACAAAAAGCGGACACTGGCAGACTCCAAATACAATGAACGCCGGGCAGAGTGTCAATCAGCTTTAAACGATTTACGAAAAGAAATTGATCTTGCCCACTTATGTGAGCTCACGGCAGATGAATTTGCCGAACATGCCCATTTGATTCAGGATGAAACATGCCGCAAACGTGCAAGACACGTAGTGACAGAAAACGAGCGGACCATAAAAGCAGTCAAATTTCTGAAAGATGATAAAATGGATGAAATAGGTGCGCTTATGAAGTCTTCTCATCTTTCTTTAAAGAATGATTATGAAGTGACTGGATTTGAACTAGATACACTTGCAGAAGCCGCTTGGCTCCATCCTGGAACGATTGGCTCTCGTATGACGGGCGCGGGTTTTGGCGGCTGCACGATCAGTATTGTGAAAGAAAAGCAGCTGGCATCATTTATAAAAGAAACGGGTGCGATTTATCAAGAGAAGACAGGCATTCAAGCCTCTTTTTACACAGCTGGAATTGGAGGCGGCGCAAGAGAACTCACGAAGGAGGAAGTGTAATGACAATTTTAGTGTGCGGGGGAGCAGGGTACATTGGCAGCCATGCAGTAGCGGCTCTTTTAGCGAAAGGTGAACAAGTGGTGGTAGTGGATAATTTGCAGACAGGCCACAAAGAAGCTGTTTTGAAGGGAGCTGTTTTAGAAAAGGGAGATTTACGAGATCAAGATTTTTTAAGACAGGTTTTCAAAACACATCAAATAGAAGCGGTGATGCACTTTGCCGCAGATTCACTTGTCGGCGAGAGTGTAACAGACCCGCTAAAGTACTATGACAACAACGTTGGAGGAGCGACAGCCTTACTTCAGGTGATGAATGAATTTGATGTGAAACACATCGTTTTCTCTTCAACCGCTGCCACATATGGTGAACCAAAGCGAGTGCCGATCGTTGAAACGGATGAGACGAATCCAACCAATCCTTATGGAGAAACGAAACTAGCCATTGAAAAAATGCTGAAGTGGTCTGAGCAGGCATATGGAATGAAATACGTTGTGCTTCGCTACTTTAATGTAGCTGGCGCTCATACAGAAGGACTTGCCGGAGAGGATCATCAGCCTGAGACACATCTCATTCCGATTATTCTGCAAGTGGCTTTAGGAAAACGAGATCAGATCATGATTTACGGTGATGATTATGAGACAGAGGATGGCACGTGTATTAGGGATTACATTCATGTCATGGATTTAGTAGACGCGCACATCTTAGCTGTTGATCGTCTGCGCGCTGGAAAAGAAAGTGCAACATATAACTTAGGGAATGGCACTGGTTTCTCCGTGAAGCAGGTAGTAGATGCTGTTAGAAACGTCACGGGGCATGCGATCCCAGCACAGGTGGCTGACAGACGCGCGGGAGATCCAGCAAAGCTGATTGCTTCTTCTGAAAAAGCGCTGCAAGAATTAGGGTGGACACCTCAATATGCTGACCTTCACACCATCATTCAAAGTGCGTGGGATTGGTTTCAGAAGCATCCAGACGGCTACCAGAGTAAATAACGCATAACAGGCAGGCAAGAGAGGGGACAGAGAGAATGGCGGTTGATATTTTTGAAAAACTGGAACAGCTGATTCAATACGGGATCAATCATGAGCTGATCACACGACTAGATATCGATTATACGAGAAATCGGCTGCTAGAGGTGCTTGGGCTGGATGAAGCTGAGCCAAGAACAGTCTCATGGGAGGCGGAGCTTGAAGACATTTTAATGCCGATGCTGGATTGGGCAGTTGAGACTGGCCTTATCCCTGAGGGGACGGATACGTATCGCGATTTACTAGATGCGAAAATCATGGGATGCTTGGTGGCGCCTCCAAGTGTCATCTACGCAAAGTTTGAAGAGAAACGCCAGCATGAAGGGCCAGAGGCGGCTACAAGCTGGTTCTATGAAATGCAGCAGCACGCACACTATATTCATACAGGCAGAATCGCCAAAAATGTGCAGTGGTTTACACCAACAGATGATGGCGTGCTGGAGATCACAATTAATCTATCAAAGCCGGAAAAGGACCCAAAAGCAATCGCTGAAGCCAAAAAGCTTAGTCAAAAGCAATATCCTCTTTGTCTCCTTTGTAAAGAAAACGTTGGGTTTGGGGGGCGGATCAACCATCCAGCGAGACAGAATCACCGGATTATTCCTGTGAAACTCACAGATGAATCTTGGTTTCTACAATTTTCACCTTATGTGTATTACAACGAGCACTGCATTGTGTTCAAAGGCGAACATGAGCCGATGAGCATCACCAAAAAGACCTTTGAACGATTGCTTTCTTTCATATATATATACCCGCACTATTTCATCGGATCGAACGCCGACCTTCCGATTGTCGGGGGCAGTATATTAAGTCATGACCATTTTCAGGGCGGTGCGCATGAATTTCCGATGGCGAAAGCGGAGGTGGAAGATGTCTTTTCTCTGAATGCCTTTCCGAATGTGAGGGCCGGGATTGTGAAATGGCCGATGTCTGTCATCCGGCTTCGAAGCAGCGACCGGCAGACGCTTGCAGACGCCGCAGACTTTATCTTAACCAAGTGGAAAATGTATTCAGATCAAGAAGTGGAGCTGTTAGCTCATACTGGAGAGACGCCGCATAATACCATTACACCCATTGCACGCCGCCATGGCGATGACTATGAATTAGATCTAGTGCTGCGCAATAATCGTACAAACAAGCGGCACCCGGATGGAATTTTCCACCCGCACGAAGAAGTCCATCATATTAAAAAAGAGAATATCGGATTAATTGAAGTGATGGGTCTTGCCGTTCTTCCTGGTAGATTAGCAGAGGAATTAAGCCAATTAAAAGAAGCGCTCTTATCCAAAAACCCCCTTGAAGAAATCAAAGCCCGCCCTGCTATCACGAAACACGAAACATGGGCAAAGCGTCTGCTTGAAGAGAACACCTTTACAGAGGACAATACAGAAGCCATTTTACAAAAAGAAGTCGGTATGATTTTTTCTCGTATTCTCTCACAGGCGGGTGTGTTTAAAAGAACCGAGCAAGGGAAAACAGCTTTTAAACGTTTCATTCATACACTCATATAGGCAGGTGATTAGATGATTGAACAAGTAAGAACATTAATGGAAGAAAAACAGCTCGACGGTGTCTTGATTCAAAAGCGTAATAACTTCTCCTGGCTGACAGGAGGAAGAAGAAATCACATCGTGTTAAATACACCAGAGGGCGTGTGCAAGCTGCTTGTGTTAAAAGACGACATCGTCCTCATTGTAAATCAAATGGAAGAAAAGCGGATCATTGAAGAAGAGATGGCCTATATCGATCACCCATTTCAAGTGGTAACGATGGATTGGTTTGAGGATGATAAGGCACACATTCAAACACTCACAAAAGACAAACGGATCGGGTCAGACATTCAAATGGATGGATTCGAATGGATCGAGCCGGATTTGTCGCAAGTCCGATCCATTCTTTCCGCATCACAGCTCCGCCAATATGAAACGCTTTGTCATGAAACAGCAGTCATTGTAGAGAGTGTCTGTAAAGAAATCGTTCCAGGACAGACGGAGCACGAAATCGCTTCGCTTGCGGCTCAAAAAGCGATCGCGCAGGGAATGACGATAGAAGTACTGCTTGTGGCAACAGATGACCGAATTCATCAATACCGTCATCCAATTCCGACAGATAAAAAACTTCAAAAGCATGCGCTTGTTGTTCTTTGCGCTGAACGGCATGGACTCGTGGCGAATGTCACAAGGTCTGTTTACTTCGGTCAGCTTCCAAAGGAGCTTGAAGAGAACAAAGAGCGGCTTGCACGAATTGACACGGTCATGAATGCCGCCACGCGCCCTGGTAAGACATTGGGAGATGTATTGAAAGCAGGTATTGCTCAGTATGAAAAAGAAGGCTTCCCTGATAGCTGGAAAAAGCTTCATCAAGGGGGAAAAACGGGCTTTGTATCTAGAGAAATCATTGCAGTTCCCTCATCGAAGGGAGAAATTCAGCTGCAACAAGTGTTTACTTGGAATCCTTCATTGCCTGGATTGAAGTCAGAGGATACGATGGTCGTAGAGAAAGAGGGTAACCGCTTTTTAACCTATACAGGCAAGTGGACATACATTGACGTTGAGCATGAAGGGGACATCTATAGACGCCCTGATATTTTAGTGAGAGAAGAATAACTGCAGAATGCCGGCGCTGAGCCGGTTTTTTGCTGGAAGTCATTTAGCGGGATTCCACATATTCATCATGATTGCCAATTCTTACACCGCATAGTCAGCGGATCGATACTTTCTTTTCTTGTCAACTTGCGTTAAAATAAGTAAGGTTTTTGTTAAATGTGGGGATACCTATTTTGAAATTGTTTACCTAGATAAAATTTCATTAAGTTAAATTGAAATTTGACCAAACTTTTTTATTGTGGTAAACCTAAATTTGACAAAGTTCTTGATTGTTTGTCCTTTGCCTTCAACTCTCAACTTTTCAAAATCCTAGAAATTTATTGTTTGTGCAATAATATAAATTTATGTCGAATTTATGACATTTTGAGAGAAATCTGTTGAAAAATAAATGAACTTTTGAAAAAAGGGAAGCTAACTCTAACAGATTTTGATAGCATTACAAAGGGAAGAAAAGTTTTCGAAGGCAGATGGCTTTTCACAATTATTCAGCAATTTATACATTATTTAAGGAAGGATGGTGATCTTCTTGTTCAGAGCCATTAAACCTATGCTTTTATTAGCGATGCTCGTGAGTGTTTTTGTATTAGGAGGTTGCAGCAATATCGCTGTTTTAGATCCTAAAGGACCAGTCGCAGCACAACAAAAAGACTTAATCCTTTTATCTATTGGATTCATGCTCTTTATCGTTGGTGCGGTATTTGTAATGTTTACCATCATTTTGGTTAAATACCGTGAGCGTAAGGACGTTGGAAACGCCTCTTATAACCCAGAAATACACGGGAACACGCTTCTAGAAGTTGTCTGGACAGTGATCCCAATATTAATCGTTGCTGCCCTTTCAGTTCCAACTGTAAAAACAATTTACTCTTTGGAAGAGGCACCTCAAGCAACAAGCCATAAAGATCCACTCGTCGTTTATGCGACAGCTGTTGATTGGAAATGGATCTTTAGTTATCCAGAGGAAAATATTGAGACAGTGAACTACTTAAACATTCCAAAAGATCAGCCGGTTTTATTCAAAATCACTTCCGCTGATACAATGGCATCACTATGGATTCCTCAGCTAGGCGGGGAGAAGTATGCGATGGCTGGAATGGAAATGGAACAATATCTTCAAGCTGATGAAGTAGGCACATACCAAGGAAGAAACGCCAACTTCACAGGCCCGGGCTTTGCTCAGCAAAAATTCAAAGTCAATGCGATGACGCAGTCTGACTATGATAAATGGGTAAACAAAACGAAGAAAGAAGCACCAAAGTTAACGAAGAAAACGTATGACTACTTGATGCTTCCTGATGCTGCAGATGTGCAGACGTTCTCGTCAACACATTTATCCTTTGCGAAGCATGGAGAGGATTCTGAATATGCACTCCAAGCACGCAAACGTTTAGGTTATCAATCAGTTTCTCCGCATTCCAAGACAGATCCTTTCGAGAATGTGAAGAACTATAAAAGTAAACTAGAAAAAGAATAAACTGACTAAGGAAAGGAGGAGGCCGTTATGCATTTAAAATGGGATGAGTTTTTTGTAACTGGAGACCCATTAATTCTTGGTGCGCAAATTTCTATCGCTCTCACTTCCATTGCCATTGTGTTTGTTTTAACCTACTTTAAAAAGTGGAAATGGCTTTGGAAAGAATGGCTGACATCAGTTGATCATAAAAAGCTTGGAATCATGTATATCCTTGCTGCTGTGATTATGTTCTTCCGCGGTGGGGTAGACGGACTGATGATGCGCGCGCAGCTGGCGCTTCCTAATAATACGTTTTTAGATTCAAACCACTATAATGAAATCTTTACAACGCATGGTACGATCATGATTTTGTTCATGGCGATGCCATTTTTAATTGGTTTAATCAACGTCGTTGTTCCTCTTCAAATTGGTGCACGTGACGTTGCATTCCCTTATTTGAACAACCTTAGCTTCTGGACATTCATGGTCGGAGCAATGCTGTTCAACATTTCCTTCGTTATTGGAGGATCACCAAGTGCAGGCTGGACGAGTTACATGCCGCTCGCCGGAAATGATTTCTCACCAGGACCTGGACAGAACTACTACTTGCTCGGGCTCCAAATTGCAGGTATTGGTACACTTATGACAGGTATTAACTTCATGGTGACCATCTTAAAAATGCGTACAAAAGGTATGACACTTATGCGTATGCCAATGTTTACATGGACAACATTGATTACGTCTGTCATCATCGTGTTTGCATTCCCTGTACTAACAGTTGCTTTAGCACTTATGACATTTGATCGTTTATTCGGTTCTGCATTCTTTACACTCGAAGCAGGCGGTATGCCGATGCTTTGGGCGAACCTATTCTGGATTTGGGGACATCCTGAGGTATATATTGTTATCCTGCCGGCTTTCGGTATTTTCTCAGAAATTTTTGCGACGTTCTCAAGAAAGCAGTTGTTTGGTTACAAAGCGATGGTTGTCTCGATTGTGGCAATCTCTGTTCTTAGTTTCCTTGTGTGGGTTCACCACTTCTTTACAATGGGGAACAGTGCAGCGGTTAACTCATTCTTCTCGATTACAACAATGGCGATTTCTGTACCAACAGGTGTAAAAATCTTTAACTGGCTCTTTACGATGTATCGAGGCCGTATCAGCTTTACATCACCAATGCTTTGGGCACTTGGTTTCATCCCGAACTTCGTAATCGGTGGTGTAACTGGGGTTATGCTTGCGATGGCAGCTGCGGATTACCAGTACCATAACACGTACTTCCTTGTATCCCACTTCCACTATGTATTAATCGCAGGTACTGTATTTGCTTGTTTTGCTGGTCTTGTTTTCTGGTATCCAAAAATGTTTGGTTACAAGTTAAACGAAAGAATCGGCAAATGGTTCTTCTGGGTATTCATGATCGGATTTAACATCTGTTTCTTCCCGCAGTACTTCCTAGGACTGCAAGGAATGCCAAGACGTATTTATACGTATGGACCAGAAGATGGCTGGACTGCACTAAACTTTATTTCAACAATTGGTGCATTTATGATGGGTATCGGATTCATCATCCTTTGCTACAACATTTACTACAGCTGGAGACACTCAAAACGTGAAGTGTCTGGAGACAGCTGGGGAGAAGGACGTACACTTGACTGGGCGACATCTTCTGCAATTCCGCCGCATTATAACTTTGCAGCACTTCCAGAAGTGACAACACCAGATGCATTCCATCATTGGAAGCAAAACAATGTGGACGTTCATCCTGAAAAAGAATTTAAGAAAATTCACATGCCGCACAATTCAGGCAGACCGCTGATCATGTCTGCATTCTTTGGACTTGGTGCATTCGGTCTTGTATTTGAATGGTACTGGATTGGCGTTATTGGCTTAATCGGTGTATTCGCAACGATGATTTTACGTTCATTCGAATATGACGATGGCTACTATATTCCTGTTGAAGAAGTAATCGAAACAGAGAAAAAGAATAAGGAGGCGCAGAAGTAATGGGACATAATGATAGCAGCTATGCAAATGCACCGCTTGAATATCGCTCTGAAACCGGACGTTTAAACATCCTTGGTTTCTGGATATTCCTTGGCGCGGAAATCGTGTTATTCTCAACACTTTTTGCGACCTACTTTGTTCTACATGGCAGAACAGCTGGCGGCGTTTTACCAGCTGAGCTGTTTGATATGAAGCTTGTATTGATCATGACATTCCTGCTATTGGTTAGTTCATTTACATGCGGGATTGCCGTTCATGAAATGCGCCGTGGAAGTACAAAAGGGGTTGTCATTTGGACGATTCTCACACTGCTTCTAGGTGCAGGCTTCGTTGGATTTGAGCTTTTCGAGTTCTTCCATTATGTACATGAAGGTGCGAGCATCCATACAAGTGCGTATTGGTCTGCATTCTTTGTACTTTTAGGAACTCACGGACTACACGTATCGATCGGTATCTTCTGGATTACCGGGATCTTGTTCCAAATTAAAAAGCGTGGATTAACTCCACAAACAGCAGCGAAGATTTTCATCTCAAGTCTATACTGGCATTTCCTTGATGTTGTATGGATTTTTATCTTCACAGCTGTTTACTTGATCGGATTAGGGGGGCTTTTGTGATATGGCTGGAAAAACACATTCCTCAGCAGAGCACGAACACTTCCCTTGGAAACACGTAGTTGGCTTTATCCTATCCATTGTGCTGACAGTCTTAGCATTCTGGATTGCGATTGGAGCTGAAATTGGCAGTTCCGCAAAACTATGGATTATCTTTGGTTTTGCGTTCATTCAAGCATTCTTGCAGCTGTTCATGTTTATGCACATGACAGAGAGCGAGAATGGAACTGTTCAAGTCGGAAATACTTTGTTTGGTCTGTTCTGTGCGATTATCTTCGTCATCGGATCTGTTTGGATCTTTGCGGCTCACTACAGCCACGGAGAGAACAGTAAAGACGGGTATTCACCGTCTGCACCAAAGCAGTCTGAGCATTCAGAGAAATAATAAAAAAACCACTCATCTGGGACTGACCCCCGTTTTTGAGACAGGGATCAAAACACCTTTATACAGCCAATTGCCGATAGTTGATCGGTGATTGGTTGTTTAGTTTTGTTTGAATACGAATGTTGTTATAATAATAAATGTATTCTTTGACAGTGCGTTCTACGATGGTGGTCGTAGTTCGATCAATGCTGTTAAGATAGAACGTTTCAGACTTTAGCGAGGAATGAAACGATTCGATGGAGGCATTATCAGCGGGCGTCCCTTTACGGGACATGCTCATGGTAATGCCTTTTATATGAACAGCTTTCTGATACTCGTAAGATGTATACACAGAACCTTGGTCGCTATGTAACACACAGTTTTCAGGCAGTGCTGGGAGCTGATCAAGTGTGTTTAAAATAAAGTCTGTGTCCTGCTTATCACCAATCGTAAACGCAATCACTTCTCCATTATATAAATCCAATATACTGGAAAGGTACAATTGTTTCTGTCCATAAGGCAAATACGTGATGTCCGTTACTAGTTTTTCAAGAGGACGATCAGACTGAAAGTTCCGATCCAGTATATTACCGGCCACGGCATAGGGCTGCCCATTCTTCTTACGCTTTTTCATTTTAACCCGGCACTGCCACTGGTTTTTCTGCATGATACGTTGAACAGTTTTATGGTTAATACGCATTCTCACTTTTAGTAAGGCTGTGATTTTTCGGTATCCATATCGATACTTGTGCTCTCGGCACAACGTGCCGATTTGCTTCTCTAGTTGTTTTTTAGAATGATTCTGAGTCAGATCTTTTTTCCATCTATAGTACGAAGCGCGAGAGATGCTTAAATGGACACAAATGTCCTGTACTGTCATCATTTTGCACAATTCTTCTACTAGTTTGATTGACGTTTCCTTATCAACTTCCTTTCCAATTCGTTGTACTTTTTTAAAACTTCATTCTGTTGACTCAGATAGCGATTTTCTGCCTGCAGTCTCTCTAATTCGGAAGAGTACTCGGGACCCTTTCCATAGGTATATTGTTTTCCAACAGGCTGTTCGAACCGGTGTGTATCCCCAGCCTTATGCCACCTCACCCATGTCTGAACCTGCGTTTTATTTTTGATATTCAATTCCTGCATGATCTCTTTCATAGATACGCCTGCCAATCTCATGTCTACAGCCTTCTGCTTGACTTCAACCGGATAACTCACTCTTGTCCCCATAGAAAAAACACCTCCATGTTTTATTTCGGATTACAACGATCCGTTTTCAAACTTGAAGGTGTTTTTTATTTGTCTCATCTTATGGGGTCAGTCCCTCTCTTGAAGGTGAGTGGTTTTTATCATGATGGTGATAACGCTTCCAATAGTTGGGCGATATCTATCGGCTGCTGAATCTTTTGCGAATGAATGGAAGTCCGTAGATGAGGAACGCTGCAATGTGAGCCAAAATCACGTTAATGGCAAAGAATGCGATCATGAAGGTATGTCCTGCTGGAGATAAACTGCTTGTCATGTAAAGACCGAAGAAAATCCACATAATCATAATGGGTGGAATAGATGCTAATGCAATTTTTCTGTTTTCCAGCCATAAAAACAGGGGTGTAGCCGTTGCAATACATAGGTACGCAAAGAACATATCCATCGTATCCAACTCCTTTGTAAGTTGATATTCAAATCAAATGAGAGGTCAGGATGCAATTGTGTCTGTTTTTAGGATATATTGTGAACATTTTGTTACAAGTATTATACCACAATTGACTTTGAAGTAAACGTAATAATTGGAAAATGGGCCTTATTCCATACAAAATGGTTTTATTCCTCTTTCCTCAGTGCAGCTTATGCTCGTTTGATGTTTACTTGTTATATTGCCACATAGGTCATTGAATTTTCCCCTTAAAATCTGTAAAATAAACTTTTTAAAGGACTTGAGATCGATTGAATGAAAAGTGTATAGAGGGATTTTTTCCTATTGTTAGGATGAAAAGTATTTCATTTTTTGAAAATTGAATGGAACCTTTCGGATGTATCTTCCGTCATATTTAAGGTGAGTTGATTTTGTGAAAATTTCAATCTAATATAAATAAGGGCTTTTATGTTTTGTAATAAGGGTGGTTAGTTCATGAACAAGCAGAATACATCTCCTTACTATCAAGGAGATTTGATTTTTATATTTTTAGCCTTCTTTGCCATCAGTGTCATTGCGATTTATGCTGCGGGTCAATTTGGGCAGTACGGATCTAATGCATGGACCAGACAGATCATATACTATATGGTCGGAGTTATATGTATTGTTGCTATTAATTATTTTGACTTAGAGCAATTAGAGAAACTGAGCTTATATATATTTATAGGCGGCATTATGCTGTTAATTCTTCTAAAAATCGCTCCTGCACAAATCGGAGGTCATGATTTTGCTCCAATCAAAAATGGGGCAAAAAGCTGGTTTGTGTTACCTGGAATAGGGACATTTCAGCCTTCAGAGTTCATGAAAATTGGTTTGATTATGATGCTCGCATCTGTCATTGGAAAGTCTTCACCTAGAGGAAAACGGACATTAGAGGATGATATTTTCCTTCTATTAAAAATTGCCGGCGTGGCAGCTGTACCAGTTGGACTGATCTTCTTGCAGGATGCAGGGACTGCGGCTGTTTGTATGTTTATTGTTGTCGTGATGGTGTTTTTATCAGGGGTCAATTGGAAACTGATCTCTCTCATCGGTTCTGTGGTTGTACTATTGGTTGCCGCTGTGTTAGCCGTCATCATTCTCTTCCCTGATTTTGCGAAAACAATCGGCATTCAGCAGTACCAGATTAACCGGATTACCGCTTGGCTGCCTGATAGTTCTTCGACAGCCAACCAAGCACAGACGCAGGATGCATCTGGATCTGATAAATATCAAGTAGAGCAGGCGATTATGGCCATTGGTGCAGGGCAGATTTTTGGGAATGGCATTAAAAACTTAAAGGTCTATGTCCCTGAAGCACAAACGGATATGATTTTCTCCATTATAGGTGAAGCCTTTGGCTTTATCGGCTGTGCGTTTGTTGTGATCATGTTCTTCTTCTTGATTTACCGGCTTGTCGTACTGATTGACCGTATCCATCCTTATAGCCGATTTGCGTCATTCTTCTGCGTAGGATATACAGCATTGATTGTAATCCATACGTTCCAGAATATTGGGATGAACATAGGCGTGATGCCTGTAACAGGGATTCCACTCTTATTTATCAGCTTTGGAGGAAGCTCTGTCTTGTCCGTTCTCATTGGATTCGGGATCGCCTATAACGCAAGCGTTCAATTAACGAAATATCAAAGTTATTTATTTAAATAAAACGGGTAAGGGCAGTCTAAGTATAGGCTGTCTTTTTTTTATGCGAGTTTTAATTTTTGAAAAGCCCTATGTCTTTGCCTTATGATAGAAGAAGTGAAGGAGGTCTTCGAATTGAACAAAACGATAGAAACCATATTAAATCATCGATCCATCCGTTCGTTTACAGACGAGCGTTTGACAGAAGAAGAGGTGCTGACACTGATCAAAAGTGCACAGGCTGCTTCGACATCAAGCTATGTACAGGCGTATAGTATTATTGGGGTGACAGATCAGGAGAAGAAGGCCAAACTTGCTGAACTGGCTGGGAATCAGCCGTACGTTGAGAAGAACGGGCATTTCTTTGTCTTCTGTGCAGACTTGAAACGCCATGATTATATTGCAAAAAAAGCAGGGAAGAATCATCAGGAGGCGCTTGAGAATACGGAAGCCTTTCTCATTAGCGTCATCGATGCGGCATTGGCTGCACAAAATGTCAGTGTTGCTGCAGAATCAATGGGACTTGGGATCTGCTATATTGGCGGACTGCGTAATCAGCTGAGAGAAGTCTCTGAAGTGCTTGAAACGCCATCTTATGTGCTGCCGTTATTCGGTCTGGCTGTTGGCCATCCAGCTAATCAGTCGTCACAAAAGGAACGGCTGCCAGTTGAACTCATATATCATGAAAATTCATATCAGCAAGATGAAGCGCATGTGGATCGTTATTTAAAAGAATACGACGATCGTATTTCCGCATATTATGAAGCACGAACAAACGGTGAGAGAAAAGATACTTGGTCTGAGCAGATGCTGCGGGGCTTTAGCCAGCCAAAGCGTGCCTTCCTTGGGGAATTTGTGAAAGAGAAGGGCTTTAATCGAAAATAAATAAGAAATCCCCCTTTCCATTAAGAGAGGGGGATTTCTGTAAGAGGTGCAGCATAATGAAATTAAGTATACTGGATCAATCTCCTTTGATAGGAGGCGCTACGCCTGCTGAAGCACTGAGGGAGACGGTTGAACTGGCGAAGCAGGCGGAGAAGTGGGGTTATCACCGTTTTTGGGTATCAGAGCATCATTTTTCAAACCGGCTTGCAGGATCGAGTCCAGAGGTGCTTCTCGGCCATTTATCAGCCGTTACGTCGCACATACGCATTGGCTCTGGCGGCGTTATGCTCCCGCACTACAGTGCCTATAAAGTAGCAGAGAACTTCAGGGTTCTCGAAGCGCTGGCTCCTGGCAGAATTGATCTTGGGATTGGACGTGCCCCTGGTGGTATGCCTATTTCCTCCATTGCCCTTCATCATGGGGAGCGAAAGCGTCTAGGCGACCAGTATCCTGAGCAGGTAGAGGAATTGAAGGTGTATTTACACGATCTAGCGGATGAATTTTACCCGCTGCCTCATTTGACTGCTTCTCCGAAGGTAGAGACCGCGCCAGAAGTATGGATGCTTGGTTCTTCTGGAGGGAGTGCAAGGCTTGCGGCGAAAGCAGGTGCAGGCTACACGTTTGCACTTTTTATTAATGGTGAAGGCGGAGAAGACTCTGTGGAGCAATATATCAACCGATTTGAACCTTCAGTATTCGGTGATCAGCCGCGTGTCAGTCTGGCAGTCTTTGTTTTATGTGCCGAAACAGAGGAGCAGGCAGAAAAACTGGCAGTCAGCTTAGATTTATCTTTACTTGCCAATGAACAGGGGCTGAATCTTGAAGGCTTTCCTTCATATGAAGAGGCACAGTCGTATTCCTACAGTCCTTATGAACAAAAACGAGTGGCTGCCAATCGTCAAAGGATGGTCATTGGAACACCAGCATCTGTGAAAAAGCAGCTGACCACACTCGCGAAGGCTTATCGCACAGATGAATTGATCGCTGTGACCATCACACATCACATGCAAGACAGGCTCACATCGTATCGTTTATTAAAAGAAGCCTTTGATGCATAACGTATGTATATTTATCGCCTGCGGAGCCAGTACAAGGGGAAAAGGAGCATCATGGTGAAGAAGAAGGCGGCTGACACCAGCAGGCTGAGCGGATAGATACAGGAAGCATAAACAGTTAGCTCGCATGCTTGATGAAAAGGACGAGGCTGCTTCGTATGTAAAAAGGTTAGAAGATAAACCAATTGATCGTCAGAAAAAAAGCAGTAAAAAAAGAAACGATCCATAGCCATATCAATTTCTCTTTCCTCCATATATGATCGAAAAGCCTTGATGAGCTTATCCGCTCATACAAGGCTTTTCTTGTGATTCACATTTATTCAGGGTAAATTTCGAAAGGTTCCTTCGTTTGTACGGTATCTGATTTTCCTTTCAAACTTGCATACGCAAGCATTGTATACTCACCAGCTTCAAGCTTCTGGCCTTGATTGATTGTGCCATTCCATTTTACGCGGTGCTCTCCTTTATCAACATGTTGATAAACACCAGCTTCACCTAAAAACTCTCCATCGGTCGAGTAGACAAGGAATGCAAGGTTCTCAGCACCGCCAGGCAGGTAGCTGCTAATGACATAGCTTCCAGCACGATTGTCCGGCTCTACGGAAACAGAAGTGACGCGCGGATAATCAGGCTCTTTCACAATCAATAAAGTAGGGATTTCCGTGACCTTTCTGCCATTTTCGCGAATGGTGATGCTGCCTTGGTACGTCCCTTTTTTGGTTTTTCCGTAATTCACCTGTACTGCGGAAGTAAAGGATCCAGTGGAATTCCCTTTGACGGTGATTTTTTTCGTTCCGTTTGTACTAATGCCGCTGCCATTGAATTTGTAATCAATGGTATACGTTTTCAGTGCTTTTGAAAGGTTTTCTACCTTAAATTTCTTCGTTTTGATTTGAACGCCTTTTTCCTTTAAGAAAGTGCCGTAAGAATAGCTCGCATCAGAAACGATAGAAGACGCTTGAAGTGATTCCATGATTCGAACGCTGCCTGTTCCTTGTGTGTTATGAGGGAATGGGCTGCCATTTGCGTCAAACAGTTTTTCTGCTGTATTCATCAGCAATGCTTTGATTTGTTCAGTTGAGTACGATGGTTTTGCTTGTTTGATGATCGCTGCAACTCCTGCCACATGCGGAGATGCCATACTTGTTCCTTGCTTAGAACCATATCCGTAAGGCTGAGAAGGATCATGCGTTGGGATCGTACTCACAATGCTGACACCGGGTGCTGATAAATCAGGCTTAATCATCCACGTATCCACAACCGGTCCGCGGGATGAGAAGTCAGCGACTTGCTCACTAAGTTCTTTGACAAATTGAATGGAGAAAGCCGTTGTATCGTTTCCAGCCTCAATGGCTTTGATAAGCGCTGTTCCTTCAGCTTTTGACAGCTTAATTGTAGGAAGTGCGAGACCTGGTACGTCGACTGGAATCTCTCCATCGGTATTGTTATACATCACAACGCCGATTGCACCAGCGGCTTTTGCATTGTCGACTTTATCCACAAAAGCAATGGCACCACGTTCAATCACGGTCACCTTTCCTTTAACATCGATGTCTTCAAATGCCTTTTCGTCACCGATTCCTGCTTGGACGAGTGTGACTTGTTTTTGGTCAAGCGCTTTTAAATCACTCTCTTGGTAGTATCCCATGACTTTTGCAGTAGAATAATTCGGGAATTTCACATTGTAAAGGCTGTACGGAAGCTGAGTTGCCCCGACAGAAATGGCCTCTCTTGACGTGCCGGGAGAACCGACAGTCCAGTTATTAGGACCGCTGTTTCCATTCGAAGTAACAGCTACAACGCCTTCAGACATGGCCCAATCAAGTGCAATGCTCGTTGCATAATCAGGGTTATTGACACTGTTTCCAAGAGAGAGGTTCATGACATCTGCTCCGTCAGTAACAGCCCGGTCGATGCCTGCAAGAACGTTCTCAGTTGTTCCAGATCCACCTGGTCCAAGTACACGGTATGCAAGAAGCGTGGCATCCTTTGCGACCCCTTTAATTTGTCCATTTGCCGCAATCGTTCCTGCAACGTGTGTGCCGTGATCTGTGGATTCGCCTCTAGGATCTCCTTTAGGTGTCTCTTGCGGAGAATAATCATTATCAACAAAATCATAGCCTTTGTATAAACCGAAGTTTCCTTTTAAATCAGGGTGGGTATAGTCTACTCCAGTATCAATGACTGCGACTTTGACCCCTTTTCCAGAATAGCCGGCATCCCATGCTTTTGGTGCACCGATAAATGGAGCGCTCTTATCCATAAGCGGGGAGACATCTTCGTTTGGAAGCTGGATGCTTTCCTTTTTCACTTCATCGGTTTTATATGTAACATCCGGATAAACGGCTTTTACTCCATCAACTGCGAGCAGCTTCGGGATTTCGTTTGCAGGAAGTTTCATAGAGAAACCAGAGAAGACTTTTTCATATTCTTGACGAACACTCGCTTTATCTACCTCTTTGAGTGCTGCGTTCTTTACTTTTGTTCGAGATTTTTTGAGGGAGGCTTTTGTTTGTGCTTCGCCTTCTTGCTTGGCTTCAACTAAGGATTTTTCCTTTAATTCAACAATGACAGTGGTTTGTTTTCTCGAGTTGACATTGATTTCACCGAAGATTTCTGCTTTTTCTAGTTCCATCTTTTTGTTAGAGGGAGCAGCCGCCGCCTGTTGACCGGTAAAGAATGTGGATAAAATAAAAATAGTGGAGAACAATAGAACAGAAGAACGAGATATTACTTTTTTCATTAATTTTCCCCTTTCTAGCTGTGTTTTTAGGGAGATAGCCTTTCTTTTTGTGGATAAATAGGAAAGATTCACTGCCCGTTATTAAGTATTCAATACGTTGAAAACAATTCCTTTACTAAAATGGTCTTATTTTACATAGTTACAAAGAACTATTTTGTTTATAAAGTCGCACTTATTCACAAATGTCTGTTGATAACTCGATTATTCAGATGCATATATGGAAAATAAAAAATTTACATACACAAAATCTAGTGAAAGGGTGTTGATATGTGGATAAACCCTGTTGATAAGGTGTGCTTATCTTTGGGATAGCGTGTGTATAAAATTTTCAATGAAACATCCAGGCACATGATGATCTTCTGCACTTTTCAACAAAACTTCTGAAAACTAGTTGGTTTTTTCACCCAGATTGTGACAAACCTCTCTTTTTTCTCGGGATATGATAGGAGCAGTTGTTTTGCTAGAGCTGCTAGATTCTAAGAAAAGCGGAGGGATGTTCAGTGAAGAAATTAAAAAGCTGGTTGAGCGTATGGTTTGGTTTCATGATGAATGTGCTTGTGAACCCTGGTGTGATGATGAAGAATCAAGGGTTTCAGGCGGCCGCGGCGGATGCCGGATTCTTTCAAGTAGTGAAAGAGAGAGAGCTGGAGAAGCTGGCAGAAGAACATAAGAAGAAACGCAGGGCAGAGAAGCGGTTTACACAAAGTCTGATGATGCTTGAAGAGAAGACGATGCGAGAGGCGCGTGCTGGTCCGCTCTTACCTTTACAGAAAAAGTGAAACAGGGTAAAATCCCACTTAAGAAATGTTATCTGCTGGGAGAGGATACCCCTTGAAGATATATAAAATATTGAATAACAACGCAGTGGTTGTGAAGGAGGGCGATCAGGAGAAAATTGTGATGGGACCCGGAATTGCTTTTCAGAAGGGGAAAAATGACGTCGTTCCTCTTCAAAAAATAGAGAAAATCTTTGTTGTGCGTGAAGAAAATGAGAAATTCAAACAAATTCTTGCCACATTGCCAGAAGCGCATATTGAGGTGGCAGAGCATATCATCAGTTATGCAGAGGGGAAACTCATGATGCCGCTCAGTGATCACATTCACATATCACTGACTGATCATTTGTCCTTCGCCATTGAACGCCTTCAAAAAGGCATTGTGCTATATAATAAATTGCTTGGTGAGATCAAAGTCTTATATAAGCAGGAATATGAGATTGGAAAGTATGCCATTCGTTATGTAAAGGAGCGGCTTGGGGTTGAACTGCCGGACGATGAGGCAGGATATGTGGCACTTCATATTCATACGGCCAAAATGAATACGGAGTCCATGAAAAAGACCGTGAAATATACAACGATGATTAAAGAAATGATCGAGCATATTGAAAGCTATTTTCAGCATTCAATTGATGAGGATAGTATTTCCTATCAGCGGCTTGTGACACATTTGAGGTATGCATTAGGCAGGTTGGAATCGAATGAGGCATTTCAAATCATGGACGAAGACATGCTGATTTTTATCCAAACAAAGTATGATACGGCGTACCGGTGTGCACTTGGACTCGCTGATTTGTTAAAAGATGAATATGGACTTCATCTCCCTGAATCGGAGATCGGCTACATCACGCTGCATGTCCAGCGTCTGCAGGAAGCCGAATTGGTTTAAAATGATCGTGCCTGCATGCAGGCTTTTTTTTATGCACACTACTCTTATTAGTGTATATGGGTCATTGGATTTGAAAAAAGAGGTTGACGCATGTCACAGTCTTATACTATGATGAAAGCGTCATCAAAAATTGATATCGCGGGATTGTGACTGTCAGGCAGGCAAGACCTAAAATTTGCGTAACGAGGGGACGTGTATGTCCTTTACTCGTTGGTGAATTTTAGGTCTTTTTTGCTTTAAAAAAGGAGGAGACATCATGGATTATCAAAAAACAGCCAAAGAATTAACGAAACTGTTAGGCGGCAAAGAAAATGTCATTAGTGCTACGCATTGTGCAACAAGACTTAGATTGGTAGTGAAAAATGAGGATTTGATTGACAAAGAGGCCATTGAAGAACTTGAAGGTGTGAAAGGGGCCTTCTCAAGTTCAGGGCAATTTCAAGTCATTTTTGGAACGGGATCTGTCAACAAAGTGTATGAACCATTTGCTCGTGAGACTGGTCTTGAGACAGGCGACGAGAATCAAAAGCCTGTCAGCCATGATGAAGCAGTGAAACAAAAAATGAATCCACTTGCGCGTTTTGCAAAGACGTTATCGAATATTTTTGTACCGATCATTCCAGCAATTGTGGCAAGCGGTTTGTTAATGGGTCTCTTAGGCATGATGAAAGCCTTCAAATGGGCTGATCCAAGCTCAGCGATCTTCCAAATGCTTGATATGTTCTCAAGTGCAGCCTTTATCATTTTACCGATTTTAATTGGGGTCAGTGCAGCGAAAGAGTTTGGCGGAAATCCGTATTTAGGGGCTGTCATTGGGGGAATTATGATTCACCCGAATCTGCTTAATCCGTGGGGATTGACGGAAGCAAAACCAGAGTATATGCATTTATTCAATGTTGATATTGCTCTTCTTGGTTACCAAGGGACGGTCATTCCAGTGTTATTGACCGTATATATCATGTGCCTTGTTGAGAAGAATTTAAGAAAAGTGGTTCCGAACAGTATTGATTTACTTGTGACCCCATTTGTGACCGTGATTGTCACTGGATTTGTGACGTTTATTGCAGTTGGACCGCTTGGAAGAATGCTTGGTACAGGAATTTCGAGTGCACTGACATTTATTTATGACCATGCAGGATTCTTAGCAGGACTCATTTTCGGCGGTGCTTACTCTTTAATTGTGCTCACAGGGGTTCATCATAGCTTCCATGCGATTGAGGCAGGATTGCTGAATGATATTGGGCGTAACTATTTGCTGCCGATCTGGGCAATGTCCAATGTCGCGCAAGGCGGAGCAGGATTGGCTGTCTTTTTCTTAGCCAAGCGTGCAAAGACAAAAGAAATTGCCCTTCCTGCTGCCTTCTCTGCTTTTTTAGGAATTACTGAGCCTGTCATATTTGGTGTAAACCTTCGCTATCGTCAACCATTTATTGCGGCGATGATCGGAGGCGCATTGGGCGGGGCATTTGTCGTTTTCACGAAGGTAGCAGCCAATGCCTATGGTTTAACAGGCATACCGATGATTGCGATTGCAGCACCATTCGGTCTTCAGAATGTGGTCAATTATGTGATTGGTATGTTAATCGCTGTTGCTGTTTCATTTATTCTCACTATCATTTTTAAAGTAAAAGAAGTCGAAAAATAATCAAGGAGTGGTCACAGTCATGACAACAACTGACGCAGCACTTCGTCAAAAGATAGCAGACCGTATTCGAAACTATGAGCATTTGGTCAAAAAGGATGTGTACCGGCAGCATTTTCATTTGATGCCGCCAGTCGGTCTTTTAAATGATCCGAATGGGCTGATTCAGTGGAAAGGAATTTACCACGTTTTTTATCAGTGGCAGCCATTCAAAACGGGGCATGGTGCAAAATTCTGGGGGCATTATACATCGACAGATCTAGTCAATTGGCAGCACGAGGAAGCCGCTCTTGCCCCAAGTGATTGGTTTGATCAAAACGGCTGTTATTCTGGCAGTGCATTTATAGACGATGGGCAGATGCATGTGATGTACACTGGAAACGTTCGGGATGAACAAGGGAACCGTGAGACGTATCAATGTTTAGCTGTTTCGGAAGATGGTATTCACTTTGAGAAAAAAGGTGTCGTGGCAACGCTCCCTGAAGGGTTCACAGCCCATTTTCGAGATCCGAAGGTATGGAAGCGAAATGGCCAGTGGTACATGGTTCTTGGTGCACAAAGCTTAGACCTGAAAGGACACCTTGTCTTATTTACCTCTGATACGTTAGATAATTGGACGTTTCAAGGCACGATTGCAGGCAGCGGAAAGAATGGTTTAGACAATTTCGGCTATATGTGGGAATGTCCAGATCTGTTTGAATTAGACGGCCGGGATGTATTGATCGTGTCACCACAAGGACTAGAGCCAGATGGCTTAAAATATCACAATACACATCAATCAGGCTATTTTGTTGGCACATTGGATGATCACTCGTATCAATATACACACGGAGCGTTTGAGGAACTGGACCGTGGCTTTGACTTCTATGCGCAGCAAACCTTTCTAGACGAATCAGGCAGACGACTTTTAATCGGGTGGATGGGGGTGCCTGATCAAGGAGAAGAGCATCATCCGACAATTTCTTATCAATGGATACACTGCCTCACGATCCCGAGAGAACTCCGTTTAGATGAGGACGGACATCTGATTCAAAAACCAGTAAGTGAACTTCAATCCATGCGGACCAATGAACAAGAGCATGTTTTTCATATTAAACGTTCTGTTCATTCCATCCCTGTAGAGGATATTACGAGCGCAGAGGTATTCATTGATCAAATTGACACACAAAAAGGGTTTGAATGCTGTATCCGTGCAGCTGCACGCATCATCTATGATAAAGAGGAAGGGAAGCTGACATTAGAGCGGGATCGATTTGAAGATCGATCAAAGGAAGTTCGTGAAGCACTTATAGAGGAATTACACGACCTTCATATCTTTATCGACTCATCGTCAATTGAGATTTTTGTAAACGGAGGCCGAGAAGTTTTTACTGCACGTTACTTTCCTTCCCCGGGAAATAAATCGATCTCCATCAGTGGAAGAAATGAAACAAAGCTGAAACTGAAGACTTGGCATTTACAAAGAGAAGCAAATCGTTGATCCTTATCCTACAAGTGATGATCAGTATGACGTGAAATTGAAAGTAACAGAAACAGCAAGGCATATAAAAAAGGGCGCTTCAGCACCGTCTGCACGATTGATAGAGAAGGTGCCGATGTAAAATTACATTTCTCTATCAGATAATCGAGGTGCGGGATATTGGGTACCCCAATACCGCATCCTCGTTTTTTTTGTTAAATACCCCGCCCGTTCCGGCTAAAGTACCTTGTCCAAATTTTTAACTTCAATCATATCAGCCCGTTTAAATAGTTCTGCTTCTGATTGATCAGTTTTAAAAACTAACCCCGCCTTCCTCAAGATTAATCGATGTTTTGACATTATTAGCTGCTTCAGCCAAAGAAAGTCTTGCATCTTATTCCACTGATCATAAGTGGAATTTTTATTTTCATTGGTTTTTTTGCTTTTGGACCAATGGCAACCACGACATCTGCATCCCTCGCCATTAATTCCATTATATTTTCTTGATAACTATCAGTTAAAACGATTTTTTCCATTTGCTTCACTGTTCGTTTTACTTTATCATGCTGTTCTTTATAAAAAAGGTTTACTTTATTAATTATGAGTGATAACATACATTTAAATTATTTGTAATGAATATTACTTTTATATAAAATAAAGTAATTTTTATTACATAGGATAAAACATGTGATGAGGGGTGCTCTGTCTCTAAAATGAAAGTTGTCGTAGATAGGGGTTACGTCATTCATTTCATTTTTGAAAGCGCTGTCTTAATGGTGTATGGCTGGCAGTAAACAGATTAAAAATTCTACTTAGTTGATTGTTTCCACTATCCAAAAAGAAGAGGGATGTATGTTGGTCAGTGATTTAGCAGCAGTGGTTGGATGTTATCAAGGCATGTAAAAAAGTTACTTTTGCAAACAATGATAATCTATTAAATCAATAGTAAGTTAAGGGGTGTATTTGCATGGGAGTATGGAATTTTAAAGGCGGTTCTATTTGGTCAGAAAAGGGGTTCATTCCAAATCAGTCTACAAGCATAACAGTTACTCATGAGGATGATAGGGATATTCATTTATCTGAATCTAGCGTAATTGTACCAGGACTAGTCGATTTTCATTGTCATGTATGGGCACCTGGAGCAGAGATTGGTGTAACAGATAAACAATATCTTTCCTCAGGAGTAACTACAGTTGGGGACGCAGGTACTTTTGGCTATGACGGATGGGAGGAAGCGAATCGTTATTGGGAAAAAAGCCCGTTAACAGTACGTTCTTGGTTATCAGCCTTACCAGAAGGGCTAACCAATCACCCGAACCCTAACCCAACCAAGCCAGAAAGTATTTCGTTGGATCGTATTGTTGAAGTTGCATCTTTAGCTGATGATAGTTTATTAGGAATTAAGATTCGCTTAGGCCAGGTGGACAAAACGACTGACAGGTCTTTATTACGCTTAGCAAGAGAAGCAGCCGATCGAACTGATTTACGAATGATGGTTCATTTAACTGAAACTCAACTAGATATTGAAGAGGTAACACAATATTTTAATAAAGGGGACATTCTCACTCATCCATTTCAAGGAAGGGATGGAAACGTGCTGAATACTGCCGGGAAGGTAAAAAAAGAATTTCTAGCTGCAGTAGAAAGAGGAATAGTATTAGATATCGGTCACGGTAGAAAACACTTTAATTGGAATGTTTTTTATAAATGCTTAGCTGAGGGAATTAAACCAGATACGATCAGTACAGATTTAACAAGCGCGTCATGGAGAAAATACCCTGTTTATAACATGAGCTACATCATTTCTAAAATGATTGTAGGTGGACTGTCTCTTGATGAAGCTTTTAGAGCAGTTCTGGTAACAGCTCCTAAATTGTTAGGAATTGACGATTTTACTTTTACTCCAAATCACCTTGTGGTTCTAAATTCTACTTCTACTGAGACTGCCTTTCCCGATGTAGATGGAGAAACGGTGTTCGGTAACATTCATTATCAACCGAAACATGTAATATTTAACGGTAAACCAGACATTGAGATCAATTTCAGTTAAAAATAAACGTTTTTGACACGATGAAAGAAAGTTTCCATTTTGTTCGCTGTCTTGAGGAAACAACAGAAGAGTAAATGGAGATACTCTTACACATCTTACAGAACCGTAAGAGTATCTCTTTATTTTCAAATGAATGTAAGCGTTATCAAAATTTCTTTTTATTATTTTAAAAGGAGGAATTTGAATGGAGAATTCTCAATTGAATTTCGAAAAGAAGACGATTCGAAAGGTGACACGAAGAATTATCCCGTTACTATTTTTACTCTATATAATTTCTTATCTAGACAGGGCAAATGTGGGATATGCTGCATTGGAAATGAACGAAGCATTAGGACTAACAAGTAAAATGTTTGGTCTTGTGACAGGTATTTTTTTTATTGGTTATTTTCTCTTTGAAGTACCAAGTAATATTTTAATGCAAAAATTTGGGGCAAGAGTTTGGATTACTAGGATTCTCTTTACTTGGGGAATTATTTCTATGGCAACTGGGTTTGCTCAGAATGCTACCCAGCTTTATGTTATTCGATTCCTTCTTGGAATAGCAGAAGCAGGTCTATTTCCTGGCATTATTCTATACCTTACTTATTGGTTCCGAGCTAAAGAAAGAGCAAGTACAATTGCGATGTTTATGACAGCAATCGCAGTTTCTTATATTATTGGAGCTCCCGTTTCTACCTTAATTATTGATCATATTCATTGGATGAATGTACCTGGATGGCGTTGGATGTTTATTATCGAAGGCGCCCCTGCTGTTATTTTAGGGTTTGTTACATATTTCTATTTAACAGATCGGCCAGAACAAGCAAAGTGGTTAACAGCTGAAGAAAAAAATTGGTTGATGTCAGAATTAAGAAAGGACGAGGAGCTAAGAGAAAAGAAAGGCCGACAAGCCTCTAGTCATAAGACGGCCTTGACTGATCCTAAACTGTGGTACCTCGCCTTAATTTACTTTGTATATACTGCAGGTACACTGGGCGTTGGTTATTGGATGCCCCAAATTATTAAAGGATTATCTAGCTATTTATCAAACACCCAGATCGGCTTCATTGCTACAATCCCTTACATTATTGCTTCAATCGTCATGAATTACTGGTCAAGACGCTCAGATCGCACTGGTGAAAGACGTATACACACAGCTTTACCGTTACTCGTAGCTGGTTTAACGTTACTCAGTGTAGGAATGGTGGCCAATCCATTTATTGCAATGATTTTCATCACCATTTCATTGGCAGCCATGTATTGTTTTAAAGGTCCTTTTTGGTCATTACCCACTATGATATTGAGTCCAGCCACAGTAGCTGTTGGAATTGCAGTCATTAATTCAATTGGAAGTCTAGGAGGTTTTGTTGGCCCTTATGCAGTTGGATGGCTAAAAGATGCTACAGGAAAAATGCAGGCCGGTTTGATTTTCTTAAGTATGATTTTAATAATCGCTTTTATTTTAGTATTAGCTATGAAATTTGAGCAAAAAAGAACTATCTTAAAGAGTCAGAAGGAAATAGGGGAAATCCGGCTTGAAAAATAACTTCTCTACAATCTGAGCAGATCAATGATCTGCTTTTTTCTAGTGAGATCAGCCTGTATCTTAAAGCCTATAACGTGTATATACAAGGTTGGCCTAAAGCGGTTTGATGACGTTTTACGCATATGATAACAGGTGGAAATATGGTATCATTTTAAAATATATACAGCTGAGGCTGACGTTTATCCAAATGCGGTAGGACAAAAAAGGGGTTGTTTACTTGAATTCAAAACAGCAGCCGACGACTAGAAAACGCTTGGAGACAATGGCAGATCATGTTGAAGATAAACGTGAAGAATATAAAGAATTGCTCATTCAAGTTCAATCTATTCTCGGTGAACCTTCTTTGGAGCAGGAAGAAGTAAAAGAGAAGCTGTCAGATACGTATAAACAAATGAAAGAATATGCTTTATTTGTTGAATCCATTGAAGCCTTTATTCGAAAAATGGCGAAAGAGTCCGATCAGCAAAAATAGGCATTCATGTATGGATAAAAGAGTGTACCTGCGTGCGGGTACGCTTTTTTATATTCTGACTGATCATTCAGAAATTTAAATGAAAGCGTTGACATTTCTTTTGTCATGATACAAAATAAATAAAAATTCATCTGAGCATATACAGGAGGAACGATATGAACCATACAACCAAGAAATGCTTGATCACCTTTACGATTGTCCTATTTTCTATGAGTTTTCTTTTTCCTTCCGTTTCTTCTGCCCGAAATCATACGTCGTATGCTGCATCAATTGCTTCAGTCCCATCTGGTCAATATTATCGTTCACAAGAGTTAGCTCTGCATTCTCACGTTCAAAAAGCTTCTCTTTATTACACAACAGATGGCAGCCAGCCGACAACTCAAAGTCAGTTATACAAAAAGCCCATTCATATCGAAACTGATACGACTTTAAAAGTAAGCGTTTACAAGAAAAACCGCCGCCTTTCCACGTCTACGTACAATTATCGCTTTGTCACACGAGAAGACATTGCATCATCTTTTTTATCTTTCGAATACCAAGGAATGCCTTATCGGCTGTATATTCCAAAAAACCATAAAAGGGGTAAAGCCTATCCTCTCGTCCTATTCTTACATGGAGGCGGGGAGAGGGGAACAGACAATCAAAAGCAGTTACTTGCGAATGATGGTGCAGCTTTATGGGCTTCCCCTGAAGTCCAAAAGAAACATCCTTCGTACGTACTTGCACCTCAGGCGCGAAATGCTGTCGATGGAGGCTTTGCATTAACAAGAAATTCGCAAAATGAAATCGATCTGACGAACGTGTTTCAATTTTCACCAGATTTACACAAAGCTTATGATGTCCTTCAGCATGTGTTAACTTCTTATCAGATTGATCAGAAAAGAATTTATGCGACGGGTTTATCACAAGGTGGATTTGGCACGTACCAGTTGAACATCACATATCCTCGTTTGTTTGCAGCAATGATTCCTATTGCGGGGGGAGCAGATCCAAGCAAGGCAGGAATTTTAGCAAACAAGCCAATATGGGCATTTCATGCAGAAGATGATTCCATTATCCCTATCAGCTATGCGAGAAATACAATTCAAGCTATTCAAAAAGCTGGCGGCCAGCCGCTTTATACGGAGTATGCAAGTAGGTATGGATATGACCATGCATCATGGACGCCTGCTTATGAGACGCCAGGCTTAACAGATTGGCTGTTTGCACAGAGACGAAGCTTTCGATAAACAAAAACCGATTCACCTCCTAACAAGGCGAATCGGTTTTTTCTGTTTTATTTGTCAAAACGATGAGCAGAATGTTTTGTCGGTCCAATGTATTCGTTTAGCTGGAAAGAGCCTTTAATGGCAGCCGTGATGAATTCTTTTGCTGCATAAATGGCTTCTTTCACGTCTGATCCATTCGCTAGTTCAGCTGTGACTGCTGCTGAGAATGTGCAGCCTGCGCCGTGTGTGTATTCTGTGTCGATTTTATCTGTTTCAAGGCGTTCGAAGGTTTGTCCATCATAAAGTAAATCGATGGCTTTGTCTTCGCTGAGCTTACCGCCTCCAGTGATAACCACATACTTTGCACCAAGTTCGTGAATGCGTTTTGCTGCTTCTTCCATTTGTTCGATCGTTTTGATCTCGCCGATTCCGCTTAATTGACCTGCTTCGAAAAGATTAGGTGTGATAACGGTTGCGAGTGGCGTGAGCTTTTCACGCAGTGCTTCCGCGTGCTCTGGGTAAAGGACTTCGTTTGCACCCTTACAAACCATGACAGGATCAATGACGACATTTTTAAGGTCATATGTTTTGATGGTGTCAGCTGCAAGCTCGATCACGTCGACGGTAGGAAGCATACCCGTTTTCAGTGCATCTACACCAATGCCTTCTACAATAGTAGAGAGCTGCGCGCGAATTGTCGCCGTATCAATTGGAAACACCTGATGATCCCAATGATTATGTGGGTCCATTGCAACGACAACGGTTAAAGCTGTCATCCCGTAGACGTTTTTTTCTTGAAACGTTTTTAAATCTGCTTGGATACCTGCACCGCCGCTTGAATCCGAACCTGCGATGGTGAGTGCTTTATTCATAGACATAGTTGCTGAACCTCCAATGTGATGTGTAACAGTTATTGTTCTATCCCTTATTATAATCAGCTTTTCCATTTATCACAATGAAACGGCATAAAAAAGCGTTCCTCTCTTGGGGAACGCCTCTCTTTCTTACCTTTTACAAATCACCAATTTCCCTTTTTTCAGCTCGTCTAAAAGGGTTAAGGCTAACTCTTGATCGGCCCCAGTTGACATCATTTTGGCCATCAGTTCATCATCCCGGGTGCGAATGACATTGGCGACTTGATCCAAAATTCCTTGATCGACCGCTGTCATGCTTTTGGCGTCTGTATGCTCTGTTACGGTATCAGAGCGTTCTGGGTCGTAGGCAAAAACAAAAACAGCGTCCTTTGATGATCCCGATGAATGAATGTGGTCAATGGTCTGTTTTGCTTCTTTACTATTCTCCACCGTGATATATTCCATCATCATCACTCCTTTTCATCAAAAATTCCCATTTTCCCATCAAATCAAACCGCCTTTTATATCATGAGAAGAAAGTCAATTTATGTTTTAATGGAAAAAGACGAATCTATTAAAGGAGTAAGCTGCATATGAAGATTTCCTTATTAATTGTGACACATAACCGGCTCAGCGCACTGTGTGAGCTGCTTGAATCCATTACAAGACAAACCGTACAGCCTTTTGAAATTGTTGTCGTCAATGATGCAGGAGAGCGAGTCGACATCATTCGGGAACTTTACCCTGAGCTTCCGATCCGCTTGATTCATTTAGATGAGAATGTCCAGCATGTAAATGCCAGAAATGTGGGGGTGCGGGAGCTGACAGGCGACGTCATCATGCTGAGTGACGACGATGATTACTTCACACCCTGTCATATCGAACGCATGAGCAAGGCGCTGGAGGATGCCGATTTTGTCTTTTCTGATGCAGAAATTGTATCGTTTGAAGAAAAAGGCGCGACCCGTTTTCCGCTGTCGAGACGTTTGTTTGCTTATTCAGCAGATATTGAGGATATGCGTGTCTTTTCTACATATGTTCCTTCGGGCAGTATGTACAAACGCTGTATACACGATGAGATTGGCTATTTTGATCCAGCGATGCATCATTATTGGGACTGGGACTTCTTTTTGCGTGTATCACAGCATGCCCGAGTGAAACGAGTGCCAGCTGCGAGCGTGATCTATGCGTTTTTTGACGGCGGTGGAAATCAGTCTAGTGATCTTGGTGAAACAAGGAAAAACTACTTAGATGATTTAAGTGAAAAGCATGAACTGGGCGACCTGCCGACAGCGAACTTTGCGATATTATTAGAAGAACCAGCGATGAAAAAAAGAGAATCAGAGAGTGAGATTGTGTGGGATGGAAAACCGATGATCTCCAGACTAGCGCAGCAAGTAGAAGGAGGAAAACCACAATGAAGCCATTTTTAAATGATAGCTGGTGGGCTGTGATGAAAAGTGAATTTGAACAGCCGTATTATCAGGAATTACGTGAATGGATGAAGGAAGAATATCGCACGCAGACCGTTTTTCCAAAACCAGATGACGTGTATCGTGCTCTTCATTTGACGTCATATGAAAAGGTCAAAGTGGTGATTTTAGGACAAGACCCTTATCATGGCCCAGGGCAGGCACATGGATTAAGCTTTTCTGTTCAGCCGGGCGTCAAACATCCGCCATCTTTGAGAAATATTTTTCAGGAGCTAAAGGATGATCTTGGCTGTCCTGTTCCAAACCACGGCTCACTTGTCAGCTGGGCAGAGCAGGGTGTGCTGCTTTTAAACACTGTGCTGACTGTGAGAAAGGGCGAGGCGAATTCTCATAAAGGCAAGGGCTGGGAACGTGTGACAGACCGCGTGATTGATGTGCTGAATCAGCGTGAACAGCCCGTCGTTTTTGTGTTATGGGGAAGACATGCTCAAAACAAGAAAGAACGCATTGATCAAAACAAGCATTTTATCATTGAGTCACCTCATCCAAGTCCTTTTTCTGCAAGAAACGGCTTTTTTGGCAGCCGGCCGTTTTCAAAGGTAAACGCGTATTTAAAGCAAATGGGGATTGAAGAAATCCATTGGTGTATCAAGGATATTGAATGAAAATAGGACGAGGGGAGAGACCCTTCGTCCTGTTTATTTTAAAAATTTACGAACCAAGTCGAGTCCGTTTTTCGCATTTGGATAACGGAAGGAAAAATCGAAGCGATTGGTTTGCCGCAGGACACTTTTTTCATGCGTAAAAGTAAAGAAGCTGTCCTTCCCGTGATATCGCCCCATGCCGCTTTCGCCGACGCCTCCGAATGGCAGGTAAGGTGTAGCGACATGCATAAGCGTGTCATTGATACATCCTCCGCCAAATGAGAGGTTGTCTAGAATATAGGTTTCTGTTTCTTTATTTGTTGTAAATAAGTAAAGCGCAAGCGGCTTTGGCCTTGCTTTGATCATATGAACTGTCTCATGCAGAGATTCAAAGGTCATGACAGGCAGAATCGGTCCGAAAATTTCCTCCTGCATGACGGGATCTTCCCATGTGATGTGGTCTAAAATGGTCGGAGCGATTTTGAGCTCCTGTTCATTGCGCTGTCCACCTGTGACGATCGTTCCATTTGAGAGAAATTGTGTAAGCCTGTCAAAATGACGCTGGCTGACATTTTTTCCAAAGTGCGGATGCGTTTCGGGATGTTCACCATAAAAGTCACGGATACAGGCCGTCATTTCTCGCAAAAGTTCCTCTTTGATGGATTCATGAACGAGCAAATAGTCTGGTGCAATGCAGGTTTGCCCTGCATTGGTGAATTTTCCAAAGGTGATCCGCTTCGCTGCTAATTTGATGTCGGCATCAGGCATGACGATGCTGGGACTTTTTCCGCCAAGCTCAAGTGTGACAGGGGTCAAATGTTTTGCGGCGGCTTCCATGACGACTTTGCCAACTGCCACACTTCCAGTAAAGAAGATATAATCAAAGGGCAGTTTCAGCAGTTCTGTACTGACTTCAACACCGCCCTCTACGACAGCCGCATGGTCTTCTTGAAATACACGTTTGATGATAGTGCTGATCACTTGTGAGACTGCCGGCGTCAGCTCAGACGGCTTTAAAATCACGGCATTTCCCGCAGAAATCGCACCGACTAATGGAGAAAGGGCCAATTGGAAAGGATAGTTCCAAGGAGCAATGATGAGCACACTTCCATAGGGTTCCTTGATGATCATGCTTTTTGATCCGATATGAGTCAGCGGTGTTTTCACGCGAGTTGGCTTCGCCCATTTGTGAAGGTGCTTGAGGGTATGATTGATTTCTTCATACACTATCCCGACCTCTGTTGTATAGGCTTCCTGTTCGGATTTATGTAAATCATGGGCTAAGGCCTGTAAAATATCCTTTTCATGCTGTTTAATTGCTGCTTTTAAGTCTTGAAGAATGCGGATGCGTTCTTGAACCGCTGGCTTCTGAAAGACTTTTTGTTTCTGAAATAGAGCAGTGAGCTTGTCCATTATTCAATCCTTTCATAGACGATGTTGTTTCTTTTATTATGTGTGAATGAAGATGACGGGTCAAATAAGAGAGTCGTGAGCGCACTGCTTTGAAAAAATGAACCCATTTGGTTTGTTCATTTGGTAAAATAATGTTGAAAAGAGATTTTTTTAGATTGGAGGGTCTACCCTTGAATATTCATATATCAAGCCTGCTTCAAAAAATGGAGGAAGCGGTTCAAAAAGCAAAACAAAGTGGGAATGATGAAGAGGTGAAACGTCAAGTGGCGGCCATTTCTTCACTATGTGATGTCATTCTCGACGCACCATCACAGGTGCAAATGCCGCAGTCGCCGGTCATTTCACCACCTTCATCGATACATACACCATCAGCACCATCTGTGTCTGCAGATCAAGCCATGCTGGAGAAACTCATGGGCACAAGTGGTGCGAAGAAATTTCAGCAAAATGATGAGGGTCAAAAAGAGAAGGACGGGAACGGCGACTCTATTTTTGATTTTTAATGGTCTTGTCACGACAAAGGGAAGGTGATCGGTTTGAAACTATTTTTGGGCGCCATTCAGTGGATGGCATTTTTTATCGCAGCTTCTATTGCCGTACCAATTGCGATTGCACAAGCATTTGAATTGAATCAAGTGCAATCGGCGGAGCTGATTCAAAGTACTTTCTTTTCACTTGGTCTTGTGGCAATGGTGCAGTGTTTATGCGGCCATATGCTGCCGATTAATGAAAGTCCAGCAGGGCTTTGGTGGGGTGTGTATACCCTTTATGCCGGCATGACAGGTACAATCTTTGCGACGTATCCTGAAACCCTGCAAGCATTACAAGGGGCTTTAATTTTTAGTGCTGTTTTCTTTTTTATTTTTAGTCTATTTAAAATCATCAATTGGCTCGCGTCTTTATTTACGCCAGTCGTCACAGGCATTTACCTGCTGCTGCTTGTTGTGCAGCTAAGTCAGCCAATTATGAAAGGGCTGATGGGCATCGGTTATCGGGGAAATCAAGTAGACGGGCTTGTCTTTTGCTTATCGATCTTGATTATTATCCTCACCTTCATGATCAGCCGCTCAAAATGGCATTATTTAAGACAGTTTTCTGTGTTATTCGCACTTGCAGGCGGATGGCTGTTATTCGCTCTACTCGGATTGGCGAAGCCGGTTCGAATTCCAGAACAAATCATCGAGTTTCCGAAGCTGTTTCCATTCGGTATGCCGGTCTTTGACAGTGGATTGCTTGTCACGTCCTTTTTTATAACGATTTTACTCATTGTGAACATGCTGGCAAGTATTCGAATTGTGGAAAGCTCAGTGAAGGCATTTGGTGATCTGCGTGAGCGGAAAAGAGCACGTCCTGCTGGTTTTGTCGCTGCATTTGGTCATTTATTAAGCGGGCTGATCGGGGCGATTGCGCCTGTACCTATTTCGGGGGCAGCCGGATTTATCCAGACAACCAAAATTCCTTCGAGAAAGCCTTTTTTCATAGGAAGTCTGCTTGTTGTTCTCATTAGTTTGTTTCCCCTGCTCATGAGCTTTTTCTCTGCATTGCCATCACCTGTGGGGCTTGCTGTAAACTTTGTGGTCTTCTCTTCTATGATTGGGATTGCGATGTCGGAGTTTGATCAGTATGAGAAAGAAGAAATTCCGCGCATTCGCTTTGTTCTTGGTATTGCTGTTTTAGCAGGCGTAGGGGCGATGTTTGTGCCTCAGGGGGCCTTGAAAGGGATGCATCCTGTGCTCATTTCATTATTAAGCAACGGTCTTGTTCTAGGCACACTCATTGCGATCGTGGTCGACCAAGTCTTGTTACGAAAGAAAAAGAAATCCGACAATCTCGTGTCAACGTAAAGGGAAAGTTGAATGTCGCCCTTCACCCGCGCTATGATAAATATAATTGACGAGATAAGGAGAATGACGAATGAAACTATTTTTCATTTTAGGTGCCATTAACGCCATGCTTGCTGTTGGACTTGGAGCCTTCGGTGCGCACGGTCTAGAAGGGAAAATCCCTGAAAAATATATAGAAATATGGAATAAAGGTGTTCAATATCAGATGTTCCATGCGATAGGACTATTTATTGTCGCCTTTCTTGCAGATAAGCTATCAGGTGTTTCCCTAGTTCCAACCGCTGGCTGGGTGATGCTTGCAGGCATCCTTTTCTTCTCAGGAAGCCTTTATGTGCTGGCATTGACGCAGGTGAAGATTCTAGGTGCCATTACTCCTATTGGGGGAGTAGCATTTATCGCCTCTTGGATCATGCTTGTCATTGCAGCAGCAAAAAATTTATAAGCCAATAAACCGATGCTCTCATAGGGGCATCGGTTTTTTTCTTAACTCCAGTAAGGGGTATAGTTGGGCGGTGCTTGATAATATGGGACGTAGTGAGATGGAGGGACAGGATGCGTTTGAGACTCTTCCTCCCGGTGGCAAAATGGTCCGATAAACACACTTGGTTTCACAGGCTTTATCGCCTGCTTCCACTGTGTTTCGTTCATGCAATAAGTATGGGCCATGATGTGAGAAGGGGTGAGGGTGAGAAGGTCTGAGCCTAGGATCACTTCAGGTGTAGATGCGTTAAAAATAGCTAACAAATGAGTTCTGTCTTGGAGAGCGACTTCATAGTGCCACCAGCCTTGAGGCACGTTTGCCACCTGTCCAGGTGTGATGGTGTAGGTGTGCAGTTTTTTTGTAAATGGATTCAGCATCGATACGGCAGCAGAACCGGCTATACAATAAACAAGCTCTGCGGCATTTTGATGATAATGAGGCTCTACGACTTTGCTTTTACTCAAATATATATCCAGCAGGGACACTTGATCCAACGAGTTTAATTGTTTTTTTCCTAACACATTAATCAGGTTATGCTGATCGAATTTCACAAGGGGGCTTTGATTCAGATCGTATGAAAATTTGACATTTGGTGATGTATAATCCAGCTCAACAGTCATTGATGTCACCTCTAGGCTTTTGATAAAAACTACTAGGCATTTTATGAGCAGCGCCCTAGAGGTGTGACAAAAACCTAGACAAAAGAAAAAAGCAAGGGCACCTGAGCCTTGCTTTTGCCATGCTTGACGTTATCTCGGAGAATATGTTGACATCGAATAAGGATAATCATATTGAATTTCTCCATCAAACGTAATGTAATCAAGATAGATTGTTAATAGTAAGTATCGTGTTCCTGTCTTATTATCACTAATGATAATGTGGTCACGCCCTGCAGCTTCTATGACGCCTCTAAAAATCTTCGAATTCCATTCCTTGCTCGCCTCAAACGTCATATAAATCGTGGCTACCTTGCCGCGGTTCAATCGTAAAATATTTTCAATATAGGACTGCTCAATAGGCAGCTGCCCGGTAACATTCTGCTGATAAACCGGTCCAGAAGGAATTTGATAGGGCTGACCGCCGCCCTGCGTTCCTTGGCCTCCTTGTGAAGTACCGGTAGACGGCATTGGTGAAAACCCCTGCTGCATTTGACCCTGCGTTTGGGGAGGGACTGAATAACCCATCTGCTGCGCAGGATACGGATTTGCTCCAAATTGTTGCTGGCGAAAATCTTGACCTTCGAAACCCGAACCTTGCCCAAATTGATTTTTCAATTTCATAACGTTCCTCCTCTTTCCTCATGGTGTTCTAAACAGAAGGCGCTAAAGCACCTGTTGTTTCCATAGCATTCTTTCTCTCTTTCACACTATGAGACAGGAGGGGAGAATATGTACATTGAACGAAAAAAAGGAACTGCTATGCAATTCCTCAGCGTGAAGACAATCCCTCGTATTCTATCGGTACTCGTCCTGTTTACATGATCCAGTTTATAGCGTGCTGAATATCAAATAAAAGTGTCATGATGAGAAAAAACGCGGCGAGTGGTGTAATCACAATGATGAAGGCTTGCCATAATCTGAGCTTCATCACAGCGACAATGCCTAAAACAGCCATTCCCAATATCCACGTCTTAGCATATGCTTCCGTAAGAGGTAAAAGATCGAGATAATACCATACTTCATAATGCTGATCTAAATATGGTGAGATTTTAACAAACGTATACGGACCTAGCATCCCAACAGTGAAAATCCAAGTAAGTGAAAATAAAGCAGAAGGGAAAAAGACCGTCAGTGTGCAGGCTTTGAGTATATCTCGATACGCCGTTTGACAGCCGAAAAAGAGACGTCCTAACCACTTGATGATGAGGACACCGAAAAATAGAATTATATTGCCTGCCAAAATACCATATCCCGCTCCTTGTAACAGAATAAAAGGGAATGGAATATGATTGCCCATATACTCGCTAAAATACCCTTCATAGATCCAGCCCGTACCGGCGATACTTGCAAGGAGCATCATCAGCCAAATGGGAATATTGGAATGTTGATATGAGCGAATAATCGTTTTTGTCGCGACGAAAATTTTAAAAAATCGAAAAAATCCTTTTACTTCCTCTTCTTGGGAGTGATCATTCTTCATAGCTTCCAATGTTCTTTACCCCTTTAATACACACAAATGATTACTTATATTACCAAAAAGTTCGCATTTTTCAAAGATAGATCAATAAAAAAATACAATTTTATAAAAAATAGGTCACTCTACAGTCTCTTTAAGAGGAGACACATATGATAAACATAGTTTGAAAGAGACCGAGGTGAAAACTTTGACAAAAGTAACTGTCATTATGACGAGCTACAACAAGGCGGCTTACGTCGGCAGATCGATTGAAGCGGTCCTGCAGCAGACGCTGTCAGACTTTGAACTTTTTATCATGGATGATGGATCAAACGAAAAAACCCTTGCTGCTATTGAACCGTTTCGCAAAGATCCCCGCGTTCATTTTATCCAAAGCGGTGTCAAAACGCTGGAAGAGAGAACAGCGAAAACTCGCTACGCCGTGCTGATTAATCAAGCATTAGAACTGGCAAAAGGGGAGTATATTTCCTATGCCACAGATGACAATGTCTACGCCCCGGACCGTTTAGAGAAGCTCACTCATTATCTAGATGCCCATCCAGGTAAGGATATTGTCTATTCTAGTTCTAAAGTGATCTATTTAAATAGCAAAAAAGAGCCAGTGAAGGAAACGATTCGGCCGGCGCAAACAGTGCAATGGAATGCCCCCTGCGCCATAGATCATTGCTCGGTCGTGCATCGTACATCCATTTTATCAAAAATTCATGAGGAATTTGGGTCTTACTGGGACGAGAGTCCGCATTTTTATCGAATAGGGGATGCCCGTTTCTTTTTCCGGTTAAATCATTTTTATCCGTTCTATCCCTTTGATGAAATATTAGATACAAATTACATTACAGAACAGTCCATTCATTATCAGCTGGCAGAAGAAGAGAAAAGTGCCTTTATTCAAGCACTTCCCGAGCAGTCCACCTGCTGGGAGCTTCGCAGTATATTAAAACAAAGACATGGGAGGTGACCTGAAGTGACGCACTATATTCATCATTATTGGCAGGTGTACTTTGAGTATGTGAATCTGATGAAGGATTTGTCCTACAAGCAAATTCCTCTTGGGTTGATCAGTAATTTTTATCAATATATCAGTCCTGAAGTGAGGGAACGCATGGAAGATGAGGCATTCGGTCAAGAACTGACAACCGCTTGTCCATTACCGGAAGAGATTCAGCCATTTTTTGATCAGCATAAACAGCAGATCAAGCGTATTGATTATCGTCCGGCGAATGGAAAGGTATTGCTTCACTTTGAACACCTGCGTTTTACGGAACAAAATTACACGCGGTTCCATCCAAACCAAACGGTGGTGCTCGCTCGCTGGAAGAAGGCGGATTATTACGGATTACCCGTGATCAGTAAGCCGGAATTAGCCGGAGAGGTTAATAAAGAAGCCCACGCTGAATATATTGAAAAAGCAAATGCTCTCCTTAAACCTTACGCTCACCACCCTGTCTTTGGCAATGTCTTTTTTAGAGAAAAACTGCGGAAGGACATTGTGCAATTTATTGATGTCATTGATCAGATAGAAATTCTATTTCAAATGCAGCCGATTGCAGCTGTTATTGTTGGAACGACAGAGGATGTCTACAGCCGCGTACTCGCTTTGCAAACAGTGAAACGCCAGCTTACGAGTATCTGTCTTCAGCATGGCGCGCTTATGGGAGACGAAGCCTTTTTACCTATTTTTACGACTTGCCATGGGGTGTTTGGAAAGTATGAAAAGGATTGGTATGTAGACAAAGGCTGTCAGCCGGAACAGGTGGAAATAACAGGTCATCCGAGGTTTGATTTGGTGAAGGAGCGAACGCCGCTTCAACAGGATCTCATTTTTCGTAAATTGAATTTCAGTCCGGCTAAAAAGACCGTGCTTGTGGCAACGCAGCCGTTTTCTGAAGCCTTTTATGGCGATGTTCTTAAAACGATCGCCAAACGGAAAGACCTTCAGCTGATCATGAAGCCGCATCCTTGGGAAATTGCTCGAAATCGATTAAATGACTATGTGTCTATTGAACGAGCGGGAAATCATGTGAAATTGATTAAAAAAGAAATTGATCTGTATGACCTGCTGCCATATGTGGATATCGTGATTACGCTCACATCCACAGTGGGTCTTGAAGCGATGCTTTTTGAAAAGAGTGTGCTGATCGGGAAAATGACAGAAGGCAGAAGATACCCATATTACGAGTCGCTTGGCAGCTATCATATGGAAAACCCTGTTGAACTAGCTGAGAAAGCCATTCGTATTTTGTCGGATGAACAAGAGATGAAACTGGCAAAGCAGCAAGGAGCACAGTTCATTAAACAACATTATCCGCATGCGCGATCTATCGATGTTCTGCTTTCTCTGCTCAAAACAAAAACTGGTGTGGATTTTCAGAGATGAAGATAGGGGTGTGCAAGCGATATGGGAAAAAAGAGAGCACAATTTCTTCCTTATGCTCTGCCTTTCATTGAGCAGGAGGAAATTGATGAAGTCATTGGAACATTAAAGTCCGGCTGGCTGTCAACTGGACCAAAAGTAAGACAGTTTGAAGAAGAATTTCAGCAGCTGACAGGTGCAAAACATGCGATCGCTGTCAATTCATGTACGGCTGCTTTATTTTTAGCCTTAAAGGCAAGAGGGATTGGGGCTGGGGATGAGGTGATTACAACCCCTCTGACATTCTGCGCTACAGCTAATACGATTATCCATACGGGGGCAGCGCCTGTATTTGTCGATATTGATCCAGCGACCCTCAACATAGATGCAGAGAAAATAGAAGCGGCCATTACACCACATACAAAAGCGATTGTTCCTGTTCACTTTGCCGGTCAATCGTGCGATATGGACCGAATTTTAGCGATTGCCAAAAAGTATGATCTATTTGTACTTGAAGATGCTGCCCACGCTCTTTACACAACGTACCACGGTCAGCCCGTTGGATCCATTGGTGATGCGACTGCTTTTAGCTTTTATGCAACGAAAAACCTAGCGACTGGTGAAGGCGGCATGCTGACAACAAATGATGATGCGCTTGCTGCTCGGATTAGAAGACTAGCGCTCCATGGGATGAGCAAGGGAGCGTGGAATCGTTATGGAGAAAAAGGAACGTGGTATTACGAGGTCGAGGAACCAGGCTATAAAATGAACATGTTTGACGTGCAGGCATCGTTAGGACTTGTTCAGCTAAACCGTCTGGATGACATGCAGGCACGGAGAGAACAGATTGCAAAAGCATACAATCAGGCTTTCCAAAAAGAAGCGGGTCTGATCCTGCCGCCTGTGCATCAAGAAGGAAGACATGCATGGCATTTGTATGTACTGCAAGTGAATCCAAAAGAAGCATTCATCACGCGGGATGAACTGATTGATCAGCTGCAAAAGGAATATAAAATCGGCACGAGTGTTCACTTTATCCCTGTTCACTTGCATCCATACTATCAGGAAACATATCACTATTCACCAGAGGATTTCCCTGAGTCACTCGCATACTACAAGCAGACGCTCTCACTGCCGCTCTATCCAAGTATGACAGATGAAGATGTGCAGGATGTTATCACAGCGGTGTTGTCTATTTTAAAAGAACAGAGGGCATCATCATGAAGGTCGTTCATTCTGTAGATGATCAGGTGCTTGCTACTTGGCTGGAGAAATACGGTCAACAAGCGGAACAAATGAACGGCTTCAAGCAGTTTGCTCTTGTTAATGGCGCCCAGCTCAAAGCAGTCCTGTTATATGAATGGTCTAAATGGGAAAGTGGCATTTTTGATCAGCATATTTTTCATGTGAAGTTTGTAGAAGCGGAGTCAGCGTCTGCTTTTCAAGAATTGATGGAGCGTTTCATCAATTGGATGAGAACTGAAAAATGCGATTTTTTCTTTTTACGTCTTGAAGCGTCTGATCTTGTAAAAAACCGCATCGTTCAAAGACTGTCACATGTGTACTATGTGGGAGGTCTCACTCGTCTTGAGGCGCCGCCTGTTCAAATGGAAATGCCATCAACAGGTGAAGATGTGGTTATCAGTCTGCCAGATGAAAAGGAATACGATGAGGCTGTGTCACTTGCTCATCAGGCATTTGTGAAAAGCCGGTACGCACTTGATCCTTTTTTAGATCAGAATGTCGTCCAGCATTTCTTTCAGGAATGGATGAGAAACAATTTACTCGGACGTGCAGATATCAATCTCGCGGCAAAGGTAAACGATGAAGTCATTGGTTTGATTCAAGGGGTAACAAAGGGCGATGAACTAGTGCTTGATTTATTGTCCATTAGACCGGATGCACAAGGAAAAGGGATCGGAAAAAAGCTCGTGATGGCGATAATAAAAGCCTCTTATGAGAGAGGGCATCGGTTTATGTCTGCCGGAACTCAGATGCATAACACAACCGCAATTCAGCTGTACGAAAAGCTAGGCTTTAGAACAAAAAATGCCTTCTTGTATTACCATGTGTGGCCGAAAAAAGGAGAGAGGTAAGATGGCGCATTTCTATATCGGAGATCGCAAAGTAGGGGATGGTGCGCCTGTCTTTATCATTGCAGAGGCAGGCATTAACCATGATGGAAAGCTGGATCAGGCGCTTGCTTTAATTGATGTGGCTAAAGAAGCAGGTGCCGATGCGGTGAAGTTTCAAATGTTTCAAGCTGATCGGATGTATCAAAAGGAACCGGGTTTGTACGAAACAGCCAAGGGGGAAGAGGTGTCTATTTTTTCTTTAGTGGAACAAATGGAGCTGCCGCCAGAATGGCTCCCGGTGTTATTGTCACGTTGCGCGGAAAAAGGGCTGATATTTTTAAGCACAGTGTGTGACGAAGAATCTGCGAATCTATTGAATCAAACCGATCCGCCGGCTTTCAAGCTGGCATCCTATGAAATCAATCATCTGCCTCTTATGCGTCACACGGCATCTTTTCAAAAGCCCATCATTTTCTCAACAGCTGGGGCAACCATTTCAGATGTCCATGAAGCATATGAGGCGATTACAAGCGCTCAAAATCAACAGGTTGCTATCATGCATTGCGTAGCAAAGTATCCAGCACCTAGAGCTTACACGAATCTGCGCGTGCTTCAAACTTTAGCTGCGGCATTTCCCGACGCAGTCATTGGCTTTTCTGATCATAGTGAGCATCCAACTGAAGCGCCTGTAGCTGCTGTGAAGCTTGGGGCAGCAATCATTGAAAAGCATTTTACAGTCGATAAAACGTTACCTGGGGCTGATCATTCCTTTGCGCTTGATCCTGAAGAATTGAAGGAAATGGTTCAGCATATTCGAGCGGCAGAAAAGCAGCGGAATCAAACAGAAGCTGACACTCATTCAGTGCCAGAGGAGCTACTTGGCAGTTCTTATAAAACGACAACAGCCATTGAAGGCAAGATTCGTGAATTTGCGTATCGAGGCATTTTTACGACAAAAGGCATTGCGAAAGGCGAGACATTGACCGCAGAAAATCTAGCCGTGTTACGTCCAGGACAAAAAAGCCAAGGTCTGCATCCAAGGTATATGGCGGTTTTACTTGGCGCAAAGGCTGTCAGAGATATCCCAGCCCATACAGGGGTTTCGTGGAAAGATGTACTCATGAAGGAGACGCCAAATGATCAATGATGTCCTTTTTGTCATACAGGCGAGAATGGGCTCAACAAGGCTGCCAAAAAAGGTAATGAAACCGATCGGCGGTATGGCGCTGATCGACCTGATTGTTGAACGAGTAAAGCAATCAGATCATTACAATCACAAAACGCAGAATCTCATGATCGCCACAACAGTTGAGGCAGAAGATGATCTGCTGGCTCATTATTGTCTCTCCAAGGGCTATAAAGTATTTCGTGGCAGTGAGACGGATGTACTGCAGCGATTTGCGCAGATTGTCCGTCATTTTGAACCGCAAACCATTGTGCGTTTAACAGGAGATAACCCATTTATAGATCCAGTCCTTTTGTCGAAAATGCTTGAAAAACATAGACAAGAGAAGGCTGATTACACGTATACGGCTGGAACGCCACTGGGTATTTCCGGGGAAATGATCGACGCACAGATTTTAAGTGAAATCGACAATTTTCCCCTTACGCAGCCAGAGCGTGAGCATGTCACGCTCTATATCAGAAAGCATCCTGAGCAATTTCACCTGCAATTATTCACACCGCCCAAAGAACTTGCATATCCTGCTTATCGATTCACGATTGATACAGAAGAAGATTATGTGTTTGCGACCCGTTTACTAGAGAAAGCTGGCGGTTCCATTGCTGTGCCTACGGCTGAACTCATCACCATTTGCGAACAAGACCCTGATATTGTTCGGTTGAATCAATTTGTGAAACAGAAGGATGCTGAATGAACAAGAAAATCATGATTGTTGTGTACGGTGGGTTTTTAAGAGGGATGGGGCATGTCTTCAGAATGAAACGGCTGGCAAATCAACTGCTTCAAGAAGGAAACGACATATCTTTCTATACAAATGAACAGATCTGTTTAGAGATGCTCTCAGGTCCAGATTGGCACGTTCATTTGGTGCAGGAGTCGAAGGCATTCCTTCAGATGAAGCAGGACATAAAAGAGCTGAACCCAGATCTTCTGCTGATTGATGTACTTGATTGTGACCTCCAATTTCTCCGATTGATCAAAGCGTCCTCCGGCTCTGCAAGGCTGGTTTTATTTGAAGAAATAAGAGCAGAAGCCTGTCAGCTTGCCGATGCTGTCGTGAACGGCATTTATGGCGGTCTTGACGAAAAGCACATGCAAGTAGATGGGACAGAATATTTTTATGGAACACCTTATTTATTGTTAGATCAAGAGATAAGTCGATTAAAAGACAAATATGAGGTTCTAAAAGAATGCAAAAAGGTGGTCATCAGCCTTGGGGGCAGTGACCCGCGCGGATTGTTATCAAAGGCTGTATCAGCACTCCTCGAAGCAGACCACTTACACATTTTAGCGGTTACAGGAAAAGCCTCCCGCATTGAAGAACAAATAGAGGCTGAGCATATTCAATTCATTCGTCATACAGATCAATTACTTGCACGCCTTTCGGAAGCTGATCTGGCAATAGTGGCTGGCGGGATGACGTTATACGAGGCAGTTTGTATCGGAGTGCCCAGTATTGTCCTTTCACAAGTCGATCACCAAGCAGTGACAGCCGCTCGTTTTGCACAAAAGGGAGCCTGCCGTCATCTTGGATTAGGTGAACTTGTGGATGAAAAAGATATACGATGTGCTGTGGAAAGGCTGTCCGGCAGCTATTTTCTCCGCAGGAGCATCCATCTCAATGGACGGACACTCATCGATGGAAAAGGAACTGAACGAGTGAAAAACATTCTTATACACCTCATGAATCATCACCAAAAAGAACATAAGGATGTGTAGATGTGAAGGGAGTTATTTTAGCAGGAGGAAAGGGATCACGACTGGCGCCTTTAACGAAGATTTTCAATAAACATTTATTGCCGGTTGGTCCATATCCAATGATTTATTGGTCATTGTTCAAATTGAAGGAAGCAGGGATTTTAGATGTGATGGTCATATCACAAGAAGAACAAATCCCGCTGTTTCAAAAGCTGCTTGAAAGCGATCAGGAACTGGGGATGAACATCGTATATCAGGTACAGCCTGAAGCGTCTGGGATATCAGACGGCTTATCCTATGCAAAGCCCTTTGTTAAAGGGGAGAAGTTTGTGCTGATGCTTGGTGATAATGTATTTGAGGATTCGCTAAACCCTTTTGTTGAAGCCTTTCAGCGGCAAGATAGAGGAGCCAAGGTTTTGTTGAAAGAAGTGGCAGATCCAAACCGGTTTGGCATTGCAGAAATTGATGCCACGCGCCAACGGATTTTATCAATAGAAGAAAAGCCGGAGTATCCGCGCTCATCTTACTGCGTCACGGGCATCTATTTTTATGATCAAGAAGTCTTTCAATATATTGAGAGAATCTTGCCGTCAGATCGAGGCGAATTAGAGATTACAGACGTGAACAATCTCTATATCTCAAATAGCCAGCTGACCTATGATATGTTAAAAGGGTGGTGGATTGATGCAGGAACACATGAATCTCTCCACGAAGCATCTGCGAAAATGTTTGAAACGATGAAGAAAAAAGAGGGATCCGAATGACGAAGTCTTATTTAATTACAGGCGGAGCGGGTTTTATCGGACTGAATTTTGTGAAGCTGCTGCTTCAGGATACAAATATCAGGCTCACCGTTTTTGATAAATTAACATATGCCAGTCATCCAGACGAGATGGATGAATTATTAAAGTTGTCTCATTTTCGGTTTATTCAGGGGGATATTACCCTTCAGCATGAGCTGGATCAAGCATTTGACGAAGTCTATGATGCAATCATTCATTTTGCGGCAGAATCGCATGTTGATCGCAGCATTGAATCGGCAGAGCCTTTTATTCAAACAAATGTCCTCGGAACGTATCGTATGCTTGAAGCAGTCTTAAAAGGAAAGGCGAAAAAGCTCATTCATATTTCAACAGATGAAGTATATGGAGATTTGGAGCCAGATGATCCTGCTTTCACAGAACAAACACCACTTTCACCGAATAATCCTTATTCAGCAAGCAAGGCGAGTTCAGACCTGCTTGTGAAATCCTATATCCACACTCACCAATTACCCGCGATGATTACACGATGCAGCAACAATTACGGACCGTATCAGCATGAGGAAAAATTAATACCGACCATTATTAGAAAAGCAGTCAATGGAGAGAAAATCCCGATTTATGGAGACGGCCGGCAAATTCGCGATTGGCTGTATGTAGAGGACCATGCGAGAGCTGTGAAGAAGGTGCTCGAAAACGGCACAGCCGGGCAGGTATACAATATTGGCGGCGGCAATGAGAAAACAAATCTCGATTTAACCAAAACGATTCTATCGCAGCTCGGAATCAGTCATGATCAAATTGCGTTTATTCAAGACCGAAAAGGACATGACAGACGGTATGCCATTGATGCCAGTAAGCTAAAAGGCGAGCTCGGCTGGACGCAGGAGACGTCATTTGAAGAAGGTATCGAAAAAACGATCAATTGGTATCGAACCAAATACGATCAGAGCGAAGAAGGGTGACGGATGAAAGTTTTAATCACCGGTGCAGGCGGCCAATTAGGGAAAGAATTGAGCAGACAGCTCAAAGAAAAAGACATGACCGTCATTGCCTTAACGAGGAACATGCTCAATATCACAGACCAGCAGGCAGTTAGACATGCGATGAGACACTATCAGCCTGATATTGTTGTCAGTGCAGCAGCCTATACATCTGTTGATCAATGTGAAACAGAAACCGAAAAGGCGTATCTTGTGAATGGCATTGGCGCCTACTATACAGCCCTGGAAGCAAAGCGCGCAGGCGCTGATGTGTTACATGTCAGTACAGATTATGTGTTTGACGGGCAGGCGGACACCCCTTACCAAGTCGATGCACAAGCAGATCCTCAAACCATTTATGGAAAGAGTAAAAAGCTTGGTGAGGAATTGATTCAGCTTGTGTCAGACGAAGTGAAAATCATTCGTACCTCGTGGCTCTACGGACATGAGGGGCATAACTTTGTGAATACCATTCTTCGGCTCGCTGAAACGAAGGATCATTTGCGCATTGTGAACGATCAAATAGGGTCTCCTACTTATACAAAGGATGCAGCCGAGGCCTTGATTCATTTGTTTGATCAGAAGGCAGGCGTGTACCATGTCAGTAATCGAGAAAGCTGTTCCTGGTTTGATTTTGCGTCAGAAATTGTGATGAAAAGCGGCCTGTCCGCTACAATTGAGCCGATTTCCACGGAAGAGTACGGCTTCCAAACGCCACGCCCAGCCTATTCTGTCTTAGATCTTCAAGCGATTGAAGCCACAGGCTGGCAGCCGAGGCATTGGAAGGATGCACTTCACGAATATTTGCAGAAAGAAGGGAGATGGCAACAGTATGATTGATGGTGTTCAAACAAAAAAACTCATGAAACATTGTGATGACCGCGGCTTTTTTGCAGAGCTCATTCGAGATGATGAGCCGATGCTGAAACGCTTTGGTCAGGCGTCATGGTCGAAAAGCTTTCCAGGCGTGATCAAAGCTTTTCATTATCATGAAAAACAAGACGACGTTTGGTTCTTCCCGGCAGGTCATGCACAGGTCGTGTTATACGATTTGCGTGAGGACTCTCCCACAAAGGGGCAAACCGATGTGTATTATATGGGGGAAGACAATCCGATGCTGCTTCTCATCCCAAAGGGTGTCGCGCATGGCTACCGTGTACTAGGTGAGACGCCGCTGCAAATTGTGTATTTCACAACAGAATCGTATGACCCGAAAAACCCAGATGAAAAGAGAATCGCCTGGAATGACGAAACGATCGGGTTTAATTGGGAAACGACATTTAAATAGAGAACGGGGGCCTTTCGCAGGAGAAAGGTCTTTTTTTGTTGAAATACATTCTATATGTGTCATTTTATGTATATGTACGAAGCTGATAAGAAAAGGGATGTGGATGAGTTTGTCTAAAAGAATTGCGTTTGTAACAGGAGCAAGTACAGGGATTGGAAAGGCCATCGCCATAAAGCTTGCCGCTCAAGACAATGTAAAGATCATCATCAATTCTAGAAATCAATCCTCACTAGAAGAAGCGCAGCAGCACATTGGGCGTATGGCAGAAACAAAGGAGCCGGTGGCTCTTTTCTGTGGGGACATGTCAGATGAAGGAGTGAGGGCTGAGGCTTTTACGAAAATAGAAAAAGAGTTTGGCAGACTGGATGTGTTGATTAATAACATTCCAGGGGGGAAGCCAGATACTTTTGATTCATGTGACAGCGAGCAGATGATGGCAGCATTTTCTCAAAAAGCCATTGCGTACATTGATATGATGAAGCGTGCGGCAGCGATGATGAAACGACATGAATATGGCCGGATCATTCAAATTGTCGGGAACCTATGGAAGGAGCCCGGTGACCAAATGTTTACGAACAGTATGATGAATGCAGCGATTATTAATGCTAGTAAAAATGCTGCCACACAGCTTGCACCTTCAGGGATCACAGTGAATTGTTTAAATCCGGGATTTATAGCTACAGATCGGTATGAACAATTTATCGGAAACATGATGCGTAAACAGGCATTATCGAGGGAAGAAGCTGTACAGGCTGTAGCGTCAGGAATTCCAATGAAAAGAGTGGGGTCAGCTAGTGAAATGGCTTCATTGGCCGCTTTTATCGCATCAGAGGAAGCCTCCTATCTTACAGGACAACAAATATCCGTCGATGGTGGTTCGATGAAAAGTATATGACATCAAAAAACCCGCTATATGCGGGTTTTTTGATTAAAGCGAATCGGAAGGATGCGAAGCCGGTCGATAAACAGGGCAAGCTGTTCAATTGGAGCAACCATTGAGATGCGGACATGACGGCTTCCATGTGCTCCAAACACACCCCCAGGCGTGACAACAACATCAGAATGTTCGAGTAAATAGTCTGCAAATGCATGAGAATGTTCAAAATCATCAGGGATGGGAGCCCATAAATAAAAGGCGCCAGCTGGACGTTCGATGGACCATCCTAGCTGCTTTTCGGCCTGACGGATGAAGAAGTGAATTCGTTCAAGGTAGACCTCTTTTAATGATTGTATGTGACAGTCATCACTTTGCAAGGCGACGGTTGCGGCTTGTTGAAATCCGCCATACATACTGACAAACACATGATCTTGGAAGGCGTTAATGGCTTGGATGATGTCCTCATTACCTACAGCAAAAGCGACTCTCCATCCTGCCATATTAAATGTTTTGGATAGAGAATATAATTCCACTCCTACGCTTTTCCCAAGAGGAGCGTTCAGAAAGCTTACTGGTTTTTGCTCATAATGAAATGAACCATAGGCAAAATCATGAATGACATGCAGTCCGTGAGCCGATGCAAAATCAGCAGCCTCTTCAAAAAATGCATCATTTGCCACAGCACCTGTTGGGTTATTCGGATAATTTAAGAAAAGAACCTTTGCCTTTTTAATCACCTCCGGATCAATTGAAGAGAGATTTGGCAAATAGCCATTTTTCGATTCAAGTTTGATGCAGTAGGGCTTAGCGTCTGCCATCAAGATCCCAGAATGATATTCTGGGTATCCTGGATCGGGGATGAGGGCAACGTCCCCAGGGTCAAGCAGACACTGACTCATGACATAAAGGCCTGTTTTCCCTCCATTGAAAAGAGCAACTTCTTTCTGTGGATCTATCTCAGTGCCGAACTCCTTTTTGTAGAAATCTGCAATGGCTTGCTTGAAAAAGTCGAAGCCTCTAAAAGGTGCATATTGCTGAAATTGCAAAGTGGCTGCTGCCTCTTGAAGGGCGCTTACGATATGTGCAGGAGTAGGAAGATCGGGATTTCCCTGACCCAGGTTTATGATGTTCGCTCCGTTTTGTGCTTTTTGCGCAATTTTCTCAAATACGGTTCCAAATTTCTGTTCTGGCAGCCGTTTAATCATGTTAGATGGTAAGATCTCCACCACGTTACCCTCTCTTTCTATCCCTTGACTAATTCATCCATTAAATGAATAGCAGCTTGCTTCTGTAAGTTGCGGATGGATGCAGCAACATCCTGTGAGGATGACCCTTTTAACTCAAGCGACACGATGCCGTTAAAGGCTTCAAATAAAGATAGATCGACAAAGGTGCCTTTGGACGGGACGGATTTATTGACGATCACAGTATCTCCAACTAAAGCATCCTGCGGAATATGGATATGATCAATGGTGATATGTGTGGCCTCTGCCGGTATGTGTCCGCTTTCTTTGAAATGCTGAGGGTATAAATGGCAGTCTGCAATATAATGCGTATGTCCAGAAAGCAGCTCTTTTGGCAGCGCCGCTTTTTTTCCATCGACTAATACATCGATCAGCAGCTTGGCCATATCCACCCCAAACACTTTTTTGATATTCGGAATCATATTCCAGCCAGCAAATCTAGCTGCTGATTCGATCAGTCCCGTTTCTCGATTTTTCATGAGTTTGATCTCTGTATGAGTCGCACAGTTTTCAAGGCCCAGCCCTTCATTTGCCTTCTTTGCTGCCTCAATGATGATTTGCTGGGCTTCATTGTCTAGGATCGAAGGAGTAATATGAGCCGTTTCTGTAAAACCGATTTGAGGGGTCTTGTCATGAATGACAAAAGGGATATATTCCCCCTCCACGACGAACCCTTCTACACTGACATAATCGGAATAGCCATCCTCCTGATACCAATCCTCGTAAGCGCCCTCTAAGTACGTTTCAGCGACAAATGGTGCTTCATATGTCACAGCGTTTGGGACGGGAATTGTTTGCAAGTAGGATTGTACGTTTAAAAAGAGATCATCACTGCCGGTTTTGTCATGAAAAAGGGTCACACCAATGGAGCTTGCTAAATATGTAGGCTTTAAAATAAGTGGTGTCCCGATATGTTCAATAGCTTGCTGGAAATCAGCTAAAGTCGTGACAGGCTGAGTTTTCACCGCTTTGACACCAGCAGCGTTAAATGCAGCCCTCATTTGGCTTTTATCACGTGCCATTTCAGCTGCTTTTACCCCAGCGCCGCGCAGCCCCAGCCGCTCAGCTGCTTTTGCCATTGGTGCAATGAATAATTCATTATTGGTGGTAATGGCATCAGCTTTGAAAAAGGAAGCCACACGGACTAGGTCATCTACCACTTCTTCCTCTGATTTCAAATAATCATCATGTGCCCAGTAAATAGAATCAGGGTGTTCAAAAGAAGGGTGTGTCTCAAAATAATCACGATCTTTGATGACGGCAATGGAGTATTTTTCGATTAGTTCAGCGTGACCCTTTGTAATGGCAAAGGGTCTCGGGATATAAGAAACGATATGATAAGATGCTGCCACGCTTTCATAAAACATATGGGGCGGGCATCCTCCTAAGTCAGCAATGACAAGTACGGTTTTTTTACTCAATGAAAGCACTCCTTTTTATCTAGCGGTGTATCCGCCATCTGCTGTGACAACACTTCCAGTCATATAGCTGGATAGATCAGAGGCGAGAAACAGCATCACGCCCGCAATTTCTTCGGGTTTTCCGAGACGAAGCAAGGGATTCACCTTTGCTTTTTCCTTTTTGACAACCTCAAGACTTTCTGAATGATTGTCTAAAAAGGATTTTTCATTTAATGGCGTATCAATGATGCCTGGGGCGATACAATTCACCCTGATTTGATGAGCGGCATAGTCGATCGCCATCGATTTGGTGAGCTGGATGACGCCGCCCTTCGTTGCGTTGTATGCAGGAATGTCAGGCCAGCCAACGAGGCCTCCGACAGATCCGGTATTAATAATACTTCCGCTTTTCTTCTCAAGCATATGCGGCAATGTATGCTTACTCATGAGAAATACACCAGTCAGGTTGACCTGTAGAATGTGGTTCCAATCCTCCAGAGTCATCTCGTGAATAGGTGAGACAATTTCGATGCCTGCATTGTTAATCAAAACATCAATTGTCCCGAATTGGCTCAGCACGGATTGAACGGTTTTTTGACAGTCAGACTCATTCGTAATATCTGTTTTGAAAAACGCAGCATGTTCATGAGGCAATGATTCAACGAGTTGTTTACCGCTATCTTCATTGATATCAGCCACTGCTACTTTTGCTCCGTGCTCAAGGAAAAGCTTGACGGCGGCAAGCCCAATCCCAGACGCACCTCCTGTAATCAGGACGACTTTTCCGGCAATGTTCATTTCTTCACCTTAGACGCTTTTGGCTTTAAGCGGTTATAGCGTGGAGGGAAGAAGAGATTAATAGACTTTGATGCTTCTGGCTTTGGATTAATGGCGCCGTGATCTTCTTTTGGATCACAGAAGTAAGTCGTGCCAAATTCCATCTTTTCTGTAAAGCCTTCAATCGTCATATCATACCCGCCGCTAATGCAAATCCCGATTTGTTCATTACGGTGCTTATGAAAAGGCATTTCCCCGCCATTTCCCGGAATGTTGGCAATCATAAGCTCCATCCAGTCCTCTACAAAAAAAGTCACTTCCATGCCAGGAAGCAAATCACGCGTTTTGAAAATGTCTAAGAAATAAGTAGGAGGAGCCGTATATTCTTCGCCATCTTTTAATCTCTTAATATCAATGGCGATCACTTCTTCATCTGTCAGATTCGATGCGCCGTGAGGAACGAATGGTGGTGCAATATAGGCTGATTCTAATGGAGTGAGTAATTGGGTCGATTGGCCGACCGTTATTTGAAGCTCGCCTTTTAATACGATGCCGATTTGTGCTTCTGGATGCTCGTGAGGTTCGATGATCGTGTGAGGAGGGACGTATGAAATTAACACTTCCGTATCGCCTCTGACAGTAGAATATTGGATGACACCATTATCCCATTCTCGTTTTTTCGCTTGAGGAAAATATAATTCTTGCACCTTTTGTTCAGTTGTCATGTTACATCTCTCCTTTTCCGAATATAGACCAGCTCATAGGAATGCTTTTAAATGTTCGAATGAAGGTGAGGCCGTATGTAGCTCTAGCCACCTCATTGGTTAAAGCGAAATCAAATTCGCCGTCTCTTACCTTTTGTGCGGCTGTACTTGTAGAATTGACAAGCTCAAATTCAGCATTTTGATGAATAAAATATTGAATCAAATTCACAGGTGCAGGATGAGAAACAATTTTTAAATGGTGAAGCATTTGTTCTTGAAAGGGGAAATCTGGTCTGACAGCCAAACCATACATGGGCGTGTCACATCTGAAAATTTGTAAAAGCTGCAGGTCAGGTCTCATGTAGAAGTGTTTAATTCCTTCGTATGCGTGTGGAACGAGAGTGTATTGGAGTGCGTTAGAGAGAGTATGTTCAATGCAAGTTTCGAATGTGTCATAAAGGGATAGTTTCGTATGAGTGCCGAGTGTAGTGGTGGAATGAGAGATGAAATGTTTTGCTGCATATTCACTGCTTGTCCCCTTAGGGCCTAATGTATTGACTGTAAACATCTTAGGTGAAACGATGGGCTCTTCTTTGAAATGAAAAACATCATTCTTTAAGATCATGTTTACCATCCAATCTTTTTCAAATTTTTACTAGATTATAAAAAATAAAATTGGCAATTGTCAACAAAATTTATAAAAAATGTATTTTATGATGATATTAAAAATTGATCTAAAAAACTGCACATATCAAGATGTGCAGTGAAATGAGCTCACGTTTCAAATGTATTTTTATGTTTCTGCTGTAAAGTTTTTTCGCGTTTATAGCTGACGAAGCTGATGAGAAAACCAACAAGCGTAATGAGTGCACATACAAGCCCTACCGTATGATAGCCGAAATGGACATAAACAGGTCCCATCAGAGCGGAGCCAAGCATAACGGCAAGATTGGAAGCAAGGCTGTAAAAAGCCATCACTTTGCCTCGGTGGGTTTGAGAGCAGTCGCTCAGGACGGTGCTCAAAAGCGTGACGGATAAACTTTGCATGGCACCCCAAATAAATAAAGCGAAAATGAGCAATGTCCATGAGAACGGTGCATAAGGAAGTAAGGCAAGAACGAGCGTAATGCCGCCCAGCACAAAGAAAAGTGAGCGTGTTTTGCCAAACCAATCAGCTAATTTCCCGGTAAATATACTCATGGAAAAACCAACGCCATAAGCCATGATCAGAAGTCCAGCTGTTGATTGACCCCCGGAAAACAGACTTTGCAGGTAAGCCCCTAAAAATGAGTACATGCCATAAAATCCAAGCATGTTACAAAATGTCACGGTCAAATAGGCAGGGACTCGGTCGATTTTTAAAGCCCCCCATATAGAGCCTGATTTCTCCCTAGCTTGAGATGCCTTCGGATCAGCTGCTGCGACTTGTTTACGAGATTCAAGGATGACGAGCAGCAGGACAACGAGACTCATCATGGCGAAAATCCAAAATGTCCAGCGCCAGTTCAAACTTTGACCAATAAAGGCGCCAATGGGCACACCAAGGACAAGAGAAAGAGACCAGCTCGATACAATGAGTCCCATCACTTTGCCGCGATATTCATATGGAACCCGGTCTCCCACAAGAGCATAGGCTGTTGGCACAAATACACCAGTCGCCAGCCCAGAAATAGCACGGCCTGCAAAAAACACGGCCAAATTTGGGGCAGCAGCACACATCACTGTTCCAATCAAAAAGAAAGACAGCCCAATAATCAAACACAGCTCTCTTGAATACCGGTCCCCTAAAGGAACGAGCAGCGGAGCCCCAACCAGCACAGCTAACCCATAAATGCTGATGGAAAGAGCGAGAATATCAAGAGAGTGCTGAAAGGAGTTTGATAAATCAGGCAGCAGTGGTGAAATCACCAGCTCTTCCGATCCCGCCGCAAAAACGCCAAGTGTGAGTGCAATGGCAAGTGTGATGGGAAATGTTTTAGAAGCCTGGCTGTCTAAAGATTCTTTCATCAAGTGATCCCTCCATACTTGCTTTTTCATTCAATTCCGTTAAAATAAATTCTACCATTATTTAGTTTTATTTTACATTTCGCATCATAAGTATTATCATAAAATACTTTTCAAATGGAACGATTTTTGGATAGGAGAGGTACGAATGAAAATCACCGATGTAGATGTGCATATTTTAAATGAATTGAGAGAAGATGCCCGCTTATCCATGAGGGAATTGTCCAAACGAGTGAATTTATCAGCACCTGCGGTAGCAGAAAGAGTACGTAAATTAGAGGATGCAGGGATTATCGAAGGGTATTCTGTTCAGGTCAATTATAAAAAATTAGGGCTTCTGATTGACTGCCTGCTGGAAGTTACGGTGTTAAATGGGGAGTATCAGCGTTTTGTGACTTTTATGAATGAGCATCCACGCGCCTTTTTTGCTTATCGAGTGGCAGGGCAGTCTTGCTTTTTCATTAAGCTGTCAGTTTCTTCTCTTGAAGAAATTGAAGCCTTTATTCAAGAAGTGTCTGGATTTACAAAAACCGTCTCCCATATTGTCTTGTCAGAGCACTCTTTTTCCCATCCAATTCAGGAACGCTTGAAACAAATAGAAGAGCCAGAGATGACCGTGGTGAAATAAAAAGTTTTCAGATTTTTGACAAAGGGCTAAAATGATTTTTATTTTAGCCCTTTGTATTCTTTTCAGCTTTTTATGCTGAAATATTCGTATAGTAATAATTTGAAATTAAAGGAGTTAATTCTTTTGAAGCTTTTAAAAGTAATAGATTACGCAGCATTAATGGATATGCACAGAACAAGAAGCAAAGAAAGTCACTATAAAAATTTGCCTATTGACGTAGGTAACAGGGATTGTTTTTTTAGTGCTCAGCCTATTGATTTACAATTTCACATCAACAACCATACAGTAAACTTAGAAAGTGGAATATTTTCTTTTAATTCAAGCATCAAATCTGGTGAAGATAAGAATGACAAGGTTTCTGGGGAAGTGTTTTTACGAAAAGAGTCAAAGCACAAGCCCAATGTAATCTTTGTACATGGATGGAGAATGGATTCATACGACAGAATCAAGAAGATTTTTCACGATAAAATCGTTAAACATTATGATTGGAATATGTATTACTACACGCTGCCTTATCATTTCGATAGGGAACCACAAAATTCAACATATTCTGGTGAACACATGATTAGCGCCAATATAAGTCGAACAGTGCATTCCTCCCAGCAAGCTATTGTTGAACTTAGAGGGCTGATTAAATGGATCAAGGAAAATGAAGGTGGGGATATAATCGTAGTTGGTATTAGTTTAGGAGGATGGCTAACAAACTTATTAGCAACAGTCGAGAAAGACGTGAATATTGTTGTATCAGCTTTTTATGCGAATAATATTGCGCATTCCATCTGGAACACTCTTCCTGGGAAGTATATACGAAGAGATCTGGAGGAACATGGGACAACGTATGAAGAACTCGACAAAGCTTGGGATATTATGAATCCTAGTAAAGCAAAACTTCTCGTAGACAAAGAAAATGTACTCTTAATATCAGGAAAATATGACATGTATATTGACATAAACGATGCTGATACTCTGTGGAATAGCTGGAATCAACCTAAAAGGTACGTATACAGTTGTGGGCATGCTGGAATTGTACTATCTAGAAATAAAATAGCAGCTGACACACTTCAATTTATTGAAAGCAGGCTAAAGAAATAAAATGATGTTACTCCTCACTGTATTGTTGTGAGCTAGGAGTTTAGTTTTGTTTCTTACTTATCCTGAAAATGAAGATGTGATCACCTTTCTAAACAAATAAATAAAAAAGCTTCGGAGAGATCCGAAGCCTTAAGAGTTTATCATACATGGAAATAAGACGCCAGCTGCTCGTTTGCTAATCGGTTTCCAACAAAGAAGGAACCAAATTCGCCGTAGCGTGCACTGACTTCATCAAAGCGCATTTCATAAACCAATTTTTTAAATTGAAGCACATCATCAGAGAAAAGGGTAACGCCCCACTCATAATCATCAAAACCAACAGAACCTGTAATGATCTGTTTTACTTTCCCAGCATAGCTTCGGCCAATTAAACCGTGGCTTCTCATAAGAGATTTACGCTCATCCATGGAAAGCATGTACCAGTTGTCATTGCCAGAACGTCTTTTATCCATTGGATAGAAGCACACGTATTGAGAAGAAGGAAGCTCTGGATATAAGCGAGCACGTACATGCGGGTTCTCGTAAGGATCTCCGCCATCGCCGCCTCCTGCTAAGTAGTTGCTGAGCTCAACAACTGAAACATACGAATAAGCTGGAATCGTAAACTCTGCTAGTCGTGTCTTGTTGAATTCGAGTTCAATTTCACCAAGTTCTTCCATTGTCGGACGTAAAATCATGAGCATAATATCTGCTTTTTGGCCGACAATACTATAGATTGTTTGGCTTCCAGCTTTATCTTGCTCAGCTGTTTTCCATTTTTCCAATAGACCTGTGAATTCATGAATGATGGCTTGGCGCTCATCACTTGTCAGCAGCTTCCAAGCTGTCCAGTCGATTGTTCTAAAATCATGCAGCGCATACCAGCCATCTAGTGTTTGAGCTGCTTCATTTGTTGTATGTTGTTCGCTCATTTCTTTCACTCCTATTAACAGTTTTCCATCTGTTCCAACTATAACATAGTTTGTCCAAATGGAGATGTGATCAAAACTTGAACGAGGAAAACAGCTTTTTTCAAAATTGATTAAATTAGTTTGAAAAATAAGAATTTAATTTGTAAGCGCTATAATATAAGTTGGTAGTTTGAATTTAGGTAGAAGAAGAGTATGCTTAAAAGAGAACGCTTTTTTTGTAAAATCAAGGAGGGTATTGAAGTGGCAGATATTTTTTCAACAGTTCAGGAAAAGGTTGCAGGTAAAGGAGTAAAGATCGTTTTTCCTGAGGGAATGGACGAACGCATTCTAACAGCCGTTCAAAAACTAGCAGATGGCAAAGTATTGCAGCCAATTGTGGTAGGAAAAAAACAAGAAGTTGAAGCTAAAGCAAAAGAATTAGGTCTTACACTTGATGGTGTTGACGTGTATGATCCTCATACATATGAAGGTTTTGAAGAGCTTGTACAAGCTTTCGTAGAAAGACGTAAAGGCAAAGCAACAGAAGAGCAAGCAAGAAAAGCATTACTGGATGAAAACTACTTCGGTACAATGCTTGTGTATAAAGGTCTTGCAGACGGACTTGTGAGCGGTGCGGCACACTCAACTGCTGACACAGTGCGTCCAGCACTTCAAATCATTAAAACAAAAGAAGGCGTAAAGAAAACATCTGGCGTCTTCATCATGGCTCGCGGCGAAGAGCAATATGTGTTTGCTGATTGCGCAATCAACATTGCACCAGACAGCCAAGATCTAGCTGAAATTGCGATTGAAAGTGCAAACACAGCAAAAATGTTTGATATCGAACCACGTGTGGCAATGCTTAGCTTCTCTACAAAAGGCTCAGCAAAATCAGACGAAACAGAAAAAGTATCTGAAGCAGTTCGCATTGCAAAAGAAAAGGCACCTGAGCTTGTACTTGATGGAGAATTCCAATTCGATGCAGCTTTCGTTCCTTCAGTAGCAGCGAAAAAAGCGCCAGATTCCGTCATCAAAGGCGACGCCAGCGTATTTGTTTTCCCTAGCCTCGAAGCTGGAAACATTGGCTACAAAATTGCACAGCGCTTAGGTAACTTTGAAGCTGTAGGTCCTATCCTTCAAGGTTTAAACCAGCCAGTAAACGATCTATCAAGAGGCTGTAATGCCGAAGACGTTTACAACCTTGCGCTTATCACAGCAGCTCAAGCACTATAATAATCTCAACAAAGGCAGCCAGTACGATAGATTCGTGCTGGCTGTTTTTTTGATGACAAATGTGTACAATATAGGGGGAAAAGAAAAAATTTTGATCGTAGATAAAGCCGATAGAATAGGCAGGTGCTATAATGGACGATTTCATACATAAGCTTCAGCATAAGGTCGCGGGATTAACCGAGGCACAAAGGAGAATTGCAGATTATATCGTGCAAAATCCAATGGAGGTTGCGTTTTTAACTGTAGATAAATTGGCGTCAAAAGTAGGGACGAGTACAGCGACCATCATGAGATTCTCTGCTGCTGTAGGGTATTCCGGTTTCTCCGAGCTTCAAAAAGAGCTTCAATCAAATATGAAGCATAAAGCTGCCCCTCAAACGAGACTTGAAGCGAACCTCAAGCATTCAAATAAAAGTAAGCTTTTGCATAATCATGTCGAGCTGCAATTTCAAAATATCCAGTACGCTTTAGACAATATCACAGAAGAAACCTTTCAGCATATTGTTGAAAAAATAGCCAGCTCCCGCCAGGTTCTGTGTACAAGTGTCCGAAGTGGAAGACCTGTTGGCGAGTATCTGTCACAAGGAATCAATCGCCTACTGGGGAACTGTCAATATATTGATGCAGACAAAAGTGACTGGGTCGACGAACTCGTTCATTTTCAATCTGATGATTTCATTATAGCGGTCAGCTATCCTCGCTATGCAAAGCGTATAAAGGATTTGCTGGAGGCAGCGAAGTCATATGGGGTGGAAGTGCTTTTAATTACAGACAGCTACAGCTCTCCACTAACCAAGTATGCACAATATGTATTACCATGTTCCTCAGCAAGTGCGGGCTCTCATAACTCTGTCGTATCTGCTATCTTTATCGTAGATTACATTTTAAGTGCCTTAGCCATTAATGATCCTGAAAGGACAAAACCTCGTTTAGATCAAATCAATCATATGTTAACGAAAATGAGTTATCACACAACACATTAGTCGTGTGGTGACTCATTTTTTCATTTGATTTTTTTGAAAGCGCTTTACTAAATAAAATCGAGATGGTATGATCGTGTCACAAAAGTAATATATATTACTTTAATAAAATTGAGTGTAACGAATATAACTCAAAGGGGATGATGGAAACAATGGGTACTGTTCAATTCGTGTCAAATGATCTAATAGATCGGGCAAAAAAACTGAACTCGACCTTGCTGGCAGATGTGATGGGAAGCACCGGCGCAATGGATCATCAAATCAAACCAGTTGCAAGAGGCATGGATATAGTAGGTACAGCTTTTACCGTCAGCTTACGGCCAGGGGATAATTTATTTCTTCATCAAGCGATCTATTCTGCGAAAGAAGGAGATGTACTGATTGTTGATGGAAAAGACCATAAGGGTCATGCATATTTAGGGGAATTGATGGCAGGTGTAGCAAAGGCTGTAGGAATAGAAGGAATCGTGATTGACGGGCTTGTTCGTGACAAACTCGCTTTAGAAGAACTGGCTTTTCCGATATACAGTAAGGGGTTTATGCCAAATGGACCTTTTAAAGATGGTCCTGGGGAATTGAATCAAATCATCTCGTGCGGCGGTGTCAAAGTAGCACCAGGTGACTTAGTCATTGCTGACGATGATGGAGTCGTCATCGTTCCAAAGGAAAAGGCGGAACACCTGCTGACACTAGCGGAAGAGAAACAAGCGTATGAAAATCAAAGATTACAAACGATTCAACAGTATATGAACGAAGGAAAGCAAGACATCAGTCTCTTAGCACCGGCATGGCTGGAAGGCAGAATGAAAAAATATCAGGGATAGGGGAATCTGTGATGAAGATAGGCTTTATTGGATATGGAGAAGCTGCATATGAGTTATCAACAGGATTGAAAACAGAAGGATTAGATCAATTTTATGCGTATGATGTACTATTACAAAACGAGAAATTGGCTGGCGCGTTGAAGGAAAAAGCATCGCAGACAGGAGTTCAATTAACCAGCAGTATTAGTGAAGTCATTGAGAAATCTAATATTGTCATTGCTGCTGTGCCAGCGAATAAAACCTTAGAAGTGGCCCAATCCGTATCGGGAAGTTTGAAAGAGAATCAATTATATGTAGATGTATCGGCATCAACACCAGACATCAAAAAACAAGTGGCAAACGAAATTGAAAAGCAAAAAGCTCTATTCGTAGATGCTGCCATGCTAGGGCCTCTTCCAGTTAACAAACACAAGGTTCCGATCACGGCAAGCGGCAGTGGAACTGACCAATTCATGAAAGTAATGAATGCTTATGGCATGAATATTAAAAAAATCAGTGACCAGCCAGGAGATGCTTCGGCCTTGAAGCTGATCAGAAGCGTTTATATGAAGGGGATCGTTGGTCTCTTGGTTGAATTTTTGGAAATTTCAAAAAAGTACAACGTGGAACAACAAGTGATTTCTTCACTAAGCGATACAATGGATAGCAAAAGTTTTGAAGAGACCATGAACCGTCTTGTGACAGGGAGTGCACTTCATGCGAAAAGACGAGCGATCGAGCTTCTTGGCTCTATTGAAATGCTGGATGAAGCAGAGGTTGATGCCAGTATGTCTCGGGCAGCACAACAGAAGCTAGAGAGATTAGCAGACTTTCAATTTGTTGAACGGTTTAATGGGAAAAAGCCGGCCAGCTGGGAAGAAGTCATTGACGTGATGCAGCAGGGGCAATAAATTGTAAGCGTTTTATTGAACAAAGGGGAGGCGAAAAAACGATATGGGTTTTATTGCGTTGATTGTATTCATAGCTGTCATCATTATATGGAATGTCGTCGTGAAGCGGAATATGGGAGAAGCCATGCTATTAGGCTTTATTGCAACCACATTATTTGGCGGATTGGATGCATTGAGACTGTTCTGGGATGGATTAAAATTTGCATCCACATATGAGGTGCTCTATGCAGCTGTTGCATTTGTATTCATGGCCTATTTAATCGAAAAGCTGGAATTAATTCATGCACTCTTGCGAATCTTAAATTCGGTTGTAGGAAAACTTCCCGGTGGAGCGGCTTATATGAGTACGTTAGGTTCAGCAGTCTTAGGTGCTCTTTCAGGTTCAAATTCTGCAAACACAGCGGCCACTGGCTCTATCACAGCCTCTTGGATGATTAAATCAGGCTGGAGCCGAACGCATACAGCGACCATTTTAGCAGGGAATGGCGGACTTGGGGCGGCACTGCCTCCGAACTCTTCCATGTTTATCATGCTGGGGTTTGCACCAATTGCAGCCCTTGTATCTGAGGGAGATTTATATATTGCCCTATTAATAGGAGGACTGTATCAAGTCGTATACCGATTTATTCTTGTGTATATTCTGGTGAAAAAGAATAAAATTCAGGCCATGCCGCCAGATGATATTCTTCCTTTTAGGGAAGCTGTAAAACAAGGGTGGAAGTCGATCTTTATTTTTTTCGGTGCCTTAACTCCTATCATTGTCACGATAGGTCCGCTGGCAAACTACTTGAAAAGTAATCCAAACATTGGACCAGAGGCAATGGATCAAATTTCTTTAATTACGTGGATTCCGATTCTCATGATGTTGATTAGTTTAACAATTGGGAGAAAAAAGGCGTCTGCACTAGATTGGTCTCAGTTTTTCAAGTCGGCTATACCTAAGTTTACAACGATCGGTGCCTTGATGCTGTTTGCTGTTGCTGCTAGTCAGGTGCTTGCTGAATTAGGATTGGCAGAAGATTTGACGCAAATCACATCAGTACTTACCATTCCGAAATGGCTCATGGTGCTCATTGTGGGTATTCTTGTCACACTGGTGGCTGGACCATTATCTTCTACAGCCACATTAACAGCTGTTGGACTTGTCTCATTTTCAGCTTTAGTCTCAGTCGGAGTGGATCCAGTTGTGGCTGTTGTCGCCATTCTTGCTTTTTCATCAACAGAAGGCGCTTCCCCACCGGCATCAGGATCAATTTTCATTGCTTCTGGTCTTGCAGGAGCCAGACCGGAGAAAACGTTTATACCGCTGATTCTCTACTATATGCTGCCGATCGTAGGAATTGGCTGGCTCATCGGAATGGGAATACTTCCAGTATAGAAAGGAGAAACACATGAGAGCATTGATGGAATATTTATTTAAAGTGCTGCTTGTCCTGTTCTTAACGTCAGGAGCCCTGTTGGTATTCGGTCAAATACTAGGGATTCTTTTGCAAAAGGGAGATATGATCATTGCAAGTACAAACCTATTCAAAAACCCAACATTGGTGTTAAGTGCCTTTTTCAGTCTTGTTGGTTTCTCTCTAAATTATATTCCTGAAAAGAAAGACACCTCATTTAGCGATCATCCATCTGCATCAGCAGGTGAATCGCTCAAATAAGCAATAAAAAGCTGGATTCAGTAAATGAATCCAGCTTTTTTGCGCGCGAGAAATAGGTATTAAAACCCAATACGTACGATTCATTTTTTGGTAAATTCACTTTCAATCATATGCCTCTTATGCTAGTAAATGGTAACATAACGGAGGACTATTTAAGGAATAGAGGTGTTTGACCATATCTGGAGCAATCATCGGATATAAAGCAGCCTTGTATTCATTAAAGGCAGATATATCTATCAAAAAAGAACAAATCATCGAACTCAATATGTGCCGAAAAGAAATCAAAGAGGCAAAATGGGCCCTGTCAGATGCCAGCAAAAAAATCACTCATCCAGACCTGACATCACATACATGGTTTGGCCATTTGGCAGACACGTTTGATGACATTCGAGATGAAATGGCTTCCGCCAGTCAGGAAATAAAAGCTGTACAGCTAACCAATCTATTAAATCGAATCAATGAGAAAATCAGTGATTTAACATCGGATATCCATTCGTTAGAACATGAAATTCATTCGGTTGAAAGAAAAATAGAGAAAGAAAAGCAGAAACAACTGGAAGAAAAAAGAGGGTAGTCACATGACGAGAGAAATTAAAATAGATGCCAGTCAGGTCAAACAAGTATTACAGCATGCAAAACAATCAGGCGCTCAAATGAATGCAGCCCTTCCAACCACCATCAAAGGAAGAAATCAGCTCCTGACGGCAGACACATTAGAAAAGATCAATCAGCAGCTGGACGAATTAAGTACATCCTATATAGGTATTCTTCAGAAACAACTTGTACAAACAGAACAAGCGGTGAACACCATGATTGAAACGGACAAGGCGCTTGCTTCCAGCAGTAAAAGGAAATAAAGGAGAACGCAATGAAAACCCTTGACGCCTTTGCGCTAACAAACGGAATAGATCAAACGCTGAATGCGTTAAAGCAGCAGTCACAGCAAATCAGCTCCCTCGAAAAACAAATCAATCACATCATCTCACTCGATGGCGCACTAAAGGGAGAGGCGGGACAAGCCATCCGCGCCTTTTATACAGAATGCCATATTCCCTTTCTGCAATTCTTTCAGGCCGTCATTGAGGAATATAGCGCCGCATTGAAAAACACAAAGCAGGCTCTTAGCGCGCTAGAATCAAATGAGCACGGCTATATATTACAAGCATTTATCGAACATGATCTTGATCAAGGCTTAAAAAAAGCTGAACGAACGATTTCTGAAATTGTATCAGAGGTAAACCATGCCATTGGCAGAGTTGGTCATATTGTTCATTTGCCAAATGTAGACGAATCAGTGTTTCAGCAGAACTATCAAAAGGCATGGCTCGAGACATCAAGAACCATTGGTTTGCTTCATGCATTTGACAGGGAGCAGACAAGTGCTTTACATGAAACCAAAAGCTCTCTTCAAACAATGAAGCAATACATAGATATCTTAAGTACCATGTTCACCAGCCCAAAAATCGACATTACGAGCTATCAAAAGGGATCTATTTTAAAAGATGGAAAAGAAGAAAAAGTAAGCAGCACCATCAGTGGATTGAAGGATAAAATAGACACCCCAAAAGACAATCCATTGATGATCATGCTGAAGAAACTGAAAGAGAAACAACAGGCGAATGTGGAGACGGTTGTTCGGGAAACGCCGTCTAGTAAAATCAATCAAACCACCTTGACCTTAAATGGAAAAGTATACAACATAAATGAGTACAAAAAGATCAACTTCGAACATGCCAAAACGGTTGATGTCATGCGAGACGGAATGCTGTATCGGTTACGAATATCAGAAAAAAACAAAGTAACGATTGAGAGCGTTAAACCGATTTCTGATGTAAAAACAGGCGATCAACCCCAAAATATCTTAAATACAGCGGTTGAATTTACAGGAATAAACGACGCGATTCGGGTTATTACAGGAAGAGATCCGATAACAGGTGATAAAGTCGCGGATATGGATCGTTTGGTATCAGGGGTGTACATGGTTCCAAGCACCAACATTGTTAAAGTGGGGAAATATGTTTTTAAGATTATTAAAGGGGAGAAAGCAGCTAAGAAAGTTGAGAAGAAAGTAAAGGGTATTGGAAGAGGAGAACAATTATTAGATAAAGTTAAAACATATGAGCAAGCTAGAAATAAGACAGTAGACATAGTTGGAGACCTAGGACCCAATTCACAACCATATACAGGTACGCTTAAGTCGAGTGCTGGATATGGTAAAGTCGTTGGTAGACAGTCCGCTGACGGAAAAGTAAGATGGAGATTAGATTATGACCCTAAAAAGGGACCACATATAAATATTGAAGATTTTCGTAATGGTAAAGGGGCGAATGCTCGAAAGATTGCTATTCCATTTGAGGGTAATGAAAGCACTTTTAAATCTTTATTAAAACATTTGAATAGATAAGGAGATTTTAGATGAGTTTATTAGATGAGTGTATTGAGGCACTAGGTGAGGATGTACATATTTTATATGAAGATAATAGAGAGCAAATATTAAATGATTTTGAAAATTCTTTTCCCTTTACTGATTGGGGGCAAATTGAATGGAAGAAGATATCTTCTTATGAGCAAGTGGATACATTCGATGAAATACGATCCTTTTTGAATCAAAAACTGAATGAGTACAGTGATATTGTTTATGTAATTTGGGATGAAGGGGCGTTACCAATTATCCAATCTACTTTAGATAAAGTATTTGAAGCTATAGATGATGTTACAGCTGTCAGTTTTGATACGTGGATTTTTTCACCATCTTCTGGATATGCGATTGAAATTTTTCATGATGGTGAAGTAAAAGTAGGATTGAAATAGAATAGATGAACCATCAAAAAGAATTAATTTGAGTCTCTTTGAGGGTTTTTAAATGTTTATTATTGTTAATAAAAAAGATATTCTTTCTTTTTCTACTTTATTTGATGCAATGTTAAATAATCTTTGAATGTAAGCTTGTGCATTTTTAAAATGTTTCTGTGAAGGTCATTCTAAGTTTGATTGCTATATCTGGTTTTACTTTTTTCTTTGCTATCAATCCGGCCATCACTATTTGACTTACTACAAGCATTTTAACTACTCTGTGCTGAAGAACTTTCTGAAAAGTACCAAGTTTAGGTGTAAAGACAAAGAAGTAAAAAAAGGATGATCGTATTGAAAATAAACTGGATTTCACAAGAAGCTTCAGAAGCTGATGTGATTGTAACAGATGGCGAACTGGAATTAATGTGTTTTGCTCAACCATTAAATTACCTTGAAGAAAGTGAACTATTAGAACCTATTTTTTGTTTAGATGTGTCAGACTTAGTGAAAGCAGAAGTGGCAGAGGTTAGAATTGAAAAATTAGATGATAATTTTAGTTATAGTTTCTTAGGACAATTAATTGATAAGCGTGACGAAAAAGTGAGAGTGGGCGGATTTTTATTAGAATTGGATTACAATATACCAGGAGATATAAATGAAGGCGATTTTATAAGTTTTAATTGTCAACGATTAGATATTTATTAGTAGGAGATTGAAGTCTTAAGGAGCATTAAATGAACAAAAAAGAAGAACTAATAAAACAAATCCAAACAGTCATCAACATCCTAGAAAAAGAATATCCACAAGAAATCAATCAAGGTGTTCTCCAATTAATATACAAAAGATATAAAATTGCTGAAAGGATCATTCAGAACAATGAAGATCTCCAAAAGATTTTGATCATTGGCGGGGTGAGAGCTTATTTGGATAGTTATAATGACTATCTAAACCCCTTACTAGATGAATTACATAAAGCAGAGAGTTTGCTTAAAGAAATGCTGTCATAGATAGGACGGTTGTCTGTAGTACTGGAATCAAGTCTTGTATCGGGCAGCAAAACAGAGAAAGGAATGACTATGGAACATAAACAAAACAAAAAAACATCCAACTGGCTATTAAGTATCAGTGTTCTGATTGTTATAGCAACAGCTTTGCTGAGAGGAGTTTCTTACTCAGATGCTGATTATCGCGGTTTCCCTATTGATTGGCTAGTTCTGCACGGACATCATACTTTTGAATTTCTAGTGTGGGGTTTTATACTTGACGTGGTCATTTTCTATTTTCTTTTAAAAATGCTTCTTCGTTTGTATAAAAGGGTGATGAAAAAATCAGCAACTTAAAATAGAGGAGGCCTTAAAAATGATCAATTTACCCCAAATCCCACATCTGCACGTGAACAAACCAGCAAGTGACATACATATCAAAGAGGCAGAATCCCAGCTAAACATGGTGCTGCCCCATGTTTATAAGGAACTGCTGAAACATACAAATGGATGTTCCATTGGCGGTGAGGTGCTTCTATACGGCACTGAGGACATTGCGGAACGCAATGCAACATGGGAGGTTCAGCAATATGCAAGCGGCTATGTAGCAATTGGCGACGATGGTGGCGGGCGAGTACTTCTCATGCGGCTGGCTGAAGAGGAGAAAAAGGTATGGATCGTGGATGCTGGTGTGATGGACCCTCAGCATGCGGAATTGGTCGCTGAAGACTTGTTGAGCTGGGTAAATGAGGGCTGTTTCATAGAAGTCTAGTCTATTAAGGAGATGATCGATTTGCCGTGGAATACATTGATCGCTGCATGCCTCGTGGTTGGGGTTCCTGGCGTTTTAATTGCAGCTGTTTATTTCATCTCGAAAAGCAAGAACAAGAAAACCAAATCATCCAACTGAAACGCTCTGTGACGCCAAATGTCATAGAGCTTTTTGCATTCTCCCTCCATTCATCACATGTTATAATAAACACAGTTTATGTACGAGAGGATATGCAGGAGATGAAAAATGAACCTATTGAGTTACTGACACAGCCGAAATGGCGGATTATCGATCAGTCGAGTCTTGGTCTTTATGTGGACCCGAAGCAATCCTTTGCGATGGATGATACGCTTTGCGCGTCGGTGGGGAAGGGCCTCTCACCAGCGACAGCCCGTTCTTGGGTGCATCACAATACGATTGTGCTTGGGATTCAGGATACAAGACTTCCATTTCTCCAAGATGGCGTAAAGCTGCTTGAGGAAGAGGGATATCGAGTGATTGTGCGCAACTCAGGCGGTCTTGCTGTGGTGCTGGATGAAGGTGTACTGAATGTGTCTTTAATCTTTGCGGAACAAAAGAAGGGCATTGATATTGACCGCGGATATGATGCGATGGTGGAATTGATTCGCCGGATGCTGTCTATGTATGATGTGGACATTGAAGCCTATGAAATAGTCGGCTCTTATTGTCCAGGCAGCTACGATTTAAGTATCAATGGAAAGAAATTTGCAGGCATTTCTCAGCGTAGATTACGCGGTGGGGTTGCTGTGCAAATTTATTTGTGTGCAGATGGAAGCGGGCGTGAACGTGCCGACTTGATCCGCCGTTTTTATGACGCCGCCTTAAAGGATAAACGGCAAGAAGTGAAGGCAGTATTTCCTGATATACAGCCGGATACGATGGCATCCTTATCAGAATTAATCGGTGAACCAATTGATTGTACGCTTCTCATGCGTTTATTACTAGAGGAGCTTCAAAAGCTTAGTGATCAGCTGACATCCTCGGGCCTGAACGCAGAAGAACAGCTGGAATTTGAGAAAAACATGACGCGGATGATTGAGCGGAATGAAAAGGTGTTTTCATAAATATCAGCCTTTTCATCTTGAAAAGAGTAGAGGTGAAGTGATGGAAACAAAGCTTGAAAAAGCCATTGAACTTCAAAAAAGTGGACATCTTCAAGAATCAAATGAAATGCTGTCTCATCTTGCAGAGGAGTATCCAGACGATGCCTCTATTCATTATCAATGTGCCTGGAGTTATGACCTGTTAGGAGAGGAAAGGCAAGCTGTCTTTTTTTATGAAAGGGCCATTGAGTTAGGATTGTCTTCAGAAGAACTAGAAGACGCTTTACTAGGGTTAGGAAGTACATACAGAAATTTAGGAGAATATGAAAAGTCAAAACAGATATTCCTAAAAGGGATGGAAACTTATCCGGGCAACAAAGCCATTCAAACGTTCTATGCCATGACTTTGTATAATTTAAAGGAACATAGCAAAGCGATGGAAATATTACTGAACTGTTTAACTGAAACGACAAAAGATCCTGCTATTTTAAGTTATCGAAAAGCGATTGATTTTTATTCAAATCAGTTAGATAGGATATGGAAATAATAGTTGATTTGGCTGCTTGAATAGATTTGGAGGGGCAATGTGATGAAAAAATCCCCTCCTTTGTTATGAAATTTTATATGTGATAGTCATTTATGGCGTAAGAAAGAAGGTAAATTTGTTGTCGTTATTCACCACGTATTACCCGCTGTTGATGCTTTGTGTTTTGTCTGTGTTGTATGTGATGTATCGTATTCAGCCGCTGGCCTCTACTGTTAAAAAAATCATCATTGTGCTCTGTGTGTTAACAAATGCTGCCTATATTTGCTGGCGTCTCTTCTTTACACTGCCGCATGAAGGTACATTTAATATGATAATGGGCATCTTGCTTGTAGCCTGTGAATGTATTGGATTTTTACAGCTGCTTGTGTTTTATACACTTGTTTGGAAGCCTTCAAATCGAAAACAAGTCATGATCAGTGATTTGGACAGGCTGCCAACAGTTGATATTTTCATAGCTACATATAATGAACCAATTGAAGTGCTGAAACGCACGGTGGCAGGCTGTTTGAATCTGTCTTATCCAAAAGGCAGCGTCCACATTTATTTATGTGATGATGGCAAGAGGGAGTCTGTGGAGCAGCTTGCATCTGAGTTTGGCGTTCATTATCTGACAAGAACAGATAACAAGTTTGCTAAGGCGGGTAATTTAAACCATGCGATGTCTCAAACGAATGGGGAGCTGATTCTCACACTTGATGCTGATATGGTCCCCCTTTCTGCCTTTTTAGAAAAGACAGTGCCTTACTTTCATGATGGAGCGACTGCGTTTGTTCAAGTTCCACAGGCGTTTTATAACGAAGATCCTTTCCAATATAATATGTTCTCGAAGGATCGAATTCCAAATGAACAGGACTTCTTTATGCAAACCCTCCAAGCTGGTAAGGATCGGTTCAATGCGGTGATGTATGTCGGGAGTAATACTGTATTTAGAAGAACGGCCTTAGAGGAAATTGGCGGATTTGCTACTGGAGTGATTACAGAAGACATGGCGACCGGAATGCTTCTCCAAGGGAAGTTCAAATCTGTGTCTGTCGGAGAAGTATTAGCCGTCGGTCTGGCACCTGAAAGCTGGCTTGATCTGTTAAAGCAGAGAGACCGGTGGTCGAGAGGGAACATTCAGTGCGCCCGTAAGTTTAATCCATTGAAGGTTCGCGGCTTAACGCTTATGCAGCGAGTTCTTTATTTAGATGGCATTGTGTATTGGTTTAACGGTTTGTTTAAAATGATTTACATTCTTACACCAATATTGTTTTTATTATTTGGTATTCAAAGTTTCTGGGCAGATTTCCAGTCCATTTTTATGTTTTGGCTGCCGGCGTTCTTTAGTTCGTATTTAGCGTTTAAACTGGTGTCGAATCAAAAAAGAAGTATGTTTTGGAGTCATATTTACGAAAGCTCTATGGCATTCCATCTGGCTGGTGTAGCTTTAAGTGAGCTGTTTTTGAAGAAGAGGGTTGAATTCCTTGTCACGCCGAAGGGAATTCAAACGGACAAGAGACATTTTCATTTGAAAACGATGATTCCTCATTTGATCTTCTTGCTGCTCTCATTGCTTGTCCTTGTGAAAATAGGATACGATATGAAGGTAAATGGGACGATGAATGCTGATCTCACGTTGATTAATATTTTTTGGGTGCTTTATAACGGTGCAGGTCTATTCATGGCACTGATTGTGGCGTTTGATCGTCCGCGTTATCGAAAATCAGAGCGGTTTGTCATAGAAAAAGAGGGGCAGCTCTGTTCTGATCATCAAGATGAGTCGATTGCTTGTTTTCTACTAGATATGAGTGATTCAGGTGCGCGTCTATCCATTCCATTGGATCAAGCTTCTTCTTTAAATCAAGGACAAATGCAATTGTTCTTTTCAGAGGATCAAAGTGTGGCGTGTGATGTGGTTTGGAGCCATCCAGATGGAGACAAGCTGATGGTTGGTGTTGCTTTTACTGATACAGAAAAATCAGAGTATCTATCACTGATCCGCTTCTTATTCACACGAGAGCATGTATCGATAACGGATCGTGAGAAAAAATCCTATGCTGTTCGGACATTTCTCCGCTTTGTAAGAGAAACGGAGAAAGTACCAAGGGCTATAAGGCGCAAATGGGTGAGAAGACCGTTGCAAAGCGTGACAGGCACGCTGTCCTATGAGGGCCGGTTAGAAGAGAAGGTGCCGGTGAACATACATGATATTAGTTTATCTGGGTGCAAAATCGAGTCTGAAGCTTCAATTGAATTACATGAGAAAGTGCTGATCACCATTGACACAGAATCTCTCACAGATCAGCCGGCGATTGCAGTCTGGACATCACAAAGACGCGGCCGCACAATGGCCGGACTCAAGTTTGTTCAGCCTGAAATCAAGCAGATAGAAGAAAGAGAGGGAGTGGTTTCTTGAAGTCCAAAAACGGCGGTTACCTCTATTTACTATGGCTTCCTGTCATCATGGGAGCCGGCTACGGCATTTCGCTTTTAGTGCCATTTCTTCAGCCTGTCCTGACACTTGGCATTGCAGGTCTTTATATTTTTATGTTTGGTGATTTTCAAGTAAGGCAGGTCAGGTATATTTTTATGTTTGTGTTTTTGATCAATGTCCTTTTTAGTGTGATGCTATTGTTGGGCATTTAAAAAGTGCTTCCCGAGGCGGGGAGCACTTTTTGTTATTCTGCCATTTTTTCAAGGTTGCCGTTCCGGTCCATTTTAAAGGTTGGTGCGGCACTATCGTCCTCTTCAAATAAAACTAGTTTTCTTGCACGGTTCATGATTTTCACGAGTGTTTCATAATCTTCTTGAATCGTGAGCTGATCCTTTTCAAGCTTTTTCACTTCAGCTTCTAGCTGCGAGACTTTATGAGAAAGCTCATTGTTTTCTCGTTTTAAGCGGCTGTTTTCCATACGTAAGGCAGTGGATTGCTGACCATCGCCTTCATAACGGCGTAAGAAATTAATGATATCGTCCATGGTTAATTCTTGATGCTGCCTAAATGGATTTGCTTCCGGCTTTTTCTCTGCCGTATTTGGGGCAGGAGCAGCCTGTGACAATAAATGTGATAAACTAGCTAACTCTTCATTGTAGCTTTGATCCACAAACTGAAGCTGTTCGGCCGTTTCAGCTGCTGGTGCAAATGTTTCTTCCTTTGCTGGCTCCAGTTCCTGTGAGAATTCCTCTTGAGTAACCGTTTCTTCTACTTGCGGCTGATAAAGTAATCGTTTTTTCGCAGGCTGGCCATTGCCAAGTGCGCGCATCCGTTGTTTTCGCTGTTTTTTGGCAAGTGCCAACGCTTTTTCATATTGATGTCTGACGACAGCGTTCCATCTAAATCCGCATGCCGCTGAGGTGCGGTTCAGCTTGTCTCCAACTTCTTCAAACGCATTTAGCTGCGTGCTGCCCTCTCTGACGTGACGTAAGACGGTTTCTGCCAGGAGGAGATCATTTTCCTCTGACCAAGCATCTTGTCTTTGTTTTGACATGTGTTTAAACCCCCATAAGATTTGATGGTATTAGATTAGCCAAGTTCAAGAAGGTTTATACAAGTTTGCTAAAAGGATAGTGGAAAATACTAGCTTTTATGTAAGCTCGGGATTGGGGCGGTAAAGCGTCTTGCAAGTCCAGCCGCTTCGATGTACAATGTTGGGTGGTATATTATTCACGATTGGCTGTCCAACTGTTTCATATAGAATGAAGTATCATCATTGAAAGGAAGCGTAAGACCATGGCTAATGAGTTTCGCGTATGTGACGATTGTGATGCGACGAACCTAAAGACGTTATTGCCTCGACTCAAATCGGTTGACCCTGATGCAAAAATTGAGATCGGCTGTCAATCCTATTGTGGTCCAGGACGAAAAAAGGCTTTTGCGTTTGTGAACAATCGCCCATTATCCGCACCAACAGAAGATGAATTACTTGAAAAGGTTCAAAAAAAAGTCAAATAAATGTCACTGAATGTGTTCAGTCGACCTAAAAAGAGGTCCGTCCCTGTCAGGTCGGGCTTTTTACGTCCGTGCAATCTTTGAGAACACATTCACCAGCAAATTCAAGGATGTTTTCGGGAAAAGTTACCCGATATAATAGAAACACGTCTTAAAAAAAGAGGGACGAAACGATGGCGTATCCAAAAGGGAAATTATCTGAGGAAAAGGTATTTAAAGATCCTGTACACCGTTATGTTCACGTAAGGGATGCATTAATATGGGATTTAATAGGAACAAGAGAGTTTCAGCGCCTGAGACGAATTAAACAGCTAGGAACTACTTATTTGACGTTTCATGGTGCAGAACACAGCCGATTCAATCATTCACTCGGTGTATACGAGATTGTGAGACGAATTGTGGATGATGTGTTTAAAGGGCGGCCTGAATGGGATGAAGGGGAGCGCGAGCTTGTACTTAGTGCAGCCTTGCTTCATGACCTCGGACATGGTCCATTTTCTCATTCCTTTGAAAAGGTCTTCCACTTAGACCATGAATCGTTTACAAGAGATATTATTTTAGGGCAGACGGAAGTCAATGAAGTGCTCTGCCGGGTGAGTGATGATTTCCCGAAGCATGTGGCTGAAGTCATTGCCAAAACGTATCAAAACAAACAGGTGGTCAGTTTGATCTCAAGTCAAATTGATGCCGACCGAATGGACTATTTGCAGCGTGATGCCTACTATACAGGCGTCAGCTACGGTCACTTTGATATGGAACGTATTTTACGTGTGATGCGCCCGAGAGAAGATCAGATTGTGATGAAGCAGAGCGGGATGCATGCGGTTGAAGATTATATTATGAGCCGCTATCAAATGTACTGGCAAGTCTATTTCCACCCAGTGACACGCAGTGCGGAAGTCATTTTAACGAAAATTCTTCACCGTGCAAAAGAGCTGCATGAAACGGGTTATATTTTTACACATGCCCCCGTTCACTTTTATTCAATCTTTGAGGGCAATGTCACCACAGAGGACTATATTAAGCTGGATGAATCCATTGTCTTATTTTATTTTCAGGCGTGGGAAGATGAAGAAGATCACGTGCTGGCTGATTTGTGCCGCCGTTTTATGAACCGCCGATTGTTCCAATATACAGAGTTTAATCCAAATGAAGAAATGACGAAATATTTCAAGCTGACCGCCTTGTTCAAGGAGGCAGGAATTGATCCTGACTATTATTTAGTGGTCGATTCTTCCTCTGACTTGCCCTATGACTTCTACAGACCAGGCGAGGAAGAAGAGAGGCTGCCAATCCACCTTTTGACGCAAAGCGGTCATATTAAAGAACTGTCGAGACAGTCAGATATTGTTGACGCCATTTCCGGTAAACGAAGAACCGATCATAAACTTTATTTCCCGATGGACTTAATTGTAGATATGTCGGAAAAAGCTGAAGAAAAGAAGGCGATCATGAAGCTGCTTGGTTTGGGATAAGGAAGTACTGAAAAAGGAGATGTCGGGAATTTGTTGAAAGAGCATGCAAAGTTGATGAAGGTATTCTCTGAATCAGGGGAAATCGTTGGTCGGAAGAAGCTGCAAAAGATGATTTACATAGCAAAAAAGCTAGATTTGCCTTTTTACGAAAAATACGATTTTCATTTTTATGGCCCCTATTCAGAGGAGTTGACGCTCAGAATTGAAGAGCTGTGCAACCTTGGATTCTTGGACGAAATGAAGGAAAAAAAGGGCGGATACTATCAATATCGCTATTCGCTGACGGACAATGGGAAAGAGTTTCTCGATCAGTGTGAAGTGGACATGCCTGACCTCAAAGCGCTGACGCAGCAGATGAACGAGCAATCATCCCGTTTCCTAGAGCTTGTCTCAACGATTTTATATTTTGATAACCTGCCAGAAGATGAGGTGAAGGAAAAGGTCTTCACCATTAAAAGCAAGCAGCGCTATACGGACGAAGAATTTGAGGCGGCCCTTGCTTATATTGATCAGTTGAAGGAATTGAACTAGTTGAACAAAAGCCCGACTTTTAGGGCTTTTTTTGTTTTGTAAGACCCAGACCAAAAGCGCTATTTTTCGATGAAATGTGTGTCAAAATATCCGAAAAATTAGTGAAAATGACGTAATTCGACTTTCTTCCTGTGCATCTAATTCCCTGTTTTTGACTGAATAGAAGGAAAATGGTGAATTTTCAGTGAATATATAACCTTGTGAAAAACAAAGGAGGGATAGGAATGAAAAAGCGTTCAGTCTTTTTGTCATTTTTATTGGTAGGTAGTTTGTTACCGGGGGTAAGTTCAGCTTCAGCACCAGTAGCGAGTGCAGGTCATGGGCATGATCATGGTCATGCGCCGTTCGAAACCCATATTAGTGATGGGTTGCCAAAAGCAAAAGATTTTAAAGATTTGAAGACAGCACCTCCAATTGAACGAGATGTGACAACAAAGGTATTAGATGAGTCTGGTAAGCAGGTAGGCTCAAGAACCTTTAAGGCCAATACAGGAGATTCAATTTCAACAAAAGCAAGCACAGGCAGTCAGAAGGTCACTGTCTATGCGGTCGCTGATGCGCAGTATCGTGCGAAATATAGTGACTGGCAAACACGGATTGTCAGCATCATCGAGCAAGCAGATGTCACGTTTAACCGTGATCATGATGTGGACTTTGTCGTACAAGCCGTAGGATCATGGACGTCTTCGGGTTCAAATGCAGAGCAAATTTTGTCTAACCTTGCGCGCAGCTTTGATGGCAGAGGATATGACTTTGTCACTGGATTTACAGCAAATCCAAACTTTGATGCTGGCGGAATCGCTTATGTTTACAATAGTGCACCAAGCGGAAGTGCATTCGCCGTTAACCTTGATCAAGGAACAGCGAACACTGCAAAAGCGGCTACGCATGAATACGGTCATAACTTTGGCTTACCTCACGACCCTCAAGGAAGCGGCATTGTCTGCTTAATGAATTATGATTATTCTTACACAGTCGATTTCTTTGATGCGGCTCATAAAAATCAAGTGAACCGTAACAAAGCGTGGTACAGATAAAATAAGAGACAAAAGGACAAACACCTATGTGCTTGTCCTTTTTTTATGCTTACAGGTCGCTGATGCGTTTTCCTGCTACGGCATAGTGTTCTTTTTTCATTTCTTCAATAATAACAGAGACTTTTTCTGCCCCTGCGCCTGTTGTTTCTACAACGGCATCAGTGACTTTCTCCACAAGAGCTCTTTTCTGCTCGTCTGTTCTTCCTTCAAGCATTTGAACGGTGACAATCGGCATGGCGAAAACCTCCTTTTTCCTTTAATGCTACGCTTCCCTTTAGTTTAAGGGACTTCTTATAGTATACTGAATGAAGTAAATCATTGTATAGAAAGAAAGAGGGATTCATGCCTTTGAACCAATTTCTTGTTTATCCATTAGAACTTATTCCATATGTCGCCATTACGCTTGTTGTTGCATTTACGATGCACGAGCTGGCGCATGCATATGTTGCGTACCGATTCGGAGACCCGACGGCTAAGAATCAAGGGAGACTGACGTTAAATCCACTGAAGCATCTCGATGTATTCGGGACGATTTTGATCTTTGTGGCCGGGTTTGGCTGGGCGAGACCTGTACCGGTGAATCGTTACCATTTTAAAAAACCGCGCTTAGCAGGGATTTGTGTCTCCATTGCTGGGCCATTAAGTAACTTGGTGCTGGCGTTTTTGGGCTTTTTTGTGTATGTGCTTCTTCAGAAATTTGGCGGGGAGTGGATCATGCGCTTTGAGCCGGGAGTCGATAATTTCTTTTTAATCTTTATTAACTTAAACGTCATCTTGTTCCTATTTAACTTATTACCACTTCCGCCGCTGGATGGGTATCGAATTATTGAGGACGTCGTCAGCCCCCGTATCCGGGCGAAAATGACGCAATTTGAACAATATGGGATCATTATTTTTCTCATATTCGTGATCACACCGCTGGGACAGTTTGTGTTTGGTCCATTGATCGAAATGCGGAATCAAATCATACAATTGTTTAATCTTATTTTGAAGCCGCTGCTTTAGGAGGTTTAATAAATGGAAGGTAAAAAGAAGAAACCAATTGGTTTTAACATCATTAAAAAAACAGATGCAACCGACGGACATGGAGGCTTTGGGGCAGGTGCACTCAGCCTTGATAATATCTCGCCAGTCATCATTGATGTAGAGGAAAAGGAAGCTGTCATTGATATTGGTGCCATGCATGCAAGAAGTGCCGTCGAAAAAGGAATTAAATTTTTGAAAACAAAAGAAGAGGTGCCGAACGGAAAACCGTATTGGCTTGTATGGGTGACGATTGACCGCAGAGAAGAAGGGCCTTATTATGCAGGTGTGACGGCTTGTGAAATGACCGTTGACCGTTCGATCCGCCGCGGGTATAAGTCACTTCCAGAGCATGTGAATTTAATGGATAAATCGATGAAGCGAAAAATTGTCGTTAGTCATATGGATGACGTTTCCAAAAAGGTGCTGGCTGATTTCTTAAAAGGTCATAATCAAGCGCTATGGGACGCATCAACAGATGAATTAAAAGAAGGATTGGCTGTCCCTGAATAATTGTGAAATTTTTGTGAAGATTGGCGGATGGCTACCAATTCTCTCCGGTTTTTGAGTAAACTGGTGTTAAAGCTAGGACATGGAGAATCCCGAGATGCAGATCTCGGGGTTTTTCATGTCTTTTTTAACGTTTCAGCCACTTTTCCCACCATTTCTTTGGCTTTTGATCTTGAACTGGTTCCTGCTCAGAGGCTTTGTCCTCAGCACCATAGCAGACACCTGTCGGCTCCGTTCCTTCTATAAAATAGGTGAATACCTTTGATTCACATCCTGGACCTGCGAGGTCGCCGGTTTTTGGATTGATATATACCCCTTTGACACCGTCTGGCGGCATGAAGGAGGAGGCTGGCTGCTTCGAGAGAGCTGATTCCATAAAGGAAGCCCATATTTTTTTCGCATAGGCCGTTTCTTCGACTGAGTCAATGGTGCGGCCTTTATCATAGCCAGTCCATACACCTGTGACGAGCTGGGGAGAGAAGCCGATCATCCAGCTGTCGGCGCCTGTAGTCCCAGACTTTCCTCCGTATGTTCTTGTAAGGTCCTTTATAATGGTGCGGCCAGTGACACTTGTATAGCCGTTTAATTGATCATTGAACATGCCTGACATCATATCGGTGGTGACAAATGCTGCTTTTTCATCGAGGATTTGTTCTCGTTTTTGTTTCTCTTCAAAAAGCACATTGCCTTTTGCGTCGGTTACTTTCGTAATAAAGGTTGGTTTGACGCGTTTTCCGCCATTGACCAGCATGGCGTAAGCATTGGTCATTTCAATTGGTTTCACAGGAGACGTGCCCAGGGCAAGAGAGGGTACTTGATCTAGTTTTTCCTTGATTCCAAATGTCTTGCCAGCACGTACAAGCTGCTCCATTCCTAAAAATAGATGGGTCTTTACAGCGTAAATATTATCAGACAATGCTAAAGCTTGAAGCATTGTAATGCCGTCATTGGCGTAATAGCCGTGATAATTGCTTGGTGAATAAGCGGCATCGCTGCCTTGATCATCCAGTTCAAACACCGTTTCCTCACTGCGCATGACAGTTGCGGGTGTAAACCCGTTTTGCAAGGCAATGTAATAAAGAAGGGGTTTCATGGTTGAACCGGGCTGCCTTTTTGCTTGTGTCACCCGATTGAATGGACTTTTCTCATAATCTCTCCCGCCTATGAGGGCAAGTACATGCCCTGTTTGAGGATGGATGGCGGCAAAGCCGATTTGGATTTCTGATTTGGAATTCATCGTATTTTTTAACGTCTTTTCTGCGATTTTCTGTAATTCTGGATTGAGAGTCGTTTGAATATGAAGCCCATAGGTTTCAATCTGTTCCTCTGTTAATCCCAAGCTTTGTTTCAACTCTCGAATCACATCGTCATAAAAATACGGGGCTTGCTTTGCTTGCAGCTGCTTCTTTTGCAAAGGGCGATAGGACAGCTTTTCTTTCGCAGCGTCATCGGCTGCTTTTTTCGTAATCATGCCATCCTCGTGCATTTGTCTCAAAATCATATTCTTTCTTGCGCCGGCTTTCTCCTCATTCACATAAGGGGAATAAAGAGAAGGCCCTTTTGGGATACCGGCAAGAAGGGCAGATTCAGCGAGGGTTAAGTTCTTTGCTTTTTTCCCGAAATACAGACGGGAGGCTGCTTCCACACCGTACGCTCCGTGACCATAATAAATGGTGTTCAAGTATCCTTCTAAAATCTCATCTTTTGTATAGTTTTGTTCTAAACGAATCGTGTAAAAGGCTTCATTCCACTTCCGCTTCCACGTTTTATCATGATCTAAATACAGATTTCGTGCATATTGCTGGGTGATCGTGCTGGCACCTTGCACCTTAGCCATGGCACGAATATCGGCCACCGCAGCACCTGCCATCCGTTTCACATCAAAGCCATGATGCTCATAAAAGGTTTTATCTTCAACAGCGACAACTGCCTGTCTGATATGAGGAGACATCTCCTTTAATGGCACCCAATATCTCTTTTCTCCAAAGCTGGATTCTCCAAGCTTTGAGCCATCGGCTGCATAAATGGTAGTGGATTGGGGAACTTGAACAGAAGGGGCACCTTGCCATTTAGCTATTAATAGAATCGTCAAAAAGACGGTACCTGCAAATAGAAAAGCGAGCAAGCCGATAAAAAAACAGGCTCGAATCGTTTTCACGGTCATGCGGATTTTTTTATTACTCATGATTGTGTCCATGCAAAGCCCCCATTTTGACGGTTTTTTATCAGTATGGAACAAAGAAAACCGTTTTAAACAAGCGATTGCAGGAGCGCTTTAAAAAATGAAGAGAACTCATGCGGTTCTTTACAATTTGATATGAATCCACTATACTTTTTTCTTGGACAATCGATATAGTCAAAGCCGATAAAAGGCGCTAACAATAGATGTTTGTTTATTATTGGATGAGAGGAAGATGAACAATGAGCGAACTTTGGTATACAGAGAAGCAAACGAAGAATTTTGGTATTACATTGAAGGTGAACAAAACCCTTCACACAGAACAAACAGACTTTCAGCATTTAGAAATGGTGGAAACAGAAGAGTTTGGCAATATGCTGTTTTTAGACGGCATGGTGATGACGTCTGAGAAAGATGAGTTTGTATACCACGAAATGGTGGCACATGTTCCTCTTTTCACTCATCCAAACCCGGAAAATGTTCTTGTCGTAGGCGGAGGAGACGGCGGTGTCATTCGTGAGATCCTCAAACACCCAAGTGTGAAAAAAGCGACACTTGTTGATATTGACGGAAAGGTCATCGAATACTCGAAGAAATTCCTTCCTTCTATTGCTGGGAAACTAGACGATCCTCGTGTAGATGTCAAAGTCGGAGACGGTTTTATGCACATTGCTGAAGCTGACAACGAGTATGATGTGATCATGGTTGACTCGACTGAGCCAGTTGGACCAGCTGTGAACCTGTTCTCTAAAGGATTTTACGCAGGAATCGCAAAAGCACTCAAAGAAGACGGTATTTTCGTTGCACAAACGGACAACCCTTGGTTCACACCTGAGCTGATTACAAATGTACAGCGTGATGTAAAAGAAATTTTCCCAATTACAAAGCTTTACACAGCGAATATTCCAACGTATCCAAGCGGTCTTTGGACATTCACCATCGGTTCTAAAAAATATGATCCACTTGCTGTAGAAGACAGCCGTTTCTTTGATATTGAGACGAAATATTACACAAAAGAATTGCACAAAGCGGCATTCGTTCTGCCGAAATTTGTGAGCGACTTAATCAAATAAATCAAGCGAAATGGACATGCGCAAATGACGGTTTGCGCATTTTTTGAAGCGTAAAAGGAGGAATCTTGCATGAGATTCGACGAGGCTTATTCAGGAAAAGTGTTTATTGGAAGTCAACCGACATGGGAAGATGCAAAGGTCATTTTATACGGCATGCCGATGGACTGGACAGTCAGCTACCGCCCAGGTTCACGTTTCGGTCCGAACCGCATTCGTGAAGTATCGATCGGTTTAGAGGAATACAGCCCTTATTTAGATCGTGAACTGCACGAGGTGCCATTCTTCGATGCGGGTGACATCCCACTTCCTTTTGGGAATGCACAAAAGAGCTTAGATTTAATTGAAGAGTATGTCGACAGCATTTTAGAAAAAGGGAAGTTTCCATTAGGAATGGGTGGCGAGCATCTTGTGTCTTGGCCGGTTTTCCGTGCAATGTATAAGAAATACCCTGATTTGGCCATCATCCATATGGACGCACATACAGATCTTCGTGAGGAATATGAGGGTGAGCCGCTCTCACATTCAACACCGATTCGTAAAGTTGCAGGACTGATTGGACCTGAAAATGTATTCTCTTTCGGCATCCGTTCTGGGATGAAAGAAGAATTTGAATGGGCAAAAGAAGCGGGTATGCACATTTCTAAATTTGAAGTACTCGAGCCATTGAAGCAAGTATTGCCAAAGCTAAAAGGGCGTCCAGTATATGTGACGATCGATATTGATGTACTTGACCCAGCACATGCACCTGGTACAGGAACGGTAGATGCTGGCGGTATTACATCAAAAGAGCTGCTTGCATCCATTCATGCGATCGCAGGATCTGACGTCAAAGTCGTTGGGGCAGACCTAGTCGAGGTAGCACCTGTATATGATCACTCTGACCAAACAGCGAATACAGCGAGTAAGCTTTTACGCGAAATGCTGCTTGGATTTGTGAAATAATCAGTTGATAGAGGAGCTTGTCATCTCATGTGGACAAGCTCTTTTTTTTACATTGTCAAAAAATAAAGGAGGCAGCTCATGTTTTCGTCAATATTGATGGTGTTCCTCGCTTTATGTGTGTTAGGGGCAGGCTTTCTCACATTGAAACGAGAGCTCGCAGCTGATCCGCCTGTTTTTGCTTCAAAAAAGGAAGCAAAGGAAGAGATGCTGGGGCTGTTTCACGATCGAGGCTTTTTCTATCTGACGGCCATTGCGTTATTCATGCAGGTGGTTTTTAAAAAGGATCAAATCGCACCATTTGATTTTTTTCAGGCATTTTTGGCAAGTTCAGGCATACAGGCTCTTTTTTACTTAATGAAAAGAAAAGACTTAGGTGTAAAGGCTGGACTTGTCGTAGTGGTCAGTTGTATTTTTCTTTTTTTCTAAAGGGATGGCTGAAGATGAAAAACGAAGTTTAATCGCCATGAAGAAGAGAAATGATGGTATGATAGACGATCGTGATTATGGTATACTATTTTAGTTAAACGGGTCTTAGCAAAGGAAGTGCAAAATGACACAAAACCAAATTTCAATTCATGTAAAGTCAGTGATGAAACCAGAGACGGAGCCGGCTGAAACGATCGAATTCCGCACGACTGGAACGTACCAAGAGAAGAATGACAAAACGTATCTCACTTACCATGAAGAACATGAAATGGGTCAAGTAAAAACCGTTGTGAAAATGAGTGAAAAAGAAATTTTTGTGATGAGATCAGGGGCTATTCAAATGAAGCAGCGCTTTCTTATTGGAGAAACGACCGTCACACATTACACGATGCCATTCGGTACACTTCAGCTAGATGTGCACACACATGGTATTGATCTCGATGTGGACAAGGGGCTGCTGCACATTACGTACGATATGCTGACAGGAGAAGATCAAAAGCATTTACATACATTATCGATTTCGTATAAGGAGGATTTACGTTCATGAATATCGCAGAACAGGTCAAAGATGCGTTAAAAGAAGAAATCATAGCGGCAGTCGTCAAAGCAGGACTTGCCGATGAAAGCCAGGTGCCAGATGTTCTTTTAGAAGTGCCGAAAGACAAAACTCACGGTGATTACTCTACCAACATGGCGATGCAGCTTGCCCGCATTGCAAAAAAAGCACCTCGTCAAATCGCAGAAGACATCGTCAATGCTTTTGATAAAGGGAAAGCTTCCATTGAAAAACTGGATATCGCAGGTCCAGGATTCATTAACTTTTATATGAACAATCAGTATTTAACAAAGCTCATTCCAGCTGTTCTTGAGGCAAAAGAAGCTTATGGCGAAACGAATACAGGCGGCGGTCAAAAGGTGCAAGTCGAATTCGTCTCAGCCAACCCAACAGGTGACCTTCACCTTGGACATGCCCGCGGTGCAGCTGTAGGAGATTCCCTTTGCAACATCCTTGATAAAGCAGGGTTCGATGTGAGTCGTGAATACTATATCAACGATGCAGGGAATCAAATCAATAACCTCGCTTTATCTGTAGAAGTACGTTATTTTGAGGCACTCGGTCTTGAAAAAGAAATGCCTGAAGACGGCTACAGAGGAGAAGACATCAAAGGCATCGGACAAAAGCTTGCGGATGAATTTGGTGACCGTTTCGTTCATGAACCGGAAGAAGAGCGGATGAAGTTCTTCCGTGAATACGGATTGAAATACGAATTAGAGAAATTACGTGTAGATCTTGAGAATTTCCGTGTGCCATTTGATGTATGGTATTCAGAAACCTCTTTATATGAAAACGGAAAAATCGAACCAGCGCTGGAAACACTTCGTGAAAAAGGCTATGTCTTTGAAGAAGACGGCGCAACATGGCTGCGTTCAACTGATTTTGGTGATGACAAGGACCGTGTGCTGATTAAAAAAGACGGCAGCTTCACTTACCTGCTTCCAGATATCGCATATCATAAAGACAAATTGGACAGAGGCTTTGACCAGCTTATTAACATTTGGGGAGCGGACCATCACGGCTATATTCCTCGGATGAAAGCGGCGATCCAAGCACTTGGATATCCAGCTGACAAGCTTGAAGTAGAAATCATTCAGCTTGTGCATCTTTACAAAAACGGCGAAAAGATGAAGATGAGTAAACGTACAGGAAAAGCCGTCACAATGCGTGATCTGATTGAAGAAGTCGGCTTAGATGCGACTCGTTATTTCTTTGCGATGAGAAGTGCGGCGACACATATGGACTTTGACCTAGACTTAGCGATTTCTACGTCTAACGAAAACCCTGTGTACTATGCACAATATGCGCATGCGAGAATTTGCAGCATGCTGCGTCAAGGTGAAGAAAAAGGCTATGAACCGAACCTTGAAAAAGCCGATTTCTCTCACATTCAATCGGAAAAAGAATACGATCTTCTGAAAATCATTGGCAGCTTCCCAGAAGTTGTAGCAGAAGCAGCTGAAAAGCGTATTCCGCACCGCGTGACGAACTATATTTATGACCTGGCATCAGCCCTTCACAGCTTCTACAATGCCGAGAAGGTCATTGACGCAGAAAACGAAACAAAAACAACAGCACGTCTTTCACTCATGAAAGCAACACAAATCACGCTTGCGAATGCATTAAAACTAATTGGTGTATCGGCACCGGAAAAGATGTAATGAAATGAAAGAAAGCCCCACTCTATTGAATGAGTGGGGCTTTTTCGTATAAAAAACCCGCTATCCTCAAGAGACAGCGGGTTTTTTACATTATCCAAGCGTATTAATAATGTTAGAAATAGAATCAAATAATTGGCTAAGTACATCAGAAAACATATTTTTGCCTCCTCTCTTTTCTTTTTACATCTACTTAACGAAGGGAATGAAGGGTTGGATCACTTTTTCTAAAAAAACTTTAAAAAAGATGGTGGCATAGAAAAAAGCACCGCCTATTCGGGTGCTTTTTGGCCTTAAGTTATGAATGAATGTGCAGCTTCACGTCTCCGCCAATTGGGAAGGTGAAGACTGGCTGTGTATGTCCGAAATCGACGTCGTAAATCACTGGGATGTGTTTGAGCATTGGGTGCTTATCTAGGATGAATCTTAAATGTTCCTCTGTCATGTTGGACTTCTTCTGAAAGCGCCCGATGATCAACCCTTTGATTGATTGTGCATGCTGTAAGAGGGAGGTGAGGTCTCTGGCGAACATTTCAGGGAACACCAACTCATCATCCTCCACAAATAAGATCGCATCCTTTACATTCGGCATAAACGATGTCCCTTGCAGTAAGTTCAGTGTACAAAGGTTTCCGCCAAACAAGGTGCCTTCAGCTGTTCCTTCCTGATATATGTTCCATTTCGTCGGATGAAACTGCCTGTTCGCTTGATCGAGATACCACGCGTCATCACTCCATTTTGTTGAAGGAATCACATCAAACGGTTCGCCTCCGTTCATCAAGCAAGCTTGAAACATAGCGGTCTGCTCCTCCTGTCCCTGCTCCATTTGAAAGCTTGAGAAATGGGGGCCAGAATATGTTACCATATCACATTTCGCTGTAATGGCGTTTGCAAGTGCAGTGATATCACTATAACCGCAAAGGACTTTAGGATGCTGTCGGATCAAATCGTAATCAATATAAGGCAAAAGCTCATTGCAGTTGAAGCCTCCGATGGCTGTCAAAATACCATCGACTTCATTATCTCTGAACGCCTCATGCAGATCAGACAAGCGGTGTTCAATAGATGAGGAGGAATGAAGGTCACATTCAAACACATGCTGTCCAAAAGAGACAGTGAAGCCTAAAGACTCTAAACGTTTTTTCGCTTGAGAAATTCCTTCTTTTGATAAAATGCTGGCACTTCGGCTTGGGGCAATAACACGTATATGGCTCCCTTTTTTAAGAGGTGAGGGGGTATGCATAAACAGATCTTCCTTTCCATCACATATTTCTTTATTATATCGGATCAAATAGCGAAAGTCTGTAAAGGCTAGGAGAAAGGATTGGGTCGTGCGTTTCATACAAGCTGTGCAAAGGGTATGGAAGAGAAAAAGACAGAATGAGGGCGGAGAATGTGAAAAAGAGAAGACTGGAATTTTTATTTTTATATTTTATGATATTCGGGGCATATGTGGTGTATTGGTGGACTGTGCCGGCGTGGAGTGTTCAGCTGTACGCAGCGATTTATATCGCCATTATTTTATTTAGTATCATCTCACTCATGCTGGAGAACCGTACATCACAGCACACGTTGTTATGGATATATGTGCTCATTTTTTTCCCAATCATTGGCTATATGTTCTATCTGTTCTCAGGGCAGCTCTATGTAAAGGGTCATTTATTCAAATCAAAGAGAATGTATAACCGCGAGAAATTACGCAGAATCTCTGAGCTTGAGAGTAAGCCGAATGAGTCACGTTTAACCGATAATCAGCGTGCTTTTTTTCATTACACAGAAAAAGCAACAGGTATGCATGTGAACACAAATAGTGATATGGAGATTTTAAAGAATGGGGAGGAGACGTTCCCCAGAATTTTTGAAGAGTTAAAAAAGGCAAAATCGTTCATTCATATTGAATATTACATGTTCAAATCCGATTTCCTCGGCCACCGGATGATGGAGATTTTGATTGAAAAAGTGAAAGAAGGGGTAGAGGTCCGTTTCATATATGATGCGGCAGGCAGCATCCGCTTCTCCCGAAAAGATATTAAACGCTTGAAGCAGGCAGGGGTCAAGGTTGCTCCTTTTCTACCTTTAAAATATGGATTCTTTAATCAAAAATTCAATTTCAGAAATCACCGAAAAATCGTCATTATTGATGGAGAGACAGGGTTTGTCGGGGGGTTAAATGTCGGCAAGGAATACGTAGGACGAGATGAAAAGATCGGCTTTTGGCGTGATACGCATGCCATGTTAAAGGGTGAGGCTGTTCAGACCCTTCACTCCGTTTTTATGCTGGATTGGGAGTATGTATCAGATGAAGTATTAATTGATGATCCAAAGTATCATACGCCGCATTCTGTGACAGGCGATGATGTCATTCAGGTTGTACCAACTGGACCTGATATGAAAGAAAGTATGAGTGATTTATATGATGCTCTTATTTCTAATGCGAAACAATTTGTCTGGATTGCCACACCTTACTTTGTACCAAACGAATCGATTCGCACTGCGCTCAAAATCGCTGCCACAAGAGGAGTGGATGTACGGGTGATGGTACCGGAGATCAATGACGGTTTTCTCACGCAATATGCCACACGATCCTATTTTTCTGAGCTTCTAAAAGAGGGCATCAAGGTGTATCACTATCAAAAAGGGTTTATGCATCAAAAGGTGATGATTGCTGATGGAGAACTCGCCTCCGTCGGTACCGCCAATGTTGATATGAGAAGCTTTCAGCTCAATTTCGAGGTCAATGTCTTTACAGCTGCGAAAAAGCCAATTGAACAATTGATGGCCCACTATGAGGAAGATATGAAGGAATGTGAGCAAATGGGTCCTGTACATTTTTATAAAAGAGGCTTAAAAGAGCGGTTGAAGGAATCATTTGCCCGGTTGTTTTCTGGCGTATTATGAGGATTTCCAGTCAATGAAATCATTTCCTGATCTAGTATTTTGAAGAGGATTCCTCTATAATTGAAAATGATTATCAATTATAGAGGAAATGAGGTTCTTTTACATATGCTAAAACGCTTTTTCGCCTATTACAGGCCCTATCGCGGTCTGTTCTTTTTAGATTTCTTTTGCGCTGTCGCAGTTGGATTGATGGAACTTGGTTTCCCGCTGATTGTGAACTACTTCATTGATACATTATTACCAACAGGGAATTGGACGGTCATTGCCTGGACCGCACTTGCTCTGTTTATCATTTATGCCCTCAGCTCGGTTATGCAATTTATTGTGTCGTACTGGGGGCACATGCTTGGTATCAATATTGAAACAGATATGAGGAAGAAGCTGTTTGATCATTTTCAGCGTCTCTCATTTAAGTTTTTTGATAACAACAAAACGGGTAAGCTTATGTCTCGAATGACAAATGACCTCATGTACATTGGGGAGGTGGCTCATCACGGACCTGAGGATTTGTTTATTGCAATTATGACGATTCTTGGCGCCTTTGCTGTCATGCTGATGATTAACTGGCAGCTTGCTATTTTAACCTTCTTGATCATGCCTGTCATCATCTGGCTTGCCCTTCATTTTAATAAGAAGATGACGCAGGCGATTACACAGCTGAACAATGACATTGGAGACTTTCATGCAAGGGTTGAAAACAATATTGGCGGCATTCGTCTTGTGCAAGCCTTTGCCAACGAACATTTCGAGAAAAAGCGTTTTGCTGAAAACAACAACCGCTTTCGGAAAGCGAAGCTTCTTTCATATAAAATCATGTCGGTCAACGGCTCAATCAGTTACATTCTCACCCGTCTTGTGACACTGTTTGTCCTTCTGGCAGGGACATGGTTTGTTCTGCAGGGTCAATTAACGGCAGGTGGATTTATCGCGTTTGTTCTCATTACAAACGTCTTATTCAGACCGATTGATAAAATCAACACAGTGATTGAAATGTATCCAAAAGGAATTGCGGGCTTTAAAAGCTATGTCGACTTACTTGAAACAGAGCCAGATGTGAAGGATACAGAGGGAGCTCGTGATGTATTCGGGCTGAAAGGTGAAATTGAATATCGAAACGTGACATTCGGCTACGATGAGCACAGCCATGTGTTAAAGGATATCGATTTGAAGATCAAACAAGGAGAAACCGTTGCGTTTGTCGGTCCCTCAGGAGCCGGGAAATCGACGATTTGCAGTTTGCTGCCACGTTTTTATGATGTGGATAAAGGGGAGATTACGATTGATGGTGTAAGTACAAAAGCGATGACCCTGTCTTCTTTAAGACAGCAGATCGGCATTGTGCAGCAGGATGTCTTTTTATTCTCAGGCACCATTCGAGAAAACATCGCGTACGGCAACCTAGAAGCCAGCGATGCAGAGATTTGGGAGGCTGTACGTCGTGCGCATTTAGAGGAACTCGTTCAGCGTTTCCCAGAAGGATTAAATACGGTGATAGGCGAGCGCGGCGTCAAACTGTCAGGCGGTCAAAAGCAGCGCTTGTCAATTGCGCGGATGTTCCTAAAAAATCCTTCGATTCTTATTTTAGATGAAGCCACATCAGCACTTGATACAGAAACAGAAAAAGCTATACAGGATGCACTGAGCGAACTGGCTGTCGGCAGGACAACACTCGTCATTGCCCACCGCCTGGCAACAATTAAACACGCCGACCGTATCATCGTCGTGACAGAGGAAGGCATCCAAGAGCAAGGCCGCCACCAAGAGCTCATCCAAATGGGCGGCGTGTACAGCAGACTGCATGAAGCGCAGTTTGGTCATTGATCAGCGCATAGACAAACCCTCGCATTCGCCCGCAGTTCTGCGTGCCGGTGCTCACGAATGTCAATTCGCTCCGCTCCGGTACTCGTCCTTCCTAGGGCTGCAAAGGTTTTCTATCACGCTGAATAAAAAACAATCTGAGCCCTTTTGATAAAGGGCTTTTTTTGTTAGGATAGAAAAAACGTTTGTAGGAAGGATCTGATGGAATGAAGGGGCTTCGGCGATTACAAAAGGGCGATAAGATCGGTATTTTTTCACCTTCCAGTCCTGCATCAGCGACCTCGCCTCTTAGGTATGAGCGGGCGAAGAAGTGGCTTGAGCAAAAAGGATTCATTGTGGTTCCAGGATCATTAACAGGGAAAGAGGATGACTATCGTTCAGGTACAATTCAAGAACGAGCAGATGAGCTGAATGAGCTGATGGCTAGAGAGGACTTGGCGTGCATCATGTCAATGATTGGCGGGACGAATTCAAATAGTTTGCTGCCTTTTCTTGATTTTGACCTGCTGAAACAACATCCGAAAATCATGATTGGTTATTCAGATGCGACAGCGATTCTTTTAGCGGCGTACGAAAAAACGGGACTGCCTGTTTTCTACGGGCCGGCGCTTGTTCCTTCTTTTGGCGAGTTTGAACCGTTTGTCACTTATACATATCAGTCGTTTGAGGACATCCTGATGTCCCAACAAACCATTCCTTATCAGATTGAAAAACCGCCTTTTTGGACAGATGAACGAATCAATTGGGAAGAAAAGACGCGTGACAAAAAACAGCGTCCGAACGATTGGGTGTGCGTCATAGAGGGACAGGCAGAAGGCAGATTGATCGGCGGGAACTTGAATGCGATGTACGGCATATGGGGAAGTGAGTTCATGCCAGCCATCCAAAACGGAGACATCCTTCTCATTGAAGATTGTATGAAAACCGCGTCAGTTGTAGAAAAGAACTTCTCTTTATTGAAAGTAAATGGAGTGTTTGAACGGGTATCTGGGATTCTCTTAGGAAAACATGAGCTGTTTGATGACGAAGGGACGGGCAAAGAACCTTACGAGATTTTACTTGAGGTGCTCGGGGAGACAAAAAGACCGCTCATCGCTGACTTTGACTGTGCCCATACGCACCCGATGCTTACGATGCCAATCGGGGCACAAGTGAAAATGTATGCATCCTCCAAACAAGTTTGGTTAACAAAAGAGTGGATATAGCAAAAGAGCAGCCCGAGGCTGCTCTCCCAGCATGTAGACAAACCCGCGCATTCGGTGTCAGGTCTGCGTGCCGGTACTCACGAATGTCAAATTCGCTCCGCGCCGGTACTCGTCCTTCCTAGGCTGCAAAGGTTTTCTATCACGCTGAAAAGAAGACAAAGGGCTAAAATCAACATCATTTTAGCCCTTTGTCAACCAATCTGAAAGAGCAGCCCGCTGCTGCTCTTCTTTATGAAACCGTCTCTTTTTCAAACGGCTGAAGGAGGTCTTGCGCTTTTTTCCCCTCTACGACAATTAAGTAGTCAGACTCTAAATGAGTGAGCCTGAAGGTTTCAAGCTCTACGATGTTCTTAATGCTACACATTGTTTTTTTAGAATACACATATATACGATGCTGAGCCTGCTGGCACTTTTCATAAAGAGAAATAAGCTTATGTAAATTCAACGCTTTCGCAGCGATTCGGATTGAATAGATTTGAGACATCTTCATATCCTCCTGTTAATTACTTTCTCACAATAGCTTTGTTACCCCCGTTTGCACAAAGGTAAACCTTTCTTTATGATTTCCACTCAATGGTTCCTCCGCCCGTCCGCCGATTGCCCCTTATCGCAGACAGCTCTTCGACTAGACGGAGCAGAGCCTGATCCTTTAATTTTGCTTCAATCATGAAATCTACATCCCGGCCATACGGTTTTAATGCTTGAAAAAGCGGTAAGACAAAATTCATATCTACTCCATCTGCATGACTGCGTATAGCTTTTTCTGATTTAGGTGAAGACAAATGGATTTTGGGCGGAATGCCAGTGTTTGTCCACGTGACGAACATTCTTGGCAGGATGTCATCGAGTGCGGCATCGTCATCTTTATTTGCCACGTGATGATGGTAATCAAAAACAAACGGAATATCATGCTTTTCACATACACTAAGCGTTTCGAGCGACGTATATGTTTTGTCATCGTTCTCAAGTGTCATTCTCGCTTTGATATGATCTGGAAGCTGTTTGATATTTTCATCAAAGCGTTGAAGAGCCGATTCTTTATCGCCGTACGCCCCGCCTACATGAATGTTCATGTAGCCTTCCTTATCGAGCTTCATCGCCTCAAGCATCTGATAATGGTACGTCATATCGATGACGGCATTTTCTGTAATGGAAGGTTTGGGGCTAGTAAACAAGGTGAATTGATTGGGGTGAAAGCTGACCCGTAAGCCGTGCCGTTTCACCAGCTTGCCGATCTCAAGAAATTCTTCGTGAAAAGGTGTCACAAAGTCCCAGAGCACCTCTGGATGGGTCGCGAGCGGGACGATCGAGCTTGAAAAACGGTAAAGCGGGATATCATGAGCAATGGCGAAATAAAGCGTTCTTAATGTATTCACAAGATTGGCCTTCGTTGTTCGCAATAAAGCCTCTTTTCTTTCTTCCTTAGCGAGCTTGCTGTATCTAGCAAAGGTCAGCGACTTGGCAGGAGAAGCCTCCCACAAGGTGACGGCATTTGATACATAACCAAATCGATAACGCATAGGTCATCTCCTTTATAAAAAATACGAGAACATGGCGGCAACCCACTCAAGCGGCCGAGTGAAAAGCGGACGCTTTGACAATGTTTCTTCTGTCAAGATCTCAGAAACCTCCATATGCTCCCGAATCTTTTCTTCTACGTGTGCAGTAAAAGCGGGATCATCAATGGCCACATCTACTTCTTCGTTTAAAAACAAGCTGCGTTTATCAAAATTTGCAGTACTGATCATACAGCGGCTGTGATCAATCAAAATGGCTTTCGAATGATAAAATCCTTTATAAAAACGATAAACAAGGCATCCAGAGGCAATCAGGTCCTTCAAATAATGAAAGCCAGCCTCTTTGACAAGTGGATGATCCGCTTTCATTGGAATGATGATTTCAACTGTGACGCCCCGCTTTCGTGCATCAAGCAGCGCCTTTAGAAGAGGGGCTGATGGAATAAAATAAGGCGTACAGATGATGATCTGTTTCCTCGCCTGCTGAATATCTTGGAGAAATAGAACTTCTAAAGAAAAACCAGCAGTTGCGCGTGTTGTGCATTGTAATGTTCCCGGTTCCAATGCAGGGAAAACCTCATATTGCAGCTGATGAATGCCAGACGAACGGTACAAATCATTCAGAAACACATGCTGGAGATCTGCGACAACCTGTCCAGTCATCCGCAAATGATAATCCTTCCAAATGCCAAACCGGCCTTTCTTCCCAACATATTCATCACCTATATTAAATCCGCCAATATAGCCAATCTTTCCGTCAATCACTGTGATTTTACGGTGATTTCTCATGTTTAAACGGTAAATCAAAAAAGGAAAACGAGGCTTATTTAAAAAGTAAAATTGAATGCCGCTTCTTTCTAGCATGTCAATCGACTTTTGATCAAACGAGTAGGAGCCTAATCGGTCGGTCAGCAAAAAGACGGAAACTCCTTGCTCCGCTTTGGCTTTCAATGCTTGTAAGACCCTTTGACCAATCTTGTCGTTCTTTACAATAAAGAACATCATATGAATAGAAGAAGAGGCCTGCTGTATATCGGTAAGCAGCTGATCGAAAAATGGTTCCCCATCATGATAAAAGACGGCATCGCCGCTTGTTTGGTCAAAAGACCGTTCAAATGCGTGAGTAGAAAAATATTTCCTTCCCATATAAAGGTCTAACATCACGAGCAAAACGATGGCAATGAGTACGAGTAGGATGATCAATGCGATCATGAAACTTCCTCCTTTTTTGCATATTTCAATAGTGTACCCAAACGCGTAAAAAATATTGACTGAATACTCATTCATTATTTATGATAGAGGTACAACATGGAAACGGAACAAAGAGGGTTTTGGGGAATGAAAGGGGGAGCAAGATGAATAGCCTTTTAATCATCAACTTGATCGCATTTGCGGCGGTGACCGCTTACGCTGTGTATTTGTTTGTTTATCTCATTCGAACACGAGCGGCTTATATTCGTCTTGGTAAAAAAGAAGAGTTTCAACAAGACATGAAGAAACGCTTAGAGCGTGTTTGGGTCAACGTATTTGGGCAAAAGAAGCTGTTAAAGGACAAGAAGAGCGGCATCATTCACGTGCTGTTTTTCTACGGATTTATCCTTGTACAGTTCGGAGCCCTTGATTTTATTCTGAAGGGGCTTATTCCAGACAGCGGGCTTCCTTTAGGTCCGGTGTACGGCGTCTTTACGTTTTTCCAAGAGATTGTCACACTTCTCATTTTAGTGGCCGTTGTATGGGCTTTCCATAGAAGATACGTGGAGAAGCTTGTCCGTTTAAAACGAGGCTTCAAATCGGGTCTAGTGCTTTTATTTATTGGCGGCTTAATGCTGACAGTGTTACTTGGGAACGGCATGAACATCATCTGGCATGGACACTCTCTATCACCAACTGAGCCAATCGCTTCTAGTATTGCTTTCTTGCTGGGCGGAATTTCACCTCTGGCGGCTGCGATTGTTTTTTATGCCGCATGGTGGGTGCATCTTCTTATTTTGCTGACATTCTTAGTATATGTTCCTCAGTCAAAGCACGCTCATCTAATTGCAGGGCCTGTGAACGTATTTGTCAGCAGATTAGACCCGCCAGGCAAGCTGCAAAAAATCGATTTTGAAGATGAGACACAAGAGACCTTCGGTGTGGGAAAAATTGAAGATTTCCGTCAGTCTCAGCTCATCGATCTTTATGCCTGTGTGGAATGCGGGCGCTGCACGAATATGTGCCCGGCAACAGGGACAGGGAAGATGCTGTCTCCGATGGATTTGATTTTAAGGTTAAGAGATCATTTAACCAATAAAGGGGCCGCTATTACATCAAAGACACCTTGGGTCCCGCAGCTTGCCTTCAAGCAGACAACAGGAAACCAGCTGGCACTGCAGGCGAGAGGAGCAGGTGCCGAAGAATCGGCTGCCAGCTCTATATATCATCCTTCTCTTATTGGAGAGGTCATTACAGAAGAAGAAATCTGGGCATGTACGACGTGCCGAAACTGTGAAGACCAATGCCCTGTCATGAATGAACACGTTGATAAGATTATTGATATGCGCAGATATCTTGTCTTGACTGAAGGAAAAATGGACGCAGATGCACAGCGTGCCATGACAAGCATTGAGCGCCAAGGGAACCCGTGGGGGCTGAACCGGAAAGAAAGAGAAAATTGGCGTGAACTGAGAGAAGATGTGCATGTGCCGACAGTGAAAGAGCTGAAAAAAGCAGAGCAAACTTTTGATTATTTATTCTGGGTTGGTTCAATGGGGGCTTATGACAATCGAAGCCAAAAGATTGCGCTTGCCTTTGCGAAGCTACTCAATGAAGCTGGGGTCTCCTTTGCGATCCTAGGCAATAAAGAGAAAAACTCAGGCGATACGCCAAGAAGACTCGGAAACGAATTTTTATTCCAAGAGCTTGCTGCAAAAAACATTGAAGAATTCCAGAAAAACGGCGTTACAAAGATCGTCACGATTGATCCACACGCCTATAACTTATTTAAAAATGAATATCCAGACTTCGGGCTTGAGGCAGAAGTGTATCATCATACAGAATTACTGGCAGAGTTAGTGAAAGAAGGGAAAATAACACCTGTACATGAAGTAAACGAAGTGATTACCTTCCACGACTCTTGCTACTTAGGCAGATATAACGAAGTGTACGACCCGCCAAGAGACATTTTAAAAGCCATTCCAGGTGTGACGCTGAAAGAAATGGAGCGCAACCGTGAAACTGGTATGTGCTGCGGAGCAGGCGGGGGCTTAATGTGGATGGAAGAAGAGACGGGTACCCGGATTAACACTGCACGAACGGAGCAGGCGTTACAGGTCCAGCCGTCCATCATCAGCTCAGGGTGTCCTTATTGCTTAACGATGCTGGGAGATGGGACGAAGGCGAAGGAAGTAGAGGAGCAGGTAGGCACATTTGATGTCGCCGAACTTCTTGAAAAATCAGTGTTTGGTGAGTCTGGAAAGCAGGTGTCGTAAACATGACAGGCCGATGAATAGGATGTTCATCGGCTTATCCATGGCGCTGTTTCATCAGCTGCCTAAATGATATGTAAGCGGTAACAAACGGGGAGGGGCATATATGAGTACGACGGTCATTGTATCTGGAGCAAGAACACCATTTGGAAAACTAGGCGGTGCTCTCAGTGGTTTGACTGCCGCAGAACTAGGCGGTATAGCGATCAAGGCTGCACTGGAAAGAGTTTCGGGTTCTCATGAAATAGATGAGGTCATCATGGGATGTGTTTTACAAGGAGGGCAAGGGCAGATTCCTTCAAGGCAAGCAGCAAGATATGCTGATCTTCCTTGGTCTGTTCCAACACAAACCATCAATAAAGTCTGTGCATCCGGAATGCGCAGTGTGAGCACGGCAGATCAAATCATTCGAGCCGGAGATGCTGAGGTCATCGCAGCGGGCGGTATGGAATCGATGTCTCACGCTCCTTATCTGCTAAAAAAAGCGCGATGGGGCTACAAAATGGGAGATGGTGCAGTACAAGATGCGATGATTTTAGATGGGTTAACCTGTTCGTTTACAGGCGTTCATATGGGTGAGTATGGAAGTACGGCTGCAAAGGAGCTCGGCATTACGCGCGAAGAGCAGGATCTGTGGGCGCTCAGAAGTCATGAACGGGCCATCGAAGCGCAAAAAAACGGCTTTTTTCAACATGAAATCACCCCCGTCACCGTCAAAATAAAAACGGGAGAACGGCTGATCACAGAAGATGAGTCTCCGCGGCGTGATACGTCGTATGAACGGCTGTCAAAGCTCATGCCTGTTTTTGATCAGAAGGGGACCATCACCGCTGGAAATGCACCAGGTGTCAATGATGGTGCAAGTGCGCTCCTTTTAATGAAAGACACGTATGCTGCACGGCATGACGTAAAGCCAATGGCAGTCGTTCTCGGTCATGCTCAGGTTGCTGTAGAGGCGAAGGATTTTCCGAAAACACCAGCCTTTGCTATCGAGAAGCTTTTAAAGAAAACAGGAAAGCGCCTAGAGGATATTGATTTGTTTGAAATCAATGAGGCCTTTTCAGCTGTGGCTTTGGCATGTGAAAAAATAACCGGGATCGACCGGCGGAAAATGAATATTAACGGGGGGGCTGTCGCACTCGGTCATCCGATTGGGGCAAGCGGAACACGCGTGATATTGACATTGATTCATGCATTAAGACAAAGAGGCGGAGGCATTGGCATTGCGGCGATTTGCAGCGGAGGCGGTCAAGGAGACGCCATCATGATAAAGGTAGATGAAAAGGGAGGCGTTTATTGATGAGTATAGAAGAGACCGTTATGGTCGTTGGGGCTGGTCAAATGGGATCAGGCATTGCCCAAGTGTTTGCTCAGTCAGGCTATACAGTCCTGCTCCATGATGTATCAGAAAAGCAGATTCATCGAGCGATTTCCTCCATGACCAAACAACTGACGAAGCGGGCAGAAAAAGGAAAGCTGGCACATCAGGCAGTCCGAGATATTACGCAGCGGCTTGCCGTTTCCACAGATTTAAAAGACATGCAGCAGGCTCATTTAGTCATAGAAGCCGCATCAGAACAAATGAGTGTGAAAAAACAAATCTTTGAAACACTTGATCAATTTGCAGAGGCTGAGGCCATATTTGCGACAAACACGTCTTCCTTGTCGATCACAGAATTAGCAGCTGTGACGAGCAGACCGGAGAAAGTGATTGGCATGCATTTTATGAATCCGGTTCCTGTCATGAAACTGGTTGAAGTCATTCGAGCACTGCAAACGAGTGATGACACATATCAAGTTGTTTATGAAACAGCGAAGACATTAAACAAAACCCCAATTGAAGTGGAAGATTTCCCGGGGTTTGTATCAAATCGCATATTGATGCCAATGATCAATGAAGCCATTTACACCTTGTATGAAGGCGTAGCAGATGCAGAAAGCATTGATGACGTGATGACACTTGGGATGAATCATCCAATGGGGCCGCTTCGTCTAGCTGATTTCATCGGACTGGATACATGTTTATTTATTATGAATACCCTTCACGAGGGACTTGGAGACAGCAAATATCGACCTTGTCCTCTTTTGAAAAAATACGTGAATGCAGGCTGGCTGGGCAAAAAGACAAAGAGAGGTTTTTACACATACCACGACCACTCATAGGGGGAGTCAAGATGGATGTTTTGCTTACGGATAAACAGCGTCTCTGGAGAGAACAGACAGCAGAATTTGCACGCCAGCGTATATTCCCTGAAGTAGAAGCCATGGAACAAGGCCGGTTTCCAAAAAACCTTTTAAGTGAAATGGGACGGCAAGGCTATCTTGGGATTCCAATACCAGCTTCGTATCAAGGCTTAGGAGCAGATTTTACAACGTATATCATCGCAATCCATGAATTATCGAAAGTGAGTGCGACCATCGGTGTCATTGTGTCCGTTCATACATCTGTTGTGACGATGCCTATTTTGACTTTTGGAACGAAGGAACAAAAAGAAACTTATGTGCCGCCGCTTGCATCCGGGAAGAAGCTGGGCGCCTTTTGTTTGACTGAACCAAAGGCTGGATCAGATGCCTCCAGTATTCAGTTAAGAGCAGAGCGTGTGGGCGACGATTATGTATTAAATGGGACGAAAATCTTTATCACAAGCGGCGGAGAAGCAGAGATATATCTTGTCTTTGCGGTGACTGATCCGGCTTCTGCGAGAAAAAATATATCGGCGTTCATTGTCGAGAAAGATACGCCGGGATTTACGATTGGAAAAGATGAGAAAAAGATGGGACTGCACGGTTCAAAAACAGTCACGCTTCATTTTGATGGCGTGCGGATTCCAAAAGATCAGCTGCTCGGTGCAGAAGGAGAGGGCTTTCAAATTGCCATGTCCAGCCTAAATGCAGGGAGAATCGGAATTGCGGCTCAAAGCCTTGGCATTGCAGAAGCCGCTTTAACCGAGGCAGTGACCTATTTAAAGAAGCATCCAGCAGGTCTTGAAACGACCATTCGGCTGGGCGATTTGGCGGCGAAGCTTGAGGCAGCCAAACTGCTCGTCTATCAAGCGGCTTCTTTCAAAGAGGCAAATCGACCGGTCACAAAGGAAGCATCAATGGCAAAGCTATTTGCTTCAAAAACGGCGGTAGAGATCAGTACAGAAGCGATCCATTTGCTAGGCATGGATGGTTATACGAATCGCTATCAAGCAGAACGTTACTTTCGTGATGCGAAAATTTGTGAAATCTATGAAGGAACAAGTGAAATTCAAAGGCTGGTCATCTGTAAACAGCTAATATGAAACGAGGTGGCTCACGATGCAGTTCCAATTAAGTGATGAACATGAAATGATTCAAAAAATGGTGAGAGACTTTGCGAAAAATGAAGTGGAGCCAACAGCAGCAAAGCGAGACGAAACAGAGACATATGATCCATCTATTTTTCGCAAAATGGCGGAGCTCGGTTTGACGGGTATCCCTTGGCCGGAAGACGTGGGCGGAATTGGCAGTGACTATTTAGCCTACGTCATAGCAGTTGAGGAGCTTTCAAGAGTGTGCGCCTCTACAGGCGTCACCCTGTCCGCTCATACATCTCTTGCTTCATGGCCAATCTATACATTTGGAACAAAGGAACAAAAAGAGAACTACTTAAAGCCGCTTGCAGAAGGACAGAAGATAGGAGCATACGCGCTCACTGAGAGCGGTTCTGGTTCAGATGCCGGCGGGATGAAGACAACGGCCGTGAAGGCAGGCAGTGAATATGTCCTGAACGGGGCGAAAATTTTTATTACAAATGGAGGCATTGCAGATTATTATATTGTGTTTGCCGTAACAGACCAAGAAGCTTCATCTCGAAATACAACTGCTTTTATTGTAGAAAAAGAGACACCTGGTTTTTCCGTTGGCAAAAAGGAAAGCAAACTGGGTATACGCTCATCGCCAACAACTGAAATTCGTTTTGAAGATTGCCGAATACATGAAAGGAATCGGCTCGGTCAAGAAGGAGAAGGGTTCAAAATAGCTATGATGACGCTTGATGGCGGCAGAAACGGCATTGCTGCACAGGCGGTTGGGATTGCTCAAGGCGCTCTTGATGCGGCGGTTGATTATGCCAAGGAGCGTAAACAATTTGGCAAACCAATCATTCAGCAGCAAGGGATCGCCTTTAAGCTGGCTGATATGGCAACAGCGATTGAAGCATCAAGGCTGCTTACTTATCAGGCGGCATGGCTTGAAACGAAAGGCCTACCGTATGGAAAGGAATCAGCCATGTCCAAGCTCTTTGCCGGTGATACAGCGATGAAGGTGACGACAGAAGCGGTTCAAATCTTCGGCGGGTACGGCTACACAAAGGATTACCCAGTCGAACGATACATGCGTGATGCGAAAATCACTCAAATTTATGAAGGAACTCAGGAAATCCAGCGTCTGGTCATCTCAAGGAAACTGCTAGATATGTAGAAAACAAGCAAAGACCGCCTGATTGTGAGGTGGTCTGTTTTCGTTCGTCATGCAGTTTTCAAATGTAAGCGCATTGTCAATGTTCATCCATATCATCATCGTGTTATGTTAAAATTAGGGAAAATATCAATATGGAGGTTATGATGATGAACTCAACATTTATGGGCATTTTGGCAATCGTCACGATGGTGATCTGGATCATGGTGTCCGCGGAGCTTTCCAAATCTCCAAAAAAGCAGGAAGAAAAAGAAAACAGCTACAGAAAACTAATCGTACTCATGTCTGCTGGAATGTTATTCACGATTCCTATCGTTGTCTCATTCATTCAGAACATCCCATTTTAAAACAGACGAGAAAAAACTGAACGACAAAAAGCATGCCGTACACACTCTAGGTGCTCCCCGTGAGAAAAATCAAAAATTAACATCAATAAAGGTGGCATAAACTCCCCTAATTTGTTTATAATGAGAGGTATGGTTTGTCGTAAGAATAAGGTATAAATACTTATTATTTCACTGATAAATGGATACATACATGTAATAGAAAGGGAGTGTCTGACCTTGAGTTTGAAAGAATACTCACAGGAACAGCTCAAACAAATGTCTTTAGTTGAACTTGCTTATGAAATTTTCAGAGACAGCAAAACACCAATTACGTTTTCCGAGTTAATAGATGAAATTGTCCGTTTGCAAGGAATACAAAAATCCGATCTTGACGATCGACTTGCTCAATTTTATACAGACTTAAATATAGATGGCCGCTTTATTTCGTTAGGTGATCAGAGATGGGGACTTCGCAGCTGGTATCCAGTTGATCAAATCGAAGAAGAAGTTCAGCCAGCTGTGAAAACAAAAGCGAAAAAGAAAAAATCAAAAGCAGCTGTCGTTGAAGACGACTTCGATGAGATCGAAGAGGAAGAAGAAATCGACGAGCTTGAAGAAGACCTTGATCTTGTTGAAGACGACGATGATCTCGACCTAGACGATGATGAAGAAATTGAAGAAGATCTTGAAGACTTCGACGAAGATGATGATGAAGATGATGACGGCTTAACGGAGATTGATGAAGACGATTTAGACGATGATGAGGAAGACAAATAACCCTCTCAAACCGGTCTTCAAAACAGGACAAAACCGTCTTGACTTTCGAGAGCGAACTATGTAGTATGTATTTTGGGCTCTCTAAAAAAGAGTACGTAAAGATACGTTCATTTACGCTCCCTTTCATTTATTTGAAAGGGAGCTTTCTTATTTTTCAAGAGATTTAGGGATACACTCTAAAAAGGATGAAGCTGTGCATGTGTAGACATGCAAGGGTAAAAAAGAGAGGAGCATACGAAATGACAAAGTATATTTTTGTAACAGGAGGAGTTGTTTCCTCACTTGGAAAAGGAATCACGGCTGCATCGTTAGGCCGCCTTCTGAAAAATAGAGGGATGGATGTTACCATTCAAAAATTCGATCCATACATCAACGTAGACCCAGGGACAATGAGTCCATACCAGCACGGTGAGGTTTTTGTCACAGATGATGGTGCGGAAACAGACCTTGACTTAGGTCACTACGAGCGTTTCATTGATATTAACTTAAACAAGTACAGCAACGTCACAACTGGTAAAATCTATTCTACTGTTCTGAAGAAAGAGCGCCGCGGTGATTACTTAGGTGGAACAGTACAGGTCATTCCCCACATTACAAATGAAATCAAAGACCGCGTGTACCGTGCCGGAAAAGAAACGGGTGCAGATGTGGTCATTACAGAAATCGGCGGAACAGTAGGAGATATCGAATCCCTTCCATTCCTTGAAGCCATTCGTCAAATGAAGAGTGACATCGGCCGTGAAAACGTGATGTACATTCATTGTACCCTTGTTCCTTACATCCGTGCAGCGGGTGAATTGAAAACAAAACCAACACAGCATAGTGTAAAAGAACTTCGCAGTCTTGGTATTCAGCCAAACGTCATCGTGGTCAGAACGGAAATGCCAATGACGCAAGATATGAAGGACAAAATTGCGCTATTCTGTGATATTGATACAAAAGCTGTTATCGAATGTCAGGATGCAGACACGCTATACTCCATTCCGCTTGATTTACAAAAACAAGGGCTGGACAAGCTAGTATGTGAACATATGAAACTTGACTGCCGAGATGCGGACATGACGGAGTGGACAGCGCTTGTTGATAAAGTGCAAAACCTTTCGAAACAAGTCACAATTGGTCTTGTAGGGAAGTATGTTGAGCTGCAAGATGCTTATATTTCAGTCGTTGAATCACTTCGTCATGCTGGTTATGCGTTTGATGCAGATGTTCAAATTAAATGGATCAATGCAGAAGAAGTGACAGCAGAGAATATCGCTGATTTCGTACAAGATGTTGACGGTATTATTGTTCCTGGAGGCTTCGGAGACCGCGGAGTAGAAGGGAAAATCATTGCTACACAATATGCCCGTGAAAACAAAGTGCCATTCTTCGGAATCTGCTTAGGAATGCAAGTGGCATCTATCGAATACGCGAGAAACGTATTAGGCCTTGAGGGAGCTCATTCAGCAGAAATTGATCCTGAAACAGCATTCCCAATCATTGACCTTCTTCCAGAACAGAAGGATGTAGATGATCTAGGCGGAACACTTCGTCTCGGTCTATACCCTTGTAAATTAAATGAAGACTCAAAAGCATTTGCTGCATACAATGACGAAGTGGTCTACGAACGCCACCGTCATCGCTACGAGTTTAATAACGAATACAGACAGCAAATGGAAGCAGCAGGCTTTGTCTTCTCAGGTACAAGTCCAGACGGACGTCTTGTTGAAATTATTGAGCTGAAGGATCACCCTTGGTTCCTTGCTTCTCAGTTCCACCCAGAATTTGTTTCAAGACCGACAAGACCACAGCCGTTATTTAGAGATTTCGTTGGTGCTTCACTTCAAGCATCTGAATCAAAATAAAACAAAAAACTGCCGAGAATATCACTTCTCGGCAGTTTTTTTATTCATATTCCTCAACGATTTCCTTCACAGTAAACGATAGAGCGTGGTAGACGTATAAGCAGGTCATTAAAGCAGGATAACCAAACCTTGTCCCATCTTCAGCGGGCACAAGCGGTTTCTTGAGCTGGAAATCAATGTGGACATCACAATACTCTTCAATCGTGGACGGCTCCTTTTGTGCCGGTCCTACACCAACAACGGGCGTCCCTTGTTCGTGCAGTTCTTTGACAAGAGATTGAATTTCTGGATCTTCTGGGTCTGAATAAAATAGCAGCACCCTGTCACTTGGATGAAGTAAGCTGCGCTCCTTTTGATCGAGGGGCAGTACCTTCGCACCGGGAAATGGCTCCTTGCTTTCAGATGCCTCTAGGGCGACAGCAGCCAGTTCATTCTTTCCATGAAAATAAACGGCATGTCCACTGACCACAGCCTGTGCAAGAAGGCGTGCACCGTCCTCAATCGCTTCACCCTGCTTTTCTCCAATACGTGAAAAAATACCTGATAACTGGGTCGTAAAAATTTTTAACAAGACTCATTTCCTCCTTCGGTCAGATCATTTTATAATAGAATATAAAGAGAATATTAGGAAAAATGCTCAGAAAATGTCGTAAAGTAAACTATTATAATTAAAGGAAATGTGAAAATCAAACAGAATTATTTAACAACAGCTCTTTTTATGGCGAAAAATGAAAGCAATGGGGTGTAACAGATGAATGAGAAAATTTTAATTGTCGATGATCAGTACGGTATTAGAATATTATTGAATGAAGTGTTTCATAAAGAAGGCTATCAAACCTTTCAAGCTGCCAATGGACTTCAGGCATTAGATATTGTGAAAAACCATAGACCGAACCTTGTCCTGCTTGATATGAAAATTCCCGGAATGGATGGTATCGAAATTTTAAAACGAATGAAATTAATTGATGAAGACATTCGTGTCATCATTATGACAGCCTATGGAGAATTAGATATGATCCAAGAATCCAAAGAACTCGGTGCATTGACGCACTTCGCTAAGCCTTTTGATATTGATGAAATCCGAGATGCTGTTAAAGAATACCTGCCGCTTGAAACAAATGGCTAGATGGAAATGATTGAATCGAGTCATTCTGTTGCCGATTTGTCGAATAATTGGTATTCTAGAAAAGAAGAAGAAAGCGATCTGACTTTGAAAGTTTACATATGGCGAGAAATTCTGGTCATGCTAGGGTGGAGAGCTTTTTTTAGCAAGCAAATTAGCTACATAGGGAGGATTTTTCATCATGCCTTTAGTTTCAATGACAGAAATGTTGAAAGACGCAAAGGAAAAAGGTTACGCTGTTGGACAGTTTAACTTAAATAACTTAGAATTCACGCAAGCGATTTTACAAGCTGCTGAAGAAGAGAAATCTCCTGTTATCTTAGGAGTATCTGAAGGAGCAGGACGCTACATGGGCGGCTTCAAAACAGTTGTCGCAATGGTTAAAGCGTTAATCGAAGAATATAATGTAACAGTTCCTGTTGCGATTCATTTAGATCACGGTTCAAGCTTTGAATCTTGTGCAAAAGCGATTCATGCAGGATTTACTTCTGTCATGATCGATGCTTCTCACCATCCATTCGATGAGAATGTGGAAACAACTGCGAAAGTCGTTGAACTTGCACATTTCCATGGTGTGTCTGTAGAAGCTGAACTTGGAACTGTTGGTGGGCAAGAAGATGACGTCATCGCTGAAGGCGTTATTTATGCTGATCCAAAAGAGTGCCAAGAGCTTGTAGAACGCACTGGTATTGACTGCCTTGCACCTGCATTAGGTTCAGTACATGGTCCATACAAAGGTGAACCAAACCTTGGTTTCGCTGAAATGGAAGAAATCGGTAAAACAACTGGTCTTCCACTTGTTCTTCACGGCGGAACAGGTATCCCAACTGCTGACATCAAGCGTGCAATTTCACTTGGTACAGCAAAAATCAATGTAAACACTGAAAACCAAATTGCTTCTGCGAAAGCAGTACGCGAAACACTTGCTGCAAAAACAGAAGAGTATGATCCACGTAAATATCTTGGACCAGCTCGTGACGCAATTAAAGCGACTGTTATCGGCAAAATGCGCGAATTTGGTTCTTCTAACCAAGCATAATTTGATGAGAACCGAAAGCCGCCTGAGTCACAGGCGGTTTTCTCCATATCTTGAGAAAGCGCAATCAAATTTACATTTCAGACAATTTATTGATAGGAGAGTGGCACAGTTATGTTATTTTTCGTAGATACAGCGAATATTGAAGACATCAAAGAGGCGCACGAGCTTGGCATATTAGCAGGCGTCACAACAAACCCTAGTTTAGTAGCGAAAGAAAAGGACGTCTCATTCCACGACCGCCTTCGCGAAATCACTGACGTGGTATCAGGTTCTGTCAGTGCAGAAGTGATTTCCTTAAAAGCAGAGGAAATGATTGAAGAAGGAAAAGAGCTAGCTGCCATCGCACCGAATATCACGGTCAAAATTCCAATGACTACAGATGGCCTTAAAGCTGTCAAAGCATTAACAGACCTTGGAATTAAAACAAACGTCACATTGATTTTTAGTGCAAACCAGGCACTTCTAGCAGCTAGAGCTGGTGCGACGTATGTTTCTCCATTCCTTGGCCGCTTAGATGACATTGGCCAAAATGGTCTTGATCTCATCAGCGAAGTGAAAACTATTTTTGATGTTCATGGATTAGATACACAAATCATTGCTGCATCTATTCGTCATCCGCAGCATGTGACAGAAGCTGCGCTTAGAGGTGCTCATATCGGCACAATGCCGCTGAAAGTCATCAAGCAGCTGACGAAACACCCATTAACGGATGCAGGCATTGAGCAATTTTTAGCAGACTGGAATAAATAAATGATTGTGGCAGGCGGGATCGTCTCTCGTTTGCCGCAGTTTTCCTTATAAACGCTAAGAAATGTTTTGTGCAAAGAAGAGAACATCACAGCCTCGCAAAGCTTCGATTATTTTTCTTCCGACAAATTTCGTTTAACCTGTATTCTTTCTCTTGATATTGGCTAAATTTTGGACAAGACCTTTTAAAGCGCGACATCCACAAACAGTATAACTCCAACAGTGATCTTCTTTAAGAAGGGAGACAAATATGGAAAAGTTAAACATTGCCGGCGGTGATCCCTTGCGCGGGACCGTACATATTAGTGGTGCGAAAAATAGTGCTGTGGCACTGATTCCTGCCACGATTCTTGCTGATTCTCCAGTAACCATTGAAGGCCTTCCGCATATATCAGATATCGACACATTACGAGATCTGTTAGAAGAAATTGGCGGAAAGGTCACTTTTGAAAAAGGTGAAATGGTTGTGAATCCTGTTTCCATGATCAGTATGCCGCTTCCTAATGGAAAAGTGAAGAAACTGCGTGCATCCTATTATTTAATGGGCGCCATGCTGGGCAGATTTAAGCAGGCTGTCATCGGACTGCCAGGAGGATGCCACTTAGGACCTAGGCCGATCGATCAGCATATCAAAGGCTTTGAAGCACTTGGAGCCGAGGTGACAAACGAGCAGGGTGCGATTTATTTGCGTGCTGAAAAATTAGTCGGAGCCCGGATTTATCTTGATGTTGTCAGTGTAGGTGCGACGATCAACATCATGCTGGCAGCCGTACTGGCTGAAGGAAAAACCGTGATTGAAAATGCTGCAAAGGAACCCGAAATTATTGATGTAGCGACACTGCTTGCAAGCATGGGAGCCAAAATCAAAGGTGCGGGTACCGATGTCATTCGAATCGAAGGTGTAGAATCTCTTCATGGCTGTAAGCATTCAATCATCCCTGACCGCATCGAAGCAGGAACATTTTTAATAGCTGGTGCAGCGATGGGAGATGAAGTTGTACTTGATAATGTGATCCCAACTCATTTAGAATCAATTACGGCGAAACTTAGAGAAATGGGGTTCACCATTGAAACGAGCAACGATCAGATGCTGATCGTTGGCAGAAACGAAGGACTCAAGCCTGTCGATATCAAAACCCTTGTGTATCCGGGCTTTCCGACTGACCTTCAGCAGCCGATGACGGCGCTGTTAACAAAAGCGAAAGGTACGAGTGTGGTCACAGATACGATCTACTCAGCCCGCTTTAAGCACATTGACGAATTGCGTCGAATGGGTGCAAACATGAAGGTCGAAGGAAGATCTGCTATTATTACCGGACAAACGCAGCTCCAAGGAGCAAAGGTCAAAGCAAGTGATCTGCGTGCAGGTGCTTGCCTTGTTGTCGCAGGGCTAATGGCAGACGGTGTGACCGAAATCACAGGGCTTGAACATATAGACAGAGGATATAGTTTGCTTGAGAAGAAGCTTGAAGGCTTGGGTGCAACCATCTGGCGTGAAAAGCTGAATGACCAAGAAATAGAAGAACTTCAAAATTCATAAGGCTTTGACTGTGAGAGGAGATTTGGACAAAAATGGAAAGAAGTTTATCGATGGAACTAGTACGGGTGACAGAAGCAGCTGCATTAAAATCTGCCCGTTGGATGGGAAGAGGATTAAAAGACGAAGCGGATGATGCTGCAACAAGTGCAATGCGTGATGTATTTGACACCATTCCGATGAAGGGAACAGTGGTCATTGGCGAAGGAGAAATGGACGAAGCACCAATGCTTTATATTGGGGAAAAGCTTGGGAACGGATATGGACCTCGCGTGGATGTCGCTGTTGATCCATTAGAAGGAACAAACATTGTGGCAAGCGGCGGCTGGAATGCCTTAGCTGTCATTGCAGTTGCAGATCATGGCAACCTGCTGAATGCACCTGATATGTACATGGATAAGATCGCAGTAGGTCCAGAAGCGGTAGGCTGCATCGACATTGAAGCGCCTGTCATTGATAATCTTCGCGCTGTTGCAAAAGCAAAAAACAAAGATATTGAAGATGTGGTTGCAACGATTTTAAACAGAGATCGACATGAGAAAATTATTGCTGAACTGAGAGAAGCAGGAGCAAGAATTAAACTGATCGACGATGGTGACGTTGCAGGAGCCATTAATACAGCATTTGATCACACAGGTGTTGATATTCTATTTGGTTCAGGCGGAGCGCCTGAGGGTGTCCTTTCTGCTGTTGCGTTAAAGGCACTTGGTGGTGAAATTCATGGTAAGCTTCTTCCTCAAAGTGAGGAAGAACTAAGACGCTGTGAGAAAATGGGGCTGGATGTTGGGAAAGTCCTCAGAATGGAAGATCTCGTAAAAGGAGATGACGCCATTTTTGCAGCGACAGGTGTAACGGACGGAGAATTACTTAAAGGTGTTCAATTCAAAGGCTCTGTTGGAACAACACATAGTGTTGTCATGCGTGCGAAATCAGGTACGGTTCGTTTCGTAGACGGCAGACACAGCTTAAAGAAAAAACCGAATCTTGTCATTCGTCCGTAATCTGAAAGCGGGTATTCATTACCCGCTTTTCATATAGGTGTCAAATGTATATCATTTTCTTTTAAAAGTTGAATATTCTCTGCAAATGAGGTAAAACTAAAGAGTGCTGCGAAATTTTCTGCGAATTTACTTCTTTTAAGCTTCAACAAGTTTAAATACTGCCGCATCATGACGATATACTCATTATCCTTCTCTATGTTGACAAAGCTCTATTTCACATTGTTCCTATCTTTCACGATAAAACGAGTGGGAGCGTTACCATCAGAGCGAGGTCATTCCAACAACAACGGAATTAAAAGCTAATCAAATACAATGGTCATGCATTTGTAAAGAAATACATTGACTAGAAAAGTGTGGTGTCCATATTGAAAGATGTATCGATTTCATCTTTGGAAAATATGAAATTAAAAGAGCTGTATGAGTTAGCAAAACGATACAAAATCTCTTATTACAGCAAACTAACAAAAAAAGAATTAATTTTTGCCATCTTAAAGGCGAACGCTGAGCAAGAGGATCTCTTATTTATGGAAGGGGTTCTTGAAATTATTCAGTCTGAGGGATTTGGTTTCTTAAGACCGATTAACTATTCCCCAAGTTCTGAAGACATTTATATTTCAGCTTCACAAATCAGACGCTTTGATTTACGAAATGGAGATAAAGTGTCTGGAAAGGTACGACCTCCAAAAGAGAATGAACGCTACTATGGCCTCCTTCATGTAGAAGCGGTAAATGGGGACGACCCAGAATCAGCAAAGGAACGTGTTCACTTTCCTGCACTCACACCGCTATTTCCTGACCGTCAAATGATTCTTGAAACACAGCCTAATCACCTGTCTACTAGAATTATGGACATGATGGCGCCAGTTGGATTTGGACAGCGTGGTTTAATCGTTGCACCGCCTAAGGCTGGGAAAACCATTTTGCTTAAAGAAATTGCCAACAGCATTTCTGAAAATCACCCAGAGGCAGAGCTGATTGTCCTTTTGATTGACGAACGCCCAGAAGAAGTAACAGATATCGAACGTTCTGTTGCAGGGGATGTTGTTAGTTCAACCTTTGACGAAGTACCGGAAAACCACATTAAAGTAGCAGAGCTTGTCTTAGAGCGTGCGATGCGTCTTGTTGAACATAAAAAGGATGTCATCATCTTAATGGACAGCATCACAAGGCTTGCTCGTGCATACAACCTTGTGATTCCGCCAAGCGGCCGAACGCTTTCAGGCGGTATTGATCCTGCGGCTTTCCATCGCCCAAAACGCTTCTTTGGTGCTGCGCGTAACATTGAAGAAGGCGGAAGCTTGACGATTTTAGCCACTGCACTTGTTGATACAGGATCACGTATGGATGACGTAATTTATGAAGAGTTTAAAGGAACTGGGAACATGGAGCTTCATTTGGACCGTTCTTTGGCCGAAAGAAGAATTTTCCCTGCGATCGACATTCGCCGTTCTGGTACGAGAAAAGAAGAACTGCTTGTGCCAAAAGAGCATCTTGATCGTTTATGGGCGATGAGAAAATCGATGTCAGATACACCTGACTTCGCTGAGAAGTTCATGCGCAAAATGAGAAAAACAAAGACAAACCAAGAATTTTTCGATATTTTAACGCAAGAATGGAAACAAGCCAATATGTCTGCATCAAGAAGATAGCTTCTCTGAAAAAATACATTTGCAATCATAGACTCACACTGTTATAATTTTATCATGTGCGTTTCAGAATTTATTTCTGAGATATTAACTCTGTTTCCGAATTGGATTCAGGGCGGAAGGAGATGACAGTAGATGAAAACAGGAATTCATCCTAACTACAAAAAAGCTACAGTCAAATGCGCTTGTGGAAATGAGTTTGAAACTGGATCAGTAAAAGAAGAGGTACGCATCGAGATTTGCTCTGAGTGCCATCCTTTCTATACAGGCCGTCAAAAATTCGCTTCTGCTGATGGACGTGTTGACCGCTTTAACAAAAAATACGGTCTTAAGTAATAATAGATACAATAAACAGGCAGGAATCCGTTCTTGCCTGTTTTTTTACGTGGATTGATGGAACTTTAAAACGGGGGAGAAGACCTTATGTATGTGATGAAACAAAGCGGTTGGCTTGAAGTCATCTGCGGCAGTATGTTTTCTGGAAAGTCGGAAGAATTGATTCGGAGAGCCAAAAGGGCCACCTTTGCCAAACAAGAAGTAAAAATATTCAAACCAGCGATTGATAACCGATATAGTACAAGCTCAGTTGTGTCACATAACGGTTCATCATTAGATGGGATTGCAGTAGCCTCACCAAAAGACATAATAACGCACATATCAGAAAGAACCGATGTCATTGGCATTGATGAGGTGCAATTTTTTGATGAGACAATCATTGACATTGTCACTCAATTGGCTGACCAAGGCTATCGAGTCATTGTTGCAGGCCTGGATCAAGACTTCAGAGGAGAGCCATTTGGTGTTGTTCCGCATTTAATGGCATGTGCAGAGCTTGTAACAAAACTTCAAGCAGTTTGTTCGGTATGCGGCTCCCCAGCGAGTAGAACACAACGCTTGATCGACGGTAAACCCGCATCCTATGATGATCCTATTATTTTAGTAGGTGCGCAGGAATCATACGAAGCACGATGCAGACATCACCATGAAGTACCAAGACTTGATGTTGGTACAACACTTGACAAATAAAAAAATAGCAAATGCCGCTGTGTTTCGTTTTTCGAGATTTTGGCTGAACACCCATCATTTGTACTTAAATAAATTAAATAACACTACGATTAAATTATCTAATTTTCAACGCTTGCGTTTTGTCATAAGCAGGCATAAAATGACTAACTGTAGTGTAAAGCATTTAAACGAAAAGTTCGATTTCTTGTCATAATTTTTTTGATTAAGGATTTTTCTCCTTAATCGTTCTTTGGATTAATAGTTCACTTTATTTATATTTTAGAAAGAGGGTAGTTTTTGATGAACAACGTGAAGAAAACAAAAGAAGGGTACCTCGAAACCACTTTGACAGGTAAAGATGTATTATCGATTCCAACGTTGAACAAAGGCGTTGCTTTCTCTGAAGAAGAAAGACAAGAGCTTGGACTAGAAGGCTTACTTCCTCCAACGGTTCTAACTTTAGAACAGCAAGCGGAAAGAGCGTACAAGCAGTTTCTAGCTCAGCCGGATCGTCTTCGTCAAAACGTATACTTAAGTGATTTGCAAAACCGTAACGAAGTATTGTTCTACAAGCTTCTAACAGAAAAGCTTCGTGAAATGCTTCCAGTTGTGTACACACCAACTGTTGGTGAAGCGATTCAAGAATACAGCCATGAATACAGAAGACCTCATGGTGTCTATCTTTCAATCGACGACATTGACGGAATCGAGAAAGCATTTGAAAACTTGCACGCAACTGCTGGAGATATTGACCTCATCGTTGCAACTGACTCTGAGAGTATTCTTGGAATTGGTGACTGGGGTGTTGGTGGTATCAACATCGCAATCGGTAAATTAGCTGTTTACACGGCTGCAGCAGGTATTGATCCTAGCCGCGTGATTCCAGTTGTATTAGATGTTGGAACAAACAATGAAAAATTATTGAATGATCCATTATACATTGGGAACCATCATAAACGTGTACAAGGTGAAAAATACGAAGAATTCATTGATGCTTATGTGAAAGCAGCACTTAAATTCTTCCCGAAAGCATTACTTCACTGGGAAGACCTTGGAAACAAAAATGCGCGTAACATCATGAAAAAATACAACGATAACATCTTAACGTTCAACGATGATATTCAAGGTACTGGTGCCATTACTTTAGCGGGTGTTCTTGCAGCTGTCAAGAAAACTGGTACTCAATTGAAAGATCACCGTGTTGTCATCTTCGGAGCTGGATCAGCTGGTATTGGAATCGCAGATCAAATGCGTGACACAATGGTTCTTGAAGGTCTAACAGAAGAAGAAGCAAACAATGCATTCTGGACATTAGACTACAGAGGATTGCTAACAGATCAATTTGAAGATGAAGTGCTTGATTTCCAAAAACCATACCTGCGTACTTCTGATGAAGTAGAAGGTTGGGCACGCGATGAAAAAGGGCAAATCTCATTTGCTGAAACTGTTCGCAGGGTGAAGCCGACCATCCTTATCGGTACATCAGGTCAAGGCGGCGCATTCACTGAAGAAATCATTAAAGAAATGGCAGCTCATACAGAGCGTCCAGTGATCATGCCAATGTCTAACCCAACACCGCTTGCTGAAGCTGTGCCAGAGGATCTATTCAAATGGACTGACGGCCGTGCGCTTGTTGCAACAGGAAGCCCGTTCGAAAACGTTGAGTATAACGGAATTGAACATGAAATCGGACAATCAAACAATGCGTTCGTTTTCCCTGGACTTGGTCTTGGTTCAATCGTAACAGAATCAAAAATCATCACAAAAGGCATGTTCGTTGCTTCTGCGAATGCAATTGCTGAAATGGTTGATCATGAGAAACCAGGTGCTGGTCTTCTTCCAAGTATTGATAAATTGCAAGAAGTGTCAATTCATGTAGCTGTTGAAGTAGCGAAAGCAGCAATTGAAGATGGTGTCGCAAGAAAAACGCCTGACAACATCGAACAAGCTGTGAAAGACGCAATGTGGATTCCTGAATATAAAAAAATTGTAAGAGCATAATAAAATGTGTAACGCGGCATTGCTTCGGGTAATCTAAGCAATGCCGCAATAAATAAGAAACATGTAAAGGATTTAAGGAGGAAGAGTAAGATGGACTTTTTAAATATTTTGATCCTCCTAGCACCGATTTTTTTCGTTATCGCGCTGGGTTGGTTCGCAGGGAACTTCGGCAGCTATGACGCTAAATCTGCAAAAGGTGTAAGTACACTTGTTACAAAGTATGCTTTACCAGCGCACTTTATCGCCAGTATTCTGTCAACACCAAAAGATAAATTCTATAGTCAAATTCCATTTTTCGTTGCATTGATTTTCGGAATCGTTGGTTTTTATATCATTATCCTTTTAGTTACGAAATTTGCTTTTAAATATGATTTAACAGATTCTTCTGTTTTCTCGTTAAACTCAGCACAACCGACCTTTGCATTTATGGGGATTCCGGTCTTGGGCAGTTTATTTGGGGCTCAAGAGGTTGCAATTCCGATTGCGATTACCGGAATAGTTGTAAATGCATTGCTTGATCCAATTGCTATTATTGTGTCAACTGTCGGTGAAAAAACAAAAGGAAAAGCCAAAGAAGGCGAAAGCTTCCTAAAAATGACGACAAAAGCAATTTTGCACGGTTTATCAGAGCCGCTTGCACTTGCACCGTTAGCCAGTATCATTCTTGTTCTTTTAGGATTTAAACTTCCTGCAATCGGACATGAAATGTTAGAGGAAATTGGCAGCGTCACATCAGGGGTTGCGTTATTCGCAGTCGGTGTCACTGTTGGTATCCGCAAAATTAAATTAAGCTTGCCAGCCTTCAGTATTGCATTGCTAAAAGTAGCTGTACAACCATTACTTATGTATTTTATTGCTGTTCTTATGGGTCTTTCGGCTGATGAAATTACAAAAGCTGTATTACTTGTAGCCTTCCCAGGTTCAGCTGTTGCAGCAATGATCGCAACACGATTTGAAAAACAAGAGGCGGAAACTGCATCCGCATTTGTGATCAGTGCCATCATGTCACTCATCACATTACCGATCATTATTGCACTTACCGTATAATATAGTAGAAAGGCTGCCAAACGAGGCAGCCTTTCTTAGCGAAATGAATGAAACAGAGGGAAGAGTACACGCTTTTTTTTGATGTCGGGGTGTGCGGTTTCCTTTTTTTCTTCTACTTGTGACGGTTGTTTCAAGGCTGCGGCGAGGCGGTCAAATTTTGTGGATAAGTCTTCAATTTCTCTGCGGTGCTGAAGCAGCTGATACGATACACCTTCATCTGCCTTTTTAGCCAATTTCCGTTCAAGTTCTTGCAGGCGGTCTTCTACATCAGTGACGTGTAATTGCTGCTGAATAAGCTCTTTCACTTGCTTTTCTAATGCTTCAATCCGCTGTATGGAGACATCAGTTTCGGCAGCAGGTGCTGATTGACGAACGGTTTCCTTATGGATTGGCAGTTGAATGTCTTGGAGGATCACACCTTCACTCATTTGGTGTTTGACCTCTTTGAGCAGCTGTACGATATCTTCATGAAATTCATAATGTCCAAGTTCATTCCGGGCGACAGGGATGTTGAGCTGTTTGACCCAACGCTGAATCGTCTTTGAAGAAACACCAATTTCCTTTGCAACCTCATTTGTATTCAAACCAAATGCCCTCCCTTTTTTCAATTACAAGTACCATTCTCTTTTAAGAGTTCCTGTTCCTTCACGTTAGACAAAACAAGTAACCAATCGCCAAAGATCGTGTTTTCTAGCGAAAAATTGCAGAAAATCAATTGTTTTGGAAATTTTTTTGACTGTCATACCCCGCTATACTATAATTAGACTGTTACGCACAAAACAGAGGTGAAGACCATGTTAGACCGTTTAAAATCAATTGAAGAACGCTATGAAAAGCTAAATGAATATTTAAGTGACCCTGAAGTGGTGAACGACCCTAAGAAGCTTCGTGAATATTCGAAAGAACAATCCGATATTCAAGAAACTGTTGAGGTATATAGACAATATCGTGCGGCATACGATCAGCTGAATGATGCAAAAGCAATGCTCGAAGAGAAGCTGGATGCCGAGATGCGCGACATGGTCAAAGAAGAAATTTCAGAGCTCACAGAAGAAACGGAACGTTTAGAAGACGAGCTGAAAATCTTGCTGATCCCGAAAGATCCGAATGACGATAAGAACGTTATTGTGGAGGTTCGTGGTGCAGCGGGTGGAGAAGAAGCTGCTCTTTTTGCAGGAAACCTTTACCGTATGTACAGCCGTTATGCTGAAATGCAAGGCTGGAAAACGGAAGTGATGGAAGCGAGTGTCACTGGCACAGGCGGTTATAAAGAAATCATCTTTATGATCAGCGGGAAAGGCGCATACTCCAAACTAAAGTTTGAAAATGGTGCACACCGCGTGCAGCGTGTTCCAGAAACAGAATCAGGCGGACGGATCCATACATCTACTGCGACAGTCGCTGTATTACCTGAGGCTGAGGAAGTTGAAATTGATATCCATGAAAAAGATATCCGTGTGGATACATTTGCATCAAGCGGACCTGGCGGACAAAGTGTCAATACGACCATGTCTGCTGTTCGATTAACTCACCTTCCAACAGGTGTTGTTGTGTCCTGTCAGGATGAGAAATCACAAATTAAAAACAAAGAAAAAGCCATGAAAGTACTTCGTGCGAGAATTTATGATAAATTCCAGCGTGAAGCACAGGCTGAATATGATCAAACACGTAAATCTGCGGTTGGAACAGGGGATCGTTCAGAGCGTATCCGTACGTACAACTTCCCGCAAAACCGTGTAACAGACCACCGCATCGGATTGACGATTCAAAAGCTTGATCAAATTTTAGAAGGAAAACTTGACGAGGTCATTGATGCACTAATTATGGAAGACCAAGCAAGAAAGCTTCAAGATGCAAAATAAAGAGCGAACAATCTTCGAAGCCCTTAAATGGGCTTCTTCTTTGTTAACGGAAGCTGGCAGAGACCAAAATGCAGCAGAGCTTCTTTTGATGCATGTGCTCGGCTGGAGCAGAAGTGAGCTTCTTGCACGATTTCATGATGCGCTGCCTGAGGAGCAAGATCAACTGTTCAGCAAATTTGTGACACAGCATAAGTCGGGTGTTCCTGTTCAGCATTTAACGGGTATTGAATTCTTTTACGGACGTCCTTTCGAGGTGAACAAGCATGTTCTTATTCCTCGTCCTGAAACGGAAGAAGTTGTTCTGGCGGCGCTCAATTTGGTAGGTGACGTTTTCCCGCCTGATCAGCCGCTCAAAGCAGTTGACGTTGGCACAGGAAGCGGAGCCATTGCGATTACGCTGGCTCTTGAAAAAAAATCACTATCTGTCACAGCAACTGATATCTCACAAGAAGCGCTTGCGGTAGCAAAACGGAATCAACAAGCGCTCGGTGCAGACGTTCATTTTTTACATGGAGATTTGCTTGAACCGGTTATAGCTCAAGGCATTAAAGTAGATGTATTTATTTCCAATCCACCTTATATTGCGGCGGAAGAAATGGACAGTCTGTCTGAGGTTGTGACGAAGCATGAGCCGGTGAATGCGCTGACGGACGGACGTGATGGCTTGTGGTTTTATCAGCGTCTCGTTCATGATCTTCCCAGCGTGCTGAGTGATCAGGCAGTTGTTGTCTTTGAAATTGGACATACGCAAGGTCAAGATGTCACAGCGCTACTTGAGCAGGTATTTCCTAAAGCGGATGTCTGTATCGTCAAAGATATTAACGGAAAAGATCGAGCTGTTTGCGCACACATTCAAAACGGAAAGTCCGGCTGAAGAAAGCCGGACTATTTTATTATGTAAAGATGAAACTTATGGTAAAAGAGAAACGTATATATAGAAGAATGAACATTCTGATCATGATTTTTTACATAAATTTGTTTTGAAGGAGCGAATGGTGTGAACAAAAGGTATGCGATGGTGTTGGTCATCGTCAGTGTACTATTGATTGTGAGTGCTTGTGGTAAACCGAGCTTTAAAAAAGAGGCAGCAGCATTTGGAGAAAGCTATAAAAAAGCACAATACACAGTGAATCGAACGGATGACCTATCTGACATGAAAGAGAAGCTGAAGGTTTATTTAACCGAACATGAATATCAAGAATATACACAAGACAGCATGTTCCCGAGCATATTAGAAGCGGCGAAGGATCAAGATTGTCAAATTAAGCTGAAGAAAATTATGTTTACGCCTTCAGATGAAAGCGATGACAGAATTGAATTTAACTATGAAATGGTGATCCAATTTATCGATCAAAAAGGGAAAGTCAAAAAAGAAATCGAGAAAAAAGGAGCCATGACTGTCATCAAAACAGAATCTGGTTTAAAAATCAGCCGAGATTGGGATGGGAGACTATACCCTTCTGACTACCAATCCTCACTCAAAAGTCGTTCTTAATGAGAACGGCTTTTTTGTTTTGACTCATAATCTATTAAAAAATTCATATTGACTGTTTATGAAATGAGTTTCCTGGACACAATGTTTGTAGCGAAGAGAAAAAGTGGGGGGAACACACAATGTTGAAAAGTAAAACGATGATTTGTCTTTATATGTTTCTATTATTATGCGGTGCTTTTGCAAACCTTGGCAGAGAGGAGACAGCGGCTGCTTCTGCAAATCAGCCTGTTGTTATACCAGATGAAGCGATTCGATTACGCATTTTAGCAAATAGTGATCGTTCAGCTGATCAGGATGTGAAAAGAAGTATTCGTGACGAGGTCAATGCGAATATGACGGAGTGGGTCAAAGACCTCACATCCATTGAAGAAGCAAGACGTGTCATTCGATCAAAGCTGCCAGAAATCAATCGTATTGCTAAAGCGAAATTGAAGGAACAGCACATAGATCAATCCGTATCGGTCAGTTTTCAAAAAGCTTCATTTCCAACAAAGCTCTATGGAAATTTCGTCTACCCTGCTGGGAAATATGAAGCCATTTTAATTACGCTTGGAGAAGGAGACGGTGCCAACTGGTGGTGTGTGTTATTTCCGCCGCTCTGCTTTATCGATTTTTCAAACGGAGAAGCCATCGCCTCACCAGAAGGGGATGATGATAAACAAGTGACAGCGCAGCAAACGAAAGAGTCTGTTAATGAAGTGGTGAAAGAAGAGGAAGAAGAGACAGGTGAAGTGAAGTTCTTTTTGTTCGAATGGGTCTCTAGTCTTTTCTCTTAAAAAAGGTATAAATCGGTTTTTGCCTCATAGAGTTGAAGTAAGAGATCAAAAAGAGGTGAAAGCATGTATTATCAATTAAGAATAGCTACAGAAGAAGATGTCCCGGCGATCAATGCTTTTCTTGAAAAGGGACAAGCAAAAGGCGGAGTAACGCTTGCAGAGCGAACGGCATTTGTAGTGATGGAAGATGCGGATGGTCAGCTGGCAGGCTGCTTAGGTCTTGAACAGCTCAATGAACAAGAGGGATTGCTGCGGTCTCTTGTCATATCAGATAAGCTCGGTCAGGGACACATTGTCTCTTTGTTCCAAAGTGTTCAAACGCTCGGTGAAAAAATGGGTGTGGATACTTTTTATGTCGTCGCAAACCATTCCTCTTCCCATGATTTTTTGGCATTAATGGGCTTTACGCCTTTAAAGGAAATTCCAGAAAGCATGTGGAGCTCCGCGCATGCAAAAGAGACATTGGGGAAAGAACAGGCTGTGGTCCTGCAAAAAAAAGGCAGTTAATCACAAAATGATGGACTTATACACATACTTATCCACTACAAAACAAGCGTTATCCACAAATTGTGGACAACGCTTGTTTTATTGATCATCATCTTTTATACTTTCAAAAGGATAATTGAGATATATCAACAGTTTTATCTTTTTTAAAAGGAGTTTGTATGATGTTAAATACAAAAAGGTGGTCTGTGGATTTAGAAAAGGATTTATCCACATACTATCCACAAATTAAACAGGCGGCCGATCTGCTGCAGCAAAATGAAGTGGTTGCTTTCCCGACAGAGACCGTTTACGGACTCGGGGCAAATGCGAAAGAGACAGAAGCCGTGATGAAAATTTATGAAGCGAAAGGGCGTCCGAGTGATAATCCGTTGATTGTTCACATTGCGGAGGTTCAGCAGCTTCACGAATTTGCACAAATAGAAAGCGAAAAAGCGAAGGCGCTGATGGATGCCTTTTGGCCGGGCGCCTTAACCATTGTTCTTCCGTGTAAACCGGGCACTTTATCAAAGCAGGTTACAGCAGGTTTATCCACAGTAGGTGTGAGAATGCCTGACCATCCCATTGCGCTTGAGCTCATCCGAGCAGCGGGTCTGCCAATTGCTGCACCAAGTGCCAATCGTTCGGGAAAACCTTCACCAACACAAGCTGACCATGTAGCCAGTGATCTCGAAGGAAGAATCGCTGGGATTGTGGATGGCGGTTCAACAGGTATTGGCGTTGAGTCAACGGTTGTATCCTGTATCGGTGAGACCCCAGTGATTTTAAGACCAGGCGGGATTACAAAAGAAGCATTAGAAGAGGTAGTCGGAACGGTGAGTGTGGACCCAGGGCTGACAAAAAAGGACGAAGCGCCTGTATCGCCGGGAATGAAATACACACATTATGCACCTGAAGCCAAGATGTATATCTTTCATGGAAGTGATGAAGACATGCAGTGTCACATTCAGAAATACAGAGCTGAAGGGCTAAAAGTCGGAGTGCTGACAACAGAAGAAAAGAAATCGCTGTTTGCGGCAGATGTTGTGTACAGCTGTGGATGGAGAGAAAAACCTGAAACGGTTGCTGCAAACCTTTATCGTGTATTGAGACAATTTGATGAAACAGATGTAGACTTGATCATTTCAGAAGCCTTTTCAGAGCAGGGAGTTGGTTCTGCCATTATGAACCGTCTGCAAAAAGCCGCAGGAGGGCGTACACTCCCTTCGTTCCAATAGTTCTAACCTTTCTTGGACAAACATAGGTTAAAGAAGAATGTGTGTCCAAGGGGGATTTACATGAACGAACTAGCTGGCGAATTGCTGACACTCAGCATCATGGCTTTTGCACTTGGGATGGATGCTTTTTCGGTTGGACTTGGTATGGGGATGATTCAGCTGAGGTTCCGCCAGATCATTTATATTGGACTTGTCATTGGGATATTTCATATGTTTATGCCGCTTTTTGGCATGCTGACAGGTCAGCTCTTATCTGGATGGCTCGGTCTTCTTGCCACCTATATCGGCGGGGCGCTGCTTTTGGTGCTGGGACTGCAAATGATCGTTGCTTCTATCCGCAAAGAGGATAAGCCCTTTATCGCACCTGTTGGGGCTGGTCTCGTTCTTTTTGCGACAAGTGTAAGCCTAGACAGCTTCTCCGTAGGTTTAAGTCTCGGGATTTATGGTTCCCAGGTGTGGATGACTATATTATTGTTTGGTTTTTTTAGTATGCTCCTCACATGGCTCGGATTATTACTCGGTAAACAGGTTCGGTCATGGGTTGGTTCATATAGCGGTGCGCTTGGCGGAATCATTTTACTAGCCTTTGGTATCAAATTATTATTTCCGCTCTAGCCAGTCTCCTTACATAACATGTAGAATGAAATGCTATATAATAGAAGAAAAGGAGGGCGAAAGATGAAAATCTTATTTGTTTGTACGGGAAATACATGCAGAAGTCCAATGGCTCAAGCCCTTTTTGCTTCCATTGCAGATGAAAAAGGTTTAGAGGTCACTGTAAAATCAGCGGGCATTTTTGCCTCCGATGAAGGGAAGGCTTCTCCTCAAGCGATCGAAGCATTATTTGAGAAAAGCATTCCGCTGAATCACTCATCATCAAAATTGACAGAGGATCTTCTGCGCGAAGCTCATTACGTCTTCACGATGACGATGCAGCATAAACAGTTGATTGCAGAGCAATATGCGCATGCAAAAGGCAAGGTCTTCACTTTAAAGGAATTTGCGACAGGAACAGAAGGCGATGTATCCGATCCGTTTGGAGGAAGTCTTTCTGTTTATCAGGAAACTCGAGATGAACTAGAAGCCTTGCTGTATCAGCTCGCTGAGAAGCTGAAAAAAGATCATCATAATAGATAACCTGTAAAACCGTTGCCTCAACGGTTTTTCTGCTATTGTTTGCAAATCACTAGGCAGAGGTTAAAATATAACTGTGAATAAAGAATGAATGTAAGACATAACAGATCAACTCACCCTTAGGAGGAATTGCCCGATGAAAGTAGCCATTGCATCCGATCACGGCGGAACGAATATTCGTGAAGAAATCAAACAACTGATGGATGAATTGAAGATTGAATACATTGATATGGGTTGTGAATGCGGATCAGGTTCTGTAGACTACCCAGATTATGCTTTCCCTGTAGCCAATATGGTGGCAAACGGAGAAGTCGACCGCGGCATTTTAATTTGTGGGACAGGCATCGGCATGAGCATCTCAGCAAATAAAGTAAAAGGAATTCGCTGTGCATTGGCTCATGATACATTTAGTGCGAAAGCAACGAGAGAACATAATGATACGAACGTTCTTGCAATGGGAGAGCGAGTGATTGGACCAGGATTAGCACGTGAGATTGCGCACATTTGGCTGACGACAGAGTTTACAGCAGGACGCCATGCTGTGCGGATTGGCAAAATTGCTGATTACGAAGAAAAGCACCTATAAGGAGCGCTTAACATGAACATTGGTCAAGATTGGCTTGAAATGTTAAAAGAGTTTCATCAAACAGTTGAATTGCGTGCCGGGCACATCTTAGTCATTGGCTGCAGTACGTCAGAAGTGGCTGGTGAGCATATTGGTACTGCAGGAAGTGAGCAAATTGCTGCCTCTATCTATCAAGAATTGAATCAGTTAAGACGAGAGACCGGGATTGAACTCGCCTTTCAATGCTGTGAACATCTAAATCGTGCCCTTGTTGTTGAAGAAGAAGTGGCTTTCCGTTTTAACCTGGAGATCGTAGCTGCAGTACCTGTCCGTAAAGCGGGTGGTTCGATGGCGGCTCATGCATATCAGCAAATGGAACATCCTGTATTGGTCGAATGCATTGAGGCACATGCTGGAATTGATATCGGCGATACGTTAATTGGGATGCACTTAAAGAGAGTCGCTGTACCTGTCCGCCTCAGTCGTCATCGATTAGGACATGCACATGTGACTTTTGCGAAAACGCGTCCGAAGCTGATTGGCGGAGAACGAGCCGTTTATACAAGATCATAGCTTCGATATATTTCTAATATAATGTTGAATGATGAAGACGCTTTACCACTTGAATATTCGGGTTTTCATAAAAAAGAAGTCGATTTTCCAAAAAAAACTTTTACATTTTACTCAAAAACCGTGTACAATGAGATGGTGAAAACATCGAATGGAAATAGATTGGAGAGGATTTCGCTGATGAAACATTTACCTGAGCAAGACGCACAAGTATTCAAAGCAATTCAACTAGAGCGGAAACGCCAGCAGGACAAAATCGAATTAATTGCATCAGAAAACTTCGTAAGCGAAGCAGTCATGGAAGCACAGGGCTCTGTATTAACAAACAAATACGCTGAGGGCTATCCTGGTAAACGCTACTATGGCGGCTGTGAACATGTAGACGTTGTGGAAGATATCGCACGTGACCGCGCAAAAGAAATTTTTGGCGCTGAGTATGTGAACGTACAGCCTCACTCAGGTGCTCAAGCGAACATGGCCGTATACTTTACAATTCTTGAGCATGGCGATACAGTACTTGGCATGAACTTATCACATGGCGGGCATTTAACACATGGAAGCCCTGTAAACTTTAGTGGTGTACAGTACAACTTTGTAGAATATGGTGTAGATAAAGAAACTCAGCATATCGACTATCAAGATGTACTTGAAAAAGCACGTGAACATAAGCCGAAACTCATCGTTGCGGGTGCAAGTGCATACCCACGCCAAATTGATTTCAAAAAGTTCCGTGAGATTGCTGATGAAGTCGGTGCTTACTTTATGGTCGACATGGCTCACATTGCTGGTCTTGTTGCAGCAGGTCTTCATCCAAATCCAGTTCCTTACGCAGATTTTGTGACAACAACAACTCACAAAACATTACGCGGACCTCGCGGCGGAATGATCCTATGCCGTGAAGAGTTTGGTAAAAAGATCGACAAATCGATCTTCCCTGGTATTCAAGGTGGACCACTGATGCATGTCATCTCTGCAAAAGCTGTTTCTTTCGGTGAAGTATTGAACGGAGATTTCAAAACATATGCACAAAACGTCATTAATAATGCAAAACAACTAGCTGAAACACTTTTATCTGAAGATATTCAGCTTGTATCTGGCGGAACAGATAACCATCTTGTTCTCATCGACTTGCGTTCTCTTGGCATCACAGGAAAAATTGCAGAAAACGTTCTTGATGAAATCGGTATTACAGTGAACAAAAATGCAATTCCTTATGATCCAGAGAAACCATTTGTCACAAGTGGTGTACGTGTAGGTACAGCAGCAGTAACAAGCCGCGGTTTTGATCAAGAAGCGATGAAAGAAGTCGGTTCCATTATTGCACTTGCGCTAAAACATCATGAAGATGAAGCGAAATTAGAAGAGGCGAAAAAGCGTGTATCTGATCTTACGGCCCGTTTCCCTCTATATAACGAATTAGATTATTAAAAAACAGACCCATTTGCCTATTTTTGGCATGTGGGTTTTTTTTGTAGGATTTGCGAATCATATTGAAAGATGATGTCTTTTTATGTAGAATTGTAGGAAGTGTGCAAAGTTCACCGGAAGATGACAGAAAAGGAGTTGTAGCAAGCAATGGCAAAGGTTTATGTATTTGATCACCCGCTTATTCAGCACAAACTTACATATATTCGTGACGTTCATACAGGAACTAAAGAATTTAGAGAGCTAGTGGATGAAGTCGCAACATTAATGGCATTTGAAATCACAAGAGACTTACCGCTTGAAGAGGTAGATGTAGAAACACCTGTACAAGTAGCGAAATCAAACGTGATCTCAGGGAAGAAACTCGGGGTTGTGCCAATTTTAAGAGCAGGTCTTGGAATGGTAGACGGGATTTTGAAACTCATTCCAGCTGCTAAAGTGGGACATGTCGGTTTATACCGCGATCCGAAAACATTAAAGCCTGTTGAATATTATGTGAAGCTTCCATCAGATGTGGAAGAACGTGAATTTATCGTAGTAGACCCAATGCTTGCAACTGGCGGTTCAGCAGTCGAAGCGTTAAACAGCTTGAAAAAACGCGGTGCGAAAAACATTCGCTTTATGTGTCTGATTGCTGCCCCTGAAGGTGTAGAAGAAATGCAAAAGCATCATCCAGATGTTGATATCTACATTGCAGCATTAGATGAGAAACTAAACGAAAAAGGTTACATCATCCCAGGTCTTGGTGATGCTGGTGACCGTATGTACGGAACGAAATAAGAAAGTCTTAATAAAAGCCCACATGCAAACGTGCATGTGGGCTTTTTGAAATATATGACAAAGGATTGATACCGTTCTTAGAAAAATCAATGTATACTGAACATTGGCTGTTTTTTTCAATGAATGTCACATCTCTCCTAAAGTTTGATGAAATTGTGAACATTTTGTGTGCTCTATCACTATAGAAAAGTTTTTTAACTTTCAACCGATTGACACATCATAGACGCTATTGTATGCTAAACGAGGGTATTATGGTAAGGTTTTCATAGCCTATAGCACTCTACTAATCCTCATTGTGAACCCTTTAATAATCAGGGTTTGTATCAACGAATGAAGCAGCATCCCATAGATCTAAAGATTTCAAGTCTGATTGTGCAATTAGACCGATGGGTGATTGATTTTTTTCGAATAGGACGGCTTATCATCAGCGTCTTCTACGCAGTTTTCATCACCATTTATCACCTTTTTTACAATACTTTTCATCGGGAGTCAGATGAATGAACGATCCAAACGCGATTTTCCGCAGACAGAGTAAATACATGTTCTATCTATTGGCAATTTTTGTGTTTGGCTATGCCATGCCTGGTTTTAAACCATTGTTTCTTGGTTTCATTATCGGCACAATTTTTGCTTTCTTTAATTTATTCCTACTTATACGGAGAATGCACGCTTTTGATCGAGCGGTTAAAAAAGGAAAATCCATTCGTTCAATGGGAAGTACAGCCAGGTGGGCCAACGCGATTCTCGCAGTAGCGATTGCTTGGCGTTACCCTAATGAAGTTCATCTGGCAGGTGTTGTTATAGGATTAATGACAATATATCCTGTCATTATGATAGATTCCTTCATTCAACTTAAACGTTCTACTATGGAAGAGAGGTGAATACTCTTTGGGTCACAGTTCAAAAACTACAGAATTTTTAGGGTTAACGTTCAACTTATCCAATGTTCTCATGATTACGATTGCTAGTATCATCGTTCTTCTCATAGCGGTGCTGACTACTCGTGTTCTGTCTATTCGTCCGACTAAGGCGCAGAACTTCATGGAATGGATCGTTGATTTTGTTCGAAATATCATAGGTAGTTCGATGGACATGAAAACAGGAGCCCCATTTCTAGCGCTTGGCGTTACATTACTCATGTACATATTTGTTTCAAACATGCTTGGACTGCCGTTCTCGATTACGGTCGATCACAACTTGTGGTGGAAATCACCAACTGCTGATCCTGCAATCACAATGACACTAGCAATTATGGTCATGGGACTTACACACTTCTACGGTGTCAAGGCAAAAGGAGTCAAGGAATATACGAAAGACTTCTTCAAGCCAATCCCATATTTAGTGCCGCTGAAAATCATTGAAGAATTTGCAAACACGCTAACACTTGGTTTGCGTCTTTACGGAAATATTTTCGCTGGAGAGATTCTTCTTGGGTTACTTGCAGGACTTGCGACCAATTTCTACACGCAAAATATTGCGCTTGGTATCGTTGGTACATTAGGTGCCATCGTGCCGATGATTGTATGGCAGGCATTCAGTTTGTTTGTCGGAACAATCCAGGCATTTATCTTCACCATGCTGACAATGGTGTACATTTCCCATAAAGTCAGCGACGAACACTAAAAAATTGAGAGTCCAAAAAGGACGTTATTTTAAAGGAGGAGCTTTTTAATGAATTTAATAGCAGCAGCAATTGCAATCGGTTTAGGAGCACTAGGAGCAGGTATTGGTAACGGTCTAATCGTATCTAAAACAGTTGAAGGAATCGCTCGTCAGCCAGAAGCTGGTAGAGAACTAAGAACACTTATGTTCATCGGGGTCGCTTTAGTTGAGGCACTTCCAATTATCGCTGTCGTTATCGCATTCTTGGCATTCTTTGGTTAATATGTGAGAAGCGTTCTAATATGAATTTTAATGGCGAAGATCAGATTAGTTCGAAACTTCGCCATTCCTTTATGTTTTGTTTCTTAACATATTATTTAAAGAAGGGAGTTGCCGTACTAAATGTCTCAGTTACCAGTGGTTTTAGGAGCAGGGGGCTTAAGTTTCAACGCCGGTGATATGTTATTCCAGCTTATCGCTATGCTCATTTTGCTTGCACTTTTAAAGAAATTTGCGCTTAAACCTTTATTAGGTATTATGAAGCAGCGTGAAGATTATATAGGAAATGAAATTTCAAGTGCTGAACAAAAGCACGTTCAAGCTGAAAAGCTTCTTGAAGAACAACGTGTCTTATTGAAAGAAGCACGCGAAGAATCACATACACTCATCGAAAATGCGAAAAAGATTGGTGAGAAACAAAAAGAAGAGATCATTCAAGCAGCACGTCAAGAATCAGAGCGCTTGAAAGAGTCTGCTAGAACTGAAATCGTGAAAGAAAAAGAACAAGCTGTGGCTGCACTGCGTGAGCAGGTTGCATCACTATCTGTGCTGATTGCATCTAAAGTGATTGAAAAAGAACTTGATGAGCAGGCACAAGAGAAATTGATTCAAGAGTACCTTAAAGAGGCAGGCGAAAGCCGATGAGCGTAACTATTGTCTCTAAGCGTTACGCTTCTGCTCTTTTTGACATCGTTCTTGCTTCTTCGGCAGTAGACGAAACTGAAAAAGAGCTGAATGAGATCAAAAAAGTTCTAAAGGCTGATCAAGAGCTAAATGACTTCCTTGTTCATCCAAAGATTACGGCAGACAAAAAGAAACAGTTGATTGCCGAAGCTTTCAAAGGTGTTTCTACTTATGTATTGCACACAATGTATTTACTGATTGACCGCGGACGCACGAATATTTTCTCTGAAATGACGTCTGAGTTTGTGAAACTTGCAAACCGCACGAAACAAATAGACGATGCGGTCGTGTATTCAGTGAAACCGCTGAGCGGTGCTGAAATTCAATCTTTATCTGAAGTATTTGCCAAAAAAGCCGGAGTCACATCACTGCGTGTTGAAAATGTGATTGACAAGGATCTAATAGGCGGAGTGAAAATCCGTATCGGAAACCGCATTTATGACGGCAGTGTCAGCGGAAAGCTTTCCCGCATTGAACGTCAGCTTGCAGGCGAAAATCGTTAGAAGGGGTGAAACCTTAGTGAGTATCAAAGCTGAAGAGATTAGCGCGCTGATAAAGCAGCAAATCCAAAACTATCAATCAGAAATTGAAGTAAAAGATGTCGGTACAGTCATTCAAGTAGGGGACGGTATCGCGCGTGTACATGGCCTTGACAACATTATGGCAGGAGAGCTGGTTGAGTTCTCTAACGGTGTAATGGGTATGGCTCAAAACCTTGAGGAGTCTAACGTAGGTATCGTTATTTTAGGACCTTACAAAGATATCCGCGAAGGTGACGACGTAAAACGTACAGGTCGTATCATGGAGGTTCCAGTAGGTGAAGAGTTAATCGGACGTATTGTGAACCCGCTTGGTCAGCCTGTTGATGGACTAGGTCCAATCTTAACAAGCAAAACACGTCCAATCGAAAGTGAAGCACCTGGCGTTATGGATCGTAAATCTGTACATGAGCCGCTTCAAACAGGAATTAAAGCAATTGATGCCTTGATTCCAATCGGCCGCGGACAGCGTGAATTGATCATTGGTGACCGTCAAACAGGTAAAACATCTGTTGCAATCGATACGATTCTAAACCAAAAAGATCAAGACATGATCTGTATTTATGTAGCTATCGGACAAAAAGAATCTACGGTTCGTGGTGTTGTTGAAACACTTCGTAAGCATGGTGCGCTTGACTACACAATCGTTGTCACAGCTTCTGCATCACAGCCAGCTCCACTTCTTTACCTTGCTCCTTATGCAGGTGTAACGATGGGTGAGGAATTCATGTATAACGGCAAGCACGTACTTGTTGTCTATGATGACCTTTCTAAACAAGCGGCAGCTTACCGTGAGCTTTCATTATTGCTTCGTCGTCCTCCAGGTCGTGAGGCATTCCCTGGTGATGTTTTCTATCTTCACTCTCGTTTATTAGAACGTGCAGCGAAGCTTAGTGACGAAAAGGGTGGCGGTTCTATCACAGCATTGCCTTTCGTAGAAACGCAGGCTGGCGATATCTCTGCATATATCCCAACAAACGTTATTTCCATCACAGATGGACAGATTTTCTTACAATCTGACCTCTTCTTCTCAGGCGTACGTCCAGCGGTAAACGCAGGATTGTCTGTATCCCGTGTAGGTGGTTCTGCACAAATCAAAGCGATGAAAAAGGTAGCAGGTACACTTCGTTTGGATCTTGCTTCTTATCGTGAGCTTGAAGCATTCGCTCAGTTTGGATCTGATCTAGATCAAGCCACTCAAGCGAAATTAAACCGTGGTGCAAGAACAGTTGAAGTCTTAAAACAAGACTTGAACAAACCGCTTAAAGTTGAAAAACAGGTAGCGATTCTTTACGCACTAACAAGAGGATACTTAGACGATGTAGCCATTGCTGATGTTAAACGTTTTGAAGCTGAGTTATTCTTGTACATTGAAGAAAACCATAAAGGCTTGTTTGACACAATCTCTCAAACAGGAAATATGCCTGCTGATGAAGAGTGGAAGACAGCAATCGAAGGCTTTAAACGTACGTTTGCACCAAGCAACTAATTAGTAATCTTTCCGAGAGAAAAAGATTCTCTTTTTCTCTCTTTTCACGTAAATGAACACGGATTCCTGAAAAAAGGTGGTGAAATCTTTGGCCTCATTACGCGATATAAAGTCAAGGATCACGTCAACGAAAAAATCGAGTCAGATCACAAAAGCGATGCAAATGGTATCAGCTGCGAAACTGAATCGTGCTGAAAACAATGCGAAGTCTTTTGTTCCTTACATGGAGAAAATCCAGGAAGTGGTTGCTGCAATCGCAACTGGAACAAGTGCTAAGCACCCAATGCTTCTTTCAAGACCTGTCAAAAAAACAGGGTATCTCGTTATTACATCTGATCGAGGGCTTGCAGGACCTTTTAACAGCTCGATTTTGCGTGCCGCTTACCAAACCATTCAATCTCGTCATCAATCCGCTGATGAATATGCGGTGATTGTCATTGGTAAAATCGGACGCGACTTCTTCAAAAAGCGTGGTATTCCAGTTATTTCTGAAGTAACAGGGCTTGGAGACGAAGTAGCGTTTGCTGATATTAAAGAATTAGCAAGCAGTACAGTTCAAATGTTCTCTGATGAAGCGTTTGACGAACTTTACATGTTCTACAACCACTTTGTCAGTGCGATTTCACAAGAAGTAACAGAGAAGAAATTATTGCCGCTAACGGACCTTTCGGCCGCAGCGACACCAAATAAACGTTCCGCATCTTATGAGTTTGAGCCTTCTGAAGAAGAAATTCTTGAAGTTCTCCTTCCTCAATATGCAGAGAGTTTGATTTTCGGTGCGCTTCTTGACAGCAAAGCAAGTGAACATGCTGCAAGAATGACAGCAATGAAGAGTGCGACAGACAACGCAAAAGAATTGATCGACAGCCTGACACTCTCTTACAACCGTGCTCGTCAAGCAGCGATTACACAAGAGATTACAGAAATTGTCGGCGGAGCAGCTGCCTTAGAATAGAAATAATTGTCAGGAGGGAATGCAATGAAAACAGGACGCATCAGTCAGATCATGGGACCAGTCGTAGACGTTCGTTTTGAAGACGGTCACTTGCCTGAGATTTATAATGCGATCAAAGTTTCGCATAAAGCGGAAAGCGAAAGTGAAGTTGATATCGACTTAACTTTAGAAGTAGCACTACATTTAGGTGACGATACAGTGAGAACCATCGCAATGGCATCAACAGACGGTGTGAAGCGCGGTATGGAAGCTGTAGACCTTGGAAAACCAATTTCAGTACCAGTTGGTAACGTAACACTTGGACGTGTATTCAACGTACTGGGAGATAACATTGACTTAGATGAGCCACTTGGTGTGGAAGCTCAAAGAGATCCAATCCACAGACAAGCGCCTTCTTTTGATCAACTTTCTACAGAAGTTGAAATTCTTGAAACAGGTATCAAAGTTGTTGACCTGCTTGCTCCTTACATCAAAGGTGGAAAGATCGGTCTATTCGGTGGAGCTGGTGTAGGTAAAACCGTTCTGATTCAAGAATTGATCAACAACATCGCACAAGAACACGGCGGTATTTCTGTATTCGCGGGTGTTGGAGAGCGTACACGTGAAGGAAACGACCTTTACTACGAAATGAAAGATTCTGGCGTTATCGAAAAAACAGCCATGGTCTTCGGTCAAATGAACGAGCCGCCAGGTGCACGTATGCGTGTTGCCCTAACTGGTTTGACAATGGCAGAGCATTTCCGTGATGAACAAGGTCAAGACGTATTGTTCTTCATCGATAATATCTATCGCTTTACACAAGCAGGTTCTGAAGTATCAGCCCTTCTTGGACGTATGCCTTCAGCGGTAGGTTATCAGCCGACACTTGCAACAGAAATGGGTCAGCTGCAAGAACGTATCACGTCTACAAACGTAGGATCGGTTACATCGATTCAAGCGATCTATGTACCTGCGGATGACTATACAGATCCAGCTCCAGCAACTACGTTCGCTCACCTTGATGCAACGACAAACCTTGAGCGTAAGCTGACTGAAATGGGTATTTACCCAGCAGTTGATCCTCTTGCTTCAACATCTCGTGCACTTGCACCTGAGATTGTTGGTGAAGAGCATTATGCGATTGCGCGTGAAGTGCAGCAAACATTGCAGCGTTATAAAGAGCTTCAAGATATTATTGCCATTTTAGGTATGGATGAATTATCTGAGGACGATAAGCTTGTGGTACACAGAGCGCGTCGTATTCAATTCTTCCTATCTCAAAACTTCCACGTAGCAGAGCAGTTCACTGGCCAAAAGGGTTCTTATGTGCCATTGAAAGAAACTGTTAAAGGCTTCAAGGAAATCTTGTCTGGTAAATACGATCACCTTCCAGAAGATGCATTCCGCCTAGTTGGACGCATTGAAGAAGTGATTGAAAAAGCCAAAGAGATGGGTGTAGAGGCCTAATCTGGTCCTTAGGAGGGTAAAAGCATGAAGACCGTTCAAGTCAATATCGTTACTCCCGACGGCCCAGTGTATCAAGCGGATGTGGAAATGGTCAGTGTAAGAGCAGAAAGCGGTGAGCTTGGTATTTTAGCTGGCCACGTTCCAATGGTTGCTCCGCTAAAAATCGGTGCAGTTCGCTTAAAACATAGTGGATCAACTGAATTGGTTGCAGTAAGTGGCGGATTTGTTGAAGTCCGCCCTGAACAAGTAACGATTCTGGCTCAGGCCGCTGAAACATCAGACAAAGTTGATGTCGATCGTGCTAAATCAGCGAAACAGCGTGCTGAAGAGCATTTGAACCACCCGAATGAAAGTGATGTACGCCGGGCGGAACTCGCATTAAAACGGGCGTTAAACCGTTTAAATGTAGCAGGGAAATAAAACAGAAAATCCTTCTTATCACAGTGATAAGAAGGATTTTTTTAGGATGACATGAGAGATTGGTACATCGACACATAAGGATGAGATGCTTGCTTTTCTAGATATAAGTGCTCGCAAAATTGCGTACTACAATGCCATGTTTTATTGTTTCTGCGTAAGCCAAGCGTATATTTATGCGGAGAATCCATATAAGGCCGCACCACCCAGTCAGCATCTGAATGATGACGGATGACAACCTCTCCTATATACACACTCATCATCGCTTCTAATGCATCTATTGGCATTTTCCACTCAGCGAACAGCTGCTTGGACAATGCATCAAAGTATAGTGATTCTAACTGATACAGGCTTTCCTCAGAGTAATCCAAAGAAATGTTATGAAAATGACACAATTGTGCTAATTCTTCTAGCTGTGTCTGTCTATAATCAAAGTAGAAAGCAATGGCCTCCCATTCATGATCAAATGAGGGAACCAATTCTCCGTACAAATCAACAAAGTCAGGAAAAGAATCTTTCAATGTGTTCAGCTCCTTCCACACGCAGTATATCATCTCCTTGGCATCAGGATAAGAGGGGATTTACACTAAATGTAGCTCTTTTTTCCAAATGATTCATCTTTCCGATTTTCGAGGATATAATGAAAGGGAGTTTTCCTTTACAGAAATAAATAAAAGGAGGATTCAACTGTATGGAAGACGTAGGACAACAAGCAATCGTGGGCATTGTGATCCACCTATTTTTTATCGCGGTTACATGGTGGGCACTGCTTGCTGTAAATATTGATCCACTCATTAAAAAAGGGAAAATCGTTCAAGCAAGGCTGCTGATGATGCTCATTACCATCGCTATCGCATCTGCGGTCAGCAATTTCTTTCTTGATTACTTAAATTTCTCGAGACAAATTCCTTATATGTTCTAACATAAAAGGTTTGGTCACGGCCTTCTGCGGGAACGTAAAAAGAAGGGTCAAAAGGCTCGCCTTTTGTTGACTTTTCCACGTATGCATTGCCCTCCTTGCGGCAACACTTGTAGCAAGGGGGAATGACAAGTGAGAAAGTATTTGAAAGGTTGGCCATTATTTGCGTTTATTCTTTTTTTTGTTCTGATGATTCAAGGTGTTCGTGCGGAAGAATCTTCTCCGCTCGCTCAAATAGCAGAAGGTCTAAAAAACCAGCAAATCGAAGTCGATGGGTGGACCCTTCATGCCAAAACAAATGTAGATATTTCATCCGAACAATTTTCAAAAAAAGTGAAACGTTTGAAAGACGAACTACGACAGTATGAGTGGACCGAAAAAAAAGAACAACATGTCACCAAAGTCACAGGAATTTACAAAGATGAAAAAAATGATACAGAATCGAAAATTTTACTCGTGAAGACCGACACAAAATCAAATCAAAAGTCGTATTTATTATATGAGCAAAAAGGTGCTCGCCCACTGAATACCTGGGAGCATACATATGATCAGTTCGTACGTCATGCAAAAAGCATATTACAAGAGAAAATTGTAATTTTTACTTGTCTCGATGGTCATGTAAATGGTATGATGGATGTTGTTTTGCAAAAAAAAGCTGAAATGTTAGCAAATGAATTTCAAGCAAAACCAGTTGAGTATCTCGTTGAGTCTAATTTTGTGTCGCTTTCCGCTTACACAGATAAGTGGGAACAGTTCATTATGACTTCAAATGATAAAATGAATGTTCAAATTGCCATCAGAAGTTCGGAAATGAACGAAAATCATACGATTACGGTTGGCACACCAATCGTAACGACTGAATATTAATATAGAGAATTTGGGACGCGGAGGGGAAGACCTTGGAAAAAATCATCGTCCGCGGCGGTCAAAAGTTAAACGGCACAGTTAAAGTAGAAGGCGCAAAAAATGCCGTTTTACCAGTTATCGCTGCATCTTTGTTAGCAAGTACAGAAAAAAGCGTAATTTGTGATGTACCTACGCTCTCCGATGTATATACAATCAATGAAGTGTTACGTCATTTAGGAGCAGAAGTACATTTTGAAAATAACGAAGTATCAGTTGATGCATCTCATGCACTAGAAACTGAGGCTCCGTTTGAGTATGTCCGTAAAATGCGAGCATCCGTGCTTGTCATGGGACCACTTTTAGCAAGAACAGGTCATGCAAGAGTTGCATTACCTGGAGGCTGTGCGATTGGTTCAAGACCAATTGATCAGCATTTAAAAGGCTTTGAAGCAATGGGAGCTAAAATTCAAGTAGGTAATGGTTTCATCGAGGCTGAAGTAAAAGGCCGTTTAAAAGGTGCAAAAATCTATTTGGATTTCCCAAGTGTAGGGGCAACTGAAAACATCATCATGGCAGCAGCATTAGCTGAGGGAACGACGATTTTAGAAAACGTAGCAAAAGAACCTGAAATTGTTGATTTAGCAAACTACATCAATGCCATGGGCGGTAAGGTTCGCGGTGCTGGTACTGGGACAATCAAAATCGAAGGTGTGGAAACACTTCACGGTGCAAAACACAACATCATCCCTGACAGAATTGAAGCAGGTACTTTCATGGTGGCAGCAGCCATTACAGAAGGAAATGTTCTTGTAAAAGGCGCAGTGCCAGAGCACATGACATCACTTGTTGCAAAAATGGAAGAAATGGGTATTCAGATCATTGAAGAAGAAGAAGGTTTAAGAGTCATTGGACCATCTGAGCTCAAGCCAATCGATCTAAAAACAATGCCGCATCCTGGGTTCCCAACGGATATGCAATCTCAGATGATGGCGCTATTGCTTCGTGCGAACGGAACAAGCATGATCACAGAAACGGTGTTTGAAAACCGCTTTATGCATGCTGAAGAATTCCGCCGTATGAATGGCGATATTAAAATTGAGGGTCGCTCTGTCATTATCAATGGGCCGGTTCAACTTCAAGGTGCTGAAGTGGCAGCGACTGATTTAAGAGCAGGAGCAGCACTTGTACTTGCTGGATTAGTGGCAGAAGGTCATACACGTGTCACTGAGTTGAAGCATATTGACCGTGGTTATGTGAACTTCCACCAAAAGCTTGCAGCAATCGGTGCAGATATTGAAAGAGTTAACGATGAATCAGCAGATGTGACACAAGAACAAGTTGTATCAGATCTGAACGCTTAATCATGAAAGAAATCAGTGTGTCCATTGGGGCATGCTGATTTTTTTTTAGAATCATAGAATGCCTCATTTCACGAAGCTTATCATTAGTGTATCCAACCATCTTAAATTTTATTCATACAGACGAACAGTAAAATCCATTCTAAGAACAGGCCCATACCTTTCATAAAAGACTTGTCCACTAAATGAAAGAAGCTGTCATATTAGCTTGTCCCTGCCCATAGGATAAAAGAGATTCAATGACAAATGGGGGCAGCCAAATATGAAACCAATGATATGGACAATCGCAGGAATATGCATCATTATTTTAATGATTCCAACATTACTTGTGTTGCCGACGTTCCAAGGGAAACCGGCGGCAAGCCAGCACGTAGCAGCAGAACCATCAGTTAAAAAAGAAGTGAAAGGTTCAGTCAAATTGAAGCAATCACCCGTCGCTATCCCCGTCTATCGCTCAGCTCATCAGCAGGTAGAAAACATCCCCTTAGAAGAGTATGTGATCGGTGTCGTAGCATCTGAAATGCCAGCTGATTTTGAAATGGAAGCACTCAAGGCACAGGCGCTCGCAGCAAGAACGTATATCGTCAGACAAATGATCAGTGATAAGACTGTCAAATCACCTAAGGGCTCTCTTGTAGATGATACCCAAATGTTCCAAGTTTACAAAAACAAACAGGAACTCAAGAAAATTTGGGGGAAAGCGTACAATTGGAAATTAAAAAAGGTCACGGAAGCTGTCGCCAGCACACAAGGAAAAGTGCTGACTTATGACGAGAAACCAATTGATGCTTCATTCTTTTCAACAAGTAACGGAAAAACGGAAAATGCCGAAGCCTATTGGAAAAACGAAATCCCTTATTTGAAAAGTGTCTCAAGTAAATGGGACGAAAAATCGCCAAAATTTCAAAATAAGAAAACCATCTCGGTCAGTGAATTTCAGCAAAAATTAGGTGTGACACTCACTCAGCAGGCTCAGGTCGGACAGATTGTAGAACGGACACCAGGAAACCAAGTAGCGAAAGCCGTGATCAACGGTAAAACACTGTCAGGCCGAGACATTCGAGAATCACTAGGCCTTCATTCAGCGGACTTTACATGGGAACGCAAGGGCCAGCAGATTGTCATTACAACAAAAGGATATGGTCATGGTGTAGGCATGAGTCAATATGGTGCGCATTATATGGCGCAGGCAGGCAAGAAAGTAGATGCCATCGTGAAACATTATTATAAAGGAATTCAAATCGAATCAGCCGATCGTTTTCTCAACACGTATATGGCTAAAAAATAAATCAAAGGTGTCTCAGAAATGAGGCATTTTTTTGTGTGTTCAAAGAGGTTTGAACAGAATGTGACAAATTGCGACTTAAGACGCACCGTAGGAAAACTTAAACATTTACGTCCCGATAAGAACTGATGGCCGATACAAAGTCCCTCGAAAGACAGAGAAAACGAGAGGATAATGGGTGTGTTAGGTGAAAATATCTAGACATCTGACAGAATTTTAGTGATTTTGATGAAAGAGAAAAAGGGACCGAGTCCTATACCATTCCAAGACAGAATAATTTACGATTAAGGTGTTTCAATTAAATACATAAGGAGGAAGGAAAATTATGTTGAAAAAAGTATTCTCACTCGTAACCTTAGCTGTATTGACATTATCTATGTCAATCTCTTCACCAGTATTTGCAGAAGCATCTACAGTCAAAAAACATAATAAAGATGTAAGAGTCACAATCTTACTTGATGCAAGCGGAAGTATGGCAAGAAAAGTAGAGGGAGAGCGCAAATTTGATCTCGCTAAACAAGAGGTATTTAAATTTGCTCAGTCACTTCCAAAAGACGCTAAAATTCGTATGAGCTTGTTTGGTTCTGAAGGAAACAACAAAAATTCAGGTAAAGCTCAATCATGTGAAGTCATTAGAGGCGTTTACGGCGTACAGCCTTATGAAAAAGACAGTTTTGAGAACTCTTTAAACGGACTTGGGCCGACTGGTTGGACACCGATTGCACGTGCACTTGAAAATGCAAAGCAAGCGGATGAGCAGCTTACTGAAGGAACAAAGCATATTGTGTACTTAATCACTGATGGTGAAGAAACTTGTGGCGGAGATCCAGTAAAAGTAGCAAAAGAATTGCATAACTCAAAAGGATCAACTGTTGTAAATGTGATCGGGTTAGACTTTAACGATGGCTATGAAGGTCAATTGAAGCAAGTAGCCAAAGCTGGTAAAGGCCATTACTACCAAGCAAGTACAGGTAAAGAAATGGGATCTATCTTTTCAGCAGAATCATTAAAACTACACGAATAACTTGCTGAACAAAAGGGAAACGATTGATTCATGCTTTCGTTTCTCTTTTTCTGTACAAAAGTAAAAAAGGGAGGTCTTTATTGATGAAAAGAAATATCGTATTAACCATTTTGGCTAGTCTTGTCCTGCTTCTTTCTTCACCAGCTCATGCTGTAACAAAACAGGAGCCGCCTGCTCATGTGGTGATATTACTCGATTTAAGCGGCAGCATGGCACAGTCAGTTGAAGGTGAAAAGAAAATTGAAATCGCCAAACGGTCTATTCAAAGCTTTGCGAGCATTTTATCAGAAGATACACAAGTTCTGCTTCGTGTGTTTGGTCATGAAGGAACCAATAAAAATGCAGGGAAAGCCGTTTCTTGTTCAAGCTCTGAAGCCGTTTACGGATTTGGATCATATGAGCCATCAACATTTCAACAAGCACTGAATGTGTATAAGCCAACTGGCTGGACACCACTTGCAAAAGCATTAACGGATACGAAACAAGATTTTGAAGATCACCAAGCTGAAGGGAAAAATATTGTCTATGTTGTCAGTGATGGTGAAGAAACTTGTGGTGGAAGCCCTTCACAAGCAGCAAAGGAATTACATGAAGACGGAATAGATACAATCGTCAATATCATTGGCTTCGATGTGAATGAAAAGGAAGCAAAAAGTCTTAAATCTGTTGCAAAAGCGGGTGGAGGACAATATCAACCAGCTGCAAATGCCGAAGAATTGAACCATATTCTTCAACAGGAAGCGAGCGCTTTTGGTCGGTAGAGAGTGAATGGCAGCTGGGGAAAACAACCCCAGCTGTTTTTAAGTTGACGATTAATTCAAAGTCGTTTCTAATTCATCAATTCGTTTCTCTACATAATGCTGATCCTTTCTTGCATGGAAGGTTTCGGCTTTTTCTAATATGGCAGCTGTATTATACTCGGGAATCTGTGAGTAGCTCTCATACACACCTTTAGGAATTAAAACGTTCCCTTCCGGCCAATAAACTGCGATATTGCCGCGTCTCAACTCTCCGAATTGAGCCACTCCTTGATAGGATCCATATTGATTAAAGAGAACAACTGGATCACCTTCTTGGACGTAAAGCTCTTTTGCATCTTCTTCATTCATTAGGATAGAATGACGTTTTCCACCATTAAAGGCATCCTTTTCACTGTAGATCATGGAGTTGAATTGCTTTCCTCTTCTTGTCGTGATATTGAAATGTCCTTCGGTTTTTCGATATTGAGGCAGCTGGGCAGGAAGAAGATGTCCCTTGCCGTCTGGTGTTGGACACACGCCATCTTCACAAAGCCATGCGCCTCCCCATTGAAAAACGTCTCCCTTGTGACGTAAATGCTGGATGCCATCATAATTTCGGTTGGCGACCGCAATCTCACGACGAATGTCTTCAGCTGTTTCAAAATGTATCAGCTCGGCATCTTCTGGCCGGACTCTTTTCGCAAGATCAACATAAATCTCCCATTCCGCTCTGGCTTCCTCAATACGAGGTCCTTCAATTTCTGGACTGAAATATACCATGCGTTCCGTACTGGTTGATGTGCCGCCGCCTGGTTGTTCATACCTTGTCATAGCAGGCAGCACAATCACCGCCTCTTCAGCGTCTACCAGCGTAGAGGTATTCAAAATGATATCTTGGTGAACACGGAGTTCAAGTTCAGATAATGCTTTTTCGATCGCTTCCGGATTTGGCATCGTTTCTAAAAAGTTTCCGCCACTCGTAAACAGCATTTTGAGTTTTTGTGGATGGTCTTTTGGGAGAGCCATCTTCTCAAAGGATTGCCCAATGGTGTCACCATGCCATTTAGGAATGTCAAACCCCCATATACGTTCGATTCTTTCAATATTCTCTTCATCAAAATCACTACCCGGCAAAACGAATGGATCAGCACCCATTTCACCAGAACCTTGGACGCCGCTATGCCCCCGAATTGGCATGACACCACAATGTTTTCTGCCGATAAATCCGCGCAGCATGGCAAGGTTGGCAACCTGTGATATATTATCAGTTGCAAAGCGGTGCTGAGTAAGGCCCATACTCCAAATGAAAACGCCTGAATTAGCATTGGCAAGCAGTGACGCAAATTCCTTCATTCTTTCTTTTGATAAACCTGATGATGCTTCTAGGTCCTCCCACTTCAATTGTGTGACATGCTGCTTTAAATCCTGTATGCCTGTTGTATGTTTTTGAATAAATTCGTGATCAAGAGCCGAATGGGGAGCATGCTGCTCCATGTCAAACCAATGCTTGATGACGCCGTTCATAAACGCAATATCTCCGCCTATATTGACTTGGTAAAAATCATCTGCAATTTTTGTACCGAATAAAGCACTCTCTGGAATAGAAGGAACCCAATACTTTTCCATAGCAGGCTCTTTATACGGATTGATGACGATAATTTTTGTTCCCTTCTTTTTAGCAGCGTACATATATTTAGTGGAAACAGGCTGATTGTTTGCTGCAACAGATCCCCAAAAAATTAATACATCCGTTCCAATCCAATCACTGTAATTACAGCTGGAAGCACCGATGCCAAGGGACCGTTTAAGAGCAGTTTTACTTGGTGAATGGCAAATGCGAGAAGCATTATCAATATGATTCGTCCCTATAAATCGAGCAGCCTTTGCAGCCGTATAATAAACTTCATTTGTAATTCCTCTGGCGGTTAAATAGAAAGCAAGCTGCCGTTTATCAATTGATTGGATTTTAGCTGCGATTTGATCTAGTGCATCATCCCAAGAAATACGTGTAAAGGCATTGTCACCTTTTTTTCGGATCAATGGATAAGGAATCCGCCCAAGCTTGCGAAGAGAGGTGCTGTCCATTTGCTTTAGCTGCTGAATATCTTCAAACCATTTTGGATCAATAGCTGGCATTGTATTAAGACGAAGCACATTTAGTCTTGTGGTGCATATATGAGGTCCTGCGAGCGTTTGATCATACAGTCCTGAGACGCCAAGGGCACAGCCGTCACAAACACCCTGCGTTAAAATACGGTACGCGTAGGGAAGGTTATCTTTGTTCTCCCATGCCACTTTCATCGTATCTCGAATGTGTTTCGGTTTCACTTTGCCAAGCCCCATTGGTACAAAAGAGGCCCATAGCTTTGGTGAGGGTTTTTTATTGAGTTTAACAGGCCCCTTATGTTTTGTTTTCCCCATGAGATCATCACCCTCCTATTACTTTGTAAAGCGTTTTCATATCTAAAAATTACCTTTAGATTGTGATTCTGTCAAATTCAAATTAAGATCGGGCTGAGACAGAGGAAGCAGCAGATAGGTTTCTTTCTCTTAGCTGCTGAATATCCTTTCGAATGAGAAGTGATATGATAAAAGCAATGAAAAATAAGCCAGAGAACACCATAAGGCTTTGTGTGTAATTACCTGTTATATCTCGGATGAAGGATGAAAATAGTGGTCCTGCTAATCCCGCAGCGGCCCAAGCAGTCAAAATATAACCGTGTATGGCACCAAGCTGCTTTGTACCAAACAAATCCCCAATATAGGCTGGAATTGAAGCAAATCCTCCTCCATAGCACGTATAAATGATCGCCATAACGATTGAAAAGATGAGCGGTTCTTTTAAATAGGGGAGTAATGGAAAAGCAATGAGCTGGATACTGAAAAAAATCGTATACGTATTCGGTCTTCCTATATAATCTGAAAACGATGCCCAGCCAATGCGTCCTAAACCATTAAAAGCACCTAAAATGCCCACAAGAGTAGCTGCAGCACCTGCAGTGAACCCAACACTTTCTTGAGCAAGAGGTGACGCTACTGAAATAATAGCGATTCCGCATGTGATATTAATAAAAAGCATAAGCCACAAATAATAAAAACGTCTTGTTTTGATCGCTTCATTTGCTGTAAGCTGTGATAAATCTTGAGGGATTTTTCTTTTCTTTGTTTTGAATACGTCAAATTGTTTGACGTCATCAGGCGTTGGTGGTGATAAATAAAGAGATGAGATCACCATGATGATAAAATAGGAGATTCCAAGAATATAAAAAGTATTTGCGATATTCACTTTTTCAATGAGATATTGAATAATTGGGCTGCAAATAAGAGAAGCAAACCCAAACCCCATAATGGCTAAGCCGGTTGCAAGACCTCTTCGATCCGGAAACCATTTGACTAGAGTTGATACAGGTGCAATGTAGCCTACCCCTAAACCAATTCCAGCGAGTACACCATAAAATAAATAGAGGAGAGGCAGTGAGGACATGTGGACAGCGAATCCTGACCCAGTCATTCCGATGCCGAAGAAAATAGCTGAGAAGAGCCCCGATGCCCTTGGACCATACCTTTCAACGAAATGTCCCATAAAAGCAGCAGATAAACCTAAAAATAAAATAGCAATACTGAAGGTGAGACTTATTTCTGTTAATGACCACTGAAAGGCTTCATGTAAAGGATTCGTAAAAACACTCCAAGCATAAACAGACCCAATAGATAAATGAATTCCTACAGCACTTGCTGCGATGAGCCAGCGATTTTTCGATTTGTTCATTTTGTTCCCCCCATATAAAGCAATCAAGAAGTTTGATAAGATAGAAATATGTTACATTTTTATGACTTTTTAAAATAATATCACAATTTGATTGGATCATATAACTAAATTTGCATTGAAAGGAAGATCATACAATGAATTCTTCTGTTAAAAAGAAACGAGTCATACACCAATACCGTGAAGGCCAGTTTACCTGCAAAACTGATGAAATTGTAGAAGAATATCCTTTAACTGTGATGGTGAATGGGGAAGAATTTGTGACGCTTGTTTGTTCCCCAGAGCATCTGAAAGAATTGGTTATCGGCTTTTTGGCTTCAGAAGGGGTCATTCGATTTGAAAATGAGATTAAAAGGTTTACAATAGATGAAAGTATGGGTTTTGCCTATGTTGATTTAGTTCACTCAAGTGGATTTGATTCATCAGATTTTACAAAACGAGTGATTGGTTCATGCTGCGGGAAAGGAAGACACTTTTATTTCCTTCAAGATGTGAAGACGGCAAAAACGGCCATTGATCGAATCAGTATTTCTGCTGAAACCTGTATGCATCTCATGAAGTGTTTGCAAGAAGAAAGCCAATTATTTCAACATACTGGTGGAGTTCATAATGCTGGACTGTGTGACACAGAGAAGCTATTCATCACTAGAACTGATATAGGAAGACATAATGCTTTAGATAAAATTTATGGATATTGTTTACTTCAGCGAATTCCACTTAGAGATAAAATCCTTGTTTTCAGCGGCCGGATATCGTCAGAAGTTCTATTGAAGGCAGCAAAACTAGGAGTGTCTATCGTCATTTCAAAATCAGCACCTACTGAGCTGGCGCTTAAAATGGCAGAAGAATTAAATATTACGACAGTTGGATTCGTCAGAGGGAAATCCTTTAACATTTACACGCATCCTCAGCGTATTACAGAATAGGAGGCAAAGTATGGTCAGTATTTTAGATAAAAGACATCGACCATTGCGCGATTTAAGAATATCAGTAACTGATCGTTGTAACTTTAGATGTACGTACTGTATGCCTGCTGAAATTTTTGGACCGGATTATCCTTTCTTGAAAAAAGAAGAACTGCTTAGTTTCGAAGAAATAGAACGACTTGCTACCCTTTTTGTAAGGAACCTAGGTGTGGTAAAAATACGCATCACGGGCGGAGAACCTTTAATGCGGAAGGATCTGCCTGTCTTAATAGAAAAGCTCGCAAACATTCCAGGGATTGAAGACATTGCGATGACAACCAATGGAACGCTTTTACCTTTATATGCTGATCAGTTGAAGAGAGCTGGTCTTAATAGAGTCACCATTAGTTTAGATTCATTAAATCCCGACCGTTTTAAGCAAATGAACGGAAGGCATATTTCTATCCAAAAAGTGTTTGATGGTATTGAGGCTGCAAAAAAGGCTGGACTTGCTATCAAGATTAATATGGTTGTTCAAAAAGGTGTGAATGATCAGGATGTCTTACCAATGGCAGCTTACTTCAAAAAAGAAGGACACGTTCTCAGATTTATTGAATTTATGGATGTCGGTAATACGAATAAATGGAATCTAGAACATGTCATGACAAAGAAAGAAATAATTGAATTAATTGATTCAACATATCCTATCAAACCAGAACCTCCTCAATATACAGGTGAAGTAGCCAAACGATTTTTTTACAAAGATGGTTCAGGAGAGATAGGCATTATTTCTTCCGTTTCAGATGCTTTTTGTGGAACATGTAACAGAGCAAGGCTGTCTGCACGGGGGGAATTATTTACATGTCTGTTTGCATCATCGGGTTTTGATCTGAAACAGATGATTCGTACGACAAAAGATAATGAAGAATTAACGAACAGGTTAAAGGAATTATGGTCGAATAGACATGACCAATATTCAGCCGAGAGAGAGCAGAAAAAAGATCAGAAAAAGGTTGAGATGTCATACATCGGTGGGTAATGACAATAAAGTATCATGATCATGTATTTTTGAAAAGAAGAGAAAATGTCATAATCGTGGTTGAAAATCCTTTTTTGAAAACAGGTCTTTTTATCTTATGAACTCAGTAACTATAAAAAACCAGCAGAATCTCTGCTGGTTTTTAAATTGCTATTTTGCACCTCAAAAAGATTGAGATAAGATTGGAAAATAGATTTTCCCTCATTGTGTGCGGCTTTACTTTTACGAGTGCTGTGATAAGATCAAATCATTCTTTACCAGCTCGATTTTTTCACTCCAGGGATATGACCCTTATAGGCAAGCTCACGAAAAGCAATCCTAGACATTTTGAATTTTCGTAAATAACCTCTGGGACGGCCCGTTAATTCACAGCGGTTTTTTAAGCGGGTAGGGGAAGAGTCTCTAGGTAATTTTCGTAAAGCTTCATAGTCACCTTTTTCTTTTAACTCTTTCCTTAATTCTGCATATTTCAATACAAGCTGCTGTCGTTTTTTTTCTTTAGCAATCTTAGATTTCTTTGCCAATTAAAACCCTCCTGGCCTAATTTTGTATTTTCCATTGAAAGGGGTCCTCAAATGTAGTCCAATCTTGATCAAATTCCTCAGGTGTGAGCAAGCATTGATCAAGAGTACGAATGATTTCTGCTTTAGGCAAATCTACACCGATAAACACAAGTTTTGTATGGCGATCACCAAACTCTGCGTCCCACTCATCTAGAAGCTCTGGTTCCTGATTTAATATCCGTGCTTTTTCTTGTTCAGGCAAAGCAGCAATCCAGTATGCAATTGGTTCAATCGCAACAGATTTCCCAGCTTGTGAAATTAAAATGGTTAAATCATGATGTGTGGCAAGCCAAGTAAAACCTTTCGCACGAACGATCTGCTCAGGCATTTGATCTAACCAAGCATTCAGTCTGCCGGTATGAAAAGGGAGTCTTCTTTCGTAAACAAAAGATGAAATTTGGTATTCCTCTGTTTCCGGTGTATGCTGACCATGTCCTGCGTTGATTTCTTTGATCCACCCAGCAGAGGCACTTGATTTTTCAAAGTCGAATAAACCAGTATTCAAAATGTCATCTTGCTGTACTATACCTTTTGAGGTTTTGATGATAGATGCTTCTGGTTGTAGTTTGTTCAGCACATGCTCAAGTCGATCTAATTCAGAGGGAGATACTAGATCACATTTATTGATAATAAGCACGTCACAAAATTCAATTTGATCAATGAGTAAATCGGAAATTTCTCGCTCGTCGTCATCGGAAACCGCTTCTTTACGATCTAATAAACTCTCTCCTGACTGGAAATCAGTCCAGAAACGATTTGCATCTACTACTGTGACCATCGTATCTAGCCGGCAAAAGCGGGTCAAATCTATACCCATTTCTTCATCAATATAAGAAAACGTTTGAGCGACGGGAATTGGTTCACTAATTCCGGTTGATTCAATGACAATATAATCAATATTACCCGCTTTACAAAGGCGTTCTACTTCGATTAACAAGTCTTCTCTCAAAGTGCAGCAAATACAGCCGTTAGATAATTCAACGAGTTTCTCATCTGATCGAGAAAGCTCGCCGCCTTGTTTGACTAGTTCTGCATCAATATTAATTTCGCTCATGTCATTGACGATCACAGCCACTTTTAATCCTTTGCGATTTTGAAGAACATGATTTAATATCGTTGTTTTTCCTGCTCCTAAAAAGCCGCTTAATACTGTAACAGGTATACGCTTATTCATTTGTTTTTGTCCTTTTGAAAACGATCATTTTGTTTTCCGCCTCGCTTAAAAAGTAATCATTACGATTTATAATCTAAAAAATTTATTTTGTTTCTCTATGAAGGGTATATTTCTTTAATCGAGGAGAATATTTTTTTAACTCCAATCGGTCAGGATTCGTTCTTTTATTTTTTGTTGTGATGTAGTTTCTGTCACCTGTTTCAGTACAGGCCAACGTAATTTTCACGCGCGTAAGTAATAGGATCCTCCTTTAATTCGTAATAGTTACGATTTGTATTTTAAAATGATCAAGACTGAATGTCAAGCATAGGAGAATGATCCAAGTCAAATGATAAAAACAAAAGGGGTATCGAATGACTATTGATACCCCTCTCCATTAATAAAAGTCACCGAGTTCTTGTTCGTAATCACCTTCATACTGCTGGACATCATAAGGAATTTCTTGGAGGAAAGCTAACCCGCCTAGTATAAGTATCAAAACGATAGCAATGAATGAAAGAATAACTGCGGCAATACTTGAAATGGCAAACAGTGTTTGCATTTTCATCATCTTAGCGTACTGTTCTAATAATTCTTCGTAAGAAGTATCTGGAGCCTGAATCAAGTGTTCAGCTGCTTTTACAGACTTTTGTACATGAATTCCCATCATAATGAGGAAGACGCCAAGGGCTGCAGGAAGAACAAGCCAAAAACCAATAAGAATAGCCAGACCGCCTGAAATATAGAGAAAGATACTACCAACCTTTCCCCACTTTACGATTGAATGAAGAGATTGAATGATTTTCTCAGTTTGTTGCAATGGTGTTCACTCCTTTATGTATTCACTCTTTATCATACTTGAGTAAGTAGTGCTTTAGGAAGAGTGAATGTTGTTTAATTAAAATGTTTCTATCTTCACTTCATCATTTTCAGATAAATAAATTATTTTCAAATAAGAAAAAAGTAACATTTACTATAAAAATTATCAACAAATTATGTCATAAATAAGATTGGTAGTAAAAAATAATTAGTAAATTTATCAAAATATGTTGTTAGTTGTCTAGTAATTGGTTATTATTGTGTTGTGTTACCATAAAAATTGGAAGGTGGAATTCATATGTTAGATCGTTTCTTAAACAAGATGACCAATGTTCAACCGGCAGCTGCAAGATGTATTTTGCAAAAATTAGTCACTTCATGTAAATCAGCACCGACTTGTTTCCTTCAAGGTGTTGGAACTTTCCGTTACTACGTGGATCGTGACACAGGTGAGATTTGTACTAGTCAAGAACGCGTTAGATGTGGCTGCTAATCTAAGGATCATATTTAATAGGATGTGAACGCATGAGCATATCTTCAATTTCATTCTTAACAAATGCTATGCAGACGTCAAATAGACGTCAAGCGGGTCAAACATCAAATTCTTTTTTAACCCAAGCGGCTCAAATTGTTCAAGGTGACCATTCTCCAGAAGAGAGAAAGGCATTATTTCAACAACTTACTCTAGTTCAGCAAGGAAAAGATTTAGAACTTCATGTTTCTAAATTAAAGGAACTAGAGAAAGAGGCTCAAAAAGAGACGTCTTCTTCGTCTGTTACTGTGAATGAGCATGGTGACCAAGTAGACATTTCAAATGAGGCTCGGAGTGAGTTTGAACAAGCTGAGGAACAGGCTTCAGGTGAAGCGAGTGAAGCTGCTGCAGGAGAAAAAGATCAAGATGTTCAGTCAGATCCACAATAAAAAAATGAGGCATGTGTTTGATAGTCTTCACATGCCTCATTTATCTTTATTTTGCAGATATCCTTGAATAAAGACCATCCGGAAAAGGTGCTGCGTATGAGATGATTTCATCTTCTACCATAATGTAATAAGGAAATTCTTCAATTTGGAATGCGTCTATCATTTGCTCGTCCACAGGGATAATTCGCATGTTGGTTTTATTATCACGATATAATTCTTGATCCTCTTTTTGCCCATTCTTTAGCAAAATACTAAATGAAACGTCCAATTTACGCTGCTTTTTCGTTTCTAGGAATTGTTCAAGTGATGGGATGCAATGCGGACATGATGTATCAGTGAAAATAAGTAGCTGCTGCTTGTTGTTGGTTTGCAGTAAATCATTCACTGGAAAAGGTGATGGTTTTTCAAGCAGCGGATGCACAAGTTTTTGTCCAACATGCTGTATCGGTAAGATGATCAGTTCCATTTGTTGTTTTAAATAGATGATGACTCCGATCGTTAATAATAGGCTGCAAAGAATAAGAGTGAGCTGTAAAAGTAGGATTGAATTCATCGTATATCGTCCTCTCAGAGTAAAGTTACGCAAAGCTATCATAATATAAATATCAAAAATATGTCAATTATACTAAATGGTGTAAGGTGGAGCGTTTGATGAGTACAGTGAACCATTGTTTATATGCAATTTCCTATACTTGGAAAAGAAGCCGATCTTATCTTCTTTTAACCTTGTTGATCCAAGTGATCGTTGGTTTTATGCCTTTGGCTAGTGTCTGGATTATTCAAACTTTGATTAATGAAATTATTTTATTCATGACGTCTTCAGGAGACATTCAAAAGGTTTTGTGGTTATTTGGGCTGCAAATGGTCATTGTGGTTTTAGGATATGGGCTTCAATTCATTCTTCAGCTTAGCCAGCAGAAAGCGACAAATTTGATTGGTCTGCATTTGAAGGGTGAATTGCTTCAAAAGGCGATCAGGCTGCCGTTTATTACATTTGAACACCCGTCTTTTTACAATGAAAGTCAACGTGTGATGAACAGTCATCAGCATGTTCTGAGCATGGTTAGAAGTATCTTTACCATCATGAGCGCATTGATTACTGTTGTATCACTTCTTATCTATATGATCGGTATCCATTGGGGCTTGGCGGTCATTCTGATCGTGTTTACCCTGCCTGTCTTGTGGATTGAGCTTTTCTTTGGAGGAGCGCGTTATCAATTAAACCGTATGTTAACAGCCAATGACAGAAGAGAAATGTATGTGTCCGATCTTGTCGCACAACGGGATTCATTGAAGGAAATCCGTTTATATGGAATCGGGAATTATCTTCTTCAGAAATGGAAAGATCATTATGTAAAAAGTGCAGATGAAAAATATAAACTGCTTAAGCGGCAAGTCCGCTGGGAGATGGCGGGCGGATTGCTTATGACATTTGCCTATGTATGCTGCGGCCTTTTTATTGTTTTTCTTATTTTTCAAAAAAAATTAGCTGCCGGGACATTTGTCGCTGTGCTGCAAGCGGTGCAAAACATCCAAAGTGGTTTTCAAGACTTAACAAGAGAATGTTCTAGTTTATATGAAACAAGTCTTTATGTTGATGAAATGAGAGCTTTTCAAAAGAGAGAAGAAGAAATTCATGAGCAGACAGAAGAAGGAGCATCGCTTCGAAAAATCGAGTGTATTCAGTCCATTACACTTGAAAATCTCTCTTTTACTTATCCGAATATGAAAACACCTGCCATTGAGCATATACATTTTCATATCAATAAAGGTGAACGTATTGCATTGGTGGGGGATAACGGATCAGGTAAAACCACCTTGATCAAATGTTTGACCGGTTTATATGATCCAGATCAGTCGAACATGCAAAAAGTCAACGGTGAGTCCATTTCTACTATTCATAAAAAGTCATATCATGCGAGAATGGCTGTTCTTTTTCAAGATTTTATGAAGTACGAGTTCACTGTGAAAGAAAACATCGGGTTTGGCCGTATTGATCATATGGACGAGGGAGAGCGGATGATCTCAGCTGCCCGGCAAGCAGGCATAGAGAAAAGAATTCATCAAATGGAAGAAATGTATGATGCGCAGCTTGGCCGATTTTTTGAAGAAGGCCATGAACTGTCTGGCGGGCAATGGCAAAAGCTCGCGATGGCTAGAACCTTCTTTAGAGAGAGTGATTTTATCATTTTAGATGAACCAACTTCTGCTCTTGATCCACTATCGGAAATTTCACTTATTCGAAAGCTATTCGATCACACGCAGGATCAGGGTGTCTTGTTTATCACACATCGAATGGGAGCAGCCCGTTTAGCAGACCGTATAATCGTAATGAAAGATGGTGCTTTCGTTGAAGAGGGGAACCATGATGAACTGATGGTGTTAAACGGAGAGTACAAAAGGCTTTACGAGGCACAATCTCAATTATTTCAACAAAAGGAGATGGCGTAAGGTGAGTGTCTTTTATTACATAGGTGTCTATTTATTAGGTATCATTTTTGCTGGTGCTTGGCTTGATAAAGTAAAAAAACAGACGGCACATATGCAGCAGATGAATGCTTATCGGCTGCTGCCTTCTTCTTTCACGGGACCCATGTTTTATTTGTTTTTAACTGCTGAATTGGTTTGTACTGTTTTTTTATTCGTATGGCATATGACTCTTGTACCTGCGATTGGTCTTACTGCACTTTTATGTATTTATACTGGAGCGGTGACCTTCAATTTATTGAGAGGACATCGTGATATTTCTTGCGGTTGTGGTGGACTGCTTGATAATGAACGACTTCACTGGGGAATTGTGATTCGCAATGTGTCGATGCTGGCTCTTGTGATCGGATTGTTTTATGTGCATTCCTATGCAGAAACCATTCCATGGCAATATAACATCATTTGTTTTCTCATTGCCGTGGCTGTCTCTTTCATAATAGCGGTGAGTCAAGAAGTCTTAATGTTTAAAAGAAAATGGATCAATCAATTTGAATTATTTATAGAAGGAGACGATGTGAAATGACAGATATTCTATTGATTATTGTGTTATTCATTGTCATTGCTCAGCTGGCTGTGATATTTTTGCTCGCCCGTTTTATCGGAAAATTTATGAATAAAATCAAAACCCTTGATGGAATTGAATTAAAGGAAGCGGATGTGGGGGATCCTGCACCGTTATTTCGAAGCTATTCCCATTTAGGCGAGAAGGTCATTTTGAAGGAATATTTTCAAAGCGGGAGTGCTGTAATGCTGTTATTTGTGAACTCTACTTGTATGACGTGCAAAAGCATTTTAGCAGACTTGCAGCAGCAAATCGCTGTTGATGATACTCAATTCATTTTTATTAATGGGGATGAACAGGCGGATGATACGCAGATCCTTGAATTGCTGCCGTCCCAGGCTGTGTATACTCGTTCTTCACAAATCATGGAGCTATACGGGGTAACAGTTGTTCCACAAGTGATTCTCATTGATGAACATGGTATCATTCTGCAAAGAAAATCTCTTCAAAATGCGAAACAGTTTGAACAGCTGTTACATGCGTCATAAAAAAGCGTCTCTTTTTCAGGGAGACGCTCGTTTTATAATTCTTTTCCTAGGATATCTAAATCGTATCTGCTGCCGTCCATTTCTGCGATGCGTGGCAGGTGGCCCCATGTCTCAAAGCCGTGCTTTTTAAATAGTCGAATGCTGGCTTCGTTGTGCCCGAAAATAAAGGCAAGTAACGTTCGAATGCCTAATGAGGGTGCTAAATCAATGGCTTCTTGTAAGAAAAGTGATCCTAAGCCTTTTCCTCGATAGTCTTGGTTTAAATAGATACTCATTTCAACGGTCCCGTTGTATGCAGGTCTTCCGTAAAACGTTTCAAAGCTCAGCCAGCCGTAGATATTTCCATCCTCATCTGTTTTCACATAGAGAGGTCTTTTCTCGGAATGATTCAAAAACCATTGCCGGCGGTCCTCGACAGAAACTGGTTCTGTATCTGCGGTCACTTCTCTTGAAGCAATGGTTGAATTGTAGATATCAACGATCGCTTTGAGGTCATCTTCTGTTGCTATACGGTTGAAAGTTTTCACAATTAAGTCTCCCATCTTTTTTTCATTTATCATACATATTATTGATGCGATTGCGCAAAATAAAAAGAAAAATGATTTCGTGTGTATATATTTTTTGAAAAGTGTTCAGAATGTTGCTGAGGTGATGAAAAATGAGAGAGGAAGAAAAGAAACGTACTTCCAAAATCACAAAAGTTCAGCAATTTTTCCGTAAGCGCTGGGTATTCCCTGCTATTTACTTGGTCAGCGCAGCGGTCGTGTTAACAGCCGTTCTTTGGTATCAAGCTGTATCAAAAGATGTGAAAGACCAACTATCTGATGGAAATCAAACAGGGCAAGAACAGCGCGATGATGCCGTTGAAGTTGGAAAGCCAATTGAAAATGTCGCAATGCCGGTCCAGAATTCTGATAATGTTTCTGTCGTGAAAAAGTTCTATGAAGCAGATGCTGACCAAAAAGAAAAAGAAGCAGCACTTGTAAACTATAATAACACCTATACCTTGAGCAAAGGTATTGATCTTGCAGATAAAGATGGCAAAGTGTTTGATGTCACAGCTGCTCTTAGTGGAACAGTGGTTCAAGCGAAAAAAGATCCAGTTCTTGGTCACGTTGTTGAAATTGAACATGAAGATGGATTATCGACTGTTTATCAATCTTTGTCACAAGTGAGTGTCAAAGAAGGCGATGAAGTCAAGCAGAATGATGTCATTGGTGCTTCTGGTAAAAATCTATATGGTGCTGAAAGCGGCAACCATGTGCATTTTGAAATTCGTATGGAAGGTTTAGCGCTTAATCCGCTTAGCTTCATTGACAAGCCTGTTTCTACAATTGAAAAAGCAGCGCAAGAAGTGACGGAACAAGCAAAAGAACCTGCTCAGCCAAAGACTGAGGAAAAAACGAAAGAACCTGCTGCTGAAGATAAAGCCAAAGAGCCAGCTGGAGAAAAATCTGAAGAAAAGTCTGATGATAAGGGGAAATCCTCTGATCAAGAAAAGTCTTCTGATTCCTCTAAAGACAGCAGTCAGTCAGAAGAAACAAAACAATCTTAATGTCTTACAAGGTCCTCTGTGTATATGAATATGCAGAGGTTTTTTCTGCTTAAAAAGATCCTCCGCCACTCGGCGGAGGATACACTATAGGGCGGCAGGTCCTTCTTCACCTGTCCGGATGTTGATTGTATTCGCTACCTCATATATAAAAATTTTCCCATCCCCTGGTTCGCCTGTACGCAGTACCTTTTGAGCTGTTTCAACGACCTGTTCGACAGGTACTTTGCTTAGGACGATTTCGATCTTTAATCGTTCGTACACGTTGCTTTCCTTTTTGACGCCGCGGTATAGCTCTGTATGTCCCTTTTGTAAGCCGCAGCCGTGTACATTTGAAAAGGTAATCGAGGTGACACCAATCTTTCCAAGCTCCACCTTTAATGTTTCAAAATTAGCTGGACGTGTGACAATCTCCACTTTATACATTTTGCTCATAGAGACACCCCTTTTTCTTTAATCTTGATAAGCTTTTTCACCGTGCATGGTTAAATCAAGACCCACTGATTCTTCTTCTTCGGTTGCACGAATTTTGAAGAAGACATTGACCACTTTGATGATCACGTATGTCACAACGGCAACAAAAGCGTACGTGGCGACAATCGCGACCACTTGCTTCCAAAGTAAGCTGGGATCTCCGTAAAATAAACCATTGGCTCCGCCGTCATTGACAGAAGTTGTGGCGAAAAGTCCTGTTGCAATTCCTCCCCAAGTACCGCCAATTCCGTGAAGGCCGAATGCATCTAGTGCGTCATCATAGCCAAATTTGGCTTTGAGTGAAAAGACTCCCCAGAAACAGACGATCCCGCCAATGATTCCTATTATAATAGAAGCAAACGGTGTAACAAAACCTGCGGCAGGTGTAATGGCGACAAGACCTGCGATGGCTCCAGAGATCGCGCCGAGCATGGTCGGTTTTTTGTTGATCATCCACTCTACTAGCAGCCAGCCGATGATTCCTGCAGCAGCAGCTGTATTGGTGTTAATAAAGGCAAACATGGCCACGCTGTCTAATGTAAGAGCACTACCCACGTTAAAACCAAACCAGCCAAACCAGATGACTGCTCCGCCAAGAAGGGTGTAGATCAAGTTATGCGGAGAAGAGCTTGCCGCTTCTTTACGCTTCCCGAGCACAATCGCCACGACAAGACCCGCAACACCGGATGAGATGTGAACCACGTTTCCGCCTGCGAAGTCAAGTGCACCCATCTCGCCAATCCAACCGCCGCCCCATACCCAGTGTGCGACTGGAGCGTATACAAATGTGACCCAAAGGAGTGTAAATACAACGACTGCTGAGTAGCGGATCCGTTCAGCAAAGGCCCCTGAGATGATGGCTGTTGTTAAGACGGCAAAAGTCATTTGAAACATCATGAACAATGAATGTGGAATGGTCTCACTATAGGAACCAGGCTCAAAACCTACGCCTTTCAGGCCTACCCAGTCTAATCCTCCGATCCATGCATTGCCTGGTGCAAAAGCTAAGGAATAACCGAATACGATCCATACGATTGAAACGATCGCTAGTGACGTTAAGCTGTGCATGGTTGTGCTTAACACGTTTTTGCTCCTCACGAGTCCTCCGTAGAATAAAGCTAAACCCGGTGTCATTAACCACACGAGTAGTGCGCAGAAGAACATAAATACTGTATCACCCATTTGCATGCTGCATTCCCCCGAATCATTCAGAATTATTGTTTTCTTAATTCTTCATTATAGAGAGAAAAGTCATATATAACATATACATGTAAGTTTATCTGACATGGTTTTTTGGTTAAGTTCAATATAAATGGATGAAAAGTTCGTAAAAAATGAGCAAAAACGTAAGTTAAGCACTAAAAATGAAGGGCGTTTGACCTATAAAATGGAGCTGAGAAACAGTTTTGTACGTTCCTCCCTAGGAGAATCAAACAATTCCGAAGGGACGCCTTCTTCGACGATGCGGCCTTCGTGCATGTAGACGACACGATCGGCAACTTCTTTCGCAAAGCCCATTTCATGTGTGACAATGACCATGGTCATGCCTTCTTTTGCGAGGCTTTTCATCGTTTGCAGCACTTCGCCTACAAGCTCTGGATCAAGGGCAGACGTAGGTTCGTCAAATAACATGACATCAGGCTTCATGGCGAGAGATCTGGCTATGGCTACACGCTGTTTTTGGCCGCCTGATAGTTTAGAAGGATATACGTTGGCTTTATCCGCAAGTCCGACTTTTTCTAGCAAGGCGCTGGCTTCAGCGATGGCTTGCGCTTTCTTTGTTTTTTTCACCATAACAGGCGCTTCGATGATATTTTCAAGCACAGTTTTGTGCGGGAAAAGATTAAAATGCTGAAACACCATCCCTATTTTTTGTCTCATTTCGTTTAATTGATCGCGCTTTGGATGAACAGGGCTGCCATCAATGATAATATCTCCATCATTTTTTATTTCTAAAAAGTTCATACAGCGGAGCAGGGTGCTTTTTCCAGAACCGCTTGCGCCAATTAAGACGACCACATCATTTTCATAAACAGTGAGATCGATATCTTTTAAAACATGAAGCTCTCCAAAATATTTATTGAGTTTTTCAACACGAATGATTTCCTTTGATTCTGTCATGCTTCTCCTCCTATTGGTCACTGGCTGATAGTTTCTTCTCAAAGGTTTGGACAGCGAATGTTAACAGCAGGACAAGAACTAAGTAATAGACGGCGACAACAAGTAAATACGTCATATTATCAAAACTGTTGGAGCCTTGCGTGGTGGCGACGTTAAATAGTTCATTGACACTGATAAAGGCGGCGAGTGATGAATCTTTTAAGCCGATAATGAACTGGTTGCCAAGAGGGGGGAGGGCGCGCCGCATCGCTTGAGGGAGAATGATGCGTCTCATTGTTAAAAAACGACCCATCCCAAGAGATCGTCCTGCCTCTTTTTGCCCCTGATCGATGGATTGGATGGCACCTCTAAATATTTCCGCTATATAGGCCCCATTATGAAAGGCGAGCGCAATGGAAGCAGCCCAGAAGTCGGGTATATTCAATTCTGTGAGGCCGAAGTATAGGATGAAAATTTGAACAATCAGTGGTGTTCCGCGTACAAGAAAGATATACGCATTGGCGATATAACCGAAAACGGCTATGCGGGATATTTTCAATAAAGCAAAGAAAAGCCCGATGAACATACCGATGAAGATGCTGATCACCGTCAGCTGTAAGGTGATCAGCATTCCTTCTAAGAAAATACCTCTAGAATCAATCAGTGTCTGAAAAAAGTGTGATAGGGTAGGCAAAACAATCATCTCCATTTGAAGAAAGTGCGCCTATAAAAAAGGCGCACAATCGTGGTTTTAATCTTGTTTGACCGTGATGTCTTCATCAAAGTACTTTTCGCTAATTTGTTTTAATGTTCCGTCTTTTTTTAGTGCGTCAATCGCATCGTTGATCTCTTTTATGAGCTGTTCATTTTCTTTTGATACAGCAATTGCCTGCTCACTTTGTCCGAGTCTTTCCTGCGCTGTGATGTTCAATTTTTTCTTCATCGCTTCTGCACCTGTGGCGAAATCTGTTACGACTGCATCGTGTTTTCCTTTGGCCAGTGCTTCTAAGGCGACGACATCACTATCATAATATTTTGGTTCTTGCCCGCTATGTTCCTTAGCAATATCAGCGTAGGACGATCCTTTGGATACAGCAATTTCTTTGTCTTTTAAGTCATCAGCATGCTGAATGTCTGATCCGGGTCTTGTGAAAATTTGCGGACCAGAGTAGTAATAGGGCTTAGAAAAAAGGACGTGTTTTTTTCGTTCCTCATTGATGGTATGACTTGCAACCGCCGCATCAAATTTACCTGCTTTCACGCCTTCGACGATGCCTGCGAATTTATATTTTTTCTGTATAGGTTCGAGACCTAGTTTGTCACTAATCGCATTGCCTACGTCGATATCAAAGCCGGACATCTGATTTCCATCCATGTAACTAAACGGATGAAATTCACCTGATGCTGCAAAAATAAATTTTCCATCCTCCAAAATTGGCGACCCTTTCGCTGTAGAATTACGTTTATCTCCGTTCCCATTTGTTTCATTTGAACCACACGAAGACAGAAGTAATACTGCAACCGAGAAAAGGGCTGGGACCCAAAACCGTCTTTTTTTAATAATAAGCTTCTCCTCCTTTTCAGCCGTTCTCCATATAAGGAGAAAGTAGGCTTTTCAATATGTGTAGCATCTTACCATTTGTTCCTCATATTCTCAATTTTATATGTGTTATTCCAACAACCGTCCTTTTTAGAATGTATGTCTTGCTTTTCTAAGAGAGAACTTGAATTGATTAGGGTAAAAAAGGGAAATGAATCTCATAATAACGAAAGGGTTGCAAAAAGGAGGTCAGTGTATGAACAAGTGGAGAGACAATCGAAAAGTTTTTTTAACCGCTATTGCCTTTGGAACGATGTTGAATCCGCTGAATTCATCAATGATTTCTTTGGCCTTGCATCAAATTCAGCATGAATTCGGTTTGTCGTTTACGACCGTATCTTGGCTTATTTCTTCTTTTTATTTAGCCAGTGCAGTAACACAGCCAGTGAGCGGCCGGATTGGGGATCATGTGATGAGCCGGAGAACCTTATTTTTATTCGGTCTCGTTCTTGTCGCAGTCTCAGCCATTTGCGCGCCGTTTGCCCCAACGTTTGCGGTGCTGATTGTGATCCGTTTGTTACAGGCGATTGGAAGCAGTGCCATTTATCCTTCTGGGGTCGGACTCATTCGGGATCATATTCAAGAAAGACAGGCTTCGGCGTTAGCGGTATTATCCATTTTTGCTTCAGCGATGACGGCGCTTGGACCGACGCTTGGCGGATTTCTGATGACCATTGGCGGCTGGCCGGCTATCTTTTTAGTGAATCTGCCGTTTATTTTGATCAGTTTCTTTCTCGGTTTATTGTTGTTTCCGAAGGAGCAGAAAAAGAGAAAGCTGCGCATAGGCGAAACTGTGCGAACACTCGATTTGCCAGGGATGCTTCTTTTTACCGTCTGCATTGTTCTCCTCCTTTCATTTTTATTATCACTGGGTGATGGCATTCAATATGTTCAAGGCATTCTTTGTCTCCTGAGTGCAGGCGCTTTTATCTGGTGGGAGTATCAGGTGGATGAACCGTTTATTCAAATACGGATGTTCAGAGAAGAGCAGCGGCTGTCACTTGTGTATGTGCAATTTATCATTTTAAATATCTTTTTCTATTGTCTCTTTTTTGGTTTGCCGAGTTATTTTCAGGATGAGTTAGGCTGGCGTGTGGAGATGACGGGTCTTTTTATGCTGTGTATGTCAGGGGTGAGCATTATTGTATCGCCGCTGACAGGAAAGTGGGTGGATCGCGGGGATGAACGCCATCCAGTTTTAGCGAGTGCTGTATTGATGCTGGCTGGAGCGTCTGCTATGACTTTCTTTTTTATTCCTGCGCCATTATGGGGAAAAGGATTGGTTCTGGCGCTGCTTGGGCTCAGTTATGGGATAGGGAATGTTGCGCTTCAAGCTGCGATGCTCAAGGCAAGTCCTCAGCAAATGATTGGCACGTCCTCTGGACTTTTTCAAACATGCCGCTACCTTGGTTCTATTCTGTCGTCTGCTGTGCTTGGTATGCTGTTTGGGGAAGAAATTGCTGGTGCTCATTTTGCGCAATTAGGCTGGACGTTGATCATCATTTCTCTTTTTGGCATTGGCGTCAGTCTTTATTTTTCAAGTATGGTTAGAGGGAGACCGCCAATAAAAAAAGCGGCGCGATAAGTGAGAGAAGAATCTTCATCACGTTATCGCAAGGCCGCTTAAGAGTTGGACAGGTCTGAACCCTGATCCTTTGTCTTCCTTCTGAAAATTTTCCCTACAATTGTCTCGTAAAATGTCACGATACGATCAATAGGAGAGTCAAAGAACTTCCATAATTTATTCATGATAAAGACAACCACAATCGATACGACCAAGCTGCCTAAAACATCAAATGGATAATGATGACCGACCCAGATGCGGGAGAATCCTGTAAGTAATCCAAAGACGAGCAATATGTTGCCGAGCTTTTTATTACGGGATCGAATGGCTAGTGAAAGAGCCAATGCACCTGTTGTATGGTCACTTGGGAAGGAAGCGTCTGCTGAATGCGGGATGAGTGTGTCGACTTTATGCGCCACAAACGGCCGCTCTTCATAATGAAACAATGTAATGGCAAAGTTGACGATAAGTGCTGCAATGCCTGTTACACCGGAAAAGAAGACATGCTTCTTAAATTTGTGATTCCCTAAAAACCAGCAAATCAATAAGACAAGGGCGTACACAAGAATGGCCTTTTTCGTAATAAAGATCATGGCCTGATCTAAAAATTCAGAATGGTGAGCCATCCCGTGTATGACTTTAAACAATTCGTAATTCAAAACATCACCTATACTTTCGCTTAATGCCAACTATTTTTCAAAAAAGCCTGTATGCTCTATATGAAATATCCTATATTTTAGCATGTTTCCGGCGAAGTTTAAAATAGTATCCTTTTATTCTGAAAGGGAGACCTTTTGTGCATTTGCTTCCTTGGGTTTTCGTTCGCTCCAATAAAAGACGCCCATACTCAGCAAGACAACAATGCCTGCAATGAGGTACACATTTGAAAAGTCTGTGAAACTGACAAGGAGTCCAAAGACAAATGAGCCAGCAGCAATACCTGTATCATACAGAGTAAAGAAAGTAGCCGTCGCATACCCCGTACGGTGAGCTGGTGAGTGCTGAATCGCAAGTGTTTGTAAACATGGCACGAGCGAACCGTAGCCAAGTCCAATCACAGCACCTGATAGAAGAAGCATTGTGGCTGAATGTGTCGCTGTCAGCATCCATAAACCAATAGCAAAAAGGGCAATCGAAGGATAGATCACAACGTGAGCTCCAACCCGGTCAAAAAGTCTGCCTGTAAATGGACGTGATCCAAGCATTGCAGCCGCAAACACAATGAAGAAATAACTGCTTGCACCCATCAAATGGAGTGAATTGGCATATACTGAAATAAATGAAATAATCGGCGAATAACAGAAAGAAATAATAATACCGACGGCCGCTGTTTTTAATGCGCCTTTTTCAAAAAGGTGAGAAAACGTGAATCGGAAGACGATGCTTCCGCCGTTTTCAGGCTCTGGCTGTCTAATCAGCATTGTAAAAGCGGCTCCGATCGTCACGATAATGGAAAAGAGAAGAAATAAGGAATGAAATCCTATTTTTCCTACTTGGTTTAGTGCGATAAACGGACCGATGACAACAGCGAGGTTCATGGACATCACAAAGTATCCGAGTCCTTCCCCGCGTTTATGTTTCGGGATCATATCAGCCGCAATGGCACTGGCGACTGTCGTCAAAATACTAAAAAAGATTCCTTGTACGAAACGCAGCACAAGAAGCGTTTGGAATTGATCAATCGGAATGTATAAATAAGTGAGTAAGGCAAAGGCTGTAGAAGAGAAAATCGCCATCCGTTTTTTGCCGAATTTCTCAATAATGGCGCCAGAAAAAGGTCTTGTCACAATAGCAGATAATAAGAAGACCGTCACAAGGAGACCGCCCTGTGATTCTGTTCCATTTAGTTCATCCATTGTGTAAATGGGCAGTAATGTCAAAAGGGCATAAAAAGAGGTGAACGTAAATAAATTCACCAGGACAATCATGATAAAATCTTTTGTCCATATGCGTTCGTTCATGGTGTATGTCACTTCCTATTCAGTAGATAATTTGTGTAAAAGTGTATGGAGGAGTTGTTTTTCTTCGTAGGTAAAATCTGAAAGACATTCTTCTTCAAATTGTTCCATCGTGCGTTTGATTTCTTCAAATCGGGCTTTTGCATCATCTGTCATCACGATCAGATTCTCACGTTTGTCTTTGCCTTGTACACGTTTCACCCAGCCGTTTGCTTCTAAGCGGGTGACGGTTCTGGTGATGGTCGGTGCTTCGACGTTTAAATATGTCCAGATGTCTTTTTGGGTTTTTGGGCCGAATGTATCCAAACAAAAAAGCACAGTCCACTGGGACATGTACAAGTCATAAGCAGCAAGCGCTTCGTTCGCCTTTTTAGACAGCAGCCGCGCGCCTTGATGTATTTGATGTAAACACTCTCTATTTAACGTATCCATATGCTCACCTTTTTTAAATATTTAGCTAGGTAAATAAATTCACCTTTTCTATTTTACGTGCTGAATCCTTTCTTGTAAAGTGGAAATTTTCGCGCCCCGAAATGATTTTTTGTTTTGCCTTTTCTGATAAATCCCTTGTCCCATCTTCATTTTTAGCATATTCCCTATTCAATGCTAATACACTGTTACAAACCTGACAAAGAGAGTGTTTGAGGTGAGGGATCGTGTTTGGCATTTACTACCTAATGGATGAGAAATTACGACGAACAAGCGCCGCTGAAAATGGATAATCTTCATACGGATCTCATTTCACACTTCTCACATCCATTTTAGGGAGGTCGAGTGGTGTGCACGATTACATCAAAGAGCGAACAATCAAGATAGGAAAGTATATCGTGGAGACAAAGAAAACCGTTCGTGTTATTGCGAAAGAATTTGGAGTCTCTAAAAGTACTGTACACAAGGATCTAACAGAAAGGCTGCCAGAAATTAATCCAGATCTGGCTAATGAAGTGAAGGAGATACTGGATTATCATAAATCAATCCGCCACTTGCGAGGAGGAGAAGCCACCAAGTTAAAGTATAAAAAAGAAGAAATTTTAGAAGGCGAACCTGTGAAACAGTAAGCTTAGTTCTTTGTTCATAAACATAATATATATATCTTCCTCATATCGGTAGTTTCTAACCACAAATTTTGTAAAGACTTTTGTAAAGAAATATCTTTTTTTCTGCAAATTATGATAGAATATATAATTAGGGCAGAATGTGGTATTTGCTATGGAAACAGATTTTCAAGGAGGATATATATAGATGTTTGCTAGGGATATTGGAATTGATCTTGGTACTGCAAATGTACTGATTCATGTCAAAGGAAAAGGAATTGTGTTAAATGAACCATCTGTGGTAGCTCTTGACAAAAACAGCGGGAAAGTTTTGGCTGTTGGAGAAGAGGCTAGACGTATGGTTGGACGTACGCCTGGGAATATTGTTGCGATTCGTCCATTAAAAGACGGCGTAATCGCTGATTTTGAAGTAACTGAAGCGATGCTCAAGCATTTTATTAACAAATTAAATGTGAAAGGGCTGTTCTCTAAGCCGCGTATGCTCATCTGCTGCCCGACAAATATTACATCTGTTGAGCAGAAGGCGATCAAAGAAGCTGCTGAAAAAAGCGGTGGTAAGCATGTATTTCTTGAAGAAGAGCCAAAAGTAGCAGCGATTGGTGCTGGTATGGATATTTTTCAGCCAAGTGGAAACATGGTCGTAGATATTGGAGGCGGAACGACAGATATCGCTGTCATCTCAATGGGTGACATTGTAACCGCCTCTTCTATTAAAATGGCTGGAGACAAATTTGATCTGGAAATTCTAAACTACATTAAAAAAGAGTACAAGCTGTTGATCGGTGAGCGCACGGCTGAGGATATTAAGATCCAAGTTGCAACGGTATTCCCAGACGCACGTCACGAAGAGATTTCGATTCGTGGACGAGACATGGTGACAGGATTACCAAGAACGATTACCGTCACAAGCAAAGAAGTAGAAGAAGCATTGCGTGAATCTGTATCTGCGATTGTTCAGGCTGCGAAACAAGTTCTTGAAAGAACACCGCCTGAATTATCAGCTGATATTATCGATCGCGGCGTCATCATTACAGGTGGCGGAGCTCTTCTAAACGGGCTTGATCAATTGCTTGCAGAAGAGCTGAAAGTACCAGTTTTCGTTGCTGAAAATCCAATGGACTGTGTAGCAGTTGGTACGGGCGTGATGCTTGATAATATGGACAAGCTGCCAAAGCGTAAACTCAGCTAATGATTTCCCTCATTCTTTTTAGAAAGAATGGGGGATTTTTATTAAAGAACCCTGCTAATCAGCCGATATATTTCATAGAAGATTGTGTTTAGGTCATGTGAAAGAATTTGAATGAGGTGAGCACGTGTTAAAAGGACTATACACCGCAACATCTGCCATGATCGCTCAAGAGCGGCGGACAGAAATGCTTTCAAATAATATCGCAAATGCGAATACCCCAGGCTATAAAGCGGATGAAGGGGCAATGCGTGCATTTCCAGAAATGCTGCTGAGCCGAATGGAATCAGGACGATTCCAAACATCCTCAGGCAAAGGCTTTAGTGTTCCACTGCAATCGCCGATTGGTGGAATCAATACTGGGACATATATGCAGGAATTAATCCCTCAATTTACACAGGGAACTTTAAAAACAACAGATCAAACAACAGATGTAGCACTAGTTGAAAATAATGTGCCGATCAATCCGGAGACCAATCAGAAATCAGCGCTATTTTATGCGGTCAACACACCAGAAGGCGTTCGTTATACGAAAAGCAGCTCCATTACATTGAACGCACAAAAGCAGCTGACGATTAATGGACGCGCTCTTCTTTCCGTGACGGGTCAGCCGATTACGGTTCAGAGTGAGAACTTCAAAGTGAATGCAGATGGTACTGTGTCTGAAAATGGCCAAAATCTTGGTCAGATCGATGTACGTGTTGCGATGGATACAAGAAACCTAGCGCGTGAAGGAAATGATTTATACCGTACAGCTGATAACCAGCCCCTGCCAAGTGCAGTCAATAACGGTCAAATGTCCTACACGTTAAGCCAAGGCGTATCGGAGCTGTCGAACGTGGATGTGACGAAATCATATACAGATATGACAACGGCTTACCGAGCATTTGAAACAAACCAAAAAGTGGTTCAGGCGTATGATAAAAGCTTAGAAAAAGCAGTGAATGAAATTGGCAGAGTGTACTAATCAAGAAATGAAAAAGAAAGGAGGAAAATTATGCTTAGAACGATGATAAATGCAGCTGTATCGATGAATGAAGTGCAAAAGCAGCTTGACATCATCAGCAACAACATCGCGAACAGTGAAACAACAGGATACCGCGCGAAAAATACCCGTTTCTCAGAGCTGATCAGACAGCAGTTTAATCAGGTAGATGAAAAAAATGAGCAGGTGGCAAACAGTCGTCTGACACCTGCTGGGTTAAGGCTTGGAACGGGTACAATGGTCAATGCGTCCATTAACTCGCTGCAAGGCTCGATTAAAGAAACAGGACGTGATCTTGATGTTGCCTTCGGAGCGCCGTCGCAGTATTTGCAGGTCAACGCCGGCGGTAATATCCGTTATACAAGAGATGGCTCACTTTACTTACAGCCGGGCAATAACCGTAACCAAGTGCAGCTTGTCACGAGCGAAGGCTATCCGATTCTTGATGAAAACGGAAATGCAATCGTCTTAAATGCGAATTTCCGTGATATTTCAATCGATAAAAATGGACGGCTTACGGCGATTTCAAGAGATAATCAACCGAATCAGCAAGTGAATCTAGGCGTTGTACAAGTCAATAATTCGTCAGCACTTGCCTCTGAAGGAGATAATTTGTTCTCAGTCGACGGAACCTATCAAGGTGCATTAACAGCACTAAATGGAGCAAACCGAGAGGCGATTCAGCTTCAGCAAGGTGCACTGGAAACGTCAAATGTGGACATGTCGAAAGAATTAACAGACCTCATGACAACACAGCGTTCCTATCAGATGAATTCTAGAACGATTACGATGGGCGATCAAATGCTGGGATTAATTAATACAATTCGATAATCAGCAGGCTGGTATCAGCCTCTCATGATAAAAAAGGCGGCTCGCTCAAAGTCGCCCTTTTTTTTATAAAAATCTGAGACATCAGCAAGCAGATCCTCAAGATCAATCCAGGCTTCTTTTCGTTCAAGACATGTGACGAGCGTGGTGATCTGCTCATCTGCCTTTGGCGTTTGGCTGTAGAGTAGAGATAAGATTTGAAACTTCATTCTTAATATATCAAACTGGGAAGCAACGGCTTCTTTCAGTCCTTTTTGAATATATTTCATCCCTTCATCGGTTAAATTTTCTTTAAAACAGGAACGCACAGTTTCGTATAGGCACGATACATAGGAGTGTGCTGACTTTCGGTATGCTGGAAGACGAAGTGCTTTTTTGAAGTATTCTAGCGCTTCCTTATGACGGTTTTGTCTTGACTGAATAAAGCCAGCATCATAGTAAACGATACCGAGCAGCTCTTGATCATCAATCTTTTTCACATAATCAATAATTTCAATGAAAATATCTTCCGCTTCCTTATATTTTTTTTGGTCGCTATAGTTAAGAGCGAGCACAATTTTACACCGATAGATGCTATGGATATCTCCGTGCTTTGCAAAAATATCCATGGCTTTTTGAATATGACGAATCGATAACAACGAGTAACGGTTGTTATAATAAACACCGCTTGTACGGAAATGGAACTCTGCTTCCTCCAGCTCATCGTTAAGTAATGGCAGTCGTTCCTCTGCCTTTTCGAGATAATGAATCGCATCATTTTGATCACTTTTTAAAGATTCATATAATCCGAGAAAGAAATAAAAATAATATTGCAGTTCTTCGTTCATATCATCTTTGTGGGGCAGCAGTTCATGTTTGAGTTTTTCTAAGTCCTCTGTCTGATTCATCCAGAGCTGATGACGGAAAAGCATCAGCTGATAATGGAAATAGAGTTCCTGTTTTTTTGATAATTTGCGTTTATATTTTAGCAGTGTTTTTTTGATTTCTTCCGCCTTCGAAAAATGTCGATGCTTTAGCATTGTATACCAGGAATGGAGAAGTTTTTTTATGGATTTATCGCTCATAAAATTCATTTTTACCCTCTTATTCAATCAATGTTGTAATATATATTACCATATTTGTGAAAAAACAATGAGTGTAGTGTGGATTATATTTGATGACAATTGGTAATAGTAGATTCTATTTTTTACCATATGCATAAGGCGAATATTGAAAAATGCCAGCATTCATAATATACTTCTATAGGAATCAAATGAAGATCAGCGATATAGAAAAGAAGGAGAGATCAAGATATGCTTGATGCTCAGCAAATTCAAGACATTATTCCACACCGTTATCCATTCTTATTGGTCGACCGTATTCTAGAGGTTGAGGGAGAAAAAAGAGCGGTTGGAATTAAAAATGTCACAGTGAATGAAGAATTTTTTAACGGCCATTTCCCTGGTTACCCAGTCATGCCTGGTGTGCTTATAGTAGAAGCACTCGCACAGGTTTTTGGTGTGATTATGTTAGGCAAGGAAGAAAACAAAGGAAAGATTGGTTTGTTTGCAGGGATTGACGGATGCCGCTTCAAAAGACAGGTCAAGCCTGGTGACCAGCTTCGTTTAGAGGTTGAAGTGACGCGCCTCCGCGGGCCGGTTGCAAAAGGAAAAGCAGTAGCGACAGTAGATGGCGAAGTTGCATGTGAAGCAGAACTGACATTTTCTATCGGTCCTAAAGTATCATGATTTTCCTGGCGGTTCATTAAGCATGAATCGCTTTTTTATTTAGAAACGTTCAGTTAGAGCGGATAAGGACTTGCAATTTTGACAAAAAAACGTCATATTAGACAAAAAAAGATGAAGGTGATAAAGGATGCTGAAAGAATTTAGAGAGTTTGCCGTCAAGGGCAATGTCATTGACTTGGCTGTAGGTGTCATCATTGGGGGAGCATTTGGCAAAATTGTCACTTCTCTTGTGAATGATTTAATCATGCCGCTTGTCGGTATTATTATTGGAGGGCATGATTTTAGCGGTCTATCCATTAAAATCGGAGCGGCTCAAATTTTATATGGGAACTTTATTCAAACAGTGGTTGATTTCTTAATTATCTCGTTTTCCATTTTTATCTTTATTCGTTATTTGAATAAGTTAAAACGGAAAAAGGTTGAGGAAGAAGAGGTTGTGGAAACGCCGGATCAAACGGAAGTTCTGCTAACTGAAATTAGAGATTTATTGAAAAATCAAGGCCAGTCTAAAGATGTGCAATAGAAAAAGAGCGGCTGATCCCGCTCTTTTTTATGTGTTTTGTTTAAAAGCATCCAGTAGTTTTTCTCCTGACAGCCCCTCTTTGACGAGGTCTTTTAATACTTCTTCAGTTTCTGTTCTGTAACGATTTGTAATCATTTTACCATCGAGTAACACAGAAATGTTTTCTTCTAAGGCAACGATGTTTTTGACTTGGACAGATAGATGAACAGGGCGGTTGTTTTCTTTAGTAATCGTTACAAGAATCTTCACTTCTGTGTGCTGCTGAAAGAGTACCTCAAACACCTGTCTATGTTTCTTTGGAATGAGTGCTTCAATCATCCAGTGATTTTCACCGTCTTCTTTATTAATGATTAAACCGTCACGAAGGGGAATACTGGACATTTTATCTTGCTGTGGATCAAGTTCAATTTTTAAATCAATCAGCCTAAAGGTTTTCATATTTATCACCTCACAAGCGTTCATTATTCGTAAGTATTATTATAGCATACAACATCTGTATAAATGAAACCGCTGCCTGCTTAGAACTAGCTGCACTTGAGTGAAAGGAGATGTTTTATGGAGTCCTATCAATTGAGAAACATTCATATTGGCGACGACAAGGCAAAGAGTGATATACGTGTTTATTCGTGGGGAGACATTCTTTCATTTTGTGATGTGTATATGGAAGAAGGAGAGTCACTCACGTTTCAATATGTCACCGAGGATCAAATGGACTGTTTTGAGTTTCAGCTGTCGGTTCATGATGGCCGGCTTTGTTTTTATTGGTTTGCGTGGGACGGATCTGATTATATTCACATGCCTTCTAGTAATTGGATTCATTCAGATATTTTTTATCAATTTATGAAAAATAAGTATTTCATCAAACAAAACAAGATGATGTTTTATACGCAAGCGGTAAAAAACAGAAATTAATGAGGATATAGAGAATTTGAAGGCCTATTTTGCTATTTTCCTGTTTTGTCACATACGGCCTTTCTCCGTAGACTAGGGGTAGCTGAAAGGAAAGGAGGCAAGTCCCGAATCAAAAGGTAACGTCTATCATCTGACAGCCCCCCTCTAGCTAAAGCTGATAGATGCTGCCTTGTTCATATGTACACTGCGTAATAGAACCAATGCTTCTTTGTATAGGTCATGTGTCCCCTTGTGAATCCCCTTTGTGTGTATCCGGTCATATTTGCGTGGCCGGATACCCTTTTATTCACTGTTTAACCGATCAGCTCTTGCAAATAGTGGATACTCATTTCATAATGATGATGGATTTTGTTAACGGTATGTCGGTTGAAAATAAAGACAAAAAGGAGAGAACGATGACAAACATTCAATTAATCGCAACGGATTTAGATGGAACTTTATTGAACAGTGAACACAAAGTGAGTCAGGAAAACGAGCAGGCATTAAAGGAAGCAGCTGCGAATGGAATTGAGGTTGTCGTGTCAACAGGGAGAGCGTATTTTGATGTGAGGTCTATTTTTGACCAGCTTGGTATGAATACATGGGTGATTAGTGCCAATGGAGCTGTGATTCATGATCCAACTGGACAAGTGTACCATTCAGCTGCTTTACAAGAAGAAAAGGCTAAACACATATTGTCATGGCTTGAAGAACGTGATTATTATTATGAAGTCTTTACAAACGAAGCCATTTTCACACCAAATCGCGGCAGAGAGCTCCTTGTGATTGAAATGGACCGCTTAAAAAGTGCAAATCCAGAAACGGATCAGAATGTCTTAAAGCAAGCGGCAGAAGTTCAATACAGCCAGTCGGGTTTTTCTTATATTGATACATATAAAGAATTGTTTCGTGAGGATCGAAAGCTTTCATTTTACAACATCTTAGGTTTTTCTTTCTTTCAAGACAGATTGAAAGCCGGATGGGATGAGTTTGGTGATGATTCAGATTTAACATTGGTCAGTTCGGCTGATCATAACTTTGAAATTGGTTCAAAGGACGCGTCTAAAGGGCAGGCATTAACAAGGCTGGCAGAAAGACTAGGTATTCCTTTAAGTAGGGCAGCGGCTGTAGGAGACAGTTTAAATGATGAATCAATGCTTCGAGCTGCTGGTGTTGGGGTTGCAATGGGGAATGCGAGACAGGATATAAAAGAAATCGCTGATCACGTGACGTTATCAAATGATGAACACGGAGTCGCGCATATGATCCGGCACCTTTTGAAATAGATGAATCAGATGTCGTGGTATAAATCACATAGGATGAAGCGCATTCTACAAAAGAGGAATTCAGAACCACTTCTATTTACACATGATGTGGAACATCATATAATTTAATTATGAATATAACCCGCTTGTAAGGAAAATAAGGAGAGTAAACGAATGGCGCTGGAATCTTATAAGTCCGAAAATCTGCATTTAATCAAGGAAGCCTTGGACTATACTCAGGTTGGCCTGACGGTGACGGACCCGTCTTTACCTGATAATCCTTTAATATATGTGAACAAGGGCTTTTTAGATATGACAGGCTATCAAGAAACCGAAGTATTGGGGAGGAATTGTCGTTTCCTTCAGGGAGATGAAACTGAACAAATCGCTCTCAAGCAAATTAGAACAGCCATTGAGAACAAAGAGGCTGTCACGGTTCAGCTGAAAAATTATAAAAAATCTGGACAAATGTTTTGGAACGAGTTAAGTGTCGCTCCTCTTTGGATTGACGAAAAGGAAGGAAAACGTCTTTATTTCGTTGGTCTGCAAAAGGATGTCACGAAAGAGAAGGAACAGCAGGAGCTTCTTGAGCAATCAATTGATGAAGTGCTGAATATTTCTGTCCCAATCGTTCCGGTGAAAGATGGTATCTCTGTGTTACCGATCATTGGTACGTTAACAGCGCCTAGATTTGATAAGATCATTTCAACGGTCTCCACCTATATCTCTCAATCCAAGGATGATTATTTTATTGTCGATCTGTCCGGATTATTAGAAGTGGATTCATTTGTGGCAGATGCGATCTTTAAGCTGAACGATTTGATTTTAATGACAGGTACTGAACTCATTGTGACAGGAATTAAACCGAATCTTGCAATGAAAATGGGAGAAATGAGAGAGGACTTCCGTGAATTAAATACGTATATGAATGTGAAATCTGCATTGAAAAAATTAAACATTTAGCATACGTTTATATGAAATGAAAAAAGAGGACTTTTCATTAAGTTTGAGAAAAGTCCTCTTTTTGCTGTGATTAAGATGATTGAGCGGCGGCACTTAAGGTAAATAAATCTTCTAGTTCGTTTGTCGATAGCTCTGTAATCCAGCTTTCACTTTGGATAATTTGATCATTTAATGTTTGTTTTGTTTCGAGCATTTGATCGATTTTTTCCTCGATTGTGCCCGTTGTGATCATCTTATGGACGTGAACAAATCGTTTTTGTCCAATCCGATAAGCTCGGTCTGTCGCTTGATTCTCCACAGCAGGATTCCACCATCTATCGTAGTGAATGACATGATTTGCGGCGGTTAGGTTGAGTCCTGTTCCTCCTGCTTTTAAAGAGAGAATTAAGATGTTGAATTCTTTCTTCTGGAAGCGGTCCACCATTTTGTCCCGCTCCTGTTTTGAGAGGCTGCCATTTAAAAATTGGACCGGTTCTCCAAACATCTTTTCTGCCAGCTGCTTGATCATGTTGCCCATTTCAATATACTGCGTAAATATGAGGCAGCTTTCTCCTTGCTCATGTATCGCTTTTAACAGCTCTGCGAGTTTATCCATTTTTAACGAGCGTTTCAGCAGTTTCACATCTGTTCCGCTCTCTTTTAAATAGAGCGCAGGGTGATCGCAAATCTGTTTGAGTCTGCCAAGCATACTTAAAATAATGGCTTTTCGCTGCATCCCTGTTAATGATGCCATGTGTTCAAATGTATCCTTCACGAGCTGTTCATATAAAGACGCCTGCTCAGCTGAGAGCGGAATGAATTCTTTTTCTTCGAGTTTTTCAGGCAGGTTTAGGGCAACCTCTTCATCTTGTTTTGTTCGTCTTAATAAAAATGGTTTGATCAGCTGCTGGAGCTGTTCAATTCTTTTTTCTTCACGGTCTTTTTCAATCGGAAGGACGAACTTTTTATGGAAGCTGGTCAGGCTGCCGAGATATCCTTTGTTGACGAAGTCGAATATGGACCAAAGCTCTGTCAAACGGTTTTCCATTGGTGTCCCGCTGAGGGCAATGTGATGCTGTCCTTTGAGCTGTCTAATCGCTCTCGATTGTTTCGTATGGGCGTTCTTGATGTTTTGGGCTTCGTCTAAGCAAATGGTATTCCACTTTGCTGCCGTTAATTCATCACGATCAGAATGTGAGAGTCCATAAGACGTTAGAACAATATCTGTTGACTCGTATGCTTTTGTGAAGTCCTCTCCCTGTGGACGCGATGGGCCATAATGCAGGGCAACCTTCAAATGTGGTGCGAATGTTTCGAGCTCTCGCTGCCAGTTTCCTAAAACAGAGGTCGGCGCAATGATGAGAGATGGAGCGGCATTTTGCTCCTGCTCCTTCAAATACGTGAAATACGCGATCATTTGAATCGTTTTTCCAAGTCCCATATCATCTGCTAAACAAGCCCCAAATCCATGAGATCTTAAAAATAAAAGCCAATTCACGCCATGCTGCTGATACGGACGCAGTGTGCCTTTGAAGGACTCACTCATTTCGTAAGAAGGCAGCTCGTGCGAATCATTTAATGAGTGGACAAGCCCTCTTAATTGCGATGAAAGTTCAAATTGAATATGGGCAAATGCTGAACTGTCTAGCAGTTCTGGAATCGATTCAGAGGAAGCTTCTTGATCTGCCAGTTCGCGTGACAAAATATCAGACATGTGAAGCCCTTCATTTTCGGCACGCTCCATCCACTTTTTCATTTGCTGAATGAAGGTCGGGTCTATTTTGATCCATTGTCCTCGAATGTTGACAAGGCGCCGTTTGCTTTGGACAAGCTCGTTGAACTCATCTTCTGTCAGTTCAATGCCGTTTGTAGCAAAGCGCCAATTAAAGTCCATTAATGCGTCCATTCCGACATGCGATTCGCCTCGCGGTGTAGAAGAAATCCTTGCTTTTAACATCATCGTGCTGTCTTTAACAATTTGCCACCATGATGGGAGCAGAATCTCAATGCCCATATTGACAAGTGTTTCACTTGCTTCAGATAGGAAGAGCCATGCTTCTTCTTCTGACATAAGTGTGGTGCCAGATGTGAAAGAAAGCCAAGGGACGATTTGACTGAATCGTTCCAGCTCTCTTGAAATTTTATCTTGATACGGATGCCAAGACCTTTTCAATGAACGAATGCCTTCAAAAAAGTGAAGGTCGCTGTTTTTCTTATCACGTAAAAACAATTCGATTTTCCAATCATCACCGTCAAAATCAGGCTCGTTTAAGCGCAAGCCGACAGTGAACGGCGTCTCGTCATCAATCCAGCCAATCGTCTCCAGGAAATCCTGCTCATCTAAAAAATGTCCTTGGAAGGATGAGAGCGCAGGCGATTGTGCAGTCATACGGTTCCATTTGTGCTGCAAGGCATCATCATACTGAATGTAATCCTGTACAGCAAAGGAGAACCAATCAGCCGTATAGCCATCTAATAGGCCTTCTTTGTCTTTAAATCGAAGTTCGCCTTTTGTCCACGCCTCGTAATCGGGAACGTAATCTTCGTCCTCGATGAATTCGTAAATGGTGGAGGCTGTCTTCATCAGTGGTTCCGTTTCATCCGTTAATGTCACATGACTAAACGTATTAAATGAATTTTTTCCTAGCAATTCAACGGTCATCCAAGGGCTTAACAGAAAGGCAGGAGTGCCAATAAAGCTCACATCTTCTAAAAATGTTCCGTAGAAAGAAGATTCGTGCCATTGGAAAAGCTGCCTCTTCATTTCATTAAGCGGAACAGGGTGTCCGTCCTCTGCTTGCGCTGAAATGGTGAAAGAGAAATCTTCAGTTTGTTCTGCATGAATGACAATTTGTTTATGGCGTGTCATCAATCAATTTTCCTTTCTTCATTTCCTCTTGGAACGCACGCAGCCGTTTTGTTGAATCTTGCAGCTGCTTTACATACCTTTCCCAGATCGCGGTTTTTTTCGTTTTATGATAAAGCGTGCGCAGTTTTTTCAGCATTTTTACAGACTCTCGATAAGCACTTCGATTCTTTTGATCGAGAAGCAGTGAGATTTCACGGTGGTACGATGGAATGAGGGCTTCTGGCTCCTCTTTTGCAATCTGTTTGATCAAATCCCTCTCCAGTTCACTAATGGAGAAACCAACAAGGCTGTGAATCTCAATCCATTCCGCATAACGCTGCTGTGCATACAAGAGCTGACTGTATTCTGTAAACGCATAGGGCATACAGATTTGGAGATAACGTTCATATAAATGATGATCCTTCGTCTGCTTAAAGTATGCATCTAAATAAAAGAAGAAATCACTGACGGCTCCCCGCAGTTCTCTGTAGGAAAGGTCGAGCTGGCAATATTCCTCTAATATATAGGTGATTTCATGATACCAGAGCTTGAGACGCTTCCAGTCCTTTCGGTTTGTGAGATCCTTCAGCCAATTGAGCACATTTGGCAGCATATCCGCATTGAGCAGCTGTAATTGCTGAAAGAGGCTGTCGTCTTCTTTCAGTAAATAATCCATGTGCATCAGCCCGATGGTACGTTCAACCGTTTGTTCTTTCTTCTGGGCGTTCTTTAGTAATTCTGTTTCTTTTTTGACCCATTTCCCTCTATTTAATATGGTGCCCCAAATCTCCATAAAGACCGCTACTCGTTCATGCTGGAATGGTCCATTGATTTGAAGAAGTGTGCGAACGGCAGTTGGTGTGTTTTCAAGAAACGGATCGAGGGAAAAGGAAAGGGCGTATGTCTTCAAATGATCCACTGAATCGAAAATGGTGTTCATGAGCTGTTCTACATAGGGATTCATGGAATAAAAGTCTTTTTCGGCATCAAGCCGGCCGAGGTCGACGAGTTCATGAAGCCTCAGCCATACATCGATCGACGTATGAATCGCATACAAGCTCTTGAATTCAGGTGAAGCAGGTGCGTGTTTTTTTAGGATCGATAAATAGCCGTAATATAAATGCTGCGGTGTTTGCTGGTGCTTCGGTGTCCGTTTCAGCCAGAGGTTAAATTCCTCTTGGAAAAAAGTCAGCCAGCTTTGGAGTGATTGTTCGTCTGGGCGCTTCACTTGGAAGTGCTGGCGAATCAGTTCTTTGCTGCGCTGTAATTCATCCTTTTCTGACCAATGTTCTGTAAATCCGGTCACACTCTCTACTTGAGCGTATAGCGAAAAGAAGACAGCGAGAATGTGTTTACAAAGTCCATCTGCTGGACATGAGCAGCTGCTTCTCACAGGAAACAGCACATGAAGGTGGACTCTTGCTGCCACGACATCATGTACATAAGCTGACCATTCGGCATCAGACTCTTGCTTGAGCCGATATACGCTGTCCTGTCTATAAGTAATCAATGCTTTTTTGATGAGTTGTTTGTTTTCATCTGTTGCAGGAAGAAGTTCTTTGATCTGTTCGGCTGTTTGTTTGATTTCTTCTTCGTTGATGTTGTGCTGAAGCATTTGATCCGCTCCTAACCAAGTAAAAGATTCCAATTCTTTTATTATAGCTCAATGGGGATTTATAAAAAAGTTTTTCATGAAAATGGTCATAAATTTCAAAAGCTGTCGAATGATGTAATAGAGTATTGCATAAACCAACCTTACAGCATATAATAATGAAATTAGTGGAATCGAAAGGATACAGACATGGATAATAAGGGTTTAAATCAAGAAGAGTTTTTAAAGATTTTGATGTACGCTCATGATATTGGTGAAAATTCAAATGATGTCACAACAAAAGAAATGCTTGAAAATCTGATTGCTCATATTCGAAATGGTCTTGTTTCATAAAAGTGACCCCCTGCTAGTGATGGCAGGGGGTTTTTGTATGCTTTTAAGAATGGAATGAAAGCTCCCGGCATACGATGTCATTACAAGCATAAGGAGTATGGGGAGCTGATGGTGTCATGAATATTGCGATTGCAGGCTGTGGGTATGTGGGGCTTGTGACAGGTGTGTGTTTAGCGGAGGCAGGTCATGATGTGGCGTGTATTGATATTGACCGCCGAAAGGTCATGCAGCTGAAACAAGGAAATCCCCCAATGTATGAGCCAGGGTTAAAAGAGCTATTGAAACGCAATCTTGAGCAGGGACGAATTCATTTTCACATAAATGGAGCGGAAGCCTACCCGAGAGCAGATGTGTTAATGATTGCAGTCGGCACCCCGCAGCAGGCAGATGGCCAAGCTGATTTACAGTATGTGTTTCAGGCTGCAAAAGAGATGGGCTTAAAAGCAAAGTCAGGGGCGATTCTTGTGGTGAAAAGTACAGTGCCTGTCGGAACGGGTGATCAAATCGATCAGTTGATCCATCAAGAATTAGGACGGAAGGAGCCACTAGCGATTGCATCTAACCCAGAATTTTTACGGGAAGGCTCTGCCATTTCAGATACATTGAGGGCGGATCGGCTAGTGATTGGAGCTGAAACAAAAGCCGTATTAGACCAGTTAGAGGAGATGTATGCTGATTTCCATCTTCCATTGGTGAAAACAGACCGTAAAAGTGCTGAAATGATCAAGTACGCATCAAATGCATTTCTTGCGACAAAAATCAGCTTTATGAATGAGATTGCCTCCATTTGTGAAAAAACAGGGGCTGATGTTGAATGGGTGGCGCAGGGAATGGGGCTTGATCAGCGGATCGGTTCTTCCTTTCTCAGAGCGGGCATTGGCTACGGAGGTTCTTGTTTTCCAAAGGATACAAATGCACTTGTCCAAATTGCAGGGCATGTGTCCCATGATTTTGAGCTGTTAAAGGCTGTCATAAAAGTAAATAATGAGCAGCGTGCAGGTTTTATCCGCAATATTCAGGAGCGGCTGGGGGCAGCTCTTGAAGGGAAGCGAATTGCGCTTCTTGGTCTGTCCTTTAAACCGAATACAGATGATATGAGGGAGGCGCCATCTATTCCGATCGCTCATGAGCTCCATCAATTAGGTGCGGAGCTTGTGGTATATGATCCTGTTGCTGCCCGGCATGCAGCTCGCGAGCTGCCGGATCAAGTCTTATTTGCTCAAACGATTGAGGAAGCGATCAAGGATGCCGATGCGGTCTGTCTATTAACAGAGTGGGCGGATATTCAGTCGTTTCCACTCGCTTCCTATAAGAAATGGATGAAGCGGCCGCTTATTTTCGATGGACGAAACTGTCATACACTTGAAGCGGCAGAACAAGCGGGGGTCGAGTATCATTCGATTGGGCGCAGATCAGTTTCTCCAATTTATATGTAAAAGAAAACCGATAACAGTGAATGTTATCGGTTTTTATGAATGCGGCAGAATGAATCCGCCATATAAAAATGCAGCAACAATCAGAAAAGCAGGGTGCAGCTTGAATTTGGTCATCAGGAAAAAGGAGATCGCAGCAATGGCGAGCGATTGCGTCCAGCCGATGGCTTTCAAAGCATCTCCGCCGATTTCCCATGTTAATAAAAGCATCATCATCGCAATGACAGGCTGAACGGATAAGGTCATGCCTTTTACGACGGGAGATTGACGAAAGCGGTCAATGAGCTTGAGCAATAAAATCAGCCCAACAGCGGACGGCAGGACAGTTGCAAGCAGTGCCACGATAAAGCCTGGCCAGCCCATGACGTCATAGCCGACATATGCTGCAATCTTCGTAGCGATTGGCCCCGGTAGTGCATTGGCTAAAGCCAGCATATTGGAGAATCCTTCGTTCGTCATCCAATGAAAATGATTGACGATTTCTTCATAATTGAGCGGGATGGATGCAGGACCACCGCCATAACCTAATAGATTGGATAAAAAGAATGCCCAGAATAAAAAGAGAATCAGTATCATGAAGACACTCCTTTCTCTTTATTTAGCCGATTCCAGCGATTTTTCAGTTTAAAATGAAAGGCGCCATAAAGTAAAAAGATCATGACAATAATTCCTGGATGAATGGACAGCACTTGTAGCCCAATAAAGGCAAGAAGGAATAGAGCGATCCCGAAGATCATGCCGAAGCCTTTCAGCGCTTTTTGTCCAAACTCATATGCCATGATCCCGAGAAGCACGGCAATGACAGGGGTCACAGCACCAATCATATTTTGAATGATTTGTGAGGAGCTTAAGACGCTGACAAGTGTGACAAGGGCTACCATGGCGAGACATGTTGGTAAAATATGAGCAGCTGTGGCGACAATTGCGCCAGATACGCCCTTTAATCGATAGCCGAGGTATGCTGACATTTTTGTTGCGATCGGGCCTGGTAATGCATTGGCGATGGCGAGTGTTTCTCCGAATTCGTCATCGTTGATCCATTGGTATTTCACCACCGCTTCATGGCGAATAAGCGGTATCACGGAAGGGCCTCCGCCAAAACCGAGAATACCGGTTCGCACCATAGCGATAATGAGTTCGATATATGATTGCAAGTGGTTCAACTCCTGTCTACAATTTCATGCCCATGCGGCTTTTGTATCGTTTAATGAGCATTTGGCAGTCCACACTGACAACGCCTTCTAGCGGGTATAGCTTTTTTGTCAGGAAAGTCTCCATTTCCTGTTCATGTTGAAAAATGCCATGCATATGCAGCTTGCTTGGTCCTGTCATGTGATAAAGGCTTGTGACAGCCGTTTCCTTTTCAAGCTGAAGGGCAACCGCTTCTAAAAATTTCGGCTCTACCTCTACATTAAAGAAGACAGAGACATGAATGCCGACCTTGGCGGGGTTAATTACAGCGGTGAATCGTTCAATGACCCCTGCTTCAACGAGCTGCTGAATGCGGGCTTGTACGGCAACACGTGACAGACCGACCTGTTTGCCGAGATCTGTATAAGACATGCGCCCGTCCTCGTGTAATAGGGATAAAATTTGTTTATCTCTTTCGTCTAATGTTAGGTTTGGAATGCTATAGTCTTTTGACACCGTATAACCACCTTTCTTCTGTTGATATTCTATCATATTTTATTACGAATAGAATGGACGATTTATCATTTGCTATCGAAACGAAAACATTGCATGTAAGAAATTATCTTTATGCATAAAAAAACACCCCGATCTCGGGACTGACCCCATAAGATGAGACAAATAAAAAACACCTTCAAGTTTGAAAACGGATCGTTGTAATCCGAAATAAAACATGGAGGTGTTTTTTCTATGGGGACAAGAGTGAGTTATCCGGTTGAAGTCAAGCAGAAGGCTGTAGACATGAGATTGGCAGGCGTATCTATGAAAGAGATCATGCAGGAATTGAATATCAAAAATAAAACGCAGGTTCAGACATGGGTGAGGTGGCATAAGGCTGGGGATACACACCGGTTCGAACAGCCTGTTGGAAAACAATATACCTATGGAAAGGGTCCCGAGTACTCTTCCGAATTAGAGAGACTGCAGGCAGAAAATCGCTATCTGAGTCAACAGAATGAAGTTTTAAAAAAGTACAACGAATTGGAAAGGAAGTTGATAAGGAAACGTCAATCAAACTAGTAGAAGAATTGTGCAAAATGATGACAGTACAGGACATTTGTGTCCATTTAAGCATCTCTCGCGCTTCGTACTATAGATGGAAAAAAGATCTGACTCAGAATCATTCTAAAAAACAACTAGAGAAGCAAATCGGCACGTTGTGCCGAGAGCACAAGTATCGATATGGATACCGAAAAATCACAGCCTTACTAAAAGTGAGAATGCGTATTAACCATAAAACTGTTCAACGTATCATGCAGAAAAACCAGTGGCAGTGCCGGGTTAAAATGAAAAAGCGTAAGAAGAATGGGCAGCCCTATGCCGTGGCCGGTAATATACTGGATCGGAACTTTCAGTCTGATCGTCCTCTTGAAAAACTAGTAACGGACATCACGTATTTGCCTTATGGACAGAAACAATTGTACCTTTCCAGTATATTGGATTTATATAATGGAGAAGTGATTGCGTTTACGATTGGTGATAAGCAGGACACAGACTTTATTTTAAACACACTTGATCAGCTCCCAGCACTGCCTGAAAACTGTGTGTTACATAGCGACCAAGGTTCTGTGTATACATCTTACGAGTATCAGAAAGCTGTTCATATAAAAGGCATTACCATGAGCATGTCCCGTAAAGGGACGCCCGCTGATAATGCCTCCATCGAATCGTTTCATTCCTCGCTAAAGTCTGAAACGTTCTATCTTAACAGCATTGATCGAACTACGACCACCATCGTAGAACGCACTGTCAAAGAATACATTTATTATTATAACAACATTCGTATTCAAACAAAACTAAACAACCAATCACCGATCAACTATCGGCAATTGGCTGTATAAAGGTGTTTTGATCCCTGTCTCAAAAACGGGGGTCAGTCCCCTCATCGGGGTGTTTTCATTTATTGATCCGGACTGCTTTCTGCACTGGCAATTTGCTGTGCAAGGTCAGCTCGATCAATGTCTGCTTGGAAGAATTCCTGCGTATTTGGCAGATGTAAATTCATATGGCGTTTTTGAGAAATGCGGATGGTGACTTGATCAACGGTGTAATCAAATACGTGTCCGCCAACACTTCGATCTTCATCAATAAAATGAAGATGATATCCACTCACCGCAATGCCGTGTGCGTACTGCGGTGTACGGAAGCCTGCGATCGTACCTTGAATATCCTCAAAGTCGAAAATAGGCTGAGACTTGACTGCTTCTACCATCGGAACGTAAGGTTTTTCCTGTTTTTCAACCGTACGTGTTTGAACCTTTTTGAATGATCCATCAATGCGGACCGCATAGAAGATATTTTTACTTGGTAAAATGCGATCGATTTCTTCTTCAAGTTCTTTGGACGTCATAGGTGCATCAATTCGATGAACGATATCTGTTTCAAAGAATGCTAAAGAGCAGAATGGTGAATAATCTTGATTGGTGACCGGTGTCGCTGTTCCGTCCGAGCGCAGCCGGTAGAATGCGCCGTCAAAGCCGATCAGCTCTCCATCTAATTGATTGAATGTACCGATGCCAAAATCACCGTGTTCAGGAATATGTGCGAGGGAGAAATCTCCATCATATACGGCTTCCAGCAGGGAGGTCATTGTCGATACTTGATAGACCTCTTGCTGTTTGTCATGCTGTCTTGTGTCATTCTGTTGATTCATTGGGTGCATCATACCCATAACCGCTCACTCCTTTAATGTAATGTATCGAAGTCTTATCTGACATTCATTGCATGTTTTTTGCGAAAGACTTCTGGCCATTTTTGACTGGCGAGGTCAGGGTTGTCTTGATAGTCAATCGGAATATCAATAATCACAGGTCCTTCTATGTTTATACCCTTTTGAAGGACGGTTGAAAGCTCCTCAGGTGAGTTGACCCTTAGTCCAGTCGCTCCAAAGCTTTCCGCATATTTCACTAAATCGATCTGCCCGAATTCAACGCAGGATGTACGCTCATATTTCATTTCCTGCTGGAACGCGACCATGTCGTATGTGCTGTCGTTCCAAACAAGGTGAACGAGGTTTGTTTTCTTGCGGACAGCTGTTTCTAACTCCATTGCGGAGAAGAGAAAACCGCCATCACCTGAGACCGAGATAATCTTTTCATCTGGATTCATGATAGAAGCCGCAATTGCCCATGGTAATGCGACGCCTAATGTTTGCATGCCGTTACTCACCAGGAATGAATTCGGTTCATAAACGCGGAAGTGACGGGACATCCAAATCGCGTGAGATCCGATATCACACGTGACCTTCGTGTCATCAGGAATCAGACGTCTCAATGTATGAATGACATCCAGAGGGTGAGATCGATGACTTTCTCTTTCTGGTGTCTTTTCGATGTCGCTTAATAGTTCCTGTAATTCAGTGACTAATTCTATGTTCTCTTTGCTTAGAGAAAGGGGAACACTGTCATGCGCTAGATGTTTGACGGTTTCAGAAATATTGCCTACAAGCTCAAGCGCTGGCTCATAAAAATGGTCAATATCTGCCTGCATGTCATCAACATGGATGATCTGACGCTGCTGCGGCTGAAGATTCCAAAGCTTCGGATCATATTCGATTGGATCAAAGCCAATGGTCAAAAGGACATCTGCATGTTCAATGAGAAGGTCACCCGGCTGATTACGGAATAAGCCGATTCTGCCTACATATTGAGACTCGAGCTCTCTTGAGAGAACGCCGGCTCCTTGGTACGTTTCAACAAATGGGATACCAAGTGTTTTTAATAATGCTCTTGTGGCATTTGCAGCAGCTGGACGACTAGCTTTCATTCCCACAATCGCAATAGGTAAGTGTGCATTTTGAATTTTGGCGATAGCCGAACTGATGAGAGCATCTGGTGCAGGACCTAATTCTGGAGAAGGGTGAGCAGACACTGGTGTTTGTGTGGTGTGTTCTGTCACGACATCTTGTGGAAAGCTGATAAATGCTGCTCCAGCCTGCCCTTTTTGTGCCGCGCGAAAAGCATTCGTTAACGCTTCTGGTATATTATGAACGTCTTGTACTTCAACGCTATATTTTGTGACTGGTTTGAATAATGCCGCATTGTCGAGTGATTGATGTGTTCGTTTCAGACGATCTGCACGAATGACGTTTCCAGCGATTGCGACAACAGGATCACCTTCTGTATTGGCTGTTAATAGACCTGTTGCTAAATTAGATGCACCAGGACCTGATGTGACAAGACAAACACCTGGTTTGCCGGTTAAACGTCCGACAGCAGCTGCCATAAAGGCTGCATTTTGTTCGTGTCTGCATAGGACAAGCTCTGGACCTCTGTCTTTTAATACATCAAATACAGCGTCAATTTTTGCACCTGGAATCGCAAAAACATGGGTCACACCTTGAGCAATCAGCGTATCAACAATCAACTCTGCTCCTCGTCTTGTTAGGGGTTGTGCTTGAGATTTCATTTACCCCGCACTCCTTTCGGCAAGTAAAATTTTTTATGAAAATATATTTTCATGATATGATTTACTATACATTTCATAAAATAAATTTTCCAATATATGTTTAACGTGGTTTTGATATGTTTCACGAATAAGTGTGTGAGGAGTGAAAGGATGGAACTGAGACATTTGCAGTATTTTGTCACAGTAGCGGAGGAGCTGCATTTTGGCAGAGCAGCCGCGCGGTTGAATATGACACAGCCTCCACTTAGTCAGCAAATTAAGCAGTTTGAGGAAGAATTGGGTTTTCCTTTATTTCACCGGTCGAAGCGGGTGGTGGAGCTAACAGCAGCTGGAAAGGTCTTTTTACATGAGGTTCGGGGAGTGCTGCAGCAGCTTGATAAAGCCGTTGATCATGCCCGTCATACAGCAAGAGGAGAGCTGGGGAAAATCATCATAGGTTTTGTTGGAACGGCGACGTATGATATTCTGCCGCCTGTTGTACGTGAATTCAGGGAGCTGTATCCTTCTGTCAGTATTGAGCTGCAGCAGCTTTCTGTTCCGCAGCAGCTAGAGGCACTTTTAAATGGTGAGATTGATATCGGTTTTTTACATCCTACACCGCCGCATGAAGAATTAGTGAGTCGTTTGATGAAGCAAAGTGAATGTATTTTTGCGATTCCAAAAAATCATCGATTGGCTAATAAAGAGACGGTCGCGATTGAAGATATCCGTCATGAACCGATTATTTCTTTATCACAGGAATCATGGCCGTCTCTTTATCAGCACTTTGTCCTGCTATGTGAAAAGTACGGGTTTTCTCCAAATATCGTGCAGGAAGCGGCGGAATATCAAATGATCATTGGCCTCGTCACAGCAGGGATCGGTATTGCAGTGATTCCAAAATCAGCCCGGCGTTTATTTAATCTGGATGTTGTCTATCGGGCCATTGAGGATGAACAGCTTCTGGCGGAATGGACGATTTCCTATAGACGGGAAAATCATAATCCTGCTTTATTTCATCTTGTTCACCATATCCTGCATCGCACCGAGCTGGAATAAGAGGTATAGGGAACGGGTTATGGTATGATGTCGTTACATTAAAAGGAGGCGTACCTGAATTGATTACATTGCAAATGGATCAGCTGTCACGAAAAGAGGCATATAAATTATTATCTGGTTCTATCGTTCCAAGACCGATAGCGTTTATTACAAGTCTGTCTAAAGAAGATGTTGTCAATGCCGCACCATTTAGTTTCTTTAATGTCATCAGCGGACACCCGCCGCTCATTGCGGTTTCTATCGGACGACGTGATGGTCAGATGAAAGATACTGCGCAGCATATCATTGACAGGGAAGAGTTTGTCGTCCATGTGAGTGATGAAGACATGATAGAAGATATTAATGAAACAGCTGCTACATTGCCTCGGGAAGAGAGTGAGCTGGATCGCACCGGACTTCACCAAGTAGAGAGTCATGTCATTTCAGTGCCGGGAATCAAGGAAGCGCGCATTCGTTTTGAATGTCAGCTGGAAAAACATCTGACCTTTCAAAATGATGAAGGGGAGATCACAGTTGATCATATCATTGGCCGGGTTGTATGTGCACATTTAGATGAGGGTGTTTATGATGCAGAAAAAGGCTATGTTTCTACTAATGAACTGAAACCAGTCGCTCGCCTAGCAGGTAATGATTATGCCCATTTAGGCATGTCATTTGTGCTGAAAAGACCACAGTAATAGGAAAACCCCCGAGGGAAATCGGGGGTTTTCTGTTTATTTCTTCTGTTCTAGTTTGAGTGGAGCTGCGATGTTCTTTTGTACCTTTTTCCCTTTTAATACGTCGTTTGCAGCACCGACTGCCAGTTGACCGATCAGCTCTGGCTGCTGCGCAACCGTTGCAGAGAGCTTTCCTGCTTTGATTGAGCTGAGTGCATCTTCGTTGCCGTCAAAGCCAACGACAAGAATGTCTTTCCCAGAGCTTTGAATCGCTTCTAGTGCGCCAAGTGCCATTTCATCATTGTGGGCAAAAACGGCTTTGATGTCAGGGTTTCCTTGAAGGAGGTTTTCCATGACATTCAGTCCTTTTGTCCGGTCGAAGTCAGCAGCTTGTTTTGCTGTCACTTTTAGATCTTTATCCGCTATTTGATGGAATCCTTTTCCACGCTCACGTGTAGCGGAAGCGCCTGGTACGCCTTCTAATTCAGCGACTTTTGCTCCTTTGCCAACCTTGTCAATGATAAATTTAGCTGCCATTTCTCCGCCTTTGACGTTATCTGAGGCGACAAGTGCTTCTACCTTTCCACTTTCGGCTGAGCGGTCTAATGTGATGACAGGTATATCAGAAGCGTTTGCTGATTCGACAGCGGTTGATATGGCAGATGAATCCGCTGGGTTGATGAGCAATGCGTCGACGCCTTGCTGAATAAGGTCTTCTACATCACTTGTTTGTTTAGCTGAATCATTTTGTGCATCTGCAATCACGACTTCAATGCCTAGCTTTTTCGCTTCTTTTGTCACACCGTTTTTCAGAGAAACGAAGAATGGGTTATTTAACGTCGAGATCGACAGCCCAATTTTGATGTCTTTTTTCTTGCCATCCTTTGATGACTTGGCCCACTCCGGCGGTTCAAGTGAGCAGGCAGAAAGCATGAACAATGAGAGAGTCAGGATGAGAATAAGATATTTTTTCATAGCGGCTGCCTCCTTAAGCAGATTTCTTTCTGTCTAATAGGACTGCAATCAAGATGACAATCCCTTTCACAACAGATTGATAGAATGATGAAACGCCAAGTAAGTTCATACCATTGTTCAGGACACCGATAATGAGCACCCCGATGAGTGTGCCGACAATTCGTCCTCTTCCACCGGACAGGCTTGTCCCGCCAAGTACGACGGCAGCAATGGCATCAAGCTCATAGGACGTACCAGCTGTTGGCTGCGCTGAATTTAGGCGAGATGTTAAGATCGCACCTGCTAAGGCAGACATGAAGCCTGCTAATGAATAGATCATAATTTTCACGCGTGGTACTTTGATTCCTGAGATGAGAGCCGCTTTTTCATTCCCGCCGATGGCATATGTTCTTCTGCCGAAAGGTGTTTTATGAAGCAGTACCCAAAGTACGATAAATGTGAGAAGCATCGTAATCGCTGGAACAGGAATGCCTAAGAAATATCCGCGGCCGAATAACTGAAAGGCATAGTTAGAGCCAAGCCCAGTAATCGGGTTTCCGTCTGTATAAACGAGTGTCAAACCTCTGAAAATTGTCATCGTGGCAAGCGTTGCGATAAATGGAGCCATCTTGCCTTTTGTGATTAAAAGACCGTTGATCATCCCAAGAACGGCACCGATGATACAGCCGACGATAATGGCTAAAATCGGATCCATGCCAGAAACGATAAAGCCGGCAGTCAGGGCACTGGATAGTGCAAGAATAGCACCGACTGATAAATCAATACCTCCAGTTAAAATAACAAACGTCATGCCAAAGGCAATGAGGGCATTAATGGAGATTTGTCTCAGTAAGTTTAAGATGTTTAATGGCTCTAAAAAGGCCGGATTTAAAATAGAAACAATGGCGACAAGGATGATGAGTCCTAAGAATGGCCCAAGCTTTTGCATGATGTGATCAAATCGTCCATTTGAAGTAAGTGGTTTCATGTTACTTCCCTCCTGTAGCTAGTGTCATAATTCGTTCCTGTGTAGCTTCTGTTTTGTCTAATTCCCCGCTGATGGTTCCTTCATGAATGACGAGCACCCGGTCGCTCATCCCGAGTATCTCTGGGAGTTCAGAGGAGACCATTAAAATGGCAACGCCTCGATCAGTCAGTTCATTCATTAACTGATAGATTTCTCGTTTCGCTCCGACGTCAACACCTCGTGTCGGTTCATCTAAAATCAAGACCTTCGGCTGTATGCCGATCCATTTGGCAATGACGACTTTTTGCTGATTTCCCCCAGACAGGCTTCGGGCAGAGATGTCAGAGGAAGCCGTTTTAATCGTCAGTCGTTTGATGAGAAGGTCGACAAAATCCTGTTCTGTTTTCTTATCAATCAATCCCTTTGGAGAGAAGCTTTTTAAGTTTGGCAGACCGATGTTTTCACGGATGGATGCATCAAGCATCAATCCTTCATCCTTGCGATCCTCTGTGATAAAGCCGATGCCGAGCTTGACGGCATCACTTGGTTTTTTAATAACAGCCTTTTTTCCATGAACCCATATTTCTCCTTGATCAAGAGGATCAAGACCAAACAGCGACCGCATCATTTCGGTCCGGCCAGCACCCATTAAGCCTGCAACACCAACGATTTCTCCAGCTTTAACTGAGAAGCTGATATCTTGAAATTGTCCTTTTCTCGTTGCTTGTTTCACCTCAAGGACAATGTCTCCTGTAGAGGGCGTTCGCTCAGGATATCGATCTGTCAATTCACGGCCGACCATTTTTTTGACGACTTCATGGAAATTCGTTTCAGGTATGGCTTTCGTATCGACCGTTTTCCCATCACGCATGATCGTAATCCGGTCACAGATGGCGAAGATTTCCTCCATACGGTGAGAAATATAGACAATGGAAACGCCTTCTTTTTTGAGAGATTCAATGACCTGGAAGAGCTTCTCGATTTCCCGTTCCGTAAGAGCTGCTGTCGGCTCATCCATGATGATGACCTTTGCATCGGTCATTAATGCTTTTGCAATCTCAATCATCTGTTTTTGTCCAACAGAACAGCTGCCTGCCTCTTGTTCAAGTGAGAGATTCACAGACAAACGGTCCAGCTGCGTTTGGGCGAGGGTCTTCATTTTCTTAGTATCTAGCAGTCCGAGTTTCGTATAGATTTCTTTCCCGATGAATAGATTCTCCAAGACGGTCATGTCCGGCCATATGTTGAGCTCCTGATGAATGAAGGCGATGCCGTGCTGCTCCGCTTCCTTCGGATTTTTGAAAGCGGTTTCTTTTCCGTCGATTTGTATCGTTCCTTGATCTAAAGAATAAAGACCTGTAAGCAGATTCATTAAAGTTGATTTTCCCGCACCATTTTCACCCATGAGTGCGTGGACTTCACCTGTGACGAGGTCAAAGGAGACCCCGGAGAGAACGGTGTTTTTTCCAAAAGCCTTATGGATGTTATGCATCTCTATGTTCATATCTGGCTCCTCCTTTTAAAAGATGACACCGGCATGAAGAATGCAGTTTGCGTATGGGGTGGCTTCACCCGTTCGAATGACTGCTTTTGCCTGTTTGGTCATGTCTTTGAACGTCTCGTGGTCTACTTCATGTAACGGTTTTGAGAGCGCTTTCTTAAGAAATAAATGATCTCGTTCATTGGCTTCTTTGATTTCACTAGCTACAGTGATGTTTTCAACGGCCATTTCCTGAAGAAGGAGGGAGGTGACCTCCTGAAAAGATGGTGTGCCGATTGATAACGCCAGGTCGATTTTGACTGGACCTTCTGGGATAGGGAGACCACAGTCTGCGATGACGATTGTATCTGTGTGGCCAAGGTCAGCAAGCACCTTGGCGATATGGCTGTTTAGGATGCCGTTTTTTTTCATTTCTTTTTCTCCAATTCTTCTCTTGTTGGCATGCCGCCTTGTGCGCCAAACTTTGTGACGGACATTGATGCTGCAAGGTTGGCAAAGGCAAGTGCGTCATAGAGGGATTTGCCTTCTGTTAGAGCGACAGCCAAGGCTCCGTTAAAGGTATCGCCAGCTCCTGTTGTATCGACTGCTTTGACAGGAACGCCTGGAACCAACACGTCTTTCGTTCCATCAAAGTATCGAACCCCATTTTTTCCTTCTGTGACTAGTAACTTGTTAGGGTATTGACGCAAGACATCTTCAATTGGCAGACCATCAAACATCAGAACAGCTTCATGTTCATTCGGTGTAATGTAAGCAGCCTGATCTAAAACCTGCTTCGATACTTTACGGGCTGGTGCAGGGTTTAAAATGACAGGGATTTCTTTTTCACTGCAAATGGCGCAGACCGCTTCGACCGTTTCTTCAGGTATTTCCTGCTGGATGAGAACCATCCCAATATCATCAATTGTAGAAAGAGCAGTACTTACATAGTCAGGAGTAACCTCGTCATTTGCCCCTTTGACCACTACAATGCTGTTATCACCTTCTGCTAAAATGATATGAGCTGTGCCGCTCTCCATTTCGGTAACCGGTTTCATATATGAGGTACGGACACCTTGTGCTTGTAAATTGCTGAGAATATCATGGCCATAAGCGTCATCACCAACTCGGCCGACCATATATACATCTGCACCGAGTCTGGCGCTTGCGACTGCCTGATTGGCACCTTTCCCGCCTGGGACCGTTTTAAACGATTCGCCTAAAACCGTTTCACCGGCATTTGGCCGTTTATCTGAAGTGACGACTAAATCCATTGAACAGCTTCCTACTACAACAATATGACTCATTGTGAATCCACCTTTCTTGTGGTCTCTCGTTCAATAAAAGATACGGGCATTTGAATAACTGGTTGATCTATCGGTTGTTTCTGAATCGCTTTGATTAACAGCTGTGCCGCTTCTTTTCCCATCTCATAGGCGGGCTGCCTTATGGTCGATAAGGAAGGGAAGAGCAGCTCACTTTGCGGAATATCATCAAATCCAATGATTTGAACGTCTCCTGGAATCGCTTTTCCGATTCGAAGCGCTTCATGGATGACCGCTGTTGCGACGATATCATTGCTGGCAATGATCCCATCTGTTTCAGGGTACAGCTGGAAAAGGGCCTTGGCACTTTTTCGGGCTTCTTGAAAGGAAAAGGAGGCATTAGACATCACATGAAAGTCGACACCTGTTTCCGTGAGAACATCGAGTGCGCCTTTGAATCGCTGCCGCGCTGTTTGCAGATGGGCAGGTCCTTTTAACAGTGTGATCTGCCGGCTGCCGCGTCTGATTAATTCCATTGCCGCCATTTTCCCGCCAGCTGCAGCATCTGCAAAAACAGAAGGTGCATGTGGAACTGTTCGATCTAAAAACACGACAGGCAGATCATCATCATTGTATATATCTGACTCAGGTTCATTTGTGACCGCGATGACACCGACCACTTGATTTTGTTTAAAGGTTTGCAAGTATGCCATTTCTTTCTCTCGATCTTCATCACTGTTTCCGAATAATAACCGAAAACCGTGCGCATGAATCTCATCCTCAACGCCTCTAGCAAGCTGAGGAAAGAAGGGGTTTGTGATATCAGGCAAGATTAAGCCGATTAAGCGTGATTCTCTTTTGAAAAGGGATCTAGCCACTTCATTGGGAAAGTAGTTCAACTCCTGCATCGCTTGCGTCACGCGGGTTTTCGTATCTGAATGAACATATCCAGTATCATTGAGCACGCGTGAAACAGTGGCAACAGACACTTGTGCAGCTTTTGCGACATCTTTAATTGTAGCCAATGGAGAGCCTCCCTTCATGAATGTGTAACCGTTTACACACATAGATTATCACGAAAGCATCGAAATGACAATCTAAAAAAAATAAAAAAAGAAAAGAAAGAAGGCTTCTTCCTTTTCTTAACTAATAATACCTGTTTGTGTAATGTTCACTTTCACTTTTGGAATGATTTTCACCTTCGGATAATCGGTGACCCAGTTCATTTTCATATATTCATCATAGTGTTTTACCCTATATTTTCTGCCAAGGCTTAGGACGTCAGAATTTGCTTCTTGCAGGGCCGCAATGACTCTTTCGGCATCTTTAGTCAAAATAGCTGACAGCCTTTTATTTAGCATTTTAATTTTCTTGTCTGTATCTAAATTATCTTTCGGATATTCAATAACAGAGGTATTGAATTCAAACTCAAGAGAGAAGGTTACGTTTCGATGATCAGGATTGACGATTTTAATGTCTCTTTTTGTATCGGTAACTTGAATGCTGATGTAATTGTTCTCTTTTGATTTCATATCACTTCTTACTTTTTTTGTGAAGTTTGCATAACTGCCCATTTTTCCATCCATGATGGTGAGCAGAATGGCATCTTGCCCATAAAGTTCTCCTTTCATTTTCTCATTATCAAATAAGGCGACCCCCCTTACACTCGTTAACTTTTTTGATTTATCGTAGTAGAGTAATGGCAGTGTGAAATCCTCGCCGGTTTGCAGCATTTTGGACCGGATATTTTGAATGTTCTTAGGTGCAACTTGTGAGGAGCGTGATGCAGAAGTGATCAGGTTGTTTAAATAGTCGCTCACAATGAGTTTTTCCTTGAGCAGAGAATTGATTAAGTCCACACAACTCCCGCCTTGCACCACTGCCAAGTTTGCGAGCAAAGGGCTTTTGGGATCGCGATAAAACATATCTAAGTAAGGGAGCAGCCGGTTTTGGGCAAATTCATCACCGATCAGCAGGACCCTCATTTTAGACATATCAATTTTTTGGTCTACACTCCGGCTAAAGTTGCTTCTTGCTTTTCTTAAAGTAGGCGCATCGGTTGTGAGAACAGTGGTTAAATAGCTGCCTGAATTCCCTTGCTGCATACTTTGAGACTGCTGCACCTTTCGATAGGTAATCGAATATCTCGCATTGTCATCCTCTCCTTGATCAACAGCTGAAGTTAATACGAGAGAGATGTCTTTTAATAGGTTTTGATCCCAGCAGCCAGGCATGAAAATGAGGGAAACACACATAAGCAGTGTCAATATGTACCTATGATGCATGTGATTTCACCTTCTTTTTGCGGTGTTTGATAAAGATGATAACGGCCATCATGATCGGAAGTGTGTATATAAATGAATATTGTGCAGCGGTAGTAAAGTCATTGAAGCGCTGAATTCTAAAGTTATCAGTTGAAAGAAAACAGCTTGCAGCATAAATCAAAATGGCAAAATAGTAGACATATTTTTTGTGATTTTTTTTCTTCAGCATACTGGACACACCATTTGCACAAAAGTACAGATAATTACTCAGTGTGGCTAAAATGACAAAGACCCAAAAGCTTAGAAAAATTAAATCCGTGCGCTCAATGACACCGAATGTAATGGTTTTTAATAGATACAAAACAGGATTCGGGATAACATCAAGCTCAGCTGGGCTGAAAAACATAAAACAAATTAATGTAATAAATAGGTAGTAAAGCGTCGTACATATATTTGAAATGGTCATCACTTTATATCGTTCCTTAATGGTGCCCTTCATCAGTGGAGAGATGATTAAAATCATCTCAAATCCATTCATTGACAGCACCACGTCCTTCAATCCAAGCTGAAATTGAGAAATATCTGTTTGGAAAAAGGGCAGAAGGTAATCAATATTGGTTCCTTTCAATGAATAGAACATCAATAGAGAGAGCATGAGCAAAAAGGGAGTTAAGATAAAATTAAACCTGACAATGGCTGTAATTTGCTCCTTTGAGATATAGATAATGCATATCATCAGTAATAGGTTAATCACCCAGTTTGGTGTGAGCGGGAGCACCCATATGCCAAGAATCCTTGTGAATATAGAAAGGACTACGATGCAGACCGAGGCAAAGTATACCGTATAGAGCACAACCAAGGTGCGTCCAATCCATTTTCCAAAGACCTCAATCAGCGCTTGGAAAAATGACGTTTCTGGATACTTGTAGATGATATAAAGAAAAATGGTATTGATGATTTGGATAAAAAAACACGCGACAATTATTGCCATCCAGCCATCGTGTCCCATGTCTTTCATTAGCAAATGGGGGAGCGCTAAAATACCAACACCAATTTGAGATTGGATGATAAAAAAAACAGCTTGAGGTGGAGATATTTTATTCTTCATTTTTCTTTTTCCACCCTCTCAGTTGTTCAATTTGTTTGTTCTTTTGCGGATTTAAATAAACAGGGCGGTTTTTGTACATCCACATTGGGAGTCGAACCACCGTATCTTTTAAGTCCTGCCAGTTAAATGGAGCAACAGGTGATAAATATGGCACCCCTAGTGATTCTAGGCGGCATAAATTCATGAGAATAATGGCGAGCCCAAATGAAATGCCAATAAATCCAAACATCGATGCCATAAACATGAGCGGGAAACGAAGCATCCTGATGGTGGACGTCATTTCAAACGACGGAAGTACAAATGAAGCGACAGCCGTCACAGCGACTACTATCACTTGGACATTCGAAATAAGTCCTGCTTGTACAACCGCATCCCCAATAACCAAACCTCCTACGATGCCAATGGTCTGCCCGATGGGTTTAGGCAGACGCACCCCAGCCTCACGTATAAGTTCAATTGTGATCTCCATGAGCATAGCCTCAATCAATGGAGGGAAGGGAATGCCAATAATAGAGTTCTTCATCGTAATAGCTAGTTCATCTGGGACAACCTCATAATGAAACGCAATAACAGCAATATAAAAAGATGGCAATATGACTGCGATGATGCAGGCTAGATAACGAAGAATACGAATAAACGTAGCAGGAATCCAGCGGCTGTTATAATCATCCGGCGACTGAAAAAAACTAAAGAACGTGATAGGCAGAATGATGGCCATTGGACTGCCATCCATGAGTACGACTATTCTGCCTTCAAGAATCGCAGATCTTACCTTGTCCGGACGTTCTGTATCAATCAGCTGCGGGAAAATAGAATATGAATCTTCCTCAATTGCCTCAACGATAGAGCCAGGACTTATCAGTGTGTCTACTTTAATAGAAGAAATCCGTCTGTTGACTTCTTCGACCTTTTCTTGATTGGCAATATCAGATATATAAACCGTTGCAAGCTTTGTTTCCGATTTTGTACCGACCTTATGATATTGAATGGCGAGCTTCCGATCATTTAAATGCGAACGCAGTAAGTAGATATTGGTATCAAGACTTTCAACAAACCCGTCATGTGCACCTGCGATAATACTTTCAGAAGACGGTTCAGTAATAGAGCGCAGCGGCGGCTGTCCGACAGCAAACAGCTTGATTTGCGAGGAGTTTTCATCAAGAAAGGCAATACTTCCCGCAATAATACTGTCTGTGATCAGCGTCAAGTCGCCTGTTTCAAGTGTGCTAAGAGACTTTATATAATTCTGCTTTCCAGGAGAGCCTAATAAGTTACCGATAATGAAATCATTTAATTTGCCTTCATCAATTCTTGTTTTAATAAAGAACAGCACAGATTTTGTTTCATTCACCATTAACTCTCGGTATTCAAAATCGCCGCTTTGCTGAAATGTTTTTTTTAGGATACGGATTTTTTCCTCGAAGCTGCCTGATAAAAAATGCAGGCGTGTCTGCTCATTGGTGTTTGGCATCTTTAGCCTCCTCTCACAGATTTTTTACCCATAGTGTAAGCGGAGAAGCGGATTTTATTCGTCTCCTTTGGGGAAAGCATGACATAAGCTGACAACTTTCAACTAAATTCACATTAAAAATGTTAAGAAATGATGAATCTTGATAAAAACAAATGAATAATGTTTCATTGTTTAGGTCATAAGGTGCGAATATCGTAAAGAGAAGGTACACCGAAATGATCAAATATTTACATCTTATCCCAATTTTTTGTGACCTAAAAATAAGCATATGACTTGATTTTTTTAGAGGTGACCTTTGTCATAGGTCAACACATAGCAATCTGACCAATGAGGATGACTTTCTAACCTGTTCGTTCAAAAATATAAAACATTCCAAAACACGCACTATTCATTTAAAGCGCTGATATGACTGATGTTATAGAGAAGAGCGGGCTTTAAAACATTGATTCAAAATACATCTTAATAATTGTCAAAAAATTTAGGGAGAAAAGGACAAAAGATTTTCGGATCATTGATGGTAACGCTTTCTCATGAATTCAGCAGAAATTCAGATTGATTTTTGTCCGCCTTTTGGCCTTTTCATTTAAAGGATGGGTAGGCAAAAAAGCCTTTTGATTAGAGGAATTTGGCATACGAGGAAGTGAAAGATTATGTTACATAATACCGATTGTGATTTTATGCTGAACAGATATACTGTTGATTGAATTTACATATCACACTCATAAAAAAAGGAGATGTAGATAGCGATGTGGTTAATCGTTATAGCCTGTGTCATCATGTTAGGGATTGGCTTTATTGAAAAGAAGCGTCATCAGAAAAATATCGATGCCCTGCCGGTGCGCGTCAATATTAATGGTATTCGCGGAAAGTCTACCGTCACAAGATTGACAACCGGTATCTTAATGGAGGCAGGTTATAAAACTGTCGGTAAAACAACGGGAACGGATGCAAGAATGATTTATTGGGATACGCCAGAGGAGAAACCGATTAAAAGGAAACCGCAAGGACCGAATATCGGAGAGCAGAAAGAAGTTATGAGAGAAACAGTTGAAAGAGGAGCAAATGCCATCGTCAGTGAATGTATGGCGGTAAATCCAGATTACCAAATTATCTTTCAGGAAGAGCTGCTTCAAGCAAATATTGGCGTGATCGTAAACGTTCTTGAAGACCATATGGACGTTATGGGGCCGACACTTGATGAAATAGCAGAAGCCTTTACAGCGACAATTCCTTACAATGGACACTTGGTTATTACGGATAGTGAATATACAGATTTCTTTAAAGAGATTGCGAAAAAACGCAACACAGAAGTCATTGTTGCGGATAATTCCAAGATTTCTGATGAGTTTTTACGGAAATTTGAGTACATGGTTTTTCCAGATAATGCTTCACTGGCACTTGGTGTTGCCCAAGCATTAGGGATTGATGAAGATACGGCATTCAGAGGAATGTTAAATGCGCCGCCTGATCCAGGAGCGATGAGAATTCTCCCATTAATGGACGCGAAAACACCTGGACACTTTGTAAATGGATTTGCGGCAAATGACGCAGCATCTACATTGAACATTTGGAAGCGTGTGAAAGAAATTGGATATCCAACAGATGAACCGATTATTATTATGAACTGCCGTGCGGATCGGGTAGATAGAACGATCCAGTTTGCGGAGGATGTACTTCCATATATTGAAGCAAGTGATCTTGTCTTAATTGGTGAAACAACTGATCCAATTGTGAAGGCATATGAGGAAGGGAAAATTCCGGCTGACCACTTACACAACCTTGAATATCAATCTACAGAAGAAATTATGAATATGCTTGAGAAAAAGCTTCATAATCGAGTGGTTTATGGAGTCGGCAATATCCATGGTGCCGCTGAACCGTTAATCGAAAAAATTCAAGAATACAAAATTAAGCAGCTTGTCAGCTAGGAGGAAATATAGAAAATGTTCGGATCAGATCTTTATATCTCGTTAATTTTAGGTGTTCTACTTAGTTTAATCTTTGCAGAAAAAACAGGAATCGTACCAGCTGGACTTGTTGTCCCGGGTTATCTGGCGCTCGTATTTAACCAGCCAGTCTTCATTTTAGTCGTCTTATCTGTCAGCTTGCTTACGTATGTGATCGTTCGCTTTGGCTTATCAAAATTCATGATTTTATACGGACGCAGAAAGTTTGCAGCGATGCTGATTACAGGGATTGCCTTAAAGCTGATATTTGATTTCTTCTATCCAGTGGTCCCATTTGAAATAGCAGAATTCCGCGGAATCGGAATCATCGTCCCTGGATTGATTGCAAATACGATTCAAAAGCAAGGTCTTACAATTACCCTTGGAAGCACGTTACTTCTAAGTGGTGCAACATTTGCCATCATGTATGTTTACTATCTATTTTAAGATAAGGTGTGTCCAATGATGAATAAAAAATTGAGCTTTCAGGAAAAGCTGCTGAAAATCACAAAGAATCAAAAGAAAAAGACGAATAAACACGTACTCATTGCTTTACCGATCGTCATTGCTTGTACATTTCTATTTACGTTTATCGGGAAAGCACAAGTGCCAACTGTACAAAAGAATCCAGAAAACATCCTGACCGCTTCGTTTGTCGGTGACATTATGTTTGGAAGAAACGTAGAGAAAGTAACAGACCGCTATGGAAAAGAGCATCTCTTTCGTTATGCCAAGCCATATTTTGATGTGTCAGATTATGTGACAGGTAATTTTGAGCATCCTGTCGCATCAGATAAGGAACAGGCAGCCCAAAAGAATATTCATTTAAAAACAGATGAAGATTCTGTCCAAGCGTTGAAGGATTTAAATTTCTCTGTCTTAAACTTTGCGAATAACCACGCGGCAGACTATGGTGAAAAAGGGCTGAACAACACGATCAATGCCTTTGAACAAAATGGCATGGATTATACAGGTGCAGGCCGTAACCTCCAAGATGCGAAGCAGAACATTTCGTATAAAGAAGTAAATGGTGTCAAAATTGCTACACTTGGTTTTACAGATGTGTATGGGAAAGATTTCAAAGCAACGAATCGCCAGGCGGGTATTCTGCCAGCCGATCCATCTATCTTTATTCCGATGATTTCGCAGGCTGCTGAAAAGGCAGATCTCGTCGTTGTTCATGCTCACTGGGGACAGGAGTACAACAATGAAGTAAACGACAGACAAAGAGAATTGGCAAGAGCGATGTCTAAGGCCGGAGCTGATATCATTATCGGTGCTCATCCGCACGTCCTTGAACCAATGGAAGTCTATAACGGAACAGCGATTTTCTATAGCCTAGGCAACTTTATTTTTGACCAAGGCTGGTCAAGAACACGTGATTCTGCACTTGTTCAGTATCATCTGAATGAAGATGGAAAAGCGACATTTGAAGTTGTCCCAATGTACATCAAAGAAGCAACACCTGCTCCAGTAAAAGCAGGATCTCTAGAATCAAAAGCCATTATCCGTATGCTGACCAATGGAACGAATGCAGATTGGAAAGAAAAAGACGGACACATTTTCTTTGAAGTAGATCACGCTGATAAAGTTAAAAACTTAAAAGAAAACGGAGGGAAAGAGAAGAAATGAAATTCCTAAAAGCAAGCTGGCCGTTTGTTGCGTTAATTTTAGTCTTTGTCTTTATGTCTGCTTTTAAATTTAGTGACAGTCTGACAGATCACGAAAAACAAAAGATTTCGGTTGAAATGCAGAAAATTGAACAGCAAAAGCAGTCAAAAGCGGAAGCAGGTAAATAACCTAAAAAGGATAAAGGGCACGCACATCGCGTGCTCTTTTTTTGTCGAAAAAGGGTGTAAAATGAAAGGTGTCATGCCGAAACTATAGAAGATTGGAGGGAAAAGATCATGAAATGGAAAGGAATATTGATAGGAGGGTGTGCGCTTGTTGGGCTGATGTTCATGTCTCAATCAGCGGTATCTGCTCAAACACCATCTCTTTTGGAGAAAGCGGAAAAGCTGATTGGAACACCTTATCATAAAGGAGGAACCGATCCAAAAACGGGCTTTGATGCATCTGGGTTTATTCAATATGTGTACAAGACATCCGAAACATTTGATTTGCCGCGGAAGGTAATCGACCAATATCAGATTGGAAAAAAGGTATCATGGGATAAAGCGCAGCCCGGTGACCTTGTGTATTTCCGAAGCCTTGAAGAAACAAAGGATATCCCAACACATGTGGCGTTGTACGCTGGGAACAATCAGGTCATCCACATCACGCTTAGTCAAGGTGTGGTGAAAACGGATGTCAGCAAAAGCAAATATTGGACAGACCGATTTTATGCGGTCAAACGCCTGCCCGGCACGCAAGAAATTTCTGATGACCCTCTTGTGAAAGATGCGCTGACCTATTTAGGAATTCCTTATGAATTTGGAGGAGCAGATCCAAAGACTGGATTTGACTGCTCAGGATTTTTACAGTATTTATTTGAAAAATCGCTTGGGATTTATTTACCTCGAAGTGCTGAACAGCAGTGGATCGTTGGAGAAAAAGTATCATTAGACAATATCCGCCCTGGGGATTTTGTCTTTTTTAGCAACACATATAAGCCCGGAATTTCTCATGTAGGTATGTATATTGGAGGCGACCGCTTTATTCATGCGAGCCGTTCTGAAAGTGTGACAATTTCTTATTTGTCTGAATCGTATTGGCGCGAAAAATGGACAGGTGCGAAACGGTTAACAGATCTGGAGCTTGCGAAAGAGGACCCTATCGTATCAAAAGCCGCTACGTATATTGGTGAAGTCCCTTATGTCAAAGGCGGTACGAACCCAAAGGAAGGATTTGATACAGCAGGGTTCACGCAGTACGTGTATCAAAAAGTGCTTGGCATTGAGCTGCCCCGCTATGCATCAGGTCAAGTTAAAGCAGGTACACCTGTGAAACGTTCTGAGCTTCAGCCGGGAGATCTTGTCTTCTTCAGCGGAACATCATTGATGCCGGCGATATATGCAGGATCCAATCAAGTCATTCATGTGACTGTCTCAAACGGTGTTGTCTTAACCAATATGAAAACAAGTACGTACTGGAAGGACAAATATGAAACGGCTGTTAGAATCAAAAAATAAAGAAAAAGCCCGATCAATACTTGTATCGGACTTCTGGACTTCTCTCTAGGCGCTGATCAGACAAGCGTCTTTTTTTCATGGAATTGATTTTGTAAAAGAAGATCAATAAAATAAGCGACACCGTCTTCATGATTTCCTTTTGTGATGAAGGTGCTCTTTTCTTTAATGACATCAACAGCATTCCCCATTGCAATGCGGTGGCCTGCTTCTTCAAACATAGAAAGGTCGTTTGGGCTGTCACCAATTGCATAAATATGTGAGCGGTCTACACCATAATGGGCTGCGAGCTTTTTCAGGGCATGTCCTTTTCCAGACTCTTTTGGCAGCACCTCAATAATATGCTTTCCAGACGAGGTCAATGAAAGCTCGGGCATGTCTGCCAGAAGATTTCGTGCTTCGTTCAGTTTGTTCATATCAAAAGAGAAGCAGAGTAATTTATAGGTCGGTTCGTTCGACTCAAAAATCTCACGGATATCATCTACTGGTTTGATGCCAAATTGTTTAAATTGCGTCATGGCTCCTTCCCATAGATCAGCGCGATCCTCATTTGGGTTTGCGCTTTTGATCAGATCAAATTCTGCTTTCAGCTTCTCTTTTCCATCAAAAGGAGAGAGGAGAGCATCATCTGTATAGACTTCAAAGTAAATGTTTCGTTCCACTAATGCCTTTGCAGCCCGCTTGCCTGCTTCTTGATCCAGTGTGATTCGGCTGAAGAGCTCGTATCCTTCTGTATGGACAGTCCCGCCGTTTGCCGCAATAATGGGGATGTCCAAATCGCCAAGCAGCTCCTTTACATCAAAAGTTGCCCGCCCTGTACAGATCGTCACAATATATTCAGCTTCCTTCGCACGAATCAATGCCTCTCGGTTTTGAGCGGATATTTCACTTTTTGTATTTAAGAGTGTACCGTCTAAATCAATCGCAATCATTTTTTTCATCGCTGTCAAATCCTCCTTCATTCATGCAATAGCCTCTTCAAAGTATGTACGATTTTCTTCATTCTCATAAAAAAGGAAGAAAGGTTGATTCCTCTCTATCAAGGCTAAACAAAAATGAGTGAATGATCAAGGAAATAAGAAAAAGCGCCCCTTAGGGACGCTTCCAGCGTGTAGACAAACCCTCGCACTCCGTGTCAGGTCTGCGCTCCGGTACTCACGAATCTCAAATTCGCTCTGTTCCGGTGCTCGCCCTTCCTAGATTGCAAAGGTTTTCTATCACGCTGAAAAGAAGACAAAGGGCTAAAATCAAGATCATTTTAGCCCTTTGTCAACAATCTAAAAGCGCCCCTTAGGGACGCTTTTATTTATGATAATTCAAGCTGCTTCTTCAATTCTGTTTTTACTTCGTTCAGCTGGTTTTGATCCAATTGGAAATAATAAACGCCGTTTGGCTGGTAATCGGATCCTTTAAGCTGAATGGTATCAACCGATTTCAATGAAGTCAGAAGCGGGAAAAGACCGACTAACTCCTTCATAGAAAGGGTGGTTGACACATTATCACCGAGTGTATCAATGATATTGTCGTATGACGGAATAGACGTTAATGATTTTGATTTATCAAAAATGGCTTTTAATACTTCCATTTGTCGCTGTCCACGCATTAAGTCACTATCTGCTTTTCTCGTTCTCACATATGCGAGCGCTTGATCACCATCTAGTGTATGAGTTCCAGTTTGAAGCACAACCTTGCCTTTTGTATCCTTTTTAATCTGTTTCACAAGATACTCATCCTTGATGTTAATAGGAACACCGTTTAATTCGTTGACGATTTCTTTAAATGCTACGAAATTACTTTGGATGACAAAATCGACCGGAATATCTAGTAAATCTTCAACTGTGCTCACTGTTAAATCTGCACCGCCAAATGCGTGTGCGTGAGTAATTTTATCAAAACCGTGGCCTGGAATATTAACGTATGAGTCCCTAGGAATGCTTAATAATTTAACGGTTTTATTAGTGCGGTTAATGGTTGCCAAAACCATTGCGTCACTTCGTGCTTGTTTCACTGTTTCGCCCGGTCTGCTGTCAATTCCAAGCAGCAAGACAGAAAAGCTGTCTTTTCCTGGATCGAATGCTTCAATCCGTTTCACAGATTGTGCGCCGCGATCAAGAGATACTTGAGCCTTTTTGGCGGCATTTGTTATTTTATAGTAGGCATAGCCTGTGACTGAAGCAGTTGTCAGTAAAAGAATACTAATAATAAAAAGAGTGACTTTCACCCATGGTTTTAAACGCTTTTTTCCTTTGCGTTTACTTCGTGATTGATCCATATATTTTAAACCCTCGCTATGATTTTATAGTAAAGATGTCCTTCTTTCTGCTTACAAACTAAAACAAATATACCTTAAAACGGGATATAGTGCGACATTTTTTTCACTAACGCTTAATTGACGTTTTCTTCTCTTAAAAAGTTTCAAAGATACACAAATGAAATATATTTGTCATAAAACATCGAAATGTTTGAAATGACAGGAAGTGAGGAAAATGACTTTTCATAAGAGTACAGAGACAAAAGTGGGGTTATGTATATGAAAAATCGGAATGGATGGCTTTATTTCTTCGGCGCCCTTGGCGGTGCTTTATATGGCTATGATACAGGTGTCATCTCTGGCGCCATCTTATTTATGAAAGAGGATTTAGGTTTAAATGCGTTTACAGAGGGGCTTGTCGTCAGCTCGATTTTAATCGGGGCGATGCTCGGTTCCTCTCTTTCTGGAAAGCTGACAGACCAATTTGGGCGGAAAAAAGCCATCATCGCCGCAGCTATTTTGTTTATTATCGGCGGATTTGGTACAGCTCTTGCACCGAATACAGAAGTGATGGTCTTATTCCGAATTGTGCTAGGGCTCGCTGTCGGGTGCTCGACAACGATTGTTCCATTATATTTATCTGAACTTGCGCCAAAGGAATCACGAGGGGCACTGTCCTCTTTAAACCAGCTCATGATCACATTTGGTATTCTTCTTGCCTATATTGTGAACTACGCTTTAGCGGATGCAGAGGCATGGCGCTTGATGCTTGGAATTGCGGTTGTTCCTTCTGTTCTATTATTATTCGGGATTTTGTTTATGCCGGAAAGTCCCCGCTGGCTGTTTGTCCACGGACAGGCTGACCGTGCGAAGGAGATATTATCGAAACTCAGAAAAAGCCAGCAAGAAGTGGAAGAAGAAATTTCAGATATTCAAAAGGCGGAAAGTGAAGAGAAAGGCGGTTTTAAGGAATTATTTGAGCCGTGGGTACGCCCAGCATTGATTGCCGGTGTCGGCCTAGCCTTTCTGCAGCAGTTTATCGGTACAAATACGATCATTTACTATGCACCAAAAACATTCACAAGTGTTGGCTTTGGGAATTCAGCAGCGATTTTAGGAACTGTTGGAATTGGTGCAGTGAATGTCATTATGACGTTTGTTGCCATTAAAATCATTGACCGTGTAGGGCGTAAAGCGCTGCTCCTATTTGGGAATGCAGGAATGGTCCTTAGTTTAATTGTCCTGTCAGTGGTCAACCGATTTTTTGAAGGTTCAACAGCTGCAGGATGGACAACCGTTATTTGTTTAGGTCTCTTTATCGTCATCTTTGCTGTCAGCTGGGGGCCAGTCGTTTGGGTGATGCTCCCAGAGCTGTTCCCAGTACATGTCAGGGGAATCGGTACAGGTGTCTCGACCTTCCTTCTTCATACAGGAAATTTAATCATCTCGCTGACATTCCCAGCTTTATTAAGCGCGATTGGTATCAGTAATCTTTTCCTCATCTATGCGGTCATTGGCGTAGGCGCCTTCTTATTTGTGAAATACTTGGTGACCGAAACGAAAGGGAAAAGTCTTGAAGAAATTGAAGAAGATTTAAAAAAGAGAAATCGTGCCGTCGCAAGTGGCGAAGGAAAAACGGTATGAACAATGGCCAGCTGCCGTGTGCAGCTGGTTTTCCTATGTTAAACAAACGTTTAATCAAGAAAGGACATTCCCTCATCTTCTGAACGTGCTGCCTATCACATACATATGGAACAGGCGGGAGAAAGGTGGAAATGAGATGAAAGGGAAAACAAGCATTGTCATGCTGACGTACAATGAACTGCATTTGACGAAAAAATGTATCGATAGCATGAAACAGCATACGGATAGCGACCAATATGAACTCATCATTGTCGATAATGCGTCAACTGACGGCACGAAGGAATATGTAAGAGAGCTGAATGATGTGATATTCATTGATAATGAAGAGAATGAAGGTTTTGCAAAGGGATGTAATCAAGGGGCAAAAAAAGCTTCAGGAGACAGCATTCTCTTTTTAAATAATGACACGATCGTGACGGAAAATTGGCTGCCTCCATTAAAAGAGGCGTTATTTGCATCAGAGCGGATTGGGATGGTGGGGCCCGTCTCTAATTATGTGAGCGGCCCTCAGATGGTCCAGCCATCGTATACAGATGTGAAGGAGCTCCCAGACTTTGCTAAAGAGTATACGTCTAAGAGAAAAGGTCAGAGAACTTATGTGCACCGGCTTGTAGGGTTTTGCTTGCTCGTGAAAAGAAAGCTGATCGAGGATGTGGGATTATTTGATGAGCGGTTCGTATATGGATCATTTGAGGATGACGATCTATGTTTGCGGTCATTACTAAAAGGATATCAGCTGCAAATTGTGCATGATTCCTTTGTGCATCATCATGGTCATGCTACCTTCAATGCCAATCAAGAAACGAACATCTCTACACTGTTTACTGAGAATAGACTTCGGTTTTTAGATAAGTGGGGCATAGATCTAAATTTGATCACCCCTCATCCGTATTTTGCGGAATTACTCCCTGAGGACGCTGCTCGCGTGCTGGATGTTGGGTGCGGCGCAGGGGCTACCGGGCTTGAGCTAATGAATCGTCAGTCTGTATACATGTACGGGGTAGAGGCGGATACGTTAAAAGCAGCGGTCGCAAAGGCGTATTATGAAGAAGTCATCGAGGCAAATGCAGATGAATACCCATGGTCAGAGAAAGAGGCCTCTTTTGATGCGGTCATTTTTTCAGATGTTTTAGAGCATGTGTCAGATCCTTGGCACATCATTGAGCAAGCCCACGCATCTTTAAAGCCAGGCGGTGTTATCATTTGCTGTTTGCCTAACATGATGCATGCAGAGGTACTTCTTCCTTTGATGACAGGGGATTTTACGTATCAAGATGTAGGAATTTTAGACCGAACCCATATACGGTTCTTCACACCAAACACAATGCGTGCACTTTTCCCAGACCAATTGTTTGAACGCGTGATCGAGCAGCGGATCAATGTACAGATTGATCAAAACGTCCAATTGTTTTTTGACGAGGTGGCAAGAATAGGCGCGTCACTTGGATTTCAAACAAACGCGTTGTCTGATCAAGTGACGCTATACCAGCTTCTAATCGTTGTACGTAAAAAAGGCGGTTCCCCTTCGGGATAACCGCCTTTTGGTATTACCATTTGAAGCTTTTTGTTGCGCCTTCTGCGCCAAAGTTCAAGATGTTCACTTTGATATTGTAATCGATGTCTGCTTCTTGGAATAGCCTATCCCACTCGGTACCATGCTTATCCCAATAATCAGGATATTTCATACGAAACTGCTGGTTTAAAAAAATAGGATCAACGCCCACTTCTTTTTGCACATGATTTACTGCTTTTTGAATGCGTTCTTTAATTTTATGAGCAAAGAGCCGCTCAAATCGTTTGATGTACTGCTCATCGTATGAGTTTTCTGGAGGATATTGATCCTCTGATAATTTTCCATTTGTTTGTACGTTAATTTTAAAGGAAACCTTTCCATCTTTCAGATAGGGTTCGACCTTCGTTTTAGCTTTTTTTATTTCATACGTTATCGGATAACCTTTGTAGGTGGCAGGTACAACGCCGCCAGTGATACGGCCCATTACCCAGTTTAAAGATTGGACATCTTTTGCCGGGATAAAACCGATTAGCTTCCGTGTTTTCCCATGAATAATTCCTGCCCCATCATAAATAATTTCACTGTCGATCACATCTACACTTTGCACAAGGAAGCTAACGCCCATCTGAAAGTAATCAGACGCCCGGCCAATACGTGTTGGCAGTGCGATTTTTCCGTTAAAGCTTCGGTTTTTGGATGTTTCGAAGATATGTTCAACCGGAACCTTTTGCTGTGATTTCAATTTTTGATTGATGACTTTTGACGCATCTCCTCGTGACACGAGGAGATAGCTGCTGCGCCGAACCTCATCATCTCGAATAAAATGATTGAGTGTTCCTTGAATATCGTGATGCTCAGCCTGGTTTTTGCCGAACAAAAAGATTTTCAGGTGATCACTATAGATTGGCGGATCCTTCAAGGCGACATTGCTGACAGCCTCCAGTACATTTTTTCCCTTCGAGACGACATTCACATAGCCGGGAGAATCGGCTTCTTGTGTTCCACCCGTTTTCGGTACAAGGTTTTGGTAGGTCAGCTTCACTCCATTCTCTTCTTCCTCATCTATGCCAACACCGCGTACAAACGATAGTTTTTCAATATCCTTTAAGTCCCAGCAGCCTGCTGATAAAAGGATAAGACAGCAGGAAAAAAAGAATAACAGTATACGCCTTCTTTTCATGCAGAACGACCTCCCCATTTTTTGCGTATCATCAGCAGGATAGCAGTAATAAAAGGAATGGCTAAAACCGCGAACAATGCGTAGCCGAGTAAAGTAGAATAGTAAAAGACTTCATTAATATTTTTAGGGAAAAGTGAGAGGGCTGATGTAATCAAAAATAGCAGCCATAACAGTCTCGTTAAATTGGTTGTTTTAAAAACGGTGAAACAGCCTTTAATTGCAAACTGGAAAAAGCCCAGCATACAAATGAACTGCTGACACGTCCAGATCGTCAGTAAGAAAATATCAAATCGTTCGATAAACACCCCTTCAATTTCAAGCGCTTGAATGAGGGACACGGTTGGCCAAGTGAGAGATTTCGTTTCACCCACGGTCATGGAGCCAATCACTATAAAGAGTGTGAGGGAGTACACGAGAGACGTAATGCCAACGCCGATGGCAGCTGCCCATTTTGCCTTCGACCATTTGTCTTTATAAATGAGTGGCACGACAAACAAAATCACTTCAAAGCCTGTAAATTGAATAAAGGTTTGAGAGAACAGCTTACTAAAATCTTTAAAACCATGCGCCATCACAGGACGCAAATAATCAAAATCAAATATTTTCAAACAAAACAGCATGAGCGCTATGTAAATGACCATGGTGATCGGATAAATATAGGTCACCATTTTGACAACTGGAAAGATACCGCTTTTCAAATGATAGATCGCCACAAGTAGAAAAATCATTACAATCACTGCCATGGGAGTCGATTGCAGGAGGAAAAACTGGACCACTTCGCCGAGAACACGTGCCTCAAAGCCGACAATGCCTAGTAAATAGGCGACCAGCATTAAATTAAAGATCGTCCCGAAGAATGCCCCTGCTCCTTTTGTATTTGACTCAAAAATGGTGTCTGGTGCATTTTTTTCGGCAATCCACCCCAACAAAAAAGCAACGAAAGCAAAGATGACGCCCTGTATTAATACAATGATCCAGCCATCAGGGTATCCTGAATTGGCAGAACTGCGTGGAATGGTTAAAATTCCAGCGCCTATCATTGTAGAGCTGCAGAGGATGGTGACTTGTAACAATGATAGCCTTTCAGGTCTGTACATCGTTTAATCTCCTTGTCTTTTGAGATTTTTTATTTTTGCTGTTTTTGGTCTGGATTTAAATAGCCCGATTGGTAAACGAACGTACGTATCCTTTAGATCTGAAAACGGTGAAGACAACACTGGTGTGAAATAGTCAAAACCAAATGTCTTTAATTGCATCAAGTGACAAAGCACAAATAAATAACACATGATTAAGCCGTATAATCCAAACAATGCTGAACTAAATATCGCCATAAACCGCAAAATACGCAGTGGGAAACTAAAGTCATATGACGGTGCCGTGAAGTCAGCCAATGCAGTCAGTGACACAATAATCACCATTAAGGCACTGACAATATTGGCTTGGACAGCTGCCTGACCAATAATTACGCCGCCAATGAGCCCAATTGTCTGTCCGATGGCTCTTGGAAGCCGTAGTCCAGCTTCACGCAGCAGCTCTATCGTAAAAGACATGAGAATGGCTTCGACAACAGGAGGAAAGGGAACATTCTGCCTGCTGCCTGCGATGGTGAGTGCCATTCTTGTCGGTAATAAACCGGGATGATAAGAGACAAGTGCAATGTAAAGCCCGGGTAAAAAAATCGTGAGGAGCACGGCAATATAACGAAGTAAACGCAAAAGAGTCGCGCTTGTCCACCTCTGATAATAATCTTCCGGAGATTGCATCAAAGCTGTAAGTGTCATAGGTAAAATAAGGGCAAAAGGAGTCCCATCGAGCAAAATGGAGACTTTTCCTTCAAGCACAGATGCAATCACCCGGTCAGGACGTTCTGTGTTTTGAATTTGTGGAAAAATGGAGATGTGACTGTCCTCAATCAACTGTTCAATATAGCCGGTTTCAGGGATGTCATCCATTTTGATTTCGGTCATGCGTGATAGAACATCTTCTACTAGTTTAGGATCAGCAATATCGCGAACATACACAAGAGCAGCGGATTTTTTATTGCGAGTACCGATACTCACCTTTTGAATCACAAGATTTGGGTCGTTTGCCCGTTCACGGAGTAAAGCCGTGTTTTTTTCAAGATTCTCAATAAATCCGATTCGTGGTCCTCTCACAAGAACTTCAGATTGCGGCTCTTCTACTTCTCTAAATTGAAAAAGATTTGTATGGAGTGCAAGTGCTTGATCCGCTCCATCTACAAATAAAATAGCCTTGCCGCTATATAACTGCTCGATGGCAAGGTTCATATCATCCAGCACATCATTTTGAATGCCAAAGAACGTTTTTGAAAGGGAGGCAAGTGTAGTAGAACCAACCTCAGTGATGTCGAGTTCCTTTTGCATTGGTGAAATGATTTGCTTAGAAAGCATCTCAAATTCTGTGAGTCCTTCAACGTACACGAGACATGCAGAAATAGTGGAAGGACCAAATGAAAAAGAGTGGAACACGATATCATCACTTCTTCCGGCAAAGCTTTTGACACGCTTAATGACGGACGCTATATCTTGTTCAATACGACTTTTCATAATACCTCACCCTCATCACATGTTTTTTATAGAGTGACTCGGAAGGTGGAGAATTATACAAATAGAAAAAAGAGAATCCCGGATAGGAATTCTCTCGTTTGTTTATCTTGCAAGCCATCCGCCATCAACAGCTAAAATGTGGCCGTTCATATAATCAGAAGCTGGTGAGCTAAGGAAAACAGCAGCACCGGCTAGATCCTCAGGCTTTCCCCAGCGCCCGGCGGGAATTCGTTTCAGAATCTCTTCATTTCGATTTTCATCGTCACGAATGGCTTGTGTGTTATTAGTCGCAATATACCCAGGCGCAATCGCATTCACTTGAATATGCTGGCTTGCCCATTCGTTGGCAAAAGCTTTCGTCAGCCCAGCGACAGCATGCTTACTTGCTGTATAAGCAGGGACAAAGACGCCGCCTTGAAACGATAGAAGGGAGGCGATATTAACGATTTTCCCTTGCCCATTTTTCAGCATCTGCTGTCCAACCTTTTGCGTGAGGAAAAAGAGACTGTTGATATTCACATCCATGACCGTATGCCAATCTTCCTCTGAATAGTGAGCCGCCTGCTCTCTTTTAATGGTTCCAGCATTATTGATTAAAATATCAATCGTATGCTTCTTTAATATGGCATCGACAGCCTGCTTTGCAGACTGAGGATTAGAAAAATCAACCTGAACCGCATGAAATGATCGGCCTGCCTGTTCGACTAGCGCCTTTGTTTCTTCAAGCGGTGTGTGATGGTACGTACCGATGATATCTGCACCTGATTTGGCAAGCGCCACGGCAATGCCTTGCCCAATACCGGTTCCGGGGCCTGTCACAAGGGCTGTTTTTCCTTCAAGGGAAAAGAGGGACGCTGCATATGAAGTTGTCATCATCCTCGTTACCTCAGCTGATCCATTGGGACAAAGTCCATATCTTTGAACGTATAGTTTTCGCCCGCCATTGCCCAAATAAATGAATAATTCGCTGTTCCTGAGCCTGAATGAATGGACCAGGCAGGTGAAATGACTGCTTCCTCATTTGCCACCACAAGATGTCTCGTTTCAGATGGCTCCCCCATAAAATGAAAGACCCGTGCATCCTCTTCGATATCAAGATATAAGTACACTTCCATCCGGCGATCATGAATATGAGCAGGCATCGTATTCCATGTGTTATTGGTTTCAAGCTGAGTGATGCCCATCATGAGCTGACAGCTTTGGATGCCGTCTGCATGGATGACTTGATACAGGTTTCGTACGTTGGAAGCAGCTGCTTCCCCTAAGTGGTTTGGTGTTAATTCAGCGATGGCTGCTTTTTGCGTAGGGTACGCCCTGTGAGCCGTGGCTGATACTAAATAGAACTTGGCCTGCTCGCCTGATGAACTAGTAAACTGTACATCTTCGTGACCAAGGCCAATATATAAGAAATCTTTATGCTCCAGCACAAAGGCCTCACCATCAACAGTGACCGTTCCTTGGCCGCCGACATTCACAATCCCGATTTCTCGTCTTTCAAGAAAATACTCCGTCCGTAAAAAGTCTCCGGCATCTAGTGTGATCGGCTCAGCTGCCGGCATCGCTCCGCCAATCACCACGCGGTCCTCATGCGAGTAATAGAGCTTTAATTCACCACTGACAAACAGCGTAGGAATATGAAAATGACGACGAAGTTCCTCTGTTGTAAAACGTTTGACCTGCTCAGGATGTACAGCATAACGATTTTCCATTTGGATAAGCCTCCCTTTCCATCTGAAACAAATATTGATATTTTATTTGGTATCGGTTTCAAGGAAAATTTTAGAGGAAAAAGAGAGCGCCGTCAACTGTTATTTTGAAATCGCTTTCTTTTACTCTGATTAGACAAATTCTTTCTATCATCATGCAAAAAAACCTTCTGAAATGCGTTCAATTATGATATGCTCTTTTTAAGTTTATTTGAAATCGGTTTCGAACCAAATGAGAAGATCAATTGTGGGAGTTTTTTTGAATGAAAGAGAAAAAGCAAACGAAAGTCACCATAAATGAAGTTGCAGCATATGCAGGGGTCTCAAAATCAACTGTATCCAGATATATCAATGGCAGAACAAATGAAATTTCTTCAGAAAAGGTAAAAAAAATCAAGAAAGCCATTGAAGAACTCCATTATCGTCCGAGTCAGCTTGCTCAAGGATTGAAGGTCAGAAAAAGCAAGGTCATTGGGTTTATTGTAGCCGACATTACGAATCCATTCTCTGTGGCAACACTTCGCGGGGTCGAAGAGATTTGTGATGAAAATGGATACAGCATCATGGTGTGCAACACAGATAATCGTCCAGAAAAAGAACGGGAAATGCTCCTAAAGCTGAATGCACATTATATTGAAGGGCTCATCATCAATACGACAGGACAGAACAATGACATTCTGGAGGATTTTAAGAAAAACGGTGTACCGATTGTTCTTGTGGACCGGAAGCTGCCTGAACTGAAAGTAGACACAGTGACCACGAACAACCGTGATATCACCATCCGGCTGCTTCAAAAAATGTATGAGAAAGGCTATGATCACATCGCTTTCTTTACTGAGCCTGTCGATGGAATCAGCCCTCGTGAAGAACGAAAGGAAGCATATGAACAGACAGCTTTGAGTAAACATAAGAAGCCGATCATTGCAGAAATTGATTTAAAGCAAAAGGAACAAATGCGTGAAGAGATTGTCCGTTTTTTACAATCAAACGAACAGAAAAAAGCGATTTTAGCCGGTAATGGATTACTCATGCTGAAGCTGATTAGTGAACTTGTAGAGCTTGGGGTGAAGATACCTAAAGAGATAGGCATTGCAGGGTTTGATGATACAGAATGGTATAAGCTGATTGGACCTGGAATCACAACGGTTGCCCAGCCATCTCATGAAATGGGGAAAGCAGCCATGCAAAAAATCAAGTCGCGGCTAGAAGGGGATGAAAGTGCGCCCCAAACGATTCAGCTTGATGGAGAAATCATAGTAAGGAAATCTTTATAAATGATAGGCAGAGAAGAGTATACATACGTGCATGCTCTCTCTTTTTCAACTGATTTGAAACCGGTACCAAGAAAGGGGAGAAATGAGTGAAAGCGTTGGATGCGGTCACATTTGGGGAATCAATGGCGATGTTTTATGCAAAAGAAGTTGGAGAGCTTCATCAAGTGCATACATTTCAAAAGGCGCTTGCTGGTGCAGAGAGTAACGTGGCTGTCGGCTTGGCGAGGCTGGGCTTTCATGTGGGATGGATGAGCAAAGTCGGAGCAGATTCACTTGGCACATTCATTTTAGAAGAGCTTCAAAAAGAAGGGGTCGATACAAGTGCAGTGCTCCGTTCAAATGATGGGTCTCAAACAGGAATCTTACTTAAATCAAAAGTGAAGGAAGGAGACCCTGACGTCACGTATTATCGGAAAGGCTCTGCTGCGAGCACAATGAGTCCAAGCGACTTTCCCGCCGCCTATTTTAAACAGGCAGGCCATCTTCATATGACTGGTATTCCGCCTGCCCTATCCAGTGAAATGAGAGCGTTTTCTTTTCATGCCCTTCAAGAAATGAAGGAAGCGGGCAAAACCATTTCATTTGATCCAAACCTAAGGCTTCAGCTATGGAAAGAGGAGAAAGATATGATTCAGACGGTGAATCATATCGCCTCACAATCGGATTGGTTTTTTCCAGGGCTTGCAGAAGGGCAAAGGCTCACAGGTTATCACGAGCCAGAAGAGATTGCAGATGTTTATTTGCAAAAAGGTGTCAAGCTAGTGGTCATTAAGCTAGGGGCAGAAGGTGCCTTTTATAAAAGTGCAGCCGGTCAGGGAATTGTGAATGGGTTTTATGTGCAGGATGTCGTAGACACAGTTGGAGCTGGTGATGGATTTGCAGTGGGGGTCATCAGCGGCTTGCTTGACGGCTTATCACATGAAAAATCCGTGACAAGAGGCAATGCGGTCGGGGCACTTGCAGTGATGTCACCTGGCGATAAGGACGGACTGCCTACCCGGGAGGAGCTTCAGGCTTTTATGAAAGAAGCCAAGCGATTTCAAAGGCGGGAGTATATGAAAGGGGATGAGAGATATGGAAAAGTCAGCAAGTTTGAGAGTTAAAAAGCAGCTAGCGTCTTGTAAATTAATTGCAGTGGTAAGAGCGGGTAGTGAAGCAGAAGGCATTGAAATGATTGAGCGTTTAAAGAAAAAAGGAGTTCGTGCCATTGAAGTGACGTATACCACGCCAAATGCTGAACGCATCATCGCATCCTTTCAGGAGGAACAGGACCTCATAGTAGGAGCGGGAACAATTACGACGCTGGAGCAGGCGCAATCAGCCATTGAGGCAGGTTCGCAGTTTATCGTTAGTCCAGGATACCTTCCTATGATTGGAGAACATCTTTCAATTTACGACACACTCTATGTACCAGGGGTTCTCACCCCGAGTGAAATCATGCAGGCAAAAGCAGATGGCTATTGCTTGCTCAAGCTTTTTCCGAGCGGCTCTTTCGGTTTATCCTATATGAAAAACTTACAAGGTCCATTTCCAGAGATTGAATTTATTCCTACGGGCGGCATTCATCCAGCTGATGTTCCAAAGTGGCTCAAAGCAGGCGCGGTGGCTGTTGGTGTCGGAAGTCAGCTTGAAAGCAGTACAGCAGAGGAATTACAAGCCGTTCTTTCTTCATAAATACTTGTCAAACGAACAAACAACTGGCTCGTTGATGCCGGTTGTTTGTTCGTTTATCTGACATAACAGCAGGTAAACATTTAACTCTTCACGTACAATGATCATGAAGGAGTGATTGAATGTACATTCTACAAGATGAACTCACGGATGGACGAATTGACCAGCTGATTACCGCACATATAGAAGAGATGAAGGAGCATTCGCCGCCAGAAAGCATTCATGCCCTTCCATTAACTGATTTAAAAAAGCAAGATGTCACCGTGTGGAGTGTGCGAGATGGAGAGGAGCTTCTAGGCTGCGGAGCGTTAAAGGAACTGTCAAGTGAACATGGGGAAATCAAATCGATGAGAACCGCAGCCCTCCATATGCGAAAAGGTGTAGCGAGATATATGCTGAATCATCTTCTCCAAGAGGCAAAACGGCGCGGCTACACACGTGTCAGCTTAGAGACAGGGGCAATGGCTTTCTTTGAACCAGCAAGAAAACTATATGAGAGCGCTGGGTTTCAGTATTGTCCGCCTTTTGGTACATATCAAGAAGATCCTAACAGTTTATTTATGACAAAGGAATTATAGAGGTCGAGAGAGTATGCTTATAAGCAGCTCTTTTTTTTATGCGGAAATAGTGGAAAGGAGGAGGATACGGTGAAATTATCTAAGTGGATCGGAATGAGCGCATTCCTCACATTTTGTGCGGTATCTGTCATCTTTTTAACGTTATTAGGTCAAGATTTATTTAAAATTGAAAGCGCTTCCGATAAAGCGGAGTCAACGTATCAATATCATTTTGTCCTTGTACCGGAGGAACTTGATAATGAATATTGGCAGCTTGTACAAAAGGGAGCTGCGGATGCGGCAGACGTTCATCACGTGTATCTAGAATATTTGGGCCCAAAGCAAGCGGATGTAGACGATCATCTGAAAACCATTGATATGGCAATCGCTGGACATGTTGACGGCATTATGACACAGGGACTTGATGCGAAAAAATACAAACCGCTTTTTCAGAAGGCGAGGGAAAAAGGAATTGATGTTGTCACCGTCGATACAGATGCAGAGGGGAGCAAACGTCAAGTGTATGTAGGAACGGACAATTACTATTCAGGCTTTATCGCAGGACAGGCACTCATTGCAGATACAAAAGGTGAACAGTATGTAGGAATTGTCACAGGCAGGCTGGATGCCATTCATCAAAAGCTGCGTGTCAAAGGCTTTCGAGATGCAGTCTCTGCTGAAAAACGCATTCATATTGCTGGGATAGAAGAATCAGCCATTACGAAGTCAGGTGCCTCAGGTGCCGCTTATAAACTATTAAACGATCATGCGAAGCTTACTGCATTTTATGGTACAAGTGCTTTAGATGGTGCAGGCATCATTCAAGCAATCGCACAGTATCGATCAACCACTGATTTTTATGTGCTTGCATTTGACACATTGCCTGATACGATTCAGGCGCTTGATGATGGAACAATTGATGCCGTGGTCGTACAGCATCCTTATGAAATGGGCTATCAAGCGGTTGAATCGCTTGTTCGTTTGCAGAAAGGTGAAAAAGAAGAACCGCTTCAGTACACGGGAACGAGTGTGATCCGGCGCGGGGATCTGCCTCTTCAGCAAACAGACAGAAAGCAGGGGATGCAGCCATGAGAAGGATTCGAAGTAAGCTGTTATTGGCATTTTTAATCCTTGTGCTTCTTGGCAACGTAGCCGCTTTTTTTGTCTACTGGAGCAGTTCAAAAATCACATCAGAATATAGCCGGAGCTTTCGTTCTTTTCTCCTGCTTAATGATATCTCGACAGAGGCGAAAACGATTTATGAAAAGGTCAATGCCTATGCCATTGAAAAGGATCGGAAGTTTGCCAAAGAATATCTTACGTCAAAGCAGAAAATGAAATCATACGATCAAGCGCTGCGAAAGGATGCCGGGCTTCATGCGGCGATTCCTTCTATTGAAAAATATCAATATATGATGCGGACGCTCATCAATGAAAGTGATGCGACCATGACACATGTAAAAGAAGGGAAAATCGAAGAATATGCTGCAAGTGTGAAGGAAGTGAGAACCGTCTCCTCCTATATACAAGAGCAGACGATGACCCTGCTTGATGATGAATTATCTGAGTATCAGATACTCTATCAAACTCTTCAAAAAAGGCATCAAACCTATGCGCTCTTTACCTTATGCCTGTTTACGTTATCAATCGGGGTCGCCTTATGGATGGCGTATATGATTGCTGGCGGGATCTCAAGACCCATCGTTCATCTGTCCCGAAGCGTAAAAGAAGTATCAGAAGGACATTTTGATGGAGCGAATTTGCATGTCACCTCAAAGGATGAAATCTCTGTTTTAAATGAAGCCTTTCAGCGAATGCGGCAAGAGATGAAAATGATGATTGAAGAGATCAAACAAAAGGCAGCATTGGATCAAAAAATCAAAGATATGAAGCTAAAAACGCTGCAAAACCAAATGAACCCGCATTTTTTATTTAACACATTAAACATCGTTTCACGTATGGCTTACTTAGAATCAGCAGAAGCCACATCGAGGTTGATTCAATCCGTTTCCACGCTGATGCGGTATTCGCTGTCTGCTCTTAGTACATCCGTTACATTGGAACAAGAAGTGAAAGTGGTGAAAGAATATTTTCATATACAAGAAACGAGATTTGCCGATCGTATTACGTGCAAAACGTCCATCGATGAATCATGTTTATCTGTGCATATCCCAAGTCTTACCTTACAGCCGCTTGTTGAAAATGCCTTTATTCATGGCGTCGAGCCAAAGGAGGAAGAGGGACTTGTCGAGCTCTCGATTTATCAAGAAGGTGGCTATGTGATGATTCGGATTCGGGACAATGGGATGGGCATCAATGAACAGGAGAAAAGAAGATTGCTGTCAGAAAAAGAAGAGGAAGATCCGAACATACTGAGTAAAGGCCACTCGACAGGAATCGGTCTTCGAAATGTAATGTCAAGACTGCGTTTGTTTTACGGGGTGCAAGATGCCCTTCAAATTGATTCAAAGCCAAATGAAGGCACCACCATACAATTGGCTATTCCGATGAAGGAGGGACCGGCATGCTGAACGTGCTGATTGTCGATGATGAAAAAATAGAACGGCTAGCGATGCGGAAATTCTTAACCGAATGGGTTCCAGAGTGTCATATAGCAGGAGAAGCGGAAAATGGAAAGAAGGCGGTTGAATTCGTGCGATCTGAGTCCATTCATCTTGTGCTCATGGATATTCAGATGCCTGGCATGGATGGACTGACAGCGATCAAACAGATCAAAGCAATCAGTCCTCATACAAAATTCATTATGCTCACAGCCTACGATACATTCGATTATGCCAAGCAAGCGATGCAGGAGGGGGTGAAACAATACCTCGTCAAACCGGCTGACAAAGATGAAACCATCGCAGCCATTCAATTTGTAGCAGCAGAGATTCAGCAGGAGGCGTCTCTGCGGCAGGCGGCAGCGGCCGATCTGCAGTCAAAGTGGCTTGAAGCGCATGTCATGAACGGTCAATCCTATACATCCATGGAGTTTCAACAACTATTCTCCGAATATGAAGCAGGTCTTATCATTGCTGTTCAGCGGACAGAAGGAGACCAGCTATTGATCGATTTACAGAAATCAGCACGATTTCATACGGTGCCGATTCAGAGGGGGGGAGAACTGTTTACATGCCTCATTTATAGTCAGCAGGGACCAGGTCAGCTAAAGGCAGAGGTGCTGCAAGCCATTCGAGCTGCCATGACAAACGGTCAGCCTTCACCTGTCGTTGGCATAGGGCACCCAGTCTCAAACCCGCTTCATCTTCAGAAAAGTGCAGCAGAGGCGAAGCTTTCCTATTATCAGCGAAAAAAGAGTGGCGGCGTTGTTCGTTATGGCTTTTACCAAACAGAGGTGAAGCCCGGTCCATTGATTCATCTGCCGGAGCTTGCAGACAGCATGATGCAGGCGCTCGAGGAAGGGAGAAGAGAGGATGCGCTGGCTTTATTTGATGCCTTTCAATTAGAGGGGGCGACGATTTCGCAGGTAAAAGAACTGCTGATTCTCTTCAAATCACGCCTCCGTACAGACCTATCGATATTGACAATCAGCACCGCAGCTGAATGCCGCCAGTGCTGTGAACACCTATTTGATGTGTATGAAGCGAGAACCCAGACCATCAATGACATCGAGCGGGCAAAACGTTACATCAAAACATATTATTGTGAACAGATCACGCTTGAGCAAACGGCCGCTTATGTTGATTTAAGTCCCACCTATTTCACAAAACGATTTAAAGACGAGACGGGTCTGACATTTAAAGAGTATGTGACAGCCTGCCGGCTGGATAAAATCAAAAAGCTCCTCAAAGACAGCACGCTTAGCTTAAAAGAAATTACCTTTCAGGCAGGATATACAGATCCTAATTACGTCAGCCGTGTGTTTAAGAAGATGGTCGGCTGTTCACCGAAGGAATATCGAAAACAGGCCGTAAAAAAATGAAGAATTTCATAAAAAAGTGAAGAAGTTTGCCTGAAAAAAAGCAAGGATCTGCCATTATACTTATTTTGATAACGCTTACAAAATGGGGATAGGGGGATCAATTATGAAGTTTAAATTAGGCTTTACACTGCTGGCACTCTGTATGCTTATCGTCACTGCCTGCAGCTCATCGACGAACTCAGAGGCAAAAAAAGAAGGCGGAGCGGAAAAACTCGAAATTTTCTCTTGGTGGACAGGGGCAGGTGAGGAAGACGGGCTGAAGGCACTCATCCAATTGTTTGAAGAGAAGAATAAAGACATTCCAATTGAAAATGCAGCCGTCGCAGGTGGTGCTGGTACGAATGCAAAGGCTGTCCTGACTAGCCGTATGCAGGGAAATGATCCGCCTGCTACGTTTCAAGTGCATGGCGGGGCGGAGCTGAATGAGAGCTGGGTCGCGGCAGGCAAAATGGAGCCGCTGGATGATTTATATGAAAAAGAAGGCTGGAAAGACAAATTTCCAGAATCACTGATTGACCTTGTCAGCAAAGATGGGAAAATCTATTCCGTGCCAGTGAACATTCACAGGGGCAATGTGCTTTGGTATAACAAGAAGGTATTTGATGATGCAGGCTTAGAGCCGCCAACGACATTTGATGAATTTTTCAAAACAGCAGATGCATTAAAGAAAAAAGGAATCACACCACTTGCACTTGGAGATAAGGAGCCTTGGGCAGCGACTCATTTGTTTGAAAGTGTTTTGCTGGGTGTATTAGGTGCAGATGGTTATCAAAAACTTTGGGCTGGCGACATGAAAATGGATGACCCGAAAGTGAAGGAAGCGGCAGACATCTTTGGACGTATGCTTGAATACGTCAATGACGATCACAGTTCACGTAACTGGCAGGATGCCTCACAGCTCGTGGCAAAAGGAGAAGCGGCAATGAATGTCATGGGCGACTGGGCGAAGGGGTACTTTGTGAATGATCTTGATTTGAAGGTGAATCAAGACTTTGGATACACGGCGACTCCTGAAACGGAAGGAAGCTTTATGGTGATCACCGATACATTTGGACTGCCAAAGGGTGTGAAACAGCCAGAAAACGTGAAGAAATTCTTATCTGTTTTAGGTTCTGTTGAAGGACAGGATGCGTTTAATCCGCTAAAAGGATCGATTCCAGCACGTGTGGATGCAGATGTATCAAAATATGATGAATACGGAAAATCGGCGATGAAGGCATTTAAAGAGTCAAAACTGGCGCCGTCTCTTGCTCATGGCTCAGCTGCTGAAGAAGGGTTTGTGACAAAAGCGAATCAAGCCGTCAATATCTTCGTGACACAAAAAGACAGCAATCAGTTTGTTTCATCATTAAAAGATGCAATGAAATAAAGACGAAGGAGGCGGCGGCTAGGCACCGCCTCTTTTTTAAAAAGGAGTGTAGCTTCATGCGCATGGACACATCGCCGATGACAAAAACACCTGTGCCCAAAGTTAAACGTATGCGGAAAAAATGGAATGGAGACCAGCTGCTGGCGCTGCTCTTTTTAGCCCCGTCAGCGGTTTTATTATTCATCTTTGTTTACGGTTTTATTGGCTGGACAGGATATGTGTCATTATCAAACTGGACCACGCTTGTTCCTGATTTCTCTTTCGCAGGTCTTCGCAATTATGTCATGCTGTTTCAAGATTTCCGCTTTCAATCAGATCTTCGAAACACGGTCTTTTTCACTTTATTTTTTATTGGAGCGGTCATTGTCTCTGGTCTCACACTTGCGATTTTACTAGACCAGAAGATCAAGGGGGAATCTCTTTTTCGGAATTTATTCTTCTTTCCGATGGCCCTTTCCTTCGTTGTCACAGGAGTCGTATGGCAATGGATTTTAAACCCGTCAACTGGGGTGAATTTATTTTTGAAAACGCTTGGTATCCAGCCTAAGTGGTATACGGATACGAACATATTGGCCGGATTTGTCTGGGGGAAAATTGAGTTTGGTGTACCTGCGGCCATGATTGCTGTTGTCATTGCAGCTGTTTGGCAAATGACAGGCTTCTCTCTGGCGATGTATTTGGCGGGTCTGCGAGGAATTCCAGAGGAAGTAAGAGAGGCTGCTAGAATGGATGGCGCAACGGAGTGGCAGATTTACTGGAAAATCATTTTCCCTCTTTTAAAACCGATTACTGCAAGTGTTGTCATCATCATGGCTCACATTTCTTTAAAGATCTTCGATTTGATTTACTCGATGACAGGGCCGGGTGCGAACTTTGTCACAGATGTTCCGGGCGTGTATATGTTTGAAATGACCTTTAGAGGAAACCATTATGCAGGCGGTGCCGCCATTGCGGTTGTCATGCTGATCTCTGTTGCGGTCTTTATCGTGCCATATCTCCTGTCGAGCCGGAAGGGGGCTTCATCATGACAGCCAGATGGTTTGTCCGTCCAGTTCTTTATGCTTTATTGATTTTGTGCAGTCTCTTTTTTCTGATGCCTGTTTATGTCATGCTCGTCACAAGCTTGAAGCCATTAGGTGAAGTCACCCTTGAGCGAATGTGGTCACTGCCATCTACTATCGATTTTTCAAGCTATCAAATCGCGTTTGAAAAGCTGGAGCCCAATTTAATGAATTCTCTTTATCTTGTCATTCCTGCTACTTTACTGTCAGCTGTATTAGGTGCAATGAATGGCTATGTCCTATCAAAATGGCGTTTCAAAGGATCAGAAGTCGTCTTTACGCTGATGCTGTTTGGGATGTTTATTCCATATCAAAGTATCCTGATCCCACTCATTCAATTTTTGCGTGAAGTCGGATTGTATAATTCAATTCCAGGGCTTGTGCTTGTCCATGTCGTATACGGACTTCCGATCACAACACTCATGTTTCGAAATTTCTATGTGAGCATCCCAGATGAAATGATTGAATCGGCGAAAATGGATGGTGCAGGGTTTATCGGGATTTTCAGACATATGATTCTTCCGCTTTCGATCACAGGATTTGTTGTGGTGGCCATTTGGCAGTTCACAAATGTGTGGAATGAATTCTTATTTGCGGTCACAATGACCACTGCGGAGCATCAGCCGGTGATGGTTGCCTTGCAAAATCTATCAGGCAGTCAAATTGTGCAATGGAACGTCCAAATGGCAGGAGCGATATTGGCTGCGCTGCCGACACTACTCGTCTATATTCTTCTTGGAAAATACTTTGTCAAAGGGCTTCTTGCTGGCTCTGTCAAAGGGTAAAATAATTTTTGTGTTATCGTTTTCATTCGGTGTACTGAAAGGATTGACTTCTCTTTAGATAGCGTCATAATAAAAGTTGAGACTTACTAGTTTTCATCAAGCTAGGTAAGGATTATCAAAGGGTAGCAAAGGGAGGAGTCATCCTGAATGAAGCAGTCACCAATTTTTTTACTGCCTGAATTGAAGGAGAGAATATGGGGAGGTACAGCCTTAAGGGATCAATTTGGCTATGATATTCCTTCTGATCAAACGGGAGAATGCTGGGCAATTTCTGCTCATCCAAACGGACCAAGTGTCGTGCAAGACGGTCCATATAAAGGGAAAACGCTGATCGAACTTTGGGACAATCATAGAGAATTGTTCGGGGGGATAGAAGGCGACCGCTTCCCGCTGTTAACTAAAATATTAGATGCAAACCAAGACTTGTCCGTTCAAGTTCATCCAGATGATGATTATGCGGAAAGACATGAAAATGGCGAGCTTGGAAAAACAGAGTGCTGGTATATCATTGACTGCAAAGAAGGAGCAGAAATGATCTATGGGCACAATGCAAGAACAAGAACTGAGCTAGTCACCATGATGAATAGTGGAGATTGGGAAGGTCTTTTGCGGCGGGTGAAGATTAAGCCTGGTGATTTTTATTATGTGCCAAGCGGTACCATCCATGCGCTTTGCGAAGGAACGCTTGTCCTTGAAACGCAGCAAAGCTCAGATACAACCTATCGCGTATATGATTATGAACGAAAAGACCAGGATGGCAACGAACGTGAACTTCATTTTGCGCAAGCGATTGATGTCACAACAGTTCCTCATGTAGACGGGTATGCAGATGAATCAGTTGAAACACGGCGGGGAGTGACCATTCGTACATTTGTCGAAGCAGAATATTTCTCTGTGTATAAATGGGAAATTGATCAAAAAGTAGAGCTTACGCAGGATTATCCGTTTTTGCTATGCAGTGTGATTCATGGAGAAGGGTCTTTAGAGCATGACGGACACACATATCCACTGCCAAAGGGCGCTCATTTTATTCTGCCGGCTGAAACAGGAAGCTTCTCAATTGAAGGATCTTGTGAACTGATTGTGTCGCATATATAAGGAAAAGAGGACTTCGAGGGGGTCCTCTATTTTTCTATTGCATAAATGACTTGAAAGAGTACTTGTTTTTGTCGATAAAGAGATTAGTAGACTATTATGCAAAGTTAAGAGAGGGACAGGGAACGTGAAAAAAACCATCAAGATTATGTTACTCGCAGCTGCCTTTGGTATGACATTACACACGGGTAAAGAAGCGCAAGCAGCCTCCTATGTCGATCAATCCATTTATACGATGAACACCTCAAAGGTATTTACAACAGAAGCAGAAGTGAAAAAAGCAGTGGAAACACTGAAGAAGGACAAAAAGTGGACAGCCACTTATCAAACCTCAGGAAATACGTCGACCTATCAGCTCACTGCTTCAGGATATGAGTCGCAAGCAGCAGCGAATGCAAGTGCAGCTGCATTAAAAAAAGAAGTGGGCATGAGTGGTACGGTGTCTCCAGTAGGTGACCGCCTTCCTTTACAAAAGGTCGTATCTGACCCAGTCAATGATGAAAGTCAGGCGAAAAAGCTCTCACTTGAGCTAACAAAAACATCAGGGCTCAATAGCTCCTATGAAGTCATCAATCAAAGCAAACCTTCTTATCAGGTCATATCAGGAACCATTGATTCTGAAACGAAAGTGAAAAATATTCAAACTGAGCTGCAAAAGCAGGCAGGTGTCACCAGTACATACCAAACCGAAACGAAAGCTGGCACTGTGTATCAGCTGATTTCAAGCGGTATTGTTGGACAAAGTAAGGCGAATACCATTCTGCAAGGCTTTCAAAAGGCATCCGGCTTAACAGCAGTGCTTCAAACGGTGACAGCGGGTAAGCCGTATTACATCGTCACATCCGCTGCACAAGCGAACCAGTCGAAAGCACAGACGCTCCTTACCCAGCTGCAAAAAGAAGCAAAGATCAGCGGGAAGATTCAAAAGACTGGTGCCTTAAAAAATGTCTACAGCTTGGAATCAGGCTATTTTAAAGACAACAAACAAGCAGCTTCAGCTGCAGCTCAGATTAAGAAACAAACCGGTGCTGCAGGTGCTGTCCAGCGAGTGGGAAAAACAAAAAATTATATCGTGAAGCTCAATCAATTGAACGATACAGCTTACGGCAAAACGGTAGCCTTTTTCAAGAAAAAGAAATGGCGCTACACGTCCAAAAAGATTTCTTCCACACAGCCATATCAAGTCGTGACGGGAAACCTTTTAGGAGATGACGAGGCGAAAAAAGCAGCGGCTTTCTTCCAAAAGAAAAAAGTATCTGCGACAACGAAAAAAACAGGCAAGGTATCAGACAGCACGTATCGACTCGTCGTCAATCAAGCAGTGGACCAAGCGAAAGTGAATAAAGGTGCCGCCTACTTAAAAACGCAGAAGCTGACAAGCAGCATCAAGGCAAGTAACGGACAGGCTGTCAGCAAAACGTATAGTCTCAAGACAACACCTGTATATGAACAAAGTAAAGTGAAGCAGGCTCAAGAGATTATCAAGAAAAATGGCGTTGCCAGCAGTACAAAAACGCTGACAGAAGCGGTCAAGCAATACCGTATCACGACAGAGCCGACAGTGAATCAGACAAAATTGAATCAAGCACTCAGCTATTTGACTAAACAAAAAATGAAGGCCGCTGCTCAAAAAACAGGCGCAGCCGATTATGCTCAATATCAGATCAAAACAGGTGTCATCTCAACAGCTGCACTTCGTGACCAAGGCTTGGCATTTTTCAAAAAACGGAATGAAACCGCTGCGTATACAACAACAACGAAACCAACTTACAAAATTAACATTACGCAGCAATTTACAGGATTACCAACTGTAAATGAAGCCATTGCATTTGTGAAAAGCCAATATGGCTGGACTGCCACAGCCGTAAAAATTAAAAATGGCCCAATGGTCATGCAAACGAACTACAACCTTACTATCAATGAGATGGTCAACAAACAAATGAAGGTATCACCACAGACAGATGGTGCGGCCTATGTTTATGCAGCATATGTAGACCAAGCCACATCGACAGTGAATACGGATGGCTTAAATGTTCGTTCTACACCTGATTCGAGCTCTGCAAGCAACATTGTGGCACAGCTCAATAAAGGAGCAAAAGTGAAACAGCTTGGGAAAGAAGGGAACTGGATCAGGATCAACCTCGGCTGGAGAAATGCAAGTGCAGCAGAGGTGCAAAAATATGTAGATCCAGCTAATATTGCAGAAGGCACGCAATCTTATTTTCAATTTCTGAAACTCTCTGAAGCTGCGAATCTCAATCCAGCAGAGGTCAATTCAAAGATTTTAGCAGGAAAAGGGATTCTTGCGGGTAAAGGACAAGCCTTTATTACAGCAGCAAAAACGTATCATATCAACGAAATTTATCTTATTTCTCATGCGCTGCTTGAAACGGGTAACGGAAGTTCCATTTTAGCGAATGGTACAATGTATAATGGAAAGAAAGTTTATAACATGTATGGCATTGGCGCATATGACAGCAATCCGAATTATCTAGGTGCAAAGTATGCGTATGAACAACAATGGTTCACGCCAGAGGCTGCCATTATTGGCGGAGCAAAATTCATTGGCAACAGCTATATCAATAATGCCACATACAAGCAAGATACAATTTATAAAATGCGCTGGTCGGCTGCAGCGACTCATCAATATGCAACAGATATTGGCTGGGCTTCTAAGCAAGTCACTCGCATGTATAGTTTGTATAACCTGCTTGATGACTATACACTGTATTATGATATCCCGGTGTATAACAAATAAAAAAACGTCCGTGCTTCCTAATGAGAAGCCGGACGTTTTTTGTGTAGGAGCAGCTGCTGTTCAATAAATGAGAGGAGCTGCTGACTGGATTGTCCCTTTGAATATTGGTTCCATTCCTCAGCAAAGGTTTTGATTCGTTCTTTATTGGTTGATCCGTTTAGGTGTAAAAGCTCCTGCAAGAGCATGTCTTGAGTGACGCAAGCCTTACCAGGAATGATGTCTTCATACCGATCGACTAAGCCGCGTTTCTCTCGATAAGTGTCTAAGTCATAAGTGAAGAACAAGACAGGCTTTTCGAGCAGAGCATATTCAAACACAATGGACGAATAATCTGTCACCAGGACATCACAAGCACAAAGCAATGGATAGAGCGGCTGATCGGACACATCAAATATCCATTCACCGTCTGTTTCTGCTTTCGCTAAATGTTTGACCGCAGGATGAAGCTTGACGAGCAGAATGTAATCGCCGTTCAGCTCAGTTTGCAACTGCTCTTTTGAAAAAGGCAGCACAAGACCGTCCATTGCAAAGTCTCGATAGGTCGGTGTATAGAGCAGGATCTTTTTCCCTTTTGGGATATCATTCAGCTTCAAGGAAGGCTGGTGCTGTTCGTAGTACACATCAGTCAGTGGTACACCAGTTGGTAAAAAGCGTTCATCGTTGACCCCAAACGAGGTCTTGAAAATCTCACGCATGTGATCTGAGCCTGTCACAATGTAATCGAAAGACGCATAAACACGTTTGAAGCGTTCGATGTCACGGGGACTTCGTTCAGAATTTGAAGCATCTTCAAGCCCGAACTTTTTCAAAGCCCCATTGGCATGCCATACTTGAATACAGGTGGTAGAAGGCCGTTTTCTTAGCACACTCGTCATGAGAAAGTAATTATCCGTCAAGACAACCTTGCTTTTAAACATCGTATATATACATTGAATGAGATGGAGAGGATTTTTTTCATGAAAATAGCGAAATGACAGATGAGGCTCGTCCTTTTCTATCGCAGAAGCATGCTTCGTATAGAGGACAGTGAGCTTCATTGTCATGTTCGCCTGTTGTTGATAAGTATGAATGAGAGCAGCCGCATTCTCTTGGAATGAAACAAGCAGCGTCACCTGGTTTTCACGAGGCTTCACGCCGCTCATCAGCCATCCAATGAAAGAAATAAAAGCTGCGTAACATGAAATCATCATTGAGCGTATATTCATCATTTTTCAGTCTCTCACAGCTGCTTCGTCTGATCCTTTACCTGCTCAGGATAGTAACGTTTTTTTCCTTTGCTTTCCTTTAAGACGGCAAAAGCGTACTTAGGAATATTGAGCATTCGTTTCCATCTCCATGGATTCACAATCAATCTGTACAGCCATTCTGTATTTGTCTTAATCATCCAGCGTGGTGCACGCTTCACCGTTCCGCTAAATACATCAAAGCTTCCGCCTAAACCGATGCAAACAGCCTGCGGGAATAAATGGCGGTATTCGTAAATAAAGTTCTCTTGGTTTGGATAACCTAATGCAACAAACACCATATCAGGTTTCGAGCGCGCGATTTGCTTCGCTACGAAACGTTTATCGGCTTGATAGCCGTCACAGCTTCCGGCAAGGACCACATTTGGATATTCCGTATCAATTCGCTGTTTCACAGCCTCAAGCACTTCTTTTTTCGCACCATATAAAAAGATTCTTTTAGACTGCTTGTTTGCTAGGTCAAGCATAGACATGAAGACATCAAAGCCGGCAATTCTAGACTTAAGCGGACTTTGGGTCATGCGGGACATCAATACGACGCCTACGCCATCCGGCAGTACATAATCCGCAGATGAGACGACTTGATGGTACGCATGATCCTTCATGACGGCATAGCCTATCTCTGGATTGACAGTCGCAATCATGGCGCCTCTTCTCTGAGAAATATGATGCTGGTTCATATAGCTGATAAATTCATCTAAGTCGCCGTTTACATAAGAAAGATTAGAGACCACTTCTGTTTGCATTGTTTAGACCTCCTTTTTAACTTGTTATCTATGAACGTTCATTGTAAATTCATTCTTCGCCTACTCATCATTTTATCACAGATGCTCCATGAAATATTAACAATAACTTTACAAACCTTTAAATTTCATGACATTTTCATCAATTCAAATGGACGATCCTCTGTGAAACATTGATTCCTCGGACTTTTCCTCCTGCGCCCAATAAATTGGAAATAGTTTGTCTTTACATTTTCTTAACCTTTCATAGGCGTTGTGATATAATGAAGTTCCAAAGAGCGAAAAAATGATCGATGATAATAAGATTACGGATAACATTACTGCTTAAAGCAGACGAATAAGGATGAAAGAAAGGAGTTTATGTTTGCAATGAAGAAAGTTATTACTTACGGTACATTTGATTTATTACACTGGGGGCACATTAAGCTGCTAGAACGTGCAAAGCAGCTTGGAGATTACTTAGTGGTGGCTATTTCTACAGACGAGTTTAATTTACAAAAATCAAAAAAAGCTTATCACAGTTACGAGCATAGAAAGCTGATTCTTGAAACCATTCGTTATGTTGACGAAGTCATTCCAGAAAACAGCTGGGATCAAAAAATTCATGATGTGCAACAGCATGATATTGATGTGTTTGTTATGGGAGATGACTGGGAAGGCAAGTTCGATTTCTTAAAAGAACATTGCGAAGTCGTATACTTGAAGAGAACAGAAGGCATCTCGACAACCCAAATTAAAGAAGAAATTGCTGGACTTTAATAGATCAAAAAAGTACTTCTTATCTTTTGGTAAGAAGTACTTTTTCATGTAAAATACAATGAGTAAGTCAACAATATTATGAAGGAGAGCTTCCTTTGTTTCAAAATTGGATGAAGAAAAAAGTTGAAGACACATTGGATCAACCTGAACAACATGAAACAATGACATCAGTTGACATGCCTGATATGGACTACTATTTTATTATGGGTGATGTACCAAAAGAGGATGAGAGCTTAACTGAGTCTTTAAAAGCAAGAATAAAACCATTAGCTGATCAACACAAACGTACTGCAATTTTAACTTTGAATTATGATGCAAATGTAAAGGAAAGTATTCACCGCATGGAAGAGATCTTTTCTTCTGATGTTGACATCTTGAATGTGTATGAACACTATATTCTACCGGAAAGCGGTAGTAAGAGACGTTACTCGGAATTTATTGTCAGTGAATCATCGCATTCGATCAATGAAGCAGTGATTCCGGCAGATGAACCCACGATTCAGGTGACGAGATATGAACGATCTTCTTCTCCCATTTGTTATATTGAACAATATAATGAAGAGCAGCAATTGGTGAAAAGGGAAGAATATAATTGGCAGGGCGTTTTATGCAGAGTACAAAGCTTTGTTCCCCATACAGGTGCACTATACTTAGAGGAATTGATCAATGACGATGGCAGTATTTATATGGAGTTCATCTACCATGGAGAAGTAAAAAAGAATCCAGTCCGGCATATTAATTGGTATAAAAAAACAGGAATTCAAACATTTACAAAGAAGACGGATATTAAACAATTATGGTTATCCAGCATTCAATCACAAAATAACCGTTTGAAACTGATGATCACAGAGGATCGTGATCAGGACCGCCACCTGTTTAAAATCGATCAGCCTGAAACAACCTATTACGCTGCATTTGTGCATCACGCACATTATGAGGAAGATCTGCATCAAATCAATTCTCAATATGGAGAATTATTTAAACAAATAAGAAAACAGCAAGTGGATGCTGTCTTTTTTGGGGATACTAAACATAAAGAAGATGTCGAAAAACTATTGGGGGAACAAGCCTATTTTTATCTTGTTCCTTCTGACGAAGAGACTGTTTGGAATACGGCGATTCATCATATGCTCGAAAATCGTGAGCATAAAGATGAACTGAGAGGGATCGTTGACAGCATGAAATGGGTCTTGCGTGATCTAAGCTCTGAGCATCATGTTCTTCACCTTCAACTCGAGTTAAAAGGTGAAATGAGTCATGCGGATCATGTGCAAATTGATTTCGCAGGATATGATCGAGTGAATGGAGCTGAAATCATCTCTCAAACAATCGATGAGAACCATCAAGTCAGCTTCCCAATCGGCCATTTTCAAACAAAGAAAAACATTGAAATCAACCAAACGAAATTTGTGGATTTTTACATTCGTTTTAAAACAGAAGAACTTCAAGAGGTTTTGCAGCGTCTAGAAATAGAAGGTGAGCTGCTTACGAATAAACCATCGTCCATCGATGGATGGTCATATCAAACGAAACAAGGCAACTATTCTTGGAAAGTGAAATAGTGATATTACACAACGGTAAGATTTCTGAACAGAGGAGATTAACGATTAATGATTGAAGAGGGAATTCATAAGAAGAGTGTCGTTGAAGGGTTAAAAAATCACCATGAGAAACTAGAAATGCTGATTCGCATCAACGATGACATGCCATTAACAGATAGAGAATTTTATTTGTTTATGAGGGAGAGAGTTTCGAAACAAGAACTTTTCCTTCCGCTTGTCCATCAAGAAGAGAATCTATTCAAATTGGTATTGAATGAAGCATCGCTGCCGCTTGCGTTAGAGCAAGGCCAGACATATAACTTGTATGTCACGGACTATTTGAGCACAAACAAAGAAGAGGATGAGGACGAGCTTGAGGACTCAGCTTATGATTCTGATTCCGAAGAAGAGGAAGAAGAAGTAAAAGAAGAGGGTATCAATACAGATATTGAATCTGAAGAGAAAACGTCAAACTATAAACGCCGTTTAAAAATGGAAATAGAAAAGCCTGAGCTGACCTTTTTAGAAAATAAAGACGCCATGCTGTGTATCATTCCATACCGTACAGACAAAGGGAATGCTTCTTTGAAAATCAAGCGTGAGCTAAAGGTTGTGAAATTCAATCATATCGATCTCAACAAAGGGTGTATGTTATCTCTATCCGGGTATGCAGGCGTATTAAGTGCAGAACATCCGTATGAGATCAAAGAAGCAAAGCTGCTATTGAAGAAAAATGGTGAAGAACCAATTGAGCATCGTTTTCCGGTCAATATCACCCATATAAAAGATGAAGTGATCGAATACCGTGATGATCAACGTGTACCACAGCTTTATCAATTTTTAGCAGAGGTTCCTTTAGAGGAATTGACCTATTCCTTGAACAAACGACTTGTATATCGCTTCTATCTTGAATTTATCTGCGATGTGAACGGAGCAGAGGAAACATTAACAACCACTTCTTTAGTGCTTGGAGACCGCTCGAACAAACTCAAAGGACTTGTTCAAATTCATAAACGAAACGATGTACCGATTCGATATGAAGTGTACCGAAAGAAAAAGAGACAAACACTTGGCATTCGTATTAATGATTACACAATGAAAACACGTGCGAAGTATTACGTCAAAAGCAAATGGAAGAAATTCAAAAAGCAGATCGGCAAAATCAGAAAAGTCCGTAACCGCCTTGTGACAAGAACGTTTAAAACGACCTTTAAGCTGGCGAGTAAGCTGTCTGTGAAAAAGAAAACCGTTGTATTTGAAAGCTTTAATGGAAAACAATTCAGTTGTAACCCGCGTGGGATTTATGAGTATATGAAAGAACATCACCCTGAATATACGCTGATATGGAGCGTTAAAAAGGGTCATGAAGCACCGTTTAAGGAAAAAGGCATCTACTATATCAATCGTCTGTCATTGAAATGGATCTTTGCGATGGCAAGAGCCGAGTATTGGGTCGTAAACAGCCGTTTGCCGCTATGGGTTCCAAAGCCAGATCACACAACATACTTGCAGACTTGGCATGGTACGCCGTTAAAACGGCTGGCAATGGACATGGACGAGGTGCATATGCCTGGAACAAACACGAAGAAATACAAAAAGAATTTCACAAAAGAAGCCTCGAATTGGGATTATCTCATTTCTCCAAATGCCTACTCGACTGAAATCTTTACACGTGCGTTCCAATTCCAAAAGACCATGATTGAGTCAGGATATCCGAGAAATGACTTCCTTCACAATCAAAACAATGAAGAAACGATGAGAGCACTGAAACAAAAAATGAACCTGCCGCTGGATAAAAAGTTGATCTTATACGCACCGACATGGAGAGACGATCAATTTTATAGAAAAGGGCAGTACAAATTTGATTTAGACCTTGATCTGCATGAACTGAGAGCTGCAATCGGAGATGAATATATCATCATTCTGCGTATGCACTATCTAGTTGCTGAAAACTTTGATTTAGGACCATATGAAGGCTTTGCCTATGACTTCTCTCATTACGAAGACATTAGAGACCTTTATATGATTTCTGATCTGCTCATCACAGATTACTCATCTGTGTTCTTTGATTATGCAAACCTCAAACGTCCGATGCTGTTCTATGTGCCAGACATTGAAACATATCGTGACAAGCTTAGAGGCTTCTACTTCGACTTTGAACAAGAAGCACCTGGACCACTTGTGAAAGAGACAGAAAGTGTCATTGACTGGGTGAGAGAAACAGAACAGCCAGACTTTACACTACCAGCTTCATTTGCACCGTTTTATGAGAAATTCTGTTACTTAGAGACTGGAGAATCTTCGAAGCGGGTCGTTGAAGTAGTTTTTAATTCACAACGCTTTTGATTGTTTTCTTATAGATGGAAAAACACCTTTGGAAGGTATCAAGTTCAATACTTGACCATTATCCAAAGGTGTTTTTTAATACATATAATTTTATTCTATATAAGTGGTTAATTAGTTTTTGTACAGACATTTTTGTAGAAGAGATCTAGCGCCTCGCTATTATACTTTTCGTAATCAAAGGATTTTTGTTCCATACTATTCTGGATAAAATCAGACATACCATTAAATAGCGCAGTTTCATTATTATCAACTAATAATCCATATCCACCCTCTAAGACGGAATGTACTCCAGTTACATCGGTAGCTATAATTGGTTTCTTTAAAATCATTGCTTCCATGAGAACCAAGCCTTGCCCTTCATAATCTGAAGATAAGACAAAACAATCACATTCATCTAGTAAAGAAAATGGATTTTCGAGTTGTCCAACAAAAAACACACAATGTTCTAGATGTAACTTTTTTGTGTGATCCTTTAATTCTCTTTTTAAAGGCCCTTCACCCACAATATACAATACAGCTTTTGGATAATGCTTGTGTAATTGTGAGAAAGCAGAAATTAATTTCTTTTGCCCTTTTTCAGGAGATAATCTTCCTATAGTTATAAAGTTGATATACTCCTTATTTGGAAGTGGAATCCCAGATAGATTAAGACCGATGGATTCGTTTTTATCATTTTGATAAGTAATTAAATATTTCTCATTATTAAATTCTATAATCTCTTTATTTTCTTTCATTTGAAGGACTTTGTTAGGCGAGATTACATTATTAACAAAAACCATTTTCTCTAAAGCATTAGGAATATAAGGGCTTAAGTTCAAGTGATTTTCTATGTTAGTCGATTCGGCAACTGAAACAATTCTATCGAAGAACTTGTACAGTGAGAAAATTACTTTTAGGTTACCACGATGTTTATATTTGTGATTCACTTTCTTGTTATACTCTTTCATCATGTCGGCATGCAGGAAAATACTTTTGACTTTAAAATCTCCGAATGCGAAAAGAAGAGTCCAAAATTTGTTATATCCTCCAAAATCTATTCCTACATCAAACTTCGTATTACCAATAATTCTCTTTAATTCTCTCTTGTATGAGTTTACTGGAGTGTATTTTAACATTTTGTTATTGTATAAACCACGACGGAAAATTAGATTCTGTTTATATGTTTCTTTTAATGTTCTATTAACAAAACCTGGTCTATAAATAATATGAACATTAGGATGAAGCTTTTGTATGTTCATCCATTTATCTTTATGATAATTTGAGTTATCAATGACGACAACTTCATATTTGCTGTAATCAATCTGATCAAATAAATTAGTCGCTGAAACGGTTATACCATTATTGTAGAAGCCCCCACAATAAAAAAGTAATTTTTGTTTATTGCTTTCAACCTTGATTAATTCATCTTGATTTTTCCCTTTAAATATTATGTCAATGAGTCGATCAGTAGCATTTCCGTCATCATAAGAGCAGTATTCATCTAAAAACTCTTTGTATTGACTTTCAAACTGTTTATTGAAGTTATTTAAACTGTTTAGTTGGCCTAAGCTGTCAATTAAATCAACTATATTTTCACAGATAGGTCCTGGAAGTTTTGTTATATCTAAATAAAAACCTCTTTCTGATTCATATTCACGTAAGTCAGGCATATAGAAAAAGATAGGTCTTTTTAAAGGTAGGAAATCGAAAAAGATACTTGAATAATCTGTAATCAAAATGTCTATAGCTGATAAAAGTTCATTTGTATCAATCCAGTTTGGAACACAAAGATGTTCAAGACCACTCTGTTTAAAAAATTTATAAGAAAAGTAATGAGATTTTAAAAGTACTAAGTAATCATCACCAAGCGCCTGCTGAATTTTCACCACTTCACTATGCAATGTATAGCAAGTATCCTCTTCGGCACCTATTGTTCCTCTCCATGTTGGAGCATAAAGTACAATTTTTTTATTAAAAGGTAAGTCTAATCTTTCTTTAACACTTTCACTGTTAGTGTTTAATGTTAAATCTACTCTAGGATAACCGATATTTGCAATTTCCCCGGCAAATATCCCAAATACATCATTTGATTTTAGTAATTTTTCATACGTAAAAGTATTCGGGCTAATAAGGTAATCACAATGAAGCAAATTTCTTTGGATATTTTTATGACCAGACATTGATCTTTTATTAATATCCTTCCCTAAAGTTTTTAAAGGAGTTCCATGCCATGTATTGATATATACTTGCTCTTCTCTTTTAATAAAGTAAAAAGGAAATGACGTATCATTAACTAAATATTTTGAAGTTGCTAAATATTTTAGATATTCGTTGCTATCAACTTTAACAAAGGAAATATTAGAAGTTTTCTGCTTTAATTCTGCAATCATTGGATCATTGAAATCATTAATGACCCAAACATGATGTAAATCTTTAAAAGTACTATCTTTCATCAAGCCTAGAAAAATTGCGTAACAATTTCCAGAAATACTTTTGCCATGATAAGCTTCATATAGAATATAATTACTTCTAACCGGATTTTTCTCTAAATAGGAGGTGTATTTACTTCTAATACGAAGTCGTGAATCTCTGGAAAACTCAATTAGTGGATTTAAAATAAATTTAATCTTTCTTGTAACGATTTTTTTGAATTGCTTGATTCTCATTAATGTTAAGCCCCTTCATGTAATATATATAATAGGAAAATGATATTTATTTTGGAAATGCAATTATCCTGATAATTATATTCTAATGACAATTATAAAGCAATGATATAATAAGGTAATTAGTAACCTAGAATAGCTGAATATACCAGTGTTTATTTTGATCAAATTTCCCTACTATTTAATATACTCATTCGCTTTGAAAAGTGAAATATTTCTCAACATCTGTTACAATTATGAGCGGTGATTTTTTTAAAAGAGGCAATCCCAAAAACTTATATCTAAGGAAGATTAGAATGAACGCATTGTTTACAATATTAAGAGAGCAAATCAGCTCACTTCCGCTGATTATGCGACTTGCTGTTTATGAAACAAAATCAAAATATCAGATGAATTATTTGGGTGTTTTATGGCAGTTTTTAAATCCATTAATGCAGATGCTGGCTTACTGGTTTGTTTTTGGTATGGGCATTCGCGGAGGACAGCCAATTGCCATTGGAGACATGGAGGTTCCATTTATCATCTGGATGCTAGCCGGTTTAATCCCTTGGTTCTTCATTAGTCCGACCATTCTTGATGGATCAAACAGTGTGTTTAAACGCATTAATATGGTATCGAAAATGAATTTTCCGATTAGTGCGCTGCCGTCTGTGGTGATTATGTCCAACTTGTTCAGCTACTTTGTTATGATGGGTGTCTATCTAATTGTGCTGATTTCCTATGGCATCTATCCTGACGCACATTGGCTGCAATATATATACTATCTTATTTGTATGATCGCGTTTATGTTTTCGTTTAGTTTGTTTAATTCCACGATTAGTGTACTCGTGAGAGACTATCAATTTCTTTTACAATCTGTGACACGATTACTTTTCTTTTTGCTGCCGATTTTTTGGAATATCTCAGAGAAGCTCACTGGAGACAAAGCGTGGATTGGGGACATATTAAGACTGAATCCTCTTTTCTATATTATTGATGGTTTCAGAAATAGCTTATTAAAGGGAGAATGGTTCTTCCATGATGTCAAATACACACTTTATTTTTGGCTGATCACGCTTCTTCTTTTAACTATCGGTTCATTGCTTCATATGAAATTCAGGGATAAATTTGTCGATTTTCTTTAAAAAGTAAGGAGATTATACGATGAAACTAAAGGTTTCGTTTCGAAACGTATCCAAGCAATACGTCCTATATAAAAAGCAGTCGGATAAGATCAAAGGGCTGTTTTTACCTAATAAAAATGAAAAAGGTTTTTTTGCTGTTCGTGATGTGTCCTTTGATGTATATGAAGGCGAGACAATTGGTTTTGTAGGGATTAATGGATCTGGGAAATCGACAATGTCGAACCTTCTAGCGAAAATCATTCCACCGACAAGTGGTGAAATTGATATGGACGGCCAGCCTTCGTTAATTGCCATTGCAGCAGGGCTGAACAACCAATTAAGCGGGAAAGACAACATTCGCTTAAAGTGCTTAATGATGGGACTGACGAATAAAGAGATAGACGAGCTTTATGAAAAAATCGTTGAGTTTGCGGATATTGGCGACTTTATTGACCAGCCGGTTAAGAGCTATTCAAGCGGAATGAAATCACGTCTTGGCTTTGCCATTTCAGCGCATATCGATCCGGATATCCTCATTATTGATGAAGCGCTGTCTGTTGGAGACCAAACCTTCTATCAAAAATGTGTGGACCGCATTACAGAATTCAAAGAACAAGGAAAGACGATCTTTTTTGTCAGTCACTCTATTAGCCAAATCCAAAAAATCTGTGATCGGGTGGCTTGGATGCATTATGGTGAGCTTCGCATGTTTGATGATACGAATAAGGTCGTAAAGGAATATAAGGAGTTTGTTGACTGGTTTAACAAGCTTTCTAAGAAAGAAAAACAAAAATACCAAATGGAACATAAGGAAGGCAGAAAAGGCATACAAAAGACAGAAAAGGTGTCTCGTTATCAAGAGAACGGAAAACGCCGCTCATTGTTCGGACCCGCATTTCAAGTGACAGTTTTAGCGGTCTTAACGTTATTGCTAGCCTTATCGATGTTTTCAGATCGCCCGCTTCGTACATTGGCGACATTTGGTGCAATCCCATCAGATAAGACAGAAGCGCCTCAGTCGAAGCATCCGCAGACCAAGGGAGCGCCCGATATGAAAAAGGTGGATCAACAGCTGATAGTCACGGCAGATCCACTTACGGTTTACAAAGACCAAGCCATGAAAAAAAAGGCCGATATCACTTGGGTATTTGGACAAGAAGTACAGGCTGTGGCTGAAAATAAACAAAGCGTTCAAATTAAAACTGCGTCAGAAACGTATTTTGTTAAACCTGCTGCGCTTCAAAATGCAGAGGATTTAAAGTCATTATCCATTGGACCAGGACAGTTTAATTCCTATGTATCACCTGCATCGGCAGGTTCGTATGAGTATTTACTGTCTTTCCTTGGAAAAGAAGAATCTGTGCTGAAACAGAGAATGCAAACGCTGAGTTCAGTGAAAAATGATCAAGGAGATACGATTGAGCGATTGACCACAGAGAAAACCGACTATGTCATTCAAAATGGTCAGGCAAACACGATTGTGTTTCGCGATATTATGCCAATCTCTCCTTCCACACTTGGGCTGACAGAACAAAATGTCTGGATGAATGAGAAACGAACAAAGTTCGCAGTGAAGGGCGAAAACAACCTGTTTGTCATTGATAATGAACAGCATACACTGACTATTTCAGTCATTAAATAAAAAAGCTGCCGATGCCGGCAGCTTTTTTTAATTCACTTCTTCTTTTTCAAGAAGCTGTTTCATAAATGGAATGAGTTTCTTTTTCAATTCTTCATCCTGAAGAGCAAACTCAAGCGTCGTTTCAATGAAGCCTTGCTTCTCGCCGACATCATATCGTTTTCCTTCGAAATCATAGGCGAAGACGCGCTGGATGTCATTTAGCTTTTGAATGGCATCTGTCAGTTGTATTTCTCCGCCTGCACCAATCTCTTGCTGATCGAGGTACATAAAGATCTCTGGTGTGAAAATGTAGCGCCCTAAGATGGCTAGGTTCGATGGTGCTGTTCCTTGCGGCGGTTTTTCAACAAAGTTTTTGACTTGATAGCGGCGTCCTTCTTGTGTAAGTGGGTCGATGATCCCGTAGCGATGCGTATCGCTGTCCGCTACTTGCTGAACCCCGATGACAGATGAAAGGGTTTTTTCGTATTCGTCCATTAGCTGACGCAGTCCAGGTGTTTCGGCTTGAACAATGTCATCACCTAATAAAACAGCAAAAGGCTCATCACCGATAAAGTTACGTGCACACCAAACAGCATGTCCGAGTCCTTTCGGCTCTTTTTGACGTATGTAATGGATGTCAGCAATGTTAGAGGATTTTCTCACTTTCTCTAAAAGCTCGCTCTTTCCCTTTTCCTCAAGATTGCGCTCTAACTCTGGTGCAAAATCAAAATGATCCTCAATGGCTCTTTTCCCTTTTCCAGTGACGATAATAATGTCTTCGATTCCTGATTCAACAGCTTCTTCAATAATATATTGAATGGTTGGTTTATCAACGATTGGGAGCATTTCTTTAGGCATTGCTTTTGTTGCAGGGAGGAAACGTGTCCCAAGACCTGCAGCTGGTATAATGGCTTTACGTACTTTTTTCAATGAACTTTGCACCTTCCTTACATATAAAAAAAATGATTTGGCTTCATTTTTCATCTTTCATAAAGTGTAACTTACAAATGATAGAAATGACAAATGATTTACGATAAATGCATGATCTGATTCATTATCTATTGTAAAGAGTTTGTGTAAATTTTTATGTTGAAAAGAGTAAAGGAGATGTAAAAATTGAAAATAGAATGATTAGGATTCGTTCCTATTCTTTTGTATAATACACTTATGATAAATGAGAAGGAAAGAGGCATCGACTATTGAAAACATTACATGTAATGACTGTATTCGGGACGAGGCCTGAAGCGATTAAAATGGCACCCCTTGTCCTTGAACTGAAAAAACATCCGCAAATCAAATCCTCAGTCACTGTGACTGCACAGCATCGGCAAATGCTTGATCAAGTGTTGAAAGCCTTTAACATTCGTCCGGATCATGATTTAAACATCATGAAACAACGCCAGACATTATCCGAAATCACATCAAATGCACTCTTGAAACTAGATCAACTATTCCAAGAGGAAAAACCTGATATTGTCCTTGTTCATGGAGACACAACAACAACCTTTGCAGGAAGCTTGGCCGCATTCTACCACCAAATTTCGGTTGGTCACGTTGAAGCGGGTTTAAGAACACACAATAAATACTCGCCGTTCCCTGAAGAATTGAACCGACAAATGACAGGCACTATTGCTGATATTCATTTTGCTCCTACAAATGAGGCAAAGCAGAATCTTTTAATTGAAAATAAAAAAGAAGAGACGATTTGTGTGACGGGGAATACTGCGATTGATGCGTTGCAAACAACGGTTACAGAGCAGTATCAACACCCTATTTTAGAGAAAATAGGCACAGATAAAATGATTTTGTTAACGGCTCATCGCAGAGAAAATCTTGGCCAGCCGATGAAAAACATGTTTAGAGCGATTCGACGTATTGTAGAAGAGTTTGAAGATGTTCAGGTTGTATATCCTGTACATTTAAACCCTGCTGTTCGTGATGCGGCTCAAACAGAATTCAGTGATCTTGATCGTGTGCACTTAATTGAGCCGCTTGAAGTCGTTGATTTCCATAACTTCGCTGCTACCTCACACTTTATACTAACGGATTCTGGCGGTGTCCAAGAGGAGGCGCCTTCTCTTGGGAAGCCAGTATTAGTTTTGCGAGATACAACAGAACGCCCTGAAGGTGTGAAAGCTGGTACGCTGAAGCTCGCGGGTACAGATGAAGAGACCATTTACAACATGGCAAAACAGCTGTTAGTCGATCAGAAAGAGTACGACAACATGTCGAAGGCGTCTAATCCATATGGTGATGGACAAGCGTCAAAACGAATTGTCGAAGAGCTTCTCCATCGTTTTGGATTAAGTGAAGAAAAACCAGTTCCATTTCAATCATAAAAAAAGAAGACTACATTTCTGTAGTCTTCTTTTTTACTGCTCCAAACTTTCCTTCAATTCCTTCTTCACATTCGCAAGGCTGCTGTCATCAAGCTGGTAGTAATAAATGTTATTGATACGTGTGCCTGATCCTTTCAACTCGTGCTGCTTCACATGCTGTCTTGCATCACGATAATCATTCATCATCGTCCACATATCATCAAATGACATGTTTGTCTTCATATTATTTTCTAAGACTTTGAACATATCGCCGAATTTCGTAATAGATGAAATGTTGGCACCTTTTGCAATGATGCCTTCAATGACCTGACGCTGTCTTTGCTGACGTCCGAAGTCACCTTTTGGATCTTGCTTTCTCATTCTCGTATAGGCAAGGGCTTGATCCCCATTCAGGTTAATTTCTCCTGTACCAAATGAATGGCCGTCATAACTAAATGCAAACGTGCTATTTACTGTAATACCGCCAAGTGTATCAACAATATCTTTGAAGCTTTCCATGTTCACTTTGACAAAGTAATCAACAGGTACATCAAGCAGTTCCTCTACAGTATCTGCTGCCATTTGTGTACCGCCGAATGCATAGGAGTGGTTGATTTTATCCATTGTGCCTTTTCCGACAATCTTCGTATACGTATCACGCGGGATGCTCACCATCTCGGTCGTTTTCGTTTTTGGATTTACTGTCATGTATATTAATGTATCTGCACGGCCTCGATCATTTTTTCGTTCATCGACACCCATGACTAAAATAGAAATCGGGTCTTTCTTACTTAAATCGACATCTTTGTCACGCTTATCTGACTTCTTTAAATTCTCCTGAATGCCTGCAACGGTCGATGCTGCTGTGTTCCAAAGATGATATGCGTATCCGCCAGTTGCTAATACGAATAAGCCAATAATCGATAAAACAATCCAAAGAACCTTTTTCTTCTTTCTATTTCTTTCAGCTCTCATAATGTCCCTCACCTTTTCTATGATTCTTCCATGATTATAGGTTTACGAATCTTGATAAACAAGTTATTTTTTTACTCTGAACCTAGATATAGACGTTGTAACAAAAAAAAGGTTTCAAAAAACCTTAAATTTACCTTAAAATAATAACTTATAAGACGATACAAAGACATGAGGTGAAAAAAATGAAGAAAATCGTCGTTTTACCGTTCTTAATACTGCTACTAGGTATCGTGCTCACGGCATGTGGAACGGCTGAGCAGTCCTCAGGAGAAAACAAGACAAGCAGTTCAACTCCTCAGGTACTGGAAGAGAAAGCTGAATTTATTGGAATGGCTGATGCACATACAGTCGAAGTGAAAAAAGTGAATACGACCCTAAGCTATGAATTTACGGATAATTTTAAAGATGTGTTAAATGAATTTAAACCAGGAGACACAGTAGAAATCTCTTACTTTATTAATGACAGTGGTCAAAAGGAAATCCAGAAGATTGAAAAACAGAAGTAAAAAAGATGGGCGGGATGAACAAAATTGAAGAAAACAGGCGTTACACTAATCGTTCTCATGATACTGACTCTACTAGTTGCACCCTTTCAGTCTGCCATGGCAAGCTCGGCAATTTCAGTGAAATTGTCTAATTATATCGGAAACAAAACAAGCATGGATATCTCAACAACTGGGGAATACAAGCTATCAGGATCAAATGTTGCTGTGACAAAAAGATATGACGGCAAAAATAGATACGAAGTAGCCAACAGCATCGCATCTGCTGGCTGGAAAAATCCATCAACTGTTGTCATTGTCAGTCGTGATGCATTTGATCATGCAATTTCTGTATCACCGTTAGCATACAAACTGGGCGCACCTATTTTGTATACGAATATTGAAAAACTGACGAAAACAACAGAAAACCAGCTGAAGAAAATGAAGCCGGATAATATTCTGATTGTCGGAAATACGAAAAGCATTTCAACAGCTGCTGAGAAGTCTATTAAAAAGTATGGCAAAGTCAGACGTATTAGTGGAAAAGATAAGTTTGAAATCTCCCAAAAAATCGCTAAAGAAATGGGTAACTATAAGCAAGCTGTCGTTGTCGGCGGGAACTCATTTATGAATGGGATTGCCATTGCATCCTACGCATCGAGAAAGGGATACCCTATCCTGTTAACAAAAAAAGATTCCATTCCGTCTTATAGAATGCCAAGTAAAGTGATCATCATCGGCAGTACGAAAAGTACTGGACAAAAAGTTGAAAATCAAATCAAAAAAACCTCACAGGTGACAAGAATCAGCGGTGCCAATCGCTATGAATTATCTGTGAATATTATAAAGAAATTAAATATTAATGCAGATAAAGTTTATTTGGCAAAAGCCTCTAGCTATATTTATGCGATGCCGCTGTCTCAATTGGCTGCAAAATCTAACAGTACGGTTGTGTATGTAAAGCCCGATTCTGTCACAGCGTCTTTAAAAGCACTGCTGAAGGAAAAAGGTACATATGCTTATCATCTTGCTGGCAGCACAAGTGCAATTAAAGATAGCTTGAAAAACTCATTAGCCAAACAAGTCTATCTGAAAAAAAATCAAAACTACCAATTGAATATTTCTAACGGAAAAATTTCATTAAAAGGCATAAAGACGTATAACACAGTAAGAGTTGTTCCTGAGAAATATTCAACAAAAAATGTCCTTCAAATTGCAGGAAAGCCGTATTTAGGCAGCGTAAACTTTGCAATTGAATCAGGGTATATCAGGCCGACTCTCGAAAATATTCCATTTGAAGACTATTTAAAAGGTGTAGTGCCAAATGAAATGCCTGCAAGCTGGAATGTTGAAGCGTTAAAAGCACAGGCGGTTGCTGCTAGAACGTATTCGGTGAAAAGTATTGGAAAAGTCGTCCCTGATACAACAGCCTTCCAAGTATATGGAGGATATAACTGGTATACAAATTCGACAAAAGCGGTCGATGCCACAAAAGGAAAGGTTCTGAAATACAACAATCAGCTCATTTCAGCAACCTATTACTCTAGCAATGGCGGTTATACAGAGGCAAGTGAAGAAGTATGGGGAAATGCACTGCCATACTTAGTGGCCAAAAAGGATCCAAAAGATCCAGTCAATCCATGGACACTGAAACTCTCTAAAAAACAACTAGGCACGACATGGACTGCTAGCACAGCAGCTTCTCAATGGTCTAAAGCAAAAGAGACAAATGCAGCTGACCTTGCCGGCCTGAAATCATGGCTGCTCAAAAACAAAGAAACTGCTGCATCTGATATGAAAATCGCATCGATCTCAAGCCTGACGTTCTCAGGGAAAACAAAAGGGCAGCGTGCGAAGACGGTATCGATCAAACTGACATACCATCTGAAAAACAAAACAGGTACGTATGCAGTAAATAAAAGCACAACGGCAAGTATGAAAATGACCGAGTTTAGATCCGTTATGGGCGCAACAAAGGTGAAAAGCACGTTTGCGTCAGTCAAAAACAACACAAATGACTTCACGATTTCAGGAAAAGGATATGGCCACGGCATTGGTATGAGCCAATACGGAGCCAAAGCGAGAGCTGAATCTGGAAACTCATATTCTTCCATACTCTCGTTCTACTATCCAGGTACAAAACTAACAAACTATTAAAGGGTAAAAGGAGGACATAGAAGATGCGCTCAATGATGAAAACAGCCATCCTCAGCCTCATCGCCATTTTCGTTATCGTTCCAACAGCATTGGCAGACAATTCAGTCTCAAGAATTGATGGCGGGAGCAGATATGCTGTAGCGGCAAACGTAGCGAAAAAAGGATGGGGAACTGCAAGTACAGTCGTTTTAGTAGGGAAAACTGCGTATGCAGATGCAACAGCAGGAATTCCACTTGCACACCAAAAAAATGGACCGGTTCTTTACACTAACAGTAAAAGCCTTTCGGGTGATACAAAAAAAGCCTTAACTTCATTAAAAACAAAGACGGTGATCGTTTTAGGCAGCACATCAAGTGTGTCAAACAACGTGGTCAACCAAGTGAAGAAAATGGGCATCTCCACACAGCGTATTTCAGGAAAAAACCGATATGAGCTATCTGCCAATATCGCGAAAAAAATGAAAAAGCCAGCAGGCGTCGTTGTCGTTGAGGGTTCTTTCTATGCACATGGGATTGCGATTGCACCTGTAGCAGCTCAAAAAGGATTCCCAATTCTATACACAGATAAAAAGGGACTTCGTTCTGAAATCGCTTCTGTTGCAAAAGCAAGCAATGTGAAACAAACCATTGTAGTCGGCGGAGAGAATTACGTCACCAAAGCCGCTTATAACCAATTGAAATCTCCAACACGAATCAAAGGCTCGACTCGTTATGATGTCGCGGCAAATATTGTGAAAAAGTACAATATGAGCGTCAATAATACCTATGTAGGAAGAGGATTTGGTTATGCCACTTCATCTTCTGCTGCAGGAATTGCAGCGAAACAAAACAAAGCTTTGCTTCTAACGAATGAAAAGACGCTGCCAAAAGTAACAAGAGCAACAGTGAGCAGCAAGAAAATCACCAAATTTACTGTCGTAGGCAGTACAAATACAGTGACACCAACTGTTGTGAACCAGCTGAAAAACCCGGCTGTTGGGAAAAAAGTATTCATTGATCCAGGTCATGGTGCGCATGATTCAGGAGCTGTAGGATACGGATTATATGAAAAGAATTTGAATTTAGATGTAGCAAAGCGTTTAAATACGAAATTAAACAACGCTGGTGCACTTGTGACCATGTCAAGAACATCAGACACATTTGATAGTCTTCAAACACGAGTAAGCAAAGGTGCGTCAGCAAATGCAGATATCTTTATCAGTGTCCATGCAAACTCAAACGATAACAGCAGTGCAAATGGAACAGAAACGTATTATGACAAAACCTATGCGGCTGCAAACAGCCTGAAGCTGGCGCAAAACATCCAGCCTAAAATGGTCAGTGCACTAGGCACAAGAGACCGTGGTGTGAAAACAGCTGGCTTCTACGTCATTAAATATTCTAAGATGCCGAGCGTTCTTTTGGAAACTGGTTTTGTTTCCAGTCCAGTTGATTCAAACATCTTGAAATCTGCTACGTATAAAGATCGATTAGCGTCAGGTATTTCAAGCGGTGTGTCAGGTTATTTTAGATAAGAAAACACAAACCTGAGGGGTGCCTCAGATACTCCTCTTAGGCTGCTCGAGAACGTACTCGGCAGCCTTTTTTCAAAAGTTCATGAAGTTCCTGGGTGAAGGGTTCAAACCAAGGAGGTTGACTTCATGCGTGTTGATATCAAATGTATGTTACTGATTGCTATTTCACTATGTTTATATACACCATCCGTTTTTGCTCAGCACACTGTATCGAGGATAGAAGGAAGCAATCGGTATGAGGTGGCTGTAAATGCCGCGAAAAGGGGCTGGCAGGAAGCGCCTGCCGTTGTTCTTGTGGGCGGTGATGCTTATGCAGATGCCCTGAGTGCTGTGCCTTATGCATACCAGCAAGGGGCCCCAGTCCTGTTAACGAATGCTGACAGTCTTTCAGGTGCTGTAAAGACAGGGTTGCAGCAGCTGAAAACGAAGCGGGTAACGATTCTTGGCGGGACTGCAAGTATTTCTGAAAACGTCGTGAAGCAGCTAAAAGCAATGAATCTATCCGTTTCCCGTATTCAAGGAAAGAACCGCTATGAATTGGCGGCAAATGTGGCGAAGCACATGAAGAGTGCTAGTGCGGCAGTCGTCGTGAATGGTTCTGCTTATGCTGATGCTGTTGCGATTGCTCCATACGCTGCCAAACAAGGCTATCCCATTTTATTAACAGATGCGAAAGGACTGCGCGAGGAAACAGCCAATCTATTAAAAAACAAAGCAGTCAAGCGGACCATTGTGATCGGCGGAGAAGCAAGTATCAATAAAATGGCTTTTCAAAAGCTTCCATCACCAGTCAGAATAAGCGGAGCCAATCGGTATGAGGTGGCTGCCCAAATTGCTAAAACGTATCCAATGAAGACAAGCCAAACATTTATGAGTTATGGGTATGCCTATGCAGATGCAGCCGCTGCGGCAAGTATAGCAGCGAAACAGGGCCAAACTCTTCTTCTTACAGACGCTCAAACGGTGCCGGATGCTATCAGAAAAGTCATCGGAGCCAAACAGATGTCAGCTTTTTCTGTGGTAGGCGGAACATCAACCGTTCAAACGAATGTCATCACGCAGTTGAAAAATGCGGTGTTAGGCGAAACAATTTTTATTGATCCAGGTCATGGTGCGCAGGATGCGGGAGCGATAGGGAATGGGCTGCTTGAAAAGAACATCAATTTAGAAGTCGCATTAAAGCTGCGGTCAAGGCTTCACCAAGCAGGTGCCCTTATTGTCATGTCGAGAACTTCTGATACATTTGACTCCTTGCAGACACGTGTCAGTAAAGGAGCCCAGGCAAGTGCTGATATTTTCATCAGTATCCACGCCAACGCAAATGATAACAGCGGTGCAAATGGAACAGAGACGTATTATGATACGACATATGCGGCTGCTCATAGTGTCAAGCTGGCACAACAGGTTCAGCCTCGAATGGTCAGTGCCCTTGGAACAAAAGATCGCGGAGTGAAAACAGCAGGGTTCTACGTCATCAAATATTCTAGAATGCCGAGTATTTTGCTAGAAACCGGCTTTGTAACAAGTCCAATCGATGCGAGTATTTTAAAATCTACCGCTGCAAAGGACCGGCTGGCTTCTGGAATTGCAACTGGTGTGTCCAACTACTTTGACGTAAAATGAATCATGAATGATGTGTCAAGTTAAAAATACATTTCATTTTTGGTTATGTTTGTTATAATTGAAACATAGAAGGTGAATGGTTTACACATAAATCTTCAAATGACAGCAAACCGACAAATCATGAAGAGGTGACGATTTTGAAAAAATTAATCACAATGCCGTTTCTAGTATTGCTTCTAGGTGTATTGCTCACAGCGTGCGGCACAACAAATCAATCAAGCGATAACAAAAAGGATGACAGCAAAAAAGAAACAACCGAAGCAGCCGATCAAAACAAAGATAAGGCTGCAGACGAAAAATCAGAAGATCAATCATCAAAAAATGAAAAATCAGAAGATCAAAGTAAAGAAACAGCTGCTCAAACAGAAGAGCCAGCAAGTCAATCTGATGAAGAGGCAAAAGACAGCTCAAGCAAAGAAATTACAAAAGAAGAACCTGCTAAAGACCAATCAAAAGCTGACTCAAAAGGTGACTCTAAAACAAAGAAAGAATCAACGACTAGTAAGAAAAATGAAGTCACCAAAGAAGGCACATATGTCGGTTTGGCTGATGGACATACAATTGCTGTCAACATTGATGGAAAAGAAGTAGCTATTCAATTCGGAAATACATTTTCTAAACAAGTGAACAGCTTAAAAGAAGAATCAAAAGTAAAAGTAACCTATACAAAAGATGCAAACGGAACACTTCGATTAAAAACGATCGAATCTGTAAAAGCAAAATAAAGAAAAGACCCGGAGACCCGCAGAATTGCGGGTCTTTTTTACGTTCAAAAGGGCATAACTTGATATAAGTGCACATTCTTAACACAGTTTTACAAGACTTAACAGCGCATTTACATTTGCTTAATGTTGCTCTGCTAAACTGACTTTCATAGAACATCTCTTTACACAACAACTACTTTGAATGGTGAGGTGCAGGTCAGTGAGTGCAGAGAAAGCGATGAATCTTTACAGAGAATATGAAGTGAGACGAAATCACTCTTTTGCCTTAACAGAACATATGGTTCGTTATTTATTTGCAAAACGTTTCATAGATTTAATGTTCTCGTTCATCGGATTGATGTTGAGTACGCCAATCATTTTGCTGTTTGCTCTTTTGATTAAGCTGGAAACACCAGGGCCAGCCTTTTATATGCAGGAAAGGGTCGGGAAAGACGGTGTTTACTTTAAGTTATGGAAGCTCAGATCGATGAGAATTGACGCAGAAAGCGGAGGAGCGAAATGGGCGCAAAAAAATGACCCGCGTATCACCAAAGTGGGGGCATTCATCCGTAAAACAAGAATTGATGAACTTCCGCAATTTATCAACGTGTTAAAAGGAGAAATGAGTATCGTAGGTCCTCGTCCAGAAAGACCGATGTTTACCGCAGAATTTAATCGGACGATTCCAGGCTTCACAAAAAGATTGGCGGTAAAGCCGGGGCTGACAGGTCTTGCTCAAGTAAATGGCGGATATGAAATGAGTCCAAGTGAAAAATTAACACATGACTTACAGTATATTCAAAACTTGACATTTTCTCTCGACACGAAGATTATGGTAAAAACGTTAAAAGTCATCATGACTGGTGACGGAGCCAGATAAGTAAAGTAGGGAAGAGAAATGGCAAGTATGAAAAAAAGCATGCTAGGCGGGGCAAAATGGACAAGCTTGTCCGCATTGATCATCACCATCATCCAAATTGCACAGTTCGCCTTTTTAGGGAACGTGATGTCACTCAAGGAGTTTGGACTCGTTGGCATGATCACAACTGTCACAATATTTACGCAGATTTTACTTGATCTAGGAATTGGGGCAGCAATCATTCAAAAGGAACAAACGACAGAACGTCAATTATCTACATTATATTGGATCAACCTGCTCACAGGGATTATCTTGTTTTGTCTGCTCATCCTGTTAAGCCCAATGATAGCCGCTTTTTATAACCGGCCAGAGCTAGAGGGTCTGCTCAAGCTATTATCGATTATGTTTCTGATCGCACCGATTGGCCAGCAGTACCAGTATATGATGCAAAAAGACTTAGCCTTTAAAACATTAAGCACCATTGAAGCCATTGCGACCATCATATCGCTGCTCGTTTTACTCGTTTTCGCCTTCTTCATGAATCCGATTGTCGCCTATGTCATTTCTCAAGTGCTGCTGCAATCAGGAAAAGGTCTCATGTATGCAGCGGCTTATTGGAAGAAGTGGCGTCCAGCACCTGTTTTTGCATTAGGAGAAGTAAAGGAATTTTTCTCATTCGGTGCATTCCAGCTCGCATCCAGACTGGTTAACCGAGCAGGATCAAACATCGACATGATTTTAATCGGCCGGTTTCTTGGAGCGGAAGCGTTAGGTATTTACAGCTTGGCGTATCAAATTGTAACAATACCCGTGCTGAAGATAAATCCGATTGTGACGAGAGTGGCTTTCCCGGTTTTCGCAAAAAGTCAGCGGGATCACTCCATGCTGCGAGAGGGCTTCCTGAGTATGACGAATATGCTTGCATTGGTTAGTTTTCCATTATTAATCGGCCTTGCTGCCGTATCAGACAGCTTTATAGAGGTCGTGTTTGGAGAGAAATGGCTAGTAGCGGTCCCGGTTTTAAATATATTGTGCATTGTTGGCCTTCTGCGTGTGCTGATGAATCCAAATGGTTCAATCCTTCTTGCAAAAGGGAGAGCGGACTTAGCCTTTTATTGGGATACGGGGATGCTTATCGTGTATGGCTGCGCATTATATGCAGGTGTCACGACAGGCAGTCTGCTCACAGTAGCTTGGATCTACTCAGGTGTCAGTCTGCTCAACTTTATTGTCGGCAGATGGCTTATGGCATATGTCATTCAGCTTGATATGAAGGTGTATTTAAAATCACTTGGAAGGCCTGCTGTCATGACGCTGCTCATGGCGGTCTGTGCGGTAGCTTTACATCAAGGGATGAAGCTGACATCAGCAGATATTTCACTTCAATTACTACTGACTGTTTGTGTCAGTGCTGCATTGTATGGCTTGCTGCTCATCAAAATGTATCCGCAGGCTGCAGGCAAATTATTGAGAAGAGGTCGTTCGTCATGAAGGTACTATGGCTGACAAGTGTATATCCTAGTGAAAAACATCCGAGTGAGGGCGTATTTCATGAAACGCAAATACAGGAGCTGCTCAAACAAGGAATGGAAGTGACTGTCATTTGTCCTAATCCAGTGAATCCACCGGTTTTACGGATGCTCAAGGCATCCTATCGGCAGAAAAGGGATCTTCCTGAACAGGAAGTGAGGAACGAAGTGAAGGTTTACAGACCGCCTTATCCAGCGCTCCCTGGACAGCTGAAATGGGCGCAGCCGAGTAAACGAATAGCGGCTTCTGTTCTCAGAGCAATGCAGCGTCATCAGCTGTCACCAGATTTTATCCATGCGCACTTTGCCATGCCGTCTGGCGGAGCGGCGGCTGTTATTCAGAAAGAAACGAAAATCCCTTATCTTCTGACCTTGCACGGCAGTGATGTGAACGTATATCCGAACTATAGCAAAGGGGCGAAGGCAGCCTTTGAAACGGCGGTGAGGCAGGCATCTGCTGTTCTGACAGTGAGTGAGGAGCTGGCTAAAAAGACAAATGAGATGACGAAGGTAGAAGCAAAATGTCTTCCGCTTGGTATTCCGCTCCGATCATTTTCCAGAACGGAAGAAGGTCAAGAAGGCATCAGAAAGCACTTACGTTTACCGCTTCAAGATAAGCTCGTTGTTTTCGTCGGGCGTTTAGTGAAAGAGAAGGGCTTGCTTGAATTAGCTGATGCTGTCAGCAGCATGGATGGAGTGAAAGCAGTTTTTGTTGGAAAAGGCCCCCTTGCAAAGGAACTCAAGGAACGGGCGGGAGCATCTATTATACTCCCAGGACAGGTGCCGAATGAGCAGGTGAGAGACTACTTAATGGCAGCTGATCTGTTTGCACTCCCTTCCTACAGTGAAGGAATGCCAACCGTCGTTCTAGAAGCGCTCGCTTTAAAAGTACCTGTCATTGCAACACGGGTTGGTGGTCTCCCATCCTTATTTTCAACCTATCAACACCTGCTCGTTGAACCGCGTTCGACGCGTCAGCTGAAAGAGGCGATTCACGCCTGCCTTTATGAAAACAGATGGAATGAAGAAGTGAAGAACGATCTTCATGAAATGGTTCATACAGAATATTCATCAGAACATAATGCGAAACATCTCATTCAGCAATATGAGAAGGTGTTCAATCAATCAACATCCATCGTTTAAACAAGATGAAATGTGCAAAGAATGATAGATAGATAAACAGCTTGGAACGGACAATATGCTTTTACTGAGAGGATGAAAAATGTTGAAGAAAATTGCTGTGATTGGAACAGGTTATGTCGGGTTAGTATCGGGTACTTGTTTTGCTGATATCGGAAATCGTGTCATCTGCTGTGACATCGATGAATCAAAAATCAACAGCTTAAAAAGTGGTGTCGTTCCCATATATGAACCAGGTTTAAAAGAATTGATTGAAAAGAATACAGAAGAAGGAAGACTGTTTTTTACAACGAATATTCCTGCCGCTATTAGGGAATCAGAGATTATCTATATTGCCGTAGGGACACCGATGACACCACAGGGGGAAGCAGATTTAACGTATGTGAAGGCTGTCGCTCAAACGATCGGTGAACACATGAATGGCTATAAAATCATCGTCAATAAAAGCACAGTGCCCGTTGGAACAGGCCGTCTCGTTCAAGCCATTGTGGAAAAGGCATCGCGCAGTAAATATCCTTTTGATGTCGTATCCAATCCAGAGTTTCTCCGAGAAGGCTCAGCGATTCAAGATACGATGAATATGGAGCGGGCGGTCATTGGTTCGACCAGCACTCATGCCTCTAGCATCATCAAAAGACTGCATGATCCGTTTCAAACAGAGGTTGTAGAGACCAACTTAGAAAGTGCAGAAATGATTAAGTATGCTGCAAATGCCATGCTTGCCACAAAAATCTCATTTATTAATGACATTGCAAATATTTGCGAAAGGGTAGGCGCTGACGTTGAAAAAGTCAGTGAAGGAGTTGGATTAGACAGCCGAATCGGGCATAAATTTTTAAAAGCAGGCATTGGATTTGGAGGTTCTTGTTTCCCGAAAGACACGATGGCTCTTCTCAAAATTGCCGAAACATCCGGGTACCGGTTCAAGCTGATCGAATCTGTCATTGAAACGAACAACAACCAAAGAGCCCACCTGGTCAGCAAATTGATGAGTGTGTTCGGTGATATTAAAGGAAAAACCATTTCTGTCTTAGGCCTTGCATTTAAACCGAATACGAATGATATGCGTTCAGCGCCTGCACTAGATATTATCCCAATGCTGAGAGAGCTGGGGGCTTTTGTGAAAGCTTATGATCCGATTGCTTATGTAGAAGCTGAACGTGAGCTTGGCCCGCAGGCGGTTTTCAGCAACGATCTGTACGAAACAGTAAAAGATACAGATGCCTGTCTCATCCTAACAGAATGGGATGACGTACAGAAGATGGATAAAGATCAGATCAAGCAGCTGCTTCGTTCGCCGATTGTAATTGATGGAAGGAATTTGTTTGATCCAGCAGAAATGAAAGAGAGAGGATTTATTTACCAGTCTATCGGCCGCCCAAGTGTATGGGAAGCAGAATTGGTATCGAAGGCACAATAACAGGGGGAGCTTGGATGAAGAAAGTATTGGTTACTGGGGGAAGCGGATTTATTGGATCACATACGGTAGAGGCTTTACTAGAAAAAGGCTATGAGCCCATCGTCCTTGATAACTTTTCAACTGGATCACGAGAAAATATTGCTCATCTTTCCGTGCAATGTATGGAGGCAGATGTCACACAGCCAGCGACGATTGATTTGATTAAACAAATCGCACCGGATTATATCATTCATCTTGCAGCACAAGTAAGTGTAGCCGTTTCCGTTCAGGATTTCGTATATGACGAAGAGGTCAATATCAAAGGATCTCTGCACGTCATGAAAGCTGCGGCTGAAGCAGGAGTGGAAAAAGTCATCTTTGCCTCATCGGCAGCTGTCTATGGAGACCCGGTGTATCTGCCAGTAGACACCGCTCACCGGCTGAAGCCTGGTTCACCTTATGGCTTAGCAAAACTGACAGTAGAGCGGTATTTAGAAATGGCAAAATCACTCTATGATGTGGACTATTGTATTCTCAGGTACAGCAATGTATATGGTCCGCGCCAAGATGCACTTGGCGAAGGCGGTGTTGTCTCTATTTTCTCTGATAAGTTTGCAAAGGATGAGGCTCCTTTTATCTTTGGAGATGGGGAACAAACAAGAGACTTTATCTATGTGGGTGATCTAGCGGCAGCAAATGTTGCAGCTTTAACAGCCCAATCAAACGTTTGTTTAAATATATCGTGTGGTGATTCAATCACTGTGAATGAACTGTTTCAAACGATGAAACGGGTAACGAGATCACAGCTTGAACCGATTTACAAGCCGCAGCGTGCAGGAGATATCGTGCATAGTACATTGGCAAATGAGGAAACGAAACAAGTCTTAGCATGGGAGCCTGTTGTGAGTTTACAGGAAGGTTTGGCTCGTACCATTTCCTACTATAAACAGGAAGTCAAGGCTTAATCCCTCAAATCGGATGGGTTGCTTAGGAGGAAAATGGGTATGAGTGTGAAACAAACAGCATGGCAAATCATGATCGGTTGTATATTATTTGCAGCAGGGCTAGGACTTGTACAATTGGCGTCTGCGCAGCCCGCCGGGTTAAAAAAGATCGTCGCCATTCCGGTCCTGCTTTTAGTTCTGACGGCTTTTCTCGTGTTAATGAAGCTATACATGAACGGTGAGCAAGTGTTCATGTCAGCCATATATCTTTTAATTGCATTGACCTTTCTCAACAACGCTTTCTTTTCAATTAGTGCCGGGTTCTTTAGTCTTTTTCTCTACCGTATCATGCTCATTGCCGCCTTTGCTTTATTCATATGGCGGATGAGAGATAAGGGGACGTACATATCGCAGTGGCAGCAGATTCGTGTAAAAGGCATTCTTGGTTTTTTCGCTGCATGGTTTCTTTACGGGCTCATCTCACTGCTGTGGGCTCATTCGGTGACAGATGGTCTTAAATATATGTCCCTGCTTGCTATGGGGATGGGTTTTGTCTTTCTTGTGGTCATGTACATTCAGCGAATCGATCAAGTTGTCACCTTTTATAGCATTTGGCTTGTCATGACTGTATTTGTCATGGGGATAGGGTTTTATAATCACTTTACTCTGAACCATTTACCAAATACTTCATTGTATTTTGGGCCGGCGTATAAACAGCACTATCCTACAGCTGTCTTTTTTAATCAAAATGACTTTGCGACGTTTTTATCGATTAGCTTTTTCTTGTATTTAGCGTGTATGCGGCAAATGAAAAATGGTTATATCAAAGCATTTGGATTATTTGGCGCCATCGCAGCACTGTATCTCATTTTGTTAACAGAATCCCGCGCCAGCCTGCTTGGCATATTTGCAGGAGCGGCCATTTATGTGTGGCTTCTCATGCCGCGCTTTCTCAAAAAGTGGTCACTCATCACAGCAGGCGGACTTGGTGTCATCTGTATCGCTGTTTTTTCAGCCAAGATTTATTCAGTCTTTTATGACTTGTTTCTCGCTTCTCAGGTCGCGCATTCTTTTAGTGAACCACTCCCATCCAACATTGCGAGAGCGAATTTGATCAAAAATGCATGGCATTTCTTTACGGATTCATACGGGTTTGGTGTCGGAGCGGGGAATGTGTCTTACTACTTAGCCCACTTTTCGATCTTTGATACAGATCAAGTCGTTGAAGTGCACAATTGGCTGCTGGAAGTGATGACGAACTTTGGATTTGCGGTCATGCTGGGCTATATCTCCGTCTACGCTTATCTCATGTTCACGCTGTATAAACAATACCAATGGGCTGACACAAGATCAGCAAAAATGATCATTGAAGGTTTGTTTGCTGCCATGCTGAGCTTTCTCGTTTCAAGTATCAGTCCTAGTTCTGTCTCGAATTTATATTTCCACTGGGTCTTTTTAGGACTCGTGATCGCAGCGGTGAATATGTTGAAAAACAAACAGCGCTTGGTAAACCGTGTGTGATGCTGCGCTGGTATGGCTACACTAATGAAAAAGCAAATACGTCAATGTTGGGAGAATGAACATGTCTGGTTTCATATCTAGAATAGGGAAGCGAATCAAAAAGTATATCGTATGGCTTGTGCTGCTGCCTGTCGTATTAGGCGCTTTTGGATTCTTTTTTGCCAAAGGAACAGTGCAGCAGTCTAGTTACACAGCTGCCGTTACGCTTACACTTGGTAAATATGATGACGGAGTGTATAACAATATCGCAGAAGTGACATCTCTATTAAAAAGCGATGCATTTTTGAATGAAGCACTCAGTGATGTGAAAGAAGAAGAGAGGCAGGATGTGAAAAGCCGCCTCATCCTCACCAATCAATCAGATACACAATTACAGCTGTCTTTCACAGATGCTGATAAGGATCATGCTTTAGCTGTCGTGAAGCAGGTGTCGGATACATTTCTGAAGCAAGACAAAGCATTATTTACAAAAAGACAGCAGGTGATTGAAAGTAGATTATCCGCTCTAGAAGACGAATCTGTCAGCAACGATTCCAAAGTAGATAAAGAGCGATTTTTATATGAATTGGAGTCTACAAAGCTTGGAATGAAGCAGGCGAAGATTGTTGATCCTGCTCAAGTTCTTGATGAAGGCAATAAAGGCATGTCAGCGAAAAAGCGGGCACTGCTTGGACTTGTCATTGGCTTTAGTATCTCGCTCATGTTTGTGGTCTTACCCGAAGTGTTCAAAGAATCTTAATGATGAACTGGAGATGAGTCTTAGGTGAACAATCAACCGTTAGTATCAATCATTACACCGGCCTATAATGCGGAACGTTATTTAACGGATACAGTTCATTCCGTCCTTGCCCAAACCTATTCTAATTGGGAACTGATCATCGCAGATGATTGTTCAACAGATGGAACAAGGAAACTGCTTGGGGACTTAAGTGAAGCAGACGACAGAATCAACGTCATTTATTTAGAGCAAAATGGGGGAGCCGCCATCGCTAGAAACGCAGCCATCAAACAGGCAAAAGGCCGCTTTATTGCTTTTTTAGATAGCGATGATAAGTGGAAAGAGACGAAGCTTGAACAGCAGGTAGACTTTATGCTGACAAACGATTATGCCTTTACATTCACGGCGTATGACATCATTGCAGAAAATGGAGAGCCTTTAGAAAAAACTGTCACTGCACCAGCAAGATTAACTTATGATGAAGCTTTGAAAAATACCATTATCGGCTGTTTAACGGTGATGCTTGATGTAGAGAAGATCGGACATGTAGAAATGCCGAACATCCGCACAAGACAGGATTTAGCTACGTGGCTGTCCATATTAAAAAGAGGATTTACAGCCTATGGAATGAGTGAACCGCTCAGTGAATACCGCATCGTTGGAAACTCGATCTCTAGTAACAAGTGGAAAGCAGCGAAAAAAACGTGGTTCGTCTACAGAGAAATTGAGCAGCTTCATTTTGTCAAAGCATCTTGGTGTTTTATGCACTATGCGACAAATGCTGTGAAGAAGCGCTTATAAACAGAAGGGAAAAAAGGTGATAAAGGTGAAAGCAGACTCGATCATACATGTTATCGTAGCGACGGGAGAATGGGGACAGGACGGCTTGAGGTACAGACGGCATCGACTGGCGGAATTTCTAGCATCTGATCCAGAAACGAAAGAGGTCATCTGGGTATGCCCATCTGCATCCCGTCATACAGCTCCCTTTCAGCCCATAACCGATCGAATGAAGCAATTGACCATTCCTGATGTGCTCAAGAGCAAATTTTTCCGCTTTGGCCGATATCAAGACATGTTCTATATTCATAAATTGACCCCTCTTCTTGAGCATTTGCGGCAGGAAGAAAAGAAGGGAATCGCTGTTTGCTTATGGTATACGTTTCCGGGCTTTCCGCTCTTATCTTCTTTATTTGAATGGAAACATATTGTCTATGACTGCAGTGACCTGTGGGGAGAGCCGATAAGCGGCAAAAATAATTTGCTTTCTTATATGAGGCAGCGTGTCATTGTGAAAGCAGAAAATCGAATCATCAAATACGCACACAGCATTACATGCTCTTCTCAATACTTACACGATCAAATCAAAAAGCGTCTTATGGGCGAACCAAAAGATGTGTTTACAGTGGAAAATGGCGTTGAGTACGATGTGTTTGCAAAAAGCAATCTTCCATGTAAGGAGGATGTGCTGCAAGGTAGAGAAGGAACTGTTCTTGGTTTTATTGGAGGCATCAAGCCGAAGCTGGATTTTGACATGATAGCAGAAGCTGCCCGTATGCAGCCTGATTGGACATTTTTATTTGTCGGTCCGGATGGAACAAATGGTGATCCATCTTTTCAGCATGCACTTAAACTGCCGAATGTGATTTGGACAGGTGCTGTTGCACCAGAAGAAGTGCCTGCGTATATGAAGCTGATTGATGTAGGCATGATGCCATACAAACAATCTCCTTACAATCAAGCCGTGTTTCCGCTCAAGCTATATGAATTTTTAGCCGCAGGAATACCGGTTGTTGGTTTAAATCTTCCGTCAACGGAAAGGCTAAAAGAGAATGATGTGTATGAATATTTAGAAGGCGAGGATCCTGTGCTCTTCGTAGAAGCCTGCCAAAAAGTGATCAGCAAAAAAGACGACATGACCTATAGACATCTAAGACAAAGCCGAGCGAAGAAAAAAGATTGGCACGCGCTGTTCACAAATATGGTGGAACTAACGAATATTAAAGAAAACGCATAATTCATCAGGGATTGTGCGTTTTTATTTGTTTCTTCTTCACAGGGGGAGCTTGTGATCATCCTCTATTCAATTGTATAATGGAAAGAGCGGCCAATATACAAAATACAGATTTCAATTTAGAAGGAGACTGACCTATGGATTACGAACGCGCCTTATTAGCGTTTTTTGTCTCTCTGGCTACAGTTTTAATTGTGACACCAATCGTCAAAAAGTTTGCAATTAAGATTGGTGCAGTGGACCAGCCGAATAAACGAAAAGTTCATGATAAAGTAATGCCTCGAATGGGCGGTTTGGCAATTTTTATTGGGGTAGCGGCTGGAGCATTAGCAGGCGGGCTGTTTCTACATAATAAAATTACAGCAATTTCAGTTGGTGCCGTACTTATCGTCATTCTAGGTATATTTGATGATAAATATAATTTAAGTGCAAGATTTAAATTTCTCGTACAAGTTCTTGTTGCTTGTCTGATTGTAAGCACAGGCTTAAAAATGGACTTTTTCTCTGTTCCTTTCTTAACAGATCGAATTGAGTTAGGCTGGATGGCCTATCCCCTAACCGTGTTATGGATTGTCGGAATCACAAATGCCATTAATTTAATTGACGGCCTTGATGGACTGGCTGCCGGTATTTCTGTCATCGGTTTATCAACCATTGCCGTGATGGCATTTTCAGCTGATAAAATTTTGATTCTTTCTTTATCACTTGTTGTCATTGGCAGTACCATCGGCTTTCTCTTTTACAACTTTCATCCGGCGAAGATTTTTATGGGTGACACCGGTTCGCTTTTTTTAGGCTATATGATTTCGGTGTTGTCACTATTAGGGCTGTACAAAAGTGTCACTTTGTTTAGTGTTGTTGTCCCAGTGATCATCTTAGGTGTCCCAATTTTCGATACCACCTTTGCCATCATTAGACGAATATTAAACAAACAGCCGATCTCAGCACCTGACAAGTCTCATATTCATCATAGACTGATGGCCTTTGGCTTGTCTCATCGCATGGCTGTTATCGTGATTTATATGATTGGCTTAGTCTTTAGCTTAAGTGCGATTTTGCTGACAAGCGCCACCATTTGGTTATCACTGATTATTATCTTTTTACTGGTCATGTTCATGCAAGTGATTGCAGAAGTCACAGGCTTGGTGAATGAAGAGTTTAAACCATTTACGAAATTTTATAAACGAATGGTCAAAAGGCAGTAAAAAACAGCCCGTTCCTAGGAACTGGGCTGTTTTTATTATTGTCCAGGTGTGCTGGTCGATGAGTTAGTTGTATCACTTGACCCTGTTTCACCAGAGGACGGATTGGTTTGTGAATCTGTTTCAGTTGAAGATTCAGTAGGAAGCTTTAAATGCGTCCGTAATTCATTTTGTACGTTAGCTAAATTGGTCGGATCTGGCTCAAAGTAATACGTGCGATTTGGCCCTAAATAAAGGTCTGATCCCTTAATAGAAAGAGTTTCTGTGTCGTCTCCTTTAAATCCGCTGTAGATTTGCTGAAGGGCAAGACCTTCTGTGATACGAAAATTGGTCGTAATGTGATCACTGACTTCTTTAGCAATGTTATCGACGTTCGCAATGTTATTTGGCTTCGCCATTTGATCAATCATTGCACGTAAAATTTGTTTCTGACGATCGTTACGTCCAAAATCACCGCGTGGATCTTGTTTTCTCATCCGTGCGTAAGCAAGTGCTTCTTCCCCGTTTAAATGCATATTGCCTTTTTTGAAGTAAATCTTTTTCGATTTTTTAACATCACTTTTTTCATTGAAGTCAAATGGAACATCGATATCAATTCCGCCGACTTCATCAATGACATCCTTGAATCCGTCAAAATCAACGGTTGCATACTTATCAATCGGAATATGCAAGAATTGTTCGACAGTTTCAATCGTTTCATCTTTACCACCTTTTGCAAATGCTGCATTAATCTTTTCTTTACTTCCTGTTGTATCACTTGCAAGCTGTACGCGTGTGTCACGAGGAATACTAACCATTTTCATCGTTTTGTCTTGAGGGTTAATCGTTGCGACAATGAGTGAATCTGAACGGCCATGATCACCCTTTGTGGCATAATCCTCAATTCCGACAAATAATACAGAGAAAGGTTTTTTCTTAATATCAATGACAGCATCACGAAGATTCGATTTCTCTCCACGGTTTAGTTCATCATATGTTTTGTCAGCAGCTTGAAGAGTATTGACGATTTTATATACTGCAAATCCGCCCATGCAGATGATAAGAAGCAAAAATAAGACCAGAATACGTTTGATAATTCTCTTCTTCTTACTCTTTTTCTTTCGTACACGCACTTTTACTCGTTGTGCCATTCATCTGTCTCCTTTATCGGACCAATGTCCTTTTCTAAATAAATCAGTTCGCCTTCTTTTGTAACACTCTTTCCATTTGTCAGCTCAGTCATCCACTCAATGAACTGCTCTGTTTGTGTTTCTTCGACATATGTCTCAAAAATAACATCTTCTGCATAATGGATTTCTTTTAACTGAAAAGATGAGGCTCTAAGCTCATTCTCTACCTTTCCAAGCCATGTATAATCTATTGTTGTGTGCATTGTACGCATTAAACAGCGCTCTACCATTCCAACATGGTTGATAGCTTCTGATACAGATTTTCCGTAGGCACGAATCAATCCACCGGCACCTAGCTTGATACCGCCGAAATAACGAGTGACCACAACGACTGTATCTTTCAGCTTCCGTTTTTTTAGCACTTCAAGCATTGGCACACCTGCTGTACCGCTTGGTTCACCATCATCATTCGCTTTTTGAATCAGGTCATGTTCACCAATGAGATAGGCTGAACAATTATGTGTGGCATTCCAATGTTGTTTTTTAATGGATTGTATAAATGCTTGTGCTTCTTCTTCTGAAACAGCACGCTGTATATGACAAATAAAACGTGATTTTTCAATGACGATCTCATGCTCGCCACGACTTTTTACTGTAAGATAGCGATTCAGCAAAAGACATACCCTCCTGACAAGCAAATTGTAAGACTAGTGAAAATTTGCATTGGTTTTAGAATTTTACAGCGTATTTTGTTATGATGATAGGAGCGGAAAAAGGGTCGTCATAAAAACTTCATGATTATACGCATTCTTTCATTATAATTCGACATAAAATGCAGATCAATGACATTTATAATAAAAAAAGATGACATCACTGTTACGGGAGGGAAAAGCCATGACAACACCCAAAATGGATCCGAAATTATTGGATTCAATCATCATGAAAATGCTAAGTACAGTTGATGGCAGCAAGGACGAAGTATTTAGAATAGGCGAACAGTCCCGTCAACAATATGAAAGCCTAGTAGAAGAGCTGAAGCAAATCAAACAGCAAGTAAACGAAGTAATTGATTTTGGGGATAAGCTGGAAGTCCATACAAGACATGCTAGAAACCGCTTATCTGAGGTCAGCAGAAACTTCAACAAATTCAGCGAAGAAGAAATACGTGAGGCCTACGAAAAAGCACATAACTTGCAAGTGGAACTCACCATGATTCAGCAGCGCGAGAAGCAGCTGAGAGAAAGAAGAGACGATCTGGAAAGACGATTATTAAGCTTACAAGACGTCATTGAACGTTCTGAAACGCTTGTGAGTCAGATTACAGTTGTTCTCAACTATCTCAACCAGGATTTACGCCAGGTTGGCGTTTTACTTGAAGATGCTCAGGCAAAACAAGATTTTGGGCTGAGAATTATTGAAGCCCAAGAAGAAGAACGCAAAAGAGTGTCTCGGGAAATTCATGACGGCCCTGCTCAAATGCTGGCAAACGTGATGATGCGTTCCGAATTAATTGAACGGATTTTTAGAGACCGCGGAACAGAAGAAGGTTTTAAAGAAATTAGAAGTCTCAGACAGAATGTGCGAAATGCACTGTACGAAGTGAGAAGAATCATTTATGATTTAAGACCGATGGCTTTAGATGATTTGGGTCTGATTCCGACACTGAGAAAATACTTAAACACAATTGAAGAATATGATGGGAAAACCAAAATTACGTTCCAATGCCTAGGTGATACAGAAAGCGAAAGAATTGCTTCTCAATTTGAAGTAGCACTGTTTAGACTAGCCCAAGAAGCTGTCACAAATTCATTAAAACATTCTGAAGCTGAAGAAATCTCTGTCAAAGTAGAAGTAACGAAAGACTTTGTGACCTTAATTATTAAAGACGATGGAAAAGGCTTTGATATGAAAGATGTGAAAACAAACAAAAACAAATCCTTCGGTTTACTTGGCATGAAAGAACGCGTAGACTTACTGGAAGGTAAAATGACCATAGACTCAAAAATAGGTCTAGGGACATTCATCATGATTCGCGTGCCACTAACATTGCAAAATAAAATTGTAAAATAGAGTCAAAAGACATATTGACCATAAAGTTCAGGTGTAGAACAATAAACATGGGGAGGCGTAGCTTGTGACTAAAGTAAATATTGTAATTATTGATGACCACCAATTATTCCGTGAAGGTGTCAAACGGATTTTAGATTTTGAACCTACTTTTGAAGTAGTTGCAGAAGGAGACGACGGTGACGAAGCTGCACGTATCGTAGAACACTATCATCCGGATGTTGTCATTATGGACATTAATATGCCGAATGTAAATGGTGTTGAGGCTACAAAGCAGCTTGTTGAGCTTTATCCCGAATCAAAAGTCATTATTCTATCTATTCATGACGATGAAAACTATGTAACACATGCATTGAAAACAGGGGCGAGAGGCTACCTGCTAAAAGAAATGGATGCAGACACACTCATCGAAGCAGTGAAAGTTGTAGCTGACGGAGGCTCTTATTTACATCCGAAAGTCACTCATAATTTAGTAAATGAATTCCGACGCTTGGCAACTAGCGGCGTTTCAGCACATCCACAGCATGAGGTATATCCTGAAATTCGCAGACCACTTCATATCTTAACTAGACGTGAATGTGAAGTTCTTCAAATGTTAGCTGACGGAAAGAGCAACAGAGGAATCGGTGAATCGCTCTTTATTAGTGAGAAAACAGTTAAAAACCACGTGAGTAACATTTTGCAAAAAATGAATGTAAACGACCGTACACAAGCTGTTGTTGTAGCTATTAAAAACGGCTGGGTAGAAATGAGATAATGTTCCGGACAAGTACTCCTTTTTCGCCTGTTTTATTCTCTCACATTTTAGGTGGAGGGAAATGATAGACAGGGTAAGGAGTCTTTTTCGGATATAGCGGGCTTGCCTATTGATTAGGCAGGCTTTTTTGATTACTATTATAAATCTAATGAAAAAATGATCATTCTTTTAAAATAAAAAAGAGTAACTTAACGAATAAGGAAGGTATTTAAGAATGAAAATAGCCGTTGTAACAGACAGTACTGCTTATCTACCACAAGAGCTGCGTGATAAACATAATATTCATATGATCCCCCTTAACGTCATCTTTGGCAGTGAATCATACCGTGAAGAAATAGAAATGGACTGGAAGACATATTATGAAGAAATCAAAAAACACAAAGATCTTCCAACAACCTCTCAGCCTGCTTTCGGTGAATTAATAGCCTTATATGAAAAACTAAGTGAAACATACGACGCCGTGATTAGTATCCACCTTTCAAGTGGAATTAGTGGAACGTATAATAGTGCGGTCTCAGCGAATGATCTAGTTGACGGGATTGATATTTACCCGTTTGATACAGAAACAAGCTGTATGGCACAAGGTTTTTATGTGTTAGAAGCTGCTGAAAAAATCCAAGAAGGTGCTTCTTTAGAAGAAGTGTTAGCACATCTAAATTACCTGAAAGAAAGTCAGCGGGCGTATTTTATGGTAGACGATTTAACTCATTTGCAAAGAGGCGGCAGATTAAATGGTGCTCAGGCTTTTATTGGAAGCCTCTTAAAGGTAAAGCCTATTTTGCATTTTGACAACAAGCTAATTGTTCCTTTTGAGAAGATTCGCACACGTAAAAAAGCCATTTCACGTATTTTTGAATTATTTGATGAAGATGCATCACGTGGTGTTCCGATGAGAGCAACACTGATACATGGTAATAGAGAAGAAGAAGCAGAAGAATTAATTGCGCACTTATCAGAAAAATATCCTCATGTTGAATTTTATAAAAGCTACTTTGGTGCCGTAATCGGCACCCATCTAGGTGAAGGCTCTTTAGCCCTTGGCTGGGTGATTAGATAATTCCTAAAAAACCTCTTTTCTTATGGAAAAGGGGTTTTGTTTTTCTATTTTACCTGTTGGACGAAATGTCATGTCTTTGCGCATAATAGCCAAACATCAATTGAAAGGTGTTTGGTAATGTTGAATATGGACAAAGCAATGGAACTAATGCGGCAGCTGCATTCACGCCATCTGCTCACCGTTGAAACAAAGTGCCCACAGTCCAATTTAGATTGGCTGGAGGAGAAGGGCTTAGTCAATCGGTCTCCAGCCATTGAGAGGAAAGTAAATGGTTTTACATGCTGCCGGTGCGGTGTATCACACAAGCGGTATTTCGCTCATTTTCCATGTGAAGTGTGTCAAAAGGATTGTGTGTACTGTAGATCATGCATCATGATGGGAAAAGTAGCAGAATGTGGGTTTCTTTATGAATGGACAGGTCCACAAATGGTAGAAACATGTCGAGCCGAATTAACATGGCAGGGAGAGCTGTCTAAAGGACAAAAAAGAGCGTCAGAAAGAATGATTGAAGCTATTAAAAACAAATTTGATCTACTTGTTTGGGCGGTTTGCGGAGCAGGGAAAACGGAAGTACTTTTTCACGGAATCGAATATGCGTTAAATCAAGGAATGAATGTCTGTATTGCGACACCTAGAACAGATGTAGTGCTTGAACTCGAACCACGGCTTAGAAAAGCATTTCAAGGGGTGACAATTACCGTACTTTACGGAGGTAGTTCTCAAAGGTTTCAAATAACACCGCTTGTGATCACCACAACCCACCAGCTGATGAGATACAAAAATGCTTTTGATGTGCTCATTGTAGATGAAGTCGATGCCTTCCCTTATTCAATGGATGAGCGTCTCCAATTTGCTGTTCTAAAGGCGATGAGAAAGAACAGAGGGGTTAGGATTTATTTAAGTGCGACACCCTCTAAAAAAATGACGAGAGAGGTTTCTCGTGGAAAACTGGAAGCGATAAAAATTCCTTTGCGTTTTCACGAGCAACCATTACCCGTACCGACCTTTCATTGGATCGGTCATTGGAAAAAGAAATTAAAAAAGAACCAGCTGCCCCCTAAAGTGATGAATTGGATGCAGAGACATATTGCAAATAGGAGAAGAATATTACTTTTTGTTCCTTCAATTGCTACCATGAAGAAGGTAACGAAGATTCTTCGAGAACAATCCTTAAATGTGGAGGGAGTATCTGCCGATGATCCGGATAGGAAACAAAAGGTTCAGCACTTTAGAGATTACGTATACGATGTACTAGTTACAACCACTATTCTAGAAAGAGGCGTAACGATTCCAAATGTTCAAGTGGGGGTACTAGGTTCGGAATCTACTATTTTTACAGAGAGTGCACTTGTTCAGATATCTGGACGGGTAGGCAGACACCCGGATTATTGTACAGGAGATGTTTTCCTTTTTCATTTTGGTTTAACGAGAAGTATGAAACAAGCAAAGAAGCATATCGCAAAAATGAATGATACGGCTGCAAAAGAGTTTTCTGAAAAACAGTGTGGGTTCAACTAAATCATGGTACATTATATTCACAATACACAAATGGCAGGAGAGACAAATATGCTACTCAATGCAAAAGAAATACTACTCAAGGAAATTCTCAATCAATATCTCAACCAATTAAACATGATTTGTCATTGTGAAAAGTGTATGGAAGATGTATTAGCGATTTCACTGAATCAAGTGAAACCACAATATATAACAGATATCGATAAAATATCTTACAGTAAATCTGAGATGGTGGATAAACAGAAGAATACTGCGATGCTGGTCATTCTGACAGAAGCAGCTTCCAAGGTCTCTGCATTTCCAAGATGTGAAAATCGTCTGCTGCTGAACAAGGAAACCAATTGATTTGCCAAATTTGCGAGGGACATTTTGTGCCTGCTTTTACATGGAAATCATTCCTACTATTAAATGATGATCGCCTTTGTGTAGCATGTAAGAATCACTTAGTAAAGATTGAGCGTCCTATTTGTCCAACATGCGGAAGGGCGCAGTCAAATGGCCAATTGTGCCAGGACTGTAACAGATGGAATGAACGCTCTGATTCTATTAAAATCCTTGTAAAAAATAGGTCAGTTTATACTTACAACGAGTTGATGAAAGATGTCCTTGCCCGCTTTAAATTTCGGGGTGATACGGCTTTAGCTGAGCTGTTTCAAAAAGATGTACAAGCAGCATTTAAACATTCCTTCTGCATAAAAGACCCATTGCTGATACCGATTCCTTTAAGTCATGAAAGACTAAAAGAAAGAGGATTTAATCAGTCCGTGATAATCGCTTCTTTGCTAGATAAGCCAATATTGCAGCCACTCGTGAAAATACATCAAAGTAAGCAGTCTAAAAAAAAGAAAAATGAACGCCTAGATCAAAAAGGATTGTTTCAAATAAAGCAAACAGATGCGATTGTTCAAAGGGATATTATATTAGTTGATGATATCTATACAACGGGAGCAACCATCTATGATGCGGCAAGAATTTTGAAAGACGCAGGTGCTAAAAGTGTTTCTTCTTTTACGTTGATACGTAGTTAAAAATCATGATAATTAACCGATAATAAGAAAAGAAAATAACGTAAGGGGTTTTGGTTATGAATCAATTGGCAAACTGTCCACAATGTAATCAGCTATTTTTAAAAACCACCATCCAAACGGTTTGTAACAAATGCTTTGAAGAAGAAGAACGTTCTTTTGATATCGTATATAAATTCTTGAGAAAACAAAGCAATAGACAATCAACCATCGCTGAAATAGTAGAAGCAACAGAAGTTGATGAAGAATTAATCTTGAAATTTATTCGTTTGAAAAGACTGCAAATTAGTCAATTTCCAAATATTAATTATCCTTGTGAAAGATGTGGCAAAGCGATCAGGAAAAACAAGCTATGCAGCCAATGTGAACAGGATATTCATTCGCAAATCAGCCAAATGAACCAAGAAGAGGAGCGTAAAAGGGAGATTGAATCTAGGAAAAAAGACACCTATTATGCCATTAATCCTAAAAACGACTGATTCCCTAAACTAAGTTGCAGTTTGGTCGATAAAATGGATAGAATCAAGACAGACTGTAACGGAAAGCGAGAGGAATCCCGTGAAAATTAATCGATATGGAACACAACCAGTAAATCCTTACAAGAAAACATATGAGAAACAAACGTTGCAATCGAATCAAGCTAAATCAACTGATAAAGTCGAAATTTCTAAAAAGGCAATCGAAATGCAAAAGGTGCCGAATATTATGAGAGAACGCCAAGATAAAATTGACCAAATTAAAAAAAGCATTGAAGCCGGAACATATCAAGTAGATACAAAAGGCATTGCAGATAAAATGCTGAATTTCTATAAACAACAATAACAAAAGGGAGCAGCGTGAATGTCAGTTAAAATAATTATTGAAGAACTGCATCGTCTCTATGGATTGCATGAACAGCTTTTAAAGTTGTCTAAGGATAAAACAGAAATGCTGAAAAGCAATGAGATTGATGCTCTTTCAGAGGTCCTGAATTTAGAGCAAAAGTATATTCAGGCCATTTCTCAATTAGAAGAAAAACGAATTGAAGCGACCGTTCAATTTTTACAAAGTGATCAATCACCAACCATCACTGCATGTATCGAAAAGGCTGAAGGTACAGATCAAGAAGAGCTCATTTCATTATATGAGAAACTAAATGACATCATGGTGGAACTAAAAGATGTAAATGAACTGAACAAGCAGCTTATTCAGCAGTCACTTCAATTTATTTCACTGACATTCGATCTCGTTAACCCTAATAAAGAAAATATGAATTACGGACAAAATGGTCTTGAGAGTTCAAAGCCTAAACAGCAAAGGGCTTTGTTTGATTCAAAGGCGTAAACAAGGAGGATACCAATGGGTTCTACATTCATGGGACTAGAAACGGCAAAAAGAGGAATCACAGCCCAGCGTGCAGGGCTTTATGTCACATCAAACAACGTCTCCAATGCAAATACGGAGGGCTACTCAAGACAAAGAGTGACCTTTAAAGCAGAAAATCCTTATCCAGTCATTTCGGTTTATGACGGCAAGACGTATGGCCAAATGGGGACTGGCGTACAAGTTGGAACGGTTGAAAGAATTCGAGACAGCTTTTTAGATCTACAATACAGAGATCATAATAATAACTTATCTTACTACTCAACGAAGTCAGATGCCCTTTCACAGATGGAAGGGGTTATGAATGATTTGACGGATGAAGGCTTGAACAGAGCTTTTGATAATCTATGGAAATCATTACAGGTCTTATCGGAATCAAAAAATGCTGATACAGCTTCTGCACGTACAGTTGTTAAAACAAGTGCACAGGCTTTAGTTGATCAATTCCGTCTGCTCAATTCTTCTTTAACAACGATACAAAAGAATTTGAAAACCGAACTCGATTCAACGGCCAAAGATGTAAACACTCTTTTATCTCAAATAGATGAAGTGAACAAACAGATTGCAGCAGTTGAGCCAAATGGATATCTTCCAAATGATCTTTATGATACACGTGATACTTTGGTCGATCAATTATCCTCACTTGTTGATATTAAGGTCAGTTACAATCCACCTGGCGGTAATGCGCTCAAAATTGCTGAAGGAACTGTCAACATCGACATTATCGGTGCAAATGGACAATCAGCTGGAAACATTTTGAATGGTATTACGAACGAAAAGTCTGAACTGCAAATCTCTTATGATAATACAACGGGACTTGTTAACTCACTACAATTCGGAACAACAACAATTGCAGCGGATCAATTACAAGTGAACGGTAAAGTAAAAGCACTTGTTGAGGCTTATGGCTACATGTCAAACGGTGCTGAAAAAGGCATGTATCCAGATATGCTTGCAGAGCTGGATGAAGTAGCAAAAGTATTCATGGATACATTTAACGATGTACATAAGCAGGGGTATACGTTAAATGGTGCAAGTGGACAAGACTTTTTTGATATCGAAAATAACAATGAGTTGAATAAAGGTTTGGCAGCTCGTATTAAAGTGAGCGATGTCATTTTAGCATCAACAGATAATATTGCTGCATCTCTCAATCAAACACAAGGTGACGGTTCGAATGCTACGAAATTAGCTAATATACAAGACTTAAAGTTACCAATCGGCGGCAATACAACGACAATTCAGGATTATTACCAAAATGTTATTGCTGAGATGGGGGTACAAGGGAAAAAGAACATGACGCTTGAAAGCAGTTCAGCTGCTCTTGTCAATTCAGCCAATGAACGTAGAATGTCGACTAGCGCTGTCTCCATTGATGAAGAAATGACGAATATGATCCAATTCCAGCATGCATATAATGCGGCTGCGAGAATTATGACATTACAAGATGAAGTATTGGATAAGGTCATAAACGGCATGGGTGTCGTAGGAAGGTAGGGATAACGGATGCGAGTCACACAAGGTATGATTTCTCAAAACTCACTTCGAAATATTAGTAAAAGTTATGAAAAACTTTCTAAAATTAATGAGCAGGCACAAACAGGCAAACGTTTTACAAAAACGTCTGATGATCCTGTTGCAGCAGTAAAAAGCCTTCAATATAGTACTGCCTTGTTTCGAAATGAACAATATAAAAATAACTTAAATGAAGCACAAAACTGGATTGATACATCTGAAACAAGTGTCACTGAAATCATTGATATTATGTCAAATATACGAGATAAAGTGCTTGATGCGGCAAATGGAACAAAGCAGCCCGAAGATTTAGCAGCTATCGGAGTGGAAATTGGCCAGATGAAGAATCAAATCATTGATGCAATGAACACTCAAATGCTAGGTAAGTTCGTATTTAATGGGACAAATACAAATGTTAAACCAGTTGTTGAGAATGCAGACGGAACTTATACATTTAACTTCGAAAATTATACAGATGCGAATGCTGTTCAAGCGAATATTTCTGATGGTATCACTTTAAATGTAAACTCAAATCCAATCTCAGCGTTTGGCGGACAGGCTAACGGTCAAAATGTCATTGAAATGCTGACTGATTTAGAAAACTCATTGAAAAATGGAACGTTTGCGAATTCTGATGATGCACTAGGAAGTATCGATCAGTTCAAAGAAGTGATGAGTGCTGAGCGATCCGACCTAGGAGCGCGTTCGAATCGTGTTGACTTAGTAGGAAGTCGTTTGACTTCACAATACCAAGTACTGAAAAATGCTAAATCAGATAATGAAGATGTTGAAAGTGAAAAGGCAATTCTTGATCTTCTTCAACAAGAGACGGTGAATAGAGCTGCTTTAGCGACAACAGCTAAAGTCATTCAGCCATCCCTTGTAGATTTCTTAAGATAATAAAAAGCATCCGATGGGTGCTTTTTTGCATCATGGAGGTGAACATATGCAAATCCCTAGATTGTTAATGCAGCAAACCTATGCAAAGCTTCAAATGTCGACAACTCCTTCTCGGCAAGAAGTAGAGCAGCCACAAGCTGATCTTGAGATTCAGCAGCCACGAGCTGTCATGAATATCAAAAGGACACCGTCGAAATTAACCATTGATCAAACCGAGGCGTTTGCCGATATGGACATCAAGTCAATTTTTAGGCGTTCTGAGGAATGGGCAGCTGAGGGGAAGCGTGCTGTTGGAGAAGGAATGGGTCGCAGAGCGGAAGAAGGAAGTGAACTCATCAAGATCGAGAATGGTGGGAATGCGATTGCTGAGTTTGCCAAAATCAATGGCAGTCCCCCAGCAAAACAATTCACCATTGGTGTGATACCTTCATTCTTTAGTGTGAAAATTCATTATCAGCCTTCTGAGCTTCAAATTGATGTGGAGCCGCAAAAAGCTATCATAGAGGCCACACCTCATAAACCAATCGTTAACTACCAGCCAGGTAAGGTCAATATTGATATGTTACAATATCCAGAATTAAAAATAGAAGTTGACGAAACGGGCCAAAATGGTGATAAGGTATAGTTAAGAAAAACGAAAAAGGTCGTGAATTATGATCATTCAAACAAAATACCATGGTGAAGTGACAATCAAAGAGGAGCAAATCATTCACTTCTCTAACGGGATACCAGGATTTCTGGATCAAAAACAGTTTGTCATTTTGCCTTTATCAGAAGAGTCTCCATTTTTAGTTCTTCAATCATTAAATAACTCGGCATTAGGTTTTATCGTCAGCAGCCCGTTTTTATTTTTCAATCAATACGAATTTGATTTAGATGAAACGGTTGTAGACATTCTAGAAGTAGAAGATGCCAATGATGTGGAAGTGATGGTTATTTTAACAATGGAATCATCTATTGAAAAAACGACAGCCAATTTAAGAGCGCCTATTATTGTGAACCGAAAAAACATGAAAGCCAAGCAGGTGATTTTGCATGATTCAGCCTATCATACAAAACATTTGTTAGAGGTGGCATCCTCATGTTAGTGCTGTCTCGTAAATTAAACCAGTCGATTCAAATAGGCGATGATATTGAAGTTAAGATTATTTCAATCGAGGGTGATCAAGTGAAAGTCGGGATTGAGGCTCCTAAGCACATTGATATTCACAGGAAAGAAGTGTACCTGTCTATTCAAGAAGAGAACAATCGTGCTGCGAGCTTATCCTTAGATCTCCTCTCTCAATTATCCTCACAAAAAAAGTGAGGATTTTTTTATTCAATTCAGTTGTCCATCTCCGTGTGAAAGCGTTTCGATACAGATGTTCATAATCTATAGGAAACTTTAACAAATCGGTCCATCTATATTTAATTTGCAAATTCAAAGCCGATATAAAAGATAGATTAAAGCACAGGAGCTGAATAACTATGTCTGTTGGTAAGTTGACATCATTAGAGCCAATTATCGATGCATTTCAAACCCGTGTTTCTAATAACCAGAATGACAATGTAAACTCTGACTCACAAGCAAATGGCAGGGCTGTTTCAAAAGAAGAAATTGAAAAAACGCTTCAAGGCGCAAACAAGCTGATTGAACCTACTCAATTTCATCTTCAATTTGAATTACATGAAAAACTCAATGAATATTATGTCAAAGTCGTAGATAACCAAACAGATGAAGTTATTAGAGAAATTCCGTCCAAGGAATGGCTTGATTTCTATGCGGCAATGACAGAAATTGTCGGTCTATTTGTAGATAAAAGAATGTAAATGAAGGGAGAACATAACAATGGTCAATCGTATTACTGGATTTTCAAATGTGTTCGATATTGATGAAATCGTATCAAAGCTGATGAAAACGGAGCAAGCACCTCTTGATACAATGACACGTCAGAAACAAACGCTGGAATGGCAAAGAGACAGCTATCGCGAGGTGAATTCGAAAGTCAAAGAATTAGATGATTTGATTAACAGCTTAAACTTAACGCTTCCAAGTACATATGGCGCCAAAAAAGTGACAAGCTCAAATGAATCTGCTGTCACAGCAACTGGATCAACAAATGCGACCTCTGGCTCTATTCATGTCACTCAACTAGCGACAGCTTCCGTCTTTAAATCTTCTGGTACTTCCGGATATACACCAGCAAACGGCACTTTTACTTTTGAGGTGATGACACCAGATTCGACAAAACCGAAAACGGTGACGATCAATACTTCTGATTCCGATACAATTGATGACATCGTGAAAAGTCTGAACAACTCGCAATTAGGTGTGACGGCTTACAAAGGCCAAATCTTTGATGGAACTAACTACGTGGATACAATCGCACTTACTTCTCGGACAACGGGTGAAGGTGTCAGTATTAAAGCAGCTGATGGCAATTCGGCTTCATTTTTAACGCAATTAGGCTTCCAAGTAGATGGAGATAACAAATTAGTTGCGACCACTCAAGGACAGAAGGCGCAATACGAGATTAATGGTCTGAAAATGGAGAATAACAACAATACCTTTACACAGGCTGGTATTACGTACGAGCTTAAAGGAACCACGGATAAGCCCGTCAGTTTAAACGTTTCAACAGATGTGGATGTAATCTTTGATAAAATTAAACAATTTGTTGATAAATACAATGAGCTCGTTGAACAGATTAATGGTAAAGTCAATGAAAAGAAAAACAGAGACTATCATCCATTAACGGCAGAAGAGAAAAAAGCGATGTCTGACAAAGAAGTGGAGCTATGGGAAACGACCGCAAAGTCTGGCTTGCTGAGAAGTGATTCTATTTTACGATCTGGCGCCTCTAAAATAAGAAATGATTTTTATGCTGATATTACGACAAGTGATGCGAATAAAATTCATATCACGCAAATTGGAATTACGACATCATCAAAATATAAAGATGGCGGAAAACTTGAAATTAATGAAAAGAAACTAAAAGAAGCCATAGAAGCAGATCCGCAGAAGGTCAGTCAAATGTTCATCTCGGGTAGTTTAAATGTGGATTCAAAGGATAAAAACAAAGCACAGCAGCAATATCAAGAACAAGGAATCATCTATCGTGTCAAAAATTCCTTATCTGCCTTCACCAAAAGCATTCAAACAAAGGCTGGCAGCACAACAATGGAATTAAAGGAATATGGACTTGGTAAGGACCTTGACTCTTTGACAAAACGAATGAGTACATTCCAAGATCGTTTAAAAATGGTGGAAGCCCGTTACTATACGAAGTTTAACGCCATGGATAGTGCAATTCAAAAGCTAAACAACCAATCTGGCTACCTTTCTCAACTGCTTGGACAATAATTGGAGGTTTATAACATATGGCAATACAGAACCCTTATGCCGCCTATCAGAAAAATTCTATTGAGACCGCAACACCTGCCGAGTTGACGCTTATGCTTTATGAAGGCTGCTTAAAGTTCATCAGAATAGCGAAGCATGCCATTCAAAAAGAGGATGCAGAAACGAGAAACTTGAACCTAAAAAAGGCTCAAAACATCATTCAAGAATTAAATGTCACCTTAAATCGTTCCTATGACGTATCAAAGAGTATGGCAAGTATGTATGATTACATTTATCGCAGACTGATAGAAGCCAATCTTCAAAATGACGAAGAGATATTGAATGAAGTAGAAGAGTACGTAACTGATTTCCGTGATGCGTGGAAGGAAGTCATTCAAACCGATCGAAAAGGCCGTCACCACTCTATCGGGGGTTCTCTATGAGTATTGTGGACCAGCTGCATGATCAAACATTAAAAATGGCAGCCGAAATAGCGGAAAATCCGCAAAGTGAGACACTTGTTGAAGACTTTGATGCCTTTTTAATTGAGAGAGACGAATTAATGAGAGATATACAGCATGAATTGACGGATCAAGAAAAAGAGAAAATTCGAGAAATCATCCAAACAGATCAACAGATGGCGCAACAATTAACGGTTATCCAAAATGGGATAAAAGCAGATATTCAAGCCATTCAAAAAAAGAAAACAAAACAGCTGAATTATCAAAATCCATACCAGCCCATAACGAGTGACGGCGTATACTACGATAAACGGAAATAAATAGGTGAGACCTGTGGCGTATCGTTCAAATGACTATATTTTATTAACCACATATTATGAACTTCTATACACGATAGAAGAGAGTCTAAACTATTTAGATGAAATTGAGAAGGATTTTGACAAAACAGAAGGGGATCGGATCTTTAATGATCTGATCCATGCCTTCTTTCATTTAGACACAACACATCCTCTTCTGCTTTCAATTATTGAAAATGAACACTTTGCCAAAACGATTCGTTCGTTTGATCAAATATTTTTAAGTTTTGATATACTAGCTTTCTATACATTCCCTTCAAATCACTTCCAATCATTCCTGAAAACATACTTTATACCTGAATATAGAAAGTGGATGGATGAAATACATGCCTGTATGAGGCCGTATGTCATTCATTAATTTTTGTCCAATTCAGACCATTCGGAGGAAATTATGAGACTAAAAAATCAATTTTTAATTGGGCTTATTGTCATATGTGTATTGTTTGTCAGTATGTTAGGCTTCTCAAGCTTTCTCTATTACAAAACAGATCAATCCTATAAAGCGCTATTAAGCAAGGAAGTGAAGCTTTATCAGACCTCGCTGGAATTAGAAGCGCTTCTTCAAAAGCAGGAAGCACAGATTAAAACATATGTCGTCGTACAAGATGCTGAAAATTTGCAGAAAATTGAGCAAACATATGAAGATATTAATAAGAAAACAGCAGAAGCTTCGAAAATGAGTACGGACAAACAAGTAAAAAATCTATTAGATCAAATCTCAGAAAAAAATTATCTCTACTACACCTCAACAAATCGATTATTTAATTCATTAAATATGCAAAATCAAAAAGAATTCAACACCCGCCTCAGTCAAGAATTACAACCTATCGAACAAGAAATACATACCTTTACAAAAGAGTTCGCTCAAAATCAGCTAAAACAACGTGATCAAAAAATCAATCAGCTCAATCAAGATAGTAATCAATTATTGCTTACACTCATTTTGGTCAGTGCAGCGATTATTGTTGGCCTTTTGGTGATTGGGATCAGATTTGTTCATCGCATGACAAAACCAATTGTTTCTGTCACAAATGCCGCAAAAAGGATGGCAGATGGTGATCTAACCCTTGAAGAGATTGAAGTGACCTCTAAAAATGAGATTGGTCAACTCGGCACAGCCTTTAATCAAATGACGGCTCATTTGCGTCAGCTTATTTTGCAGGTGCAAAGCGGATCAAGACAGCTTGCTGATTCTGCTGCTCAATTTGAGGAAACCATCAGTCAAACGTTATCGGCTAGTGAGCAGACATCTAGCTCGATTGAACAGGTCAGTGAAGCTTCACGTGAACAATCAGATGCGGTCGGAAAAGTAGCATCCGCCATTCAGGAAGTGTCGACTGGCATGCAAAATGCAGCTGTACACACATCCGATGTTTCGGGTCACTCAATTTCAGTGACTGAAAAGGCTGAAGAGGGCGCGGCCCTTATTCAACAGTTTGTGAAACAAATGAGTTCTATAAAAGAGTCTGTGAATGAACACCATTCTACAATGACCCATGTGCAAGCGCAGTTTACAGGCATTCAAGATCTGTTAGGTCATATCCATGCCATTGCTGACCAGACGAATTTGCTTGCTTTAAACGCAGCTATAGAAGCAGCAAGGGCAGGAGAGCATGGAAGAGGCTTTGCAGTTGTAGCAGATGAAGTGAGAAAACTGGCAGAAGAATCTAGTCAGCTGACAGATCAAATTAGTCAATTACTCGAAAACGTGAACAAAGATACAGAAAAGTCATCACAATCGATGACGAAGGTCGAGCGGGATGTAGCAAAGGGTGTAAAAGTATCACAATTATCTGAACAGAGCTTCCATGAAATCTTGGAATCTATTCGTGATATTTCAATGAAAGCAGAAGAGCTGTCAGCCACTGCAGAACAAATTTCTGCTAGTACAGAGGAAATTTCTCAAACAGTTGGTGTCATTGAAGAAGGTGCGAAACGAAACTCAGAAGAAACAGAGTACATGTCTGCTGCTGTTGAAGAATCATTAGCCGCCAATGAAGAGATGAAAGCCGCTGCGGAGGATTTAAAATCCTTATCTCAATCGCTGAAAACATCGATTTCATCTTTTACCATTTAATGTGCGCTGGTCTTTTTCAAGAATCAGCCGAATATATATTCATCACCTATCAAGCAACAGTTGAAGCACCGCAAAATTCGACAAATTTCAATAAATATTCACATTTTTTTTACGTTTGAGCAGGAGAAAAGGAGGGAAAAGTAGAAATAGGTTTACATATCCTTAATTTTAAAGGAGGCGTTCTTTACATGAATTACAATGTCAGAGGAGAAAACATCGACGTAACACCTGCACTAAGAGATCATGTCGAGAAAAAAATTGGAAAGCTGGAGCGTTATTTTGAGACAGATGTAGATGCTTCAGTCAACGTGAACTTGAAGTTTTACAACGATCAAGAATCTAAAGTTGAGGTTACCATTCCAATGACTGATCTAGCACTTCGAGCTGAGGTGCATAATGAGGATATGTACAATGCAGTAGACCTAGCAGCCAGTAAATTAGAACGTCAAATTAGAAAGCACAAAACAAAAGTAAACCGTAAATTCCGCGAGCAAGGTGCCAAAAAGCACTTATTTGCTGGAGGAAATGGTACGGCTGAAGTAGCAGTTCAAGATGACGAAGAGATTGATGAAACAGAAATCGTCAGACAAAAACGTTTCAACTTAAAGCCGATGGATAGTGAAGAGGCCATTCTCCAAATGAACATGTTAGGTCATAGTTTCTTCGTTTTCACAAATGCTGAGACAAATTTGACCAATGTGGTTTATCGCCGAAATGACGGTAAATATGGACTCATTGAGCCAAACGCTTAAATATCAGTTGATGCTGATTTAAAAACAACCTAAATAAAGTAAACCCGTTCCCTTCATTAGGGGCGGGTTTTTTGTGCGAAATTATGGCAAATTCTTTGGAAATGAAAGAAGGTATGGTATGATAAATGCAGGTAAATATGGACCTGTCAAACTTTTGGACATGCCGAAAAATTGCATGAAATAGAGGAGCGTTATTATATGCTTGGAATCTTAAACAAAGTGTTTGATCCTACGAAACGTACGATCAGCCGATATGAAAAAAAGGCAAATGAAATCGAAGCTCTCGCTCAAGATTTTGAAAAATTATCTGACGAGGCTTTACGAAATAAAACGATTGAATTTAAAGAAAAACTTGAAAAAGGACAATCCGTGGATGACCTGCTGGTTGAAGCATTTGCAACGGTTCGCGAGGCATCCCGCCGCGTAACAGGAATGTTCCCGTTTAAGGTGCAGCTCATGGGGGGCATCGCGCTTCACGAAGGTAACATCGCTGAAATGAAAACAGGTGAAGGTAAAACATTGACATCAACAATGCCTGTTTATTTAAATGCTCTTTCTGGAAAAGGCGTCCACATCGTGACAGTCAACGAATATTTGGCAAGCCGTGATGCGCAGGAAATGGGCAAAATTTTTGAGTTTCTTGGTTTAACAGTCGGCTTAAACTTAAACAGCTTAGACAAAGATGAAAAAAGAGAAGCGTACGCCGCTGATATCACGTATTCAACAAACAATGAACTCGGCTTTGACTATTTACGAGATAACATGGTGCTTTACAAAGAGCAAATGGTTCAGAGACCGCTTCATTATGCCGTGATCGATGAGGTTGACTCCATTTTAATTGATGAAGCGAGAACACCTCTTATTATTTCAGGACAAGCTGCGAAATCAACAAAGCTTTATGTACAAGCCAATGCATTTGTCCGCACATTAAAAATCGAAGATGATTTCACGTATGATATTAAAACAAAAAGTGTGCAGCTGACTGAAAGCGGAATGACGAAGGCGGAAAAAGCATTCGGCATTGAAAACCTGTTTGATGTCAAACATGTCGCGCTGAACCATCACATCGCTCAGGCGCTGAAGGCACATGTTGCGATGCAAAAAGACGTGGATTATGTGGTAGAAGAAGGCCAAGTAGTCATCGTTGACTCCTTCACAGGACGTTTAATGAAAGGACGCCGTTATAGTGAAGGTCTGCATCAAGCCATCGAGGCAAAAGAAGGTCTTGAAGTGCAGAACGAAAGCATGACACTAGCAACAATTACGTTCCAGAACTACTTCCGTATGTATGAAAAATTATCTGGTATGACTGGTACAGCAAAAACAGAAGAAGAAGAATTCCGTAACATTTACAACATGCAGGTTGTGTCAATCCCGACCAACCAACCAGTGGTTCGTGATGACAGACCTGATTTAATTTACCGCACAATGGATGGTAAATTTAAAGCAGTGGCTGAGGATGTTGCGCAGCGCTATATGACAGGGCAGCCAGTTCTTGTCGGAACAGTAGCAGTTGAGACATCTGAGCTTATTTCTAAGCTGCTTAAAAATAAAGGCATTCCTCATCAAGTGTTAAACGCAAAAAACCATGAGCGTGAAGCACAAATTATTGAAGAGGCTGGTCAAAAAGGTGCTGTGACCATTGCAACAAACATGGCAGGACGTGGTACAGACATCAAGCTTGGCGAAGGTGTAAAAGAACTTGGTGGTCTGGCTGTTATCGGGACAGAGCGTCATGAATCCCGTCGTATTGATAACCAGCTTCGCGGACGTTCTGGACGTCAAGGAGACCCAGGGATTACCCAATTCTATCTCTCCATGGAAGATGAATTGATGCGCCGATTTGGTGCAGAGCGGACGATGGCGATGCTTGACCGCTTTGGCATGGATGACTCTACACCAATCCAAAGTAAAATGGTGTCTAAAGCCGTTGAATCATCTCAAAAACGTGTAGAGGGGAACAACTTTGATTCCCGTAAGCAGCTTCTGCAATACGACGATGTGCTTCGTCAACAGCGTGAAGTAATCTACAAACAGCGTTTTGAAGTCATCGATTCTGACAACTTAAAATCAATTGTCATCAATATGATCCAATCTTCAATTGAGCGTGCTGTGGGATCTTATACACCAAAAGAAGAGCTGCCTGAAGAATGGAAACTAGATGGTCTTGTTGAATTAATCAACACGAACTATTTAGACGAAGGTGCCATTACGGTCAAAGATATCTTCGGTAAAGAAGCAGATGAAATCACAAGCTTCATCATGGATCGTATTAAAGAAAAATACGATGCAAAAGAAGAAACATTTGGCGAAGAACAAATGCGTGAATTTGAAAAAGTCATCGTTCTTCGTGCGGTGGATTCGAAGTGGATGGACCATATCGATGCAATGGATCAGCTGCGTCAAGGTATTCATTTACGTGCGTACGCACAAACGAATCCGCTTCGTGAATACCAAATGGAAGGCTTTGCGATGTTTGAGCATATGGTTGCTTCAATTGAAGATGACGTGGCCAAGTATGTCTTGAAATCAGAAATCCAAAACAACCTAGAACGTGAAGAAGTGGTTCAAGGTCAAACAACGGCTCATCAGCCGCAAGAGGGCGATGAGGAGAAGACAGTGAAGAAGAAGCCGGTACGTAAAGTCGTAGACATTGGACGAAACTCCCCATGTCACTGCGGAAGCGGCAAGAAATATAAAAATTGTCATGGGAAGACAGAATAAGTAATGGAAAGAGGTGAAAACCTCTTTCTATTCATGTCAGCCCCCATACATCTATGAGGTGAAGGATATGGAATTAGTAGAAATTAGACAAGAGCTTGAAAATATGGCTAGCAGGCTAGCTGATTTTAGGGGGTCTCTTTGACTTAGAAACAAAAGAGGCCAAAATCGCAGAGCTTGAAGCGACGATGTCAGAGGCTGATTTTTGGAATGATCAGCAAAAGGCTCAAGGCGTTATTAATGAAGCCAATGCACTGAAGGATTCTGTGAATTCCTACCATGAGCTCAGTGAATCACATGAAGAGCTGCAAATGACGCATGACTTATTAAAGGAAGATTATGACGAGGAGCTTCATGCAGAGCTTGAAAAAGAGCTGAAGAACTTAACGAAGCAGTTTAACGAATTTGAGCTGCAGCTTCTTTTAAGCGAACCTTATGATAAAAACAATGCCATTCTGGAGCTTCACCCAGGTGCAGGCGGTACTGAATCACAGGACTGGGGTTCTATGCTTCTGCGAATGTACACTCGCTGGGCAGAGCGCAGAGGCTTTAAGGTCGAAACGCTTGATTACCTTCCAGGTGATGAGGCAGGAATTAAGTCTGTGACTTTGCTCATCAAAGGGCATAACGCGTACGGTTACTTAAAAGCTGAAAAAGGTGTCCATCGTTTGGTTCGTATTTCTCCTTTTGATTCTTCTGGCCGCAGACATACATCCTTCGTTTCCTGTGATGTCATGCCGGAATTCAATGAAGAAATTGATATTGATATTCGGACAGAGGATATCAAGGTAGATACGTATCGTGCAAGCGGAGCAGGTGGGCAGCACGTGAATACGACGGACTCTGCCGTTCGTATCACACATATTCCAACGAATGTCGTCGTGACGTGCCAAACAGAAAGATCACAAATTAAAAACAGAGAACGTGCGATGAAAATGCTGAAATCGAAACTTTATCAAAAACGGATCGAAGAACAGCAGGCAGAATTGGATGAAATCAGAGGAGAGCAGAAAGAAATTGGCTGGGGAAGCCAAATCCGCTCTTATGTATTCCACCCTTATTCTCTTGTGAAAGACCATCGAACCAATACGGAGATGGGAAATGTTCAAGCGGTGATGGATGGAGATTTAGATTCATTTATCGATGCGTACCTGCGTTCGAAATTATCATAAAAACTCGGCTTCTTGCCGGGTTTTTTTAATTGTGAGAAAATATAATGAATATAAAGGAATACATACGACATACTGATTCTATATCCTTTGTATGATGAAATTAGCAAATAAAGGGGGAAATATTTTGGGATTAACACCATTGCAAGAAACGTGGGATTTAGATGCCTTTTTTAAAGGAGGCAGTTCTTCACCAGAATTTAAGACATACCTGCAACATATTCAGCAGCTATTAGCTGAATTACGACAAAAGGTGAATGCCTTTTCAAAAGAAGATACACACATTGAAAGCAAATTAACGTCTGTCCTTGACACGTATGAAACTACATATAAAAAATTATCTCAAGCAGGTTCATTTGTAACCTGCCTCCAAGCCCAAAATACGAAGGATATGAAAGCAGGCAGCCTTCGAGGTACGATTGCCAAGCTGGAAGCTGATTTAGGAACAATCCTTGCACTGTTTGATCAAGCGCTTGCTGCTATCCCAGCAAACAAGTGGGAAGAACTGATGAATTCAACAGCCTTTTCAGATGTCCGCTACATATTAAATGAGCGGAGAGACCGTGTGAAGGATCAATTACCTGTTGAACAAGAAACGCTGATTCAAAAGCTGGCTGTAGATGGGTACCATGCGTGGGATGAGCTTTATTCCAGCTTAGTGAATAAAATTACAATTCCGTTTGAACAGCATGGAGAAACACAGATGATCTCTGTAGGCCAAGCAGAAAATGCGATGGATGATTCAGATCGTGAAGTCAGAAAGGCCGTTTACCACAACCTAGAGCATGCATGGACGCAGGATGAACATTTATTTGCTAGTACGCTCAATCACCTTGCTGGTTTTCGTTTGCAAGTGTATGAAGCAAGAGGCTGGGAGCACATTTTAAAAGAGCCGCTTGAAATTTGCCGTATGAAACAAGAAACCCTTGATGCCATGTGGTCTGTGATTGATGAACATAAGCAGCCATTCATTGATTATTTACACCGAAAAGCTGACATGCTTGGAGTGTATAAGCTGAGCTGGTTCGATGTTGGGGCTCCTATCGGCAGTGAGACCAAAATCTATCCTTATCAAGAAGCAGCTGCTTTTATTGTGAAACATTTCGCTGGATTTGGAGAAGAGCTCGCTGCTTTTACAGAAAAAGCCTTTAATGAACGCTGGGTAGAAGCTGAGGACCGTCCAAACAAACGGGTAGGCGGCTTTTGTACAAATTTCCCTGACAGCGGAGAATCACGTATTTTTATGACTTTCTCAGGAAGTCCATCCAATGTGGCGACACTAGCGCATGAACTTGGTCATTCGTTCCATCAGGAAGTGATGCAGGATGTTCGCATTCTGAATCGCAAATACGCAATGAATGTAGCTGAAACAGCGTCGACCTTTGCAGAAATGATTGTAGCTGATGCTTCATTAAAAGAAGCGGCAAATGAAGAGGAGCGTCTCAGCCTGTTAGAGGATAAGCTGCAGCGCAGTGTAGCATTCTTCATGAACATTCAATCTCGTTTCTTATTTGAACAGCGCTTTTATGAAGAGCGTAAAAAAGGAGAAGTGCCGGCTGATCGGTTGAATGAATTGATGGTCGAAGCGCAGAAGGAAGCGTTCGGTGACTCATTAGATGAATACCATCCGCATTTCTGGGCGTCTAAGCTGCATTTTCATATCACGAATGTTCCATTTTATAATTTCCCATACACCTTTGGATACATGTTCTCGTTAGGAATTTATGCAAAAGCATTGCAGGCTGGTACATCGTTTGAAGAGAAATACATTGCATTATTAAAGGATACTGCTTCAATGACAGTAGAAGATTTAGCCAAAAAGCATCTAGGCGTTGACCTTACCCAAAAAGCATTTTGGGAAGAAGCCATTCGTTTGGCTGTAGCAGATGCTGAAGAATTTTTAGAAGTGACAAAAAAATAATAATGAAAAGCTCCCATTACGGGAGCTTTCAGACTGTTGACAAAGGGCTAAAATGATCTTTATTTTAGCTCTTTGTCTTCTTTTCAGCGTGATAGAAAACCTTTGAAGTCTAGGAAGGACGAGCATTGGCGCGGAGCGAATTGAACATTCGTGAGCACCAACGCGCAGGACTGACAAAGAATGCGAGGGTTTGTCTACACGCTGAAGCTCCCATTACGGGAGCTTTTTTGCTGGCTTAAGCCAGTCAAGCATTGTCTGAATAAGATCATTTTGCTGCGACAGGGCTGGAATGTCCGCTGGCTGATCCCCTTTTTGTTTGCCGTACATGCCAAACTGCGCATGATTCCCGCCTTTTATTTCATGATAAACAGTTTGAGACGGCAGATTTGTTTTCGATTTCTTGATTTTCTCTTGTGTTGCCAGCCCATCCTTTTCACCTGAAATAGAAAGGATTTTCAATGAAGATTGTTTCAGATCATCTGATGCTGGATAAGATGCTAGGAAAAAGAGTCCATCGAGCTTGCTCTGATTTTTTTCTGCAAACATAGCGGCAGCTGCCCCGCCAAGTGAATGTCCGCCAATATACCAGTGTTTGATTGTTTGGTGATCTTTGATAATGTCCTGCGCTTTGTTTGGATTGAAAATCGCAAAGGAAAATGGCATGTCAGGGATAAAGACAGAGTAGCCTTTTTTCATCAGCGTATCCCCGATATAGGCATACGCAAGTGGTTCCACCTTTGCCCCAGGATAGAGAATGATGCCAGTATCACTTTTTGGTGCTTCAAATGTATAAACATTGTTTTTATGTTCCACTTGCTCAATGTTGACCTGTTTTTTTAATGCTTCTGATGGTCCATATGTAAAGCGGCTCCATGTATAGAAAGCACCAAAAGCTAAGATGATCAGTGCAAGTAATGTCATACCTGTTATCTTCAGTATTTTCTTCATCGCATGCCCCTTCTTTCTCATGTACATATTAAATATACCATCATTTACTCCTATGCCAACCGGCAAGTGCGCTGATCCGTCTGTGTGATAAAGTATTAATCCATTAGCACTGCATTTGGCTGTTATTTACAATCGTTTTAAGAGGGCTTAAAATAGGTGTGCATTCAGAAGTAACGGAGGAAGAAAGACATGAAGCAGGAACATTCACAATTTTGGATCGAAGTGAAAAATTATTTGTTCATTTTAATCGGATCAGCCATCGTGGCGATTGGATTTAATACGTTATTATTACCGAATCAGATCGCAGCAGGCGGTGTGAGCGGCATTAGTACCATTATGCAGTCATTCGGCTTTGAAGCGGCTTATGTGCAATGGGGGCTCAATATTCCCCTGTTTATCGCTGGCTTTTATTTATTAGGCGGTACATTTGGAGTGAAAACACTCGTCGGCTCGATTTTTTTACCTTTCATGGTGTTTGTCACAAGACATATTGCACCTGTCACACATGAAGCACTGCTGGCGGCTATTTTTGGCGGTGTGGTCATTGGGATCGGAATAGGGCTCGTGTTCCTTGGGAATGGATCAACGGGTGGAACGGCACTCGCTGCCAAAATCATCAATAAGTACACAGGACTCACGCTAGGCACCTGTTTAGCGATGATGGATGGCTTGATTGTTCTGGCTGCGATGACGGTCTTTGGAATTGAAGAGGGGCTATACGCTGTCATTGGTGTGTTTATTTCTAGTAAAACGATTGATGTGGTACAGGCTGGCTTCAGTCATTCAAAAATGGCAATGATCATTACAGGGCATGAAGATGAGGTCAGACAGGCGGTTTTTGATCAAATTGACCGCGGTGTGACGAAGATCTCAGCAGTCGGAGGATATACCGATCATGACCGCCCAATTTTGATGTGTGTCGTTGGGCAGTCACAATTCACAAAGTTGAAACAAGTGGTGAAAGCAATCGATGCATCAGCATTTGTCATCGTGATGGATGCAAAAGAGGTGCTTGGTGAGGGTTTTAAAAGGGCATAAACAAGGATATAATAGCGTTGACCAAATGATTGTAAGGGAGGGAAATAGATGAAAAAAAGCGGATTAACGATGCTGTTTGCAGCGATGCTTCTTGTTCTCGCGGCTTGTGGAGGAAATTCAAGCAGCAGTGATAAAGAAGGCAGCAAAAGTGCTTCATCTGTGAGCAGTGGTGAGGAGATCTATCAGCAAAACTGTATTGGCTGTCATGGGAAAGACCTATCTGGCGGAGGCGGACCAAGCCTGAAAGAAGTAGGGAAGAAATATAATGAAAGCCAAATCGCAGATATTGCGCAAAACGGTAAAGGCTCTATGCCAAGCGGTATGGTAGATGAGAAGCAAGCAAAAGAAGTAGCAAAATGGCTTGCAGAGAAAAAATAAAACCTTTGTCTAATCGACAAGGTTTTTTTGTTTTTTTATATGTAGAAAAAGACTTTTAGATAGTATGAAAACGCATTATATTAAATTTTATTTAAAAAATAAGGGTATAAAGGCACGTTTTTCGGTTTTGATTATTCTATTTACCTTTTATTTATAAGTTTTGAAATATAAATGTAATACCATTGCGTCGATTCATGACGTATAATTGGAGTTGTTGAAAATGAGACGATTCAATTTTTTCATCTTTTTGGATGAAAAGGACATAAATTGTTAGTAAGTATCGAAGGGTATGTGCGTGACCATACATAACGTTTTTTGACGAGAAGTGTCAAAACATCATGATAAGCTGTTAGTCAGCGAATAAGAAAAGATTAGGTGATTACATGATTCAAATGAAGGAAGTCTACAAGATCTATCCTAATGGCGTAAAGGCGATCAATGGAATCAATGTCTCTATCCATCCAGGAGAGTTTGTGTATGTTGTTGGTCCCAGTGGTGCTGGTAAATCCACTTTCATCAAAATGATGTATCGTGAAGAGAAGCCAACCAAAGGGCAAATCTTAATTAATAACAAAGATTTAGGATCAATGAAGGAAAAAGAAATTCCTTACGTAAGAAGAGAAATTGGCGTAGTATTCCAAGATTTCAAGCTGCTTCCAACTCTTACTGTGTTTGAGAACGTAGCATTTGCTCTTGAAGTGATTGGTGAACAGCCTCATATCATTAAGAAAAAAGTGCTTGATGTTCTCGATCTGGTTCAGCTAAAGCACAGAGCGCGTCAATTTCCTGACCAGCTGTCCGGCGGTGAACAGCAGCGTGTGTCTATTGCCCGCTCGATTGTCAATAGCCCTGAGGTCGTCATTGCAGATGAGCCGACAGGAAACCTTGATCCAGACACTTCTTGGGAAATCATGAAGACGCTCGAAGAGATTAATAACCGCGGAACAACAGTGGTTATGGCGACACACAACAAAGAAATTGTAAACACCATGAAGAAACGCGTCATCGCAATCGAAGATGGAATGATTGTGCGTGACGAAGCAAGAGGGGAGTACGGAATTTATGATTAAAACTCTCTCGCGGCATTTACGTGAGAGCTTCCGTTCACTTGGAAGAAACACGTGGATGACATTTGCATCAATTAGTGCGGTGACTGTCACATTGATTTTAGTTGGGGTTTTCCTTGTGATTATGCTCAACTTGAATAACATGGCATCGAACGCTGAAAAAGAAGTAGAAGTAAAAGTATTAATCGAATTAACGGCGAATCAAAAGCAGCAGGATGAATTAAAAGCAGAAATTGAAAAGATTCCTGAAATCAGTGATGTGAAGTACTCATCTAAGGATGACGAACTGAAAGCACTGATTAAAAGCTTTGGAGAAAATGGACAATCCATGGGGCTTGTTGATCAAGAAAATCCATTAAACGATGCGTTTATTGTGAAAACAACAGATCCTCACGATACACCAAAAGTAGCGAAGAAATTAGAAAAACTAAAGGGTACATATAAAGTAACCTATGGAAAAGAAGAGGTCAGCCGACTCTTTAATGTAGTCGGAGTGGCGCGTAATGTCGGTATTGTGCTCATTATCGGGCTGTTATTTACAGCTATGTTCTTAATCTCCAATACGATCAAAATTACGATTTTTGCTAGACGTAAAGAAATTGAGATTATGAAGCTGGTAGGTGCAACGAACTGGTTTATCCGCTGGCCATTCTTCATTGAAGGATTATTACTTGGTGTATTTGGCTCCATTATACCTATTGCTCTATTGCTTGGCACGTATCAATATGCAGTGGGCTGGGTCGCACCGAGAGTACAAGGCTCATTTATTTCAATGCTTCCATACAACCCGTTTGTCTATCAAGTATCACTGATCCTGCTAGTGATCGGTGCAATCATTGGGGTATGGGGAAGCTTAACGTCTATCCGTAAATTCTTAAAAGTATAAATATATTTTGATGGCAGCATTCGAGATTTCTATAGAAGATGTGACCGGTTGATCCGATTCATCCGGTCGGCTCTTCATGTCGACAGTTGTCATGGGAGGGGAATATCGTTTTGAAAAGAAAGCTGATGATGGCTGGAATGGCAGCGTTTATTGGAACAACGTGGCTATACATTCCAGGGAACGAGAATCGTGCATTCGCATACGAAGACCTAGATCAAAAACGTCAACAAATCGAAGAGAAAACATCGAAGACTGAATCAAGCTTGAAGAAGAAGAAGTCAGAGCTGGCAAAGCTTGAAAAGAAAGAATCAAAGCTCAAGAAAGAAATTGAACAAATTGACCAAAAGGTAAGTACTGCAACTGAAAAAGTCGCTGAAAAAGAGAAAGAAGTTAAAAAAACGAAGCAAGAGATCAAGAAGCTAAAAAAAGACATTCAAGTCATCAATGAGCGAATTGAAAAAAGAAAAGCCATTTTCAAAGACCGAATTCGTTCAATGCAAAAAAGCGGCGGTACGATCAACTATTTAGATGTGCTGCTAGGTGCTCGCAGCTTTAGTGATTTTGTCGGTCGTGTTGGGGCTGTCACAACGATTGTCGAAGCAGACAAAGACATGATTACAGAACATGAAAATGATTTAAAGCTGGTGGAGCAAAAAGAAGCAGAGCTAAATAATCAGCTAAGCGGACTTGAAACATCTCTAAAAGAGCTAGAAGCACTGAAAAAAGATTTATCTAAGAAACACAAAGAAAAAGAACACATTTTAGGTGATGTGACAGATAAAAAAAATCATGCACATGATGAACTAGGCAAGCTTGAGAATGAACAAGAAATCCTAGCGAATCAAAAAGCGGCAGTGAAATCTGAGGAAGCACACCGACAAAAGGAAGAAGCGGAGAAAGCAAAACAAGCAGCTGAAAAAAATGCACCTGCACCTCACAGCGGCGGCTCAGATCAAGTATCTGATACACCAGCAAGCAGCTCAGGCTTTATTAAACCAGCTGCTGGCCGATTCTCATCTGGTTTTGGCGGACGTTCTGGCGGAAACCACTTCGGATTAGATATTGCAGCAAAGGGCACAGTTCCTGTCTATGCAGCAGCATCTGGAACCGTCACAAACTCAAGCTACTCATCGAGCTATGGAAATGTTGTGTTCATTACGCACAATATCAATGGACAGACGTATCAAACTGTATATGCCCATCTGTCTACAAGAAGTGTGTCAACAGGACAGAGAGTCGAACAAGGACAATTCCTTGGCTATATGGGAAATACCGGCCAATCGCATGGTCAGCATCTTCATTTTGAAATTCATAAAGGATTATGGAATGGCGCAAAATCAAATGCAGTCAATCCAGCGCAATATATCCGCTAATCAAAAAGCCGATAACATGATGTTATCGGCTTTTTTGGTCTAAATAGAATTAAAACAGCAGCAGTAATCCAGCAATAATAGGTGTTAACAGAACAGCTGATTTCAATAAGAACTTCGGTGCAAGGCGTGTAAATTTCGCGCCGATAAATGCGCCTAATACGGTTCCAATTAATATTTGAATCAGCAAGATAAAATCAACATAACCCTCTGAAATATATCCAATTCCACCTCCGATGGAAATAGGAATAATGACAAGCATGGTCGTGCCAACGGCTTGCCTAATCGACAGCTTCAGTAAAATCAAAAGCCCTACTTGAATGAATGGTGCAGACCCGATACCAAACATGCCTGACAGCATCCCAGATACAAGGCCTAAAATAATGCCTCTTGTCATCAGCTGACGTGAAGAAAGCGGCTGCTGTTCAGCCTCTTCATTAAGAACAAATAGTTTGATCATCATAAAAACAGCGGATAAAAAAAGCATTCCTGCTGTTAAATAGTGCAGACTCTCTTCTGGAATAAAAGGAGCAACCTTAGCCCCAGCAAAAGAAGCGATACAAGCAAGAGCCCCGACAATCAAACCAGATTTCAGCTGAATGTTCCCTTCTCGGTAGTGGCTGTATGCACCTGATAGTGTCGTAAATGCCATAGCGGCTAATGACGTCCCGAGTGCGGTATGGATAGGGATATCAAAAATTAATGTAAGCAATGCGATGACAAATCCCGCCCCGCCTGCTCCTACAAAACCTAATAAAATTCCTAATAAAAGCATCGTCAAGATAATATACATAGCGAAGACTCCTTCTCAATCATAACAAAATAAAAATTACACCTAATAAAATGATTCGTCAAGCCTTCACGGGAGAATGTCTTTACATGAAATCCCTTCTTCTGGCATATAATAACTCAGGTCATCAGGAAGAGTTGAAGAAGGAGGCCAAATATGAAAAAACAAATCGCATCTATTATGGCAAGTGTCGTTCTCTTAATAAGTGCAGGTGTGATGACGCATAAAGAGGGAACTCATGCGGAGTCACCGCAAGCAGCCGCTGCAATGGCTGGACAAGCTCAATCAAGTGATAAGGCGAAAGAGAATGGGATGGAAAAGATCGAGAAAGCCTATGACCTTATTTCAAATGAATATGTAGAGGAAGTGGATCGGCAAAAGCTGCTTGAAGGCGCGATCCAAGGAATGCTTTCGACGTTAAACGATCCGTATTCAGTATACATGGACAAGCAGACCGCAAAGCAATTTTCTGATTCGCTTGATTCTTCCTTTGAGGGAATTGGGGCAGAAGTGGGGATGGATGAAGGAAAGATCATTATCGTCTCCGCCTTTAAAAAATCCCCTGCGGCAAAAGCAGGTCTAAAGCCAAAAGATGAGGTCATCAGCATTGACGGTGAGCCGATGAAAGAAAAAAGCTTAAACGATGCTGTACTGAAAATAAGAGGAAAAAAAGGAACGTCTGTCGCCTTAACAATCAAACGAAACGGGATTGAAAAAGAGCTGACGTTCCATATCAAACGAGAAGAAATCCCGCTTGAAACAGTGACTTCCTCTGTAAAAGAGGTCAATGGTCATAAAACAGGCTATATTGCGATCTCCAGCTTCTCTGAAGATACGGCGAAGGATTTCACGTCAAGCCTGAAACAGCTCGAGAAAAAGGGCATAGAAGGTCTTGTACTGGATGTGAGAGGAAACCCTGGCGGCTATCTGCAAAGTGTGGAAGATATTTTGAAACATTTTATTACGAAGGATCAGCCCTATATTCAAATCGCAGAACGGAATGGCGACCGGAAACGATATTTTTCAAAACTAAAAGAACAAAAGCCTTACCCAGTCAACGTCTTAATTGATAAAGGCAGTGCTTCCGCTTCGGAAATACTTGCTGGAGCCATGAAAGAAGCTGGAAAGTATGAAGTTGTCGGTGATGTCTCCTTTGGAAAAGGAACTGTGCAGCAGGCGGTTCCGATGGGAGATGGAAGTAATATTAAATTAACGCTGTATAAATGGCTCACGCCAAAAGGCAATTGGATTCACAAAAAAGGCGTCGTACCGACAATTGCGATTCATCAGCCGGATTACTTTACCGCAGGTCCGCTTCAGCTGAAAGAACCCCTTCAGCTTGATATGAACAATGAAGAAGTGAGACAAGCGCAGACGCTGTTAAAGGGATTGTCATTTGACCCTGGCAGAGTAGATGGATACTTTGATGAAGAAACGAAAAAGGCCGTACTTGCCTTCCAAAGCACATACAATCTCAATAAATCAGGTGTCATTGATTTGAAAACAGCGGAAATGATGAACAAAATGGTGGATGAAGTGAAATCATACGAAAAAAATGACCTTCAATTACAGACTGCACTAAAAGCACTATATCTTAAAAAATAAAGAGGCGAATAATAGCCTCTTTTTTTTGGTTCATAAGTGTCATGAACATGTAATAATTTATGATTAAAAATAAATTATATCGAGAAATATATTCATTTATTTTACAAAAAACATAACATTCCTTCAATTTTACCCGATAACATATGTATATAAGAGACTTTCTGTTGATTTAAACATGTCATGAAAATGAAACTTTTGAAAGTTGTATGTTACATAAATAATTCTTACAATAAAAAGTAGCACTCATTTTAAATATTTTATTTTTTGCGGATATTCAGCTTGAGCATTAAGCTGTACCGAGGTTTGCGCTTTTCTTAAAAGAACTAGTAAATGGGGGTACACAATTGAAAAGGGCAAGTATTGTGAGAGAGAAAAAATATTACGAGTTGGTAGAGGAACTTAAGAGTCGTACGAAAGATGTGACGTTTTCCGCTACAAAGGCATTAAGTCTGCTCATGCTGTTAAGCAGGTACTTGGTCAATTACACAACGGTAGAATCAGTCGATGAAATCGATGAAGACTGTGCTGAGATATACTTCAATTATTTAATGGATAATCATAAGAGACTTGGTATAAACTTAACCGACATCAAGAGGTCGATGCAGCTGCTCGGCGGCATACTAGATGTAGATGTCAATCACTACTTAAAAGATTTTTCACTGTCGAATGTCACACTTTGGATGAATCAGGAGAAATAAACCTGATGTCAAGCATCGATTTATTTGATAGAATAAGAGAAAATGCTTGACTTGGGCGGTGAACGATAATGAGCTCGGAGTGGATGGGAGCCGGATTAAAAGCGGTCGGTCTGTTTTTAATCCATCCTCTTTTTTATTTCATGATATTAATCAGCCTATTGCATGGCTACATCCGCGTAAAGCGGGAGAGAAAAGCGTTTCAAACAAGAATAGAAGATGTATACGATGAACTTAAATTTACATATTCAAAGGGATGGATTCTAGGGATTTGCCTATCCGTTATTTCAGTAGGCTTAGGGATTGCCCTCCCCCCTGGATTCATCGTGCTGATTGCAGCGATGACCATCGTTTTCTCTTTATTCTTTAAGGCGAGTGCGCTTTCGTCTGCATACACACTCGGTTTCAGTTTTATTGCGGCACTTGGACTGATGCATTTCCAAGTGAGTCATTCTTGGCTGCCGCAGCTCTCAATGATGAATGCATCAGCCGTTGTCATTCTGCTAGGACTTCTATTAATGACCGAGGGAATTCTAGCCTATCGAACGGCGCATTTACGTACATCGCCTGCTATGGTGATGAGTGCGAGAGGACTTTTAATTGGTCAGCAGCGGGCAAACCGTCTGTGGCTTTTACCGCTTGTTTTGCTAATGCCGGCAGGTGAATTCACTTCTTCTCTGCCATGGTGGCCGGTGCTTCAAGTGCATGATCAAAGCTTTTCATTTATTTTGATTCCATATATCATCGGATTCGGTCAGAGAATTCAAGGCTCACTGCCAATTGTTAGTATTCAAATTACAGCGCGGCGTATTCTCATGCTCGGACTCGCTGTCGCCTTATTAGGTGCTGCAAGTATTTGGTTTGAACCGATTGCTTGGGGAGCTGTATTGATTGCGGTGATAGGAAGAGCCTTTCTCTCATGGAAGCAGAGGGTCAATGACAATGCTGCCCCGTTCTACTTCTCTAAGCGTAATCAAGGGCTGATGGTGCTGGGGATTATTCCAAATACACCAGCGGCTGATTTAAAGCTTGAGATCGGAGAAGTCATCACAAAAGTGAATGGAATTGAAGTCAAAACCGTTTCGGAATTTTATGAAGCCCTTCAAACCAATCGTGCTCTAACAAAGCTCGAGATCATTGGCTTAAATGGTCAGACAAGATTTGAGAAACGTGCTTCTTACGAAGGGGAGCATCATCAGCTTGGCATCCTGTTTGTGAAGGATGATCCACAGCAAAAACCAACGGCAATTTCATCTTAAAAAAAAGCTGCTAGAGATGGCAGCTTTTTTCTTTTGGGCGCGCTTCTTTCCCGTAGGATTCGCCCCATTCACGCATGGCGAAGATGATAGGCTTTAATGTATTTCCGAGAGAAGTGAGGGAATATTCGACACGAGGGGGGACCTCCTCATAGACTTCTCTATGGACAACGCCGTCTTGTTCAAGCTCACGCAATTGCAGTGTGAGGACACGCTGAGAAATTCTTGGCAGCAGCCGGCGCAATTCATTGTAGCGTTTTGGTCCGCAAGTCAAATGATAAAGGATCACTCCTTTCCATTTCCCTCCTATGACACTTGTCGTCACTGAAACGGGACAGCCATGATTGACAATACTGACTGGGTTGGATGGTGCACTCATCTTAACACGCCTTTCTTAGACAAATTTGGTGATATACGAACAAGATGGTAACTAACGAACAAAAATGTGCGTACTTGAATCACTCGAAGCTTTTCTTATACCATAGAGATATCACATCACACATTCGGGCTGTTGTTTTTTTATCATAACAATTTCTATATGGGAATGGAAAGAAATTGGATTGATGAAACTAACGCCCTAATTGGTTAATAGAAAGGATGAATACAATGCGAGACAAAGAGCAATTAAAAAAAGAAATCATTGAGGCGTATGAGTTCCGCCATGCGACAAAAGAGTTTGATCCAACGAAAAAAATACCAGAGGATGATTTTGCATTTATTTTAGAAACAGGAAGACTTTCCCCAAGCTCTGTAGGGTTTGAGCCTTGGAAGTTCCTCGTTGTTCAAAATGAAGCATTTAGAGAAAAATTAAAAGAGTATACATGGGGAGCGCAAAAGCAGCTTCCTACTGCCAGCCATTTTGTGATCATCTTGGCAAGAACAGACGCCCGTTATGATTCAGCATATGCAGAATATATCAACAAGCAAATCAAAGGAATGTCAGACGAAACGTTCGAGATGGTGAAGGGACGCTACCAAGAATTCCAAGAGAATGATCTTCATTTGTTAGAAAATGAACGCACGCTCTTTGATTGGGCTTCAAAACAAACGTATATTGCTCTTGGAAACATGATGACAGCCGCTGCACAAATTGGCATTGATTCATGCCCGGTCGAGGGATTCAGCTACGATGAGATTCATCGCATTCTAGATGAAGAAGGGCTGCTTGAGGATGGTCAGTATGATATTTCTGTCATGGCAGCCTTTGGTTATCGTGTGACTGAGCCGAAGCGCGGCAAAACGCGCCGTCCGATGGATGAAGTCGCTGTTTGGATTCGTTAAAAGAGAATGTCTGAAAAAGGATGTTGACAATTGCGTGGTTAGTCAGTATATTTAAAAAATAAAATCTTTGATGAATATACAAATTGACTATAAACGCTTTGACTTGAGAATAGTAGATGAACATCCGTTTTTTTAGAGAGCTGCGGGGTGGTGCAACGCAGTAAAACGAATCATTGAACTCGCTCAAAGAGCGGTAAGACTGAATGAATAGTAAGTCTTTACGTGTGACCTCCGTTAACGGGTTTTAAGTTGGATTTAGCTATGGCTGAATCAATTAGAGTGGTAACGCGGTTGCAAGGTCAGTCGTCTCTTCAAGGAGATGACTGGCCTTTTTATATGCTTTTATCCTATATTTGTCTGAAGATTCAAATTTAAAGGAGCTATAGAAAATGGAAAAGGAACATGTGCAGTTAAAACGAACAATGACGTCAAGGCATATTATGATGCTCGCACTTGGCGGAGCAATTGGTGCTGGTCTGTTTAAAGGAAGCAGCTCTGCTATTGATATCGCAGGTCCTGCTGTCATTTTGGCATATATGATTGGTGGTCTTATTTTATTATTTATTATGCAAGGACTTGCCGAAATGACGGTTGCACGACCTGGCGCAAGAACATTCCGTGATTTAATTGAACCGGTGTTAGGCAAATATCCGGCTTATTTCTTAGACTGGATATACTGGAAAATGTGGGTGCTGAACATTGCAGCAGAAGCAATCGTATCTGCAATCTTTATTCAGTACTGGTTCCCACAAGTGCCGATTTGGATACTTGTGTTAATCATTTCACTTGTTGTGACATTGATCAATGTTTGTTCTGTTAAAATGTTTGCTGAGACGGAGTACTGGTTAGCTTCTATTAAAATTGCTGTCATTCTTTTATTTATTATCATTGGGTTAACCATGTTGTTTGTCTCATTTGGTCAGCATGCAGCACCGGGATTATCCAACTTAACCGACCACGGAGGATTTTTCCCGAATGGAACAGGCGGCTTAATTGCGGCCATGCTTGTTGTGGTGTATTCATATGGCGGGACTGAAATGATCGGGGTCACATTAGCAGAAACAAAAAACCCTGAAAAAGTCATCCCAAAGGCCATCCAAAGTACATTTGTACGAATCATCGGCTTCTATGTACTGCCGTTCTTCATCATCGTCAGCTTGATTCCTTGGAATCAAGTAAACAATGAGCAAGTGAGTCCATTCGTCACCGTGTTTGCAACGATTGGCGTGCCATATGCAAGTGACATCATGAACGGTATCATTTTACTAGCGATCTTGTCTTCTATGAACTCTGGGCTGTACGCATCCTCAAGGGTACTTTATACGCAAGCGATGGATGGGCGTGTATGGAAGGGCTTCTCAAAGCTATCAAAACAGCAGGTGCCTGTTAGAGCGATCCTAGTGTGTACATCTACATTGTATGCCGCTGTATTGATTTCTCTTTTTGTAGGAAGTCAAACCTTTAATTATTTAATGGGATCTTTAAGCTATACGGTCTTATTCATCTGGTTTATTATTGCTGTCGGGCATTTAAAATCTCGAAGTGTAACAGAACCAGGAGGATATCGCGTGAAGCTGTATCCTTTCACAACATGGTTTTCTGTGATTGCGATCATTGCCATTTTCATCGGCGTTGTGTCAACAACTCCAATTGTCCAAACGATGGTCACGATGGGCATTTATTTGATAATTACTCTTTCTTTCTTCATCAACAAAAAGCGGTTTGACACAGCCGCTTAATACAAAAAGCGTGCGGGACCTTTAAAGAGGTCTCACACGCTTTTTTTAATGCTGTTTGTATTGCTTGAAATGAACAGGGGGTTGAACAGGCTGGGGCTTTGACTGAAGCCCGTAGCTGTCTCTTACGATGTAAAGTGGTCGATCTTTTGCCTCGTCGTAAATTCGGCCGATGTATTCTCCAATCATTCCCAGCATAAAGAGGATGATGCCGCTAAAGAACAGCTGTATGACAATTAATGAACTCCATCCTGTAATGGTGCTGTTTGTAAAAAGCTTTAAGTAAAGTACAAGAAACATTGAAATGAATCCGATAGCGGAAAGGGCAATTCCTGCTATACTCGCTAGCTTCAAAGGTTTATAGGAAAAGGAAGTGATTCCATCCATCGAGAGCTTGAGCATCTTTTTGAGCGGGTATTTTGTTTCTCCTGCTAGACGTTCATCTCGAACGTACTCTACTGCAATTTGTTTGAAACCTACCCAGCTGACTAGGCCGCGAACAAATGGATTTTTTTCTCGTATTTTTCTCATTTCATGGCACACTCTACGATCCATTAACCTGAAGTCACCGGTGTCGATTGGGATATCTACTTCGGTGATTTGACGTAAAACGCGATAGAAAAGGGAAGCGGTTTGCTTTTTGAAAAAAGTTTCGCCTTTTCGTTTGGTGCGCACGGCGTATACGACTTCATAGCCTTCTTTCCATTTTGCGATCATCTCTAATATCAATTCAGGCGGATCTTGTAGGTCTGCATCTATCACGATGACCGCTTCTCCCTTTGCATAATCCATCCCAGCTGTAATGGCAATTTGGTGTCCGAAGTTACGTGAGAAATCAATGAGTCTTACATTCGGATCGTTTTGGGAATACCCTTTAATTAGTTCAGCTGTTCGATCCATACTACCGTCATTGACGAAGAGAAGCTCGTATGCTTCTCCCGTCGAATCCATGACTGTTTTCAGCCGCTGATAGGATTCATGGATCACAAGTTCTTCATTATAGACTGGGACTACAATAGAATATCGTATGTTGTTTTCCATCAGTCATCCTTCCTCCCTTTTAATAGATGAATTAATCAACGGATAGTTCATAAAGAGTGCCGCTCTCCATTCCGCCCATTCTTCCATTTGACCGATCATTTTGTTCTGATTGTTGGCTGTCTGTTTGCTGGTTCGTTTTGGATGTAGAGCTGTTCTGCCATTTAGAAGCAGATACTTCTTTGCCATTTTTTTGAATCCAAGTGAGAATGTCAGAGCTGCCGCCTCTCATACCAGAAAGATAGAAGTACTTGATTTTGCCGTCTTTGACGAGCTGTTTGAATTCACTAAGCGTGAGAATGTTATCAGATCCACTAAATCCACCTAATGCCATAACAGCTTTTCCTGTTTTAATAATGTAAGGTGAAGCAGTGGTAGCATCTGTTGTTCCGAATAGGAATTCTTCTCCCGTATTGTTTTTCTTAAGATAGCTGATCAGCTTTTCATTGACTTGTGAACTCATGCTGCCACTTGAAGTTGCAAGCTGAGGACCAGCCTCTGGAAGCATACTGTTTCCCCCATAAAGAAGAGGTGTGCTTGCCCAGTATAGTGGTGCAATCAGCATGCCAAGGATGGCGATGAGAGACACGAATCGTTTTAGTTTTTCTTTTCCTTTTATCAAAAGCAGAGAAAGGATTGTTCCAACACCAATGATACCGACTGCAATGCTTAGTCCAAGACCGATCGTGCTTGTAAAAGTAGATAGGATAAAGATTTCAAATGCGGTTGTGACGAATATCGCAATTGGAAGCAGCCATTTTTTAAACCCAGTTCCTGTTTGGAACAATTGTGTCATAGAAACCCATCCGGCTCCTGCTAATACAGCAATTGGCGGTGCCAGCATGATCAAATAATAATGATGGAAAAATCCTGCTACACTGAAAAATGCAGCAACAGGTATAAGCCAAGCTAACCAAAATAGTGTTTCTTTTTGTTTTGTATTGAGACGTCTTCTTTCAAAGGCAGTCGAGAAGAAGATACCAATCGCACCGAAGATCGCAAATGGAAGCAGCCAGCTGATTTGATCGGACAGTTCAGATTGGAACAGACGTAACGGTCCCTTGGTTCCTGTACCAAACATGCCGGAGCCATTTCCCATTTTTCCGCCCCCGCCATTTGGCGGTCCATCACCATTACCGCCTGAAGGCATATCAGGTGGTGTTGTGCCGTTTGCATTGCTTGGTGGTCCTTGCATTGAAGGCTGTTCCTGACTGGATGATTGGTTTGAATTGTCTGAGTTGTTTTGATTTCCATGAGATGGCGGCTGAGGCATGGTGGATGAATCATTGTCATTTTGCTGATCACCCTGCTGTGAAGGCGGCTGTCCCTCACCCTGATTTGTGCCGCCGCCCCCGCCAGACTGTTGACCAGTCAACCGCTGAAGACCGTTGTAACCAAAGGCTAATTCTAGTGCTGAGTTCGATTGACTAGATCCCATATAAGGACGATTGTCTTTGGAAGTGAGATCAACCGCTATAGACCATGAAGCAGATACACCTAAAAGAACGATCATTGAGATTATCAGTGATAACAACTTTTTCTTCCATGTCGTTCGGTAGGCAATGATGTAAAAAAGAATGAGTGCTGGTACGATCATATAGGCTTGCAGCATTTTTGTATTAAAGCCGACGCCAATCATTGCAAACGAAGCAATCGCCCAAAGCACCTTTTGCTGTTTTACAGCCTTGAACATCATTCCTGTTGCTAGTAAAAGTATAAAGACAAGTAAGCTGTCAATATTATTTGTGCGGGATACAGCCACCGCAATAGGTGTACACGCCATGATAAGTGCCGCTAATCTCGCCGCTGCTTGACCAAAAGTTGGTTTGACAAGACGGTAGATTAGATAAACAGATCCAATGCCTGCTAAAGCTTGAGGCAAGATGACGCTCCATCCATGGAGACCAAAAATTTTGGCACTGATCGTTTGCAGCCAGAAGGTGAGCGGAGGTTTATCCACCGTGACATATCCTGCTGGATCAAATGAAGCAAAGAAGAAATTATGCCAGCTTTGCATCATACTTGTGACAGCCGCAGTATAATACGCATTCACCGTGTCATCTTCCCAAATATTATAAATGTTTAAAATGGCAGATAAGATCAATATGAAAAATAAATAAATATCAAATTTCTGAAAACGTCTGATCAAAAGCAAGTCACTCCTTTTTTTCACTTGAAAAAAGTGTAACAAGCAAATATGAATAAAATGTTAATAAAAAAAGACCTTTTTTTTATTTTTTAGAAATAAAAACAGCTCTTGGTGAAAAGAGCTGTTCAAGTTGTAGAAAATCCTATGGATGCTGAATTTATTGATAAAATAGTAATTCCAAATGATATTTTAAAATATGTGAGTAGTTATAGAGTAGGTGAGCTCTCATTGAACGAAGCATTGGGAAGTTGAATGATGGCTGTTGTACCAAAGCCAGGCTCAGATTGAATGTCGAATGTTCCATGATGTTTTTTGATGATTTGATAGACAATGGCTAGCCCAAGGCCAGAGCCGCCATCCTTTCTTGTTCGTGCTTTATTTACACGATAAAATCGCTCAGAAACATGTGGGAGATCTTCTTTTGGAATACCGCTGCCTTCGTCGGTCACTTTCAATTCAGCAACACCTTGGTGAACTTGTAAATCAATCGATATTGATTTTCCAGATGGTGTGTAATGAATGGCATTGTCCAGTAAATTACGTATCACTTGTTGGAGACGGTCGCTATCACCATAAACAATACAATCCTCTTCAAGCGTTCGTTTGAAAGTAATGCTTTTTTTGTCAGCGATGAATGCCATTTGATCAAGAACATCGTGGATCAGCTGTGCAAAAACGATTGGCTCCATCGTAAGTGGATAAGAGTCACCTTCTAACTGTGCAAGATCTAAAAGATCGTGCACTAGCCGGCTTAAACGTGTGGCCTCATCTTGAATGATTTGCATTCCTTTTTTTTGATCAATGATCCCTTCTTCAATTCCTTCTGCATAGCCTTTCATATAACTTAAAGGCGTTCTAAGTTCGTGAGAGACATTCGCAAGAAATTCCTTGCGGTGCTGTTCAACTTTTTCGAGGGTTGAAGACAGTTTATTAAAGGAGCGGCTAAGCTGGTTTAACTCATCTCCTTTTTTGGTTACGGCCATTCGTTTTGAGAAATCACCAGATTCCATTTCCATTGCAATTTCTTTCATTTTATTAATTGTCTGCACTACTTTATTGGAGCTCTTATATCCGATCACGAATATCAGGAGCAGAATCATTAAGATGGATATGCCAAGCGTCAATCTAATTTGGACAAAGGGTTCATATACATCTGATAAGGGCATGGAGAGGAAAATAGTTCCCGATAGATCATCATTGCTTGAGAAAACAGGGATGGCGATGCCAAGAATATCTTGGTGAAACTTTGGGTGTTCTCTAATTAACACGACGGTTTCACCTTGAAGGAGCTTTTGGCGTTCCTTGAACGTAATGAGATTATCATTTGTGTCCATATCAAAAGGAAGTCCACTTGAAAGCTCCATTGGATCATCTGTAAAAATAATGTTTGCCTGACTTGAGTCATTTGCCCATTTCATTCTGTCGGTAAAATACTTGTCTTTCCCATGTGTGTGATAGATTTCTGCCAGCTTCTTACCTTGCAAACTTAAGGAATCGATCTGTTTATCAATATATAAATGCTGGTATAAGTAAAAGGTAAGGGCAAGCGCTGAGGCTGCAACGATTCCGATCACTGCAAGGATTAAGAAGAGTACTTTCTTTTTAATCGATAATGGCTTCATTCTTCCTCCTCAAACTTATAGCCGACACCCCAAACGGTTTTAATATATCGTTCTGCTTCCTTTAATTTCAGTCGCAGCGTTTTAATATGTGTATCGACAGTTCTTAAAGAGCCGCTCGTTGAATGTGATTCCCACAATTTTTGATAAAGGTGTTCTCGTGAAAACACTTGTCCTTGGTTGAGCAAAAGAAATATGAGTAAATCAAATTCTCTTCTTGTTAAATTAACGGGCTGTTGATGGAGGTAAACTTGTCTGCCATCTTGATCAATCTCCATGTCACCAATCTGTATTCGGCTGCGCTTTAGCGAAAGACCTCTAATTCGTCTCAGAGTGGTTTCGATTCTTGCTGCAAGCTCACGCAGACTGAAAGGCTTCATGATGTAGTCATCCGCTCCAATTTCAAGTCCTCTAATTCGGTCCTCTTCATAACTCCTCGCTGTTAAAAATAAAATCGGTATTTGAGATGTTTGTCGAATACGCTGACAGACTTCAAATCCATCCATGTCAGGCATCATGATATCTAATACAACAAGATCAACAGATTCCTTTTCAAGCTGATGCAAGGCATCTTTTCCATTATTCGCAGTGATAATGTGAAAGCCATGTCTCTTTAAAAAAGACCCGATTAACTCAAGCATATCAAGCTCATCATCTACGATTAAAATACGCATTTGTTCCTTCATTTCTTTTCCTCCAACACGATAGCATAAGGTCCTGATGGGACATTCAGTTGATTTTTCATGATAAGTGAGTGTTTATCGATGATGGATACTGAGTTGTCATCCAAGTTACTCACATAAATTGATGTCGTATCAGCGGTGATATAATTCGGATTTTGACCAGTTTCAACAGAAGCAAGCTGTTTATTTGTTTTGGTATCTACTTTGTATAGCGTATGATCTCCATGACATAGTACATATAAAGTAGAAGAATTTTTCTCTGGAAAAAATGCAACAGGCATAACGCCTAGCTTTATTTCTCGCTGTTTTTTTCCAGTTTTAGGGTCATAAGCAAAAATACTCTTATTTAAGGTGCCTGGTTTACCGTGGCCGCCGATCCAAATAGACTGTCCATCAAAATGAATCCCAGAAGGCCGTTCAAGTACAGAAAACGTACGTATATTTTTTTCCTTTTCAATATCTATGACGGAGACAGTATGACTTTCTGCATTTAAAACAAATAAAATACCTGATGAAGAAAGAGTCATAGAAGAAGGTAATGTTCCAGTTTTCACAGTCGATTTTATTTTTTTGCGCTCCGTATCAATAAAATAAACGACATTTTTCTGTGAGTTGGCAGCGATTAATGTATGAGAAGCTGCATCATATGTAAGGGAAGTCAGTCCTTTATCCACATTCATATAATCTGTCGCTGTACCTTGTTTTAGATTAATTTCGATAAGGGATTCTCCCTCTTTACTTGTAGCGATGATGACGTCTTTATTGATTTGAATAAGATCAGTGAGTGGGTGTTTTAAATCCACAGAAGAGAGCATTTTATTTTTTTGTATATCAACTATTGAAAAGGAGGCTTTTTTTAATTGAGAGATGACAGCGATGGATTGAGAGCTGCCTGGCGGCGTAAATTGCTGTTCTTTTCCACAGCCTGTCAGGAATAAAAGTAGAGCTGATAAACAGATCAAAACATATTTCACACGTTCCATTCTTCCGCTCCTTTGCGTTCTCTATTTTCAAAATCATACCACAAAAATTGTGAAAAAAAATTGAAGTTATCCATGCTGAAAGAATGGAAAGAAGCTTTTAGGTAAGTGAGGGAGACCATTTGTACCTGAAGTTCCTTATTTGTCTGGACATATGCCATTTTTTCTTCTTTAAAAGATGATTTTCAGGATTTGATGGATGCACTCGCTATAGTTTACAGTGATACAAATGATGAAAACTCCCCGCTCTAACTAAACATAGAGCAAGGGAGTCATTAGGCGGAATGTTCAGATGATGGGGAGGTTGATTTGGTTTTTACACGTTGAGATAAAAGGAAACCAAGAATGCCTGCACCCATTAATACAATAAATAAAGATTGAAAACCACTCATGATCCCAATCAATGTAGACGAAATGATACTGCCAAAATATCGAAAGGTAGAGAAAATACCAGATGCTGAACCAGATAAGCTTTGATCAACAGACGTTAAAGAAGCCATCTGCATACTGGTCATTCCAATACCTGATGAAATTCCGCCTGCGACAAGTGTCACGATAAGCAGTGGTAAGGTAGGGAACTGACTGAGTGTGATTAACATGATGCCTGATAAAGTGAGACAGAGAAATGAAAAGCCAATCATTTTTTTCGCGCCTTTTTTCGGATGGAGTCTTGCCCCTAACAAGCCGCTAATAGACATGCAAAGAGAAAATACTGATAGAATAATACCGCTTTGTGTATGAGAAAGTGCAAGTTGTTGTTCCATAAACAGCGGCATAATTAGAAGAATGGCATACATCACAAAATTACTTAGCATGATCGACAGGTTTGCGTTTGTAAATGAACTGTTTTTAAAAAGCGACAAATCGATAATCGGATTCTTTACTTTTCGTACATGTTTAAAGAATAAAGGAATGACGATCAATGCTAGAATTCCATAGATCAAGTATTCATTTAGCAATTGGCTTTTAGTGCATAGAATGAGTGTGGCAATCCCGATGGTTAAGTATAGTGAACCAGTGATGTCTACATTTGCTTGTAAGCGTGTATGCTTTGTTTTTGGAATGAGTAATACGCCGGTAACAAGTGTAAGGAACAAGAATGGGATATTGACAAAGAATATAGAATGCCAATCAAAACTCTGAATAAGAATCGAACCAATAAAAGGTCCAAGTGCGGCACCAATACCGGCTCCAAACCCAAAATACCCCATTGTTTTAGACAGTTTTTCGGGGGATACTGTTGCACGAATTAATGCAATGCTATTCGGTGTTAAAATAGCACCGCCAGCTGCTTGAATGGAACGAAAAGTGATGAGAAAAGCTAGATTAGGAGCTAAAGCACATCCAATTGAGCCAATTAAAAAGAGCATGACCCCAATTAAATACATTCGCCTGTGTCCGTATATATCTCCTAACTTACCAGCGATAGGCTGAGTGACTGCCATGACAATAAGATAAATTGTGACAACCCAAGTGATGTTTGCAAGGGATTGATCATAATAAATTGATATGGATGATAGAGCGACAGCGATCATCGTTGAATTGACTGGAACTAGTATAGCTCCAAGTAACAAAGAATAGATGACGAAACTCTCTTTTTTTAACCTCAATGTGTATACCACCTTTTGTAAAAAAGAAGAATTCCACCCTTTAAGCGGGAGAAATTCCTCTCATGAAAATGTGTGTGCATGTTTCAATAAAATCTTCTTTTTGTGTGAGAACGAGTTGAAAATCTTGCTCTAGCTGCTGAATGAAAAATCCGAAATACGTACTAATGAAAATGTCTGCATAAATGTCTTCATTTCCTTTTAATACATGATGCTGGGCACCCATCTTTTTGAAATATTGTATGAGCATTTCTCTCAATTCTTGAGGATAAATCTTTTCGTGACTGGTTAAATCCTTATACATAGCCGGTTCTCGCATACTGATATAAATAAATTCTTTTTTGGAAGTCAAATCTTCAAGGAAATAGGTACCGAGAAACTTCAAATCGGTGTATAAATCGCCTTTGAATTCTGCTTCTAGGGTTTTTGTCGGTGTTGATTTCATTTTCATAATGGCAGCAATCACGCCGCGTTTGTTTTTAAAGTTGCGAAAAATAGTTGCTTCACTCACATTCGCTTTTGTCGCTATTTCTTTGGTTGTTGTTTTTTGATAGCCTTTTTCAGTTAATAAATCCATTGTTGCGCGAATGATTCGTTGATTTGTAGATTTTAACAAGCATACTCACCTCAGGTTATGAATGTGTTTGCAACAAAGTAAGTATACCGATAAAACCTATGACCGCCAATATCATCCAAAATGATAAGTTTATGCACGCGAATGCTGCTTTAAAATCTGAATGCGTCCATTGCTACCATCTACTGTCACAAGGTCACCGGATTGAAGTGTTTCAGTTGCTATTCTAGTACCTAAGACAGCTGGCATCATATACTCTCTTGCGATAATAGCTGAATGAGATAAAATGCCTCCAGCATCGGTGATGACTGCTTTCGCATCTCTAAATAAGCTCGTCCATAAAGGTGTGGTCGTTTTACAAACTAAAATATCATCCTTTTGAAATTGTGAGAATTCGTCAGCACATGTAATGACTTTTACTCTTCCAGAAACAATACCGCTGGATGCGCCAATTCCATGGATCACATCGTGTGTGTTGTTTTCATTTTCTCTTAATGAACCAAGCATTCTTTCTACTTGCTGCAGTTCCGCTTCAGTTGGTGTACCAATGTAAGCCGGTGGTTGAATATCTTCATTTTCCTTCATTTCTATCTTTCTTTGCTGGATAACCGAATCAAATGAGATAGACGTTGTGAGCGCTTTTTGTACCTCTTCATCGTAGAGATACCAAAGATCTTCCTGATGAGGAATAGATCCTTTTTGTACTAGAAGTTCACCAATTTTTAATAGATATATCCGGGCTTTTGCATCTAACATGGCATCAATATAGAAGTGGTGGTCATCTCGGATATTCGCTGCTTGAAGGGCAAATTGATACAGCGTCTCAAATTTCGTTTTAAACGATTCATCCTTCACTTGACTCATAAAATGTTTATATGTCTCTTGTCTTTTGATCACTGCCTTTGCAAATTCTTCATCAAAATCACATTGAGACTGGATGTTATTTCTGATGATATCTAATATAAACTCCGGGTTTTCTGCCCAAGTCTCATCTGTAAGGTCATGACTTTTAACAGATCGCCAGCCGTAAACTTGGAGAAAATCCTCCAATTTCGAAATGAAATGCCTTCCTTTTTCCGAGTGATTGAGTGCATGTAACAGCTCCGAGTTCTTTTCATGTTGAATAAATGCTTGATGAAGTTCTGGATCTTGAAGGACATCCTTTGCGATATCAGATAGCACCTTGTCTGTTTCAAGAGATTTGTTCATCACGCCTATCATCATTTCGTGCAGCAAGACGACTTGGGTTTGATCACCAGTATACGTTACAAGCATGTCTTCAATGATGGCTGATAGAATGACTTGTGGTATGACGATATCAAAATGATCATCATATGCTTGGATATAAAAATTCTTTAATTCTTCAAAACCAATGATGGCTTTTTCAATGGTTATAGGTTCATTCATTTGGCGATCGAGTTTTTCGTAAAATGGAAAGAAATTTTTCTCTAGAATCTCATACATCCGTTCACTTAAATGAGGAAATAACTCAAATATGCTTTCATCAAAAACGGGTGCAGCTCCTTCTTGCGCTTCTGGCAGATCCGGTGCTGAGTATAGGTGGCCTCTGTAAAGCTTAATATCTTTGATGTTCATATCAGGTACTTGATACTTTTCTCCATTTTTCTTCATCCCGCTTTTTAAGGCTGGTATGATCAGGCTTGAGAAAAGAGGGCTCGTTGGACCAGGCATATGATCATCCATTGAAATCCAGAAATCCTGCAGCTCTTCTGGCTTCATTTGAAAAGAAGCACCTGCTGTTTCATTTACTGCTTTTGGAAGAGCTGTAGTAATCGGCCTTGCTTGAAGTAGATAAAACGACCCATCTGCAATTCCAAATTCGATATCGACTCCATGTCCGTAAAGTTCTTCTACTTGTTTCGTGATTTGTGTGATTTCCTTCAATTGATCATCGTTCAGGCAAAACTGACCAGCCATTTCCTCCGATACTGGCTCCTCGATGACACCCTCTTGCAAAGGAACAATTTGTAGCTCTTTCGCCCCAAGTGTTTTTTCAATCGAAAAGTTCTCTTTATCTACAATAAACGTGTCTGGTGTCACAAGGCCGGAGACAATTGCTTCTCCCAATCCGTAGCTTGCGGTCAGCATCATTTCATTTGTTTTCCCCGATACGGGATTCTCACTAAAGATGACACCGGAGACGTCAGAATGGATCAATCCTTGAACGACAACGGCCATGAGCGGCATCTCTTCCTCATTTTCATTCATCTCTTCCTTATATTCTGTGACTCTCGCTGCAAAATAAGAAGACCAGCATTCTTTGACTGCCTGTAAAAACTCTTCATTTGTTTTGATATTTAAATAAGTCTCGTACTGTCCTGCAAATGAGGCGCCTTCGAGATCTTCAGCAACAGAAGAGGACCTGACTGCAACTGAGGGGTAAGTCTTCCGCAAGGATTGAAAGGACGAAAGCAGCTCTGCTTCCATTTGTAAAGGAAACGATGCTTCTTTGATTTTTTGAGAAAGGTTTTGTTCTGCTGGCTGCAGATTGTGATATGAAAGAAAGCTTGCAAAGCTGTTGGTTTTGATAATAAATCCATCTGGGACTGGCAGGCCGTGATTGTTTAATTTGATTAAATTCAGGCCTTTTGCCCCTGCGAGTGATGCGGATTCTTCAGCCGCATGAAATAAAACTGAATACATGGGAATGCCCCCTTATCCAAATAGCCAATGGTTTGTATGTCTCTATTTTTAAAATGATAGTGCGCACTATCATTTTAATCATAGGATTGATTGGATGTTATTGTCAAAGACGGAAAGACCTATCTTTACAAAGGGGACAATCTCACTAATTTCCTGCTATTTCTAAAACAAAAGTCTCCGAACATGGAGAAAAAAGGCGAAATTGAAAACTGTGAATTGTTCAATATGCCAATCTTTACTATAATCAAGGAAGTAGACCATGAAGAGGGAGGGTTTTTGTGATTACAAAAGCCATATTTGCACTAGTTTTTCCTTTCTTGCTCGTTATTTTATTTTCAAAGGTTACTTATAATCATTATGTGGGCATTGCGTTAACAGCAGCGCTTTTATTTGCTTCGTACATGAAAGGCTATACAGAAACCTACTTTATTGTGGGATTAGATATTATTTCTTTAGTAGCTGGGGCTTTGTTTATGGCTAAGAAAGAAATCGAAAAAAGAGAGAAAGCTGAAGAAAATCAATGATGTCATCGCCATCAAGAGCATGATGGCTGAAAATTGACATGTTTTAAACAAGAGCTGTGCTTACGAATTCTAGTAAGCGCAGCTTTCTTTTTCTGCTCATCGAATATCTCACTCCAAAATGTTCCATACTGAAAGGAAGGTTTTCTTAAGAGGGTTATTTGCCATGGGAGAGAGGGTATGACTGTATTGGAAATAAAAATCAAGTAAGAGCCGAACTTTAGTTCGTATTTTTGTGTTCTTTTATGATAATATATTCATTAGATAGATTTCGTATACGAAACGGAGGCTTTGATGTGAGTGACCGCTTTGAATTAGTTTCTAACTATCAGCCCCAAGGAGATCAGCCAAAGGCGATTGAAAAGCTTGTTGAGGGGATCCATCAGGGGAAACAGCATCAAACGCTGTTAGGTGCTACAGGTACGGGAAAGACCTTTACTGTCTCCAACCTGATCAAAAAAGTGAACAAACCGACACTTGTCATTGCGCATAATAAGACACTTGCCGGTCAGTTATACAGCGAATTTAAGGAATTTTTTCCGAATAACGCTGTTGAATATTTTGTGAGTTACTATGATTATTATCAGCCAGAGGCATATGTACCTCAGACCGATACATTTATTGAGAAGGATGCCAGCATCAATGATGAGATTGATAAGCTGAGACACTCGGCTACGTCCTCGTTATTTGAGAGAAGAGATGTCATCATCATTGCCAGTGTGTCCTGTATTTATGGCTTAGGTTCGCCAGAGGAATATAGAGAGCTTGTGCTGTCTTTGCGTACTGAAATGGAGATTGAACGCAATCAGCTTCTTCGTAAGCTGGTGGATATTCAGTATTCTCGTAATGATATAGATTTTCAGCGCGGAACCTTCCGAGTCAGAGGAGACGTTGTTGAGATTTTTCCCGCTTCACGAGATGAGCATTGTATCAGAGTGGAGTTTTTCGGTGATGAAATTGAACGTATTCGTGAAGTGGATGCGCTGACTGGAGAAATACTTGGTGATCGTGATCATGTGGCGATTTTCCCAGCATCTCACTTCGTCACAAGAGAAGAAAAAATGGAAAAAGCCATTATCAATATTGAACAAGAGCTAGAAGAACAGCTTGCAAAGCTTCGTGAAAATGGAAAATTGCTTGAAGCGCAGCGCCTTGAGCAGCGGACAAGATATGACCTTGAGATGATGAGAGAGATGGGCTTTTGTTCAGGAATTGAGAACTATTCAAGACATCTAACCTTGCGTCCGCCTGGTTCAACACCTTACACACTGCTTGATTATTTCCCAGATGATTTTATGATTGTTGTCGATGAGTCGCATGTGACGATTCCGCAAATCCGCGCCATGTACAACGGGGACCAAGCAAGAAAGCAAGTGTTGGTTGATCACGGATTCCGCCTGCCATCAGCACTTGATAACAGACCGCTCACCTTTGATGAGTTTGAAAAGCATATCAATCATATTGTGCATGTATCAGCAACGCCTGGTCCGTATGAGCTTGAGAAAACACCAGAGGTTGTGGAACAAATTATCCGTCCAACGGGATTACTTGATCCAATCATTGAAGTCCGTCCGATTGAAGGACAAATTGATGACTTAATTGGAGAAATTCATGCACGAGTTGAGAAAAATGAGCGTGTGCTCGTGACCACACTGACGAAGAAAATGTCTGAGGATCTCACAGATTACTTAAAAGAAATCGGTATCAAGGTGAATTACCTGCATTCAGAGATTAAGACCCTTGAGCGGATTGAAATTATCCGTGATCTGCGTCTCGGTAAATATGATGTGCTTGTTGGAATCAACCTTCTTCGTGAAGGACTGGATATTCCAGAAGTGTCGCTCGTGGCCATTTTAGATGCGGATAAAGAAGGCTTTTTGCGCTCTGAAAGATCCCTCATCCAGACGATAGGCCGTGCAGCGAGAAATGCAGAAGGCCGGGTCATTATGTATGCAGACAATATGACGAAATCGATGGACATTGCGATTCAAGAAACGAAGCGAAGACGAGAACAACAAGAAGCATACAACGAGAAATTCGGTATTACACCGCAAACGATCCATAAGAAAATTCGAGATGTCATTAAGGCAACAAAGATACATGAGGATTCAGAAGAATACGAAACAAAAGCAGCACCAAAACTTTCGAAAATGAGCAAAAAAGAACGAGAAAAAGTGATCGAAAAAGTCGAGATGGAAATGAAAGATGCAGCAAAAGCGCTTGATTTTGAAAAAGCAGCAGAATTAAGAGATCTATTGCTAGAGCTAAAAGCGGAAGGATGATTGCCTGATGGCTATGGAACGAATAGAGGTGAAAGGTGCTAGAGCCCACAACCTTAAAAATATTGATGTCAATATCCCGCGTGACCAGCTAGTGGTCATTACGGGATTATCTGGTTCAGGAAAATCGTCGCTTGCCTTTGATACGATTTATGCAGAAGGTCAGCGCAGGTACGTTGAATCTCTTTCAGCGTATGCACGCCAATTTCTTGGGCAGATGGATAAACCGGATGTAGATGCCATTGAAGGTCTTTCTCCGGCGATTAGTATTGACCAGAAAACGACGAGCCGAAACCCTAGATCAACAGTTGGTACTGTCACTGAAATTTATGATTACTTGCGTCTCTTGTATGCTCGAGTCGGAAAACCGATTTGTCCTATACATGGAATTGAAATTACGTCACAAACGATTGAGCAGATGACAGATCGTATTTTAGAGTATCCTGAAAGAACGAAATTGCAAGTGCTTGCGCCAGTTGTATCCGGCCGCAAAGGAACACATGTGAAAGTGCTTGATCAAATTCGGAAGCAGGGCTATGTACGAGTGAGAGTCGATGGAGAGATGGAGGATCTTTCAGAAGATATCGAGCTTGAAAAGAACAAGAAGCATTCCATTGAAGTAGTCATTGATCGAATTGTCGTGAAGGAAGGCGTTGCTGCTCGGCTGTCTGACTCCCTTGAAACGGCGCTGCGGCTAGGCGAAGGCCGAGTGATGATTGATGTGATTGGACAAGAAGAGCTGTTATTCAGCGAACATCATGCTTGTCCGCATTGCGGGTTCTCTATTGGTGAACTTGAGCCGAGAATGTTTTCATTTAATAGTCCTTTTGGTGCCTGCCCGAGCTGTGATGGGCTCGGTTCAAAACTGGAAGTCGACCCTGAGCTTGTCATTCCTAATAAGGATCTGACTTTACGGCAGCATGCCATTGCACCATGGGAGCCGCAAAGCTCGCAATACTATCCACAGCTTCTTGAGGCTGTTTGTACACATTATGGCATCGACATGGACATTCCAGTAAAAGATATCCCATCGCATTTATTTGATAAAATTTTATATGGAAGCGGATCTGAACGGATTTATTTTAAATATGAAAATGATTTTGGCCAGGTACGTGAAAATGAAATTGAGTTTGAAGGCGTTCTTCGTAATATTGAACGACGTTATAAGGAAACAAGCTCAGATTATATTCGTGAGCAAATGGAAAAATATATGGCCAATCAGCCATGTCCGACATGTAAAGGATATCGTCTGAAAAAAGAAACGCTGGCGGTTCTCATCAATGGCAAGCATATCGGAGAAATCACCGATTTGTCTGTCTCTGATGCCCTTGATTTCTATGAAAAAATCGAGTTGTCTGAGAAAGATTTGCAGATTGCCCAGCTCATTTTACGTGAAATCAAAGAGCGTTTGTCCTTCTTAAATAATGTGGGCTTAGATTATCTGAATTTGAGCCGGTCCGCTGGCACACTATCAGGCGGAGAGGCGCAGCGGATTCGCCTGGCAACTCAAATCGGGTCAAGGCTGACAGGTGTTCTTTATATATTAGATGAACCATCCATTGGTCTGCATCAGCGTGATAATGACCGATTGATCGGGACATTGAAAAACATGCGCGACATCGGGAACACACTGATTGTTGTGGAGCATGATGAAGATACCATGCTAGCCGCTGATTATTTAATAGATATTGGACCTGGAGCAGGAGTTCATGGAGGAGAAGTGATTTCAGCTGGAACGCCAGAAGAAGTCATGAAGGACCCGAAATCCTTAACAGGCCAATATTTATCAGGTGAGAAATTTATTCCGCTGCCAATTGAGAGAAGAAAGCCTGACGGCCGCTATATTGAGATAAAAGGTGCAAAAGAAAACAACCTGAAAAACGTGAATGCGAAGTTCCCTCTGGGTGTCTTTACAGCTGTGACCGGAGTATCCGGCTCAGGAAAAAGTACGCTTGTGAATGAAATTCTATTAAAATCACTTTCACAAAAATTGCACAGAGCGAAGGCGAAGCCAGGGCAGCACAAAGAAATCAAAGGAATGGATCATTTGGATAAGGTCATTGATATTGATCAATCTCCAATTGGCCGTACACCAAGATCCAACCCTGCCACGTATACAGGTGTCTTTGATGATGTGCGGGATGTGTTTGCACAAACCAACGAAGCAAAGGTACGAGGCTATAAAAAAGGCAGATTCAGCTTTAACGTCAAAGGCGGCCGCTGTGAGGCGTGCCGCGGGGATGGCATCATTAAAATTGAAATGCACTTTTTGCCAGATGTGTATGTGCCTTGTGAAGTGTGTCACGGGAAACGTTATAACCGCGAAACACTCGAGGTCACATATAAAGGAAAAAACATTGCTGATGTGCTTGAAATGACTGTGGAGGACGCACTCCAATTTTTCGAGAATATCCCAAAGATTAAGCGGAAGCTTCAAACGATTTATGATGTGGGGCTTGGATACATTACACTTGGACAGCCTGCAACGACATTGTCCGGAGGAGAGGCACAGCGCGTGAAATTGGCATCTGAGCTTCACCGCCGTTCAAACGGAAGGTCCCTTTATATTTTGGACGAGCCGACAACAGGACTGCATGTGGATGATATTGCCCGTTTATTAAAGGTGCTTCAGCGTTTGGTTGAAAACGGAGATACGGTGTTGGTCATTGAGCACAACCTTGATATTATCAAGGCTGCTGATTATCTCGTTGATCTCGGACCAGAAGGTGGTGCAGGCGGCGGAACGATCATTGCCTCTGGCACTCCTGAGCACATTGCAAAAGAAGAAGCATCTTACACAGGTCAATACTTGAAGCCTATTTTAGAGCGTGACCGTAAACGCATGAAACAACTGGTTAAAGAAACGGAAAGTGTGACTTCTTCATAAAGAAAACCCCTCGATAAGAGGGGTTTTTCTTTTACTGCACATCTTCCTTCGGCATTAAATTACTGAGGTGCGTTAAATCCTTTAAAATATGGGTGCTGCTGCTGTCGAGCAGTACCTTTAAATAACGGATATCACCATACTTTGGATGAGACGGATGAATGGTCTCAAGCTCCTTGATCATATCGCTGTTCATGCTTTTCTGTTTCTGTATAAGGTCTAAAAGCGTTTGAGCCGTATGTTTTGAATTATGATGATCTGTCAAAATAATTACCCCCTATAATGATAATCACCATCTTTTCAACATATTTTAAAGGGTAATCTGTGAAGAATCTACTCTTAGGTGCAAAAAGAAATAATTTGTGTCTAAGGTCATATGTAAATCGAATGATTTTGAAACTTTTTATACGCAATAAACGTATGAGTTAGAAAGGGATTTTCGTTATGAAGGAGCGAATATATATGAATAGAGATCAATCGATTATTGCTTCTATTTGTTATTTTAGTGTATTATTTATGCCGTTTATCGTACCGATCGTGGCGTTTTTTGTAGTAGATCAAAAGGAAACGAAGCGGCACGCATTGCGGGCATTATGGTCACATCTTTTGCCGGTCGCAGCGTGCATTCTGTTGATTTTTGGGTCTATCCCATTTTTATTGACGACACAGGCAGGTGACTCGCTCATTCCAGTCATGATGGTGTTCATCTTGTCTTTTTTAGTAGTCATTGGCTTTTTGATCTCTGTCATTTGGAATATCATTCAAGGTATTAAAGTACTTCAATCCATCAAATCTTAGGAGGGCTTTGTATGAATGAAAAAGAACGAATTTTAAAATTAGTAGAAGACGGAGTATTATCAGCAAAAGAAGCAATTACGCTGCTGGAAAAACTAGAAGAAGGTCAGTCAGTCTCATTAGAAAAGTCTACGGCTGATCACACCTTTCATGAAGAAAAAGCTGGAGCAGAGAGCAAAGGAAACGGCACCGAAAATCTTGGGGCAAAGCTGTTTGGCTGGTTAGACTCTGCGGTGAAAAAGGTAAAAGACGTGGATCTTGATTTGAACTTTGGACAGTCCGTTGATGTTGAGCACATTTTTCAGTTCAAGGACGCATCGCTTTCCCATTTAGATATTCAATTGGCGAACGGCAGCCTCAACGTGATGCCTTGGGACGATCGAGATATTCGAGCAGAGTGTCATGCAAAAATTTACCGTGCAGAGGATGGAGAGCAGGCAAGACAGCAATTTCTCAATCAATTGGACTGCGGGCTTGAAGGAGATAAATTTTTTATTCGAACCGAAAAGAAGACGATGAAAGTCAATGTTACATTATACGTACCGCGTATCCAATACGATAAGATCAAGGTCAAGCTGTTTAATGGACCGATTCGCGGGGAAAAGCTAAAGACAAAAGAACTTGCCGCGAAAACGACAAATGGTGTTGTCTCGTTTGCTTCGTTACAAGCAGAAAAAGTCGGAATAGAAACAGCAAACGGACAAATCAAACTGGCAGATCACGAGTGTGGTATGATTGAAGTAGAAACCATCAATGGGCTCATAGACCTGCGCGGGAAAAGTGAATCAATTGATGCTCAAAGCTTTAATGGAAATATTGCTGTTCAGCTGTCAGATGAAAAGTGCCGTTCCATCTATGCGAAAACGACAACAGGCAGTGTGGACGTTCAGATTCCGCGTGCATGTGCAGTGACCGCTGAGCTGAAAAGCAATCTTGGGTCTATCTCTCACGATTTACTTGATGCAGAGATGATTAAAGAAAAAAATGAAACATTACAAAAAGAGAAAATGATCAAAGCAAATCAACAAGCGGTGCACAGTATATCCATTTTTGCAGAAACAAAAACAGGCTCAATACAAGTAAAGCACCAATCAGACAAGGAGTGATTCTACATGAAGAAGCTTTATCGTTCAGCAACGGATAAAAAAATAGCGGGTGTTGTTGGTGGACTTGCGGAATATTTAAGTGTGGATGCATCCCTGCTTCGCATTTTAACCGTCATCATCGGATTTTTGACAGCATTTATGCCGATCTTCCTGATCTACTTCATCTGGTATTTTGTTGTTCCGGAAGAAGGCACTAAATAAATGCTTAGATGGATCGTCAGTATTTTAGTAAATGCATTACTTTTAATCGTCATTGCTGGATATTTTGATTCGGGCATTCTGCCTGGGCTCGGGAGCGTGTATATTGAAGGTTTTGGCGCAGCCATTGTGGCAAGTATCATTTTGTCCTTGCTCAATATTTTAGTGAAGCCGTTTTTGATCATTTTAACGCTTCCAGTGACCGTTCTTTCACTAGGATTGTTCTTATTTGTCATCAATGCGATTACACTCATGATGACATCGAGCTTTATGGGAGATAGCTTTAACATTGATGGATTCGGAACGGCCATTTGGATGGCTGTCATTTTATCCATTTTCCATCTGTTGATACAAAAAGGAATTGTAGAGCCGTTAGCGAAAAAAAGCTAACGGTTTTTTTGTGCAAATTTGCATCGTTTCTCCGTTCCATCTGACATAAAAACGACCTTCAGGAGACACAATATCCGAAGGGAGGCGGTGCAAGATGGTGAACGTGAGCAGACAAATCATGCTTTTATGTTTTTTTATCATTCTTTTTTGTTTCAGTCAGCCTGCTTCAGCAGGCCCTTTTCTTCAAACAGAAGTGAATGTACCGGACAAGCCTTTTTCGCCTTTTATCTTTGACCAATTTCATGTGGACGTCCGCCCGGTTCTAGGAAAAAGCCATGATCTACAGTTTCGTGCGTCCATTAGTGACCAAGAACAGATTTTGTCTGCGAACTTGTATTATAAACAAAGTGATGAACTGGGGTACCGCTTGATTCCAATGGAACGGCTGCCAGGGATGAAGCCAGAATTCACAGCGAAAATTCCGCCAGATCAATTATGGAATCCAACCGTTCGTTACTATACAGAGTTCCTTACGCAAAAATCAGTAATCAAAACGGCAGAGAAATCGGTTCATTTAAATGGATTTGAAGAAGATCTTTCACATATTCCGGATTTATTCATCACAGAAATTGTCGTCAATTCAAAAAACCGAAAAGGCAAAGATGCTTTTGAGTTTATCGAAGTGTATAACACGACACATGCGCCTATCTCTCTTAAACATTATCAGCTCCGCTACCGCAATCCTGCACAGGGCATTGAAATGGATGATGTATATTCCTTTCACACAAATCCAGTCACCATTTCACCTGGAAAACCTTATGTATTCTGGCTGAGAAAAAAAGGGCAGGAGCATTTAACGACAGCGGACTTTAATGCCATGTACAAAAGCCAATTAAAAGAGGGCGAGCATCTATCTATTATCGAGAGCAAAGGGCTGTCCAACTCTAAATCTCGTCTTGTTTCGATCACAACAAATATAGGTGAAGAAATTTCTTCTGCCGCTTTTCGTTTGAAGCCATCATGGTTTAGCGAGCATAAATCCTTGCTGTTTAAGTATCCAATGGATGGTACGACGCAGACGAAGCTGATTTCGAAAATTGAGGAAGAACCCACTCCAGGTAAAGTACTAAAAGCACAAATTCCATCTGAGAAAAAGGAAATTTCTCAAGATATCCATAAACCTGTGATTGAAGATATGACGGTAAGGAAGCCGGTGAAACCAACTGAAAGTGTAGAGATTAAGGCAGATGTCCAAGATGATCAGGCTGTAAAAACCGTCAAGCTGCGCTATCGAACGAATCGAAAAGATCCGTTCAAGGAAATCCTGCTGCAAAAAGACCATAATGACCGGTTATTTCATCATATTATTTATTCACCTGAGTTGATTGGGAAAGAACAATTGGAATATCAGCTTGAAGCGTCAGACGGCGAAAATGAAGCCAAGACGTTGAAAAAAACGATTGATGTGGAGCAGGTCAGCAAAGCCCACGGTCTACGATTCAATGTAGAAGAGGGAGATACGGTATCAGGTTTATTTTCATTAAAGGCAACGTCTGATCAGAAAAAAAGCATCGAATTGCGGATAGATGGAAAACGGAATCAGCAAGTATCCTCTGCCCTTGAAGCAGATCCATATATCGCATTTGATGTCAAAGGAACAAATTTATATTTTAAAAATGGTGTATCTATAGGTAGGCGTTTACTTTCTATTTTTGATGATTCGACAAAAGTGTACCGTACCTATACAATGCCAATACCCGAAGAAGAGATAAAAAAGGCAGGTCTCCAAACGATCTCTTTTCACGCTGGCACAAAGTCTTCTCCGGTGGACCGGCTGCCTGGAGAGAATCATGATGATTTTGAATTGAAAAACGTCAGGATGATCTTATCAAATGGAACACAAATTCCGCCAATCAATGCAAAGCCGCTAAAAGAATGGAGAATGGGAGACAGCAGGAACGCAAAAAAGGTGAGAACGTTTCAATTTGAAATTCCAAAAGAGGCGTATGTCTCAACCTATATAAAGTGGGACACAAAAAGGCTGAAAGAAGGGCCGCACCTGATTGAGGCCAAAACCTCAGACGAGCACGCTTCAGTACGTGTGAAAGTTGATAACACTGGGCCGAGAATAAAGACGAACGTACAAGCAAAGGATCAATATAAAGGCGCCTTTACATTAAAAGCAAAAGTAACGGATCGCTGGAGTGACATAGAGGAGTTGAAGGCATATGTAGATGGCAAACCAGTTTCTTTGCCATATCAGACGTCCTCTAGTGAATTAAAGCCTGGGAAGCACACGTTTACGATCAAAGCAAAAGACGCAGCTGGCAACATGTCGACGTTAAAAAAAGAGTTCAAGACGGTACATGAGCATCCTGAAACACCAGAGCGGGTGGCAGATAAGACAAAAATGAAATCATCAAAACAAACTGTGCTAACCAAGGATCCAACGAATGATAAGTTAGATTACTCTTTTTATCGTGCCTATCAATATACATCGCTGCATCCTTCAATGAAGATTTTTAAGTATGCAGCAGAGACAGAACCGCCTAAGAGTTATCTCCAAAAAGGAGAAATGATTTTTTCTGATCAAGAAAGGAACCGCATTGCATTTGTTGATGGGAAGTCTGTTGAAACGAAGGATTTACAGCGTTTTCCTTATCATCGTTTTCAAATTAAGGTTCATCATGGTGTACGTGAAAAGGATGTCGTCGAAGCTGTATGGAAAGGGAGTTCATTGTCAGGGAGAAAGGTGACAATGTACGCGTGGAATCACCAGCAGGAAAAGTGGGATAAAATCACTCATCATTTTGCCAAGGATCAAAAGGAATTTTACCTGAAAGGGCTGCTGTCAGTGGGACAGTACATGAAGAATCAAACGTTTGATTTGCTAGTACAGGATGAAATCAGCAAATCGCAAAAGCCATATAAGATGGTATGGATGTCTGACACTCAATATTATGCAAAGAGCTATCCTCATATCTTTAAACAAATGGTTGAATGGATCAGAGATCAAAGAGAAAAATTAAACATTCAATATGTGTTCCATACAGGCGATATTGTAGATGATTCAAAGGATAAGCAATGGCACCGTGCTGATACATTTATGCGTGTATTGGATCAGAATCACATTCCTTATGGGGTTTTAGCAGGAAATCATGATGTTAGACACAAGGACGGTTTATATGCGGAATACGGGAAATATTTCGGGGAAAAACGCTTTGCTGATAAGCCTTACTATGGTGAATCCTATCGTAACAATAAAGGTCATTATGATCTCATCTCTGCCGGTGGCAATGATTATATGATGGTGTACATGGGCTGGGGGATTAAGCAAGATGAAATTGATTGGTTAAACCGTGTAATTTCTGAGCATCCAGATCGTATCGTCATTTTAAATTTCCATGAGTATTTGTTAGTGAGCGGCAACCGAAGCCCGATTGGCGACCTCATCTTCCATCAAGTGGTGAAACGCCATCCTAATATTGTGGCCGTATTTAGCGGCCATTACCATGGAGCAAGCAGGAAAGTAGATGAGCTTGATGATGACCATGATGGAAAAGTCGACAGGAAAGTATATCAAATACTCGCCGATTATCAGTCAGGACCTGAAGGTGGTCAAGGGTTTATGAGGGTCATAACAGCCGATCAAGAAAAAAATCAACTTCATTTTACGACATACTCTCCTTACTTGAATCAAGAGCATTTTTATGATCCTAAAACGTATGGAGATCAGGATGAATTTTCAATCGATGTAGATTTGACACCGAAAATGAAATCTGTCAAAACCAATTATTTTGAACTCAATGTGTATACGAATGTTCTTCTAGGAGAAGCGCGCGGCGTAAAAAGCGGCAAAAAAGCAAGCTTTGAGTGGAAGGGCTTAAAGCCAAATGAAGATTATTATTGGTACACTGTAGCAAAAGATCGTTTTCAAGGAAAAGCCATTTCACCAATATGGAAAATTCATACAAAAGATGATGACGAAACAAAATTTCTTAGGAAATAAAAAAACAGTGCTCCGTGTCAGGGGCACTGTTTATCTTTCCATTGTATGAATGAGCTTATAACGATCCCCTCTATAAACGGAAACAACATACTCAAATGGAATGTCTTGTTGAAAAAAAGTCGTTCTTGTTATGGACAGCACAGGGTCTCCTGCTGAAATAGACAGCAAGTGTGCTTCTTCCTTTGAGGCAACATTGGCTTCAAGCTCCTGTTTGGCATGAGCAATGACATGTCCAGTGTGAGTTTCTATATATTCATATAAAGAGCCAGTTAAATGTTTCTTTGTTAAATCTCCGGCGAATCTTTCAGGTATATAGCTCGTTTCAATCGCCATCGGTTCATCATTTGCAAGGCGTATCCGTTTGAGCTCAAATACAGCATCACTATTAGACAGCTGTAAGACTGGCAGCAAGTGCTCTGGACATGCAGTTTTTTTGAAGTCAATCAGCTGGCTTGATGCTTTGAGTCCACGCTGGCGCATATCCTCTGAAAAGCTTGTTAAGCCTTGAAGCGGCTGTTCAAATTTTTTCCGGCTAACAAAGGTGCCTTTTCCTTTTTGTCGATACAAATATCCTTCGTTCACAAGATTCGATAAGGCTTGTCTGACAGTCATTCGACTAATACCAAAGCGTTCGGCATATTCTCTTTCAGAAGGAATGAGTGTATCAGGTGCTAATGTTCCATCCTCAATCTGTTTTTTCAGGTTCTCCATAATCTGATGGTACATCGGAATAGGTGACTGCTTATCAATAAACATGTGAAAATCCTCTCGTTTTTAGCGTAGTGATCCAGCATCTCGATCAATCAAGACCGTTACATCTTCATGAAGTTTCAGTGCAGACGCTGGGAAGTCCGGATGAATCTCTGCCTGTTCTAAATATTGTATCACTTTCGCTTTTGATTTTCCCGAAGCAAGAAGGAGAATCTTTTTACTTGAAAGAATGCTCGCAATTCCCATTGTGATGGCATGTGTAGGTACCTCATCAATAGAAGAAAAGTATCTTGCGTTAGCCTGTCTCGTGTTTTCATCTAACTGCACAACATGAGTTTTTGAGTTGAAAGGGGTACCTGGTTCATTAAAACCGATATGCCCATTTTGACCGATTCCAAGGAGCTGAAGATCGATGCCGCCTACAGCCTCAATGAGCTGGTCATATCTTAAGCATTCCTTTTCTAAATGAGCTGCATTGCCATTTGGAAGAAAATACTGATCCTGAGGGAGATCAATATGGTCAAATAAATGACGTTTCATGTAGGTCATATAACTATTTTCGTGTTCTGGATTGAGTCCTGCATATTCATCTAAATTGATTGTTTTTGTTTGCTTGAAAGACAATTGACGCGCTTGATGAAGTTGAATTAACTCTTTGTAAGTTTCAATAGGTGTACCGCCTGTTGCTAGGCCGAGTACGGCATCGGGTTTAGCAGCTATTGTCCTTGCAATAATGGCAGCTGCTTCTTTTCCTAATTGATCTTTGCTTTCAAATTCGATGATGTTCATTAGTGGTCGGCCTCCTTTTTTTCAAAGACGATTTGTCCACGGCAGATCGTCATCATCAGTTCACCAGATTCATCCCAAATCACCAGATCTGCTAGTTTTCCAACTTCGATGGAACCGAGCAGTTGATCAAGTCCCAGCTGAGCAGCCGCATTGGTTGAGGTCATCTTCGCAATCTCTGTCCAATCACAATTTGTGAGCTGTTTTATCCTTTTGACGCCGTCTTTCATTCGCAAAATCGATCCTGCAAGTGTACCATCGTTCAGCAATGCTTTTTCGCCGCTGACTGTGACCGTCTGACCGCCAAATTCATACGTTCCATTCCCAAGCCCTTTTGCACGCATCGAGTCTGTGATCATGATTAAACGATCACTTCCTTTTGCCAAATACGCAAGCTTGATGGAAAGAGGATGGGAGTGAATTCCATCTGTGATCAGCTCAGTATGAAGATTCTCGTTCGTAAGAGCAGCACCTACAGCGTTCGGTTCACGGTGCTGAAACGAACTTATTGCGTTATAAAGGTGCGTTACATGGCGTGCACCATGCTTAGCTGCTAAATTGATCATGTCATGATGGGCATTCGTATGTCCAATAGAAGGGATAATGTTCTTTTCCTGTAATAGAGAAAGAAATGCAAAATCTGTGTCTTCCTCAGGTGCAAACGTGACAATTCGAATGAGCTGATCAGAAGCATCCAGCCATTTTTTAAAAAGCGGAATATCAGGCTGTTTAATCCATTGAACAGGCTGTGCCCCTGCCTTATCTTTAGAAATAAATGGACCTTCGAGGTGGATTCCTATACATTGTGCCTGATTTCCTGCTTGTGCTTCATTACTTTGTTTCCACTGAGCGACATTTTTAAGTGCATGCTCAATCTCATGATGGTTTTGTGTGATGGTTGTCGCTAAAAAACTTGTCGTTCCTTCTGACGGAAGGTTGTCAGCGAGCGTATTCATTGCTTCTGCTGTCGCATCCATCATGTCTGCACCATATCCGCCATGGATGTGAATATCAATCATTCCAGGGAGTAAATAAAAGTTTTCCCGGGAAATATATACTTTTTCATAATTTCCTGTCGGTGGTGATGTTGAAATATAGTCAATCTTGCCATCGCGTAAACCGACAAAACCGTTTTCAATGACCTTTGTCTTTGTCACAATATGAATGTTGGAGAGCAATAAAGAACCGCTCATGTTTAAGCCCCCTTATTCGTTATCTTTCATTTAAGTTTACTCTTTTTAAGTATAGTTGTCTATACCAGTTAGGGCGGTGAAACAGGAACAGGATAAAATACTGTTTTGGGTTCATCATTGAAAGTGATAAAATAGAGCTGTATTTCTGAATCGCCTGTGATAAAAGGAGGAAGAAACGTGCCGAAAGTTCGTACGAAGGACATAATGGAACAATTTCATCTTGAACTGGTAAGTGGGGAAGAAGGGATTAATCGTCCCATTACAATCAGTGATCTTTCCAGACCAGGTATTGAAATGGCTGGTTATTTTACATATTACCCAAAAGAAAGAGTTCAACTTTTAGGGAAAACAGAGCTTTCTTTTTTTGAACAGCTCCCAGAACGCGAACGAAAGCAGAGAATGATGTCTCTTTGTACAGATATTACCCCTGCCATTATTTTGTCTCGAGATCGTGATGTGCCGAAGGAATTAATCGAAGCATCAAATGAAAATGGCGTGCCCGTTTTACGATCTAGCCTAAAAACGACAAGACTTTCGAGTCGATTGACCAACTTTTTAGAAAGTAAGCTTGCACCAACGACTGCTATTCATGGTGTGCTCGTAGATGTATATGGTGTAGGTGTGTTGTTAATTGGGAAAAGCGGAGTAGGAAAAAGTGAAACAGCCTTAGAATTAGTGAAGAGGGGACATCGGCTGGTTGCAGACGATTGCGTGGAAATCCGTCAAGAGGATCAGGATACGTTAGTCGGGAGCGCACCTGAGCTGATTGAACATCTTTTAGAAATCCGCGGGTTAGGCATTATTAATGTGATGACCTTATTTGGAGCAGGCGCTGTCAGAAGCTATAAGAGAATTACGATTGTAATGAACCTTGAGCTTTGGGAACAAGGCAAACAGTATGATCGTTTAGGACTTGAAGAAGAGAAAATGCGCATCATCGATACAGATGTGCCGAAGCTGACGATCCCTGTGCGGCCAGGACGAAACTTAGCGGTCATCATTGAGGTGGCTGCGATGAACTTCAGGCTGAAACGTATGGGACATAATGCAGCAGAACAATTTACAAGTAAACTTGCTGATGTCATTGAAGACAATGGCCAGGATGAATAGGAGTTGACTATATGAACGAAGCAATTCAGCCAATTGATCCGATTGCTTTTCACCTCGGACCTATTTCGGTTCATTGGTATGGTGTGATTATTGGGGTCGGGGCCTTGCTTGGACTTTGGCTCGCCTTGAGAGAATGTGAAAAAAGAGGAATCAATAAAGATCTGTTTATTGACTTAATCTTATTTGCCATTCCAATAGCGATTATTTGTGCCCGAATTTATTATGTATCCTTCGAATGGGATTACTATCAGCAGCACCCAAACGAAATCATTAAGATTTGGAATGGTGGAATTGCGATTCACGGCGGGCTGATCGGTGCCGTGCTGACAGCCATCATTTTTACAAAAGTGAGAAAGGTATCCTTTTGGAAAATAGCTGACGTCGCAGCACCTAGTATTTTACTAGGGCAGGCAATTGGACGCTGGGGGAACTTTATTAACCAAGAAGCACACGGTGAGGCGGTTTCAAGAACCTTTTTAGAAAATTTGCATCTGCCTGAGTTTATCATTAATCAAATGTATATTGATGGTACCTATTATCACCCGACGTTCTTATACGAATCATTATGGAATCTTGTTGGTGTTGTCATCTTGATTTTATTACGCAGAACTTCGCTGCGCAGAGGCGAAATCTTCTTGTCTTATTTAATTTGGTATTCAATCGGCCGTTTCTTCATTGAAGGGATGAGAACAGACAGCTTAATGCTGACAGAGCATCTTCGAATCGCACAGATGATTTCGATTGCGATATTCGCAGTGGCTGTTCTACTGATTTTCTTTAGAAGAATGAAAGGATACGCATCGATTCCGTATAAAGAGAACAACTCATCGAATTAAGCAGGGGGGATCAGAAGAAGATGGGAGAGACATGGAAAAACGGCTTGAAAGCAGGGCTGTCGACAACTTGGACACTTGGTAAAGTCATCTTTCCAGTGACCATTCTCGTCAGTATCTTGCAGCATACGCCTGTCATGGATTGGATCATCCGATTCATTCAGCCATTTATGGGACTGTTTGGTCTTTCGGGGGAAGCGGCTATTCCGCTTGTATTAGGAAATATGCTGAATTTGTATGCGGGGATTGCTGCCATTTTGACATTAGAGCTTCCTGTGAAGGAAGTGTTTATTTTGGCAGTGATGCTGTCCTTTTGCCATAACTTGATCATCGAATCAACAGTGGCAGCAAAGGTTGGACTGAGAGTATCTGTGATTTTGCTGGTCAGAATCAGTCTTGCTGTTATTTCTGCTATTGTCATTCATCTCGTTTGGCAGGGAGGCGAGGAGCCGGCGCAATATGGACTTTTGAGTGCAGCTCAGGCGGCTGATGTGCCTTCCAGCTGGTACATGATCGTCCTTCTTGCTTTACAAAAAGCAGTACTCGGTGTGCTGCAGCTTGCCTGTATCGTTATCCCGCTCATGATCATCATTCAATTCATGAGAGATTTAGGGTGGCTCCATACACTGTCTAAGTGGCTGTCACCTTTTACTAGAATGCTTGGAATGAAAGAAAATACGTCTATGACGATGGTGGCTGGATTAACGATTGGTCTCGCTTATGGAGCCGGTGTGATGATGAAGGCAGTGGAAGAGGACGGTGTGAGTAAAAAGGACTTAACCCTTGCTTTTATTTTCCTTGTTGCCTGCCATGCGGTGGTCGAAGATACGCTGGTTTTTATTCCACTTGGTATTCCGGTATGGCCGCTTCTTGTGATCCGCCTGATTTCTGCAATTTTATTGACAGCTGCCATTAGCTATATTTGGCGGAAGCGGGAACATGCAGCTGTTAGAAAGGAAGCCATATGAACGAATCAACGATCAACACAGTGCTATTTGATTTAGATGGCACATTAATCAATACAAATGAATTAATTATTGCTTCATTTCAGCATACGCTGGACCATTATTATCCTGGTCAGTACAGCCGTGAGGATATTCTTCATTTCATTGGTCCGTCCTTGTTTGATACATTTTCTGCGATGGACCCTGATTTGACAGATGACATGATTCAGATGTACCGCACGTTTAATCATAAGCAGCATGATCTGCTTGTGACTGAATATGAGACCGTTATCGACACATTGAAAGTCCTGCAGGATCGAGGATTTAAGCTCGGTATTGTCACAACGAAGATACGGGATACGGTTTTAATGGGATTGAAGCTGACCGGTTTAGAGCCGTTCTTTGAGGTCATTGTGACGCTCGATGATGTCCAAAATGAGAAGCCGCATCCGGAGCCTGTTCAGCTGGCATTATCAAAGCTCGGCAGTGATCCGCATGAAGCGGTGATGGTCGGTGATAATTATCACGACATTTTGTCTGGTCAAGCGGCAGGGACAAAGACGGCAGGTGTTGCTTGGTCGATTAAGGGAGAAGAGGCCCTTTTAAAGCATCGCCCTGATTTCATGCTGAAGAAAATGAGTGATCTCCTGGCGATTGTTGGAGCTGATTAAGTTGAGAAAAACAGATCGTTATCCTGTAAAAGGGGTCAATTCGCTGCGGCAAGTCTATCGGACAGTTCCCTTTTTCAAAGTGGTGAAAAATTTCATTTTTATTCAAATGGCAAGGTACACGCCTTTTATGGGAATGAAAAATTGGATTTACCGAACCTTTCTTCGTATGAAGGTCGGCGAGGATACGGCGTTCGCCTTAATGGTGATGGTTGATCTGATGTTTCCTGAGAAAATCACTGTCGGTCGAAATAGTGTGATCGGCTATAACACAACCATCTTGTCCCATGAGTATTTGATTAAAGAGTACCGACTTGGGGAAGTCTATATTGGTGATGAAGTCTTAATTGGAGCTAATTCAACTATTTTACCTGGTGTGACCATTGGGGATGGAGCGATCGTATCGGCTGGTACACTTGTTCATAAGGATGTCCCAGCAGGCTCATTTGTTGGAGGTAATCCAATGCGCATGATTTATACGAAAGAAGAAATGGAAGCACGTCAATCTACGTCTGCTGAGTAGCTCGGCAGACTTTTTTGTTGACAATGTGACATGGTGTAACTATAATGATTACAACAGAGGTGAGAAAACATGAAAATCAGCAGCAGATTTACTGTCGCTGTCCATATTCTGGCCTTGCTATCACTTGAAAAAGGATCATTACAGACATCGGAGGATATCGCGGGAAGTGTGAATACAAACCCAGTGGTCATCCGCCGCATTATGAGTAAATTAAAAAAAGCAGGTCTAATCTCAACGAGTCTTGGCAAAGGTGGTTCTCAGCTGAACCGCAGTGAAGACGACATCACACTGCTCGATGTGTATAAAGCGGTTGAAGTCGTGGATGAGGGAGAATTGTTTCAAATTCATGAAAGCCCAAATCCTGACTGTCCGATCGGTGCAAATATTCAAGCGGTGCTTGAATTAATTTTATGCCGCGCTCAAAGTGCGATGGAGCAAGTGCTTGCTGAGATCAAATTAAGTGAACTAACGCATGTGCTAATCAAAAAAATTGGATGATCAATTCAATTTTTTTTACCTCTGTTGTAACCGTATTAGTTACACCTTTCTTTATCAACATAAAATCATATTGCAGGAGGAGTTAACATGAAAATTGGAATTATTGGCGCAACAGGTAAAGCAGGACAAGAAATTGTGAAAGAGGCTCGATCAAGAGGACATGAAGTAACGGCAATCGTCCGTGATGCACAAAAGGTGACAGATTCATCTCTATCTGTTCTTGAGAAGGATGTGTTTCACTTGCAAGCAGAAGACATCAAAGGCTTTGATGTGATTGTAAATGCATTTGGCGCACCTGCTGGAAAAGAGCATCTTCACGTAGAAGCTGGGAAAAAGCTGATCGATATTTTAAAAGAGGCACCTGAGACTCGTTTGATCGTTGTGGGCGGAGCAGGAAGTCTATTTGTAGATGAGGCGAAAACAACAAGACTAGTGGACACACCAGAGTTTCCTAAAGAATATGCTGCTACGGCTTCACAGCAAGGAGAAAACCTAAAAGATCTTCAACAGACAGAGGGATTAAAATGGACCTTCCTCAGCCCAGCTGCATTCTTTAATCCAGCTGGCAAACGTACAGGTTCTTACGTGAAAGGGAAAGACCATCTGATTGTCAATTCTAAAGGTGACAGCTATGTGAGCTATGCTGACTACGCCATTGCACTTGTTGATGAAGTGGAGCAGGCAGCCCATGTTGGAGAACGTTTTACCGTTGTATCTGAAGCTGAATAAGCAGTTTCATGGCCGCCTAAAAATGATAAATAGGGAGTCTAACGTATGAATGAGCAAGAATTGTCTTTCATCTATGTATGGGATGCGTATTGTGGCTGGTGTTATGGATTTTCAAACAGTATCCGCACTTTGCATGAAAATCATCCGGAGATATCATTAACACTTGTGTCGGGCGGTTTATTTGTAGGGGAAAGAAGTCTTCCAATAAAGGATTATCCACACATTCCAGAAGCAAATCAGCGTATTAGTCAGCTGACTGGTGTAGAGTTTGGAGAACGTTATCAGGAGCTGTTAGCAAACGGAACGCTTCTTTTAGACTCTGAGGCTGCGGCCATTGGTTTTTCTGCATTAAGATCCATCGAACCTGAGCACGCATTGTACTTGGCTTCATCAATGCAAAAGGCTTTTTATCAAGACGGAAAAAGCCTGAGTGATGAACAAACGTATCGGGAGATCGCTTTGGCGCATCATCTTGATCCTGACGCAGTCATAGAACGCATGAAAACAAAAGAAGCGATGAATGATGCGTATGCCGACTTTGCGAAGGTTTATCAACTTGATGTGAACGGCTATCCTACACTTTTATTAAAAAGAGGGGATGAATCCTTCAGCCTAGGCGGAGGTGCGATGACAGCTGAAAAGCTTGAAGACCGCCTGAAGGAATTACTAGGAAAATGAAGCAATAAAAACAACCTCTACGTGAATAGAGGTTGTTTTTTTACGCTTTAATGATAATCGCCTGACTGCCCATCTGTTCCCAAGAATCTTCAAATTGATCACGGTCGACTTTTTGATTCTTTTCTCCGTATGGGTTATTCAAGTAGACATGCTCCTTGTCATAGCCTGTGATGACTACGCTATGCACATTAAAGCTTACATCTATTTTGCCATTTGGTGTATTCCAAGTTTCGATGTTATCGGTTTTGTCGAAGGTGGATGTCGTAATCACCCAGACAGGATAGCCCTTTTCAAGTGACTGATAGATGGCTTTTTTTACAGGCTTTCCGGTTAAATCGACAACTTGATCGCCCGCGTATTTTTTCGCAAGCTGATAAATCGGTTCGTGGTAAACCCCAAGACCCGGCCCATTCTCCATATCGCCTACAAACCCGTCATGAGGGTTTCCTTTTAAACCATTTTCATAATTGAGCGGAACGCGTTTGATTTCATTTGCCAATGTGTTTTTCGTTACTTGCTCATAGCCGCTGTAATGAAGCAGCATCGCTAAGCTCGTGACTTCACATCCGTTATAAAGCCTTGGCGCATCCATTTGATTGTAGAGGATGACGTCCATGGCTTTTTTGCTTCCTTTTAATGAATGATGTGTGGTTTCTGCTTTTTTCGTTGAACGAGTTTCTTCAGCCGCAAGTGCTGTATCGTTTTCTTTTGCTGCTTTTTGCGGCGAAGCTGTTTTCTTGACTTGATCGATTTGTGAAACGTATATAAAGCCGAAATAAACAAGACATGCGCACAACAAAGTTAAGATGAATGTCTGGATGAACTTCACTGTTAATCTCCTGTGTTATTCAATATTTTTAAGTATTATAGCACGTTCCTTCATCGAACATACAGAAAAGGCACAGGTGTCACTTGAATGTAATAATTCCAGAATATGTTGATGGAAATAGGAAGAAATAAAAATGATTGATTTAATCACTTTATTTTGTTAGCATATTATCATATTAGCGAACTAAAGGATTCGGAATTTTTTGTTTTAATGTGTTGGAGGTGCGGAAGAAACATGTTTATGTTTGAGAAACCATATGGTATGCGGGATTCATTACCTGGATTGTATGAGACGAAAAAAAAAGTGAGGCATTCCTTAACAGAGGTCATGACTGGTTGGGGTTTCCGTTTGATGGAGACACCAACGCTTGAATTTTACGATACAGTCGGTGTTCAATCGGCGATTACTGATACACAGCTTTTTAAGCTTCTTGATCAAAACGGGCAAACTCTAGTGCTGAGACCTGATATGACAGGTCCGATTGCAAGAGTGGCGGCTTCTAAGCTTCATGAACAGGCGTATCCGCTTCGTGTTGGGTATGCAGCCAATGTGTTCCGTGCTCAGGAGAGAGAAGGCGGAAGACCGTCAGAATTTGAGCAGGTCGGAATTGAATTGATTGGTGATGGTTCGATTAGTGCAGATGCTGAAGTCATCGCGCTTGCCGTATTTGCCTTAAAAAATGCCGGGCTAAGGTCCTTCAAAATCGCGATCGGGCATGTCGCTTTAGCAGAAACGTTATTTGTTGATGTACTCGGAAATACAGAGCGTGCAAACGTCCTTCGCCGCTTCTTATATGAAAAGAATTATGTGGGATACCGTCAACATGTGAAACAATTACCGCTTTCCTCCATCGATAAAACGAGGCTGTTACAGCTTTTAGAGTTAAGAGGCGGCCAAGAGGTTACAGAGCGGGCAGAGGAAATCGTCGTTTCACAAGAAGGAAAAGAGGTGCTCGCACAGTTAAAGTCGCTTTGGGAGACACTTGAAGATTACGGCTGTACAGAATATATCCGTTTAGATTTAAGCATGGTGAGTCATATGAGCTATTATACGGGTATTTTGTTTGAAGTATTTGCAGATCATGTTGGGTCGGTCATCGGAAGCGGCGGGAGATATGATCAATTGCTTGCTCATTTTGATGCACCCGCGCCAGCTACAGGGTTCGGACTTCGACTAGACCGTCTTCTTGAAGCGCTCGATGCAAAAGAAATCATTGAGCCGCAGGAGGCTGTGATTTTTAGTAAAGAACAAAGACTTGAAGCCTTTGCTTTTGCAGAAAAGGAGCGGTCAAAAGGGAAAAAGATCGTCCTGCAAGACTTAGCGGGGATTGAAAATATTGACGCGATGACCAAGGCATTTGAACAGGTGACTTATTTTATCGGCGCTAGAAAGGAAGAGCGGAATGGGTAAAGTGTTGACGATGGCGATGCCAAAGGGCCGGATATTTGAAGAAGCAGCAGGGCTGTTAAGACAGGCGGGGTACCAGCTGCCAGAGGAATTCGAGGATTCAAGAAAATTAATCATTGATGTACCAGAAGAAAACCTCCGCTTTATTTTAGCCAAGCCAATGGATGTGACCACCTACGTAGAGCACGGCGTGGCGGATGTTGGCATTGCAGGGAAGGATGTCATGCTCGAAGAAGCTCGTGATGTGTACGAAGTGCTCGATTTAAACATCAGTAAATGTCATTTAGCTGTTGCTGGCTTACCAGGAGCGAGCTGGGGTGGTGTCGCACCGCGTGTGGCAACAAAGTACCCAAATGTCGCATCATCCTATTTTAGAGAGCAAGGGGAGCAGGTGGAGATCATTAAGCTGAATGGTTCCATAGAATTAGCACCGCTCATTGGGCTTGCCGATCGCATTGTAGATATTGTCTCTACAGGTCAAACATTAAAAGAAAATGGACTTGTGGAAACGGAGCATATTTGTGATATCACGTCACGCTTTATTGTTAATCCTGTGAGCTATAGGATGAAGGATACGGTGATCGATGAAATGGCGCAGCGTCTTGCAAAAATCATTGGAGAAGGGGAGGAATCATCATGAACATCACCTATCTACAAGAAGGTGAGACAGATACTCTCTCACTCAAACGGTCTTTAGATACAGGAACAGAAGAGCAGCGTCAGGCTGTTCAGCGCATTATACAAGAAGTAAGAACAAATGGTGATGATGCTGTACGGTCTTTTACAAAGCAATTTGACGGTGTGTTGATTGAAGATCCGCTTGTCACAGAAGATGAAATGGCAAAAGCCTGCGACCGCTTGGACAAAGAGATGGTTCAAATTATTCAAACGGCTATCAAGCATATTCGCACATACCACGAGCGCCAGCTGACGTCCTCTTGGTTTTATCACCAAAAGGACGGCTCAATGCTTGGACAAAAAGTAACACCGCTTGATGCAGTAGGTGTGTATGTCCCTGGTGGAACAGCTGCCTATCCATCATCTGTATTAATGAATGTGATCCCTGCGCTAGTCGCTGGCGTTGAACGAATCGTACTTGTGACACCCCCTGGGAAAGATGGCTGTCTCTCTGACGCAGTCTTGGCTGCGGCGAAGGAGCTTGGTATTTCTGAGATGTATAAAATGGGCGGAGCCCAGGCGGTTGCGGCACTTGCCTATGGAACGGAAAGCATCAAGCCTGTTGATAAAATCACAGGTCCAGGCAACATTTATGTCGCGCTGGCAAAGCGGGAAGTATTTGGTCAGGTAGACATTGATATGATTGCAGGTCCAAGTGAAATTGCAGTGCTAGCAGACGAAACAGCAGTCGCACATGAGGTAGCGGCGGATTTACTTTCGCAGGCAGAGCATGATGCGCTGGCATCTAGTATTTTGGTAACACCGTCTAAGACACTTGCTGAAAGCGTGCAGGCTGAAGTCAGAAAGCAGCTGGATACTTTGCCGAGAAAATCAATCGCAGTACAATCTATACAAGATCATGGCCGTATTTACGTGACAGAATCCATCGATCGTGCAGTAGACGTCATCAATCAATTAGCACCAGAGCACTTAGAGGTGCTGACAGCATACCCAGAATCACTTCTTGGTCAAATCAAGCATGCTGGCGCAATTTTCTTGGGACGCTATAGTCCAGAGCCGGTGGGCGATTATTTTGCAGGGCCGAATCATGTGCTGCCAACAAACGGAACAGCTCGATTCTCCAGCCCGCTTGGTGTGACTGATTTTCAAAAGAAAACGAGCATTATTTCATATAGTCAAGAGGCCTTTGAAACACACCGGGAAAGCATTGCAGCTTTTGCCAGATTAGAAGGGCTTGAAGCACATGCAAGGTCAATTGAAGCGAGAAAGCGGGAGGAATCGTAATGAGACAGGCGGAAACAGCGAGAAAAACAAATGAAACGAACATTTCATTAGCGCTAGAAATTGATGGAGAAGGAAAAGCGGATATTCAAACAGATGTCCCTTTCATGACGCACATGCTTGATTTATTTACGAAGCATGGACACTTTAATTTGACCGTCGATGCGAAAGGAGATACGGATGTTGATGATCACCACACAACAGAAGATATCGGCATTGTACTTGGGCAAATGTTTAAGGAAGCGTTAGGCGATAAAAAAGGGATTAAGCGGTATGGCTCCAGCTTTGTTCCGATGGATGAAACACTTGCCCAGGTCGTGGTCGACTTAAGCAACCGTCCTCATTTGGAAATGAGAGCGGCTTTTCCGAGTCAAAAGGTTGGTACCTTTGATACAGAGCTAGTACATGAGTTTCTGTGGAAATTTGCACTTGAAGCCCGGATCAACCTTCATGTCATTGTTCACTACGGAACCAATACACACCATATGATTGAAGCCATTTTTAAAGCGATGGCACGTGCCTTAGATGAAGCAACAACCATTGATCCACGTGTGAAAGGAATTCCTTCAACAAAGGGGATGCTCTAATGATCGGAGTCATTGATTACGGAATGGGAAATTTGTTCAGCGTATCAAAAGCACTGGAACGAGCAGGTGCCCGCTATATCGTCTCCTCTGATGTGGAGGAGCTGAAAAAAGCAGATGCTTATATTTTGCCCGGGGTCGGTTCGTTTCGTGATGCAATGCAGCTGTTAAAACAGACAGGACTTGAGGCGTTTATTCACCAAGTTGTGCAGGAAGGAAAGCTGTTATTCGGCATTTGCCTTGGCATGCAGCTGTTATTTGAAGAAAGTGAAGAGGCAGGCCGCACAAAAGGATTGGGGCTGTTAAAAGGGCGTGTTGTTCTTTTAAAGGATCGTGATCAGGACGGGCAAAGGCTGAAGGTACCTCATATGGGCTGGAATGAGCTCACATTTCATCAGCCCTCCCCATTGTTTGACGGTGTACCAGAAGGATTTGCGTACTTTGTTCACTCGTATTATGTGAGCGATATGAATCCACATGAGCAATTAGCAAGCGCGGACTATGGTGTTCAAGTACCAGCTGTTGTTGGCAAGGGGAATGTGCTTGGAGCACAGTTTCACCCTGAAAAAAGCAGTACAACGGGAATGGCGCTGCTCAAACAATTTATTCAATTAGCAAACGAACAGAGGGTGAGCAAATGAGTGAGTTTACATTATATCCGGCGATTGATATGAGAAATGGCAAATGTGTACGTCTTGTGCAAGGAGATTATGATCAAGAAACCATTTATGGAGATTCACCGCTCGACATGGCTGCGCAATTTGCGAAGGATGGAGCAGCATGGATTCATCTTGTCGATTTAGATGGTGCAAAAGCAGGGAAACGGGTCAATCATGAGCATGTGCTGGCGATTGCTTCTTCCTTAGATGTGAAGGTACAAATCGGCGGCGGTATTCGGACAGAAGAAGACGTTGCCTTTTATTTAAAGAACGGCGTAGATAGAGTGATTCTCGGCAGCTCAGCTGTTTCGAACCCAGCCTTTGTGAAAAAAATGCTGGCGCAATATGGAGAGAAAATCGCAATTGGGATTGATGCGCGAAATGGCTTTGTATCGACTGAAGGATGGCTTGAAACGTCTAAAGTGAAGGCAGAGGAACTCGGCAGGGAATTGGCAAAGGAAGGCGCAGAGGTCTTTATTTTCACCGATATTCAAATGGATGGCATGCTTTCTGGTCCCAATGTAGAAAGCACGGTTCGCTTAGCAGAAGCAACCGGCAAACAAGTGATTGCTTCAGGTGGTGTCAGCGCAGTAGCTGATCTTCAAAAGCTGTCAGCGCAAAAACAGTCTGGTGTGTCTGGTGCGATCGTTGGAAAGGCACTTTACACAAAGCAGTTTACTTTAGCAGAAGCATTTGAAGGGCTTGACCGCATATGATGACAAAACGAATCATTCCATGTCTTGATGTGAAGGAAGGGCGTGTTGTCAAAGGGGTGCAATTCCTTGGCTTAAAAGATGCTGGTGATCCGGTTGAATTGGCGCAGATCTATGATGAGGAAGGGGCGGATGAACTCGTCTTTCTTGATATTTCTGCTTCTCATGAAGGCCGGAAAACGATGGTGGATGTGGTCAAACAAGTCGCGTCTACGCTTGCGATACCATTTACGGTGGGTGGCGGGATTAACCACCTTGATGACATGAAGCGTATATTAAGAGCGGGTGCAGACAAAGTATCTGTCAACACAGCAGCTGTGTTAAGACCGGAACTGATTTCAGAAGGTGCTGACTTTTTTGGCTCCCAGTGTATCGTTGTTGCGATTGATGCAAAATACGATGAAGAGAAAAAAGCATACATGGTCTATACACACGGAGGACGCCGTCAAACAGATTTAGAGGTCAGCGACTGGGCGAAGGAAGCTGTGCAGAGAGGGGCAGGAGAGATTTTACTGACAAGTATGGATGCTGATGGTGAAAAGACAGGCTTTGATCATCGATTGACAAAGCTTGTATCAGAGGCGGTCAATGTGCCAGTGATCGCTTCTGGCGGCGCTGGCAATGCTCAGCATATGCTCGAGGCCTTTACAAAAGGAGAAGCTGATGCAGCATTAGCAGCCTCCATTTTCCATTATAAAGAAACCTCCATTCATGAGGTGAAGACATATTTGAGAGAACACGGGGTGAAGGTCAGATGAAACAGGCAAATGAATTAACCTTTAATGAAGCGGGCCTGATTCCTGCGATTGTACAGGATGCTCAAAGTAAGGAAGTATTGACGCTTGCATATATGAATCAAGAATCCTATGAAAAAACGCTGGAGACAGGTGAAACATGGTTTTATAGCCGGTCGAGAAACGAGCTTTGGCACAAAGGCGCCACCTCTGGACATACCCAGCAAGTGATTTCTATTCGATATGACTGTGACAAGGACGCTCTGCTTGTCCTTGTCGCGCCAAGCGGCCCAGCCTGCCATACTGGCAGCTATAGCTGTTTTTCGGAAGAAGGCGTGAAACGCCTGAGCGAAGAGCAGGAACGTTTTGCAATATTAAATGAACTTGAACAGGTCATTGCAAAGCGTCAGGCGGAAATGCCAGAAGGGGCTTATACAACCTATCTATTTGAAAAAGGGGTCGATAAAATCCTGAAAAAGGTAGGGGAAGAAGCGTCTGAGGTGATCATTGCAGCGAAAAACCGGGATCAAGAAGAATTGAAATGGGAAACTGCTGACCTCCTCTATCATCTTCTTGTATTATTACGCGAACAGCAATTGCCGCTTGATGATGTATTAAAGGTATTAAAAAAACGTCATCAAGGTGAATGAAAAGCCGGGGGATATCCCAGGCTTTTTATTTTTAAATGAAAAACAAATCCTTCCTTTCCTTTTGTTCTATGTGACGACTGGTGAAGTATGTTATACTACACACGGTACACTGTTCGAAATGGAGGGTATCGGTGAGTAAATACACTTCTCAAAATAATCACACACAAGTCGTCCAGCTATTTCAAGATGGGCATTACTTTTTTCATAAAGGTCTTAAAGCATATAGAGAAAGAAATCTGTCTAGGGCAAGTAAGCTGATACAGCGGGCCATCGTACTTGAGCCTGAAAATGTAGAAATGCTGTCACAGCTTGCCATTATTTATACTGAAATGGGTCATTACCAGCAATCAAATGAACTGCTTGATTTTATCCTTGAACACATCGATGAAAACATGTCTGAGTGCCACTATTTTAAAGCCAATAATTATGCGAATCTCGGACTGTTTCAAGAGGCATATAAATCAGCTACTGCTTATGCCGCGCTGGAAGAGAACGGGGAATTTGCGGATGAAAATGACGACCTTCTTGACCTGCTCGATATGAGCGACGAAGAGGACGAAGATTTTCCTTATGATCAGGATGACCTGATTGTGAAGCAGGATCAAGCAAACCATTTGCTAGAAAGCGGCAGACTCGATGAAGCCATTGAGATGCTGGAACAGATGATTGTTGAGTATCCAGAATTTTGGTCGGCGTATAATAATCTCGCTTTGGCCTATTTTTATTCTGGCCGAATCCATCAGGCGAAAGAAATGTTGAACCGGGTCCTTCATGAAAATCCCGGTAATCTGCATGCCCTTTGCAATCAGCTAGTCTTCTACCATTATGAAAAAGAAGAAGAAAAGGTCAATGTGTTAGCAAAGCAATTAACGCACGTGTATCCAATACTAAGTGAACAGCGTTATAAGCTTGGTGCAACATTTGCCCTTGTGGGAGAATTTGAATGGGCCTTTAAATGGCTTTATTCTTTGTACAAAACAGGTTTTCAAGGAGATAGTACATTTTTATACTGGCTTGCAAGCGCAGCCTATCATACAGGCCACAAGACGCTCGCCCAAACGGTTTGGGATAAGATGGTCGAAGAAGATATCGATGCAGATGAAATCAAGCCGTGGCAGGATAAACCTGAGGTGACTGAGCCAATGGTCTCGATTGAGGAACGGCTGACTGCGTACTATGTCAGTAAACAAAAAGGGGAACGTGACGTTCTGCAGTCTGTCCTTGATGCACGCGCAGCGAAAACGGCCTTTGAACAGCAATTCATAGAACTGCTTTTATATGAAGATGAAATGAAAGAAAAGTCTTTTTCAGAAGATGCAGTTTTTGCAAAACAGGCGGCATCTAGTCTGGAGGAAGCGGTTCAGCCTGACAGCCATATGCCTTATTTTTGGTTATTCCATATTATTCAGCAGGCACGTGCTTCTGGTATTGATAAGAAAAATGCACCTGCCTGGGCAGCAGCATCTTATTATCTATGGATGAATGAACAAGAAGCAGCTGTCAGCAAAAAAGATGTTGCGTCCGCTTTTCAGATCAGTGTTCAAACACTGTCTAAATACGAACGAGAGATCTGTACGTTAATCGATTAAATAGGTAAATAGATTCAGAACATCCGAGCATGGCCGAAAAGGTCATGCTTTTTTCTTGGATAAAAAGGTGGGATTTGCAAGGAATTGGCGAAGTATGACAATCACGACATGTTTTTGAAACATAAATGTAATAAAAATATTAGCTCATTTTGTCGATGTCTCATGTATAATGAAACTCGTGGATTAAAATAAAGATAGATATTTAAATATTTTACTATACATAATGAAACACCTAGTGATAGAAACAATCTGGTCAACAACTGACTGAACAATCAGGAAGAAAGACATAGAGAGCACAGATTGATCGCAGAGAATTTGCTGCTTTCTAATGTCGCTTGGGAAATTGTCAAAGGAGGAACTATTCGTGAAAAAGTTTATTACTTTCGGTTTAGCTTCGGTGATCGGAGCGAGCGGTTTATTTATTCCATTTACGCATGAAGCAAACGCACAGAACTTTGAACAAAAGAAACAAGAACTAGACAGCAAGCAATCTGAGGTAAACAAGAATCTTCAAAAGAAAAAAGAAGAGCTTTCAAAGCTTGAAGCAAAACAAGAGGCACTTGCCCAAAAGCTTAAAGATATTGATGAGAAAGCTTTAAAAACAAGTGATCAAATCGAAGAAAAACAAAAAGAAAATGAAAAAACAAAAAAAGAAATCAAAGCACTGAAAAAAGAAATTGCTGATACAGAAAAACGTATTGAAGAAAGAAACGAGTTCTTGAAAAAGCGTGTACGTGCCCTTCAAGAGAGCGGCGGTTCTACGAAATACATAGATGTATTACTAGGAGCAAAAAGCTTTAGCGATTTCATCAGCCGTGCAGGTGCAGTATCGACACTGATCAACGCAGACAGTGAAATCATTAAAGAGCAGGAAAAAGACAAAGCAGAACTTCAAAAGTCTGAAAACGAATTAAACACAAAGCTTGAAAATGTGCAAAACACACTTGCAAAGCTTGAAACGCTTCAATCAGACTTGAATAAACAGCTTGATGAAAAAGACAAGCTATTCAAGCAAGTGAAAAAGCAAAAAGGAAGTGCTTTTTCTGAAATCAGCGAGTTAAACAGTGAGGCTAACAGCATTGCATCTGAAAAAGACGCAACAATCGCTGCACAAAAACAAGCTGAAAAAGAAGCAAGGGAAGCAGCTCAAAAAGCAAAAGAAGAAAAAGCGCAAAGACAACAGCAGCAGCGTCAAGCTAGTGTCCAAGCGGAAGACAACAGCTCAAATAACGATAGCAGCCCGTCTTCAAGTAACAGTGGATCATCTTCTAATGACAACAATAACAGCAACAGCAGTGCACCAAGCAAGAAGCCATCTTCTGGCGGTGGATCACCTGTCAGCAGTAACGTAGGCGGAATTGAAGGTGCGATCAGCACAGGTTCTACGATTGTTGGACAATCTCCATATAAATGGGGCGGCGGCAGATCACAAGCCGATATTGACGCACGTCGTTTTGACTGTTCTTCATTCGTTCGCTGGGCATTTGCATCAGCAGGCATCAACCTTGGACCAGTTGGCGGTACAACAACAGATACGCTTGTAGGTAAAGGAAGAGCTGTAAGTGCATCTGACATGAAACGCGGAGACCTTGTGTTCTTTGATACGTATAAAGTAAATGGACACGTTGGTATTTACTTAGGAAACGGTTCATTCTTGAACGATAACAGCTCTCGCGGTGTTTCAGTTGACTCAATGAACAACGTATACTGGAAAAAAGCTTTCAATGGCGTTGTAAGAAGAGTCGTTGAATAAATCATTACTTTTTATATAACCGTAAACAGGCTTCCTTAAACAGCAGTTTAAGGAAGCTTTTTCTTTTTTTGAAGATATGAGCAAATGATTCGCTTATTCCCCGCAGATTTAATAGGATATGGGTAAGGAATAAAAGCTAAGAGTGGAAATGATGCTATCTGTCATGAATGGAAGCATCACCCAAGGGCATTCTAATAAGAAATGCGAGCAGCAATTGAAGAGGGAGTGACAGTTGTGTCAGAAGAAAAAATCTACGATACGATCATCATTGGAGCGGGTCCTGCCGGAATGACAGCCGCTGTTTATACATCACGGGGAAATCTTTCAACATTAATGATTGAAAGAGGAATTCCAGGCGGACAAATGGCAAATACGGAAGATGTCGAGAACTATCCTGGCTTTGAAAGTATTTTAGGGCCGGAACTTTCAAATAAAATGTTTGAGCATGCGAAGAAATTCGGTGCAGAGTATGCATATGGCGATATTAAAGAAATCGTGAACGGTGAAGAATATAAAATCGTCAAAGCCGGCTCAAAAGAATACAAAGGACGCTCTGTCATTATCGCGGCAGGGGCTGAATACAAAAAAATCGGTGCACCAGGTGAAAAAGAACTTGGCGGCCGCGGCGTATCATATTGTGCAGTATGTGACGGGGCATTCTTTAAAAACAAAGAGCTTGTCGTCATCGGCGGCGGAGATTCTGCGGTAGAAGAGGGTGTGTATCTCACACGCTTCGCTTCTAAAGTAACGATTATCCATAGACGCGATAAACTTCGTGCACAAAGCATTTTACAAGCACGTGCCTTTGATAATGAAAAAATTGACTTCAAGTGGAACAAAACCGTCAAACAGATCAATGAAGAAAACGGGAAAGTCGGCAGTGTGACATTGGTTGATACGGTGACTGGTGAAGAAGAAGACTTTAAAACAGACGGCGCCTTTATCTATATCGGCATGCTGCCACTGTCTAAACCATTTGAAAATCTCGGCATTACAAATAAAGAAGGCTACATCGAGACAAACGAAAGAATGGAAACAAGAGTGGAAGGTATTTTCGCCGCTGGTGACATTCGAGAAAAAACACTTCGTCAAATTGTGACAGCAACAGGTGACGGAAGTATTGCAGCACAAAGCGCACAGCATTATGTAGAAGAGCTTGCTGAGAAACTCAAAGCAACGAAATAAAAGGCTGTCGTAAATCCTTAATATAGCGTCATGGGCTTTTAACTGGAATGTAACACGGGTGAAATAATTTTCCGTTATGATAAAGCTAGTAATTGACCCCCTTTTATAAGGAATACATGTTTGGCACGGATGTGAATCCGTGTCCTTTTTTTTGCCTAAAATCAGAAATTCACGAGATGTTCACAAATGACGCATGGAGAACCGTTAGATGCTGTAAAATAAAGAGTAGAGAAATGGCCCATTACACTATTCAAACGAAAACCGGTCTGTTTTCGGGGAACAACGGGCATGTTCATTGTGGGAGTCAGGTTGAACCTGTATAATAAGTTAAAGACATAAAAGAGTAGGTGACAGCTGATGCAACGAGTAACCAATTGTGTGCTGCATCACGAAGATCAAGTTCTCTTGCTGCAAAAGCCAAGACGGGGCTGGTGGGTAGCGCCGGGCGGCAAGATGGAAAGCGGAGAATCGGTCAAGGATTCAGTCGTTCGAGAATATAGAGAAGAAACAGGTATTTATATTTTAAATCCGCAGCTAAAAGGTGTTTTTACCTTTATCATAAAAGAAGGCGATCAAATCGTTCAAGAGTGGATGATGTTCACCTTTATGGCAGATTCATTTACCGGAAAAAACGTAACAGAGTCAGAGGAAGGCATTTTAAAGTGGCATGACGTAAAGGATGTGCCTCATTTGCCGATGGCCCCAGGAGATTCCCATATTCTTGATTTCATGCTTAAAGGAAAAGGACTTCTGCACGGCACTTTTACGTATACACCCGATTTTGAGCTGATTGCTTATCGGTTAGATCCTCAGGGAGAATAATACATGAACCGTTTTCATAAAGAAGGAGAGGAAGCAGGCATGAATACACACAAACAAGAAGATATTCAGCTTGTGATTATTACAGGAATGTCAGGTGCGGGGAAAACCGTCGCCATTCAAAGCTTTGAAGATTTAGGCTACTTTTGTGTTGATAACCTGCCGCCATCACTTTTACCGAAGTTCTTAGAGCTCATGAAGGAATCGAATTCCAAGATGAGCAAGGTCGCTCTTGTGATGGATTTACGCGGACGCGAATTTTTTGACAGCTTAATTGCCGCGTTAGATGAAATGAGTGATCTTGACTGGATCACGCCAAGGATTCTATTTTTAGATGCAAATGATAAGGTTCTTGTCTCAAGATACAAAGAAACGAGACGTTCGCATCCCCTTGCGACAACAGGTTTGCCGCTTGAAGGAATTGCAATGGAGCGCGAGCTGTTAGAGGAGTTAAAAGGCCGGTCTCAAATGATTTTTGATACATCGGATTTAAAACCAAAACAGCTGCGAGAAAAAATTGTCACGCACTTTGCCACGAATCAGGGGCAGGTGTTTACAGTAAACGTGATGTCCTTTGGCTTTAAATACGGTCTGCCGATTGATGCTGATCTTGTCTTTGACGTGAGATTCCTGCCGAATCCTTACTATATTGAGAGCATGCGTCCACAGACTGGAAACGATGAAGAAGTGCGCTCCTATGTGATGAAATGGACTGAAACACAAAAATTCACAGAGAAATTAATTGATCTCCTCAGCTTTATGCTTCCGTCCTATAAACGAGAAGGAAAAAGCCAGCTTGTGATTGCCATCGGCTGTACAGGCGGACAGCATCGATCTGTGACACTGGCCAACTATTTATCGGAGTATTTTAAAAACGATTACTATACACATGTCACTCACCGGGACATTGAAAAGAGAAGCAGAAAATAGATGACGACACTACCAAAGGTGGTCATTCTTGGCGGCGGCACTGGCTTATCTGTTTTGCTCAGAGGGCTTAAAACGAAGCCGGTGGACATTACCGCTATAGTAACGGTTGCTGACGACGGAGGCAGCTCAGGCAGACTGCGGCATGATTTGAATATTCCCCCTCCAGGTGATATTCGAAATGTCCTTGCGGCTCTCTCTGATGTTGAACCGCTTGTAGAAGATTTATTTCAGCACCGTTTTAACAAAGGGAATGACTTAACAGGCCACTCACTCGGCAACCTCATTCTTGCGGCCATGACAAATATAACCGGTGATTTTTTTCATGCCGTCACTGAAATGAGCAAGGTTTTAAATGTGAGAGGAAAAGTATTGCCAGCAGCGAACTCAAGTGTTGTTCTTCATGCGGAATTAGAAAATGGGCAAATGGTGACAGGAGAATCGAAAATTCCTACCTATGGTGAGCGAATTAAACGAGTGTTCCTCACACCCGATACGATTGAACCGCTGCCAGAATCCATTCAAGTCATTCGTGAGGCGGATTTAATCGTCATTGGGCCTGGCAGCCTGTATACGAGTATTTTGCCAAACTTGCTTGTCCCGCATATTGGAGAAGAAGTGATTCGCTCTAAGGCGAAAAAAGTGTATATATGCAATGTCATGACGCAGCCGGGGGAAACGCTTTCCTACAGTGCAGCTGATCATGTTCAGGCATTAAATGATCATATGGATCGTCCATTTATCGATACGATTTTTGTGAACAATAAAGAAATTCCAGAAGAAATCAAAGCAAAATATGCAGAAGAACAGGCACAGCCTGTCCAATTCGACACAGATGCACTGAAAGCAATGGGACTAGAAGTGATTCCAGGAGAAATCATTACATATGACCAGCATGTCATTCGTCATGACACGCTGAAAGTAGCCTCGCTGCTTGTCGATCTGCTGCAACAGAAAAAATAGGAATGGGGGTGGCAAGGATGTCATTTGCATCCGAAACAAAAAAAGAGCTGACTAATCTGGACGTGAAGGACTGCTGCACAAAAGCAGAGCTTTCTGCCCTCATCCGTATGAACGGTTCATTATCTTTCTCTAATCGAAAATTGATTTTAGATATACAGACAGAGAACGCAGCCATTGCAAGACGGATTTATACGCTGCTCAAAAAGAAATACGATGTGACAGTCGAACTGCTCGTCCGTAAAAAAATGAGATTGAAAAAGAATAACGTGTATATTGTCAGACTGGTAGAACGAGCGAAAACCATTTTAGAGGATTTGAAAATATTAGGTGAGCAATTTGTATTTGAGCGCAATATTTCAGAAGAACTTGTGAAGAAAAGATGCTGCAAGCGCTCCTATATGAGAGGTGCTTTTTTAGCAGGCGGTTCTGTGAATAACCCAGAAACGTCCTCCTATCACCTTGAGATTTTTTCACTATATAAAGAACATAATGATGCCCTTTGTGAGCTGATGAATCAATTTCATCTCAATAGTAAAACACTTGAGCGCAAAAAAGGGTACATTACGTACATGAAGGAAGCAGAAAAAATCACGGAATTCTTAAGCGTTGTGGGTGCTCATAACTCACTGCTCCGCTTTGAAGATGTGCGGATCGTCCGAGATATGAGGAACTCCGTCAACCGGCTCGTCAATTGTGAAACAGCAAACTTGAATAAAACGATTGGTGCATCACTGCGTCAGGTCGAGAACATTCAATTCATTGATGAAAAAATTGGACTTGACGCCCTGCCGGAAAAGCTTCGTGAAATTGCCAAACTGCGAGTCGACTATCAAGAGGTCACGCTGAAGGAACTTGGAGAAATGGTGGAAAGCGGCAAGATCAGCAAGTCAGGGATTAACCACCGTTTAAGAAAGCTAGATCAAATCGCAGAACAATTACGAAACGGACAAGCTGTTACACTCAAATAGGAGAATGAAAAAGGGAGGCAGATCATATGGTGGAAAAAACGGTCACCATCCAGCTGAAAACAGGCTTGCAGGCACGTCCAGCTGCTTTGTTCGTACAAGAAGCCAATCGCTTTGGTGCTGATATTTTTCTAGAGAAAGATGGGAAAAAAGTCAATGCGAAAAGCATTATGGGTCTCATGAGTCTTGCGATCAGCTCTGGGGTTACTGTCACACTGATTGCAGATGGTGCAGATGAACAAGAAGCCATTGAGGCGTTAACAGATTTTATCAATCAAGAAAACTGAGTCTCTTCAAAGGCTCAGTTTTTTTAGGAGGGAATGTCATGATTCAATCAGCTTTTTTACAGAAGGTCGGATATGAAGGCCAGTCCATCACCTTTAAAGACTTGCCTGTATTATTAAAAAAAATGGCCTATACCTTTCCATTCGAAAATAGATCTGTTTTGAACAAACAATCCTACGCTTTGAATCAAGAAGGATTGAAGCAGCATCTTCTTGAAGAAAACAGAGGAGGTCTTTGTTATGATCTCAATCCTCTCTTATACTATGTGTTAAAAGAGGCAGGGCTCTCTGTACAGCTTCTTCAAGGCACAGTGTATAACAAAGAAGCGGATACGTGGGCAATTGATGGCACGCACGTAGCCATCATGCTGAAGCATCACAACGAACGCTTCCTCATTGATGCGGGATTTGGTGTGAATTTACCTCTTCAGCCTGTGCCTTTTACAGGAGATTGGGTGGAAGGAGCGTCAATGAGGTTTCGCGTCAAAGCTGAGGAAACCGAAAAAGGGACACATCTGCTCCAATTAGATAAGGGAGATGGCGCTGAAACAGGCTATGCTTTCACATTGAACGAGGTGGACGAGTCTGTATTAGCCCAAATGAGACACGAGATTTATGAAAATGAATCCTCTCCATTTAACAAAAGACCGCTTGCGTCAAAGCTCACGCCAACAGGACGTGTGATCGTTACTGAGGATCATGTCACCACACATGAACACGAAGAAGTGTCGAAAAAGCCGCTGCCGATTCCTTTTGAGGATTACGTAAAAAAGCTTATACCGTAAACCACCATATGAAAAGACAGCCCCAGATCAAATAGGGCTGTCTTTTTTATTGATTATCGAATACGTGTGAAAGTCGCATAATGGTCTGTTGTTTTGTAAATGAGCCAGTCGCTTGAATACACAAGACGGTCTGCATTGCGGAAGCCTGAAACGTAGTTGATGTCTGCCTCACGCCATGTTCGGCCGCTTGCTGAAGGAAGACGTCCCTCCCGGTTTGAGAAAATATCTCCACCAATGCTTTTACCTGGCGCCACTTCTGCTAGATTTCCCTTTGATGCCACCCATCCGAGAGCACTTGCTTGTGATTTTGTAATGTAGTTATCAGGCAGTCGTTTGTAGCGAATTAAATAATCTGCTACACCATCAAACGTATTAATGACGGCAAGGGTACGCACATCTGGCGTGAGCTGAATAGAAGCAGTTTCAGTTGTGGCTGTTGGTGTAAGAGGTGTTTCTGCATGAGCTTGCTGCGGGACAAATCCAGAAAACAGAATAGCAGCGATCAGAGCGAACATAGTAAAAACCGAACTCAATCTTTTCATCTTCATCCTCCTATTAAGGAAATCGGATGCCGTCCTCTTGATGCTTGTCTAGCTCATATTATAGCACCCGAACATGAAGGAAATGTAAAGAATCAGGATCTTTGCTAAAATGAGTCTTTTCTCCTGATGTCTCCTAAAGAAATAAATAAAAAGACGCAGTCTCTGCGTCTTTTCAGTTCAAGATGAAGCAAGCTCCTTCACAACATCAACAGGCGCCTTCCCATCTATTCCATGAATCACATTATGAATGGCTCGTTTCAGCATGAGATCCCTTGTTGTTTCAGTAGCGGAACCGATGTGAGGAGCTAGGGTGACATTGTTCATCTCTTTGAAAGGATGATCCTCTTGAAGCGGTTCCTGCTCATACACATCAAGACCAGCGCCTTTGATCCATCCTTCCTGAAGTGCTTGAATGAGGCTTTTTTCATCCACTGTTTTCCCGCGGGAAATGTTTACAAATAAAGCCGTTTGCTTCATTAACTTCAATTCTCGTTCCCCAATCATATGATATGTTTCCTCGGTCAGCGGTGTAATCAACACGATGATATCAGCTTGTTTTAAAAGATCATCAAGTGCACAATAGACAGCGCCATACGCCGATTCAGCCTTTTCATTCCGGCTTCGGTTATGATAAAGAACGTTCATATCAAAACCATGTGCTGCCCGTTTGGCCACTTGTTCTCCGATACGTCCCATGCCAATAATACCGAGCGTTTGGTGATGGACGTCGATGCCAAAGATCTCTTCTTCCTGTACGAATTTCGTCCATTTTCCTTCACGGATAAAACGGTCAAGCTCGGCGATTCTTCGTGCAGAGGAGAGAATGAGCGAAAAGGCAAGGTCAGCCACGGTATGATCGAGCGTATAAGGAGTATGCGTACCAATCACGCCTCTTTGCCTCATCGCTTCTATATCAAAATTGTCATAGCCGACAGAGTTATTGCTCACCACCTTGAGTTTTGGTGCGTGATCTAACAGCTCTTGATCGATTTTTGTTCCAGACGTTAAAAGACCATCAGCGTGCTGCAGCTTCTCAAACAACATGTCTCTTGGAATAGGGTCTTTGGATTGCCAAACCTCGTATGTACAATGTTCCTTTAGCATTTCCTCAAAAGAGGCAGGCAAGGGTTTGGCGACAAAAATGTGTGGTGTCACAGTCAATTCGCTCCTTTCACTTGGTCATCTTACTCCTTTTATTATAAAGCAACGATTTCGGCAGAACACGTTTGAATGTTAGCAGCTCAATATTTAATATACTGAAATAACGGTAAAGAAAGACGTTTTCTTAGTGAAAAAGTAGATTCTTATGCCATCTGATGCATTTTTTATCTATATAAAAATAAGCTGATAGTAGATGAGACATGTGAAATTGCAAAAATTTACGAGAGATTATCTGACAAACTGGAAAATAGATCGAGACTTTTTGATAGAAAATTTATTATATTTGAAATGTATTAAACGGGATGATCATTTTCTACTAAACCATTTTATTGTCTTTTGGTGTGATGAGAACAATAGATTGAAAACAAACCCGCGAAGCCGTTGGGATGCAGCGTAAAATAGAGAAAATGATGATATTTCTTCTCATCGTTTTCTCATTTTTTTCTTTTTTTTCTATCATTTTTCTTCTCTATTCTTGAGAACACAAGAAAGAAAAGGAGGACAGACACGAGCTTACGTTACTTAAAAAAAGATGGGAGATGGCAAAATGGAGTCAAAATTAGAACAGATTCTTCAGCACAATTCAGAGTTTGTGAATGAGAGACATTATGAGGCTTACAAAGCGGGTAAATTTCCTGAGAAAAAACTGGTTATTTTAACGTGCATGGATACCCGTCTTTTGGAATTATTGCCGCAATCTATGGGTCTGCGCAATGGGGATGCAAAAATCATTAAGAATGCAGGCGCCATCGTGACACATCCGTTCGGCAGTGTGATGCGGAGTATCCTGCTAGCTATCTATGAACTAAAGGCAGAGGAAGTATGCATTGTAGGGCATCATGAATGCGGAATGGCAGGTCTTGCGGCGGACCCTTTACTTGAAAAGGCGAAAGCACGCGGAATCGAAGAGAAATGCTTAAGCATTGTGAAAAACTCAGGAGTTGATTTAAAGGGCTGGCTGACGGGCTTTGATTCAGTTGAAGAAAGCGTGGCCCAAAGTGTGAAATTAGTGAAAGAGCATCCACTGATGCCAAGTGATGTGGCAATTCATGGACTGGTGATTCACCCAGCGACAGGAAAGCTGGATATCGTAGTAAAAGACAAACAAATTGACCCACAGTATACCTAAATCATCTACACATACTTGAAGGAGGCCAACACATACCATGCGTTTTTATGGAAGATTTGAAGGGTACAATTCATCAAAGTTTAGACGCGATTTAATCGCTGGGCTTGTCGTGGGCGTTGTGGCAATTCCTTTAGGCATGGCATTTGCCATTGCATCTGGTGTCGGACCAGAATATGGATTATACACAGTCATCGTTGCCGGCATTTTGATTTCATTGTTTGGTGGTTCAAAGTATCAGATCGGCGGGCCGACCGGGGCGTTTGTTCCAATTTTATTCGGGATCGTCAGCCAGTACGGTATTGAAAACTTGCTCATTGCCGGTTTTATGGCAGGCTGTATGCTTGTATTATTCGGAATATTCAAACTAGGAAAGCTCATGAAATTTATTCCTCGTCCGGTTATCATCGGTTTTACTGCTGGCATTGCTGTCATTATTTTTTCAGGACAGATTGCCAACTTCCTCGGATTAAAGGGTGTTGAAAAACATGAAAGCTTTTTCCTCAATATGAGAGAAATTGTGGTCCATCTTGGTACCACAAACAGTCTGGCCATTATCACAGCCGTCATCGGGCTCATCGTGATTTTGGCGGCACAAAAATACATTCCCAAAATACCTGGTGCTCTATTAGGTTTATTGGCTTCTACGTTTCTAGCTGTTCTCTTTTTTCAAGGACAAGTTGAAACGATTGGCTCTGCATATGGTGAAATCCCTCGTCAGCTGCCAACCTTCGCTTTTCCTGAATTGACGATTGAAAAAATGATATACCTCCTGCCTCCAGCAATTGTCATTGCGCTTTTAGGCGGCGTGGAATCGATTTTGTCCGCAATGGTCGCTGATAATATGAAAGGCTCTAAGCATGACAGCAATAAAGAGCTTGTGGGGCAAGGAATTGCCAATATGGCGGCACCGCTTTTCGGAGGAATTCCAGCGACGGGAGCTATTGCCCGAACGGCAACGAACATAAAAAATGGCGGGGCAAGTCCGATTTCTGGTGTGGTGCATGGCGTTGTCGTCTTGCTGATCTTAATGGTATTTGCGCCGTATGCGTCGATGATTCCACTTGCTGCAATGGCACCGATTTTAATGTTTGTTGCTTGGAATATGAGTGAGAGAAAAGAGTTTGTCAATATTTTGAAAGTGAAAAATGCTGATTCGCTTGTACTGGTCGTGACCTTCCTGCTCACAGTGATCGGTGATTTGATTATTGGCGTCACTGCTGGTCTCATTTTAGCGTTTATCGCCTTTATCAAAAAAATGAGCCAGACGACCAATATTCATACAAATGTCGCCGTTCCTCAAATGGAAACAGCAGCTGCTTTAGAAAAACAGACAGAGGAGAAAGGGATCAGTATGTATTCCATTGAAGGGCCGCTCTTTTTCGGAACAACAGATTCATTAGAAAATTCGATATTGGATCATGTTCAAACAAAACCGAAAACGCTCATTCTGCTTATGAATAAAGTCAATTATATGGACACATCGGCAGAAGCGGTTCTAATGAATATCTCCAATCGGTTAAAGCATCATAATGGAAAGCTGATGATCGTTGGACTTCAATCACAGCCTAAGGAGCTTTTGCATCGAACAGGTCTATTCCATCATATTGGAAAACAGCATTTCTTTGAACGAACGGATGACATCTCACCACAGCATCTTTAAGGCGTAAAAAACACGTGACAGCTTGGTCACGTGTTTTTTACTGGCTCTTTTTCTCCAGAAAAACGCTTTGTGAGTTTTTGTTGATGAGCGCTGAAGATCTCTTCTACTGTGACATCATATTGATCCGCTAAAATGAGGAGATTTGCTAAAACATCTCCCATTTCTTCAATGAGTTCTTTCTTCAGCTCAGGTGATTCCTGTCTCTGCTCATCAGGCCGGTCTCGTCCGATTTCTATTGCTCTAACAGCACGAGCGAGTTCTCCCGTTTCCTCCATTAAGAAGCCTAACCGGATAAACGATCCGTATTCTGTCCAATTTCTCGTTTGATAAAAATTTTTGATCCACTTCTCCATCTCGATTGTTTGCATACTCTATCTACAGCTCCTTATATGGTATTCACTCTTTTGATTTTACACTATATATAGAAGAAACGGCTGTTTCTTTACAAATCATTATAGTAGAATGAGTGGGTGAAGAAATCATAGAGAGAGATGGAGCTGTTTTGATGAAAACGATTTGTGTGTTTGCTGGTTCGAATCCAGGTGTAAGTGATGTCTACAAACAAAAGGCTGTGGAGCTGGGTGCTTATATGGCGAAGCAGGGCATTCGTCTTGTTTACGGAGGATCGCGTATTGGGTTAATGGGCGCGATTGCCGATGAGGTCATGAGACATGGCGGGCAAGTGATCGGTGTCATGCCTAAGGGGCTTTTTAGAGGAGAAGTCGTGCATCAAGAGCTGACAGAGCTAATTGAGGTAACAGGCATGCATGAACGAAAAGCAAAAATGAGCGAGCTGGCCGATGGGTTTATTGCGATGCCAGGCGGCTTTGGTACATATGAAGAATTATTTGAGGTGCTGTGCTGGGCACAAATCGGCATCCATCAAAAGCCAATTGGATTGTATCAAGTAAATGACTACTTCAATCCACTCATAGACATGGTGAAATTCAGTGTACAAGAAGGTTTTTCGAATGAATCACACCTTCAATTGTTACATGCTTCGAGTGAACCGGAGGAATTAATCACGCAGATGGCTTCTTATCAAACACCGTCTCTTCAGCAGAAATGGACGGAGCTGTCTTAAAGTATATGTCAATCACAAAAAACCGTCTGTTCAAGGAACAGACGGTTTGGTGTTGTGATCATTATTTTTGGTCTTCTGTATTACGGGTCAAGACTTTGTCAATGAGTCCGTATTGAAGTGCTTCTTCCGCTGTTTTGAAGTTGTCACGATCTGTATCGCGCTCAATGACTTCAATTGGCTGACCAGTACGTTCAGCAAGTACTTGGTTCAGTTTATCGCGTAAAGAAAGGATTCGTTTTGCCGCAATTTCAATTTCTGTTGCTTGACCTTGGGCACCGCCGAGTGGTTGGTGAATCATGACTTCACTGTTTGGAAGAGCATAACGCTTACCTTTTTCTCCAGCAGCAAGCAGGAACGCACCCATAGATGCAGCCATACCAATACAAATAGTTGATACCTTTGGTTTAATAAATTGCATCGTATCGTAAATGGCCATACCAGCTGTGATTGAACCGCCAGGGCTGTTAATGTAGATAGAAATATCTTTTTCTGGATCTTCAGCTTCTAAGAAAAGCAGCTGTGACACGATGGAGTTGGCAACATTGTCATCGATCGCAGAACCAAGCATGATAATACGGTCTTTTAAAAGACGAGAATAAATGTCGTAAGCTCTTTCCCCACGATTTGTTTGCTCAATGACTGTAGGTATTAAATTCATAATGTTCCTCCTTCACCTTTTAGGTAAGTATGTAATTCAATGATACATTTTTGGTCAATAAAGGTCAAACAAAACGCTGACCTAAATTCAAATACCCCTATCCATTTTCCCCAAAATCATTCCACTTCAAACCATCATATTAGTGTATGAATACAAAGTAAGAAAATACATCATCAAGGCGAATGATTAATCATTGCTTTCTCGCAGCATTTCCCTTATAATTTGATATGCTGACGTTCAAAAAACATATCGTGCGCTCGTAGCTCAGTTGGATAGAGCGGTGGTTTCCGGTACCACGTCTGCCGGGGGTTCGAATCCCTCCGAGCGCGTATCTGACCTTGCTTACGATGTTAAGGGTCTTTCATGAACCCCTCTTCATATGGAGAGGGTTTTTGTGTTCATTCGGGTTTATCGTTCACTAGGGTGAGGGAAGTGAAACAGCAACATCTATCCGAATATAATAAAGTAACCCCCATTCTTAACATCAGAGAGGGGGTTATTGCTATAAAGGAGTTATTTGCTTTTCTCGCCTTTCCTGTAAATAGCCGCAGGTATAATTGTAAGGAGAACAATGATAAATCCAATCACGGATACAGTATTTTTTATTGTATTGTCATTCACGGTAAAGTTTGTCACGATCATTGCCGCTAGACAAAGAATGATAATTAAATAACTGTATTTCTCCAAGACTTTCACAAAATATCCCTCCAATATGAAGCAGAAAATAATATTATGACTAATTATACAAAAATATTGGATGTTTGCTCGTGAGAAGGCGTTATGTTCATGTCCCCCCATGAAATACTGGACGTAAGACTCATTTCTTCCCTTTTCAGGCGTATTTGTTGAGCCTGCTTGCTGTATATGATTAACATGGAAGGGAATTGACAATGAGGAGGGATTTCTTGTGGCGAAGATTTTATTGATTACGTTTCCAGCTGAAGGACATGTGAACCCTATGTTAGGAATGATCAAAGCATGGGCGGATCGGGGCGATGAAGTGCATGCGGTCACAACTGTACATTATGAGGAACGGATTAAACGCTTAGGCGCTCACGTACATATACATCCAGACTATATTCGGACATTACATGTGGAAGAAGGCGATTTAGATTCTATGCAGCCGTTCTTTCATGCCATGCTGCAAACATCATATGATATTTTAGAGGTGGTGGAAACACTTTCCGAGAAGCATTCATTTGATTTGGTTTACTTTGATATGTTTGGGGCAGGGGAGCTTGTTCGAGATTACTTGCACATTCCGAGCATTGGGTCCAACCCATCTTTTGTGCTGCAAGAGGCGCATTTTGATACACCGCTATACAGAAAGGATGAGAAAGCCGATCATCTGTTAGAAAAAATACAAGAGCGTTTTGGCGTTCAGCCAACACGTTTGATGCAATTTATGAAAAACCGTGGAGAACTGAATATCGTCTATACAAGTGAATATTTCCAGCCTTCTGTTGATTCATTAAACGATTCGTTTGTTTTCATTGGACCGAGCTTTCTAAAAAGAGCCGACCAGCATGATTTCCCGCTGGAAGCACTTGAGCAAGAAAAAGTCGTTTTTATTTCCATGGGCACCGTTCTTGGGGATACAGAAGCATTTTTTAATATGTGTATAGATGCTTTCGAAGACTTTGACGGAAAAGTGATTATCGCAACAGGTGAAAAAGTAGATCGTTCTCTCTTAAAAGAGGCGCCTGCTCATTTTCTGATCGAGCCTTATGTGCCGCAGCTTGAAGTGCTCGAACTGACAGATGTGTTTATAACGCATGGCGGGATGAATAGCGTCAATGAAGGGATTCATTACCACGTTCCGATGGTCGTCATTCCAGTCGATAAAGATCAGCCGATGGTGGCACAAAGACTGATCGAATTAACTGCTGCCTGTGCACTTGATAAAGATCAGCTGACACCAAAGCAGCTAAGAGAAACTGTTGAGAAGGTTTTAGGCAGTGACACGTACCGTGCGGGGATTGAGAAAATTGAAGAAAGCTTCCAAGCAGCAGGTGGAACAGAAAAAGCATTAAAGGTGATCGACCAATTCATACAAGCGAAACAGACTCAATCATGAGTCTGTTTTTTTTATGAAAAGACGTTGTATTTCCCATTTCTGTATGCTAATATTCAATTCGTAATCATTTCGATTAATAATCGTAATGATTACGAAAATGTTGAATTGGGGGAAGTACATATGAGTGATCAACCTGTTTACATAAAGAAGAAATATGAGAAAAGGCATCCCTACGTGACATACACCTTGATGCTGTTTTCAGTGATGGCTTGTTTTTTATTGGTCTCATGCTCTGAAAACAAAGCATCCTCCAGCAATGATAGAGAAGAAGATGAGCTCGTGTATGCAAGTACAAAAGATATCAGGGACATCAATCCTCATCTATACGGTGGAGAGATGGCTGCTCAAAATATGGTGTTTGAATCGCTTGTCGTCAATACAGAGAAGGGCGTTCAGCCTGCCTTAGCGAAAAGCTGGGACATATCAAAGGATGGAAGGACCTATACCTTTCATCTTCGAAAAGGTGTGACTTTTTCAGATGGTGAGCCTTTTAATGCAAAGGCAGTGAAATTGAATATTGATGCTGTCGTCAAAAATATTGAAAAGAACGCTTGGCTTAATCTCGTATCTGAAATCAAATCCACAAAGGCGGTAGATGACGATACATTTGTTCTCACGTTGAAAGAGCCTTATTATCCTACGTTAGAAGAGCTGGGCTTAACACGCCCCTTCCGTTTTATTTCTCCAAAAAGCTTCATTGATGGAACGACTGCAAAAGGAGTTAAAAGCTATGCAGGTACAGGTCCTTATGTGTTAAAGGAACATAAGAAAAATCAATATGCCGTTTTTGAAATGAATGACCACTATTGGGGGCAAAAGCCGAAAATTTCAACTGTGAAATGGAAAGTCATGCCGGATCACCAAACCATCTTACTTGCGCTTCAAAAAGGAGAGATTGATCTTTTATTTGGAGCAGATGGTGACATGATTGATGGAGACTCATTCCAGGCTTTAAAAGAAGCAGGGCAATATGGTGTCACCGTGAGCCCTCCTGTTGGTTCAAGATCGATTGTGATTAATTCAAACCAGCCAATCACAAAAGATCCGAAAATAAGAGAAGCTTTTCAATACGCCATTCAAAAGGACATGATCACTGAAGGCATTTTAAATGGAACGGAAAAGGTGGCACACACATTGCTTGCTCCTTCTGTCCCTTACGCAGATATTCCACTGAAAAAGAAAACTTATCAAAAGAAGAAAGCAGAGGCAATATTGGATGAGGCAGGCTGGAGGATGAAAGAAGACGGGTATCGCTATCAAAATGGCAAACTGCTGAGTGTGGCTATTTACTATAATTCCGATAATGCAGGGGAAAGAACGATCAGTGAATCGATTCAACAAGATTTCAAGCAGGTGGGGATCAAGCTGGATATTAGAGGAGAAGAAAAACAGGCATTCTTAGATCGCCAAAAAACAGGAAAGTTCGATCTGATGTACTCGCTGTCTTGGGGGCTTCCTTATGATCCACAAACTTATGTCTCTTCATTCCGTGTAGCATCCCATGCTGATTATCAAGCTCAATTAGGACTGAAAAAGAAAAAGTGGCTGGACGAGACGATTACGGAAGTATTAGTAGAACCAGATGAGCAAAAGCGGAAACAAATGTATCAAGAAATATTGACGTATATCCATGATGAAAATGTCTACCTCCCAATCTCTTATTCTGTGACAAAGGCTGTTTATAATAAGCGCCTGAAAGGCGTAGGTTTTCATGTGTCTCAGTATGAAATCCCATTTGACCGTATGTATTTTGCGTCATGAAACGGAGGCAGAGACATGACTCGCTATCTCTTAAAACGAATACTGATGCTTTTTCCGCTTATGATCTTCATCACCTTCTTTGCTTTTGTACTGCTGACGATGCGGGCAAGTGATCCAGCAGAGGTCGCTTTGCGGGTGAATCAAGTCACTCCAACAGAAGAAATGATTGAATCGATGCGGCAGGAGTTAGGCTTAGACCAGCCATTTTTCATCCGCTATGCCACATGGCTTAAAAATGGATTAACAGGTGATTTTGGCAGGAGCTATGTCACTCAGGAGCCCGTTTTTGATCTTATCATGGAGGCGCTGCCTGCGACATTGCAGCTTGCAGGAGCAGCGCTCTTTTTTATCATAGTGCTCAGTTTATTGTTCGGGGTGATCTGTGCATATGCTGCTCACACTTGGGTGGACCGTTTATTGAGAGCCTTTGTGTTTATCGCCGCTTCAATGCCTAGTTTTTGGCTGGGGATTTTGTTGATTTGGCTTTTTTCTGTCAAATTCAATTGGGTTAATACGAGTGGAATGGAAGGATTCAAATCGATTCTTCTTCCAGCTGTCACATTATCATTTGGCTACTTATCGACTTATGTGAGACTCATACGTAATCAAATTCTAAAATTTCAGCACGAGCCCTTTGTTTTTTATGCAAGAGCACGTGGTTTAAAAGAACGAACCGTTCAACTGAAGGTCATGAGGCATGCCCTGCAATTAGCGGTGACAGCACTTGGCATGTCTATTCCAAAGCTCATTGCGGGAACTGTTATTATTGAGAACCTTTTTGCTTGGCCAGGGGTTGGCCGGTTGTGTGTAACAGCTATTTTCCATGCTGATTTCCCCATTATTCAAGCCTATTTGTTTGTGATGGGGTTCCTGTTTGTTATGTGCAACCTCATTGCTGATGTGATGCAAATGACCATGAATCCGCAGTTGCGAAAGGAGGTCTGACAACGATGATAGGGTGGCATCAATTAAGAAAAGACCGTATGGCGATTCTTTCAATCTGGCTGTTAGTACTTGTCGCATTAGCTGGACTGTTTGCGCCAGTGTTAGCACCACATGACCCAACAAATACGAACATTCTTCAAAAATATGCCGGTATCAGTCTTACTTATCCACTCGGAACGGATCATCTAGGGAGATGTGTATTGTCTCGGCTTTTATATGGAATTCGGACAACAATGCTTGCGGCCATGCTGACGATGTGTATCACGATGCTCATTGGCAGTGCACTTGGACTCATGGCAGGGTTTTTTCGAGGAAAGGTGGATGGAGTTTTGATGAGGCTGTGTGATGTTATGCTTTCCTTTCCAGCAGAGGTGATGATTCTTGCGGTTGTGGGAATCCTCGGACCTGGACTATTCAATATTATTTTGGCGAATGTCCTAGCGAAATGGGCTTGGTATACAAGGATGATTCGTTCATCTGTCCTTCAATATGCGAATGAACCTTCTGTTCAGTTTGCAAAGGTGTCTGGCGGCACACCCTTTTACATATTGAGGAGACATCTATTTCCTCGGATTTCAGGAGAAATTGCTGTTTTTGCGACACTTGATGCGGGCTGGGTAATCTTAAATATATCAGCACTGTCTTTTCTTGGGTTAGGTGTGAGTGCACCTACACCAGAGTGGGGTATGATGCTCAACGAGGCGAAGAATGTCATGGTGACACATCCAGCCCATATGCTTGCGCCTGGACTTGCCATCTTGTTTGTGGTCATGGCGTTGAGCTTTTTAGGAGACAGCCTTCAGCATGCCGCGAATCCTGCCATGCATCATACCAGAAAGAAAGGGGTGATGCCATTTGCCTTTAATCGACGTAAAAAATCTGTCCGTACATGATCCACAGCAGCAAAAGAATATAGTGGCGAATATCACATTTTCTTTACATCAACAACGCTGTTTAGCCGTCATTGGAGAAAGTGGCAGTGGAAAATCAACTGTCGCCAAAGCGTTAATTGATCTTGTCGCCCCTTCGCTAGAAGTGGAAGGAACGATCATTTTTGACGGCAAAACATTAACAAATCAAGAAGCGCATCAATGGCGGGGTAAACGAATAGGTTTCATCTCACAGGATGTCATGAATGCATTCAATCCTATCGAAACGATAGGTCATCAAATGGTGGAAACATTTCAGCAGCATTTGGGCTTACGAGGGAAAGAAGGGAAAGCACATGCTATGGCTGGGCTTACACGTGTCCATTTAAAAAATCCATATGATTTGATGAAAAAATATCCGTATGAACTGTCTGGAGGAATGCTTCAGCGTGTGATGATTGGCATCACGATGATGCTTTCTCCAGACATGATCATTGCAGACGAGCCAACTGCATCACTTGATGCCTTTAATCGGCGTGAAGTCATCAGACAATTACACAGTCTAAAGGAAGAAACGGGTGTTACCTTAATCGTCATAACGCATGATCTAGGCATCGTTCAGGAAATTGCTGATGAATTGATGGTTATGCACCAAGGAGTAATGCTTGAGCATGGGTCAGCCAAGGAAGTGTTCACATCACCGGGGCATCCCCAAACAAAGCATTTACTTGAGACGAGGCTTCGATTATCTGCCCCTGCTGAAGCACTGCGGCAGCAGAAGAGAGTGGAGGCGTTTCTATGTTGATCACAGCTATCGATCTAGTCAAACACGGTGAGAAGAAAGGTCTTTTTTCAAAACAAAAGAAACCAAAAGACCGCATATCAAATGTTTCGTTTCAAATCGAAAAAGGACAATGTGCCGGATTAGTCGGTGAGAGCGGCAGTGGCAAAAGTACATTGGCACGTATCCTGCTCGGTTTAGAAAAAATAGATGGAGGCGAGGTACAGATTGATGGTATGACAGCTGACAAATGGCGGAGGGTGAATCGGGGGAAAATGAGTGTTGTCTTTCAAGATTATCTATCTTCTGTTCATCCCTCCTTTACGGTGAAAGAGATCATAGCAGAACCGATGCGTTTGTTAAAGCAGAATCAGAATATGGATCAGAAGGTTTTGTCATTACTTGAGCAAGTCAGGCTGCCCTCGTCTGTGCTGAATCAATATGCTCATCAGCTAAGCGGTGGTCAGCTCCAGCGAGTGTGCATCGCACGAGCTATATCAACGCATCCAGCCATTCTTATACTAGATGAAGTCTTGAGCTCACTGGATGTCTCTGTTCAAGTACAAATATTGGAGCTGCTTGAGACATTAAAACAAGAGCTAGACATGACCATGCTTCTCATTACTCATGATGTAGAAGCAGCGGTGTATCTATGTGACCGCCTTCTATTTTTACATGAAGGAAGCCTAGTGGAAGAATGCAAAAAGGACGAACTGTTTGAAGTGTCCCATCCATTTACACTCCAATTAATCGACTCACTTATGCCATTTCAGCTTGACAAAAAATAACCAATCTTTTATCGTATACGTAACAAACGACGGAAGGGTGACCCAATGCAATGAAGTACTAATCCTATGACCTGTAAGCAAAATGAACGAACGAAGGCAGTGAGCAAACGATCAGTTTGCCATGTTTGCTGCGTTTTCATTTTTTAGCTTCGGAATAGGATGGTACAGCTTGGGAATCAAAGAATGAGGTGCTTGATACGTGGGATGTGTGCGTTCAAATTGGAACGGCACACCATACTGGATCAATCCGCTTATTTTTGTACACCATTTTGCCTCCTATTCTGAGAATGGGAGGCTTTTTCATGTCTCCTGATACGAAAGGAGAGGATTGGATGTTATTAAAAGCCAATCAGTTAAAGGTATTTCGAAAAGATCGCTTGTTATTTGATATTGAGGAGCTCGCCATCCATCAAGGTGATCGCATTGGTCTTGTAGGGACAAATGGCAGCGGAAAAACGACTTTATTGCATGTGCTGGCAGGACAGGAAACACCAGACAGCGGCACGGTTGTAGCCACAGCGGTCTGTACGCTGCTTCCTCAATTGAAACAAGGAGACGGCAGACAGAGTGGCGGTGAAATGACCCAGACTTATATTGAAAGAGCATTAAGCCGGCCGTCTGCCCTTTTATTAGCAGATGAACCGACCACTCATTTGGATACAGAGCATATTGAGTGGCTGGAAGATAAGCTGCGTCATTATCAAGGAGCTCTCATTGTTGTTTCACATGATCGTGCTTTTTTAGATGCAATATGTACGGAGATTTGGGAGCTGGATCATGGGAAGCTTCATCATTACAAAGGCAATTACACATATTTTGCACAGCAAAAAGAGCTGGCACATCGTCAGCAGGTGGAAGCGTATGAAGCCTATACACAAAAGAAAAAACAGTTAGAGCATGCACTGGAAAAGAAAAAGAAAAAGGCGGACAAAGCGACAAAGCCCTCCCAAAAGGTGAAATCCTCAGGACCTAAAATTGCAAAGCCCTACTATGCAAATAAGCAAAAAAAACTGCAAAAAACAGCCAAATCCATTGAAACAAGGATGGAGAAATTAGAAAAGGTTGAGAAGGTAAAGGACATTCAGCCCATTCACATGACTCAGCATACGATGAAGGAAACAGCAAGCCGTACCATTTTGAGAGTAGAAAATGTAGATGGCAAGGCGGGAGATAAAGTGCTTTGGAGGCAGGCGAATGTGGAAGTGAGGGGCGGAGACAAGGTTGCCATTATCGGAAAGAACGGGAGCGGCAAAACGACATTTCTCCGTATGTTAGTGAATGGACATCCCGGCGTTACTCGCTCAGAGGCTGTCAAGCTAGCCTATTTTCGTCAGGATCTGTCAGGACTGAAGGTAGATGAATCGATTTTACAAAATGCGCTGAAAGAGGCGGTTCAAGATGAGACAGTGGTTCGAACGGTTTTGGCGAGACTAGGATTTAGAGGGGATGATGTGCACAAGCCTGTTGAGGTATTAAGCGGGGGAGAACGGGTGAAGACGATGCTTGCGTCCTTACTCGTCAGTGATGCCAATGTTCTCATGCTGGATGAACCGACGAACTTTTTAGATCTGGCGGCAGTTGAAGCACTTGAAGGTCTATTGAAGGATTACCCAGGTACCGTTGTGTTTGTTTCCCACGATCGCAGGCTGATTGAAGAGGTTGCCACTCGTATTTTCCATATTCATGAGGAACGTATTGAAGGATTTGACGGCACATATGAAGCCTATAAACAAAAGGAAGAAAAACCAGCTGTGACAAATAGAGAAGAGGAGCTTCTGTTAATTGATATGCAGCTGTCTGAAGTGCTCAGCCGTTTAAGTATTGAGCCCTCGCAAGAGCTTGAAGAGACATTTCAAGCATTATTGAAACAAAAAAAGTCTTTGGAGTCATAAAAGAAAACCCCTGTTTACTCTACAGGGGTTTCAGCGTGTAGACAAACCCTCGCATTCGTTGTCAGTCCTGCGTGCCGGTGCTCACGAATGTACAATTCGCTCCGCTCCGGTACTCGTCCTTCCTAGGGCTGCAAAGGTTTTCCATCACGCTGAAAAGAAGACAAAGAGCTAAAATCAAGATCATTTTAGCCCTTTGTCAACAATCTAAAACCCCTGTTTATTCTACAGGGGTTTGTTCATGTCGTTCTTTTTTTAATTGTTCAAGTTCACTCACTGTGACGAGCTGGTAGCCTTGTTTGGTGAGTTCGTGGATGATCTTTACGGCTGCTTGGGCTGAGCTTTCATAAATATCGTGCATTAACACTGTTCTGCCATCGGCTGCATGTGAGAGAACGCGGTTTGTGATTTGCTGGCTGTTGCGGATTTTCCAATCCTCTGGATCAACATCCCACAAAGTGACCTTCATCCCAATTGCATGATTGATATCTTGATTTGTACCGCCATATGGCGGTCTAAAGTGCGTAGGTGTATATCCGCTCGCTTTCTCAATCAGCTGCTGGGTGTCCTTCACTTGTATCACCGCTTCATCTAAAGGCAGTCTTGTTAATAAAGGGTGATTGTAGGAATGGTTTCCGATCTCATTCCCGCCTTTTAAAATATCGGCAAGCATTCCAGGGTAATATTGCACCCTGCTGCCTAATACGAAAAAGGTAGCATGTCCTTTATTTGCCTTCAGCGCATCTAAAATTTTTGAGGTTGTCGCTGGATTCGGTCCATCATCAAATGTGAGTGCGATGGCTTTTTTATTCGGGTCAAGCTTTGATTTTTGCGGCAGCTTAACGGCTTTTCTTTTTGGATTCGGTTCTTTCATTTCATTTTTATTTTTCAGTTTATCCATATATTCTGGCTTTAATATGTCCTTCAGCAATGTCTTTTTGATCGCGAGTGTTTGCGGACCAAGATCCTCTGCGGCTACTTGAGATGCAGGGAAATAAAATTCTACATATTTGTCTTTCAAGGCAAATTGACTGAAGTTTTGAGCATCAGGGGCTGTTCCTTTCTGAAGGAGAGGCTGATCCTTAGATAAGGTTTTATCCTTTCGAAGTTCCGTATATGTAATATAGGATAATTTCTTTAAATAATTGGTTTTAGGCAGAAATAGATCTTTTGTGTCAAGAAAGGTTTTTTTCTGAAAATCAAAGTTAATCGTGAGATGATTGGTGGTTCCATTTTGCTGGCCAGTATACGTATAGGTCGTAAAACGAATGGCAGCAGACTGCTTTGCATAATGCACCATTTCATAATCAATATTCAGTTCATAGCGTTTATGTTCATCGATATCCTTTGCTTCACTGAATGTTTTTTTGAAATGCTCTAATGCCGAATTGGCATAGCTTTGAATCTTGTCATCTAGCTCTTTTTGATGAAAAAGAGGATAGTTGACTGCATATCTCATAAATTTCCCGTCATTTACGAGAGTGACAATTTCTACGTTTTTATAGTTCGTATCCTGCTTTACATTTTTCTTCTCTGTACCGCTTGCTTGTTGATTTTGAAAGAAAGCAACTGCTCCAATGACGACTGCAAGCGCAAATAGGACGATACTCCATTTTCCCTTTACTGACACAACTTTCAAATCTCCTCTCATGACGGGTCATTCTTTATTAGTTTGACATCTGTTTGTAATATTTTTATAACATTTGACTTACTTTTGTAATTTTAGGGGATGTTCATGCGAAATGTCAACTATTTTCCTATTAAACTATGAGAAAAAATGATAGGCCGTTCTGAGCGGCAAAAAGAAATCTCCCCTCTCTGCCCTGCACATACCTTCATTAATTAAAAAATAGGGTGTACATTGATTTTTTAGAGGCTGGCGGCTATAATTTTGTTGATTATGATTCTCATTTTCAAACTGACTTTTAATGAAGAAAAGGATGACACCGATTTTGCAGGATAAGCGAAAACCTCAACAAAAACGATCATCACATATTCTGTTCTTTTTGATATTTTTTCTCGCCGTTATTGGATTAGCGGCTGCCATGTTTTTTGCTGTGTCATACGGTGCAAAAACATTGTCTCTGCAAACGGTGTGGACAGCTGTATTTGACTACCAGTCAAATGTTACAGAGCAGCAGATCATCCATGAATTAAGACTCCCTCGTGTTTTAGGGGCAGCTCTAGTGGGAGCGGCGTTTGCCGTAGCGGGTGCTCTTATGCAGGGCATCACAAGAAATCCACTGGCAGATGCGGGGATTTTGGGTATTAATGGCGGTGCGATGTTTGTGGTCGCTCTCTGTTTTGCTTTTTTCCCAGGAATGCCTTATTCGGCACTGATGTTTTTTTCCTTTATTGGTGCTGTGCTCAGTACGCTGCTGATCTTTGCGATTGGGGCGGCTGGCGGCGTATTGACACCGCTGCGTCTCACTGTAGCAGGAGCGGTTGTAGCCGCATTACTTCATGCGCTCAGCTCTGGGATCGCGATTTATTTTGACCTGAGTCAGGATTTGGCTTTTTGGTATGCAGGCGGGGTAGCTGGTGTGAAATGGCCGCAGCTGACGATTCTCGCTCCGGTTATTCTAATTGTGATCGTATGGGCAATGCTATTAGGTCGGTCACTTTCCTTACTATCGCTCGGTGAAGATACAGCGGCAAATTTAGGGGTGAAAACACGGCAAGTGCGAATACTAGGAATGACTGCTGCTGTGTTATTAGCAGGGGTTTCTGTTTCAGCAGTCGGATCGATTGGGTTTGTCGGTCTTGTCATCCCTCATATTGCACGAAAGCTTGTTGGTGTAGACTATCGTTTCGTCATTCCAATGTCAGCGATACTAGGCGCAATGCTGCTTGTCTTTGCAGACCTTGCCAGCCGTACAGTCAATCCGCCAAGAGAGCTTGCCATTGGCGTGATGGTGGCACTTGTTGGTGTTCCTTTCTTCTTATACATTGCCAGAAAAGAAGGGAGGAACCTGTCATGAGAGAGAGACAGCGTGCTCTTGTCGTGACACTCGTTTTGCTTTGCCTGAGTGCGGCTGTTGTGCTGTATAGTTTAAATACCGGTACGCTGAAACTAAGCCCTGTCATGGTCATCAAGACGTTATTTGGCTTTGGAGATTTCCAAAGTGAAACGGTGCTGTTTGACTATCGTCTGCCTCGAATTGTGGTGACGATGTTAGCTGGTATTGGTCTTGGCATTGCTGGCGGCATTTTGCAGAGCTTATCCCGTAACCCGCTGGCCGATCCTGGGATTATTGGATTGAATGCAGGGGCAGCCTTTGGCTTAATTGTGTTTGTGACATATTTTCACGCACTTGAAGGCAATCCGTCTCTTCTTATTCCGCTCTTTACGTTTGGCGGCGGACTGCTTGCGGCAGCTGTCATCGTGCTTCTTGCATATGACCGGCATGAAGGGCTTGTTCCTATCCGGCTGATCTTAGTTGGCATTGCGGTTGCTGCGGGATTTAGTGCACTCACCTTATATTTGTCATTGAAGCTGGATGAAGATACATACACGTTTGCTTCAAGGTGGCTTGTGGGCAATGTATGGGGGAGAGACTGGATTCATGTGCTGGCGCTTCTGCCTTGGATTGTATGCCTTGTACCGCTTACGCTGATGCAGACAAACACGCTTAATGCATTGACATTAGGAGATGCTGTCGCCTCAAGTGTAGGTGTACGTGTCCAGCGTAAACGTCTTCTCCTCTTGACCTTAGCGGTAGGCCTCGCGAGTGCAAGTGTTTCAATGACAGGTGGTATTGGCTTTATTGGTCTCGTCGCCCCGCATTTGGCTAGGAGGCTTGTCGGTTCACTGCATCAGTATTTTTTACCAGTTAGTGCGCTGCTTGGCTTGTTGATTTTAGTCAGTGCCGATACAATCGGACGTTCCATCTTTGCTCCAAATGCCATACCGGCGGGTGTGGTCGTGGCCTTTATCGGTGCCCCGTATTTTCTCTATTTATTAACTAAAACGAAATAAATATGAAAGAGGAACTCATCATGAAAAAACTACTAGTATTTGGATTAACGCTCTGTTTCTTGCTGCTTGCCGCTTGCGGACAACAGGAAACAAAGAATACAACAAATGAAAAGACCAATGGCACACCAAAGATTGCTTCCTTGTCTATTCATTTAACAAATGACTTGTTAGCACTCGGTATCAAACCGGCGGGCTCTGTTGTAGGAGGAGACTTAAAAGATTTCCTTCCACATGCGAAAAAGCAGCTGAGTCAGACGAAGAAGCTCGGCATTGCATCTGATCCAGATATGGAATCACTGCTTGCGTTACAACCAGATGTCATTTATGTTGATGAAGAATTAGCCGGACAAGACTTATCGAAATATAAGAAGATCGCCAAAACAGAAGTGTTTAATTTAAATGATGGCACATGGCGGGATCATTTGAAAAAAATCGCCAAACACGTCAATAAAGAAAAAGAAGCGGATCAATATATTAAGAATTACAATCAAGAAGCAAAAGAGGTCAAATCGCTCATCAAGAAAAAGATTGGAAACGGAAAAGTCATGGCGATCCGTGTGACAGCAAAGGAGCTTCGCGTATTTAGCATGAAGCGCCCAATGGGTCCTATTTTATACGAGGATTTAGGCCTGACACCTGTCGATGGTGTGAAAAAGCTGGACAGCAAGCGCCCATTTGAAGTGATTTCTCAAGAGGTTCTTCCTGATTATGATGCTGATGCGATCTTTGTCGTTGTCAACCGTGATGATAAAGCGCAGCAGGCATTCAAGCAATTAGAAAAGACTCCGATTTGGAAGGGTCTAAAAGCAGTCAAGAAAAACCAAGTCTATCCGATTGCCGATCAGCCTTGGCTCGATTACTCAGCTCTAGGCAATAAAATGGCATTGGATGAAGCAAAAGAGATGTTTTCTAAATAAATAGCTAATGAAATCAGGCATCATTCCGCATATAGGAATGATGTCTCTTTTTTTGATTCGTTCTTCTATTCATTCGGCTGATGCATACATATGAGAGAGAACGAGCAATACCGCCCGTGAGAAGAAGAAAGGGAGGGGTTACAGTTGGAGGTTCAAAAAATTAGTGCAGGTACGATTGCAAGGCTTGTGCTGCTTTTACTGGCGCTTGTTAACAGTGCGCTAACTGCTGCGGGAAAAAGCCCAATTCCTATTGATGAAGAAGGCGTTCAACAATTCATCACACTGGCCTTTCTGGGAATTACATCACTATGGGCCTATTGGAAAAACAATGATATAACGAAAAAAGCACGAACAAAAAAAGAAGAATAACAGAAAAAAGAGCCTTTCATGAATCAAAGGCTCTTTCAGCGTGCAGACAAACCCTCGCATTCGCCCGCAGGTCTGCGCTCCGGTGCTCACGAATGTTTCAATTCGCTCCGCTCCGGTACTCGCCCTTCCTAGACTGCAAAGGTTTTCTATCACGCTGAAAAGAAGACAAAGGGCTAAAATAAAAATCATTTTAGCCCTTTGTCAACAGTCTGAAAGAGCCTTTCATGAATCAAAGGCTCTTTTTCATCGAAGCGTCAAACGCCTCTCCCCGCAATCATTCTTCCTGAAAGGCTTACGCCCGGCGTTCTCCCATGTTGTTGAGGAAAGCTTTTACTTCCTCAATGCTTAAACCAATTGCCTTTGCTTCACTCATTAGACGCTTCCACTCTGCGATATTTGAATCGGTCAGCTTTCTATGGGTGACATGTAACGACTTTTCTTCCTGCTCCTTTCGGTACGTTTGGAGCAGCTGATAGAGCTCTTCTTTAGGCATGCCTGATTGGACGGCACTTACGATATGCTCCCGCCATTCGTGTTCACCACCCTCAGCGTAATGAAACATCATCGTCTCTGCATCAAACAGCTCTTGTAAATCAATCTCTAGTGAAGAGGATACCTTTTTTAAGAACTGGACAGATGGATTTCTGTGGACACCACGCTCAATTTTGCTCAAATATGACTTAGAGACATGAGCATCCTCAGCCAGCTGCTGAATCGAGTATCCTTTTCTCTTTCGGTAAATGCGTATCACCTTGCCTATCATTCGATCAATGATCTCCCTTCTCACCGGCGAATAGTTCTGCGACCTTTTCGTTCATTATAAGAAATAAATTGTTCTTTATAAAATTCAAAAACGTAAGAATCAGGAAGTAAACAAAAGAAAACGAACGATTTCGTTCTTTAAAAAGAACTATAAGACCTATTATGACATTTTTCTTTGCGGGTATTATCTTTTATAATCCAATCATTAACAAAAAGAAACCATATATAACCTTTTTATGATGAAATCGGGAGGTATCTATGAATGAGAATATAGGTTTTAAGCAGCTGTTTTCTGTCATTAAAGAGAAAATGGCCCTTCTGATCCTGATTGTCCTGATCGTAACGGGCATTTCAGCCTATTATCAGTTCTATGTCTCGACTCCTGTATATCAGGCAACCACTCAAATTCTTGTTCATAAACGCAGCAATGACGCACAAGCAGATTTAAACGATATTCAGATGAACCTTCAATATACACGTACCTTTCAAGTTTTATTAAAAAGCCCAATCGTCATTGAAAAAGTAAAAGAAACACTCCATCTCACAGAATCAGCAGAAGGACTAAAACACAAAATTGCCACAAGTACAGAAAATGAGTCTGAGGTCATTAATATTTCTGTACAAGATGAGGATCGCGCGAAGGCAGTCGCCATTGCGAATACCGCAACAGAGGTGCTGCAAGAAGAAATCAAAAAAACAATGAATATGGATCGCATTAATGTTTTGTCTGAAGCCAAGCTGTCCAACACGGTTCTGATGAATTCAAGGAAGTTCGTTCATATCGTTCTGGCACTAGGCGCCTCTTTATTAGGAGGCATGACACTCATTTTCTTAATGAATTTACTCGATGATACTGTAAAACGAACACATCAAATAAGAGAAGAGATCGGATTGCCGTCGCTTGGCAGTGTCTATCAGATGCAGGCAGACAGGAGGGCCAAAAAAGACAAGCAGTCCGTCATAACGGGAGGACAGAACATTGATCTTTAAGAGGAAGAAAAGAGAAAAGAGAGATTTATCCTGTATTTCTGTATTAAATCCTCACTCTGTCATTGCGGAACAATTCCGTACGATCCGAACAAACATCGAATTCACATCGATCCAAACAAGGCTGAAATCGATATTAGTGACCTCCTCCTTACCGAAGGAAGGGAAATCATTTACGGCTGCAAACTTAGCAGCTGTTTTTGCACAGCAGAACAAGCGGGTGCTGCTCATGGATGCTGATTTGCGAAAGCCGGCCGTCCATGAATATTTTGACTTGAGTCATCATACCGGTTTGACGAATGTGCTATTAAATAATTGCAGCTTGGAAGAAGCCATTTTACCGACACCGATTGAGCATTTAGAGCTGCTTCCGAGCGGAACCATTCCGCCGAATCCAGCTGAGCTGCTCTCCTCTTCTGTAATGAAGCAGTTATTTTATGAGATTGAACAGCAATATGACATGGTGATTGTTGATTCCACGCCGCTTCTGCCAGTTGCAGATGCAAAGATCTTGGCGAACCGGACGGATGGGAGCATTCTCGTTGTCTTAAGCGGCAAAACAAAGATTGCTGCTGTGAAGAAATCAAAAGAAGTATTAGAAGGAACAACAAGTAAACTGCTTGGAGCTATGCTAAATGGCAAGAAAGAGAAAAAGGGAAGGCTGTATATGTATTAAAAAGATTGATAGGTGATGTCTCCTAATCTTTAACAATGGAGGCACTCGATCCTGCTGTGGGCATAACCGTGCCTTAGATGCTCGTCATCAGTAGTGGGATGTGAGGACGGGTTTGATGCCCATGTTACGTAAGAATAGTGATGCTTTAAAAAGGGGGAGGAGCGTTGACTTACGCCCAAAGATTATCAATCATCGTAGCACTAGATTCATATCTCATCTTAGTTGCCGTCTTTTTTGGTTTTCAATTTGTCCAAGAGGCGGCTTTAACCGTTTATACATTTGAAATGCTCGCCATTTCTTCACTCAGTCTGCTCATTGGGCACCATATATTTGCCTGCATGTTTCATGTGTACAAGCAAGTATGGGCTTATACAGGAGTAAGAGAGTTATTTTCTTTAATGAAGACCTTTGTGTGTTCTTTTTTATTTTCGATGACGATGCTGTACCTTTTCGTGCAGACATGGCCATTTCGGTTTTTATTCATCGTGTGGCTTTTTCATATCTTATTCATCGGTGCCTCTCGTATGGCTTCCAGGCTATTTCATGACGGGGCAAAGCGGCTTCAGGCAGAAAAGGAGCGGGCGTTAATTATTGGCGCCGGATCAGCGGGAACCATGCTCGTTCGTCAGCTTCAGCAATCGAGTGATGTACATATTGAGCCAGTCGCCTTCATCGATGATGACAAGACGAAACATCGGCTTGAAATTATGGGTCTGCCTGTTATAGGAGGAAAAGAACAAATTCAAACAGCTGTCGTGATGATGGATATTCAGAAGATCATCATCGCCATTCCGTCCAAAAGCAGCCACACCTTAAAAGGGCTGTATAAGGAATGTGTCGCGACCGGAGTCAAAACACAGATTATGCCGGAAATGGAGCAGATTTTAAAAGGAACCCATGCGCTGAATCAATTACGGGATGTACAGCCAGAGGATTTACTAGGGAGAGAACCGATTCAATTAGATACGAGCCGTCTATCTGCTCATTTAAAGGGAAAAACAATCATGGTCACAGGGGCAGGCGGATCAATTGGATCAGAAATCTGCCGTCAAATTTGTGTGTTTGCTCCTCAAGCGATTGTACTTGTGGGACATGGAGAATTTAGCATTCATTCTATTTTACTAGAGCTGAAAGAATTATATGGAGGCAGCATCAGACTCTATCCACAAATTGCGGATATTCAAGATAAACAGAAAATGAGTGAAATCGTTGGTCAATTTCAGCCGGATATGATTTATCATGCTGCGGCACATAAGCATGTCCCGCTCATGGAGATCAGTCCGAAAGAAGCTGTGAAAAACAATATTATCGGGACAAAAAATGTCGCAGAAGCCGCACACGAGCACGGCATTGAAACATTCGTCCTCATCTCATCTGACAAAGCGGTCAACCCTGCCAATGTGATGGGAGCCACAAAGCGGTTTGCTGAAATGCTGATCATGCAAATGGGGGCAAGCAGCGAAACAAAATTTGTCGCCGTTCGATTTGGAAATGTACTCGGAAGCAGAGGGAGCGTCATCCCTATTTTTAAGAAACAAATCGAGCAAGGCGGGCCGGTGACGGTCACGCACCCAGCCATGACAAGATATTTTATGACCATCCCAGAAGCATCAAGGCTTGTGATTCAGGCAGGTGCACTGGCAGAAGGAAGACAGATTTTTGTTTTAGATATGGGGGAGCCAGTGAAAATCGTGGACCTCGCAGAAAACCTCATTCACCTCTCAGGCTACACCACAGACCAGATTCCAATCACTTTCACAGGCATTCGTCCTGGAGAGAAAATGTACGAGGAATTACTCAACCAGCATGAAAAAGCACAGGAGCAAATCTTCCCGAAAATTCACATCGGCCATGCGCTGGATGGTGACCCATATGTGCTGAACCGTTTTATCCATGAATTTGACATGATGAGTGAAGAGCAGATGAGACAAGCATTATTTGCTGCCATTGAGTCGCATGATATGTTGTCCGATCAGATGGCACGAGAGGAGGAAGCGCTTGCCAATGAAGAAAAAAGTCTTGTTTTGCGCAACGGTTGATTATCACTTTAAGGCCTTTCATCTTCCGTATTTCCGGTGGTTTCAGGAACAAGGATGGGAAGTGCATACAGCGGCAAACGGCCAGCTGGAGCTGCCCTATGTGAATCAAGCTCACTTGATTCCGATTCAGCGGTCTCCTTTTCATGTACGCAACCGGCTTGCGTATGTAGAACTGAAGAAGCTGTTAGCGAAAGAGCACTATGATTTCATCCATTGCCACACACCAATGGGAAGTGTCATTGGCAGGCTCGCAGCCAAAGGTACGCGCAAAAAAGGAACGAAGGTTCTTTACACGGCACATGGCTTTCACTTTTGGCAGGGGGCGCCGCTTCAAAACTGGCTGCTCTATTATCCAATAGAGAGATTTCTCGCCCGCTATACAGACGCTCTGATCACCATTAATGGAGAAGATTTTAAAAGAGCCGACCGTCTATCAAAAGAGCGGACATCTGTTTATTATGTGCCCGGTATGGGTGTGGATATGAAGCGGTTCGCACCTGTCGATGAAAAAGAGAAGCAGAGCCTTCGCGCAGCCTATGGCTTTTCCTCGGAAGATTTTATCGTGCTGTGTGCTGGTGAATTAAATACGAATAAAAATCAAGGGATGCTCATCAAAGCATGTGCACAGCTGTCTAGGAAAATACCAAATATAAAGATCGTGTTTGCTGGGGAAGGGACAATGAGGCCGAACTATGAAAAGCTTACCCGCCAGCTCCATCTTGAAAATCATGTCCACTTTGCTGGGTTTTGCAAACAAATGGAGGAATGGATGCATATGAGCGATGTATGTGTTTCCACCAGCTTGAGAGAAGGGCTCGGCATGAACCTGCTTGAAGCGATGTCGGCAGAAAAACCTGTGGTTGCAACGGAGAATAGAGGACATTGTGAGCTTGTCAAACATGGCGTCAATGGTTTTTTAGTTAAACCGCAAGATGTGAATAGTTTAGCTGATTACTTGCAGCAGCTCTACGACAAAAAAGATCAGCTGCCCCTCATGGGAAAAGCGGGACGCTCTATGGCTCATGCATTTGCACAAGAGCAGACGGTCAGTGCAATGGAAGAAATTTATACAATCTATATGGATCAAGCAGAGAAGGTGATACAGCATGCATAAACCAAAGGTGTCTATGATCATGGGCGTCTACAATTGCCAAGAGACAGTAGAAGAAAGCATTGAATCTATTCTTCATCAAACATATGAAAACTGGGAGCTCATCATATGTGATGACGCATCAACAGATGGCACTTATGAGAAAGTGCTGTCTTATACAAAACGACATCCTGAAAGAATTCGCCTGATCCGCAATCAACAAAATCAAAGACTCGCTGCCAGTCTCAATCGCTGCCTGGCTGAAGCGAGGGGAGAGTTGATTGCAAGGCAGGATGGCGACGATCTATCAGTGCCTGTTCGTTTAGAAAAACAGGTTCATTTCCTCGATACATATCCTGAATATGATGTAGTCGGTACGGCAATGACGGTTTTTGATGAAACGGGAACAAAGGGTGTGCGGGCACTTGTTTCAGAGCCTGATCGGAAGGTGTTGGCAAGAGGGACTCCTTTTTGTCATGGGACCATTATGATGAGGGCTTCTGCTTACAAGGCTTTACAAGGCTATCGTTCTGTAAAAACAACAAGGCGGATGGAAGATATCGATCTTTGGATCCGCTTTTTTGCTGCTGGGAGGAAAGGTTTTAATTTACAAGAGCCGTTATATCTGGTGAGAGAGGATGAAGCGGCCTTTCAGCGGCGGAAGTTTCGATATTCGATGGATAATGCCTGGCTCGTTTTGAAAGCATGCTGGCTATTAAAACTGTCGCCGCTTGACTATTTATTTGCTCTAAAGCCGGTGGTCCGTGCCTGCTTGTCACCGAAGATCATGAAGCTTTATCATCGCCGGAAGCTGGCGGCGTCTATGCTGAAGAGGAGGGCGGTTCAAGATGAGTGAGCCAAAGCGCGTGCTTCATATTGTGGGCGGGATGAACCGCGGCGGAGCTGAAACGATGATTATGAATATCTATCGTGCACTCGACAGGAATGTCCTTCAATTTGATTTCATTACTCACCGGCAGGACGTCTGTGATTATGATGAGGAAATTCGCCGGCTTGGGGGACGCATCTTTTACGTCCCAAGTATTGGGGCGTCCTCTCCGGTTGCTTTTGTGAAAACATTGACCAAGACAATTAGGCAAACAGGGCCCTATCAGGCAGTGCATGCACATACGGATTTTCAGACGGGTTTTTCCGCACTTGCTGCCAAACTAGCGGGTGTAAAGGTGCGCATTTGCCATTCACATAATACAGCGTGGAAGCAGTCGCCAAACTGGCTGGATCATATGATGCTCAAAGGATTTCGCCAGCTGATCTTTGCATTCTCTACACAGCTTGTTGCATGCGGCGAGGATGCCGGTGTCTTTTTATTTGGACAGAAAAAAATGCAGAACGGGCAAGTTGAGGTGCTGCCAAATGGGATAGATTTATCCCTTTTTTTTCAGCCTGATCCAGACGAAAAGGCAGAGATGAAAAAGCAGCTCCATCTTCGCGGAAAAAACATGGTCATTGGTCATATTGGGCGGTTCCATGAGCAAAAAAATCATGTTTTTTTTATAGAGCTGGCACAGACCTTAAAGAAGCAAGGGGTTTCATTTCAGCTTGTCCTCGTAGGAGATGGACCACTGAAGCAAGTAGTCGAATCGTATGCAGAGAAGGCAGGCTTGATGGAGGACATTGTCTTTACAGGCGTCGTATCAGACGTTCCACAATATATGAAAGCATTTGATGTATTTGTGATGCCTTCCTTGTTTGAAGGTCTTCCGCTTGTATTAGTGGAAGCACAGGCGTCTGGTCTGCCTTGTGTGATTTCAGATCATATTACAGAGGAAGTAGATTTAGGCTGCGGGCTTGTGAAAAGGATGTCCCTGCGAGATTCCGCGCATGAATGGATGAAGGCGGTGCTTGAAGCATATCATGCAGAACCTCCTCTTCAAGAGACCATTACCTCTCAGCTTGAACAAAGAGGATTTGATGTGAAACAGAATATTACACGTGTGATGAATCTATATGGACTGTAAGGAAGGAAGGGCAGATGGCGGTTTATTTGGTGAACATGATCATGGTCTATTTATGGTCGAGCTTTGCCGCATTTTACGGCAGGCGTGATGATACCATTCAAAGCGGATGGCGGCCTAATCAGCTTCTGGTGTTTTTTCCGTTTCTGTTTCTTTGTATCGTAGCTGGTATTCGGTATAAAGTAGGAACCGATTTTGTCACATATGGCCAGATGTATGAGTTCTCCATCAACTACGAAAAGCCTTGGCATATATTCGGCTTCGGTGTGGATAAGGCCGCAACGGATCCGGGGTTTACGTTTATTTTATGGATGCTTAATCAACTGTCTCATGATCCGCAAATCATGTATATCTCAGTCGGAGCCATTACTTATTTTTTTATCATCAAGACGCTTATTCAATATGGCCGTCCATTTGAGCTGAGTATGCTGCTTTTTCTTGGGACCTTTCATTATTATGCGTCATTTAATGGGATGCGCCAGTATATGGTGGCAGCGATTCTTTTTTATGCCATCCGGTTGGTGATCAATGGACAGTGGAAATTGTATTTTCCGCTCGTCCTTGTATGTTCATTGTTTCATTCATCCGCTCTCATCATGATTCCTGTGTATTTTATTGTGAGAACAAAGGCTTGGTCTTGGATGATGCTAGTCTTATGCCTGGTGTTCTTAGGCTTAACCGCTCTTTATGACCGTTTTGTCTCAGTGTTTGTCGTGATGCTGCAAGGCAGTTCATATGGTCATTACGAGGAATGGCTCACAACGAATACGAATGGAATGAATGTGACAAAAATTGGTGTCTTGATTTTGCCGCTTCTGCTTGCTTTCTTTTATCGAAAACGACTTCGTGAACTGACGCCTGAGAGTGATTACATTGTGAATTTTTGTTTGCTTGGTTTCTTGTTTGGCATCCTTGCAACGAAGGATGTCATTTATGCAAGATTTCATATTTATTTTGGCTTGTATCAGCTCATTTTACTGCCATATTTCACACGCATTTTTGATCAGCGGTCTAATGTGTTTATGTATGTAGGGATTGCTGTTTGCTATATTCTGTACAGCATCATGCTGATGCCGTTCGATTCTTCGGTTTTGCCGTATAGAACGATTTTTACAAAGTAGATTTGAAGAAAGGTGGGGCATGCTGTAATGCCAGCTATCAGTCTATTGGTCGCAGTTTACAATACGAGTCAATATGTGGAGCAATGTCTTCAATCAATTGCAGATCAAAGTTTTTCCGATATAGAAGTCATTCTTATCAATGATGGATCGACCGACCGCAGCGGTGAATGGCTTGAAGCATTTGCTGAGCGTGATGAGCGTTTCCGGGTAATCCATCAATCCAATCAAGGGTTAGGCGCTGTGAGAAACCGGGGGATCGAGGAAGCGAAAGGGACGTATCTCGCCTTTGTGGATTCAGATGATATTCTCGCTCCTCATTACTGTGAAGCTATGTATGAAAAAGCCGAAATGACCGGGGCAGATCTTGTTGTGAGCGAGTATTGGATTCAATTTGAACAGTCAAAGCGAACGATAGCAACGACGCTGTTAGACAAGCGCTCAGCCGAAAAAACGGATGTAATCAAAGCGTTATTACACGGAGACTTGACTGGATTCTCATGGAATAAGCTGTATCGGCGTGCCTTTATGGAAAAACACCACATTCGATTTCCGCTGCGGGGTGAGCTTGAAAACATTGAAGATCAATATGTGACGCTGCGCTGTTTTTCTTTAGCACGCAGCATCGCCTTTGTTCATGAGCCTCTTTATTATTACAGGGTTCATCTGTCATCTATTGTACAGCGATATCAGAAGCAGTATTTTCATCATGGACTGACCTTTTATCATGCACAGCGCTCTTTTTTAAAAGAGCATGATGACATCTCTCTGTATGAGAAAGCATTAGACTTTTTTATCGTCAATCATACGCTTCATTGTATGCTCAACGAATGGAAGAGCCAAAATGATCTCTCTCTTCAGGAAAAGCTTGATCACATGCGTGAAATGGTCACACATGATGCTTTTCAGCATGCCGTCAAACAAGTGGAACCATCGAAGCTCACAGTACGAAAGCGAATGATTTTATTTCTTGCTAAGTGCCGATTGGTTTATCCGCTTTCTGCCGCGGCTTCTAGCTATCAAAAATGGATCGAATATCAGACAAGGAAATAGGGGTGATGGGATTGACAGTGCAGCAATTGAAGGCAAAAACCGCAGAGTGGCTGCTCTTAAAGGTCAAATATCCGCTTGAGTATAGACTGAGCCGCCAAAGGCTGCCAGAGCTGAGTCATCAGAAGAAAATCATTCTCACGCTGCTGCCGGGCCATGATAATTTAGGGGATCATGCGATTGCCTATGCGAGTTATTGTTTTTTAAAGAAACACTTTCCAGCCTATGACATCATAGAAGTGGACATGAAAGAGATCTATCGCCTTGCCCGTCCACTAAAGCGCAGCCGGCATCCAGAAGACATCGTCTGTATGATCGGTGGGGGCAATATGGGGGATTTATACCGGTACGAAGAATGGACGAGACAATTTATCATCAAGACCTTCAAGTCCTATCCCATGATCCAGCTGCCTGCTACTGTACATTTTACAGAAACAAAGAGAGGGAAACGAGAGGAACGCCGCGCCATTCACACGTATAGTCAGCATCCAAGACTGCTCCTCATGGCAAGAGATCAAACAACCTATGAATGGATGAAGCAGCATTTTCCTGATCAAGATGTGTGGAAACAGCCTGATATGGTGCTGTCATTAGACGAATCATCAAAGGATGAAACACGTAAAGGGGTTCTGCTTTGTCTGCGTGAGGATCAAGAAGCATATCTCACAAAGGAGGAGCGCCAGCAGCTGCAGCAGCATATCCAAGAGACATATGATCAAGTCGGTTTGATCACAACGACAATTGGCAAACGAGTCGATCGAACAACTCGCTTAGAGGAGTTAACGTCTTTGTGGACGGAGTTAAAACAAGCGCAAGTCGTCGTGACAGATCGTCTGCATGGTATGATCTTTTGTGCGATCACTCATACACCGTGTGTTGTCCTTAGATCTTTTGATCATAAGGTGATGGAGGGTTTTGAGTGGGTGGCTCATCTTCCGTTTATGACCCTTTTAAAAGAACCAAATGAGGCCGCTGTGAAAGAGGCCGTTCATCAGCTGATGAAAACAAGCGGTCAAAAGGGAGAGGAAGCTGGATGAGGGCTCTTAAACGCTGCGTGAAAGCACAATGAATCGAGCGTTTCTTTATAATGCCAGTGCGAACTTAATCACGTTTGTCCTGATGATGCTTATGTCTGTTTGTTTAACACCTTATATTGTTCATACGCTTGGAGTGGAAGCATTCGGCTTAATCCATCTGACGCAAAATATGATCAACTATTTATCGGTCATTACGGCTTCGTTAAGTGCGGTTGTTGTGCGATTTTTTTCTGTGGCGGCTCATAAAGGAGAGATGGAGAAGGCGCAGCGCTATCTCGCTTCCTATTTCGTCAGTTCGTTTTTACTATCTATTAGTCTCTTTTTGCTTTGTCTTTTCGTGTCTCATCAGCTGGTTGAATGGCTTCATGTACCTGTTCATCTCGCAAAAGACACACAGACCGCCTTTATTTTAGGGGGTCTTTTATTTATGCTCAATTTCGTCATGTCTGGCATTGGGGCTGCACCGTTTTATGCGAATAAGCTCTATGTATCAAGTATTGGACAGGCGATTCAAATGTTTTTGAGGGCGCTGATGATTGTCATCCTGTTTACATGGACGACACCAGCCATTTGGCATATCCCGCTTGCGGCCGTCATAGGAAGCTTAGCGGCTATGGGAATCGGTATCTATTATTTTAAGAAACTCATCCCTTGGTTTTCATTTAAGTGGCTGCACGTCTCATTATCGTCTAGTCTCACACTTGTTCGATCAGGGGTCTGGCATTCATTTGAGCAAATGGGGATATTGTTGTTTTTACAAATTGATTTATTGATGACCAACTTACTCATTGGAGCGGAAGCGACGGGCCAATATGCGGCAATTTTACAGTTTCCATTATTATTACGCACACTGGCAGGGACATTGGCCGTTGTGTTTGCACCAACGATCACGAAATTTTATTCGAATCAGGACAAAGAGGGACTCATTCAATATGCTGCAAACGCCATTAAGTGGAGCGGCTTATTTGTTGCGTTTCCAGCCGCACTTCTAGGAGGTCTCGCTGGTCCGCTCATGCTTTTATGGCTTGGGCCTGCTTTTGAGGAGCTGAAATGGCTTCTCATGATTCATGCGGCTTATTTATGTTTGACCTTGATGTTTTTACCGCTCACATATGTGCCGACCGTGTTTAATCGATTGAAAGTTCCTGCAGTTGTCACCCTTATATTAGGTGTATCTAATGTGCTTTTTGCCTATGGATTGACTCATCTGCTGCAGTTTGGTCTATATGGCATTGCATCAGCGGGGGCAATGGTTTTATTGATTAAAAATATTGTGTTTCTGCCATTTTATACGGCCAGGATCACGAATCAGAAACGCACTATCTTTTACAAGCATACACTGGTTCCACTTGCTGGAGGGCTATTTATTTGGGGCATCTGTGCGGGGATTCAGGCGGTATATAACGTGACTTCATGGTGGGAGCTGTTTTGTATTGGAGGGCTTTGTTTCATTCTCTATATGGGCTACTTGTATGTGTTTGCAGGAACGAAACGAGAGCGGATTCAGCTGATGCGTAAGGTAAAACATGCGGTCTCCCGCTAATATGAAAAGGAGATGCAATGATGAAAAGAATGATAGATGTGATGGTGGCATTGACGCTGCTCATCGCAGGCAGTCTTCTTTTTCTTCTCATCTATGGACTGATTAGATGGAAAATTGGAACGCCTGTGGTGTTTCGGCAGAAGCGGCCTGGTCTGTATGGCCGGCCTTTTATGCTATATAAATTTCGGACGATGACAGATGAACGCGATGAACATGGGGTGCTGCTGCCAGATCATTTGCGATTAACAAAAACCGGTGCCTTGATTCGAAAGCTTAGTCTTGATGAATTGCCGCAGCTAGTCAATGTACTCAAAGGAGAGCTTAGTCTTGTCGGGCCAAGACCGCTTTTAATGGAGTATTTGCCTATGTATACAGAAGAACAAGCAAGGCGTCATCTTGTGAAGCCCGGCATAACAGGATGGGCACAGGTGAACGGACGGAACACGCTTTCATGGGAGGAGAAATTCACCTATGACCTTTGGTATGTCGAGCATCAATCGTTTTGGCTCGATATGAAAATTTTATGGATGACCTTGCTGAAAGTCATGAAAACAGAGGGGGTGCAGCAGCCGGATCATGCCACAGCTGAAAAATTTAAAGGAACCAATATGTAAGAAGCAAACCATTGGTTTAATTGGGGCCGGAGGACATAGCAAAGTCATTCAAGATCTCATTTTTGCACATGCCGATTACTCATTATGTGCGGTGTTAGATGATCAATTTGAAGAGACGGTCACTCAAAGCGGGATTTTGTATGGACCGATCTCCATGAGTGAGCAGCTGAAAGAGACAATGCCTCATATGAAATGGCTGATTGCGATCGGACAAAATGAGATCAGACAGCTCATGAAGGAACGCCTTTCATTTGAAGACACAGCATATGCCACATTGATTCACCCAGAGGCGGTCATGAGTCCGTCAGCTGTCATTGGAGGGGGGACTGTTGTGATGGCAAGGGCAGTTATTCAAGCAGATGCAGCCATCGGTGAGCATACGATTGTAAATACAGGGTCTATCGCCGAGCATGACTGTATACTCGAATCGTTTGTGCACCTGTCACCAGGCGCGGTGCTGACTGGCGGTGTATCCGTGCGGGAAGGTGCCCATGTTGGGGCTGGTGCCGTGGTGACACCGGGTATAACGATTGGAAGCTGGTCCGTCATTGGTGCTGGAGCAGCAGTGACAAGAGATATACATGATCAGAAGGTCGCTGTAGGAATTCCTGCAATAGAAATCAAAGATCGGAGAGAAGGTGGGAAGTGATGAAAGAAAGGAAGCGAATTTACTTATCTCCTCCGCATATGAGCGGAAAAGAGTCTTTCAAAATAGAGGAAGCTTTTAAGAGCAACTGGATTGCGCCGCTTGGACCGCTTGTGAATGAATTTGAACAGGCGGTGGCGGACTATGCAGGAGTGAAGACAGGAGCGGCTTTATCCTCAGGAACAGCAGCGATTCACCTTGCTTTAAAGCTGATAGGTTTGCAAAAAGGAGACATTGTCTTTTGTTCCACCCTCACGTTTGTTGCAACGGCAAATCCGATTTTATATGAACAAGCGGAGCCCGTTTTTATTGATTCTGAAAGGGAGACATGGAATATGTGCCCGCTTGCTTTAGAGAAAGCCTTGCTTGAATCAAAACGTCTTGGGAAAAAACCTCGCGCGGTCATCGTTGTCCATTTATATGGGCAAAGCGCAAAAATGGACGAGATCATGGCTCTGTGTGAAGCATATGATGTACCAGTCATTGAGGATGCGGCTGAATCGTTAGGTGCGCTTTATAAAGGAAGAAAAAGCGGCTCAATGGGCAGGTTCGGTATCTATTCTTTTAATGGAAATAAAATCATTACAACATCAGGGGGCGGAATGCTTGTGAGTGATGATGAAGCTGCGATTGAACGATGCCGCTTTCTTGCTTCACAGGCCAGAGAAAAAGCGATGCACTATGAGCATCAAGAGATGGGATACAACTATCGCATGAGCAACCTCTTAGCAGGAGTCGGGATTGCTCAAATGGAAGTGCTGGACGAGCGTGTTGAACAAAAGCGCCGCATTTTTCAGCGTTATCAGGACGCTTTATCAGAAGCAGAGGGACTTCATTTGATGCCAGAATATCAAGAAACGAAATCCAACCGCTGGCTGACGGCATTGACCATTGATCGTGACACACAATTGTCTCCAGTAGATATCATTGGTGCTTTAGAAAAAGAACAAATCGAAGCAAGGCATGTATGGAAGCCGCTGCACCAGCAGCCGCTCTTTCGTCATTGCCCTTTTTATACTGCGGAAAAAGGCACTCCTGTATCTGAGCTGTTATTTGAGCGGGGGCTTTGTCTTCCGTCTGGAACGAGCATGACAGATGCAGATCAGGAACGTATCATCCATATACTCCATGACATGCTGCGAGAAAAAACATTTACCTCTTCACAGGCTGCTCATTCGTAAGCAGCCTGTCTCTCTTTCTATCAAATTCCTCAATTTATGGAATAAATCGGAATAAGTATTGTCATTTCGTTTCAAATATGATATTGACAACGGCTTCCTTCCTCCTTAAAATGAAAATGATTATCAGCATCAATTAGGAGGAGCAACTTATGTCTATTTGGAGGAATTTTCCGAAAATTAAAATAAATTCAGTATTACCATTCCTGCTTATTTTCTTTTTACTAGTAGGATGCTCTCAAACAAACAATGGAGCAGAAGGCAATAATGATCATCCTGATATGATCACAATGGCGTGGCCAAGAGATATTGGTGAAATGAATCCACACGTATACAACCCATCACAATTATTTGCGCAATCAATGATTTATGAGCCATTGGTCAGCTATCAAAAGAATGGTAAGCTGAAACCTGAATTAGCGAAATCATGGGATGTTTCAAAGGATGGCAAGGTGTATACGTTCCATTTAAGAGACGGAGTGACTTTCTCAGACGGCTCTGAATTTAATGCGGACATTGTCAAAAAGAACTTCGATACAATTTTAAAAAATAAAGATTTACATAGCTGGTTAGGTGTCATTAAGAAAATCAAAAAGACAGAAGCCGTTGATAAAAAGACATTTAAACTCACTTTAACAGCACCATACTATCCAACTGTGCAAGAATTAGCCGTTGTTCGTCCAGTTCGTTTCTTAGGTGAAGCAGGTTTCCCTAAAAACGGAGATACGTCAAAAGGAATTGAAAAACCAGTGGGGACAGGCCCTTGGGTTTTAAAAACATATAAGAAAGATGATTATGCCATTTTCGAACGAAACGATCATTATTGGGGAGAAAAACCAAAGGTAAAAGAAATCAAGGTAAAGGTCATCCCAGATGCGGAAACGAGAGTCATGGCATTTGAAAAAGGTGATGTGGATTTACTTTACGGAGAAGGAACGATTAGCCTTGATTCCTACAAACAGCTGGAAGCAAGCGGTAAGTATGAAACGAAAATGTCAGAGCCTGTTGCAACGAGACAGCTTGTTATGAACACAAAAGTGGATCAGCTGTCAGATGAGAAAGTGCGTCATGCCCTTCAATATGCCTTCAATAAAAAATCAATGGTAGAAGGAGTCACCTCAGGTTTAGAGGATGAAGCAGATCACATCCTGCCGACTAACATGCCGTATACGTCACACATTCAAGTGAAGTCTTTCAAATATGATGTGGACAAAGCCAAAGCATTGCTGGATGAAGCGGGCTGGACACTTCCAAAAGGAAAATCCGTTCGTGAAAAAGATGGGAAAAAGCTTGAGTTTAGTATGATGTATGACTCAGCAGAATCGATTCAAAAAGCGATGGCGGAAACGCTGCAAGCAGAATGGGCAGCCGTTGGTGTCGGCGTCAAGCTTGAGGGTGTGGATTTGGCCACACAGGTTCAACGCTTTAAAGCCAATAAGTTTGATATGAACTTCTTTAGCAACTACGGAGCGCCGTATGATCCGCATACATTTATGAACGTTCTTTCATCAGATGGTTTTGGATTCAAAGAAGCCATTTCAGCCTATCCAAATAAGGAAAAGCTGATCAAAGAAATGACGGAAATTCCATCCACAACAAATGAAAAGAAACGCAAAGCACTGTATTCGTCTGTCTTATCCTCTTTACAGGATCAAGGGGCAATTGTGTCAATCTCTTATTTTAAAAAGACAGCCGTTTATCAAAAAGCTGTGAAGGACTTTGAATTCCCTGCAAATCGTGATGAACATCCTTTCACAGGCATTAAGCTGAAGTAACAGAAGGAAGGTAAGGAAATGGGCCGCTATATCGTCAAACGAGTGCTATCAATTATTCCTGTATTTTTATTAGCCACACTGCTCACAACTGGTATGATTCACCTCTCGCCAGTTGACCCGGCTGAGGCATATTTAGCAGCGGCTCATATCCAGCCTACAGATGAAATATTAGCGCAAAAACGAAGTGAATTCGGCTTAGACGAGCCGTTTTATATGCAGTATCTTCATACTATTGAAAAAGTCATTCACCTTGATTTCGGCCGGTCGTATATGTCCAATCAGCCTGTCGTTGATGAGGTGATTTATCGAATACCGGCGACAATTCAATTGGCGCTTACCAGTCTGCTGATCGCTATTTGTGTCAGCATTCCGCTCGGCTTTTTCAGCGGCATGAGGAAAAATGGTGCCGTTGATCATGTGAGCCGGCTCATTTCTTTCTTAGGAGCATCTATCCCGACGTTTGTCTTGGGGTATTTGCTCATCTTCTTTTTTTCAGTGAAACTTGACCTCTTACCAGTTGAAGGGATTGGAACATGGGAGCATCTCATTCTGCCCTCGATCACACTTGCAGTCCCTTTAATTGCTACGTATACAAGGCTGTTACGGTCAAGTGTGAGTGAGGCGCTTCAAGAGCCTTTCGTTCAATATGCGAGAATCAGAGGTTTGAAGGAACAATCGATCATGTTCAAGCATGTGTTCAGAATTGCGATATCGCCGATGCTGACCGGACTAGGGGTGAACCTTGGCAAGCTGTTAACCGGAACCATTATTGTAGAGGCCGTTTTCTCATGGCCAGGGTTTGGCCGCTTTTTTATTGAAGCGATCTTTAACCGTGATTTGCCAGTGATTCAATTTTATGTCCTCATGTCGGCCTGTATTTTTATCTTGAGCAGCTTGATCGTTGACTTAGTTCAGCTGATCATAGACCCCCGTATTTCTAGAAAGGAAGGCCGCCAGCAATGATGACAAAAGTAAAACACCTCTTCGTTCATCAAAAGATGATCTCGATCTGCGCCCTGCTGCTCGGTCTCTTGCTCATTGTCACAATATGTGCACCATGGATCGCTCCGCATGATCCGGCTGCTGTCAATCTAGCAATGAAGCTAAAGGGATCTTCATGGGAGTATCCTCTTGGAACGGATCAATTAGGACGATGCAATTTATCTCGTATTTTATATGGTGCGCGTGTTTCGCTCGGCTGTGCGTTATTAATCTTTCTTTCTTCGTTATTCATTGGTTTAATTGTCGGCCTCTTTTCAGGATACAAAGGCGGCTGGATCGATCATGTTTTGATGAGAATCTGTGACGGCGTCATGGCATTCCCCAACCTGGTGCTGATCCTTGGATTAGTCGGCATCTTCGGTCCGGGACTTCCTCAAGTCGTACTTGCCTTGATGCTTGTGCAATGGGTATATTATGCCCGCGTCTTCCGAGGAATGGTGCTCAGTTTAAAAGAACAGAACTTTATTGCAGCTGCAAAAATCAGTGGGACCTCGCATTGGAACATTATGAGAAAGCATATGATTCCCAATGTCCTGCCGCCATTAGCAGTCATTGGAACACTTGAAATGGGCTGGGCGATTATGGACATTTCTGCGATGTCTTTCCTCGGATTAGGGGTTCAGCCTCCTATGCCTGAATGGGGAGCGATGATTCATGAAGGGAAATCTTACATTCAAACGAATCCTCAGTTAATGCTGTACCCAGGTCTTGTGATCATGGCTGTGGTGGTTCTGTTTAATTTACTAGGAGAAGCCCTTTCAGAGAAATATGGCATCAAACGCCGTGTGTAAAGGAATGATCAATGTGCAAGAGTCCATTTTACAAGTAGAGAACCTGCATGTGCAGACGAAAACACCTCAAGGGACAACCCCTCTTATTCAAGAAGTCTCGTTTGAAGTAGGGCGCGGACAAATCCTTGGATTAATTGGTGAGAGCGGCTGCGGGAAAACAGTGACAAGTATGTCGATCTTGCGTATGCTTGATCGAAAAACAACGGAAGTCACTGGCAGTATCACATTACAGGGACGAGAATTGATCGGTATAAGTGAAAAGGATATGCGTTCCATTCGGGGCAAAGACATCTCGTATATTAGGCAAAATCCAATGAACAGCTTTACGCCGGTATGGACAATCGGCCATCAGCTGGTTGAAACGATCCGCCGGCATACGGCTGTCAGTAAAAGGCACGCACGATCACAGGCAATAGATGCGTTAGCGCAAATGAATCTGCCGCAGCCAGACCAGCTGTTCAATAAGTATCCTTTTGAATTAAGCGGAGGGATGCTGCAGCGTGTCATGATCGCCATGGCTGCCTGTATGCACCCGCCCCTCATCATTGCAGATGAGCCGACAACCGCATTAGATGTACACAATCAGAAACGGGTGCTTCAGCATCTGAACCAAATTCGTCATGACTATGGAACGGCCATTTTACTGATTACCCACGATCTTGGTGTCATTGCTGAAATGGCAGATCAAGTTGTCGTCATGAAACAAGGAGAAATTGTTGAAAAGGCAGGAGTTCTTGAGATTTTTGAACAACCAAAACATGATTATACAAAAAAACTATTAGCAGCTCGTCCATCGATTCCAGCTGTTTGCCCGATTTGAGGTGAGAAGGCCCTTGCATTTATTAGAAGTGAAAGCAGTCAGTCATGCATACACGAACCGGTCGTTTCTAATGAGAAAAAAAGGAGCAGCCCCTGTCCTGAAAAGCGTCGATTTAACTATTGAAGAAGGCACCTGCCTTGGGCTGCTAGGGCAAAGCGGCGCAGGGAAAAGTACACTTGGCCGCATCATACTTGGTCTAGAGAAGCCAAGAGCTGGACAGGTTCTTTTTGAAGGTCAGGATGTCTATCGTGCAGATCAGCAAACACGTAAGCATTTTCGCCGGCATGTGCAAGCGGTGTTTCAGGATTCCTATTCCGCGGTAAATCCAAGGTGGACAGTCGAACAAATTTTATCTGAGCCGCTTGAAAACTATGAATCCATAAGCCGAAAGGAACGTAAAAACGTACTGATTCACTGGCTGGAAAGAGTCGGGCTCGGTGAAAAGGATTTGTGTAAATATCCGCACCAATTCAGCGGCGGCCAGCTGCAAAGGATCAACATCGCTAGAGCTTTATTGCTTCAGCCAAAGCTCATTGTGCTTGATGAATCTGTCAGCAGCTTAGACATGGTGACGCAGGCTGTCATTTTAGATTTATTAGTAGAATTAAAGAAGGAGCTGGGTGTGGCTTACTTATTTATTACACATGATATAACAGCAGCCTATCACTTATGTGATCAATTGGCGATTCTTGATCAAGGAGAGCTTGCTGCCCAATTTCAATCAAAGGATGACTTCTTTTCATCAGAAGAGGAAGCGGTGCGGAAAATGAGAGATGCAATGCTCGCAGACCATCCTTTGTCACGAACGATTGGCAGACCGGTTCGGTAATTCTTCATTTTATCAATGCCTCAGCGTGCAGCCAAAGCGTCGCATTCGGTAAAAAGCATAGGGCGAAAATAAAGCCCCAGTTTAGTCCCTTTGCGGGCAATCTGCGCCTCTTTTAGAAAAGAGGCTATTTTTCATGAAAGGCAGGTGGCATCGTGAACCATCGAGCGTATTTAGCTTTGGCCATTCCTTTAACAATTTCTACGATGACCACTCCATTACTGGGAGCTGTTGATACAGCGGTTGTCGGTCAGCTCGCAAATCCCGCTTATATTGGAGGCGTTGCGGTCGGCAGTCTCATTTTCAGTACATTATATTGGCTGTTTGGTTTTTTGCGGGTAAGTACATCTGCTTTTGCCGCCCAGGCAAACGGTGCGCAGAATGAGGAACAGGGCGTTCTTGCTTTTCTAAGACCTTTTTTCGTCGCCATCATCGTCGGACTTTGTTTTATTGCCATGCAATGGCCGATCATTCAATCTGCTTTTCTAGTGATCTCTCCCGATGCTGATGTCCGTCAATTTGCCGCAGACTATTTTCATATTCGCATTTGGGGAGCGCCATTTACTTTAATGAATTATGTTATATTGGGCTGGCTGATGGGGATGGCTAAAATGAAAGAAGCTCTTTCATTGCAAATCTTGATCAATGTTATGAATATGGCGCTCGCATTTCTGCTTGTTCATGTGTTTTCGTTTGCGGTCAAAGGAGTTGCGGCGGCGACATTGATATCTGAACTAACCGCTTTTGTGTTGGGGGCATGGATTATTCTGAAGCATTCGTCAAACGGATTCCAGATGCCTTCCATCAAGAAAATCATGGATACTCAGGCAGTGAAGAAAATGTTTCATGTGAATAAAGATTTGTTTATCAGGACGATCTGTCTGCTAGTGGTCATCAACATGTTTACGGCAAAAGGTGCTTCTTTTGGTACAGAGCTGCTGGCAGCCAATGCCATCTTATTTCAAATTCACTACATCATGGCTTATTTGTTCGATGGTTTTGCCAATGCGTCCAGCATCCTTGTTGGCAGGTCAGTTGGTGCAAATGATCGCACCCTCTATGAAAGAACCTTAACCCTTTCGAGGCAGTGGGCACTTGTCATGGCATGTGTCATTGCGGCGGTTTATTTTCTATTAAAAGAGCCGATATTGAGCTTGTTTACAAATCTCCCTCAGCTGCTAGATGTGACATTACGCTATGCAGACTGGCTTGTTCTTTATCCGTTTGCGGCTTGCTTCGGTTTGGTCATTTACGGCGTATTTACAGGTGCGACAGAAATTGCCCCTGTTAGAAATTCGATGCTGTTTGCGATGATTTTGTTTATCGTCGTTCAAACCGCGGTCACGCCTATTTGGCACAATCATGGCCTATGGTTTGCCTTTATCATCTATACTGTAGGACGGTCTGGCTTTTTGATGATGTACAAATCGAGGCTGGATCAGAAGCTGTTCGCAAATGATCAACACCCTTTGCCCTCTTGACAAAGGGTGTTCTTTTTCGTTCATTCGCTTTCTTTTTTCACCTTTTGATAGGCTTCATCAAGATGCTGAATTCGCTTCAATACAACCGCATTTTTGGTCAGCTGGTCTTGAACAAGCGTTGACACTACTGAGCGGTAATAGGCATTCATGGCATGAACCTTGTCTTCATTTTGGTTCATGGCGATGTGCTGCTTCAAGTTGTCGACAAAGTATGGAACGGAAAAAAGTTCAGACATAGAAATCACTCCTATTTCGTATATACGGTCCGTCAATCTTCATGTAAAATGATGAGAGGGAGGGGAGACAATGAGCCTTAAACTGCAACAAGAACAGGTATTAAAGCAGGTGCTCACACAAGAACTTAGGCAGGCCATTACGCTGCTGCAGCTGAATTGCGCAGAGCTCGGCGAGTATCTTGACCAGTTAGCGCTTGAGAACCCTCTGATTGAGCGGAAAGACACGGACAGCTACCAACCAGTTTATCATAAAAAATCACAAGATCGAATGACAGAGCCGTATCGAACGTATCAAAAAGAAAGCCTGCAAATGTTTTTAAAAAGACAGGCGATTGATTTGAATTTAAGTGAAAAGAATCAAAGAATCTTTCACTTTATGATTGAGTCCATTGATTCCAATGGCTATCTAAATGAACCGATTGACGCAATGGCAGCTGTCTTAGAGGTGCCAGCTGAAGAAGTAGAAGCTGTCCTTCATCAGCTGCAATCGCTGGAGCCTGCCGGGATTGGCGCAAGATCATTGCAGGAATGCATCCTCCTTCAGCTGAGAAGGAAAAAGAAGCGCTGGTATGAAGCCGAGCTGATCATCGAAGAGCATTTCTTTCTTTTTGCGAGAAAGGCTTGGAAGGAAATTGCGGCCAAAACAGGTGTTTCAATGAAAACACTCCAGGCGGTACAAGATGAAGTGTCTCAGCTTGAACCAAGACCAGGTTTTCATTTCTCATATGATGAAGAGCATGTGTATATAGAGCCTGATGTAACAATTACTGTGGTGCAGGATCACATCACTTTTGAGCTGAATCAGCGTGCTTTTCCAGACGTAGAAATGAATGAAGGCTACTTCGCCATGATTCAAGACCAAAAGCGGCATGAAGCATATGCGTATTTAAAGGAAAAAGAGCAGCAGTACAATTGGCTTGTCCAAGCGCTGAAGCAAAGAAAGCAAACGATGACTCATGTCGTTCGTGAGATTATCTCACATCAGACCGATTTTTTTCTAACAGGGAAACATAAAATGAAACCGCTTACGATGAAGCGGATCGCAGATATACTGCAAGTCCATGAGTCAACAGTCAGCCGGACTGTAAAAGGGAAAATGGTGCAAACCCCTTATGGTCTTATGGAAATGAAACAATTTTTCCAAGCCAAATTAGAAGGGCATTCGCTAGAAGAGGCGTCCAGCTACACAGTCAAAACGCACATTGCAGAGCTCATCCAAACGGAAAATAAGAAAAAACCGTATTCAGATCAGCAAATCATGACACTGCTTCAGCAAACCTTTGGTATCCGCGCGTCGCGCAGAACCATTGCAAAATATCGCGAACAAATGAATCTTCCGTCCTCTACGCTTCGGAAGCGATACGATTAAAAAGAAGTACTTGCCAGAACATGGCACGTGCTTCTTTTTTGTTGAAAGCAAGGCTGCTCGAAGATTTCTTGAAAATTAAAGAGGGGAGACGTGTGATCGGAAATTTTGGGGTAAAGTATAAGATAGGGCATGAGCCGATAGGGGTAGACAACAGTGATGAGGTGAGACCAATTGAAATATAAACAAATCAAAACGAAAAAAATATATGAAGAAATTGCGGATGCATTAATTGAATCCATTCGTACAGGTGAGCTTCTTCCAGGGGAAAAATTAGATTCGGTTCAAGCGCTTTCAGAAAGCTTTCAAGTCAGCCGTTCCGCTGTAAGAGAGGCACTGTCTGCTCTCAAAGCGATCGGATTAATAGAGATGAAGCAAGGGGAAGGCACGTATGTGAAGCAGTTTGATCCTGAGCAGCTCACATTTAGTCTGTCTCCTGCATTTTTGATGAAGCAGCATGATGTCACACAGCTCCTTGAATTAAGAACCATAATTGAGACGGGTGCTGTCAAAAAGGCAGCGCTCTTGCGAACGGACGATGACCTTCATCAGCTGCGTGAGGCACTTGAACAAATGAAACTCGCAGAAGCACATAAAGAAACTGGTGAAGAAGCAGACTTCTCCTTCCATCTCGCTTTAGCCAAAGCCTCAAAGAATGATTTATTAAAAGCGTTAATGAATCAGGTCTCCACCTTGCTGGTAGAAACAATGCGGGAAACGAGAAAAGTCGTCTTATTTTCAAGGAAAGCCTCCATTCGGCAGCTTTACAAAGAACATGAACACATTTACAAAGCCGTCATGGCAAGACAGCCAGAAGAAGCAGAAAGAGCCATGCTCACGCATTTAAAAAATGTAGAAAAACTGCTGAGTGATGTGAGTCAAGAACCGGCAGGACAGTCATAACCACAGTAAGCTGTGCCGAATGAGGGCACAGCTCTATTATTAACGAGTAATATGCAGTTTTTTCATGCGATATTGCAGACTTTGCCTGCTCATGCCCAATAACTTTGCAGTCTGTGAAATATTATCGTCCATTTTTTCTAAGTAATGGACGATGTATTGTTTTTCGAATCGTTCCATTTGGGTTTGAAAATCAGTCGTATGTTCTGGGCTTGTATAAATAAACGTGTCAGCTGCGGTATGCTGCAAAGGGTTCGTCTGTAATTGCGCTGCAGGACGGCCTTCCCTATGTTTAAATCTAAAATGATATGGAAGGTGATGCATGCATAAGTAATCCTCATCCATCATCATGTTCATCCCCGCTTCAATCACATGCTCCAGTTCTCGTACATTACCCGGCCAATCATACGCTTGAAAAAGGGCTAGCACCTCTTCGTCAGCCGCCTTCACCTTCATTTGAAACAGTTCATTATATTTTTGAATAAAATGACTGACAAATGTAGGAATGTCTTCTTTTCGCTCAGAAAGCGGCGGGATAAACAAGGTGACAATACCAAGCCGATAAAATAAATCCTTGCGCATGCGTCCGCCTGCGATTGCATCTACAGGGTCCTCATTCATATTGGCAATCACTCTTACATCAACAGCGATTTCTTTTGTGCTGCCCAACCTTCTCACACGCTTCTCTTGTAATACGCGCAGCAGTTTTGCTTGAAGACTAGGATTTAATGAGTTGATCTCATCTAGAAGCAGTGTACCTCCCTGCGCCTGTTCAAATAAGCCGGGCTGATCAGTAGCGCCTGTAAAAGCCCCTTTTTGCGTACCAAAGAGCAGACTTTCAATGAGATTATCAGGCAGTGCCGCACAATTCTGGGTAATAAATGGTCCAGATGACCGGCTGCTGCCGTTATGAATACTTTGCGCAAATAGTTCTTTTCCTGTCCCTGTTTCTCCAACAATGAGCACATAGGAAGAGGTGCGTGTCGCTCGTTTTGCATGCTCAATCACCTCTAAAAACGCAGGGCTTTGTCCAATAATGGAATCAAAGGTAAAGCGCGTGCTTCCTTTTTTCTTCATATTGTGGTGAATCAGCCGTTCCAGCTTGGTCACATCATTCGAAATTTCAACCGCTCCTTGGATGAGGCCGTCTCGAACGAGCGGGTATGTATGATTAATCGTTGTGATTTCTTTTCCATTGTAATTATGATACGTCTGCTTTGCATGAACGGTTTGTTTCCCAGTACGCAGCGCTTGGACAAGCGTACTGTGCATTTCGTCTTGGAAGACGAAGAGATCTAATACATTTTTATGGAGAACATCAGAGCGTTTCAAAGACTCAATCTCCATCATTTTTTTATTATAAACAACAGTATTGCCATTCTCGTCAATTGCATGAACCCCGACATCTATTAAATCAAGCATTTGTTTATACAGATCAATCTCATTTTCCAGCTTTGCAGTATACTGATCTTCTTTCATTGAAGCACCTCCAGACGTTACCTCTATTTTACATGAAAAATTTTGCGGTTTCCTCTAAATAATTTGGCATATGCAAAGATATTTTGCATGAAGAACCAGATCAATCACCGCCACAATGCGGGCAGAAAGTTGGCACGATCCTTGCATATCATATATGTGTAGATAAAAGAGGCTAGCTTATAGAAGGAGGAATAGACGATGACACAGACAAATGAATTGATTCAACAAACCGAACAATACGGTGCGGCAAACTATCATCCGCTGCCAATTGTGATTTCAGAGGCTGAAGGAGTTTGGGTGACAGACCCTGAAGGCAATCGATATATGGATATGCTGAGTGCGTATTCTGCAGTGAACCAAGGCCATCGCCATCCCCGCATTATTGAGGCGCTCAAAAAACAGGCAGACCGTGTGACACTGACTTCAAGAGCTTTTCACAATGATCAGCTTGGCCCTTGGTATGAGAAAATTTGTCAACTGACGAATAAAGAGATGGCACTCCCGATGAATACTGGCGCTGAGGCTGTAGAAACAGCTGTAAAAGCAGCAAGACGCTGGGGCTATGACGTCAAGGGAATCGAAGACAATCGCGCAGAAATCATTGCGTGCGTTGGAAACTTCCATGGCAGAACGATGACAGCTGTTTCCCTTTCTTCTGAAGCAGAATATCAAAGAGGTTTCGGTCCAATGCTTCCAGGCATTAAACTGATTCCTTACGGAGATATTGAAGCGTTACGTGAAGCCATTACACCACAAACAGCGGCTTTTCTGATCGAACCTATTCAAGGAGAAGCGGGAATTGTCATGCCGCCAGAAGGCTTCTTGAAGGAAGCGAAAGCGCTTTGTGAAAAAGAACATGTGCTGTTCATTGCGGATGAAATTCAGGTCGGATTAGCGCGAACAGGCAAGATGTTTGCATGTGACTGGGAAGACATTGAGCCAGATATGCTGATTCTTGGGAAAGCTTTAGGCGGCGGTGTATTCCCAATCTCGTGTGTGGTCGCAAACCGCGATATATTAGGTGTGTTTAACCCTGGATCTCACGGCTCTACCTTCGGCGGAAATCCTCTTGCGTGTGCGGTGTCGCTGGCTGCACTGGATGTCTTAATCGACGAAAACCTTGCAGCGCGTTCTAAGGAGCTTGGCGAATACTTAAAAGACAAACTCACGCGCATTCAAAGTCCTGTCATCAAGGAAGTGCGCGGCCGCGGATTATTTATCGGCATGGAGCTGACAGAGGCAGCGAGACCTTATTGTGAGAAGCTGAAACAAGCAGGGCTGTTATGTAAGGAAACCCATGAGACCGTCATCCGCTTTGCACCGCCTCTCACGATATCTAAAGAAGATTTAGACTGGGCGATTGGTCATATTGAAGCATTATTTCAAGCATAAATGTCAAAGGGGGAGAAACCTTCACTTTCTCCCTTTCTCTTTCAACGAACAGCGAATTTTGTCAAAGGATGATGAATAGAAGAGTGAAAGTGGGGAAACGGATTTGAACCAAGAACAGCATAATGAACTAGAACGTTCCATGAAAAGCAGGCATCTCTTTATGATTGCCTTAGGCGGCGTCATTGGTACTGGTCTTTTCCTTGGGTCAGGACTCATTATCCATCAGGCTGGACCCGGGGGAGCCATTCTATCCTTTATCATTGGCGGATTGTTAATGTATTTGGTGATGCTCTGTCTTGGAGAATTAGCGGTGGCGATGCCTACAGCGGGTTCCTTTCAGGAGTATGCAACCAAATATATAGGTCCGTCCACAGGCTTTATGATCGGCTGGCTTTATTGGTTTAGCTGGGCATGTACAATAGGACTGGAGTTTACGTCAGCAGGAATTTTGCTCCAAAGGTGGTTCCCAGATATCCCTGTTTGGCTTTGGTGTCTTGCATTTAGCGTGATTTTATTTGCCGTGAATGCCATCTCAGCTCGCAGCTTTGCTGAAACCGAGTTTTGGTTTTCAGCCATTAAGGTCGCTGCCATCCTATTATTTATTATCATTGGAATTGGCGCAATTTTCGGAATGATTCATCTGAAAGATGGAGAACCAGCCCCTCTATTTCGTCATTTGACGGATCATGGCGGACTATTTCCTAACGGCGTTTTTGCTATTTTATTAACCATGGTCACGGTCAATTTCTCCTTCCAAGGAACAGAACTTGTAGGGATTGCAGCAGGAGAGAGTGAAAGCCCTGAAAAAACATTGCCTCGTTCTATACGAAATATTATTTGGAGAACGATGGTCTTTTTCGTTTTATCCATTGCGGTTCTGGCCGCGCTTCTTCCGTGGCAGACAGCAGGCACTGTCGACAGCCCGTTTGTCGTCGTGCTGGACAAGGTCGGTATACCATATGCGGCAGATATCATGAATTTTATCATCATCACAGCCGTCTTATCTGTAGCAAACTCTGGATTATATGCATCATCACGTATGCTTTGGTCGCTTTCGAAAGACGGGAAAGGACCTGAATTTACGAAAAAGCTGTCCAAGCGTAAAATTCCGATCAATGCACTATTGGTGACAATGGGTGTATCTGCCCTATCTCTGCTGACAAGTGTTGTGGCACCAAAAACGGTGTATGTGTGGCTCATTTCTATTTCTGGTATGGTTCTTGTTGTGGTGTGGATGTCTATTTGCTTGTCTCAGTATTTCTTTAGAAAACAATTCATAAAGGCGGGCGGAGATGTAAAGGATCTCGTCTTCCGAACACCGCTCTATCCATTTGTTCCATTAGCAGGCTTTATCGCATTTGTCATCGTCCTCATCAGCTTATTTTTAATCGAGGATCAGCGGATCGGCCTTTATTGCGGAATCCCGTTCATGGCTGCCTGCTACATTATTTATTATCTCAAAATCAAACCGAAGGAAGAGGCAAAACAGTTTGGAACCATCACAAAAACATAAGCAGGTCCTGAAAAAAATGTGCATGCTCATATCACCAGCATGCACATTTTCCATCGTGAATACATTCTATATAAAAGAAAATAAATATTTTGAAAAGAAATATCATCGCAAGAACCTTGATGACAAGCAGGCTATCGGTGAAAATGTGTCTATTTTTTGTCTAAATGTGTTTGTAAGAGTTGAAAATGCAAGATTATCCTGTTAAAATAATTAAAGAAAGCAGGGATTGATTTTTTTTGGCTGTGGCGGGACGTTTTTTGTCACAGTGGGACGTTTTTAGTCCAACGTGAAAAGGAAGGGTCGTTAGCCATGAATCGTTTATTGGAAGCTCAAAAAAAATTATTGCCAGATCTTCTCATTGTTATGCAAAAACGCTACGACATTTTGCAGTACATCAGATTAGCTGAACCGATTGGCCGCAGAAGTCTTGCGACAAGTCTTGGTCTCAGTGAGCGCATCTTACGTGCTGAAGTTCAGTTTTTAAAAGAACAAAATCTGCTGGATGTGAAAACGAGCGGTATGATGCTGACGAGTGAGGGTCACGCTTTGCTTGAAATGCTTGAAGGAATGATGAAGGACGTTTTAGGTTTAACCTTTTTGGAAAATACATTAAAGAGAAAGTTAGGCCTGGAAGAAGTCATGATCGTTTCTGGAGACAGTGACGAATCCCCGTGGGTGAAGCAAGAAATGGGAAGAGCTGCTGTCCAATGCATGAAAAAAAGGTTTACTGGAAATAATATCGTCGCCGTCACTGGCGGAACGACGATGGAAGCCGTTGCCGAAATGATGACCCCTGATGCCAAAAACCGCGATACGATGTTTGTCCCTGCGAGAGGCGGTCTTGGGGAGAATGTAAAAAATCAGGCAAACACCATTTGTGCCCACATGGCTGAAAAAGCTTCCGGTACTTACAAACTGCTGTTTGTTCCAGGGCAGCTGTCAGAAGGTGCTTACTCTTCCATTATTGAAGAGCCGTCCGTCAAAGAAGTGCTTCAAACGATTAAATCGTCCACGATGCTTATTCATGGTATTGGTGAAGCAAAGACAATGGCGATGAGACGAAATACACCAGCTGAAGATTTAAAAAAGATTGATGAGCATGACGCAGTGACAGAGGCCTTTGGCTATTACTTTAATCGTGATGGTGAGGTCGTACACAAAGTGCACTCCGTCGGCATGCAGCTAGATGATCTAGAAAGCATTCCACACATCATTGCTGTTGCAGGTGGATCATCAAAGGCGGGGGCGATTGAAGCTTATTTCAAAAAACCGCGCCGAACGGTTCTCGTCACAGACGAAGGAGCCGCAAAAGAGTTATTAAGGGAGTCAATTGATCCCTCAATATAAAACATTGTGACCTATAAAAGGAGGAAACATCATGGCAGTAAAAGTCGGTATTAACGGATTTGGACGTATTGGACGTAACGTATTTCGTGCAGCATTAAATAATCCTGAAGTTGAGGTAGTAGCGGTTAACGATCTAACAGATGCTAACATGCTTGCACACCTTTTACAATATGACTCTGTTCACGGAAAACTAGATGCAGAGGTTTCTGTAGACGGTACAAACTTAGTAGTGAACGGTAAAACAATCGAAGTATCAGCTGAGCGTGACCCTGCGAAATTAAGCTGGGGTAAACAAGGCGTAGAAATCGTTGTTGAATCTACTGGATTCTTCACAAAACGTGCAGACGCTGCGAAACACTTAGAAGCTGGCGCTAAAAAAGTCATCATCTCTGCTCCTGCTAACGAAGAAGATATCACAATCGTTATGGGTGTAAACGAAGACAAATACGATGCAGCTAGCCACGATGTCATCTCTAATGCATCTTGTACGACAAACTGCTTAGCTCCATTTGCAAAAGTACTTAACGATAAATTTGGTATCAAACGCGGTATGATGACAACTGTTCACTCATACACAAATGACCAGCAAATTCTTGATCTTCCGCACAAAGACTACCGTCGTGCTCGTGCAGCTGCGGAAAACATCATCCCAACTTCTACAGGTGCTGCGAAAGCTGTTTCACTTGTATTGCCTGAACTTAAAGGTAAATTAAACGGTGGCGCTATGCGTGTTCCAACACCTAACGTTTCTTTAGTTGACCTTGTTGCTGAATTAAACCAAGATGTAACAGCTGAAGACGTAAATGCAGCACTTAAAGAAGCAGCTGAAGGAGAACTTAAAGGAATCCTTGGCTACAGCGAAGAGCCATTAGTATCTGGTGACTACAATGGTAATCCAAACTCTTCAACAATCGATGCTCTTTCTACAATGGTAATGGAAGGCAGCATGGTGAAAGTAATCTCTTGGTACGATAACGAGAGCGGATATTCTCACCGCGTTGTTGACCTTGCAGCTTACATTGCAAAACAAGGTCTTTAATTTCTCACACTGAAGGAACTCACTTGGTTCTTTCCTAGAGACACGATATAATGAAGACGGACAAGGGAAGGGGAAGCATCCCTTTCCCTTTTTCTCTGTTTTTATCCGTTCTGCACGATTTCTCGTTTTGATGAGGGCAAAATGGGAAAAGGATAAAGAGAGTCTTGTCCAATGCGTAAGGAAACCAGAATAAAGGAGGATCTCCTGACGAGCATGAATAAGAAATCAGTAAAAGACATTGACGTAAAAGGTAAAGTTGTGTTCTGCCGCGTAGATTTTAACGTTCCGATGAAGGACGGAGAAGTGACGGATGATACTCGTATCCGCGCAGCATTACCAACAATTGAGTATTTAACAGGACAAGGCGCAAAGGTACTGCTAGCTAGTCATTTGGGTCGTCCGAAGGGTCAAGTTACTGAAGAACTGCGTCTGACACCTGTGGCAAAACGTCTGCAAGAGCTTCTTGGAAAAGAAGTGAAAAAGGCAGATGAAGCTTACGGCGACAACGTGAAAAAGCAAATCTCTGACTTAAAAGATGGAGATGTGCTAGTGCTTGAAAACGTTCGTTTCTATCCTGGTGAAGAAAAGAACGATCCTGAATTATCAAAAGCATTTGCTGATTTAGCCGATGTGTATGTCAATGATGCGTTCGGTGCTGCACACCGTGCACATGCATCGACAGCTGGTATTGCAGCTTATCTTCCGGCTGTTTCAGGCTTCCTCATGCAAAAAGAGCTTGAGGTTCTAGGGAAAGCCATTTCAAATCCTGATCGCCCATTTACAGCGATTATCGGCGGCGCAAAGGTAAAGGATAAAATCGGTGTAATTGAAAGTCTTCTTGATAAAGTGGACAACCTCATCATCGGCGGCGGACTTGCTTACACATTTGTGAAAGCACTTGGCCACGAGGTAGGGAAATCTCTATTAGAAGAAGACAAAGTCGATTTAGCGAAATCCTTTATGGACCGTGCAAAAGAAAAAGGCGTGAACTTCCTGATTCCAACAGATGTTCTGGTAGCCGACGACTTTTCAAATGATGCGAATACAAGCATTGTGCCAATCTCTGAAATTCCAAGTGATCTAGAAGCACTTGATATTGGAACAGAGACAAGAGAAAAGTATGCTGACGTTATTAAAAACAGCAAACTTGTTGTCTGGAACGGACCAATGGGTGTATTTGAAATCGATGCATTCGCTAAAGGAACAAAAGCTATCGCAGAAGCACTGGCAGAAGCAAAAGATACATATTCTGTCATTGGTGGTGGAGATTCAGCAGCAGCTGTTGAGAAATTTGGTCTTGCCGATCAGATGAGCCATATTTCTACAGGCGGCGGCGCTTCACTTGAATTTATGGAAGGCAAAGAACTTCCTGGTGTTACTGCATTAAACGATAAATAAGACCAAAACTGCTATAAGGAAGTGTCAATCATGAGAAAACCAATTATAGCTGGGAACTGGAAAATGAACAAAACACTTGGCGAAGCAGTCAGCTTCGTTGAAGAAGTCAAGTCATCTATTCCATCTCCTGACAAAGTGGAATCCATTGTCTGTGCGCCAGCTCTTTTCCTTGAAAAGCTAAACAGCCTATCAAATGGAACAGACCTTAAAATTGGTGCACAAAACATGCACTTTGAAGAAAATGGTGCATTCACTGGTGAAATCAGCCCTGCTGCTCTAAAAGATTTAGGCATCGGCTATTCAGTGATTGGGCATTCAGAGCGCCGTGAATTCTTTGCTGAAACAGATGAAACAGTGAACAAAAAAGCACATGCTGCATTCAAGCATGGCATCGTTCCAATCATTTGTGTAGGTGAAACGCTTGAAGAGCGTGAAGCTGGCAAAACAAATGAACTTGTCGCTGATCAAGTGAAGAAAGCACTAGCTGGTTTAACGAAGCAGCAAGTTGCTGAATCTGTGATTGCATATGAGCCAATCTGGGCGATCGGTACAGGAAAATCTTCTACAGCGAAAGATGCAAACGACGTTTGCGCACACATCCGCCAAACCGTTGCAAGCGAATTTGGTCAAGAAGCGGCAGACAGCCTTCGCATTCAATATGGCGGAAGCGTGAAGCCGGCAAATATTAAAGAATATATGGCAGAATCCGATATTGACGGTGCTTTGGTAGGCGGCGCAAGCTTAGAACCTCAGTCTTTCGTTCAATTATTGGAGGAAGGTCAATATGAGTAAGAAACCAGCTGCATTAATCATCTTAGACGGGTTCGGTTTAAGAGGCGAAACAGTCGGTAACGCTGTCGCACAAGCAAAAAAGCCGAACTTTGACCGCTACTGGAACGAATTTCCGCATCAAACCTTAACGGCTTCAGGTGAGGCAGTAGGTCTACCGGAAGGTCAAATGGGGAACTCTGAAGTTGGGCATTTGAACATCGGTGCAGGACGCATTGTGTATCAAAGCTTAACAAGGGTGAATGTTGCCATTCGTGAAGGGGAATTTGAGAAAAACGAAACGTTCCTAGATGCAATGACGTATGCAAAAGAGAATGACAAGGCGCTTCATTTATTTGGGCTCTTGTCAGACGGCGGTGTGCACAGTCACATCCAGCATCTTTTTGCCCTGCTGAAGCTGGCGAAAAAAGAAGGCTTAACAAAGGTATACATTCATGGCTTCTTGGACGGACGTGATGTTGGTCAGAAGACAGCCAAAGTGTACTTGAAACAGCTGGAAGAACAAATCAAAGAAATCGGTGTCGGTGAAGTGGCAACACTTTCTGGACGCTATTACTCAATGGACCGTGACAAACGCTGGGATCGTGTGGAGAAAGCGTACCGCGCGATGGCGTATGGTGAAGGCCCAAGTTATCAAAACATCTATGATGTCGTTGATGACTCCTATGAAAATGGAATCTATGATGAATTCGTTATTCCATCTGTCATTACGAGAGAAAATGGTGAGCCGGTTGCCAAAGTAAACGACGGCGACTCTGTGATTTTCTATAACTTCCGTCCAGACCGTGCCATCCAAATCTCGAACACTTTCACAAATGCAGATTTCCGCTCGTTTGACCGCGGAGAAGCTCATCCGAAGAATTTACACTTCGTCTGCTTCACACACTTCAGTGAAACGGTTGATGGCTATGTTGCCTTCAAACCAGTGAATTTGGATAACACAGTAGGAGAAGTGCTTTCTCAAAACGGATTGAAACAGCTGCGGATTGCTGAAACAGAGAAATATCCTCATGTCACGTTCTTTATGAGCGGTGGACGTGAAGAAGAATTTCCTGGTGAAGACCGCATCTTAATCAATTCACCAGATGTTGCAACCTATGACCTCAAGCCGGAAATGAGCGCTTACGAGGTAAAGGATGCACTTGTTGCAGACATCAATGCTGACAAGCATGATGCGATCATTCTGAACTTTGCTAACCCGGATATGGTTGGTCATTCAGGTATGCTTGAGCCAACAATCAAAGCCATTGAAGCAGTAGATGAGTGCTTAGGAGCTGTAGTCGACGCAATCCTGGCAAAAGGCGGACATGCCATCATCACGGCAGACCACGGTAACGCAGACGTGCTCATTACCGAAGAAGGAAAGCCGCATACTGCACATACAACGAATCCTGTACCAGTCATCGTGACGAAAAAAGGTGCGACACTTAGAGAAGGCGGCATTTTAGCTGATCTATCTCCAACGCTTTTAGACTTACTTGGTCTTGAAAAACCAAAAGAGATGACAGGAACATCATTAATTCAGAAATAAAAAAATTGATTCAAAAGGAGAGAAATAACGATGCCATACATTGTTGACGTATATGCACGCGAAGTATTAGACTCTCGCGGTAACCCAACAGTTGAAGTAGAAGTTTACACAGAATCTGGCGGCTTTGGCCGTGCCCTTGTTCCAAGTGGTGCTTCTACTGGTGAATATGAAGCAGTAGAACTACGTGACGGAGACAAAGACCGTTACCTTGGAAAAGGTGTTCTGACAGCTGTAAACAACGTAAACGAAATCATTGCACCAGAGCTTTTAGGCTTTGATGTAACAGAACAAGTAGCGATTGACAAAATGTTAATCGAACTTGACGGAACAGAAAACAAAGGGAAATTAGGCGCAAACGCAATCCTTGGCGTATCTATCGCTGTAGCACGTGCGGCTGCTGATTTCTTACAAATTCCACTTTATCAATACCTTGGTGGATTCAACTCCAAAACGCTTCCAGTACCAATGATGAACATCGTCAACGGCGGAGAGCATGCGGATAATAACGTAGACATTCAAGAATTCATGATTATGCCTGTAGGTGCTCCAAACTTCCGTGAAGCACTTCGCATGGGCGCTCAAATCTTCCATAGCCTGAAATCTGTATTAAGCGCAAAAGGCTTAAACACAGCTGTAGGTGATGAAGGTGGATTCGCTCCAAACCTTGGTTCTAACGAAGAAGCACTTCAAACAATCGTTGAAGCGATCGAAAAAGCTGGCTTCAAACCAGGTGAAGAAGTGAAACTTGCAATGGATGCTGCATCTTCTGAGTTCTACAACAAAGAAGACGGTAAATATCATTTATCAGGCGAAGGTGTTGTGAAAACATCTGCTGAAATGGTTGACTGGTATGAAGATATGGTATCGAAATACCCGATCATCTCTATCGAAGACGGCCTTGATGAAAACGACTGGGAAGGTCACAAACTATTAACTGAGCGCCTTGGCAGCAAGGTTCAGCTAGTAGGAGATGACTTGTTCGTTACAAATACGAAGAAGCTATCTGAAGGAATCAAAAACGGCGTTGGTAACTCAATCCTGATCAAAGTAAACCAAATCGGTACATTAACTGAAACATTTGATGCAATCGAAATGGCAAAACGCGCAGGATACACAGCTGTTATCTCTCACCGTTCTGGTGAAACTGAAGACAGCACGATTGCAGACATCGCTGTTGCAACAAACGCTGGACAAATCAAAACAGGTGCTCCGTCTCGTACGGACCGTGTGGCGAAATACAACCAATTACTTCGCATCGAAGATCAATTGGCTGAAACAGCACAATATCACGGCATTGCAACATTCTATAACTTGAATAAATAATGTCAGCTATGCGCTGCGTTCCGCTCTTTCATGAGAGCGGGGCGCAGCGTTTTTTTGTGTTAAGCGAAATCTGCTGGCTGATTCATTTGACTTATCCTATTTCTGTAAAAAATCCTCCTTCAGTTAGAGAAGAAAGCAAAATCCCCTCCATTTATAAGCACTAAATCATGAAAAATCGACTAAAAATATGATCTGAAATGAACTTATGCTTTCTGTAAGGGGGTGGTATCATTTTACATATATTAGGGGGTGATGAGATGCTGAATCCTTTTAGCCTTCGTTTTCCAGTAGGTGTATATATGTATGTTCTTCACCTATTGGCGGCATATGATGAAAGGAAGCAACGAATTCTAACTTCTAAGAATGTACAGAAAAACGCATTTTGGATTTATGTCCTTGCCGCTATATTGGGCATTATTTCACTTGGAGCATTGATTTGGGCATGCAAGACCTTTGGACGAGGCTCCAAATTTTTAGGAGAGTTCAAATTATTAGGCATGTACGTTAAAATCCAGTGCGGTTTTTAACAGGGATGAGAACAGATGCAAGGGCATCTGTTCTATCTGAAACAAACGGAGGGATATGATGCTGACATTACGATTAAAAGAAAAAACATATAGCCGCACCTTCTCTCTCCGCAATATTCAAATGAATGTCGAGAAAGGGCAGATGCTGCTGCTTTTGGGGCATAATGGTGCGGGAAAGACGACGATAATCCAATCCATGTTTGGGCTGACGCCATTTAAAGGATGCGTCACTTTACATGGTAAACAGCTGAACCTTCAATCCTCAGAACATATCTCCTTGTTGAAAAAACATGTGTCCTATATTCCTGACGAGCATTCGTTGTTCGATTATTTATCACCGAGGGAATACTTTCAATTACTTCAGCTGCCAAATGAGCAAGATGTCACACGGGAAGAGACGTTCATCGATCTGTTTGAGCTGGGTTCTTATATGGATCAGCCTATCGCTCAGCTGTCTCATGGCAATCAAAAGAAAACGCAGATCATTTCACAGCTCCTCAGGCCATGTGATTATTATGTGTTTGATGAGCCAACGAACGGTCTTGATCCAGATATGATGATCATCTTAAATAAGGTGCTCATGAAGCTGAGAGATCAAGGCGCTGGCATTCTCATTTCAACCCATCATTTGAGCTTTGGTGATACGCTTTATGACCATCTCATGATCTTAAGAAATGGGGACGTCAAGCTGGATATGTCCCGCCAAGAAACGACTCAGACATTTCCTCATCAGGCACTTGAAGAGATTTATAAAGAAGTAAATCGAGATTACTATATGCAGGTGGAGAGGTTGCTCAATGATCTGGACACGACACGTTCTTCATAAAATAGAATGGGGAATGCTGACAACGAAAGGAAAGCAGCTCGCAAAAAAGTACCCTATACAGCTTCTCGCAGCCGTGGTTTTTTTCTTGCTCATGTATGCGATATATGTCGTCATCAGCCTTCGCTTTTTCATGCAGGCAGGAGAAAGTGAGCCGGCTGCTTTATACCTCCAATTGATGAAAATGACGCTTTTACTTCTAGGTGCAGGTATTGTGTTATCCCGCAATAAATTAAAGCGCCAGGAATATCAATTCTACTTTTTGAATAGTGCGATACAAAGTGTGCCATTTGTCCTTTGTGTGTATTTCTATCCGATGCTCTTTTGTTTTCTCATGGTAGGGCTGCTTTTTTTACCGATTGTCTTAGGCCTTTTGATCAGCGGTGTTACGCCATCTTTGTATTGGATAACGGCTGTATGCATGACTTGCTGTGTACTGGCGCTGCTTGCACTTGCTTCTTGGATGATGATGCGGATTGCTGTGAGCCATTTCGTATCAAAAACAAAAGAGCATTTGCTGCTGCAAACGCTCGGCTTTGCGGTGCTGAATCTATTGGTGTTTCTCCTTTTGAAAAAAGCAATGGAGATGATCCGAGTATGGCCATCAGTCTATCTCATATTTCTCGTGATCCTTCTAAGCGCTGGCTGGCTCTGGCTGAAGGGGTTAGCGGCTTCTTATGTCCATCAGATGTTTTTGCAGCTGAAAACAGAGGTAAAGTCGTTTTCTTACAAGAAAATCAGAACGCAATCTTCCTTTCTGTCGCACCTGCGGCAGGAATTGGTGTATTTCAGCCGGTCAGCTGTTTTTAAAGAACAGGGCATTTTGTTTCTATTTCTCATTTGTTTGACGGCAGGGCTGCCATTTGTTTTTACGCCGGTAGAAACCGGCTGGCTGTATGCCTTTATTGTGCAGTATGCGTTAAAGGAAATATTGATCATGCTTCCGCTGATGATTGGCAGAGAATATCATATGAATCAAAGGGCCATCTTTATGTTAAATACATCAAAGAGTGCTTACTTATTGTCGAGAATTTTATTTTATTACGCTATTAATTTGTTGATATATTTTTTGTTTATTGGGCTTGCATCTATGGTGATAGGCATTGAAAGTGAAGGTCATGGCCTCGCAAGTTTGTCCATTTTGTTGATCACTGTCATGGCGGCCTGTACAGGGTTTATCGTAAAGATCAGTGAGTTTAATAAACTGTTTGTCATCGTGATGATGATTGCTGTATTCAGCTTCATCGATATGCTTTTGTTGAAGTGGCTTTCATCAGATGTGTATCTTCTCGCCACTGCTTATCTGCTAGGTTCACTTGCATTTTATAGCTGCATATATACGGTCATGTTAAAGAGGCCTGTCTTGCGATGATAGAGCTTGTGTGTAGTTTCCTAGCGGTTGTGGTGATACATGAACTCGGTCATATGCTGATGATCATGTTGTGTAACAAAATCGAAAAAAGGCCGCTCTTTGATTTTGTGATAACGATTGATTGGAAGCATGTGGCGGTCGTCCATGAGAAATTTGTCCGGCCGAGCTTCAATATGATGGTGGCACTTGCAGGCCCGCTCTTTCCGGTGCTTTGTTCGCTTGTGCTTTTTATGATATGGAAGTATCCGGTCAGTCATCAGCTGCTGTTTTTTTCTTTACTGAATACGGTGATGCTGCATCCAGCTTGCCCTGACGGAAAAAATATCACAGCCAGTTTAAAAGAGATGAAGGAGAGAAAGAGATGATCAAAGTATTTCATTCGTTTTCCAGCGGTATAACACTTGCGATGCTGTATGTATTTGCTGTGTTTATGACCCCTGTTTTTTTACTGCTGCTAGAGGTCAATCATGTTGAATCAAGCCCAACATTGTTTGGCATGCCATTTTATATCATGAAAATTGAAGAGTATCAATTCAGCTCAGAGGCGACGCTCTTTGGGTGTGTGGTCTGCTTTTTAGCTGGCGCCGTGCTTTATTTCTTCATTCAATATGTGAAGCATGTGGTAAACAAACGCAGAACATAAAAAAGCAGACGGACGGAACAAAACATCAGTCTGCTTGCAAAGTGAGTGACAGCCGTACCATATCCATACACTGAATGCCATTTTCAAAAATCGGTTCATCATAATGCTTAAGAAAGAAATCGTGGTCAATAGATGTCATGCGGAAGCCGCATTTCTGATAAAGTGCGAGCTGCTGAATGCTCGAGTTGCCTGTGCCAATTTCAACCGTGTGAAAACCTGCGGCTTTCGCTTCAGCAATGGCATGGCGGATCAGCTGCTTCCCAATTCCTTTCCCTTGCCATGATTCCTTCACGGCGACATTGATGATTTCAACTGTCTGCTGAGACAGAGATAAAAGCACATAGACACCAATCACGTCCTGATCATGATACGCGGCATAACAAGAGCCGGATTGCACATAAGTAAGAACCTTTTCCTTTGAAGGATCAGCTAAGAGTAAAAGATCCATAGGGACGGATTGATCACCTGACAATGGCCGAATGTGTATCATATTTTTTCATCCTTTCTATTCTTTAATATATCCTTGTTTCACACCCCAATCATATTGATCCTGTACCCATTGTGAGGGCGGATTGTGAGTGACATTTGGGTCTTTTTTAACAGTTGGTTGCCTTGCAGCCTGTGCGCTCTGTTTATTCGCTTGAGCAGTGGCTTTCGCTGCTGTCAGCTCTTTTTGAAGCTGGTCAATTTTTGACTCAAGTATTTTACGCTGCTTGACTTCTTTTTGATAGGCTTTCTTTTCGTTTTTGAGCTTTTTGGTGATGGTAGACAGTTTCTTTTTTTGATCTTCGTTTTCATGCTTCATATCCGCTTGATCTGATTTTAACTTCGAAAGCTTCTCGTCGTTCGTTTTGCTTTCTTGCTGATGTTTTTCCTCAGCTGCTTTGATGGTCTGCTGCTGCCAAACCATCCAGCCGGCTGCTCCTAAAACCGCAACAGATAGAAGGATGATGGTGATCGTTTTCTTCATGTGTCATTCCCCTTTCTTTAAACCTTTATTATCATCGGTTAAATATATACAGGTTTTAACATCACAAGGGAATATTCACATCAGATTGGCAGACACTATGAAAAAAGGAGGGTGTCTGTTGATTTCCTTTATGATTCATGTTGTGGTCTCATTATTTGCTGTATCAAACCCTATTGGAAACGTGCCTCTTTTCATCACTTTAACAGAGGGATATACAGAGAAAGAACGTTCCCAGACAGCCAAAAAAGCCATTGTGGTCTCTTTCATTATTCTGGTTGCCTTTCTATTGGCAGGGAGGCTCATTTTCAAATTGTTTGGGATCGATATTCATGCACTCCGTATCGCCGGAGGTATTTTTATTTTTGGTATCGCTTACAATTTGCTGAATGCAAAGGAGTCACATGTCCAAAATCCTCATTCTGAGGAAAAGGCAGAAAGCAAAGAAAAGGCGGATGTCTCCGTTACGCCGCTGGCGATTCCGATCATCGCTGGTCCCGGTACAATCGCTACAGTGATGAGTTTAACCCCGGGAAGTCAAGGGATGCTTCACATGTTTGCGATTTTAATCGGCATTGTCATCGTTCTGGCAATGACCTTTTATGCCTTTCATTATTCAAGTTTCATTATGCGGAAAATGGGGAAAACAGAGATGAATGTCGTGACGCGGTTAATGGGATTAATTCTTGCTGTAGTGGCAGTTGAGATGATCGGCGCAGGCTTAAAAGGGATGTTTCCAATGTTTATGCAATAAGTGTATATAAAAAAGCTGTTTTTTTCTACAATGATGTAAAATAAAACAGCTTTTTTTAAGGTTTCGGCACATGCTTAAACACTTCTTCACTTTCAAAGAATTCAATTAAGCGGCTAATCCAATCATAGTAATCAAGACTTTCCTTGATTTCTGAAAGAAGCAGATTGATTTTATTCTCTGTCTCTTCTGGCAGGTCGTCCTGTTCAAGCAGCTCCAGCAATTCCTTGCACGTTTTCTTATGTGCCTTGCGGTTTTTGCTGACAACTCGGGACCAATTGGCTGCAAACAAGGAAATAAACGTTTGGTATTGATCTTGCTCAACGTCATATAGATCTTTACGTATTCCTTTTTCATAAACCTTTTCCGCAATATTCAAATCAAGCATTTCTCGAACGACTTGACTCATTCTCGTTTTGCTCATGCCTGTCGCCTCTGATAGCTCTCCAAGCGTCATTGGTTTACGGTTCATGTGAATGATACCAAGCACTCTACCCACTGTAGAAGAAAGACCAAAGGCATTCATGTTCTCGGCAGCTTTTTCAATATAATGATCCTGTGCTTTTTGAATGGCACCTAACGCTTGCTTGTCCACTCCCCGATTCATCCCTTCACGACTGACAATTTGTAACACAATATATCATATACCTGTTTGTTGATGAAAACAATAAATATTGAGTATTTGCTCGTAATTTGGAGGAAAAAGGAGAGATCTCTATCTAGCAGGCCGTTAACTGAAAATTTTAAATAAATGTTATGCAATACAAACACATCATAAACTTTTTATTTTATAAAGTTTGCACTATAATAAATAAGGTGTAAATTTTCTGAAAATATTGATCCGACTAATGGAGGTGTCTCATTTGCTGAAACTAGAGAATGTATCTAAGACGTATAAAGGCGGAAAAAAAGCTGTCAAAAATATTGATTTAGAAATAGCAAAAGGAGAATTTATTTGTTTTATTGGACCGAGTGGCTGTGGTAAGACAACAACCATGAAGATGATTAACCGACTCATCGAACCTTCCTCAGGAAAAATCTTCATCGAGGGAGAAAACATTATGAAAAAAGATCCAGTTCAATTAAGAAGAGAAATTGGCTACGTGATTCAGCAAATTGGACTGTTCCCCCATATGACCATCGCACAAAACATTTCACTTGTTCCGAAGCTGTTAAAATGGCCGGAAGAAAAACGAAAAGAACGGGCACGTGAACTGCTGAAGCTTGTCGACATGGGACCGGAATATTTAGAGCGCTACCCTCATGAACTCAGCGGAGGACAGCAGCAGCGCATCGGTGTTCTTCGCGCACTAGCAGCGGAACCCCCTCTGATCCTCATGGATGAACCGTTTGGCGCACTTGATCCAATCACACGAGATTCATTGCAGGAAGAATTTAAGAAACTGCAAAAAACGTTAAATAAAACCATCGTATTCGTCACACATGACATGGATGAAGCCATTAAACTAGCTGATCGAATTGTGATTTTAAAAGATGGAGAGATTGTCCAAGTAGGTACGCCTGACGATATTCTGCGGAACCCAGCCAACGAATTCGTAGAAGAATTCATCGGGAAAGAACGTCTGCTTCAATCGAATCCGAATATGGAACGTGTAGAACAAATGATGAACACGTCACCAGTCACCATTACAGTTGAAAAAACATTAACAGATGCCATCTACATCATGAGAGAAAAGCGGGTCGATTCCTTGCTTGTAGTAGATGAACATCATGTGCTAAAAGGCTATATCGATATTGAAACAATCGATGCGAACCGCAGAAAAGCAGCTTTCGTCGGTGATATTTTAAATACAGAGTTCTATACCGTACAAGAAGGGGCACTTCTAAGAGACACTGTCCGGAAAATCTTAATACGCGGCATTAAATATGTACCGGTTGTGGATGCAGAAGGACACTTAAAAGGCATTGTGACACGAGCAAGTCTTGTAGATGTTGTGTACGACTCCATTTGGGGAGACGATACGCCGGCGGCTGTCACTGAAATGAAGTAAGGGAGGTGTACACATGGATCAAATCATCGACTTTCTAGAGAAAAATGGTGGGGAACTCCTCACAAAAATGTGGGAGCATTTATATATTTCCTTAATTGCTGTTGTGCTTGGTATTATCGTTGCCGTTCCTTTAGGTGTGGTACTCACCCGAATGAAGCGAGGCGCAGGTTTTATCATCGGTATCGTGAATATCTTTCAAACACTCCCTAGTTTAGCGATTCTTGCCTTTTTTATTCCTATTTTGGGGGTTGGGAAAATACCTGCAATTGTTGCTCTCTTTTTCTATTCGGTTTTACCTATTTTAAGAAATACGTATGCCGGGGTCCAAGGTGTGAACAAAAACTTGCTTGAATCCGGTAAAGGAATCGGGATGACAACATGGGAACAAATTCGTCTTGTTGAACTCCCGCTTGCTGTACCGGTCATTATGGCAGGTGTCAGAACGTCAACGATTTATTTGATTGGCTGGACAACACTTGCAGCCTTTATCGGTGGAGGCGGTCTAGGTGACTACATTTTGATTGGACTTCAGCTGTATCAGCCGGAATTTATTATTGCGGGTGCGATACCAGTCACAATTTTAGCAGTCATCATCGACCTTTCATTAATGAAGCTGGAGAAAAAAGTAACACCAGAAGGCTTAAAAGGATTGAAGGAAGTTTCATAAGGAGTTGGCTTATGTGAAGAATCGAAAAACAAAATGGATCAGTGCACTGCTTGCAGGATGTTTGCTATTGATAAGCGGCTGTTCACTTCCTGGACTAGCCGGCTCCTCAGGGGGCACGCTACGAATTGGAGCACAAAACTTTACCGAATCAGAAATTATGGCCTATATGGTTGGCGATATGATCGAACATTACACAGATAAAAAGACGACCATTGTGAAAAACCTAGGCTCCAACACTGTGCAGCAGAAAGCAATGGAAAACGGAGATGTCGACATTTCTGCGACAAGATATTCAGGCACGGATTTAACAAGTACGCTTGGAATGGATGCGGAAAAAGACCCAGAGCGTGCGATGGAGATCGTCCAAAAAGAATTTAAAAAACGCTACGATTACAAATGGTTTGATTCTTATGGATTTGATAATACGTATGCCTTTGCTGTGACGCAGAAGATGGCGAAGGAAAACAAGTTAGAAACGGTATCTGATTTAAAAAAGAATGCGAACAATTACCGATTTGGTGTCGATAATATTTGGCTCAAAAAGAAAGGCGACGGCTATGACGGGTTCGTGAAAACATACGGAATCAAATTTGGCAGCACGTATCCGATGCAGATTGGTTTAGTCTATGATGCTCTAAAGAATGAAAAAATGGATATTGTGCTTGCCTATTCAACAGATGGACGAATCAAGGCCTATAACCTTAAAATCTTAAAAGATGATAAACGGTTCTTCCCGCCGTATGATGCATCACCAGTAGTCCCGGAGAAAGTCTTAAAAGAAAATCCAGGGCTTGATAAGGTGATCAACAGGCTGATCGGAAAAATTGATACAGAACAAATGCAAGAGCTGAACTATCAAGTCGACGGGGAGCTTCAAGAACCAGCAACCGTTGCGAAGAATTTCCTGAAAAAACACAATTACTTTGAGTAAGATGGGGAGGTGTCACGGCTGATGGACACACTGCAGCAATTATGGACGTATTATCAGCAGAACGGGTCATATGTGTTAGAAGAATTTTATCGCCATTTTCTCATGTCGGCGTATGGGGTGTTATTTGCGGCGATTGTCGGGATTCCAGTAGGCATCTTTGTCGCGCATTACCGCAAACTGAGCAATTGGATCTTCGCCGTTACCAACGTCATTCAAACGATACCGGCATTAGCGATGCTTTCCGTATTGATGCTTGTATTAGGACTTGGCGCAAATACAGTCATCCTATCACTCTTTCTGTATTCGCTTCTGCCGATCATCAGAAACACGTATACGGGCATTGTGAGCATTGAACATGCTTATTTAGAATCAGGTAAAGCGATGGGCATGACGAAATGGCAAGTGCTGAGAATGGTTGAATTACCGCTTGCTTTATCAGTCATTATGGCTGGTTTAAGAACCGCACTGGTCATTGCCATCGGTATTACAGCGATTGGAACATTTGTGGGCGCGGGAGGACTTGGTGATATCATCATCAGAGGATCAAACGCCACAAACGGAACAGCTATCATTTTAGCAGGTGCGATTCCAACTGCACTCATGGCTATTATGGCTGACCTTGTCATGGGCTGGCTCGAACGCTATTTAAGCCCGACAAACAAGAAAAAGGAAAGAAAAGCGTTAGCTGAAAAAAACATCACATCTGCTTAAGCAAACCTCCCTTACATCTGTAAGGGAGGTTGTTTTATGATGATCAGGCGGTTCGCATGCTGGTATTTTATGATTCAAGCGTGATCCAGTCAGAGGACCACTTCGCAATTTCCTCAAAAACGGGTGCAAGTGAACGCCCCATATCTGTTAAAGAATACTCAATGCGCACGGGTGTTTCAGCAAAAACCTCCCGTTTTACAATACCTGCTGCCTCCAGCTCTTTTAATCTCTCAGATAAAACTCTTCCGCTTAAATTTGTCAGAGCCGCCTCAATTTCACTAAAGCGCTGCTGACCTGAGAGAAGCTGAAAAACAATCAGTGCCACCCAGCGTTTACTCAATAACTCAACTGCTTTTTCAAACCGCGGGCACATGTCAGATTGATTCATCTTTCTTCACTCCAATCTGAACCCATTATACCGTAAATCTGTCATAAATCGGCGCAAAAAGCTTGTCAATGATGAAAACATTTATGAGGACGACCGGCTGTTTAACATAAATAACAAATAGCGGTTGAGGTCCTCTATTTCTTTTTTCGAAAGGGTTGACCATATGTCACCATCAAATATTTCGAGATCATCAAGTTCATATTGCGCTGCGGCTTCCTTTATTTTGGATAAAGCAAGATCATCTTCATCGTGCAGATGGACAGAAGAGGCCTCCTCAATATAGCCCGCAGCCTGCATCATGTCTTCATAAGGTACCTTTAACGCACCAGCTAGCTTTTTAATCGTAGGAGGTTTCGGAATGCCGCGTTTCCCGTTTTCAATACGAGATATACCGGCAGCGCTGACCTCAGAATACATCGCTAATTGGTTCACCGACAGCTTCTTTTCCTCACGTAATGCTCTTAAATATGCACCAAAGTTCATCAACGCAAAACCTCACATGGTTATAGATTCGATATGTCTATTTTACTTGATTTGTTGACTATTGGCAATAAGCACACCATGAAAATATTGACATTAGTTAATGGTGGATGTACATTAGGTTTATGCCCCGCTATTTGTTCGCCTTTTTTTGGTCGATGAGCGTGAGAAAGTATTCATTCAGCTGGCTGATGTCTTGTGCGGAGAGCCTTTCCCATTTGTCTCCGTCAAAAATGGGGAGATGTTCTACATCCTTTTGAAGCGCCGTTTGATAGATTTTTAACATGGACTCATATTTCGGTTTCATTTCATGAACTTGTTCCTGTTCAATATGACCGGCAAGCAGCATTAAATCCTCATAAGGCACCTTCAAGGCGTGTGCTAATTTTTTTATGGTTAAAGGCTTTGGCACACCGCGCTTTCCATTTTCAATACGAGAAATACCAGCAGCGCTTACACCTGAATACATGGCAAGCTGATTGACCGACATTTTTCTATTTTCTCTTAAAATGCGTAATTGTTCACCAAAGTGATTCATGACATCGAACCTCACATTTCAGTATATGACTTATTTTAGTATGATCATTGACCAAAGGAAATAGCAGAGGGGTAAAAGTGTTGACATAAGTTAATGAATCTGCTTGATGTGAGAGCCTTACATGTTGTACATAATGATTCCATAGGAGGTTGTAATGATGGTCGAAAAGATTCAGATCAGGCGGGCTTTTGTCATGCAGTATATGATCGAGAACGATATGTCGTTAAATCAGCTCGCTGATGAAATTGGCATCTCTCCTGCCACACTTAGCAGGGTATTAAATGGTCACCGAAAACCAGGACAGCTTGTCATTGGCAAAATGATTCATTACTTTGATAAAAAATTTGAAGATCTATTTTACTATGAAGATATTGACAAAAGTCAATAAATGATATCATCATCAAGGAGGAAATGTCATTGAAAAGGACTGGGATGGTCAGACACATTGATTCTCTCGGCAGAATTGTTCTGCCCTCAGAAATGCGCAAGGTACTCAATATTAAAGAAGAGCAGCTGTTAGAAATTTTCATTGAAGATCAAACCATTATGCTGAAAAAATATGATGCAGATAAGAGCTGCCTGTTAACGGGACAAGTGACGAAGTACAACAAAAGCTATGGAAATGGGAGCGTGATGCTGAGTCCTGAAGGAGCTGAACGTTTGTTAGTAGAATTAAAACAGCTATTGAAGGAAGAAGCAACTCATTAAAATGTGATTTTAACCGAAAAATTGCATATAAAAATGCTGCAGCCAGCACTTTGGAACGAAATTGTATCAAAATAACGAATCAAGTCGACAATATATAGGAAATCTTTATTTTGATGTTTCGTGACATGCACCTTGTTTTCATGTAAAATAAAGTTATGTGTACCAGTTTGTCTGGAGGTGTTTTCATGCACGCATTTGTTATCACATTACTCGTAATTGTCAGTATCGCACTTATCATCGTTGTATTACTACAATCAAGTAAAAGTGCTGGACTGTCAGGCGCTATTTCAGGTGGAGCCGAGCAGCTTTTCGGTAAGCAAAAAGCGAGAGGCCTTGACTTGATTCTTCACCGATTAACGGTTATTTTGTCAGTGCTTTTCTTCATCTTAACACTTGCATTGGCATATTTAGGCGTGTAAAGCGCGAGTAACAGAAGGTCTGATCTTTTTTCAGACCTTTTTTTATTATCAGCACTCTTTTGTGTTTGTTTCATACATACAAGTGGAAAATATAAACCATATCAGAAGGAAAGGAAGTCACATCATGAAAGTTGTTACACCAAAACCATTTACGTTTAAAGGTGGAGAAAAGGCGGTGCTTCTTCTTCACGGTTTTACTGGGAATACAGCCGATGTTCGAATGCTTGGCCGTTATTTGAACGAAAGAGGATATACATGCCATGCACCTCAATATAAAGGACACGGTGTGCCGCCAGAAGAGCTTGTCCATACAGGCCCGGCTGACTGGTGGAAAGATGTAGAAGAAGGCTATCAATTCTTAAAAGATGAGGGCTATGAGGAGATTGCAGTTTGCGGACTATCCCTCGGAGGAGTTTTTTCATTGAAATTAGGTTACACTGTACCTGTAAAGGGAATTGTACCTATGTGTGCACCTATGTACATAAAAAGTGAAGAAGTCATGTACCAGGGTGTACTAGATTATGCCCGTAACTATAAGAAATTTGAGGGTAAGTCAGAGGACCAAATTGAACAAGAAATGGAAGCGTTCAAGAAAACACCAATGGATACACTGAGGAGCCTGCAAGAACTGATTGCAGATGTCAGAAACAATGTCGACATGATCTATTCACCTACTTTTGTTGTGCAGGCACGTCACGATCATATGATTAATACAGACAGTGCGAATATCATTTATAACGAAGTAGAGACAGATGATAAGCATTTGAAATGGTATGAAGAATCAGGCCATGTCATCACGCTTGATAAAGAGCGGGAGAAGGTTCATCAGGATGTCTATGCATTCTTAGAATCACTTGATTGGTCAATTTAAATATATAGGGGGTTAGAGTGTGCAAAAAGAAGAATTTATGGATGAATTACTCGCTTTTATGAAAGAAGAAGCATATAAACCGTTAACTGTTCAAGAGCTGGAAGTCATGATGGAGATTACCAATCCTGATGATTATAAAGAGCTCGTCAAAGCACTTGTGACGCTGGAGGATCAAGGACTCATCGTTCGCACGCGCAGCGACCGTTACGGTGTACCAGAAAAAATGAATTTGGTAAAAGGAAAGCTGTCTGCTCATGCAAAAGGATTTGCATTTGTAACGCCTGAAGAGTTTGGACAGGATGATATTTTCATTCCGCCAAATGAATTAGGTACAGCGATGAATGGCGATACCGTCATGGTTCGTGTCAGCCACAAATCAAACGGCACGAAAAAAGAAGGAACGGTCATCCGTATTCTCGAGCGTAATACTCAGACGGTTGTCGGTACCTATACAGAAACGAAAAGCTTTGGCTTTGTCATTCCTGATGATAAAAAAATCACAAACGATATCTTCATTCCGAAATCCGCTAAAAACGGTGCGGTCGAAGGTCATAAAGTCGTTGTGACGCTGACAAGCTACCCTGAAGGAAGAATGAGTGCAGAGGGTGAAGTGACTGAAATCCTCGGTCATAAAAATGACCCTGGCATTGACATTTTGTCGATCATTCATAAACACGGTCTGCCAGGTGAGTTCCCAGAAGAAGCACTTCAGCAGGCAGTAGACACACCGGAAACGATTGATGAAAAAGACCTTGAAGGAAGACGCGACTTGCGCAATGAAACGATTGTGACGATTGACGGTGCAGATGCAAAGGACTTAGATGATGCCGTAACTGTGCAAAAGCTGGATGATGGCAAATATAAGCTTGGCGTGCACATTGCAGACGTTTCTCATTATGTTACAGAGAATTCTCCGATTGATCAGGAAGCTTATGAACGTGGAACGAGTGTCTATCTCGTCGACCGCGTCATTCCGATGATTCCGCATCGTTTGTCAAACGGTATTTGTTCATTAAATCCAAAGGTTGATCGTCTCACCCTGTCTTGTGAAATGGTTATTGATCGTAACGGGAAAGTCGTCAAACATGAGATTTTCCAAAGTGTGATCAAAACGACGGAGAGAATGACCTATTCCGATGTGAATAAGATTTTAGTCGACCAAGATGAAGAGCTTCTAAATAAATATGAGCCGCTAGTGCCGATGTTCCAAGAGATGGAGAAGCTTGCAGAGATTCTTCGTGACAAACGAATGGAGCGTGGAGCTGTAGACTTTGACTTCAAGGAAGCAAAAGTACTTGTAGATGATGAAGGCGCTGCGAAAGACGTTGTCATTCGTGAGCGTTCCGTTGCAGAGAAATTAATTGAAGAATTCATGCTTGTTGCAAACGAAACGGTTGCCGAGCATTTCCACTGGATGAATGTTCCGTTCATTTACCGAATTCACGAAGAACCAAATCCTGAGAAACTTCAGCGCTTTTTAGAGTTCGTGACGACGTTTGGTTACATTGTGAAAGGGACGTCAACGAACATTCACCCGCGTGCACTTCAAAGTGTCCTCGATGCTGTCAGGGATCAACCAGAAGAAGTCGTCATTCAAACTGTGATGCTTCGCTCTATGAAACAGGCGAAGTATGATCCAGAAAGCATTGGCCATTTTGGATTATCAACGGAATTCTATACACACTTCACATCACCGATCCGCCGTTACCCGGATTTAATCGTGCATAGATTGATTAGAACCTATTTGATTCAGAAAAAGACAGATGAAGCGACCTTAGAAAAGTGGGGCCAGCTGCTGCCTGAAATCGCAGATCATGCATCTACAATGGAGCGCCGCTCAGTCGATGCAGAGCGTGAAACAGATGACCTGAAAAAGGCAGAGTTTATGCTAGATAAAATCGGTGAAGAGTTTGATGGCATGATTAGTTCCGTGACGAACTTTGGACTATTCGTTGAACTGCCGAATACGATAGAAGGTCTTGTCCATGTCAGCTACATGACTGACGACTACTATCGCTTTGATGAACAGCACTTTGCCATGATCGGTGAACGTACAGGGAATGTCTACCGTATCGGTGACGAAATCACTGTCAAAGTCGTGAATGTCAATAAAGATGAGCACTCAATTGATTTTGAAATCGTAGGTATGAAGGGCACTCGCCGTAAATCACCAAAAGATTTCAAGTTCAAAAAACGAACAGATCCACCAGCGAAAAAAGGCCGTGGAGGTCAAAAAGCCTCTGGGGAAAAAGGCAAAGAGGATAAAAGCGGAAGTGACTGGTTCACAAGCCGTAAAAAGAAGAAAAAGAAAAAACGCGTATTTGAAAACGCACCGAAACAAAAACGCAAAAAGAAAAAGTAACGTGCCAAAAAGCAAATAGGGCATCACGCTCTATTTGCTTTTTGACCACATGGCGTCAGCATTGTCGAAAGCTGGATTGTTTGATAAAATAATCCGTACGATTTGGACCGTGTTTGTGTCAAAAGGAGGGTGTACGCCAATGCCAAAGGGAGAGGGAAAGGTTGTTTCCCAAAACAAAAAAGCAAATCATGATTACTTTATAGAAGAAACGTATGAAGCTGGTCTTGTGTTGCAAGGAACTGAAATCAAATCGATTCGTGCTGGAAAAGTGAATTTAAAAGATTCCTTTGCCAAAATCGAGCGAGGAGAAGTGTTCCTTCACAACATGCATGTGAGCCCATACGAGCAGGGGAACCGTTATAACCATGATCCACTGAGAACGAGAAAGCTGCTTCTTCATCGCAAGCAAATCAGCAAATTGATTGGTGCGACGAAGGAAGAAGGCTATTCACTTGTGCCTCTGAAACTCTATTTGAAAAATGGCTTTGCCAAAGTGCTGATCGGAATCGGAAAAGGGAAGAAGAAATACGATAAGCGTGAAGATCTGAAGAAAAAAGATGCAAAACGTGAAATCGAACGTGCCTTCCGCGATCGTCAAAAGCAATTCTAGCCTGATGCTGATGGCTTGCTGAGAGCGGAAGCATTATGCTACAATATGTTATGCAGTAAACAATCATCGCTGTTTTGACAGAAACCACCAGTTGTTTCGAGCAGTGAGATTGTTATAATAGTTATATACGGAAGCAGTGAAGCTGAACTTCCATCCCGTATATCCCTTTTACAAGGGGACGTTACGGATTCGACAGGGATGGTTCGAGCTTAGGCTGCGAGCCGAGAGGCGATCTCGTTAACACGCACTTAAATGTAACTGGCAAAACTAAAAGTTTTAACCAAAACTTAGCACTAGCTGCCTAATAAGCGCAGCGAGCTCTTCCTGACATCGCCTATGTGTCTGTGAGGAGCCCAATGAAGTAGGCTACGCTTACGTTTCCGTCTGAGGACGTAAGAAGAGATCCATCAGACTAGCTCTCCAAGCGCCCGTCAGCAGGCATGAGGATGAGTGAACACAAAATATGTTGACTACGCTCGTAGACGCTTAAGTAATCGATGTCTCTGGACGTGGGTTCGACTCCCACCGTCTCCATACATATGATTTCGAAGGAAATCAATGAGGTCAAAGTCCTTTCATATTAAGGGTTTTGGCTTTTTTCTATTGTCGGTGATTTATAAAATTTACAATGTAGAGAGCAATCAAATAATAAGTGTTCTTTATATCAGGTTGGCCTGAAGAGTTACCAGTTCCAATGTCTTTGGTTAAAGTTTCTATTTTTTGCAGTTACGTTTTGTTGTTGGAACATTTATAATTGAATGTAATATTGCATTATTTTTACAAGAATTATTATCGAGAAAATAAATTTAGAATGAGGTACATAACATGATCAACTTCCAAGATAAAGTAAGCTTCATTTGGTCAATTGCAGAGATTTTACGTGGGCCATATAAGCCAGAAGACTATGGTGAAATTATTTTGCCATTAGCTGTATTACGCCGTTTTGACTGCGTATTAGAAAGCACAAAAGAAGAAGTGTTAGTGAAAGCAGAGCAGTATCCAAATATGACAGATGAAGCACGTGAGCAGATTTTAAATCGTGTTTCTAAGCAAAACTTTCACAACATAAGTAAGTATGATTTTAACAAGCTATTAACAGACGCTGATAATATCGCTGATAACTTACGTGACTATATAAATGGTTTCTCAAAAGTGGCTCGTGATATCATGGAGCACTTTGACTTCGATCGCCAAATCGATAAACTTAATCAAAATGACTTATTATACTTAACGATTAAACGTTTTAGTGAAATTGATTTACATCCAGAAACAGTTTCAAACATTGAGATGGGTTATGTATTTGAGGAACTAATTCGTCGTTTTAACGAGTATGCAGAAGCAGGAGATCATTACACGCCACGTGAAGTTATTCGTTTAATGACACATTTGTTATTTTTACATGATGATGCGAGTATTTTAACGAAACCAGGTTTAACACAAACGTTGTATGACTGTGCAGCTGGTACAGGTGGCATGGGTTCAGTTGCGCAAGAATATTTACTTAATCAAAATCCAACAGCACATTTAGAATTCTTCGGCCAAGAGATTAACCCTGAATCCTATGCAATTTGTAAAGCAGACCTACTTATTAAAGGTGAAGATGCACGTAACATTCGTTTAGGAAACACGTTATCAAACGATCAATTCCCACATGATACATTTGATTACTTAATTTCAAATCCACCGTACGGAGTGGACTGGAAATCGTATGAAAAGGCGATTAAAAACGAACATGAGAAACAAGGTTTTGATGGTCGTTTCGGACCTGGTACACCTCGTACAAGTGACGGGCAGCTATTATTCCTCATGCACTTAATATCAAAAATGAAACCAGTCACAGCAGAAAATCCACAAGGCTCCCGTTTAGCCATTATTATGAATGGTTCGCCGTTATTTACAGGTGATGCAGGTTCTGGTGAAAGTGAAATTCGAAGGTATGTGCTTGAAAACGATTTAGTAGAAGGTATTGTAGCATTACCGAACGATCTTTTCTACAACACAGGCATTGCAACGTACATTTGGATTTTAACAAACAATAAAGCACCTCTTTATAAAGGGAAAGTACGGTTAGTCAATGCCGTAGACTTCTCGAAAAAAATGAAAAAGTCGATGGGGAGCAAACGGAACGAAATTACAGAAGAGCAAATTAACGAGATTGTTCGTTTATACGGCGATGCACAGCCAAACGAGTACGTGAAGATTTTTGAGAATGAAGACTTTGGTTATTCGAAAATTACAGTAGAACGTCCATTACGTTTAAACTTCCAAGTCAAAGAAGAGCGCTTGGCACGTGTTGTAGAGCAAAAAGGCTTTGAGAACTTAGCAATAACGAAGAAAAAAGGCGATGCAGGTCACTTTGAAATTGAAGAAGGTAAGAAGCTGCAAACGCAAATTTTATATGTTTTACGCACGTTAGAAAGCGATACAGTATATAAAAATCGTGACGAGTTCACGAAAGTACTAAAAGATGCATTGAAGCAAGCAGGTGTTACTATTGGAGCACCTGTATTAAAAGCAATTTTAGCTGGTCTATCCGAAAAAGATGAAACAGCCGATATGTGTATGAAAAATAAAACAGACATCGAACCAGATACGGATTTACGTGATACAGAAAACGTCCCGTTAAAAGAAAACATTCATGACTATTTTGCACGTGAAGTATTACCACATGTACCAGATGCATGGATTGATGAAACAAAAACAAAAATCGGCTATGAAATTCCATTCACTCGCCAATTCTACAAATACACAGCATTACGCAGCTCAGCAGAAATTATGGACGAGATTCGTACATTAGAAGTGGAGATTGCTGAGCAGTTGAAGAAGGTGATGGGATGAGAATCAAGTTAAAGTATATTTCTCGTATTAACATGGGACAATCACCAGAACAAGAGAGTGTGAATCAAGAAGGCGTAGGGACACCTTTTTTACAGGGGAAGGCAGAGTTTGGTGAATCACACCCCATTCCTGTAAATTATTGTGTTAAAGCAAATAAATTTTCTATGCCTAATGATATTTTAATGTCTGTTCGTGCTCCAGTTGGGTCATTGAATTTGTCAGACCAAAAGTATGTTATAGGGCGAGGTCTTTGTTCGATAACTCCTAAGGATGATGTAGATAGGGACTATTTATGGTATGGATTAATAGAGGCTAATTCTAGATTATTAACATTAGTTAAGGGAAGTACATTTGAGGCAGTCACAACTGAAGATGTAAAAAACTTAGAAATAAAAATCCCCTCAAATTTAGAAGAGCAGCGAATAATATCAAAATTTTTGTCCAAAAAAGATAAAAAAATCAATGATTTAATAATATCTAAAAATAAATTAATAGATTTATTAGAACAACAACGTCAATCAATTATCACAGAAGCTGTTACAAAAGGTTTAAATTCGAATGTGAAAATGAAAAATTCAGGTGTTGAGTGGATTGGTGATATTCCTGAGCATTGGGATCTTAGCAAGGTTGGGTATTTAGGACGTTTGCAAAATGGTATCAGTAAATCTTCTGATGAATTTGGTTTTGGTTCGCCATTTATTAGTTATGGTGATGTATATAAAAATGAAGTTTTACCTAAAGTGGCTAGCGGATTAGTTAATGCTACTGAAAAAGATAAGAAACTTTATTCAGTTGAGTATGGTGACGTATTTTTCACACGTACTTCAGAAACTATCGATGAAATTGGAATAGCTTCAACATGTTTTGAAACAATTAATGAAGCAACATTTGCAGGTTTTTTAATCCGTTTTAGACCGATTACAAATCGTTTAAGTCCAAGATTTGCAAGATTTTATTTTAGAAGTGCATTAGGTAAGCGCTACTTTGTTAAGGAAATGAATCTTGTAACAAGAGCATCATTATCACAGGGCTTATTAAGAAATTTTACTGTTTTACTACCTTCATTAGAGGAACAAGAAGAAATAGCATCTTATTTAAAGAAAAAAACTGTAGCGATTGAAGAAAGTATAACTCTTATTAAAAATCAAATCGAAAAACTAAAAGAATACCGCCAATCCCTGATCTACGAAGCAGTAACAGGCAAAATCGACGTACGTGATATGGAACTTGATGAAGTGAGGTGAATGGTAATGGCGATCGATACTACAGAGACAGGTTTTGAGACAAATATCGAATTAGCATTAATCGCGAATGGCTATAAAAAACGTGTGTTAGAAGGTGAGGCAAGTAGCTCTTTCAAACAGCATGCGATTGATGTTGAAGAGCTATTTGCATTTTTAGAAGATACGCAAGAAAAGCGGATGCGTACGTTAGAAAAATCGTATGGTCCTACTTATCAAGAACAAGTATTAAAGCGCATTAAAGATCAGCTACATAAACAAGGTTTGATTGAATGTTTACGTAAAGGGATTAAAGACCGTGGTGTCACATTACAACTTGCGTATAATCAGCCTCCCACCGATATGAATAAAACATTAAATGAGCAGTATAGGAAAAACCGTTTTAATGTTGCTCGCCAAGTGTTTTACAGTGATAAGCATAAAAATAGCTTAGATATGGTGCTGTTTTTAAACGGTTTACCACTTGTAGTGATGGAACTGAAAAATCCATTAACAAACCAAACAGTTGAAGATGCGATGAAACAATTAAAGAATGATCGTGATCCACGTGAGCAGCTATTTAAATTTAATGAGCGTGTTGCTGTCTACTTTGCAGTTGACCCAGATGAAGTATTTATGACAACAAAGCTTGATAAAGGCAAAACCTACTTCCTACCATTTAACAAAGGCAATAATGGTGGTAAAGGTAATCCATTAACTTATGGTGACAATTATCGTACTCATTATTTATGGGAAGAAATTTTAGCTCCAGATAGCTTGCTCGATATTTTATATCGCTTTATCTTTATTAAGAAAGACGACATTAAAGATTCAAACGGTGAAACGATTGGTGAGCGTCAAATGCTCATTTTCCCCCGTTTCCATCAGCTTGATGTTGTACGTAAGTTAGAAGCAGATGTTGCACAAAAGCTTGTCGGTCATAATTATTTAATTCAGCACTCTGCGGGATCGGGCAAGACGAACTCGATCTCATGGCTTGCACACCGTTTAGCTAAGCTACATAACGAGGAAAATGAATCGATCTTTAGTAGTGTGATTGTGATTACCGATCGCCGAGTGTTAGATAAGCAATTGCAAGACGCAGTGTATCAGTTAGAGCATAAAGCAGGAATGGTCGAACCAGTCGATAAAAACTCAGAGCAATTAGCACGTGCTATTAATAGTGAAACACGCATTATTATTACAACACTCCAAAAGTTCCCATTTATTTTGGAGAAAGTAGCAGGTTTAGAGCGAAAAAAATATGCAGTTATTATCGACGAAGCGCATTCATCTCAAGGTGGTAAAGCATCTACTGCGTTAACAAATGTTCTATCAGATAAGACGTTAGAAGCAGCATATGAGGAAGACCGGATTGCCGAAGAAAACTTAGTTGATGTAGACGAGAAAATTGTAGAAGCCATTTTGAAAAGTGGGAAACAGGATAACGTATCGTTTTTTGCATTTACAGCGACTCCAAAGCCCAAGACGTTAGAGAAGTTTGGTACAGTTGGTATTGATGGTAAGCCAGAGGCCTTTCATCAATACACAATGCGTCAAGCAATTGAAGAAGGGTTTATTTTAGATGTACTTGAAAATTACACAACGTATAAAACGTTCTGGAAAATTGCCAAGACTGTCGATGATGATCCGGAGGTATCGAAGAAGCAAGCCACCAAAAAGCTTGCTCAATACGTTTCATTGCATCCGCACAGCATTGAACAAAAAACAGAAATTATCATTGAACATTATCGGAATTTTGTACAGCGGAAAATTGGTGGACGTGCCAAGGCAATGGTCGTGACAGCAAGCCGTTTACATGCAGTACGTTATAAAATTGCTTTTGATAAATATATTCATGAAAAGGGATATCACGATTTAAAAACAGTTGTGGCATTCTCAGGTACTGTAAAAGACGGTGGAATAGATTATACGGAGCCGGACATGAACAGTTTCTCTGAAAAAGAGCTACCTGATAAATTCAATTCTGATGAATTCAAAGTATTGCTTGTAGCTGAGAAATATCAAACGGGATTTGATGAACCACTGTTGCATACGATGTATGTAGACAAGCCATTAAGTGGTATTAAAGCGGTGCAAACCCTATCTCGTTTAAATCGTACTTGCCCAGGTAAAGAGGACACATTCGTACTCGATTTTGTAAATGAACCAGAGGTTATGAAAGCTTCGTTCCAACCATATTACGAATCAACAAGCCTATCTGAAATTACGGACCCAAATATCCTTTATGATATGCAGGCTGACATCGAGCCTCATCAAGTATTTAAAGAAGATGAGGTGCAAAGGGTTAATGAACTTGAAGTAACAGACGGCGTGAAAAAGTCAACTAGGGCGCAAACAGAGTTAAATGCAATTCTTGACAAAGGTGTAGAGCGATATAAAAAGCTTTCAGAAGAAGAACAGGTTGATTTTAAACAAGCTGCAACAAAATTTATTCGTACGTATAGTTTCGTGCTACAAGTTGTAACATTTATTGATCTATGCTTACACAAACAATATATTTATTTAACATACTTGTTGCGCAAACTACCTCGTACAACTGGTGATAAGGACGTTTATTTAGCTGATGATATCGCACTTGAATACTATCGCAATCAAAAGGTATTCGAAGGAAGCATCGAGCTGGAAAAAACGGGAGGCATTGAACTTGATCCACAGAAGCATGGCGCTGGTGGTGTAACTGAAGATGAGAAGGTGCGATTATCAAGCGTATTAGAAAAGTTAAATGAGCGCTTTGGTACACAATTTACAGAAACAGATTTTCTTTCTCGTGAACAAGTGAAAGAGGACATGTTGAATGATGATGATCTCCGTCAGAAAGCGAAAAACAATACAAAAGAAAACTTCAAATTTGCTTTCGAAAAAACATTTATGAATTTTGTTATCGACCGAATGAGTAGCAATCAGGAGTTCTTTATGAAGATTTTAGAGAACGATGAATTTAAGTCGTACATTATGGAGGACATGTTGAATGAGGTATATGGAGAAGTGAATCGATGATGATTCTATCGCAATATCTGTCTAAGTCCTATAAGAAAAAAGATGACGGTCCGTCATCTTTTTTTGTAGTAATCACTGTTCAGTTTTTTGAGAAGGTTTAAGGAATTGAATAAACAAAGGGCTAACTACGAAAATAGCTATAATGAGTAGAAGTTTATTTGATATAAATTTCATAAACGTTGTATTAATGATATACAATGAAATGAGTAATAAATAACATACTAAGAATAATAAACCAGACTTTCTTTTTTGAAACGGTTTATCTAAAAGAATGAGCATAAATAAACCTGCCATGATAATGATGAAGGTCATTTTTTTACCTCCCTATATTTATTGTGGGAATACACCAGATGGAACTGCTGCATAACCTAATCCAGTAAATCTTATTCTTACGCCATGTCCTTCATGTTCATCTTGAATCATTTGACCAAATCCCACAAGCCCTCCACCAATTACTCCAGCAATAGCACTAGCTAGTTGAGTAGGAGGAACGGGTATGAATCTAGAAATGGCTGCGATTCCACTAGTAGCTCCCCCTCCAGCTTTGAAAGACTGATATAAAGATCTGGTCTCATTGCAATCAAAGTATAAGTTATATCCCCACCAATAAACATTGTGACCGTTCTTACCGCATCCTTTAGATAATGTTGATGCCTTATGATCAAGTGAATTAGTGTTAGATTCGTCTAGCATTTTAATACTAAAATCAGGTTGAATAACAGCTTTTTTTTCAAGTACTAATTGGTTGCTATACTTCAGCCATGTCTTTACTTCTTTAATTATTGTATGATCTAGATTCAAATCAGTATAATCTGGTTTTAAAATAAGTGTTCCTTTTTTAGATAAATATAAATATGACTCTATTTTCTTTATGTCCTTCATACTGACTTTTGCCTTTTTAACATCTTTTTGTTCTGATTGATTTTTTTCAGAGTTGCTATCATCTGATTTTTTCACTTCCGCATAGCTTACATTGGAAAAAAACGTTGTGGATATGATAATTGTTAACAAGCCTATAAATAGTTTAGAAATCTTACTACGATTGTTTTTATTCATTAAGTTTTCCCCTTCCATTTAATGTTGTCATCATTGTACTGTAAAAAAAATCTGGTGTGGTGAATATGATAAAAAAGGGTAAAAAAGTAGGTTTTATATTGAGCTGGAAGTTAATTTTCGGCGAATTTTTAATTAGTTAAAAAGGTGTCTTAAGACCCTTGTGGGGCGTTTTGTAAAAAAAGAAGAATAAACAAATGTCATAAAGATTTTAAAAAACCTCCAACCAATTCAAAATCACATCTTCCCATTTGAGACGTCCTCATATATAGTAAGATTAGACTAGTTCTAAATAACTGAAATTGGGGCGTTTACATGGATTCGATTGTTTTACATTTTATTGTGATCATGAGTGTTTCTGGCATTCTGTCCGTGATATTATCAATCATTGCTCATGCAAACCGCCATCGATATATTGGCTGTCAATTGTTTATGTACATGTCTGGAGCAACTGCGATTTATATCTTTGGGCATACGTTTGAATTATTGGCTCGTACTCCTGGAGAAATCATGTTTTGGGTTTGTTTTCAATACATAGGTCTTCCGTTTATCGCACCGCTCAGTCTGCTGATTGTGCTGCAATTTACGGGGTTCCATCAATATTTCACAAAGCGCCGCGTGCTTCTCATCTTATTGATTCCAACTCTCACAACCATTATGGTGTTCACCAACTCTTTACATTCACTCTTTTATCGAAGCATCACGATGAATCCAGTAGATGGGTTTTTATTGGCTGATTTTACGATTGGCTATTGGTATGTCATTCATGGCGTTTATACGTTTGGCTGTTCGATGCTTGCTATCTTTATGCTGCTTTGGTTTTTACGTGTCACAAAAAAAGAATATTTAAAGCAGATTCTGATACTGTTAGTGGGAATGTCATTACCAATTTTGACTTCTTTTATTTATTTATTAGGTGTTACACCCCTACATATTGATCCAGTCCCAGTGGTGATGTTTTTAACCAATGCACTCTATTTATGGGCGATTATGTCGTTCCAGCTCTTTAAAATCTCTCCCATTGCAATGGAGCGTGTGTTTGAGCATATGTCTGAAGGGGTTCTAATTTTAGATCGATATCGGACACTCATTGACTACAATCCCGCTGCTGCATCGATCATTCCAGCACTTGCGAATAAAAAGGGAATTGGCCATAAAATCGACGATATTTTCTCAGCAATCATCAAAGATTCAGCGTTCATTCAATGGCTGCGCTCTCCGCAGGATCATTCGCAATATGATTTAATGTGGAAAAAGGAAAAAGACCAGTCCTGCTATTATCATTTGACCGCTTCGTCTCTATTTAATAGAAGAGGAGAGATCGAGGGCAGGCAAATAGTGATCAGTGATGTAACAGAGCAGCGTTTGCTGCAGGAAGAGCTGGAGCGTCGTGCGTATATTGATGGTTTGACGAATATCTTCAATCGTTCTTCTTTCATCGAACGAACGCAGATGATCCTGGAAGAGGATGCACAGGATACGGCTGTTATGCTGTTTGATATTGATTTCTTTAAACAAATCAATGACACACACGGACATCATATTGGGGATGAAGCGCTGCGTCATGTTGTCTCTATTTGTCAGGAGCATTTACAAATGGATGATTTATTTGGACGATATGGGGGAGAAGAGTTTGCTATTTGTCTGCCGCATCAGTCGTTTAAAGAGGCATGTCATATCGCGGAACAAATAAGACATTCGTTTGAAGTGAGCTTCTTTCAGAATGATGAGGAAAAAGTGCGAGTGACAGCGAGCTTTGGAATTGCTCATACAGCCAATGATCCTTGTGTATTAGAAACACTTCTATTTGAAGCGGATCAGGCCTTGTATATGTCAAAACGCCAAGGACGGAACCGGATTTATGCATCCACTGGTAAGGGCCATGTGCTGTATCAAGAGCAGGATCTTTCGAATTGACTGTTGTCCTGACATTCGATATGATAAACATAACATTTGAACGGTTTCCTAAAGGGGAGTAGCTTTTACGGTTTGGTCGTCACTACAGAAACATTCGTTGTTTCTCGGCCATTCCGGCATGAACAATGTTAGCCAGACCTTTGCTTATCACACATGAGGCAAAGTTCTGGCTATTTTTAAGGTCTTTTTGCATCTGTGTGATAGAGAAGCGGAACAAATGATGCTTTTAATCCTACAGATGAAAGGATGATCGATCTTGAAAAAATATGTGATGGCTTTCCTATTTTCTGGAACGCTTGTATTAAGCGGGTGCTCCGGTTTGCTTGATCAGGTCAACGATACAACGACATATGTCACTGAGGCAAATGACTATGTGACAGACATTCAGCAATTTACAGAGGATTTTCCAAAACTCGCTGAAGAAGCTGTGCAAAATGCCGCCAAAAAAGCAGAATTAACGCAGCAGCTTGAATCATTGAAGGCAGACATTCAAGAGTTTAATGACGTCACAGCGCCAAAAATGGCAGAAGACCTGCATGCGCAAATCATTGAAAAAAATAAAGTGCTGTCAGAGGAAATCCAAACGTATTTACAGCAATTGAAAGCAGGCGATATCGATGTTGCCTCCATATTGGAGGATCAGCAGGGATTGATGAAACAACTTCAGCAATCCGTCAATCTTTTGCAGGATATCGAACAATTAACAAATTAGGACAAACACAGCTTTATATGCGGTACTCAGCATATCTTTGCCTTTTCCGGTGGAGATATGCTTTAATTTAGGTAATGACAAGTCATAATAGAAAAAAGGTGATCACATGACAGAACATGAAGAACGACATATGGCTTCGCCAAGAGCCGAGAAGGAAAAAGATCAATTGATCAATCGCTTGAAACGAGTGGAAGGACAAGTTCGCGGGATTCAGCAAATGATTGAAAACGATCGTTACTGTATAGATGTTGTGAATCAAATCTCCGCAGTCAATGCGGCTTTGAAAAAAGTCAGTCTTCATTTGATGGAAAAGCATACACACCATTGTGTTGCAGATGCTATCAAGAGCGGCAATGGGGATGAAGCCATTGAAGAGTTAATGACGGTCTTTACGAAACTGACAAAATCGTAGCATTTATGTTTACATTGATACCCTACTAGGGTATAGTAAATTGTAGAAAATGATTGATGGAGGCGATGAGAAGTGGAACAAGCAACACTTCAAGTGCAGGGCATGTCTTGCGGACATTGCGTGAAAGCAGTCGAAGGAAATGTAGGAGAATTAGCAGGTGTTGAATCTGTAAAAGTCCATTTAGACAAAGGACAGGTGGAGGTTTCATTTCACCCAGATCAAGTCACGTTACACCGTATCTCCGATGTGATTGAGGAACAGGGATATGATGTTGTATAAATGAACATACGTGCTGCATAACAGCACGTCTCAGCGTGTAGACAAACCCTCGCATTCTTTGTCAGTCCTGCGTGCCGGTGCTCACGAATGTCAAATTCGCTCCGCGCCGGTACTCGTCCTTTCTAGACTGCAAAGGTTTTCTATCACGCTGAAAAGAAGACAAAGGGTTAAAATAAAGAACATTTTAACCCTTTGTCACAATCTGATACGTGCTGCATGACAGCACGTATTTTTTCAAATATTATACCCCCATGGAGTATGTGGAGAGGTGAGATCAATGAAAAAGGAAATTGATTTTCAAATTACGGGGATGACCTGTGCTGCCTGTGCAGGCCGCATCGAAAAGGGATTGAACAGGCTGGAAGGTGTGGAGGATGCCAGTGTGAATTTGGCGCTTGAAACTTCTCATATCATTTATGAAACAGAGCAGCTAACACCAGATGATTTGAAGCGAAAAGTTCAATCTCTTGGCTATGATGTGGTGATGGAGCAAGCAGAATTTGATATTGAGGGAATGACCTGTGCAGCTTGTGCAAACCGAATCGAGAAAAAAATTAACCGAATGGACGGTGTCGATCACGGGTCTGTAAACTTTGCCCTTGAGACACTTCAGGTCACATATCATCCGGGCCAAACGTCTGCAAATGACATAAAAGATGCGGTGCAGTCTATTGGGTATTCTTTAATAGAACCAGCTGCAGATCAAGCGGAGGAAGGAAAAAAAGATCACCGGCAAGCTGCAATAGAAAAGCAAACGGCACGCTTTTTATTCTCGATGATTTTATCACTGCCGCTTCTTTGGGCAATGGTCAGCCATTTTTCTTTTACGTCCTTTATTTGGCTGCCAGAAGCGTTTATGAATCCATGGGTACAGCTGGCGTTAGCAGCGCCGGTGCAGTTCATTGTCGGCTGGCCCTTTTATGTAGGTGCGTATAAGGCTTTAAGAAATAAAAGTGCCAATATGGATGTTCTTGTCGCACTTGGGACATCTGCCGCGTTTTTCTATAGTTTATATGAAAGCATTCAGTCAGCGATTAGAGGCACACGTGAGGCAGCCCTCTATTATGAAACAAGTGCTGTCCTCATTACGTTGATCGTGCTCGGAAAATTAATGGAAGCAAGAGCAAAAGGAAGATCATCAGAAGCGATTCAAAAGCTGATGGGCTTACAGGCGAAAGAAGCGGTTATCGAGCGAGATGGCAAACAGATGACTGTGCCTATTTCTGACGTGAAAGTGAATGATCTTGTGTTTGTCAAACCCGGGGAAAAAGTGCCGGTAGATGGAGAAATCATAGAGGGGACAACCGCAATAGATGAGTCCATGATTACAGGAGAAAGTCTGCCGGTTGATAAAACAGCAGGAGATATGGTCATCGGGGCAACGATGAATAAAAATGGATTTATCAAAATAAAAGCGACTAAAGTCGGGAAAGAGACGGCTCTTTCACAGATTATCCGAGTCGTAGAGCAAGCACAGGGCTCAAAAGCACCGATTCAAAGAATGGCAGATCAAATATCAGGGATATTTGTTCCCATTGTTGTAGGAATTGCTGTGCTCACATTCCTCATATGGTTTTTCTTTGTTGACCCAGGAAATATGGCGTCAGCACTTGAAACTTTTATAGCTGTCATTGTCATCGCATGTCCGTGTGCGCTCGGCCTTGCGACACCAACCTCTATTATGGCTGGCAGCGGCCGTGCGGCTGAATCAGGCATTCTGTTTAAAGGCGGAGAGCATTTAGAAGTGACTCAATCACTCGACACGGTAGTGTTAGATAAAACAGGGACTGTGACAAAAGGAGAGCCTAGTCTGACAGATGTACTGGCATATGCCAACTGGACAGAAGATACGCTGCTGCAGCTAGCAGGCTCGGCAGAACAGCAGTCGGAACACCCGCTTGCCCGGGCGATCACAGACGGTATGAAGGAACGAGGTCTTGAAGCGGTCGAGGTTGAAGCGTTCCAAGCAGATCCAGGTCATGGAATTGAAGCAAAGGCAGCAGGACACAAGCTTTTGATTGGAACGCGTAAGCTATTACAGAAACATCATATCCGATATGAGCAAATTGAAGCATCTGTCACAATGCTGGAGGAGCAAGGGAAAACGGCTATGCTTGTTGCGATTGACGGCGAAGTCGCCGGCATTGTCGCGGTCGCAGATACAATCAAATCATCCTCTCCACAAGCCATCGCTCGTCTAAAAGAGCAGGGGATTCACGTTGTGATGATGACAGGTGATAATAAACTAACAGCAGAGGCGATTGCGAAACAGGCGGGCATTGATCATGTCATTGCTGAAGTGCTGCCTGAAGAAAAAGCGGCTCACATTGCAGCGCTTCAGGAACAGGGAAAGAAAGTCGCCATGGTCGGAGACGGTATCAATGATGCCCCAGCTCTTGCAACAGCGAATATTGGGATGGCTGTGGGAACAGGGACAGACGTTGCCATGGAAGCAGCAGATATTACGCTCATGACGGGAGATCTCCATGCCATTGCAGATGCGCTGGAATTTAGTAAAAAAACAATGAGAAACATTAAACAAAACCTATTTTGGGCGCTTGCCTATAACTGTATCGGGATACCGATTGCTGCATTTGGTTTCCTTGCGCCATGGCTTGCAGGAGCAGCAATGGCCTTTAGTTCCGTGTCCGTTGTGCTGAATGCGCTCAGATTGCAGCGATTGAAGCCAGTTAGAGAGGGAGTGGCAGAATGAAGTTGAATGTCAAATGGATTTGGACCGTTAGTGCATTGTTCTACGTTGCTCTTGTGCTCATTGGATATACGATTTATGATGAATTTTTTCCAAATCAACATACACCAAGTGAACAGATGCAAAATCATTAAGACTTCGCCAAAAGCGAAGTCCCAGCATGTAGACAAACTCTCGCATTCTTTGTCAGGTCTGTGCGCCAGTGCTCACGAATGTCTATTCGCTCCGCGCTGGTGCTCGACCTTCCTAGACTTCAAAGGTTTTCTCTCACGCTGAAAAGAAGACAACGTGTGAAAACAAAATCATTTTAACACGTTGTCTATATATTCTAAGACTTCGCCAAAAGCGAAGTCTTTTTTTTACAATATTGTGGAAAAACCCACCTTTTTAAAGATTTTTCATAAAAAATTCACTTCTTTTTGTTCCTTTTTGTCGTTTTTTGTAGGTTCGTCGTTAAGATGCGATTAAGCAACAAAGAAAGCGTTATCAAAAAAAGGGGGTTCACGTATGAAAAAGTTAGGGTTAGCTTCTCAAATACTCATTGCACTTGTTCTGGGTGTTGTCGTGGGAGCGCTGTTTTATCAAAATGAAACCGTTATTAATGTGTTAACGCCGATTGGCGATATATTCATCCATTTAATTAAAATGATCGTTCTTCCAATTGTTATTGCTGCATTGATTGTAGCAGTTGCAGGTGTTGGAGATATGAAAACGATCGGAAGACTCGGCGGAAAAACCATTCTTTATTTCGAGATTGTGACAACGATTGCATTAGCAGTTGGACTGCTTGCAGCAAACTTGTTCCATCCTGGTACAGGAATTGATATGAGCAACATGGAGAAAGGTGATATCTCTAAATATGAAGAGACATCTAAGGCTTCTTCTGAAAAAGCGACTTTCTCTGAAACGTTGGTGCATCTTGTACCGACAAACGTTTTCCAATCCATTGCAGAAGGTGATCTATTACCAACCATCTTCTTTACAGTCTTATTCGGATTAGGAATTGCCGCAGTTGGAGACAAAGGAAAACCAGTATTAGGATTCTTTGAAGGTATACTCGAAGCCATGTTCTGGGTGACCAATAAAGTGATGAAGTTTGCACCATTTGGTGTATTCGCGCTCATCAGTGTGACGGTGATCAAATTCGGGGTCGGAGCGCTTCTCCCGCTAGGCAAACTGGTACTTGTCGTTTACGGTACAATGGCATTCTTCGTCATTGTTGTACTTGGCATTATTGCGAAAATGGCTGGAACAAGCGTCTTTACACTATTTAAAGTATTAAAAGAAGAAATCATTCTTGCTTTCTCAACAGCAAGTTCAGAAGCTGTACTGCCTAGATTAATGGACAAAATGGAGAAGTTCGGCTGCCCGAAAGCGATCACGTCGTTCGTTATTCCAACAGGCTACACCTTTAACTTAGATGGAAGTGCCATCTATCAATCCATTGCTGCGATATTTGTTGCACAAATGTACGGCATGCCGCTTTCCATCTATGAGCAAATTACGTTACTATTAATTTTAATGCTGACATCTAAAGGAATGGCTGGTGTACCAGGTGCATCGATCGTTGTTGTCATCACAACTCTTGGTGCTATGGGACTGCCGCTTGAAGGACTTGCCTTCATCGTTGGGATCGACCGACTTCTTGACATGGTTCGTACAACAGTGAACGTATTTGGTAACTCACTTGCAGCCATTGTCATGTCTAAATGGGAAAAAGTATTTGATCAAGAGAAATCGAAGAAGTATATTGAGGAATTAAAACAACAAACAAAAGCAGCGTAAAAAAGGAGATCTTTTCAAATGACGAAGCTACAGGACAAGCAAGTTCGAATCGAACGTGACTTTCTAGGTGAAAAGGAAGTAGACACTCAAGCATATTATGGAATTCAAACATTACGTGCAGTGGAGAACTTTCCAATTACAGGCTACCGTATTCATGAGGAACTCATCAAAGCATTAGGGATTGTCAAAAAGGCAGCCGCACTTGCAAATATGGATACTCAGCGACTATATTCTGGTCTTGGAGAAAAAATTGTTCAAGCCGCAGATGAGGTCATCGAAGGAAAATGGAACAATCAATTTATTGTCGATCCAATTCAAGGCGGGGCTGGCACTTCAATGAATATGAATGCCAATGAAGTCATTGCAAACAGAGCGCTTGAACTACTAGGAAAGGAAAAAGGCGCTTATACTGAGCTAAGTCCAAACACGCATGTGAACATGTCGCAGTCAACAAACGACGTTTTCCCAACAGCGATTCATATTTCAACATTGAATATGATTGAAAAACTACTTTATACGATGGAAAACATGCATCAAGTCATGACCGAAAAAGCGCAGGAATTCGATCATGTCATCAAAATGGGACGCACGCATCTTCAGGACGCTGTTCCAATCAGACTTGGACAAGAGTTTAGTGCGTATGCAAAAGTTCTTGCTCGTGATATTAAACGTATCAAACAGTCTAGACAGCATTTATATGAAGTCAATATGGGTGCAACAGCAGTCGGAACTGGATTAAATGCAGATCCTAAATATATTCGCCAAGTGGTTGGCTACCTATCTGACATTAGCGGATTACCGTTAGTTGGCGCTGAAGACTTAGTCGATGCAACGCAAAATACGGATGCTTATACAGAAGTATCGGCTGCACTTAAAGTATGTATGATGAACATGTCCAAAATGGCGAACGATATTCGTCTGATGGCTTCAGGTCCAAGAGCAGGCTTTGGTGAGCTGCACCTGCCGCCGAGACAGCCAGGTTCATCCATCATGCCAGGGAAAGTCAACCCAGTTATGCCTGAGGTCATGAACCAAGTGGCATTCCAAGTCATTGGGAACGATCACACAATCTGTCTTGCATCAGAGGCTGGCCAGCTTGAACTAAACGTTATGGAACCAGTGTTAGTGTTCAACCTGCTTCAATCTCTCAGCATGATGAAAAATGTATTCGAGTCCTTCGTGGACAACTGCTTGCGTGACCTAAAAGCAGATGAATCTAGATTAAAAGAATATGTAGAAAAGAGTGCCGGTGTCATGACGGCGGTGAACCCGCATATTGGTTATGAAGCGGCTGCACGAATTGCAAGAGAAGCCATCCTTACAGGCGCATCTGTACGTGAGCTTTGTCTGCAAAATGATGTGTTAACAGAGGAAGAGCTTGATGTCATCTTAAATCCTTTTGAAATGACAAAACCAGGTATTGCTGGTGCATCACTTTTAGAAAAGGATCGTTTAGAAGATTAAGCGGCATCATGAGAAGCGCACACCGGCAAAGTTCCGGTGTGCGCTTTTTCATGGAGGTTTGTTTTTCTTTAGCTCACATAGTATACTATCGTCAATTATTAGGGATGTGACTGCGTTTGAATCTACTGAAAAAATGGCTGAATACAGAGCCTTATTTAATTGTGCTGCTCATTGTACTGACGCCGATTGGCGGAGAGTTTAAATTTTATCCGTTTGAGGACAGTTTTCGGGTCAGCTTTGGAACCGTTGTCTTTTTCTTTATCCTGCTTCAAATGAAAAGATTTCCGGCATGGGCAAGCGGCATCATCGCTGGGATATCTGTTTTTGTGTTTCGCGTGCTGCTTGATACAGCTGTGACAGGGCATCTTCCGCTTGAAGAGGCAGTTTCATTAAGATTTCCTTCCCTGCTTTATTATGTTGTCTATGGCACACTCTTTTATTTATTGAAGGTCAGACGTTTCCGCGATCAGCCATGGCTGATTGGAGCAACAGGCATCGTCATGGAGCTGTGCGCAAGCGTTGTTGAAATCATCGCACTTCGAGGCACGATGGATGAAATTTTAACGGTGAGGACGCTGTTCCAATTATTTGTTTTGGCGATATTCAGAAGCTTTTTCGTGTTGGCTTGTTATACAATGATTCGCTTATATGAAGAGCAGGCGAGAGAGCGTCAGATGAAAAAGGAAAAGGAACATCTGCTGATGCTTCTGTCTAATCTTTACACAGAATCTACATATTTTCATAAAACACTCGCACATGCTGAGCATATTACGGCCACATCCTATCAATTGTATCAATCCCTTCACCACGCAAAGGATGCGGAATCATTGGATTTGAAAAAGCTCGGTAAAACCGCCTTGCAGATTGCAGGAGAGGTGCATGAAATCAAAAAGGATAACCAGCGGATTTTTTCTGCCTTATCAAAGCTGATTCATGAGGAAAACTTCCAGGCTTATGAGAGCCCTTCTCATATCGCTGGGCTTGTTATTCGCATTCATGAAAATTATGCAGAATCTCTTAAAAAAAACATCGTCTTTCATTATGATGAAGATGGAAAGCATCCCGCCTATCACGTGTATACCATTCTATCTTTGTTAAATAACATCGTATCCAACGCTGTTGAAGCCATTCCTGTAGAAGGAGAGGTGTCACTTTCTATTTCACAGAAAGAAAACCACGTGATTTTTCAAATCAGCGACAACGGGCCTGGCATAAAAGAACGTAATCATCATGTGATTTTTAAACCGGGCTTCACTTTAAAATACGATCAGGCTGGGAATCCATCGAGCGGTATCGGGCTTGCCTATGTAAAGGATACAGCGGAGAAGCTTGGCGGAAGTGTTGAGATGAAAAGTATCCCAAATGAACAAACGATTTTCACATTAACGATACCAGTAGATCAAGTCAGTAGAAAAGAGGGGATTGGGAGATGAGATTTTTTATTGTTGATGATGATGAAGCCGTTCGTTCTTCACTGGCTCAGCTCATTGAAGATGAAGAGCTTGGCATTGTGGCCGGGGAAGCAGAGGATGGCGCAGAGTTAACAGCCAGCTACTTAAATGATTTGCACATTGATATCTTATGTATTGATCTATTGATGCCGGAAAGGGACGGGCTTGAAACGATTCGAGCGATCAAGGATGAGTTTCATGGGAAATATTTAATGCTGTCACAGGTTGAAACAAAGGAATTAATCGGACAGGCGTATACGCTTGGCGTCGAATATTATGTGACAAAGCCGATCAATCGTGTAGAGGTCTTAAGTGTTCTCCATCTCATGATTGAACGTCTTCATTTAGAGCATTCAATTGAAAATATTCAGCACTCACTCAAATCGGTCATGCAATTTCAGCAGCGCGGTCAGACGAAAACGAAGCAGCGGGGGAAAAGTCTTGCAGAGGCGGGGCAGTTTTTGCTGGCGGAGCTTGGTATTGTGGGGGAGAAGGGGTCCAAAGATTTATTAGATATGATTCTTTTTACAGACCAGTATTTAGCGCTGCATGCTGATCATCATGATTCCTTTCCTTCTTTAAAGATCATTTTCACTGGGATTACAGAGGATAAGTTAAGTGAGCCCTACACATCGGCAGACATCGCAAGAGAAGCAAAGGCAGCCGAACAGCGGGTAAGACGTGCGATCAACCAATCATTAAAACACATCGCATCACTTGGGCTAACCGATTTTTCTCATCCAACGTTTGAAAATTACGCATCTAAATTTTTCGATTTCACCATCGTCCGAAAGAAAATGAGTGAATTGACGAAAGAGATGAGCGGAAGAGAAGAACACACCCGTATCAATGTGAAGAAATTTGTGCAGGTGCTTTACTACGAAGCGAAACGTATTTTTATGGAAGATTAAAAAAAGACATGCTCTCCAATTAAGGAGACATGTCTTTTTTTGTGATGGATTGCAGGTGCATCTGCAGTACGGAGCGTATGAGCTGAGGCGGTATACGTTCGGGCTGCACGATTCCATTCAATGCAAGCCCATTGATGACCGCATAAAGCCGCTCAGTTTCTAATAAAAGATCGATATCAGTTAGCAGCAGCCCATCCTCTTTCAATTTCATTAAACAATATTGGACCGTTTGGAAAAGCTCGTCATACATCTTTGCATTGAGCGGCTGTAGATCTGGTTCAGTCAGCGCCTTGACTGTAAAAGCCTGCCACACCTCCATTTCAAATTTTCGTTCTTCATCAAGTGGAAGAAGCTGCTCCAATAAAGTGAGAACATTTTCCTCCGTTGAACCGTTTAATGAAAGCCCTGTAATCCGCTCCTTGACTCTTTCCTGAATTAAATTCATAGAGAAGAGAAATAACTCTTGCTGTGTGGAAAAATAATGACGCATAGAGCCGGCTGAAATTCCAGCTTCGACTGCTATTTTTCGTACAGAAGCGTTTTCCAATCCCTCTTGTTTAATCACTCTCATTGCAGCTTGAGCGACCTTTTGTTTTTGTTTATGGTGATCGACGATTTTTGGCATACATTGATTTTAGCATAGCTGTTGTTTTTTTAACACAGATGTGTTATTTTTTATTTAATACAATCGTATTAAAAAGGATGTGGAGAAATTGGTCGGGTTATTGATTGTGGCATGTGAAATTGGTTTTTGGCTGTTTATTCTAATGGGCTTAACGCTTCGTTATGTGTTTAAACAGAAAAAGTGGGGTGCTTTTTTTCTTGTCTGTACGCCAGTTTTAGATCTCATCCTTCTTGCGGCTACTTATATAGATTTAAGGCAAGGGGCTGTGGCGAGTGTCATCCACGGGCTTGCGGCTGTTTATATTGGTGTGAGCCTTGCCTTCGGACATCAAATGGTGAAATGGGCAGATGCTAGGTTTGCTTATCGATTTGCAGGAGGCCCTAAGCCAAAGGGAAAACCAAAGTACGGGAAAGAGCGGTCTGTGTATGAAATGGTCGGCTGGGCGCGGCATTTCATTTCTTATGTTATTGGAGCGGGGCTGTTATATGGATTAACCTATCTCATCCAAGCACCAGAGCGGACGGAAGCGCTGATGCAGCTTGTCAATACATGGGGGATGATCTTAACGATTGATTTCATCATTAGCATCAGCTACGTCATTTGGCCGAAAAAACATCCAGAAAATATAACAGGCTGACAAAAAAGACAGGCGGATTCACTCCACCTGTCTTTTCTTATGATGACAGCCCTTTGTAAATGGTGTCGATATTCCATTTCATCATCTTATAGTAGCTGTCTCCATCTTCCCCTTCTTTTCCAATAGAGTCCGTGAAGACTTTTCCTTTGATCGGAACCCCGGTTTCCTCAGAGAGGCTTTCAAGGCTGCGTTTATCAACACTTGTTTCAAGAAAGAGCGCAGGAACTTGATGATCTTTGACAAAATGAATAATGCGCTTCATTTGTCCTGGTGTTCCTTCACTTTCTGTGTTGATCTCCCAAATATAGCCGGCTTTCAATCCATACGCCTCTGCAAAATATTTGAATGCCCCTTCACTTGTGACAAGGAGTTTTTTATCTTTTGGCAGCTGATCAAACTTGTCTTTTGCTTCATCGTGAAGAGCTTGAAGCTTTTTGATATAGGCTTCTGCATTTTTTTCGTAATCCTCTTTATGTTCAGGGTCCGCCTGAATAAGCGCATCTCGGGCATTTTGGGCATAAAGGATCCCATTCTCAACATTCAGCCATGCGTGAGGGTCCTGCTGGCTTTCAAGGCCTTTTGAGGACAAATGCTTCACTTTCACGCCTTTACTCATCTCGGCTACAGGTGCATCATCCCCGTCCTTGCCGCTCGATTCAAGCAGCTTTTGAAACCAGCCGTTCCCTGTTTCAAGGTTCAAGCCATTATATAGAACAAGGTCTGCATCCGTCGTATACTGAACATCCTTTGGCAGTGGGTCAAATTCGTGCGGATCTGTACCAATGGGAACAATGCTGTGAATAGAGACATGCTGCCCGCCTACTTCCTTCACAATGTCATAAAGAATGGAGTAGGTCGTGACAACTTTTAATGTGCCGTCATCTTTACCGGAATTACTTTGCTTGGTCGAACAGCCTGCGATGATCATAAGGGCAATGAATACTGCGGTCAAACGGATAGCAAATACCTTCTTCATATATGTCCTCCTTTTACATAGACGCTTCCTTTTTTAAGTGCGTTCGTTTTCGTTTAGATTTTAATGATCTCCATAGAATGCCTTGCTTTGGTGAAAAGATAAAGGCACTGCCGAATAAAATAGTCGCGACCAGCACGATGGAAGCGCCAGATGACAAGTTATACGTAAAACTAAGCCCAAGACCTACGACAGCAGAAACAGCACCGAAAAAAGCAGATAAATAAATCATGATCCATAGCCGGTCCGTTAAGAGATAGGCGGTGGCTGCCGGCGTAATCAGCATGGCAACGACAAGAATAATCCCAACGGTTTGCAGTGATGCAACGGTCACAAGGGTCAATAAGGTCATGAGAAAATAATGAATCATACGATTCGGCAAACCGTAAACCGAAGAAATCACCGGATCAAATGAACTAATAAGCAGTTCCTTGTAGAAAACAATGACGGCTAGCAAAATAAAAATACCGATTCCCAGTGTAATCCACATATCAGCTGATCGAACAGCTAGAACGTTTCCAAATAGAATATGATATAGATCACTTGAACTTTTCAAAAATGTGATCAAAATAATTCCGATTGAGAAAAAGGCTGTAAAGACAATGCCGATGGCAGAATCATTTTTTATGCGGCTGTTTTGACTCACATAACCGATCCCAATCGCTGTTAACACGCCAGTTAAAACGGCCCCGAAGAAAAAGTTAATTCCAAGCATATAAGAGATGGCGACCCCTGGCAGTACGGCGTGAGAAATGGCGTCTCCCATCAGGGCCATGCCGCGTAAAATGATAAAGCAGCCGATAACGCCGCAAATGATGCCTACCATGACGGATGTAAATAGCGCTTTTTGTAAAAAAGCATATTCAAAGAGTCCGGTTAAAAATTCCATTACACGTCTCCTCCTGCTGATTTTAAGAATGGCAGCTGTGTTTCATATGCTTCCAGCATGATCTCTGGGCGAAGGATGTCGTGTACAGGCCCTGCTTTGATGAGCTTTTTATTTAACAGAACAAGATGGCTGAAATAATCATCTGCCTTACTCAAATCATGATGGACAACCAAAATGGTTTTCCCTTCATCTCGTAATTCCTTCAAAATGCGAACCATTGTTTCTTCACTTGCCATATCAATCCCGACAAATGGTTCATCCAAACAGAAGAGCTGTGCGTTTTGAGCGAGTGCCCTTGCAAGGAAGACACGCTGCTGCTGTCCGCCGGATAACTCACCGATTTGTCTTTTGGCAAAGTCCTGCATCCCGACTTTTTCTAAACAGTGATACGCATATGCCCGGTCTTCTTTTTTTGGACGTTTGATTAGTCCGAGCTTCGGATATGTTCCAAGTAGTACGGTATCCAGTACATGAATCGGAAACGTCCAATCTAAATCATTTCTCTGCGGTACATAGGCGATCTGTTTTCTGACGTGTTTAAAGGGCTGTTCAAAAAAACGAATATCCCCTTGGTCTTTTTCAATGAGATCCAAACATGCCTTGAGTAACGTCGATTTACCAGCACCATTTGGACCGATGATTCCTGTCATTGTCCCTTCCTGTATGGAAAGAGAGACATTCTCTAATGCATCCTGTCCGTGATATGAGACATGAAGACGGTCGATTGTTAAAGCATTTGACATCTCTTGCGGCCCCTTTCAATCATCATTGCACTTCCTAAAGATATATGCATACATTAAATAATTTTGACTAAAGGATGAAATGATTCTCTAACGCTAATTTGTTTCCTTAAGGAAACTTTTATTTTATTCTAAGCGTCTGTCCTTCTTTTGTAAAGAGAAAAACTGCAAACGATCGTTTTTATGTTATGCGGAGGGCGGGGGACATGAGCTTGGTTTATTGAAAATCCGTGTGACAGAATTGAACACAAAAAACCAATGATTTCTTCAGAAATGATTGACAGAAGACAAGAACTCCTCATATAATAAAGGTAATCCAATATATGAATATATGCTCATATATAAAGTTTTTGATTTTTAATAGGTTTCATCGATCCAGGGAACGTTACTTATCATATAGAAAAAAGGTGAGAACATGAAAAAAATGAAGGATGAATACGTATTAAGCGGTCTTGATTGTGGAAACTGTGCACGTAAAATTGAAACAGGTGTCAGCAAAATGGATGGCGTTGAAGCTTGTTCCGTTAATTTTGCGACAGGGACATTGACTGTCACACATGCAGATAAGCAAGAAACGATGTCAAAGCGTATTGAAAAAACGGTTCAGTCCATCGAACCTCATGTGAGTGTATCACCAAAAGAAGAAGGACATCACCACGATCATGATCATGGGACAAAAAACTTAAAAGCGATTGTGCTCAAATTAATTGGCGGTGCAGTCATTGGAACAGCAGCTTATTTTATACCAGAAGATGGCTTACTGAAATTTATCATGTTTTTCGCAGCGTATTTACTAGTCGGGGGCGATGTGGTTTTTAAAGCGCTGAAAAATATCGTGCGCGGCCAAGTATTTGATGAAAACTTCTTAATGACCATTGCAACAGCTGGCGCTTTTGTCATTCAGCAATATCCAGAGGCACTGGCAGTGATGCTGTTTTACCAAATTGGAGAGCTGTTCCAAGGAGCAGCAGTGAATCGTTCAAGACGATCCATTAGTGAACTAATGAATATTCGCCCTGAATATGCGAATCTCAAAGTAGGAAATGAAACGAAAAAAGTGAAGCCGGAAGAAGTAAAAGTCGGTGACCGTATCGTCGTAAAACCAGGCGAAAAAATTCCACTTGATGGTCTCGTCATTGAAGGCTTTTCACTCGTGGATACCTCTGCATTAACAGGTGAGTCTGTGCCGCGGGATGTAGAAGCAGGGAAAGAAGTTCTTGCAGGATTTGTGAATCAAAACGGTATTCTTGAAATTGAAGTGCAAAAAGGGCTAAGCGAATCGGCAGTGACGAAAATTTTAGATTTGGTTGAAAATGCGAGCAGCCGAAAAGCACAGACAGAAAACTTTATCACAAAGTTTGCAAAATACTATACACCGGCTGTCGTTGTATTGGCATTGCTGCTTGCCTTTGTGCCGCCGCTTCTCATTCCATCAGCTCAATTGTCTGACTGGGTTTACCGGGCACTCGTTTTCCTAGTGATTTCTTGTCCTTGTGCGCTTGTCGTGTCCATCCCATTAGGCTTCTTCGGGGGAATTGGGGCGGCTTCTAAACGAGGCATCCTTGTAAAAGGCAGTAACTATCTAGAAGCACTAAACTCTGTGAGCTATGCTGTATTTGATAAGACGGGCACACTCACAAAAGGGAACTTTACGGTAACCAATATCGTGACAACGAGCGACAAGTGGTCAGAAGAAGAGCTGCTTTCTTTTGCAGCTTTAGCAGAAGCCCACTCCTCACATCCGATTGCTGAATCAATTAAAGCGGCATATGGTTCGCCGCTTGATGAAAGCAAGATCGAAGCATATGAAGATATTGCGGGACATGGAATTAAAGCAACCATCAGTGGATCCCAAGTGTTAGCGGGTAATCATCGCTTGATGGAACGAGAAGGCATTTCATATGAAAAAGAAAAACGAAGCGGAACGGTTGTGTACATGGCCATTAACCGTGAGTTTGCCGGATCGATCTTGATTGCAGATGAATTAAAGGATGATGCAATTGAAGCCGTCTCAGCTCTAAAAGCATCTGGCATTCAAACAGTCATGCTGACTGGTGATGCCAAGCAAGTCGGAACAGCGGTCGCCCAGCAAATTGGCATTGATGAAGTACATGCCGAATTATTACCGCAGGATAAAGTAACGAAATTAGAAGAAATTGATCAGAAAAAAGCGCCTCAAGAAAAATTATTATTTGTTGGGGACGGCATTAATGATACACCGGTATTAGCAAGAGCAGACATAGGAATTGCGATGGGCGGACTTGGTTCAGATGCAGCGGTAGAAGCGGCTGATATCGTCATTATGACAGACCAGCCGTCAAAAGTAGCAGAAGCCATCGCTGTCGCTAAACGAACAAGAAGAATTGTATGGCAGAATATTGCATTTGCTCTTGGAGTTAAAGGGGTTTTCCTATTACTCGGAGCATTTGGTATTGCGACCATGTGGGAAGCCGTCTTCTCGGATGTCGGTGTGACTGTACTCGCTGTTTTAAATGCCATGAGGGTAATGAAATAAAATTGTTAGGAAAAATTCATGAATACCATCTTTCATAATGAATCCCCTCTTGTTAAAATAGAAGAAGTTGGATAATGGCATTATTCTAAGCTATTATCCTTTTTCTTTTCAAGGAATGAAAAAGATAAGGTAGGTGCTTATGTGAGTAAAAAAAATAATCAATCATCATCCATTAAATTTGCTGTCATTTTAACCATTATCGCAGCTCTTCTCATCGGATTATTCGTCGTCATTGGAAATAACAACAGCAAAGAAGCACAAACGGTTGACAGTAAGCCTTCTATTAAAGGACAGCCTGTCATGGGAGATAAAAACGCAGCCGTACAAATCGTCGAGTTTGGGGATTATAAATGTCCATCATGTAAATCATTTGAAACAGACATTTTCCCAAAGCTGAAAGCGGACTACATAGATAAAGGCGATGTATCATTTTCGTTTATTAACTTGCCACTTCCTGTTCATGGAGATGGCGCAGTGCTGGCAGCACTAGCTTCTGAAGAAGTGTGGAAAGAAGATCCGAAAAACTTTTGGGCATTTCATGAAGCTGTCTATCAAGCACAGCCAGATAGTGAAGCAGAATGGGTCACGCCTGCTAAGCTGACGGAGCTAGCGAAAAAGACAACAAAAATAGATACGGACAAGCTTAAAGATAACCTATCAAAGAAAACATATCAGCCGCAGCTGAACACAGACGATCAGCTTGTGAACCAATATAAAGTGAATGCAACACCAACTCTTTTCATTAACAATAAACAAGTCGAAAACTTTTATGACTATGATGAAATCAAAGAATTAATTGATCAAGAGCTCAAAGGGAAAAAATCATGAAGAATAAGCTTGTTTACTTATACAGTGCTTGGATCGTTTCTATCGTTGCGACGATGAGCAGCCTGTATTTAAGTGAAGTAAAGAAGTTTATCCCATGCGATATGTGCTGGTTTCAGCGCATTTTCATGTACCCGCTCGTGCTTTTACTTGGAATTGCGACATTCAGAGGCGATGTGAAAGTGAAATATTACGTTCTGCCTTTGGCTGTGATTGGCGCTTGTTTTTCTATCTATCATTATATGGAACAAAAGATACCTGGCTTTGCATCGATTCGCCCTTGCCTGAGCGGTGTTCCTTGTTCCGTTGATTATTTAAACTGGTTTGGTTTTATCACCATTCCACTACTAGCCCTTATTGCATTTATTCTCATCATCATTAGTATGCTGCTGTTAAATGCAAAAGAAGATTGAAAGAGATAGCCTGCTTATAAGCGGGCTATTTTTTATTTTTGCAAAAAGATAAAATTTAAAGAAAATTTGTATTGCTTTTCACCTGTGTCAGATATACATTAAGGGAGTAGTGTTAGATGATCAGATAAAGGTAAGGAGATAAGCGGAAAATGGCATGGGAAGTCTTAAGTATCATTGGCATTGTCGCATTCGCTATTAGTGGTGCGATTGTGGCAATGGAGGAAGAGTACGATATTCTTGGTGTGTACATTTTAGGGATTGTGACAGCATTTGGCGGTGGAGCGATTCGGAATCTATTAATTGGTCTGCCGGTGTCTGCTTTATGGTCACAGGGCAAAATGTTTACGATTGCCCTTGTATCCATTACGATTGTGTTTCTTTTTCCAAAGCTTTTGCTCAAGCATTGGAGCACATGGGGGAATTTCTCGGATGCGATCGGTTTAGCAGCGTTTGCGATTCAAGGCGCATTATTTGCTGTGCAAAGAGAACTCCCGCTCAGTGCAGTTATTGTGGCAGCCATTTTGACTGGAAGCGGCGGCGGAATTGTGCGTGATTTATTAGCAGGGCGAAAGCCGCTTGTGCTAAAAGCAGAGATTTACGCCGTATGGGCAGCCCTTGGCGGCTTATTCGTCGGACTCGGCTTAGCACAAGGAGAGCTTGCTTTATATCTGCTGTTTGTCATCCTCGTCGTATGCAGAGTTTGTTCCTACTTATTCAAATGGCGTCTTCCCGCCAGGTCTTATTTTTTAAATAAAGGGTAAAACGAAAAAAGGGCGATTCCGCTCTTTTTTTTGTGTTTAATAAGAGCTGAATATCAGCAGATGATGGAGTTTTCGTGTAAAATAAAAGCAGGGTCTTTTGTTCATCATTTGAACAATACATATGATGAAAATTTTGTCAGCTGGCTGAATATCTAGATTCAGCCTTTTTTTGCCTAGATGGATTGTTATGTGTTGGTTTCACTTTTTGCGGAATACTAAAGAAGCACTTCTGAGCGGACGGATGGATGAAATGAACACATCTTTGCATGTAAGCAAAACTTGACGAAAAATATACATAGGAGGGACATGTACTAGTGGAGATTTTTTTGGCAGTGCTCGTACTACTGGCACTCATTGCAGTATCTAATATTATCAATCGTTTTGTCCCCTTTATTCCCGTTCCGTTAATTCAAGTGGGCTTAGGAATATTGGTGGCAGCTTTTCCTTCAGGTTTACATATTTCTTTAAATCCTGAACTCTTCTTCGTGCTATTTATTGCGCCGCTGTTATTTAATGACGGGAAGCGTACCCCAAGGGATGAGCTATGGAAATTAAGAGCACCGATTCTTCTTTTAGCGCTTGGTCTAGTGTTTGCGACCGTCATTGTAGCGGGATATACCATTCATTGGATGATTCCAAGCATACCGCTTCCAGCCGCATTTGCGCTTGCTGCAATTTTATCACCGACAGATGTGGTGGCAGTAAGTGCTTTATCCAGCCGTGTGAATATGCCAAAGGGCATCATGAGACTGCTGGAAGGCGAAGGGCTGATGAACGATGCATCAGGACTTGTCGCCTTTAAATTTGCCATTGCCGCAACGGTGACGGGAGCATTTTCAATTGCTCAGGCATCCTTTAGTTTTGTACTGATTGCAGCAGGCGGGTTATTGACTGGATTTATTCTATCCTTTTTTATCATTCGTTTTCGCTATTTTCTCCGCCGTTTAGGAATGGACGATGTCACAATGCATATCATCCTGCAAATCCTTACACCATTTGTGATTTATTTAGCAGCGGAAGAAATCGGTGTATCCGGAATTTTAGCCGTTGTGGCTGGCGGTGTGACACATGCTATTGAGCAAGACCGAATGGAAGCGAATTTAGCCAAACTGCAAATTGCTTCATCAAACACATGGAATATTATTTTATTTATTTTAAACGGACTTGTTTTCGTCATACTTGGATTGCAGATTCCAGATGTATCTACAGTTATTTTCCAAGATGAATCCTTTAACAACATGCAGGTCATTAGCTACATCTTAATTATTACGCTATGTCTCATGGTGCTGCGGTTCTTATGGGTATGGCTGTTCTGGGCAGGAAAATGGAGTGCAACTAAAAAGCAGAATGTGAAAAAGCCGAAGTTTCGCGCCTCGATGCTCATGACATTCTCTGGTGTCCGCGGGGCTGTGACATTAGCCGGTGCCTTCTCTATCCCATTTACGCTCGCGGACGGATCACCATTTCCAGAGCGGCATTTGATTATCTTCCTCGCAGCAGGCGTCATCTTATGTACACTCATTTTAGCCAGTGTGTTACTGCCTCTTTTATCTGAGAAAAAAGACAAACAAGTCGACGTGGACTTGGATACAAAGATTCAGCATGCGAAACGGAAGCTGCTGAGAAGCGCTATTAAAACGTTAAAAGAAGGGATGAATGAGGACAATAGGGAAGTATCCCTTGCACTCATCAATGATTACCGAATGAAGCTGAGAAATATCCAGCGTGAACCATACCAATTCGGGATGAGAAAACAAGAGCGAAAAATCAGACTGCACGGCATCAAAGCAGAACAGATGAAACTTCAACAATTAATTGATGAAGAGAAAATTGACAAGGAAGAAGCCTATGAGCTACAAGAGAGATTTCATGAGCTGGAAATGCTGTACTCAAACTCCTTCAAAATTCGTTTTTCAAAGGTGAAGTTTCTCCGCTTGCTTCAATGGCTACAATTATGGCGGCCGAATCAGCACATTTCAAGCGGTATTTTAGAAAAAGAGGACGCGTACAAACAAATCCGTAAGAAAACGGCTGAGGCTGCGGTAGACTCGATCAAACAGCATATGACAGATGAAAACCAGCAAACGTGCCACCAAGTGATTGGTTTTTACAATCAAGTGATTTACCGCTGTGAACACGGTCCAAGCTTCTTCCAGCAAAAAGACCGTTCATTTGATCGGAAGAAAAAAGAGCTTAACTTCCAAGCTGTACAGTCGATTCGAAATGAAATTCAAACCTTATATGAAGATGGTGAGATCAACCGTGATATTGCCCATCATTTAAGGGAGTATATCAATGACATGGAAGCTGTTCTGCTCACCAATACGTGATGTTGTCATCTTCTCCCTCGTGTTTTATGATGAAGAAAGAGAACGAACAGAGGGGAGATCAATGATGGCCTATTATGGAGCAATTGAAGCTGGAGGTACAAAATTTTGTTGTGCAATCGGCAATGAGCGTGGAGACATCTTAGAGGAAATGACGATTCCAACAGAGCACCCAGAGAAAACAATACAGCAGCTTATTCCATTTTTTAAGCAGCATGACATTTTAGCATTAGGGGTTGGCTCCTTTGGACCCATTTGTGTTCAAAAGGATGATCCTTCATACGGTTATATCATGAACACGCCGAAAGTGGAGTGGAAGCATTATCCGTTCATTCCTGAGCTTGAGAAGCAATTAGGTGTCCCAGTATCCTTTACAACAGATGTCAATGCCGCAGCACTAGGTGAATTAACAAAAGGGGCAGCCAAAGGGCTAAGCAGCTGTTTGTATATCACGGTCGGTACAGGCATTGGTGCGGGAGCTGTCGTGAAAAATGAGCTTCTACACGGCCATTCACATCCTGAGATGGGACATATCCTTATCAGACAGGATGAATCAGATCCGTTTGCAGGTGTCTGTCCGGCACATGGAAATTGCTTAGAAGGGCTGGCAGCTGGACCAGCGATTGAGAAAAGGTGGGGAAAACCCGCCAAAGAGCTTACGCAGGAAGAAGCGGTTTGGGCACTTGAAGCGGATTATTTAGCGCAGGCGCTTATGCAGTACTCACTCATTTTAAGCCCAGAGCGCATCATCATGGGCGGAGGCGTCATGAAGCAAAAGCAGCTATTCCCACTCATTCGAGAGAAGCTGGCTGCTTATGTCAATGATTATGTGGATCTGCCGCCGCTTGATACATACATTGTCTCCCCCGGGCTTGAGGACAAGGCTGGCATGACAGGTGCACTGCTCTTAGCCGTCGAAGCGAAGAGAAACGCCTGATAATAGAGTTTTGAAACACAACATGAGATAATGAAAGAGATGGAATCTATAAAAAAGGTGGTTGTTAAAATGGTCAAAAGCTTGAATGATACCGTAACATTGAATAACGGAGTCGAAATGCCTTGGTTTGGTTTAGGTGTATTCAAAGTGGAGGACGGCAATCAAGTGGTAGATGCCGTAAAAGCAGCCATACTAAACGGATATCGCAGCATTGATACGGCAGCTGTTTATAAAAATGAGACAGGCGTAGGAAAAGCGATTAAAGAATCTGGCGTGAAACGAGAAGACTTATTTATCACATCTAAAGTATGGAACACAGATCAAGGCTATGAAAAAGCGCTTGAAGCGTTTGACGCAAGCTTAAACCGATTAGGTCTTGATTACTTAGACCTCTATTTGATTCATTGGCCTGGACCAAATGCAGATACATTTAAAGACACATGGCGTGCACTTGAGAAGCTTTATAAAGATGGGAAAGTCAGAGCCATTGGAGTCAGCAACTTCTACATTCAGCATTTAGAAGAGCTGTTAAAAGATGCTGAGGTTGTTCCAGCTGTGAACCAAGTTGAATTTCATCCGAAACTGACACTTGTTGAACTGCGTCAATATGCAAAGGAAAAAGGCATTCAGATTGAGGCATGGTCTCCGCTGATGCAAGGGAAGCTATTAGATCATGACGTATTGAAAGACATTGCTGCACGCTACAACAAATCTGTTGCTCAAGTCATCTTGCGCTGGGATCTGCAAAGCGGTGTCGTGACAATTCCAAAATCAATCAATGAAGAACGCATTAAACAAAATGCAGACATCTTTGACTTCGAGCTTTCCAAAGAAGACATGGAAAAAATCGATGCATTAAACAATAACGAACGCGTCGGCTCAAATCCAGAGACGATGACGGTTGGGTTTGAATAAATAATAAAATCCTCTTTCTTATATGAGAAAGAGGATTTTTTACGTACTGCTTCGGCGCACAGCCAAGAGCATGATAAAAGATAGGATCACAATACAAATCGTCCAAGCCCAAGCAAGCTCCATTCGTCCAGAATCAATTGCCACATAGATAGCGGTTGGGAGTGTTTGCGTTTTTCCTGGGATGTTGCCGGCAAACATTAAGGTCGCCCCGAATTCTCCAAGGGCTCTAGCAAAGCTGAGGATGCTGCCTGACAAGAGGGAAGGCAGGGCAAGTGGTACAGTAATATAAGCAAAGACTTGGAATGAATGAGCACCATCTACTTTTGCAGCCCCTTCAATATCTGACTCAATGGTTGAAAATCCGGCTTTTGCTGATTGATACATAAGCGGGAATGCCACAACCGTTGATGCAATTACCGCCGCCCACCATGTAAAAATGACAGGTTGGTGGAAGATCCATTCAATCACGTCTCCTATCATGCTATGCCTTCCGAATATGACGAGCAATAAAAACCCTACAACCGTTGGCGGAAGGACAAGCGGCATCATCAAGAACGTTTCTACGATCATTTTCCCTTTAAATGATGTTCGCGCCATCCAATAACCAATCAATGTACCAAAAACAGTTGCCAGCAGTCCGCTCACAACGGCAACTTGCACAGACAGCCAAATGGGAGATAGGAATTCTTCAGTGAGCATGGGCATTATGTTACTTGAAAGCCGTATTTTTTAAAAATGGATTTGGCTGCTTTTGATTGAAGAAATTCAAAAAAGGACTTGGCTTCCTCTAAATGTTCTGTCCCTTTTATGATCCCTACTGGGTAAATGATCGGGGAGTGCATGTCCTGATTGGCTTCAGCTGCAATCTTTACTTTTTTGGAAACGAGGGCATCTGTTTTATACACAACACCTGCTTCCACATTTCCTGTTTCTACGTAGCTTAAAACCTGCCGCACATCCTTGCCGTACACAGCGTTCTTTTTCACTTGATCCCAGATGTTCAGCTTTGTGAAAATCTCTTTGCCGTATGTACCAGCAGGAACGGATTCAGGTGTGCCAAGAGCAACCTTTCCTTTTATGTGCTGGGCGTCTTGAAAGCTTTTAATAGAGGAAGAGTGATCTTTTGGCACAATGAGTACAAGCTCATTTTGGATAGCATCCTTGATAAAATGTTGATCGATGTCTCCAGATTTCACAAGTTCATCAAAGGGCGCTTCAGCTGCAGAGAAAAAGAGATCGGCCTTTGCCCCTTGCGCAATTTGCTGCTTCAATGCGCCGGATGACCCGAAATTATTTGTTAATGTCACATTCGGATGCTCATCATTATAGGTGGATTCAATTTCCTTTAGTGCATCCTGAAGACTTGCCGCAGCTGAAATGACAAGCTCAGTTTTTTTGGTTGTATCCGATGACTTCATCTCTGTTTGACACCCGCTCAGGAGTAAACAGATGGCGATGAAGGCGAAGAACGCATACTTCATGTTTACACCTCTTATTATTCAATATCATCTGTATCCTTTATTATAAGCAAACTTATTTGACCATTCATAGGCTTTAAGTAAAAAGAGAAAAGAAAAAGCCGCCAGAAGGCGACTTTTAATGCTGATAAAAACGGAGCAAATTCCCATTGATCACTTTGTCTGATAAGGAAAGCTCTTTATTGGCTTTTTCGATATAAGGCTGACACACCTCATCCTGTTCAACAGGTTCTTTTGTTTTTTGGTCATAGCAGGTGTTCTTTGTATAGAGATAATCATCTGTAATAAAGTTCCCGTTTCTCAAAACAGCAAAAGGCGTCCGTTCGTTTGAAAATAAGTCATTGCCAAATTGAATGGCATCCTTCGTTTCAATACCGAGTAAGTGCAGGAGGGTCGGCTTCACGTCGATTTGCCCAGCTGTTTCAGAAATTGTCTGCGGTGCTTGATCTGTGACTCCCGGAATGTAAATCAAAAAGGGAACCCGCTGCAATTTCACAGCATCAAACGGTGTGATTTCATCTTTATTGAGCAGCTCTGCCATTGCCTGATGATGTGCCTCGGAGATGCCATAGTGATCCCCCATGAGAACAAACATTGTATTGTCATACAGTCCTTCTTCTTTCATACGGTCAAAAAATGTCTTAATGGCTTCATCCTGATAGCGGACAGTCGTCACATAGCGGTTTAAAATGGCGCTGGACGAATCATATTCATCAATCAATTGATCCTTTGGATCGATTTCAAATGGAAAGTGATTGGTCAAGGTAATAAATGTGCTGTAATAAGGCGCCTTCAACTTTTTTAAATAATCAATGGATTGGTCAAAGAAGTCGATATCCTTTAAGCCCCAGCCAGTTGAATTCTGTTCATTGACTTGATATGAATCGACATCATAAAAGCGGTCAATTCCAAACGATTCATACATCACATCACGATTCCAAAACGTTTTATTATTCGCATGAAATTGGACGGATTGATAGTTCTCTTTTTTCAGCTGCTTGTATAACGTGTCATATTCGTTGTCACTCGCTGTAAAAAAGACAGCGCCACTGCTAGATGGGTAGAGGGAATTTGCGACAATAAACTCTGAATCCGACGTCTTTCCTTGCTCAGTCTGCTGATAAAATTCATCAAAATAAAAACTCTTTTTAGCGAGTTGATTTAAAAAGGGCGTGATGTATTGTCCATTCACCTTTTGATCAACGACAAATTGCTGGGTTGATTCGAGTGAAATGAACACAACGTTCTTGCCTTTAGCAAGTCCAAAGTACTCTTCGTTTGGTGCACTGTAATCAGCCTTTGTGTAGTTAGCTACGGTTGAAAGTGTATCTTCATCTGCAAAGGCTTTTTGTCCAATTCGCGCTGTTTGGGCAGCGCCGTCATACAGGTGGAACTGGAACAGCCCAAGGTTTCGTACAATCACTTCTCGATCATAAGAGCTTGTCAGAAAACGAGGGTGATCCATCATGGCTGAACTGACATGAAACAATAGAAAGCTGCAGCACACGGCATAATATGTTTTGATCGTCTTGAAGGAGGCTTTTGGTGCTAAAGGTTTACGCTTTAACAGCCATGCCAGTACCACGAAATCAATGAGCATCAGCAAAAACAGCGGGTGGAACAATTCTGTCATACTGCTGCCCATATCCCCCATGTTTTTCGCTTGGAATAATACAGGGATCGTAATGAAATCAATATAAAATCCATAAAAGATCGTATTCGCTATGAGAATCGCCGTCAAAATAAAATTTGCGGTCAATAAAAAAATCTTTTGCTTCTTTTCATTTAAAAAAAGAGCAATCCCAAACAACGGGAGCAAAAAGCTAAGTGGATTGATCAAAAGCAGCCATTCATGAAACAGATTGGCCGTTCTTATGTGAAATCCGAATTGATATATGATGTATGTTTTCATCCACATGAAGAGGATGGAATACACTAAAAACCAGTGATTTTTGAAGAACGCTTTCATTTATGTAGCTCCTCATCATTCTGTATTCAGCTGCAAGGCAAAAACACTTATCTTAAACCTACTAAAAAAATGAGGAATGATCAATTCATATCCTGTGTTTTTCGGAAAAACTCTTTTTAATTCATGAGAATGGGATGGATATGCCGCAGATGACGGCGATGTAATAGCAGGTAACGACGGTAAGAGCAGCTAGTACGACTTGTTCTCCTGTGCTGCCTGTTTTGACATAGAAGGGAAGACGCACTTTAATGGAAGCTGGAAATAAAAATTTAATCCCGTTCACTGTTCCTGCATCCAGGATGAGATGACTTGCCATCCCGACTAGTAAACCGATACTTAGGCTGTCATTTGGAATGTATGTTGTCGCTAGAAAATAAATGATCAGCAAAAATAATAAACTGTGTGTAAACGTGCGATGACCGAATACACTGCTGATCAGTGCCGAGAGCAGCGGGAATTTTCTGCCGATTTTACTTTTTGTATGGCAAAGATCAGGGATCAGGGCACCAACTGATCCAGCAACAGCCATCGTCACTGGGTCTAATCCATAATAGTAGGCAACGGCTGTAGAGGCGGCAACTCCGCCCATGATGTGTGTTTTTCCTGTCATGATGCGTACTCCTGTTCTATCTTTAGTTCAAGTACTCACTATATCAAGGGTGGATTTATTCAGCAAGGCTTATTTCTAAAGAAAAAGAGACCAAAATGGTTGGCTGAATGGAAAAACATTCTATAATAAGGGAGAAGTCATGTTGATACTAACGATAAGGATGCGATTCGGATGGGTAATGCAGACATTTTAAAAGAAATTGTTCTTGTACATTATGAAGTCAGCCGTAAATTAAACCGCAAGTTACTTGAGTTAGAGAAAGACATCACGCCCCCGCAGATATATGCTCTTTCTATTTTGATACAAGGCAAAGTATCACATGCCGAAGAGCTGAAGCAAAGACTCTCATTAAACCCTGGTGCAGCCTCTATTGCACTCAATAAATTATGTGAGCAGGGTTATATTCAAAGAGAACGGGACAAGGACGATTCATCACTTGTTCGTTTAGAAGTCACGGAAAAAGGGATGGCGATTTATGAAAAGCATACACGTCTTTTCGGAAAAGTGATTCAGCATATGATGTCAGACTTCACAAAGGATGATTTAAAAACCTTTCTGTCGTACTTGCAAAAAATGAGACAGACCTTTCATGATGATTGAGCCTCTTCCCTTGTATAATGCTGAGCGCTGTAGCGCAAATTAAACAGGCAACCGCATTTTATGAAAAGGGAGGAAACAGCGATGTCATTTTTCCAAAAGGATAAAAAGGCGAAAAGTGAGAAAAACCATCAGCAGGTAGATCAGCTGTTAGAAGAAGCAAGTAAAGAGCTAGCAGGCGATCCGCTTCAGGAAGCTGTACAAAAGAAGAAAAACAACCAACAATAAGCAGGTAAAGGGCAGAGAAATCGTTCTCTGCCTTTTTTCTATGTTTTTCCCTTTGACAGATGTGAGAATGTTTGATAACCTTCGTGTAGTAAAAATGAATAGAAATCCTCACGCTATGTCTCAGTGAGGTAGAGGTTGCGCGGATGATGAGTCACTCATAGGAGAGATGGAATCGTAGATCATGAGAAAAAAGGCATCAGCGCCGAAGTGTAAAGAGAGCTCCAACTTTCTTTATGCTGGGTCTGCATTGAATAAATGCAGGACTGCCACGTCTTTGAAGCGTGGAGGGCTATCCGGAGATCAAGGTGTATGTTTTGAAAAGCATGGACTTTTGTTCAGGCTTTTTTTTATGTTCTGAGTAACAAAAATAAGGGTATGCTGTGAATAAGTAATCCATGATGAACATAAAGAATGCAAGTCATTGCTTCACAAATATATCAATGAAGATACTGCCGGGTCTGGTCCAAAGTGAATAAAACGGAGGTACGGAAATGGAACAGACAAAAAAATGGGGTTTTTGGTTATTGACGGCTTTTGTCGTCGGAAATATGGTAGGTTCAGGCATCTTTATGCTGCCAAGTACGCTTGCCCAGCACGCCAGTCCTTTAGGTGTGACGATGGCATGGCTTGTCACAGGCGGCGGTGTGCTGATGATTGCGCTTGTATTTGGGCATTTGTCCATTCATAAGCCGCAGCTGACGGCTGGACCACAAAGTTATGCAAGGGCGCTTTTTAAAGATCCGAAAAAAGGGAAAGCGGCCGGTTTTACAATGGTTTGGGGATATTGGGTGGCAAGCTGGATTAGTAATGTCGCAATTATTACAAGCCTTGCTGGTTATTTAACGACTTTTTTCCCTATTCTCACCGTGAAGACTGAAGTTTTTACCTTTGGAAAAGAAGCGGTCACACTTGGCCAGCTCATGACGTTTATCGTATGTACCCTTCTTCTATGGGGAACACATACCATTTTAATCACTAGCTTAAGTGCTGCAAGTAAATTGAATTTTATTACGACCTTTTCGAAGGTGCTTGGATTCGTCCTTTTTATTGTGGCGGGATTATTTGCATTTCAAACGGCATTATTTGAACATTATTACTTCCCAGTTGAAACAGGCGGAGAAGGAGTGCTCGGACTTGGCGGCCAAATTCATCATGCGGCTATTTCCACACTATGGGCATTTATTGGGATTGAATCAGCTGTCATTTTATCAGGAAGAGCATCCTCACAGCGTGATGTGAAACGTGCGACGATTACAGGTCTTTTAATCGCACTTTCGATCTACATGATTATCACATTGATTACAATGGGCGTTCTGCCGCATGATCAATTGCAAGGCTCTGACAAACCATTCGTGGATGTGCTTCAGCTTATTATTGGGCCAGCTGGCGGAATTGTCATGGCGCTGCTGGCGATTATTTGTTTGTTTGGTTCGATGCTTGGCTGGATCTTACTTGGTTCAGAAGTACCGTATCAAGCAGCAAAGGCTGGTGATTTTCCAGCAGTATTTGCAAAAACAAACAAAAAAGGAAGCCCTGCTTTCGCTTTGACTGTTACAAATATTATGTCACAGCTGTTTATCTTCTCTGTGATGTCACGTACGATTAATGAAGCTTTTACCTTTTTAACCACATCAGCGACACTTGCGTATCTTATTCCGTATATTGTGTCTTCCATCTACAGCTTTAAGGTCATCATGCAAGGTGACACATATGAGCTTCAAAAAGGAAATCGAACAAGAGACGGTATCATTGCACTTGTTGCGATGGGATATTCAGCTTGGGTCATTATTTCAGGAACAGCCGACTTGAAAACTTTTGGTCTTGGAATCGGTCTATTCTTAGTGGGGATTTTGCTTTATCCACTTATGTCAAAAGGATTTGCCAAAGAAACGGTATAAGATAAGGAAGACGTTTCTCCATCTCTGGAGAAACGTTCAGCGTGTAGACAAACCCTCGCATTCGTTGTCAGGTCTGCGCTCCGGTGCTCACGAATGTTTCAATTCGCTCCGCTCCGGTACTCGCCCTTCCTAGACTGCAAAGGTTTTCTATCACGCTGAAAAGAAGACAAAGGGCTAAAATAAAGCTCATTTTATCCCTTTGTCAATAATTTGGACGTTTCTCCATCTCTGGAGAAACGTTTTTTTATGATGCAGATGTCAATCGGTCCACAATGAACTCTAGCTGACCTTCTAGTGACACTGGGTCATTAAAGAAGTAACCGACGGGATCTATTTCAAATACACGTTTATTTTTGACGGCAGGAAGTGATGTCCAAATGCTGCTTTGATACACTTGGTCACCATTACTTTTTGAGCCGCTCCATGGACCTGTGAAAATATAGTCGCCTGCGAATTCTGGCAGCTTCTCAAGAGAAATGTTTGCATAGCCGACACCGCTGTCGATCGCTTCTTTTTTGACGGCCTTCGGTGCTTTTAATTTCAGCTCGTCATAAATGATTTCGCCCCCGCGGCCAAAGGTGTTTCCAAAAATATAAATACCTTTATCAAATGGCGATACGATCGAAACCGTTTTGCTGCCGACCGCTTTTGTTACCTTTGGTTTCACCTCAGCAATTTTGGTATCCCATTTCGTGATCCATTCTGTTGCTTTTTTTGGTGTACCTGTCATTTTACCGAATTCTTTTAGCTGGTCTTTGAAGGAATATTGGTTGTATTTAACCGCTACAGTTGGGGCGATTTTTTTGTATTGATCAAACTTCTCGTCTTCTCCCCATGCAATAATCATATCTGGCTTCAAAGCGGCTACTTTTTCGACTGATGGGGTCCTTCCGAGATTTTCCACTCCATCTGTTTTTCCTTTATAAAAAGGGTTTTTAAAGATGGGTGATGTTGTAGCAACCGGCGTCTTGCCGAGCGTGACGAGGTCCCCGTAATAGCTTTCTGCAAGAAGCACTATTCGTTTCGGATTTTTCGGTAGCTTCACTTCACCTTTGGCATCCTGATAGGTGATCATGTCATTCTTTTTTGCTGCAGATTGTTTATTTGAAGTGCTGCCGCAGGCGGCTGTAAAGATCATAAGGATGGATAAAGAAATCAAAAGAAATCCAGTTCGTTTTTTCACAAAAGTTCTCTCCTATTCACTTTCCTTTGATAATGATTCTCATTTTCAATTTTATCGTAACATGATAGGAACAAAAATGCATCGGCTAATTTAGAACCAAAAGAAAAATGATGAAATTCTCACAGTTTTTTGCCGAAAATAAAGAAATTTATCAGAACAGTGATTTCAAAAAGAAAAGAAAGTGATATACTAGACTTCGAGATTGATAATCATTATCACTAATAGAGAATAGACATGAACGGAAAGGAAGAGACTGGTTTTGGGCTCACAATCGAATAAACAGCTGCCAGCCAGCGATGATACGATCGATATTGTCACGAAGCCTTTTGGAACAGCAGCTGTTATCATCATAGGAATGATCGCTTTAGCATTTGGTCTTTTTTTATCAGTATCATTAGGAGCGGCAAACATTCATCTACAGACTGTATGGGAAGCCGTTTTTCATTTTGATCCACATCAAACTTCACATCAAATCATTCGGGAATTGAGGCTGCCGCGTACAGTTGGAGCTGCCCTCGTCGGTGCCTTTTTAGCCGTATCAGGTGCCATTATGCAAGGAATGACAAGAAACGCGCTTGCGTCACCTGAGATTATGGGTGTGACAAATGGCTCCGCATTTGCGATTGCCATTGCATTAGCATTTTTCCCTGGCCAATCTTCTTTTACATTAATTCTTTGGTCATTTGTTGGAGCCGCACTCGGTGCCTCTATTGTATTTGGTGTCGGTACTATGTCAAAAGGGGGGCTGACTCCTGTAAAGCTCGCACTAGCTGGTACAGCGGTTGGAGCACTTTTGAGCTCCATCTCCTCAGCCATTGCCATCCGTTTTGATGTCGCTCAAGATATGAGCTTTTGGTATGCTGGCGGAGTGGCAGGTGTGAATTGGAGTAACATTCATATCATCATTCCAGTTGCCATTGCAGGACTAATCATTGCAATGATCCTTGCCCGTTCGATCACGGTTTTGAGCTTAGGTGAAGAACTGGCGAAAGGACTTGGACAATATACAAAAACGGTCAAGATGCTTGGTATATTGGTTGTTATTCTTTTAACGGGTGCTGCCGTGTCGGTAGCAGGCTCTATTGGTTTTATTGGGCTTGTGATCCCTCATGTCACTCGATTTTTGGTTGGAGTGGACTATCGCTGGATTATCCCATGCTCCGCTATTTTAGGGGCCACTTTGTTAATTTATGCAGACATTGCTGCAAGACTGGTCAACGCTCCGTTTGAAACGCCAGTCGGTGCCATTACTGCGATTATAGGCGTTCCTTTCTTCTTATACTTAGCTAGACGTGAAAGGAGCGGGATTTAAATGGAAATGGTGCAGCAAGCAAAGAAAAAGAAATATCAACGAACGATGCTCATGATCTTTTTCACGATCGTAGCTGTGTTTCTCATTAGTTTAAATACCGGAGAAATTCGAATCTCTCCGATGGATACATTGAAAACACTTTTTGGATTCGGAAGTGAAATGGATGAACTCGTATTATTCGAGTTCAGGCTTCCAAGAATGGTCATCGCTTTACTTGTCGGCGCTTCTATCGCTGTATCAGGAGCGATTTGGCAAGGTGTTTCTCAAAATGGTTTAGCTGACCCGGGTATTCTCGGTGTCAATGCCGGTGCTGGTTTTGCCGTTGTGCTATTTATCTTTGCATTTCAAGGCACGATGACAAATTTAGGTGATTTTACGATTTTTGTACTGCCGCTTTTCGCGTTCGTAGGTGCAGGCTTTGCTGCATTTCTCATCTATGTGCTAGCGTGGAAAAAAGGCATCACACCTGTTCGATTGATTTTAACTGGTATTGGTGTGAATGCTGCGTTTTCAGCAGCAATTGTGGTCATCCAGTTAAAAATGAGCCCAAATGATTTTAACCAAGCCATCGTGTGGTTATCTGGAAGCATTTATGGCTCGAGCTGGACGTACGTCTTATCTGTTCTGCCATGGATGCTGATTTTCCTTATATTAGCGCTTGTCAGATCACGCTACTTAAACATTATGAATTTAGGTGATCAGCTGTCCTATGGATTGGGCATTGCTGTTCATAAAGAAAGAAGCCTTCTCATGCTGATTGCCGTTGCATTAGCAGGTGCGAGTGTTGCTGTTGCAGGAAGTATCTCTTTCCTAGGATTAGCCGCACCGCACTTAGCTAGAAAGCTTGTTGGGCCAAAGCATCAAGGAATGATACCGGCCTCCGCGCTGATTGGCGCGCTGTTATTATTACTGGCAGATACAATTGGCCGCGTCATCCTTGCACCATCAGAAGTGCCAGTTGGCCTTGTCGTTTCTGCTTTAGGCGCACCTTACTTCATTTACTTATTGATGAAATCGAACTAATGAGGAAGGAGAGACAACATATGAAATCACTCGAAACAGAAAAGCTTTGTATCGGTTATCAAGACCGTTTGATTGTAGAAGATTTGAATGTCAGTATCCCAAAAGGCAAGGTGACAACACTGATTGGACCGAATGGCTGCGGGAAATCAACCATTTTAAAAACGATGTCTCGTATAATGAAATCCAATCGAGGAGCTGTTTACTTAAATGGCAAGGCTATCCACGAGACGCCGACAAAAGAAATTTCAAAACAAATGGCGATCTTACCGCAAACACCCGAAGCACCAAGTGGATTGACAGTGTATGAGCTCGTGTCATATGGACGTTTCCCGCATCAAAATGGGTTTGGCCGCTTATCAAATGAAGATAAACGAATCATTAGGTGGGCACTTGAGGAAACGGGAATGATTGCTTTTCATGATCGGCCAATTGAAGCACTTTCCGGCGGACAGCGTCAGCGTGTATGGATTGCGATGGCACTTGCCCAGGAAACAGAGCTGCTCCTATTAGATGAACCTACGACGTATTTGGATCTTGCACATCAGCTCGAGATTCTTCAGCTGTTAGAACGCTTAAATAGGGAGCAGGGCCGAACTGTGTTGATGGTCATCCATGATTTGAATCATGCGGCGCGTTTTTCACATTACATGATTGCCCTCAATCAAGGGAAAGTCATAAAAGATGGTACGCCTCATGAGGTCATGACCAAAGATGTACTCAGTCGGGTATTCCATATTGATGCAGAAATTGTGCTTGATCCTAGAACGAATAAGCCGATCTGTTTAACATATGACTTAATGAATCATGAACGAAAGCTAGAAGCTGTGAATGGATAATAGATGTATAGGAACCCGGTGCAGCTACCGGGTTTTTTTGCATGTTTGAAACTTTCTATTCCTGCCATTTTCTCCAGTTGATATTTTTTCGCTTTTATGCAGAAAAGAGGTACTTTTTTACTTTAGACAATGGTAATATACGGTTAGAGATCATGCTAGAAAGGAAAGAGATGCGTGGAAACAGCAAAAATATTGATTGCAGATGACGAAGAAGCAATTGTGAAAATGGTTGAACGCGTATTAAAAAAAGAAGGATTCAAGCATATTTATCAAGCCTACCATGCAGATGAAGCATTAGATATTGTCAAAAACGAGGACATCCACCTCTTACTTCTAGATGTAATGATGCCCGGTAAGTCTGGCTTTGACGTTCTGCCTGAAATCAGAAAGTTAACGAAAGTGCCTATTTTCTATTTAACTGCAAGAACGTCTGATGTCGATAAACTGACGGGCTTTGCACAGGGGGCAGATGATTACATCACGAAGCCATTTAACCCGCTTGAGCTAGTGGCTAGAATTAAAGCTCACCTAAATCGAACATATATCTCCTTACAGGAGGAGCAAGAAGACACTCAAAGCCAATATCATTATGCCCATTTCTCCTATCATCCTCATGCAGCCGAATTGAAAGTAAGAGGAGAGGTGACGGCATGTTCTGCTCAGCTTCTTTCTTTGCTGAAGTACTTTTGTGACCATCCGAATGTGGTACTCTCAAAAGATCAAATCTATGAGAAAGTATGGGGCGTCCCATCATATGGTGATAACAACACTGTCATGGTTCATATTCGAAAGCTGAGAGAAAAGATTGAATTAGATCCGAGTCAGCCAGAATATATTGTGACGATCCGTGGTATGGGATATAAATTTATACCGCACCCTGCAAAGGTCCTTCAATAATTTATGAATTTACGAGCAAAACTTTTCTTTCACTTTGTCGGACAAATGTTTATTGTGATTGCCATTCTGACGATCGGCAATACGTTCTCTGAGAACTTATATTTAAATAAATACTATGAGAACATGACCGAAACTGGTTTAACAAAAGCTGATGGAGATACACTCATGAGCTGGCTTTATTTTAACGAGGATGGAAAAATGGAAGCCGACGATCAGCTCAAGCAAGCAGTGGAAAAAAGAGACGGCTGGCTGCAAGTGATTGATTCAAAGAAGAATACCGTTTATAGCTATCACCGCCCTAAATCCATTCCAACGTCTTATCAAAAGGATGAAATGATCAAGATCTTTGAAAAAAGAGAATTTAAAGATTACAAGATGTACTTCTGGCCAATTGAGATTGATCAAGAAAGTTTTACTGTGTTATATGGGTTCAAAACGAACAGCACAAAGGTAGCCAATTATCTGAAACAGCACGAGAAAAATTTGGCTGCATTATCTCAATATTCGGTTGAAACGAAAGAATTCTTGAAGAGAATGAACGGATCAGTTCATTTGTTCAATGACGAAGGAAAATATTTAAAAGGCATTCGAGCCAACACCGATTTGAAACATAACGTAACAGATGTTGAACTGCTCAAGTATCAATCGAAGCCTTGGGAGTTTAGAAGTGATCTGTCTTATATGAAAGTGAATAAAAACCTGTATATTATTGTTTCGGTACCAAATAAAGTATACAGCCCGGACGAGCTTTACGATAAAGAGAGAGACGCTTTAAATCAATATACAACCATTTTAATTGCAGGTCTTGCACTCACTATTATTATTGTCATGACATTATGGTATTCGTATCGTTATGGGCTGCCAATTTATCACATTATTCGCTGGCTGATTTTCTTATCAAAAAATAAATTGCAGGAACCAACAAATAGAAAGGGAATTCCAGTCAGTAAAAATAAAAAAGGCCGTATTAAGCGGGAATACCGATTATTTGAGGATATCCTAAAAACAATGGATCAGCTCACGCTTACATTAAAAGAGAATGAAGCAAACCGAAGAAAAATTCAAACCACAAGGGAAGAATGGATTGCAGGATTGTCTCATGATTTGAAAACGCCTCTAAGTACGATTTATGGCTATGGACTCATGCTTGAATCCGATCAATATCAATGGTCCAAGGAAGAAGTCATGGAAATGGGACAGGTGATTCGTGAGAAATCAGAATACATGTCAACACTGATTGAGGATTTAAACCTCACGTACCGATTGAAGAATGGTGCCCTGCCTATTAATCGGAAACCGGTTGAACTCAGTGAATTTTTAGCTTCCATTATGGACGAGTTTTCAAGAAGCTCTTCATCTGAGGATTATCCATCCTCCTTTGAAGATCAAACAGATGGTGTCATATTTGAGATCGATAAAGCATGGTTCAGACGAGTGATTGAGAACCTGCTGGCGAATGCAGTGAAGCATAACGAAAAAGGCACACATATTACAGCTGTTTTATCTGAAACAAATGAAGAAGTTCGAATCGAAATGAAAGACAATGGCCGCGGAATGGCACAGGAAACGGTGGATCACCTATTTAACCGCTATTACAGAGGGACAAATACAAACGATCCAACGAACGGAACAGGTCTCGGGCTTGCGATAGCAAAAGAACTCGTCTTGCTGCATGACGGTGACATTCAAGTTGAAAGTGAACTAGGCATTGGAACAACTATTGCGATTATCCTAAAAAAATCATCACCTGTAAAATAGCCAAAAAACGATTTTCTTTTCTAAAGGAGATCGTTTTTTCCTGTTTTAGGATTGAAATCAATTTTGTAAACGATTACAATAAAATTGTTAACGTGAACAAATTATTTTTATCTATAAGAGAGATGGGGGAGTTTGATGAAAGCCTTTTTAGATGAGCATTTTTTACTCAACAGTCAAACGGCGGAAAAGCTATACCATGAGTTTGCAAAGGACCTTCCAATTATAGATTACCATTGTCATTTAAGCCCCAAAGAAATCTATGAGAATAAAACCTTTCATAATATCACCGAAGCATGGCTTTACGGAGATCATTACAAATGGCGTGCCATGAGAGCAAATGGCATACCCGAATCGCACGTCACAGGGGATGCCTCAGACTATGAGAAATTTCTGGCGTGGGCGAAGACCGTTCCCATGACCATTGGAAACCCGCTCTATCACTGGACTCATTTAGAGCTGAGACGATATTTTGGAGTTGAAGAACTTTTAAACGAAAAAACCGCACACATCATCTGGCAAAAAGTAAATGAAAAGCTGCAAGGAGAGGGTTTTGGTGCAAGAGACTTTATTGTGAAATCGAACGTTGAAACAGTCGTGACAACAGATGATCCAGTCGATTCGCTTTGCTATCATCAAAAACTGCGGGAAGAAGGATTCATTGTGCAAGTACTGCCCGGATTTCGGCCTGACAAGGCACTAGATATAACGAATCACCTATTTACAGTGTATGTTCACGAACTGGCAGAGGCTTCATCTACTTCAATACAATCCTATCAAGACTTTTTGACAGCACTCCTTTCAAGAATTGATTTTTTCCATGAACAAGGCTGCTTGATCTCAGATCATGCTATTAACGAAATGACGTTTGAAGAAACGACGGAAGAAGAAGTGGAAGCCATCTTTCATAAAAGAATGTCTGGGCATTCATTGACGGAAAAAGAGAAGATCAAATTTAAAACACAAACTTTCATTCAGCTAGGTCAGGCTTACTATGAGCGGGGCTGGGCAATGCAGCTTCATATCAATGCGCTTAGGAACAACAATACGAAAATGTTTGAGCGGCTTGGGCCAGATACAGGGTATGATGCGATGAATGATGAAGACATTGCCAAGCCGCTTTGCAGAATATTAGACCGTTTAGAACAAGAACAGGCACTGCCAAAAACCATTCTCTATTCCTTGAATCCTCGGGACAATGTTGTGATTTCAACATTGGCTGGAAGCTTTCAAGATGGGACGACACCTGGGAAGATCCAGCACGGCACAGCTTGGTGGTTTAATGATACGAAACAAGGGATGACAGAGCAGATGATGGCTCTATCCAGTATTGGACTGATCAGCCGTTTCATTGGGATGCTGACAGATTCACGAAGCTTTTTGTCGTATACAAGGCATGAATATTTTCGAAGACTGCTATGCGATATCATCGGAGATTGGGTAGAAAAAGGAGAAGCCCCTTATGATCTTGAACTGTTAGGGGGAATCGTGAAAGGAATCAGCTATGAAAATGCCAGGCAGTATTTCCAATTTGATCGGGCAAAGCAGCTCCAGCATCCAAACAGAATGACATGAAGAAAATGAAAGCGGTTTTATGATAAGATGGTAAAAAATCATAAAAGGCGGAATAGCATGACAGTCACAATTAAAGACATAGCAAAATTGGCAAACGTCTCTCATACCACGGTATCAAGGGCTTTGAATAACAGTCCTTTTATTAAAGAGAAGACAAAACAAAAGATTTTGTCGATTGCAAAACAGCTGAATTATTCACCGAATGTCCATGCGAGAGGCCTAGTATCACAAAAATCATTCACAATTGGTCTGTTTTTTACGAGTTTAACAGAAGGCACATCTTCAAGCTTCTTTGTGGATGCGTTAAAAGGTGTCAATAGCGTCATGACAGAGCATTATAATCTCTTTGTAAGAGGAATTGACGACTTTCACGATTACACAACCATTCATAAACAACGCTACGATGGCATTTTGCTCATGAGTCAAAGCGAGCACGATGAAGCATTTATCCATCATGTGAAAAAACAGGGCATTCCCATCATTGTGCTGAATCGCCGTGTAGAAAGTCATGAGGTCATGAATATATTAGCAGATGATAGTCAAGGAGCTTACCAGGCTGCACACCATTTCATTCAGCAAGGTCATGAACAAATCGCCATCATTGAAGGGAAAGAAGGCTTTAAATCAACTCAAGAAAGAAAAGCTGGTTTCCTGCAAGCGTTAATTGATCACCAAATACCTATGAAGAAAGAATATATGATGAAAGGCGATTATCATATGAAAAGCGGCTATGAATCAATGGAGTCGCTGCTGGCCCTTGATGAACCGCCAACAGCGCTCTTTTGCTCAAACGATGACATGGCGATTGGTGCAATGAATGCATTATTTGCAAAAGGCAAAACGTGTCCAGGTGATATTTCTATTATTGGTTTTGATGATATTGCTTTTTCGTCCTATACTACACCTGCATTGACAACGGTGAAAAAACCGATTGAAAAAATGTGTGCACTTGGAGCAGAAGCTATCCTTTCAGTAATAAACGGTGAAGAGCAAGAAGAGGATCATATGGAAAAAGTGTATGTCCACACAGAGCTGATGATCAGAGATTCAGTTAAAAAGGTGCAGTAATCAGCACCTTCTTAGAAAAATGTTCACGTGTGCATATTTCTTGGAGAGGGGAATCCATTTGAAACGATTATCAAAAGCCATATACCCGGCGGCTGAGTATCCGGAAACGATTTTGCAGATTGGCGAAGGAAATTTTATGCGAGGATTTATCAATTGGCACATCCAGAAGCTGAACGACTGCACAGATTTTAAAGGAAGAGCGGTTGTTGTTCCTCCACGAAAAGGATCGGTAGCAGCCTTAAATGAACAAGATGGCTTGTACACATTATGTATTCAGGGATATCATGACCAGCAAGAAATGAATGAACGTATGATCATCCAATCGATTAGCAGAGGAATTAGTACGTATACGGATTACGAGGAGTTTTTACACGTAGCGGAAAACCCGAATCTTCGCTTTGTCTTCTCAAACACGACAGAGGCAGGACTTGTGTTTAGAAAAGAAGATCGTTTGGAGGATCGGCCGCAAGCCAGTTTTCCAGGAAAGCTGACAGCGTTCTTGTATAACCGGTTTAAAACATTTGCTGGAGATGAGCAGAAAGGACTGATCATTCTGCCTTGTGAATTGGTTGAACAAAATGGTGATCGATTGAAGGAATATGTGATCAGTATGGCAGCTGAGTGGGAACTGCCGCCTGCGTTTATTACATGGATTAAGGAAGCCAACACGTTTTGTAATACACTTGTGGACCGGATTGTCCCTGGATTCTCTAAGGAAGCGGCTGAAATTGTACAAAAGGAGGAAGGGTATATCGACGAATTGCTTGTCACGGCAGAATATTATCATCTTTTTGTCATTGAAGCGCCTGCCTTTGTGCAAAAGGAGCTCCCCTTTCAAGCAGCAGGATTAAATGTACTTTTTGTAGAGGATATTGCGCCTTATCGTATGAGCAAGGTACGAATTTTAAATGGTGCACATACAGCGATGGTGCCGATTGCCTATTCATGCGGTTTAGAAACTGTAAAAGAAGCTGTGGATGATGAGCATGTTGGTCCGTTCGTCCGGCGTATGCTGGAGGAGGAAGTACTTCCAGGGCTTGAACTCCCTGAAGATGAGCTTCTTCTTTATACACAATCCGTTTGGGATCGTTTTTGCAATCCATTTGTAAAGCATCAATTGCTGGATATTGCACTGAATGGGGTATCCAAATTCCGAACCCGTAATCTTCCGTCATTGCTTGATTATGTTGAACGAAAGAAACAGCTGCCAATGAAACTTGTGTTTTCACTTAGCAGTCTCATTTATTTCTACAGAGCACATGCAGGAAGGATAAAGGATGATGAAACTGTGCTAACGCTCATGAAGGAAGCATGGGAAGAGGAAAACCATTCTAATGAAGGAGTTGCAGCGAAAATTCTTTCATGCGAGTCATTATGGGGCAGAGATTTAACAGATATAAATGGATTGAGTCAAGCTGTAGCTGATCAGCTTACCCTCATACAGACGCATGGGATGAGAGCAGCTGTTCATCGAATGATGCTTCATCAATATGAAAGTCAGGGGGAGAAAGCATGAAAGACTTTATTGTCATCCACCCTTCAGATAATGTCGGTATTGCTTTAAAAGAGCTTGAGCAAGGGGAGGAGCTGCAGCATCAAGGGCATACGATTATCTTAAAAGAGGCCGTCGCCAAAGGTCATAAGTTTGCATTGGCTGAAATCAAGCAAAGAGAGAATATTATCAAATATGGCTATCCCATTGGTCATGCAGTGACTGCCATTTCTGCTGGAGAATGGGTGCATACGCATAATATCAAAACCAATCTATCTGGCAAGCTAGAATACGAATACCAGCCTTCATTATCAGAAAACCCCTATGAAAAAACGAATCTAACATTTAAAGGATATAAACGAAAAAATGGCGGAAGCGGAATCCGCAATGAGCTTTGGATTGTTCCTACCGTTGGATGCGTGAATGGCATCGCCGATCAAATGATCCAAATATTCACCGCTGAAATGGGTGGAAACATCCATCCTTTTGAAACAGCCCTTGTATTAAAGCACAATTATGGCTGCTCACAGCTTGGGGACGATCATGAAAATACCAAAACCATTTTACAAAATGCGGTGAAGCACCCTAACGCTGGAGGAGTACTCGTTCTTGGACTTGGCTGTGAAAACAATGACATTGAGGATTTTCAGTCCACATTAGGTGAATATGACCGTACGAGAGTGAAATTTTTAAGAAGCCAAGAAGTAGGAGATGAGATAGAAACGGGAGTCGCTTTACTTAAGGAAATTTATGATGTGGCGAAAGAAGATCATCGTGAAGACATTTCGTTATCTGAGCTGAAAATTGGCTTGAAGTGCGGAGGATCAGATGGATTCTCTGGTATTACCGCAAATCCGCTTTTAGGCAGACTGTCCGATTTTATTGTTGCTCAAGGCGGCACGACAGTGTTAACAGAAGTGCCCGAAATGTTTGGAGCAGAAACGATTTTAATGGAGAGAGCGGAATCAGAAGCGACTTTCGACAATATTGTGCAAATGATCAATGACTTTAAACAATACTTCATGGATCATCGACAGCCGGTATATGAAAATCCTTCCCCGGGAAATAAAGCAGGTGGAATTTCGACATTAGAGGATAAATCTCTTGGCTGTACACAAAAAGCAGGTACTTCTGATATTAAAGATGTATTGAAATATGGAGAGCTGCTGAAACAAAAGGGATTGAACCTATTAAGTGCACCTGGTAATGATTTGGTTGCTTCATCTGCACTGGCTGCTTCTGGTTGTCAAATGGTCTTGTTTACAACAGGCCGGGGGACACCATTTGGTACGTTTGTGCCAACAATGAAGATCTCAACCAACACAGCCTTATATGAAACAAAAAAGCACTGGATTGACTTTAATGCTGGAGAACTGCTTGAAGATGTACCGGAAGATGTTGTATTTGAAAAATTCATTTCAACTGTCATTGATGTGGCGAGCGGGAAGCTGTTAAATCATGAAAAAAACAATTTTAGAGAGCTGGCTATTTTCAAAACAGGTGTCACACTTTAAGTCGACTGGGGGATGAGTACGTGTCTAAAAAACGGGATTTGATGTATATCACAGCAGGAACGGTACTAACTGGAGTTGGAATTGCTCGTTTAGCAAAGCAAGCGAAGAAAGATAAAAAAGTAAACGGAATTGATCAAGTGCTAAAGCAGATAAAAGCACCGCAGTTCCCAGATCGTGAATTGAATGTGGTGCATTATGGAGCAGATGCGGAAGGGCAAGAGCTTTCAACAAATGCTATTCAGTCTGCCATTGATGATGCGCACCGGTTGAAAGGGGGAAGGGTGCTGATCCCAGCAGGGACATTTATGACAGGTGCTTTAGAATTGAAAAGCAATGTAGAACTTCATCTGCATGAGAAAGCCTATGTGACATTCAGCCAAGACCCAAAGGATTACTTGCCTCTTGTGCTGACAAGATATGAAGGGGTTGAGCTTTATAATTATTCACCTCTCATTTATGCACACCATGCAGAAAACATCGCTATAACCGGAGCCGGAACGCTTGATGGCAGAGGGGATGAGCATCATTGGTGGCCTTGGAAGTATGGGACAAATGGCCAGCCCTCTCAGGATCGGGATCGCCAGCTTTTGTTTGAAATGGCGGAAAAGAGAATACCGGTAGAAGAAAGGGTATTTGGAGAAGGTCATTATTTAAGGTCGAGCTTTATTCAGCCATACCAATGTCAGCATGTGCTAATCGAAGGAGTGACAGTGAAGGATTCACCGATGTGGCAAATTCATCCTGTGTTAAGTGATAACGTCATCGTCCGCGGCGTTAAAATCATTGGGCATGGACCAAACACAGATGGTGTCAATCCGGAATCATGCCGGAATGTACTCATTGAAGATTGTTATTTTGATAACGGAGATGATTGTATTGCCATCAAATCGGGCAGAAACGAGGATGGACGGAGAATCGGGATTCCATCTGAAAACATTGTCATTCGTAGAAATGAGATGCGGGATGGACACGGCGGTGTGACGATCGGGAGCGAGATCTCTGGCGGGGTAAAGTATGTTTATGCAGAAGATAATGTCATGGACAGTCCGAACCTTGACCGGGCACTGCGTATTAAAACCAACTCTGTCAGAGGCGGCACCATTGAACATATTTATTTTAAAAACAATACAGTGAAAAGTCTAAAGCATGAAGTGATCTGTATCGACATGATGTATGAGGAAGGCGATGCTGGTCCGCACCGTCCTGTTGTACGTCATATTGAAGTAGAAGGACTCAAAAGCAGCGGCGGGCGATATGGTGTGAAAATAGCCGCATACGCACATTCTCCTGTGACACATTTTAAAATGAAAGATTGTGTCATAGATGATGTGGCGTATCCCTTATCTTTAGAGCATGCCGTTTCTCCTGCTTTTCAGAAAGTCGTCATCAATGGAGAACAAATCAATTCATTGAAGAGTGAAAAACAGTCTTTTTAGAGGCTGTTTTTTTGTTTTAGGAACAGAAAAGACGCTTTTAGAAATCACATATACAACCTATCTGCACTGTAGTATAATATTCCCGAAATTAGAAAAGAATTGACGAAAGAGATTTCGTTAAGCAGTACATAAACAGGGGGTTCACTCATGAAAAAGTTAACAGCTATTTGGCTATCGTTATTGCTTGTGATGGGTGTTTTAGCAGGATGTGCAGGCGCTGAGACAGATCACAAAGCAAAAGGGTCACAAAATAAAGAAACAGCCACTGCGGCATTTCCAGTATCGATAAAAGATGCAGCTGGCAAAACAGTTGAAATCAAAGAACAGCCTAAACGAATTGTTTCGTTAATTCCAAGTAATACGGAGGTTGCTTATGCACTCGGCCTTGGAGATAAAATGGTTGGACGATCAGACTTTGACAATTATCCAAAGGAAGTCGAAAAGGTAGAGAAGATTGGCGGACTTGAATTCAATGTCGAGAAGGTCATTTCCTTAAAACCAGATCTTGTCTTAGCACATGCATCTCAGATGGGATCAAAAGATGGATTTAAACAGCTTGAAGATGCAGGGATCCAAGTGCTGACTGTAAATGATGCAACGTCCTTTAAGGATGTGTACAAATCAATCAATATGATCGGTGAAGCAGCTGGCGTGAAAGAAGCATCAACAAAGCTTGTAGACGAAATGAAAACAAAGCTGAATGACATCAAGAAACAAGCAGAGGGGATTTCGAAAGACAAGCAAAAAACAGTCTTTGTCGAAGTGTCAGGTGCACCTGAAATCTATACAACTGGTAAAAATACATTTATGGATGAAATGCTTTCTGTTATCCATGCCAAAAATGCTGCAGGCGATCAAACTGGGTGGGTGCAAATGACGGAAGAATCGATCATCAAGCGAAATCCTGATGTTATTGTGACAATTGATGGTTCCAGCTTAGCTGACTTGAAGAAAAGAGACGGCTGGAATGCAATGAAAGCAGTGAAAGAAAAACAAGTCTTTCAATTGAATACGGATCTCGCATCAAGACCGGGACCGCGATTGGTTGAAGGAGTCGAGGCTCTTGCGAAAAACGTCTATCCTGATACGTTCAAATAAATTGACCATCGCATATACACTAAGTGTTTTACTTCTTGTGATGAGCATTGGAATGGGAATCTCCTTTGGAAGCTTAGGGATTCCCATTCCTTCTATTCTTCGTATATTTGTTCATGAACTATTCGGCGTGCAGTTTGGAACCATTGATTCTATCGATCGCAATATTATGATGAACATTCGGCTGCCAAGGGTCATATTAGCGGCATTAGTCGGAGCAGCACTTGCGTTATCTGGTTCAGCTTTTCAAGGTTTATTAAAAAATCCTCTTGCTGACCCTTATACGCTGGGGGTATCTCAAGGGGCATCAGTTGGAGCCGTAGCGACCCTGTTTTTCAGCTTGCAGCTCCCGCTTTTTGGCAGTTTCACACTGCCATTATTCAGTATGACAACAGCGCTTGTGACCCTCTGTCTCGTTCTCTTTTTTGCGCGTCTTGTTCATCGGGGGATGAGCATCTCTTCTTTAATTTTAACAGGAGTAATTTTCAGCTCTTTTTTGGGTGCGCTCATTTCATTGATGATTGCTTTAACAGGTGATGATCTAAAAGAGATCATTCATTGGCTACTTGGCAGTGTGTCCATGAGGGGCTGGCGTTATATTGTGCTTTTTCTTCCTTTCTTTCTTATTGGGACCTTTGCGTTAATGTTGATGGGGCGAGATTTGAATGTGATGACGTATGGCGAGGAGAAGGCAAAGTTATTAGGTGTACATGTGAAAAGGAGCAAATATATTGTGCTGCTGGCGGGATCGATCCTGACTGGAAGTGCAGTTGCGGTATCAGGGACGATCGGTTTTGTAGGACTTGTGATTCCACATTTTATCCGCCTCTTAACTATCACGGATCACCGGCATCTGCTGCCTTTGTCTATGCTGAACGGTGCTTCCTTTCTTGTATTAGCAGATGTGTTATCCCGTACCATCATCGAGCCGACTGAATTACCGATTGGCATCATTACTGCGTTAATTGGTGCACCTGTATTTGGCATCATCCTCATTCGTAAATATAGAGGGGGGACGCACATATGATTCAAGTGAAGGAAATCAGAGGTGGATATGGAGAGAAAGAGGTCATTCGTGGCATTAATCTTGAAGTAAAGCAAGGAGAATTTCTCGGTATACTCGGCCCAAACGGGAGCGGTAAGACGACCCTGCTTAAAATGATGGCAGGAATTTTATCACCTAAGAGCGGTGAAGTACGCCTTGACGGTCACCTTGTTCAATCCTATCAGCCAAAGGCGCTTGCGCAAAAGATGGCAGTTCTGCCGCAGAAAACGGACCAAGCTTTTTCATTTACTGTGGAAGAAACCGTCCAATTCGGTCGTTATCCATATCAAAAAGGGTGGCTGCAATCTGTCACGCAAGAAGATGTGCAGGTCGTCAGCAAAGTCATGGAACAAACGGGTGTTGCACAGTTTAAGAATCAATCCATCCATGAGTTAAGCGGAGGAGAACAGCAGCGTGTGTATTTGGCACAGGCATTGGCGCAGCAGCCTGAATATTTATTGCTGGATGAACCAACCAGCTTTCTTGATTTAGCCTATCAAAAAGATTTGCTTGATTTAATTAAAGAAGAAACTGCTTCCTCTAGGTTAACAGTCATTGGCGTATTCCATGATGTGAACATCGCCAGTTTATATTGTGATCGGCTGCTGCTGCTTCATGAAGGAAAGACTGACATGTTAGGAATGCCGCATCACGTCTTGACCACTGAACGAATCAACCGTGTGTATGAAACAAATGTGACACCGCTCCAGCATCCATTTAGGGCAAACCCTCAGCTGATGGTTGAGCCTGCAGCCTCTTCTAAAGCATCAATTGTAAACATAGCGGATGGCTGGAGGACATATGGCTCAGAAGGAATGACGTTTTCCATTAATCAGCCTCTTCGCATCCTTTCCTCACATAAGAAAAACGGCGGGTTCTTTTGGAAAAGGTCTATTGGAACGGGGACGAAGACGCTTCATGAGCAGCTAGAGTCAGCTGAAGATATGCTGTTTTTTGAGCAAGCTAACAGATTAGCACAATTTGCCGCAGAAGACGCCGAAGACGATATGATCCTTTACGGCATGCTTCAGCAGGAAGCGTTGACCATTTGGCTTATCCTAAAACGATCTTTAGCAGATGGCGCAGCTGTTCAGCTCATGGGGCAGCTTATGCACATCATCAAGCAAGAAACAAGTTATCCGATCCATCATCTGTGCATCGCTGCACCCAATACGCAAGAAACGGAAGATGCTGACCATTTACACGAAAGATTAGGACAAAAGGTGCAAGGGCTTCTTCATACGTTGAAAGACATTCAAAAGTGAATGTACAATTATATTTAGGTTAGTTGAGTAAAACAGTTGAAATAAAAGGACTATACATATCTAAAATGTGTAGTCCTGACAATAGTTCTTAATCTTTGCTTTAAATAAAAAAAAAGCTACCACAATGACAGCCAGCTCTAATTTTATATCTAAGACGGTCGAATTCTAATTAGATGAAATGCCCTTTCCGCCTTGTGGTATTAAAGTATTGATTCTTTCCATACCAGTAATAATTGGTTTCGCACGACTTATTAATGTTTGGGTAGCTTCGAGACCTAGAGACGCTTGATGGGCATCTTCATTTGCCCACACTTTATAAACATAAACAGAACTTGGTTCATTCTCGGGAATATTCACAAGATATATTTCACATTCATCCAAATTCTTCATTGATTCTGCTGCTTCTAACAGAATATCAACCATTTTTTCTTTTTCGCCTTCTTTTACCAAAAACTTGTTAAATAAACTAAATTTACTCATACCATCCTCCTTCATTTTGTCTTAATCATATTTTAGGCATTAAAAACTATATCTTCAATCACTATTTTATAATGAAATAAAAAGGATGGTACGTTGAAAGACATTCAAAAGTGAACCAAAATGGTTCGCTTTTTTTGTTGAAAACATCAACAGCTGTATAAGAAATGGACGGATTGTAGTGAAAAATCAAAAAAAGTGTTGCTAATTTAATCGAAATCCTTTTATAATAAATAACATGAAAGCGCTTAATTTATAATATGTTTAAAAATGCAACATATAAGAAAGGGAGGATCATTTGAACATTCAAGGAATTATACCAGCTATTTTGACACCGCTTACTGAGAAAGAACATTTTCATCCCGAAGTGGCAACGCAATTAGTGAATCGTTTGATCGACTCAGGTGTACACGGCATCTTTGCTTTAGGTACAAATGGAGAGTTTCATTTGTTTTCAGAGCAAGAAAAGCTTCAAATTGCTGAAACTGTCGTGAATGCTGTTGGCAGACGAGTGCCGGTATTTATTGGAGCAGGTGAAAATAGTACGAAGGCAACCATCAGGCTGTCAAATAAACTGGCAGATCTAGGGGTAGATGTTCTGTCTATCATTACACCTTATTTTGTTGCACCAACCCAAGAAGAGCTGTATGAGCACTTTCGCCACATATCTGAGAATGTGAATATTCCGATTCTGCTTTATAACATTCCATCTAGAACAGGAGTGTCGCTAGCACCAGAGACGGTTGCGCGGCTCAGTGCACTGCCGAATGTGCTAGGTATTAAAGACAGCAGTGGAAACATTGAAAATATCAAGGCATATTTGGATGTCACAAAAGATGAAGATTTTGTTGTCCTTGCAGGTACGGACTCACTCATTTTAGATACCTTGAAACTCGGCGGAGCAGGGGCGGTCGCAGCAACTGCAAATGTACTGCCTGAAACTGTCGTTGGACTCTATGAATCTTTTCAAAAAGGGAAGCTTGACGAAAGTGAGCACTTCCAGAAGCAGCTGCAGCCATTAAGAGCAACATTCGGTTTAGGGACATTACCAGCACCTTTGAAAAAGGCAGCAGAGCTTTATGGAATTCCGGTTGGCCCGCCCAGAAGCCCTGTAAAAGAGCTGTCAGGTGAGGCATTGGAAGCTGTGGCACAAATGGTTGAAGACTATCGCAAACAAGGAAAAGCGGCAAAGGAGTAGTGAAGAGATGACGATCACGCATTATCACTTTCAGACGGCATCACACATTGTATCTGGCGCAGGTTCTTTAGACCTTCTTGGGGAGAAATTAGATAGTTTAGGGCTTAGCGGACTCACATCCATTTTTATATTAACGCAGCCATCTATCGTATCACTTGGTTATGCAGATCACATCAAAAGAGAACTTGCGAAAAAGGGGATAGCAAGTGAGATAAGTACAGAAATCAAACCTGAACCAACAGAAGAAAATATCGAGGGCGTATTCAACACCTTTTTAAAAGGAGAGCATGACGCCATTATTGGCATTGGTGGCGGGAGTGTCCTTGATGCTGCAAAAATTCTAGCTGTTCTTAAGACAAACAATCAGCCGATTTCTGCTCTCGTTGGCACAAACCTTGTGGAAAAAAGGGGAGTGCCGACGATTCTAATTCCGACAACCTCTGGTACGGGATCTGAGGTGACACCAAATGCAATTGTGACTTTTCCAGAAAAGGAACTGAAAATTGGAATGGTTAGTCCGCATCTTTTGCCAGACCTTGTCATCTTAGATCCTGCACTTACACTCAACTTGCCGAAATCTATTACCGCAGCTACAGGTATGGATGCTTTTACGCATGCGCTTGAATCTTATATTTCAAATAAAGCCAATCCATTCAGTGACATGTTTGCCTTGGAATCGATGCGGCTGATTTCAGGAAGTATTCAGGAAGCGTATCATCACGGGGATCATATGAAGGCAAGAGAAAATATGCTTGTTGGTGCAATGTATGGGGGAATGGCGCTCACAAGTGCAGGAACTGCGGCTGTTCACGCCATGGCTTATCCATTAGGGGGGAAATACAAGATTTCTCATGGTGTTGCTAATTCCATGCTGCTTCCGCATGTCACTGCTTTTAATGCAGATCATATCATTGATCGGCTTGAACATGTGGCAAGAGCAATAGGACTAGCGAGAGCTCACACAAAGCAGGAGCTTGCAGATCGTGTGATTCATCAAATTGAAGAATGGACAGCGGATTTACACATTCCACAGCAGCTCAAAGCTTTTGGCGTGTCCAAGGAGGATGTACCGGCACTTGCTCAAGCAGCTTCAGAGGTGAAGAGATTAATGGACAACAATCCAAAGCCAATGTCTGTTTCCGAAATTGAACAGGTATACATGAAACTGCTTGACGCTTAATGCTTCATTGGGATGGGACATGAGAAGTTGCTTCACACGGCTTGCACACAAAGGGGGATTTTAAATGAATGTCTTAAGCAGTTCTGTCATCACATTTATTTTGATCGTCATTATTCTCTATATACTATTTACGACTTGGCTGACGATGCGTTTCCGCAGTAAATCCAATTCAGAATTTAACAATGCTGCTAAGTCACTTCCAGCCATTGTAGTCGGTATTTTGCTCATGAGTGAATTCATTGGAACGAAATCCACTGTTGGAACAGCAGAATCTGCCTTTACGCATGGGCTTTCTGCTTCATGGTCTATTGTGACCGTCGCTATCGCCTTTTTTATCTTTTCATTTTTCTTAGTAGGCAAGTTTTATCGAACAGGACAGTACACCATTTCAGGTATTATCGATCAGAAGTTTGGGAAATCAACGAAGCTAGTTGTTTCTGTTATTATGATTGCTGCATTACTGCTTGTGAATCTAGGAAACTATTTAAGTGGGTCAGCTGCTATTGCATCCATTTTAGGGCTTCCTTTAATGACCTGTGCGATCATTACGGCCGTTGTGAGTACATTTTATTTTACATTCGGAGGAATGAAAGGGGTAGCATGGGTCACGATCCTTCATTCGATCGTGAAGTATGCGGGGATTTTAATTACACTAGGGGTAGCCCTTTATTTAACAAAAGGCTTTGAACCGATGAAACAAACGATGCCTGATCATTTCTTTACATGGGACGGGACAATTGGATGGGGGACAATTGGAGCTTGGTTTATAGGAAACATGGGGGCCATCTTTGCTACGCAGTTTATTATTCAAGCAATCACCTCGTCGAAAAGTGAGCGTGAGGCAAAGAAATCGACACTTTATGCAGCTCTGCTTTGTTTGCCGCTCGCCATTGCGATTGGTGTGATCGGTGTAGCTGCACATTATTTGTATCCAGACATTGATCCTATTTATGCCTTCCCTGTCTTTTTACAGCATATGAATCCAATTTTGAGTGCCATTGTGGCAACATCGCTTGTGGCATCCATCTTTGTCGGTGTGTCGACGGTCGCGCTTGCGACGACAACCTTAATTATGGATGATTTTTATGTACCGAAAATGAATCCAACACCAGAGCAGAGAATGAAAATCACGAGGTATGTGGCTGTACTCGTTGGAATTGTGCCTCTTGTCGGAGTGGCACTTGCGCCGGAGCTGCTGTCCCTTTCCTTTTTTACAAGGGCGCTTCGAACATCGATCGCCGTTGTAGCAGCAATGGGCTTTTACTTGCCATACTTTAATTCAAATAGAGGGGCGACCATTGGCCTTGCTGCTTCAGGTGTTACCACGACGGTTTGGTATTTACTCGATAATCCGTTCGGAATCGATAATATGTATATTGCCATTATCATTCCTTTCCTTGTGCTGGTAATCGATCGACTTATCAGTCCGCCTGCTAAAAAGGATCAATCATTGAAAGGAGAATTGTCATGACAAATGAAGAGACTGTGATGAAAATAGATGGAATTTTGCGACAAAATGAACAAGATACAGAGAGAAAAGAAGCCTTTCTGCCAACAGACTGCGTGCAAAATCATGCGGCCAATCTACTTGAGCTGGATAATGGAGATGTATTATGTGTTTGGTTTGGCGGAACGCAGGAGGGAATACCTGATATCTCAATCTATATGTCGAGACTCAAACGGGGAAGTAACAAGTGGACAGAGGCAGTGAAGTTATCTAACGATCCTGCACGCTCTGAACAAAATCCAGTTCTGTTTCAAGAGGAAAATGGCAGGCTATGGCTGCTGTATACCGCGCAGCTATCTGGGAATCAAGATACCGCCATCGTGAGATACCGGCTATCAGAGGATAGAGGTGAGACATGGGGTGAGATTGATACTTTGTTTGAACAGCCGGGTACGTTTATACGGCAGCCGATTGTTGTACTGGATAATCAAGATTGGTTGCTGCCCGTCTTCTATTGTAAGACCATTCCAGGCGTCAAATGGACAGGGAACCGGGATGTCAGTGCTGTGAAAATTTCATCCGACCAAGGAAAGACATGGGGTGAGGTCATTGTACCAAACAGCACGGGCTGTGTTCATATGAATATTGGAAAGTGTGCAGACGGGTCCCTCATAGCCCTCTTTAGAAGCCGGTTTGCTGATTCGATTTATATCAGCCGTTCCGACGATCATGGACGGACATGGTCTGAGCCAAAGGCGACGGAGCTGCCCAATAATAATTCATCCATTCAATTCACAGTGCTTCAAAATGGGCATCTTGCCCTTGTCTATAATCATATCAATGCGGATGAGCAAACAGAAAGAAGAGCTTCTTTATACGATGAAATTGAGGATGAAGGCGATACGCGTACGGCGGTTGATACAGAAGCACGTCCAGCGTTTTGGGGAACACCGCGTGCACCAATGACTTTGGCACTCTCTGAGGATAATGGTAATACATGGCCTATCAGACGTAACCTTGAAGTGGGTGATGGATATGCGATGACAAACAATTCAAAGGATAAACTAAATCGAGAGTATTCTTATCCATCCATCACGGAAGGAAAAGACGGGAAGCTGCATATTGCGTTTACGTATTATCGGCAGGCGATCAAATATGTGTGTGTGACAGAAGAATGGGTCAATCGCACTTCTTAACTGCAAGAGGGCCCTGCTTCTGGTGAATTGTAACCCTCATTTGCTTCATTTATAATTGATGTTTGGAGGGTTGTCCCCATTTTCTATCGGCTGGACTCCCTCAAGGTATGTCTCATGATGAAGAGATAAAAAATGGGGGTCCTTTTCATGAATATCAAAGTGTTAGGTGTTGCGCCGTATAAAGGGTTGGGAGATGTGTTAATCGACCTTGCCAAAGAAGAAAAAAATATCACATTCCAGCTTGTAGTCGGAGATCTTAGGTCTGGGGTTGCTCTCGCAGAACAAGCAGAAGCTCAAGGGATGGATATCATTATGAGCCGGGGCGGAACAGCTGCGCTCATTCAAAAACATGTGAACATCCCAGTAGTGGATATCCCTGTGTCAGGGTACGACTTGCTTCGTGCCTTAACGCTGATAAAAGATTATCAAGGTAAAAAAGCGGTCGTGGGTTTTGAAAATATCACTCAAGGTGTCCGCACCATTGGGGAATTATACGGGATTAAAATTGATATTTACACAGTGCAGCAAGAGGAAGAGGTATGGGATCTCTTAAAACAATTACAAGATCAAGGGACACAGGTTGTGCTTGGAGATGTCATTACAGATAAAGCGGCTAAAGAGCTGGGAATGCAGAGTATGCTCATTACATCAGGTCGTGAATCGGTTAAAGAAGCATTTCATCAAGCAAAACAAATGTATCGTTTATATAAAGAGGCGACAGCTGAACAGCGTCTTTTTCGTGAAATGATTGATCAAGAGCCAAAAGGCATGCTGATCGTCGATCCACACAACAAACTTCATTTTATGAATCAACAAATGAAACAATGGACAGAAAAAGGATTATTTGCACCGTCTACTTCTCATGCCGATGTGATTACATGGTGTCCAGCACTTGAACCGGCACTAAAGGCGATTCGAGAAGGGAAACAAAATGGTTATTCTCAAATATCTCATCAGCAGCAAGTGTGGCATGTCAAAGGAAGCATGCTATCGAAAGGCGAGTTGCTTGTCACGATTGAAAGGCCTTCGGCTGTGATGAATCAAGAAGGTCTTCGTATTTGGACGCTTGCGTCGCCTATTCATTCAGAACATCCATTTGCTCTTTTTACAGAACAAAGCCCAAAAATGAAAGATGTGATCAAAAGGGCAAAAGCGTTTAGCCAAACGGAGCGCTCGATTTGCCTTTATGGTGAACAAGGAACTGGTAAATCAAGCCTTGCATTTGCCATCCATCAAATGAGCGAGAGGAAAGATGAGAGCTTTACGACGGTACATTGCAGACGTTTGATAGAACCGGAAGATTTAAAATCAATCCCTCTGCATCAAAAAGGGACGATGTTTCTAAAGGATATTGAGAGCGTTCCAATGGATATACAGCAGCTCATTGCCGAGCAGATGCATCATCATCAGAATATTCGCTGGATGGCTGCGTCTCAAGTGGATTTGTTCAAATTGATGCAATCTGGAGCGTTTTGTGAGGAATTATATACAGGCTTACAGGAGCTCACGATTCATGTCCCTCCGTTGTCTGAACGGCCAGAAGATATTGAGGACATGAGCAGGTTATTTATTGCGGAACTAAATTCTCTTTACGGGACGCAGGTGGTTGGGCTGTCAGCAGATGTGATTGAAGCCTTTCAACACCAGAAATTCAGAGAAAATGTCAGGCAGTTCAAGCGGATCATTGAGGAGCTTGTGCTGACGACAAAAAGTGGATATATCACGTTGAATAAGGCAAAGGCAGCAATTGATCAGCTTGCTTTTGAAAATGAAGAAAAACAGCTGTCCAGCTATTTGAATGGAACGCTTGATGAAATTGAAAGACGGATTATCAAAACGGTGCTGGAAGAAGAAAATATGAATCAATCAAAGGCGGCAAAGCGGTTGAATATCAACCGTACGACGCTATGGAGAAAGCTAAAGGAATAATATGTAATGAGGCCGAGGTGTCTAAATGACAAACGATCTATTAAAAAAAGGAGCGAAATTAGAGCAAAAGGTAATCATTGTGGCGGATGATTTGACAGGTGCCAACGATACAGGTGTTCAATTTGTCAAAGCGGGCTTCACAGCCTCTGTACTGTTTCAGCCGTCATTTGAAGGCATTGACAGGTATAAAGAGGATGTGCTGATTGTGGATACCGATTCACGAAGTATGTCTTCAGAGAACGCCTACCATGAGGTCAGCCAAATGGTGCAGCCATTTCTCCAAGATGAATCGCACCTTTTCTTAAAAAAAATAGATTCAACATTGAGAGGCAATATAGGAATTGAACTGCAAGCACTAATGGATATTGGCCCATTTGATGCGGCGGTTATCGCACCTGCCTACCCAGATGCACAAAGAGCAACCAATAATGGCATACATTATGTGGAAGGAGTGCCTGTTCATCTGTCAGAGGCAGCAAAGGATCCGAAAACACCAGTTTTGACATCCAGCATATCAGGTTTAATTGAGGAGCAGACGAACGTCAGACCAAAAAACCTTTCTCAACAAACAATCGGCGAAGAGCTCAAAGGAATGAATGATGAGGTATCATCGTTATTGAAGCATGGTCACCAATGGTTTGTGTGTGATGCAGAAACAAGTGATGATTTAGGGCGGATTGTGGAAGTGTTTATGAAGATGGATAAAAGAATACTATGGGTCGGTTCAGCGGGACTAGCTGGTGCATTATCGGCATATATCGCTAAACATAGAAATACTTCTCGCCTTAAAAAACAGAGACCTGTCCTCATCGTATCTGGAAGTGCCTCTCAAAAAACAAATGAGCAGTTTGCTTATTTAAGAGAAACTCACGATTGTTTTGAGATAAAAGTGAACCCGCTGAATGTATTAAACGGCCGTGAAGCATGGGAACGAAAATCAGTTCTCGATCAACTGCGTAAGCGTCAGAACGAAGATATTCTCCTTTACACAGATGCACGGCCAGAGATGGTTGAAAAGATGCTGGTTTACGGAGAAAAGAAAGGGCTGTCAAGACAAGAGGTTGGAAGTGCTTTGTCCGTCTTTCTTGGAATGATCACAAAAGACATTGTCACATTATCAGGAATGAGACGACTTTTCCTAACTGGCGGAGATACAGCGCGGGCGATTTGCCAAGAGCTTGGAGCAGGAGGTATTCGGCTGCTGAAAGAAATTGAACCTGGCATCCCGCTCGGCCAGCTTGTTGATACGAATTTATATGCGGTTACGAAAGCAGGAGCTTACGGACAAAAAAATTCAGTACTCCACGCGGTAGAAGTGCTGAAAAAGATAGAGGGGGAAGTCGAATGTCAAAACCAATCATTGCTGTAACGATGGGAGATGCGGCTGGTGTTGGTCCTGAAATTATTTTAAAAGCTTTTCAGCAAACGCGTTTACATGAAGAAGCCGTTCTATTTGTGATCGGAGATACCAGTATATTAAATAGGGCGAAAGACTTTGTGAATACAGATGTGGAGATTGTAAGTATCAAAGAACCAGAGGAAGCGGAGCAGGTGAAAGCCGGAGCAGTTCCGTGCTTAGACCTTAAGCTCTTAACGAACGAGATTCCAATTGGGGACATATCAAAAGAAGCAGGAAATGCTGCTTTCCGATATCTTGAAAAAGCCATTAGTCTTGCAAATGACCGTAGAATTGACGGCATTTGCACAGCGCCGCTAAACAAAGAAGCACTTCATAAGGCAGGTCATATGTATCCAGGACATACAGAAATTTTAGCTGACCTGACAGGTACAGAAGATTATGCGATGATGCTGGCGGCCCCTAACTTAAAGGTAGTTCATGTCACCACACATATTGGATTAATGGATGCCATTTTAAAGATTAATCCTGAGCGTGTATACACGACGATTAAGCTGGCACATGATACACTCGTCCGTTCTGGGATCTCTGCTCCTAAAATCGCTGTATGCGGGATTAACCCGCATGCTGGGGAGAATGGATTGTTTGGGAACGGAGAAGAAGAGGAGAAGATCATCCCAGCGGTTGAACTAGCGCAGGAAGAAGGGATTCAAGTATTTGGGCCGCTGCCTGCTGATACCTTGTTCTTTAGGGCAGTAAGAGGTGACTTTGATATCGTTGTGGCGATGTATCATGATCAAGGGCACGGACCGATTAAGGTGCTTGGCTTAGAGTCGGGTGTAAACATTACAGTTGGGTTGCCGATTATCCGTACAAGTGTGGATCATGGGACAGCATTTGATATCGCAGGAACAGGAAAAGCTGATGCTGCGAGCATGGAAGAAGCTATTAGACAGGCCATCATGCTTTCTGGTACGAGAGAAAATCAATATGAAAAGAAAAAGAGCCTTTAAGAGAGGCTCTTTTTTTCTAGTTCATATACGTTCCGCCATTCATATTGATGGTTTCTCCTGTGATAAAATCCGACTGGTCAGAAGCTAAAAATGTCACAACATTTGCGACTTGTTCTGGTGTTCCAATCGTTTTCAAAGGAATTCTATCTAAAACCGAACGCCGGTATTCATCGCTCCACTGTTTGCTCATGTCTGTTTCAATTGGACCAGGGCAGACAGCATTCACATGAATGTGGTGTTCTGCTAATTCTTTGGCAAGATGCATGGTTAAATAATTGATGCCTGCCTTTGATGCACCGTATGCAGGTGATGCATTGTGATGAGGGGTTTTGCCAGTTGTAGAACTCATATTAATAATCTTTCCGCCTTGTTGTTTGATCATGTCAGGAATGACCGCTTGGCACATGAGGAACGTGCCGGTCAAATTAATATCAATCAATCGTTTCCACTCATCAAGGGATGTCTCGACTGTGGATTTTCGTAAATTGATCCCAGCATTGTTGACCAGCAGATCAATCTGTCCAAAATGTGTTTTCGCTTGCTCCACGAGTGAAGAGGCTGTCTCTGGTAAACTAGCATCACCAGCTACATAAACGGCTCGTTTCTCTTTTTTATTCAGTGAGGAGCAAACCTCTTGCAGCAGCATGTCGTTCGTTCCATTGAGAACGACGCGCACTCCTTCGCAGGCAAGTGCCTCCGCAATGGCGCGGCCAATTCCTCTGCTTGCACCTGTAATGATTGCTACTTTATTTTGTAAACTCACGTACATCCCACCCCATCTCTCATAATTAAAAAGCGCTTTCATTCATTATAAAACGGGATGTTTCATCATTCAACATATATAAGAGGGTTGGAGTGATTTTCAGTAAAAGTGTTTCATAATAAAACAAATACATCTTTTTAACTTCAGGTTATACTAAAGAGACAAAGCAGTAGAAAAGGGGGCAAACCGTTGAAACTTTATACGAAAACCGGGGATCAGGGCCAAACAGGCTTGATTGGCGGAAGAGCCGATAAAGATGATGTGAGAGTAGAGGCGTATGGTACGTTAGATGAGGCGAATAGCTTTATTGGACTCGCGCATGCAAAATTACGGCAGCATGGCGAATTGTTTCCGGACCTTTTGTCAGAGCTGATCGTTATACAGCATGAGCTGTTTGACTGCGGTGGTGATTTGGCAGCAGTCAAACCACGTAAAGAAGGCAAATTAACAGAAGCCTCTGTGACAGTCCTTGAGGAAAGAATGGATGTCTATGTAGAAGAGGCTGAGCCGCTTACTAAGTTTATTTTACCGGGTGGTCAGGAAGGCGCTGCTCTCTTACATGTAGCGCGGACAGTCGTCAGAAGAGCCGAGAGGCATATTGTGACGCTTGCAAAACAGGAGGAGATTCCAGCCGTTGCGCTCTCATACGTAAACCGTCTATCCGATTATTTATTTGCAGCCGCTCGAATCGTGAATTATCGGCTTGGTGAAGCTGATGTTGAATATGAACGAAGTGCCGATGTGTTTCGTTCTAAATAAGGAAAGCACTCTTCATAGAAGAGTGCTTTTTTATTAGGTTCTGCCGCTTAGTCTGAGCATTGTTACGACTCTAGTCGCAAACAAAGATCAATCTGTGACACGTTTTGCCGGCTTTCTTTTTTGACTATAGTTAAAGCAAGGAGCAAGAAAGGAGGCATGAAGATGAAAATAACAAGTAAAACCATTATCGGTTCAATTTTATTGTTTGTCGGTTTATCCATCTTCTTTGGTGGTTCATTTGGTGGTCTGATCCCGGTTTTGATTGGTGCAGGGCTCATCTATGTAGGTGTTAAAAAATACGAAAAAGGCAGTAAAACCTTAGGTGTCATTCTAGCAGTCATTGGTGTATTGATCGTCGTTCAATTTCTGCCGTTTATACTCGGCATCGCATTTGCAGGGGTACTTCTTTATTTTGGCTGGTCGATGATCAATGGTGAATCTACCGAAAAATCATCAAGCAGAGCCTATATGGAGCCAAACACGGCACCTAATACGGAAGAACCGATTCATACGTCTTTTGATCAAGAGTGGGAAGACTTTTTAAAGAAAAAATAAAGGGAGGAATATCAAATGGTATTAAGAAGAGTAAGAGATATGTTTGTTGCAACTGTCAATGAAGGTTTAGATAAATTGGAGAATCCGCGTGTCATGCTGAATCAATACGTTCGTGATATGGAGGATGATGTTGCGAAAGCGAAACATGCCATCATCAAACAGCAAACGATTCAGCAAGGTTTCCTGCGAAAAGCAGAAGAGACGGAAGCATTTGCTGAAAAGCGAAAGAAACAGGCCGAGCTGGCATATCATGCTGGAGAAGAGGAGCTTGCACGAAAAGCGCTCACAGAAATGAAGTATTTTGAAGAAAAGCACAACGAATATCAGGAAGCCTACCAGCAATCTGTGAAACAATTGAAAGAGCTGAAGGAGCAATTGCAGCACTTAGAAACGAAGCTGCGTGATATAAAAGACAAGAAGCAGGCACTGATTGCAAGAGCCAATGCCGCACAGGCAAAGCAGCATATGAATAATTCCATCAATAAAGTAGACAGTGAAAGTGCATATAAAGAGTTTCTTCGAATGGAGAACCGTATTGAAGAAATGGAAACAAAAGCAGGCAGCTATGCACAATTTGCAGATCAAGGGGCATATGCTCATTTAGACTACGCCGATGAGGTTGAAAAAGAATGGCAGAAGCTGAAGCTTGAGAAAAAGCCTGAACAGCAGCAAGCAAACGTATAGAGGTCAAATCGGAAGAAAAGCAGGCTTTTTCTTCCGATATTTGATTTCTTTCTGTTTCGCTTTTCCTTATAATGAAAAGGTCAGAAGATAAAGGGATGGTATAAATGAAGCGATTAATCGGTCTAATTTGTATACTTGTAGGTATCTTTTTAATGATTGGCATGCTTTTCAAAAATGAAAATCTCTTTCATTTAAGTTTTTCCCGTGAAAAACCAGTGACAACAGCTTCAGCGAAAAAAGAGGAGATTGATCAATTAGATATTTCTCTTTCTGGGTTTCGCGTGAAGGTAAAACCTGAAAATCGTTCCGATATCTCGGTGACTGCTGTCAATGGAAAAGGGAAAATGTATGCGGAGCAAACAGGCGGTACGTTCAAAATTCGTGCTGAAAATAAAAGCTTCTTGTTTTTTACTCAATTTGAAAAAGGAGAGCTTTTAGTTAAAATTCCAACAGATTATCATAAAAATGTGAAGATTACGGGTGGAAGCGGCGTCAGTGAGATTGATGGAGAAGGAAAGCTGTCCCTTCAAGATGTGATACTCAAATCAACGAGCGGAAACCTCACAGCTGAGAATTTCTCAGCAAAAAATGTAGAAATCAAAGCAACCTCTGGCAGACTGGCAGTGTCGCACATTGATGCGAAGGATAGTGATATTGGAGCAACTTCAGGGCGAGCTGATATTAATGATGTCAAAGGCGAGCTGCAATTGGGCATGACAAGCGGCCGATTGACAGCAAGTTTTGATACAATTGAGTCACCTGTCTCCTTTCATATGACATCAGGGAGCGCGAAATTTAATTTGCCAGATGACGGAGATTTCAACGTTCAGGTGAAAAAAACAAGTGGAAGCGTTGATCACTCGTATGACTTTGATCAAGTGGATAATGAAGGTCGAGGCTTTACAGGTACGCGGGGAAAAGGGACACATTTAGTCGATATTGAAATGACAAGTGGTAACCTCAAGCTGCGGTAATGAATGAAAGAAAGGAAGGAGGCGAGTCAACTGCGTTTTACAAGGAATCAAATTTTAGGCATCATTGTTGTGATATTTGGTATTAATTTATTTCTCAAAATTATTGGGATCGGAGCAGATTTGTTTTGGCCTGTGTTTTTTGCGCTGGCGGGTTATTGGCTGCACTCACGATCCAAACGTTGGCTCGGTTCAGTTTCCTATATTTTTGCCGGCTTTCTCTTCTTAAAATTTCTGCTCAATATTACATTTAGTTTAACAGGTTACCTATTTGCGGCCTTTTTGATTTATGCCGGCTACCGCTTATTGAAAAATAAACCTGTTTTTGATGTCGATAAAAAGGAAACATCAGACGACGGGAAGCCTTCACTGAAAGTCAATCTTGAAAAAAAGAGCGATCAGAAGAAAACAAAAAGCCAGACAAAGCCGCGCAAAGAGCATGACTTTTTTATTGGTGAAGTCAGGCTGATGAAAAAGCCGTTTCAATTAAGTGATTTGACGATTTCAGGTTTTATTGGCGATGTTAAAATCGATTTATCAAAGGCGATCATCGCAGAAGAAGAGAGTACGATCGTGATTAGCGGGCTGATTGGAGATGTGGATATTTATGTACCGCAGGATATTGAAGTATGTGTGAGTGCTTCCGCCGCGATTGGTGATATGAAAATCATAGATGAAAAAAGAAGCGGGTTCGGCAGTAAAGTGTACGTGATGACCAACGATTACGATGAGAGCAAACGAAAAGTGAAAATCTCCATCTCTCTGCTGATCGGAGATGTGGATGTGAGATACTTATGAGGAAATTGCATTTAGGTCTCCAGTGGCAATCTGTTCGTCTTGGCGTCGGTATCTCGCTCGGTGTTGTGACAATGACGACACTGCCGATGTTTTTTTATTATCAGCTTGATCCGATGATCCTGCTTTCTACCCGCTGGTTTGGCATACCGTTTTTTTGTATTTTACTCATCGTTAGTCTTGCGATTGGGATTTCTGCCGGGAGTGTATTTGGCTATCAGCATAAGAAACGCCTCGATCAGCTTGTTGAGTCGATTTTGAAATTTGAAAATGGAAACTTTGCATACAGACTGCCGTCTCTTGGCGACGATGAAATTGGCTTAGCTGCCGATCAATTAAATGAAATGGCGAAGCGGGTCGAAGGGCAAGTAGCCTCTTTGCAAAAGCTTTCAAATGAACGGGCTGAATGGCAGGTTCAAATGAAGAAATCGGTCGTCTCAGAAGAGCGGCAGCGGCTTGCACGAGAGCTCCATGATGCGGTCAGTCAGCAGTTATTTGCAATTTCAATGATGACTTCAGCTATTCTTGAAGGCATGAAGGAAAAGGACGAAAAGATATTAAAGCAAATGCAGCTTGTCGAACGAATGGCTGGCGATGCACAAAATGAGATGCGTGCTCTTCTGCTTCACCTAAGACCGATCACGCTAGAAGGAAAAGACCTGAAAAAAGGCTTAATTGAGCTGCTAAATGAATTCCAAGCAAAGCAGCCGATTGATATTGATTGGGAAATCGAAGATGATGTTCCGCTATCTAAAGGAGTAGAGGACCACCTCTTCCGAATTGTGCAAGAAGCCCTGTCTAATGTATTTAGGCATGCAAAGGCGACAAAGGTAACTGTGCGCCTGCTCATAAGAAACCGGCAAGTGCAGCTAAAGATTATTGATAATGGTATCGGCTTTCAAACAGATCATGTGAAGACAGCCTCCTACGGACTTGAATCGATTCGAGAGAGAACAAGTGAAGTAGGCGGTGTCGCAGAGATTATGTCATTTGAGGGAAAAGGCACACAAATTGATGTGAAGGTTCCCATTTTTGATGAAGGAAAAGGAGAGAACGTTCGATGATTCGAGTGCTTTTAATCGACGATCACGAAATGGTGAGAATGGGTCTTGCGGCCTTTTTAGAGGCGCAGGCTGATATTGAAGTCATTGGTGAAGCGTCAGATGGACAAAAAGGTGTAGAGCTAGCCGTTGAATTAAGGCCAGATGTCATTTTAATGGATCTTGTCATGGAAGGGATGGATGGCATCGAAGCAACGAAAAGAATTTGTCAGGAAATTGAAGATGCCAAAATCATCGTTCTGACGAGCTTTATTGACGATGATAAAGTCTATCCAGTGATTGAGGCGGGTGCTTTAAGCTATTTATTAAAAACATCCAAGGCAGGAGAAATTGCTGATGCCATCAGATCAGCAAGTATCGGCGAACCAAGACTTGAATCAAAAGTGGCTGGAAAGGTCATGAATAAACTCCGTCATTCATCAAATGGGTCCATCCTTCACGATTCATTAACAGCAAGAGAAATGGAGATCTTGAAGCTGATTGCGGATGGGAAATCGAATAAGGTCATTGCCGAGGAATTATTTATTACAATTAAAACGGTGAAGACCCATATTACCAACATTCTTTCCAAGCTTGATGTGGAAGATCGAACGCAAGCGGCTGTGTATGCGCACCGTCATAAGCTGATTCAATAAAAAAACAGCTTTCAGGTGAAAGCTGCTAGAACATGCGTAAAATTAGTCCTTCTGTCCTGTGATCGGACGTTCGGATAGTTGATGGAGCTCAGGAACTGGAAAAGCCTCCTGCTCCTTGGCCGATTTTTCTTCCAGGGTTTTCTTCATTTCGGATAAAAGCTTTACGCTCTCCGTTGCTGCTGCCGCTTTTTTTTCCTGCAAATCAATGATCTGTGAAAGTCCGACGAATAATCCGCCTCCCAACAGAAGGAGCGCAGGGGTTTGTCCATAATAAACCACGATCAAAAATGTGCTTGAAAAGCTGTCGGCTTCAATGAAGAAATCTTCTTTTGATTGCGTGAATACAACGATTAACATAAGTATCCCTAGAATCAAAAATAGAATGCCGGCCGAAAGTAAAGCTCGTTTCATGATTGACACCCTTTTTTTCTTACCATTTTAACATACTCTATAAAGATTGTGTTGCGCCCTTAGTCCCGAAGTCACGGATTTTCACATTTGCCTTGTAACGAATGTCTGATTCACTAAAAATTTCATCCCAATGCTTCGCTTCTTTTCGAAAGTCCTTCGGATACGCAATACTCGCTTTTTGAGAAAACCCGCAAATATCTGCTTTGATCTCATGCTGTAATTCCCCAATGAAATCTTTTACGTTTTTCTCTATTCGACGCTCCACGACACCTTCAATCTCTTGGAGATACTTTTCATTAAATGCATTTTCCCGCTCATTCCAATCCTCAGACAACCTTCCTTCAAGCTCCACTGACACATTAAATTGATATTTTCCGCTCGCTGTTTTGTTCGTTTCAATGTTGTGTTTCAGTTTAAAAATCTCAAACGAATAGATGCTGTGATCATATTCAAATTCAATTACTCCGCCTTTTCCGTCCCCAGTCAACAGGTTGTATGACTGCACGGCTAACGGAGAGATGCTGGTGAGAAATCGTCTGTTCTTAATAATAGAGGCTCCGTCGAGTATTAATTTCCCTTGATTCACACCGACTTTCGGAACAGCAAAAGATACGTTGTTTTGCATAGCAGAAGAAATATCTCCTAATGAAACGGGCTTGAACATACGTATGGTCGATTTTGTATTCGCAGAAAGGTCATATAATGTAGAAGAAGCTGGCTGACCAGCGTCATTGATTTTCAGCAAGTCCCCAGGCTTTTCTGAGGTCATAAAGACGAGGCTTCCTCTCCTCGTTTCATTGTCGCGAATGAATTGATTAATGACGAGGTCGAAATTATTCTCATTGATGAGTTCCTCAGAAAATAAATACACCCTCAGCTGCTGGGCGAAAATGCGGTGACTTTTGAGCGTCGTTGTTCGAAATATTTGATGTACCGAATCACCACTAGTTTCTATAATCTTTGTTGGGTCTTTTACGCTGGATTCTTGTTCAATTTTTTGAGGAACAAGGACTTGCATTGATATTTTAAGCTTATGACCGTCATCTCCTTTATCTAAGCCATAACCAATCGCCATGTTGAGTTCCTCAATATTGGTACTATCCCAGCATCCACTTAATAGAAAAAGGGTCATTAATGCAAAAACCGCTTTCTTTTTCATGCCGCTTTCCGCCTCCTTTTAAAAAACACGATGATAAATAAGAGAAACGGGAGAATGCCGAATAAAAGGAAAAATAAATTGTTCACATAGGTTAAATAATCACGTACCGTATCAACATCCTTTGGGAAAACGGCGGCAAAGTAGATGACAATTCCCATCAACGTGAGTACGACTTTTTTGGGTAATTTTGTTAGTTTGGATACCCCCATTGCAGCAAAAAACGTATATCCTACAAAGCTCGTATAAAGCTGAACAAGCCAAACGATAAGCAAAAAAGATTCAATCCGCTCAATAAAGATCCCCTGTATATCGAACGATTGAAATAAAGCAATTGTCGGCCAAGTCAACGTCGCAGTTTCTTTCACAGTGAACGCACCAACGACAAGAATATAGGTGAATATATAAATGATCGCAGGAATCAAAAAGCCGATTGCGCCATAAGCAAAGGTGTGTTTTTGCGTGTTCATATAGACAGGCATAAACAGCATCATTTCAATGCCGACAAACGAAATAGCTGATGCATTAAAGGATTTGAAGACAGGGGAGAAGCCCTCGCCTAAAACAGGCCGGAGGTTATCTAACTTAAACTCTTGAACACTGAGTCCGTAAGCAATAAATAAGATAATCAGGGTGACAATGAGGAAAAAAGGGCACAGTCTGGCAAAATCGCCAATCCCGCCGACGACAAGATAAAGACCGACCAAAATAAAGCTGATCATTGTCACCGCTACAGGAGTGTTTTGAAGCAAAAAGAACTTCACCATTTCCGACATAGCCCGCACTTCATAGCTGGCAACGCCGAGAAAATAAATAATAATGAGCAGGTTAGCAAGGGCACCGATCCACTTGCCAAGCCCCTCGTTCGTATAATCATAGTAAGAGGAGAAGGGGACTTTTTTCATCATAAGGACATTCGCAAAAATAAATACAATGTAAATGCCACTCATGAGTAAGAGCGCAATCCAGCCGTCAGGTGTAGCTGCAGCCTGAGCCATTGCTCTTGGCAGAATCATCATACTTGCACCTAATGTTGTATTGGCAATGATGGCACTTGCCTGATAGCTGGTGATCGACTCTTTATGATTGACCATATCGTTCTCCTTTCTTTTGATTTTTTAAAGGCAATCGAATGATGGAATTGTCTTCGTTTTTATAGCTGAACACAAAATCTGGTGAGAAATAAGGTGTCCCAAAACTTTTTTGCCGTGTTAAATGAGTAAGGAGAACGAGCATGAACAGCACAATCCCATATAAACCAAAGGTAGCTGCTGTAAACATGGACACAAACCGGAGCACGCGGAACGACATGCCCATCCCATATTGCGGGACAGTGAATGATGCGAGGGCAATCACACTGACGATAATCACCATGATCGAGCTCACAATATGAGCCTGAACGGCCGCCTGCCCGATGACAACTCCGCCTACAAGTCCAATCGTTTGCCCGAGCGGATTTGGCAGCCTTAAACCGGCTTCCCGCAGCAGTTCAATCGTTATCTCCATGATCAGTGCCTCCACAATAGGCGGAAAGGGGACGTTTTCTCTAGTGCTTGAGATTGAAATAGCAAGAGTTGTTGGTAAAAGCCCTTGATGGAAGGACACAAGCGCAATATAAATGGCTGATAAAAATAATGTCAGAAAAATAGAGGTAAACCGCAGCATCCGAATGAGAGAGGCAGCGATCCACCTTTCATAATAATCATCAGGTGATTGCATAATCGTCGCGAGAGAAGCAGGTACAATTAACACAAAAGGTGAATGGTCAACAAAAATGGCGACACGTCCATTATTTAAAGCAGATGCCACTTTATCCGGCCGTTCTGTGTTTTGTATTTGCGGGAAAGGAGAGTACACATTGTCCTCAATCAGTTCCTCAAGAACACCGGAATCTTGTATATCATCAATAGTGACTTGCTTGAGCCGTTTTTTCACTTCTTTTAAAACAGATGATTGAGCCATACCGTCAATGTACATGATGGTCACTTTGGTGTACTTTTTTTGACCAATCTTCATGTCGACGGTTTTAAGATCGGGGTTTTTCAAGCGCTGTCTTACAAGAGCTAAGTTCGTATCTAAATCTTCAATAAAGCCAATTTTCGGTCCTCTCACAACTGTTTCAGAGGTAGCATCCCCTATACTGCGTTTCTTCGTTCCATGAGTTTCTAAAATATACGCATGCTGAAATCCGTTAATCAGAACAACACAATGCCCATCAAAAATCGCATCGACCAATTCCTCAGAGGTTTTCACCGAACGGGTGGTCATCATCGATAAATTGGATTCCAGCTTCTCTTTTGTGAGAGACGTATGATCTTGGAGAAGCAGCTTTAAAAAGGTTTGAATCTCCATCTTTTCGTTCATTTCTTTTATGTATAAATAGTAAACCACCTGTCCGTGAGGCAGCGTTTTTTTCTCATGGACCAAATCGTCCATTTCCTTTAATTGTGGAAGGATGACGGAGAGATTATCGTATAAGTGCTCTTTTAATGGAGTTTGATTCATTCGGATCACCCGCCTCAAATCTTTTTCTTAGCATTACCTGCTTGAAAAAACAATATTCTGTGTTACATTATTTTGTGGTAAAAGAAAGAATGAGGGTTTTGGAGGAAACAAGATGGCACAAATTCGTTTAGCAGGAACAAAAGAGGAGATCGACCGTATTCTACAGTCGTTTGACAAGCATTATGAGGTGACATATACATCAAAGGATTACGGAAAAACGAACCCAAAATACAAATATTCGAAGGATGTTCGCGTTTATATTGAACTAAAATTAAAATAAAGATAAAATTTTAATTGAAAACGCTTAAAGGATTTTCGTTTTTTGTATAGAATAGAGTTGAGTGATGAGAAGCTATGGAGGGATACATAATGACGGAATTTAGAATCGAAAAAGACACAATGGGCGAAATCAAAGTGCCGAAGGACAAGTTCTGGGGTGCACAAACACAACGAAGCAAAGAAAATTTCAAAATCGGTTCTGAGAAAATGCCAAAGGAAGTTGTGAATGCGTTTGCAATTTTGAAACGTAGCACAGCGATTGCGAACGAACGTCTTGGCAACCTTGAAAGCGAAAAAGCAGAAGCTATTGCTGCTGTATGTGATGACATCATCAGCGGAAAGTATGACGAGCATTTCCCGCTTGTTGTTTGGCAGACAGGCAGTGGAACACAAAGTAACATGAACATGAACGAAGTCGTTGCAAACAGAGCAACTGCTTACTTGAAAGATAAAAATAGCGAGTTCAGCATTCATCCGAATGATGACGTTAACCGCAGCCAAAGCTCAAATGATACATTCCCAACGGCTATGCACGTGGCAGCTGTTTTAGCTGTGTACAAAAAATTGCTGCCTGCAATTGACCAGTTAAGAACAACTCTTGATGAGAAAGCAAAAGCGTATCAAGAGATTGTGAAAATCGGCCGTACGCACTTGCAGGATGCAACACCGCTGACAGTTGGTCAAGAGATTAGCGGCTGGGTATACATGCTGGACCGTTCAAAAGAAATGATTCTAGAATCAACTGAAAAAATGAGAGAATTGGCCATTGGTGGAACGGCTGTTGGTACAGGCATTAACGCACATCCTGAGTTCGGTCAATATGTTGCTGAGGAAATCAGCCAGCTGACAGGTCAAACATTCAATTCTTCACCAAACAAATTCCATGCGCTGACAAGCCATGATGAAATTACGTATGCACACGGAGCCTTAAAAGCACTTGCAGCTGATTTAATGAAAATTGCCAATGATGTGAGATGGCTTGCAAGTGGTCCTCGCTGCGGAATTGGTGAATTGATCATTCCTGAAAATGAGCCGGGAAGCTCCATTATGCCAGGAAAAGTCAACCCAACTCAAAGTGAAGCTTTAACCATGATTGCAGCACAAATCATGGGGAATGATGCCACAATCGGTTTTGCGGCAAGCCAAGGAAACTTTGAGCTGAACGTATTTAAGCCAGTCATCATTTATAACTTCTTGCAATCAGTTGAACTGCTTGCTGACGGCATGAACTCATTCCATGACAAGTGTGCAGTTGGAATCGAACCAAACCTTGAAACGATTGAGAAAAACTTGAACAATTCATTGATGCTTGTGACGGCACTAAACCCGCACATCGGATATGAAAATGCAGCGAAAATTGCGAAGCTTGCGCACAAAGAAGGATTAACACTAAAAGAAGCAGCACTTCAATTAGAGCTGTTAACAGAAGAGCAGTTCGAGCAATTTGTGAAACCAGAGGAAATGGTGACACCGAAAGCAAAATAAGAAACCAGGGGCGGCTGCCCCTGGTTTTTTTCATTGAAAATATGTGTTTACAAATGATCCTCTTTCAAAATGCGCAAAAGAGATTCGGAGTTGGTTTGAAGCGGTGCGTATAATTTCAATTGGTACAGCATGCCTTTCACGATGACTTGTCTTGGTTTTTGTTTGTTTAATTCATTTTCCAGAATGCCAAGTGCTTCAAATAATTCAGGCTCGTCTTTCACTTCATAGTGTGCTTCAGCCATCTCTCTTAATTCCTGTAAAAGAGATTCTGTGAGAGGATCGAATGACCGTTCATAAATCGGACCAAACCAATCGCTCGCTTGATCTACAGAAATGAGAGGAAGATCATTTCGCTTCATCATACCGCCCATTAAATCATCGATACGGTGAATCATGGTTGTGGCAAGCTCTTCTGCTTCCAGCTGAAAATCATATAAAATCGCAAGCTCGAAATAAACGTGGCTCATGCCCTCAATCGTCAAACATAAATCAGCCATATAAGGAATGGCAGCGTCTCCATACACTTGTTTAATATTATCGATATGAAGCTGAATCGTCGCAAGCCTAATTTGTTTTGCGAGCTGCTGCGTTTCTTGAGTCATAGGAAGCGCTCGATCGCTCAGCTGCATTTTAATAAAATCCTTTTGCTGCAAAATATTATCGTAATAGACAGTGAGCTGTTTGCGGTAGGCTTCTTTTGGTGTGCCGCCCTCTGTTTGAACCTCATGAATCCGGGTAAATACCTTATCGTAATAGTAATGAAGGATCGAAATGAGCAATGCTTCCTTTGATTTAAAATAAAGATAAAAAGCACCCTTTGACATGTGGCATTCATCCGCAATTTCCTGAACAGACGTTGTGTTGTAGCCTTTGCTGGCAAATAATTTCATGCCAGCCTCAATGATCATTTTTTCTTTCTTTTTCAATATGAATGTCATCCTTTCTTACCGAGAGACAAATGTCTTAGGAAACGTGCGCAAAGAGATGTGACTTATTGGTCATAAACGACGAAAGTTTTCAAAAATTAATCAGATTGTAACTTGTTTTTTACAGTGTAATTCTTTATATTATAAAGTAAGGTGACCAACTGGTCAAAATATGTGAAAGGATGATGTTCCATGAGAGAAATCGATGATATGATTAGACGCTTGCGAACAAAAGGGATTCAAGTAGAAAAAGTCAAAATGCCGAAAGAGACAACCATTGAAAAGAAATGGATGTATCAAGCTGGCAAAAAGATCAAAGCCACATACCGTGATTTCAATGGGTATTCATTCATTTAAAAAAGACTGCGGTCAAAAACCTACAGTCTCTTCTTTGGAACCATGATTGTATAACGTACACCTAGATCATCATTTTCAATAGATATGGACGCTTGATGCATTGAAAGGATTCTTTTGACAATGCTTAATCCAATACCGAATTCGCCCTTTTTTCCCTTACTAAAAGGTTCGTATAGGTTGGACAGCATATGTTCTTCAATTGGAGGGCCGTCATTACGAATGACAATGCGGATTTGATCCTCTTCTTGTTTCATCTGAATATCAATCTTACTTTTTGCGTAGCGAAGTTGATTTTCTAGTACATTCTCAAATAATTTGCTCCATTGTTCTGGATCGCCTTCAAGAGCAGCCTCATCATCTAAGTCCACGTTCCACTGCAATTCATTTTTCGACCAGCGTATTCGGTCGACCACTTCCAGCATCGTATTACTGAGTAGGAAGGAAGAATGTGCGGGATGTTGTTTAGATAAATAATCAAGCTTTGTTAAATACAGCAGATCCTTGATTTTCTTCTCAAGCTTTTCCGCTTCACCTTCAATGACTTCCACCGTTTGTTCAAGATCTCCCTTAGGAAAAATACCATCTTTAATGGACTGCGTGTAGCCGCGGATGACCATGACAGGTGTTTTTAAGTCATGTGAAATATTCTGCAAAAGTGTCCGTTCTGTTTCATCTTTTTGAATGAGTTTTTGTCTCATTTCTTCAATGGTATGACCAAGTTTGCCAATTTCATCTTGCCGGTCAACGATGACAGGATCGTCCCAGTCCTCTTGGGCAATCCGTTTGACGTGCTTTTCAAACGCAACGATTGGTCGGGATAGATAGCGGGCAAGCCAAATCGATGGAATCCAGCTTAGTAAAATAACAGTGCCTAAAATAAAGATCAGCTGTTTAAACAGCGTAAAGGATAGGTCATCTCGATAAGAATCTGGTGCATAGGACAGAAGAATATATTGTGTATTGCCTGATGATACTTTTTTGATGACAAAAAAGATATGCTGGCCGTTCACCTCTTCAGAATACCGTTTCGTTGCGCTTTTTTGTTTTTTCACAAACGATTGGATTTTCTCAATAAAAGCATGCGGAAAAAACTGCGCCATTTGATCTAATTCATCTGACGGGATCAAAATGTGCTGCACGGAGCGGTTTTCCGGTGTCGATTTTGGCGAGCCGTCTCGGTTCAATGGATATTCTGTCAGCACTTGCTGTTCATTTTCGATATTTTTATAAATTTCATTTGTGAAAAAGTCACGTAATGTATTGGAAAATAGAATAATCAGGACAATGGAAATGGTGAGCAAAATGCCAGAGATCACAGCCCAAATTTGAAAAGCGAGCGGTTTGTTCTTCATCCTTTCAGCATCCTATAGCCAAATCCATAGATGGTCTCGACCTTTAAGTCGGGCATTTTTTTGCGCAGCCGTCTGACAAGGTCATCCACCACACGATCTGTCCCGAAGTAATCGTGTCCCCAAATCTTGACGAGGATATCTTCACGAGAAAAAGCATGTCCCTGGTGATGTGTAAATAAAAGCAGCAAGTCAAATTCCTTAGACGTTAAGTTAATGAGCTGCCCCTCTTCATAGACCTCTCTTACATCCTCATGAATGACATAAGAAGAAACTGAAGTGACGCTTTGCTGCTGCGGGCTATCGCTGTTTTTATACACAAGCTCCAGCAGCTTTTGAACCCGAATGATCAGCTCACGAGGAAGAAACGGCTTCGCAATATAATCACTGCTTCCCAGCTCTAAACCGAGGACACGGTCGATATCTGCATCACGTGCTGAAATGAAAATGACCGGTACGTCAGGCGATGCGGCTTTAATTTCTTTTATGAGGGTATAGCCGTCTGTATCAGGCAGCATGATATCTAAAATCCATAGATGCGGCGGCTTGTTTATGGCCTCGCGTGCCGCTTCTCCGGTTAAAAAAGAGGAGACATTCCAATCCTCACTCTCTAAATATTTGGTTAACAGTTCATTTAAATTTTGTTCATCTTCAACTAAATAAATGGTGTACGACAAAGTCTTCCACATCCTCTCAACGTCATTATAACGGGATACGAAGGCGGCATGTCAACAATCACACGCTTTTTTCACAATTTCACATATTCTTCTCATCATTATCCCATAATGTTTGATTATGATAAGGTCAAGGGAAAAAAGGGCATAGACAAAAGGCGGATGAATAGGTGCTTTTCATCAATGTGCGCACCTTGCTTTTTTTCTATGAATAAGTATTATATAATTTGACATATTGCCATAAAGTATTTTTCAATGATCTTTCCATTAAGAGGACCTGAGTCCTATCTAGACATATGAATGAAACATGAAGTAAAGGAGTGCAAGCGATGGATTTCCGAAGAGAAGATGAAGAGAATAAGATGAATCATCCAGAAAATCAAGACAATGAAATGAATCATCAAAAAGATACCCATCAAGAGAATGAGAAACAAATAGACGCACCAGAAAAAGAGAAGGAACTTGTTTTTCACCAGCATGAAAATGAAGCATCTGCCTCGCAGGAGAGTGTGACAAATCATTCTCCTCAAATGGTGGATGACCGTGCGTCGAAAAAAGAGAAAAAGCGGAAGGCGGCATGGCTCAGCCCAATTCTTGGAGGGATTATTGGCGGGGGTCTTGTACTTGGCATTACACCGCTTTTGCCGCAGTCACAGGATACAGCTGCCAACACGCAAACGCAGACCGCATCAAGCGAGCCGGCAGCCTCAGATAATTTCTCGACAAAACAAATCACCAATGCCACAAATGTGGCTGATATGGTAGAAGATTTAGAGCCCACTATTGTAGGGGTCTCAAACTATCAATCTACACAAAATTCGTTTGGCTTGAGCGGTGATCAAACAGAAGCTGAAGCTGGAACAGGCTCTGGTGTCATCTTCAAAAAAGATGGCAAAAAAGCGTACATTATTACAAATAACCACGTTGTCGAAGGGGCCAATAAAATCAAGGTCACCCTTTATGATGGAAAAACAAAAGACGCAAAGCTTGTCGGCAGTGATGTCATGACCGACTTAGCCGTTGTTGAAATGAACGCAGACGGCATTGATAAAGTGGCGAGCTTTGGTGATTCTTCTAAGCTTCGTGCTGGAGATAAAGTCATTGCCATTGGGAATCCGCTCGGTGCACAGTTCTCAGGTACTGTGACAGAAGGAATCATTAGTGGTCTTGATCGTACTGTAGAAGCAAATACGTCATCTGGTACGGTGGAGATGAATGTGCTGCAAACAGATGCAGCGATTAACCCAGGAAACAGCGGGGGGCCACTGATCAATACAGATGGTCAAGTCATTGGCATTAACAGCTTGAAAATCAGCGAAAGCGGTGTGGAATCACTTGGATTCGCGATCCCAAGTAACGATGTCAAACCGATTGTAGATGAGCTGTTGAAAAATGGAAAAGTTGAACGTCCATATCTTGGCGTTCAAATGATTGATCTTGAGCAAGTGCCTGAGACGTATCAGGAAAATACGCTCGGCTTATTTGATAAACAAATCGGCAAAGGCATTTATGTAAAGGATGTTTCAAAAGGTTCACCTGCACAAAAAGCAGGCTTGAAATCTGGAGATGTCATCATCAAGTTCAAAGGGAAAGACGTAGTGAACAGCTCTCAGCTGAAAGAAATTCTTTACAAAGAAACAAAAGTCGGCGATAAAACCACAATGACTGTCATTCGTGAAGGAAAGAACAAAAATCTAGATATTACCCTTGGACAGTCAGATAGCGAATAAATGAAAAAAACAGGTGGATGTCAACGTATCCACCTGTTTTTTTGTGCTTATTTTTTTGAAGAGAGTGTACGTAGTATGATGTGTTCCCACATGTTCCATGGCAGAAGCTGCTTTGCTGTGAATGAAAGTCGTACACCTTTTCCAACAAGATATCTCAGCCGTTTCAGCCGCTTCTTTTCTGCTAATCGTACAACAAGCTCTGCCACTTCACGAGGATCTCCATAGTTGGATTTCTGGGCATCAATATGGGCCATCATCTTTTGATAGAGTTTTGTGTATTTCGAACCTTCTGCTGGCTGAATCATTTGCTCGTTCATGGAAGTGTTCCAAATATTCGTCTGGAAAGAGCCTGGCTCGATCAAGGCCGCCTGTATACCGAACGAAGCCAGTTCAATCCGCAAGCTTTCTGTATAGCCTTCCAACGCAAACTTAGACGATACATATGGAGAAAGTGCAGGCATTCCCATTAATCCACTGATACTGCTCATATTGAAAATTTTTGCGCCACTCGTCATAAACGGCAGCACTGCTTGGGTCATTTCCATCACACCGAAGACATTCACTTCAAATTGTTGGCGGTATGTATCGACAGGAACCTCCTCCGCAAAACCAGCAAAGGCTGTTCCCGCATTGTTCACAAGCAGGGTAATGGGTGCATAGGTATGAAGCTTCTTCTGAAATGCTTGAATCGACTGCGTATCGGTCACATCTAACGCTTCAATATGTATCATGCCAGATAAAGAGGCTTCCTCGATTTCTTCAGCGAGCTTTTTGGCATTGGTTTCCTGTCTGACGCCGGCAATCACTGTATAGCCCCGCTTTGCGAGACACATCGTGATGAGCTTGCCAAAGCCGCTATTGGCACCAGTTACAATGGCTGTTCTTTTCATCATCCGGTCCTCCTTTTTGTTTCAATTTATCATAGTGGGCTGTTTTATTGAATAACAAAAAGGAGCCTGGAGAAGAATAAAAAGCGATGCTGTGAAATAGGAGGAAACACATGATGTGTTGGAAGAAGGCGGGACGAATAGGAGTGCTGCTCTTTATGCTGTCCGGCTGTCAATCAGTTGAACCGTTACAACAAACACATGAAGCAGAAGCAGAAAGTCTATCAGCTGTTCAAATGAAGGAACTGCCATTTCAGCATGTGCATCTGCTTGTCCAATATGGACAGAAAAACGAATTATACGAAGCGACCTACCGTCAGGCAAGAGGCAAAGAGGAAGCAATCATTCGTGATCATATGAATGGAGCCCGCTATGAAGGAGAAGAAGCCTTGCGCGAGATGAAGATGAAGCTGAATGATATATCGATTCCTAGTGCAAAGATCAATGAAGCGTATGTAAATGAACTATTAACTGCTTTTAATTTAGATGATGATTATCAGCGGATTCAGATCGATTTAAAGCTCGAGGATGGGACCAAACGTACATTCCAAAGGAAGAAATAAACGAGACTTTCTCATTTTTTAATTGAAAATGATTTTCAAGATCACTTAAATCTGATACACTAAATTGAGATAAGTGATCTTTTACGTCTGTACATAGACGATATTTCATATAAAAATTTGGATGAGAAAAGGAGCGTTTGAGCGGAATGAGTGCCATTTCTACTGAAGGTTTAAGCTTAGGCTACGGAGAAACAATGATCATCGATGAACTAAATGTATCAATCCCTAAGGGTGAAATCACAGTATTTATTGGCAGTAATGGATGTGGTAAATCCACGCTACTTCGCTCTTTGGCCCGACTCATGAAGCCAATGGGTGGTTCTGTCCTGCTTGAAGGTCATTCCATTGCAAAATTACCAACAAAAGAAGTAGCGAAACAGCTCGCCATTCTTCCACAAGGACCAGAAGCGCCAGAAGGATTAACCGTGCATCAGTTAGTGAAGCAAGGAAGATATCCTTATCAAAATTGGCTGAAGCAGTGGTCGAAGCAAGATGAAGAAGCTGTGAACCGCGCATTGAAGTCAACAAAGATGGAAGATCTTGCTGATCGGACCGTTGATTCATTATCAGGTGGACAAAGGCAGCGTGCATGGATTGCGATGACGCTGGCCCAAGAGACCGATATTATTTTGTTAGATGAGCCGACGACATATTTAGACATGACGCATCAAATCGAAATTTTGGATCTTCTGTTTGATTTAAATGAGAAAGAGCAGCGCACGATTGTGATGGTTCTTCATGACCTCAATCTTGCATGCAGATATGCTCATCATCTTGTCGCGATTAAAGACAAGTCAATCTATGCAGAAGGCAGACCAGAAACAGTGATTAATTGTGATCTTGTGAAAAATGTCTTTGATATGAATTGCCAAGTGACAACAGATCCTTTATTTGGAACACCATTATGTATTCCGCACGGTAGAGGACGCTGTATTGTGCAGCAAGCGCAAGCTGAAACGTTTCTTGCTGCAAGATAATCGTATGTCAAAAGCCTGACATCTGTGTCTCACAGAGTCAGGCTTTTTTCTGAAAAAGGAGCGGAATATCAATGGGAAATGAATTAGATGAAAAGCTGGAAGGCTTGCTTGATAAATATACAGAGCTGCTGCTCGGTGAATCAACAGACGAGCTGAAACAAGATGTGAAACAATGGGTGATCTACTCCCATATCGCAAAAAGCATGCCGCCGCTAGCAAAGCATTTCAATGAAACGTATCCAGAAGCAAAAGAAGAAATCAAACACACGATTCAACGAATCAAACAGTTGAACGAAGCTCATCGCGCCAATAAAGACCGTTAAAAAACTGCCAGCAGCGTGTAGACAAAGCCTCGCATTCTTTGTCAGTCCTGTGCGCTGGTGCTCACGAATGTTCAATTCGCTCCGCGCCAGTGCTCGTCCCTTTCTAGACTGCAAAGGTTTTCTATCACGCTGAAAAGAAGATAAAGGGCTAAAATAAAAATCATTTTAGCCCTTTATCAACAATTGACTGCCAGCTCCAACTGGCAGTTTTTTTCTTATGACATTTGTGATGAACCGTACGGAGATTGATCTGTCAGTGTTTGCTGGAATTTCTGGTGTGCCTGCTGGAGCTTTTGCTGATCAGCGGCTTCAACAGAATACCAGCCATATCGGAACATGACATCATATAAATGTCTTTGTGTTTTCTGTGTTTCCAGTGCAATTCGCTGAATATCCTGATAAAGAGATTCATGACTGAATTCATTGAGCGCTGTGTTGTATCCACTTGTCATATATTTTTCAGTCGACAAGAGGTCTGTGACAAAATCACGATCGTTCATGTTGGTTGTTGTGGGAACCGGAGTTTGTGGATTCCCGATTTTTTGTTGGTTTTGCTGTTCCATGTTTTTTCCTCCTATTGCATAAAGCCAGTAGACTGGCCTTGCCCTGAGCTGCCTAAATGCTGAAGAATTTGTGTGTAATGCTGATGATGCATTTGCCCAACTTGATTTAATTCTTGTTTCAATGTTTGGTCCTGGCAATGCTCGGCCATAAAATGAGCCTTTTTCATGGCGATCAAATTCCAGTTGAGCATATCCTCTAAGTACAAGGAATCCTTCACTGAAATGACTTCTGGGGGCATATTCATTTGCTGATTGTTCAACTTGTGTTCCTCCTTACGAATTTGTTTCCTTACTGTTTCTTTTTATATTGCTGATTTTGACTGGTTTTTTTCCCGCCTAGGTCTGCTTCCTGTGATGGACCTGCGTTTCCTTTTACACTTGCAGCACTAACGCCTGCTTTCGATGGGTTTTTCTTCAAACGAGACATGTGGACATCACCTCCATTCTTACAATTCCCTCTCATCTTTAATTCATACGCCGCAAAATAAGGCACACGAGAATGTGTAAATTTTTGAAATCTGCTATTGAACTGTTTCGGAAAATCTTTTAAGATAAAGAAAGAGGCATTGCTTTTTTTTGGACAAAAAATGAATGACTGTTCATTCAAAATGTTTAGGGGGATATTTATGGGCAAACATATTCGCAAGGCGGCTGTCATTGGTTCAGGTGTCATGGGCTCAGGCATTGCTGCACATTTAGCCAATATTGGGATACCAGTTACACTGCTAGATATTGTGCCAAATGAACTGACAAAGGAAGAAACGGCGAAAAAGCGGACGCTTGATCACCCTAGTGTTCGGAATCGATTAAGTCAAGAAGCGATGAAAAAATTGTTAAAGCAAAAGCCAGCACCTCTTACTTCAGCAAAAAACCTATCATACATCACACCGGGAAATCTCACAGACCACCTTTCCTTATTACACGATGCTGACTGGATCATTGAAGTCGTCACTGAAAAGCTCAGCATCAAAAAGCACGTATTCTCTCTCATCGACGAACACCGCAAAGAAGGAAGCATCGTATCAAGCAATACATCCGGTATTTCAGTTGAAAAAATGGCAGAAGGCCGATCAGATGATTTTAAACGCCATTTTTTAGGCACACATTTTTTTAACCCAGCTCGTTATTTAAAGCTCTTAGAAATCATTCCTATTCAAGAAACCGATCCAGAAGTACTGTCATTTATGAAAACATTTGGCGAGGATGTACTCGGCAAAGGTGTGGTTGAAGCAAAGGACACACCGAACTTTATTGCAAACCGCATTGGCACTTATGGACTTCTTGTCACAGTGCGTGAAATGCTTGAAAACAAATACACTATCGGAGAAGTGGATTCTGTCACAGGACCTCTCATTGGAAGACCGAAAAGTGCGACCTTCCGTACACTGGATGTAGTGGGACTCGACACGTTTTCACATGTGGCACGAAACGTATATGAGCAGGTAGAAGGAAAGGAAAAAGAGATTTTCCAGCTGCCTGAGTTTATTGAAAGAATGCTCGAAAAAGGATGGATTGGCAGCAAGGCAGGCCAAGGTTTTTATCAAAAAAATGGGAAGGTCATTTTAGAGCTTGACCCAGTGACGCTCACATATGGTGAACGCACAAAGCTAAAAGATCCAGGCATTGAAATGGCGAAACAGCAAAAGGGTGCAAAAGCAAAGTTGAAAGCGCTTATTTATCAGGATGGCCGTGCAGGGCAACTACTTTGGAATATGACAGCGCCCGTACTTCTTTATTCAGCTCATCTAAAAGGTGAAATTGCGGATGATATTCAGTCTATCGATAACGCCATGAAATGGGGATTCGGCTGGCAGCACGGCCCATTTGAGCTGTGGGATGCAATAGGTGTCAAAAAAGCCGCTGAACGCATGGAAGCAGAAGGCCACAGTATTCCAGCATGGGTGCAAGACATGCTGTCAAAAGGACATGAGACATTCTATCAAGAGAATGCTGATGGAGAGCGTGCGTTTTATCATAACGGGGCTTATGAACAGGAAAAAGGAAACGACAAACATATATCTTTAGCTAGATTGAAAAAGAAACACGACGTCATCTTCAAAAATTCTGGTGCGAGCCTGATCGATATTGGTGATGATGTCGCCTTGCTCGAATTTCACTCTAAAAGCAATGCCATTGGACTAGATGTCATTGATATGATTAATCGCGCTGTTGATGAGACGGAAAAGAATTATAAAGGGCTTGTCATCGGAAACCAAGGGAAGAACTTCTGTGTTGGCGCAAACCTTGCCCTGATTTTAATGGAGGCACAGGACGACAATTTCTTTGAAATTGACTTTGTGATCAGACGCTTCCAGCAGGCAATGATGAAGGTGAAATATAGCAATCGCCCAGTCGTGGCCGCCCCATTTGGGATGACATTAGGAGGCGGAACAGAAGTTTGTCTGCCGGCAGCAGCTATTCAGGCGTCCAGCGAAACATACATGGGACTTGTGGAAGCGGGAGTTGGACTGATTCCAGGAGGCGGCGGAAACAAAGAGTTATATCTTCGTCACCTGCAAGGATCAGCGAAGCCGTCGCAGACGGCTATACAGGATGCCACGCTGAAAACATTTGAAACAATTGCAATGGCAAAAGTATCAACTTCAGCTGAGGATGCGCGGGATATGAACATGCTCCGCGTGAGTGACCGGATCAGTATGAACGGGGATCACCTGATCTATGATGCAAAACAACTGGTGCTCTCTCTTGATGAAGCCGGTTATCATGCGCCGCTCAAGCAAAAGGTGCCGGTCATGGGAGAAACAGGCTATGCAGCGATGATTTTGGCTGCTGAAAATATGAGACTGTCAGGATACATTTCAGAGCATGACATGACCATTGTAAAAAAATTAGCTCATGTCATTTCCGGCGGGAAACTGCCATTTGGAACAGAGGTAGAGGAGCAATACTTATTAGAGCTTGAAAGAGAAGCCTTTTTAAGTCTTGTAGGAGAAGTGAAATCACAGGCACGTATGCAGCACATGCTCGTCAAAGGAAAACCTTTACGTAACTAAGGGGGAGTCAAAATGAGAGAAGCAGTCATTGTCGCTGGCGCAAGAACACCAGTAGGGAAGGCGAAAAAAGGATCGTTAAAACATGTCCGGCCTGATGATATGGGCGCATTATGTGTAAAAGAAACGTTAAAGCGTGCCGGTGAATACGACGGTCAAATAGATGATTTGATCATTGGCTGTGCAACGCCGGAAGCAGAACAGGGGTTAAATGTGGCCCGGAATATTGGGGCATTAGCGGGACTGCCTTATACGGTACCTGCCATCACCATAAACCGTTACTGCTCGTCTGGACTTCAATCTATCGCTTATGCGGGTGAACGTATTATGCTCGGGCAGGCAGACACGATTTTAGCCGGAGGAGTCGAATCGATGTCACAGGTGCCGATGATGGGGCATTCCATTCGTCCAAATGCTCTCTTGGCAGAGCAAGCACCTGAATACTACATGAGCATGGGGCACACGGCAGAGCAAGTGGCGCAAAAGTATCAGGTCACACGTCAAGATCAGGACGCTTTTGCGGTGAGGAGTCATCAAAAGGCAGCAAAGGCACTTCAAGAAGGAAAATTTTCAGATGAAATTGTGCCTGTTGATGTAACAGAGCGACGGGTAGGTGAGCAATATCAATTAGAAGAGCATCAATTCACGTTCTCACAGGATGAAGGTGTGAGAGCAGGCACAACGGAGGAGATTCTTTCCACATTGCGTCCAGCCTTCTCAACAAAAGGCACGGTGACCGCAGGGAATTCGTCTCAAACAAGTGACGGGGCTGCGTGTGTGATGATGATGGACCGCGAGAAAGCATCCTCACTTTCTCTTCAGCCGCTCGCTAAATTCAGAGCATTTGCGGTTGGCGGTGTACCGCCTGAAGTGATGGGGATCGGTCCGGTTGAAGCCATTCCGCGTGCGCTGAAAATCGCTGGACTTGAGCTGAAGGATATTGGCCTGTTTGAATTAAACGAAGCGTTTGCTTCTCAGGCAATTCAAGTCATTCGTCATTTAGGAATTGATGAGGAAAAGGTGAATGTCAATGGCGGGGCAATTGCGCTCGGACATCCGCTCGGCTGTACAGGAACGAAACTAACGCTGTCACTGATTCATGAAATGAAACGGCGAAACGAACAATTTGGCATTGTCACAATGTGTATCGGCGGGGGCATGGGAGCAGCAGGCATTTTTGAATTGATCTAAAGGGGGAAATCAGAATGAAAGCATTGGAAGATGTAAAAAAGGGTGGAAGCTTTTTAATTGATGAGACGAATTATGAGCATATTTTTACACCGGAGGATTTCTCTGATGAACATCAAATGATTGGAAAAACAACAGAGGATTATATTTTACAAGATGTGGTTCCGCATATTGATCAAATTGAAAACCATGAGTTCGAGCATTCGGTCAGGCTTCTCAAAAAGGCTGGTGAGCTTGGGCTGCTTGGAGCTGATGTGCCTGAGGAATTCGGCGGGCTTGGATTAGATAAAATCAGTTCCGCTATCATTACTGAAAAATTCGCTAGAGCAGGAAGCTTCTCACTTTCCTATGGTGCTCATGTCGGTATTGGTTCTCTGCCGATCGTGCTCTTCGGGAATCAAGCGCAAAAGGAAGCGTACCTGCCTGGACTCGCCTCTGGTGAAACCATTGCGGCGTACGCACTTACTGAGCCTGGATCAGGTTCTGACGCTCTTGGAGCAAAAACAACGGCAGTTCTGAATGAAGCAGGTACCCATTATGTCCTCAATGGAGAAAAGCAGTGGATCACAAACTCCGCATTTGCCGATGTCTTTGTTGTGTATGCGAAGATTGATGGTGAACACTTCTCTGCTTTTATCGTCGAAAAGGATTTTCCAGGTGTCAAAACGGGGCCTGAAGAGAAAAAGATGGGTATTAAAGGATCATCGACAAGAACATTGATTCTTGAAGATGCCCAAGTACCGAAGGAGAATTTGCTCGGTGAAGCTGGCAGAGGTCATGTGATTGCGTTTAACATTTTGAATATTGGGCGCTATAAGCTGGCAGTCGGCACAATCGGTGCATCAAAGCGCGTCATTCAATTGTCGGCAGAATATGCGAACCAGCGTAAGCAGTTCCAAACACCAATTTCTCGATTCAGCTTAATTGGTGAAAAAGCAGCCAATATGTCAGCAAAGCTCTATGCGATGGAAAGTGCTGTTTACCGTACGGTTGGATTATTTGAACAGCGGATGGGGCTCTTAAGTGATGAAGAGCAAAAAGACGGCAAACAAACTGCCCAATCCATTGCGGAATATGCGATTGAATGTTCTCTCTGTAAAGTGCTTGGCTCTGAAACGTTAGATTATATTGTGGATGAAGGCGTGCAGATTCACGGCGGATATGGATTCATGCAAGAATACGAGGTCGAAAGAGCCTATCGCGACTCGCGAATTAACCGGATTTTTGAAGGGACAAACGAAATCAACCGTTTGCTTGTACCAGGTACATTCTTGAAGAAAGCGATGAAAGGAGAGCTTCCGCTGCTTCAAAAAGCGCAAACCTTACAGGAAGAGCTAATGATGATGATGCCGGAAGAGCCAGGCGATCAGCCGCTCGATCAAGAAAAATATTTGCTCGCCCATGCGAAAAAGATCGCCTTAATGGTGGCTGGTATGGCAGCTATGAAATACGGGAAAGCCTTAGACAAAGAGCAAGAAATTCTTGTGAACATAGCCGATATCGTCAATGAAATTTTTGCTGCTGAATCAGCGATTCTGCGTACAGAAAAGGCAATCGCTGCAACAGGGGCAGAAAAGAATGAACAAAAGCTTGCTTACACACAAATTTTCACGCAGGAGGCTTTCTTAAAGATTGAAGCCCATGCAAAAGAATCTTTGATTGCGATGGAGGAAGGAGATTCACTCCGCATGAGCCTGTCAGCCCTTCGCAAGCTGACAAGATTTACGCCGATCAATGTCATCGCCAAAAAGCGCGAAGTGGCAAAACGAATCTTTGAAGCAGAGAAATATATCGTATAAGGACGGCTTAAAAGGTGCGGATATCACTCCGCACCTTTCAGCGTGTAGACAAACCCTCGCATTCGGTGTCAGTTCTGCGCTCCGGTGCTCACGAATGTCAAATTCGCTCCGCTCCGGTACTCGCCCTTCCTAGGGCTGCAAAGGTTTTCTATCAAGCTGAAAAGAAGACAAAGGGCTAAAATCAAGATCATTTTAGCCCTTTGTCAACAATCTGAAAGGTGCGGATATCACTCCGCACCTTTTTGTAAGCATACATTTAGGTTTTTAAAATATTTTGTGATAAAATGTTGTCACAATTTGCAGGAGGTGAAAATGGTGGCTTTAGATTTTTACGAATACCCATCTTGCGGTACATGCCGAAAAGCAAAAAAGTGGCTGGAAGCACACAATAAAGACATCAACAGCATACATATCGTCGAAGAGACGCCTGATAAAGAAACATTAAAAGCCCTTTACGAAAAAAGCGGTTTAGAGCTGAAGAAATTCTTTAATACAAGCGGACAAAAATACCGGGAGCTGCAGCTGAAAGATCAACTTCCTGCAATGTCAGAGGACGAGCAGCTAGAATTACTCGCGTCTAACGGAATGCTGATTAAGCGCCCGATTACAACAGACGGAAAACGAGTCACGGTAGGATTTAATGAAGATACATTTAAAAGCGTCTGGAAATGATGTAACTTTCATTCAGATTGTGGTATCTTCAATATAGATTGTAAGAAAAGACTGGAGGGGTATTGAATGAGCACACCAAAAGATTTACGTTATTCAGAAGAACATGAATGGGTCAAAGTAGAAGGAGATAAGGTGCGTATCGGTATTACGCATTTTGCTCAATCTGAGCTGGGCGATATCGTGTTCGTTGAGCTTCCTGAAGTAGGAGACAAAATCACAGCGGACGAGCCTTTCGGAAGTGTAGAATCAGTGAAAACCGTTTCTGAACTTTATGCACCGATCAATGGCACAATCGTTGAAGTGAACGATGAGCTGGATGACAGCCCAGAATTCGTCAACGACTCTCCATACGAAAAAGCATGGATGATCGTGGTAGAACCAGCTGATGCTTCTGAAATTGAGAACTTAATGACGGCTGAGCAATATGAAGAAATGACAAAAGAAGACTAAATCATGAGAAATTGGACACTCTACCTTTATGGGGGGTGTCCAATTTGTCTTTTCAAAAAGAACACGTGGATATAACAGAGCATGTCACTGGACGATTCAAAGAAAGCGGCATGGTACTTTATCATCAAAATGAAGAGATTGGCACGATGATTAGTGAAAACCAATATGAGCTGAAATCGGGATATTCCTATGATCAAAACCGTTTTTATCGTTTAACGGATACATTGACCGATGGGACAGAAAAATATGTTGACTGTGACGATGAAAATGGCTGGTGCTAATCACAGATGAGACTGCAGTGAACAGAAGCTGCAGTCTTTTTGATGACGAGGCGCTCAATCTTTACAACCTGAATGAAAGATTGTAATCTAAGGAAGAAGTGAATCAACGTCAAAAGGGCCGGGTGATCGTGATGAATGTCGAGATAGAAAAGGTCATCATTGTAGAAGGTAAAACAGACAAACAAAAGCTAAAAGAAGTCATAAGTGAACCTGTTACCATCATTTGCACCAATGGCACGATCAGTACATCGAAGCTGGATCAGCTTGTGGACGATTTAGTGGGGAAAGACGTTTACATATTAGCTGACAGTGACGATGCAGGCGACAAACTGCGGAAGCAATTTCGAAAAGAATTCCCTGAAGCACTTCATCTTTTTGTCGACAGAACGTACCGCGAAGTGGCCGCTTCACCGTCAGCCCACATTGCATCTATCCTATTAGCTGCAAACATTGATGTTCATTCGAAATATTTATGAGGGTGGACGTATATGAAAGAGATTGAAGAACACGAATTCAAGGAGATAGAGGACGATTTATTTCTTTTATACTTATATACACCGTTTTGCGGAACATGCCAGTTGGCAAAGAAAATGCTGGCAGTCGTAGACGCCATGCAGCCGGATGTACCATTTTACGAAAACAATTTAAACTATTCACCAGGCTTTGCGAAAGCATTTGGAATCGAGAGTGTTCCTTGCTTTCTCCTGTTTAAAAAAGGTGAATTGGTGCAAAAAGGCTATGCCTTTCACTCAGTTCCATATCTTCATGAAATGATCGAAACCGCTAAATAAAGCGGTTTTTTGTCATATTTCAAGAAATTCATTTGAAAATTTGTCGAGTTATTTATAAAGGACAAGAAGATGTTTGTAGAGAAATGTTATGTATAACCAAATGACAGGGAGGTTATACATGTGGAAAATGTGAAAGCCCATGGTAACACAGGGCAGCGTTTATTATTAAAGCCGCTGCTCTCATCATCATCCTTGAAGATTACATTTGAGGCGGAAACTGACTCTTGTACATTGATTGTGGATGAACGTGGTGAAGTGAAGAAACTACCTGCAATTGAGTTATCGGATCTCATCTTTTATGGTGAGAGAAAAGAAATTCTTCAATTATTAGATGGAGATATGTCCTTACAGCAGTTAATCAGCAGAGGACAAGTCAAAGTGAAAGGGTCATTCCGTGCGCTCCTTAGACTAGAGGCAGTGCTTTGGCTGACGAACGGTTTTTTTCGAAAAATGATAACGTAGTTGTTTACTTGGAAATTAGCGATTTACAGCGTTGACATATCTCGGGTAGCATGATATCCTACGTTAGTAAAAACATGAACATCACATAAAACAACATATTTTCTCTTATTAAGAGAGGTGGAGGGACGTGCCCTATGAAACCCGGCAACCGTCAGCATAGCTGAAATTGGTGCCAATTCACTCAAAGCCGCAGCGCTTTGAAAGATGAGAGAAAGGCGTAATTGACATAAAAGGCCTTTCTGCTTGCGTTGCAGTTAGGTCTTTTTTACTGACCTGGCGCCAGGCTAGAGTCATGACAGAAAGAAGAATAAATAACGTATGTGATGGAAACCTATAGATTCAGCAAGAAAGCAGGTGATCAGACTGTGATCCATTTACAGAATGTATCAAAAACGTACCATTCAAAAAGCGGAAATGTTGATGCCGTGAAAGACGTCAACTTGGATATTGATAAAGGTGAAATATTCGGAATTATCGGGTATAGCGGTGCAGGGAAAAGCTCGCTTATTCGCCTATTAAACGGTCTGGAGCTGCCAACAGAAGGAATTGTTGAAGTGGCAGGCAACCGGATCAATGAAGTATCGAATGCGAAACTTCGGAAAGCAAGACAAGAAATCAGCATGATCTTCCAGCACTTTAATTTACTTTGGTCAAGAACGGTGAGACAAAACATTATGTTCCCGCTTGAGATCGCAGGTGTACCGACATCTAAACGGAGAGAGCGTGCGAATGAACTGATTAAATTGGTCGGTTTAGAAGGAAAAGAAAATGCATACCCGTCTCAGCTAAGCGGCGGGCAAAAACAGCGTGTCGGCATTGCGAGAGCATTAGCGAATGATCCAAAGGTTCTTCTATGTGACGAAGCGACATCTGCGCTAGATCCGCAAACGACTGATTCGATCCTTGAGCTTTTGGCGGATATCAATAAACGGTTAGGGCTCACGATTGTGCTCATTACACACGAAATGCACGTCATTCGCAAAATTTGTCATCGCGTTGCGGTCATGGAAAATGGACGCATTGTCGAAGAAGGCGAAGTATTACGCGTCTTCAGACAACCGAAGGAAGAAATGACGAAACGATTTGTGAAACAGCTTGCAGAACCAGAGGAAGCGAAAGAAACAATCGAGCACGTCTTAGAACGAGTAAAAGAAGGTCAGGTCGTACGGTTGTCCTTTATTGGAGACTCTGCCGAGCAGCCGCTGATCACTGAAATCATTCGATCCTTCAATGTCGATGTGAATATCCTTCAAGGGAAGATTTCTCAAACGCAGGAAGGCGCGTTTGGAACACTCTTTATCCACATTAATGGGGAAGAGACTGAGGTAGAAAAAGCCATCGCCTATATCCAAAGCAAACAGGTTGAAATCGAGGTGATGACACATGTTTGAGAAATGGTTTCCGAACGTTGATTTAGACGTCATCTGGAGTGCAACAGGTGAAACGGTGTATATGACACTGATTTCATTGGCATTTGCCTTTGCAATCGGGATTATCCTAGGACTCCTGCTCTTCCTTACAGGAAAAGGCGGTCTTTGGGAAAATAAACCGATCAATGCTGTCATCGGCGCTGTCGTCAACATTTTCAGATCGATTCCTTTTATCATTTTAATTATTCTATTACTAGGGTTCACGAAATTCTTAATGCATACGATTCTTGGCCCAAATGCAGCACTCCCTGCCCTTGTCATAGGATCAGCTCCATTCTATGCACGTCTTGTCGAAATTGCACTGCGTGAGGTAGACAAAGGGGTCATTGAAGCAGCACGATCAATGGGAGCAAAAACGTCAACAATCATTTTCAAAGTATTGCTGCCAGAATCATTGCCAGCCCTTATTTCAGGTATTACCGTAACAGCAATTGCTCTGATTGGCTCTACTGCGATTGCAGGTGCAATTGGAGCAGGCGGACTTGGTGACCTCGCCTATGTGGAAGGATACCAATCTGGTAATACAGATGTCACACTTGTAGCTACTGTGTTTATTCTCATCATCGTCTTTATTATTCAAATAATCGGTGATTTGATTACAAATAAAATTGATAAACGTTAAGGGAGGATTTATTCATGAAGAAATTGATTTTAAGTGCACTATTTCTAGCATTTGCAGGTATTTTAGCTGCGTGCGGTTCATCTAATAACGCAAGTGAAAGCAAAACCATTACGGTTGCCGCTTCAAAAACGCCGCATGCCGAAATTCTTGAAGAAGCAAAACCACTTCTAAAAGAAAAAGGCTACGATTTAAAAGTGAAAGTGCTTAGCGATTATAAAATGTACAACAAAGCGTTAGCTGAAAAAGAAGTGGATGCAAACTTTTTCCAACATATCCCTTACTTAAACGAAGAAAATAAATCAAACAAAGATTATAACCTAGTGAGTGCTGGTGCGGTTCACCTTGAGCCTTTCGGTATCTACTCTAAGAAATACAAATCCGTAAAGGATATTCCAAACGGCGGCACAATCATCATGACAAACAACGTAGCTGAACAAGGCCGTATGCTTGCCCTGCTGCAAAATGCTGGTGTCATCAAGCTTGATCCAAAGGTTGATACAATCAACGCAACAGTAAAGAACATTAAAGAAAATCCAAAGAACCTAAAATTCAAAAAAATCGCACCTGAATTAACTGCGAAAGCTTATGAAAACAGTGAAGGCGATGCTGTATTTATCAATGTCAACTATGCGATTCAAAATAAATTGAATCCGAAAAAAGATTCAATCGAACTTGAGCAAACAAAGAACAACCCATATGCAAACATCGTTGCGGTTCGCAAAGGTGACGAAAAATCAGATAAGATCAAGGCATTAATGGAAGTTCTTCACTCTGATAAAATCAAAGAATTCATCGACAAAAAATATGACGGTGCAGTATTGCCTGTATCTGAGTAACAACATTTCAACCTCGCTTCTACCAAAGCGAGGTTTCAGCATGTAGACAAACCCTCGCATTCTTTGTCAGTTCTGCGCTCCGGTGCTCACGAATGTCAAATTCGCTCCGCTCCGGTGCTCGTCCTTCCTAGACTGCAAAGGTTTTCTATCACGCTGAAAGGAAGACAAAGGGCTAAAATAAAGATCATTTTAGCCCTTTATCAACAATCTGCAACCTCGCTTCTACCAAAGCGAGGTTTTTTGTGTATTTTTTCAAATCTCGCTCATAATAAAAACGTACAAATGACCTGAAGGGATGGAATCAAAATGAATGAACAGCATATGAGCGGATCCATGCAGCAATCACTGACTGATTATAAAACCGCAATGGGTGAATTCCAGAAGAAAATGCCGGTGTTTGGAAAGAAATTCAATGAATTTACGGAGCAGTGCTTCCAAAGCGATTCATTAACGCAAAAGGAAAAACAAATGATTGCCCTCGGTATCAGTATTCATGCGCAGGATGAATACTGCATGATTTATCATACAAAAGGAGCGCTCGATCAAGGGGCGACAGAAGAGAATTTGCTGGAGGTTGTCAGCGTGGCGGCAGCTTTTGGCGGCGGGGCAGCACTAAGCCAAGGAATCACTGTCGTTCAGCAATGTATTGATGAATTTGGAGGACAGACGCATTAAGGGAAGCAAAACACGGTATTTTTCCATCTCAGGGAGTTGAGCGCTTCTCATCCGATTGTGTGAGAAAATATGCCAGCATAAGGTGTCATATCCCTTTTGAGTGAAGCCGCATACGTTTGCTACAATAAAGCTACACTCAAGGAAGGGAATGGTTTATTATTTGTTCGGACCATAGTACACTGGGATTGGATTATACCGCCGAGATGGAAAAGGCCATGCATCAAGCTCATGGCATGAGCTATGCAGAGTACGAAAGAGACCATGACTTAAGGATGAAAGTGGAATATAAACGAGAGCAGTCCTATCGAGATGAGAAAAGACAGCTCGCAAAAATGAATATAAGAGGCTAATAATAGCTGAGGGGCGGGGAGAACAGTTTCCCGCCCTTTCTTTATGAAAACAGTCTTTTCGACATAAATCCTTTTATCTACCTGCTTTTTTTGTTAGAATTTTGAGAGCATCCTCTCACGCTTATCGTGAATGTGTTGTATTCAGTTTTAATTTGTTATAAAATTAGAATGAGAATAAATTGAGAATAATGATTATTTTGGAGGTATCGATATATGACTGCTTCGACATTAACAATTAAGGACTTGCACGTTGAGATTGAAGGGAAAGAAATCTTAAAGGGTGTAAACCTCGAGATAAAAGGTGGAGAATTCCACGCAGTAATGGGACCAAACGGAACAGGTAAATCTACTTTATCTGCTGCCATTATGGGTCACCCAAAATATGAAGTAACAAAAGGCAGCATCTTGCTTGATGGCGAAGATGTCCTTGAAATGGAAGTAGATGAGCGCGCTCAAGCTGGTCTTTTCCTTGCGATGCAATACCCATCTGAAATCAGCGGTGTTACAAATGCTGACTTCCTTCGTTCTGCAATTAACGCACGCAGAGAAGAAGGCGATGAAATCTCTCTTATGAAATTCATCCGCAAAATGGACGAAAACATGGAGTTCCTTGAAATGGACCCAGATATGGCACAGCGCTACCTAAACGAAGGTTTCTCAGGCGGGGAGAAAAAACGCAACGAAATTCTTCAATTAATGATGATTGAACCAAAGATCGCCATCCTTGACGAAATCGATTCTGGTCTTGATATCGATGCCTTGAAAGTTGTTTCTAAAGGAATTAACAAAATGCGCGGCGAAAGCTTCGGCTGTTTAATGATCACTCACTATCAGCGTCTACTGAACTACATCACACCAGATCACGTTCATGTCATGATGCAAGGTCGTATCGTGAAATCTGGCGGACCAGAACTCGCGCAGCGTCTAGAAGCAGAAGGCTATGACTGGATTAAAAAAGAGTTAGGAATTGAAGACGAAACTGTTGGTCAAGAAGCGTAAGCGTTAGGAGGATTATTGATGACATTAGAAACGAAATTATCAGTAGATCAAGATTATGTCAAAAGCTTCTCCGAGAAGCATCAGGAACCGGCATGGATGAGCTCCCTTCGCTTACAGGCTCTTGAAAAAGCAGAAGACCTCCCAATGCCAAAGCCTGACAAAACGAATATTTCAAAATGGAATTTAACGAATTTCAAACAGCATACAGTCGAAAGTGCGCCATTTGGATCATTAGAAGAGCTTCCAGAAGAAGTGAAATCTCTGATTGATTTAGAGGACACAGATAAGACAGTTTACATTCAGCGTGATCAAACGCCGGCCTATTTGTCTCTTTCAGCTGAAGCAAAAGACAAAGGTGTGATCTTCACTGATCTTCATACAGCGATTCGTGAGCATGGAGATTTAGTGAAACAATACTTCATGACAGATGCAGTGAAAGTGGATGAGCATAAACTAACAGCTTTACATGCTGCTTTAGTGAATGGCGGAGCTTTCCTCTATGTACCGAAAAACGTAGAGCTTGAAGCACCAATTCAAGCTGTTTATCTTCATGAAAATGATGAAACGACTTTGTTCAACCATGTCATCGTCGTAGCAGACGATCATAGTGCTGTGACATATGTAGAAAACTACATCAGTACAGCAAAACCGGAAGAAGCGATCTTCAATATCGTTTCTGAAGTGTTCACAGGCGCTAACGCCCGCGTCACATACGGTGCTGTAGATAACCTTGCAGAAGGAGTCACAGTATATGTAAACAGACGCGGTATGGCAAATGGCCGTGACAGTAAAATCGAATGGGCGCTTGGCTTGATGAATGATGGAGACGTCGTATCTGAAAACATCACAAAACTGATGGGCGACGGTACATTCGGTGATACGAAATCAGTTGTTGTCGGCCGAGGAAACCAAACAGAAAACTTCACAACAAGCATCATCCACTTCGGTAAAAACTCTGAAGGATATATTTTGAAGCATGGTGTGATGAAGGATCAAGCATCCTCTATCTTTAACGGAATTGGCAAAATCGAGCATGGCGCAACAAAGTCAAATGCAGAGCAGGAATCACGTGTCCTCATGCTGAGTGAGAAAGCACGCGGTGACGCAAACCCAATTCTATTAATTGATGAAGATGATGTGACAGCAGGGCACGCTGCTTCTGTTGGACGTGTTGATCCAATTCAATTGTACTACCTCATGAGCCGCGGTATTTCCAAAGAAGATGCAGAAAGACTTGTGATTTATGGCTTCTTAAATCCAGTTGTGAAAGAACTGCCGATTGAAGGAGTTAAAAAGCAGCTAATTTCTGTAATTGAAAGGAAAGTAAAATAATGAATATCAAAGACGTTCGTGAGCAATTTCCAATCCTTCATCAGCAAGTGAACGGACATGATTTGGTGTATTTGGACAGTGCAGCGACTTCTCAAAAACCAAGAGTGGTCATTGATGCAATGAATGAGTATTACCGGTCTTACAACTCGAACGTCCACCGGGGTGTTCATACCCTTGGCACAAGAGCAACGGACGCATACGAGGGTGCGAGAGAGAAAGTTCGTGCATTCATCCGTGCTTCATCTGTCCAGGAGATTATTTTTACTAGAGGTACAACGACTGCACTAAACACAGTGGCGATCAGCTATGCTAGAGCCAACCTCAAAGAAGGCGATGAGATTGTCATTACGCATATGGAGCATCATGCGAATATCATCCCTTGGCAGCAAGCAGCAAAAGCAACTGGCGCCACATTGAAATACATTCCGTTACAGGAAGACGGCACGCTATCGCTTGAAGATGTGAAGCAAACGATCACACATCAAACGAAAATCGTCGCTGTCACACATGTCTCAAATGTATTAGGAACCATCAACCCGATTAAAGAAATCGCCAAAATTGCCCACGATCATGGGGCAATCATTGTCGTCGACGGTGCGCAAAGCACCCCGCACATGCAAATTGATGTTCAGGATCTAGATTGTGACTTTTTCGCATTCTCGGGGCATAAAATGTGTGGACCGACTGGCATCGGTGTGCTTTACGGGAAGAAGGACCTTTTGAATAATATGGAGCCTGCTGAGTTTGGCGGTGAAATGATCGACTTTGTGGATCTGTATGATTCCACATGGAAAGAGCTGCCGTGGAAATTTGAAGCGGGAACACCGATTATTGCTGGAGCAGTTGGACTAGGAAAAGCAATTGACTTCTTAAATGACATTGGTATGGAGGAAGTCAGCCGTTACGAGCATCAGCTTGCCACTTATGCGCTTGAGCGCTTTAAGGAGCTTGACGGTGCGACTGTTTATGGACCGCAGCACCGAGCTGGGCTTGTGACGTTTAACTTAGATGACGTCCATCCGCATGATGCGTCTACTGTTCTGGATACGGAAGGTGTCGCCATTCGTGCTGGACACCACTGTGCACAGCCGCTTATGAAATGGCTTGGTGTATCAGCGACTGCAAGAGCAAGCTTCTATCTGTATAATACAGAAGAAGAGATTGACCAACTTATTGCAGCGCTCCGTAAGACAAAGGAGTATTTTACGAATGTCTTTTAATGTAAACTTAGACACACTGTACAGACAAGTGATTATGGATCATTATAAAAATCCGAGAAACAAAGGTGTGTTAAACGACAGCATTGTCGTCGATATGAACAACCCAACGTGTGGTGACCGTATTCGTCTTACGATGAAAATCGAAGACGATAAAGTCACTGATGCGAAATTTGAAGGAGAAGGATGCTCGATTTCGATGGCATCTGCCTCTATGATGACGCAGGCGATTAAAGGGAAAGATATTGAAACAGCTTTGAAAATGTCTCAGATTTTCTCCGATATGATGCTAGGAAAAGAATACGACGATTCCATTGATCTTGGTGACATTGAGGCACTGCAGGGAGTGGCAAAATTCCCTGCCCGCATCAAATGTGCAACATTATCCTGGAAGGCGCTTGAAAAAGGCGCATCTGCCGAAGATAACGGCAAATCATAAGATTGGAGTGAAAATGGATGGCTAAAAAAATGCCAGATGTTGGTGAATATAAATACGGCTTTTCTGATAAAGACGTTTCCATTTTCCGTTCAGAGCGCGGACTGACAAAAGAGATCGTTGAAGAAATTTCTCGTATGAAAGAAGAGCCTCAGTGGATGCTCGACTTCCGTTTGAAATCTCTTGAGCACTTTTACAACATGCCGATGCCACAATGGGGCGGAGATTTAAATGCATTAAACTTTGATGAAATTACGTACTACGTAAAGCCATCAGAGCGCTCTGAGCGTTCTTGGGATGAAGTACCAGAAGAAATCAAACAAACCTTTGATAAGCTTGGTATCCCAGAAGCAGAGCAAAAATATTTAGCTGGTGTATCTGCTCAGTATGAATCTGAAGTTGTGTATCACAACATGAAGCAAGACCTTGAAGATCTAGGAATTGTGTTTAAAGATACAGACAGCGCATTAAAAGAGAACGAAGACATCTTCCGTGAGCACTGGGCAAAAGTCATTCCTCCGACTGACAACAAATTTGCTGCGCTTAACTCGGCTGTATGGTCTGGTGGTTCATTTATCTACGTACCAAAAGGCGTAAAAGTAGATACTCCACTTCAAGCGTACTTCCGTATCAACTCTGAAAACATGGGTCAGTTCGAACGTACACTGATCATCGTTGACGAAGGCGCACATGTGCATTACGTAGAAGGCTGTACAGCACCAGTTTACACAACAAACTCACTTCACAGTGCGGTTGTTGAAATCATCGTTAAAAAAGGCGGCTACTGCCGTTATACAACGATTCAAAACTGGGCAAACAACGTCTTCAACCTTGTGACAAAACGTACAGTATGTGAAGAGAATGCAACAATGGAATGGATTGATGGAAACATCGGTTCTAAGCTGACAATGAAATACCCAGCGGTCATCTTAAAAGGTGAAGGCGCTCGTGGTATGACATTAAGTATTGCCCTAGCAGGTAAAGGTCAGCACCAAGATGCAGGTGCGAAAATGATTCACCTTGCACCAAACACATCTTCAACGATTGTATCGAAATCGATTTCGAAACAAGGCGGTAAAGTAACATACCGCGGAATCGTTCACTTCGGACGAAAAGCAGAGGGTGCACGCTCAAACATCGAGTGTGATACACTCATCATGGATAACAAATCAACATCTGATACGATCCCTTACAATGAAATCTTAAACGACAACATTTCATTAGAGCACGAAGCAAAGGTATCAAAAGTATCAGAAGAACAGCTCTTCTACTTGATGAGCCGCGGAATTTCTGAAGAAGAAGCAACAGAAATGATCGTCATGGGCTTCATCGAGCCATTCACAAAAGAACTGCCAATGGAATACGCAGTTGAAATGAACCGTTTGATTAAGTTTGAAATGGAAGGTTCTATTGGTTAATAAAAAACATTGATACACAACGCTTTTTGAAGGCATTTAATTTCGAGTGATACCACTTGTTAATTAAGCCTTCATGGCGTTGTGTTTTTTTATGGATAGGGAGTAGTATACAGTGTGAATCCTTAACAAATGGCTTTAGTTCGAGAAACCAGGAACATAAATACTTGCAACATTCAAATTAGTACTGTATAGTTCTAATTATGACAAAGTTAAAATTAATGAATCAAAAACGTGTACTTGAAGTAGCTGCAACATTATTTTTGGAAAAAGGGTTTGCTTATACAAGTATGGATGAATTGGTACGTGTAAGCAAAGTATCAAAGTCTAATGTGTATTATCACTTTTCTAATAAGGAGGAATTATTAGAAGGGGTCGTTGATTATTGGATTGATATGTATCAAGCTGCAATAGACGACGTAATGTCTCAGACCCAATTTTCAGTTGAAGATCGTATCCAAATGTTTTTAAAGCAATTATCACAAGGCGTTCAGTCGAGAGAGTATCAGGGAGGCTGTCCATTTATTACTCTTTATATTCAAAGTCCTGCACAGGCCACGCAAATAAAAGAAAAAATAGGTCTTTTTTTTACAGGATTACAAAAGAAAGTTTCTCTATTACTGAAACAAGGGGTAGAGAATGGGGAATTCAGAAATACGATTCATATTGATGAGGTGGCATCACTCTTTATTACAAATCTTGAAGGAGCGTTATTTATTTCAGAAACATTGAAGGATGCAACTGTCATCACAAAAACAGCAGATCATTTATTTCACTTGCTTCGATAATAGAAGCATTTTTTTTACATCAAATTAGTACTAAAAAGTACTAAAAAGGAGACTTCATATGAAAACAGTATTTTTAATTGGTGGTACAGGCTTTATCGGAAAGCAATTAGTCGAAGAGTTAGCCAAAGAGGATGTGAACATTCTTCTTTTAGTGAGATCGAAAAGTAAAGCGACACGCATTTTTCAAGAAAGAGGTATTTTAAAAGAGTCAGTGATGCACTTTATTGAAGGTGATTTGACGAAAATAGATTTAGGTCTAAGTCCTGAAGATAAAGAGAGCGTATTGAAGACTGATGTGATGATTCACGCAGGAGGCCCTATGGATATTCAAGCGACAAGTAAAGAGGCAGCTTCCGTCTTTTTAAATGGCGCCAAATATATTGGTGAATTAGCTAAAAATATTCATCAATTGAAGGGCTTGCAGCATTTTATTCATGTTGTCGGTTATATGAGCCCCTTTGATGATGAAAATAGCAAGATTGCAATTGATGTGTTTAAAGAAGGAAACGATTATTTGAAAATCAAAAATCCATATGAGAGAACAAAATTTTTAGCAGATCTTTATATCCGTCAACAAGCATCAGCTGTCGGTTATCCGCTGTCTGTCATTAATCCGCCAACTGTGGTCGGCAGTAGTAAAACAGGGAGTACAGAGCAGATAGCAGGATTAGGATTGCTTGTGACAAGTATGCGAAGAGGGCTTATGCCAGTGATTCCTGGAGGTAAAGGATATAGGCTGCCACTGATTTCAAACGATGAGTTTGCGAAGTTTATTGTGCAGGTTTTCAAGATGGAGCAGCCGGCTATTCAAACATATACACTTGTTGAAGACAAAGAGCAAGATCAGAACATTGCTGAATTATTAAGTATGATGTCGGAAAGTATGAATATGAGAGCACCAAAAATCTCTGTCCCAATGCCGTTTATGAAAGCAATAATGAAAAGTGGAGTAAGTAAAATAACAAACATTCCTTCTGATGGACTCAATTTTATGACTAAACGAACATTTTCAAATGCTTCAGTGAAAAAAATGATGGGGGGAGATTGGTTTAAGAGGACGAGTGTCATGAACTTTTTCCCTGCCGTAGTAGCTGATCTGGATTATCGCATGATGGATCAACATGGTGAGCATCATCATGTATTTGAGCGAACATTATGCGATAACAATACCCTTTACCAATTACAAGGAGAGGGGAAGCCGTTTATTTTATTACATGGTTTATTGAGTGATGGAGAGGATTTATTTCCTTTAGCACAAGAGCTTCATGAAAAAACGGGTCAGCCTGTATGGATCTTGGATCTTCCAGGTTTGGGGCGTTCTCCTTTTAAACGAGAGAAACATCTTCTAGATATCTATTTGAATGTAGTGAAAAAGGTATTAGAGAAAGCGGCTCATGGTGCACATCTAATCGGCCATTCATTCGGTGCGTTTATTCTACTGAAAGCGCTAGGACAAGGGTACATAGATAAGAAGTATTCAATCACTTTACTTCAGCCGCCAGTTGTCAAAAGAAATGCTAAATCGCTAAATGTTCCACAATGGATGAACAAATGGTCATTAAAATTAGCAACTCCTAAAATGATAGAGCGTTATTTATTAAGTAATGGTTTGTTTGAAAGGACGGAGAACATCCCTGAACATTATATTGAAAAAATCAGACACAGTTTTACGTCTCCTAGGATTTTAAATACGACGGTTCAGCTTAATCATTTACTATTGAAAAACGATCAAGGTGAATTCAATGAATTAACAAAGGATAATCTTCATATTATCTGGGGGGAGTTTGACAGAGGCTATTCTGCTCCAGCGCATCTTGGTAAAATTGATTTTGTTCCATATGGCCATCATTTCCCTCTTAGCCATCCGAGTGAAACGGCAGCATTGGTTATAAAAAATAGTATACTAGCAGATGAGAGTGTGGGATAAATAAAGTATGTCGTAATTGAAATGAAATCGCAGTGCTTGTGATCCAGTCGATGCACACCAACTGAAAGATTTTATAGCACCCTAAAACGAAAAAGGTGATTTTTATTAAAAAAAGCACGATTTTTCGTTTTGTGTCTTTTTGATTAAATAGAAATTAATTAGGTGCATAAAACTCCTCTAAGGTTTTCGTCATATCATCAGATGCAGATTGTAAGATCGCATCTTGCTCTAAAATCGCTGTTCCTTGTGCTCGGACAATATGAAATTGATGAAACCCCATCAAGTTTTGAAATATTTCTTTTAGGTAATGATGTGAAAATTCTAGAGGTGTATATCGATCGTTATTTGTGAAAATTGAGCCGCTTGCTTGAAGTAAAAGTACACGATAATCGTCAGTCATCAGACCAACAGAACCATTTTCTGTATATTTGAACGTTTCTCGCGCAATAAAGATATTATCTATATAATCTTTCATTCGTGAAGTCACATTGAAATTATGAACAGGTGACACGATCACAATTCGATGATGTGCTTTGAATTGAGCCAATAAAGCAGATGAAGCAGCGGCGATTTTTTCCTCGGCAGCCGTTAATGCTTGTTTTGATGCTTGCTTATCCCAAATTCCTAGCAGCTGTTCTTTTTCGATACGAGGGATTTCAGTTCCATATAAATGTAAAATGGTTGGTTCTTCATGAGGGAATCTTTCTTTAAACTGTTTTAAAAATAGTGTTTGCAGTTTGTTTGAATAACTTTCTTGTTGAGTAAAATCTGGGTGTGCGTTAATGATTAATGTTTGCATATACATGCTCCTTTTCTTTTGATAAGCTGAGTATAAATGATAAAGGTGACAAAAGAAGTCACCTTTTTAAGAGGGAAAACAAAATGAAAAAATCAGAACGATTAAACCTAGAACTTATTTTTTTAAGCGATAAACACTCTTTTCAGTTAAAGGACTTACAGTCCGAATTTGGCATTTCTAAAAGGACGGCTTTAAGAGATATAGAAGAGTTAGAGTCCATGGGCTTAGCTTTTTACGTTGAAAATGGCAGACACGGAGGATATCGACTGGTGAATCAATCTCCATTGGTTCCTATTTATTTCAATATAGAAGAAGTCCAAGCTATTTTTTTCGCTCTTAAAGCTCTTGACCTGGTGTCAGCCACACCATTTAAAAAATCCTACTCACAAATTCGGCAAAAGTTGTTTGCCACAATGTCCGATGAGAAAAAGCAAATGATTACGGAGACTTTGGATGTGATTCATTACTATAATGTCGCACCAGTTAGTGAACAAAATCATTTGGAATTGATTTTACAGGCGATGATGAAAGATCAAATCGTGAAGATGACGTACACTCAATATGAAAATAAATGGATCAGGTTGCAATTTCTTGAGTTGTTTTATCGAAATGGCATTTGGTTTTCTCAAGCATATGATGTTCAAAATAAAAAGTGGGGCATCTATAGATGTGACTTTATGAAGGACATGGTGATTGAAGAAGAAATCAGAGACACATTTACAAAGGAAGAATTAAAAGAACTGCAGCTCGAATATGAAAAAACTTATCATGATATCTCATTTAAATGTCGATTAACGGAACAAGGAAAAGAAAAGTTTTTAAAGCATCATTACCCAAATATGAGATTGGAGATCATTGATCAGATCCCTTATATTGTGGGTGGATACAACCAAGAAGAATTATCGTATATGACTCATTATTTGATGTCATTTGGGAAACATGTGAAAATTGAATACCCAGATGAATTGAAAGAAAGTTATTTGAATCAATTACGAGAAGTGATTGACAAGTATTGAATCAAAAAAATGAATATACTACAGAAAAGGCGAACGATTAAAGTTCGCCTTTTCCCACTCTTTTTAACTACTATTATTTCAGTTACTTCGCCACATCCATTGTATTTGTTTTCGGTTGATCATCAACCTTCCCATATGTCAGCTGACGCCAAATAAACTCCATCGGGCCATATTTGAACCGCTTTAACCATAATGTACTAAAGAGCACGAGGAAGACATAAACCCCGAGTCCAATCATAAACGTGCCAGCAGGCTGAAGATAATCAGCAAGTCCGGCTCCGTATTTCAGAAATAGCATTGTGCCAATGATGGAGTGAAGCAAATAACAGGTCAGTGACATGCGTCCGACTTTGGTAAAGACCATCAAAGCACCTCGCAGCTGAGGGACGTGAAGAAACAGCATCGCAAGTGTACTCATATAAAACATACTGCCTGTTAATCCGCCGTTTTGTTCAAGGGCAGAGGCTATGTTCATCCACAGTGTATTTTCAAAAGGATTGACCGCTGTTATGATCGTACTGCCTTGGGTGATGAGAAAAGCGATGGCAAAAATGACCCAAATGCGATTCCAAATCGCTTTTTTCGCCTCCATGTTTTTGAAAAACTCCATTTTCACAAAATACACACCGAGTAAAAACATGAAAAACATAGAATAGACAGTAGAAAAAGAGCCGGAAGCCATTGTCACCATATCTGTCCACCGATCACTAATTGATGCTAAATAAGTCAGACTGTTGTGGCTGGTCAAATCAAAATCTGCAAAATCCGGCTTGCCTGATGATCCTGTACTGATAGTACTTAGCAGCATCGTGAAAAAAGGTGTGAGCAATTGAATCACAAAGAGTGTGATCAACCAGTATCCGATAGTTTTGGCTGTGCGTTTGTAAAAGAAAAGCAATAAAAAGCCAGCGACTGCATAATAGGCCAAAATGTCACCAATCCAAACAAAAGTTAAATGCAGAAGGCCAAATCCTAAGAGAATGGTTAATCTGCGGGCAAACAGCTTGTTCGGACTGTCCACTTTCTGAGCAGCTCGATCCATAAAAATCATAAAACCAACCCCGAATAGAAAGGAGAACAACGTAATGAATTTCCCTGAGGCGAACCAATTCACCACATTGTGAAAGACATCATTTGACAGCATGTCAAATCCCTTGGCCGAATCCACGATCAAAAAGTAATTGACTAGAATAATCCCCATTAAGGCGAACCCTCGTACAATGTCCAAGAAATGAACCCGTTCCCGCAGACTCATCGGTTGTCCGTGTGCTACTTTGTTTGCATTCATATCCATGCTCCTTTTCTTGTTATGATAATGTGATTCGGATCAATTCATCGATCCTTACAATGAATCAATATACGGTCCAATTCTTAACAATTTATGAAGATCCAATTTTTTGAAAATAAATGTGACAAATTGATGGCGTATGATCAAATTCATAAACTGTTAAGGTTTATGCTGTATCTTTTCACATAGCTAGATGATATATAGTAAAGACATAAAAGAAAGAGCAACACATTACATGAGGTGAGAGACATGACCCATCGAATATTAGTCGTAGAAGATGATCAGGATATTGGTGACCTTCTGCAGGAATCCCTTTCACGTGCAGGATATGAGGTGCTAAGAGCGATGAATGGCGAGCAAGCATTGAAGTTTGTGGACGATTCGCTCGATTTGGTGATTTTGGATGTGATGATGCCGGGGCTCTCAGGCATCGAAACGTGCCAGCAGATAAGAGCCTCTTCTAATGTCCCGATTCTATTTCTAACAGCCAAATCAAGTACATTCGATAAAACCGAAGGCTTACTTGCCGGCGGGGATGATTATATGACAAAACCTTTTTCACAAGAGGAGCTTCATGCTAGAGTGATTGCACAATTACGCAGGTATACTGTCTATCAGGAAAAGAAGGAACAGGAAGAGACCTTTCTTGTTGGGGGCAAACTGAAGGTAAGTGAAGAATTTAATGAAGTATGGAAAGAAAACCAGCAAATAAAGCTGTCTGATCTAGAATATCGGATGTTAAAACTGCTTATGAGCAGGCGAAACAAAATCTTTTCAGCCCAAAATATTTATGAAAGCGTGTGGGGACAGCCTTATTTCTATTGTTCCAACAATACGGTGATGGTGCATATTCGAAAGCTGCGTGCCAAAATTGAGGATGATCCTGCGCGTCCTGTATATATCAAAACTGAATGGGGAAGAGGATATCGATTTGGCACATCCACATCGTAAATATACACTGGCCAAAAAGCTTGCACTGCTGATTTTGGTGGCTGCAATTGTGAGTGGTATTGTCTTTTTGACGCTGCAAAAGATCACCAATGATTTGATCGATGGATATTTGAGTTCGGACGAGTATTACGATCAGGAATCAGCCAAGTACATTCAAAAATTCAGCCGCTATGTGTCTGAGAATGAGCTGTCTTCAACGGATCGAAAAGCGTTTGGCGAGTGGGTGAAAAAAGAGAATTACATTAATTTGACCATCTTCAAGGATCAAGTGCTGCAATATGACTCTATTTATTCCGCTGCCGATGAATCGGCGTACGGAAAAGAAAAGGTGACCCAGTACGCTGAGCAACATTCGTTTCCTGTTCAGTTTAGCGACGGTGAAGGTCGGGTCATGGTGGATGGTTTCTATTCGTCTCGTTACCACGATCTTGCGTTTACACTCGAGCTGCTCGGAGCAACGCTTATTTTTCTCCTCATGGTTCTTCTCGGTATTCGCAAAAGTCTGCGCTACCTGCAAACGATTCACCAAGAGATACATATTCTTGAAGGCGGAGAGCTGGACTATGAGATGACGGTGAAAGGGCATGACGAATTAGCGATGATTGCCAAAAGTATTGAGGACCTTCGTAAAGCTTTTTTGGACAAGCTTCAAGCCATTGATGAGCTGCAAGATGAGAGCCGCAGCTTGGTCACCGAAATGTCCCATGATATGAGGACACCGCTGACGTCGCTGATGATGAATTTGGAGTTTGCGAAAAAAGAGGAGGCTGGAGCGGATACCCGTAAGGATCAATATATAGCAAGTGCTTATGAAAAAGCACTGCAATTGAAAAATCTATCTGATAATCTGTTCGCCTATTTTCTACTTGATAAAGAACATGAACCTGAGCTTGAGACAGTTGCAGTCAAAGAGGTCATTTACGATCTCTTATCAGATCAGGTGGCGATTTTGCAGCAAGAGACATTTAAGGTTCATCTTTTAGGAGAGCTGCCAAACAGCTATATCAATGTGAATGTTGAGGAGCTTGGCCGAGTGTTTGATAATCTGATGTCGAACATACTGAAATACGCTGACCCGAAAAAAGATATCAATCTCACGTTTCTATCCGACCAAGTAATTTTTGAGATCCATATCAGCAATGCGATAAACGAGACAAATGACACGCAGGAAAGCACTGGACTTGGTGAACGAAGCATAAAACGAATGATGTCCCGCATGCACGGGCAGTTTGAAAGGATGGAAAAGAACGGCGTTTACTACATCGTGCTGCGTTTCTGGCATATTAAAATATAGCTGACAAATGAATAACAAGGAATGGAGAGACAATCTAATGAAACGATTCAACAACTTCCAAAAGGTACCGGATCTCTTGCAAGGCCTTCTGAATATTTGTCTATTCTTTCTGGCCATTGCTTTAAGCGTCCTCTTAATTAGTGAAACTTGGTATATTGTCCAATTCGTCTACAAGAATTTGCTCAGCAAAGAAGACAGTTATTATGAAATGCTTGGAGAGTTGCTGATCTTCTTTATGTATTTTGAGTTTATTGCCTTAATTATTAAGTACTTTAAATCAAACTTTCATTTTCCACTTCGCTATTTTATTTATATTGGCATCACAGCCGTTATTCGTTTGATTATCATCGATCATAAGGAGGCTGTATCGACCTTCTGGTGGGCGCTGACCATTTTAGCCATGACCGTTGCTCTCTTTATCGCTAGTAAACGACATGCGGTTCAGGAGCATGAAGAAGTGAAGTGAGGGAAAAAGACGAACGATGACCGTTCGTCTATTTTTTTATATGTTGATTCATGAAACGCCTTGTGACGTACCTGTAACAAGTGCCTTTATGTGTGATGACAAACAACATGTTCCTGGCTTATTTACTTTCTGGCACGTACACATATACAATTTTCATAGTGTTTGTTCAGCTAAGGAATTGGAGGAAGAACATGATTAAATTAATTATTACGGATTTAGACGGCACTTTTTTAAATCGCCAAGGATCATTTGATCAAGCTTTATTTCAGAAAATAAAAGCATTAATGGAAGAGAAAAATGTAGCGTTCGCTCCTTGTACGGGAAAGCAGTGTGAACGAGTGGAGGCATTGTTTGGTGAGCATGCAAAGGATTTTTGGATTTTAGGGGATAGCGCAACGCGGATTAAAAAGAATGGACAATTTGTTTATGAATCTTTAATAAAAAATGGTCTGGGTTTATCGATCATCCATAAGCTGGAGGAGATAAGTAAAGTGCAGACGATCATTGCATGTACGAAAGATGGTGCAGTGGTCAATGAGCATTTATCTGAGAGTGAAATGAGATTTGTGACGGGCTCTTATACAAATGTCCTCAAGGTTTCAAACTTTGCAGACATACAAGATGACTTTGTGAAAATCACCGTTCATGATCCTGAGGCAAATTGCGTACAGACGAGAGAAATGTTAAGTGAATTCTTTGAACAAGTATATGTTGTCGCTTCAGAAGATACGTGGATTGATATTTCCAATATTGGTGTTCATAAAGGAACCACCGTGAAGCAGCTGCAGAACATTTTGGGGGTAACAGAAGAGGAAACGATGGTATTTGGTGATGGACGTAATGATCTAGAACTGATGGAATCCGCTCAATACAGCTTTGCTGTAAGAAATGCCGTCCAAGAGGTAAAAGATGCTGCGCATTTTATTACGCTCTCAAATGAAGAGAGCGGGGTCATGCATACGATTCAAAAAATCCTAAGCTTGCAGCCTTAACCGCTCTCTGCCAAGAAGACGAACTTGCCCAGTTCGCGAGATGAACACTCAGTAGTTATCTGTTTATTAATGAACGGTTTAGGATCAGAAAGACAATGGATTGGCGTGCAACTAAAAAGGAGTATATGAGTAGCAATAAAGAAACAGTTGTTTATTCATGAATAACTGTTTTTTTTTATTGAGTGACCTATCTTGGTCCAAAAAAAGAGAAGTTGATGGCTACTTTTTTATTGCACCTGAATTCGGCTATCAATCAGACACTGCAAAGGCCAGATTAAATTCCTTTTACGACCGTTCAAGTATGGAAAATTCGTTCTGTCTGCCATGACAAAAGGAAAGCTGATGGGGCATTCTGAAGCCGTACGTTTTCATTATTCAGCATGGGCAGTCGAGCAGGATCCACTTTTATTGACAGCCATCACCGTCAATTTATTACTTGCCTTGACCCCGTCTGCACCTAAAAAACAACTTGCAAAGATAGATCAGCCATATGCGATGTTAGTAGGCAACGAGGATGAACTATTTGATATTGAAAAATTCCCTGCCTATCAAGCTGCCGCATGAAGAGATCAAGCAGCAATCAGTCTATCAAGTGCTGGGTGGCCATACCCATTTGTCAGTTTTACTAGAAGCAGGAAAACAGATTGGCAGGACCATCCAGATGTGGAATCCTTCTATTTAGTATGAACAATTAGTCAATACTCTCCCATTTAATTAAAAATTTACATTGACACCATCCTTTTCTATGATAAAATCATAATGTGATAATGAGAATCGTTATCAAACGATATGACTACATATAGAATGGATAGGTGAGGTACATGTTCAAGAAATCTTTTTGGTCGCTATTAGTTGTGCTCTCCATCGTTTTACTTGCAGCTTGCGGCAGCAATAGCAGTAACGGCAAGTCAGATAGTAAAGAGAAAACAAGAACCGTTGAAAGCGCTATCGGTTCAACTGAAATTAAAGGATCGCCTAAACGTGTGGTGACACTGTACCAAGGAGCAACGGATGCAGCAGTCGCTATGGGCATTAAACCAGTAGGTGTTGTTGAATCATGGCTTGAAGCACCTACGTATAAATATTTAAGAAATGACTTAAAGGATGTTAAAATTGTTGGGCAGGAAACACAGCCAAACTTAGAGGAAATTGAAAAGCTCAAGCCTGATTTGATCATTGCATCGAAAATCCGTCACGAGCAAATTTTTGATCAGCTGAAAGAAATCGCTCCAACTGTTGCAACTGAAACTGTGTTCACATTTAAAGATACAGTGAAGTTGATGGGTGAAGCGTTAAACCAGGAAGACAAATCAAAAGAATTGCTGACAAAGTGGGATGACCGCGTCGCTGATTTCAAAGAAAAAGCGAAAAAAGACATCAAAAACTGGCCGATGAGTGTATCTGTGGTGAACTTCCGTGCAGATCATGCTAGAATCTATCAAACTGGTTTCGCAGGATCCATTTTAACAGAGCTAGGCTTTGAAGGACCTAAGAATGTCAAAGATAAAAAGCAAGACATCATTACACTGACAGACAAAGAGAGCATTCCGCAAATGGATGCAGATGTGATCTATTACTTTATGGATGAAAAGGATAAAGCAGTTGAAAAAGCATATAAAGAGTGGACGAGTCATCCTTTATGGAAGCAGCTTGACGCAGTGAAAGCGAAACAGGTGCATAAAGTAGATGAAATCACTTGGAACATGGGCGGCGGTATTATCGCTGCAAACATGATGCTTGATGATATTTACGATCGTTTAGGAATTGATAAATAAGTCGTAACAGAGGAGAAAATGTGAATATACCATTTTCTCCTTTTTTCCATAACAGATTGAAAGCGGGAATCAGATGAGAAGTTTAATAAAAAAGGATTCAAGCAAGGCACTGCTTTTTGCTGGATTCATTGTGTTGATGTTGGTCTTTTTTATGCTCAGTATTTCCCTTGGGCAAACCTCAATTTCCCTCAAAGCCACCATCCATGCTTTTCTTCAATTTGATGAATCGGATCCAAACAGTGTCATTGTCATGACATCCAGATTATCAAGAGCTTTAATTGCAACAGTCGTTGGCTCAAGCCTGGCGATTTCAGGTGCACTCATGCAGGCATTGACGAGAAATCCGCTTGCGGCGCCTGATTTATTAGGAATTAATGCAGGTGGACTATTTTTTATCGTGATTTCGATTGTTTTCTTTTCAACAGAGTCGTTAACAAGCTATATGTGGACAGCCTTTCTAGGCGCAGCGATTGCAGGGATGCTCGTTTTTCTATTAGGTTCTATTGGAAGAGATGGATTGACACCGGTCAAAATAGTCCTTGCAGGTGCGGCGATATCTGCACTGTTTGCGTCTTTTACACAAGGTCTTTTAATCGTGAATGAACAGTCGATTCAAAGCATTTTGTTCTGGATGGCTGGGTCAGTGTCTGGAAGAAGCATTGATATGTTAATCCCTGTTTTGCCTTATATTTTAGGTGCGACTGTAGTGGCGCTGCTTCTTGGACGTTCTATTAATGTTCTTTTGTCGGGAGATGATATTGCCAAAGGACTTGGCCAGCGTACACTGCTGCTGAAAATCACGATGGGTGTACTCGTTGTCTTTTTAGCAGGTGGTTCCGTCGCTGTTGCTGGTTCAATTGGTTTTGTTGGTTTTCTTGTGCCGCATATTGTGAAAAAGCTCGTCGGGCCTGACCACCGCTGGGTACTGCCGTATTGTGCCGTTGTGGGGGCGTCGCTTTTACTTGCCGCGGATCTGGCGGCTCGTTTTCTGATCATGCCGCAGGAAGTGCCGATTGGTGTCATGACGGCGGTAGCAGGAGCGCCTCTATTTGTTTATCTAGTGCGCAAGGGGTTGAAGACAGGTGGCTAAAACATATACAGTGCGTTCTAAAGGCGGGCGCATTTCATTTCAATTTTCAAAGCGGACGTTTTTGATTTTACTTTTATTGACGGCCATTGCCTTTGGCTTATTTATTCTCAGTCTCAGTATGGGAAGCCGGTTCATTCAGCCGGTCGATGTGCTGCTTCATTTAATCGGTCAGGGAGAGGGGAATTCCTTTGTGTTAAATACACTGAGGATTCCACGAACACTGCTGGCTGTCTTAGTTGGATCCGCACTTGCGGTATCAGGGCTTATTTTGCAAGGGTTGATCCGCAACCCGCTGGCATCACCTGATATCATTGGAATTACAAGTGGTGCTTCGTTTGGTGCGATTATGTTCATCGTCTTTTGGATGGGCACTGTGCCTATTGCTTATCAATCCTTATGGGCGATTGCAGGTGCTTTTGCGGTATCGAGTCTGATCTATTTGCTTTCATGGAAAAAAGGGGTCAAGCCGATTACCCTTGTCCTAATGGGAATTGGGATTTCTGCCATTATGAAGGCTTGTGTGACGTTTACGCTTGTTCTTAGTGATACGATGACAACGACAAAGTCTTACATCTGGCTGACGGGGAGCTTATATGGTTCGACGATGAAAGACGTCACTGCGATGCTTCCTTGGGTGATGATCATTTTACCGATTGTCATGGTGTTAGCAAGAACGATGAATGTAAAAGAACTTGGCGATGATCTTGCAACAGGTCTCGGGGTAAAAGTGCAGGCGAAACGATTATTCTTTCTCCTGATGAGTGTGACATTGGCTGGTGTTGCAGTCGCATTTGCAGGCGGCATTGAATTTGTTGGACTCATGGCGCCGCACGTTGCACGGATGATTATTGGACGTTCATTCATAGCGCTTGTTCCAGCATCTGCGCTAGTTGGAAGTATTCTCGTGATGCTGGCTGATCTTGTGGCTAGAACCGCATTTCTACCGTTAGATGTTCCAGCAGGTGTATTTACGGCAGCTATTGGTGCACCGTTCTTTATTTATTTGTTATATCAACAGCGCAATCGATAAACAGAAGATGGGGGTTTTGATATGAGGCCAGAGTGGGTTGAGAGAGAATTACTTGATTTTGGGGTACACATCACAAATGGACCTATGACATCTGATCGCACACTTGCTGCGCTTTTTTCAGAAGCAGCCGTCATACGTTTATTAGAAGCTGAAAAGGAAGCGATGCATGCACCGAATCTGGCGGTAGCAGCTTCTATGTTTTCAAAGCGGTACGCCTACTTAGCCGTCAGTTCCTATTTATACTTGATGACGCTGTATGACGGTGTCTATCAGTTTCCACCAGCAGCATGTGCATTTAGAGAGGATCGAAAAATTGAAATGGATGAGGCGGCGTGTTCGTTTGTTCCACTAGAAGGAGACAGGCATGAGTGGAGAGAGAAGGTCGTGCGTGCGCTGTTTACGGAGTGTGTCACGCCTCTTTTAGACGTGCTGAACCGCACATCAAAACTCTCTTATCGTATTTTATGGGAAAATGTAGCGGTTCGAATCAACTCTCTTTATCGAAGCATGATGCGGGAAGCGGAAGAGCCTGCGGTGAAGCAGCGCGTGCGGGAGGATTATCTGTATCTGAAGCAGGCGGCTGGAGATGTTTTTGGAGCTCAGCAAAATCCATTTCAGCACAGCCTAAACCTAGACGACAGTTTACTTGAAACATCCAACCGGAAGACCTGCTGTATGTATTATAAGCTAGAGAAAAAATCGGAGAGTCTCGATTATTGTCTTGTTTGTCCGCTTGAAAAAAAGAAAGGCACTGCTTGCTCGTAGCAGTGCCCTTTTTTTATTCCCAAATCTCACTTGCCCATTCAGGATGATCAATAAAAGGGTTGCGGTTGTGCTGATACGTTTGATATATGATCTCGTTGCGGTTCCGTTCGATTTGATCAACTGGATCTTGCTTGTGCCATTTGAGAAGTACAGACATTTTGCCGTGAAGAGGAGAGCTTCCATTATTTACTTTGTCATTCAATTCTAAATCTGGAAATCGGTCATCACCCTCGTAGCGAACCGCCATATAAAAGAGCATTCTCGCAACATCTCCTTTGACCCGGCTGTGCGGTTCGAATGAGTCGCTGTCGTAGAAGTTGCCCGGCGCTCCTTTGTATTCATTACCACCCGTGTCAAAATCTAAATTTCCACGTGTGCTGTTCGTTTGCACATCTGCCGCACGAAGGTGGTGGAGATCCGTCCCAGGCCCTTGACTTGTCCCAAAATTGCCGTGAGACTTGGCCCAGACATGCTCCCGATTCCACTGGCCCACATTTCCGCCATTCGACTGCTTTGAACGGGAGGCACCACTATAAAGCAGCAGCACATTGTTTTGGTTATTGGGGTCTTCATCTGTTTTCTTTAAGGCATCCCAAACCTGGCTGTAGGATAACTGCGTATGGTCATCAATGATATCGTGTAAGGCTTTCTTAAGAGCGGGTCCTGATTTGCCAGCAGCAGATTGGTAATAGGAATCGATTTGACTTGTGGCGGCAGTTTGCGTTTGTTGTGCAGATGTTTCGTTTTGAAGCTGTAACGGGGAAAAGGTGATCGTTTGACTAGGTTCACTCAGATTGAAACCTTGAGCATTTGCAGCTGGAGGCAGCGGGGCGGCGAATGTGCCGAATATCATGATTCCGGCGGCCACAGTTCCAAATAAAGTTCTTTTCATTCGATTTCCTCCTTGATAGGGAATGTATTCTCTTTATTTCTATCATAATGCCATGAAGAAATAAATGGATTTCTCGTAAATTTTATGTAATAAGTTTATAGGAAAAGAGATTGCTATTTTAGGCGCATTCCTGTATAAGTGGGCTTATAAGGATGGACAGCAAGGGAGAGGATGGATCACGTGAAAGAACTGCAAACACCTTCAAGAACGATTATGACACCGGGACCCGTTGAAGTAGACCCGAGAGTGCTCCGTGTGATGACTACGCCAATTCTCGGTCAATTTGATCCAGCATTTACACACATTATGAATGAAACAATGACCTTATTGCGATCACTTTTTCAAACAGAAAACAAATGGGCTTATCCAATTGACGGTACGTCCCGTTCAGGGCTTGAAGCTGTGCTCGCCAGTGTGATTGAGCCGGGAGATTCAATGCTTGTGCCTGTCTTTGGCCGCTTCGGTCACCTGCTCATTGAAATAGGGCAGCGCTACGGTGCTGAGGTACATACAATGGAATGTGAATGGGGGACGGTTTTTGATCCTGACGACATCATTCAAGAAATAAAACAGGTCAAGCCTAAAATCGTTGCCATGGTTCATGGTGAAACATCCACCGGACGATTACAGCCGCTCAAGCAAATCGGGCAAGCATGCCGGGCTCTTGATGTGCTGTTTATTGTAGACGCTGTGGCGACCATTGGCGGTGTCGAGGTAAATGTGGACGAATGGAAAATAGATGCGGCGATTGGCGGCACGCAGAAATGTTTATCTGTTCCATCAGGTATGTCACCTATTACGTATAATGACCGAGTCGCAGCTGTCATTGAATCGAGAAAGAAAGTAGAAAAAGGCATTGCGACACAGGATGAATTACAAAAACAGATCGATATTTCTCCAATCAAAAGCAATTATTTTGATTTAAGCCAGCTTCAGGATTATTGGAGCCCAAGACGATTAAATCATCATACAGAAGCGACAACGATGCTTTATGCACTGCGAGAAGGGGTTCGGCTTGTGCTGGAAGAAGGGCTGTCTGAACGTTTTCAAAGGCACGCATTTCATGAGAAAGCCTTGATGAAAGGTCTTGAAGCAATGGGACTTGAATTGTTTGGTGATCCAGATTGTAAAATGCCGGTTGTGACCTGTATTGTCATTCCAAGTGGTATTGACGGAGAAGCGGTCCGTGCCGATCTGCTCCATCATTTTGGGGTTGAGATTGCAAGCTCCTTTGGACCGCTTGCCGGCCGTATATGGAGAATTGGGACAATGGGCTACAGCTGCCGAAAGGAAAATGTGCTGTTTGTGTTAGCAGGGCTGGAAGCGATTCTCATCAAACACGGTGCGTCTATCCATTGCGGAGCAGGGCTTCAGGCGGCTCTTTCTATCTATGAACAAGCTGAATAACGAGCTCCAACATACTCGCCATTGGCGGGTATTTTTTATTTGGAAAAGAACACTAATTTTTGAAAAACTAGACTTATAGATGAGGTTATCGCTATACTGGAGAAGTTCTTATCATTTTTGTCATCATTTTCATTTATTTGCAGAAAGAGGTTTTTTGTATGAAGAAGATGGGCAGATTATACATTTTGATGCTCAATATTTTTATTGCCATGCTTGGCTTTGGCCTCATTGTACCTGTTATGCCGAGTTACATCGAAGCCTTTGGTGCAACAGGAAAAACACTCGGTTTTCTTGTCGCTGCAACAGGTTTTACACAATTTGCGTTATCGCCGGTTGCCGGGGCACTGACCGATCGATTTGGACGAAGAAAATTGATCATTGCCGGGATTGCGGGTTTTACGATTGCTCAGTTTATTTTTGCTTTTGCTGATCAGCTTTGGATGCTGTTCGTGTCTCGATTTTTAGGCGGTGCTGCCGGGGCTTTGCTTATGCCGGCTATGTTTGCATACATCGCTGATATCACAAGTGAAAAGGACCGAGGGAAAGGAATGGGTCTATTCAGTGCAGCGATGACACTAGGTTTTGTCATTGGGCCGGGCGTAGGCGGCTATTTGGTTGAGTACGGGATCGCATTTCCATTTCTGATTGCCGGTTCCTTTGCTGCTCTTTCTACTTTGTTATCCATCCTCTTCTTACCTGAAACTTTAACAAAGGAAAAACAGGAAGAGGCGCGGCTTAACAAGGATATTCATTTCAATCCTTTTGTACAAATGATCGAGGCTCTAAGGACATCGTACGGCTTTTTGTTTATATTGGCCTTTGTCCTCAATTTCGGAATCATTCATTTTGAATCGATTTTCGGCTTATATGTAGACCAAAAACACGGATTTTCACCGAAGGATATTGCGTTTGTGATTACGGTTGCGGGTCTTGCCGGGGTGCTTGTTCAAGGGGTGTTAGTGAATGCCTGTGTGAAACGATTTGGAGAGATGAGAGTCGTCCGTTATGCGCTATTAGGTGCGGCTTTCATGCTAATCGCCTGCCGTTTTGCGCCGTCCTTTTGGTTGATTTTTACGGGTTCGATTTTATTTTTATCGGCTACGTCATTTGTCCGACCAGCCCTCAATACATTGCTGTCCAAGATGGCAGGCAATCAGCAAGGGGTAGCAGGCGGTCTCAATACATCCTTTATGAGCCTTGCCAATATCGTCGGACCGAGTCTTGCGGGTATATTATTTGATGTGAATATTGAGTATCCTTTTATGTTTGGAACACTGGTGCTTTGCGTAAGCTTCGCTGCATCCATCGTGTGGGGGAAAAAAGTGCAGCATGCTTCGGCAGCTTCTTAAATTTTGCTGATAAAAAACCGATCAGGACGAATTGATCGGTTTTTTATGATGGGCATCATCTCTCATATTTCACGACAGGTGATTTTTCTTTATGAAGCGCACGAATCATCGCTTCATCTACGTGTAAATGCTCTTTCACTAATTGAGGCGGGGTTAAGGCCATCCACTGATTCAACGAAATATCTGCAAACCGGTCACTTTTAAAAATCTCTAAAAACCAAAGGCTCGTTTGGCCGATATTTTGGATGTAATGTCCCATACCAAAAGGAACATATCCAACATCACCTGCTCTGTAATTAAAGGTGCGGGCAGTACCTCCTGCTCCAAAGACCGTCATTTTAGCTGTACCTGTTAAATAGTATTGCCACTCATCGTTATTAGGGTGCCAGTGCATTTCTCTCATGCCGCCAGGTTTTACTTCAACAAGTGCAGCCGCAATCGTTTTTGAAATCGGGAAATTCCGTGAATCGACAATTCGGACGGTTCCGCCAGAGGTCGTTATCGGGTTTTGACGAAGGAGCTGGTACGTAAATGGCGGCTTAATGCTCCCGTATGGATCAGATACCATTTGGCTTTCTAAGGATGACGGCGGCGAGCCTTGAAACATATAGCGCTGCTTATTCGGAATATGGTCAAACAATTTCTTAGGAACACCAAAATTGGCGGAGAGAATCTCTTTCGGTGTATGGGCAAACCAGTCTGTGATCGTGAATGTATCAAATTCAGAAAAATCGCCATCATCAAATACAAGAAGAAACTCACAACCATCCTTAAGTCCTTGAATGGAGTGCGGGATACCAGGCGGGAAATACCACAAATCGCCTTCTTCTAGATCAGCAATCATATTTCGCCCTTCTGCATCTACAGATGTGATGCGGGCTTTGCCTAAAATCATATACGCCCATTCCGCCTGCTTATGCCAATGAAGCTCACGAACACCTCCGCGTGTGAGCCGCATGTTGACACCTGCAATCGTTGTTGAAACAGGCAGCTCCCGCTTTGTAATTTCCCTCGACCAGCCGCCGTGATTCAAATGCATGTGTGTATCAGAAAATGAAAATTTTAAATTTGGGATTGTCCCGGCATCGGTTTTAGGGGGAACGAGCATATCTGGGTTCTCTATATCTCGAAGGACATCGCGCGGGCCTAAGTCGGTGGCACCCGCGCCATCCTTTCGAATGGGCTGCGGGATGTGACGGAGCTCATCATCCATTTATCATCCCTCCTCAAGTCTCATTTTTCTCCTCCAAACTATATGAGGTTTCAGAAGAAAAAATTCAATCAGGATGGGATGAGAGAAACATTTGAATACGGAAGGCTAAGCGCAGCCGCAATGTTGCGTCAGAATCTTTTAAGCTGATTCGAAGCAATTCTTCACACTTCTCGAGGCGATAAATGACCGTGTTGCGATGAATGGACAATCGTTTGGCTGTTTCTGAAATGTGGCAATGGGTTTCTAAATAAACAGATAAGGTGTGAAGAAGGCTTGGATCGACTTGTGCTGGTTCAGATAACGGGTGAAGGTGCAGCTGGTGAAACGTGATCATATCCTTTCTTGGAATGAGCCTTAGTAAATCTGGCACATCCTTGGCTTGATAAAATTGAATATATTCAGTCCGCGATGAGAGATGTCCGGTTTGAAGAGCCTCTAATGCTTCATTGTAGCCTTCAGACAGATGGGAGATGTGGCAGCCCGTCAAGCTCACCCCAAAAGAAATAGTATGATTCACTTGCAGTTTAACAAGCATCTGCAACTGTTTTAAAAAAGAGCTGAGCCTGTCGCTAACCTCTGGCCAACTGCCAGTCTCCTCCATCAATACAACACCCATATCACCCTTTAAAAACAGAAAGGCAGGAAATGGGCAGCTTGGAAGTGCACTTTCGAGCAGATCAACCACCTGATCCAAAACCATTTGCTGCTTCATAAAACATGTGGTATCACTGCGCTCGTCAAGCTGATAGATCATACATAGATAGCGGCATTCGGCGTTTAATCCAAACGCCTGAACGAAATGTAAGGGATCTTGCTGGGAAGACGATGCCCTCTCTATCCATTTGCGAAAGCCCTCATTTCTAGCACGCTTGGCCGTTTGCAGGGCGGCATATTGTCTCATACGTGCAATCGACATTTCGTTTACTGCTTTTGCAATGATCCCATGTAAATTTTTATTCTGCGGGTGAATGAAAGCAAGGATGACCAGATAATCACATGTTTGTTCGTTTAGATCAATTGGAAAGATGGAAAAGGTTTGTTTTGCATGTATCATTGAAAAAGAATGAGTTGTCCTGCTTTGAAAAAAGGGGAGAATGTGCATCCATTCTGAGCTTGTGATCATGGGGTGCGAGGTATAGAGAATACGTCCATGCTGGTTAAACAAATAGATGGGCTTGTGAATCTTTTTGGCCATTTTTTGTAAAATTTCAAACTGGTTATCGTCTATGTTCATATCCACTCAATCTCCTTTATTGGTGAAGATGAATAAAAAAATGGACAATCACTGTCTACATCTCTGATATGCATTTTATGTTATCAGCTAAAATCATTTTAGATAGAAAGTTGTCAATTAATATAACAAACAAACAGAGCGCCAGGACAAAATCACGTGCCGCCAGTCATCTTCATTCAGAATTACGAGCAAATATGATATGTTGTAGACAGAAGAATTTCTTTCAGAAAATATGGGTATCACAAGAAACAAAGGCTTCGAATGAGGAAGCCGTCTATACATGAGAGTGGCAAGAGGTGAGAAACATGATTTATATCGGATTAACTGGCTGGGGAGATCATGACAGTCTTTATCCGCCGAGAATCGGCAGCGCGCAAAAGCTGTTTCACTACGCGTCAACGTTTCCGATTGTGGAACTGGATGCCAGCTTTTATGCGGTTCAGCCTGAGCGTAATCATGAAAAGTGGATAAAGGATACGCCAGATGACTTTCAATTTGTTGTGAAAGCATACCAAGGAATGACTGGACATCAAAGGGGCGAGATTCCGTTTGCTTCAAAGGAAGACATGTTTGATGCATTTATTCTTTCGCTGACTCCGCTTATTCGTGAAGGGAAACTAGCCATGGTGCTCTTTCAATTTCCCCCATGGTTTGATTGCAAAAAAGAGCACGTCCACTATTTAAGATGGTGTAAGGAGAAGATGGGGGACATTCCATGTGCTCTCGAATTCCGAAATCGTACATGGTTTTCAGATGAATTTTATGAGCAGACTTTGTCCTTTATGGAAAAGGAAGGATGGATTCATTCCGTCTGTGATGAACCACAAGTCGGAGAAGGCTCCATTCCGCCGGTCATACAAGCTACACACCGTGATAAAACATTGGTCCGATTTCATGGAAGGAATAAACAGGGCTGGCTTCACCCGGCAGACCATGAGAATTGGCGTGAAGTGAGATACTTATATTTATATAATGAAGCTGAATTAAAAGAGTGGAAAAAGAATCTCGACATCCTGCATCAGCAATCGAAAGATGTCTATGTCGTGTTTAATAATAACTCCGGCGGAGATGCAGCGGCAAATGGCCAGCAGATGATTGATTTGCTGGATATCACCTATTCAAACCTGTCTCCGAAGCAGTTAGATTTATTTAGTTAACCGAGAGCTGACTGAAGCTTTCAACCTGAATGAGACGGTCAGTGACAACTTGAGGGAGAGATCAACATGCTGCAGAAGCTATGGTTATATCATACAAACGACTTGCACAGCCACTTTGAGAACTGGCCAAAAATTGCAGCTTATATTGAAGAAAAGCGTCAAGTTCACGATCAGATGCTCTTGTTTGATATTGGCGACCATATGGATCGAGTGAACCTCGTATCCGAAGCGGATTATGGAAAGGTAAACGTCAAGCTCCTCAATCAGCTTGGCTATGATGGAGTCACGATCGGGAATAATGAAGGCATTACGCTGCCCCATGATCAGCTGGATCACTTGTATGAGAATGCACAATTTCCAGTGGTCCTGTCTAATTTATTTGAGAAAGGCAAAAGGCCATCATGGGCAAAGCCCTATCATATGATCACAGTGGAAAACGGACTGAAGCTCTGTCTCTTAGGCGTGACCATTGCGTATACACCTGTATATGAAAAGCTGGGCTGGAACATTACTGATCCGTTTGACAGCATACGGGACATGCTGCAGGAAGTGAAGGGACAGGCAGATGTCATTGTGCTTTTATCTCATCTCGGTATCATCCATGATCGAGAGGTCGCCCGTGATTTCCCTGAAATCGACATCATCCTAGGTTCACACACGCATCATCTGTTAGAACAAGGTGAAATGGACAATGGTGTGCTGCTTGCATGCGCTGAAAAGTACGGGCATTATATTGGCTGCGTTGAGCTGACGATCGATACAGCGCGCAAAGAGCTGATAGAGAAAAAAGCGACAGTACAGTCAGTGGATCAGCTCATCAGTGAATCAGATGAAGCCATCACCACCTTGCAGCAGGCAGAAAGAAGAGCGAAAGCACTCATGCAGGAAAAAGTGACAACGATTGAGTCGAAGCTAGAAACGAAGTGGTTCGACGATTCTCCGCTTCCGCAGCTCTTAACAGATGCCATTAAAGATTGGTGCGGAGCAGATATTGGCATGATGAATGCAGGTATGGTGCTTGATTCATTAGAGGCAGGGATCGTCACAAGAGAAGAAATCCACCGGATATGTCCGCATCCCATTAATCCCATTCGGGTGACGCTTACCGGTCAACAGCTCATCGAAACAGTTCAGCGAGGCTGTGAAGAAAAAATGGAACAGCTGCGCATCAAGGGCTTCGGCTTTAGAGGTGAGCTGATGGGGAAAATGCTATATAGCGACCTCAGCTATACATTAGAAGAAGGCGAGGCCAAACGGGTGAAGGATGTCTTTGTACATGGTCAATTGATCAAAAAAGACGCCTCCTATACTGTTGGCACAGTCGATATGTATACATTAGGCTCTCTTTTTCCCCATATCCGTGATCACGAACACATTGAATATTTTATGCCTGAATTTTTACGTGATGTTCTGACATGGCGCTTGAAGGAAGCAACATGAATTCCGCTTCAGCCTAACAACACGCGCCCTCTTTTCACATAGATTGTGATGAGAGGAGTGAAGGGATTTGGTGAATTTAACACCTATTACAATTGATGGCCATTCCTTTACAGCGGTCACCGTCAAGCTGCCGAAGACAAATTTCATGGCAGTAACAAATGAACATGGGTATATCATGTGCGGTGCACTGGATGTCGGGCTCTTGAATGAAAAGCTTGCAGATAGAGGAATTATTGCAGGAAGAGCAGTTGGTGTAAGAACCATTGAGCAATTGCTCGATGCTCCTTTAGAATCTGTGACATACGCCGCAGAAGCGCTGGGCATCTCAGTTGGAACAATTGGAAGAGATGCATTATTAAAAATGGTGAAATAAAATAGAGAGATGATTCCTATCCCCCCGCCTGTCTGCATACACATGTAATGGAGAAGGGGGGATTTTTTATTGAGAATGAACCGCCGTTATCGCCCCTACAAGAAGGGCCCTTTGCCATTTCGTTACGTTATGCTACTTGCGATTTTATTCTTTGTGCTCTCAACCGTAATTAGTTTATTTTTTATCAACCGATCCATTAAACCTACCCTTATTCATATTGCTGAACTAGAAACAGAGCGCATCGCCAATCACCTCATACAATATTCAGTTCAAGACTTTGCAGACGATCAGGAGAATATGAAGGATATGGTGGTCATGAATACAAGTGAGAACGGAAAAGTGACGACCATCGATTTTAATGCGCAAGCAACATCGAAAGCAATGGCTGACCTCTCGCGTCATCTTCAAAAAAATTTAGAGGACATTGAAAAGGGGAACTTTCAAAAAGAGGCAAAAGAAGCATTAAAGGATCAAACAGATGGACATGACGGCATTATATATAACATTCCGCTTGGGCAAGCATCCGGAAATGCACTCATTGCCAACCTCGGACCCAAAGTGCCTGTACGCTTTAGTGTGATTGGTGATCCGCATACGGACGTTGAAAAAAATATTAAGCCTTATGGCATCAACAATGCCTTGATTGATATTAGTGTTCTGATCGAGGTCAAGGTAAGAGTCATTATCCCATTTGCTTCTGAAACAATCGTAGTGAAAAACTCTGTTCCTGTCTCCATACAAGCCGTTCAAGGAGACGTGCCAGATTATTATAATGGCAGCGGAACAAACTCAGGTGCTCCATCAATTGTTCTTCCAGAAAAAAAGAAGAAAAAGGAATAACAGCCCAACAATGATTGGGCTGTTATTTACTTTCGTTTCCGTTCAGCTCTTTCCCACGCCCTCAAATGAGGATATGGATCAAATGACCATTCCGTTCTGCCGTTGTCTTTGTACATGCCATAGTGAAGATGCGGCGGAAACTTTCCTGCGGTGCCTGGAGGACCGTAACCGGAGCTTCCGACAGATCCAATCACCTGGCCAGGTTCAACAATTTGACCTGTCTTGAGTCCTTTCGCAAAGCCATTTAAGTGAGCAAAGTAATGATAATGATTATGAATATCTCGAATGCCTATCCGCCAGCCGCCAAAGCGGTTCCAGCCTTTCATTTCAATCACGCCATACGATGTCGCACGAACGGGAAGTCCATAATGGGCAAATAAATCGGTTCCCTCATGAATTCTCCTTCCTCCAAACCCTCTTGCATCTCCCCATGTACTTCGGTAGCTGTAGTCAGCTCCAACCGGAAGAGGAAAAGCATGCTTTCCAAGATCAAGATGGCCGTAGTGCTTATATAGCTTCATAAAAGATGAAATGATTCCAACGGTTTGATCACGTCCATAATAGTCCCATAAGCCAATTTTTAATTGATCAATATTGCTGCCGTAGTGAAGCAAGTATTGTGCAAAAGTGAATAATACATCCTCATCGTCATTGCTGCTTGCTTTGCCATCCCCATTCCCATCAAGACCAATTCCATCAAACACTTTAATGCTTAAAGGAGAGGTATCCTGTTTATTCGGGTTTTCTGGTCCAATCCACATTTCCCGGGGAATGTAGATGCCAATGACGCCTTTTTGTTTCGGTAAATCTCTTCTGCTTTTTCGAATATTGTGTTCATACTGATCAACTGCAGCAAGTACATACCATGGAACCTGTGTTGTGATGGAGACTTTTTCATATAGGGCCATTCTTTGCTTCAATTCATCTGGCTGTTTGCCCGTCCCTTTTGCATGAACAGGTAAAGGGAGCATTGAAAGAGCAATCATGATGGCTAAAACCACTTTCACAAACGTCCATCTCCTTTCATCGAGCATCATCTTCTACCGTTTAGTGTGGTTAGAACACTCTATTTCATAAGAAGAAAATGTTAGTAATTTTCTTCTGTTTTTTTAGGAGGCTTTTGGGTATTTTTGCAGCTCATTCCCTTGTTGTTCAATCTGTACTATGTTAAAGTGTCTAAAGAAAAGGCTTTAGGCCGAAGATTCAATTTTTTGCAGCTTCTTAGCTGCATCCATCGTATATAGCAGGAAGATTTTTGTAGATGCACCTTTAACGAATTCATATGGAGATGATGGAATTGGCAAAGAAGGAAGAGCACGTAAGAAAACCGGACTGGCTTAAAATTAAGCTGAATACGAATGAAAACTATACCGGTTTGAAGAAAATGATGCGGGAAAACAACCTGCATACCGTTTGTGAGGAAGCAAAATGTCCGAATATTCATGAATGCTGGGCAGTGAGAAGAACCGCTACATTTATGATCCTTGGATCTGTTTGTACGCGCGCATGCCGTTTCTGTGCGGTGAAAACTGGACTTCCAACTGAGCTTGACCTGCAAGAGCCAGAACGCGTGGCAGATTCAGTAGCCTTAATGAACTTAAAGCACGCTGTTATAACAGCGGTTGCAAGGGATGACCAAAAGGATGGCGGCGCAGGTGTGTTCGCTGAAACCGTTCGTGCGATTAGAAGAAAAAGCCCATTCACGACCATTGAAGTTCTCCCTTCAGACATGGGCGGCAATTATGATAACTTGAAGACGTTAATGGACACTCGTCCTGACATTTTAAATCACAACATTGAAACAGTTCGCAGATTAACGCCAAGAGTTCGTGCGCGTGCTACATATGATCGTTCATTAGAATTCTTGCGTCGTGCAAAAGAAATGCAGCCCGATATTCCAACAAAATCAAGCATTATGATTGGACTTGGTGAAACGAAGGAAGAAATCATTGAAGTCATGGATGATCTTCTTGCCAATAACGTGGATATTATGGCGATTGGCCAGTACTTACAGCCTTCGAAAAAGCATTTGAAAGTTCAAAAATACTACCATCCGGATGAGTTTGCAGAGCTGAAGGAAATTGCGATGTCAAAAGGCTTTAGCCACTGTGAAGCTGGGCCGCTTGTGCGCTCTTCCTACCATGCAGATGAACAAGTAAACGAAGCGTCTAAAAAGCGTCAGGCGCAAGCGTAACAAAGAAAACGCCAGAGCTCTCTGGCGTTTTTTCTCGTATTAATTTTGGCCGTAAGGGGCGTTTCTTCTCATCGTACGGTCGGAATTCGTCATGCCATTTGCATCTTCTTGATTCGATATGTTACCGCCTTGAGGGGAATACTTCATTTGCTGAATCGTTTTGGTTAAAATTTGGTCAAAATCACGTGAATTGGTTTGAAGACGTGAAAAATTGGCAATGGATTGAAAGTGCTCTGGATTATCAGAGACGTATACATGATAATAACGAGGGAGAACAGAAACCGCCGTTTTCTTTACTTGATCGGCAGATTCATCACGGTTTTTGTTTCCTGTTCGATACACGATGAGTGCATCCTCATCTGTTACAAGTGTGGCTGCATCTTTGATGTTTGGCAGCTGCACCGTTAGACTTGTAATCACGTGGGCAAGATGCTCACGATTTAAAGCAGGGGTTCTTTCTTTCTGATCCGTTACTTGCTGGCGCTGATAACGAACATATCCTGCTTTGTTTGTATCTGCTTCTGGCATATTGGAATTATTTCCTTCATGACGATCCGACAGACGGATGGTTTTACTTGAAGAATCTTCATCCACTTGCCGGTTCATACCTGATTGAAAGCCGCACCCGCCTAAAACCATGCTGAGGAGAATCGCGGCAGTCAGTTGTTTCTTCATAAATGTGACCTCCTTTTTCCTTTAGCTTCGGCTAAATCGGAAAAAACATGCTTTAGCAATTGATGGAGTTCTTCCAATGAATTATCATTAAAGATGGATCGTTTAAAAAGAGGTGAGAAGATGATCGTCGTTCAGAATGCTACCTTTGATCTTGTAAGAGATATCAAAGACGGCTTTAATGAAGAAGCGTTTAAAGCAAGGTACTCAGATATTTTAAATAAGTATGATTATATTGTGGGGGACTGGGGCTACAATCAGCTCAGGCTGAAAGGGTTCTTTGATGACCAAAACCAAAAGGCCACATTTGATACTAAAATCAGCACACTCGATGAATACATTTATGAATACTGTAATTTTGGCTGTGCCTATTTTGTCTTAAAACGAATCAGAAAATAACGCAAAGGGGAGCGTCATGATGTATTTCGTAGACAGAAAAAAGATTGAAGAGACATTACGTTTTTTCGAGGAGCAATATGAGTTGTTGCAGAGTCATCAAACATGGACAAGTCCTCTAGAGAAAAAAGCGCTGGAACGAATTGTTCATTTGCTCGTCGAATGTATTCTTGATACCGGAAATGACATGATTGATGGCTTTATTATGCGTGACCCAGGAAGCTATGATGACATCATGGATATACTTGTTGATGAAAAGGTTGTACCAGAAGGAGAAGGAAGTCAGCTGAAAAAGCTTGTCTCATCCCGCAAAACACTTGTACAGCAATATCAGGAAGTAAATCATCATGACTTATTGCAGGTGATCAGCGAAGTAGAGCAGGCGCTAGAGGTCTTTCCAAGCCGCATCCGTACCTACCTGGAACAGGAGCTTGGCCCAGTATCAGCGTTTAAATAAACCATTGGAGTTGTGAGCATCATGAAATACAAAGGCTATTTAATTGATTTAGACGGGACAATGTATAAAGGAACAGAAAAGATCGAAGAAGCAGGTCAATTTGTTCAAAAGTTAAATGAGTTGAACATCCCTTACTTGTTTGTCACGAATAACTCATCACGTACGCCAAAGCAGGTAGCGGAAAAACTCGTTTCATTTGATATCCCAGCAACAGAAGAACAAGTTTTTACAACAAGTATGGCGACGGCCAATTATATTGCTGAGCAAAAGAAAGATGCATCAGTTTACGTGATCGGTGAAGAAGGAATCAAGCAGGCCATTGAAGAAAAAGGGCTGACGTTTGGTCAGGAAGATGCAGATTTCGTTGTTGTTGGAATTGATCGGGGCATTACATATGAAAAATTAGCAGTAGGTGCGATTGCCATCCGTCAAGGCGCACAATTTGTCTCAACAAATGGAGATATTGCCATTCCAACAGAAAGAGGGCTTTTGCCAGGGAACGGCTCGTTAACATCTGTACTGACCGTAACGACAACGGTTCAGCCGACATTTATTGGAAAGCCGGAATCCATTATTATGGAACAAGCGATGCGTGTACTTGGGACAGATGTGTCTGAGACGCTCATGGTGGGGGATAACTATGATACGGATATTATGGCAGGAATGAATGCAGGAATGGACACATTACTCGTCCATACAGGTGTGACAACAAAAGAGCTGCTTCAGAAGTACGAAAAGCAGCCAACCTATGTCATTGATTCATTATCCGAGTGGATTGAGCGATTATCATAAAAAAAGAGGACAAGCGTTACGCGCGCGTCCTCTTTTTCTTTATTCCGCATTTCTTGCACTATGTGCCAGCCTGCTTGATGCGGCGGCAGCAATAGCGCCGACAATGTCATCTAAAAAGGTGTGGCATTCGCCCGTGGATTTATCGTTGAGTTTCCCAAGAATTCCTGGTTTTTCTTTATCGATATATCCGTAATTCGTAAAGCCGATCGAACCATAAATATTGACGATAGCAAAGGATAAAATTTCATCAACGCCATACAGGCTCTCGTCCGTTTCAAGTATTGATTGAAGCGGCTCAGTCAGCTTTTTTTGTTCGGCGAGTACGTCTAGTTCGACGCCCGTTAATATCGCATTTTGGACTTCACGTTTTGCGATGACACGCTCCACATTGTGGATGCACTCTGTCATGTCTAAGCCAGGATGATATTTTTCCTGTAAAAAGTAGACAAGGTCTGCTATATCTTGAATGGTTACGCCTCGTTCTTGTAAACGGCGTCTTGCTGTTTTTTCTACTTCGTTCATCTCATGATGATGCGGCATGTATTCCTCACCCAATCCTCGTAATTTGTCCACAACGTGTAAAAAGCTTCGGATAGTAAATAGTATTCATAAATCCCTCAACCTGCGACTACGATATGATAAGAGATTGATCATAGGAACGCAGGTGAAAACATGAAAGAAACCATTTATCACACATTTGGTATTGATGTTCGTCAATTTACGCCATATGGCAGTTATCAGAGCTTTCAAACGGCGGAGGCTCTCTTCCTCATTGTTCCTGTGTCTCATTTGCGAGAAGAAGAACTCTCGGAGTTGTATCATATCAGTCAGTATTTACTGAATGCTGGAGACCCATACGTCGCTGTGTTTGAATTAACAAATGAAGAGAAACCCACCTTTACTCATGGGAAGGAGCAGTATGCTTTATTAAAAGCATCGCCTCCGATCTCAAGCCGCTCGTTTCAGCAAGCGTCAGAGCTGGCAGCCTTCCATGTCAGGGGAAGAGGCTTTCCATATGAAGTATCCGAAACAAAACGTGTCGGTGCCTGGAAGGAATTATGGGCAAAACGATTAGATCAGCTCGAAGGCTTTTGGATGCAGCAAATGCATCAAAAACCGCTGCAACGGTTTGAACAAAAATTCATTGAATCGTTTCCGTATTATCTTGGATTAACGGAGAATGCCATTCAATATTTAGTTGATACTGAACTTGATGATGAACCAAAAGAAGGTGACTCAGGCACTGTCTGTCATCAGCGCTTTTCACGTATGACATGGCCGCATGAGCAGCCGCTTCGTTTACCTGTGGATTGGGTCTTTGATCATCCAACTCGTGATATTGCCGAATACTTAAGAGAGACCTTTGTACAGCATAAGGAGGATTTAATTGAAGAGGGTTTTTCCTTTCTACAGCAATATGAACAGGTGACACCTCTTTCCTCCTTTTCAAAGCGTTTGTTATACAGCCGCCTGCTGTTCCCGCTTCATTACTTTGAAATTGTAGAAGGCTACTATATGTCGGGAGAAAATGAAAAGTCATATTATGAAGAGCGGTTAGATTACGTCTTAAATGATGCCAATCGTTATGAATACTTTCTGAAGGTCTTTCAAGAAATGAGTGCCATGCGAAGCGGCGGCAGCCCCATTCCGGCTGTTGGCTGGATTCAGCCTGCAGCTGATTTGAAGTTTCAGTGAACAGACAAAACGTCTCTTTTCTCTTGAGGCGTTTTTCGTTATGCTTAAAGAAATCGATTAAAGGAGTGTTCTTCTTGCCGAAACCTTACGTCTATATCACAAGAAAGCTGGATGAAGCATCACTTACACCATTAAAAGAAGTCGCTCATGTTGAGATGTGGCCAAGCGAGGATGAGCCGTGTCCAAGAGAAGAGTTAGAAACACAAGCTGCTAAAGCGGATGCGCTTCTCACCATGCTGTCAGATCAAATAGATGAGCCGCTTTTATCAAAGGCTCCGAATATCAAGGTGGTTGCAAACCTTGCTGTTGGCTATGACAATATTGATCTTGAAGCAGCCAAAAAGCATGGAATCACCGTATGTCATACACCAGACGTCTTGACAGAATCGACGGCTGATTTAGCCTTTGCTCTTCTGATGGCGTCAGCTAGACGCATTGTCGAGGCGAGTGATTGGATTAAGGATGGAAACTGGACAGGCTGGGGGCCGCTTCTTCTTGCCGGTGCTGATGTTCATCACAAAACACTCGGGATTGTCGGAATGGGCAGCATTGGAACAGCACTAGCCAAGCGGGCCAAAGGCTTTAATATGAATGTCCTTTATCATAATCGTTCAAGAAAACCCGAGGCAGAAGCGCAGCTTGGCGTGACCTATGCGGCTTTTGAGGAACTGCTCAAGCAGTCTGATTTCATCGTCTGTCTGACGCCGTTAACCCCGGAAACGAAAGACATGTTTAATGAAAAAGCATTTGATCTGATGAAGAACTCTGCTTATTTCATTAACGTATCAAGAGGACAGACTGTGGATGAGGATGCTTTATACGAGGCGGTCACAACAGGAAAAATTGCCGGCGCTGGTCTGGATGTATTTAGAGAGGAACCTGTCAGCCCGTCTCATCCGTTAACGACATTACCTAACGTCACAGTCCTTCCTCATATTGGAAGTGCTAGTGTCGAAACAAGAAAAACGATGATGCGTTTATGTGCTGAAAATATTGCGCTTGTCTTACAAGACGAGCCAGCCAAAACGCCGGTTCGTTTATAATATAAGGCTTCCCGGTGTTCGGGAGCTTTTCTAACAAAAATATTTTGAAAATATAGAATCTTGATATAAATAGCTGTTAAGCGGTTTCATTCTGACAATCTCTTATTTTATTACCTTGTCAAAATGAGGATACCCCTTTATAATGTGTGTACATTGAATGTCTGTGTAAGGTTAACAAATGTCTTTTTAGAGAGGACATTTACGGAGAAAGGTGGAATTTCAGGTGAAGGCAATTCGAGTTGGGCTATTAGGATTAGGAACAGTGGGAAGCGGTGTCGTAAAAATTATCCAAGACCATCAGGATAAATTAATGCACCAAATCGGCTGTCCGGTATTAATACAAAAAGTGCTTGTGAGCAATCCCGATAAAAAAAGAGATGTGGATGTCGCAAGAGAGGTCTTCACAACTGAAGTATACGATGTGATTAGAGATCCAGAGGTCGATGTCATCATTGAAGTGATGGGCGGCATTGAAGAGACAAAACAATATTTAATAGATGCGTTAAATGAGAAGAAGCATGTCATTACAGCCAATAAAGATTTAATGGCGCTTTACGGTACGGAGCTTTTACATGTAGCGAAAGAAAATGGCTGTGATCTTTATTATGAAGCAAGTGTCGCCGGAGGAATTCCGATTTTGCGTACGCTGGAGGAAGGATTGGCCTCAGACCGAATCACCAAGATGATGGGGATTGTGAACGGTACAACGAATTTTATTTTAACGAAAATGAATGTCGATAAAAGCGCATATGAGGATGTCTTAAAAGAAGCACAGGATCTAGGCTTTGCAGAAGCAGATCCGACAGCTGATGTAGAAGGACTGGATGCAGCAAGGAAAATGGCGATTCTTGCAAGACTCGGCTTTTCTATGAATGTAGATTTAGAGGACGTCAAGGTGAAAGGTATTTCTGATATTTCTGATGAGGATATTAATTTCAGTAAGCGGTTTGGCTATACAATGAAGCTGATCGGCATTGCTCAGAGGGATGGAGAGAAAGTGGAGGTCAGCGTTCAGCCAACTTTACTTCCTGATCATCATCCTTTATCATCCGTCAACAATGAATTTAATGCGGTGTATGTCTACGGAAGTGCTGTAGGAGAAACGATGTTTTACGGACCTGGAGCAGGAAGTCTGCCGACAGCAACAGCTGTTGTATCAGACTTAGTGGCAGTAATGAAAAACATGCGCCTTGGCGTGAACGGAAGCGGATTTATCGCACCGCAGTTTGAGAAGAAGATCAAATCGTCATCAGAAATATTTGCTCAGCAATTTTTAAGAATCCATGTTAGAGATCAAGTCGGGGCATTCTCCCGCATTACATCTATTTTTTCTGAAAGAGGGATCAGTTTTGAAAAGATCCTTCAGCTTCCTGTGAAAGGACATGATGAGCTGGCTGAAATTGTGATTATTACACATCAGACCTCAGAAGAAGATTTCTCAAATATCCTGCAAAAATTAAACGACCTCGACGTGGTGGTTCAAGTGAAGAGCACGTACCGAGTAGAAGGGAACGGTTTAAGCTGATGAAATGGAATGGACTCATTGAAGAATTTCAAGAATTCTTACCAGTAAACGAATCTACACCTAAACTAACATTAAATGAAGGGAATACACCGCTGATCCATCTCGCCAAGCTCTCAGAAAAGCTGGGAATCGAGCTTCATGTGAAAACAGAAGGCGTTAATCCAACAGGTTCTTTCAAGGATCGAGGAATGGTCATGGCTGTTGCAAAGGCAAAAGAAGAAGGCAATGATACAATCATGTGCGCTTCAACAGGGAATACCTCTGCAGCAGCAGCGGCTTATGCAGCCCGTGCGGATATGAAATGTATTGTCATCATTCCAGACGGGAAAATTGCCTTCGGTAAGCTTGCACAGGCCGTCATGTACGGAGCAGAGATCATTGCCATTGATGGCAACTTTGATGATGCACTGAAAATCGTCCGCAGCATCTGTGAAAAAGCACCGATTGCCCTTGTTAACTCGGTCAATCCTTATCGAATTGAAGGACAAAAGACAGCAGCATTTGAAATCTGTGAGCAGCTAGGCTCTGCCCCGGACGTACTGGCGATTCCTGTTGGTAATGCAGGGAACATCACGGCCTACTGGAAAGGCTTCAAGGAATATCACGAGAAAAAAGGAACTGGACTGCCTGTCATGCGTGGTTTTGAAGCAGAAGGTGCAGCGGCAATCGTTCGAAATGAAGTGATTGAGCAGCCAGAAACAGTGGCAACGGCTATCCGTATCGGAAATCCAGCGAGCTGGAAACAAGCTGTGGCAGCCGCAGAGGAATCAAATGGAAAGATTGATGAAGTAACAGATGAGGAAATTCTTCATGCGTATCAATTGATTGCACGTGAAGAAGGCGTGTTTGCAGAACCAGGCTCATGTGCGTCGATTGCGGGCGTGTTAAAGCAGGTGAAATCTGGAGAAATCAAGCCAGGCAGTAAAGTTGTTGCGGTACTAACAGGCAACGGACTGAAAGATCCAAATACGGCTATCGATATTTCAAAAATCAAGCCGGTCACACTCGATGCAGATGAAGATCAAATTCTTGAACACTTAGAAAAGGCCGCACGCGTATGAGTGAAGCCTCCATGCTTTTTTCAATCACAGTACCGGGAAGCACTGCCAATTTAGGACCAGGCTTTGATTCAGTTGGAATGGCGCTCAGCCGCTATTTAAAGCTATCGGTCTATGACCATGATAGCTGGCTGTTTGAAGCAGAAACAGATGTCGTGTCTGGGATTCCATCAGGCACCGACAACCTGATTTATCAAACAGCCAAAAAGGTCGCAGATGACTTTGGAAAAACACTCCCGCCTGTTCATGTCAAAGTGTGGAGTGATATTCCATTGGCACGGGGGCTTGGCAGCAGTGCTGCTGCCATCGTGGCCGCCATTGAACTTGCCAATCAGCTTCTTGAATTAAACATGACAGATGATCAGAAGCTCTTTTATGCAAGTGAGGTAGAAGGTCATCCAGATAATGCGGGAGCCTCTTTATTTGGTGGTTTACTGATTGGTCTCCATGAAGAAGACAAAACACATGCCGTTAAAGTGCAGCATGTGGATGTAGATGTCGTCGTGGTGATTCCTTTTTATGAAGTGCTCACAAAGGATGCCCGTGATGTCCTGCCAGAGGATTTCTCCTATAAACATGCTGTCAGTGCGAGTGCTGTGAGCAACGTCCTTGTAGCCGCCTTAATGACGCAGAACTGGCCGCTTGTTGGAGAAATGATGAATAAGGATTTATTTCATCAGCCTTACCGCACAATGCTCGTGCCAGAGCTGTCGAAGGTAGAGCATGTCGCTTCGCTTAAAGGAGCGTATGGAACGGCTTTGAGCGGTGCTGGACCGACGATCCTCACCTTAGTGGAAAAAGGGAAGGGAGAAGCGCTGAAAGAGCAGCTAGCCCAAAATTTCCCGCATTGCGAAGTTGATCTGCTGACGGTGCCAGTAGAAGGGGTTGTCGTGCAGCATCATCCTGTTAATCAAGTAAAGAACGTGCTGTGAATCTGCACGTTCTTTTTTTATGCTTGTTTTTATGGGAAGAAGCAGGGATTATTATTTAGAGGATCGAACTATTTTTTAAGCATAAAAGGGGGAGATACGTTCATGAAGAAATTGATGACGGCAGAAGATTTAACAAAGATTGTTTCTGTTTCCCATCCGGTTTATTCACCAGATGGACAAAAGGCAGTCTTTACAAAAGTCACTGTGAATGAGAAAAAAGACGATTACAACATCCACTTATGGGTTCGAGATGAAGAGACAGAGGAGCTGGCACAATGGACATTTGAGGATGGAAAGCATCATCAGCCAGTTTGGTCAAAAGACGGCAGGCAGCTTGCTTTTATTTTACAAAAGCCAAAGGAAGTCCCTCAGCTGGCGCTCATGAAGAGCGAAGGAGGCGGCGTGCGAACCTTAACGACGATTCCTTACGGAGTATCTCATCCTGTTTTTTCTCCAGATGGTGCTTTTCTTTATGCGGCTGTGTCATTGAAACAATCAGAATCTGTTCATGATGAAAAAAAGGAAGAGCAAGATGACTTTGCTCCAGCGGTATATGATGATTTGACCTATAAAGCAGATGGAAGAGGCTTTTTAGATGGGCGTGTCACGCAGATCGTGAAGGTAGATATCGATTCAGGAGAGATAGAGCCTGTCACGAGCGAGCAGGTTCATCATATGAATCATACGATTTCTCCTTGCGGCAAATGGCTTGCCTTTATTCAATTAAATCCACAGATACCTTACATAAGTGACGTGTGTCTTCTGTCATTAGAAGATGGTCAGACAAAAAAGATCACACAAGCAAACGGCGCTTATTCCACCGTATCTTTTTCTCCAAATGGAGAGAGTCTTTTGTATATTGGACATGAGCGCGAATTTCAAAATGCTACCTTCCCATCACTATGGCTGTATGATCTGAAGGAAGAAAAGACGGTTCAACTGTCAGAAATGCTGGATATGTATGTTGGGAACTGTATGGCAGGAGATAGCGTGATGGGAGAGGTCTATCAGCTTCCGCAGTGGACAAAGGACAGCCAAGGGTTTTATGCGCTTGTTTCTGATCAAGGCAGTACAGGAATTTATTATTTCTCTATTGAAGGTTTAGCCTATCCTGTTCGACTAGAGGCGGAACATATCACCAATTTCAGCCTTCATCCAAATGAATCCAAATTGCTGCTCAGCCGGCTTTCACCTGTCTCACCAAGTGAGCTGTATGAGATGACATTAGGGGAGACAGAACTAAAGCAAATCACATTCGAGCATCATGATTTTCTAAAGGAGCATATCGTATCGGAACCTGAACCATTTTCTTTTCAGTCAAAAGATGGAGACGAGGTGCATGGCTGGTTTATGAAGCCTTCCAAGATGGAAGAGGGAAAGAAATATCCGCTCATTCTAGAGGTTCATGGCGGACCGCATGCCATGTATGGTTATACGTATTTTCATGAATTTCAAATGCTCGCTTCTGAAGGCTACGCCATCGTGTATATCAACCCGCATGGCAGTCATGGGTATGGACAGATGTTTACTGACCGTGTGAGAGGAAACTATGGTGACGTTGATTATGACGATGTCATGCAGGCTGTTGATCATGTGCTCAAAGCCTATGATTTCCTTGATGAAACAAGGCTTGGCGTGACAGGCGGCAGCTATGGCGGTTTTATGACCAACTGGATTGTTGGTCAAACCGACCGCTTCCGTGCAGCTGTCACACAGCGTTCCATTTCAAACTGGATTAGCTTTTATGGCATCAGTGATATCGGTTATTTCTTTACAAGGTGGCAGATTGATGGGGATATTTATGATTCTGTCGATAAGCTATGGGATCGTTCGCCACTAAAATATGTGAAGCAGGTGAACACGCCGCTCCTCATCTTGCACAGTGATGAAGATTATCGCTGCCCAGTTGATCAAGCAGAGCAGCTTTTTGTGGCCTTGAAGGAGCTTGGGAAAGACACAAGATTGGTCAAATTCCCGAAGGCATCTCATGATTTATCCAGAAGCGGCCACCCGGGGCAGCGTATTCAAAGACTGACTTTTATAAAGGAATGGTTTAGAGAAAAGCTAGCCTAATAAAAAACGACCCTTCAGCGTGCTGACAAACCCTCGCATTCGGTGTCAGTTCAGCGTGCTGGTGCTCACGAATAGAAAATTCGCTCCGCGCCAGTACTCGTCCTTCCTAGACTTCAAGGGTTTTCATATCACGCTGAAAAGAAGACAAAGGGCTAAAGCCTCTGTCAATCATGAAAAAAACGACCCTAATTGGGTCGTTTTCATGTCATATATGAATTAGAAAACCTGTTCAACTTCTACAACGCCAGGCACTTCTTCTAATAATGCGCGCTCAATACCGGCTTTCAATGTAATGGTTGAACTTGGGCAGCTGCCGCATGCACCAAGAAGACGTAATTTCACAATGCCATCTTCAATGTCTACAAGCTCACAGTCTCCACCATCACGTAATAGAAATGGACGAAGTTTGTCCAGTACTTCCTGTACTTGGTCTTTCATTTCGACTTCAGTCATTAGATATAATCGCTCCTTTCACAACATATCACCATTATATTCATCTAGACGATAAAAATCTATTGATTGGTTTCAAAGTTTCCTTCTCATTATAGCACAATCTCATCTTGAAACAAAAAGTGATTTTGACTTTTTTCATCCAGAAAATTCAGCTAAAATGAAGAAAGAATAGGGGGCTTGTCAAATGAACAAAACCGTCGATCTTTATGTATATGGAAGAGATGTCTTGTGCGCTAGCTGCGTGAATCTGCCTTCTTCAAAAGATACGTTTGAATGGTTAGATGCAGCATTAAAACGAAAATATCCGAATCAGCCATTTCGCATCACATATATTGATATTGAGCACCCGCCAGAAAACGAACAACAAAAGGAATTGTCTGAACGAATTCTTGATGATGAATTCTTTTATCCGCTTGTCTTAGTAGAGGATCAAATCGTTGGGGAAGGCAATCCAAAATTAAAAGACATTTATCAAGAAATGGAGAAATACGGGTACAAGGAGAGCAGTGAATAAGCTGTTCTTTTTTTTGAGAAATAAAACGAACAAACGTTCTTTTTTGTATTGAAAAGGAACGTTTGTTCGTTTATAATGAAATGAAAGGAGCGTGAGCATCATGAATTATTTACTGAAACAATCTCTTCAACAGCAAATACCTATTGAGATGATTTATATGAAGAAAAACGGAGAGTGCACGAAGAGAAAAATCACTGTCTACCGTGAGACGGATCAGTTTATCCAAGCGTATTGTTTATCGAAGAAAACGATGAGAACCTTTCGTAAAGACTGCATTCTTGCCCTTGCTCCGATCAAATGGACCAACTCATCGGCACATGCCGTTTCATAGAAAAAAGCTCCCTCGTCACGAAGGAGCTTTGAGAAAAAATTCACATAATTTTAGCCGTTGTGATGCTTGTACATCCAAAGCAGTCCAGATTTCAGAAGTCTTGGCACCCTGCCAACAAGTGGACGATCTGCCACTAAGCCAAATCCGGCTTTTTTCCCTAAAGAACCTAAAACACCTTTTAGCTTAAACTGTGGATAAGCCTCAGGAAGCGGCTCATTTTTCCAGCGTTTTTGCAGAGATTGGACAATTTGTTCTGCCTGCGCCTCAGCAAGCTGTGCACTTGGGGCATGCGGCAGACTTGCGCAGTCACCTACGACATATACATGCTCATCCCCTGGGAGATTGTGATGAGGAGTTAATACGACGCGGCCTTGTGCGTCTTTTTCAACATCCATCTCTCGTACCACTTTACTTGGCTGTATTCCTGCTGTCCACACGATGACATCAGCTTCAATCGCGTCATCATGGTTATAAACAAGACCTTCTTCAACCTTTGTAATATTGGCACAGTTAATGATCTTTACGTCATTTTCTTCAAACCACTTTTGCACATACAAACTTAATCTTTTTGGGAAGCTTGATAGAATAAGCTCTCCGCGGTCAAAAAGAATAATGTTTAAATCAGCACGGCTTTCTCTTAATTCACTGGCCAGCTCTACCCCGCTAAGTCCAGCACCGACGATGCCAACCGTTGCACCTGCGCTCAAATTGTTTAATTTGTTATACGCATGTCTTGACTGATCAATGGTTTGAATGCTGTATGTATGTTCTTTCGCACCAGGGACATTATGATACTTGTCCTCACAGCCGAGTCCTATCACCGTATCATCATACGGAATCGGTTCACGGTCGCTGAATAAGATCTGTTTGTTTTCAATATCAATTTTTTCTACTTCCCCGTATTGAATATCCAGCTTCGGATGCTCTGGAAAAGATACTCGAATGTGATGATCAGAGATCGTTCCAGCAGCAAGTGCATAATATTCTGTTTTTAAACAGTGGTAAGGATTTCGATCAATTAATGTGATAGTGACATCATCAGGTAATTGATTTGGCAATAAGCGGTGGAGAACCCGCATATTCCCGTAACCTCCGCCGATCAAGACTAAATTTTTCATGACGATTCTCCTTTTCCCCGTAGACATTGAAAAACACTTATACTAAAAAACTTTAAGTTAAAATACCAAATAAAATTATATCGAATTTACTGTGAAACCACAATAATTGTTTCAAAATAACCTACATATTCATCAGTTAGTCCTAAATAGTAAAACATTTTACGAGGAATAGGCGTAACGATACAGATGGAGCGCATATTTTGACTAATACAAGGAATTTCGGTAGGATGGTAAGGCAATGTGAGGTGAAGCACAGTGTTTCCACTGATCGAATTTTGTGTAAGTAATCTTGCACAAGGGTCTCAAGAAGCAAAAGAGAAGCTTGAAAAAGACCCAAACCTAGACGTAATGGAATACGGCTGTTTAAGCTATTGCGGCAAATGTATGGACTCCCCATTTGCACTTGTGAATGGAGAATTTGTTTCAGGAGAAAATGCAGAGCAGCTAGTCGAGCGTATTTATGCTTTTATAGAGGAAAACGACATGTTTTAAATGCACCACATGGGTCATGAGGTGCATTTTTTTCACATTTTCAGCTTCCATTTTTAAGGAGAATCAATAGAAAGCGCATCCAATATGTTATGCTAATAAAATATCATCAATATGAAATATCACACGAGAGAAAAAGAGGCATATGCATAATAAAAGCCCTTTGCCATGGCAGCAAAGAGCTTCTATGTATGAAAAACGGGGGATGATAAGATTGTCTCCTGAATCGACTCCTTTTATACTATAAAGAAACAACATTTTTGGAGGAAGCTCATGACATCATTTCAATTCACGAAAATGCACGGATTAGGAAATAATTATATTTACGTCAATCAGATGAAGGAACAGCTTCCAGAAGAGCAGCTATCAGAGATAGCGATTCGCGTTTCTTCTGTTTATACAGGAATCGGTTCTGACGGGATGATCCTGATTTGCCCATCAGATGTTGCACCTGTGAAGATGCGCATTTTCAACAATGATGGATCAGAGGGCAAAAACTGCGGTAATGGGCTGCGCTGCGTTGCAAAGTATGTGTATGAGCATCAAATTGTGACGGACACAACGTTCCAGATTGAGACATTGTCAGGACTTGTTGAAGCGACCGTTCATGCTCAGGATGGTCACGTTCAGTTAGTTACAGTAGATATGGGAAAACCACGTTTTGAAAAAGAAGCAATGCCGATGCTTGGTGAACCGGCTAGCACAACGATTAATGAGCTGCTTGATTTTGGCACTGCGAAATTAAATGGAACGGCCGTTTCAATGGGAAACCCGCACATCGTTTTTTATTTAGAGGATATTGAAAAAGCGCCGCTTCATACACTTGGACCAATCATCGAAAAACACGACATGTTCCCAGAAGGCGTCAATGTAGAATTTGTAGAAGTTGTCAGTGAAACAGAACTTCATTTTCGCGTATGGGAAAGAGGTTCAGGAATTACCCAGGCTTGCGGAACTGGGGCCTGTGCTGCGGCTGTATCCACAATTGTGAATGGTCAGGCAAAAAAAGAAACAGACATGACCGTTCATTTAGCAGGCGGAGACCTCATCATTCGTTGGAAAGACAATGACCACGTGCTCATGACAGGACCTGCTGAAACGATTTGTGACGGCACATTTTATCTCTAAACCATTTATTTGAGAAAAGGCATCATCACGTTTATAATTGAAAAGAAACATCCAGTCAAAAGGAGGGATGATCATGAGTACACCAGTAACCATTACAGAAGCTGCTGCACTGCAGATTAAAGATATGATGAAAGAACATGAAGAAGAAAATGCGTTCCTTCGAGTGGGCGTAAAAGGCGGCGGCTGCAGCGGTCTCTCATACGGCATGGGCTTTGACCATGAAGTCTCAGAGAAAGACACGCAGTTCGAGCAGCACGGCATCAATGTCCTTGTCGATTCCGAAAGCCTTGATATCATGAACGGAACTATCATTGATTTCAAACAATCACTAATGGGCGGCGGTTTCACCATCGACAATCCGAACGCCATCGCGTCATGCGGATGCGGTTCTTCTTTCAGAACAGCGACGAATACCGGTACGCCGGAAGAGTGTTAAGGGTTAAAACGATTCATTCTGTAAAAGCATTTGTATAATGAAGACCTCCTCATATTAATCATTTTCTTGAGGAGGTTTTTTGTGTTGTTTTTAAAGATGCAAAAAAAGGACATGACTTCAATCACTCAGCACGTCCTCTTTATAAAGATATTTAATTAGAAAAAAGCTCGCAGTTTCTTAGTATTTCCTCTGTTCATCTTCCACATCTTTTCAAAAAGGTTCATCATGGTGTCGGAAAAAATGTTCTTTGTTGTGTTTCGTTGAGAATAACGTTTCGTATTAATCGATTGTATTCTCAATCATCATTTTCAAAGCTGTTCCCTCTTTTATGAAGAGTAGTAAAGACTTTCATCGCTTCGCTCATAAATGATGCCAAGCCCTCACCATAACGATCTATATTTTTTGTGAAACGTTCATCTTGAATATAGAGTTGGCCTAAACCGTAAAAAGCATCAAGAGAGTAATAACGAAAGTTTTCGTTTAAAAAGTCGTACCATTGTTTGATGACGATTTGCACCTCTTTGGATTTAGGGGATTGGCTGCGAAGAGAGGCTAGTTTATTCAATATGCTATCCCAGCTATCAGATAATTCAATTTGTTCATCTTTAGACAAATGATTTAGTTTTGAGCTGACTTCATCAACAGCTTGATTTCCCCAACGGTGACGAGCTTCTTCTTCATATTGGCTAAAATTCATATTCATATTCTCAAACCTTTCTTTATAGGTGTATTGAGTTTCTCCCGTTAAATGCTGTAGCGTCTTATCAATATTTCCGATCATTTTATCGAAATTATTTCGTTTCTCTACTAACATTTTTCTTTGTAGCATAAATGCTTCTTTCTTATTAAATGAAGGATTGTGCATCATCTTTTGGATTTCCTTCAATGGAAAACCAAGTTCCCTGAAAAATAATATTTGCTGCAATGTTTCAAGGTTTTCTTCCGAATAGAGTCGATAACGATTATCTGTGACTTCACTTGGGGTCAATAAACCAATCTTGTCGTAATGATGAAGTGTACGAATGCTAATACCAAATAATTCAGCTACTTCTTTCACTTTCATTTCAATTCACCTCTCTTGATATCCACTATAAAATATGACGTTGCGTTAGGGTCAACCATCTTTTTAAAAATTTATATCATTGTTGATCTTGTTTGAAGCAGCGAATTCAAGGAGTTATGTTTTTTTCGCAAATCGCTCAATTTTGTTACAGCTGGCCCGAACAACTGGCTATTTCCACTCGAAAAGAGTATCATGAAAACCAAACATAAACTGTAGTCAGAAAAGAGGTTGCTGAGGTTTGAGTGAACAAATCAATTGCAGGAACTGTCATGAGCTGATTCCATATCGTTCCAAAACGTGTCCATCTTGCGGGATTGAGAAGCCGCTTCCGAAAAAGGAACGTGTGAAGGATCGGGTGATTTTGGTTGTGGCAGGGATTGTTGTGGTGCTGCTTGCTGCAATGGTGCTTGGAATGGCAAATGCCTATATTGGGGTTTTTAAATAAACGAAAAAGGAGTTCCGCGAGTGGGAACTCCTTTTTTGATCCGATCTTATTTGTTTTCAAATAAGCTTGTGGAATGGAGAGGCTGCACACGGGCTTTCGGGTCCATGTAGGCTTTCGCATTGTTGACAGCAGTTGGTGCTTCACCAAATCCGCTTGCAATCAATTTGACTTTTCCTTCATACGTACAGATGTCTCCTGCCGCATAGAAGCCTTCAATGTTTGTTTCCATTGTAGATTTCACCACGATGGAGTTCTTTTCGATTTCAAGGCCCCATTGTTTGATTGGTCCAAGGGAGGAAACAAAACCGAAGTTGACGATCACGTCGTCCACATCAAGCACTTGTTTTTTGTCGCCTTTGACTTCTTCGAGCACGATTTGTTCAATGCGGTCTTCACCAATGAGCTCAGTTGGTACAAATGGTGTCAGTACATTGACTTTCGAGTTGTGCAGGTTTTCTACACTGTGCTCATGTGCGCGGAATTTATCGCGGCGGTGAATAATGGATACTTCTTTTGCGATTGGTTCAAGCATAAGTGCCCAGTCCACTGCAGAGTCCCCGCCCCCAAGAACGGCAACACGTCTGCCGGCAAATTGGTTCAAGTCATTAATGAAGTAATGCAGGTTGCTTCCTTCAAATGATTCTGCTGAATCAAGTTCAAGCTTTCTCGGTTGGAATGCACCGTTACCAGCTGTGATGATGATTGTTTTAGAATAATGAATCTCTTGATTTGTCACAAGTTTAAAGATCCCATCTGCTTGCTTTTCAACCGTTTCAACTGCCTGCTCTAAGCAAATGGTTTGATCAAATTTATCCATTTGTTCCTTTAAGTTATCAACTAATTCTTGTGCGCGGATTTTTGGAAATCCAGCCACATCATAAATATATTTTTCAGGGTAAAGAGCGGATAGTTGACCGCCGAGCTGAGGAAGGCTTTCAATGATTTTCACACTTGCCTGTCTCATGCCTCCGTAAAACGCAGTAAACAATCCAACTGGGCCGCCCCCGATAACGGTAATGTCATATACCTTAGAATCTTCTTGCATTCCTTTAATCCTCCCAAATGAAAATTGTTATCACTATATCATATCATACCACATATCGCCCTTTGACTTGTTTTGAAAAACTTGTCGTTTTTTGATGCCGAAGCTTTGAAAAGGAGGAAAAAGTGAGAAAGACCGTTTATCATAAGGATTTTCAGTTTAAAGCCTTGAAAATTGGAGCAGAACTCGCTATTATTGTTAAGGGAACTAAATATTAATTTTTTATGAATTTTTGTCGGATACGGTCAAATGCTTTCGTTTTATGTAGGTGAAAGTTCAGATTTTCACATACTTATTTTTTTGTTTAAATTTCATAAAATGCCGCAAAGCGGTTGAGAATAACGATATGTAATTCTTTATCCGTTTTACAGCAAATTTAAAAAAGGTGGATGTGATTCCAGTGAATAAACCGAAAATCGTTGTATTAGGTGCAGGTTATGGCGGATTAATGACTGTAACAAGATTAACAAAACAGCTTGGCACAAATGATGCGGACATTACTCTTGTGAACAAGCATAATTATCATTACGAAACAACATGGCTTCATGAAGCAAGTGCAGGTACTCTTCATCATGACCGCTGTCGTTATCAAATCAAAGATGTGATTAACAGTTCCCGTGTCAACTTTGTACAAGCAACAGTTGAAAGCATTGATAAGGAAGCGAAGAAAGTTGTGACATCAGATGGCGAACTTTCTTATGACTACCTTGTTGTTGCACTTGGTGCTGTTCCTGAAACATTTGGTATTGCAGGACTGAAAGAATACGCATTCTCAATCTCTAACATCAACTCTGCTCGTCAGCTTCGTGAGCACATTGAGCTTCAATTTGCGACGTATAATACGGATGCTGAAAAACGTCCAGAGCGTTTGACAATCGTTGTCGGCGGCGCAGGATTCACAGGTATTGAGTTCCTTGGTGAGCTTGGAAACCGTGTGCCTGAGCTTTGCAAAGAGTATGACATTGATCAAAAAGACGTGCGTATCATCTGTGTAGAAGCTGCGCCAACAGCTCTTCCTGGATTCGATCCAGAATTGATCGACTATGCGATGAACTACCTTCAAGGTAAAGGTGTTGAGTTCAAAATTGGTACAGCGATCAAAGAATGTACGCCTGAGGGGATCATTGTTGGAAAAGACGATGATACAGAAGAAATCAAAGCTGCAACTGTTGTTTGGGCAGCAGGTGTACGCGGTAACCCAATCGTTGAAGAAGCTGGTTTTGAAAACATGCGCGGCCGCGTAAAAGTTTCTCCAGATCTTCGTGTACCAGAAAATGATGATGTCTTCATCATTGGTGACTGTTCATTGATTATCAATGAAGAAATCAACCGTCCATACCCACCAACTGCACAAATCGCTATGCAGCAAGGTGAAACAGTAGCGAAAAACCTTGCAGCACTAGTAAAAGGCGGTTCTCTTGAAAGCTTTAAGCCAGACATCAAAGGAACAGTTGCTTCTCTTGGTGAACACGACGCTGTAGGTGTTGCGTTTGGTAAAAAACTTCAAGGAACAAAAGCTTCTGCAATGAAGAAAATCATCGACAACCGTTCTTTATTCATGGTTGGCGGACCAGGACTTGTTCTGAAAAAAGGAAAATTCAAGTTCTTCTAAACCATCATAGACAAAAACGTGTATCCTCGTGATACACGTTTTTTTATAAGTTGTGGTATATTTTCTCACTTGGTCATTGACGGCAAAATATGTTATGATGAATTATCAGAAAATTTAGATTAAGGAGTGAGCAATATGAATGCACAAACAAAGGAAAAAACATCAACCTGTCAATATTGTTCAGGAAAAGGGTATTTTCAGCTATTGCTCGGCGGATCTGAAACGTGTGAGGAATGTAAAGGGACAGGAAAGAAGCGTTAATCGATCTGCTTTTTCCATTGATTGACTTCATCTCTATTTCCAAGTTAAACTAATGATGGGATATTTGGGGGTGGAGATGAAGTGATCAGTTTACCAGTCGTTATCATTTCAGTTATTTTATTTTTCGTGTTATTCTTCGGCATTGGCTTTTTGCTCAATATGTTGCTGAGAATGTCATGGATTATGGCTATTTTATATCCAATTGTATGCCTTTTCATTATCAACAATCAAAAGATGATCGCTTATGTAAGAGAGCCTGGCACTGCTTTTTCAGGAATAGGAGACCGGATTGTCTCACTCGCTGCGGCAGATATCATCATCTTATTAAGCGGCCTGATCGGTGCAATCACATCAGGTTTTGTCATTAATGCACTTCGAAAAAGAGGGTATCAAATGTTTTAACTCACTTGTGGACACGCAAGTGGGTTTTTTTGTTTCTCCTTTGCATAGTTTCCATTTTGTTTGGAAACAAATAGATGGGTAGAGGAGTGACAAATAGAGATGAAACGATTGTTCATGACCGCCCTATTCATGCTTGCACTTTTGACAAGCTTTACGGGCATATCTGGAGTCGAACCAAGTGATTTAGCTGTATGGGTGAAAAAAACCGATGCGGGCAAGCAAGTATCTTCTTTTTTTCAGCAGCCAAAAAGGGAAACGATCGCACTTAAAAGTGAAGATTCGCGGGCTGTTTCTCTCGAAGAAGCCTTTAATTGGAACGATTACCCGAAACAGAAAGTTGTGGCAACCGGCTATACAGCAGGTGTGGAATCAACAGGCAAAACGAAGGAACATCATGCATATGGCATTACATATTCAGGCGTCAAAGTGAAACGTGATTTATACTCAACAGTGGCAGCCGACCCATCTGTTTTTCCGATTGGAACGGTGCTGTTTATCCCGAACTATGGCTACGGTGTGGTTGCAGATACCGGGAAAGCCATTAAAGGCCATAAGCTTGATTTATACTATGAAACCGTTGATGATGTGTATAGAGAATGGGGTAAAAAAGTGCTCGATGTGTATATCATCAAAAAGGGTGAAGGGACGTTAACGGAAAAAGACTTAAATCAGCTTAATGAAGCAGAATCGATGCAGGTATTCCGTCAGCAGTTTCAAGCCAATAAAGAATAAAAAAGCTTTGGGCCGTTTAAGGTCCAAAGCTTTTTCGCTTCTACATGAAGTAATAATCTAAGATGAGTGTCAGCAAGATCCCTGTTAAACCGCCGAAGAAGACTTCAATCGGCTTATGACCAAGAAGCTCTTTTAATTTCTTTTGCTTTTCTTTTTCTTCCGCATTCGGGAAATTCTTTGCTTCGGAAACAAATCGGTTAAAATCTGTTACGAGCTTGTTGAGAACAGTCGCCTGTTCTCCTGCCTGTCTGCGAACGCCTGTCGCATCAAACATCGTAATAATGGCAAAGATGGCGGAAATGGCAAAGATAGATGTATCTAGCCCGTGCTCTAAAGCCACTGCTGTTGAGAGTGCTGTTACTGCTGCGGAGTGTGAACTTGGCATTCCGCCTGTGCTTGTAATGAGCGACCAATCTAGTCGTCTAGAAATGATAAATTGAATCGGTACTTTTACAAATTGAGCAAAAAAGATGGCTGCAAGGCTGGCAAGCAGCGGAAAATTCGTCAGTACGCTCATGAACAAGAAACATCCTCTCTTTAAGAAAAAATATTGTGCGAAATGATGGACTAAAAATCCTAGTATGATGAAAAAATGATAGCAGTAAAAAAAGCTGCCAAGTCCATGTTCATTATAACATTAAAGAAAGTAGATGTGGAACGAGGAGAACAAAGACAGGCTGCTCGAGTTTTCGCCGCTTTTTCATGATGCCCTTCCGCGTGTGAAAATATAAATGTTCATCAAGGAAAGACAGACTGGCAATGATCGTATAGGCACGCAAATTTTGATATAATAGAAGTTCCAATGTGAAAAATGGAGTTCATTAAGGAGCGTGTGATAAATATGTTTTTCTCGACAAATGAATTGCAGCATAAAGATACACTGGCGATCGGACTTTTTCAAAAGAGCCAATTATCAGGAAAAGCAAAAGAAATGGATGAATTACTTGAAGGAAGAATCACTGAATTATTAAAAGAAGGCGACATTTCATCCAAACGAAATCAGCTTTCGAAATTTTTCCCATCCCCTGAAACAGGCATCAAACGCATTTATTTTGTCGGGCTTGGGAAGGAATCAGATTACACGTTTGAAGAGGCAAAAGAAGTGTTTGCCCATTTATTCAAAAAGCTTCATCAAGATAAAAAGCAAGCGGTTTCTGTCTTGCTGGATACGTTTATTGGAAAGGATCTGCCTGCTCAAGATGCAGCCCATGCCCTTTCTGAAAGCTGCCTTTTAGCTACATATGAATTACAGGATTTTAAACATAAAACAAATGAACCGGATCGTTTTATCGAGTTTGTTTATGCAACGACAGAGCATGATCAAGCTGAAATTCAGGCGAGTTTGAAAGTCGGCGAAGTGTACGGACAGTCAGTTAATTCGGCTCGTACCCTTGTGAATATGCCACCGAACATGCTCACATCCTCTGATCTGGCTTCGTATGCGGCAGAGCTTGCATATAAATATGAATTTGAGATTGAAATTTTAGATAAAGAACAAATGGAAGAGCTCGGAATGGGCGGTATTTTAGCCGTCAATAGAGGCTCAACAGAACCTCCAAAACTCATCGTATTGAAATATCAAGGCAAGGAAGAATGGATAGACGTCATCGGCCTTGTCGGTAAAGGCATCACGTATGATACTGGCGGCTATTCTTTAAAGCCAAGAGCGAGTATGGTTGGCATGAAAACAGATATGGGCGGCTCAGCCTCTGTTCTAGGCGCAATGGAAATCATCGGCGAACTTCGCCCAGAGCAAAATGTCATTGCGGTCATCGCCTCAACCGATAATATGATCTCGGCAGACGCTATGAAGCCGGACGACGTGATTGTGTCACTAAGCGGTAAAACAATCGAAGTGCTCAATACGGATGCAGAAGGCCGTCTTGTTTTAGCAGATGGGGTGACATATGCGAAGCAGCACGGTGCCTCTGTCCTTGTAGATGTGGCCACATTAACAGGCGGTGTCATTGTGGCGCTTGGAAATGAGACAACAGGAGCGATGACCAATAACGATGAGCTGTACGCTCAGTTTAAAGAAGCATCAGAAGAATGCGGTGAAATGATCTGGCAGCTGCCAATCACGGAAAAAGATAAGAAACGAGTACGAAACAGCAAAATGGCGGATCTCAATAACTCACCAGGCCGTGATGGTCATGCGATCATGGCAGGTGCTTTCATTGGCGAATTCGCAGAGGAGACGCCTTGGGTTCACTTAGATATTGCAGGAACTGCAACAACAGAAAAACCTTCATGCTTTGGACCAACAGGGGCAACAGGTGTGATGGTGAGATCACTCGCAACATTTGTGGAACGATTTGAAGGAACAAAATAAAGGAGAAGGCTCTGCCGAGTGGCAGGGCTTCAGATTGTTGACAAAGAGCTAAAATGAACTTTATTTTAGCTCTTTGTCTTTTTCTTTTCAGCGTGATAGAAAACCTTTGAAGTCTAGGAAGGACGAGTACTGGAGCGGAGCGAATTTGACATTCGTGAGCACCAGCACGCAGGACTGACAAAGAATGCGAGGGTTTGTCTACACGCTGGGCTCTGCCAAGTGGCAGAGCTTTTTTATGTAGGACATACGCCATTTGACGAAGTTTTTTTTCTATGGTAACATACGTTGGTACTTTAATTATCTACTACATTAGTAAACTAAAGGATTTCGGGGGTTTCACCATGAATGCAGTTGTTTTAGCGGTTGTTTTAATGTTGATATTAAGCTTGCTGCGGGTCAATGTCGTGATTGCGCTGGCAATAGGTGCTTTAGCTGGCGGACTTGCAGGTGGATTAGGCTTGGGAGGAACAGTGGACGCCTTTACGGACGGACTCGGAGGAAATGCAACAGTGGCGATTAGTTATGCGTTACTAGGAGCATTTGCTGCGGCACTGACGAAAACAGGTCTTCCAGATGCCATGGTTGAAGGAGCAGTGAAGCTTCTAGGAAAAGAAGGCGATTCAAGACGGAAAACACTATCAAAAGTGCTCATCGTTCTTGTCATTTTGATCGTGTCTTGTTTTTCACAGAACGTCGTTCCTGTTCATATTGCCTTTATCCCAGTCTTAATTCCGCCGTTATTAAAGGTGTTTAACGAGCTTCAGATTGACCGCAGACTGCTAGCGTGTGTCATGACCTTCGGACTCACTGCACCATATATATTACTTCCAGTCGGTTTTGGACAGATTTTCCACGGAATGCTTCGTGACAATATGAAGGAAGCGGGTCTGACCGTAGACCTTGCAGATATTCCGTATGCGATGCTGATTCCTGTAGCAGGAATGGTTCTTGGCTTGATCGTTTCCATTTTTGTGTATCGAAAGCCGAGAGTATATGAGGATCGTGAAATTACAGATGTAGAAAAATCGGCTTATACGAAAAAAAGCTTATTCTTTGCCGGTCTTGCTATTCTCGTTTCGTTGATTGTCCAGCTTTATTTATCGCAAAGCCTTGGTGTGGAAGGAATGATCTTCGGTGCACTCTCAGGACTGCTTATCTTGTTTGTGACTGGAATGATGAAACGCGATGAAGCAGATGAACTGATTACATCTGGAATGAATATGATGGCCTTTATCGGTTTTGTCATGCTTGTTGCCGCTGGATTTGCCAATGTTTTAACAAAAACAGGAGACATTGAATCTCTTGTCAAAGCATCTTCCCAATATATTGGCAACAGCCACAGCCTTGCAGCAATTTTAATGCTGCTCGTTGGCCTGGTTGTGACAATGGGGATCGGATCATCATTTGCTACGATTCCAATTATTACAACCATTTTTGTTCCACTTTGCTTACACTTAGGATTTAGTCCAATGGCTACTATTGCCATTATTGGCTCTGCTGCGGCTGTTGGAGATGCAGGTTCACCTGCAAGTGACAGTACGCTTGGACCAACATCTGGATTGAATATGGATGGACAGCATCACCACATTTGGGGAACTTGTGTCCCGACTTTTATCTATTATAATATTCCGCTTGTTCTGTTCGGCTGGCTGGCGGCGATTATTCTGTAAAATGAAAAGCTTGTAGAGAAAACCATGATGTTTTTTCTATAAGCTTTTTTGTTGTTCGTAGATGAAAAAATAATTAGGACAAAAGTATGAATTAAATGAATCTTTCTTCCTCTATCTTACGTATATATGCTGATAAAAATGAAAAGGGGAAGATGGGACATGTCATTTTTTAAAAAGCTAGCGGCAAGTGCAGGAATTGGTGCGGCAAAAGTAGATACCATTTTAGAGAAAAACGCTTATTATCCAGGACAAGAAGTAACGGGAACTGTTCATGTAAAGGGCGGGAAAGTCGCTCAGGACATCCGCTATATCAATGTCAAGATTGAAACACAGTATGTGATTGTGAAAGATGATGAAGAGCATAGAAAATATGCGAACATCTATACTTTAAGGGTGACGGATTCTTTTACCATCCAGCCTGGAGAAAAGCATGAATTTCCGTTTTCATTTATTCTTCCTATCGATACCCCGATGACGATCGGAAAAGTAGAAATTGCAGTAATGACAGACCTTGATATCCAAGGTGGAATCGATAAATCTGACTATGACCGTATTTTCGTTGAAGCACATCCTTGGGTGAAAAATGTGCTGGAAGCCACTAGAAATCTAGGTTTTCACCTGAACGAAGCAGACTGTGAGCAAGCACCTTACTTTCAGCGGCGCCTGCCATTCGTCCAAGAATTCGAGTTCATTCCGACATCAGACTACTATCGCTATATGCTTGATGAGTTAGAGCTGATTTTTCTGATAGATGAAGGCGGATTAGACATTGTTTTCGAAGTCGACCGTAGAGCAAGAGGCCTGAGAGGCTGGCTTGAGGAGATGTATAATGATGGAGAACAGCTTGTACGCTACCGCTTCAGTCCATCAGATCTTGAAGATGTAGAAGTGCTTGAAGGAATGCTAGAAGAAATCATAGATCAATACGCTGAGTAATGATGAAAAAAGAGCCTGAATGAAGACAGGCTCTTTTTTCTATGATACAGCTTCTTGTTTTCGAAAGGATGTGGCTTTGGAAACAGAGCGATAAATTTTAGGTGCCAGCATCGCAAGTAATATAGTCAATGCGTAGTCTTTTACCATAAACCAGATCATAAAGAACCATGTGGTTTGATAGGAAATCGGTGCATTGAGCCATACATTTAATGCGAGGTATGTATAGGTGGTTCCGATCACATACATCACGGTCGTACCAGCAATGGCTGCAAGCAAAAAGCGACCAAAGCCAGGATTTTTTCTTTTCTCTAGAATGAATCCAGCAAGCCAGGCAGCAGGGATGTACGATAGTACAAAGCCGCCGCTTTTCCCTAAAATGACCCCAAAGCCCGCAGAGAACTGGGCGAATACAGGTGCACCAGCAATTCCAACCAAGGCATAGACAATCATAGCTAATGCGCCAAGCCGTCTGCCGAGTAAGAGACCAGCAAGCACACAAAAAAACGGCTGCATCGTAAGTGGAATTCCGCTGACCTGTAAAAATGGCACAATGGATGTGATATTGGCTCCGATAGCCATGAGTGCAGCAAACATTCCCACTAGCACAAAGTCAGCAGTTCTTGTCTTCTTTTGCATGATGTTTCCCCCTGTCTTATCTGTACAAATAGATTAAGGGGAAGAAGGATTTTTGTCAACTTGTTTTTATTTTAGGTTAACAATAAAACCCGCCCATCAATAGGGCGGGTAGCTGATTAAGCTTCGGTCATAAAAGAGGCATCGCTGGCTTTGCTGACAGGTACGTAATCATAGCCGAGATCACGAGCGACCGCTTCGTACGTGATATGTCCGTTCATCACATTGACACCTTCTGCGATGGCATTGTTTTCTCTAATAGCTTTTGCAGCACCTTTATTCGCAATTTGCAGCGCATATGGAACAGTGACGTTCGTTAACGCAACAGTTGATGTCCGCGGAACGGCACCTGGCATGTTGGCGACAGCATAATGTAAAATGCCGTGTTTTTCATAAGTAGGCTGATCATGGGTTGTGATATGATCAATGGTTTCGACAATGCCGCCTTGATCAATCGCTACATCCACAATGACAGAACCAGGCTTCATTTGTTTCACCATTTCTTCTGTCACAAGCGTTGGTGCTTTGGCACCAGGAATCAGCACAGCACAAATAAGAAGGTCTGCCTCACTGACTGAATCTGCAATGTTGACAGGATTGGACATTAACGTTTTCATTTGATGGCCAAATTGGTCGTCCAGCTGACGCAGGCGTTCTGCGTTTACATCAATCAGGGTGACATCTGCGCCAAGTCCGATCGCCATTTTCGCTGCGTTTGTTCCAACAACACCGCCCCCAATAATGGTGACCTTTCCTCTTGATACCCCTGGTACACCTGCAAGTAAAATACCCTTTCCGCCTTTTGGCTTTTCTAAAAATTGAGCCCCAATTTGAGCGGCCATTCTGCCTGCTACTTCAGACATTGGTGTGAGAAGAGGGAGTGTTTTTCCGTCCGTTACTGTTTCGTAAGCAATGGCTGTAACGCCTTTTTGTTTTAATGCTTCAGCCAAGGAGGGCTCTGCGGCTAGATGCAGGTACGTAAATAAGATGAGTCCTTCTCTGAAATAAGGATATTCCTCAGGTAATGGTTCTTTTACTTTCATGATCATATCAGAAGATGCCCATACATCTTTCGCCTGATCAAGAATCTCTGCACCAACAGATACATAATCGTCATCAGTGAATCCGCTTCCAAAACCAGCGTTTGTTTCAATTAAAATCTGATGTCCAGCTGAAAGCAATTGAGAAGCTGCTCCTGGTGTTAAAGCCACTCGGTTTTCATTGTTCTTAATTTCTTTCGGAATGCCGATGATCATGTTTATTCCTCCTATGCTTATCTATTGATATTGTATGTCTAGTGTATCCGGAAAGTTTAGAAAATTCTTCGGTTGAAATAAAAAATAAAAAAACGCCTCTTTGTGAAATTTCACAAATGGACGTTTTTTAGTTTCATATCAAGGTAGATGGTCATTTTCTCATTCATGTTTTTTAAATCAATTTCTGCGATGTCTGTAATCCGTTTTAATCGATAATTTAAGGTATTGATGTGGATGTTTAATTGCTTTGCGGCAATATTGGCATTGCTGTCACAGTCAATAAACCGCTCAAGGGTTTCGACAAGGTTGGAATGATGCCTCAGGTCGTAATCCTCCAGCTTTGATAAAGAGTAACTGGAGTAAGAAGAGCCCTTTCGCTTCTCAGCAAGCACATCAAGATATTGATAAATGCCTAGTTCAGAAAAGCTGTTTAAACGTTCTGTTTCAACTGGAAAGCGTTCTTTCGTCTTTAATACAGCCAGTGCTTCTTTATAGGAAGGCTGAATTTGAGAGATGTTATCGTAAATTCCTCCAATTGCTGCCTGAACATGCTGAATATGATACCGGTCCGCAAGCTGCTGCAGCATGCCGCTTGTGAATTGCTTAATATCTTGAAGCGGATGTTCTGTTTTTGGTGAGACAAGAATAATGAATTCGTGAAAATCAACAGTCGTTAACAGTACCTGTACTTGCTGTGTTGTTTCAAGCAGATAGGACAGCTTTTTTTCTGTTTCCTCTGTGAGTTCGTCACGAAGACGGAAGATGATGATGGCATATGTGTCTGGACATCTGATGCCAAGCCTTAAAAATAGGTCAAGCATCTCATCCTTTTCATGAATATGACCTGTGAGCATCTTCCAGAAAAGCTCCTGATTACGTTCTTCTGTTTTCGTTTTTCGAATTTGTAAATTGAGTAATTTGTTTTTCACGGCATGCGCTGCCATTTTGAGAAGGTCCATTTCTTCTTCTGAAAAAGGCTGTGCGGATTCAATCGCCCAAATAAATCCGAGCACTTCTTTGTCCTTCCAGATCGAAATGGCGACCCTGCTAGATAAACCCACCTCTGCAATTTGAGGGACACGAAGCGGTTCGTCTGTTTTAAGGAGTGTAGGAATGATGCCGTCCTTCCAAAGCCGATTAATGACTTTTTCCGGTACCCGGCGGGAGATAATGGTTGAAGTTCTGGCGGGATCAGTAAAATCATTGTGTGTGCTATATGCCAATAATCGATGATGAGTATCTTCTATAGTAATAGGGCAATTGAGCACATCACTAATTTGGTCTGCCACATCCTCTAAACGATCAAGACTATACTTAAACGGATCTGTCTTTTTTGTCATAAAAAACCCCTGCTTTTTCGAATATTTCACGTACTTACATTATGAAGAGAATGAGGTACGTAAATCAACAAAAAACTGCCATAAACTTAAAAAAACAAAAAGTGTGAGAAGCAAGCAAATGGATGTTGAAGCATGTTGAAAAAGAAATAGTACAATAATAACGTAGTAAAAAATCAATAGGCGGAAAGATCCACCGAAGCAGGTGGATACTTATTATGAATATATGACCAAAAAACTGTTAAATACTAGATAAAAAGCGAAAAAACAGTAATTCTATAGACTCATTTTGTAAAATAAAAACAGATTTGTTTGACTGTGTATCATTTCTGTTTTTATAATAATAACGTCAAAAAATAAGTGGATTAGCCCATTATATGGCGGCTATGCACGGGAGGTAATGAGGAATATGTCAGGAATTATTCGCGTAACCCCAGAAGAACTAAGAGCGACCGCTAAGCAATATGGTGTTGAAAGTCAAGAAGTGTTAAACCAAGTTGATCGTCTAAATAGAATGATCTCTGATTTAAAAGGAATGTGGGAAGGTGCTTCTAGTGAAGCATTTGCTGATCAATACGAACAGCTTAAGCCTTCATTTATCAAAATGTCTGATCTATTAACAGATGTCAGCAATCAGCTTGATCAAACGGCAAATACACTTGAAAGCACTGACCAAGACATCGCAAGCCAAATCCGCGGCTAATCAAAGGGATTTCCTTTCTAAGTGTGAAAAGCAGAAACAGCGCCGAGTCTGTCAATGGATGCCGGCGCTCTTTCTATTTTGTGAGGTGGAAATTTGTGTATATCGATATTACCATCGACTTAAAAAATTATGATGGCAGTGTGTTTGATTTGAGACTATCAAATTATTTACATATTAAACAAGTCATCCATATCGCCTGGCAGGCAAAACAAATCTCACTTCCAAAGCGAGAAGGCGGATGGGTGCGGGTAGTCAATAAGAAAGCTGTGTTTTCAGGCGAATATAAGCTGTCAGACTGTGGAATTACCACAGGAGACAGGCTGGAAATACTATGAAAGGACTTTTGTAAATGGCAGATAAAAAGAGTTCCTATTTAGAAGAACAATTAGAAGCAGTCATGAAAAAAGAGGGAGGCACCTATACCTTTATTTTTCAAAAAGAGACGATTAAACTCTTAGACGGTTTAGAAGCGGCACCGATCAAAGACATCAATCCTTCATTTCAGAAAGAGATTCAATTAACTGAAGATGAGGTCATCATTTCTATACAACCGCCTCCTGCCTATCAGGAATTTCGTTTCATCCATGCAAAGGATGAAAAAAGCAAATGGATTTTTTCATACCAGCTTGTCGATGCAGTTCTTACACACGACGTGAAGCGGCTGCATCCTATTGTTTCTCCTGAAAACATTGTTTTTCATCAAGGCTTAGCTCCTGCATTTTTGCATTATGGAGTCAAAGAAAGCATCCCGCCATATGAAACCGATGAGCATCGCCTGTTAAAAGAGGTCAAGGCTGTCGTTCTTCGAGTGGTTGACCATGAATATCAATTTCAAGAATATGTGGCTTACAATGAAACGTTGAAATTATCTGAGCTGGCAAAAGAAATTAGTGAAACGAAGTCGCTGGAAGAATTGTCAGCTTTGATTGAGCAAAAGATCAAAGCAATCGATGCGAAAGAAAAAACGCTCTTAACCATTCCTAAAAAGAAATGGAAGATCGAGCGATACATTGGACTAGGTCTGCTTGTCCTGTTAATCCCTGCATTGGTGTACACCATTTACACCTTCTTTTTTGCCATGCCAAAACAAGAAGCATACGTCGAGGCAAACAAATATTATCTCAACAAGCAGTACAGTCAAGTGGTGGATACGTTAGAGAAGTATCCAGCCAATCAAATGCCAGTCTCTCTTCAATATGAACTGGCCATTTCGTATGTACAAACGAACCAAGGCAGTTTGTTGCTTGATCAGCATAAAAAAGAAATCACAGAAACGTACACATTACAGACAGATCCGCAATACTTCCTATTCTGGATTCATATTGGACAAGGCAATAGCAAGGAAGCACTTGATATTGCACGGGTGCTTGGAGACGACAGGTACATATTTACGGCACTCGTCGCCTATCGCAATGAAATTCAAAACGATGACAGCCTTTCTGCTGAAGAAAAACAAAAACAGCTAGATCCGATCATTAAGGAAATGGCGAAATATGAAGAAAAAGAAACAACCGAGACAAGCACAAGTGACTCCTCAGACGCAAGCCAAACAGATGAAACAGCTGAACAAAAAGAGCAGTCAAAAGCCGATCAAGAGAAAAAAGAGAAAGAATCTGAAGCGAAAAAGAAAACCTCTCAGACGAAAAAAGATGAGAAAAAATAATTCTTTCGATACAACTGACAGTTGGTGCTGTCCCATGAGGAGGTGGAGCGTTTGAGTCTTCTTTGGGTTTTTTATGAGGAGGATTATCAAACTGTCCGTTTAGATGAACAGTTCAATCGAGAAGCTCTGATTGGACCTGAAATAGAGCATACAGTGACAATCCCTTCACTTTCGTTTGATGAAGGGGTCATTCGTTTATCTCCTGATGAACCGAATGATGGTTTTACTATTTATCAGGGAGATGAGAAGAAAGGCAAATTACTTCCACATGAACCATATCAGCTTGGTTCACTCACACTTATTTTAATGGATGCACATCATGATCAACATATTTATTACCTAGGAAATAGAGTGGAGCTGTCTTTTTCACGTGAAGAGAAAGATGAGATTGATGTGTGGAAAGAACAAGCTCATTCCATGTTTCAAGATGCCAGCCAGTTCACTTTAGAGAAAATCGAAGGAACATGGTATGTCATGCCTCAGGACGAGACGATTTACGTGAACGGAAAGAAAATCCACGGTCCAGAGAAGATTTATGCAGGAGATGAGCTGTTCTGGAACTTTCTGACGGTGACATTTAAAGATGATGATTTATTACAGGTGACAGCATACGAACCCTTTCATACACGTTTGGAAAAAACAAGACCGCCAAGTACAGAAACAAAACAAAAATACCCTTCATACAGACGTACACCGCGTTTGATTTATGATTTGCCAGATGACCGGGTATCCTTTAGCTTTCCTTCGCAGGAGAGTGAAAATAATAGCAGAGGGCTTTGGCTTGTTGTCCTTCCGCCGCTTGTGATGCTCCTTGTGATGGGGATTGTTGCCCTTATCCAGCCGCGTGGAATCTTTATTATCGTGTCAATGGCGATGTTTATCATGACGTTAATTACATCGTCCGTTCAATACTTTAAGGAAAAATCACAGCGCAAAAGACGAGAAGAGAAGCGGCAGCGTGTCTATTCTCTTTATTTAGAAAATAAACGAAAAGAGCTGCAGGAGCTGTATGACCGCCAGCAATATATTTTGACGTATCATTATCCGTCATTTGAAAAAATGAAGTATTTAACATCAGAAATCAGCGGACGCATTTGGGAAAAGACGCTTGTGAGTGACGACTTCTTGCACCTGCGTCTTGGAACAGGCGCAGTCCCATCAAGCTATGAATTATCGATGAGCGGCGGCGATATGGCCAATCGAGATGTTGATGACTTAATGGAACAAACGCAGCACATGCAAAAAGTATATCGTGAAGTGAAGAATGTCCCGATTACATTCGGTCTTGCGGATGGTCCAACAGGATTAATAGGGAAGCCTGCGATTGTGAAAAATGAGCTTCATCAGCTAGTTGGACAGCTTGCTTTCTCGCACAGCTATCACGATTTGAGATTTGTCTTTATCTTTCATGAGCAGGAGTATGAGAATTGGGAATGGATGAAATGGCTTCCGCACTTCCAGCTGCCTCATACATATGGCAAAGGGTTTATTTACAACGAACAAACACGCGATCAGCTGTTGTCCTCTATTTATGAAATTTTACGCGAGCGTGATTTAGAAGAAGAAAAAGAGAAGAAAAATTTTACGCCTCATTTTGTGTTCATCGTGACAAATCATGAGCTCATTGCCGAGCATGTGATTTTAGAATACCTAGAAGGCAGCCGGACAGATCTTGGTATCTCCATCATCTTTGCAGCAGAAACAAAGGAAAGCTTAGCTGAAAATATTTCGACGCTTGTCCGTTATATTAACGAAGAAGAAGGAGATATTCTCATTCAGCACAAGAAGGCAGTACGAATTCCGTTTCAGCTTGATACACATCAGCGCGGGGACAATGAACTGTTTGCCAGAACACTGAGAACATTAGATCATCAAGTCGGTATGACCAATTCGATTCCTGAGACGGTCTCATTCCTTGATCTTTTCCATGCCAAACAGGTAGATGACATTGGCATTCGTGAAAAATGGCTGACTTCAGAAACGGCCAAATCATTATCAGTTCCAATTGGTTATAAAGGGAAAAACGACATTGTCGATCTGAACCTGCATGAAAAAGCACATGGCCCGCACGGACTGTTGGCGGGAACAACGGGATCAGGGAAAAGTGAATTTTTACAGACGTATATTTTATCGCTCGCTGTACATTTTCACCCGCATGAAGTTGCTTTTCTGTTGATTGACTATAAAGGCGGCGGAATGGCGCAGCCGTTTCGAAATATTCCTCATTTACTTGGAACGATCACCAATATTGAAGGCAGCAAGAACTTTAGTGAAAGAGCGCTTGCCTCAATTAAAAGTGAATTGAAGAAAAGACAGCGGCTGTTTGATCAGTATCATGTGAATCACATCAATGATTATACGAAGCTTTACAAGGAGAAAAAGGCTGAGCAGGCAATGCCTCACTTGTTCTTAATCTCTGATGAGTTTGCTGAATTAAAAAGTGAAGAGCCAGACTTTATTAGGGAGCTTGTCAGCGCTGCACGTATTGGCCGAAGCCTCGGGGTCCATCTCATTTTGGCTACCCAAAAGCCAGGCGGGGTCATTGATGATCAGATTTGGAGTAACTCCCGTTTTAAGGTCGCACTAAAAGTACAAGATGCGTCAGACAGTAAGGAAATTTTGAAAAATAGTGATGCAGCGTCCATTACCGTCACAGGCCGCGGTTATTTACAAGTGGGCAACAATGAAATTTATGAATTGTTCCAATCGGCTTGGAGCGGTGCACCATATATGGAAGATGGCTACGGCTCAGAAGATGACATTGCCATTGTGACAGATACTGGTCTTATTCCGTTATCAGGGGTAAGCACAGAGCCAGCAGTGAAAAAAGAGACAGTGACGGAGATTTCCGCTGTTGTGGATGAAATTGAACGTATGCAGCAAGAGCTTGGAATTGAGAAGCTGCCAAGTCCATGGCTTCCACCGCTTGAGGAACGTATTCCAAAAACACGTTATGCGTCGAGTGAAGAGCATGTCTTCCATTTTGCGCTTGTCGATGAACCAGATCAGCAAAGCCAGCATCCACTTTCTTATCAAATGATGGAAGATGGGAACATTGGCATCTTCGGTTCCTCCGGCTACGGCAAATCACTTGCTGCCACAACACTGCTGATGAGCTTTGCGGAGAGGTATTCACCTGAAGAATGGCACGCATATATTTATGATTTCGGAAACGGAACATTGCTTCCGTTAGCTAAACTGCCGCATACGGCGGATTATTTCTTAATGGATCAGATGAGAAAGATTCAAAAATCAATGAAGCGTCTGCGGGAAGAGGTTGAATATCGCAAGCGCTTATTCAGACAGCAAGAAATGAGTCATATCAAAATGTACAACGCCTTAAATGAGAAAAAGCTTCCGTTCATTTTTATCGTGATTGACAACTTTGACATTGTCAAAGACGAAATGCATGAGCTCGAATCTGAATTTATTCAGCTGAGCCGTGACGGACAATCACTAGGTATATACTTCTTGATTACAGCAACCCGGGTAAATGCAGTGCGTCAATCGCTGATGAACAATCTGAAAACAAAGATTGTCCATTACTTAATGGATCAAGGAGAGGCGTACTCGATTATTGGCAGACCGAAATTCAGCTTAGAGCCGATCCCAGGACGAGTCATTATTAACAAAGAAGAGCTTTATTTTGCGCAAATGTTTCTGCCAGTTGAAGGAGAGAACGATCTCGAATTGTTTGAGCATTTGAAACAAGAGATACAGATTCTTCATGACCGCTTTGAACCATCCGAAAAACCAAAGCCTGTGCCAATGCTTCCTGATAAGCTGACAGTTTGGGAGCTTGAGAGTCGTTTAGATGAACAAAAACCGCCTTATGACATTCCAGTCGGATTAGATGAGGAATCTGTGGCACCTGTTTATTTTGACTTGAAAAAGAATAAACATTGCCTCATTATCGGTCAAACGCAGCGCGGGAAAACAAATGTGACAAAACTGATGCTCGATCAGCTTTTAGTGGCAAAGCCTGAAAAGCTGGCTGTCTTTGATTCAATTGATCGAGGTCTATCCCATTATGCAAAAGAAGAGAACATTGATTACCTTGAAACAAAAGATGATATCACCGAATGGGCAGAAGAAATGGACCGCATATTCAAGGTGCGGGAAGAAATGTATGTCGAAGCTGTGCGCCAAGGGGAGACCGATCAGCTGTCATTTCCTCAAATTGTGCTTGTGATTGATGGCATTACGCGTTTTCAGCAGACGATCGATCCGCGTCTTCAAGATCAATTGGCTGATTTCATGAAGTCATATGCACACTTAGGCTTCAGCCTGATTGCATCAGGGAATCATACCGAGTTTAGTAAGGGCTATGATGCACTCACAAACGAAATCAAACAAGTTCGTCATGCTATGTTACTCATGAAAAAATCAGAGCAAAACATCATACCGCTTCCGTATGCAAGACAAGAACCAGAGATTCAGCCAGGCTTCGGGTATTTGGTTGAAAACGGAAAAGAGAAGAAAATCCAGGTTCCTTTATGTGCGGTAGAAAGGAAGAGTGTTCAATGACAGAGCAGCAAAAAAGCTCCATCAAAATCGTATCCACCATGATATTGATTCTTGTGCTGCCGGTTTTATTTTTCCACCTGATTGGAGATGACCCGGCAAAACAGAAGAAGAATGCCACGCGAAATATTGCAGTGGTCAATGAGGATATGGGAGCGAGCGAAAGTGAAAACACGGCTCGTTTCGGACAGGATGTTGTGGCAGCATTGTCAGAACGTCCTGATTATACATGGACTGTAGTGAATCGCAGTGCGGCGGAAAATGGACTGAAAAACAGAAAATATGACGCTGTCCTTTATATTCCGTCTGATTTCTCTAAAAATGTGCTGAGCTATGATAAAGACCATCCTGAAAAGGCGTCCATCCAATTTTCGATTCAAGATCAGCTCAATGCAGTCAATAAAGAGAAAGTGCAGAGAGAGCTGGAAAATGCGCAAAAGAAAATGAATGAACAGATGTCGACGCTATACTGGAGTTTTGTATCACAGGAAATTGGCAATGTGAGAGAAGAATTTGAGCATATTGTCGGCAAAGAAGTTGAATTCCAAAACACGATGTACAACTTCTATAAACCGAACTCAAACAAACTATCAGATGCCGTCCAGCAGCAGAAGAAACAAATAGAAGAATTAAAAAATGCGATGGCCGATTCACAGAAACAATATAAAGACGGCTTGAGTACAACAGAAGAAGCAAAGAACCGATTAAAGGACTTTGTGAAAGTAGTCGATCAATACCAGCAGTATCAAGATAAACAAAAGGATCTCTTGATCAAAGCACAATCAGCAAGCCAAAAGCAAATCCAGCAAGGGCTCAAACAGCTCGCTGACATTCAAAACCAAAATGCCCGCAGCTTTAGTGATCAAATGGGCGGACTCAAAACAGACATCAACGGGGTACAAAGTCAGCTGAAAACAACGGACAGCGCCATCCAATCTGTTCAAAAGTCGAGAGAAGACGTTATTCCTGATCAATCAAAGGGATTAGCTAAACTTGTGCAGGACTCTCAGGAAGAACTAATTAAAACCTATGAAAAGCGGTACTTGGACTATTATAAAAATAAGATTATCGTCTTGCAGAATAAGTTAGATACAAAAAGGCAAGAGTTAATAAACGCATCTAAGCCGCCAGAAGACGATAATGATGACGATTCATCAGATCAAGATAATGAAAACCCAGAAGAGATTGGGATTAACCTAGATGAAGAAACAAATGAGCTCTCACAAATTTCAACAGAAATGAACGATCTTGCGGATCAATTAGCAGATCAGGAGACACCGCCTACTGGAGATAACAATGATGATAATACAGGTGATGATCCTGCTCAGCCAGATACCGGCAGCACGAATTCATCGAAGGATGATCTAAAAGCACTCGCTACTCGTCTAGATGAAGTGAAAAAGAAAATTCAAGAAAAAGCGGCCGCTCATAATGACGAATTGAAAGATAAAGTGAGTCAGATAAATGAAGAGCTTAAAGACCTTTCTGACAAAATAGATAAACTTGAAAAGAAGTTTTTACAGTTACAAGATCGATATAATGTGATTCCAAATGAAATCAAAAATCAGGAATCCTCTATTTTAAGCAAAGTAAAAGAGCTGAAACAAGAAAACTCACCTATTGCAAATGCCTTTAACATTAAGATATTTGATCAAGAGTTTGAAACAAATACAAGAAACACTAAGAAATTAATGGAGTATTCCAATCAACTCTCCCAACTAGAAATGATGCTTAATGATTTATACGAACCATCTAATAACTCTTCTCTATATGATGCAAAAGAAGAGAATATCCAGTCCATCCTCTCCATCAAAAAAGAAGAAACAGAAAACTGGGATAAGCTCAAAAACCAGATGCTGACATCAAACGATGATGTGTCTACTTTTATTGATGAGATGCAGAAGTTTTCAGATGGTTATGCGGAGTACATTACGACTCAGCAGGCAAGCATGGAACAGGAATTACAGACAATTTCTGAAAGTGCGGACAATGTAGCTGAGCAAATGGCTGATCAAGGAGATGCGGTGTATACAGCAGACCTTGCAGGCAGTTCAATTGTTGTCAGTGCACAGGATTCAATTGGTCAGGAAGTGCTTCGTCTTTCTGAAAATATGAGTTCGTTAACCGACCGCCAAAAAGGGGTGGCGGATTATACGAATAACATTGAAGAGAGTGTCACAACAGTTCAAGAAAAAGCAGATACGCTGAATGAAAACTGGAGCAAGAATGTCGACTCTACAAAGCTTGTTCAGCAAGATTTAAAGGGTATTTTAGGAAATACATTAAGTGATCAAGGCAACAGCAACTATGTGTATAACCATTTAGCCAATCCGCTGAAAATCAGCGGCGATGTGCCGGAAGAAAAAACGCAGACTGTACCGCCGGTCGTCATTTTGGTCATTGTGATGATCAGCAGTTTGTTAATTGGCTTTTTCAGCTCGTATTATGCGTCAGCTCCGATGCTGGTCAAAGGTGCACTGTTTGGCATCTTGAATCTATTAGTCGGACTCATGATCAGTTTGTTTGGACTGAACATTTACAAACTTGCCGATGATCAAGCCATTCAATGGTCGATCTTCACCATTTTGTTATTAGTGGCGTGCTCTGCCTTTATTCGCACGGCCTTCCTATTCGGTTCTATTGCCGGGTGGATGGCAGCAACAGCGCTGATTTTCTTCTTTGTCGCACCGTTAATTGATTTGGTGATGCCGAATTTCCACTTTACCAATCCAGTGACAGACGTGTACCTGTCGATTCAATATGGAAATGGAGACACCTTTGGAATGGGCGTCACAGGGTTAGTGATTTTAACTGTTCTTTTCATGGTCGTACCGCTTGTGAAAAAGCTATGGAAAGATAAAACAGAGGAACGTGATGTGACTCATGAAGCTTAGTCTATTCGTGAAAGGGACGGCACTCGTTGCCGTTTCCCTTTTTCTTCTCATCCCTGCTGCTTTCGCTGCTGGTGAAGATACGGATACGAATGTCAAGCCGAATGAATATCAGGAAAAGGAACTCAATATTAACTCGAGTATATTGAGGGATCAAACGAAATACGAACAAAGCAAAACGACATCAAAAATCAAAACAGACATTCATTTTGCTAAACCGCCTAAAGCCCCAGGGGGATCTCTTTCTCCGCAGTTATTTAGTGATCTAAAGGAGAACCCGCCCAAAACACCAGCTCGTATGATGAAAGAGATGAATATCTCTTTTAGTGATTCGGCTGTATCAGCACCTTCTGAGGATGAACATGAGAAGCAGACATCGGCACTGCTTCCGATGATCTTTGGTTTCTTGATAGCCCTTGGTCTCGTTGTGATGATCATCCTGATTCCAAAGGTGAATGTGAAGGCTGAAAAGAAATAGTCTGTCTCTTTTAATAGAGGCAGGCTTTTCTTTATGCAGATTGCTTGATGTCATACCGTTTCACTACGTAAAATAGTGATATCAAGGGAGGAGATTGTCATTCGAATTTCAATCGTTACAGGCGGATCAAAAGGTTTTGGCTTAGCACTTGTGAACAGGCTGCTTGCACGCGGGGATCATGTGTACACGGCAGCAAGAAGTGCATCGCCAATATCCCATCCGAAGCTTACACATACCCAGGTTGATCTGACCGATGAAGAAGCAGCGGCCAAATGGCTTCAACATAGTCTTACGCCGCAAACTCTGGCAGATGCTGATGACATCTTACTTGTCAACAATGCAGGAATGGTCACACCGATCAAGCGCGTTGGACAAGGCGGACAGGATACACTTCATCAGCATTACAAGCTGAATCTTGTCATTCCTGTTTTGCTGAGCCATGTGTTTGCCAAGCAGACTCAATCATTTAACGGAAAGAAAACGATCGTTCATCTCTCTTCTGGAGCGGCGAAAAACCCATACAAAGGCTGGAGTGCGTATTGCAGTTCAAAGGCAGGACTCGATATGTTTATGAGGACTTTTCATGAGGAACAACAGGACGAGGCGCATCCGATCAACACGTTTTCCTTTTCACCCGGCACGATCGATACAGATATGCAGGGGGAAATTCGGAAATCATCAAAACAAGACTTTGAACAAATAGACCGTTTTCAGCAATTATATGAAACAGGCACACTGAAGAGTCCAGATGAAGTCGCAGGTATTTTGCTCGATCTTTTAGCTGGTGATCCAGCTGGCGGATGTGTCTACGATGCACGTGAGTATGGGAAAAAGCAGTCATAACGACGGCTGCAGCGTGAAGACAAACCCTCGCATTCGGTGTCAGGCCTGCGTGCCGGTGCTCACGAATCTCAAATTCGCTCCGCACCAGTACTCGGCCTTCCTAGACTTCAAGGGTTTTCATAACACGCTGAAAAGAGGAAAAAAAGCAGTCATAGCGACTGCTTTTTTCGTATTGTACAAGCAAAAACAGCTCATTTGACATAAGCTATTCTTGAGATTCATAGAAAATATAACAGAACATTTGAGTTTCTTTTCAGAATATGTTAGGATGCTAAAAATATAGATAAGGAGGGGTTTCCATGAGAAAGGTTACATTAATGGATGTTTACACCCATCCAGTCGCTCAAAAATATTTAAATCGTTCAGGAAAAGCCCATGCGATTGCTTGTGCTTATCACGCATTCAAACTGGCGATGCAGGCTGGGATTAATCCAGATCTCGCTGTGAAAGCAGCCCTCTTGCATGACATCGGCCACTATGAATGGTATACAGCTGGCGGAGAATGGGATTACGAGACATATAGACGGAATGATATTCATGCCATTAAAGGCGCAGAGCGGGCTCACAAACTGCTCATACGCCTCGGTGAGGAACCAAAGGCAGCCAAAGATATTGCGCTTGCGATTCTGCTTCATACAGATTCATATTTGCCAGAGGGCGACCTTCATAAGGACACACTTCAGCAAATTGTTAAGAAAGCAGACGAAATGGATGAAGAGCCTGGCGGACATCACCATTACAGACAAATAGACGAATCACTTGCAATGAAAAAAATCACGGAATTGGATCAGAAAGTGGAGCAGGCACTTCAGCCAATGAAACGTTCTGTTTAGTATGGAATGTCTCCATGAATATTTCCATCCTGATCGACATACAATGTGCGAATAACGGTACGGTTAAATGCAGATGTACCTGATGCAGTGAGTCCGGTGTAATGAACCGTGACAGAATAAGCACCTTCTTTTTTCAATTGAACAGCTGATGAAGCAGTTGTTTTAAGAGGATGATCTTTTTGGGCATCCTTAAAGTAAAAGGTTTCTACTTTCTTGCTTAATCGTTTAATCAGACCGCTTGAATGGGTCGATGCATCATCCCCTGATTTCGCTGCCTCTGCTTTGATTTCGTCATTTAATGGTGAATCAAAGGATACGAGCAGCAAATAAGGAGCCTTTTTTCCTGAATTTGATCGAATCGTCCATTTTCCAGGAACGGGTTTATTGATTTGTACATGGTGCGAAAATGCGCCTTCATATGGGAAAGATGCTTTCGATGTCTTCAGATTTGTTAAGACGTCTCCATTTGGGGCGATGATTTCCGGCCGCGCCTCATGACTTTCATTTAACCACTGAATCGATAAGCCATTCGTTCCTTCCTCTACATAGAACGTTTCTGTTTTCTCCTTTTCACTTTCACCGCCTTTCACATAAACATCTGTATTCAGCTCAGTAGAGTTCGGGCTCTCTATATTTTCTTTTTCAGCGCTTGCGGCATTTGCCAGCAGCTGATGCTGAAACACAGGGAACATGCTTGTGCCGTTTTTAATTGAGTTGTGATCCCATTTCCCTGTTAAAATATTGTTTGCATATGATAGTCTTGTGCTGCTTACCGTGACGGCGCCATCGTTTGCGCCAAAGCTCTTTAAATACATGCCTCCTAAGTACAGCACCCCGCCAAATGTTCCCCATTCCGATCCCGAATACGTGATGTATTTATGAGGAAACTTCTCCAGCTTGTCGGTTTCACTTCGAAAAGCCGCCATGAGCCCCGTTTGCAAAGAATAGAGCGCGTCGCTTTTTTGTCCAAGAATTTCCGCGAGCCAGCTTCCGCCCTTGCTATACGCTAAATCTGCCAGCGGCGTCCCGTAATGAGGGGAGCCGAGTGTGATGACCTTCTCTACATATGGATGGGCATTGTGATACACGAGTGCGGACTGTGTATCCACCCCGCCTTTACTATGACCAATCACAATGAGTTTTCGACCGAACACATCATAGATTTCTTTTAACTTTTCTGCTAATAGTTTGCCATTCTTTTTCGTATCCTGATCTGGATACAAATCTATGAATGCGCTTTCGTATCCGTTCAGAACAGCTTGCTTTGCCATGTCGTTTCGGTCGAACCATGTGGAGGAGGAGCTGTTAATGCCGTGAACAAAAACAAGCGGCGGTTTTGACTCGTCTTTTTGAACCGGCTCTTCTCCTTTAAACCACTTCCCTGGTGTCCCAGGCTCATCCCCAATTGATCCTGCATACGCATAACTTGCAAAGGAAAAAAAGAGCATGACAGCAGCGAGACAGATGAGTTTTTTCAAGATCATTCACCTCTTCAAATGTTTTAAATTGTTGGCAGCACCAATCTATTATACTTCCAAAAGATGTAAAATTACATAAAATGTTAAAATATGGTATTTAGGTTGTGGGTTTGCCCTGAGTGACATTCACATGGGTCATTGCATACGCTGTGGGTAAATACACAAGTAAAGGGGCAGGTAGGATGGCACAACAAGGAAGTCCGCAGCTTGTTTCATTAGTTGATCCATATGTTTATCAAACATTGCAGAAAGTGATCGGTATGAGATTAATTGTTCAAACAGTGAAAGATACAGTGCGCGGAAAATTGAAGGAAGTCATGCCGGATCATATTGTGATTGAGGCGGGGGCAAAATCAGTTTTTTATGTGCGGATCCAGCAAATTGTATCGGTGATGCCTGATCACAGTGAAAGAGTGTAACAAGCAGACGCAAAGGTGTCTGCTTTTTTCACGCTTATAGAATGTATATCTGGAAAAAGTGCATGATATACCAATTGTTCTTTTTTTTACAAAAAATGAGGTTCTAAAACAAGAAGCAGTTGACAGAAGGTGGGTTGAATAGTAGTTTTTTAATAAGATCAATACGTAACAGGAGGAGCATCTTTGTTAAAATCTAAAGTTCATTTTTGGACATTCCAAATATTACTTGTTTTACTCATTGTTTATGTATCAACAAAGGTTTCGTTTTTATTTCAGCCGATTATTTTATTTGCATCCACCTTGTTTGTTCCCATCTTGCTGGCTGGGATTCTCTTTTTCATCTTTAATCCAATTGTTCGATTTTTGTCCAAGAAAATTCCTAGGACACTTGCTATCCTGATCATTTATCTTTTGTTCATCGGACTCATCACGTTCATTGTGAATGCTGCGGGACCGGTTATTGTCACGCAGGTCGGTGGACTTGTCAAAAGCTTCCCTGGTTATGTGACGGATATGCAGAAATTTATCAACGATTTCTCACATTCTAAAACATTCACTTGGATGATGAACCAAGATTATGTCTCCGTCTCGAAGTTTGAACAGACAATTGTTTCGACATTAAAAGGTTTGCCGGAAAATATTGCTTCAAGCATGTCTGCAGTGTTTGGCGTGATTGCCAATATTGCTTTAGCTGTGATCACAGTTCCGTTCATTTTGTTTTATATGTTGAAAGACGGACATAAGTTTCCGGACAAGCTCGTTCAATTTTTGCCAATGCCTTACCGTAAGGAAGGATTGAAAATCTTTAAAGAATTAAACGATACACTTGCGGCTTACATACAAGGGCAGATTGTTGTCTGTTTATTTGTTGGAGTGGCTTGTTTTATCGGATACTTATTAATCGGTGTGAAATATGCGCTCATTCTCGGCATTATCATTGCGGTCACAAATGTGATTCCGTACCTTGGGCCATATCTTGGCGCGGCACCAGCTGTGCTTATTGCGTTTCTTGATTCGCCTGGAAAAGCGGTGGTGACAGTCATTGTCATTCTTGTCGTTCAGCAAATTGACGGAAATGTCATTTCTCCATTGATCATTGGAAAACGCCTCAACACACATCCTTTGACCATCATCCTGCTATTAATTGGGGCAGGAAGCTTTGGCGGAATCCTTGGCATGATCTTTGCGGTCCCTGTCTATGCACTGCTGAAAGCCATCACCTTGAATATTGTCAGATTGGTGCAGCTGCGTCAGCGTTCTCGCAAAGAACAGCATTTAAACGTCTAGGACAAATGCACACCTTTTCCCTTCTTGCATAAGATGATTGAGATAAGCAGATAGGGGGAGATTCTGATGCCTGCAATCGTTGGACCTATTCATATCGAGTCGTTAGGAGGAAACGGTGCAGCTACTTTCGGTGATGTCCTGGCCATTGCCCCTTTGGCTGTAGACCACTCTACTGGCGGTGCGGGAGCCTTTAATTCAGGTGATTATATGTCACTTACAAGTAATCCGAATGCCACGATGCTTTGGGACTTTACATTGTTTGGCCAGCCTCAATCATTTAATGCATAGGAAGGCAGCTGATACTCACAGGTCAGCTGTCTTTTTTATTTTTCATACACGTATTTTTAAGCTGGGCATATGATGTGGGGAGAAAAGGTGGTGGAAAGATGCCAGCGATTGTTGGGCCTATTCATATTGACCGTGTGATTGGAAATGGTTCTGCACATTTCGGTGATGTTTTTGCCATTTCGCCAAAAAGTGTCGATCACTCCGCCGGTGGATCAGGTACCTATAATGCAGGGGACTTTGTCCAATTTTTTAGCAGTCCAAACGTTACGTTTATGTGGGATATAAACCTGATCAGCCAGCAAAAGAGCTTTAATGCATAGCCAGCTTTGAAAGGGAATTCCTTTTCAGAAGCTGTCTTTTTTTATGGTACAATAGATATGGATGTAAGAAGAAAAAAGAGGTGTGAACTGAGTCAAATGAAAATTAGAAAAGCACACATCACAAGCGGACAACCAAAGACCTACAATGTATATTTACATGAAAATAAAAAAGAATATAAAACGCTTGTAGCCGTACCTGACATTGAATGGAGTATTTCCATTGCGTATGAGGACGAAAAGGAGCAGCTCATCCATACGCTTGAACAATCTTTAATGGAAAGAGTAGAAACAGACGAAGCCCGTGACCTCGCACTCAAAATTGTGCACTGGGTCACAGAAATGTAAATTTAGAAACCAGGAGTGAAAACAGCGATGAAAGAAGAATCCGTAGACTTTTATTTGCAGCAAGGGATATTTGGACATGCTGAAACAAAACCCGATGAACGAAGGATGTTTCTTGGTTCATTAAGGGAACGAGCGCTTCTCGCCCTGACAAAGGGACAGGTATCAAGAAATAAACCGTATCAAGAGGTGGAACAAGTATTGAAGGCCAATCGACAGGCCTCCCTTCTTTTAAATGGTGAACTGTCTTATGCTTCTTATTCTCAATATGTGAAAATGGCAAATGCTGCTGGATGTTCCTTTAAAGTGGTGAATCATCACGAAGCACACTCTCCTTTTGGTCTTATCATCGAGATGCCTGGTGCGGTCAATCAGGAGCATATCTATATAGAGGATGAGCTGTTTCAAAAAGCTTTTTCTCATGAATCTGTTGAATAGGTTTCCCTAGTGAAATGAATAAGCTATAATGATTCAAAAGAGCATATGGGAGAGATGCGGATGGGCAAAGCGTTGATTTGTATTGATTATACAGTTGATTTTGTTGCAGACGATGGAAAACTGACATGCGGAAAGCCTGGACAGGCGATTGAGTCTAAGATCACAGAGATCACTTCTTCATTTATTGATGAAGGCCACTTTGTCGTCTTTGCTGTCGATCATCATGAAGAAGAGGACCCTTATCATCCAGAGACAAAGTTATTTCCGCCCCATAATATTCGCGGAACAGAGGGTATTGAACTTTATGGAAAACTAAGTTCACTATTTCACACGTCAAAACATTTAAAACATGTCTACTATATGGAAAAAACAAGATACTCTGCTTTTGCAGGCACTCAATTAGAAATGAAACTGCGCGAGCGCGGCATCACGGAACTTCACTTAGCCGGCGTATGTACCGATATTTGTGTACTTCATACAGCTGTTGATGCGTACAATAAAGGCTTCGAACTTGTGATTCACCAAAATGCTGTGGCGAGTTTTAATGAAGCGGGGCACGAGTGGGCACTTTCTCACTTTGAGCAGTCGCTTGGTGCGAAAGTGGTTAAGTAAGGGAAGGAGAATGGAAGTTGGAGCATCGGTTTAATGACGACAGTTTATCACTACATACAGATCTTTATCAAATTAACATGGCAGAAACGTATTGGAGAGACGGCATTCATGAGAAGAAGGCAGTCTTTGAACTCTTCTTTAGAAAGCTTCCATTTGACAATGGCTTCGCTGTATTTGCTGGCTTAGAGAAAGCGATTGAATATTTATCGGACTTTTCCTTCACCGAAAGCGATCTGGCGTATTTAAAAGATGAACTCGGTTATAAAAGCGATTTCATTGACTATTTAAGCGGATTGTCCTTTACAGGTACACTTCATTCAATGCGAGAAGGGGAAATTGTCTTTGCGAATGAACCGATTATGCGCATCGAGGCAACGCTTGTTGAAGCTCAGTTAATTGAAACGGCATTGCTCAATATCGTGAATTTCCAGACGCTGATTGCAACAAAAGCGGCCCGGATTAAAGGAATTATTGAAGATGAGACAGCATTAGAATTCGGAACAAGACGTGCGCATGAAATGGATGCGGCGATGTGGGGAGCAAGAGCGGCACTCATCGGCGGCTTTCAGGCGACAAGTAATGTTCGTGCTGGGAAACGCTTCAACATTCCAGTATCAGGAACACATGCCCACGCTCTTGTACAAGCATACCGCGATGAATATACAGCATTTAAAAAATATGCTGAAACACATACAGACTGTGTCTTTTTAGTCGATACGTATGATACTGTCAGATCAGGTATTCCGAATGCGATTAAGGTAGCGAAAGAATTTGGAGACAAAATCAACTTCATTGGTGTCAGACTTGATAGCGGAGACCTTGCATACTTGTCTAAAAAAGCTAGAACAATGCTGGATGAAGCAGGATTCCATGATGCCAAAGTCATTGCATCAAGCGATCTTGATGAACACACCATTATGAACTTAAAGGCACAGGGCGCCAAAATTGATGTGTGGGGTGTTGGAACAAAACTGATCACAGCATTCGATCAGCCAGCCCTCGGTGCAGTGTATAAACTGGTGTCCATTGAAGAAAACGGCAAAATGAATGATACCATCAAAATTTCATCCAACCCAGAGAAAGTGACAACACCAGGCCGTAAACGTGTGTACCGCATTATCAATCAATTGAATCATCATTCTGAGGGTGACTACATTGCGCTTGAAGAGGAAGATGTTCATAGTGAGGATAAACTAAAAATGTTCCATCCTGTGCATACATTTATTAGTAAATTCGTGACAAACTTTGTGGCGAAAGATCTTCACGTCCCGATTTTTGAGCAAGGAAAACTTGTCTATGACAATCCAGATATTCAAACGATTCAAGCCTACGTGCAGGACAGTCTTGGACTCTTCTGGGAGGAATACAAACGAATCAGCAAACCAGAAGAATATCCAGTCGATTTGAGTCAAAAATGCTGGGATAATAAAATGCAGTTTATCCATGATGTGAAAAATAAAATCAAAAAAGAGCTTTATGAAAGCGAATGATTTGAAGAAAGGGAGACCATCAAGCCAGGTGGTCTCTTTTTTTTATTTTGACCGATTGAAATTGAACTAAAAGCGCAATCATTTGGTATACTGAAAGCACATCTTGTTTGTCATGGCATAAAGGAGGATTGGAGCAGTTGAGGGTGTTTGTTGCGAGACAGCCTATTTTTAACAGAAAAGAACAAGTCGTATCATATGAGCTGCTTTATAGAGATAGTGAAACCAATACATATAGCGCTGAAGACGGTGATCAAGCGACAACGGACCTCATTATCAATAGTTTTCTAAATATCGGCATCGAAACACTGACAGAAGGAAAACGATGCTATATTAATTTCACCGAAAGCTTACTTTCATCTGATCTGCTCACCTATTTTGATCCGCATCAGCTTGTGATCGAGATATTAGAAAATGTACCGATTACCCCGGCACTTATTATGAGATGTAAGCAGTTAAAAAAATGGGGATATACGATTGCACTCGATGATTTCTTCCTAAACGGAACACATTATAGTGACAAGCTGCTTGAGGAACTCCTCTATTGCATAGATATTTTAAAAATTGACTTTCTGAAAACCACAACGCAAGAACGAAGAGATATTCTGCATTCGTATAAAAAGTATCGCCTTCGATTCCTAGCAGAAAAGGTAGAAACGAGAAGAGAATATGAAGAGGCACTAGAAGCGGGCTTCCACTTGTTTCAAGGGTATTTCTTTAGTGAGCCGCATGTGATATCGGGAAGAGCATTATCGACCAGCTTCCATGCGTACCATCAGCTTTTAAATGAGTTAAGCAAGGACCAGCCGAATATCCAGACCGTCACCCATTTTATTGAAAGTGACCTTTCGCTATCATATCAATTATTAAAAATGCTGAATTCAGGCGGCATGAGACGTCTTTATCAAATTAAAAGTATCCGGCAGGCGATTATCCTGCTTGGGTTTAATGAAATTCGGCGCTGGATCTTTATCCTTTCATTTAAAGAACTGAATGTCCAAGCTAACTCAAGCCAAAAAGAAATTATCAAAATGTCATTCATTCGTGCCAAAACGTGTGAACTGATTGCTTCTCGTACTGAACGAGAGCACCCCGCCTCTTATATGCTGACAGGTATGTTTTCTCTCATTGATACGCTTGTCAGGGCAGATATCACAGAACTTGTGAAGGAACTGCCGCTTTCTGATGAAGTTGGCGAGGCACTGCTTGGCTATGAAAATGATTATTCTTTTGTGCTAGGTGTGGCCAAACGTATTGAACGAAATGAATGGGATGATGAAATGTTAGATGGAAATCTCCCGAAACAGGAAGCCTATGGGTGTTATATAGAAGCCATTGAATGGTGCCATAAAATGTTTGAATCTTAAGAAAAGCCGCTCGCGTGAGAGCGGCTTTTTCTTTGTCATGCCCATTTTAAAAGAAGAAAAAGTCTGCTGGAGGCAAGAGACAAGTAGATTCGAATCCCTTCTGGACTAAAGCGGATATCTATGCCGCTTTTCACACCGATTTGCTTCAGCATTCGGATCACACTTGTGGAATCAGAGCGTTCAGCAGCCTCCATGATGCGCTGCGCAAACGGAAGGGAGCTTGAAATTTGCTGCGTGATGAGTGAAGCATCAGCAACGAGACGGGCCGATTCCTTTGCGGCTCGTTGAAATGAGTGGGCATCTACTGGAGGAAAAGTCATTGGCGTGCGCGGCGGGTATGCGTGGCTCATTGCGGGAACCTGCAAAGCAGGATAAGGAACATAGTAAAACACATGGTCACCTCTTCTCTCATTGACGTGAAATTGGACGGATATCTGTTCTAAATGTATGTAGAAAATCAGAATAAAGAATCAAAATGATCTTTCTATCTTTGTAATTCCAGCATAAAAATAGGTACTTTTGCGGTCAATTTCGGTGAATGTCGCCAAAAAATTGCGGTGTCCACAATAGCGTCTGTCGTCTGACCTATGACACGCAAAACCGAAGATACAGAGGGGATCGTACGTTCTATCGGGAGAGAAGTGTGACGAATGATGCCTATTCCTGTCGCAAAAATGACGCAATTCCTTTGAAATTGAGATAAAAGTATGATTTGAAAAGTCAGAAAATGATGAAAAAAGACCTATTGAATTTTGCGGTATCACGCACACGTTTTGTGCATACTTTTCGGTGAAAAAATACTCAATTACATTTACACTGTTAGTAACAGATCAAATACTTATGACCCAATCACCATACACAAATACATTGATCTTCCAAAAAAGGAGAGTGGAATCGATGGAAAAGTATGAAATCGAAGAACTTAAACAATTATTATGGAAACTTGAAAACGAAATCAGAGAAACAACGGCTTCTCTTCATAACATTAACAAAAGCATTGATCAATACGACAAATATGAATATGTGAAAATTTCTTAAAGACTTGATAATCATCAAGTCTTTTTTTTATCCAAATACATACAAAAAAAGGATATATTATTATATAATTGTTAAATAGTGATGTCAGTGGACATTTGCTCATGTCTTTTTAGTAAAATAAAAGACGAAAGGGTGAGGTACAAGATCGAGTATGCTAAACTATCTAGAGAATACAAAAATCAAGCAGAATATGTCTGATTTTATTCAACATGCAGTCAGGCAGAATGATTTACAAAAGCTGCTTCTGGAATTTACAGATAGAAAAAAAGAATTTCCTCTTGGTCAATTGGCTTACCAGCATTATGAGGCATTTGGCGGACAAGACAAGCAAGCGATTACAAAACTGGCAGCAGGGATTGAACTTCTCATTTTATCTGCCGATATATTAGATGATATTGAAGATCAGGACAATGATTCGTATCCTTGGATGAACGTCGATCAAGGAGTGGCCATCAATGCTTCTACGTATTTGTATACGGTGAGTATCCAATTCATCACATCAATATGTGAAAATAATTCTCAACTATTAGAGAAACTGTTCCATTTCATTAAAATGTCAATGGAAGGGCAGCACGAGGATTTGCGTCATTTGCATGGAACAGAAGAAGAGTGTGTAGAGGTTTTAAAGAAAAAATCAGGATCTTTAACAGCTATTTCTAGCGTATTGGGTGTTTATTTAGCGACAGGAAAAATAAACGCCACTGTGGAATCTTATTCGATATATTATGGTGTTGCTGAACAGATCAGTAACGATTTTTTTGCGTTATTTTCAAAATCAAACGGAGATTTTCAAAAAAAACAAACGCTGGCATTCAGTTATTTACAAAGACGTTTTAACGACGCCAGTCAAGAGCTTCTTTCCTTCTTTTCTAACCGGCTGGTTGAGTCAGAGCAAAAGCCGTTTCAACTGAAGCAGAAGTTACTTGAAGCTGGTTTGACTCAGTACATGGTATCGATGAGAGAGATTATGCTGTTAAAAATGAAGCAAGGAATTGAACAACTTGATTTACCGGGGAAGAAGAAGGAACAATTATGTGCATTTATGACAAAGGAGGGCAATGATTGAACATTCAAAATGTTATTGCATATTTAGTGAAAAATCCTGGTGTTGTGAATGAATTAGACTTAGGGAATGCAAGTTTAATTCACACAGATGAGCAAACCATGAAAGCAATCATTCAGGGGATTAAAAAAGGGCAAATGTCTGCAGAGTATATATGGTACTATAAATGATACTATTCATTTAAAAATGATTTAAAAGTTCTCCAGTTAAGGATGTTTTATACATGAAGATAACTTATACGAAACTATCTGCTTTTTTGGTTTTTCTTTCTTTTTTATTTGTGATCTATGTTTCATATATTTATGTATTTGATATTTTTAATGGAGCACGTGTAGCGGAGAACAAGAACGGTCAAGCAGAAGTTGTCAAAGTTGAATATCTTTCTTTAGCCTACACATCAGGATTAGAAGAAGGAGATATTATACTTAAAATCAATGGGGAACCTGCTAACAACAAAGATCATTTGATCAATGGTGAGCTTAGGAATGTGCAAAGAATTGATATTCAAAGAGGCAACCAAATGATCACCCTAAAAAATAAGACATTGATTGGTCAAGAAAGTTTATTTGTCTATATAATTCCTCTCATCCTGTATTCAATTTGTTTATTTTGTATCTTCTTTATCATTCGAATTAACAAAGAGGCCCAACGAAAATCAGCATTTCTTTTAGTTGTATTTTTATTAACAATTTGTATCGGATATCTTAGTGCAGGTACTTCAGGTATTGGTGAGAGATTTAGCCATTATGTGATCGTATTTTGTTTATCAAGTGTATTTGTCTTTTATATTCATTTCATTTATCAATATTTCAAAGAGTTTGACCTGCATATAACGACTCAAAAAACGATTCGCTTTTTATATAGTCTTCCTATAATTAATCTAGTAATAGAGTTATTTGTTCCAATTGATTCGGCGTTAGCCAGATACATGCCAAGTTTAAATCTTTTATTCTTTTTTGCTTCTATTATCATGTCATTCAAAGTGATTATCAATGGAATGCGGAAATATAAAGAGACAGAGCAGGGGTCTGTTTTAAAGTTTTTTGTGATGATAAATATCATAGCATTTTGTCCATTTATCTTTTTATTTGCAATCCCATATGTTTTGTTTCGTATTTATGTGATAGATCCCTTTTTCTTAACTTCTTTTGTCTTGCTCATTCCTTTTTCACTTGTGTATCAATTCATGACGAACAAGCTTTACAATATGGATTTTTTGTTAAGCAGACTGAAATACTACGGATTTCTTGCAATTACACCGACCGTTTTTGTTGTTGTCACGTTTTACATTCTGCAAAAACCAGAAGATTTGAAATACACACTGAAGCTCGCAATAATTACTTATACACTCATGCTGGCTGTATTCTATTTCAAAGAAATTCTAGATTTCCGCTTCCGTCTGAAGCGTTTTTCAGAAAAGCATAATTACCAGGACAGTGTGTTTAAATTCACGCAGCTCATTCGTGAGGCGTCCTCACTTCATCAAGTGCTGTATCATTTGAAATACACCATTTTAGAAGTGCTTGTTGTGAATAAAGCCTTTGTGCTTGAGGTGAAAGCTGACGGACAAATTATTGAAATTGATGAATCCACAAATGATAGTCAGCTATGGAAAGAATACGTGGATCAATTTCAAGATATTTTAGGTGAAGTCGGGAAAATTATTGAGCTTGATAAAGGGTTTATGATGAAAATTGGCGAACGGGGCGGTCACTCGTTTATCATTTGCTGCTTATCCAATATACAGACACCGAAATTAACGCGTGATGAGATTTCTTGGCTAAAAACATTGGCCTTTTATACAAGTGTCAGTTTGGAAAATGTCGTTAAAATCGAAGAATTGATGGAGCATCTTGACGATTTGAAACAGCGCGAGGCCAATCCTGCATGGCTGAAGAAAATCATGTTTGCTATGGAAGAAAAGCAGCGTTCAGATTTAGCGAGAGATCTTCATGATTCCGTGCTGCAGGACTTAATATCACTAAAAAGGCAGTCGGAGATGTTTTTAACGAATTTCCAAAACAACCAATGCCCGACATCTATTGAAAATTCGCTTATCTCATGGAATGATCAAATGTCCAAAGTGATTCAAACGACGAGAGAAACGTGTCATGAGCTTCGCCCGCAGCTGCTGTATGATTTAGGTTTAGTAAAGGCGATATCGAAGCTGACTTCTCAAATTCAGGAGGAAGCGCCGTTTCATATTAGGCTGAATACGACACGCTTTGATAAAGAATTGGACATTGATATTGATTCACAGCTGAATATTTACCGAATTGTTCAGGAGCTGTTATCCAACGCCCTGAAGCACTCAAAAGCCACTCAAGTGTTAGTGATGCTGATTTGTATTAAAGATCAGGTTGTTCTTCACTATGAGGATGATGGAGTCGGTTTTGATGCCAGTCATCTTGATCAGCACACAATGAGCATGGGGCTATCGGGAATTAGAGAACGAGTGAAAGCGTTAAATGGAAAGCTTCAAATTCACACAGCCCCGGAAAAAGGGCTTAAGGTGAAAATTGAAATGGAATTGTAACGATTTATTAAGGATTAAGACTTGGCATCAGCCAAGTCTTTTATATAAAATGGAAGTGAGTGATTTAAAGGGAGGAAGACATGAAGAAGATATTGGTCATTGATGATCATCCGGCTGTCATGGAAGGGACAAAAAGCATATTAGAATCAGACCAGCAGCTATCAGTCGATTGTTTAAGTCCTGATGCAGAAGCCGCCTTTTTAAAGACGCATGACTTTTCCATCTATGATGTGATTTTAATGGATTTAAATCTCGGGGATATCAATGGAATGGACATTGCGAAACAAATTTTAGAAACCAACCATCAAGTGAAAATTATCATTTATACAGGGTATGAAGTAGATGATTATTTTGAAGAGGCTATTCGGGCTGGATTACACGGTGCAATTAGCAAAACAGAGACGAAAGACAAAATTATTGAATACATACACCGGACATTGCAAGGGGAAGTTGTCATTCAGCTGTCCTATTTAAAGAAATTAATTTCACAGCAGCAAGAAAAGCCAGAACAGGCGCAGCAGACTGATCACGATCTCTTAACCGAACGGGAGTGTTTGATCCTTAGAGAAGTAGAAAAAGGATACACGAACCAGGAGATTGCCGATGTGCTTCATTTGAGCAAACGGTCAATTGAGTACAGTTTGACATCCATCTTTAATAAGCTGAATGTTGGATCTCGTACAGAAGCGGTGTTAATTGCCAAGTCTGAAAGTGTGCTGTAAACGTGTGAAGGGAGAGGGCCTTAATGGATGTGAGCGGATCAAATACACTGCTTGAGGCACTAGGCATTGAAATTGTAGAGTGCAATAAATCACGATGCGTTGCAACAATGCCAGTCGATCACAGAACAAAACAGCCATTTGGACTGCTGCACGGAGGAGCATCTGCTGCTCTAGCAGAAACAGTGGCGAGCATGGGGGCTGCGGCTCATTTAGACTTAACGCAGCAAGTTTGCTCAGGTATTGAAATCAATGCCAATCATTTAAAATCTGTACGCGATGGAGTTGTGACAGCGACAGCTGTTCCTGTACATGTAGGACGGCGTACAATGGTATTTCAAATCGATATAAAAGATGATCGAGACCGGCACATCTGTACGTCAAGATGCACACTTGCTGTCATTGATCGCATATAAAAAAGCTCCCGGTGCAGCGGAAGCTTTTTTTATATGCGCGTTGAGCGATAAAAAAAGAATGGCCTAACATGTCAGGCCATTTTTTTCGCTGCTTATAAATAAGAATCTTCTTTTCGCTTAATCACAAAGTTACGGAAACCGCCATAATCATCTTGGACACTGCGTTTGTCGAGCTTCACACCAGTATTGTAGGCGGCTCTTCCGATTAAGTGTGCGCCGACTGGTGCTGTCAGGAAGATAAATACGATGCCGAGAAGGATTTTTGCAGAAATAACGCCTGCAAGAAACCATTCGTGAAAAAACACACCTACTAAAATCAGAACAACGCCAAGGGTCGATGCTTTTGATGCAGCATGCATACGTGTGTAAACATCCGGCAGGCGAAGGACACCAATGGCTGAAATCAAACAAAGGATAGCGCCTAGCAGGATAAAGAAAATCACGATGGCTTTAGCGATGACGATCATTTTCAATCACTTCCCCTTTCTCAAGGAATTTGGAAAAAGCGACAGTACCGATAAAGGCAAGGATGCCGAGCAGTAAAATAATTTCAAAGAATGCAGTGGTTTTCAGTAAAATTGAAACGATGGCTGTCATCCCAATTAAATTGATTCCTATCGCATCAAGTGCACTTACACGATCAGGAATAGAGGGACCTTTGATCACTCGTATCACAAAAAGCAAAGTAGACAGTGCAAGAATGCCAAGTGACATTTGCAAAATGAGTTCCATTACTTACCGCTCACCTCCTGAATCGCTTTTTCAAATGAAACCCGGATATCGTGAATGGCTTTTTCAGCATCTTCAATATCCATCGCATGAATGTATAAAATGGACCGATCATCGGAAATATCAATTACTAATGTACCTGGTGTCAATGTAATCATATTTGACAGTATGGTGATTTCCCAATCTGTTTTCAAGTCCGTACGAAAGGCGAAAATACCGGGCTTAATCTTGAGCTTTGGAGATAATACAGTCTTTAATACACTTAAATTGGCAAGAAGCAGCTCGCGAATGAAAATGATGATCAACTTGAAAATTGCATAAAGGGCATAGCCGTAAAAACGCTGCGGGAAAAATCGACGCAGCATAAAAATGGCAATCATCCCTAATGCAAAACCTGATACAAAGTCTGCGGCTCTGTATGTATCATTCATAAACATCCATGTAAAGGCGAGGAGTGCGTTTAGTAATATTTGAAAGGCCATGTTCATCTACTCCTTCAGCACAGCTTGAATATATTTTTCTGGTGTAGAGAGCATTTCTGCTGCTTGATTGATATAAGGGGCAATGAACTCAGTTCCTAACCCAATGGCAAGCGATAAGACGACAAGCAGTACGCCAGGATACACCATTCCTTTAATTGACGGCTTTCTTCTTCGCATATCCTGTTCCTCGCCCCAAAATGCGGACATGAAAATCTTCATAATAGAGTAGAGGACAAGGAGGCTGGACAGTAAGACCAAGATAGAAAACGTCATATATCCAGCAGAAAATCCACCTTCCACAATTTTTAGTTTACCAACAAAGCCACTCAGCGGCGGAATTCCTGCAAGCGATAAAGCCGATATGAAAAACATCCATCCTAATAGAGGCTGGGATTGAATTAGTCCGCCCATTTTTTTCAGTTGATTTGTACCAGCATACACAAAGAGGGCACCTGCCAGCATAAATAAAGCCCCTTTGATCACCATGTCGTGAATGAGATAATAAATGGCACCTTGGAGTGATGCAGGTGTGTTGGCTGCAAATCCAAACAAAATGACCCCAACAGCTGTGACAATGTTATAAATCACGATCTTTTGCACATCAGAATAGGCGATCGAGCCTATCACACCGAATATCACCGTCAGTGCGGCAAGCCACGCCATGAGTGTATGGGTGAAGCCTGTATCGTGTATAAAAATTAATGTAAAGACTCTTGCGATCGCATATAAGCCAACCTTAGTGAGCAAAGCCCCAAATAGAGCTGAAATCGCTGCTGGAGGCGCGTGATACGATCCTGGCAGCCAGAAATAAAGCGGGAAAATCCCAGCTTTTAAGCCGAATACAATGAGGAACAGGATGGAAATAACAGTGATTAGCCCTGTTTGTCCTGATTCAGCTATTTTCACACTTAAATCAGCCATATTGAGCGTACCCGTCACTGCATATAAACAGGCGACTCCGACAATAAATAAGGCCGACGAGATGATATTAAACACAATATATTTGAGTGATTCACGAAGCTGAGGCTTTGATCCGCCTAATACAATAAGCATATAAGATGCCATCAGCAGTAACTCAAAGAATACAAACAGGTTGAAAATATCTCCCGTTAAAAAGGCTCCGCTCACGCCAGCTAACAAAAACTGTACGCCAGAATAATAGAAGAGCCGCTCTCTTTCTTTCCCAATCGTTTGAAAGGAGAAGAGGACTGTCACAAGCCCGACAACGGAAGCGGTCAGCACAAGGAGTGCAGCAAATTGATCGGCCACAAGGGCAATCCCAAATGGCGCTTTCCAGCCGCCCAAATAAAGGGTTTGTATCCCATTTGTGAAAATCGTTTGAACCAAATATGCATTACATATAATGGCTGAAAGAGATGCCAAGACACTAAAGACTCTTGACAGCATGATGTTTTTATTCATAAAGATCAATAGTGTAGCAGCTAGTAATGGAATTAATATAGGCAGGATCACGAGATTATTCATGCTGATCATTTCCTCTCATTTGATCCATGTCATCTGTTCGCAGCTCTTGGAAGGCACGGAAGGCCATGACAAGTAATAAGGATGTCACACCAAAAGCAATGACAATGGCTGTTAAAATTAATGCTTGTGGCAATGGATCCACATAGGATGTGATTCCCTCTTTTAGAACGGGAGGCGCTCCTTTTTTTAAACCGCCCATTGTTAAAAGAAGCAAGTGGACGCCGTGACTCAAAACAGCAGTACCGACGATGACCCGCAGAAGGCTCTTTGACAGCATCAAATAGGTCGCCGCCATAAAAATAATTCCGACGATAATAGACATTAGAAATTCCATTATTCCTTCTCTCCAATCATTTGAATAATGGTCATGGTGACACCGACAACAACCAAATACACACCGATATCAAACAGGACGGCTGTCGCCAGTTCTGTTTTCCCTAAAAACGGTAATTGGAAATAATCAAATGCATGGGATAGAAAAGGTGCACCGAATAGAAAGGATCCCATACCGGTCAGGATTGCAACAAGCAAACCGGCTCCAGTTACATAAATAAAATCAAATGGCAAAATGCGTCTTACTGTCTTCAGATCATAGGCTAAAAGCAGAAGAACGACAGCCGCAGCACTCATCAGCCCGCCAATGAATCCGCCGCCAGGATTGTTATGCCCCGCAAGAAATAGGTGAAGGGAGAAAAGCAAGATGATGAATGCTGTGATTTTTGTTGTGACTTGCAAAAGCATATCATTCGTATCAATCTTTCTCATCGCCGCGCACCTCTCTTCCGTTTTGTTTGCGTTTTTAATAACCCATAAATACCAAGTGCCGCAATGGCGAGCACGGTAATTTCAAAAAGGGTATCAAAACCCCTGAAATCTACAAGAATGACATTGACAATATTGTCACCGCCAGCAAGTTTGTAGCTGTTTTCAATAAAGTAAGTTGAAATGGTGTCAAGGGACTGCTGACTTGTGGAAGCGAAAGCTAGACAAGTGACAACAACCCCAACACCTAATGAAATGATGAAATTGGTCATTTTGAATCTTCTTGTTTTTTGCTTTAAGCTCAGCTTCGGCAAATGATAGAAGCAAAGCAAAAACAGTGCAACAGAAATCGTTTCAATAATCAGCTGCGTCAGCGCAAGGTCAGGTGCTCTGAAAATCACGAAGAATAATGACAGCGTGTAGCCCATGACACCTAGTGCAATAATAGCTGTTAATCGTGAACTTGCGAATACTGTGGCAATCGTCGCCGCCACCATCACAAGTGAAAGAATCACCTCATACGTGCCAATTGAGGCAGCCTGATCAGTTTGAAATGAAAAGGCCTGCTGATAAAACATCACGCCGCCAATGACGATAATCATGAACCCAAACACATAGACAAGATAGTCACGAAGAAAACCAGTCATATAACTGTTTGTCAGGCGGTATGAACCTTTTTCTAAACCGATAAGAGAGCGGTCGTATAAAGCGTTAAATGACCACTTTTCCTTAAAGATGTTGTACATTGGACGCCATTTTGAAAGCGTCAAGTAGCCGATTGTGCCGAGTACAACAACACCTATTGTCATATAGAGTTCTGGCTGGAAGCCATGCCATGCTTCAATTTTCACAGAAAAACGGCTTCCTGTTTCAATCGCTTCAGGAATGATCGCCGCCATTGCAGGTTCGATGACAGAATAGGCAAGAATATTAGGGAAAAAGAAGAAGGTGACCACAAGTGCAGCTAGAATGATGGGCGGAATGAGCATGCCGATCGGTGCTTCATGCGGTTTTTTCTCCAATTGGTCTATATTCAGACGGCCTCTAAACGTTTTAAAGAGGAGCATCATACTATAAATGAACGTAAAGACACTAGCGAGCCAAGCGAGTGCTGGGAAGATGGCACCCCATGTTGAAACGTCTGTAAAGCTGATATCAGAAATCCGTATCATACTTGTGAAAAATAGCTCTTTACTTAAGAAACCGTTAAATGGCGGTAATCCGGCCATTGAAAATGTACCGATTAACGTAATTGTGAAGGTAATCGGCATGATCGTCATTAATCCGCCTAATTTCCGAATGTCACGAGTCCCTGTTTCATGATCGATAATACCAGCTGCCATAAAGAGACTGCCTTTAAACGTAGCATGGTTAATGAGGTGAAAAATAGCTGCAAGAACGGCTGCACCAAAAAAGGCAGGATTGTTTTCATGAATTGCAGCTGCACCGACGCCAAGCATGAGCATAATCATGCCGAGCTGGCTCACTGTCGAATAGGCCAGAATGGCTTTCAAATCGTTTTGCCGGACGGCGTGGAATGATCCCCAGAATAATGTGACAAGCCCAACGATGGAAATGGTCCAGAACCATACCTCTGATATAGCAAAGATTGGACTGAAGCGCGCAACAAGATAAATACCGGCTTTCACCATCGTAGCAGAATGCAGATAACTGCTCACAGGGGTCGGTGCTTCCATTGCATCAGGCAGCCAGATATAGAATGGGAACTGCGCTGATTTCGTAAAGGCACCTAGTATGATTAGGATCATGGCAGGGATAAAGTAAGGTGATGCCATAATGAGCTGAAGCTGATTGACTGCTTCACGAATACTGAATGAATCAGTAATCAGGTAAATGAGGATGAAGCCACCAAGCATAGCTAATCCGCCAAAAACAGTAATAAGCAGTGATTTCGTTGCTCCATATCTAGAGCGCTCCCGCTTATACCAATACCCAATTAAGAGGAAGGAAGAGATACTCGTTAACTCCCAAAACAAGTATAAAACCACCATGTTGTCAGAAAGAACGACACCCAGCATCGCGGTCATAAACATGAGCAAATACGTGTAGAAAGAGCCAAGCTGTTCTTTTTCCTTTGATAAGTAGAAAATACTGTACAGCACCACTAGTGAGCCGATACCTGTAATTAATAAAGCAAATAACAGGCTGAGACCATCGACATACACAGTGAAATTCATCCCTAAAGATGGAATCCATTCAGCCTGTGAGAAAAGCGTTCGTCCATTCGAAGTGATGTGTAACATTTGGATGAAATAGGTAAATAAAAGAATCGGCAAGATGAGAACAAACCATCCTGTATGTATACGCCTCACATATTTGTAAAGGAAAGGTACAACAAAAGCGAGTAAAAAAGGTGATAGGATGGCGAAGTGAATAAGCTGCAAGAAAATGAACCTCCTTTGATCAATATAAATTCACGTTCTAAAGAACTGGTAATTAAAATTATAGCGTAAATACAGCCATAGTGCATTGGTTTGAAACGATTTCAAGCAAACTGTATTTGTTTTAGGTTCTTTTGACCACAAAAATAATTTTATCAAAAATGATACTCATTGTATATTGTTTTGTTTTTCGTACATGCTTTTCTTAAAGGAGCTGATCAAATGAAACGAAAGATCGCCATCAGCTTAAGCCTATTCTGCACGATTTTAGGAGGAGCATTCTTGATTGACCGAAATGATCAAAAAAGGTGGCAGGCCGGGAGTGAATGGCCGCTGTTTTCTGAGCATCTTCTTCACATGAGCTATCAAGAAACCAAGCTGTATCCTTTTCAGCCCAGGGAATATTTACGAATTGTATTAGCTGATGAATAAGATCCTATAGGAGAAAAGAAATATAAAAAAAGCATGGGCCCATGTGAGAGCCCATGCTTTTTATGTGTGGTAGTTTAACTAAACACTCTGAGTAAGATCGTTGCACAGATAACAGTTGCTGCTCCGCCAAGTCGTGTAGATACTTGTGCGAAAGGCATAAGACCCATTCTTCCAGAAGCTGAAAGAATTGCAACGTCACCAGTACCGCCAAGTCCGCTGTGACAGCCAGTGACAATAGCAGATTCTACTGGATACATGTTCATTAGTTTTCCAACGAAGTAACCAGAACCAACCATTGCGAGTACAACAGCGATACATACGCATACGAATGGAATCGAGATGACAGTTGCTACATCATCAAGTGGAATGTATAGAATACCAAGACCAACCATCAGCGGCCATGTAAAGCTTTTTGATACAAACTTGTAGAACTGTTGTGAGCCGTTTTGAAGATGTTGAGGCATCACGTTTAAGTATTTGATTAAAGCGGCAAGAACAATCATTAAGATTGGACCTGGAATATGAACAAAGCTTTCTAACAAACCACCAAAGATGAAGGTTGTACAAGCAACAAGTACACCAGCACCCATTAACCCGAAATCAACTTTTGCATCCAAATCTGGCTGCTCGAAAATTTCGTTTGCTTCTTTAGATTTCACAAGACGGCCATTTCCGTTTAGTTCAGGACGTTTTTCACCAAGCTTCTTCAATGCGCCAGCACAGATAATGGCAATGACGTTCCCAATGACAGCCGCAGGAATTAATTGAGAAATTAATGACTCTGCTGATACATCAAGAATTTGTGAATAAGCGATAGATAATGGCAAAATCCCTTCTCCAACACCACCGGCAATAATCGGTACAATAATAAAGAAGAATGAATGATGCGGTGTGTAACCAACTAAAAGGCCAACAAGGATACCAGCACTCACAGCTGCAATTGTACCTGCAACGAGAGGAACAAACATACGAATAAGGCCTTGTACTAAAATAGTTCGCTGCATCCCAAGAATACTACCTACTACAAGAGCAGAGATATAGAAGTAAAGGAAGTTCGACGTTTTCATAAGAGACGTAACCGCTTCCAATGAGTTCGGATTCAGAACATTAAAAAAGACCAGGAACGATGGTACGAATAAAGAAAGAATCGCCGGTCCACCAATATCTTTTAAGATTGGAATACGTTGTCCTACATCTCCAAGGAAAATCCCCAAAATCATAATAACAGCGAAACCACCAAGCATATTTGCTGGAATTTTATTAAAATAAGCGGCAGTTAAAATAATCGCTGCAAGTACTAAATACACAGGTAGATCAATAACACCAATTTTCCAAGACATGATCTTACGGAAAACGCTTTTATTATTGTCAGAATCGTCTGTAATCGATTTCAATTGTTGTGCATTAGCCACATAAACACCCCCAAATGCTATTTGTCTCAATTGTAGAAGATTCTGTGACACTCATCTATTTATTAAACTAAAATAAGTGTAATAAAAGTAAAATAAACAGGAGTTTTTGAGTTTTTTATCATACAAAAATCCCCTGAAGGTAGTTTGTCCTTCAGGGGATTGATCATACATCGTATTTATCGTTTTCCTTTTAGATAAGGCGTACCAAGTGCTTTCGGTGCATCGGCACGTCCGATGAAGCCAGTAAGTGCTAAAATGGTGAGCACATATGGTGCTATGAGCATATACACATTCGGTATATCTTGGAACAGCGGCAGGAGAGAGCCAATGATGCTTAAACTTTGAGCAAATCCAAAGAATAAAGCAGCGCCCATTGCGCCAAATGGATGCCATTTACCAAATACAAGCGCAGCTAGTGCGATGAAGCCTTGTCCAGTAATGGTGGCATGTGAGAAATCTAGCGCGATCGTTGAGGCATAAACAGCTCCGCCAAGACCGCCAAACAGTCCACTAATGAAAACAGCGATGTAACGCATCCGATACACTTTGATACCCATTGTATCAGCTGCCATTGGATGCTCTCCGACTGCACGAAGACGAAGACCAAACGGCATTTTAAATAAAACAAACCAAGCAACAACCGCAAGAGCTAAGGCGAGTATAGACGTATAATAAACATCTTTAAAGAAAATATCACCAATGATCGGAATGTCACTTAAAAGGGGGATATCTCCTTTATAGAAAGGCTCTGTAATTTTATCAGTTTGTGCTTTCCCATAAATCAGTTTGACGACAAACAATGTAGCGCCAAGTGCCAGCATGTTAATCGCCACACCACTGACCGTTTGATCAGCTCGGAAGGTAATGGTCGCCACTGCATGAATCAGTGAGAACAATCCGCCAACGGCCATTCCGACGAGAAGCCCAAGCCACGGGGTCAAGGCTCCAAACGTATCAGCAAAAAATAAGTTAAAGATAATACTGGAAAATGCTCCGACGACCATCAACCCTTCAAGACCGATATTGACAACACCTGATCTTTCTGAAAAGACGCCTCCAAGAGCGGTTAAAATAAGTGGTGCAGCATAAACAAGTGTAGCTGGGACGATGATTTCAAGTATTTGCAGAAATCCCACTTATTTTCCCCCCTTTTTCTTCATTTGTTGAATCACAAGACGGATAATATAGCTTGAGGCGACGAAAAGAATGATGATCGCAATGACAATATCAACAACCTCAGTCGGTACGCCTGATTCAAGCGGCATATTTAATGCACCGACCTTCAATCCACCAAGCAATAATGCAGCAAGGACAACACCAACAGCCGTATTTCCACCTAATAAAGCGACGGCAATTCCATCAAAACCTACGCCTGTAAATGAGCCTTTAATAGAGGCATATTCAAATGTACCAAGACCTTCCATAGCGCCTGCAAGACCTGCAAAAGCACCTGAAATAAGCATCGCATAAATGATATTGCGGCGAACGTTCATGCCAGCATACTGTGATGCCTGCTGGTTCATTCCAACTGCTCGTAATTCAAACCCTTTAGACGTTTTTTGAATAATGATCCACATCACGACCGCAGCAATAATGGCAACAAAAATACCGTTATGCATTCGGGAAAAATCAGTGATCTGCTCAAAAAATCCAGAGCGGAGCGAGGCAGTGGCATCGATTTTATCTGTTTTATCTTTATTATCTGTTAAGACATTTGAGATTAAATAGTTTGTGACATGAAGGGCAATGTAGTTCATCATGATAGTAACGATGACCTCATGCACATAAAAACGAGCTTTTAAAAAACCAGGAATAAAGCCCCATAAAGCACCTGCAGCAGCAGCGGTGATGAGTGCAAGCAGCAGATGAATATACATAGGTGCATGGACAGTTGTTCCAATCCATACAGCAGCTACCCAGCCAACAAGCATTTGACCTTCTACACCGATATTAAACAGGCCTGTCCGAAATGCAAAGGCAACAGCAAGACCTGATAATATATAAGGTGTCACTTGCCTGATGGTTTCTCCCATATAATAGGTTTCACCGAAAACGCCATTCCAAAGGGCGCTATAGCCTTCGATGACACTATAACCGCTTGCCAGCATAATAATGGCCCCAACCAAAAGACCAAGTACAATGGCTATAAGCGGAATCAGCAGATTTGTTAAGCGATTAGACATTTGCTTCTTTCCCCACTTCCTGTTGCGTACTTCCAGCCATTAATAGACCAAGCTCTTGCTCTGTTGTTTCTTTTGGATCAACAATGGCGACAATGCTGCCTTCGAAAATAACAGCGATCTTATCACTGACATTGATAATTTCATCAAGCTCAAAGGAGATGAGCAAAACAGCTTTGCCTGCGTCTCTTTGCTCGATTAGACGTTTATGAACAAATTCAATCGCACCAACATCAAGTCCTCGTGTCGGCTGAGCGGCAATTAATAAATCAGGATTGCGGTCAACTTCACGGCCGATAATGGCTTTTTGCTGGTTACCGCCTGACAGCGCGCGCGCTTCTGTATATTCACTCGGTGTTCTGACGTCATATTCCGCAATGATTCGTTTTGCTTTTTGATAAATATTTTTCATATTCAATAAGCCGAATTTTGAATAAGGACGCTGATAATACGATTGTAAGGAAATGTTTTCTCCAATTGAAAAATCGAGTACAAGTCCATGTTTATGACGATCCTGAGGAATATGTCCAATCCCAGATTCGGTCACTTTGCGAGGCGGGAGATTTTGAATGGCTTTCCCGTTTAGCATGATTGTGCCAGATTCTGATTTTTTTAGACCGGTAATGGCTTCAATTAATTCAGACTGGCCATTGCCATCTACCCCAGCAATTCCGACAATTTCGCCAGCCTTCACTGAGAGGTTCAACTGTTGGACCGCTTCAATTCCTCTGGCGTCTTTTACTGTGAGGTCTTGAATTTGAAGAACCTCCTCAGCAGGAGAAGCAGCTTTTTTGTCTGTTTTAAATGACACTTCACGGCCAACCATGAGGCTTGCAAGTTCGTCTTTATTTGTGCTTTCCACATCAAGTGTACGAATGCCTTGGCCTTTTCGGATAATGGTCACGCGATGACAGGCATCCATAATTTCTTTCAGCTTATGGGTGATTAAAATAATGGATTTGCCTTCATTGATTAAGTTTTTCATAATTTGTATGAGTTCTTTGATTTCTTGAGGTGTTAAAACGGCCGTTGGTTCGTCGAAGATCAAAATGTCAGCGCCGCGGTAAAGTGTTTTTAAGATTTCTGCACGCTGCTGCATGCCGACAGAGATGTCAGATACTTTTGCGGCAGGATCTATTTTCAAACCATAGCGGTCAGAAAGCTCTTGTACTTGCTGTATGGCTTGTTCTTTGTCAATCTTTCCAAACTTCTTGGGCTCTTTACCTAAAATGATGTTTTCAGCGACAGTGAAGGTATCGACAAGCATAAAGTGCTGATGCACCATTCCGATGCCTAAATCACTAGCATCATTTGGACTAGAGATGGTCACAGGTTTTCCGTGTACCTTGATTTCACCTTTTTCAGGCTGGTACAGTCCGAAAAGCACGTTCATGAGCGTTGATTTTCCAGCGCCGTTTTCACCAAGCAGCGCATGAATTTCGCCCTTTTTTAGCTGCAGCGTAATGTTGTCGTTTGCTACAATGCCAGGGAATTCTTTGCGTATATTCAACATTTCAATGACATAATCCACAGGTTTAACCGCTCCTTTTTTAGGGTGCTGATGAAGATAAAAACTAGCAAAAGAAAAGCTGCAAAACGAGGCTGCAGCTTTTCTTTTACCACCTTTTACGAATAAAGAGGAGGTAAAGGAGAGGCAAGGGGATAAGGCGCGCTTATCCCGCTGCTCAAATTAAGCTTTAAAATCTTTTAGTTCATCACGTGTTGCAGGGATTTTCACTTCACCCTTGATGATTTTTTGTTTCCATTCTTCAACTTTCTTTAATACATCTTTATCAAGGTTTTCCTTAGATGGAGAAATGTCAAGAGCGCCTTCTTTCAGACCGTATGTGATCACTTCGCCGCCAGGGAACTTACCATCTTTTGCTTTCGTTGTTAAGTCTTGTACCGCTGTGTCTACTTTCTTAACCATAGAAGTAAGGGTGACACTTTGTTTTGTTCCAGGTACTTTTCCTTCGTCATACTGGTCTTTATCTACACCGATAACCCAAACTTTACGGTTAGGATCCGCTTTTTTCAGGTTTTTCGCTTCTGTGAAGACACCAGTTCCAGTGCCGCCAGCAGCATGATAGATGATGTCGACGCCAGATTTGTACATGCTTTCAGCTGTTGCTTTCCCGATGTCAGCCTTATCGAATGCACCGGCATATTTCACTTCAACTTTTGCTTTCGGGTTAGCTGCTTCAACACCTGCGCGGAAGCCAACTTCGAATTTTCTGACTAATTCAGAATCAACGCCGCCGACGAATCCAATTTTGTTTGATTTTGTAGAAAGAGCAGCCGCAACACCCACAAGGAATGATCCTTCGTTTTCGTTAAATACAATGCTGGCTACGTTGTCTTTTTTCACGACTGCATCAACGATCGCAAAGTGGTTTTTCTTACGTTGATCCGCAATTTCAGAAATTGCATCTTCCATTAAGAAACCAATTCCGTAAATCAGGTCGAATTTCTCACGAGCAAGTGTATTTAAGTTTGTTGTATAGTCAGCATCTGATTTAGATTGTAAGTAATCAAAGCCGTTTTTACCTTTTTTTAGATTGTTGTCTTTCCCAAATGCTTGTAAACCTTCCCAAGCTGATTGGTTAAACGATTTGTCATCGACACCACCGACATCAGTTACCATTGCAACAGTGAATTGATCTTTATCTTTTTTGCTTTCACCGCTGTTTGAGCCAGAGTTGCCGCATGCTCCAAGGATGGTTCCTGCTGCTACGACTAAGGACAATGCTAGTCCAATTTTGCGCTTCTTCAAAACATAACCCCCTATAAAATTTAAAAGTTTCAGAAAAGTCTCGCGAAAAAAGACCGATCTATCTCTTCTCACCCTTCTGAAGAGGGTATTTTATCCTGCTTTCTCATGAAACTTATGGAGGGCAGGAGAGAAGATGTAAGACATCAGACTTATATCTCGTTGAACTAATCAATCATAATTTATCATTTCCGATCGAATAAATAAATAGAAATTTGTTTTATTTTTAAAAAAATGTTAAATGGCTTTATTTGATGTCTTTTTATCTGCTGAAATATGATATAATGCCGCTTTTGTGATGTGCTCCGCTACAGCAGAACCACTGATATCAAGGGGTTTGTTACATCGTATGCCATAAAAAAACATCTGGCCTTTGTGAAAGGTCAGATGTAGTATTTTAAAGATATTGCTGAATCAAATTCATATTGCTCGTGTTCAGTTTATATTGGAAAACAGGACGTCCTATTGTCCCATATGCCATTTCAACATCCACCACTTCGATATCCTCAAGGAATTTCAAGTATTTTCTAATGGAGACTTGAGAGATTTCTGTATGATTGGCTAGGTCTTCGGTTGTGAAAGCCTGCTGGCCAAATGATTGAATGCTTGTCCAGATGAGTTTAAGTGTGCTTTTGGTCAGTCCTTTTGGCAGGAGGACTTTTTCCGCCTCTGCTTTTTTATGAAAAAGCTTCGCATCTAAATCATTTTGCGAAATGCTGTTCATGGATTGATACAGGGCGTGTTTCCGTTTATACTCTGCCAGTGCTGATTGGAATCGTTCGAACTCAAACGGCTTAATTAAATAATCAACTGCTCCGTTTCGCATCGTTTGCTGTACAACATCGACTTCATTTGCAGCCGAAATGACAATGACATCAACGGCATGATTCTGCTGGCGAATTTCTGTTAGTAATGCCAGTCCATTTTGTCCAGGCATATAAATATCGAGCAGTACGAGGTGAATGACTTCTGTTTTTAACACTTCAAGTGCCTGCTGAAAGGAGGTGGCAATCCCCTTTAACTCAAAGCCGTCGATTTGGGTCAGGTAGCGTTTGTTCAGCTCCCCAACCATTGGATCATCTTCTACTATTAACACATTAATCATGTGAATCCTCCTTTTGTTTATACGGAATGCGGAGACTAAAGGTCGTTCCTTCTCCTTTTTCACTCGTGACAATCATATGTCCGTTCAATTTCTTGATGCTTTGGTCAACGAAGTAGAGTCCGAACCCTCGGTCTTCTCCTTTAGTTGAAAAGCCTTGATCAAACATGATGTCTTGTTCTTCTTTCGTGAGACCAACACCTGTGTCCGTGATTTCAATGTGGAGCTGCTCATGGACGTATCTGAAGGAGATCGAGATGTTTTTCGTATCAGTATGTGAAACAGCATCGAGTGCGTTATTTAACAAGTTGCCAATCACGGTAATGAGATCATGCGTCACTGCCGGGTCCTCCGTATTTGGCACTTGTGTGCTGCAAATAACCTCTAAGGCAGCGCCTTGTTCCCTGATATAGCTTTGTTTTCCTAGTAAAAATCCTGCTAAAACAGAGTTTTTCACATGGTTGATGATTTCATTTGTTTCCGTTTGCTGATAAATTGCAATATCTTTGATGTAGGTGCCAAGATCATCGTAGTTTTTGAGCTGGACCAAACCTAAAATGACATGAAGCTTGTTCATAAATTCATGGGACTGGGCACGGAGCGCATTCGCATACATTTTGACCCCGCTAAGCTGCTCAGCCAGATGTTTCACTTCTGTTTTGTCACGGAAGGTGGCGATGGCTCCGACAATTTCACCTTTTACCGTAATTGGCACTTCATTAAAGACGAGCTCCAGTCCATTCATTCTCACGTCACGATCAAGCAGCGGCTTGCGTGTTTCAATGACCTGTTTTAAGCCGCTTGAAGGGAGGAGAGTTTGAACATCTTGTTCTCTAGGATCAACCATAATGCCCATATTATGAAAGAGCCGTTTGGCCTCTGCATTGGCCAGTTTGATTTTACCGTGCTGATCGACGGCCAGAATCCCTTCTTTTGTTGATTCTAGCATGGCACTTCGTTCTTTTAACAATGTGGCGATCTCATCCGGCTCAAGTCCAAACATAATCTTCTTCACTTTTCTTGCCACAATGAGTGCTCCGATGATGCCAGATAGAAGGCTGAGTGATGTGACGAAGTAGAGTGGAAGTAAGCTTTGATGAATAATCAAGTCAATTTCCTTTAACGTAATTCCTACGGCTACAGCCCCGAGCTGCTTACCATTTTGATCATAAACAGGAACAAAAGCACGCATGGATCTGCCGAGTGTACCAGAAGCCGTACTAATATGTTCTTTTCCCTGTAATGCTGCTTTTTCATCACCGCCGGCAAACCGCTTTCCAATTTTCTGCGGATTCGGGTGTGTTTTGCGGATACCGTTCATATCCATGACGACAACGAATTCGGTTTTGGTGATTTGCTGAACACTTGTTGTATATTTTCGTAATGCGGAATATGAATGATCTTCTAATGATTGTGCTGTAATCGGTGCCTCTGCGACCATTTTGGCAGTAGAGAGAGCAATGTCACGCTCCTGCTGATGGATGTTCTTGGCTGTTTCCGACCATATCGTAAAGAATGTGATACAAAGGGAGATCAGGACAACGATACACACAAAGATCGTCAGCCGTGTTTGCAGTCTTAAAGTTTTTTTCACGAGTATACCCCTAACGCACGATTTTTTCGTAACAGTAATACTTTAACGGGAAAATGTAAGTTTGTGAAGGAATGTACGTGCAAAATCATAAATTTGATTTTGCTGTCAGTTTACTTTGAAAGCATCTTGTCAATCTGTTTTAAGTGAGCCATAATAAATGTGAGCTTATGAGAAAGGATCTATTTATGAAAAATACATATTTGACTGGATATTTTCCGCTGATTTCAATTTTACTATTCAGCTCTGCTTTTTCGATTTTCACAGTAGGTATCACGACTGATTTCTTGACTCAAGCAGGCATTTTAAAAGGAATGCTGGAATTTTTCTCAGAACAGGGCATTCGTCTTGCTCTCTTTGCTGCTTTTGCACTTGTTTATTTTATGATCTTATCTGCCTTAAAACTGATTGCAGATACGGTATTAGAGCTGGCGTTACTCTTTTTCGCTAAGGACCCTGAAGGGGAGAACTTAAAGAAAATTCGGATTGCATCCGTTGTTTATTTATTTGCCAGCTTGCTAGCATTTCTGTTGACGCAGCAGCTCATTCTGCTAGTCGGACTTTTTGCATTAGCAAGTCTTGTCTATTTTATCTGGGTTGTGGTTCGCATTTATCAATCGCTTTCTATGCTGAATTTGATTGGATTTATGATGTTTATTCTGCTGTTTTGGGCGACGTTTTTGATCGGTATTTTGTACTTATTTATTAAGCTTTATAACAGTGTGATGGCAAGTCTGCCTTCATAAGCAGACAAAGAAAGCATCCTCCGATGATGGAGGATGCTTTCAGCGTTTAGACAAACCCTTGCATTCGTTGTCAGTTCTGCGCGCCGATGCTCACGAATGTTAAATTCGCTCCGCTTCGGTGCTCGTCCTTCCTAGACTGCAAAGGTTTTCAGGTCACGCTGAAAAGAAGAAAAAGAGCTAAAATAAAGATCATTTTAGCTCTTTTTCAACAATCTGAGCATCCTCCGATGATGGAGGATGCTTTTTTTTATGAAAGAAACCGTTTTTGAATATCGGGTGTAGGCATCATACAAGATGTTTTTTGACCAAACCATTTGTAGCGATTTTTTGCTATCAACTGATAAAACCAATCACGGATTGGGCGAGGTATGGCAAGGAGTAAAAAGCTCCATCTGTATATCCCTTTTAAATGCCGCGCGGCTTTTAAGATGCCTGTTGATTTCGTATAAAGGGTCCCTTTTTCGATATAAATGAATGAATTGAACTCATCTAAAGGCAAACCGTTTTCCTTTAAAATACGCTGTCCTGTATCTGATTGTAAGGAAGCGAACATCATCCGTTCATTCGGATCGCGCTTAATCACAAATTGAACAGCGCCGCTGCACACGTTGCAGACACCGTCAAATAAGATTAAATGGGGTGGATGTGTTGAATGCATCGCAATCAAACCTCCTGTTTATCTGGCGTATTGCATCGTATTTTTCCAAATACGTAAGTGCGGGCTTGAATGATAAATCGATTCCACCGTTCCTCTATCTCTTCCAACCCATACACCCATTGTGTACTGATCTGTCAGTCCCACAAACCAAATATCTTTGTAGTCATTGGATGTCCCTGTTTTCCCACCGATGTAAGGGGCGTTGAAATTCGCTTTTTTCCCTGTCCCACTCTTCACAACAGAGGTAAGCAGCTTACGCATCGTTTCATTTGTACGCTGAGAATATACTTGCTTTGGCGACTCTTTCCACTTGTAAAGGGTCTTACCGTTTAAGTCTGTCACTTTTGTGATCGAATGACTTTGTGTGTAGGCTCCTTGGTTGCCAAAGACGGTATATGCATCTGTTATTTCTAGCGGTGAGAAGCCTTTCGTAAATCCGCCAAGTGCAGAAGGAAGGCGGTAATCATCCGCTACGATATGCTGGAATGAGAACTTCTCTAAATAGCTGAAGCCTTTTTTGACACCCACTGTATCCAGCATTCGGATCGCAGGGGTATTGTAAGAATTTTTAAAGGCTGTTTCAAGTGTGACTGTTCCATACGTTTTATGATTATAGTTCTGCGGACAGTATCCACTGCTGCAAAACTTGCCGGCACTGATGGTGCTTGAAGCCGTTGCACCGGTTTGATCAATATAAGGCGCATAGTCTAAAAGCGGCTTAATCGCAGAACCAGGCTGTCTTTGCGCTTGATAAGCGTAGTTAAAATCAAATTTCTTATAGTTTTTCCCGCCAGCAAGTGCAACAATTTGATGCGTTTCATGATTAATGACGGCTGATCCGCCTTCCACACCTTGATAAGGCAATTGAGCATTGAGCTGATAGACGGCTCTTTGCTGTAAGGAAGGATCAAGCGCCGTATAAATTTTCACACCATCCTGGAGCAGGGCACTGACCTTTTCAGATAATTCCTTTTGAATCGCCTTTTTCGCTTCAGCTGTTTTGGCTTTCTTCAATCGTTTTGTAAAGCCCTCCTGATCAGACACAAGATCTGTAAACTCTTCATTGGCATATGTCACATAGTCAGGGTATAGGTTTTTCTTTTCACTTAAAGAAAGGCTGATTTTTTCTTTGACGGCTTTTTTGTATTGTTTTTTGGTGATGACGCCATCTTTCTTCAAAATACCAAGCAGTCGTTCTTGGCGTTTCTTTGTGTGCTTGAACTGTTTTAATGGGTCATACAGTGTTGGGTTGTTTGGAATAGCAGAGATAAATGCCATTTGGGCAAGTGTTAAAGAACTAAGCGGCTTATCAAAATAGTAATTAGCCGCAGAACCGACACCGTAAACACCATTACTGAAATAAATCGTATTTAAATAGCTTTCGAGAATTTCATCCTTCGAGAATTTTCGCTCAAGTTCATAGGAATAGAGCAGCTCCGTAAACTTTCGGCTGAACGAACGTTCATGGCTTAAATATAAGTTGCGGGACAGCTGCTGTGTGATCGTACTCGCTCCTTGGCTGATGCCATGGTTTTTGACATTTGCAGCAAGGGCACGAACAACTCCCATAAAGTCAATTCCCTTATGGTCATAGAAGTTGCGGTCCTCTGAACGAAGGAACAGCTCCTTCACAGGTTCAGGAATGTTATCGTATTTCACGAACACTCGGTTCTCATCGTTTGAGACGATCTCGGAGATAAGAGAACCATCCCGGTCATACATATAACTGTTTTGGGAAAAATCTATCTTTTCCAGCTTGATTTTTTGATCAAGCACTTCGTTAACAGGCTTTACACTTGCAGCTTCTTCCTTTGATAGATAAAAAGTCAGAGCAAATAATGGGATGAGGGCAGCAAGTAATAACCAACCAATGATTGCACGAAACATGAGGTCACTCACTTTCTTCAATTTTCTAGCCATATCGTACCATTCTTTTGCGGATACGAGAAGGTTATTTTTAGAAAAGAAAGGGCGTGAAGTCTAGTGAATCAGGCTTTTCCGCAAGAAAAAAGAGTATCTGAAGATGATCAGACACTCCTTTCCTTTGTTTTCGCATGTGAGCGGACCGCCCATAAAAATAACGCGCCAAACAGAAAAATGCCGGCAGTGACATAAAAGACAGCTGGAATCCCGTAATGACTCGCCACAATGCCGCCGATTACCGGACCGACGACATTCCCAAGAAAGCGGAAGCTGACATTGTATCCGAGCACTTCTCCTTGCATAGAAGCAGGTGCTTTAATCCGGATATACGCCGTCGTACACGGAATAATTCCGCCAAGTGCCATCCCGTATAGGAAACGGAAAATGACTAACATGACGTACGAATCCGCCATCGCTTGCGGGATGAATAAAATAGAGGAGAGGATGAGAAGGGCAAGCAGCACCTTGTCATGACCAATTCGATCTCCGAGATCTCCCCATTTTCGCGTAAACAGCAAATTGCCAAGTCCAGTTGCAGAAAAAGCAAGCCCCGCATAAAAAGCGAGATTGACAGGACCATGTAAATCATGAATGTATAAAGCCAAAAGCGGCTGAATGCTAAAGTTCCCTACTTGTGTAATAAATGTTAAAAGCATCGTGACGACAAGCAAAGGCTGTTTGAAAATGTGAAAGAGTACATCCTTCCGTGAGTAAGAAACACGCTTTGCTTCTTTTGACCGGATCGGCTGTTCTTTCACTCCGAAGATAATCACAATAGCTGACACATAAATGACAGCCGCTGTCAGGAAAAACGTATAAATAAATCCGACGCTGTCTGCCATGAATCCACCCATTAATGGACCAAACAATCCTCCGGCAACATTACTCATCTGCATCGTTCCAAGGGTTTTACCGGCAGTTGCCTTTTCGGTCTGTGCAGAAATCAGTGCCATTGAAGTCGAGATAAAGCCTGTGACAAGCCCCATGAAGAGCCTTAGTGCGAATAGCTGATACACAGTGTGCACAAGCCCCATTAGTAGAATACTTGTGGCGATGCCAATTCCGTTAATTAATAAAATCTTTTTATAGCCATGCCGGTCGCCAATCCGCCCCCAAATCGGAGAGATCAGGAAGGCCGTTAAAAACGTGACCCCAAAGACATAGCCGCTCCATCTTTGAACAAATTCATTTGAATAGCTGCTATCAAGAGATTCTATGTAAAGTGATAAAAAAGGGACGATCATTGTAATGCTCGCAGATACAAAAAAGTTCACAAACCACATGATGTACAAGTTTTTCTTCCTGTTTGTGATAGAGATCACCTTCTTTATTTATTTCGTGTTCCTTAATAATTATAAAGGAAAATAAACGATCTTTCATCAGATGAATAGGTTGGGCATAGTGAATCTGCATTATTTTCACGAAAATGAAGTGATTTCAAGGTCCGTCTTAATATAATGGTATGAGAATGAAAAGCTGACGAAAAAGTGAGGTGAAACTGGTGGAACAGAAGACGGTGCTTGTGGTCGATTTTGAATTTACGATGCCTGATGGAAAATATCATCCGCAAAATTTTTTTCCTGAAATTATTGAAGCTGGGGTAGTGAAAGCAGCAGATGAAACGATCATAGACTCATTCTCTAGCTACGTCAAACCGAAAAAGTTCCCGAAGCTGACGAAGCGCTGTAAATCTTTCCTCGGAATTACGCAGGAGGATGTAGAGAGCGGAATTTCATTTGAGGAATTTATCGAGAAGCTCGTGTCACTTGATGGGGGAGAGAATTGTGAAATTATTACGTGGGGCAACATGGACATGAAGGTATTGAAGCAAAATTGTATGCTCAATCACATTGCCTTTCCTTTTAAGGGGAAGCTGAGGGACCTGGCCTTTGAATATAAAACCTTTTTTGGTGACCGCACACTGACAGGGCTTCGAAAAGCAGCAAAGGAATACGGCAGTGAAGGAGCTGGTAAGCATCATAAAGCACTCGATGATGCCATGACGACTTATCAGCTGTTCACCCTTTTTGAAAAAGACAGAGCCTATGTGGAAAATCCGCAAACAACCAAAATTGGTGAGCTGATCGATTTCTCACATTTTTTTGATTCGGCTGATTAGCGGCCGTCTTCTGGAAAATAATCTTTCTCAAGAGAAGATAGGCATGCTCTTGATTTTTCAGCCCATTTGGAATCATCCGCACGGAGTGCTTGTTTCAATTTATCTACAGCTTCTTTCAGTGACTCTTCATAATCAGGGATATCGCCATCATAAGGCTTCACCATATGATGAGGGATATTTGTCTGTTCTTTATAGGCCAAAGCCCGCCTTTCTTGGAAAAAAGGCACGTCTGCTTCTTTCGGATGATGCAGGTCGCCTTGAGTGGGATGTGTCAGAACGGCTTTTACTTGAACGAGATAGGTCGATGGTTTCACTGCTGTCACTTCCCCAACGTATACACCTGTTTTATAAAAACCTTTCACAACTTGTCCAATTTGAATGTCTGTCATGTGAAATTCCTCCATTTCCTTCTCAAAGGAAGGTATTTCATTTCTTTTAGCCAATATAGTGAAGTAAACGAGCAAAAGGGGGAATGGCGAGATGTCATTCATCGTACTTTTTCTACTATATTTTCCTGAAGATAAAAGGGAGTACATCCCAGCGGCTATCACCACGGTGATTTTCTTTATTGCTGCGTTTATTTGTTTTCGTCTCATCGTTCGTGCGTCTAAGAAGCAGGAGCGGATAGAAGAAAAAAGAACAAAAAAAATGGATTAATCATTTTCTTCTTGTATCTTCAGGAAATTTCACGGTGACGGTTGTTCCAGACTGCAGCGAGCTTTTGAAACGAATCGTTCCATGGTGATTTTCAATAATTGAAAAAGTCACTGTCAGCCCAAGTCCAGTCCCTTTATTTTTCAAGGTGTAATAGGGTTCGCCGAGTTTTTTCATCTGACTTTCTGTCATACCTACACCGTTATCAACAAAATAAAGGCAGATTTTATGATTTTCTTTTGAAGCAAAAAGTTCAATTTTCCCTTCATGTTCAGGAGCTGCTTCAATTGCATTTTTGATTAAATTAATCATGACTTGCTTGATCTTCGTTACGTCACCTTGAATGTATAAGTCAGGTTCAATGGATTGATGAATCGTGACCGATTTAAAATTCGCATAGGATGTCATCAGTGATGCACATTCCTCAAGTAATTTAGAGAGATTAAGAGATTCAATTTGATAATAGTTTTGTTTTGCAATGTCAAGATAACTCGTGATAATGTCCTGCGCCCGGTCTAACTCGGACAGAACGAGATTTTTATAATCTTTATTGGCAGGTGGCTCTTTTGTATGATCACTCGAAAAGAGCAATTGAATAAAGCCTCTCACAACTGTCAGCGGATTGCGTACTTCATGGGCAACGCTTGCAGCAAGTTCACTTACAATGGTCAGTTTTTCTGACTGGACAAGCTGCGATCTCATTTCCGCATTTTCCTTAACGAATTCAATGGAATAGATACTGAGCACAAGAAAGAATATGTAGTAAAGAGTTGAGAAAAATAACTCAAGGAGCTTTTGCTGCATAATAAAAGCTGGGCTGTATGCCATTAAGCTGACCGCAAGCAGTCCAATGTAAATAAAGAATCCTTTGGATAAACCGATAAGCACTCCGTAAAACAGCTTATTTGGCTTCGAATATTGATGCCATTTTCGGTAGAACAGGAATGGGATAAAAAAGTAAATTGGGACAACGATGAGTCCAATCCATAAGAAAGAGCCGTACATCACGAATTTGACAATGATGCTTATCAAGATGGCAACGATCCCCGCCATGTATCCTCCGTATAAAATAGCAAGCACAAGGGGAATGGATTGAAGCCCAGTCTGCAAATCTAAAATCGAACCAACTGGATACATAATACATAGTGCTGAAGAGATGGATGCGAATACTGTGATGAGCAGTTTATTCGTTTTTGGGAAATGAGCAGGGGTCCGGCTTAACCATAGCGCATGATATAAAAAGATTGGAAATAGAATAAAAGATACATGGAGCAGAAAATCCTTGAACATTTCCATTTAAATGCTCTCCTCGTAAATAATTGTAATTCCTCTCATTATATCATTTCATGTACAAAGTAGATATGATAAAAGGAGGGTTTTTTTCTTTAAAAAGAACACCCGTTAGGATGTTCTCAGATTGTTGACAAAGGGCTAAAATGATCTTGATTTTAGCCCTTTGTCTTCTTTTTTTCAGCGTGTTAGAAAACCTTTGAAATCTAGGAAGGACAGTTACTTTTGCAGAGCGAATTTGACATTCGTGAGCACCAGCACGCAGGACTGACAAAGAATGCGAGGGTTTGTCTACACGCTGAGAACACCCGTTAGGATGTTCTTTCTATCGTATAGGTCTTATTCAGCTGATAGCGTGAACGCTTGGTGGAGACGTTGCAGTCCATCTCTGACTGTTGCAGCAGGACAGCCGAGATTCATCCGAATAAAGCCGTCTCCTTCGTGTCCGTACACGTGGCCAAGCTCTAGGATCACTTTCCCTTTTTTCAGCAGATTCCGTTTCAATTCCGCTTGACTGAATTGATAATCCCGAATGTCCAGCCACAATAAATAAGAAGCATCTGGTTTCATATAACGCATATTTGGAAGATTTTCGTCGATATAGTCCATCGCCGTCTTCATATTGCCTTCGAGATAAAGAACAAGGGCATCAAGCCACTCATCCCCGTGTCGGTATGCAGCTTCCATCGCTGGAATCGCAAAGGCATTCAGTTTGGACAGTCCGTTTCTTTGCACTTCATTGTTGAAAAGGGTTCTTTTTTCTTCATCTGAAATGATAATAGCAGAGGCCTGGAGCCCCGCTAGATTAAAGGTTTTACTCGGCGCAATACACGTTACCGTGATATGTGCAATGTCGTCAGAAAGGCTGGCGAAGGGCACATGCTGCTTTCCGTAAAGCATCAAATCCGAGTGAATCTCATCTGAAACGACTGTGACTCCATGTTTTACACATAGGTCTCCGACTCGCTTTAATTCTTCTTTTGACCATGCTCTTCCGGACGGATTATGCGGATGGCAAAGGAACATGAGCTTTGCTTGTGGTCTGCTCAGTTTTTTCTCTAAATCATCAAAATCCATCATATAGCGGTTGTTTTCTATTTTTAAAGGATTGGTTGAGACTGTACGTCCATTTCGCTCAATCATTTGATAAAAAGGTGTATACACTGGTGACTGTATAACTACTTCGTCGTGCGGTGCTGTAAAGGCTTGAACAGCAAAACTAAGTGCCGTTACGATTCCTGGTGTGAAGGTGACGGCATCTGTCTGGATTGTCCATCCATGTCTTCTTTTGAGCCAGCCAGCGACTGCCTGCTGCGTATCCTGATCCTGAAATGCATAGCCAAACACACCGTGATCTAATCGCTCTTTCAATGCATCAAGGACGACCTGCGGTGCTTTAAAATCCATATCGGCCACCCACATCGGAAGGGCATCTGTTGTCAGGAACAAAGACTCTGCCTGATCCCATTTCACTGATTTTGAACCTTTACGTATGATCTGTTCGTCGAAATTCATGAAACCCACCTCTAGCTGTTTTTCAACCATTCTTGGTTGTGCTAAAATAAACATCACAAAATTTATTATAAGCGGTGATACCGATGAAAGATAGTCAAGCTGTAGAAGAGATGATTCAATTCATTAAGGCATGGGACCCTTTTCATTATGGAGAGGATTTTTATGAAACGGAGCCTGCTGACGTCATCAGTGCATTATACGACGCAGAAGACCCGTTATCTTTAGCAAAAGAGATTCAAGCCATCTACCATCACTCATTTGAACAGCTTCTTCCGATAGAGAGCTGTCAGCATATAGCAAATCAGCTTTTTGTCATACGAGACAGCAGCTCCTGTTCACGCTAAGACAGGCTGAAATGTCCGATTTGATCAGACACAAAGACCGGATTTTCCTCAGGAATGAGGTGCCCGGTTTTTTTTAATGCATGTAAGGTCGAATTTGGCAGATCTTTGTGCAGTCTTTCGCCTATTTGAATGGGAACGATTCGATCTTCCTCGCCCCAAATGAGCAGCACGGGTGTTTCCATTTTCTTTAAAACGTCCGAGGTTAAATCTCCTTCCCGGTGCCGAATCAAACGAAATATCCCCCGAAAGATTTGATCATCTGAAAATGGCTTTAAATATCCGTCGACCATCTCTTGATCAATGATGGAATGATCATGCACAACAGCCGTTAAATTTTTCATAATGCCCTGCTTTAAAAGCTTTCTTTTTAGATACAGATAAAAATAAGGAATATATGTGCTGTAAACAAGTGATCTTTTTGACTTATTCAAATAGCCTGAGCTGCACAATAGAACCGCCTTTTCAAATAGATCCGGCCGTTCAGTAGCAGCGTATAAGGCGATTTGTCCGCCCATTGAATGGCCCACTAGAATTGCATGCTGAATCTGTAAATAACCAGCTAGCTCTATAATAATTTTCCCCATGTTGCGATAGCTGTAAATAAACGTATTCGACTTCTCGGACTGTCCAAATGGCGGCAGATCAATCGCAATTAAATTGAAGTCCTGTTTCAGAAGCGGGATGAGCTTTCGATAGCTGAAGGTAGAAGAGAAGAGACCGTGAATTAAGATCAATGTCTTCTTGCCTTCATTTGGATAGTGCTCGTAATAGATATCTAAACCGAATGCACTTTTCATATAAGCTGGCTGAACAATGTCCACATTCTTCACTCCGATACTTGATACTCTCTCTGTTAGGTGACTGTATTGTACCCTAAAAAGTGGATTTTAAGCTATCATTAGAATCTTTTCCCTGCTTAGCATAATGGGAAAAACGTGCTATAATGTTCAGAAGATTTTTTAAAACTAGCTTTTATAATCTGAGGTGTGAAATCAAATGAAACTAACAGAAAAAGAAACTGAAATATTAGAGATTTTAGATGAAAACAGCCGCGCCGATTTAAATACAATTGCAAAAATGGCAGGCGTGACAACAGAAGAAGCCGAAGCCATCATTCAAAAACTTGAAGATCAAAAAGTTATTATTGATTATTCAACCATGATTGACTGGCGAAAAGTGGATGGTCATGAAGGCGTTACAGCAATGATTGATGTAAAAGTGACACCAAAAAGAGGCGTCGGATTTGATGAAATTGCTGAACGGATTTATCGGTTTCAGGAAGTGGAGTCTGTCTATCTCATGTCAGGTGTTTACGATCTTTCCGTTGTGATCCGCGGAAGATCAATGTCTGATATTGCCCGCTTCGTATCTGAAAAATTATCGACACTTGATTCCGTTGTTTCAACAACTACCCACTTTATTTTGAAAAGATATAAACATGATGGGAAAGTGTTTGAAACAGGAGACGATGACAAAAGAATCGTGGTGTCTCCTTAAATGAAAAAGTCTTATTTATCTGAAACGGTACAAAGCATTCAGCCGTCAGGTATTCGGAAATTCTTTGATTTGGCTGCCACAATGGAAGGGGTTATCTCCCTTGGTGTCGGCGAGCCGGATTTCGTGACAGCTTGGAATGTCAGAGAAGCAAGTATTATGTCATTAGAACAAGGGCTGACCTCTTATACGGCGAATGCAGGCTTAATTTCTTTGCGAAAAGAACTGAGCCACTATTTATATAAGCGGTTTCACATTGATTACAGTCCAGAAGAAGAACTCATTATTACAGTTGGCGGAAGCCAGGCACTTGATTTGGCCTTTCGTGCGATTTTAAACAGCGGGGATGAAGTGATCATTCCAGAGCCTTGTTTCGTAGCATACGGGGCACTTACGACACTAGCAGGCGGAGTGCCTGTCTATTTAAGTACAACCGCTGAAAAAGATTTCAAAGCAGATTCTGCTGATCTTCGCACAAAGCTGACGCCGAAGACAAAAGCCATTTTGCTTTGCTCGCCATCAAATCCGACTGGGTCTGTTTATTTAAAGGAAGAGCTTGAAGATATTGCTCAATTTGCGAAAGAGCATGACCTGCTCATTATTACGGATGAGATTTATGCAGAGCTGACGTACGATGAAGCTTTTACAAGCGTCGCAGCTATTCAAGATATGAAGGAAAGAACGATCTTGATTTCAGGCTTTTCCAAAGGGTTTGCCATGACGGGCTGGCGTTTAGGATATGTGGCCGCACCACCTGTACTGCGGGATGCCATGCTGAAAATACATCAATATTCTATGATGTGCGCACCGGCGATGGCACAATATGCGGCAGAAGAAGCATTAAAAAATGGGCTTGAAGATGTAGAGAAAATGAAGAAAAGCTACAGAAGACGCCGTAATTTGTTTGTCGGGTCCCTGAATGAACTAGGACTCACATGCCATCAGCCAAACGGAGCGTTTTACGCGTTCCCATCGATTAAAAGCACAGGCATGACATCAGAACAATTTGCTGAGGAGCTGCTCCTAAGTGAAAAAGTCGCTGTTGTTCCTGGGAATGTATTCGGACCGAGCGGTGAGGGTCATATCCGCTGTTCATATGCTTCGTCACTTGATCATCTTCAGGAATCACTTTCAAGAATTCAGCGCTTTTTGCAGGCTCGACAAGTGAAGGAAGAAGCATCAGCCATATTAAAATAAAAAAAGGCATCAATCCAAATGGACTCATGCCTCACAAATTAGGGGGGAATACTAGAAAGCATTCTTGTTTTCAGGTATTCCCCCTTTTGTTCTCATCTAAACCCATTTAAAAAATATTTTGCGTAACTGCCCGTTCTGTGATATAGTTTTTAATTGCGTATAAACGAATATTAAAACATTTATTTAGGAGTTGTTATCATGGCGACAAAGTTTGAAGTAGGCAGTGTTTACACTGGTAAAGTAACAGGATTACAAGCGTATGGTGCGTTTGTTGCATTAGATGAAGAAACTCAAGGACTTGTGCATATTTCTGAAGTAACACATGGCTTTGTAAAAGACATCAACGAGCACCTTTCAATTGGTGACGAAGTACAAGTAAAAGTTCTTTCTGTTGATGAAAATGCAGGTAAAATCAGCCTTTCTATCCGTGCGACACAAGAAGCACCTGAAAGAAAAGAAAGCAAACCAAAGAAACAAAGACCACAGCAAGTGAAAGAAGAAGCTGCTGCACCACAAGGTTTCAATACGCTTAAAGATAAACTTGAAGAGTGGATTGAGCAATCAAACCGTAAAGACCTTATCAAGAAATAATAAAAAAGCACCGCTTCAAACGGTGCCTTAGATTGTAGACAAAGGGCTAAAATGATCTTGATTTTAGCCCTTTGTCTTTTTTTTCAGCGTGATAGAAAACCTTTGAAGTCTAGGAATGGCGGGCACTGGAGCGAATTTAGAATTCGTGAGCACCAGCGCGCAGACCTGACAAAGAATGCGAGGGTTTGTCTACACGCTGAGGCTGCCTCATGTAGGCAGCCTTTTTTATGTCCTTTTATTTAACGAACTTCTGGGTTCGGCTCGTCACGGCGAACAGCTTCTTCGCTTGGTTTGAACAACAGACCAAGGTTGACAAGACCTGCAATTCCAACAAGACCATAAATAATACGTGATAATGCAGAACCTTGTCCGCCAAAGATCGCTGCTACTAAGTCAAATTGAAAAAAGCCGATTAGTCCCCAGTTAATAGCACCGATAATCGTGAGCACGAGGGCAATACGCTGAATAGCACTCATCGTGATTCCTCCTTTCGCTACAGCATCAATACATTTATATTTTGCAGATTTTTAGCCAAACTATGCGTAAGAAAATGGATGAAAGCAAATTACTTTACTTTTGGAATGAATGAGGCGCATAATGTAGCGCGAGGAGGAGATCACATGGATCGATTTACTTATTGGAACCCAACGAAATTAATTTTTGGAAAGGGAGAAGTATCAGCCCTTTCAGATGAACTCAAACACTACGGAAAAAACGTATTACTTGTATATGGTGGAGGCAGTATTAAACGAAACGGCCTTTATGACCAAGTTGTCAGCATCCTAAAAGAATCAGGAGCTGCAATCACTGAACTTGCTGGTGTAGAGCCTAACCCGCGCTTAACAACAGTAAGAAAAGGGGTAGAGCTTTGCAAAGAGAACAACATTGATTTTATTTTGGCAGTTGGCGGCGGCAGTGTCATTGATGCCACAAAAGCAATCGCAGCTGGTGCGAAGTACGATGGAGATGCTTGGGATATCGTGACACGCAAACACGTCCCAATGGAAGCTATTCCGTTCGGTACAGTGTTAACACTTGCGGCAACAGGCTCTGAAATGAACTCAGGATCAGTTATCACAAACTGGGAAACAAATGAGAAGTATGGCTGGGGAAGTCCAGCAGTTTTCCCGAAATTCTCTATTCTTGATCCAGTTAACACATTCACTGTGCCTAAAAACCATACGATTTATGGCATGGTTGACATGATGTCACATGTGTTCGAACAATATTTCCATCACACAGAAAATACACCTTATCAAGATCGTATGTGTGAAGGACTTCTTCGCACTGTCATTGAAACGGCACCGAAGTTGATCAACGATCTAGAGAACTACGAGCTGCGTGAAACGATTTTATTCACTGGCACAATTGCACTTAATGGCATGCTTTCAATGGGGGCACGTGGTGACTGGGCATCTCATAACATTGAGCATGCAGTATCTGCTGTCTATGATATTCCTCATGCAGGCGGTCTTGCGATCTTGTTCCCGAACTGGATGAAACATGTGATTCAAGAAAACCCAGGCCGTTTTAAACAATTAGCGGTGCGTGTATTCGATGTAGATCCTGCGGGCAAAACAGACGAAGAAGTTGGCTTAGAAGGAATCGACAAGCTGTCAGCTTTCTGGACAAGTCTTGGTGCACCAAGCCGTTTGGCGGATTATGACATCAACGATGAGAAAATTGATTTAATTGCAGACCGTGCAATGGCACGCGGTGAATTTGGTCAATTTAAAAAGCTGAACAAAGAAGATGTTTTAGCCATTTTGAACGCTTCTTTATAATTGAACAACAAAGGGATAGCTGCTTGCGGGCAGTTATCTTTTTTTGAGTTCATCGTGTACATATGTTACAGTAGTCTTTCATGTTTTTGGATATATTCGTTGTAAGGAGATGTTTCAACAGATGGAGAATTTTATTTACTATAATCCAACAAAATTGATGTTTGGAAAAGGACAGTTAGAAGGACTCAAAAGCGAACTCGCTCGTTATGGAAAACGAGTGTTACTTGTATATGGTGGCGGCAGCATTAAGAAAAATGGTCTTTATGACAAAGTCATCAGTGCGTTAAAAGAAGCAGATGCTGAAGTATTTGAGCTGTCTGGCGTTGAACCAAACCCGCGCCTCACAACAGTGAAAAAGGGAATTGATATCTGCCAAAAGGAGAACATTGATTTCTTATTAGCCGTTGGCGGCGGCAGTGTGATCGACTGTACAAAAGCGATAGCAGCCGGAGCAGAGTATGACGGTGATGTGTGGGATATTATTTCAAAGAAAACAACCGCTCAAAAAGCGCTGCCGTTTGGCACAGTGCTGACACTTGCAGCAACTGGTTCAGAAATGAACCCGGATTCAGTCATCACAAACTGGGAAACGAATGAAAAATATGTGTGGGGCAGCTCTGTCACTCACCCTGCTTTTTCAATTCTAGACCCTGAGCATACGTATTCTGTGCCAGAAAACCAGACGGTGTATGGTATGGTCGATATGATGAGCCACGTTTTTGAGCAATACTTCCATAATGTGAAAAACACGCCTTTACAGGACCGGATGTGTTTTGCTGTTCTTCAAACGGTCATCGAGACAGCACCAAAACTGCTGGAAGACTTACAAAACTATGAGCATCGTGAAACGATTCTCTATGCAGGAACGATTGCTTTAAATGGCACGCTGCAAATGGGTTACTTTGGCGACTGGGCGTCCCATACGATTGAGCATGCTGTATCGGCTGTCTATGACATTCCGCATGCAGGTGGGCTTGCTATTCTCTTCCCAAACTGGATGCGCCACACGCTCGATCATAATGTGGAACGCTTTAAAAACCTTATGCTGAACATGTTTGACATCGAAACAGAAGGAAAATCAGATCGTGACATCGCATTAGAAGGAATCGACAAACTGTCAGCTTTCTGGACTAGCCTTGGTGCACCAAGCCGTTTAGCTGATTATGACATTGGTGAGGATCAGCTGGACAAAATTGCCGACATTGCAGCAAAAGAAATGGTATACGGTGGTTTTGGAAACTTTATGAAACTTAACCGTGATGATATTCTAGCGATTTTGAAAGCTTCTTTATAATCCAGATTGCCGCTTTTCATCCAGAGAAGCGGCTTTTTGCTATGCCAGTGACGATCACTTGATTTCAATAGCTAGTTCCGCTAAAGTGAAAGGGACAGAACTAACGTAATGGAGGGCTTACAAGCGATGACACATATTCAATTTGACTACTCGAAAGCGTTACCTTTCTTTCAAGAACATGAGCTTACATATTTAAAAGATTTTGTGAAGGTAGCCCATCATAATATTCATGAACAAACGGGTGCAGGCAGTGACTATTTAGGCTGGGTGGACTTGCCGAAGCAATATGACCGCGAAGAGTTTGCCCGCATTAAAAAAAGTGCAGACAAAATTAAGTCTGACTCTGACGTCCTGCTCGTCGTGGGAATCGGCGGGTCATATCTAGGTGCACGTGCGGCGATTGAATTTTTGAACCATTCTTTCTATAACACTTTGCCAAAAGGCAAGCGCAAGACACCGCAAATCATTTTTATTGGAAACAACATCAGTTCTTCTTATTTAACAGATGTGATGGATCTATTGGAAGATGCAGATTTCTCCATTAATGTGATTTCAAAATCTGGTACAACAACAGAGCCAGCCATTGCGTTCCGCATCTTTAAAAAGCTCCTCATTGAAAAATACGGTGCTGAAGAAGCGAAAAAACGTATTTATGCGACAACTGACAAGGCACGCGGTGCATTAAAAACATTAGCAACTGAAGAAGGCTACGAATCATTTATCATCCCTGATGATGTTGGTGGACGCTATTCTGTATTAACAGCAGTCGGTCTTTTGCCAATCGCTGTGAGCGGTGCAGACATTGATCAGATGATGGAAGGTGCGGCAAAAGCAAGCGAAGACTTCGCTTCATCTGAGCTTTCTGAAAATGCGGCTTATCAATATGCTGTCGTCCGCAATGTCCTTTACAATAAAGGCAGAACGATTGAAATGCTGATTAACTATGAGCCAGGCCTGCAATATTTCGCAGAATGGTGGAAGCAATTATTTGGTGAAAGTGAAGGGAAAGATGAAAAAGGAATCTATCCTTCATCTGCTAACTTCTCAACAGATCTTCATTCACTTGGTCAATATGTTCAAGAAGGAAGAAGAGACTTGTTTGAAACAATCGTGAATGTAGACAAGCCTCGACATGAGCTTGTGATTGAAGCAGAAGAACAAGACCTTGATGGCTTGAACTACCTAGCAGGAAAAACGGTTGATTTCGTCAATAAAAAAGCATTTGAAGGAACGATGCTTGCCCATACAGATGGAAAAGTACCGAATCTCATCGTGACAATTCCTGAGATGGATGCTTATACATTCGGATACCTTGTTTACTTCTTTGAGAAAGCATGTGCGATGTCTGGATATTTACTAGGCGTCAACCCATTCGATCAGCCTGGAGTAGAAGCTTATAAAGTAAATATGTTTGCTTTACTAGGAAAACCAGGCTTCGAAGAGAAAAAAGCAGAGCTTGAAAGCCGCCTGAAACAATCATAAGAATGAAAAAGCACACCTTTTCATAAGGGTGTGCCTTTTTTATTTTCTTCATGTTCCTGTGCAAGCTTTCCTATGTTCTGTACATAGAATAATGAATGGAGGAGGGTGAAAAATGAGGACGAATCATATTTATATTCATGATATTTCTGGCCAGGCAATCGTGAACTTTGGCAATGTCGGACGCATTTGTTCTAAAAGTGCTACGAAGGAAACAGCAGGTTCCGGCAGTGATAACGAGACGAATCAATCAACCAATCAAAGCTTATTTGATGCCGCGTTTACAAACAATGTACAAATCACGAGAGGCAAATGTATGAATTCCTCTCTTTAACGAACCCTAATAAAAAAAGGAGGGGTTCGTATGATTCATGTACCATCTAGGCTGCCTGGTGAAAGCTTTTCACTTTACCATTTAGAAGAAACGATGAAGCCGCTCGGTTATGTCATTAATGGGAACTGGGATTATGATCACGGGTATTTTGATTATAAAATTGATAACCGTGATGGCTATACCTTTCTCAGAGTTCCTTTTACAGCCGAGAAAGGCCAGCTCGATCAGCCTGGTGTTGTGGTGAAAATGGGACATCCATTTCTCTTAAAGCATGTATATCAAGACAAGTTAGATGATCATGCGATGGTTGGAAATGTGGGCGCATCCTTTAACCAATTCCAAGAACCAAAAGAGAAAGATGGGGATGTATCAAAGGCTTATGCTGAGATTGGCTTTTCGCTCGTCAAGGAATTAGAAGACGCACTGCTTTAAAGGCTGATCAGTTCATCCTCTGGATGAAGCTCATAGCCAAAGGGAGGATTCATCATGGGTCCTTCTTTTTTTTGTACGCCGACGATGATCACATGATGCTCTAAAAAATGATGCAGCGCTGTTAAAAAGGTTTCTCCAGCCAATGAAGCCGGTACAGGTATGATGGTAACGTTTTTATGCAAGGTCATTTGTCGTTTTTTTGTTAATGCTGTGAGTTGTTCCTTTATCAGAAAATGTTCAACCATTAAATGATTGACAGCATCAGAGGTATGAATGACTTGATTGGCACCAGCACGCTCGGCATTTTTCACGTAACGATCTGTTAAAATTTCAATTAAACAATATAGCGAAGGGTTTAATCCTTTTGCTGCAAGTAAGGTTAAAACACTCTGCATATCGGCTGTCACTTCATTTTCATGCTGATCTGCGGTAATCATCAGTGCATCTGCACCTGTAATGTTGGCTTTGCGCAGTGTGACGTCTTCGGTCCCGTGTCCTTTAATAAAATGAACATTCTCTAAAAGAGGCCCCTCTTTCAAGGAGTCATCAATCAGCACAATCGGCATAGCTGGATCAATCGTTTGAAATGACTGAAGCAGTTTGTTCGTTTTCTCATTCCAGCCGACGATAATGAGATGTCCTTTTCCCTTAAAGGCTACCTTGCCCTCCACATAATGGTGCTGCTTACTGAACACAGCGGCGGCAAGTGTGGCAAAATAAGCGGTGACAAAGCTGGCTCCGATAAAAATGAGCGCCATACCTGCCACCTGCCCTGGCGTGGTTTGCGGCACAAAATCACCGTAACCAACCGTAGAGACTGTAATAAGCGCCCACCAGATCCCATCAAAGATCGTATGATACTGCTTCGGTTCAAGTAAAACGATTAATTGTCCAAAAAAGAGAAGCAAGAAACAGATGATGATGGCAATTCGAAGATAAAGCGGCCACCTTAGCCAAGCAATAAAGATACGGTTTGATTTCATCGGACTCTTCCTTTCAGGAGACTGCTAATGTCAGTATGCCCGATTGGGAACACATTTTTTCATCTTTGTCATGTATTGAAATAGAACCCATATCTTAAAATAAGGGAGAAGAAGGAGGGAATTCGAATGTCGTTTGTTCAAAAGACCGTACTTCTTTTTATTGGTGTGCACTTTTTATCATCAGCTGTCATCTTACTCGTGTTTGATTTAAATGCTGTGAATCATTTTATGAATGATTTTTCATGGCTGCATTTTTTTCAAGACCTTTATGGTACGGGAACCTTTTATACAGCTTGCTTAGGTGTGTTCTTCTTTTTCATTGGTGCGGTTATCCCCCTGAAAAAGACCTAGTGCTTTTTGCTGTACATGATACATAAAAGTCATTAAAATTGTAAATAAATATATAAAATAAAAGGAAGCTGATGAGCATGCTGTTTTTTTATTTTTTAACATTTGCCGCATTGGGATTATCATTTTGGGCACAATTTAAAGTAAAGAATAATTTTGAAAAGTATTCAAAGGTTGAAGCATCCAGTATGAAAACAGGTGCTGAAACCGCTCGATATATTTTAGATCGCAACGGGTTATACGACGTGCCTGTTGAACCGGTAAGAGGAACTTTGACTGATCATTACGACCCGACACAGCGTGTGGTTCGTTTATCTGAACCTGTGTACTACGGCCATTCCATTTCGGCCATTTCAGTCGCATCACACGAGGTTGGACATGCCTTGCAGCATCAGGAATCCTATGGTGCGCTTGTTTTGAGACATAAGATCTTTCCTGTCGTGAATTTTGCATCTGGTGTTGCTCCGCTTCTTTTCCTTGGTGGAATTTTGCTCAGCAGCCTTAACTTAATCGGGCTTGGGATCATTTTGTTCTCAGCAGCTGTATTCTTTCAGCTTGTGACATTGCCTGTCGAGTTTAATGCAAGTTCTCGTGCAAAAGATATCATTGTTTCAGAAGGAATCATTAGAAGCAGTGAAGAAAGAGGCGTGAACAAGGTGTTAAATGCTGCAGCTCTGACGTACGTAGCAGCGGCCCTTGTCTCCCTGTTTGAATTGCTCCGTTTTGTAATGATCTTCCTAAATGGCCGTAATGATTAATTGATGCCAGAGGAGGTGAGCCCTTACCAGTGTTAGGTAAGGGTTTTTTTGTATATTTTAAACGTATTTTTAGTCATATTACTCATTGCTGCGACAGCATTTTTTGTTGTCACTGAATTTGCGATTGTGAAAATTAGAGGCTCTAAAATCAACCAGCTGATCGAAAGCGGTGATAAGAGAGCCATCCATGTTCAAAAGCTGATATCAAATCTCGACGAATATTTATCCGCCTGCCAACTTGGCATTACCATCACGGCCTTAGGTCTAGGGTGGCTGGGTGAACCGACGGTGGAGCATTTTCTGCATCCGCTGTTTGAAAAAATCGGGCTTCATTCTGCATTGACTGACATCCTTTCGTTTATCATCGCATTTGTGATCATTACGTTTTTACATGTCGTGGTGGGAGAACTCGCGCCTAAAACAATTGCCATTCAAAAGGCAGAGGCCGTCAGCCTTGTGACAGCAAAACCACTCATCTTTTTCTATAAAGTCATGTACCCGTTTATTAAAGCATTAAATGGGGCTGCACGAAGCATCGTGAAATTATTTGGTTATCATTCTGTCAAAGAACATGAAGTGGCGATCAGTGAGGAAGAATTGCGACTCATTTTATCTGAAAGCTATGAGAAGGGTGAGATTAACCAATCTGAGTACAAATATGTGAATAAAATCTTTGAATTTGATAACCGAGTGGCGAGAGAGATCATGATCCCGCGTACAGAAATTTCAGCCATAGAGATTGAACAGACCTTAGAAGACGTGACCCATTATATGCTGAACGAAAGGTACACACGCTACCCTGTTATTAAAGAAGACAAAGATCATGTGATTGGTGTTATCAATAGCAAAGATGTATTTAAGGCGAGTTTCCTAAATCAAGATGTATCGATTGAAGACTTAATGCGTCCGGTGATCCGGGTCATTGAAAGCACCCCTGTTCAAGAATTGCTCATTTTGATGCAAAAGGAACGGATTCATATGTCAGTGCTTGTAGACGAATACGGAGGTACAGCGGGACTTGTCACAGTAGAGGACATATTAGAAGAAATTGTCGGAGAGATTCGAGACGAATATGATCAGGATGAAACACCTCATATCGTTAAAAAAGGTGATTTTCATTATGTGATGGATGGGAAAGCATTGATTGATGAAGTAAATGATTTATTGGATTTAGCCATTGAGAATGATGATGTTGATACAATTGCAGGCTGGATGATGACGCATAAATTTGATTTTGACATTGGAGATACGATTGAAGCAGAAGGCTGTGAATTTACGATCATTGATGCTGAAGACCACCATATTCGAACCATTGAAGTCAAAAAGGTTCACTTTTCTTAAAAACCTCGCATTGCTTGACGAGGTTTTTTTGCTTGGTAAACTTTAGATAAGAAGATTTGTTTCACATAAAAAGGGTATGGTTTTTATAGAAACGTCAAAAAGGAGCAGCTCATATGAAAAAAATCAATGTACAAACAGACAGACGCGATGACATGCTCGACGTCACACACGAGGTTCTCCAATATGTCAGGGAAACAGGCATACAAAACGGAACTGTCATCGTCTATTGTCCACATACGACAGCTGGGATCACCATTAATGAAAATGCGGATCCAGATGTGAAACGGGATATGCTTCGCCGGCTGGATGAAGTCTTTCCGTGGAAACATCCAAAGGATCGCCATATGGAAGGAAATACGGCAGCACATATGAAAGCGAGTTATATGGGGGCGTCTCAGCATGTTCTCATTCATGATGGAGATCTTGTGCTAGGCACGTGGCAGGGAATCTATTTCTGTGAGTTTGACGGGCCGAGGCATCGTCATTTTTATGTACAAGTGATGTCAAACGAGTAAGAGATGGGGGAAATAAATGGGGGATATCAAAAAGTTGCAAATCGAACATGGAATCATCCAAGCGCCAATGGCAGGAGGAGCTGTGACACCGCAGCTGGCAGCCGCTGTTTCAAATTACGGAGGGCTTGGCAGCCTGGCAAGTGGATATGTGCAGCCTGACGATTTGAGACAGCAGATTAGACAGGTCAAACAGCTGACATCTCGCCTGTTTCAGGTCAATGTGTTTGTACCAGAGCCAATTCCTGATGTGAAAAAAGAGGATGTGGCATTTTGGGAGAGGAAACTGCCTGTATGGCCCGAAGCTCATAGGATGCCAAGCGAAGAAGAATTGTGGGATGATTTTGAACAGAAAATCAACATTCTTCTGGAAGAAGACGTTCCGATTGTTTCCTTTACATTTGCCTGTCCAAAAGAACAAACGATTCACCGCCTAAAACAAAAGGGGATCTTTTTAATCGGAACGGCCACAACAAAAGAAGAAGCACTGCTTTTAGAGGAAAAGGGAATGGATGCCATTGTTCTGCAAGGATGTGAAGCAGGAGGGCACCGCGGCACATTTTTACGTGCAAAAGGAGACGCTCTGCTGGGACTCATCAGCCTGATCTCAGATGTCAAACGGGTCTGCCGCTTGCCTTTGATTGCCGCAGGAGGCATCACGGACCGATCAGGTGTCAAAGCAGCGCTGGCGCTTGGAGCAGATGCGGTTCAAATCGGTACACGGTTTTTAGCCAGCAAGGAAAGTGCTGCGGCAGAAGTATATAAGAAGGCTATTTTACAGGCAGAAGGCAGTGAAACAAAGGTGACCAGACTTTTTTCTGGGAAAAGAGCGAGAGGTATTGTGAATCAGTGGATGGAGGATGAAAGCCTGCATGAAGATCGGGTTCTTCCTTATCCAGTTCAGCATGTATGCACAACACCGATGCGAAAAGCAGCTGCTGCCGGCGGTAACCCTGATCAAATGGCTTTGTGGGCAGGACAGGGGGTTGGACGTATTCACTCGATTTTAAGCGTTGAAGACATCATGCACGAACTGACGCAGACATAAAATCATGATGGGTGGTGTGACAGGATGGACATCTTAAAACATTCCTACCGAAAAAAAGGCCAGATTGAATTTTGGTTTGATGATTTCCCTCATTCTCCTGCTGTCCTTACGCCCATTCGTCATTACTATTTTGTTCGCTACGTGAAATGGAGCCGGCACGACTCGCCGGTTACAAGAAAAGATTTAGAAGAAATGGAGGTCCTTGCGAACACGATGCTTGGCACACTCCAAAATTATCGTAAACGCAAGGCATACAAAAGCCCCTTGTCATAACCAAGAGACAAGAGGCTTTTTTTAGCTGCCAAACATTTGCCTGAGATAAATGACATCCATCCGGGTAGTCTGCGGTAATAAATAAGCGGATTGAACCGCACCTGGCCGTCTTCTCTTATTTAGTTTGTCGATAATTTCTGCCGCTGTTAAAATTCCAAGCCCATGACCGTAATATTGATCTTCTCCTAAGTAAATCACATTTTCTCCGCGCCATTGCGACTGCTGATAGCTAAACTCTGGATTTTCGAAATATAGACAATCCCCATAGATAAAATCATTCCCGCGTTCTGTATAAATCGACAAAGTATCATAGTGCCAGTCATACAATGTTAAACTGCGAAGTCTTCGATTAAACTTCTCCTCTCCTACTGTTTGCAAGACCCCCATATAAAACACAATGACAATTGCGGTTGCACATTCAAATGCATATTTTGAACCATTTTCAAAAATGTCTTTAATGCCTCTAGATGGCTCCACTTGATAGCGCAGCTCTAGTGCTCCTGCTTCCGATACTCGCCAAAACGCATCATTTGCACGCGATCTTTGAAAGATGGCAAATGAGGCACCGCTTTTATTCAAATCTCTTGCAGCATTCATAATGTTTGATCTTAAAGTGACCTCAAATAGCAAATCAGATGCTTGCCTATAGCGGAACGTATCATTCGAGGCCTGTAACTGCATCAAAATGCTCCGCTTTTGTCCCTCTAGCTGAAACGATGCCAGCTGTTCATTTGTCACTGGCTGTCCTGAAAGGATAATCATATGAAAAGCGCCCCCTTTTGTATTAGCGTATGCAGGGTGCTTGGGCAAGGAATCAATTTGTGAAAATAAACAAAATAGCATCCTTTTTATTTGAAAAACATGAAAATACTATGAAGATGTCCGATATAAAACATATCGTTTAAAAGGAGGAAAAACATGAAAAGTGCAATAAAATGGTTGAAAAAACCATCGATTTCCAAAAGACTGATTATTTCATTCACACTTGTTCTTGTCTTGCCAATCATTACACTTAGTACGATTTCATATCAGATTGCCAAAGAAGAATTAGATCATGAAATCATGTACGGAGCAAAAGCAAGAGTCAATGATATGAATGACATGATCGAGCAAAAGCTTTTGAATAAAGAAAACGCGGTGAAACTTTTTACTCAAACAACTACTGCTGCAGACTTTAAAAAGAAAAACCAGGACGAACTGTATGAGCATTTTGAAATATACAGCAAAATCAACGAAGATGATGTGGTTGGATTTTATGCAGCAAGTAAAAATCGTGATTTCATTCAGTTTCCTAAAGTAGACATGCCAAAAGGCTATGACCCAACAACACGCGATTGGTATCAGCAAGCGATGCAGGATGAAAAAGGTGAGCCAGTTGTCACCAATCCATACATTTCTGCTACAACAAACGGCATGGTGGTTACGATTGCCCAGCGCCTGAAGGACGGGTCGGGAGCAATCGGAATCGACATTGATGTGCAAGACATTGTTGATAAAATCAAAGAAATTAAAATTGGACGAGAAGGATATCCAATTATTGCAAATAAAAGCAAGCAAATTGTTGCCCATCCAGAAGAAAAATCAGGATCTGAAGTCACAGGAAATATTTCATCAATCCTTTACAGCGGCAAAGAAGGAACATCAACTTATGAGAATAAAGGAGAACAAAAACGTATCGTTTTTGTCACAAATGATTTAACAGGTTGGAAAATTGCTGGAACGATGTTTGTATCAGAAACAGAAGAAGCAGCACAGCCAGTTTGGAATTCTGCCATTATTCTTTTAATTACTTCATTTATCCTTGGCGGTGTCGCTATCTTCTTCATCGTTCGCTCGATCACGATTGGATTGAGAAGGCTTGTTGATTTCTCAGAAAAGGTGAGTGAAGGGGATTTAACAGAAACCCTTGAAACCAAATCGAAGGATGAAATAGGAGATCTCACAAGAAGCTTCAGCAAGATGAGTGAATCTCTTCGTGACGTCATTCGCGCTGTACAGCAATCTGTCGACAACGTCGCTTCGGCTTCAGAGGAGCTGACGGCAAGTGCCAGCCAAACGAGTCAAGCAACAGAGCATATCACGATGTCAATTGAACAATTTTCAAATGGAAATGAAGCACAAAACGAGAAAGTCGAATCCAGTACGAATCAGCTTGTGGCAATGAACGAAGGATTACAAGATATGTCACAAACCTCATCTGAAGTGGCTGCTGTCTCACTTCAATCAACAGAGGCGGCTGGTCAAGGCGGCCGAATTGTTGAAAGCACAGCGAACCAAATGAAACATATTGATACATCTGTACAAGAAGCAGAACAGGTCATGAAAGAATTAGAATACAAGTCTAAAGATATTACGAGTATTTTAAATGTCATTAACGGCATCGCGGATCAAACAAACTTACTTGCGCTTAATGCAGCAATTGAAGCAGCAAGAGCAGGTGAATCAGGACGCGGCTTCTCCGTCGTTGCAGAAGAAGTGAGAAAACTAGCTGTCCAATCCGCAGATTCAGCGAAAGAAATTGAGAAGCTTATCCAAGAAATTGTGTTAGAAATTGCTAAATCTCAAGATATGTTCAAAGCAGTCAATCGAGAAGTAAACGCAGGGCTTGGTATGACAGAAGAAGCAAAAGAAAGCTTCCAGCACATTTATGAGGCGGCAGAAGGAATGTCGAAAAAACTGTCGCAATTAAACGATACAGCCATTGACCTATCAAGCGGTTCAAAGCTAGTTTCACAAGCGATGCAGGAGATGCGCCAAGTCTCGAGAGAAAGCGCAGCAAACATTCAGGACATTGCGGCTTCTGCAGAAGAGCAGCTAGCATCTATGGAAGAAATCACATCTTCTTCTGTGACACTTGCCAACATGGCAGAGGAATTAAAAGAGCTTACAAGTCAATTTAAAATTAATTAAATAATAATGAAAAAGTATCCAGAATTGTCTGGGTATTTTTTTTATTTTTAAACCTCATTTCCAGTCTCTAAAAATACACCTTTCATCCGATATTAACTTTAGAGAAGTAAAGGGGGAAAGTTAAAATGGGAAAAATGATCCAATGGTTCAAAAAACCATCCATTTCAAAAAAATTAATCATTGCCTTCTTGGTAGTCCTAATCCTGCCAACTGTGGCACTGACAATTAGTGCGTTTTTTACATCAAAGACAGAGTTAGACAAACAGATTATGGGCAGTGCGATGAGTCAGGTCAATGCATTTGATACCTTAATCAATGAGAATATTGGCAACAAATCGGATGCTGTGACACTGTTTTCAGACTCGCTCAAAGCGTCTAATCTTCAAGAAAAAAATAGAAATGCGACCATTAAAGAATTACAGCAATTTGGAAAAATTAATGAAAAGGATGTATCCGCGATCTATGCAGGCTCTGAAAAGGGATTGTTTATGCAATACCCAGTTCAAAAGATGCCAGATGGCTACGATCCAAGAGAACGTCCATGGTATCAAGAGGCATTGAAAGCAGAAAATGGCAAACAAGTCATCACAAAACCATATGTAGCAGCATCTACAGGCAAAATGGTGATCACAATTGCCCAAAAAACGAAAGATGGTTCAGGTGTCATTGGTCTTGATATGGAAATTGACAGCCTGCTTCAAAAACTAAAAGAAATCAAAATTGGGCAAAAAGGCTATGCTTTCATGATGGAGAAAGATAAAACGGTTTTAGCAGATCCAACCCAAAAGTCAGGAAGTCAGGTCAATGAAAATCTGGCCAGTATTATTTATAAAAACAAAGAAGGAAGCGGCAGCTATACCCTCAAAGGAACAGATAAAAAGGTTGCATATGTCACCAATGAATTAACCGGCTGGAAAATTGGTGGAACGATGCTCGTATCTGAAGTAGAAGAAGCGGCAAAGCCCGTTTTCAATACTGCCATTATCGTATTCAGTGTCACACTCATTGTAGCAGGAACCCTCATTTTCTTTATCGTCCGCTCTATTTCAAAAAGATTATCCAATCTTGCCCGCTTCTCGAAAAAAGTCAGCGAAGGAGATTTACGCGATAAGCTTCAGATCCAGTCAGATGACGAAATTGGACAAGTTGGTAAAGGCTTTAATACGATGATTGATTCATTGCGATCCCTCATTGGAGCCGTTCAAACTTCAGTTGAAAATGTCGCATCTTCATCAGAAGAACTGACTGCCAGCGCAGGACAGACAAGTAAAGCAACAGAGCATATTACACTAGCCATTGAACAATTCTCCAGCGGAAATGAAAGCCAAAATGATAAAGTCGAATTGAGCTCAGTCGAGTTAGAAGAAATGAACCGTGGTCTTCAACATATGAATGAATCGGCTGAATCTATTACGGCTTCATCGATCAAATCAACAGATATCGCAGGAGAAGGCGGCCAGCTTGTTGAAAAAACCGCTTCTCAAATGAATGTCATTGATCAGTCCGTGAAAAAAGCAGAGAATGTCATCAGTGCACTTGAAAGTAAATCTAAAGACATTACCCAAATTCTCGGTGTCATCAATGGAATTGCCGATCAAACGAATTTACTTGCGCTAAATGCAGCGATTGAAGCAGCAAGAGCTGGTGAATCTGGCAGAGGCTTCTCCGTTGTAGCAGAAGAAGTAAGAAAACTGGCGGTTCAATCTGCCAACTCGGCAAAAGAAATTGAGAATTTGATCAAAGAAATCGTGCAAGACATCGACGTATCCCAGGAAGTATTCACTGCGGTGAATCGAGAAGTTCAATCAGGCCTAAGCTTCACTGAACAAACGAAAGTAAGCTTCCACAATATTTTCGACATGACAAAAGAAATTTCTAACCAGCTCCAAACAATGAATCAAACCGTTGTCCAGCTTTCAAAAGGCTCTGCACATGTGTCAGAGGCTGTTCGTGAGATTGCAGACGTATCACGTGAAAGCTCGGCAAATATTCAAGACATTGCTGCTTCAGCTGAAGAACAGCTGGCATCAATGGAAGAAATCAGCTCTTCCTCTGCCACACTCTCTTCGATGGCAGAAGAATTACGCGATTTAATTAGCAAATTTAAAGTTGAGTAGACAGGAAGAAAAGAGCCTCCAGCTAGAGGCTCTTTTTTATTGGGTAAACCAAAAGAAATGGGTAATTATACTTATTTTTTGTTTTTATTGAACATTATTCCTTGAAAAATAATTCATATTACCTAAGAATAGAAGAGAAAGACCACAAATCATAAATCAAAAGGAGTAGAGTCATGAAAAAATTCAACTTTTTTAAGCACTTTACGATGTCGAAGAAATTAATTACTGCATTCTTAGCGATTCTCCTAGTGCCAATTCTCGTATTGGCCGCATTTTCTTATGAAGTGGCATCAAAGTCTCTCAATGATGAGATTATGTCTAGTGCTGCAAATGGTGTTCAACAATTAAACGAACTCATTAATAAAGATATACAGCCTAAAATTGACATTGTTTCATATTTATCCAGATCGGTCAAAAAGGAAGAATTGACTGCTAAAAACAAAGATTTACTCAAAGTGAAATTAGAGCAATTATCGGAAACAGATGACGATGTAGTAGAAGTATTTGTTGCAGATCAAAATGGTAAACTAACTGAATATTCCGAGATTCACAAAGGTAATGCAAAGAGCGCAAAAAATGAACCATGGTTTCAGCAATCGATGGGAGAGAAGAAACTCATCATTTCAGATCCTTTCACCGACAAGTCATCAGATGACCTGCTCATCACAATATCAGAACAGTTAGCAGATGGATCTGGTGTGATTGGGGTGAATGTTCGATTAAATACGGTTGTAAAAGATACAAACAGCATCAAAATTGGCCAAGAAGGCTATGCGTTTATCGCCACATCAGATCAGCGTTATGTGGCCCATAAAACCGAAAAGGCTGGGACAAAGCTGACTGGTGACTTCATCTCAAAACTATATGATAAAAAAGAAGGCAGCTTTGAATATGAATACAATGGCCAGCCGAAGCAAATGTTTTTTGACACAAATGAAGCAACCGGCTGGAAGCTAGCTGGAACGATGTATGTGAATGAAGTAAAAGAAGCCGCACAGCCAGTGCTCGACTTAACAATGATCATCCTTGCGGCTGCGATTGCCATTGGTGGAATCGCGATTTATTTTATTATTAAATCGATTCGGAAGCCACTGATAGAGCTCTCAGAATCGGCTGAGAAAATCAGTCAAGGTGATTTGACCCAGCATATTGAAGTTCGTACACACGATGAAATCGGTAAACTTGCGCAAAGCTTTAACGACATGTCAGCTAAGCTGAAACAAGTCATTCAAGCTGTCCAAAATTCCATTGAAAATGTGGCTGCCTCGTCTGAAGAGTTAACGGCAAGTGCAGGACAGACAGCTCAAGCGACTGAGCATATCACATCATCTATTGAACAGTTCTCAAACAGCACTGAACATCAAAATGATATGATCGAAAAAAGCTCAGTCCAGTTAAACGAAATGGATCGGAGCTTATCGCATATGGTTGACACAACCTCTCATATGATGGAATCGTCGATCGAATCGAGCAAAACCGCTCAGGCTGGAGGAGAACTCGTTCAAAAAACAGCAGGTCAAATGCAAACGATTGAGCAGGCAGTAAAAGAAGCAGAGCTTGTCATTGCAGGCTTGGAGCAGAAATCAAAGGATATTACAAACATTCTTGGGGTCATCAACGGTATTGCGGATCAAACGAATCTCCTTGCTTTAAACGCTGCGATCGAAGCCGCACGAGCAGGTGAAGCAGGCAGAGGCTTCTCTGTTGTCGCAGAAGAAGTTCGCAAATTGGCAGAGCAGTCAGGAAGCTCTTCAAAAGAAATTGAAAGCCTGACGAACGAAATTGTGGAGGAAATAGAAAAATCGCAGAAAATGTTTAAACAAGTAGCAGGTGAAGTACAATCTGGATTAAACATTACAGATGAAACGAAAGTGAGTTTTGAGAAAATCACTGATAAAACATCAGAAATGACAGAACAAATGAAACAAATGAACGGATCAGCCAAAGAGCTATCGCATGGCTCAAATGATATTTCTCATGCGGTGAATCAAATCAAAGAGCTCTCAAGAGAAAGCTCAGCAGGCTTCCAAGATATCGCGGCATCAGCAGAAGAACAGCTTGCATCTATGGAAGAGATCAGTTCATCCTCTGCCACTTTATCTCAGATGGCAGAAGAACTAAGGGAGCTCATTAAACAATTTAAAATGTAAGAGAGTAGCGAAACACCTGACGCCAAAACGTCAGGTGTTTTTCCATTCGATGCATATAAATTGGGTAATTTGGACTTATTTAGACTTTAATAAGTTAAAAAAGTAAAGAACCTAGTAGTACTTCCGATATATATACTATCTTACTAAAAGGAGTTTTCTTTTTTATGAAATTCATACAGTATTTCAGAAAGCCATCTATTTCAAAAAAGCTCGTATTCTCTTTCTTATTTATTCTTTTATGTCCAATCATCGTATTGGCATTCTCTTCATACCATACGGCAAGCACTTCCTTAAATGATCAAATTATGCAAAGTGCTAAGGAAAACGTAGAGCAGCTAGATAAAAATATAACGAAGGTTGTAAAAGTGAAAACAGACGCAGCCGATTTCTTTAGCAAATGGATCACGGAGAAAAAGCTCAAGCAAAAAGGAACGACCGATATTCAAGGACGCTTTGAGCAGTTCATGAGTATGAATGATGACACAGAAGGCATTTTTGTCGCTTCAAGTGACGGCAAAGTGTTTTCAAGATATCCTAATCAAAAAATGCCTGCCGATTATGTCGCAACTGAGCGGGATTGGTATAAAGACGGCTGGGCGAAAAACGGTGAGCTGTCTGTTTCAGCACCATATCCAACGGCATCAACTGGTACGCTTGTAATCACAATCTCTAAAAAACTAGAGGATGGATCAGGCGTTATTGCGATGAACCTAGACATTGCGAATCTAGTTAAAGAGTCCAATAGCATTAACATTGGGAAACAAGGCTACGCCTTTATTGGAAGTCCAGATCGTACATATGTGGCACATCCAAAGAAAAAAGCAGGAACAAAATTATCTGGTGAATGGTTAGAAAAAATGTATTCACAAGATAACGGATCGATGAGCTATATGTTTGAAGGAAAAGAAAAGCAAATGGAGTTCACCACAAACAAGGCGACTGGCTGGAAGATTGTCGGGACGATGTTTGTCAGTGAAGTAGAAGAAGCAGCACAGCCAGTCTTTAACATGGCCGCTATTATTTTAACAGGCGCGCTTATCATTGGCGGGATTCTAATCTTCTTTATCATCCGTTCCATTACAAAACCACTTTCCACTCTTGTCTCTTCTTCGAAGAAGATCAGTCAGGGAGATTTGACAGAAAAAATTGATGTCCGCTCAAAAGATGAAATTGGACAGCTTGGCACAAGCTTTAATGAAATGAGTGAGTCCCTAAGAGATGTCATTCAAGCTGTACAAACATCTGTTGAGAATGTCGCTTCATCATCTGAAGAACTGACGGCAAGCGCAGGTCAAACAACAAAAGCAACCGAACATATTACATCATCTATTGAAACATTCTCAAACGGCAACGAAAATCAAAGCGAAATGGTGGAGCAAAGCGCGGCTCATTTAAAACAAATGAATGAGGGTCTGAACGAAGTTGCCGAAACGTCTGATGTCATCACAGCGTCATCTATTCAATCAAAAACAGTTGCGGAAACAGGCGGACAGCTTGTGGAGCAAACTGTTGGCCAAATGAAGACGATTGACCATTCAGTGAAAGAAGCTGAAGGCGTGATCAACGGGCTAGAGCATAAATCAAAAGATATCACAAACATCTTAGGCGTGATTAACGGTATTGCGGATCAAACGAATTTACTTGCACTAAATGCCGCCATTGAAGCAGCACGCGCAGGCGAGTCAGGCAGAGGATTCTCTGTTGTTGCCGAAGAAGTGCGTAAACTAGCGGTTCAATCATCGGATTCAGCAAAAGAGATTGAAAAGCTTGTAAATGAAATCGTCACTGAAATTGAAACATCTCAAAATATGTTCAAAGCAGTGAATGAAGAAGTGAAGAATGGTCTTACAATTACAGATCAAACGAAAGAAAGCTTCTCACAAATAAATGAACAAACAGCGGAAATCGCAGCAAGAATTAACGAAATGAATACAACGGTGCGCGAGCTGTCGAAAGGCTCTGAGCAAATTTCTAAAGCAGTGAATGAAATTGCAGATGTATCAAGAGAGAGTTCAGCAAGTATCCAAGATATCGCAGCATCTGCTGAAGAGCAGCTTGCTTCTATGGAAGAGATTAGTTCTTCATCCACAACTCTTTCCCAAATGGCGGAAGAATTACGTGATTTAATTAAAAAATTCAAGATTAGTGAATAAGGTTAAGTGGTTCTCCTCAAGGGGAACCGCTTTTCTTTTTAACAGGACATCTCGTACAATAGAGGAAATCGAAAGAAGAGGAGAGATAGTATGCGTTTATCAGATAAGAAGGTCATTGCGTTTGTCAGCGATGATTTTGAAGATTTAGAGCTGTGGTATCCGGTTCTGCGATTAAGAGAAGAGGGAGCAACTGTCCATCTTGTAGGTGAAAAAGCAAATCATGAGTACATTGGGAAGTATGGTGTGCCGGCGGTATCCGATGCAGATTTTTATTCCATTCAAGCTGATGATTATGATGCTGTGCTTGTCCCTGGTGGATGGGCGCCTGATAAACTGCGCCGTTATCCAGAAGTATTAGACATCGTTCGTACATTTGATGCGAAGGCAAAACCAATCGGTCAGATTTGTCATGCCGGCTGGGTGCTGATATCAGCAGGAATCCTGAAAGGCAGACAAGTGACAAGTACACCAGGTATTAAAGATGATATGACAAATGCTGGTGCGGACTGGTTCGATGAGGCAGTCGTCACAGATGGCCACCTCATCTCCAGCAGACGCCCGCCTGACCTTCCGCCGTATGTGAAAGCATTTGCGGATGTGTTAGCGGCAAAATAAATGACCGACACGAAACGTAAAAAACAAAGGGCGAACAAATCAATCATTCGCCCTTTGTTCCTCATTTCATGCCCTATACATTTTGTCTGTCGGCAGGATACATCACGCCCATTTGTCTTCTCGCTTCGTCCATGACGGACATGGTTTGAACAGATAAGGCAAATGTATTGACCGGAGACTGCCCCATTCCCTGCTGAATACACTCAATAAAATGATTAATCTCATAAGACATAGCTGGCTGATCATCTTTGAGAGAGATGTCAGTTTGATGTCCGTCAAGGTCATGTATCGTAATTTGTGAAGGACGGTGGAATTGATCAATCACCATCGTGGCATCCTCGCCTTGAATTTCAGCCGATAAATGAGACGTTGAAATTTTAGAATGAAAAAGAAGTGCTTGATGCCCGTCATACTGTAAAAGGACTGAACCGTTCCCATCCACACCAGAAGAAAGCTTATAGCCTCTCGCGGTGATTTGATTCGGCAGACCAAATAAGGATATGACTGGGTAAACGAGGTACACCCCGATATCCATTAAAGAACCATTGGATAGCTCAGGCTTAAAGGCATTTGGAAGCACGCCGCTTCGATAGGCATCGTATCTTGAAGAATATTTACAGTAATGTGCGACCACTTGCCTGATAGGTCCAAGCTGATCAAGATGCTGTTTGATTTGAAGGAAATTAGGCAGAAATGTCGTTTTCATCGCTTCCATCAAACAAACGTGATGTTTTTTCGCTGCGGCAATCATTTCTTCCACTTCTTTTCGATGAGAGGCGAATGGTTTTTCGCATAAAACATGCTTTTGATGCTCCATCATCAACATGGCTTGCTCTTTATGAAGGGCATTTGGACTCGCAATATACACGGCATCAAACGTATCACTTTCCGCCATTTGTTGTAAGTTCGTAAAAACCGTATCAATCCCATATTTTTCGGCAAAGGCCTGTCCTTTTTCAGCGGACCGTGAATAGACGGCTGTACATGTAAAATCAGCTAGTTTTTCACCAGCTTGTAAGAACCGATCTGTAATCCAGTTCGTTCCGATGACAGCAAATCGAATCATGTGATTCCCTCCTTCTGCTTTTCTCTGATTATACATGCTTTGAAAGCGTTTGTATGAAAGAATATTCTTTTTATTGATAAGCGGATGAAACCTTTATATAGGCTGATGCGTCTTACATAAAGGATATAAATGTACGAAAAGTGGGTAGTTTCTTCCTTCTTCGGGTAATACTCAGGATAGAAGGGAGAGGAGGAAACATGAAGCGCGTCCTGCATATAGGAAGTACATACACCTTTGCGCTTTTATTCATAGCGGCTGGTATTTTTCATGTGATAGAGCCGAGCGGCTTTGCCCGCATGATGCCAGGCTGGCCATTTCCATATGTAATGGTCTATGCGACTGCATGTTTTGAATGGCTGCTGGCCGTGCTGCTGCTTTTGCCAAATGTCAGGATTACAGCGGCAAAATCCATTGCTGTCTATCTTGTACTCATTTTCCCTGCAAACTTATTTGCTGCTCGTGAGGGAATACCATTTCCAGGTCAAGAAATAACAGAACAAGCCTTGCTATGGATAAGGCTTATTGGACAGCCGATTCTCATTGTATGGGTGATGTCTATTGCAAAATGGGAAAAAAAGCTGAAACAATGACCACCATATCATGATCAAGTAGTGTACAATTTACTCATAAAATAGCCCGTGTTTGGAGGAACGATATGAACTCTATGCAAATGTGGAGCAGTCGATTTAGAAAATTTTTTCTTGATAACAAGTTTGTTCTCTTTTTACTCGTCCTGTTATTAATTGGATTGAATATCCTTGTTTTCATGAAAACATCATTTATTTTCACACCGCTCATTGTACTCGTCAAAACCATTGCCTTACCGATTATTTTAACGGGGGTCGTGTATTATTTATTAAATCCAATTGTCAACTTGTTAGAGAAAGCAAGAATCAAGCGGATCTATTCCATTTTGCTTTTATATATTGTCATTATTGGGATTATTACAGTGACCATCGTGTCCATTATTCCTTTTTTACAAGCTCAAACCATGAGTCTATTTCATAATCTTCCGAAATACGTCGATACGGTAGAAGATCAAATTAGACAATTAACAGGAAGTAACTTTATTAATCAAGTGCAAAACTCGATGAACTTTAACGTGTCTGAATTGGTAAGTAAAGCATCTAGTCAAGCGACGAAGATTTTGGAAAGCACCTTTACCGGTGTAGGAACATTCTTAGGGGCGCTCACAGAAGTCATCATCTCGATCGTGACTGTGCCGTTTATTCTGTTTTATCTCTTAAAAGACGGCAAAAAGCTGCCTGACTATCTATTGAAATTTTTCCCAAGTAAAATGAGGGAACATACACATATCATGCTTCACGAAATGAACCACCGTCTGAGCTCGTATATTCGCGGACAGATCATTGTCAGCTTCTGTATCGGTGTTCTTCTGTTAATCGGTTATATGATCATTGGACTTGACTATGCGCTGCTGCTCGCTATCATTGCTGCATGTACAAGCATAGTGCCTTATCTTGGTCCAACAATTGCGATTACACCAGCGATTGTGATTGCACTTGTGACGTCACCAGTAATGCTGTTAAAACTCATTATAGTCTGGACAGTGGTTCAGCTAGTTGAAGGGAAATTCATTTCTCCTCAGGTGATGGGGAAAAACCTTCATATTCATCCCATTACGATTATTTTTGTTATATTAACAGCTGGGAAATTGTTCAACGTGGTCGGCATCATTGTCGCTATTCCAACGTATGCCGTTCTGAAGGTCATCACCACCCACTTGTTTGATTGGTTCAAAATGCGGTCCAATTTGTATAAAGAAGAAAAGGTTTGATGTCATAATCTTTTTTTGAAAAAAATATAGTATCATAAAGACGAGCTTTCGATGTAGGAAGCTTGTCTTTATGTGGACATAGATGTTTGGCGTGTTCAAAAGATCAGAATTGAAAGGAAAGAAAATCATGAATCTATGGGATTTATTCGTGGCACTGGTTTTAGGAATTGTCGAAGGATTAACAGAGTACGCACCTGTTTCATCTACAGGTCACATGATCATTGTCGATGATCTTTGGTTAAAATCAAAGGAAATTATTACGCCAGAAGCGGCCAACACATTTAAAGTCGTGATTCAGTTAGGCTCAATTTTAGCTGTTATGATCGTGTTTAAAGATCGTATTTTAAACTTATTGGGCTTAAAGAAAAATATCACCGAAGAGCAAAAGCGCAGCGGGCATAAACTGACCATCGCCCAAATTGCAGTTGGACTTGTTCCAGCCGTCATTTTAGGATTCTTATTTGAAGATTATATTGATAAATACTTATTTGACGTCAGAACGGTCGCTGTCGGTTTAATTTTAGGGGCAGTGCTGATGCTTGTCGCTGACTGGCTCAATAAACGAAAAACAGAAACAAGCTCTGTCGATAACATGACGTACAGACAAGCGCTTTATATTGGACTGTTTCAATGTTTAGCATTATGGCCAGGCTTTTCGCGCTCAGGTTCGACGATCGCAGGCGGGGTTATTCTTGGTTTGAATCACCGTGCTGCGGCAGACTTTACATTTATCATGGCGATGCCGATTATGGCAGGAGCAAGCTTGTTAACCCTTGTGAAAAATGCCGAATATTTAACACCAGACATGCTGCCATTCTTTATCGTCGGCTTTGTGAGTGCGTTCGTTGTGGCTCTCTTTGTGGTTCGATTCTTCCTAAAACTGATCAATAAAATCAAACTGGTGCCTTTTGCGATATACCGAATTATCCTAGGTGTGATTTTATTTATCCTGTTCATGTAATACTGTAAACTACTCTTTTATAAGAGTAGTTTTTTTGTTATTTCGCCTAATTAAACAGTAAAAACACCCTCTTAATTGGTAGAATAAGAATTTTTTTCATAAATTAGTGTTTAAGAGACAGATAAAGGGGTAGTACATAAACATACCAATTAAAGGAGGAGTTAGAAATAATGAGAAAAACAAGCAAAATGTTTGTTGGTTCTGTCATCGCTACGTCAATGATTGCTGCCCCTCTATCTCTTACGACTTTTGGTCAAACGGCTGAAGCTGCTACAACAACAGGTGTTGATGGAAGTGTCTCAATTGATCCAGTAGCCATTGCCGATAAAATTGAACAAGCAGTAAAGTCATCTCAAAATCGTGATGGATTCGTAAAAAATGCAGCATACAGTGCGTTCTATGAAGCAGGTCAAAACTACAACGTAGTTGTCCAAAACTTAAGCCAAGACCACGACTTTAGCGGTCTGAACAATGTTGTTTACTATGATAGTGTTGAATATGACGGTATTACGTTTGGTATTTGGGTATTTGAAGATGGTACGTTTGTCAATAATGGCGACGGTGGATATATTAACTGGACGTTTGTTGGCAGCTTTGACCGAGAAGATGGAAGCGGAACTGTCGATTTTCATAAAAGATTCTAATCTTAAAAGTCTGCCGGAGAATCGGCAGACTTTTTTTATAACGCACATCCTTCTATTTCAAACCCTAAATCTTCAATGATGTGATGATCCGTTTGGACTTGCTGGCCTTTAGTTGTTAAATAATCACCAACAAAAATGGAATTTGCGGCATAAAGTGCGAGCGGCTGGAGTGTCCGTAAATTAAACTCTCTGCCTCCGGATACCCGAATTTCTTTTGTTGGGTTGACAAATCTCATCATTGCCAGCACTTTCAATGCTTTGATTGGGTGTGTTCGTTTTTGATGCTCAAGCGGTGTTCCTTCGATGGCATGAAGAAAGTTGACTGGAATTGAATCCGCATCAAGTGCTCTGAGCGCAAAAGCCATTTCAACAATTTGCTGATTGGTTTCACCCATTCCAATAATGACCCCTGAGCAAGGTGACATGCCAGACTGTTTGACCTGCTCAATGGTCGATACACGGTCATCGTATGTATGAGTTGTCGTAATGTGAGCATGATGATCATGATGTGTATTGATATTGTGATTATACCGATGAACACCCGCTTCCTTCAGCCGCTTCGCTTTTTCTTCATTTAATAACCCAAGACAGGCACACACCTTCAAAGGCATCGTTTCAGTGATCTCCTTGACTGCTGCTGTGACTTCATCTAATTCCCTATGAGAAGGCGCTCTCCCGCTTGCCACAATACAATAAGTCCCGGCTTTTCTTTTAAGAGCTTCACGCGCACCAGCTACAATGGTCTTTTGATCAAGCATTGTATATCTTTCAACTGGTGCTTTTGAAATCATCGACTGTGAACAATATCCACAGTTCTCAGGGCAATATCCACTTTTCGCGTTAAAAATCATATTTAATTTCACCTTTTTTTGAAAAAAATGATATCGCACTTGATAGGCTGCATGCATAATAGGTAACAATTCTCTATCGTCAGCTTCAAGAATGTCTAGACCCTCTTGCGCCGTGATCGGTTCATTTTTCATCGCCTTCTCCGCTATTGCTTCCCAAGACAAAGACAGCTGCTCTCTCATCATGAATACCCCCTTAATATGTTAACTTATTCATATTAAAAGTTAACATATTGGGCGGATGTTGGCAATCATGTTTCAGATGAAACCAACTCTAAACACCAAAAGGCGATGACTTCATGTCATCGCCTTTAGATATGTAAAGCTAGATTATTTATCGAACAGTAATATAGTTAATCACAAGCTCGCCTAGTGAATTATAGTAGGAAACTGTTACAGAACCGCGTTGTACAGCGCGAATCCAAGTGAAGTTTGGAGCTGTTTGATCTAATTGAATCGCATACGTTGCACCCGACACAGAAATTTGGCTTGCTGGAAGAGAGACGGCGATTGAAGAACCTACAGAAAGTGTACGGTTCACCGTAATTACTTTATTCATAATAGGAGCTTTTGCTATGACTGGTTCTTTTGGCTGTGCAGCTGCATGAGCACCTTCAGTTTGAGAGAACGTAAGAGCACCTACAGCAGCTAAAGACAATGTACAGATTTTCATGAATTTTTTCATCGGTAACACTCCTTTTTTTTGGTATATACATATATTAATAATAATAGAATTATTTGTCAATTAAAATATATGAAAAAAAGAGTAATTATGGCGAAAATTGTCACATATTTGTTGGAAAAAATATGATTTTTTATTCATATGCTATTTCTTTTTTAAGGGAAAAAGAGGTATAAAAAAAAGCTGGGTGCGTCCCAGCGTAAAGCAGATGAAAAGAGATGATCAATGGTCGTCACGCTTTTTTGGCTGACGACCTTTTTGCTTCTCTTTCTCTCTAATGTAGTTAATAAAATCGATGGTTTGTCTTCGTGCTTCTTCGGAAAAATCTGAGGCTGCTTTAAACGCAATTTGCAAATCAGGATCGTCTGCAAGATCGTCATCGGGCCTGCCTTTGTCCTTACCTGTGAGAAGATAATCGGTTGAGACCCCATATAACTCAGCAATTTTCACAATCATTTCACCGTCGGGTTTTCTCAAGCCGTATTCCCAGTTTGCATAAGTGGACATTGCCTTTAATCCGAGTTTTTTAGCAACTGTTGACTTGCTCCATCCATGCTTCTCTCTTAATTCAGTTAGAATCTTCCCAGTCAAATTATCCATCAGAAACACCTTTTTTCATGTTATGAGTAAATTTTATCATGAATTACACGGAAAAGATAAATAAATACACAAAAAGAATAAAAATGTGATTGACTTACTCGTTACGTGTATATTATCATAATGAATATAACTTACACATATTGAGTAAGAGGTGGACAGATGAAACTTGAAAATTTACGAGAAGAGCGCATATTGCAAGGTAAAACACAAACCTATATGGCGAAAAAATTGGGATATAAGTACACAAGCGGCTATGCGAATATCGAAATGGGCAGAACGAAGCCTAGCTTAGAAATAGCAAAGCATATTGCAGATCTGCTGAATACCGGGGTTCAAGAGCTTTTTTTTGGCCAAAAGTTACACGAAAAGAGTAATTTTTTAAGAGAAGATCGGTTCTTAGAAAAGGGGAGACGAGCAGAATGAATATTGAACATCCAATGGTGACTCAGATGAGTGACTTTGGTTATCCAAAAAGCTATTGGTTATATGACATGAAACGATATGGATACCAAACAGAAATTGAGGACAGCTTGGAGGGAGCTGAAGAAGATGAGACATCAGCTGACGTTTGATGCTAGAAAAGAAGCGCAGCTTTGTTTAGACCAAGCTGGCGGCTGGATCGCCTTTCATCGTCAGAAACCGATGTTTGTTTTTGCCACAGCAGAAGAGAAAGAGACATATATGACCCTCCTGGAGGCTAAGGTCGATGATACAAAAAAGGAGGAATCAGGGCAACGTGAAACGATGGAAGCAAATCATGACATTTTTGAAATGCTTGCTCAAAGCGAGTAAAAACGAACAAGACATCCGCCAGTGGTCAAAGGATGACGGGAGATCATAACATGGTCATCCATTTAATGATTGAACATGAGCATTTGTTAACAAAAGAGACATTGATGAAAAGAATACGATCAGCTGCAAAAGGGCAATGCCCGCAAAAATTAAAAGACGCACTATCACTTGAAATTCGTTTATTTGATCACATGCCGTTTGACATAGCTGACTGCCAAAAAAAGCGTACATACGCAGAAAAAGGGTTGATACGCCCGGTACACGTCAGCATCTTTCAGCCAAATCTACAGCATATTCAAGAAGCACTTCATTCTATAGCCGATGAAGTCCCTCTGCAGATGGTCGATTTAAGAGTTTCCCAGTTTTATAGTATGTGTCCAAGAGTTGAAATCATTATCAATACGGTAGGTGGTGGCAGGAGGCCATCACCAAAAAAGGAGACAAGCATATGAACGAGCCAAAACAACTATTCATTCAAGAAAACCAAACATTTGTCGGTGAGATGGAAAAAGGAAAAATTCAAGTCATCGTGTTAGATGGGAATGTAGGAACGGCTTATAAAATGGATGTACCTGAACATGGAAAAACCATTATTCAAACGGCAAAAGGTCATTTTGCAAGAGTAGATCACGAGATTGGTTTTAAAATCAGCTAACTGACTGACCACATCAAAGCACAATATTATGTCCAAGACGGAAAGCCTGCGGACACTGATCAAGACCCTGCTAAAAGGGGGCTTGATTGGTGTCCGTTTTTTATTTTCTTAAAAAAAGGGAGAGAGCCAATATGCAAGATTTACTCATTGAATATAAAAGAGCTTTAAAGAATGCTAGAAAACAATATGAACCATTTAATGAAAAAGAAGAACATCAGCTGTCCGTTCAAGACAAGCATGATAAAAAAATGATCGCCAGTATGGTAAGCGATCTGGAATACGTAGTAGAATGGCTTCAAATCGGAAGAGAGCCAGGTGCGCGCAGAGGATTAGACAGACGTTCAGTCTATCAGCGTACCATTCTCGCAAATCCAGAAGTGTTAGAGGCTTTATCACATGAATATACCCTTATTCAAGAGAAAGAAAGAGAAGTCAGTGAGAGAGACAAAAGACGAATTGATGAAGCTCTGTCTGTTTTAACAGATCGAGAAAAGGACGTATTCTTTATGCACACAACACAAGGGTTATCGTTTAGCGAGATTGCGGTTATGCTGGATGTCAAAAAAGGAACTGTCCAAAAACATATGGAAAGAGCGCGGACGAAGATGTCCAAAAAAGTACAAGAACGCCTATTCAGAGCTGCTGAATAGGCGTTTTTTCTATCCGAAAATAAATCAGTGAAAGCTTGTCTTACAGTTGCCACCTATAGTTAGAAAGACCAAACGAATGTTTGCTAGCCCTACACAAATGATTCCTTCAGAGGGAATCATTCGAATTAAAAGGAGGCGGCAGGTGAATGTAAATGAAAGATAAACGGATAGAGGCCAAGCAGGATTATATGAAGGGGATGACGTACCAGCAAATTGCTGATCATTACAATGTCTCGATCCATACCGTCAAATCGTGGAAAAGGCGATACGGATGGCAAAGACAAAAAACTTCGTCAAAGCAAGCACACTCGATTTTCAATCAATTTCTTTCAGATGAAACGATTGAAATCATGGAGAAAATGGATGGACGCACATCGCTTGATTTAATCTGGGATCAAATTCAAATTCAATATGCAGCCATTATTCGGGCGCAGCGAATTATGTATGTAGCGGATCAAGAGGACATGATCAAAGAGCTGAAAAAGGCGGCATACATGCCTTCTTCATTAGAAGAAACAGGAGAAGGCATTCAGACAGAACTAGACATCACCTCAGAAGAATATTCGTTTCAATTTTCATGGGATCGGCATGCGACGTTTTTAAATGCACAATCCCGTGCAATGGGTGAACTCAGGCGTTTAATAAAACAGTTTGAAGAGCTCGCACATGCGAAGGATGAACGAAGATTAAGGCTGAAACAAATTGAACTGACGATCGAAAAAACGAAAAAAGCAGTGCGTGAAGAAAAAGAGGAAGATCTTCAAATCATGATCAAGCGAAAAGAGGACGACTCATGACGCCATTGATTGAAAAAGAAGTCAATCCTCATTTTGAACACTTTCTATTCGATTGGAATCAAAAGTTTCAATTTTTAGTAGGGGGCTACGGCTCCTCTAAAAGCTATCACATTGCTTTAAAGCTCGTTTTAAAGCTGCTGGAAGAAAAACGGACAGCACTTGTCATTCGGGAGGTGTATGATACGCACCGCGAATCAACCTTTTCTTTATTACAAGAGATCGTCAGCGACCTCGGCATCGACCACGTGGTAAAGTGCCGAAGTTCGCCGCTTGCACTAACATTTCGAAACGGCAGCAGCATCTTATTTAAAGGACTGGACAAGCCTGAAAAATTGAAATCGATCAACAACATTTCGATCATTTGGATTGAGGAATGTTCAGAGGTTTCTTATGAAGGCTTTAAAGAGCTGCTTGGAAGGCTGAGGCATCCATCCTTACCGCTTTATATGATGTTATCGACGAATCCTGTTGGTCAGGATAATTGGACGTACAGACATTTTTTTCGAGATGAACAGCTGAAGCGATTTGTTTTAGATGACGAAACATTATACAAAAAGCGAACCGTTGTCATCAAGGATACGTATTACCATCACTCCACGGCGGAAGATAACCTATTCCTTCCTAAAAGCTACGTGAAGCAGCTGGATGAGCTGAAAGAGTATGATCCAGATCTCTATCGCATTGCGAGGAAGGGGTATTTCGGCATTAATGGCACAAAGGTTTTTCCTCAATTTGAGGTGAGAAGCCATTCTGATGTATTAGAAGCCATTCAGCAGATTGACAGACCGCTGAAATTAGCAGGCATGGATTTTGGATTTGTTGAATCATACAATGCGCTCATTCGGTTAGCTGTCGATCATGAAAAAAAGTACTTATATATTTATTGGGAATATTACGACCGCGGGAAAACAGATGATGAAACAGCCACTGACTTGAAAGAGTTCATTGAATCAAAGGAACTGATTAAAGCCGACGCAGCCGAACCTAAAACCATTCACTATTTTCGGCAGCGCGGCTTTCAAATGGTAGCGGCACATAAGTTCCAAGGCTCACGTTTGCAGTATACAAAAAAAATCAAACGGTTTAAGAAAATTATTTGTTCTGATGCTTGTCCATATACCATCTATGAACTTCAATCACTAACCTATAAGGCAGATAAGGATGGACGTCTAGAGGAAGATGAATTTCAAATCGATCCGCACACTTTATCAGCCATCTGGTATGCGCTGGATGATTATGAAGTGACAGATTTGAAGCAGACCGCCTCAGAGCGTGTCCGTCCACACAGAGAGAGGAGGTCCATACAATGAAACAATTGAAAGCAACCATTATGAAGGCAAACATGTCTGATCATACAAAACAAATGTATGCAGATGAATTTTCCTACGAAAAAGATGACATTGTTCCCCCGCCTTACAATATCAATGAATTAAAAAGCATGGCAGAATATTCAACCATTCTTCAGCAATGTATTGATGCGTATAAGACCAATATTTTAGGCTTTGGTTTTGGTGTAGAATATGCCTTTGACTTTAATGCAGAAGGTGTGAAACCGGCAAAAAAGAAAGCAGCAGAGAAGGAATGGACAAGGCTTGAAGAGTTTACGAAATACATGAACTATGATGAGTCTGCTGATGTGGTGCTTGGCTATGTCATCGAAGACCGGGAGAAAACGGGGAATGGTTTTTTAGAGGTTCTCCGAGATGGTCAGGGAAAGCCGGCAGGAATCGAGTATTTAGATGCGCTCCATATCCGTATTTGCAAGCTTAGTGAGCCAGTTGACGTTGAATTCCGGTATACAGAAAACGGCGAATTGAAAACAATGAATCGAAAGAAACGATTCCGTAAATATGTGCAGGTGATCAATGAAAAGAAAGTCTTCTTCAAGGAGTATGGTGATCCGCGCATTTTACATTGTGAAACAGGCAAATACGATGACACCACCCCAGAGCCGCTGCGCGCAACAGAAGTGATTCATTTTAAAATAGGCAGTGGAACGTATGGGATTCCCCGCTGGATTGGCAACATCGTCAATATGTATGGGGCACGCAAGGCAGAAGAATTGAACTATCTTTATTTTAAACAAGGGCGGCATGTACCTGGTGCCATCATTGTCGAAAATGGAATGCTGTCTGAGTCTTCCTATCAGCAGCTTCAGGATTATATGGACGATATTGAAGGCTCTGATCATGCACATAAATTTCTATTGCTTGAAGTCGAAGGTCTCCCGACGGAAAAAGGGTTAACTGGAGAAGAAGATGTCTCAAATGTCAAAGTGAACTTCAAATCCCTAGCAGAGATCTTGCAAGAAGATGCACTCTTTTTAGAATACGATGAAAAAACAAGAAACAAAATCCGATCTGCTTTTCGCCTGCCGCCTATTTACACAGGTGAGTCTCAAGACTATAACAAAGCGACAGCCGATACGGCGCGAAAAACAACAGAAGAACAGGTATTTCAGCCTGAACGGCATCTCATCACAGGAAAGCTCAATACCCTTTTCCTGCCGGATCTTGATATTTGGCATGTTCGTTTCCTATTAAATGGTCCTGACTTTAGAGATCCATTAGAGATTGCCAAGGTTCTGACACCGTTTATTCAGGCTGGGGCAGTGTCACCAAACGATTTGCGAGATCTAGCAGGACGTATCCTTGGGAAAACGTTAGAGGAATGGCCGGAGGATCTCTATCACAGACCTTTAGAAAGCCGCATGACATCAGCCGAACAAGAGCCTCAACGAGAGGCGAATCAGCTGAAGAAATAAACCGAAGCGCATGCGCTTTTTTGAAAGGGGGTGAACATATGCCAAGAGAATTAAAAAACGCAAAAATTACGCATGTTTCCTATGTGGACAGAGCCGCAAACAAAAAGAAATTCTTTTTGATGAAGGCAAAGAAAAGCCAGCCTGACTTTCAAAAGGAGGTTAGTGTGCTGACAAAGGCAGAAGATGCTCATCGCCTTGTGTATGGTGTCGTGTATGAACCGAATACACCTGATGCACATCAAGACTTTATGTCTGCCAAAGAAATTGAAAGAGCGGCACATGGTTTTATGAAGGATGCCCGCCACATTGACAAGCAGCATGATTTTCAACATGGTGTGGGCGAGGTTGTTGAATCATACATTGCTCCCGCTGATTTTGAGGTAGGCGGTGAGCTGATTCGAAAAGGATCTTGGGTACTTGTAACAAAGGCTTCCCAAGAGATTTGGGATCAAATTCAGAAAGGCCACATTACAGGGTATTCAATGGCTGGAACGGCGGACATCGTAGCAATAGAAGAACAAGATCAGCTCTTATCTCAAAGCACAAATGAGAGAGGGCTTTTTTCTTTGCTGAAAAATTTCTTTTTGAAAGAGGAAGGTGCAAACATGTCACAACAATTTTGGAGCGTTATAGACCATCTGCTGGAAGCCTTACAGTCAAGTGATGGTGATGAGGCGGGTGTAAGATCAGCGCTTGAGCAATTGCTGCCAATCGTGCAGGACATTTTGAAGACAGAGGATGTGCTTCAAACGATTGGTGAAAGGCCAGCCTCTGTACAAAAACAAGATGCCGCTCTTACAACGGAGCAAGTACAAGAGCTTAAAAAAGCAAAAATGGCCATTGAACACGTCTTACAGCAGGCAGAACAGCAGGAAACAGATCAAACAGAGGAAGAACCTGTCCAAAAGGTGCTTGAGCAAGTCGTTGCACCGATTCGTCATCAGCTTTCTTCCTTAGAGAAATCAGCCAGCAGAGAAAAAGCAGCGCTTGAGCAAGTGCTTCAGCAGCAGCTTTTGCCTATTTCAGAGCGGATTCACATGCTTGAAAAAGCGCGCGGTATGTCAAAACAAACAATCCACGATACACAAAACGACAGTACAAAGCCCATATGGGATGGCTTACTATAAGCCTAAATAAGGAGGAAACAGTGTGAGAAATCAAGAGTTGATTCGCAAGGCCGAAATGACACTTGCCAGCTTAAAAACCGGCGGTCTCATGAACGCAACCCAATCCAACACATTCATTAGAATGATGCAAAATACACCAACCGTTTTAAATGATGCACGTATCATTCCAATGGAAAGTGATTCACAAAAAATCGAAAAAATCGGCTTTGGCCAGCGTATTTTGCGCCCAGCAGAAGAAGGCAAAGCACTTGATGCGAAAGACCGTGTTGTCCCAGCGACAAGCACTGTCCAGCTAAATGCGAAAGAGGTCATCGCAGAGATTCATATGACCTATGACAGCATTGAAAACAATATTGAGAAAGACGGAATTCAGCAGACGATTATGCAAATGCTCGCTGAACGAGCAGCAGTTGACATTGAAGAGCTCATCGTCAATGGCGATACGACTTCAGCAGATCCATTTTTAGCTCAAATGGATGGCGTGAGAAAACAAGCAGTCTCTCATATCGTAGATGCAAACGGAGCGGAAATCAGCCGCCAAATGTTTAAGCAAGCCTATAAAGCGATGCCGTCAAAATATTTACGTGTACCTCAGGATTTCCGTTTCTACACATCCCCAAGCTTAGAAGTTGAATGGAAGGATCAAGTAGCAAACCGTCAGACAGGCCTTGGAGATGCGGCCATTCAAGGCGGACTTTCTTCTGCATTTGGTGTGCCGGTCAAAGGTCTTGCCAATATGCAGCCATATGACGAAGCGGGAACAGACGTATCAGATATTTTGCTGACACACCCTAAAAATATTATCGTAGGTTTCTCTCGTCATATTCGAATTGAAGTAGAAAAAGATATTCGCAGCCGTAAATTTATTATTGTCCTCACAGCGAAGCTAGACAGCAAATTTGAGGAAGAGGATGCTGTAGCAAAAGTGATGAAAGTGAAAGAGTAGGTGACGGCAGGCCATGATCATTTCTGCTGAAGAACTGCAAGCCTATTCTGTCTTTGATCGGGTGAAAAATCGATCTGTGGAAAGACTGACAGCAGATATTATCGAAGCAGAAGCTGCGGTATTTCAGATCGTAGGTCACGATTTCTCAAGTGAAAAATATCAGCCCCTCCCTGAAAAAGCAAGAATCGCATTATTAAAAATGGCCCAATATTTTGCCATGCTGAATGATGACGAATCTATGATGAAAGGCTTTACGTCAGAAAAAATGGGCGATTATTCATATGCGAAGGCAGCTGATCAAGTCAAAGGCAGACCCTATGTATATGCCCTGCTTGTAGATTATATTGAACCAACATTGACCGGCGGCAGTGCCAAGTTAAAGGTGAGGTCATTATGAGCTATCAATCTCTATTAACAGATCGCTGTGATCTTTTTCACCTTGAACAGCAGGAGTCTGCCCGCGGGAAATTTGGAATTCCAGCTGATGATTTACAAATAACACTTTCCTATCCCGATGCTCCCAGCATAGCCGATCTATCTTGTTATGTCATAGAAAAAAACCAGTCACTTGTGCAAGAAGAGCCAAATACAGTCATTTATCAATCCTATCTTGTCCATTTTCCTTTAGCAAGTGATATTCGCTTGCATGACAAAATGGTGTGGAATGGCGTGTCACTCAAATTACAGCAGCCTAAAAAAGTGAAAAATCATCACATCGAAGTGATAGCAGTCAGGAAGGAAAATCTATGAAAATTGATGGACTTGACCGGCTGATTTCACAGCTGCAGACAGCGGGTAATGGCGGCTTAAAGGCAGAATATCAAGATTGGCTGGAGGACATGGGCCTGCAGTTTTTAGACATCATTCAGGATGAATTAATCAAGGAGAATGCTGTCGATACAGGCCGGCTTCTTAGATCCTTTACACAAGGCGATAAGGAGAATCATTTTCTCATGTCAAAAGGCGGTCTCACACTTGAAGTGGGAACGCAGCTTGAATATGCCTCCTATGTCAATGACGGACATGCCACTTCTTCAAGTGGAGAGCGAAGATGGGTGCCTGGCAGATGGACTGGCAGCCGCTTTGAATATGATCCGAATGCAAGTACAGGAATGATGCTTGCCTCTCAATGGATTGATGGAAATGGCTACTGGGATCATGCTGTCATGCTCTATGAGCAAATGTTTGAACAGTCGCTGGATCGAAAGCTGCAAAGCTGGTTCGATCGACATTTTGGGAGGTGATGGAATGAATCAAGAAGTCGGGGCAATCATGCATTATATCTACACACACTTTCCTGTGACAATGTATGATCGTCTTTTGCCAGAACGCTTTCAAGTGCCATCCGTTTATGTGCCGCCTGTGACAGTAATCAGTGGTCCAGATACGGTCTCTACCTTTATGAAATCTTATTCGCTGCAAGTGAAAGTCTTTCATATTGATACAGAAAAAGCACATGATGCGGCAGAAACAATCGTTGATGCATTGCTTGCTGATCGTCAAATCATTCAGATGATGAGTGAAGACGGAGAGGTGCTTGATGATTATGTCCGCATAAAAAGAGTGGAAACAAGAATGATAGATCAAGGCGTAGCAGCGATTGTCCTGACGTGGGATAGCAGCTATTGGTACAACCGTGACAAACAGGCAAGCCTTGAAGATATCAACTTTTCAGATGGGGTGATCAAACGTGAGCAAGACTAAAAAAGCAGAGCCCGCTCAAACAGCCGGCGAAGAAAAAGAATTTGGCTTTTCATTTGAAGCCTTAAAGGAGCACAGTAAGGATCTTTTTGGGGTCAAACCAGAAATCCTTGAAGGGGCTCTTTTTTATATCAAACATCAACCAATTACAAAAACAGAAGCGAAAAAGCACATTGATGCTTTTTTGTCCAAGGAGGTTTAAAGGATGAACGGAGGCACTTTTACACCAGGTACAGAGAAAAAGCGTCCTGGTATTTACTTTAATTTTAAAACAACAGCAGAGCAGCGAATTACTTTAGGCGATCGAGGTACGGTGGCACTTCCTCTTGTGATGAGCTGGGGAGAACCAAAAACCTTTATTTCCGTTTCAAATATGGAAGATTTAAATAAAAAGGTTGGACTCAACATTGATGATAAGTCACTTCTTCTTTTCCGTGAAGCAAAGAAAAAAGCGCAAACAGTCTTGCTTTACCGCCTAAATGAAGGAGAGCCGGCCAAAGCCGAAATTGCTGAAAATTTTGTCGTCACAGCAAATTATGGCGGCCAAAAAGGAAATGAGATCACAGTACAAGTCGCAGAAAATGTACTTGATAGCGCAAAACGCGATGTGATCACTTATCTTGGAACAGACATTGTGGATAAACAGGTTGTCACTGATGTCAAAGATCTTGTGAAAAACAAATACGTTCAATTTTCTGGTGAAGGTGAAGCTGTCATCACAGCTGGTGTGGCACTAAGCGGCGGGAAAAACGGGGTGGCAAGTGTCGCAGATTATACAGCTTTCCTAGAAGCGGCAGAAACAGAATACTTCGATGTCATTGCCCTTCCAGTCGATAATAGTGAGCAATTAAAAGCAACCTTCGCTTCATTTATCGAGCGTTTGCGTGATAAGCAAGGACGTAAGGTGCAAGGGGTTGTGGCGAATTATGCAGCTGACCAAGAAGGAATCATCAATGTGACAAGCGGTGTTGTACTCGAAGATGGAACCGAACTAACACCTGCTCAAACAACAGCATGGGTCGCAGGTGCAAGTGCCGGAGCAAATTTCAATCAGTCACTGACCTTTGTTGAATACGAAGGAGCGGTCGATACATTAGAACGCCTTGACAATGATCAAGTAGAATACCGATTATCTCAAGGGGAGTTCCTTTTCACCTTTGATGCGCGAGATCGTACCGTGAGTGTTGAAAAAGATATTAACTCCTTGACAAGCTTCACAGCTGAAAAGAACCAGCAAATGGCGAAAAACAAAATCATTCGTGTGCTTGATGCGATCAACAATGATTTAACATTCGAATTAAAAAATCTGATTAAATTACGTAAAGCCAATGGCAATGACATTCCAGCATCAGATGATGGAGTGCAGCTTGTGAAAACACTGATTACCCAGTATCTCACACAGCTTCAAGATGGCAGCGGCATTACAGGCTTTAATTCAGAAACAGATATCGTAATTGGCCTCAATGAAGATCGTGATGGATTTATCATCGATTTAGCGGTTCAACCAGTAGATGCAGCAGAAAAATTCTATTTCAATGTGGAGGTGAAGTAAGATGGCTTTTAAAGCACAAAATACAATTTCAGGTAAAGAAGGTCGTCTTTTCTTAGAAGGTGAGGAACTTGCATTTATCAAAACCTTCGAAGCAAACGTGGAGAAAAACAAATCAGAAGTCAACGTCATGGGCCGCCGAATGACTGGCCATAAAACAACGGGAGCAAACGGAACAGGAACGGCAACATTCTATAAAGTTACGTCCCGTTTCGTTCAATTAATGCTCAATTATGTGAAAAAAGGAGAAGATCCATATTTCACTCTACAAGCGGTAATTGACGATAAATCATCAGGCCGTGGCACAGAGCGTGTGACATTATTTGATGTCAACTTTGATTCTGCTAAAATCGCTGGATTAGATGTTGATTCAGAGGCGCTTGAAGAAGAAGTTCCTTTCACATTCGAGGACTTTGATCTGCCTGAAAAGCTGAAGAATACATTCTAAGAAAAGTGGAGGAAATTAGCTAATTAATTAGCTAAATAACAGCTGAATATGCTATAATGCAGTTGTAATACAACCGTCTTGATGCCGTCTTCATTTCGTCTGGTAACGTCTTGTATTCGATTCATTAAAATATGTTTACTTGCAAAGCAATTTGCATAAAATAAAAAGAAGCCAGGATGCTCTAACATCCCGGCAATGTACAATGAGGCCCTTCAAGGGGCTGGCTTATCGAATAGGTTCTTTAGGTAGACTTCCCTTTAACCTTCCACAGCTCAAGGGGAGTCTATTTTTTGTCTATATACGTCAACAAAGTAAAGATAAACATCCCGAATAAAAGCATAAGGGAAATCGCTTCAAATGTTGACATATGCATCACCCCCTTCCTATCGGGGATGAGCCAGACGCCCTTGAGCAAGCCGTTCACTTGTACAATTTAAATGATACATGAAAAGATTGGAAAGCACATTCAAAAATGGATGTGCTTTTTTGCATTCAAAAAAACATAACAAAGGGAGTTTTTAAACATGAGTGAAAAACAAACATTTGATCTTTCATTTTTTATGCCAGGACAAACAGTAGAAGCGGAAGAAGTCAAAGTACCGATTTCTAAGCGTTTTGTTGATAAAAAAGGAAATGTCATTCCTTTTGTCTTTAAAGCTATTACAACTGAACGTATTGATGAATTGGAAAAAGAAAACACAACCTTCAAAAATGTCAAAGGCAGAGGACGCGTGAAAGACTTAGACAGCCAGCGCTTCTACGCACGTATTGCGATTGAATCGACGATTTATCCAGATTTCCGCTCAAAGGAATTAAGAGAAGCCTACAGCACACAAGATCCAGTTGAAGTAGCAAAACGTGTCCTGTCAGTAGGCGGTGAATATGCGAACTGGTTAAACAAAGCGATCGAAATCAACGGATTCGAAGATGAAATTGAAGATTTAGAAGAAGCAGCAAAAAACTAATAAAAGATGGGGATAAAGAAGCGGTGTTTTTATATTACGCGATGCACGAGCTTCACTACTCCCCATCTGAACTCCTGGAATTATACGAATCACCAAGACCGTTCAAAGCATTCCTTTTCGGACTCATCAGCTACAAGCTAGACATGCTAGAAAAAGAAGCAAAGAAAGGAGGTAAATAATTGGCGAAACTTACAGCACGATTTGAATTAGAAGACCGGGTGTCGAAGAAGTTATTACGCATTCAAAAACGATTTCAAACGTTTGAGAAGCAGCTCAAACCATTTAGAAAACCAGTGAAAATAAGTCTGGAAATGGATGAAAAGAAATTAAGAAACCTCACTTTATCACTGCGGAAAGTTTCAGTATTTTCTATGAGGCTGGATCAAGGAATCTATCGGGATCTAAAAGCATTGAACAATCAGTTAAATATGATTCCAAATCATCTGGTCATATCCTTTCAAGCGAAGGGGCTGAATGTCATTAAATCCAACATAGATCGTTTGAAACAAATGGGGACAAGTCCCATTATGCTGACGTTTAAACTGAACGATCAATTGTCAGGTAAAATATCATCAATCAAAAAATCAATCCTTCAGCTCATCAACAGAACGTACTATATGAGATTAAACATGGTTGACCAAGCCACCGCAGCAATTCAACGAATCAAAAAGACACTCAAAAGCTTGACAATGTCCAAACACGAAATCAGAGTGTCAGTTCAAGACAATGCAAAAAGTAAGCTGAAAAAACGAGATCAGGCAGAGTCTGTTGTGAAAGAAAAAACCATAAAAAAAGAGCCTGAGACTGCTAGTCCGTCAGTTAAAACGGATGAACCTAAACAGAGTTGGCTCCAAAACTTTGCCAATAAAGGATTAAATGAAATTCAAAAATATGCAGGTGACGTTGCAGACAAAGTGAAGGAAAAATTGAGTCCTAGAAAGTTTTGGGATGAAAAAGCACTTCCTTGGGTTGAAAATAAAATAGAAGAGTACAAACAAGATGTGATCGGAAGAATTAAAGAGAAGATTAAATTTAATCCTGAAGAAAAACTAGATCAATGGGTGAAGACTGGATTAGATCGCCTCTTTGGTACAAGTGATCCATCAAGTGAAAACAATAGTACCACTCCGGCACCAACAACAGCTCCGACAACTGCACCAACATCAACACCATCTAATTCGGCTCCTAAAACGCAGCCTAAGCCGCGAGGTGGAAAAGGTTTGTTTCGCAGTAGTTGTTGCCCTTGTTGTGCAAGAGGTATAAGCAGCCGAGGATCTACTAAAGCGAAAAATGGCCGTTCACCGAGACGATCAACAAATCCAAATGCCACATCAAGAACCGAAATGAATAGAAGGCCTCCAAGTAAATTAGGGAAACTGAAATCAAATGCAGGTAAATTATTTGGAAAAATCCCTAGTGGTCTAAAGAAAGGTGCGGGTATCGCAGCTTCAGTTGGCGGACTTACGGGTCTAATGAAAGGTGGCAAGGGGTTAAGTGGACTAGGAGATGCGGTGAAAAATATCGGTAAAGGGAGCGGTAAATTATTAAAGAAAGTACCTATTCTAGGTGGTTTACTTAGCGCAACAAATTTAATCGGTATGAAAAAAGAGAATGCTGGTGAAAAGATCGGTACGACTGGAGGCGGTATTGCCGGCGGAATGGCAGGTGCAGCAGCAGGTGCAGCTATTGGAAGCGTAGTTCCAGGAGTAGGTACAGCCATCGGTGGTCTAGTAGGCGGCATCGCTGGAAGTATGGGCGGCGAATCTATCGGTGAAACGATCGGAAAATGGTTTGATGGCGGCGGATTTGAAAAGATTGGTCAAAAAGCCATTGAAATCAAAGACCAAATTGTTGAAGTTTGGTCAACAGTTGCGACTTGGTTCACAGAAAATGTCTGGACACCATTAAGCAGTACGGTTGTCACAGTAGCATCATCCATCTGGTCAAATCTAGTCAATGCCTGGACATGGATCCAAGAAACATTCAGTACAGTTGCAGGCTGGTTTATCGAAAACGTCTGGACACCGTTAAGCGGTACAGTCGTTACGGTAGCCACGACCATCTGGTCAAGCCTAGTCAACGCCTGGACATGGATCCAAGAAACATTCAGTACAGTCGCAGGCTGGTTTATCGAGAACGTCTGGACGCCGTTAAGCGGTACAGTCGTTACAGTAGCCACGACCATTTGGTCAAGTCTAGTCAATGCATGGACATGGATTCAAGAAACGTTCAGTGCAGTCGCAGGCTGGTTTATCGAGAACGTCTGGACGCCACTAAGCAGCACAGTTGTTACAGTCGCTACAGGAATTTGGACAGCATTATCAAATGCATGGAAAAAGATACAATCAATCTTTGGAGTTGTATCGACATGGTTTATGGAAAATGTGTGGAATCCACTTGTAGATACGGTAGGAACCATTAAAGACAGTTTCGGTAAAAAGTTTGAAGAAGCGTATAAAGTCGTGACAGATATATGGGATGGATTATCCAAATGGTTTGAGGACAACATTCAAAAGCCAATTGTAAAAGTAGCAGAAGCTATTGGTGATGGGTTTTCTAAAGCGTTTGGCTGGGTCAAAAAGATTTTTGATAAGGCTGGCGGTGGGGTTGATTTTGTATTGAAACATGTCTTTGGAGGTGCTGATAATAACGCCACAGGCGGTTATATCACCCAGCCAACCTTATCATGGGTCGGTGAAGCAGGTAACGAATTTGTTATTCCAACTCAAAATAACCGAGGACGCGGAAAGATGCTTCTTGCACAGGCCGCTTCTCAACTTGGAATGTCTGTTGTACCGAGCGGAGCGGCAGGAACTCAAGTGTCAAGCTCCCCAGCTCCTACAACTCCATCATCTTCTGTAGGTTCAATGAGCGGAGGCGGATCAGTCTCATTGAATGCGAACATTCAAGCCTCTAGCATTGGCGAGCAATTTAATAGCGATTTTGAACAAGGATTAAATCGTAAAGTCATCTCTCTTGATCAATGGAAACAAAAGAATATTCAGCAGCCTTTTGGTCAATTGACATCAGACTCAGGAAAGTATGGTCAGCAAACGGTTTCTGCCTTTGCAAATGGCCAGCAGATGACACCAACAGGAACAGATAGCTTTTTACAAAGTCGTGTAAAAGCACCCTACCAACAAGTCATGACAGCATCACCCACTTGGGGTTCTGGAACGGTTAGTGGTTTTGCAGCAGGTCAAAATGCTACATCAATTGGCACGAGCCAATACGTAGATCAAAACATTAAACAACCATTCCTGCAAGCGAAACAAGAATCACCAGGCTGGGGTTCAGGAATGATTGACGCCTTTAACAGCGGCATGCGTTCCAAAGGAAGCGAAGTTACTCAAGCGGCCAAAGAAATGGCGAAGAAAGTAGAACAGGCGTTTAGAGAGGAATTAGACATTCATTCCCCTTCACGCGTCATGATGAGTCTTGGGAAATTTGCGTCAATCGGTGTTGTCAAAGGGCTTGACTCAGTTGATGTGAAAAAATTTGCTGAAAATCAGGCTGGTTCATTAATCGGTGCCTTCAGCGGTATGGGAGCTTCAGGTCTTAGTGTTCAGCAATGGCTCATGGCAGCTCTCATGGCAACTGGCACATCTATGAGCTGGCTACCTGGTTTGATGACCATCGCGCAGCATGAATCAAATGGAAACCCGAGAGCGATCAACTTATGGGATTCCAACGCCAAAAAGGGAACACCTTCTAAAGGCTTAATGCAAACCATTGGACCGACTTTTAATTCCAATAAAGGCAAAGGCATGAATGACATTTGGAACCCAATTCATAATGCCGTAGCAGCCATTAACTACATTAAGGGAAGATATGGAACAGTCTTCAACACGCCGGGATTGCGAAGTATGAGAAGAGGCGGCCCTTATAAAGGCTATGCAAATGGCGGATTGATTACTCAAGAGCAGGTTGCTAGAGTCGGTGAAGGAAATAAACGCGAATGGATTATTCCTGAGGAAAGAGGCATTCGCGGAAGGTATTTATTGACGCAGGCAGCTAAAGCACTTGGGATGCAAGTATATGATCCATCAAATGCATCTGCTCCTTTACCAGAAGCACAGATGCAGCAAGTTACCTCAGTTCAGTCTACTGGCAGTACAACATCGCCAGGTAATAAACAAATCACGATTCAATTCAATGGAGATCAGCATTTCCATAATGGACAAGATCAGCAATCGCTAGTCGAAAAAATTAAACAAATGCTTGTAGATGAACTAGAAGTAGAGATTCATACAGGAACGAAGGGGGTCGTAATTGATGGGTAAATCAGTGTATCAATTGTGGATTTCCCAAGGAAAGGACAAGTTGCGATTCCCTGTCCTTCCATCCGAACTCGAAATCACAAATAACGTACAAAATGAAACGGTAAAGGTCGCCTCTTTTGGAGAACTGACCTTTATTGACGTACCATCGGCTAAACAAGTATCATTCACCTCATTATTTCCTAAGAAATATTCGCCGATTGCTGAATATAAAAACATTCCATCACCAGAGAATGCGATCGCGAAAATTGAACGAATGATGCGTTCAAAGAAATCTGTTCGGTTGATTGTAACTGGAACAAAAATCAATATGACGTGCAGCATTGAAAGCTTCACCCACAAGGAAGGGGCATATGATATTGGAGATCGTGAATTTACGATCGAGTTAAAGGAATATAAAACCGCATCGCCTAGGAAAATCAAACGAAAGAAAAAAGCAAAACAAACGAAAAAGAAGCGGCCTTCAAAAACACCACCAAAAATGTACACCGTCAAAAAAGGGGATACGCTATGGGCCATTTCTGGCAGGTTTTATGGCGACAGTACAAAATGGCGGCGTATTTGGAATGCCAATAAATTAGCGATGATTAAACGTAGCAGACGCAATATTAAGCAGCCGGGGCATTGGATTTTCCCTGGACAAAGGTTAAAAATACCACAATAGGGGGGCTGGCATTGATCGAGCTTTTTGCCATCAGAAGCGGCACCATGTATGAGCTTGTCACAGAGAGTGTGACACTTCAGGGGCAAAGGTATCAAGCCCCTCGCTCAATTCAGGCAAATATTATCACAAAGCAAGGCAGTCAAACATATTACCGTGTCTCGGAAGGGGACACGGTTCTTTTTAAATGGAAAGGAAAAGAGCTGTTTAGAGGCATTGTTTTTTCCCGTACACCTGTTGAAGGGAAGATGACCTTTACCGCATACGATATGCTCCAATATTTGGTGAAAAACCAAGATGTCTATGTTTTTTCAAATCAAAGAGCAGATCAAATCTTAAGGCGGATTGGAGCTGACTTTCAAATTCCAATGACCTCCATCTCCAATACAGGACATGTCATAAAATCACTAGTGTTTAAAAATGATACAAGCTTGTATGACATGATATTGAAAGCATTGAAAGAAACGAAGCGGCAAACAGGAAGAAACTATCAAATCTATTCTGCTAAAGGCAAGATGGGACTGAGAGCCTGGCCTGATCCAGAGGACGTCTGGGTCATTGAATCAGGCGTCAATCTCATTAGCTATCAATACAGCACCTCGATCGAAGAGACAGCCACTCGTGTCAAGATGCGTACGTCAGCTGATGAACAGGGGAAGAATAAGAAAAAAGGCAGTAAATCCGAGATTGTGGTGATTGAACAGGATAAAGCCGGTCAGAATAAATACGGTATTTTACAGCATGTTGAGACAGTCACTGGGCAAATCAACCAGCCGCAGCTGCAAAAGAGAGCCAAAGTACGGCTGGCAGAGAAAAAAGGCGTCAAACAAGAAGTCAAAAGTATACAAGCCCTAGGAATTCCTGAGCTGCAAAGCGGTCTCCCAATCTATTTGAAAATTCCTGAAATCAACGTAAAAAAAACTTACTGGATCGATCAAGACAAACATGAATTCAGTGGGGTGAAACACACCATGACCATTGATGTTGTTGAGAAAAATTCCATGCCAAAGGGTGATCAAGCGTGAGATTAAGTGAAGCGATTAAACGATTAGCAGTAAATGCAGTAGACGCAGAATCGCCAATTGATCTTGTTATCGGAGAAGTCACGGCAGTTTCCCCTCTGAGCATCCGATTAAATGAAAATCATAAGCTGATCATTCCAGAAGAATTACTGATTTGGCCGAAGCGCTTAAATAAGGGTGAGGATGATGAGCTGAAAAGGGGAGACAGTATTATGGTGCTTGCAATGGCAGGAGGCCAGTCCTTTTACATCATCGACAAATTGTAAGGGAGGTGATGAACGTGGCACTTTCACCAGAGGAAGAAATCGAGGAAATAGAAGAAGATGAAGAGGTCGAAACCTCAACGACGTATCGAATAGATTTTGAAACTGGCAGACTGACAGGCGAAACCATTTCAGGTATTGAGGCAATCCGGCAATTTATTTATATGACACTTAGGACAGAGCGGTATGCACATCCTATCTACAGCCACGACATTGGCACTGAAATTCAGGAGCTGTTGACGGATACAGAAGCTACGGATGAATACAAAGAAATGGAGATTCCAAGGCTGCTAGAGGAAGCACTGCTCGTTGACGAACGGATTGATCATATTGAAGAGTTAGAGGTCACAAAACAAAATGACTCGTTTCATGTCAAACTAGCGATTGTCACAGATGAGGGCACATTAGAAATAGAGGAGGTGATGGAGGGCGATGTTTGAGGAACAGACGTACGAAGCATTAATGGAAAGAATGCTGGATAGACTGCCAGATGATATAGATAAAAGAGAAAACAGCGTCATTTGGAATGCCTTGGCACCTGCTGCCGCTGAACTGGCCCAGTCCTATATTTGGCTTGATCAAGTGTTTGAGCTGGTCTTTGCAGACACAGCACAAGGAGAGTTTCTAGATCGGCGGGCTGCTGAAGTAGGGATCGAAAGAAAACCAGCCACTAAAGCGGTTTGGTCAGCGGTCATTCAGCCAAACAATATCAACATTCCAGCTGGCTCACGTTTTTTTATTGAAGACGTTTATTTCCAGTATTCGAAGGATGGTACGCTAGAATGCGAGACACCTGGTAAAGCCGGCAATGTTCAATTAACAGATCAGCCGCTGCTGTCACTTGATACAATTCCAGGACTTGAATCGATTAAGATGAAAGAACTGGTGATACCAGGTCAAGAGGAGGAAGATGACGCTTCTTTATATGATCGATATTTAATACGTGCGAGGCGGGAGGCTGTCAGTGCCAACAGGGCGCATTATAAAAAATGGGCTGAGGAAGTGCCCGGTGTTGGCAGAGCGAAAGTGTTCCCGCTTTGGAACGGAGAAGGGACAGTCAAAATTGTCATCACAGATGGCAATCTAGATGTTGCATCAGACCTTCTTGTCAAAAGAGTACAGGAATATATCGACCCAGTGCCAGGTGAAGGAGAAGGACAAGCGCCTATAGGCTCGAAAGCAACCGTTGAAAGCGCCAAATGGCTGGATATCGACATAGAAGTGGCTGTCGAACTTCAAATGGACTGGACCCTTGAAGGCGCTCAGAAAGAAATAGAAGAAAAGGTCAAGACACTGTTGAAATCAATCGCATTTGAAAAGAGTACCATTCGAATGTCCGCCTTAAATGATATTCTGTACCATTCAGAAAGTGTGTCAGATTATGCAGATGTGTTATTGAATGGAGAGTCGAAAAACTTAGTATTACAGGACATTGAGATTCCGCGTCTTAGGCAGGTGAAGGTTATTGAGCAAACAGGATGAAATGAAAAACTACCTGCCGCCATATTTTACAGAGATTTATGAAGTTGATCACCTGCTCAAGACAGAGGCACCGGAATTTGAGGGATTGGACGAATCTATTTTCGACTTAACGGATCAGTTCTTTCCTCTAACAGCGACATGGGGATTGAATAGATGGGAAAGAATGCTGAAGGTGCAGCGGGAATCAGATGATTCAATTGAACTGCGCAGGGCACGCTTACTCAATATGATGTCAAATATTCCCCCAATCACGTACCTTTCATTAGAAAAATCAGTCAATCGCTTTCTCAAGAATCCAAGTGCTGTCATCCGTCTCACAACCAATCGCTATCACTTCGCTTTACGTGTGAACCTAGATGATTTGCAAAACACGAGATATATTGTAGAAATACTTGAAACGTTAAAACCCGCACACTTGGCTTATACGTTCACGGCTTTTCATCATACTGATGTACAAGAAAAAAATGATCATCACGGGAGGCTCACACTGCGCAGCAGAGTGGGTTTTTTCGATCATATCCCAATTTTACTCAATGGTGAATTTGTCTTAAATGGTACGTTTTATCTCAGCGGAACAAGAGGGACAACGGATGTGCCTGCTCGTTTTCGGCACTCATTAAACATGAGAATGCCGCTTCAACATCAGTCAGAAACAGCATATCGCATGAACTATGTCATGAATGGAGCGGTACATGAAACGAAGCAAAAAGAGGCACTGACTTTACGCACAAAAAATCAGCTCCAGCATCAAACAAAGAAGAAGATGACGTTCCGTCTGCCAGTACATGTCCAAACTGAGCAGGGTGGAAGCTTACTGATCAAGGATCATTACTGGATTCTCGATGGATCTGTTCCGCTGGACGGATCAAAAATGCTAGCAGCAACTTCTAAAAAAATAGATTTATAAGGAGGATCACAATGGCTGATCAATTAACTGTAACAACACTGTATGCACGTCAACAAATGGCAAAGGCAAGAGCCGAAGGAACAAAACTTACAAAAGTCGTCAAAATGGCCTTTGGAAATGGGGGAACGAAGGATGGAAAACCGATCTCACTAGACGGCACTGAACAAAAACTCAAAAAAGAACTAGTTCAAAAAAATATTGATTCGTTTACTTTTATGGAACCAGCAAAAATCCGCTACACCTGCACGATCGCGGAAGGAGAACTGGCAGGAGAAGTGATCAACGAACTAGCACTTGTCGACGAAGACGGTAAATTCACCGCCATCCGCACCATGACAGACAAACAAAAAGATGGCGACATCGAATTTGTTTTTGAGATTGATGATATTTATTAATGGAGGGATTTAAATGGAAATAAATTCACCGAAAACATTTGAAACTAGTGACAAAGCTCATGCTGATTTATTCAATGAAATGGTTCAAACCTTGCTTGAAAACGACAATGGACTGTTAGAACTGCTTACAAGTCACACTCAGGATATGAACTTCCATGCATCGGATGAAGAAAAGAAAAAATGGAATGACTCGCAAATCTATAAAATAACTGCAGATAATGGTATGCAGCTTATCAATGTCTCAGCAGACTCAAAAATATTTGATGCAATTAAGGATAAAGGAACATGTACATTTTACGCAGCTCCTGGAGTTGAAGATTCTCCATCATCGTCAAATATATCACTAAGAGGTATGCAAATAGTAGGCCAAAATAACATAGGGGCAGGCTTTGCGGTAGATATAGCAGGGAAGGCATACAGCTTTTATTACAATCATGGGCATACGACTATTACTTGGACACCTCTTCCGAGTATAAACGATTTAAATAAATGGAATGAAGGGCAACTATCTAAGATTACTGCGGATAATGGAGGGGTGATTCTATCTGTTTCTGATGGTGAAGATTTACTTGAAAAGGTAGTTTCTTTAGGTCCAAGGCATGGAACATTTTATGTTACAGGTAAAGCATTAAACAGCCCAACAACAAGATCGTGTCGTGGTATGTATCATTTTACTTCTCAAGATAGTAATGGAAAAGGTACATTTGGATGGGTCATAGCAATAGATTATAACAATTACATGTATACAAACTATCTCGATTTAAATTTGGGGTGGCAAGGCTGGAAACGTGTTTTAACAAAGGAGGATATGGATAATACTTCTTTTGTTGATACGTATGATCTCGATAATTCTTCTGTATCAGCCGTTGAAAACGTTCCAACAAAACTGAATTTTGGTGATACAAGATCAGACGATCTAGGAGAGTATAATCGTTCGCGCGCTGAAATTACACTGAAAAACAATGGTCTGTATTTAATTAGGCTTTATCTTAATAGCAATAACATTCCTGTTGGATCAGATAGCATTTTGTCATGTTATGTGAATGGTACAGAATTTCAACGATTAGGTAACTGGAATCCTGTGGTCTCATCAAGTGTATGTGTATTATACCTTCAACAAAAGTTTAAAGCAGGAGACAAATTAACATTTTATATTACACCCAAAAACACTGGGAAAACCATTACGGTAAATAGAGCTTATGTTACCTTGTCACAGCTAAGATAGGATTATTTGAAATTTGAAAAAGAAAGTGTGTGAACAAATCGGAGGTAGCTGTCGTCCAAAATTTAGTGACACAAGGCCTATTTGCCGTTCACTTTTGCTGGATTCTGTTTTATGTGCATAATACAACAAAGGAACGAGAACATAAGTTCAATGCATAACATCCTCTAAATAATAATAGTTTTTTGAAAGGAGAAAAAGATCATAAAAACACCTCAACCTTTTAGTACGAGCGATAAGGCTCATGCAGATCTCTTTAACAATCTAGTGAAGATTTTGATTGAAAATGACCAGGAACTATTAGAACAATTCAATCTTCATACAGGAGATACAAACCCTCACGTCTCTGATTCAGAAAAGAAGAAATGGAATGAATCACAGCTATATAAACTGACAAATGATACCGGGTCCCATTTGATCAATATCCCTGCCGGCGGCAGTATTTATGAAGGAATTAAAGCGCTAGGTGCCTGCTCATTCTATGCCCCAGGAGGTTCTGGAGTAGTTGATTCTCCTGCTATTGGGAACGCTGCATTAAGAGGCTTCCAGCTTGTAGGCCAAAACAATATTGGTGTAGGAATCGCAATTGACACATTAGGCAATGCATTTTATTTTTCCTATTATGTAAAAGACATTGGAATCAACTGGGTGCAGATGTCGACTCAAAATGAAAAAAATAAATGGGATGCAGGACAATTGTCTAAAATCACTGCTGATGATGGAAAAGCTTTTGAAAGAATTAATGCAGATGATCCTAGCATTTTAGATAAGCTGATAAAATTGCCAGGAGTTCACTCATGGTACATCCATGAAGCACATCCAGATCTTCCGACAAGAAGTTCCATGAGGGCTTTGTCTGTTTTTAGTGAAAATACCTACGGCTGGGTCATCGGTGCAAACAATACAGGAGATGTCTATATTAACCGTTCAACAACTGATGTAACAGGTACCCAACAAGAGTGGAGCGGTTGGAAACGTCTCAATGACCATAACCTATTAAACTCAAAGGGATTAAGACTTTCAATGCCAATAGGTACTGATATTTTAACGCTGCCATCCGGATTTTACTTTGCTGTTGGATCTAATGTTTTAAATATGCCTGTCGATAATGATTCTTCTTGGTTTAATATCGATATTTTAGAAACTGTAAATGGTAGAAAGAGCATTCATGTCATCAGAAGTTTCGACAACACTCATTGGTTCGGGACTGTTCATACTGATGGTGTCTTTAAAGAGTGGAAAAAATTAGTAACTGATGCTGATTTTGAAAATGTCAAGTGGCTAAATGTTACCTTAGGCAGCGGTTCTTCTATTGGAGATAGACCAGTTGAATATACTAGATGGGGAAATTTATTATTGTTGAGAGGTCACCTAAAAGCAAATAGAGAAGTTATCTGTGGAAGTATTCCAAGTACGGACTTACCAGATAAAGGCCTAGTAGTATCAGTTCCCGTATCAGGTACAACCGGTCATAGTAAATTACTTATATATAAGACAGGAGAGCTAAAGCTAACTGGTTTACTGGCAGCGAATGAAAGTGCAGTAACTGGCTACTATTTAGACACAGTCGTCCCATTAAATTAAGGAAGTGATAGTATGATACAAGTTTATGAGTACAATCATCAAAATGAATTGGTCAGACCTATAATAGTGTTTGAGAGGGATGATGAAGGAAATTATATCATTCCAGATCAATGCACAACAATTGCTCCACCCAATAATCCCTCTTTTTATAAAGCAGCTTTTGATGTGGAAAAACAACAATGGTATGAATCAGCGACACAGGAGTATATAGATAGCTTAAAACCAGCCCCTCTCCCGCCAAGTGATATAGAACTTTTAAAGAAACAAAATGCTTTATTATCTAAACAATTAACGCAGCTATTGGCTATGCAGACAGGGGGGACTTCAGAATGATGTTTCCAACTGTAGCAGATATCAAACAATTTTGGGACTGGCAATGTTACGGCCCAGAGGACATTGCATTTTATGTAAGCATCGGCTGGATCTCGGCAGACGACTATCAAGACATAACAGGAGACAAATACGAAGCCTAATGGCTTTATTTTTTTGTCGGAAAGAAGGTGATTCCAATGGAAGTAGATGTTGTTCAAAACTTAATGACCCAAGGCCCATTTGCCGTTCTCTTTTGCTGGATTCTGTTCTATGTTCTCAACACCACAAAGGAACGAGAAAACAAACTCAATGAGCAAATCGAGGCGCAAAATGATGTGCTAGCCAAGTTTAGTGAAAAGTATGACGTCGTGATCGACAAACTCGACAAAATAGAACGAAATTTAAAATAGGAGGAAAACTCATGAAAACATTCGACAAAGGCACTGTGATTCGCACAGTGCTTCTTTTTATTGCTCTGATCAATCAAACGCTTGTCATGGTTGGACAGACGGTGCTGCCGATTAGTGAGGAGCAAGTACAAACCGCAGGTGAAGCACTTTATGTGGCAGGTTCTACGATTTTTACTATGGTCACAGCGGTTATCGCTTGGTTTAAAAACAATTATGTGACCTACAAAGGCCAATTACAAAAAGATGCTCTGAAACAAAGAGGGCTAACAAAATAATACTTGAAGGAGAAACAACATGGTAAAAATCATTCAAGCATTGATTCCAAAACAACATCGCAACAGACCAGGAAACACGATGAAGCCGCTCTATATTACAGTGCATAATACATCTAACAGTGCAAAAGGTGCTAATGCGGCCAGTCATGCAGCATTTGTTGCACGTTCAAGTACCGGGGTGAGCTGGCATTACACCGTTGATGATCAGGTGATTTATCAGCATTTACCGTTAAACGAAAACGGCTGGCACGCAGGGGATGGCAGAGGCACCGGCAATATGAAATCAATTGGAATTGAAATTTGTGAAAATGCAGACGGCAGCTTTGAACAAGCAGTTGAAAATGCCCAATGGCTCATTCGAAAGCTGATGGGAGATTTCGGAATTCCTTTATCAAATGTAGTGCCTCATAAACATTGGAGCGGGAAAGAGTGTCCAAGGAAACTTCTTGGACGATGGGATCAGTTTAAAGCTGGAATAGCCACAGCACATACCGGCAGCAAAAGCACAAGAAAACCAGTTCAGACAGAAAGCTTGAGCCACAAAGCACCCGTTTCCAAACAGAAATCGTCAAATCTGCCATCAGGCATTTTAAAAGTCACCAAGCCCTTAACAAAAGGCCCTCAAGTCACTGCCGTGCAAAAAGCCTTATCATCCCTCTATTATTACCCAGACAAAGGGGCAAAAAACAACGGGATTGACGGCTATTATGGACCGAAAACGGCGAATGCGGTCAAGCGGTTCCAGCTCATGAACGGCTTAGCTGCAGACGGAATTTACGGACCGAAGACGAAGAACAAAATCGAACAACTACAGAAGAAGTGATGATCTATAAAAAAAGCTATCAGCAAGTGAGGAAATGCTTCCTTGCTGATAGCTAACTAAAATTGACTTCATTTGTGATATAATCGGCCAAATCCCTATCATGAGAGGAGAGAAAATGAAAAAAGAACTGTTCCAGATCATCATGCTGTCAGTGCTGCTCATCTATTTCATTTATCACGGAATGACGAGCGATTTCCCTGTGTCCTACACAATCATTCTCATCCTAACTTATCTTTCTGTGATTACATACCGCATCATAAAGTTATGAAGAAAAAACAAAAAACAAACAGAACTGTAACAGATATGTACATAAAAAAACCATCCTTGATTTTTCAAGAATGGTTTTTCGTATGGAGCATAGCGGGATCGAACCGCTGACCTCTACGCTGCCAGCGTAGCGCTCTCCCAGCTGAGCTAATGCCCCGAAGTATGACGACATAATTTATTATAATCAATCGTCCTCTGAAATTCAAGCTGTAAAACGTAAACACATCGTCTATTTTTCTTTCTGTTCAATCGGAATATAGTCAAAAATTTCACCAGAATGAACAGAATGGGCTAATCGTCTCAGCCAGTCATAATAGGCTTTTGAGCTTTCAAGCTGCTCAATGAGCTGCTGCGCTTCTTCTTTTACATGTTCCTCCAGCTGATCATCACGCGACACCTCTTGAAGCCGCTCTTGTGCTTCTTCAATTGCCGCTAAATTGACCTCGACCTCACGTTCCCATTTTTGTGGAAAGAAGTTCGTGAAAAACTTAAAAAAGTCTTTTTCCGCAACAAAGCTGTGTTTTCTTCGGCCCCGGTGAAACGTCTTTTTGACAATATTCATGTCTTGCAGCTTTTTCACACCCGTGCTCATACTCGGCTTACTCATTTGCAGCTCTTCACGCATTTCATCCAGTGTCATTTCCTCATTTAAATACATCGTTCCATATAGAATACCTGCACTTCTTGTAATGCCGTAGAGATCCATCGTTTCAGCTATGGAATCAATGACTAGATCTTTAGCAGCTAAAATACGATCTTCTGCTTGCGGTTTTTCCTGCTTTTTCATTTTGTCCCTGCTTTCTATTAAGAAAATTCAATCCGTTCAAAAAAATCTTTATGGACTATATGTTAACGAAAGAATACAAAATGTCAAAATAAATGAAGCATATCTCCCTTTGACAGAAAAATTTGAACATGATAAGTTAATTATGTTCAAAATGTTAAATTTTTATTTAACAAACTTACCAAAGAGAATCAGAGGAGGTTCCTTCTATGAGTCAAACGCTATTTATAGACGGACAATGGGTTGGCGCTAAAAGTAGCGACACACGGGATATCATCAATCCGTTCAATCAAGAAGTGATCGCGACAGTCAGCGAAGGATCTAGAAATGACGCGCAGCTAGCCATTAAAGCAGCGAGAAAAGCCTTCGATCAAGGGGACTGGGCAAACCTGCCTGGACTTGAAAGAGGAAATATTGTGTTTAAGATAGCTGAATTGATTAGACGTGATCTTGATGAACTAGCCAAATTGGAATCGCTTGATACAGGCAAAACATTAGAGGAAAGCAAGGCAGATATGGACGATATTGCGAACGTGTTCCAATATTACGCAGGTCTGGCTGATAAAGATGGCGGGGAAATCATTGCATCGCCAATTCCAAACTCGAAAAGTGAATTAGTTAGAGAGCCTGTCGGTGTATGCGGACAAATCACTCCTTGGAACTATCCATTGCTTCAAGCAAGCTGGAAAATCGCTCCTGCACTTGCGGCGGGAAATACAATCGTTCTAAAGCCAAGTGAAATCACACCACTCACCACAATAAAAATATTTAAACTCATGGAAGAAGCGGGCGTTCCAGCAGGCGTTGCAAACCTAGTGCTTGGACCTGGGGCAACCGTTGGTGATGAGCTTGCTGTAAATGATCAAGTAGATCTGATTTCATTTACAGGCGGTATTGAAACAGGAAAGAAAATTATGCAGGGAGCCAGCGGGAATGTGAAAAAAATAGCCCTTGAGCTTGGCGGAAAGAATCCAAATATTGTGTTTCAAGATGCTGATTTAGACGTAGCGGTTGACCAGGCAATGAATGCTGTATTTTTCCATGCAGGGCAAGTGTGTTCAGCAGGTTCACGTTTGCTGGTGGAAGAATCTATTCATGATGAATTTTTAGAAGAACTGGTGAAGCGTACGAAAAAAATCAAGCTAGGCAACGGCTTTGATGAAGACACCCAGAGCGGGCCGCTCATCTCAGCTGAGCATCGAGAAAAAGTAGAAAAATACGTCAGCATCGGTTTAGAAGAAGGCGCTAAGTTAGAGACAGGCGGAAAAAGACCTGACGCAGAGGAGCTGCAAAATGGGTTCTTCTACTTGCCGACCATATTCTCAGGCTGCACGTCAGATATGCGGATTGTGCAGGAAGAAGTCTTTGGACCTGTCCTGACAGTCGAAACCTTCCGTACAGAGGAAGAAGTCATCAAGCTGGCAAATGATACGATTTATGGATTAGCAGGAGCTGTGTGGTCTTCTAATATCAGCAAGGCCGAAAGAGTGGCTCGACAATTAAGATTGGGCACGGTTTGGATCAATGACTTCCATCCTTATTTTGCTCAAGCACCTTGGGGTGGCTACAAGCAATCAGGCATTGGGCGCGAATTAGGACGCACGGGACTTGAAGAATATACCGAGCTGAAGCATTTATATCGAAATACAAAACCTGAAGCAGTTCATTGGTTTAAATAAAAATTACGCATTTGGAGGAGATTCTATATGACACTAAATATGAAAATTGAAAGCATGCAGAAATTCCATACATTTGAAATTCCGACTGTCATCAAACATGGCATTGGTGCAGTGAAACATGTTGGGGAAGAAGTAAAAGCATACGGCGTTTCAAAAGTATTGCTTGTAACAGACCCTGGTATTTATCAAGCCGGCGTGGTGGACCCAGTAATTGCTTCATTAAAAGAAGCACAAATCGATGTCGTTCTATTTGATAAAGTAGAGCCAAATCCGCCAGTCCGTCTAGTGAACGAAGGATCTGCTTTATATGAAAAAGAAGGCTGTAATGGATTAGTCGCAGTAGGCGGCGGCAGTTCAATGGATACAGCAAAGGCAATCGGAGTAGAGGCGACTCATGAAGGCTCAGTCCTTGATTACGAAGCGGCAGAGGGAAAAAAACCGCTAGAAAACAGAATCCCTCCTTTAACCACTATTCCGACAACAGCTGGTACAGGTTCAGAGGTAACGCAGTGGGCGGTCATTACTGATGAAGAAAGAGAATTCAAATTCAATACTGGTGGACCTCTCATTGCAGCTCATCTAACAGTAATTGATCCAGAGCTTCATGTATCCATGCCGCCTCATGTGACAGCAATGACTGGAATTGACGCGCTTGCTCACGCGATTGAATGCTATACGATGAAATTTGCTCAGCCGATTACAGATGCGGTAGCGCTCATGGCAATTGAATATGCTGCTCATTATATTCGCCGTGCCTTTGCTGATGGCGAGGACTTAGAAGCCAGATATGGAATGGCACAAGCTGCGATGCTTGCCGGGCTTTCTTATGGAAGTGAATCAGCTGGAGCTGCACATGCGATGAGTCAAACACTCGGAGGTATTATTCCTGTAGCGCACGGTCAGTGTGTTGCAGCGATGATGGGACCAGTGATGGAGTATAACTGGAAAGGGTATCCGGAAAAATTCGCTCGAATTGCGCAAGCGTTTGGGATTGATACAAGCAGAATGACAACAGAGGAAGCAGCCAAAGCAGCTGTGAACTGGATGTATGATTTAGTGGAGGATTTAGAAGTTCCTTCATTAGAAGAACAAGGTGTATCAAAAGATATGATTGATCGTTTATCTAAAGAAGCGATGAAAGATCCGCAAACAGTTGGAAACCCAAGAGATTTAAACGAAAAAGCGTACAAATGGATTTATGCTCGCTGCTTTGAGTTAACACCTAAAACGGTGTAACAATGAAAAAAGGCTCCCAAAAGGGAGTCTTTTTTATGTCTATAGTTGTTCTTTAATTTCTTTGATTTGATGAATATGGCGTTTTTCGTGTGCACCGATAAAATCAAGGTATTGCTTAAGGGATAGCTCTTTAAACACAGGGTGTGCAATGACACGTTTGAAATCTTCCTCAGTAAATGTTGATAAAATTTGATTGAGCTGCTCACGTGCAGTATCGAGCTCATCCTTTAAATGTGTAGGTGTGACATGCTTGCGCTCAGGCGCAACAATACTAGGCGCAGTGGCTTTTTTCGAACGGTCCTCTGCCATTTCTACCGGCTTTGGTTCATATTCTTTAATTGGTGCTTTTTTACCCTCAGCAGCTAGATGTTTTGCTGCAACTAGGTCCATTTTCTTTAAATGATCTGCTACCTCTTGAATACTCCAAGTATCATCAGATAATTTTTGGTTCAATTGTTCTTCGCTCAAACCTTGCAGCTCGTGCCACAATTCTTGTCTTGCTTCATGTAATAAACTCATTTTCTTCATCACCTCAAGATCAAATTTTAACATAATGGTACATGACAATCATTCTTGAGCTATCCGAAAATCCCTTTGAAGAATTGTGATGAAATATGAAACCTTTACAAAAGTGGTTCGTATTACCTGTTAGAAGGAATACATTGGAGGTGGGTGAGGTCTAAATGAAACAAAAGATGTTCATTTCATGAAGAAAGGATGAGGAAGATGGATGTGTTCGGGCTGCCTCTTCAGACGCTGTATTTATACATATTAATGATATCAGGAATCCTGACACTTGTTTTCGTCTTTTTCGGCGATGTATTTGATGGATTATTTGAAGCGATCCCTGTTCCATTCCTTCAACCAACATTGATCCTCGCATTTCTTACCTTTTTCTCGGCTGGAGGGTTTATCTCTGAAAAAACGGCAATTGTAGGAAGTGGACTTGGCGCAGTATTATCTGCCATCCTCGCAGTGATCCTTGTGACCTGTTTGAATGTATTTGTATTAGTCCCGCTTTCCTCTGCTGAAGAATCCCTCTCTTATACGGAGGCCGATTTAAAAGGAAGAACTGGGGAGATCATTGTATCTGTTCCAAAAGACGGATTTGGAGAAGTGCTGTTAATCAGTAATAGCGGGAAAATCTCAAAGCCAGCTGTCAGTTTCGATCAAGAGGAGATTCCATATGGAACCCGTGTGCTAGTTGTCGAAGTGAACAAAGGCGTCTTATCTGTTATACCAAATGAAGAAATCTAGGAGGGAATGCTATGCCAGGAACAACGATTTTAGTGATCATTGGAATTGTGCTTGTGATTCTTATTGCACTTATTGGTGTATTTGTTTCTAAATACCGGACAGCAGGTCCAGATGAAGCATTAATCGTCACAGGAAGTTACCTAGGAAGTAAAAATGTCCACGTGGATGAAGGTGGAAACAAGATTAAGATTGTGAGAGGCGGCGGTACCTTTGTACTTCCAGTCTTTCAACAAGCAGAGCCGCTCAGCTTACTATCTAGCAAGCTAGACGTTTCAACACCTGAAGTCTATACCGAACAAGGTGTACCGGTCATGGCGGATGGAACAGCCATCATTAAAATTGGCGGATCGATTGAAGAAATCGCGACTGCTGCAGAGCAATTTTTAGGGAAAACAAAAGAAGACCGCGAAAACGAAGCAAGAGAAGTATTAGAAGGCCATCTTCGTTCCATCTTAGGATCAATGACAGTTGAAGAGATTTATAAAAATAGAGAGAAATTCTCTCAAGAAGTACAACGTGTCGCTTCTCAAGATTTAGCGAAAATGGGTCTTGTCATTGTATCGTTTACGATCAAAGATGTTCGTGATAAAAATGGCTATTTAGAATCTCTAGGTAAACCAAGAATTGCCCAAGTAAAACGCGATGCAGATATTGCAACAGCTGAAGCAGATAAAGAAACACGTATCAAACGTGCCGAAGCAGATAAAGATGCGAAGAAATCTGAGCTTGAGCGTGCTACTGAAATCGCTGAAGCAGAAAAGATCAATGAGCTGAAAAGAGCAGAATTCAGACGTGAACAGGATACGGCAAAAGCAAGTGCTGACCAAGCGTACGATCTAGAAACAGCTCGTAACCGACAGCACGTAACTGAACAAGAAATGCAAGTCAAAATCATTGAGCGTCAGAAACAAATTGAATTAGAAGAAAAAGAGATTCAGCGTCGTGAACGTCAATACGATTCTGAAGTGAAAAAGAAAGCAGATGCGGACCGTTATGCTGTTGAGCAGTCGGCTGCCGCGGAAAAAGCGAAACGCCTCGCTGAAGCAGATGCGAAGAAATACAGCATTGAAGCAATGGCCAAAGCAGAAGCTGAGAAAGTCCGTATTGACGGGCTTGCCAAAGCGGAAGCGGATCGTGCAAAAGGGGAAACAGAAGCGGAAGTCATTAGACTAAAAGGACTTGCAGAAGCCGAAGCGAAAGAGAAAATCGCTGAAGCATTCGAACAGTATGGTCAAGCAGCAATCCTTGATATGATTGTGAAAATGCTACCTGAATATGCGAAGCAAGTATCTGCGCCACTTTCTAACATTGATAAAATTACTGTTGTGGATACGGGCGGTAACGGGGAAGGCAGCGGTGCTAATAAAGTCACTGGCTATGCCACAAACCTCATGTCCAGTCTGCAAGAAAGCCTGAAAGCATCCTCTGGAATAGATGTGAAAGAAATTATTGAGAACTTTTCTGGCAAAGGCAATGTGAAGCAAAGCATTCAAGAGCTGACAAACGAGATCAAACAACCAAGAAAAAGCGAAAAAGCGAATCATCAAATAGAAGAATAAAATCAATAGACACCTTTCATCAGAAGGTGTCTATTTGGCATGCGCCCGATATGGATTCTTTTTTACATATGAAGAAAGATTCACGAGAATACCAGCCGATATCATCATAAACATTAAGGAGGAGCCGCCATAGCTAATAAAGGGAAGAGGTATGCCTGTAATGGGGAGAAGCCCGAAGACAGCTCCTAGATTAAATGCTGCTTGGAGCATGATTTGAAACGTGAGCCCGATCGTTAACAGTTTTCCAAATGGGTCGTGTAAAGCTTGCACAATTCGCATGGCTCGATACATGATGAGGAGATATGCACCAATCACAAGCAAAATCCCCATGATTCCCAGTTCTTCACTGATGATGGCCATGATAAAATCCGTATGGGCTTCAGGAAGAAAGCCCAGTTTTTGAATGCTTCCGCCTAAGCCATTTCCCGTCAGCCCGCTTGAATTCATCGCGAAATACGAATGAATCAGCTGATATCCATCCCCATTTTCATACTGAAAAGGATTACGAAAAGAAGTCAGCCGTTTTAAACGGTAAGGAGCTGTCACAGCAAAAAAAGTGATTCCCGCTGCGGCAGTCCATCCCAGCAAAATAAGATGGCGCATTTTCAGTCCAGCGCATAATAAAATAATGCCGCAGCTTAATAAAATAGACACAGCTGTGCCTAAATCCGGCTGCTTTAAGATCAATAAAAAAACAATCCCTAAAAGAATGAGTGGCGGCATTACACCTTTTTTAAAAGATGTAATGTACGCTTGTTTTTTCGCATACACATAGGCAAAATAGATCACCATCACTAGTTTCACAGCTTCTGAAGGCTGGAGCATGAGAGAACCTAGATGAATCCACCGCTGTGAATTATTTTTGACAACACCAATTCCAGGAAGCAGGACAAGGATGAGACATAGCAATGACAGTAAGACAAGCCACTTCATCCATTTGCGATAAATCTGATAAGGGAGAAGAGCGGCAATGAAGAAAAAGAATCCCCCCATCACGAGCCATTGCCATTGTTTGATAAAGAAATAGCTGCCCTGTTCATACTTCACTTCTCCTAAAGGATAACTTGCACTGTAGACCATCAGTAAACCAAATAAGCAGAGAAACACAATCGTACCAACAAGAATGCGGTCGATTCTTTTGAGATGGGATAAAAGGAATGGCATCATCTTCAACCCCAATTGCGACCAAACATATAGGATGATGATCTAAGATTGACACTAAACACGAGACCAATGGCGATCATGTTGGTCAATAGCGCACTGCCTCCATAGCTGATAAAAGGAAGTGCAAGTCCCGTCACAGGCATTAAACCGATTGTCATCCCTACGTTTTGGAAAACTTGAAACATGATCAGCCCAACGACACCTGCACATATGTATAATCCATAGAGTGTATTAGCGTGCATAGCCACGTGAATGATTCGGTAAATCATCATTAAGTACAGACACATCAAAAGAGAGGCGCCAATAAAACCAAACTCCTCACCAATGACGGCAAATATAAAATCCGTATGGGCTTCAGGGATATTGCCACCTTGTACTTGTTGCCCCTTTGTAAAACCGCTTCCTGATAATTGACCTGATCCAATGCCGAGTATCGATTGTTTCAGCTGATACCCGTATGTTGAATCAAATTCATCAGGAGAGAGCCACCCATAAATGCGATCAAGCTGATGAGGCTTAATGATTTTCGTAAAATGCTCAAAATGATGATTGTGCAGATAGATCAAAAAGGCAAGAAGTGCAAGAAAAGCAGCCATTAATGCAGCCGTCATCTTGCTCGAAATCCCTGATACAAGCATCAGTGTAAAGGCAATGGATAAGATCACGAGCGCTGTTCCTAAATCAGGCTGAATTAAGATGAGGAAAAAAGGGACGATCGTCCAGCAAATGACTTTAGTTGTAGGAATGATGCTTTCTTGAAAAGAAAATCGCTGATGCTTGTATTGGTTCAAGACAGCCGCAAGCAGCAGGATCACAAAAATTTTCATGAACTCTGATGGCTGAATTTTGATTGAACCGAAGCTGATCCACCTTTGGGAACCATTTTGACTCGTTCCGAAAAAATGCACAAGAATAATGAGAAAAATACCACCTGCAAATAACCGAAAAGATAAACGCTCAAGCAGCTCATAATCAAAGTAGGCAACTGCTACCATGAGACCGAAACCGACGATATACCAGAAAATTTGCCTTTTGACGAAATAAAGCATATCTTGCGTTTCATACTGTCCCGATCCGCTATAAACAGCTAGTAGGCTGATGACAAATAAACAAATAACAGTGAGTAAAAGTGCGAAGTCAATGCTGTACTGTTTTTTCATGGCTTCTTTTCCTGCTATGCCCTATTTGTCAGTTGGTTTAATATGACTTGCACCGCGGCAGCGTCATCAATATAGCCGATCGGAAAAATATAATCTGGTATTAAATCAACAGGCATAATGAAATAAAGGAGTGCGCCTCCCATCAGCATCAATTCTCGAGGAGTCCCCCGTCCATTGATGAATAAACTGTACATGTTTTTCAACTGCTCAAGAAATGGTCCGACGCCGCTTAGCGTCTTCATCTTTTTTTCAAACTTTGCCGTAATCGTTTCTTTTCCTTCAGCTGTTTGGCTGTAGACTTCGTATTCGTTTAACTTTTGTTCCAATTTGGTCTGACTAAACGTACCGTCGTAGAACTCTTGATCTTTTAGGGTTTTTTCAATCTCTTCTACCGCTTGAATGAACGTATCACCGTGCGCCTTTTCGTTTTTAATTGGATACCCTGAAGCAGTCAATAGTTGATCTAATGATATGTTCAGAGATTCTGAAAGCCGCTGCAGATGATTCAAAGTGGGTTTTCTTTTTCCATTCATGATTCTGGACAGTGTCGCTTTATCGATTCCTGTGTATGTGCTGAGCTCTCTTAAAGATAAAGAGCGTTGCTGCAATTTTCCCTTTAAAATTTGCCCAAGCTCTGTTGTCTTAATATCCATTTTCTACACCGTCCTTTTCATTATGTATCAACTCTTCTATAGAAGAAGTTGTCCCCAATATAAAGGCGTGTTGACAAAATGTCAACGGATATCCTTTATTGATTGAATTTTAAAAAATAAGAATTTATCATAATATAAATAGGATAAAAACAGTGAGTAGGAGTGGCGCGGATGAAGGTGAGACATGCGGTACATCAAGATATTCCAAAAATCGCTGAGATTCATGTGAAAAGCTGGCAGACGACTTATCAGGGGATTATTTCGCAGGAGTATTTAGATGGTTTAAACATTGAAGATCGGAAAGAGAGCTGGAGAAGAAGGTCACTTGAAGGGACGTTTGTCGCAGAAGATGCGGATGGCGTATTTGGTTTTGCTTCTTTCGGAAAACAACGTGACGAACGTTATTCTACATATGATGGAGAGCTATATGCCATCTATTTATTACAACAGAAACAGAAATCAGGTGCGGGTATTGCTCTAATAGCAAAAGGAGTGGAATATTTAATAGAAAAAGGTTATCAGAATATGCTGCTATGGGTGTTTGAACAAAATTCGGCAAAACAATTTTATCAAAAACTTCAACCTAGTTTTGTCGTTACCAGCCAGTTCGAGCTGGCTGGCGAGAACCATAATGAAATAGGGTATGGATGGGAGCTGTCTATATTGAATAACCATGTACAGCGAATTAAATCGTCAGCTTCCAGTAATAATGAGAGAAAAAAGTGAAGAGCACAGCAAGCAACATGTAAGAAATAAACGGTGAAGCTTCTACTTTTCCTTTCACGCCTGCTATTTTTAAAGCTTCATAGAAACTTGCCAAAAAATAAGCAAGACTGAGAATATAACAGCACAGCATAATGGAGTAAGGGCTCATTGTCGTACCTCCAGCATGAAATCTTCTATTATTAATAGATTCCATAGAGCGGTAAATTATGCATAAAAAAATAACCAGCTGTAATCAGCTGGTTATTTTTGACGAGGAAAAACCAAACGGGATGCACTTGGGATGAGTATACAAAGAACGATACTGCAAATAATAAATGAAGGAACCATATATGTGCTGTTATAAACTAAAGAATAAACCCATCCTGGTGTTCCCTTTGGTGCATATTGAGAAAAGAAAACAACGCCAGAAATAAAGAACGTCAGCAGCCTGAAGAAACTAGCAATAAAAACAGCTAGGGTAATATAGAAGAATTGCTGTTTTCGCTTTTGATCCTGAATGGCTTTTTTAATCAGTCCAGAAAACAGGCCGCTTAAAGAAATGACAACAGATGCAACGAAGTAATCGAGGAATCCTTGAACAGGTGTAGCGATGATCGGGCTATTTATCAGCTGAAGACCTGCGATTAACACACCGATGATAAATCCGGTAGATATTCCCCATCTAATAGACATGAGAATGACGGGAATCATAATCAGCGCAAGAGAACCGCCATTAGGCATTCTTAAAAAGAGACCTGATAAGTAATCTAATACAAGTGCAAGTGAAGTCATAATTGCGATTTCCATCAGTCGTACCAATTGATTTGATTGCTGCATAAAAAAATCTCCTTTTTCATGAATTGAGCAAGGAGAGACCGTGTAAGGATGAGTATGTTATTCATAGAAAAACATATCGATTTGAATACACCGTATGTATTCAAGTGATTCCACATTCCTACTTCAGTATTAACTGACAGGTTCAAAGGGTCAGAACAACGAATGTTCACTCTCAGCACAAAGCTCCCCCTGCGGTTATTTAGTTTCAATCTATTATAAATATACTAAAGACCTGCAGGATCAACAATAGATAATTCCCGAGATAAGCAGCATTTGTATCAATATATAGGAAGAGATAAGGAAAAATAAATTATTTAGAAAAAATACTTGTTTCTTCTTTCAAAAGGTGTTATATTTGTATTCGCCGCTGAAACAGCGCGGTTGATAAATAACATTAAGAAAAAAGTTGTTGACTTTATCTTGATAGAATGTTATATTAATAAAGTCGCCTCTGAGAGACGACGAAGATGATCTTTGAAAACTAAACAAGACAAAACGTACCTGTTAATTCGAGTTTTTATAAAAAAATCCTATGATACTTCATAGGTAGTCAGTCAAACGCTGACGAGGCAGGAAATGATTACATGCTAAGTTCGCTACATCGTGTAGCAACGCATGTGTGATATGCATCCTGCATACCTCGGAGAGTTTGATCCTGGCTCAGGACGAACGCTGGCGGCGTGCCTAATACATGCAAGTCGAGCGGACAGAAGGGAGCTTGCTCCCGGATGTTAGCGGCGGACGGGTGAGTAACACGTGGGTAACCTGCCTGTAAGACTGGGATAACTCCGGGAAACCGGAGCTAATACCGGATAGTTCCTTGAACCGCATGGTTCAAGGATGAAAGACGGTTTCGGCTGTCACTTACAGATGGACCCGCGGCGCATTAGCTAGTTGGTGGGGTAATGGCTCACCAAGGCGACGATGCGTAGCCGACCTGAGAGGGTGATCGGCCACACTGGGACTGAGACACGGCCCAGACTCCTACGGGAGGCAGCAGTAGGGAATCTTCCGCAATGGACGAAAGTCTGACGGAGCAACGCCGCGTGAGTGATGAAGGTTTTCGGATCGTAAAGCTCTGTTGTTAGGGAAGAACAAGTGCGAGAGTAACTGCTCGCACCTTGACGGTACCTAACCAGAAAGCCACGGCTAACTACGTGCCAGCAGCCGCGGTAATACGTAGGTGGCAAGCGTTGTCCGGAATTATTGGGCGTAAAGGGCTCGCAGGCGGTTTCTTAAGTCTGATGTGAAAGCCCCCGGCTCAACCGGGGAGGGTCATTGGAAACTGGGAAACTTGAGTGCAGAAGAGGAGAGTGGAATTCCACGTGTAGCGGTGAAATGCGTAGAGATGTGGAGGAACACCAGTGGCGAAGGCGACTCTCTGGTCTGTAACTGACGCTGAGGAGCGAAAGCGTGGGGAGCGAACAGGATTAGATACCCTGGTAGTCCACGCCGTAAACGATGAGTGCTAAGTGTTAGGGGGTTTCCGCCCCTTAGTGCTGCAGCTAACGCATTAAGCACTCCGCCTGGGGAGTACGGTCGCAAGACTGAAACTCAAAGGAATTGACGGGGGCCCGCACAAGCGGTGGAGCATGTGGTTTAATTCGAAGCAACGCGAAGAACCTTACCAGGTCTTGACATCCTCTGACAACCCTAGAGATAGGGCTTTCCCTTCGGGGACAGAGTGACAGGTGGTGCATGGTTGTCGTCAGCTCGTGTCGTGAGATGTTGGGTTAAGTCCCGCAACGAGCGCAACCCTTGATCTTAGTTGCCAGCATTCAGTTGGGCACTCTAAGGTGACTGCCGGTGACAAACCGGAGGAAGGTGGGGATGACGTCAAATCATCATGCCCCTTATGACCTGGGCTACACACGTGCTACAATGGACAGAACAAAGGGCTGCAAGACCGCAAGGTTTAGCCAATCCCATAAATCTGTTCTCAGTTCGGATCGCAGTCTGCAACTCGACTGCGTGAAGCTGGAATCGCTAGTAATCGCGGATCAGCATGCCGCGGTGAATACGTTCCCGGGCCTTGTACACACCGCCCGTCACACCACGAGAGTTTGCAACACCCGAAGTCGGTGAGGTAACCTTTATGGAGCCAGCCGCCGAAGGTGGGGCAGATGATTGGGGTGAAGTCGTAACAAGGTAGCCGTATCGGAAGGTGCGGCTGGATCACCTCCTTTCTAAGGATATATGGAGCAGCGTACGTTTTCGTCTTGTTTAGTTTTGAAGGATCATTCCTTCAAAACATGTCTCTAGCGAGACAGGATTGTTCTTTGAAAACTAGATAACAATAAGTAATACATTCACATTGAATGCAATGCAAAGTTCATCACACATAGTGATTCTTTCTAAAGTAAGAAATGGTTAAGTTAGAAAGGGCGCACGGTGGATGCCTTGGCACTAGGAGCCGATGAAGGACGGGACGAACACCGATATGCTTCGGGGAGCTGTAAGCAAGCTTTGATCCGGAGATTTCCGAATGGGGAAACCCACTGCTCGTAATGGAGTAGTATCCATACTTGAATACATAGAGTATGAGAAGGCATACCCGGGGAACTGAAACATCTAAGTACCCGGAGGAAGAGAAAGCAAATGCGATTCCCTGAGTAGCGGCGAGCGAAACGGGAACAGCCCAAACCAAGAGGCTTGCCTCTTGGGGTTGTAGGACACTCTATACGGAGTTACAAAGGAATGATATAAGCGAAGAGGTCTGGAAAGGCCCGCCAAAGAAGGTAACAGCCCTGTAACTGAAATGTCGTTCTCTCCAGAGTGGATCCTGAGTACGGCGGAACACGTGAAATTCCGTCGGAATCCGGGAGGACCATCTCCCAAGGCTAAATACTCCCTAGTGACCGATAGTGAACCAGTACCGTGAGGGAAAGGTGAAAAGCACCCCGGAAGGGGAGTGAAATAGATCCTGAAACCGTGTGCCTACAAGTAGTCAGAGCCCGTTAACGGGTGATGGCGTGCCTTTTGTAGAATGAACCGGCGAGTTACGATCCCGTGCAAGGTTAAGCAGAAGATGCGGAGCCGCAGCGAAAGCGAGTCTGAATAGGGCGCATGAGTACGTGGTCGTAGACCCGAAACCAGGTGATCTACCCATGTCCAGGGTGAAGTTCAGGTAACACTGAATGGAGGCCCGAACCCACGCACGTTGAAAAGTGCGGGGATGAGGTGTGGGTAGGGGTGAAATGCCAATCGAACCTGGAGATAGCTGGTTCTCTCCGAAATAGCTTTAGGGCTAGCCTCAAGGTAAGAGTCTCGGAGGTAGAGCACTGATTGGACTAGGGGCCCCTACCGGGTTACCGAATTCAGTCAAACTCCGAATGCCGATGACTTATCCTTGGGAGTCAGACTGCGAGTGATAAGATCCGTAGTCGAAAGGGAAACAGCCCAGACCGCCAGCTAAGGTCCCAAAGTATACGTTAAGTGGAAAAGGATGTGGAGTTGCTTAGACAACCAGGATGTTGGCTTAGAAGCAGCCACCATTTAAAGAGTGCGTAATAGCTCACTGGTCGAGTGACTCTGCGCCGAAAATGTACCGGGGCTAAACGTATCACCGAAGCTGCGGACTGTTCTTACGAACAGTGGTAGGAGAGCGTTCTAAGGGCTGTGAAGCCAGACCGGAAGGACTGGTGGAGCGCTTAGAAGTGAGAATGCCGGTATGAGTAGCGAAAGACGGGTGAGAATCCCGTCCACCGAATGCCTAAGGTTTCCTGAGGAAGGCTCGTCCGCTCAGGGTTAGTCGGGACCTAAGCCGAGGCCGAAAGGCGTAGGCGATGGACAACAGGTTGATATTCCTGTACCACCTCCTCACCATTTGAGCAATGGGGGGACGCAGGAGGATAGGGTAAGCGCGGTATTGGATATCCGCGTCCAAGCAGTTAGGCTGGGAAATAGGCAAATCCGTTTCCCGTAAAGGCTGAGCTGTGATGGCGAGCGAAATTTAGTAGCGAAGTTCCTGATTCCACACTGCCAAGAAAAGCCTCTAGCGAGGTGAGAGGTGCCCGTACCGCAAACCGACACAGGTAGGCGAGGAGAGAATCCTAAGGTGATCGAGAGAACTCTCGTTAAGGAACTCGGCAAAATGACCCCGTAACTTCGGGAGAAGGGGTGCTTCTTAGGGTGTTAAAGCCCCGAGAAGCCGCAGTGAATAGGCCCAGGCGACTGTTTAGCAAAAACACAGGTCTCTGCGAAGCCGTAAGGCGAAGTATAGGGGCTGACGCCTGCCCGGTGCTGGAAGGTTAAGAGGAGCGCTTAGCGTAAGCGAAGGTGCGAATTGAAGCCCCAGTAAACGGCGGCCGTAACTATAACGGTCCTAAGGTAGCGAAATTCCTTGTCGGGTAAGTTCCGACCCGCACGAAAGGCGCAACGATCTGGGCACTGTCTCAACGAGAGACTCGGTGAAATTATAGTACCTGTGAAGATGCAGGTTACCCGCGACAGGACGGAAAGACCCCGTGGAGCTTTACTGCAGCCTGATATTGAATGTTGGTACAGCTTGTACAGGATAGGTAGGAGCCTTGGAAACCGGAGCGCTAGCTTCGGTGGAGGCATCGGTGGGATACTACCCTGGCTGTATTGACCTTCTAACCCGCTGCCCTTATCGGGCAGGGAGACAGTGTCAGGTGGGCAGTTTGACTGGGGCGGTCGCCTCCTAAAATGTAACGGAGGCGCCCAAAGGTTCCCTCAGAATGGTTGGAAATCATTCGCAGAGTGTAAAGGCACAAGGGAGCTTGACTGCGAGACCTACAAGTCGAGCAGGGACGAAAGTCGGGCTTAGTGATCCGGTGGTTCCGCATGGAAGGGCCATCGCTCAACGGATAAAAGCTACCCCGGGGATAACAGGCTTATCTCCCCCAAGAGTCCACATCGACGGGGAGGTTTGGCACCTCGATGTCGGCTCATCGCATCCTGGGGCTGTAGTCGGTCCCAAGGGTTGGGCTGTTCGCCCATTAAAGCGGTACGCGAGCTGGGTTCAGAACGTCGTGAGACAGTTCGGTCCCTATCCGTCGCGGGCGCAGGAAATTTGAGAGGAGCTGTCCTTAGTACGAGAGGACCGGGATGGACGCACCGCTGGTGTACCAGTTGTTCTGCCAAGGGCATCGCTGGGTAGCTATGTGCGGACGGGATAAGTGCTGAAAGCATCTAAGCATGAAGCCCCCCTCAAGATGAGATTTCCCATTCCGCAAGGAAGTAAGATCCCTGAAAGATGATCAGGTTGATAGGTCTGAGGTGGAAGCGTGGTGACACGTGGAGCTGACAGATACTAATAGATCGAGGACTTAACCTATATTCTATTGTGAAGCATGAACATTGTTATCTAGTTTTGAGAGAACATTCTCTCCATCAGGTTTGGTGGCGATAGCGAAGAGGTCACACCCGTTCCCATACCGAACACGGAAGTTAAGCTCTTCAGCGCCGATGGTAGTTGGGGGTTTCCCCCTGTGAGAGTAGGACGCCGCCAAGCTTCTAAAAGGACCAGTTCCAGTCGGAACTGGTCTTTTTTGTGCAAGTTGAGGGTACATACATTCACTTGTTTGATAAAAGATCGTGGCTTCATTTTATGTCCAGAAGCACCGTGTGAAATACTTGGATATAAAGAGAAAATGAGCCTATCGCTAAAACATTAGTTATAAAAACAATAGAGAGACAGAGTATCAGCTTATATAGGGAAATTAAAGATGTGTAAGCCTATATGATTTTTATAAATGCTTACGGCTAAAGAGATTACATATATCATTAAAGTATAAAAATGAGGGACTGCTAATATTTCTGAAGGAATCGAACGTTTTAAAAGAGAATATAGGAGAGAGAAGTTCAGCTGCTGAACGTGGAACAGCAGCTGTTTGAATAGGTGAAATGACGATCATTTGTTAAAAGAAATACGCAATGAAAATTGAAATAAAATTTTTTTAATATAGCCTTTACAAATGATTAAAACCTGTATATAATAATCTTTGTCGGATCGAGAGATTCCTACATAGTGGAGGATTAGCTCAGCTGGGAGAGCATCTGCCTTACAAGCAGAGGGTCGGCGGTTCGAGCCCGTCATCCTCCACCATATTTATTCTTACATAATGTTAGGATAGATAAAGCCGGTGTAGCTCAACTGGTAGAGCAACTGACTTGTAATCAGTAGGTTGGGGGTTCAAGTCCTCTTGCCGGCACCACTTTCATATGGTAAGATAGACAAGTCGCTTTTAAAGCGAGCCATTAGCTCAGTTGGTAGAGCATCTGACTTTTAATCAGAGGGTCGAAGGTTCGAGTCCTTCATGGCTCACCATGTTTCATGCGGGTGTGGCGGAATTGGCAGACGCGCTAGACTTAGGATCTAGTGTCTTTATGACGTGGGGGTTCAAGTCCCTTCACCCGCATTGCCAAATAAAATAAAGAAATCCTGTAATGCGGAAGTAGTTCAGTGGTAGAACACCACCTTGCCAAGGTGGGGGTCGCGGGTTCGAATCCCGTCTTCCGCTTATACCATCCACGCCGGGGTGGTGGAATTGGCAGACACACAGGACTTAAAATCCTGCGGTAGGTGACTACCGTGCCGGTTCAAGTCCGGCCCTCGGCATTATAAATAAGCGCCCGTAGCTCAATTGGATAGAGCGTTTGACTACGGATCAAAAGGTTAGGGGTTCGACTCCTCTCGGGCGCGCCATTAAGATCGGGAAGTAGCTCAGCTTGGTAGAGCACTTGGTTTGGGACCAAGGGGTCGCAGGTTCGAATCCTGTCTTCCCGACCATCTTTTATGGGGCCTTAGCTCAGCTGGGAGAGCGCCTGCCTTGCACGCAGGAGGTCAGCGGTTCGATCCCGCTAGGCTCCACTTTTTAAAAGATTATTTTGATCATGGCGGTGTAGCTCAGCTGGCTAGAGCGTACGGTTCATACCCGTGAGGTCGGGGGTTCGATCCCCTCCGCCGCTATAAAGGACCTTTAGCTCAGTTGGTTAGAGCAGACGGCTCATAACCGTCCGGTCGTAGGTTCGAGTCCTACAAGGTCCACCATCTATACGGAGGAATACCCAAGTCCGGCTGAAGGGATCGGTCTTGAAAACCGACAGGGGTGTCAAAGCCCGCGGGGGTTCGAATCCCTCTTCCTCCGCCATATTTTTTAAAACCCATATCATCGCGGGGTGGAGCAGTTCGGTAGCTCGTCGGGCTCATAACCCGAAGGTCGCAGGTTCAAATCCTGCCCCCGCAACCAAAATGGTCCGGTAGTTCAGTTGGTTAGAATGCCTGCCTGTCACGCAGGAGGTCGCGGGTTCGAGTCCCGTCCGGACCGCCATTTTTCAAAAAAATACTTGGCTCGGTAGCTCAGTTGGTAGAGCAACGGACTGAAAATCCGTGTGTCGGCGGTTCGATTCCGTCCCGAGCCACTTTTATAAAAATATTCATAGTATGGCGGTTGTGGCGAAGTGGTTAACGCACCAGATTGTGGCTCTGGCACTCGTGGGTTCGATTCCCATCAATCGCCCCATACATATTTTTGCGGGTGTAGTTTAGTGGTAAAACCTCAGCCTTCCAAGCTGATGTCGTGGGTTCGATTCCCATCACCCGCTCCATTTGTATATCTATTCATGGGCCTGTAGCTCAGCTGGTTAGAGCGCACGCCTGATAAGCGTGAGGTCGGTGGTTCGAGTCCACTCAGGCCCACCATGATCTTCCGCAGTAGCTCAGTGGTAGAGCTATCGGCTGTTAACCGATCGGTCGTAGGTTCGAATCCTACCTGCGGAGCCAAATGGAGAAGTACTCAAGTGGCTGAAGAGGCGCCCCTGCTAAGGGTGTAGGTCGCGTAAGCGGCGCGAGGGTTCAAATCCCTCCTTCTCCGCCATTGATATGGCCCGTTGGTCAAGCGGTTAAGACACCGCCCTTTCACGGCGGTAACACGGTTTCGAATCCCGTACGGGTCATTTTTAAAAGAGATCTTGTCAAAGATCTCTTTTTTATTTTCTCCAAAACGAAAGACCGCATCATGGCGGTCTTTTTTTACATATTCATGGAATAGATCGTATAAGACAAGTATGTGGCAAAGAAGCCCCATAAGACATAAGGAATCAGTAAAATTGGAACGACTTTGCTTAGTTTACGTGAGACGATGACAAGTGCAAGTGCTGTCAGTGCGACGAGAAGGCAGTCGATTGTAGCTACAAACAAATCCTTTTGTGTAAATTGAAAAAAGCTAAAGGCTTGATTGAAAACATAATTTAAAAGGAAAAGAATCCAAAATGGTAAAGTAATTTTTTGGAATCCATATTTTCCATAAATGATCGCTGCGGACAATGAGATGAGTGCGAATAAGACAGCCCACACAGCACCAATCACACCGCCACCAGGCGTCCATTCTGGTTTATTCAATGCATCATACCATTCTCTGTCGATGGGGAACAAGAATCCGGCAATAGAGAATAGTGCGTATGTAATAAAGAAGACGACAATCGCCCAAATGATACTTTTTCTAGCCATCAAGAATCTCCTCCAATCAAATTCACTCTTAAAATGATTTCCCAATAATTACATGATATAAACATAAAGCCCCCAATATGAGGGGACTAATGATTTTCTTCTGTATAAGGTTCTTCCTCGTACGGTTTCAAGTCACCAAATACCGTCATGACACCTTCTTCGTCTAGTGCTTCTTCATAGGCCTCGTGTGCTTTGTTCGGATACACCTTGCTTGCTTTTCCTTCAATATCAGCAGCTGCGAATCCTTCGTAGTCCTCCACATAATCTTCATCTTCTGATTGTGTATATACATCATCGTATGTCAGAGGAGGGAATTCCATATCAGATGGGGTCTCAGAGTTTCCGTAACGTTCTACGTCTTGGTAGGCATCCTCTCCATCGTACGCAGCACTTTCTTCATTTTCGAATTGTCCCGCGGGAGGACTTAATAAATCCTCTTCAATCGGACGGTTTTGTGAAACGGTCTGTTCTTTTGAATGCTCTGTGCATGTGACGGCAGTAGGCAAGGCTTCTAAGCGTTCCTTTGGAATAGGGGCTTTACAGACCTTGCACAGACCATAAGAGCCGTCTGCAATGGCTTGGAGTGCTTCATTGATGTCTAACATATGTTCATGTTCCAAGCTGTTTAAAGCAATATCTTTCCCCCGCTCGAACAGCTCTGTCCCTTGATCACCAGGGTGGTTATCATAGGCAGACAATTCACCGATTGAATCGTAAGGAAAGGATACTTTCTGTTCATCGTCATGGCTTTTGGCTTCAAGTTCTTTCTTTTCATCGAGAAGGCGCTGCTTCAAATGATGTAATTCGTCTTTAGACAACAAATCGATCATCCTTTCATATCAAACATATTGTTAGTATGAGCAATTTTGTATGTAAGACTAGTTCCAATTTGAAGCAATTCCTTATTAAAAAAACGCCTGCGGCTGCAGGCGTTCTTTGTTACGCGATATAGTATTGTAAGATCAAAGCGATCGTCAGCAGAAAACCAAAAAATGTATTGGTTTGAGCTGTAGATTTCATGGCATTCATTAATTCAATCGGCTTTTCTTTTTGTTTAAACTCTTTAATGGCTGTATAGGCTTTTGGCACACTCAGTAAAACAAGAAGACTCCAAAGACCGACGATATCTGTGAAGATATAAACAAAAATGAGTACATATGATACCAAAAACATGGAAAGTAAAATGTTCACTGCAGCTTTGCGTCCAGCAAGAATGGCAAGTGTTCTTCGTCCATTTTCCTTATCCCCGTCTAAATCACGGATATTGTTCGATAGTAAGATGGCACCAACTAAAATAGAAATTGGTAGTGAGATGAGAACCGCTTTAGACGTCAGTGTGCCTGTTTGGATATAGAAACTAATCAGGATGATTCCTAATCCCATAAAAGCACCTGAAACAAGTTCTCCAAACGGTGTATATGCAATTGGTACAGGGCCGCCAGTATAGAAATAGCCTGCTGCCATACAAATAAGTCCTATTAGTGCAATCCACCAGCTAGACATCATGCAAATATATACCCCAAGTAATAAAGAAAGCGCAAATAGTGCATAAGCGAGGCTGAGGACTGTCTTTGGCTTCACACCGTTTCTTACAATGGCTCCGCCGATGCCGACAGATTTCTCGTTGTCAAGCCCGCGAACATAATCAAAGTACTCATTAAACATGTTTGTTGCGATTTGGATAAACATAGATGCAAACAGCATGGCTAAAAATAGCCCAACATGTATTTGACCACTTGGAAGTGCTAAAACAGTTCCTAAAGTAACGGGAATAAATGCCGCTGTTAGTGTATGCGGTCGTAGTAAATTCCACCAAATTCGCCAGTTTTTATCAGGCTTTATTGGTGAAAGCTGATCTGATATCGATTGATGCTGCATAAAATATACTCCTTTAAATAAAAAAATACGTACACGTCCAAATTCCAGTTTAGCAAAGTTCAAAAAGGTGTCAATATATTGATGCGATGAATCGGGAAAAAGATGTTTGCTAATCGTTGCCATATCGAAGGAAAGCTTGATTTTAGAACAGGACCTGCCATTTTACCTTTGATGCTCTCGTTTCAATAAGCAGGAGCGAAAAAATCTTGAAAGCGTGATATAATAAGGATTCGAGGTTTTAAAAGCTGTTTTCTTTACTAAGTTCATCTGTTAAGGTTTATAATAGAAAAGCAGGTCATTCGACATATTCGAATGTTCATGTATTTTTTTGTTATGGTTTTATTTTTTATGTTATTTCATGGATTTTGGAGGAATGTATCATGGTGACAACAGTGCAAAGTACTTTCCGGCAGGAAGCGCTCGCGACATTAGAAGAAGCGAATAACGTCAACCATGCTGTTTTGATAAGCTACTCCAGAAGAGTTGACGATCTGGATCCTCTTGCCTTTTTCCAAAGCGGCGAAGCGGATTTTTTAGGCGAGCGGTTTTTTTGGTCTGATCCAGAAAGCCAAATGATATTTTCTGGACTTGGCAGAGCGGCCGTCATTAAATCATCTGAGCAAGGCAAGGAACGATTCGATATAGTCCATCAAGAATGGGAACAGCTAAAACAGCACATGTTCCATTTTCATGATGAGAAGGAGTTAAAGCAAGCGGCTGTTGGTCCGCTTTTATTTGGAGGATTCTCGTTTGATCCGCAGGAAGAGAAGGCGCGTCATTGGGAAGCATTTGGCGAGGCTCATTTTTTTGTGCCATCGATCATGCTGACTGTCTCAAAAGAAGGCAGTTTTCTTACGATCAATGAGTGGAAGCAGGTGGACGGGAATGTTCATCAGCTTATTCAAGAATTAGAACAAAAAGCCTCTCGTTTCGAGACATTGCCAGTACGGACTGGTGGACAAGCTGAACTTGTTCATATGGAAGAGCTGGATGTGAACGAATGGATGAAGGCGATCCAAGAAGCGACAGACCACATTCGTGCAAACGAATATGAAAAGGTTGTTTTAGCAAGAGAAGTCTTGCTTCACTATAAAAATCAAATTGAACTTGCTCCACTATTAGCAGAATTATTAAAGCACCAAACAACGAGTTATGTATTTGCGGTTGAACAGGGAAGACAAGCATTTGTCGGAGCCACGCCGGAACGCTTAGTGAAAAAAAGCGGCGGAGAGGTCTTTTCATCCTGTTTAGCAGGTTCCATTGTTCGCGGAAAAGATGAAGCGGAGGATTACGCATTAGGCGAGGAACTGCTGCATGATGAGAAGAATTTGATTGAACATCAAATTGTCGTCAATATGATTGAGCAAGCATTTAAAGCGAATTGCCTTCATGTGCATAAACCAAATCAACCAAGTCTTTATAAAACAAAAAACATTCAGCATTTGTTTACACCGATTGTGGGAGAAATCAAAAGCAGCTGTTCCCTCTTTTCATTAATTGAGCAGCTTCATCCGACGCCGGCATTAGGCGGATATCCTAAGGAAAAGGCGGTTGAAGTGATTCGTGAAATCGAACCGCTTAAGCGCGGCTGGTATGCAGCGCCGGTAGGCTGGATTGATTCTCAGGATAATGGAGAATTTGCTGTAGCCATTCGGTCAGGTCTTATTGAGGAAGATCGTGTTCGTTTGTTCGCCGGCTGTGGAATTGTAGAGGATTCCCTTGCAAAGCAGGAGTATGAGGAAACACAAGTGAAGTTAAGACCAATGCTGTCTGCTCTTGGAGGTCATCCTATTGAATAATCACATCATGACAACATATATAGGCAGATTGATGGATGAATTCGTCCAAGGTGGTGTGAAAGAGGCAGTTGTCTGTCCTGGTTCTCGTTCAACTCCGCTTGCGATGCTGGCCCTTGCTCATCAAGACATCCATGTCCATGTTTTAGTGGACGAACGGTCTGCTGCTTTTTATGCGCTTGGTCTTGCAAAAGCAAGTCAATCACCAGTGCTGCTTATTTGTACATCAGGTACAGCAGCTGCTAACTTTTATCCAGCCATTGTAGAGGCGCATTATTCTCGTGTACCTCTTATTGTGTTAACTGCTGATCGGCCGCACGAATTGAGGGAAGTTGGGGCACCTCAAGCGATTGATCAGCAATTCTTATTCGGTAAGTTTGTTAAATGGTTCACAGACTTAGCATTGCCAGAGGAAAGTCAAACGATGCTGCGTTATGTTCAGACAGCAGCTGCGAGAGCAAATCACATGTCGATGCAGGAGCCAAAGGGGCCTGTTCAGATCAATGTACCTCTGAGAGAACCATTGCTTCCTGATCTGTCTATTGACCCTTTCGCGCGAGAAGAATCAGACACGAAAAAGGTATTAGCATCAGGTCAGGCTTTCCCAAATGATCGAGTGATGTCTGAAATCGTAACCGTCATGAACCAATCCAAAAAGGGACTGATTGTGGCTGGTGAACTTCATACACAGGAAGAAAAAGAGGCGGTTTTACGCCTTTCGAAAGCTCTGCATTTACCTATTTTAGCTGACCCGCTTTCTCTTTTGCGCAACGGGCATGAAAATGAAGATCTGATCATCGATGCGTATGATTCTTTATTAAAAGATGAAGCATTGCAGCAGCATCTATTACCGGATATGGTCATTCGCTTTGGACCGATGCCTGTATCTAAGCCCTTATTCAAGTGGCTGGAAAAACATGCGGAAGTAAAGCAGATTGTTGTTGATGCTGCCGGAGGCTTCCGTGATCCTGGGTTAAGTGCTTCATACGTCATTGAAAGTACTGTCTCTGCTTTTGTAGAAGCAGCATTAAATCAAGCAGTACAACGTAAAGAGACAAGTTTCTTAAACTGCTGGCAGAATGCTAATTCTTCATTCAGAACGCATGCAGCCCGCTATTCAGATGAGGATTTGTCCTTTGAAGGGAATGTGTACCGTCAGCTTCAGCACCTCTTGCCAAAGGAGAGTGTCCTTTTTATCGGTAATAGTATGCCGATTCGTGATGTAGATACATTTTTTGAGACTCAGTCCAAGCCTTTTCGAATGATGGCGAATCGCGGAGCAAATGGCATTGACGGCGTTGTGTCCACAGCACTTGGCACGTATGCAGCATTGAAGCAGCCAGTCACTTTAGTCATTGGAGATTTATCATTTTACCATGATATGAACGGTCTGCTTGCAGCTAAGCTGATGGACATTCCGCTGACAGTTGTTTTGATAAACAATGATGGGGGAGGTATCTTTTCTTTCCTTCCGCAGGCGTCTGATAAACCTTATTATGAAAAGCTCTTCGGTACGCCGACAGGACTGAATTTTGAGTATGCATCGAAGTTATATGGGGGAACCTATTCGAAACCGTCAACGAAACAAGAGTTACATGATGTGTACATGGCGCATATCGATGAACCAGGGCTTCATTTAATTGAAATTGAAACAGATCGTCATTCCCGTGTAGACAAGCATCGTCAAATGATGGATGACATATTGGAAGAAGTGAAAAAAGAATGCTTTCTCTCATCATAAGAATGCGTGATGGGGTAGCGTACGAAGTGGTGGACCAGAACCCTTCGGCAGCAAATGCCACATTATGCTTACACGGCTTCACTGGAAGTGCAGCGTCTTGGACGTTCTTGAATGCTTATTTGGAGAATACAAGACTGATTCAGATCAGCTTGCTTGGACATGGGCGTACGGACTCGCCAGAAAGTGTGAGAAGATATGCCATGTCTCAGCAGCTGGCAGATCTTGTAGAGATTTTAAACCAATTAAAGCTTCACAAAGTGAATATTCTCGGATATTCTATGGGAGGACGTATTGCTTTATCATTTGCCGCTCGTTATCCAGATCGTGTCAATAAATTGATTCTTGAGAGTACATCTCCTGGGCTTCGCACTTTTAAAGAGCGGATGTCAAGACTAAAGCATGATCATCAGCTTGCTCAAAAGATTAGACATGAAGGCTTAGTGAAGTTTGTGGATTTTTGGGAAAGCATTCCTTTGTTTGCTTCGCAGAAAACTTTATCAGCCGAAAGGCAGACTGAGCTGAGAGAGGGAAGACTGAAGGCCAATCCTCTTGGGCTGGCTCGCAGCTTAGAAGGAATTGGAACAGGTTCACAGCCATCTGTTTGGAAGGCATTAAAGCATATTCATTTGCCTGTATTGTTCATTTGCGGAACGCTTGATGAAAAGTTCTGCCATATCGGGAAACGTATGCAGCAGGAGCTGAAAGGAAGTCAATTTATATTGGCTGAGCATGCTGGGCATACAGTTCATGTGGAACAACCACATTTTTTTGGTAAAATAGTAAGTGAGTTTATTTTAGCGTAAGATTAGAGGAGGAAATATTGATGGCTATTGAATGGCAAACTGAGCGTCAGTATGACGAAATTTTATATGAAACGTACAATGGGATCGCAAAGATTACGATTAATCGTCCGCACGTACATAACGCGTTTACCCCGAAGACTGTTAGTGAATTAATTGATGCATTTTCACGGGCTCGTGATAATTCAGAAGTTGGTGTGATCGTACTTGCAGGTGCTGGCGGAAAAGCATTCTGTTCTGGTGGAGACCAAAAAGTTCGCGGCCATGGCGGTTATGTAGGAGACGATCAAATTCCACGTCTAAATGTATTAGACTTGCAGCGTTTGATTCGTGTCATTCCAAAACCAGTTATCGCAATGGTAGCAGGTTACGCGATTGGCGGAGGCCACGTTCTTCACGTTGTGTGTGACCTGACGATTGCAGCAGATAATGCGATTTTTGGACAAACAGGTCCAAAAGTAGGCAGCTTTGATGCTGGTTATGGTTCAGGTTACCTTGCACGTATTGTTGGTCATAAGAAAGCAAGAGAAATCTGGTACTTATGCCGTCAATACAATGCACAAGAAGCGCTTGATATGGGACTTGTTAACACAGTTGTCCCATTAGATCAGCTTGAAGAGGAAACGGTGAAGTGGTGTGAGGAGATGCTAGAAAAGAGCCCGACTGCTTTACGATTCTTGAAGGCTGCATTTAACGCAGATACGGATGGATTAGCTGGAATTCAGCAATTTGCAGGAGATGCGACACTTCTTTATTACACAACAGATGAAGCAAAAGAAGGACGCGATTCCTTTAAGGAAAAACGCAAGCCGGACTTCGGCCAGTTCCCGCGTTTCCCTTGATTCAATGATATCAATGAACAACAGCTTAGTGCATCAGACTAAGCTGTTTTCTTTTACGAAAAGGAGGTGTCATGATGAAGCAACCTAATTGGCTGCTGCACCGTGCCTATTTAACGCCAGATCGAGTCGCACTCATTTATCAAGAGAAAGAGTGGACATTTCACGAATTAGCTCAAGAAGCGGAAGAGCTTTCAAATAGACTTGCTCAGACATCATTGAAAAAAGGGGAAACGGTTGCGCTTTTGATGAACAATCATCCTCATATGGTGATGCTTGTACATGCCTGTTTTTTATTAGGGTTAAAAATTGTGCTATTGAATAATAAGCTGACAAAAGCTGAAAGGCGCTATCAGCTAGAAGATGCAAAAGCCGCGGCGTTATTAACAGAATCTAGTTATGCAAGCGACCATGAGGGTGATTTACACGTTTATACAATGGAAACTTTACCTAAACCAGGGGAAGGTCATGTCAACAAGATCGAGAGTGAATTTGATTTGAATGAAACAGCGACCATCATGTATACATCTGGGACAACAGGACGTCCAAAAGGGGTAGAGCAAACGTTTGGCAATCATTTTCATAGTGCTGTTTCCTCTGCACTGAATCTGGGTCTCAGAGAGGATGACCGCTGGCTCATTGCCCTGCCTCTTTTTCATATTAGCGGCTTATCTGCTTTATTTAAGTCTGTGATATATGGAATGACAGTCGTGCTTCATCAGAAGTTTGACGTCGATGAAGTAAAGCATTCTATTGAACGGCATCGTGTAACGATGATTTCTGTTGTGCAGACGATGTTATCTCGTTTGTTAAGCAGATTGGCAGAATGTCCGTCTTCTTTGCGCTGTCTTTTATTAGGCGGAGGACCTGCGCCTTATGCGATGCTTCAAGAAAGCAAAGAGAAGGGCTTTCCTGTCTTTCAATCGTACGGGATGACGGAAACCTGTTCACAAATTGTGACCCTTGCGCCCGAATTTAGTGTAGAGAAGCTTGGGTCAGCGGGAAAACCTCTTTTTGGGTGTGAGCTGAAAATTCAAGACGGTGATCGCATTTGCCGTCCTTTTGAGCATGGCGAAATTATGGTGAAAGGTGCAAATGTGATGAAAGGATACCTTTACCGTGAAGAAGCGACCGCGGCTGCCTTTGATGAGGGCTGGCTGAAAACGGGCGATATTGGCTATGTGGATGAGGAAGGGTTCTTATTTGTGCTTGACCGCCGTTCAGATTTAATTATTTCTGGCGGAGAAAATATTTATCCTGCGGAAATTGAAGCGGTTCTGCTAACACATCCGCATGTCAAGGAAGCCGGAGTAACGGGTATGTATGATGATAGATGGGGAGAGGTACCTGCTGCTTTCCTTGTAACAGATGATAAGATACCGGAGAATGAGCTCTATGCTTTATGTGGTTCGCATTTAGCCAAATATAAATGGCCCGCCGCTTTTCACTTTGTGGACGAGCTGCCAAGAAATGCGTCGAATAAATTGCAAAGGCACAGACTCAGATCAAAGGGGTTTTCAAATGATTCAAATTGAACGAGTAATTTTATATCATGTCACGATGAAGCTTAAACAGCCATTTACAACAAGTCTTGGAACCATTTCAGAGCGTGAGTTTATTATTGTTGAAGTCAAAGATCAGACAGGATTGACTGGATGGGGAGAGGTCTCTGCTTTTTCTTCTCCGTGGTATACAGAAGAAACAATTGAGACTTGCTATCATATGCTGAGAGCTTTCTTTATCCCGAACGTGCTGACGCGCACCTTTACACATCCTTCAGAAATCCCGGACAGTCTGTATCATTTTAAAGGCAATAGGATGGCGAAAGCAGGCATTGAAGCGGCTGTTTGGGATATTTATGCGAAGCGTGAGAATAAGTCTTTACGCGATGTATTAGGCGGTACAAAAGATAGAATACCATCTGGTGTTGTGGCGGGGTTAGGCCCTATTGACGATATGCTTGAGCAAATTCAGCAATTTGTTGACCAAGGATATCAGCGGGTGAAGGTGAAAATTAAACCAGGACAAGATATTGGACTTCTTCAAAAGATCAGAGAGTCTTTTCCTGATCTGCCATTAATGGCAGATGCAAACTCTGCTTATGAATTAAAAGATATCAGCAAGCTTAAGCAGCTCGACGATATTCGTTTATTAATGATTGAACAGCCTTTAGCAGCAGATGATATTGTGGACCACCGCCATTTGCAAAAGCATTTAAAAACGCCGATTTGTTTAGATGAAAGTATTTGTTCTTTAGATGATGCTAGAAAAGCTGTAGAGCTTGGCAGTTGTCAAATTATTAATGTGAAGCCTTCACGAGTTGGCGGATTGACAGAGGCTCTTAAAATTCATACGTTCAGTAAGGAGCATCAAATTCCGTTATGGTGCGGAGGGATGATTGAAACAGGTATTTCCCGAGCGCAGAACGTAGCACTTGCTTCGCTTCCTCAATTTACGATTCCCGGTGATATTTCAGCTTCGTCAAAATTTTGGGAGCAGGATATCATTTTTCCTGAAATTAAGGTTGAAAATGGGTTTATTGAGGTGCCTCGCTCCCCAGGAATGGGCGTGGAGGTTGATTACCAAGCGCTCCGTTCGTTTTCAGATAAAATCGACGTGTTTACAAAACATGATTTTGTGAGATAAAAACGAAGGAATCATCTTTTGCATCCCTAATAGAATCTAGGTATGGTGAGAGAAAGTTTTTCCTTCCTGTCTGAACAAAAAAGAAAGAGCGGTGATCCGCTCTTTCTTACTCTTCAACCAGCTCGCTGTCATAAGCAAGCTGTCCGATATACTGATGAATTTCACTTGGCATGTTTGATGCATGTCCATATTCATAATCCCAAAGATTTAAAAAGGAGTGAGCGGCTTGGTGGAATGCGGCTTCATCCGCGTCATGAATTTCGTCAAAAAACGTTTGAAGCAGCCGATCGTGTTTCAAATTGAAGCGCCTCCTTTAATGAGACTTAAAGGTCTTGTGGTTTAAACGTTTTACAATCCGTTTCTTCACTTTTCTCAGCCGTATTTCCTGTGTGGCTGACGACATAGATTGCATCTGCACCACAGCGGTTTCCAGCATTCCAATAGGAACAGTTATTGACTTCACAAAGGATTTTTTGACTCATACAGATGACCTCCTTTTGAGTATGTCTTTCATCTATAATGTAACCGAAATGAAGCTCGTCCATTCATGTTAATCTTCCTGACGAATATAGCGCTTATCTTTCATAAATAATTTCCAGAAGAAATAAAATCCGGGAAACAAGATGATAAACCCTACAATATAGGTGATAAATAATGCCCTAAATGTGACAGGGTCTGTAAATCCAGACATGATTGTAATATCTGGATAAGCCATATAAGGCAAATGGGCACGCCCATACACATAGCTTGCTAAGAAATATTGAATGGTAATCGCAATGACGGCAAGGCGCGGTCTCCCTTTCCGATGCTTAAACCGGCTGTTTGGTAAAAATAGAGCCAGTCCTGCGAGCAGAAACATTAAGAGAGATATAAGAAGAATAGGAATGTTCTGCATCATTTTTGTGAACAGCCAATTGGCCTCGCTTCGTAATGTCAGCATGATAAAAAAGGCCATCATGAGTGAAAGTGGACCCGTAATGAGCGCCCCTCTTCTATAAATGCTGTAAGCTTCATCTTCATCAGCAACATTAGAGAAATCAGCTAAAAGCAAGGACGAAAGAAAAAGGGTGCTGAAAATGGCAAAGCCGATAAAAGAATAGACATTTGCACTTGTAAAGACCAGTCCAAGATCTAATGAGTAGACGTTGTTCTCCTGAAAGATAAAGCCACCATGGGTGATTGGGAGAACCATGATCAGGATGGACGGAATGATAAAGCCACTGATTCCTGAAATGTAAGTCACCGCTTTTCGGTATTTCTTAGGCAGTGAATGAGAAAACACGAGAAACCCGCTTCGCAGTGCAAGAAGCAATAATATGATGCTGCCGGGTATTAATAAAACGGTACCAAGTACAAAGGTCGCACCTGGAAACAAGCTGAACAATGCGACAACGATAGCCACAATAAAGACGTTTGTCACTTCCCATGTTGGAGAAAGGTACTTATTTGCGATATTAGCTGCCTTTGTTTGTTCTCTATTCATATAAATCATCGACCAAAATCCTGCGCCGAAATCCATTGATGCCATCACTGCATAGATAAAAACGAATCCCCATAAGATGGTGATTGCAATGAGCGCATCAGTTGTAACATCCATTTGCATCAAGATCGCTCCCTTTTTAAGATTCTGTTAACCGTAAGTCTTCTTCAATCGTATGTTTCCTAAAGTAGTACGTCAGCACAATAACGGTTGCTATGCCTAAGATGAGATAGACAATGGCAAAAAGGATAAAAAGTGTCCCGATCGAGCCTGATGATGTGACAACCTCTGAGGTTTTGAGCATTCGATAAATAACCCATGGCTGGCGGCCTGTACAAGCAAAGATCCAGCCAAATTCAATAGCCAAAAGACTAAGAGGCCCGCCGAATAAGTAAAGAAAAAGAAGCCACTTCGGAAATTTGTCCCGTTTTAAAATTTTACGGTAAAGTAGCGCTAATACCGCAAATAGAATGAGCACCGATCCAATAATGACCATGCCGTTAAATAATGTGTGTATAAATAAAGGCGGCCACTCGTCACGAGGAAAATCATTTAAGCCTTTGACCACTGTATCAAAGCTATTTCCAGCCAGAAAACTGAGCGCCCAAGGTATTTCGATCGCACCTTTAATTTCCTGCGAATCAGCATCCGTAAAACCACCTATTGCAAGAGGCGCATGTGATTGCGTTTCAAATAAACCTTCAGCTCCAGCAAGCTTTTCAGGCTGATATTCATACAGAAGCTGAGCGGATTCGTGGCCATTTAAGGCTGTTAGAAAAGAGAAAAGTCCTCCTACAATGAGTCCAAGAAAAAGGGCTTTTCGATGAAATGTATATAGCTTTTCATTTTTTCTCGTTTTGAGCATTTTAAAAGCTGCAACTGAAGCAATCACAAAAGCACCTGTTGTAAAAGCAGACAGCACAACATGTGTAGCAGTTACAGCAAAGCTTGGATTGAAAAAGGCCTTCCAAGGCTCGATATTTGTGATTTCTCCATTCACCATCTGAAAGCCAGCAGGTGTCCCTTCAAAAGCATGTACGTTTGTAATTAGAATCGCTGATGCAGCTGCACCAATGACGATAAAAATAACCGTAATGATGCGCATTGCATTTGATAGGCGATCCGCTGCGTACACATAAATAGACATAAATAATGCTTCTATAAAGAACGCATAGATTTCAATCTGGAATGGCAGTGACATGACCTTTCCGATGACCTCCATAAAACCTGGCCATAAAAGGGCAAGCTGCGTACCAGCAATAGTACCTGTTGGAATGGCGACCCCTAACAGAACAGCCTGTGCTTTTGTCCACCGCTTGGCCATGATGGCATAATGCGGGTCCTTCGTTTTTTGATAGATGAGTTCAGCTAACAAAATCATTAGCGGTATGCCAACGCCGAGCGAGGCATAAATAATATGAAAGCCCATGGTTGTGCCGAACAGGCTTCTAGCTAAAACGAGATCAGTCAATTTTTTCTCCGCCTTTCTTATCGCTTCTCTTTTTCATGATGCTTATTATTCTCCACCATTTTTAGATTATTCTTCCTGACTAAGAAAGCTTGTTTTTTGACAAGTTGTAAAAGAGGGAGTAGAATATAAATATAAAACGTAACAATTACGTTTTATTAATGAAAGGAGTTTTGACATTGAAAAGAGATATTCATCCAACCTCACATGAAGTTGTATTTATGGACGTAAACAGCGGTTACCGCTTCTTGAGTAGATCAACAAAGACATCAAACGAGACAGTAGAGTGGGAAGATGGGAAAACGTATCCTGTCATTAAAGTAGAAACAAGCTCTGATACGCATCCTTTTTATACAGGACGTCAAAAATTCGGAGAAAAAGGCGGAAGAGCTGAGCAGTTTAAGAAAAAATATCAAATGTAATCAAAAAAGCACGCCTGATAACGGTGTGCTTTTTTTACAGCAAAAAACCCCGGTTGATTAGCCGGGGTTCAAAGCATTAATCATTTAATGCAGTTTTTAAGGTCTTTAAGTTTTGTTTCATTAAGCTGACGTAGCTTTCGCCATTTTTGACATCATCCTCAGTAATGGATTCTAGATTTTTAAGGGTCAAGCTTTTTGCCCCAATTTCACTGCGGATTGTATCTGATACTTTGCTGCTGACGTTGTTTTCAAAAATAACGTATTGAATGTGATGCTTTTCTGCTTTTTGTACAATGTTTTCGAGCTGTTTTTGTGATGGCTCCTCAGAAGCGGATAACCCTAAAACACTGATTTGCTCAATGCCATAGCGCTTTTCCCAATAACCATAAGCTGCGTGAGAAACAAGAATTTCTTTATGTTTCGCTTTAGATAACGTTGTTTTAAATTCTTGATCTAACGATTGCAAATCTTTTTTTAGATGTTCATAGTTTTTTGTGTATTCGTCTTTATGATCTGGATCTAAAGAGACGAGTGTGTTTTTAATGTTTTTCGCCATTTGCTGTGCATAAACCGGGTCTAACCATGCATGAGGGTCTTTATCTCCGTGATCGTGCCCGTCATGATCATGGTCTTCACCTTCATGGTCATGATCTTCGCCTTCTTCATGTGCATGTTCTTCATTTGTCGATAACAATTTGATGCCTTCGGCTGCTTTGACTGTTTTCACACCTTGGTCTTTTAAAGTGGCAGCAGTTTTGTCTGCGAATGCTTCAGCCCCTGTGCCGCTGTAGATAAAGGCATCACCTTCAGCCATTTCAACCATTGTTTTTGAACTTGGTTCAAAGCTGTGTGCATCTGCATTTGCAGGATACACGCTTTGAGCATGAACGTGAGAGCCGCCAATTTTTTCAGTGAAATCTTGAATTGGGAAGATCGTGGTGTAAATGATTAGTTTCCCGTCTGCCTTTCCTTTTGAAGCATTAGTGCCCGCACTGCTTGAGCAAGCGGCAAGACCGATCGCGAATAAAGCAGCTGTTAAAATAAAAAAGATTTTTTTCATGTAGAAAATGTCTCCTCTCAATCTAATAGATAGAAATGATTACGATTTAATGTCCTGAGTTATTGTATCGTAATAATTACGATTTGAAAAGAGGAAAATAAAAAATTTTCGTCAGCAGATGTTTCCTCTAAAAAAATAAGCAGCAACACGTGACGAAATTTCTTACATTGTGCTATATTTATTTTTAAAAAAAGATAAAGGAATGGACAAACGTATGAAACTTTTAGATGAAATCATCGAATATAATCAACAATTTATTGAAGAAAAGAAATACGAAGAATTTACAACAACAAAGTTTCCACAGAAAAAAGCTGTCATTCTATCGTGTATGGATACAAGACTTGTTGAACTGCTTCCGCGTGCCATGAACATGAAAAATGGTGATATTAAGATTGTCAAAAGTGCTGGGGCGCTTGTTTCTCATCCATTTGGAAGTATTATGCGAAGTATTTTAGTTGCTGTTTACGAATTAAATGCTGACGAGGTATATGTCATTGGGCACCATGATTGCGGGATGAGTAAAATAGACAGCCAGACACTTTTAAATAAAGCCGTTGAGCGCGGTATTCCAGAAAAACGTATTGAAGTACTGGAATACTCAGGAATTGATTTTAAACAGTGGCTCAAAAGCTTTAGTTCAGTTGAAGAGAGCGTGAAGGACAGTGTGTCTGTAGTAAAAAATCACCCGCTTCTTCCATCAGATGTACCTGTACACGGGCTTGTCATTGACCCTGGAACAGGGAAGCTTGACTTAGTTGTCAACGGATATGAAGAAAAGTAAGTTACTTTTCCTTTTTAGGCGGGACAGGATCGATGCCGCCAGGGTGAAGCGGATGACATTTCAAAATCCGTTTTATGGTGAGCCAGCCGCCCTTGACCGCTCCATGCGTTTTGATTGCCTCTAGTCCATAGTTTGAGCATGTTGGATAAAACCGGCAGCTTGGCGGTGTCAGAGGGGAAATACATTTTTGATAAAAGCGTATCATGCCGATAAAAATTTGTTTCATAGAGGTTCCTCCTTGTCTGTCTTCCACAGTATAAGAAAAAAGAACAAGGAAGGAAAGTTTTATAAACTAAACTGGTCGGAGAAATATGTTATAATATAGGAAATTGCAATTATAGGAGTGGTGATTATGCCTTCAGTCGAAAGCTTTGAACTTGATCATAATGCTGTAAAAGCGCCATATGTTCGTCATTGCGGCGTTCATAAAGTGGGATCAGATGGGGAAGTAAATAAATTCGATATTCGTTTTTGTCAGCCCAACAAGCAGGCGATGAAACCTGATACGATTCATACATTAGAGCATTTGCTTGCGTTTAATATTAGAACACACTCAGAGAAATATGATCATTTTGATATCATCGATATTTCTCCAATGGGCTGCCAGACGGGCTACTATTTAGTTGTCAGTGGTGCACCAACTCCAAAAGAGATCGTAGAACTTCTTGATGCAACATTCAAGGATGCGGTTGAAGTAACAGAAATTCCTGCTGCAAATGAAGAGCAATGCGGCCAAGCGAAGCTTCATGATCTTGAAGGGGCAAAACGTTTAATGCGTTTCTGGCTTTCCCAGGATCAAGAAGAGCTTTTAAAAGTATTTGGTTAATAGAATGATGAACCGGACATTTAGATGTCCGGTTTTTTATTTGAATTTAAACAGAGATGTCAAAATAGGGGATATTTGTTAAAATGGACATGTCAGTAAAAGAAGGGGGAAACGCAGGATGCGAAAAATGTTGGGAATGATTCTGATGCTTACGTTATTGAGTGCATGTGGAAACTCTGCAGCAAATAGCGGCAAAGGGGAAGTACCTGAGCTATTAGAAGTAAAGCTCACAGGACCTGAGCAAGTGGATAAAAATGAAAGCGTTATAGTAAAAGCAGCTGTCACATACGGTGATACGCCTGTTGATGATGCAGATGATGTTCAATTTGAAGTGTGGAAAGATGGCGACAAGGATAACAGCAAGATGATTCAGCCAAAGAAAGAAAACAAAGGTGTATACGAATTGCACACAGCCTTCAAAAAAGATGGCCTTTATATCATACAAGTCCATGTGACAGCTAAACAGCAGCATAATATGCCGAAAACGAACATCCACGTAGGTGAGGTGAAAAAAGAGAGTTCAACTACTGCAGAAGAAGAAACCTCACATCATTAAAAGCGGATTTATTTTGGATTAGGACGTTGATTTGGTTCTGCATCCTGTGGTGAATCGACTTTATGCTTATATTCATAAGCTTTCGATGTCGTCCACAATGATAAAAAGACAACGATTGAGATAATGATAAAACTGATAATCCCAAGTAACAGCATCTAACTCCCTCCTTATTTCCATATTAACATATATTTCATGCAGTCAAAATAGAAGAAATTGACGGCAGGTTTCAGTATAATAAGAAAAGGGTATTCTCATACTAAACGCAATTACATAAGGAGGAATAAATATGTCTGAACAATTATTAAACGTCGTCAATAAACAAGTAGCTGATTGGACTGTGCTTTACGTGAAATTACATAACTATCATTGGTATGTAAAGGGGAAAGATTTCTTTACACTCCATGAGAAATTTGAGGAACTATATACAGAAACAGCTACATATATTGATGATTTGGCTGAGCGTATGCTTGCTTTAAATGGACAGCCTGTTGCGACAATGAAAGAGTGCTTAGAAATTTCCAGCATTCAAGAAGCAGAAGGCAAAGAATCAGCGGAGCAAATGGTGAAAAATCTATATGATGATTTCTCCAATATCGCTGAGGAATTAAAGCAAGGAATGGAGCTGGCTGCAGAGGTTGGCGATGAAACTACAGGTGATATGCTGCTTGCGATTCATCAATCCATTGAAAAACACAACTGGATGCTTAAAGCATATTTAGGATAATACACGTATGTGAAAAGAATGTCGGTCATCAATAGACCGACATTCTTTTTTTATTGGAATCGGGACAGACAGCCCATTGAAATCATAGGGCTTTCAGCCGAAGAGAAAAGAGAAGGGAGGGAAGAAGATGTCTTCTATTGCAGGAATGATGAGTCAGCAAGTAGCGAGCATTCAAAAGACACTCAATATTAGTTTGTTGAATTCACAGCTTGCTACGAATACAGCACAAGCTATGGTGATGCTGGATCAAGTGCAGCAGCAGCCTCAAGCTGTTCAGCCAAAGGATTCAGATGCTTCATTTATTGATGTCAGAGTCTAAAAAGAGAAGCCGCCTCATGGGCGGCTTTTTTGGTCTCATTCGTCTACTTGAATACATAACAGCGCCTTTATTTTTTGTCGTCCAAGCTATTGCGAGAATTCGGCATATACTATTGAGGTAAGGAGTTCCACTTTGAAAGGATGTTGATGCCAAGTGAGCAAGGATTTAGGCATCTTTTCGTTGGTTACAGTGAGTTTGTCGGCGATGGGCTTTCTGTTTGGTGGAGCAGGATATTTACTGATGATTTTAGTGACGTTGATGGCTATTGAATTAATTTGTTCAAGCCTAAGAGAATCTTTGACTGGGCAGCTCACAATGAAGCGGTTTTTAACGCGGCTTGTTCGAAAGGTCGTGACCGTCTCCTTAATATCTATGGCACATTTCTTCGATGTCATGCTGAAGACAAATGGGACGATTAAGGATTTAGCGATCATCTTTTATATTATTTATGAATCTTACCAAATCGTCTCGACAGCCAGAGCCCTTGGAGTTCCCATTCCACAGTTGTTTATTGATGTATTGGACATGTTGAAAAATAAATTGCGCAAAAAGCCGTAATTTCCTCATATCTGGTCATACTAAAGGAAAAAGGATGATTCGGATGGCGAGACACACATACTATGTATCCGTACAAGATGGATCGATATCGCAGCATAGAGATGCAGCGGCTTGGCAATTTCAAATAGAAGCAGATGATGATCAAATTTTGCAGCTGAGAGACTACTTCGATGAACAGTATATGACAGATTGGAAAGGCTTCTTTCGGGCGCATGTTCCGTTTCTTGAATATCATTATGATAGTCCAAATGATGAAATGGATAGAAAAAGAAAAGAGATTTACACAATGATTTATGAGCTCGGCAATGAAGAAACAAGGAGCTTTATTGAGACAAATGGTTTGATGAATTGAAAAAGCATGTAGAGAATCTCTACATGCTTTATTTTCGCGGTTGTAAAATGCCTCCGATCAAATCACTGATCCCGCCGCCTCTATTTTCTTGCTGTGAATTGGTGAATTCATGAGAGGAGCTCTGGCTCTGAGGTTTGTAGCGATTATCATCTAAGCCCACCCGTAAGCCAGATGTGCGCTCAGATGGCTGGATAATGACGATTTGATCTTGTTCCTGGAACTCAAATAAGTAGGATTCGCCAGATGTTTGTCCAATGAAAGTTTTCCAGTTCACATCGAGTTTGACCTTCGGTGCTTTGCCTGTCCAAGCAACAATTGCGTCAGGGTCTACACGGCAGGGGGCTTTTAAAATGAGCGGATTTCCATTCGTTTTAATAGCGACTTGCGCTCCGTGCCCTTGATAAGAGAGTTTTGATGTAAACAGTCCTTTCTGTGATAAAATACCAACGCCTACTGGTGTGACGCCGTAATGGCATTCCTCAGTAAAGGCAAGTAAATCTTCACTTTCTACACTTACATGCTGCCAAGGACCGCTTGGCTCAAGATTAATTACTGTTACATGCTCGCTTGCATCCGCCAAGTAGCAAGTACCTTGTCCACTCACTTCCATCATCTCAAGGTTTTCACCTGTGAATTTCCTGCTGATATGGTTAAATACTTGGCTGACCATATTTCCTTTATTCGTTCCAAGTAATCGCTTGCGGTATTGGAAACTTCCTTGATCAGCAATCATGGCGCCTTTTTTGGCAAAAAAGATTCCGCTGCCTTCTGCTTGTAAGGTAAGTTCTTCTATCGTGTTGAAATGAAATCCCATAGGTGCCGGCTCCTTTCCTGCGTCATGATGTAAATCCGTAGATGCGGCATAAATCATTTAAATCTAGAGTAGTCCCTTGCCCGGTCGCCGTGATTTTCCATTCCTCCTGATCTCTCGTGAGTTCAGCGCATATAATGGATGTACAATACGAATAATCCTCTGTTAACTGAAAGGTACAAATCTCTTGCTGCGAGATTTGATCCGTCAGTCGCACGTAGGCATTGGTGACTTGTCCAAAATGATGCTGGCGTTCGTGTGCATCATGTATCGTGGCTGTGACGACAATTTTATGAATATCAGGTGAGACTCTGCTTAATTGCATAATAATCATTTCATTGTCTCGATACCCTCCGCCAAATTGATGATCACCAAGATGACGAACAGCTCCATCTAAGCTTTGCTGCTGGTGATAATAGATCAGATGCTTAGGAGACAACAGCTTGTCCTCTTCATTTAAAAGAAAGACTTGCGTATCTAAATCAATTGGCTGACCAGCCAGGTCCCAGCCAAGCCCGATATGAATTTGGTCGACCGCTGGATTGTCTTTTGTTAAATCTAACTTTTGCCCTTTCATGAGGTGTTTCTTGATCACCTCATGGGGTGCGTTTTGTTTTGACCCATTTTTTATACTCATGCTGATTTCCTCCTCGTTGTCATAGGACAAACACTGATTCATTTACGTCATATAGGGATAAAAGGTTTCATGATTAAAATTGGGTGAAGTTGGAGATAATAAAAAGGTTTTAGCAACAATACCTCATTTTAGATACAGACGAGTTGGAACCACTCGTTTGTTTCACTTTTGATAAAAATTCTTCAGATAAATGTGATCTGTGGTATGATGTTTTACAAGAAGCAAGGACAGGATATGAGGGATTTCACATGCATGTATTTAAAGACTATTATCATAATACGGTCAAGCTCTCTTTTGAGGAGAAGCCTTTTTCAAGTCATCCTAAGCATGTTTGGGCCATCTGCCGCTACCAAGGGAAATGGCTGCTCACTGAACATGAGGATCGGGGCTATGAGTTTCCAGGAGGGAAAGTTGAGCCGGATGAAGAAGCAGACCAAGCCGCTATACGGGAGATTCAAGAAGAGACGGGTGCTGTTGTTCGTGAATTAACGTATATTGGTCAATATCAGGTGCTGGGCAGAGAAAAGGTCATTGTCAAGAATATTTATTTCGCTGATATTGAAAAGCTAGTGAAGCAAGACACGTATTTTGAAACGAAAGGACCCGTTCTTTTCGCAGACTTGCCAAGATCCATCGCCAAAAATAAGAATTTCAGTTTTATTATGAAAGATGATGTGTTAAGACAAAGTCTTGCTTATTTAGAAAAGAACGGTTTGATTCGTTAAAAAAAGCGCAGGGGTGACAATCCCTGTGCCTTTTTATTTTTGAAGAAAACGGCGTTCGAGCCATTCCACAAGCTGGTACATGATGGTCGCAAACACGGCAATAATGAAAAGACTTAAGAACACGAGTGTAAAGTTGAAGACTTGAAAGCCGTAAATGATCATGTAGCCGAGCCCTTTTGAGGAAACAAGAAATTCCCCTACAATAACCCCAACCCAAGAAAGGCCGACATTGACCTTGATGGCAGAAATCATCGTTGGAATACTAGCTGGCAAAATGACCTCGCGAAAGACGACGCTTTTTTTCGCACCAAAGGTTTTCATCACCTTTAAATAATTCTCATCGACCTCTTGAAAGGCTGTATATATGACGATCGTCGTAATGATCACACTAATGATTGCGCCCATGGCAACGATGCTGATCATGCCAGGCCCAAGGGCAACAATTAAAATCGGAGCGAGGGCAACTTTTGGCATGGCATTTAAAATGACTAAATAAGGATCAAGAACGTTTGCCAGGCGGGTAGACCACCATAAGGCGGCAGCGAGCAAAATACCGCAAAAGGTACCAAGTAGAAATCCGAGCACCGTTTCAAATAATGTAATACTCATATGATTCATTAAAGACCCATCGGATATTTTTTGTACAAATAATTGGCAGACTGCTGATGGTGAACTAAATATCAGTGGATCGATAAGACGAAAATGACTGGCAAGCTCCCAAAGCGAAAAGAAGCTGGCGAAAATAATGAACTGATAGATTCGGGTCATGCGTTTTTCCATTCGGTATTTTTTGCGATAGGCTTCATGTAAAAGGTCACTGTGTTTCAACTGTTTTCAGCTCCTTCCAAATCGTTTGAAAGAGCTCTTGGAAACTCTGGGTCTGTCTTGCATCGAAAGGAGAAAGAGTCCTCAGTTCATCTGGAACGGTAAAAATTCTCTTGATTGAGCCAGGATGCTTAGAGAATAAGAAAATGCGGTCACTCATCGCAATGGCTTCGCCAATGTCATGTGTCACAAGGACCGCTGTTTTTTGATAGTTTTTGAGTGTATGAAAGACGAGATCCTCTAAAGTGAGTTTGGTTTGATAGTCTAGAGCTGAAAAGGGTTCATCTAGTAAAAGCAGACCGGGATTCACTGCAAGCGTTCGGGCGAGAGCCGCACGCTGCCTCATACCGCCTGACAGCTCCTTCGGGTATTTTTCCTCTACATCATGAAGGCCAAGCTTAGGCAGTAAGCCAAGAGCGGCGGAGGTGGCTTCATGTGAATCTTGCTTGGTGATTTTTAACCCGAGAATGATATTTTCCTTGATGGTTTTCCAAGGAAACAAATAATCTTGCTGGAGCATGTATCCGATTTGATGCTCTTTTTGATTCGGTTCTTTTCCTTCGATTAAAATTCGGCCTTCAGAGGGCGGCGTTATTCCTGCAATGATAGACAGCAGGGTGGTTTTTCCGCAGCCGCTGGGACCAATAAATGAGATAAATTCTCCTTGGTCTATCTCCATATTGATATGCTGTATGGCCGTTGTTTTTTCTTTTAAAGAGAAGTACGTGTGGGTCACATGGTCAATTTGAAGGAAAGACATGTGCTACCTCCTATTCTATTTATGTTCTGTGACCTTCTTTGCAATGGATGAATTGACAAGTTGTTTGTACGGGATAAATTTCGGCAATTCATCGCTCTCCTTCATGATTTCCTGCAATTTGTTCCATTCCTCTTCATTCAGAAGGGGATCTGTTGCATAGGAGTCCTGCTGTTTGTAGCGTTTAATGGCAGTTGATAAAACATCAAGTTCTGTGTCAGGAAAATGAGATTGAATGGTTTTGGCAATCTCCTCCGGCTGCTTGGCTTCTACCCATTTCTGCGCTTTGTAAATGGCGCGAGTGAAGGCTTCAGCTGTTTCTTTGTTTTCCTCTAAGTAACTCTTCTTTGCCATGAAGGTGGTATACGGCACCTTTCCGGAAGCCTCTCCAAAGGAGGCGGTAATGTACCCTTTGCCTTCTTTTTCAATTAAGGATGCTGTCGGTTCGAATAACTGCACAAAATCGCCAGTTCCAGAGGAGAAAGCACCTGAAATGTTGGCAAAATCAATATTTTGAATCATGCGGAGATCCTTTTTTACATCAATGCCTTCCTTTTTCAGGACATATTCACCGACCATTTGCGGCATGCCGCCTTTCCGCTGTCCAAGAAAGTCTTTTCCTTTTAATTGATCCCAAGAGAATTCGCTCACTTTCTCCCTTGAAACAAGAAATGTACCGTCTGTTTGTGTCAGCTGTGCAAAGTTGATGACAGAGTCTTTTGTGTCTTGAGCCTCTACATAGATAGAGGATTCAGATCCGGTCAGGGCGATATCTGCACCGCCGGATAAGAGAGCTGTCATCGTTTTATCACCGCCCCAAGTCGTTTTTAATTCAACCTCTAGCCCTTCTTCTTTGAAGAAATCCTCAGATAAGGCAACATATAGCGGAGCATAAAAAACCGAATGGGTCACCTCGGCTACTTGTACGGTCTGCTCTTGTTCTTTTTTACAGGCGACAAATGGAATAAAGAGCAGGACAACGACGATGAATGCCAGTCTGACTTTGATGGAACGATTCAAGAGTAATTCGCCTCCTTTGTTCTAGATCACTAATTAAAGTATGTCAAAAGGGATTTTTGGTGAGTGCCTAGATGAAAATAAGAAGCGCATTGTTTATTTATAGAACGTGTCTTTTTTTCTATACTAGAAGCATGAATACTTTCTTGAATTTGGCAGAAACAAAGGGGCGGTTTCGTGTATAGAGTGAGTTGGGTATTTCTTGGATGGTATTTAGTAGGACTCATATTAATGGTCTCTTTTGAAGTGCCAGCATGGCTTCAGTTTGCAAATGGCATTTTCCTTGTGCTGTATGCCTGCTGTGTGATAGAAATTGGGCGAAATATTTATGGTTCATGGGGGTTTGTGATCAAAAGGGCAGCTATTGTCGGGGTGCTGACATTTACGGTTGAATGGATAGGGATCACAACCGGTTTTCCTTTCGGGGCCTATGACTATTATCCGACGTTAGGTTTTCTAGTGGCAGGGGTGCCTTTAACCATTGCTTTTGCATGGGTTGGTGTGTTTTTAAACAGCCTTTTTTTATCCAATCAGCAGTCAAAATGGAAACGAGCTGTCGAAACGGGGATATGGATTGTCTTGCTTGACCTCATATTAGACCCAGTAGCGGCTGAACGGAAATTTTGGGTGTGGTATGACGGCGGTGGTTTTTATGGTATTCCTTTTGAGAATTTTGTGAGCTGGGGTATGATTGGAGCAGGACTTTCCTTTCTCTTCCCGCTTGTTCAGATTGATCAAAAGGCTCTGAGCTGGACGAGCCGTATTTATCAGGCAATGGTGTTCTTTTTTGGTGTGCTGGCATTAAAGGGCGGGCTCGATGTCATTTTTTATTTAGCACTGATCATTGTTATTTTGTGTGAAGGAAGGGTTCAATTTGAAAGAAAGCGACAAAAGCCGATCGTTTAGACGTATATTTTCTCTTTATCTTGAGCGGTATTTACTTCATAAACATTTCCGCTCTGTGATGATGAAAGGCGCTGTGGACCCAAACGAGAAGCTGCCTGTTCTTTATCTCGCCAATCATAGCTCATGGTGGGATGGACTGATCATCTTTCTTTTAACAGAAAAAGCGTCCGAACTCGATCATTATATGATGATGGAGGAGAAACAGCTGAAGCAATATGCCTTTTTCCGAAAGCTTGGTGCCTTTCCGGTTCAGAAAAAGAATCTGAAAAGTGTGAAGCAAGCATTAATGACGGCAAAAGAGAACATGCAGGCTGGCGGGGCTATATGGCTTTTCCCGCAGGGGAAAATCATGCATCAGGATATGCGGCCGCTTGAATTGGAGGGCGGGGCATCATTTTTAGTGAGACAATTTGAGCAAGTTGTCGTGAAGCCTGTGACCTTGCATTATACATTTAATCAATTTCAAAAACCGACAGTATCTGCTGTGTTTGGTGAAGATACCTTAGTATCTGGCGGAGAGCTTCGAAGCAAGGACGTGACGCATCTGCTTAGAGATCTGCTTGAAACGCAGCTAAATGCACATCAAGCACAGGTCATCGCAGATCCTGATTTTTCAACTAATCAAGAATTTAGACAGATGACGAGGACAAGTCAATCAACAAGTGATGCGTTTGATTCCTTTAAAAAGTGGGTGAAAACATGGCGGTCTTCTTAACCGTAATCAGTGTACTCTTGCTCTGTCAGTTTATTTTCACCATATGGAATATGAAGCAGCTTCCTGTTTTAAAGCCAGCACCCTTTTCGCCGGGTGAACCTATTTCATTATCAATTCTGATTCCAGCGAGAAATGAGGAAAAACGAATAGAAGCCTGTCTTCAGTCGATCGTTGATCAACGCTTTTATCCGAAAGAGCTCATCATCCTTGATGACCATTCGACAGATCAGACAAGAGCGATGGTGGAGCGGTTCGCAGAAAAATACCAGTGGATCCGTGTCCAGTCAGGTCAGCCATTAAAGCGGGGCTGGCTTGGTAAATCATATGCCTGCTCTCAGCTCGCTGAGGCAGCAGCTTCTGACTGGCTGCTATTTTTAGATGCGGATGTCCGGTTAAAAAGAGGGGCAGTTGAATCAGTATACAAGCAGTTATGTATGCAAAAAACGGGCATGCTGTCAGGTTTTCCAGAACAAAAAACAGGTACATTTTTTGAGCATCTTGTCGTTCCTATGATGATGTTTACCATTGGCTGTCATCTGCCAGTGAAATGGGTAAGAAAATCTAAGAACCCCGCTTTTGCCGCAGCACATGGTGGTTTTATTGCCATTGAAAAGAATTGTTATCACGACATCGGCGGGCATGAAGCGATCAAGGATTCACTCGTTGATGATATGGCCTTGGCTAGAAGGGTGAAGGAAAAAGGCTTTCCGTTCACACTTGCAAGCATTCATCCATTTGTGTATATGAGAATGTATGAAAGTGGACAAGAGGTTTGGGAAGGTTACCGCAAAAATTTGTTCCCGGGCGTGAATCGAAGCATTGCTTTGTTAAGCAGTGTCTTTTGTTTATACACCCTCCTTTATTTGGTTCCTGTCATTTGTTTCATGATCGCATTGTTTCAGCTGGATGTTTTGAGCATATGCTTAGCCATTCTTTGCTATGGGCTGGGTGTATCGATTAAAGCAGCAATTGATACTGAAAATGGGCGGACATCTGCGATGGCTTTTTTATTGCCGGTCAGTATTTTAAGCCTGATCGCCATTGGCTTTGCTTCTATGAAAATCGGTCTCAAAAAAGAAGGGTATGAATGGAAAGGGAGAAGGTACGAATGAAAAAAGTGATCATCATCGGCGGCGGACTTGGCGGATTATCAGCCGCGATCCGTCTACAGTCACGCGGGGTTCAGGTCACCATTTTAGAAAAAGAAGCGGCTTTAGGGGGGAAATTGCAACGCCATCACGAGGCAGGCTACTCTTTTGATTTAGGACCGAGCACCATTACAATGAAGGCCTATTTTGAAGAAGTGTTTACATCCTGTCATAGACGGATGGAGGATTATGTGACCTTTTATCCGATTTCTCCGCTGACCAAAAATATTTTTCCAGATGGACATACGGTCGAGTTTACGCCGAATATTGAGCAAATGGAATCACAAATTGCTGCATTCAGTCCTGAAGATGCGAAGCAATACCGCGCATTTTTACAGGAATCAAAGACGCTTTTTCAAAAGGCAGAGGAGCAGTTTTTAAATCGTTTGTTATTGAGCTGGAAGGATAAGGCGGATGTAAAGCTGATGAAAGCACTTCTTGCTGTCAAACCATTCACATCGGTTCAGCGCCTGCTGCGTCAATATTTCCGTCATCCCCATACATTGGCGATGTTTGGACGGTATGCCACTTATATTGGCTCTTCTCCCTACGAGGCGCCGGCTATTTTTAATATGATGGCATATTTAGAAGGAGAGAAAGGGATTTATGGAATACAGGGCGGTACATATCGTTTAGTTGAGGCATTTGAGACGCTGGCAAAAGAATTAGGCGTTCAGATTTATCTCAATGAACAAGTGAACAAGATTCATGTGAAGGATCGGCGGATCAAAGGAGTGGAGACGGATCAGCAGATGTATGAGGCAGATCAAGTCATTGCAGGAGCAGATGCGCTGACTGTATACCGTCATCTCATAGATGAAAAAGACCGTCCTCGTTTTTTAAATCAAAAATTGTCTGGCATTGAACCGTCGTTGTCGGGCTTTGTTCTCTTATTAGGAGTACCTAAAGTCTATGAACAGCTGGCTCATCACAATGTGTTTTTCCCTGAGGATTATGAGCAAGAATTCAAGGATATTTTTCAGAAAAAACAACTGCCTCAAGATCCGACGCTTTACATATGCTATTCAGGTCATTCAGAACCAGCTTTAAGCGGAGGACCGGGAAGAAGCAATCTGTTTGTACTGGCCAATGCACCTTATGTGACAAATGAGCAAGATTGGGACATGCTAAAGGAGACATATCGTCAGCATGTAAAAAACAAATTAATGGAAAAAGGTCTTTTTGATTTGGATGAGCTTATTGAATATGAAGCGGTTCAAACCCCGCTCGATCTGCAGCAGAAAACGGGGGCATATCGCGGAGCCATTTATGGCATGTCTTCAAACTCGTTCAAACAGGCGTTCTTTCGCATCAATAATCAGTCAAAAGATATTGAAGGACTTTGGTTTGTTGGAGGAACAAGTCATCCAGGCGGCGGCACGCCGATGGTGACAAAATCAGGCCAGCTTGTCGCAGAAGCGATGCTGAAGCAATGGACGTATTCAAAGATGAAAAGGAGAGAAATCGAGTGATTGTGGAAAAAAGAAGGTTTCCGTCGCCCCATCCGCATATTCACTTATATACAGTGACCTATGAGGCAGATGGACTTCGGATGAAAGGGCTGCTCGCTGAACCGGCCGGAGAAGGTCTCTACGACGGCTTTTTGTATTTACGAGGCGGCATTAAAAATGTGGGGATGGTCAGACCAGGCCGGATTGTGCAATTTGCCGCGCAGGGCTTTGTCGTCTTTGCTCCCTTTTACCGAGGAAACCAAGGAGGCGAAGGGAACGAAGATTTTGCCGGAGAAGATCGAAAAGATGCGTTCGCTGCCTTTCAGCTGTTAAAACAGCACAAAAAAGTGAAGAAGGACCGCATTCATATCTTTGGTTTTTCGCGAGGCGGTATTATGGGCATTTGGACCGCTGTTGAAATGAAACAGGATGCGGCTTCCTTTGTCACATGGGGAGGCGTCAGTGACATGAAACTGACTTATGAAGAGCGTGTGGATATGAGACGGATGATGAAGCGTGTGATTGGCGGACCGCCGCATAAGGTGCCAGAGGCATATGAGAACAGAACCCCTTTAAATGATGTGGACAAAATTGAAGCACCTGTCCTTATCATCCACGGAGAAGAAGATCAAAATGTATCGATTGAGCATGCGTATTTGTTAGAAGATGCGCTGCGCCAGCACGGAAAGTCCGTGGAGACATGGTATTTCCACGGATACAACCACTATTTCCCGCCGCAGCATAATCGAGAAATTGTGAGAAGGCTGACCACATGGATGCACAGCCGAAAAAGCGGAAATGTGGTAAAATAAGCAGTATAACGAAATATAGAAAGTAGGGGGATTTTCATTATGGGAATGCCTGTTGAATTTAATACAATGATTGTCACAAAGGGAAAAGAGACAAGAATTGAAGAAAATGTATTTGAACTCATGAAGGATGGATACCGCATTTATCCATTAAATATTCCACTTGAGGTGCGCAAAACGAAAGACGGAGAAAAAACTGGGACAGCACATGTTGAAAAGCTGGAGCTGACAGACAATGTCACGAAGGTGACGTACCGTCTTGTGTCATTGCATTCAACCAACTAAAAAAGCTGAGGGATTGAATCTCCTCAGCTTTTTTCATTTGGTTATACGAGTGGTCCGCCTTTGGCTTCAATGTCACTTGCCGCGTGGCTGAATTTTTGGAAGTTCTTTTTAAATTCATTGGCAAGGAAGTGTGCTTTTTCTTGATAAGCCTCTTGGTCATCCCATGTCTTAGCAGGTTGAAGCACTTCATCTGGTACACCAGGAATATGAAGCGGGATGTGTAATCCAAAGATGTCATCAGTGATCATCTCGGCATTGTCAAGGTCACCTTCGATTGCTGCCTGCACCATTGCTCTTGTATGAGCGAGATTCATTCGTTTGCCTGTACCATAGCCACCGCCAGTCCAGCCTGTATTCACAAGGAATACTTTTGCACCGTGCTCATCAATCTTTTTGCCAAGCATTTCAGCATAGACGTGAGCTGGAAGCGGAAGGAATGGTGAACCGAAGCAAGTAGAGAATGTCGTTTCTGGTGATGTGACACCTCGCTCAGTTCCAGCTAATTTACTTGTGTACCCGCTCAAGAAATGGTACATTGCCTGCTCTTTTGTTAAACGGCTGATTGGAGGTAAGACGCCAAACGCATCAGCTGTTAAGAAGACAATAGCAGATGGATGTCCTGCGATACTTGGTTTCACGATGTTATCAATCATTTCGATTGGGTAAGCAGCGCGTGTATTTTCAGTAAAGAAGGTATCATCATAATCCGCTTCACGTGTTTCTTCATCAAGCACAACGTTCTCAAGAACTGATCCGAAGCTGATCGCTTTGTAGATCTGCGGTTCTTTTTCTTCACTTAAGTTCACACATTTCGCATAGCATCCGCCCTCGATATTGAAGACCCCTGTGCCAGACCAGCCGTGTTCATCGTCTCCGATCAGCTTGCGGCTTGCGCTTGCAGAAAGCGTCGTTTTCCCCGTACCTGAAAGTCCGAAGAATAGGGCCACATCGCCTTCTTGACCTACGTTTGCTGAGCAGTGCATGGATAAAATGTCTTGCTCAGGAAGCAGGTAGTTCATCACAGAGAAAATGGACTTTTTCATTTCTCCTGCATATTCTGTTCCACCGATAAGTATCGTGCGTTTTTCAAAAGAAACGATGATAAACGTTTCAGAGTTTGTGCCATCTGTTGCAGGATCTGCTTTAAAGTGCGGTGCAGATAAGATGGTGAAAGGTTTTTCGTTTGAAGAAGGTGTTGACCCGTCAGGTCTGATAAATAGCTGCTTGGCAAAAAGATTGTGCCATGCGAATTCGTTTACAACTGTAATCGGCATACGATATCTTTCATCAGCGCCTGCAAACCCTTCAAAGACGAATAGTTCATCACGTTCTTTTAAGTATGACACAACCTTTGTATATAAACGGTCAAATGCTTCTTTGGAGATCGGCTGGTTTACTTGACCCCAATCGATTTTATGTTCAGAGCTTTCTTCTTTGACGATAAATTTATCTTTAGGCGAACGTCCTGTATAGGCTCCAGTTGTAGCGCGGACAGCTCCAGTTGATGTTAAAACGCCTTCATTACGTGCCAAAATCTTTTCAACAAGTTTCGGAACAGATAAATTTTGGTGCGTATTTTCTAATGAGAGCAATGACTGCAAATCTTCTTTTAAATCCACTGAGTTCATAAAAAAACCCTTCCTTTACCGTTGAATTTGTTTGTTTCGATTAGTATAACACATTAATAATAATAGTCTATACTATTTAAAAATTTTTGTGTGTGTTTTTTCATTTCTGCTATGAAAATATGCTTTTTGGTGATGCTAATGGTGAGGAGAAAAAAGAGGGAGATAATTCTTATGAAGCATTGACATGACGCAAGGGTTTAAGATAAGATATCTTATTGAACGGATACTCTTATCCCGAGTTGGTGGAGGGACAGGCCCGATGAAGCCCAGCAACCGGTTTCTTATGAAAAAGGCATGAAAATGCTGAGAAACCAAGGTGCTAACCTGATGCAAGGTACAAGAACACCTTGAGCGATAAGAGTGAAAGGCATGCGATCTCAGACCCTTTCCTCGCAATGAAGGAAATGGTTTTTTTATTTTTGGGATATCATATGAACAAATTGCCAATAACATCTCTAATATAAACGTTTTCAAATATAAGAGGGAACGAGTTCCGTATCATATTGGAGGCCTCATCTTGGGATGATGTGGTCTTGTACAGGAGGAAATAGCCATTATGAGTCAAAATCGTCGTTTATTTACTTCAGAATCAGTGACAGAAGGACATCCAGATAAAATCTGTGACCAAATTTCAGACAGCATTTTGGATGAAATTTTAAAGAAAGATCCAAATGCACGTGTTGCCTGTGAAACTTCTGTTACAACCGGTCTCGTATTAGTAAGCGGTGAAATTACAACGTCTACTTATGTCGATATTCCAAAGACGGTGCGTGACACAATTAAGGAAATTGGCTACACACGTGCGAAATATGGTTTTGATGCGGAAACATGTGCGGTACTTACATCAATTGATGAACAGTCTGCTGATATTGCGCAAGGTGTAGACAAAGCGCTTGAAGCACGTGAAGGAACAATGACTGAAGAAGAAATTGATGCGATTGGTGCAGGTGACCAAGGATTGATGTTTGGTTTTGCCAATAATGAAACCGAAGAGCTCATGCCGCTGCCAATTTCACTAGCACATAAATTATCTCGCCGTTTAACAGAAGTACGCAAGAATGAAACACTTGCATACCTTCGTCCAGACGGAAAAACACAAGTCACAGTTGAATATGATGAGCAAAACAAACCAGTTCGTATTGATACAGTGGTTATTTCTACGCAGCATGCACCAGAAGTGACGCTTGAACAAATTCAAAGTGACTTAAAAGAGCATGTCATCAGTCCTGTCGTTCCAAGTGAACTGATTGATGAACAGACAAAATACTTTATTAACCCAACTGGCCGTTTCGTGATCGGTGGACCTCAAGGGGATGCTGGTTTAACTGGACGTAAAATCATCGTTGATACGTATGGCGGATACGCTCGTCATGGCGGCGGTGCTTTCTCAGGTAAGGATGCAACGAAGGTTGACCGTTCTGCGGCATACGCTGCACGTTACGTAGCGAAAAACATCGTAGCTGCCGGCCTTGCAGATTCTTGTGAAGTACAGCTTGCTTATGCAATTGGTGTTGCACAGCCTGTATCGATTTCAATTGATACATTCGGAACAGGAAAAGCTTCTGAAGAAAAATTAATTGAAGTGGTGCGTGCAAACTTTGATCTTCGTCCAGCTGGCATTATTAAAATGCTTGACCTGCGCCGTCCGATCTACAAACAAACAGCTGCATACGGGCATTTCGGCCGTCACGACTTAGATCTTCCGTGGGAAAAAACGGATAAAGCCGATACACTCCGCAAAGAAGCATTGGGACAATAACAACATAAAAAACCGCTTATTTTAAGCGGTTTTCCTTTTGATTAAAAAAAAATCTGCAAAATGTGAAACAAAATCGGACAAAATACTGTCTAATTATAGGTCTACTTTTAAGAAATAACATAACGTGGAGGCAATAATATGTGTGGGTTTGTTGGTGTATTTAATCACCGTCCATTGTCCGAAACTACTGAACAGGAAGAGCTAATTAAACAAATGAATCGTCTCATCGTTCATCGTGGTCCGGATGATGAGGGTTACTTTCATGATGAGCATGTAGGATTTGGATTTAGACGTTTAAGTATTATAGATGTTGAGCACGGAAAGCAGCCGCTTTCTTATGAAGATGAAAAGTATTGGATTATTTTCAACGGAGAAATTTATAACTATGTGGAGCTGAAGGAAGAGCTTGTGAAAAAAGGCTATACGTTCAGCACAGATTCTGATACGGAAGTACTTCTTGCCACATACCGTCATTATAAAGAAGAAGCGGCTTCAAAGCTTCGCGGCATGTTTGCATTTTTAATTTGGGATAAAGAAGCGCAATTATTATATGGCGCAAGAGATCCTTTTGGCATCAAACCGCTTTATTTTACACAAATGGATGAGCAAGTGTACTTTGCATCTGAACGCAAAAGCTTGATGGCAGTAAGCGAGAACATTTTATTTGATGAGACATCCTTACAGCAATATATGTCATTCCAGTTCGTACCTGAGCCAAATACACTTGATCAAAAGGTGCACAAAGTAGAGCCAGGTCATCAGTTTACTTTACGCCCAGGACAGGAGATTGAATTTAAGACTTACTGGAAGGTTCAATTCAAGCCTGAGCAAACACAAGAACAAAAGCTGATTGAAGAAGTCCGCGATGCAATCTATGATTCTGTGAAAATTCATATGAGAAGTGATGTACCTGTTGGTTCCTTCCTATCAGGTGGTATCGATTCTTCTTTCATCGTATCTGTCGCAAAGGAATTTCATCCTGAGCTGAAGACGTTTTCTGTTGGCTTCCAGCAGGATGGCTTTAGTGAAGTTGATGTAGCGAAGGAAACGGCTGATAAGCTTGGCTTACAAAACTTCAGCGCGGTGATTTCTCCTGAGGAATATATGAATGAGCTTCCGAAAATTGTTTGGCATTTAGATGATCCTTTAGCTGATCCGGCGGCGATTCCATTGTACTTCGTGGCAAAGGAAGCGAAGAAACAAGTGACGGTTGTTCTTTCTGGTGAGGGAGCAGACGAGCTGTTCGGTGGATATAATATTTACCGTGAGCCGCTTTCTCTTAAACCATTTGAATCTGTACCATCTATGCTGAAAAAGCTTCTTCTTCGTCTGGCGCGCTTAATGCCAGAAGGAATGAAAGGAAAAAGCTTTATCGTCCGCGGCTGTACACCATTAGAGGAACGTTATATCGGTAATGCGAAAATCTTTGAAGAGCCAGTAAAGAAAAACCTCTTAAAGCAGTATGATCCGAACATTACGTATCGTGATGTGACGAAGACATACTTCGAGGAAAGTGCAGGCTACAGTGATATTAACAAAATGCAATATGTTGATATTCATACGTGGATGCGCGGGGACATCTTACTAAAAGCAGATAAGATGACAATGGCGAATTCTCTTGAGCTTCGTGTTCCTTTCCTTGATAAGGTCGTATTTGAAGCGGCTTCTAAAATTCCAGAAGAGCTGAAAACAAAAGATGGCACAACGAAATATTTATTGCGTAAAGCAGCAGAAGGCATTGTGCCTGACCATGTGTTAAACCGCAAGAAGCTGGGCTTCCCTGTTCCAATTCGTCATTGGCTGAAAAATGAGATGAACGCTTGGGCGAAAGACATCATTAAAAACAGTCAAACTGACGAATATATTAATAAAGCGTATGTGCTTGATTTATTAAATGAACATTGTGCTGGTAAAGCAGATCATAGCCGTAAGATTTGGACTGTCCTGATCTTTATGATTTGGCACAGCATTTATGTCGAGCGCAGTATTGATCCAGAGCAATTGAATCATCAACCGAAAGAAGTCATCTTCAGTTAATGAAAAAAGGTTTTCAGCTTTGTGCTGAAAACCTTTTTTGTCATGATAGAAAGGGGTGGAAAAGGGTAAAATAACTAGCGGTTCATAGTTATTGCTTAATATCCTGAAAAAAACATGATAAAGTGAAGATACACGTATGATGTTAACGAGATAAAAGGGAACGATAGTATTGTCCTTTTTCTACATATTCTCTGCGGATTCGGTCCATGTCTTGGATATCTTCATCTGTTAACAGCCGAACGACTTTGGCTGGACGGCCAAAAGCGAGTGATCCTTTTGGGATGACCTTTCCTTGAGGGACAAGACTTCCTGCACCGATAAAGGCGCCTTCGCCAATCTCCGCACCATCGAGAATGATAGACCCCATGCCAATGAGGGCATTTTTTCGAATGATTGAGCTATGTAATGTGACTTGGTGTCCAATGGTAGCACCATCTTCAATAAGAAGTGTTTTTCCAGGACTTTGATGCAGGCACGATAAATCTTGAATATTGACGTTCTTTCCAATTCTCACAGGTGCAACATCGCCTCTGATGACGGTTTGAAACCACACGCTCGAATATTCTCCAATTGTGACATCACCGGTAATGGTGGCGTTATCTGCGACAAAGACCGATTCATGAATCTCAGGTGTAAACTGATGATATGGATAAATCACTTTTTCGACTTCCTTTCTTAATACAACATTTGTGAGGTGTTTACTTTGTGGACTTGGCATGCTGAAAGACCAGTTGGTACAATTGTCATTGTACATGGTGCGAGTGAATATCACGGCCGATATAAATGGCTGATTGAAATGTGGCGGAATGCAGGCTATCACGTCGTCATGGGTGACTTGCCTGGACAAGGCACATCGACACGTGCGCGAGGCCACATTCGTTCGTTTCAAGAATACATTGATACAGTCGATGAATGGATCGAACATGCGAAATCATTCAGACTTCCTACTTTTTTACTTGGACACAGTATGGGTGGACTCATTTCAATTGAGTGGATGAAGCAGTATACCCATACGAAGTTGAATGGCCTTATTTTATCATCACCTTGTTTAGGTCTGCAATTTAAACCGAAGAAGCTGATGGATTTTGCGTCAAAAGGTCTAAATGTGCTGGCACCGTCTTTTAAAGTGGAGTCAGGTCTGTCGATTGAACTAGCGACACGAAATCAGGCGGTCATTGAGGCAGACTCAAATGACTCTCTATACGTGACAAAGGTGTCGGTTCGCTGGTATAGAGAGCTAATCAAAAATATCGATGCGGCGATGCAGCCGACGAATGTCTTTAAATCGATCCCGCTCCTTTTAATGCAGGCGGGAGATGATAAGATCGTCGATAAAACGAGGGTGATTAAATGGTTCAATGGCATAGAATCAACCAATAAATCATACCGTGAATGGGAAGAGCTGTATCACGAAATTTTTAATGAACCAGAAAGAGAAGATGTGTTTAAGGCGGCAAGAGCCTTTACAGATCAATATATTTGATTGTGAGCTTTAAGTTGGGGGTGGAGTGATTTGTCAGTACCAGAGCGTCCTTTTGCACTGATGACAAAGGTGTATAAAGATATTTTTCCGCTTGTTCATCAGGAGCTGAAAAAGTGGCGGGCTCATGCCGAAATGATTGAAAATGAAGAACTGAGAACGCAGGCACTAGCGAGCATATCGAGTAAAACGTTTCACTGTGAAGGCGGAGGCATTTTATCTCTTCTAGCAGGTGAAGAGAAAGAAACGTGCATTGAATTCATTGTGGCGTATCAAACCATCAGTGACTACTTAGATAACCTATGTGACCGCAGCACGTCGCTTGATCCTAAGGATTTTCATATGCTGCATCAAGCGATGAGAGATGCGCTTGATATTCATGCTGAGCTCAAGCCATACTATCAATTCCGTGATGATCAAGAGGATCATGGATATTTACATGCGCTTGTCCGCACATGTCAAGACGTGCTTACGCGCGTTCGGCATTATCCGATCATTCAGCCATATTTACACACGCTGTGTGATTACTATAGTGACCTGCAAGTACATAAGCACGTCGTTCCCCATGAGCGTGTACCACGGCTAGAGTCATGGTTTCGCCAATATGAAAAAGATTTGCCGAAGATGGAATGGTATGAGTTTTCAGCTTGTGCGGGATCAACGTTAGGAATATTCTGTCTTGTGGCGTATGCGCTGCAGCCTGATTTTACAGAAAAGCAGGCGAAGCAAATTTACGAAAGCTATTTCCCTTATATTCAAGGTCTGCACATTTTACTCGATTATTTAATAGACCAAGAAGAGGACCGACTTGGGGGAGATCTGAACTTTTGCTCATACTATGATTCTCATCATGAGATGATGGATAGACTTCAGCATTTTATCGAAAAAGCGGATGAGCAGCTGAAAGGTATTCCGCATGAAAACTTTCACAAATTGATTAACAGAGGATTACTGGCGGTCTATTTGTCTGATGAAAAAGTGACAGCCCAAAAAGAGATGAACAAGCTGGCAAAGCGGCTGATCAAATCAAGCGGGAAAACATCGTTCTTTTTCTATATTAACGGAAGAGCCTATCGGACCTATCAGAAAATGCCTTGGATGAAATCATCATAAAAAAGCTCAAATCCATTAGGATTTGAGCTTTTTTTCAATGGCGACCACAAACGGCGGGTCGTTTTGAATATTCATGTATTGATATGATAAAACTTGTACTTCTTCATGAGGCAGTGATCTGCAATAGTCGAGAAGCACTTCTTTTTCTCTTTTTCCTTCGGGATGTCCGTGGTAGATCACAAGGACGATCAGACCTCCGGGTTTGAGCCATTCGAGGAGCTGCTTGATGGCTTCAATGGTTGTATGAGCCTGAGTGGTGACGGCTTTATCGCCTCCGGGCAGATACCCAAGATTAAACACTGCACCGGATATTTGTCCATAAGCATCCTTCGGAAGATGATCCGCCAGTTTTTCATGTCCATCATGGATGAGGTGAACGTAAGGATATTGACCGCCAAGCCTTTTGCTTGTCTGCTGCAAGGCTTCCTCTTGCACGTCGAATGCAAACACTTGTCCATCAGTTCCTACAAGGTCAGCTAAATAGAGTGTATCGTGGCCGTTGCCCATTGTTGCATCTATAACGATGTCGCCTTTTTGACAAGCGCGTTCTAACAGCTCTTTACTAAAAGGAAGCATGCGTTTCAAAATCATTTGGCTGCTTCTTCCAATCTGACGAAACGTTTCCCTTGGTAGCTGTTACGTCTTTCGAGCTCAGCATTAATGGCATTGAGTACTTCCCACTTGTTTACACTCCACATTGGACCAACCATTAATTCAATTGGGCCGTCACCTGTAATACGGTGAATAATCATTTCTGGCGGCAGAATCTCCAGCTGATCACAAACAAGCTGAACATATTCCTCCTGGCTTAAAAACTCAAGCTTTCCTTTTTCATATTGCTTGACCATTGGAGTCCCTTTTAAAAGGTGAAGCAAATGAATTTTAATTCCCTGCACATCTAAATCCGCAACAGCTTTTGCTGTTTCCATCATCATGTCCCGATTTTCAAGAGGCAATCCATTGATGATATGTGAGCAGACACGAATTCCGTGTTTTCTCAGTTTTTCTACACCTTCAACGTAGCATTCATAATCATGAGCACGGTTGATGAGCATAGCTGTCCGTTCGTGTACCGTTTGAAGACCAAGCTCTACCCATAGGTAAGTGCGTTCGTTTAATTCGGCTAAATACTCCACTACGTCATCCGGCAGACAGTCAGGTCTTGTTGCAATGGATAGACCTACGACACCATCCAGATTCATGACGGTTTCATATTTTTCTTTTAGGACAGGAAGCGGCGCGTGTGTGTTTGTATACGCCTGAAAATACGCCATGTATTTTCCGTCTTTCCATTTTGTATGCATCCGGTCTTTGATTTCGTTAAATTGAGTGATGAGATCATCAGCCCTGTTTCCTGCAAAATCACCAGATCCAGCGGCACTGCAAAATGTACAGCCGCCGTGGGCTACGGTACCATCCCGGTTTGGGCAGTCAAAGCCGCCGTCTAAGGCTACTTTAAATACTTTATGACCAAAGTGTTCACGTAAATGGTAGTTCCACGTGTGATAACGTTTTTCGCTGTTTGAATATAAAAAAGGGTTATGCTGATCCAAGTCAGTAACCTCCTTGCATAATAATAGGCATCCTTAAAGTTTAACAAAAATTACGAAGGAGGACAATTGAATCTGTCCAACATTTTCTTTAGTGAAAAAGCTTTACATGGGCAAAATAGGCGGGAGCGATGATGAAATGGAGGGAATGTAAGATGGCAACAAGGCAGTCGATCGATGAATTTATCCAAAAAAGTACGGAAACCCTTGAGTTTGCAAATGAACAATTTGATTTGAGCTCACGTCAGGAACATTATAATGAGGAAGAGTTTTCAAAAGCACAGCTCATGCTTGAGAATACGGTCAACGAATTAGAAAAATTAAAAGATGTCGCCAATGACCAGCAAAGAGAACGGTTAGACAGGGCGCGTGTTCAAATTCAGAGCTTGCAAAATCAAATGATTTTAGGGATTTCCTACGATAATGAATGATGAACAGATCCTTCTTTTAAGGGTCTGTTTTTTATTTTTTAATAAGCTATTGACTTTTATACTGGGTGTCTATATTGTATTAAGTGTACTACATCAACTAATACACTACAGACACTTAAAAAGTGGAGAAAGGTGTTCGACCATGAAAAAAGAAAAAAAGCCAATCAATTTGAAGTGGATGGTGCTGGCTGTTGCGTTAGCATGTACATTTTTTTTCGTTCTTGTTTTCATTGGTTTTGAAGTTCAAAAAGATTTGATACCCAATTCAGTTCCTTTAATGCAAGGACATGATCAAGCGATAGGACTGCAAAAGCATGAATGAGGAAAGAGGGAGTCATCATGATTCAAATAGATCCAAGAAGCGCTGCGCCAATATATGAACAAATCATTGAGCAGCTCAAAATTTTATGTTTAAAAGGCGTGATGAAGCCAGGTGACAAACTGCCCTCTGTCAGAGAGCTCGCCACCATTATTATTGCCAACCCAAACACCGTCAGCAAAGCGTATAAAGAGCTGGAGCGGGAAGGGATTATTGAAACTCTGCGGGGCCGCGGTACGTATGTAACAGAAGGTGCTCAGTTAAAGCTGAATGAAGGGAAGGTGCTCGAGATGAAAGAACAGTTAAGACAACTCATCATAGAAGCTCATCATGCTGGTATTGATATTCATCAGCTCAAGGAATGGCTGGAAGAGATCGGCTCAAGTCTAAAAGGAGGAAAACAAGTTGATTGAGGTCAGAAATGTATCGAAGAAATTAAATGGACGCGAAGTACTCAGCGACGTTTCCTTCAAAATAGGCGAAGGTGAGATCTTCGGTCTGCTTGGCCGGAATGGCTCTGGGAAAACAACACTTCTCAGATTGATTCAGCAAATTCTTCTTCCGGATGAAGGAGAGATTTATTTTAAAGACGTACTGGTGAAAGACCACCCTTTAGTAAAGCAAAATATTGTATTCATGCCAGTCGTGAATCCTTACTTTGACAGATACAATTACGGACAACTTGTCCAGCTGTTAAAGCATATATATCCAAAGTTTGACGTGACCTATGCCAATGAGCTTGTGAACCGCTATGAAATTCCGGAAAAAGTGAAGTATCGTGAATTGTCGACAGGGTTAAAGAAACAGCTGTCATTAATTTTAAGCTTTGCCATCAAACCAGCGGTCATTTTATTAGATGAGCCGACTGATGGTATTGATGCCGTCACAAGAAATGACGTTCTTCAGCTGATGATTGACGAGGTGGCAGAACGACAAACAACGATTTTAATTACATCTCACCGCTTAGAGGACATTGAGCGTATGTGTAATCGAATTGGATTTTTAGAAGGAAATGAACTCACAAGTGTCATGGATTTAGATGAATTAAAGAATGACTATGTCAAAATCCAAATGGCCTTTGAAGAAGATATGAACTTAAGTATTCGAAAAAATGGCGTTGCGATTTTGGATCAAGCGGGCGTTTTCTATACAGCGCTTGTTCTAAAAACCGACGAAGAAGCTAAAGAGTACTTGAAGTCACTGAAGCCAAAAGTATGGCATGAACTGCCTGTGAATTTAGAAGAAGTATTCATTGCGAAGTTTGGAGGGAAACGCAGATGGTAAAGCGGCAATTATTATATAAGGAGTGGAAGCAATCTGAGCTGACATTCATTTTAGTGATGCTTGTTGCGGTCTTTGCGACGCCATTATCCCTCTTAATGGATTACTCAACCTTTCAAGATTGTTTGAAAAATCCAGACTGTATACTGGATTCAACAACATTCACTTATCTGTTTAAGAAGGATGCATTTCTCTCACTATCATGGTTAATGGGAATATTTTTTGCTGTGGTTCAGCTAGGATTTGAGAGAAATAAAGGGCAGATGGACTTTACATTATCCTTGCCATTTAGCAGAAGTGCTATCTTTCATACCAAGTTTTTCTTAGGTGCTGGCATCATCGCAGGCGTTCATGTTGTCTCATATCTTATCATTTATTTACTCAAATTAGGCCTTCATCCAATAGAAACACCTGAGTTCAACAGTCGTTATTTTTATGCACTGTTGTCAGCTTTGATGATCTACAGTTTATTTTTTGCAGCAGGTACATTAACAGGAAGTGCTATATCCCAAACAATCGTTGGATTCAGTACGTCCATTCTACCATTTTTGTTAATTGGACTTCCGATCGTTCATTTAGATTTTATCTTTAGAACAAGTGAGAGGTGGATAGATACGAGCCTCAATTATTTGATATCGCCTATTTCACCAATTACTTATATTACAAATGACATTTTTCAACAAGAATATCAGCATTGGTTTAATGGTGAAGCATTCATCATTCCACTTGTCATGATGGTCATATTTTACCTGATTGGTTTGTTTAGCTTTATAAAACATCCAATTGAAAGAAATGGCCGCTTCTTCCTTTACTCAAGTATGGATAGACCTATTCAGATTATGGTCATTGTCTTCGGTGTTCTAGGGTTTGGATGGTTTGGTTTTTCTTCAGATAATTCCATATTTGGTTATATCGTTGGCATGCTCATCGGTGGAGTCGTAGGCGCCTTAACGAGTTATTTCTTAATCTATAGAAAAAGATAAACAGAGAGCAGGGGAGTAGAGATGATTCAGATTCAAGCATTAGATCATGTATTTAAAATTGGTAAAAAGGGCAGGGAAAATGAAATTCCTGTGCTGAAAGGGATTGACCTGTCCATCAAAAGAGGCGATATTGCTTGTATTGTTGGACGAAGTGGTTCGGGAAAATCGACTTTATTGAACTTAATATCAGGCTATATTACGCCAACGAGCGGAAAAATTGTCATTGATGGCACCGATGTGACCGGCTTTAATGAAAAAGAATGGGCAGACTTTCGCTTAGATCACTTTGGCTTTATCTTTCAAAGCTTTCAGTTGATCGGGAGCTTAACAACGTATGAGAATGTTGAACTTCCGCTCACTTTAAAAGGGGTGAAGCCGTCTGAACGAAAAGTGAAAGTAAAAGAAATGCTGAAACGAGTAGGACTTGAACATCACGCAGGACATTACCCAAATGAGCTGTCAGGCGGACAGCAGCAGCGTGTGAGTATTGCAAGAGCCTTGATTTTAAATCCATCTATTATTTTAGCGGATGAACCAACAGGTAGTCTGGATTCAGAAACTGAAGGAGAAATTTTAGCCTTTATCCAGCAGCTCAATCGCGAAAAAGGGATTACATTTGTCATCATTACACATGACGATGAAGTCGCTTCAATCGCAGACACAACGTTCCAGCTTCACGACGGTGTATTAAAGAAAGGGGAACAATCCATTGAAATTTAGAGATCAGGTCAAATTCATTAGAAGAAATATGAAGAAAAATAGATTGCGTGTGTTTATGACCATTCTTGCGACGACAATGGCATGCTCTTTCTTAATCGTTCTAGCGTCTGTCGGTTTTGGTTTGCAAAAATCAGCTCAAGATGAAATTATGAAACAGCAAATCATCACAGAAATTAAAGTGTTAGGAAAAGAAAAAGGAGACGTTAAGATTGATGATTTAAAGAAATATGATCATGTGAAATCTGTCGTCTCAAGAACGGCGATCAATCCATCGGTTAACGTCGAGCTCGATAATCGTTCAAGTGAAACGCAGGCTGCTTTGACTGATATGAAAGAAGAAAAAGAAGCAGGGCTTGAGCTAGACCGAGGAAAAGTCCCAACATCAGCGAACGAAATTGTGGTTGGATATCATATGGCGCAGCAACTGTGGACAAAAAAAGAACGCGAAGCCTATGAAAAAGAATTAAACCAGACGTCAAATGGGGAAGAAACACCGAAGGAGCCAAAAGGCTACACGAAGGATATTTTAAATAAAGTGATTCAAATCAAAGTGCCAAAACTAAATGAAGAAGGGGAAGTCGTTAAAGAAAAAACATTTGATTTCCGTGTAGTAGGTGTTTTGAAAAAGCCGAATTTGGAGTGGCAGGAGGATCATAAAATTCTGATTCCGAATGCTTATGAAAAAGAATTTGGTCAAATACTCGACCTGTCTCCTGAAGCTGGAAATGTCGAAAAAATGACTTCTGTTTATGCAGATAAATTCGACAATGTCGGTACGCTCACGAATAAACTGACAGATGAGGGTTATCAAGTCATCTCTGTGACGAACCAGCTTGAAGGAATGGATATGTTCTTTACGGTCTTCAAAATTGGACTCATTTTTGTCGGATGTATTGCAGTCATTATTTCTGCCATCGGAATTTTCAATACGATGACTATGGCGGTAACAGAGCGAACACAAGAGATTGGTATTATGAAAGCCATTGGCGCGAATCCATCCATTATCAAGCGGATGTTCCTAATGGAAAGTGCTTATATTGGAGTCATCGGATCAATCATCGGTATTATCATCTCATATTTGATTAGTTTCGCCGTTAATTTAATCATCCCAGCCATTTTGTCGTCCATGTCTGAGGGAGGATCAAGCGATCAATTCTCGATTACTTTTTCCTATATTCCACTCAGCCTTGTCATTACAGCGACAGTGATCAGCGCAGGGGTAGCGATCATTTCAGGGCTTAACCCGGCACGTAAGGCAACAAAAACGAATGTATTAGCAGCTTTAAGAAGAGAAATCTAAAAAAGAACCTCCTGTAAACCCGATTGGGCGCTCAGGAGGTTCTTTTTTATCTTAATTAAACATTGCTATTGCTTAGGTGCCCTGTATCCGGCACGCTCTGCTTCTTCTACTGAGCAGAACATTTTGGTTACATTCTTTGTTCTAGAGTAGTATCTGCTGCTTGGTGTGTGGTAAATACGGTTGACACTCCCTTTAATGTTACAGGCAGCCGATTCTTTTTTTGTTTCCTTTTGTGATTCATGACCGCCTGTGCTTTTTCCTTCATCTTTAGGTGCGGAGCGCTGGACAGTGGAAGACTTCGTATCGCTGCTGCTATTCTTGATTTCTTGTTTGAGTGTTTCATTGCTGGAGGTGAGCTTGTCTATTTTCTCTTCAAGCGATTGAATGGTCTTCTCTTGCTGTTTGACCGTTTCTTTTTCTGAGGTGATGGTTTCTAGCTTTTTTTCCAGCTTTTCTTTTTCCTTCTCCGCATCTTCTAAAGAGGAGGTAAGCGACTCTTTATCAGCTTTTAAGCGCGAAATGTCAGATGAGAGTTCCTTTTGATCCTTTAACAGCTGTTCGGAAGATAGATCGGCTTGTGCCTTTGGCGCATTTCCAGCAGTAAGCGGTAATGACATAATGGAAAAGAAGAGACCAATGATCAAAAAAGGATAAAAAAGTTTCTTTGAAAAAATCAGCTCGTTCTTGCGTTTGAGTAAGAAGAAATTGACAGCATACCCGATGGCAAAACAAACACATAAAAGACCTAATATGAGTAAAAACATATCTAACAGCCCCCCTAAATTGCTATTTACACCTATCATACCTCATTTTTCCATTTTGGGGAGCGGTTCAATTAAAAAAAACCTGTTTACACAGGGTTTTCCAGCGTGTAGACAAACCCTCGCATTGGTTGTCAGGTCTGCGCTCCGGTGCTCACGAATGTCGAATTCGCTCCGCTCCGGTGCTCGCCCTTCCTAGACTGCAAAGGTTTTCTATCACGCTGAATAGAAGACAAAGGGCTAAAATAAAGATTATTTTAGCCCTTTGTCAACAATCTGAAAAACCCTGTTTACACAGGGTTTTCAGCTAATGGTAATCCTTTTATGGCTTCTTTTACTGTCAAATAAGTGATCGTATTCTGGAAATCTGTATCGAGGTCTTTCATTTTCATCGCAAGCTGCGGCTTAATCCCAGTGATGATCAGTTCGGTTCCAGTTAGATTGAGAAGATGATGCAGTTTGAAAATACGTGCTGCGACGGAATCATCGACATCGATTAAACCAGAAAGGTCGACAATTAAATAATCATCCTTTGAATCATCTAATATACAGGTTAACTTAGCGACAATGGCATCAAAGCGTTCTTCAGATAATTTTCCGATAAGCGGAAGAGCAGATACACCATTTTTGATTGGGACGATTGGCGTCGAAAGAGAGGTGACTTCCTGTAAGGAATCTTCTAGGAGCTGTTCATATTCTTTCTGTTTCGTAATATCCTTTTGAAAACCAATGAAAAATGTTTTGTCATCTTGTTCAATGTATAGAGGATCTATATTGAGTTCATTCCAAAAAAAAGTACCGTCTTTTTTATAATTTTTTAGCTGTGTGGTAATAGGTGTTTTGTTTTGAATTCCATGACGAATTAAAGCAAGCTGGTTTTGATCCGTGTCTTTTCCTTGAAGGAATCGACAATTACGACCAAGAATCTCATCTGGTTTGTATCCAGTCATTTGTGTAAAGCCGTGATTCACATAAACGATAGGGTTATCCTCTAAGGAAGGGTCTGTAATGACAACACCGATCCGCGCATGATCCAGCGCTTTTTTGATGAGTTCAAGCTGTTTTTGAAAGCCGAAAATGTTCGAGCTGACCATATTACCCTCCTTTGCTGCTATAAGACATATCAAATGGTTGTCTTTTCAACCAAATGAATCCTTTTAAACGTAACATAACATATGTTCTGTTTCAACGATTGCAAACGCTTTGTTAAATTTGTCATCATAGTTTGTCCTCCATTAGAATAGAGTAAGTAAGGAGACTTTTCATTAGAAAAAGAAGGAATCAATTACTCATCATTCATAAAATGACAAAAATAGTTAATATGGATTAGGTGAAAATGATTCCAATGCATCAAGATTGTTTTTAGGTCATTCACATATAATGGAAGAAACAAGCTTTTTTTCTTCGTTAGAGAGAATAGACCTTTTACATGGATTATGACGGAACAGCAGAATGGCATTACAGGGGGCTGGACAGCCTGAAGTCGCTTTACTATTCTAAGGGCTTTAGGAAGGTGATGAAAATGCTGCAACAAGTCATTATTGCTTGCGCCATTGGAGGGGTCATGGGCATTCTCGGTCACGTAAAGAAAAAAGGCAGGCTAGAGAAGCCCAGAATGACAAAAAAGTTTATTTACTTAGGGTTTATTGAAGATTGGCTCGTTGGGATGATTGCCGCTACACTGCTTGTCTTATCCTCAAATCCCGAATCTAGTCTGCACTTGATCATCTTATCCATTATTTCAGGTTACGGAGGAGAAGCAGTTCTGCGAAGCTTCGATTTTGTGAGAGAAGAACGTTCACAGGATGCAGGCTCCAACCGTCATAACCGATCTCCACACGAATAATATCCTCTACTTTACCCTAGTCTAGGGTACATTCCCATTGTATACAAACCTGCTTGCACTTATGATCATAATTCTATAAAATACTACTTAGATGACGGTTACGATAAGAACAGTGAAGAGGAGTAGTAGGAAAGCAGTATTTGTCTTTAGAGAATTGACGGCTGGTGAAAGTCAATCAAATCTGCTTCTGAACTCGCCTCAGAGTTGCAGTTGCGTTAAAGCTTCTGTCGCATGTCTGCGTTAAAGATATTAAGTGAGCGTATGAACAGCATGTTACGCTAACAAGGGTGGTACCGCGGGAACCAAAAAATCTCTCGTCCCTTTCCAGGGATGAGGGTTTTTTGTTGATTTTAGAAAAATCTGAATTCTTGCAGTGGTCATCTAAGCAGATAAGGCCGTACATATTAAAGGAGGTTTTCACATTGAGTTTTCAGCATCGGGAAATTGAAAAGAAGTGGCAGGATTATTGGCTGACACATAAAACATTCGCCACATCTGACTCGGAAGATAAACCGAAGTTTTATGCACTTGATATGTTTCCATATCCATCAGGAGCAGGGCTTCATGTCGGGCACCCTGAGGGCTATACAGCAACGGATATTCTATCACGCATGAAACGTATGCAGGGATATGATGTTCTTCATCCAATGGGATGGGACGCATTTGGTCTCCCGGCAGAACAGTATGCACTTGATACAGGAAATGACCCGGCGGCCTTTACAGAAGAGAACATCAATAACTTCCGCCGCCAAATTCAATCACTAGGGTTCTCGTATGATTGGGATCGAGAAATCAACACAACAGATCCGAATTACTACAAATGGACACAATGGATTTTCTTAAAATTGTACGAAAAAGGATTGGCCTATATCGATGAAGTACCAGTGAACTGGTGCCCAGCGCTTGGCACAGTGCTTGCAAATGAAGAAGTCATTGATGGAAAAAGTGAACGCGGAGGCCATCCTGTTGAAAGACGTCCTATGAAGCAGTGGATGCTAAAGATTACAGCATATGCGGACAGGCTGTTAGAAGATTTAGAGGACATTGATTGGCCTGAAAGCATCAAAGATATGCAGCGTAACTGGATCGGACGCTCTGAAGGTGCGCACGTTCATTTTGAAGTAGAAGGACATGACGAACAGTTTACGGTTTTCACAACGCGTCCTGATACACTATTTGGCGCAACATATGCAGTGCTTGCACCAGAGCATGCACTTGTTGAAAAAATTACATCAGATGCTCAAAAAGAAGCTGTTAAAGCGTATATCAAAGAGATTCAATCAAAGAGTGACTTAGAGCGGACAGATCTTGCTAAAACGAAGACAGGTATTTTCACAGGAGCGTATGCCATCAATCCTTTAAATGGTGAAAAGATGCCGATCTGGATTGCCGATTACGTGCTGGCGACTTATGGAACTGGAGCCATTATGGCGGTTCCTGCCCATGATGAACGTGACTATGAATTCGCCAAAACCTTTGATCTTCCAATTAAAGAAGTTGTAGAAGGCGGAGACATTGAAAAAGAAGCCTACACAGGTGATGGAAAGCACATTAACTCTGATTTCCTAAATGGCTTAGGAAAAGAAGAAGCGATTGAAAAAGCGATTGCATGGCTTGAAGAACATCAAAAAGGTGAAAAGAAAGTCACATATCGTTTAAGAGACTGGCTGTTCAGCCGTCAGCGCTACTGGGGTGAGCCGATTCCAATCATTCATTGGGAGGATGGAACATCTTCAGCTGTTTCAGAAGAAGAACTTCCACTGATCTTGCCTAAGACGACAGAGATTAAGCCAAGTGGGACAGGTGAATCACCATTAGCCAATATTAAAGACTGGGTTGAGGTTGTAGATCCTGTTACAGGTAAAAAAGGCCGCCGCGAAACGAATACAATGCCGCAATGGGCAGGCAGCTGCTGGTATTTCTTACGTTATATTGATCCTCATAACACAGAAGAGCTTGCCTCTCCTGAAAAGCTGAAGAAATGGCTTCCAGTTGATGTGTATATCGGCGGAGCAGAACACGCTGTACTGCATCTTCTATATGCACGCTTCTGGCATAAGTTCTTGTATGATATCGGTGTTGTTCCAACAAAAGAACCTTTCATGAAATTGTTCAACCAAGGTATGATTCTTGGGGAAAACAATGAAAAAATGAGTAAGTCAAAAGGAAATGTGGTCAACCCAGATGATATCGTAGAATCTCATGGTGCGGATACATTACGACTTTATGAAATGTTCATGGGACCTTTAGATGCATCAATTGCTTGGTCTGAAACAGGACTTGATGGCGCTCGTCGTTTCCTTGATCGTGTATGGCGTCTCTTTACAAATGAAGATGGTTCACTCAGTGATAAAGTGACAGAGCAATCTGGCGGCGCATTGGAACGCAGCTATCATGAAACAGTTATGAAGGTAACGGATCATTATGAAGGCTTGCGTTTCAATACAGGAATTTCACAATTAATGGTGTTTATCAACGATGCCTATAAGGCGGATACACTGCCGAAAGAATATGCAGAAGGCTTTGTAAAGCTTCTTTCTCCAATTGCACCGCATTTAGCAGAAGAGCTTTGGAATAAACTTGGTCATGAAGGATCTATTTCTTATGAAGCATGGCCTCAATATGATGAGTCAAAGCTTGTCGACGATGAAGTAGAAATTGTCGTACAGCTTAACGGTAAAGTAAAAGCAAAATTAACCGTTCCTGCTGATGCAACAAGAGAGCAGTTAGAAGAGCTTGCGAAAAATGATGCACGTGTAAAAGAACAGCTTGAAGGGAAAAACATTCGTAAAGTGATTGCAGTTCCTGGGAAGCTTGTCAATATTGTTGCGAACTAATGATGACACCCATCGGTATGAACCGGTGGGTGTTCTTTATTTCCCGGGACATAATTTTGTCGAAAACAAGGTGATTCCCGCATCGGTCTCGTATTTTAACAGGTGATCAAGAAAATGAGGAGTGACGTCAATGGAAAAGGAAAGCAAACGTGAACAACTGCTCAGTCTGTTAGGAGAGATGCCAGAACGTCATCGCGTGGAGGCTTATACGTTAAAAATGGAAGAACGTGAATCATATGTGGTTGAAACTCTCATTCTCTCTATGAATGGTGTAGAGGAAGTCCCTGCTTATTTCGTGAAACCGAAGGATACGGTGAAAAAAAGACCCGTTGTGCTGTTCCAGCATTCTCATGGAGGGAATTACGTGAATGGGAAGGAAGAGCTGTTAAAAGGTGCTCATTATTTGCAAGCGCCTTCATATGCAAAAGAGTTTACGTCTAAAGGATATGGTGTACTGGCCATTGATCATGCAGGGTTTGGTGAGAGAAGAGGAAGAACAGAAAGTGAAATTTTTAAGGAAATGCTTTTAACAGGAAAAGTGATGTGGGGCATGATGCTGTATGAAAGTATGTGTGCGATTGATTATTTGCTGTCTCGATCTGATGTGCTGGCGGACAGGTTAGCTGTCTTTGGGATGTCAATGGGCGGTCTTCTTTCCTGGTGGACGGCTGCACTTGATGAGAGGATCAGTGTGTGTATTGATCTTTGTGCACAGGTGGACCATCATACATTAATTGAAACGAACAATTTGGACAGACATGGCTTTTATTACTATGTACCGGGCTTGGCGAAGCATTTTACAGCAGCGGACATTCAAGAAATGATTTTTCCGAGACCGCATTTAAGCTTAGTTGGAAAGCTTGATCAGCTCACGCCTGCTGAAGGCGTTGGAAGGATTCAAAAGGTATTGAGTCAAACCTATGAAGCTGCTTCATTGAAAGAACGATATCAGCTTACCCGTCTTCATGCAGGTCATTTTGAAACAGCCGCTATGCGTCACGAGGCGACACGATTTTTGAAAAAGTGGCTGTAATCAAGAAACGCTTGGACATACTACGTCAAAAGAAAGGAGGAGACAGATGAAAAAAATCACCATCATTGGCGGATGCGGTGTGATTGGACGTCTTTTAACAAAAGCGCTCTCTGCTGAGTACAGCGTCACGATTATTGATCTAACAAGCTGTGTAGAAGGAGTCATTTTAGCCGATGCAGCGAATGAACAGAATGTATATGAGGCAATTCCGCGGGATACAGATGTGATCTTGCATCTTCTAAACATGGACATGACGCATGATGTGATGGATCATGAAGAATTTGCAAAAATGACTGATATTTTTTGGAGGAGTACCTATTATATGTTTCGTTCAGCCGCGCGGCTTGGTATACGAAAAGTCATTTTTGCAAGCAGCAACCATGTGACGGATCGTTATGAAGAGGATGGACGCTCCTTACTTGGACGGCAGATTACAACTGACGATGTGCCCGCGACTAAAAATGTCTATGGCATTTTAAAGTTTGCTTCCGAACAGCTGGGACGTTTGTTCCACGATCAATCGGGAATGTCTGTCATCAATTTAAGAATTGGAACAGTTGTAACAGATGAGATGAAGGCATTGCACAAAAAGCAAAGAACAAAAAGAACTCTGCTGTCACATGAGGATCTTACAGGTATGATAAAGGCAGCGGTTGAATCAGATATTCCCTTTGGGACCTATTATGCAGTATCAGAGAATGAAGAAAAGCCGTGGTCTACTGAGAAAACGAAGCTGGAGTTAGGCTATGAACCAGATGTCAATACGACGGAAATCCTCGAAGAAAATGATCGAGTATAAGGCATAATCATGTCATGAGCTAATGATCTTATTCTTTTGTTTCATGAGCATAAAAGCACGGCTGACATGATCTATCCAGTTGGTCTGTCAAAATGATTATAGACGCTTTCTTCCCCCGTTTGTTACATTTTAATCACGATATCGTCACAGGCTGCAGCTTACTTTCAGATGAAATGATAACGCTTTCAAAGAAAGGGCGTGATGAACATAGATCGTTCTATTAAAGGCCGATTGTTCAATTTATTTAATTACTCTTTTCTACTCATGTTCGCATTAATATGTGTGCTTCCGTTCATCCATGTCATTGCCGCCTCTTTTGCAACAGTAGAAGAGGTCATCACGAAGAAATTTATCTTGTTCCCGACGACGTTTTCTCTAGAGGCATATCGATACATTTTCTCTACAGATATTGTGTATCGCAGCCTCATTGTGTCCATTCTTGTGACGCTCGTTGGAACAGCTGTCAGCATGTTTTTGTCCTCGCTTATGGCATATGGGCTGTCTCGTCAGGAGCTAAAAGGCCGAAGAACACTGATGTTTCTCGTTGTTTTCACGATGCTGTTTAGCGGAGGTATGATTCCGACGTTTATTGTGGTGAAAACACTTGGTCTGCTTGATACGTATTGGTCACTTATTCTCCCGGTTGCAATCAATGCGTTCAACTTAATCATTTTGAAAAACTTCTTTCAAAACATACCGGCGAGCCTTGAGGAATCAGCGAAGATGGACGGCTGTAACGATTTAGGGATTTTCTTTAAAATTGTGCTCCCACTTTCTTTGCCAGCCATTGCTACTATTTCACTTTTTTATGCCGTGACGTATTGGAATACGTATATGACTGCCATTCTGTATTTAAATGATTCAGTGAAGTGGCCGATTCAAGTGCTGCTGAGACAGATTGTCATTGTCTCAAGCGGAATGCAGGGAGATATGTCGGATATGGGCTCATCCACCCCACCGCCAGACCAGACGATTAAAATGGCTGTAATTGTTGTGGCAACCATTCCGGTTCTGCTTGTCTATCCATTTATTCAAAAGCATTTCAACAAAGGGGCATTACTAGGTTCTGTAAAGGGTTAAAAAGATGGAACAACGGAGGGATCTTATGGGGAGAAAGAAATTATGGCTGATTGCGTTTGTTCTGTTATTTGCAGCAAGCGGTATTCTGTCAGCATGTTCAAGTAAAGGGGCAAACTCATCAGATGAGAAGGTTGATCTAGACAAAAAGGTAAAGCTGACATGGATGGCGATTTTATATCATCAGCAGCCGCCGAAGGATTCCGTTTTAAAAGAGATTGAGAAGCTCACAAATACAGAGCTTGATATTACATGGGTACCTGATGCTGTGAAGGAAGATCGTTTAAATTCCGCACTTGCAGCAGGGAATTTGCCGCAAATTGTGACGATTCAAGACATTAAAAATTCGTCTGCGATTAATGCGTTCAGATCTGGAATGTTCTGGGAAGTCGGTCCGTATTTAAAGGATTATCCAAATTTAAGTAAGATGAACGAACTGATTAATAAAAACGCTTCTATAGACGGCAAGCTTTATGGCATCTATAGAGAAAGACCACTTTCAAGACAAGGGATTGTCATTCGAAAGGATTGGCTTGAAAATTTAAATTTGGATACTCCAAAAACATTGGATGATCTGTATGAAGTAGCCAAAGCCTTTACGGAAAAAGACCCGAATCAAAACGGAAAAGCCGATACAATTGGTTTTACGGATCGGAACGATTTAATTTATGGCGCATTTAAAACACTTGGTTCATATGAAGGAATGCCAACAGACTGGAAAGAAGAGAACGGGAAATTCACGCCGGACTTTATGACAGATGAGTACATGAATACAATGAAATACATGAAAAAGCTGCGCGATAATGGCTATATCAACAAAGACTTCCCAGTGACAAGCAAAACACAGCAGCAGGAATTATTCTCACAAGGAAAAGCAGGTATCTATGTTGGAAATATGGTAGATGCCGTGAACCTGAGAGATGATGCGACAGATAAAAACATGAAAGTAGATATTATCAACCGAATCAAAGGCCCAGATGGCAAAGAACGTGTGTGGGCATCAGGGGGGCATAATGGCATCTTCGCATTCCCTAAAACAAGCGTGAAATCAGAGGCGGAATTAAAGCGGATTTTGGCCTTCTTTGACCGTATTGCCGAAGAAGATGTATATGGTCTCATGACGTACGGTATAGATGGCAAGCATTATAAGAAAGAAGAAGGAAATACATTTGTCAGGGAAGAAAGCCAAGTGAAAGGCTGGCAGACAGATGTACAGCCGCTTGTCAGTCTTGTAGGAATTGATAAACGTTACTTAAAAAATAAAGGGGATGCAGTTCGTTCTAAATATGAAGAGCTAGAAGAAGACAATCAAAACATCATCGTTGCCAATCCTGCTGAAAGCCTGTATTCAGAAACAGCATCAGAGCGTGGAAACGAATTGAAGAAAATCATCGATGATGCGACGTATAAGTTCATCCTTGGTGACATCAGTGAAGATCAATTTCAGAAGGATGTAGAGAAGTGGAAATCCAATGGTGGGAATAAAATCATAGAAGAATATGAAGCTTCCTTTAAAAAATCAAAATGACCAATAGGAACACCCCCGCAAAGTAAAAAAGCGGGGGTGTTTTCATTAAAAGTCGAAGTTATCTGGATCTGGACCGATACGTTTGTTTTCATTTAAGTCAGAAAGACGTTTCATATCTTCATCAGATAAGACAAAATCAAATATATCAGCGTTTTCCTTTAAACGATGTGCTTTCGTTGATTTTGGGATGGTGATGACACCTTTTTGTACATCCCAGCGCAAAATAATTTGAGCAGGTGTTTTACCGTATGTGTCTGCGAGCTCTGTGATCAGCGGGTGATGCAGTAGTTCACCCTGCATCAGCGGTGACCAAGCTTCCATTTGAATGCCATGAGAGTTCAAATACGTAGAGAGTGTTTCCTGCGTTAGCTTTGGATGAAATTCTACTTGGTTGATCGCTGGTTTGATGTCTGCATCTTTTAATAGCTCGTCTAGGTGATGCGGCTGGAAGTTGCTCACTCCGATGGCTCTGACCTTTCCTTCACGATACAAGGTTTCCAGTGCACGCCAAGCTTCTTTGTATTTTTCTTCAACCGGCCAATGGATTAAATACAGATCAAGGTAGTCAAGCTGAAGCTTTTTTAAGCTTTCTTCGTATGCATTTAGAGTAGATTCATATCCTAAATCGGCATTCCACACTTTTGAGGTGACAAAGATGTCCTCACGGCGCAGTCCTGTTTCTGCTAAACCAAGCTGTATGCCTCGTCCAACACCTTCTTCATTTCCGTAAATAGCCGCTGTATCAATACTGCGATAGCCTAATTGAATGGCTGTTTTGACAGCATCAACTAATTCAGCTCCATCTTCCACCTTGAATACACCAAGGCCAAAGCCTGGCATGAGGACCCCATTGTTTAATGTTTTTGTACTTTGTAAATGTTCCATCATAAAAACTCCTTTAAATGGTTTGTGTTTGTTCTTTTTGTTCTATTTGATAACTGATCATCGTAAGAATGGCTGCGATGAGGACCATGATGCCGCCGACCCAGCCTGTATGCACAAGCCCAAGTGTATCTGTCACGATGCCTCCTAAAAATGAGCCAATGGCAATACCGGCATTAAAGGCAGCGATATTCATGGCAGATGCGACGTCGACCGCTCCAGGTGTGTATCTTTCTGCAAAATCAACGACGGCTACTTGCAGCCCAGGCACATTCATGAATGCAAACAGCCCCATCAGCATGACGGTTCCAATGCCTAACACTGTGAATCCTGCAGTGAAGCTAAGGATAAACAAGATGATGCTTTGGATAATAAACATATAGATCAGTGCTTTCATTGGCTGTTCATTAGCAGCTTTTCCGCCAATGACATTTCCGGCTGCGATCGTGATTCCGTATAAAAGCAGGATCAAGGCCACAGCCCCAGGCGCAAGCCCTGTCACATGCTGCAAGAGAGGAGATAGATACGTGAAGACGACAAAGGTTCCTCCATACCCTGTGGCTGTAATGACAAATAAAAGCAAAATTCTTTTTGTTTTTAATAGGACAGCTTGATCTTTAAAAGATGTTTTCACACCCTGCTTTAATTGAGACGGCACAAGAAAATAGTTGGATATCAGTGCGATCAGACCAATGATCACAATCACACCAAATGATGTCCGCCAGCCGAACTCGTGACCAAGAAATGTCCCGAATGGCACACCTGTCACAGTCGCTACTGTTAAACCAGTGAACATAAAGGCAATCGCGCTTGCCCGTTTTTCTTTCACGACAAGGCTTGCAGCAATCGTAGAACCGATGGACATGAAGATTCCATGGGACAAGGCTGAAATCACCCGGCCGATTAACAGCACTGAAAAAGTCGGGGCAATGGTGGCAAGTGTATTACCAATCAAAAAGACGAGCATAATGAGCAAAAGCAATGTCTTTCTTTTCATCGTGGAAGTAAGAGAAGTCAATATAGGCGCGCCAAATGTCACACCAAGTGCATATAAAGAGACAGTCCAGCCCGCCTGACTGACGCTCACTCCAAAGTCTTCTGAGATCATTGGCAAAAGACCGACACTAATGAACTCAGTTGTTCCTATAGCAAAAGCACTAATCGCTAGTGCGAGAAGAGCAAAATGGTTTTGCTTTTTTTTCATAAGTAAGTTCACATCCTTCTGTGATGACATTTTGATAGACGAAGCCGATCGGCAAGAGTTATTATCTAACATAGATGACGAAAAAAAAAGTACGTACTTTTTTGTAATATAGGTACTAAAAAGTGCCTGTTCGTACAAAGAGGAGTGAACATTCGATGGAAAAGAAAAAATATAATATCTCTGTGGAAGCAACGCTTGAGGTCATAGGCGGGAAGTGGAAGTGTGTGATTTTATGTCATTTGACACACGGGAAAAAACGGACGAGCGAATTGAAGCGGCTCATGCCAAACATCACACAAAAAATGCTGACGCAGCAGCTGAGAGAGCTTGAAAGTGACGGGGTCATTAATCGGATTGTCTATGAACAGGTGCCGCCTAAAGTGGAATATGAATTAAGTGAATACGGACAGTCGCTCGAAAGAATTCTCAATGCGCTATGCGATTGGGGAGCAGCTCATATTGAACGTGTGTATGGAGAGCCGCTTTCCGTGCTGGAAGACAGCATCTTAAATGAACAGTTTAAATAAAAGAGTCCCGCTTTCTTGTGAGAGCGGGACTCTTTGTCTTACATGCCTTTTTTCTGGTCGCGGTATTTCCCAGGAGTAGTACCTTCCAGCTTTTTAAAGGACCGGATGAAATTTTGCGGGTTTTTATATTTCAGTTTTTCCGAAATTTCTTTGACGGACATATCGGTTTCTACTAGCCAGTTTTTAGCGACATGGTGTCTGTAGGAAGAGAGATATTCACTAAAGGAGATATCCATTTCCTTTCTGAAAATGCTGCTTAAATAATTGGGATTGTAATGCAGGCGTGTGGCGATTTCATCCAATGTGAGATCTGAGTCGAATTCTTGATGAATAATATGAATGATTTTTTCTGAGATGTTTTTGTATTGTGAGTCTTCACGTGCAGCAAGTTGGTCAATAATTGGCCGAATGATTTCATGTTTCAGCCATGCTTCTGTATCTTCAAAGGTTTTAAATTCAAAAATCGTATCATAGAGCATTTTGTTATCTTCAACCTCAAATAATTCAATGCCCAGCAAATGCATTAGCTCAATTAAATTGTTTAAAAAACGAGCGAGGGCGATATGGTATTCGTGCGGTCCTGCATTTTTAGAAAAAATGGATTGCAGGAGCACATGTAAATAGTGATCCGCCTTGCCTTGATCGCCAGCTTTCATCGCATCAAATAAATCATGTTGCAGCTGCTTTGGAAAATGGGTTTTGAACGTCTTTCCTTGCTGAATATGCTCATATAAGATAATGGACTTTTTCTCTGCTTTGAGTCTGTATTTTAAGGCTTCTTTTCCTTCAATGTAAGCATGTTTTGCCATCGTGAGTTCTTTAAACTGGCGGCTGATTCCAATGCTGATCGATAAACCAAGCTCTTCTTCAATACGCTGCTGAATGGTTTCTGCTAACTGGTTTAAATATTCAGTAAACTCTTCATCTGACTTTGAGTGGTTGAGGATAATCGTCGTTTGATGCTGATTGACAACGGTTGGCTGAAGGTGCTCCTCTTGCGGAATAATCTGCTCGATCAGTCCATTGATCGCAAATAAAAGCAAGTCAGCATCTTTTTTTTCATAAGGTGTTCCTTTTAATGTATCGATTTGGGTCACAAGCATGGACAAATGAGACCAGCCCTGAGGAAAGCCTAAGCTTTGGAACCGGTTGTTAACTTCTTCATCTGTCAGCTTTCCAAGCAGCAGCCGTACCATAAAGTATTGCTGTAAGTGTGTCACTTGCTGCTCAATCCGTTCCTCTAAATCATTGTTTTGATCTTTCATTTGTTTAATACTCGATTCAATCAACTCAAATTCATTTTGAAAAGGCTGTTTTTGCAAAAATGATTCATTGCGTGCAAATGACTCGTATAATAAGCGGATTGGTTTATAAAAGTGTCTAGAACCGAACCATGAAAATAGCAATGAAAGCGCTAACAAAATAGTGCAGATAATAAAGGTAATCCACCCGATTGATTTCGTTTGCTGCTTAAGTTCTGGAATAGAAACAAAGGATAGGTATGTCCATTCATTATAATCTGATTTTTGAAATGTGATTTGATAGTTGAGTTCGTCGATCTTCATATCAAATTGGCCTGATCGTTTTTCAAGTGAGAGCACATGTTTGACGATATCTTGATGTTTCAGCGATTCACCAATTTGTTCTTTGCGATTATGTAGCAGCACTTTTCCGTTTGTATCGATGACAAACATGCTATCCGATTGAGAGAAGTCAGGCATGTTATCAGCAATGACGCAGCTTGGAATGCTGGCGACAGCGATTCCCTTTTTTTGAACGCTGTTCATAGGCAGTTGTTTGATTAAATTCACATTGTACTTGCAAAAGGATGCTTTTCCTTCTTTTGTCGCAACAAGTGGATTATTCTCTTCAAGTGCCCAGCTGGAGTGACTTGGTATATTGAGGTAAGAGGTCAGCGCTTTTTCTTGGTCTTCGCTTGTGACATGATAAAGCCCCGAATTGTTCATGTACCAGTCTTCCATTTTACTGACGAGTGTAATATTGGAAAGATCGGTGTCAAAGGTTTGCAGGTAGTTCAGTTCCTGCTGTACTTGATTATAAAGCTGGAATTGGTCTGGATTTAAAGGTTCTGCCAGTGTTTGAAGGAGAGGCGGCGAACTGACATAGTGAGTGAGAGAATGATCAACAGTTTTTAAAATATGCTCAATATTGGATTGCGTTTGTTTGACGCTGTCGAGCTTTTCATTTGAGATATTTTCAAGTGCTGTTTTTTGCGAATGCTGATAAGAAAAAATGCCGACAATGATAACAGGAATTGTACTAAGTATGAAAAAAAACGTCACTAGCTTGTAATAAAATTTGTACTGCTTTCTTTTCATAAAACCCCCCATTTCAAACAAAACAATCTTTTCCCCTTAATTTATTAATCCAAAAATCTGGTAGGTTTGTCAATAATCATTTTCTGAGATTAGGATCATTTTCTTATGTTTTATGTAACGTTTTGAGTAGCATCACCTATGAAAATATGATCTGTTGATATGATTGTAGACGGATTTTTCATCCTTAAGATACAGTTAACACATGCATGAGCATGAGGGGAGGCTTTATTAATGAAAACAGAGGATGTCACTGCCAAGGGTGTGCCTGCGGCAGCTTTGAAAAGTGAAAAAAGAAAGCGCTTACTTAATCAATTGCTAAGTCAAAAATTTTTGTATTTAATGATTTTGCCGGGGCTCATTTATTTTATTGTTTTTAAATATGTGCCAATGTGGGGGCTCATCATTGCCTTTCAAGATTACCAGCCGTTTCTCGGCATTCTTGGCAGTGAGTGGGTTGGCTTCAAACACTTTATTCGATTGTTTACAGAACCAACATTCTTCATCTTATTAAAAAATACACTGATTTTATTTGCCATGAATGTCGTGATTTTCTTTCCAATTCCGATCTTATTAGCCCTTCTTTTAAATGAAGTGAGATTGGCATTGTTTAAGAAATTTGTACAGACGATGATTTATATCCCTCACTTCATGTCATGGGTGATTGTCGTGTCCTTATCTTTTGTTTTGTTAACAGTAGATGGCGGGTTAATGAATGAATTGATTGCTTTCTTTGGAGGAGAAAAGATTAACTTCCTTCTTAGTCAGGAATGGTTTAGACCGATGTACATTTTACAGGTAATCTGGCGGGAAGCAGGATGGTCAACAATCATTTACCTTGCGGCGATTACAGCGGTAGATCCGCAGCTATATGAAGCAGCAAAAATGGATGGGGCCGGGAGACTGAGACAAATGTGGCACATCACACTTCCTGCCATTAAAAGTGTCATTGTGGTTCTGCTTATTTTAAAAATCGGTGATACGCTTGAGCTTGGCTTTGAGCATGTCTATCTATTACTGAACGCAACGAACCGGGAAGTAGCAGAGATTTTTGATACGTACGTTTATACAGCAGGTCTTAAGCAAGGACAATTCAGCTATAGTACCGCTGTTGGTTTATTTAAAGCAGCCGTTGGACTTATTTTGGTCATGCTGGCAAACCGTTTAGCGAAGAAATTCGGGGAAGAAGGTATTTATTAAAAAGGGAGATGAGGAAGAATGACTTTATCGATTGAAAAGGGATCACCGCTTGAGCATGCAGAGAAATTAGCACAAACCATTATGAAAGCGTATACACCGATTGAGCTGCCGCCAGCTGGAAGATGGCATTATCATCAAGGGGTTTTCCTTTGCGGCGTCATGAAGCTATATGAGGCAACTGGGAACGAGGCGTATTTCGATTATGTGAAAAACTATGCGGACTCACTCATTGATGAGTACGGAAATCTATTATTTCGCAGGGATGAGCTTGATGCGATTCAAGCAGGACTCATTTTATTCCCTCTTTACGAACGAACGAAAGAGAAGCGGTATGTGCTGGCGGCGGAGAAGCTGCGCGGACTTTATCGTACGCTAAACCGCACGTCTGAGGGCGGATTTTGGCATAAAGACAATTATGCTTATCAAATGTGGCTCGATGGTCTCTACATGGGCGGTCCTTTTGCCTTAAAGTATGCTCAGCTTAAAGCTGAAGAGTCACTAGTGGATATGGTCATTCATCAAGAGCATCTCATGAGAAAACATACGAAAGATGAACAAACAGGTCTGTATTATCACGCGTGGGATGAACGAAAAACGATGCCATGGGCTGATCAAAAGACCGGCTGTTCCCCAGAATTTTGGGCAAGATCGTTTGGCTGGTATGTCCTTGCATTAGCAGATATGATCGAGGATCTGCCCGAGCATCATGAAAGGCGGAAGGTGTGGAAGGAAACGCTGACAGACATGCTGGAAAGTGTGGCAAAGTACCAGGATCAAAAGACAGGTCTCTGGCATCAAATCATTGATAAAGGAAATCACAGTGACAATTGGCTTGAAAGCTCGGGGTCGTGTTTATTCATGTACGCCATGGCAAAGGCCATGAATGAAGGGTATGTGAGCCTCCGTTATGTTGATCATGTGGTCAGAGCATATCAAGGCTTGATTCAGCATAAGACGGCTGAGAAAGAAAATGGTGATTTTAACATCCATGATATTTGTATCGGAACATCTGCGGGATTTTATGATTACTACGTTGGAAGAGAGCGGAGCACAAATGACTTGCACGGGGCAGGCGCTTTTATTATGGCGTTAACTGAGCTAGAAAAGCTGTCTGTTTTTCAAAAGGCATGAGGAGGCGAAAAAGAGCCGCTGTATGGCTCATCAGTTTTATCGCTGCCATTTGTTTATCTGCCTGTCAGGGGAAAACAAACGGGATCGATGTCCTGATTTTTTCTGATATGTCAAAGGGAATGAAGGATCAATTAGTGGAGAAGGCTTTTCAGCCGGAACAAGAGACTTATAGCGTCCACATCTTTCCGGCAATTCCTGAAAAGCTTCTTATTGAAATTACCTCAAAAGAGGGGGACGTGATGCTTGTTCCAGAAGAAATGTTTAGAACGTATGATGATCCTGAAAGCTTTCAGCTGCTGGAAGAGATGAAAATAGGCGATCAAGCAGCAGGACCATATACGGTCGAGGACAAAAAGACAGGGAAAACGGTCGATTATGCAGTTCAAATTAATAAAGGAAAGAAAAAACTCAACGGCTATACCTTTCAATTACACCGAGATATGGTCGCCTTCATTCCCGTGTATGCTGATAAGTCGGAAGAGGCGCTGTCTCTTATGAAACAGCTTCGTGAAAACCAATAGAAAATGGGGTGGGGAATGTGAAACGGGTCGTGATTTGCGGGCTGAGCCATCGTGCGTTCAATATGTTTATTCAACCGCTCACAGAGGATTTCAATGAGCATTATCGGATTACAGGGCTCCTCGATATAGATCATCAGCGGTATATACTTTGTCAGGAGCGTTTTCCGTCACTCCGGGGCGTTTCGTTTTTTCATGAAGATGCATTTGATCAGATGGTCAAAGAAACAAAACCAGATATCGTCATTGTGGCAGGCAGGGATGACACACATGTCACATATATCATGCAGGCACTTGACCATGATCTAGATGTCATCACCGAAAAGCCGATGGTGACAACAGCAAAAGACGCCAAAAAAGTGATGGAAAAAGAGGCAGAAAGTAAAGGGAAGGTCACGGTCACCTTTAATTATCGCTACAATCCTTTCCATCGAAAGGTAAAAGAACTGATTCTAGACGGGAAAATTGGAAGGGTCACATCTGTTGAACTGAGCTGGCTTATTGATACGTATCATGGTGCTAGTTATTTCAAAAGGTGGAACCGTACACGTCAATTCTCTGGCGGACTGTCCATTCATAAGTCGACGCATCATTTTGATCTGGTCAACTGGTGGATTGATCAAAAGCCGAAACAAGTATTTGCCTACGGGGCGCTGAACTATTACGGCAGCGAAAGCCCTTGGAATCCCTTGCAGGGGGAGGAAAATAGGTTTTGTGGAACATGTCATGTGAAGGATATATGTCACTATGAAGCAAGGTGGAATCCGCGGGTTGAGCGCTCGAAGGTGGAGGACGACCATATTGAATCCGGTCAGGAGCAAACGCAGCAGTACTCAAACTATCGCCCGGATGCCTGCATTTTTGATCAGGAAATAGATATTGAGGATACATATGTGGCGTCAGTCGCTTATGATCAAGGGGCTCTGCTCAGCTATTCGATTCAATTCTCAGCCCCATATGAAGGCTATCGCCTGGCCATTAATGGGACGAAGGGGCGTATTGAAACAAATGAGTTTCATGTGCCATCAAGAATTCCATTTCAATTCCCAGAACAAACAATTTCTTATTACCCGATGTTTGGATCAAAGGAGACGATTGAAGTCGTGAAGCAGCCAGGCGGACATGGCGGCGGAGATCCTCTGCTATTGGCTGATTTATTTATAGGAAAAGATCCCTTGATTCACTATGACATCTTAGCAGGAGCAGAGGCTGGTGCTTATTCGATTGCTCTTGGGGAAGGCATGTGGCGCTCTGTCACAGAAAAGCGCCCAATTGAAATCGATGAATTGTTTCATAAAGAGACGGTGTAAAGAGAGAGGAGGGGAAAGAGATGGATCATGATGGTTCAATGAGCAGAATGCTGAGGATGTGTGAGTGGGTGATGAGACTCGCCTATACGAATTTGTTATGGCTTTTGTTTACCATTCTAGGGCTTGGCGTTTTTGGCTTGATGCCGGCGACCACTGCGTTATTTTCCGTGATGAGAAAGTGGATTCAAGGTCATGAGCAAGTCAATATATTCCGCACTTTTTGGAAGGTATTCAGGGAGGAGTTTGTACGCTCTAACATCATTGGAATGGTGCTGTTCATCATTGGAACGATTATTTATGTCGACCTTGCTTATATTTATCCGACGAGCTGGCTTTTACATGTGCTTCGCTTTGCTATATATATTTTCGGTTTTCTGTTTATTGTTAGCTTATTTTATATTTTTCCGCTGCTTGCTCATTATGATTGGAAAAAACGTCTCTATCTGAAATTCTCTCTTCTGCTCGGTATCTCATACTTGCAATATACACTCTCTATGCTTGTTTTCTCGGCTGTGCTGTTTGTTCTGTTTGCTTATTTACCGGGAATCGTGCCGTTTTTTAGTGTGAGCATACTCGCCTACGGTCATATGTGGCTAGCCTATCAAGTCTTTAAAAAGGTAGAGTTTGAAATTGAGCACGAGACAGCCGAAGTGAAGAAGCGGCTGCCGTCTTTCCTTCAATCGAAGCGGGTGAATACGCAGTGAAGTGAATCATTTGCTATAATGGTGTCACCGTAATGAAAAGGAGAGATGAGAGCCGTGTCAGTGAAAGAAATTTCAATAGAAGAATTAAAACAAAAGCTGCAGCAGGAAGATGCCATTCAGCTTGTCGATGTACGTGAGGATGAAGAGGTAGCAGAAGGGATGATCCCGGAAGCCATCCACATTCGAATGGGCGATATCCCTGAGAAGCTGGATGCATTCGATCAAACGCAGGAATATTATATTATTTGCCGCTCTGGTAAACGTAGTGAAAATGTCTGCTATTACCTAGAAGATCAAGGCTACCAAGCGACAAATGTCGTTGGCGGGATGCTGGCTTGGACAGGAGAAACAAAACCGAAGCTGTAATTAGAAGGCCTTTCATCTTAACGATGAAAGGTTTTTTTGTTCATATGCCTCTCTCTATGTGCATAAAGATAGAGTAGCGAGAGAAGGGAGAGTGGCATAGGTGCTAAAGGTAGCTGTATTTGATGAAGAGCATGAGAAAGATTTGCAGAGCGAAATCAATCATTTTTTAAAAGGAATGGATGACGACCAAATCATTGACATCAAGTACAATGTAGCGGTGATCTGTGAGCAGGGAGGGGAACAGCTCTACTGTTTTTCTGCACTCATTTTATATAAAAAATAGACGGCATCAAAAAAGGACCTGCTTGAAGGGTCCTATTTCTTTGGTTAGCTGGCGTCAATATATAAACGATGCTTGTTGCAGTGAACACATTGAAAAAGGTAGCCTTGTAAGTCTCCTCCGTTGACGAGCCATTGCTTTAGGTTCTCTTTTGTTAATCCTTCGCCGCTGCAAATGTCTTCGATATCCTCGGCGAGTTCTTCCTCTAGATGTTCAATCTCTTTCCAGCCGACATACTGGACGATTGCGCAAAAATCTCCGCAATGACTTAACCAATATTCCTGCTGCCATCCGCGATAGCCTGGCGTTCTGAAGATCAGCTCATCGATATATTCCTCTTGATCGACGTCATCACAGCTCGCATCGTCTTGAAAGGTTCCATTGTATTTTTTCGCCGCTGATCCATCTTTAATGCACCAAGGACAAATTCCCTCCACATCTTCAACAGTATAAAAAGGGCCTTGGTACACATAATCTTTTTCTTTCTCACAAACAGGACATGTCGTATGCTCTTTTTTGATCACGTTTAACGAAACTGGATCTCGGTTGTACTTGAACGTAGGTAACGTCATATAAACCTCCATTATGTAGAAAGTGATGATTTATCACTATTTTAAAGGAATCCTCAAGCTCGCGACAATCTTAAATTGCATATATAGAAAAAAGCCGTTCGGATGAGGAACGGCTTTTTCTCGCTTGCGATTATGCTTTTTTTACTCTTGGACTTCTTGGTTTATTGACTTTATTGGCTTGTTTGATAATTCTTCGTTCATCATTTAGTGATTTATACAGCGAAACAATCATCAATATGATGACAACGGAGAACGGCAAGGCTGCGAGCTTGGCTGTATTTTGCAGGGCTTCAAGTCCCCCTGAAAATAAAAGCACAGCAGCAACAGCCGATTGGATAATGCCCCAGCTGACTTTGACACTGCCAGAAGGGTTCAATGATCCGTAGGTTGTCTGCATTCCAAGCACAAATGTAGCTGAATCAGCCGATGTAATAAAGAATACGGCGATTAAAATGAGTGCCAGTATCGATGTAATCATCGCCAGCGGATATTCATTCAGTACTCCGAAGAGCATCGTTTCAGTTGAAAGACCTGCAACATCGACAATATTCTTTTGCTGTAAGTCCATTGCAGATACACCGAAAATCGAGAACCATAAGAAGACTAGGATGGAAGGAGCGACTAAGACACCCACTAAAAATTCGCGAATTGTTCGCCCGCGTGACACTCTAGCGATAAAGATCCCGACAAATGGTGCCCAAGAAATCCACCATGCCCAATAAAAGATTGTCCATCCATTAATCCATTCTCTCTTTTCAGGATCATTTGGAGATAGACGGAAGCTCATTTGAACGATATTGGATAAGTATTGTCCAATCGAGTCAGTAAATGAATTTAAGATAAAAACAGTTGGACCTACCAAAAGTAAGAAAAACATCAGAACAGCTGCTAATACCATATTGATATTACTTAAGTATTTAATGCCTTTTCCAATCCCGCTTAAAGCAGATGCAAGGAAAAGCACCGTCACAATGATAATAATGATCAATTGTGTGCTAAAGGCAATTGGAATATGAAAAAGATAATTCAATCCACCATTTATTTGTGCCGCACCTAATCCTAGGCTTGTTGCAACACCAACCACAGTTGCAAATACCGCAATACAATCAATGGTTTTACCGATCCATCCGTGAATTTTATTTCCTAAAACGGGCTGCAGCGTTGCACTGATTAAACCAGGTGCATCTTTTCTAAATTTAAAGTAAGCAATGCAAAGTGCAACAATGGCATAAATAGCCCATGCATGAAGCCCCCAGTGGAAAAATGTATAGCGAAGGGAATCGCGGAAGGCCTGCGCAGTTTCAGTCTCCCCTGTTGGTGACTGAATAGCATAGTGGCTGATCGGTTCAGCTGCTCCGTAAAAAACAAGACCAATTCCCATACCGGCACTAAATAGCATAGCAAACCAAGAAAATAAACCAAATTCAGGCTCTTCCCCCGGTTTTCCTAGCGTAATCTTACCGATTGGGCTGAAGATAAAGAATAGACAAAAGCCGACAAGCAGTGATACCACTAACAAGTAATACCAGCCAAAGTCATTTGTAATGTATGTTTGAATTTGATCTGTGACATTTTGCAATGACTCTGGAGAAAACGCTCCCCACATCACGGCAACAAATGTGATCGCAATCACAATCCAAAATACACTTGATACGTTTTTCACACCATCTCACTCTCCTGTTGTTCTACACGTTTAAGCAGAGGACTTTTGCTTAATATCCCCTAACTCAACTTATTTCAAACAAAAAGAGGCGAGCTTCTCACTCGACCTCTACTTTACCGTAACATGTTTTGCTTCCATTTATCAACTATCGATATGGGAAGACGATTTTTCCTCAATCCGTTTGCGAAGACGGTGGACATATTCTTTTAAACATACTGCGAAAATAGTAAACGCCAAAACAATGGCGACTTTTAACGGGGTAATGGACAGCTTCAAGAAAACAGCGGCTGTCAAACTGATAACGACCGCAAGAACAATCGGTAATGCACGTCTGATCATTGATCTCTCTCCTTTGCTTCTAGTGCAGCATTCAAGCCGGCAAGCCTGCCTGTCACAAGTGCTGATGTGATATTATAGCCGCCTGTGTAGCCATGGATGTCTAAAATTTCTCCACAGAAATAAAGACCGGGCATTTTTTTAGACACCATTTTCTTCGGTTCAATTTCCTTCACAGAAACGCCGCCTCCTGTCACAAACGCTTTGTCCAAGGATAGCGTACCATTTGCATGCACAATAAAATGTTTACAATCATGGGCAAATGCACGCAGTTTATCCTTGGCTAGACCAGAGAATGTGTCTTGTGGATCAATCCCGTTCCGTTCTAACAGAAACAATAAATAGCGTTCTTGCATCCAAGACTTGAGGACATTTTTAATGGCTTTCTTCGGTTCATCTTTAAGGTCACGATGAAGCTTCTGGAACAGCTCCTCGTCATTCAGCTTCGGATATAAGTCTATTTGCAGGCGGACAGTCGGCTGTTTTTTCAATTCCTTCACAACAAATCCGCTGCATCTAAGAACAGCTGGACCTGATAAACCAAAGTGAGTAAATATCATATCCATGACATGTGTGACGACGGGTTTTCCTTTTTTATTTAAAACACTGACAGCCACACTTCTTAAAGAAAGACCTTGAAGCACTTTTTCTTTAATAAATCGTTCATCGGATGTGACCGGTACCTCTGTTGGGAAGAGCTCTGTAATGGTATGACCGGCTGCTTCTGCCCATGCATAGCCGTCACCAGTAGAGCCGGTATGCGGCACACTTTTTCCGCCGACAGCAATGACGACAGACTTACTTGAAATTTTTTCATCATTATTTGTAACAATTCCAGCTGCTTGTCCGTCTTGATACAGAACTGTTTTAATTTTTTCGTTCGTTCGAATGGTGACATTGAGGGCTCGGAGCCTGTCTAGAAGGGCATCCACAACAGATTGTGCTTTGTTTGAGACAGGGAACATACGTCCATGGTCTTCTTCTTTTAGTTCAATGCCAAGGTTTTCAAAAAACGAAATAATATCCTCGTTGTTGAACTCAGAAAATGCACTATATAGAAAACGGCCGTTTCCGGGAATATGTTTGATGATTTCTTCTACTGGAAGGCGATTGGTGACGTTACAGCGTCCGCCGCCAGAAATGGCCAGCTTTCTGCCAAGTTTGTTTCCTTTGTCAATTAACAGAACAGTCGCACCGTGCTCTGCTGATGCAATCGCGGCCATCAGCCCAGAAGGTCCGCCGCCAATGACAATGACATCATAATGTTTCATGTTACATTCCTCTTTCTACTTTCAGTCATTTTTCTATTATAACGAAGATTAGGGAAGGCTGAAATATGAATTGATTGGTTTTGTGACTTCCGTATTGGATTTGTTACCTGTGTATTGAATTGATGTGGTAAAATAGTTAAGTTGAATATTCATTAGAAAAATGGTGGTTAAGCGCATGTCTAATAAACTGCTTCGTGGTACGTTGGTTTTAACGATAGGGACGTATCTCTCTCGTATTCTTGGTATGATTTATTTAATTCCATTTAGCGCAATGGTTGGAGCTACTGGTGGTGCGCTATTCCAATATGGATACAATCAGTATACGATCTTTTTAAGTATCGCTACGCTTGGTTTTCCAACAGCGGTATCAAAATTTGTTTCCAAATATAATGCGATCGGCGATTATGAGACAACAAGAAAAATGTTCAGGGCGGGTATGTCGGTCATGCTTGTCACCGGGATGATCGCCTTTTCTATTTTATATTTGTCCGCACCGATTTTTGCCAAGATTCAGCTTGGCGGATCAAATGAAACAGGCGGTTTGACTGTCGATCAAGTAGTATATGTGATTCGAATGGTCAGCTTAGGTCTTTTGGTTGTACCGATCATGAGTCTTGTACGCGGGTTCTTCCAAGGACACTCCATGATGGGACCGACAGCTGTTTCCCAAGTGATTGAACAGCTTGTCAGAATCATCTTCCTATTAACGGCGACGTTTATTATTTTAAAGGTGCTTGACGGCGGGCTTGTCATTGCTGTCGGATATGCAACATTTGCGGCTCTGATCGGTGCATTTGGCGGTTTATTCACGCTTTATTTATATTGGCTGAAGCGGAAGGACCGGCTCTTAGCCATGCAGCCGAATACAGGCGCTCACTCTGATTTATCTTATAAGCAAATGTTTACAGAGCTGTTTAGCTATGCGGCGCCGTATGTGTTTGTTGGACTTGCGATTCCAATTTATTCTTATATCGATACAAACACAATTAACAGAGCCATGATTGCATCCGGACATCAGGATATTAGTACAGCGGTATTGTCCATTGTGACGTTATATTTACCGAAGGTCGTGATGATTCCTGTGTCACTTGCCACAGCGTTTGGCTTAACATTGATTCCGACGATTACGGAATTATTTACAGCACGTAATTACAAGCTGCTCAATAGACAAATTGATCAGACGATGCAAGTCATTTTATTTTTCGTGCTGCCTGCTTCATTTGGTATCTCGGCATTGGCTGGACCGGCTTATTGGTTTTTCTATCCGTCTGTTCATCCTGAGATTGGGATTTCCATTTTGTTCTGGTATGCACCTGTTGCATTATTGTTTTCTTTATTCACCATTAATGCAGCGATTCTGCAAGGGATCAACAAACAAAAATTTGCGATCGTCAGTCTTTTGTTAGGGATCATTATTAAAACGGTTCTAAACATCCCGCTGATCAGCTGGCTGCAAGGAAATGGTTCTGTATTGGCAACAGCATTAGGCTACAGTGCGTCCATCTTGTATATGTTTATCATGATTAAACGCCATGCCGGCTATTCGTTCCGCAGAATTTTCAAACGTTTTATTCTCATTGGTATTTTAACGGCGATCATGGCTGTCGTGGCATATTTGACAAGTCAGCTTGTGAACCAAGTAATTTCTTATGAAGACGGAATTTTACAAGCGGGTATCGTCATTTTGATTTCCATGATCACTGGCGGCGGTGTGTATATGTACTTGTCTTATAAGGTGGGATTACTAGAGCGTGTACTGGGCAGCCGTATGCCGAAATTTTTAAGAAAAAAGAGTTAAGAAGAGGTAGATATTCATGAGGCTTGATAAATTACTTGCTAACAGCGGCTTTGGTTCAAGAAAAGATGTGAAAAAGCTTGTCAAAGCCCGGGCGGTCACAGTGAATGGAGAAGTGGCAAAGCAGGTGAAAGATCATGTTGATCCATCAAATGATGAAGTACTCGTACACGGAGAGCGTGTAGAATATAAAGAATTCATTTACTTAATGATGAACAAGCCAGACGGGGTGATCTCGGCGACTGAAGATCTGCGGGATGAAACGGTTGTCGATTTACTTGAGCCGGAGGATATCGCAAGGGAGCCATTCCCTGTGGGGAGACTGGATAAGGATACGGTCGGTCTCCTTCTCCTCACAAATGATGGACAGCTTGCTCATCAATTACTTTCTCCAAAAAAGCATGTGCCAAAAACGTATGAGGTTCATTTGAAATATCCTTTAGGAGATCAAGACATTAAGCGTCTTGAAGACGGCGTTGTCATCTTAGATGATTATCATACGAAGCCGGCGAAGGTGGAAGTAGATGCAAATGAAGAGGAAGATACACGCATCCGTTTGACGATTACTGAAGGGAAGTACCATCAAGTGAAGCTGATGGCCCAAGCGGTGGGAAATGAAGTGATCTTTTTAAAAAGGCTCTCGATGGGGGCAGTCTCTTTAGATGAAGATTTAGCACCCGGAGAGTACCGTGAATTGACGGATGAAGAATTAGACAGCTTAATGAATCGTGAATAACATAAGAATAAAAGAAAAGAACCGGCATATCGCCGGTTCTTCAGCGTGTAGACAAACCCTCGCATTCTTTGTCAGTCCTGTGCGCTGGTGCTCACGAATGTTAAATTCGCTCCGCGCCAGTGCTCGTTCTTCCTAGACTTCAAAGGTTTTCTATCACGCTGTAAAGAAGACAAAGGGCTAAAATAAAAATCATTTTAGCCCTTCGTCAACAATTTGCAAAAGAAAAGAACCGGCATATCGCCGGTTCTTTTTGTTATATGGACAATTCATTATACGCTTAAGATGATATTTTTACTTTTTTTCTCGTTGTTTCCCATTTGCCTCTGCTTGGACTATGAACAAGATCGTTATAGGCAAGCACGTTTAAGTCTCTTTGAATGGTTCTAGGTGTGATCCCGAATTCATCAACCAGCTCTTGTGTCGTCACAAGACCTTTCTCTTGAATGAACATATAGACTGATTTGATTCGAGTCATCATACGGTTTGTTGAAGGTTTCAAAAAACCACTCCCTATCAATAAGATCGGATGGACTTGACTAACCACAACTTACTACACTAAAACTGCGAAATAAGGACAAGCAACAATGGTAAATGTTCGTGTTTCTTAATGTTTTATTCTATTATACACGTTATTATGCATCTAGTTCCACCAAAAAGTCAACTTTACGTGTTTTTAAACTTGTCTTCATGAAATAAAATATGGTATATATCATGATTTGAATCCGGTTACAACCCAATAATGATAAGGGATACGATTGGAGCTGACATTTTCAAATTCTGAAAAATAAACACAGAAAATTTACAAAATAAAAAATTCAGTGAAGGCAAAAAGGCACATTCCATGTGAGGATGTGCCTTTTTTGTTTCTGTTATCCTTCTAAGAAAAAGAGCTGAATGAAAAATAAGACCGCAAAGATGAGAACAAGCACATGTACTTCTCTCCATTTCCCTTTTGCCAATTTCACAAGCGGATATGAAATAAATCCAAGTGAAATTCCTGTAGAGATACTAGAAGTCAGCGGCATCGAAAGAATAACAAGGAAAGCAGGGAATGCCTCGTCTAGTTCGTTCCAGCGAATGCGTGACACCGAGTTCATCATCAAGCAGCCAACAATGATTAAAACAGGTGATGTGATCGATGGTAAAGAAGAAATAGCTTGAACGAGCGGGCCAAAAAATAATGCCACAATAAACAGTGCAGCGACCGTTAAAGACGTCAGCCCAGTTCTTCCGCCAGCAGCTACTCCTGATGATGATTCAATATAAGCAGTGGTTGGGCTTGTACCAAACATAGAACCAACCGTCGTTGCAGCAGAGTCAGCGAGCAGGGCTCTGCGCACTTTTGGCAGCTGGCCATTTTTCATTAATCCCGCTTGTTCGGCAACGCCGATCATCGTGCCTGTTGTATCAAAAATCGTCACCAGTAAGAAGGAGAAGACGACAGCATACAAATGATGAGAGAACACGTCACCAAAGGCAGCGATTGGATTTGTAATCAGCATGCCTTCAGGCAGTGCAGGGATGTCCATCAGTGTTTTAGGGAAATGAAGCTGGCCGGTTGCGAGTGCAATCAATGTGGTCGCTAACATGCCGATAAACAGTGCACCATTTATTTGAAGAACCATTAAAATAACCGAAATCATTAAGCCGACAAGCGTTAAAATGACAACAGGCGAGCTTAAATTGCCAAGCTTCACAAGGTTTTCTGGATCAGCAGCGATGATCCCAGACTGACGGAGGCCGATAAATGCAATGAAAAGCCCGATTCCTGCTGTAATACCGTACTTTAAATTATCTGGAATGGCTTGAATCAGTTGTTTTCTAAGGGATGTTAACGATAAAATAATAAAGAGTATACCAGCAACAAATACCGCACTAAACGCTGTTTGATAGCTGATGCCGCCACCGCCGACAACGGTAAAGGTGAAATAGACATTCAGCCCCATGCCTGGTGCAATGGCAATCGGATAATTTGCAAATAGTGCCATCCAGAGCGTACCGACAACAGCAGCGATGATTGTTGCAGTAAAGACTTGGTCAAAAGGAATACCTGCTTTTGAAAGAATTCCCGGGTTGACGGCAACAATATAGACCATAGTAAAGAATGTCGTCATACCAGCGATTATTTCTTTCTTTATGTTGGTTTGATTTTCTTTTAACTGAAACATAAAATCCTCCATTTACGAACATTATTACAAAACAATTAATATAATATTCGTTTTAAGGGTGGATTGCAACCTTTTTTCAAGGAGGAATGGAAAAATGAATTGGGAAGCTGAAGTAATACGAAAAAAAGACGACTTAATTCAGGACACACAATCTTTTTTACAAATTGAAAGTGTCCTTGATGAAGAAGGCGGCAAAGAAGGAAAGCCATTTGGTGAAAAAGTCGATGATGCCCTGCAGTATATGCTGAAAAAAGGGGAAGACGAAGGCTTCACAGTCAAGAATGTCGACGGCTATGCAGGTCATATTGAATACGGGGAAGGCGAAGACATTGTAGGTGTGCTGTGTCACGTGGACGTCGTTCCTGCTGGCGACGGCTGGACAACCCCGCCATTTTCAGCTGACATCAGAGAAAATAAAATCTTTGCACGCGGAGCTATTGATGACAAAGGCCCAACCATGGCGGCATTTTATGCGCTGAAGATCTTAAAAGATACTGGTCTGCAACTGTCGAAAAAAATTCGAATGATCATTGGAACAGATGAAGAAAGCGATTGGCGCTGTGTGGACCATTATTTCAAGCATGAGGCGATGCCGCAAATCGGATTTGCACCAGACGCCGATTTTCCGATTATTCATGCGGAAAAAGGGATTATTGATGCCACCCTGTCATTTACATATCAACAAACAGCGAATCATCAGCGCTATACGCTAAAGCAATTTACATCGGGTATGAGGCTCAATATGGTGCCAGATGAGGCAGCTGCTACTGTGACTTGTGCACAGGAACACGATGCTGAATTAATAAAGACAGCTTTCGAAGCCTATCTTGCTGATCATCAATTATCTGGTGAGGTAAAAAGCGCAGCGGATGGACTGCATTTTACATTAAAAGGGGTATCTGTTCATGCTATGGAGCCGGCGCATGGGACAAATGCGGGCATTCATATGGCGAATTTCTTATGCGGACACGAATTAGATGAGCAGGGACTTGCCTTTACCTCCCAAATCAACGCTTTATTTGATCAGGATACAAGAGGGCAAAAGCTGGGAATTGCTTGCAAAGATGAGATTAGTGGAGATTTGACGTTGAATGTTGGGATAATCCGCTATAAACAGAATGAGGAAGCAAAGCTAGGGTTAAATGTCCGCTATCCAGTGACAGCAGACGGCAAGGACGTCAAAAAAGGAATTGAAAGCATCAAAGGGGCGGCTCTTCTAAAATTCGAAGACAGTCCTCCGCATCACGTCTCAAAAGATCATCCGCTTGTGAAAACCTTGCAGCGGGTATATGAGGAACAAACGGGAGATCCTGCAACCCTTATTGCCATTGGGGGAGGAACGTATGCGAGATCTTTAGAAGCAGGCGTTGCCTTCGGACCTTTATTTCCTGGCAGACCAGACTGCGCCCATCAAAAGGATGAATATATTGAAATTGATGACTTACTGAGAGCAACAGCTCTTTATGCACAAGCCATGTATGAATTAGCAAAATAGAAATTGGAAAAGAGAAGAGGGGATTCACAGTGAAAAAAATGTTCTTATGCTCTTCATTCAAAGACAGCTATTCTCTCTTATCTGACTTTGCGGGTGAATCTTTAAAAGGGAAGCGCGTGACTTTCATTCCAACGGCAAGTGCTGTAGAAGAAGTCACGCACTATGTGGAGGCAGCGAAGGAAGCCTTTCAGCAATTAGGGATGCAAATTGAGACTGTGCAGATAGATGAACAGTCCGCTGAAGAGATCGCGCAGATGATCAAACAAAATGATGTGATCTACGTTTCAGGAGGCAACACTTTTTATTTATTGCAGGAATTAAGAAAGCATCGTCTCGATAACGTGTTGAAAGAAGAAGTCAATAACGGCAAGCTGTACATCGGAGAATCTGCGGGGAGTATCATTATGGCGCCAAGCATTGAATATATCTCTCTGATGGATGATCAAAAGAAGGCACAGGAGCTTTCATCATTTCAAGGTTTCAATGAAATAAGCCGCTATCCAGTACCGCATATGCACAATACCTATTTAGGCGAGGCTGCGCAGCTAATTATGGAGAAGTATCAGCAGACGCTTGATTTATGCCCGCTTACTGATGAACAGGCTTTACTCGTCACAGGGGAGCAGGCTGAGGTGCAATCTGTCAAAGCACCTTAACCATGAAACGAAGAAAAAGGAACAGGGATTCATCGCCCTGTTCCTTTTTTAATCTTGAAAAACATCACTTGATAAGTAACGTTCGCCCGTATCTGCTGTCATACAGATCACGATTTGATCTGCCGGCAATTGCTTGGCTGTTTCAATGGCTGCATAGCAAGCCGCCCCAGAGGATGGGCCTACTAAAATTCCTTCAAGCTTAGCGAGCTGCCGTGTGATGTGATAAGCGTCTTCGTCACTTACTTGCACGATGTCATCATAGACGTGCTCGTTTAAAATATGGGGGATAAATCCTGGGCTTGTGCCAACGAGCTTATGTTTCCCGGGTTTCCCGCCAGATAAGACAGGAGATCCCTTCGGCTCTGCCACACGGATGGTCAAATGAGGAAAGGCCTTCTTTAATTCCTCTCCAGTTCCAGTAATAGTACCTCCAGTCCCAGCTGTTGCGACAAAGGCTCCAAGAGGCTGTCCAAGTTGTTTCACAGCTTCCATGATTTCGACTGCTGTTGTTCCTCTATGTGCATCTGGGTTCGCCCTGTTGTCAAATTGCATAGGAATAAAGCTATGAGGAATTTGAGCAGCCAGTTCCTCAGCCTTTCGGATGCAGCCTGGCATTTTTTCTTCTCCTGGGGTTAAGACGACCTGCGCCCCGTATGCCTTCAAAATATTGATTCTTTCCTTTGTCATCGTATCAGGCATGACAAGGATGGCTTTGTAGCCTCTTGCGGCAGCATTCATGGCTAAACCAATCCCTGTATTCCCGCTCGTAGGCTCAATAATGGTTGCTCCTTTTGTGAGTTTCCCTTGTTTTTCTGCTTCGGTGAGCATATTGTAAGCCGCGCGGTCTTTTACACTTCCGCTGGGATTAAATGATTCCAGCTTTAAGTAAACAGCCGCCGCATTTTCTGGCTGAAGCCGCTGTAATTTAACAAGCGGTGTATCGCCAATCAGCTCCGCTATATTTTGTGCAACTTTCATCAGATGACACCCTTTCTTCTCATTCCGCATTTCTTTAGTTATACTATCATCAATGGGGATTCGTAAAGTTTGTTAAAAAAGGACAGGTGATATTGTGTCAGAAAACCGTCATTATTTTATAGGGATTCACATCCCTGAACAACTTGCGCATCAAATCAAACAAGACATTGATCAAAGGAGCGGACTGTTCTTTCAAAAATGGACAGCACCACATGATTATCATGTGACCCTTATCTTTTTAGGCGCCATTCCAGAAGAGCGTTTAAAAAAGATCATCCACCTGCTTGACATCCTTTCAAATGAAGCGTCTGCATTTCCACTAGAGCTGAATGAGGTAGGGCAGTTTGGTGCGAAAGAACGCCCAAGAGTCTTTTTTGCAAAGCCTCATGAAAGTGAGCCGCTCATGCATTTAAGAGAAAAGGTAAAGGAAGCCGTCTTGTCAGCCGGACACCCTGTTGAAAAGAGACCGTTTCATCCGCATATGACGATTGCGCGCAAATGGAATGCGGATGACCCTTATGAAAAGCAAGCACCTTTACGCAAAGAGCCATATGTGATGGAGGTTTCTCGTATCACTTTATTTGAAATACGTCCGAAGGAAACCCCTCGTTATCACGCAATCAAACAATTTACACTACATAAATGATTCTAGAAGTTGGAGTGAGCAGCAGATGGCGCAAATTATCAAAATTCAAGATTATATATCACGATATGAACAAGACCCGCATCACTATATCAATCAATTCAATCGGTTGAAAAAACAAAGATGGGACGAGTTAAAAAAGGCTTCAAAAGAGGAGGCGCAGCAACCGTTTGATCAAATTCCTCAACAAGCGCCAGAACAAGAGGAAGAAAAGAGAAAGAAATTCTCCTTAAAGAGAAAGCAAAAAGAAGCCGATATGAAAAAGGAACGGGACCTGAGTCTTTTTAACGAGCCGACAGATATAGAGCAAGGGGTTTTCAGAAACGTTCCTACCGATGAAACGAAGCTGATTCACTTTTTTAAGGATCATCTCTTTGAAGTGCAATTAAAATGGGCGAGTTCGACGATTTCACATATTTCAACCGTTTCCCATCATATTCGGTATGATGAAAAGCTGCGGATGCTTGCAAGGCAGCTTCCGGATTCTTATTTTGTGATGTACAAGCCGGTGCTGCTCATTCAAAAAGCTGAGATGGAATTATGTCCGATACTCATCACGCCGCTCGAAGTGATCTGTTTATCCTTCTTAGAGGCCGAGCCAGACAGCGTCTATATTGGAACGAAGGAACGTTTTTGGGAAAAACGGGCGACTGGGAAAGCTGTTCAGTCCGTCTTGAATCCTTGTGCAAGCCTTTTGCGCTCTGGCACCGTCGTGTCAAAGATCTTACAGCAGAGTGGTGTAGACCTTCCTGTGAAAAAAATCCTCATCAGCCGAACCTCTTATATTGATTTACCTGAAGTTCCATATGGGATGGAGGTTATCGATAAGAAGAAGGCAGAAGAGTGGTTTGAAAAGCAGCGGAAAAATACGGCGCCGACAAAGCATCAGCAATTTAAGGCGACAAAGGCATTGCTTGCTTATGGTGAATCAGACAGCAAAAGAAGACAGGAATGGCTCGATTAAAGGCATGATGGAAGGTCACGAAAAATGAGACCTGAGTGGAGCTAATATATGAATGAATGGTACTTTATCGTTAATCCAGAAGCAGGACATGGAAAAGGACTCCGCACATGGAGGAGCATAGAGAAAGAATTACAAAAGGTGGAGGTCTCTTATCGATCATTTCTCACCCAGCATGAAGGCCATGCCGAAGTTTTGGCAAGACAAATCAGTGCCATGCAGGATGACAGGCTGAAGCGCTTGATTGTTATTGGCGGTGACGGCACCATTCATGAAGTACTGAATGGCTTAAAGGAAGTCGATCATGTGCAGCTTAGTTTTGTCCCTGCTGGTCATTGGAATGATGCTGCGAAGGGTCTCGGTATCCATCGTCATGATGTCCTAAAAGAAGTGAGAAAGCAAAAGAGAATGCTCACCAAAACATTTTCTCTCGGCTCCTTTCAAGATCATGCCGAAAGTCCGCAATCTGTTCTCTTTCTCAATCATATCGGTGTGGGGTTTGACGCACATGTACTGAGGAAAACGGTGCATTTTAGAGGGGAGAAGTGGCTGAAACAGCTGGGGCTTGGCTTTATCATCTATCCTCTGTCATTTCTCCATTCTTTATGGTCGTTTAAGCCCTTTGATCTTGCGCTATTTATTGAAAATGAGAGGAAAGTCTTTCGCCAAGTGTGGTTTGTGATCGTATGTAATCACCCGTATTATGGGGGAGGGCTGGAAGCAGCGCCGGAAGTGAGTGCAAGGCAGCCAGGTTTTCAAACGATGGTTGTCACAGATTTGAATCCATTCAAAGTCCTCTTGTTTCTAAGTGCAATGGTGTTTCGAAAGCACCTTGGGATGAAGGGGGTTACCCTGTTTCAGCATGAGGAAGCGTTTTTAGAAGCAGATGAAAAAATCTTATTTCACGCAGATGGAGAAGTGATCGGCGCAACGCCTGTCTTTGTAAAGGCCAGTGAACGATCCTTAAAATTACGTGCTTAAATAACTTGCGGTATATCCGCAGGCAAAGAACCGTGAAAAAAGCCTTCTTTTTCATAAGGTTCTTGTCCTGATTTTTTAGTTTTGCTTGACGAGTATAAGAAGGTAACGATAAAATCTATAGGACGGCTATTGTTTAGCATCTCATTCTCAATAGCTGTCCTTTTTGTTTTTATGATCATATAAATAAAAAAAGAAACAGCCAATTGATCCTCAATCGGCTGAATTTTGTCGACTAAAAAAGCAAGATTTAAAATATTTTAAGAAATGATGGGTTGAAAATTGATATGAACTGGTTGGGACAAATATTAGGTAGCGAATGGCACATCTCTCCGGCTGGAGGCGCTACGGGAGATGCGTACTTCGCAACACACAATGACCAAAAGCTATTTTTAAAACGCAATACGTCACCGTTTCTTGCGGTTTTGTCAGCTGAAGGCATTGTGCCGAAGCTTGTCTGGACAAAACGGATGGAAAATGGAGATGTGATTACTGCACAGCATTGGCTGAGCGGCAGAGAGCTGAAGCCAAAGGACATGAATGATCGTCCTGTAGCAGAGCAGCTAAGAAAAATTCATACATCAAAAGAATTGCTCGATATGCTGAAACGATTAGAGAAGCACTCTCTAGACCCAGAATCCATTCTGATGCATTTGAAACAGTCCATATTAAACGAGCAAATTGATTCACAAGACATTTCGCGTGCCATCCAGTATTTAGAGAAGCATGTGGAGGCTGTCCATTTTGAGGACAAGGTCGTCTGTCATTGCGATCTCAATCATAATAATTGGCTGCTGACAGATGAAAACCAGCTCTATTTGATCGATTGGGATGGGGCGATGATTGCAGACCCAGCGATTGATCTTGGACCGCTTTTATACCATTATGTTGAGGAAGAGAACTGGGAAAGCTGGCTCTCTATGTACGGCGCCCCGCTGACGGACAATTTGCGAAAGCGCATGGCGTGGTACGTGCTCGCTGAAACCGTATCGTTTGTCGTTTGGCATAAACGAAAAGGGAATGAAAAGGCGCAAAAAGAAGTGCAAGCGGAGCTAAATGCACTCTTAAAACGGTTAAACATCCATTAAGACAGTGGAATGTTCTCGACCCACTCAGACAGATGTGATTGATGCTCCTCAATATGTGCATCAATTGAACTGACAGAGGTGCCCTTTTGGCTGTAATCATAAATATCTGTTAACAGCTGACGAATGTCGGGATCCAGATCTTCTTTTGCCAGCATTAATTGAATCACGCGTCCCACCTGTTCATATTCTGCAACAGTCCCGCAGCAATCCAGCTGGTGATCGGTTAAAATATCTTTGATTAATTGAAGCTGATGTTGACGGTTTAAACCCATACAAATGCTCCTTTCCTGCGTGTCATTTATGAGGTTAAACTGTGCATTCAGCGCCCAATTTATACATGCGGCAGACCAGCTCAAGCGAAGGGCTGGTCTTTTTATATGGACATAGAAGATGCTTTCTTGCGGGTCTTTATGTTTCATGGTATCTTGATAAAATGTAAAGAAAATAGAGGTGTATCAAATTGAGAATGCGACATAAACCATGGGCTGATGATTACTTAGCTGAGAATGCTCATATTGCTTTAGCGAGTCCCGAGCAATATAGAGGGAAATGGCATGAGCTGTTTGGAAATGATCATCCAATCCATATCGAAGTTGGGACAGGAAAAGGGAGCTTTATTGCTGGAATGGGCAAGCTTCATCCTGATATCAACTATATTGGCATTGAATTATTTAAAAGTGTCATTGTGACAGCAGTAGATAAAATCAAAGAGACAGATGTTGAAAATGTAAAGCTTTTGAACATCAATGCTGAGACGCTGACAGATGTGTTTGCGGAAAATGAGATTGACCGGGTGTATTTGAATTTCTCTGATCCGTGGCCAAAAGCAAGACACGAAAAGCGCAGATTGACGTTTAAAACCTTTTTAGAGCGATATGAACATATTCTTCGTCCAGGCGGTGAATTACATTTCAAAACAGATAACCGCGGGTTATTTGAATATTCCTTAAAAAGTTTTTCTGCCTACGGTCTTCTTTTAACGTATGTCAGCCTAGATTTACATGAGGACGGCTTAGAAGGAAACGTGATGACTGAATATGAAGAGAAATTCTCGTCTATGGGACAACCGATCTATCGATCAGAAGTCAAATTCCCAGAATAACAAGTGACATCAAGCTGGCTGCAAAGAAAAATGGCAGCCAGCTTTTTTTATGAAAAGATTGGTGCATGCGATTTTTGGCTGTATTTGCTACGATAGAAAAAGGAGGGATGACAGCAATGGAGACAATGAAAATAGGTGAAATGGAACTGTTTTGGTTAAACGGGGGAGATACGCACATGGACGGCGGTGCGATGTTCGGTGTCGTGCCAAAGCCATTATGGTCAAAAAAGTACCCGGTAAATGACCGCAATCAAATTGAATTACGATGTGATCCAATTCTTATTCGGTGGAAGGGTCTTCATCTGTTAGTGGATTCCGGCATCGGATCAGGGAAGCTGACAGATAAACAAAAACGCAATTACGGCGTGACAGAGGAAACCAAATTGGAAGAATCTCTAGCGGCGCTTGGCCTGCGCCCATCAGATATTGATTACGTATTAATGACACATCTGCACTTCGATCATGCCAGCGGATTAACAAAACGTGAAGGCGATAAGCTTGTGTCTGTTTTTCAGCAGGCAAAAATCATCACCTCGAAAATCGAATGGGATGAAATGAGAGCGCCGAACATTCGCTCAAGAAATACATATTGGAAAGAAAACTGGGAGCCTGTAGCAGACCAAGTGGTCACATTTGAAGAAAGCATCGAAGTGACAGAAGGCATCGAGCTGCATCATACAGGCGGCCACAGTAATGGTCATAGCATTTTAACGTTCACAAGTGAGGGTGAAACAGCGATTCATTTAGCTGATATCATGCCAACACATGCTCATAAAAATCCACTTTGGGTTTTGGCATATGATGATTACCCAATGACCTCGATTCCAGCCAAGCAAAAGTGGCAGGCATTTGCAGAAGAAAAAAATGCGTGGTACTTGTTTTATCATGATGCCATTTATCGTGCTGTAAAATGGGACGAAGACGGGCAGATCACACACGAAATCAAAAGAGAAACAGGAAGATAAAAGATCATCTGTATGTTTTTTTCGCCTTTCACACAAAATAACGACAAAATGAACTTGTGAAAGGAAGAGTGCAGGTGAACCAATTTTATCGTGTACATGGTGATGTGATCGAAACACCATTAAGAGGGATGGAAGTCATGTCAGTCCCTTATTTAAATAAAGGGGTTGCATTTACAAAGGAAGAGCGGGAGGAGCTCGGGTTAAAGGGATTTCTTCCGCCTAAGGTCTTAACCTTAGAGGATCAGGCAAAGCGTGCATATGAGCAGTTCAAGGCACAGCCGGATGATCTAGGGAAAAATGTGTATTTAACATCACTTCATGATAGAAATGAAGTGCTTTTTTACAAATTACTTAATGAGCACTTGGCGGAAATGCTTCCGATTGTCTACACGCCGACTGTAGGAACGGCTATTCAGCGTTATAGCCATGAGTATCGAAAGCCAAGAGGGCTCTATTTATCGATTGATGATCTGGAAGGCATGGAGGAGATTTTTGCCTCTTATGGTGTCGATGAATCAATCGACTTAATCGTTGCAACTGATGCAGAAGGCATTTTAGGTATTGGAGACTGGGGCGTTGGCGGGATTGCCATTTCAGTTGGGAAACTTGCTGTTTATACAGCTGCAGCAGGCATTGATCCCAGCCGCGTGCTGGCAGTAGTGCTTGATGCCGGAACGAACCAGGAAAGTCTATTGAATGATCCGCTTTATGTTGGAAATCAGCACTCCCGCGTTCGAGGAGAGCGCTATGATCAGTTCATTGATCAATATGTCGAGCTTGCCCGCGCTACTTTCCCAAACGCCCTCCTTCACTGGGAAGACTTTGGGACAAAGAATGCCCGTGCGATATTGGAAAAATATAAGGATCGTATTTGTACATTTAACGATGACATTCAAGGGACTGGCGCCGTTTCACTTGCTGCAGTGCTAGCATGTGCAAAAGCTTCGAAAGTTCCGCTGAAAGATCACCGTATTGTCATTTTTGGAGCGGGTACGGCAGGTATTGGCATAGCCGAGCAAATCCGTGATGCGATCGTCAGAGACGGAGTCAAAGAAGAGGAGTCCTACGATCATTTCTGGTGTATTGATAAAACGGGGCTGCTCACAGATGATTCACCTGACATTCAGCCATTTCAAAAGCCGTATGCAAGACGTTCTGACGAAGTAAAGGATTATGCCCGTAATGGTCCAAAGCATTCGATTGATCTATTAGAGGTCGTCAAGCAGGCGAAACCAACGATCTTAATTGGCACCTCGACTGTCGGAGGCGCTTTTACAGAGGAAATTGTAAAAGAAATGGCGTCACACGTGGAGCGCCCTGCGATTTTACCGATGTCGAATCCGACCCCTCTTTCAGAAGCAAAGCCGCAAGATCTGATCGAGTGGACTGAAGGACGCGCTCTTGTGACAACGGGAAGTCCATTTGCTCCTGTCGAGTATGGCGGTGTCACATATGAAATTGGACAAGCGAATAATGCCCTTGTCTTCCCAGGACTTGGTCTAGGCACAATTGTGTCAAAAGCCAGGTTGATGACAGACAGTATGTTTGTTGCGAGTGCTGAAGCCATTGCAAGCATGGTCAATGTTGGGAAGCCGGGTGCAGCGATGCTGCCAAGTGTCGATCAGCTTCGAACCGTTTCAGCGACAGTGGCCGTCCGTGTGGCGCAGGCAGCAATTGATGAAGGAATAGCAGAAGAAACGCCTGATGATCTTATTCAGGCTGTGCAGGACGCTATGTGGCATCCTGTGTACAAAAAAATCAAAGCCATATAAAAAAAGCTTCGCAAGGACACGTCTTTGCGAAGCTTTCTTGATCAAGCAACAGAATCAATGACATCCACGATCATGCCAGTTTTGGCATCAATCATTACTTCATACTGTTCAAGCTCGCCAAAGGCAGAGCGGGTAATGCCAGATTTGTACACATCAATCGTTTCACCATTTACGGTATACGGTTCTGGTACAGTATAAATCCAAGAGCCATCAATAGGGCCGCGCTGTTTAAAAGCAGATTTCACAATTTTTAATGCTTTTTCAGATGAGATATACGTAGGGAAAAATACTTTCTTTGCAACAATTGCAGCGGCTACGCCAATACTCGCACCAATTAGAACATGTTTTAACTTCAACGTGCTGCACCTCCGTATTGCTGTTTTTTCCATTATACAAAACTTGTCCATTGATGTTAAGGAATCCGAATACTTGAAAGCATATTCAAAATTTCTGGAGAGATACTTGGAAAACCGAAAGAATTCTTATAGTATAAAGTGAGTGTTATTTTTATAGGAATATATATGGTCATTACATAGAAACGAGGTAAACTGTAGAATGAACGAAGAAACATTGTCGCTTTTCCGAAATTTAACAGAATTACAGGGAACTCCAGGAAATGAGCACCATGTGCGTGCTTTTATGAAAAAGGAACTTGAGAAATATTCTGATGAACTCATTCAAGACCGTCTTGGCGGAGTGTTTGGCGTACGCAAGGGGCAGGAAAACGCACCGAAAATTATGGTAGCGGGTCATATGGATGAAGTCGGATTCATGGTCTCATCGATTACGAAAAACGGGATGATTCGTTTTCAAACACTTGGCGGCTGGTGGAGTCAAGTCATGCTGGCGCAGCGTGTGGACGTCCATACCGATCACGGGCCAATTCCTGGTGTCGTCTCTAGTACACCTCCTCACCTTCTGACGCCAGAACAAAAAAGCAAACCTGTGAAGCCGTCAGATATGCTCATTGATATTGGTGCAGACAGTGAAGAAGAGGCAAAAGAGCTTGGCGTTCGTCCAGGACAGCAAATCGTTCCTGCAACGGTTTTTACCCCAATGGCGAATCCAAAAAAGATTTTAGCGAAGGCTTGGGATAACCGCTATGGCTGCGGCCTTGCAATTGAATTATTAAAAGAATTAAAAGACGAAACACTTTCATGTCAGCTGTACTCAGGAGCAACTGTTCAAGAGGAAGTTGGGCTTAGAGGGGCTGAGGTAGCTGCGAATATGATTCAGCCAGATCTTTTCTTCGCTTTAGATGCGAGTCCTGCAAACGATGTGACAGGTGACAAAACACAGTTCGGCCAGCTTGGAAAAGGTGCACTTCTGCGTATTTTTGATCGGACAATGATTACGCACCGCGGAATGAGAGACTTTGTGCTTGATACTGCTGAGACAAACAACATTCCATATCAATATTTCGTATCACCGGGTGGTACGGACGCTGGACGTGTTCATATTTCAAACCAAGGTGTGCCTTCTGCCGTCATTGGGGTTTGCGCACGCTACATTCATACAAGTCATTCTGTTTTGCATGTGGATGATTACGCAGCGGCTAAAGAGTTAATTGTCCGCCTTGTCAAAAATTGTGATCAAAGTACAGTGGATTCTATTTATCAACAAGTATAAATAGAATAGAAAAAGGCTGCTTCTTCAATGAGAGCAGCTTCAGCGTGTAGACAAACCCTCGCATTCTTTGTCAGTCCTGCGTGCCGGTGCTCACGAATGTACAATTCGCTCCGCTCCGGTACTCGTCCTTCTTAGACTGCAAAGGTTTTCTATCACGCTGAAAAGAAGACAAAGGGCTAAAATAAACATCATTTTAGCCCTTTGTCAACTATCTGAAAGGCTGCCTCTTCAATGAGAGCAGCCTTCTTTATTATTGCTGTTCAAACACATAAGATAACGCCTTGATCGCTTGGTTTACGGTTTCCACAGTGATATTTGCTTTGTTTGAGAGTTCTTTTAACGGATGGTGCAGCTCTTTTGGACGGATTAAAATAAGAGGTTTCCCTTTTGCAATCGCAGCAGATGCATCCATGGCTGTGTTCCACTGTTTATATTTCTCACCAAAGCGTGCAATGACGACATCTGCTTTGTTTAATAAAATTTCAGTACGAAAATTGTTCAAATCAGAAGCTGCATCATCTTTGAAAATGGCATTCGGCTGCTCACCTAAAATATCCTCACCGATGTTATCTGAGCGGTCATGATTCTCCATTGGACCGACAAATGTCACTGGCAGCTTCAAAGATTGGCTTTTCTCCTTGATTTCATCACGCCACTGGCTATGAATTTCTCCAGCTAAATAGACAGTTAATTGCATAACGATCTCCTCCTTTTGTACAAACTTAGTAAAGGTTTGTCCTGTTTCTTTTCATGTTACACAAGAAGTGCTTGATAAAGCAAAAAAAATATGATTATGATATTCATGGTAGAGACTATTTTTCATCGTAAGAATACTACATATAATGGGAAGGACAGGCCTCTTCGTCTTTCCTATGAGAAAGCAGGAAGACGACGTTGATGACTTATTTGAAAAGAAAGGGGATCTCCCTTTCACTAAAGGTGTATTTCATTGATGCACTTTCTTATATGGCTTTAGGTCTATTTGCTACATTAGTGGTAGGTCTGATTTTAAAAACAGCAGGCGGTCTGTTATCACTTTCTCTCATTGTGAAAATGGGAACGCTTGCTATGGGACTGATGGGACCGGCAATTGGCGTAGCAGTTGCTTATCGCTTAAATGCTTCTCCATTAATCATTTTTGCAAGTGTTGTCTCAGGTGCTGCTGGAGCAGAGCTTGGGGGTCCTGCTGGAAGCTTTGCCGCAGCATTAATTGGTGTGGAACTCGGCAAGCTGGTCAGTGGTGAGACAAGAATTGATATTATTTTAACGCCGCTTGTCACCATTATCACTGGCTTTTTCACCGCTGCTTTCATCGGACCTGGGATTGAAGCCATGATGACAGGGCTCGGCAGGCTCATTATGTGGGGGACAGACCAAAGCCCGCTGATCATGGGCATGCTGGTAGCGACCATTGTTGGACTTGCCCTCAGTTCTCCGATCTCAAGTGCTGCACTTGCGCTTATGCTTGACTTAAGCGGAACCGCTGCTGGTGCTGCAACGATTGGCTGCTGTGCTCAAATGGTTGGCTTTGCTGCTGCAGGCTTTAGAGAAAATCGCTTTGGCGGTCTTGCGGCTGTCGGCATTGGAACGTCAAAATTGCAGCTTTCGAACATTGTGAAAAATCCCCTCATCCTGATTCCGCCGACGATTGCTGGTCTGATTCTCGCGCCAATTGGTATTATTGGCTTTGGGATGGTCAATAATGCGGCAGGAGCGGGAATGGGAACGAGCGGCCTTGTTGGACAGCTCATGACCCTGACCGTCATGGGGTTTCATCCATCTGTGTTTCTGGCGATAGCTCTCTTGCATATCGTTGGCCCGGCAGTGATTAGTTTGGTAGTATCAGAATGGATGAGAAAGAAAGGCTATATACAATACGGAGATTTAACCATACAAACTGGAGGAATGAAACATGAAAAAAATTGAATCAAACGAAGAATTACAAAAAGTGATTCAAGAAGACTTAACGGTATTGCTATTTTCAGCTGACTGGTGCCCGGACTGCACATTTATTGAGCCATTCTTGCCAGAGCTTGAAGCAAACTACCCAGAATTTGAGTACTTCTATGTTGATAGAGACAAGTTCATTGACACTTGTGCAGAGTGGGAAATTTACGGCATTCCAAGCTTTTTAGTCTTTAAAAACGGACAAGAGATTAACCGCTTTGTCAGCAAAGATCGTAAGACAAAGGAAGAGATTGAAGCATTTTTAACAGATTCTCTTTCTAAATAACGAAAGGAGAGTCTAAAACGATGGCAAAAATGACATCAAGACAGCTTGCGAATGAACTCAAAAGCCGTCTAACGAACGACAGCTGGTCACACCAGTTTGACCGGGAAAAAGATACGCTTCGTATTGAAGATAAACAAACAGGCAAAGGCATCACACTAGAGCTCCCGCCAATTATTGCAAAATGGGAAGTAAAGCCTGATGAAACCATCGATGAGATCGTTTATTATGTGAAAGAAGCGCTGAGTGCGATGAAAGGCGAAGCGCAGCACATTTCAGGAAAAGAAAAGCAGATCTATCCAGTCATTCGTTCCACTTCCTTTCCTGAGGCATCAAGTGATGGAATTCCCCTCGTGTTTGATGAACATACAGCAGAAACGAGAATCTACTATGCACTTGATCTTGGAAGCACCTATCGATTAATTGATGAAAAGATGCTTCAAAAGGAAAACTGGACAAAAGAGCGAATTAGAGAAACCGCCAGCTTCAATGTCCGTTCGCTAGAAACTGTAGTGAAAATGGATGAAGTGGCAGGCAACCGGTTTTATTTCTTCCGTGCAAATGACGGATATGACGCCAGCAGACTTTTAAATGAATCGTTATTACAAGAATACGCGCAAAAAATAGAAGGACAAATGGCGATTTCTGTTCCCCATCAAGATGTATTCATCATTGCTGATGTTCGCAATGATTCAGGCTATGATATTTTAGGACAGATGTCGATGAGCTTCTTCGCCAGCGGTACGGTTCCGATTACCGCATTATCATTTTTATATGATGAGGGGAAGCTTGAACCGATCTTTATACTTGCAAAAAGCAGACCAAAACAGCAGTAGAAGGGAATTTTGAAGAATGAACGTTTTTTATAATGCAGAAGGTGTAGGCGACACACTCCTTATTTCATTGAAAGATGTGACGAGAGAAGAAGTAGGTCATGAGACGTTTGGAGATGTTGTACGAATCTTCAATCAAGAAACAAAAGAAACAACAGGCTTTAATATCTTCAATGCATCCACTTACATGAAAATTGAAGAAAACGGATCTGTCCCGCTTTCTGAAACCATTGTTCAAGATATCAATGAAATTTTAAACCGCAACGGTGTCAGTGAAACGTTGACTGTGGATCTATCACCAAAATTTGTTGTCGGCTATGTGAAGGAAAAAGAAAAGCATCCGAACGCGGATAAATTAAACATTTGCCAAGTTGATGTAGGCGATGAAACCTTACAAATCGTATGCGGTGCACCAAACGTTGACCAAGGCCAATATGTCGTGGTGGCGAAGGTCGGTGCAGTGATGCCAAACGGTATGGTCATCAAAGATGCTGAGCTTAGAGGTGTTCCATCAAGCGGCATGATCTGTTCAGCGAAAGAGTTAGATCTTCCAGACGCACCTGCTGAAAAAGGGATTCTTGTTTTAGATGGAAGCCATCAAGCTGGCGAACCCTTTAAAGCGTAACCTCCCATAAACGGACACATAGGAGCGAAGAATGTGTTATACCAAAAGTCACTAAGTACGTACTTAGTGACTTTTTTTCATCTACAGACAGCATGAACAGCAAAAAGCGGCACTTTTCTCGCTTTTCTGCATGAAAAAGCAATGGTATACTAAAAATCGCCCAAGAAAACGTAAGGGGAGTTAAAGTGAGTGATAAATGATGAGTTGGTTAGATAAATTTTTTAGTGTATTTTTAGGAGAAGAAAAGAAAGAAGAAAAAGCTGCAAGACCTGAAGAAGATCTAGCTGCACCAAAGCAGCCAGCTTTTGAACCGCATAAAGAATATAAAAAAATCGAAGATACGAAAGTGTATTATGAATATCCAAAAGGGAACTTTCGCTTTCCGCTCGTTCCAGATGAACCTCAGCGCGATGGAGTGAAGCCGGAGAGAAGACGCGCCAAACCAAGCCAGTCAAAGACCAGACAGACAACCTATCAGCCTAAACAAACGCTTCAGCCTGATATGAATAAAAAGCCATTCAAACCAGAGCAAATTCCATCACCGATCTATGGCTATCATCAGGATATGCGTCCAAAACGGGCAGATGCAAAAGAAGAAACAGCTTCAGTTCAAAGGAAAGCAGCAGAAGAAACGGCGCAGCGTGTCACACTGTTATCAGAAGAGGCAGAGCGTGAACGGAATGTCAGACAGCAAATGAACATCCCGTCAATACAGAAAGAAAAACGTATCGAGGAAATGGTTTCAGCGTCAGCAGAAGAGAGAGCAGATAAGGAGCCAGCAGTAACCCCGCATACATTACAAGAGGAACTCGCTTATCAAGATCATGTTCAATCGACGATGGAACGTTTAACTGACGAGCCTTTCATCGAGCCAGAAGATCATCATGAAGCTGATTTACATAAGCAGCAAGCCGAAGTCTATCAGAAGCAGCCGGTAGAGCCTGAGACAGAACAGGCTGCCTCAAGCAATGACGAAGAAATAAAAGACGAGCCTGTCCATCAGTTTGAAGAGCATACTGAGGAAATAGAGATGTTGACCTTTGAAACACCGGAACCTTCGCAGCCGGCAATTGAAATGGAAGTAGACATTCCAGCAGAAGAAGCGGCGTTAACAGAAAACATTTCAGCAGAACCGGTGGAAGAAGTAGAAGCTGATCCAATGGAAGACAAACAAGAAGAAGCGCCAGCGGCAGCATTTGAAGAAGCTGAGCCAGTCAAACATGACCTGCCGGAAGATCAGCTGGTTCAAGAAGCTGAAATTGAAGAAGATCAAGCGGTGCCAGTAGAGCAAGTAAGAGAGGAACAAACTGCATCTGAACCGGCAGAAACGGTCATAGAACTGACAGAGCAGCAAGAACAAACGCAGGAAGTCAAGAAAGAAGAACCAAAACAGACATCTCCGCAGCCACAACGCACAAGCGGTCAAACCTCCACGGTTCCTTTTAATGTCATGATGTTAAAAAGCGACCAGCGCGTGCAAGGGCAAAAGAAAGCAGCCGATACACAAGGATATGTTTTTCCAAGTCTCGCCCTTTTAGACGTACCGCCAGCTCAAAAAGAAGAGGACGGGACATGGGTGAAAGAGCGGGCTGAGCTGCTCAATGCGACACTTAAAAATTTCAACGTAAGAGCAAGTGTGGTTCATGTCACACAGGGCCCTTCTGTGACAAGGTTTGAAGTACATCCAGAACCAGGTGTCAAAGTGAACAAAATCACGAACCTGTCAGATGATATTAAACTTAGTTTGTCCGCAAAGGATATTCGAATTGAAGCCCCGATTCCAGGAAAGAACACAATCGGGATCGAAGTGCCAAACCTGCACAGTAAAATGGTGTTCTTAAGAGAAATGATCAGAAGCAGTGCGTTTAGAGACAATCCATCTCCTTTAACAGCGGCACTCGGATTAGATATTTCAGGCCAGCCTGTCGTGGTTGATCTGCAAAAAATGCCCCATGGCTTAATTGCCGGAGCCACTGGTTCAGGAAAAAGCGTCTGCATTAATACGATTTTAGTGAGCTTAATGTTTAAAGCATCACCAGATGAAGTGAAAATGCTCTTAATTGACCCTAAAATGGTTGAATTAGCGCCGTATAATCACATTCCGCATCTTGTGAGTCCCGTCATTACCGATGCCAAGACAGCAACAGCTGCTCTGAAATGGGTAGTGGATGAAATGGAAAGACGCTATGAACTATTTGCACACTCTGGCGTGAGAGAAATTAAACGATTCAATGAGCTTGTGAAAGAAAAACAAATGGGTGAAAAACTGCCTTATCTCGTCGTGGTGATTGATGAGCTGGCTGATTTAATGATGGTTGCACCAAATGAAGTCGAAGAAAGCATCTGCCGAATTGCACAGAAAGCAAGAGCATGCGGCATTCACTTATTGATTGCGACACAAAGACCTTCTGTTGATGTCATTACAGGTCTCATTAAAGCCAATATCCCAACAAGAATTGCGTTTTCTGTTTCAAGTCAGGTGGATTCAAGAACGATTATTGACATGGCAGGTGCAGAAAAGCTTCTCGGAAAAGGGGACATGCTCTTCTTAGAAAATGGCTCTGGCAAGCCGACAAGGCTTCAAGGGAACTTTGTATCAGACCGTGAGATTGATCAAGTGGTAGCACATGTGAGAAAGCAGCGCAAGCCCGTGTTCCTTTTTGAACAGGAGGAACTAATGCTGCAAGGCTCTGCGATTACAGACGAAGATGAATTGTTTATGGATGCCTGCCGTTTTGCCATCGAGCAGAATAGCGCTAGTACATCAAGTTTGCAGCGAAGATTTAGAATTGGCTACAATCGTGCAGCCAGGTTGATAGACATGATGGAGCGCGAGGGCATGATCTCTGGTGCGAAAGGCAGTAAGCCAAGAGAAGTGCTCATGACACTTAGTGACTTAGAACAGTTGATCTAAACAAACCACTTCATTTTTTTCGTAAACATGGTATGATAGCACATAGGTGCAATTTTGTAATTGGACGCTTTTCGCATGTCTGCCAGAACGCTTTTTTATGTAAAATAAGCGGAAACAGGTGTTAGAAATGGGAAAGTTGTCGGATACTAATCATAGTTAATATTGATTAGAATAGGAAGATCGGAAAAAAATCTTTATTTGGAGCTGCGATCTGTGATCAGCTAGAGGCAAAAATCACAAGTTGCAAATTGAAATGAGCGTCATATACTGTAAGTCAGATAGACGTTTGTTGGAGGTACAATTATGACTGTTTATCATTTTGTTGGAATAAAAGGGACAGGTATGAGTCCACTGGCCCAAATTCTTCATGATACTGGGTATACTGTCCAAGGATCGGATATCGAAAAACATATCTTTACACAAAAAGCATTAGAAGAACGAAATATTAAAATTCTACCATTTGACCCTGATAATATTCAGCCAGGGATGACGGTCATCGCAGGAAATGCATTCCCTGATACACACCCTGAGATTGAACGTGCCCTTTCTGAAGGGATTCCTGTCATTCGTTACCATAAATTCCTTGGAGAATACATGGATTCATTCACAAACGTTGCGATTACTGGTGCTCATGGAAAAACATCGACAACAGGACTGCTTGCTCACGTCATGCAGGCAGCCAAACCTACTTCGTACTTAATCGGTGATGGATCTGGAATGGGGAAAGAAAACAGCGAGTATTTTGTCTTTGAAGCATGCGAATACCGCAGACACTTCCTCAGCTATCATCCAGATTATGCGATCATGACCAATATTGATTTTGATCACCCTGATTATTTCTCGGATATTGATGACGTGTTTGATGCATTTCAAAACATGGCGCTTCAAGTGAAAAAAGCCATTATTGCCTGTGGTGATGATGAGCATCTGCCAAAGATTCAAGCGAAGGTACCTGTTGTGTACTACGGTTTCAACGAAGAAAATGATTTCCAAGCTCGCAATGTTGTGAAAAATACGGAAGGCACTACATTTGATGTATTTGTACGCAATACGTTTTATGATACCTTCTACATTCCTGCCTACGGAAATCATAATGTCCTCAACTCGTTAGCTGTCATTGCATTATGTCACTATGAGTCCATTGATGTAGAGCTTATCAAAGGCGCATTAACGACATTTGGCGGTGTGAAACGACGCTTTAATGAAAAAGTGGTCGGTGAGCAGGTCTTAATTGACGATTATGCACATCATCCAACTGAAATTGAAGTCACGATTGAAGCAGCTCGCCAAAAATATCCGGACCGTGATATTGTAGCTGTCTTCCAGCCGCATACGTTCACACGTACACAGCAATTCTTAAGTGAATTTGCTGACAGTCTAAAGAAAGCCGACTATGTCTACCTTTGTGATATTTTCGGTTCAGCCCGTGAAAACATTGGGAAGCTGAGCATTGAAGATTTACAAGAAAAAATCCCGCAGGCCCAATTAATTGAGGAAGAAGATACATCTGTGCTGAAAACGCACGAAGATGCGATTCTGATCTTTATGGGAGCAGGAGACATTCAGAAATATTTGCGTGCTTATGAAAAAGTTGCTGTATAAATGCTTAAAAAAGTGCCGTTTCACACGGCACTTTTTTTATTTTGAATAAAATGTGACAAAAGGGCTAAATGTGGCAACATGCGGCGCTTTTTTTCGTTCGCTGTGGACAGGAATTAGCGAATAAGTGTAGAATTATTATTCAATCGGTCATTCTAGGCGATGTTTGAATGATACAACGAGAGGGTAATGAATTGAATATGCCCGCAGCAAAGGAGGTATCAGATGATTATTATTCTATATCTAAGCGTTGCACTGATCGCAATTGCTTTCCTCATTCTTGTCATCTATTTGTCCAAAACATTAAAATCCTTACAGCTGACATTAAAGAATGTTGCATCAACTTTAGAAGGTCTTGAAGGTCAGATGCAAGGCATCACCACAGAGACAGCACAGTTGCTACATAAGACGAATCAGCTTGCTGAAGATATTCAAGACAAATCAGCAAAACTCAATACAGTTGTGGATGCGGTGCAGGGAATTGGCGGCTCGATCAACCAATTTAATACAAGCATAAAGCAGGCAGCTGGTGCGGTTTCTTCATCCGTTGAAAGAAATCAAGAAAAAGTGACGGATGTGGTTAGCTGGAGTAACGCAGCACTTGAAATTTATAAAAAATGGAAACAGCGTAAACACCAAAAATAAACCATATTCGCATAGGAGGAATAATCATGAGCAAAGACGGAATCAATAGCAAAGACTTTTTGATCGGAACACTTATTGGTGGAATTGTTGGTGCAACAACAGCATTATTTTTAGCACCGAAGTCAGGGAAAGAGCTTCGCGATGATTTGAACACCCAAGCGAATGCGTTAAAAGAAAAAACAGACCGGCTCACAACAGATGCAAAAGAAAGAGGCACTGAATATGTGACGATTGCGAAAGATAAAACGTCTGAATTGTCTCAGCTTGTAGCAGAGCAGTCAAACCAGATTTTAGACAAAGTGAAAGACATAAAAGACCGTGCTGCTGGTAAAGCTAATCATGTGAAAAGTGAAGCAGAAGATGCGGCAGCTGATTTAGCAAGCGAAGCATCAGATGTAGCTGATGAAGCAAAAGTACGAGCACAAGAAGCAAAATCAGAAATTGAAGACGGCATCAAGGATGTCAAAGAAAAAGTAGAACAATCTACTAAAGGCTAACGCTCACTGCTCGAAGTGAAGAAGGAGAACATCATGTCAAAACAACTCATTGAAACAGAAGAACAGTTTGATCAACTAACGAATCAAGATGGGACCTTTGTCTTTTTTAAGCACAGTTTGACATGTCCGATCAGCCAAGCGGCTTTTCAAGAGTTTGAAGCATTTGCGTCTGCACATGAAGACGTACCTGCGTATTTCTTACAAATTCAAAACACGAGAGAGCTTTCATCCTATGTGACGGAAAAGTCTGGAGTAAAGCATGAAAGTCCGCAGGCACTCATCTTTAGCGGTGGAAAAGTAAAATGGCATGCTTCTCACTCAAGCATTACAAAAGAAGCGCTTGAACATAATCTGTAAAAGAAAGAAACGTCAGCAGCGGCTGACGTTTTTTTTATAAAAAAGGTTTACTTGAACAAAAAGTATGCTATAATCTTACATACGATACTTTACCGCTTAAAAGCGTTTGGGTAATAAAGAAAATTTTCGTGACAATTCCGAAATCTTTGTTTATAATAAACCCTATCATGCTAGAATGAAAAAATAAAAAGCGAGAGCAGGCAGAGGAAAGGATGACAAAAATGAGCAACAATGAATTAGAAAAATTGAGGCAGCAAGCAGATGAACTAAATCTTCAAATCTTAAAACTGATCAATGAAAGAGGAAACATTGTAAAAGAAATTGGAAAAGCGAAAGAAGCGCAAGGTGTCAACCGTTATGATCCTGTCAGAGAGCGCACAATGCTGAACCAAATTCTTGAAGAAAATGATGGGCCATTTGAAAATTCAACGATTCAACATATTTTCAAAGAGATTTTCAAAGCAGGTCTAGAGCTTCAAGAAGATGACCACAGCAAAGCACTTCTTGTTTCTCGTAAGAAAAAACCAGAAAACACAATCGTGAACATCAATGGGGAAGCGATCGGTGATGGAAAACAGCGTTTCATCGTTGGACCATGTGCCGTTGAAAGCTACGAGCAAGTCGCAGAAGTAGCGGCAGCAGCGAAACAGCAAGGATTAAAACTACTTCGCGGTGGCGCATTTAAACCTCGCACAAGTCCATATGACTTCCAAGGACTTGGTGTAGATGGTCTAAAGATTCTAAAGCGTGTAGCGGATGAATACGGTCTTGCTGTCATTAGTGAAATTGTTAATCCTGCTCATATTGAAGAAGCGATTGAGCATATCGATGTCATCCAAATTGGGGCACGTAACATGCAAAACTTCGAACTATTAAAAGAAGCCGGTTCCGTGAAGAAACCAGTTCTTTTAAAACGCGGTCTTGCAGCGACCATTTCTGAATTCATCAATGCAGCTGAATACATCATCGCCCAAGGAAATGATCAAATCATCCTTTGCGAGCGCGGTATCCGCACATACGAAACAGCGACAAGAAATACACTAGATATCTCGGCAGTGCCAATCTTGAAACAAGAGACACATTTACCAGTCTTCGTTGATGTGACGCATTCAACTGGACGTAGAGATCTTCTCCTTCCAACAGCAAAAGCAGCTCTTGCGATTGGAGCAGACGGTGTCATGGCAGAAGTACATCCAGATCCATCTGTTGCTCTATCTGATTCAGCGCAGCAAATGGACATTCCACAATTCGAAAAATGGTTAGATGCGTTAAGACCACTTGTCAACATTCACGCGTAATCATAGATAGAAATAGCCGCCGGATGACTGCCCGGCGGTTTTTTTATGGAAAAAATACCATGAGGTTTGGGAATGAAAGGAAGAAAGCACATTGCAAGCCCAAAAAGTGCTTGTTCACAATGTTTTCATTTTTAAAATTCGATAGAATCTGCTAAGATCATTGTCATAGCTGGCGTTCTCGATGATTTTTTATGAAATATGATTCAAATTACAGGTAACAAGCTGATTAAAGTTTGTTTAATTTAGTTATAAAAAGAAAGGGAACGTTTTCATATGACAAAAAAACGTGTATAATTTCATAAAAGAATGTCATTTTGATGTAGATTGAAAAATTATGTGTCTCTTTTCATCGTTTTAATGACAAATAGGATATTATTTTCCTCGTATCTGACATGTCTCTATCCAATTGGTGAATGCTATAGATATGAAGTGTATTTGAAGGAGTGATTTATGTGAATAATGTTACAATATATGATGTAGCAAGAGAAGCAAATGTAAGTATGGCAACGGTATCACGCGTAGTAAATGGTAATCCAAACGTAAAACCAACAACAAGAAAAAAGGTGCTTGAAGCGATTGATCGCCTTGGCTATCGTCCGAATGCAGTGGCACGAGGCCTTGCAAGTAAAAAAACAACGACAGTTGGGGTCATCATCCCTGATATTTCTAGTATCTTCTATTCAGAATTAGCACGCGGTATTGAAGATATCGCCACGATGTATAAATACAACATCATTTTAAGCAACTCAGATCAAAATACGGATAAAGAGCTTCATTTGTTAAATACGATGCTTGGCAAACAAGTAGACGGAATTGTCTTTATGGGCGGAAACATCACAGATGTGCATGTGGAAGAATTTAAGCGCTCTCCTGTACCGATTGTGCTTGCAGCATCTGTTGAAGAACAGGCTCAAACACCATCTGTTAACATCAACTATGAGCAGGCGATTTATGATTCCGTTCAGCTGTTAGTTGAAAAAGGACATAAACGAATTGCGTTTGTTTCTGGTCCAATGTCAGAGCCAATTAATTCCGTGAGAAAGCTTGCAGGTTATAAGCGTGCGCTTGAAGAAGCGGGTATCGCGTTTGACGATGCACTCGTCGCTGAAGGCGATTACTCTTATGATTCTGGAATTGAAGCACTTGCTCATCTGCTTGAGCAGTCTGACAAACCGACAGCTGTTATCGCAGCTACAGATGAAATGGCGCTAGGTGTCATTCACGGAGCACAAGACAGAGGAGTCTCCATTCCTGGAGATTTAGAAGTGATTGGCTTTGATAATACAAGACTTTCTCTCATGGTGCGTCCTCAGCTGACAACAGTCGTTCAGCCGACATATGATATTGGTGCTGTTGCCATGAGACTGCTCACAAAGCTGATGAACAAAGAACAAGTGGACGATCAAATTGTTGAGCTTCCGCACAGAATTGAAGAAAGACAATCAACAAAATAAAACAAAAAAAGCAGGCTTACCTTGTGAGGGAAAGCCTGCTTTTCTTATGCCTTTTTCTTTTCTCTTCTAACAGGCATGAGTGCTTTTTCTACTGTTTGAGCATTCTTTTCTGTGATTTCAGCTTTTCTTGGGATCGGTGGATATAAATCGTCAGGGTCTCTCCACGTAGGTGGAAGGGTAACAGGCGATTGCTTATTCCAGGCTTGAATCCAATCCCGAGGGAGTTCATCTGGCGGTATAATGCCTTTCATCTCAAGCCAAATACGGCTCCACGCTCTTGGGACGACGCGCCAAATATCATATCCCCCTCCGCCAACAGCGATCCATTTGCCATCACAATATTGATGCGCAAGCTCATGGGCAATTCTAGGAATTTCCTCATATATTTTCATGGTGGCAGATAAATGAGTTAACGGATCATAGTAGTGTGCATCGGCCCCGTTTTGCGTCAAAATCACATCTGGTTTAAAAAAAGCAGCAATCTCAGTCACTGCTGTTCGGTATGCTTCGAGGAACGATTCATCTTCCGTAAATGCATCTAGCGGAATATTATAGGCGTAGCCATAGCCTTTATCGTGGCCTCTTTCCTGTACTTGTCCGGTTCCAGGGAACAAGTAGCGTCCCGTTTCATGAATGGAGACTGTACATACCTCTGGGTCGTCATAGAAGCTGAACTGGACACCATCGCCGTGATGAGCATCCGTATCAATATATAAAATTCTAGCGCCATACGTCTTTTGAATATATTGAATCGCCACCGAGCTGTCATTATAAATACAAAAGCCAGATGCACGCCCTTTGAACCCGTGGTGAAGCCCGCCGCCAAGATTGAGTGCATGCTGGGAATGACCGAGCATCACTTGATCAACTGCTGTTAACGTTCCGCCAACAAGGAGAGATGCCGCCTCATGCATGCCTGCGAACATTGGTGTATCCTCTGTGCCAAGACCGTAGCGTTCCCCCTCTGCTGTAGACAGCTTTCCTTCACTTGCCCGCTGCACGGCCTGGATATAATCTGCTGTATGGACGAGCTTTAATTCCTCCAGAGTAGCCATACGCGGTGCGACAATTTCATCCTCTGTTAACGCCTTCATTTTTTGAAGAAGATCATAAGTTAAGTAGACACGAAGCTGATTGAAGGGATGATCTTGGTTAAATTGGTACGTTTGAAAAGATGGTGAAAAAACAAAGGTCGCTTCCTTCATTTGATCGTCTGCTCCATAGGCCAGAGCACCTTATAGCCTTTTGCGCGAATCAGCTTCATCACATGATCTGCATGAATGGTTTGAAGGCGGAATACGAGCACTTTAGAAGCCTCATTGGCATGAGGATACACAAGCACACTCAGCAATTGAATATGCTGCTCCTTTAAAATGGCTGTAATGTCTGCGAGGCCTTCAGTCATCTGCTCCACTTCAACCTCTAAGTGCGATCCAGGCTGATCTGCACCTGTCAGTCTTACAAACGTACGAAGCAGATCTGTTTTTGTGATAATGCCTACAAGTTTGCCACGTCTCACCACCGGAAGACAGCCAATTCCGTGCTCAAAAAAGACACTTGATATCTCCTCAACGAAATCAAGCGGGTGAGCAGTGATCGTCTCTAATACCATGATCTCTTCGACTGGCCGCTGAATAAAGAGCTTTCTTTTCTCTGTCTCAAAAATACTTGGACTGGCATTTTTAATATCCCGATCTGTCACCATCCCAATGACAGATCCTTGATCAGATACGATCGGAATATGCCGGATGTGGTGTGCACTCATTTTTTGAATGGCTTCTTCAATCGTATCGGTTTTTCGCAGCGTGATCACATCACGCTCCATAATTTGTTCAATCATCATTGTTTACCAATCCCCTTTGCCAAAAAAACGAATTGAACGTTAATACATAAAGCGCTGATGGAAGCGAAGACGATCGAAACGCTCGATCGAATCAGGACTCACATGTTTCCCAATTCTGGCCATTAAACAATTGGCTGGATGTGAGCTAATCTCTGGCTCGTCTGTTGCAAACCAGACAAGACCGCCTGCGTTCATCATTTTCTCCATCATTTTGCGGTACTCCCAAACGTTTTTCTTTGTCCCCTTTAAATCCCAATGCCAGTAATATTCAGTTGTAATGATGATGTAATTCTCCATTTGCTCATCCATCATGCTCACATCAAGCAAATGCTTGCCAAGTGAGCATCCTCTAAATGGAGGAGCGACCTCAATTGCGCCAAGCTCAATTAAATTGTCCATTTTGCCCTCTGACCAGCGCTCAAGTGGATCAGGATACAAATACGTGACATAGCCTACGACAAGCTCATTCACTCTTGCAATGATAATACGTCCTTCTGGAAGATCTGCTATTTCAACAAGTGCTTGTTTCTGTTCCTCAGGCGTGCGAAATGCCGTTAGTCCTTCATGAAACGTATAGTTCGCAAGCGCTGATGCAGGTACCGGTCCTTCAATCAGGATGGAACCTGTTTCTCGCTCAATGGTTTTTGAATAATAAGTTTTAGGATGCTCCACGTATCCACCGCCCCTAATTCTAGTGAGTCGTCTCTATTCTATCTTAAATCTTGCAATAATTAAAACGGTTTCATCAGAAGTTTTTTAAAAATTGAGAAAAAAAGTCATCTATACTATAATGGTCATTGTAAACGTATGCAAAGGGGGACTGTTTGATGAAATTGGAAACGCTACCATCAGTAAAAGGGGATTATCATTTAAATGATTATGAGCAGGCATACAAAGATTTTTCATGGGAGGAAGCTAGAAAAAACTTCTCCTGGTATGAAACAGGAAAAATAAATGCAGCCTATGAAGCGATTGACAGACATGCGGACTCGTTTCGTCAGAACAAGGTGGCGCTTCACTACAAAGATTCACAGCGGGATGAAAAGTATACGTTCAGGGATATGAAAATCAACACAAATAAAGCGGGAAATCTATTCAGAGAAAAGGCACATGTAGAAAAAGGGGATCGCGTGTTTATCTTTATGCCAAGATCACCTGAGCTCTATTTTCTTCTGCTTGGTGCAGTTAAAATTGGAGCGATCGTTGGCCCGTTATTTGAGGCATTTATGGAAGGTGCTGTCAAAGATCGTTTAGAGAATAGCGAGGCAAAGGTGATCGTGACAACACCTGATCTGCTCGAGCGAATTCCATTTGCAGAGCTTCCGAAGCTTGAATCTGTCGTCATTGTCGGCGGTGAAAACGAAGACGTCGATGGTGTGCGGACAATTCACTATGAAAAGGCGTTTGAGGAGGCAGCAAAGGAGCTTGAGATTGAATGGATGGATGAAAAAGACGGCTTCCTGCTTCATTACACATCAGGATCTACTGGTACGCCAAAAGGTGTGCTTCATGTCCATGGTGCAATGGTCCAGCAAGGCCAGACTGGTAAATGGGTGCTTGACTTGAAAGAGGATGACGTTTACTGGTGTACAGCTGATCCAGGCTGGGTTACAGGCACAGTGTACGGTATTTTTTCACCGTGGTTAAATGGGGCGACGAATGTGATTTTAGGCGGCCGGTTTAATCCTGATACGTGGTATGAAACCATTGAATCACTCGGTGTAACCGTTTGGTACAGTGCCCCGACCGCCTTTAGAATGCTCATGGGGGCAGGGGATGATCTCATTCAAAAATATGACCTCAGCTCGCTCCGTCATGTTTTAAGTGTGGGAGAGCCGCTTAATCCAGAAGTCATCCGCTGGGGAGATGCTGTTTTTGGCAAGCGAATTCACGACACTTGGTGGATGACAGAAACCGGTGCTCAGCTGATTTGTAATTATCCATGCATGGACATCAAGCCAGGCTCGATGGGAAAACCAATTCCAGGCGTAGAAGCGGCAATTGTCGATAATGCAGGAAATGAACTTCCGCCATACCGGATGGGCAACCTTGCGATTAAAAAAGGCTGGCCTTCTATGATGCATACGATCTGGAACAATCCTGAAAAATATGAATCTTACTTTATGCCGGGAGATTGGTATGTTTCAGGAGATTCAGCTTATATGGACGAAGACGGATACTTTTGGTTCCAGGGACGTGTCGATGATGTCATCATGACGTCAGGAGAGCGGGTCGGTCCATTTGAGGTGGAAAGTAAACTGGTCGAACATCCAGCTATTGCGGAGGCTGGTGTCATTGGAAAGCCAGATCCGGTCCGCGGTGAAATTATTAAAGCATTTATAGCGCTTAGAAGCGGATATGAGCCGACAGATGAGCTGAAAGAAGAGATTCGTACATTTGTGAAAAAAGGACTCGCAGCACATGCGGCACCGCGAGAAATTGAGTTCAAAGACAAACTGCCGAAAACGAGAAGCGGAAAAATTATGAGACGTGTGCTAAAGGCGTGGGAGCTGAATTTACCTGCTGGCGACCTTTCGACAATGGAAGATTAAATTTTTTCATCAGTTGACTTGATATCAAAAGTGTGTTAAAAATGACATTAGTTGAATATGAAAAGGTTTTGACTGAGATTCAGTAGAATGATCTTTCCCTGTTGAAGAGAGCTGACGGCTGGTGCGAGTCAGTACAAAGAGATATTCGAATTACCCTCACGAACCGCTTTTACGAAAAGGAGCATGCCCTGATTAGTGAAAGAACGGATCTGTCCGTTATCAGTGTAAGTGAAAAGACGAGATTTTTTGTCTTTTAAGCAGGGTGGTACCGCGATATATATCGTCCCTTCGTTCATTCGAAGGGGCGTTTTTTTGTTGAATTGTAAAAAAAGGAGATTTGAAAATGAGTCAATTGATGGAAGAGCTATCGTTCAGAGGATTAATTCAGCAGCAAACAGATGAAGAAGGTTTAACAAAATTATTAGCAGAAGAAAAAATCAAACTATACTCCGGCTTTGATCCGACAGCTGACAGCTTACACATTGGTCATCTATTGCCAATTTTAACATTACGCAGATTCCAAGAAGCAGGTCATCATCCGATTGCTCTTGTTGGCGGCGCAACTGGACTAATCGGCGACCCTAGCTTCAAAAAAGCAGAACGTTCACTCAACCCAGCAGAAATCGTCGAACAGTGGTCAGAAAAAATCAAAGGACAGCTGTCTCAATTTCTTGATTTTGAAGCAGAGGAGAATCCAGCCGTTATCGTGAATAACTACGACTGGATCAGCCAAATGAATGTCATCACGTTCCTTCGTGATGTTGGAAAGAACTTTGGTGTAAACTTCATGCTGGCAAAAGATATCGTGAGCTCACGTATCGAAACAGGAATTTCTTACACAGAATTCAGCTACGTTATCCTTCAGTCTTTAGACTTCTTAAATCTTTACAGAAATGAAAATTGTAAGCTTCAAATCGGCGGAAGTGACCAGTGGGGAAATATCACATCTGGACTTGAGCTGATCCGTAAGTCTGAAGCAGAAGGGGCAAAAGCATTTGGTCTGACGATGCCGCTTGTCACAAAAGCAGACGGCACAAAGTTTGGTAAAACAGAAGGCGGCGCCATCTGGTTAGATAAAGAAAAAACGTCTCCATACGAGTTCTACCAATTCTGGATCAACACAGATGACCGTGATGTCGTGAAATACTTAAAATACTTTACGTTCTTATCAAAAGAAGAGATCGCATCGTACGAAGAAAAAGTGCAAACAGCACCTGAAAAGCGTGAAGCGCAGCGCCGTCTAGCAGAGGAAGTGACAACACTTGTACATGGCCGTGAATCACTAGAACAGGCTGTTAACATCTCAAATGCGCTATTTAAAGGTGAGATCAAATCTCTTACAGCTGAAGAAGTGAAAGTAGGCTTTAAGGATGTTCCATCAATGGAGAAAAGCAGCACAGAAGAATTAACACTAGTCGATATCCTTGTGGAATCAAAGCTGTCTCCATCAAAGCGTCAAGCGCGTGAAGATATCACAAATGGTGCTGTCTCCATCAACGGAGAGAGACAAACAGATAAAGATTATGTTCTTTCCGCTGACGACCGAATTGAAAATCAATTTACTGTTTTAAGAAGAGGGAAAAAGAAATACTTCCTCGTGACGTATAAATAAAGTATGAAACAGTAAGCATCATGGAAAAGCACCTCAAATGTTCGTATACATTGAGGTGTTTTTCTTTTTTATGTAGAAGTAGCTCATTCGTCTGCTTCTTGTTCAAGGTGTGAATCTTTGTTTGTATAAGCATGTTCTACCTTACAAATTCGGGTTGTATAGGATTCATACCAATCTTTTTCCCCCTTTTTTTGAACACGCTGATGTGCTGTATGTGCTTTCCATTCTTTGATGGCTTCTAATGAATCCCAGTAAGAGACAGTGATTCCAACACCATGTTCATCTCGTACACTTTCTATTCCAAGAAATCCATCTAGATCTTTCGCTAATTCTTCCATTTTTTGAGCAGCCGCATCGTATTGTTTCTGTTCGACATTTGTTCGTTTTGATGTGAAAATCACGGCATAATAGGGTGGTGCAGGTGTTTGAGTAAATAGCATCTAGTAGAACCTCCTTAGTCTATTGATATTATATATGAAAGAAAGAAGGTCTCGTAGTCTTTTTGTTTGAATTTAAAAAAGTCCAAGGTGCTTTTTGATTATTTATATTTTTGTAAAATCATCTCATAAACATTACCTTGTTCACTTTTCTGACATATTTTTCTTGTATAAAATAGAGTCGTATAAGATGAATAAGGGGGAATGAAAGTGATGTTTGTTAAGAAAAGGAGTTTGCAAATTCTCATTGCGCTTGCATTGGTGATTGGTTCAATGGCTTTTATCCAGCCGAAAGAGGTGAAGGCGGCTGAGCATAATCCGGTTGTGATGGTACACGGCATTGGCGGTGCCTCTTATAACTTTTTTTCTATTAAAAGTTATTTGGCCACACAAGGCTGGGATCGAAACCAATTATATGCTATCGATTTCATAGACAAAACAGGAAATAACCGCAACAATGGTCCGCGTCTATCCAGATTCGTCAAAGATGTGTTAGACAAAACGGGTGCCAAAAAAGTAGATATTGTGGCTCATAGTATGGGCGGAGCGAACACATTATACTATATTAAGAATCTAGATGGCGGCGATAAAATTGAAAACGTTGTCACAATTGGTGGAGCAAACGGACTCGTTTCAAGCAGAGCATTACCAGGCACAGATCCAAATCAAAAAATTCTTTACACATCTGTCTACAGCTCAGCTGATCTCATTGTCGTCAACAGCCTCTCTCGTTTAATTGGCGCAAGAAACATTCTGATCCATGGCGTTGGCCATATCGGTCTATTAACCTCAAGCCAAGTGAAAGGGTATATTAAAGAAGGACTGAACGGCGGAGGACAGAATACGAATTAAAAAAACGAAAAGACAGCGGCATATGCTGTCTTTTTTGATGTCAACTGGCATATGGCAGCTAGAGATATTGAAAAGGGTGGCAAAACGATGATACAGAAACAGACCATCGTACATAGCCGAATAAAAACATGTACAAAACGTCCACCATTCCTTACACTACATGTAGTGAACGGGAATTTTTTCGGAGGTGGGCGTTTGTGAAAACGAATCAAAAGGCTTTCATCATTGTAGATGTACAAAAAGCGTTCGAGCATGAAAAGTGGGGAGAACGCAATAACCTAGAGGCAGAGGAAAATATCAGCCGGCTATTGACGTTTTGGCGAGAGAAAGGCTGGAAAGTGATTCATATTCAGCATACATCCGACAAACCGAACTCTGTATTTCATCCGGCAAATGAAGGGCACCTTTTCAAAGATATTGCTAACCCGCTAGAGGGAGAAACAGTAATACAAAAGAAAGTCAACAGCAGCTTTATTGGTACTAACTTAGAGGAACATCTAAGATCAAACCAGATTGACACGGTCGTAATTGCAGGACTCACAACACCTCACTGCGTATCAACGACCACAAGAATGAGCGGAAATCTTGGCTTTGATACGTACTTGATCTCAGATGCAACAGCCGCCTTTGGACTAACAGATCAAAACAGTACATATTTTGACCCAGAAACGATCCACCGGCTTTCACTTGCAACCCTGCATGATGAATTTGCGACTGTTATGACAACAGAGCAGCTTATCACAAAATGGACAAGTCAAGAATGAACGATTGAAAGCTCCTAGAAAGATATCTAGGAGCTTTTTTGCGTATTAAGCGATTGTTTTCGTTGTTTCATACGTGAGTAAACGAGATCAATCTCAATAAATAAAAAACTGAGAAAGAATGATAAAATCAATAGGCCGTCATCCTCTATCGATACATTCATTAAGTTTAAGTAAAGGACATACTTGATAGAGAGATGTGAAACGATCCAAGAACTCACCCATTCCAAAGTATAAATGAGCCATAAAGGAAGTTTAAGGAGATAAGCCAGTCCTTTGCCTATGAATAGAAGGAAAGGTGACCAAAAAACGATGATAATACTCACGAACAAAGAGAAAGAGATCAAAGAAAAAAACGAATCATACGTGATGGTTTCTCCAAAAAGAAAATTCACGCCTAAAACGGCGATGTATAGCAATACACATGGAACCGCGATCACAAAGCAGATAGAAAAAAAGAGCAGGAAGATAAACAGACATGCAGCAAATCTATTGGGCGGCTCATCGATAACCTGTTTTTTTCTTAAAAGAGAATAGGCGATCACTGATAAGATTAAAAGTAAGAATAGAATGATTATGATACTAAACATGGAACTCCTCCATCTAAGTACTATAGAAGACCATACGACTGATATGTCATTCATCATTATTGTACCAATAGAAAATAGGCAATTCAATGAATTATTTCCTATATTTGTATTTAAAAATCAAGACAGGTTTGATCGAAGTAAGAATGGAGCAGGCAGCCGGGGAAAATAAGTGTTGAAAATGGAAGATGACTTCAAATGATTTCATGTATAATTGAGAACATACAAAAAAACCCTAGAAATCCTTGAACAATCAAGGGATCTAGGGTTTGTTTGCTCTCTCTTAGAGAAGTAATGAAATTAACGAGAGTAGAACTCAACGATTAGTTGTTCGCTGATTTCAGGCGCTAATTCAGAACGCTCTGGAAGACGAGTGAAAGTTCCTTCAAGCTTTTCAGCATCGAAAGAAAGGTATTCAGGAACGAAGTTGTTTACTTCAACTGATTCTTTCACTACTGCAAGGTTTTGAGATTTCTCACGAAGAGCAATCGTTTGACCTGGTTTCACAGAGAAAGATGGGATGTCTACACGGCTTCCATCAACAAGGATGTGACCATGGTTTACTAGCTGACGCGCTTGGCGGCGAGTACGAGCAAGGCCAAGACGGTATACTAGGTTGTCAAGGCGAGTTTCAAGAAGGATCATGAAGTTTTCACCTTGTTTACCAGGAAGTTTAGCAGCTTTGTCATATAGTGTACGGAATTGACGTTCGTTGACACCGTACATGTGACGAAGCTTTTGCTTCTCTTGTAATTGTAAACCGTATTCAGATAGTTTTTTGCGTTGTCCTGGACCATGTGGGCCTGGAGCGTAAGGGCGTTTTTCAAGTTCCTTACCTGTTCCGCTTAATGAAATGCCTAAACGGCGGGAAATCTTCCAACTTGGACCTGTATAGCGAGCCATAATGTGACTCCTCCTTATTGTTTTTATTTGTGAAAAATAAAAACCGTCTGTTCTTCCTCTTTTTCGTCATTATGTTTTCATGCATCCTCGCTCCAGCAGCAGGGAGTTACAAGATGCACCTTCATAATATAGAAGGAACAAAATGATACAAAAAAGCCGAACAAAAAGGCTGCCATATTTCACACAAACTCTATTATATGACGCTGGGTAGGAGAAGTCAACCTATTTAGAGGCAAAGGTGACGTTCTCCATTATACAAAGAAACATAAAAAAGCAGACAATGTGCCTGCTTTTTCAAAATGATTACGCATCCGTAGAGACGGATAACGCCTGTTGGAGAATGTCTGTAAATTGAATAAGGTAGGTCTCATCTACTTCACTGAAGCGGTCTTTCACAGGGCTGTCAATATCGAGTACCCCAATGATCTGTCCATTGACCTTGAGTGGAATGACTATTTCAGATTGCGATGCGGCATCACAGGCAATATGTCCAGGGAATGCATGGACATCAGCGATACGCTGCACTTCACCTGTCGCAAAGGCTGTACCGCAAACGCCTTTTCCTGAAGGGATGCGCACACATGCAGGCAGTCCGTTAAATGGTCCAAGCACAAGCTCGCCGCCCTTTGCTAAATAAAACCCTGCCCAATTGACTTCAGGAAGTGAGTGATAGAGTAGCGCAGCTGCATTTGCCAAGTTGGCAATCAGATCAGGTTCACCATCTGTAATGGCTTCTACCTGTTTGACAAGCAATTGATAGTCTTTTGAAGGATCGCCAGACTGTTTTTCGACATGAAACATGAAAATCTCCTACTTTCTATCTTAAAAATACATAACTTGCGTCTCGCATGTGGGATTTGTCGAGCAATTGTAAAAGGAACTTCCGCCTTCATCTTGAAGTATGTACACATGAAGAGGGGTGAGCGGATGAAAACATCAACAACTGTGCAGACAAAAGACCGTATTATGGATGCTGCCATCAGACTTTTTAACCAAAAAGGATTTTCTGGAACCTCTGTCCGTGAGATTGCGAAGGAAGCAAGCGTCAACGTTGCCCACATTTCTTATTACTTTCAAGGAAAAGGAGGGCTGCTTGAGCAGCTCGTATCCGATTTTTATGAAGGCTACATTCACATGATTGAATCACATCTCCATCACATGGAAACCCGTCATGCAAAAGAATGCTTACTACATGTGGTTTTTGATATTTTATCTTATCAGCACAAGCACCGTCAATTAACCCGTTTCGTTTATCGGGAGGTGACGATTGATTCGACACTCATCAGAGAAATCATGTCGACATATTTAACAAAAGAAAAGTATTTGTTTCAGCTTATCATTGAAAAAGGAAAAAGCACCCATGTTATTTGTGAGCAGCTTTCACTTGCATCCTTTATGATTCAGCTAAAATCACTTCTCATGATGCCATATTTACAGCCGCAATATTTAACAGAGGTGCTTTATTTGAACCCAAGTGAGCCGTATTTCTATCAAATGTACTTTAAGGAGCTGAGCCGCTCGCTTCATCATCTGTTAGAACCAAAAGAGCCGTCACTAGATTCTCATCTGAACCTCATGATGTCCTCGAATTGATGATACGCATATCCGAGATCTTCCGCTTGATGGGCATCAGAGCCGAATATGAGCGGAATTTTTTTCTTTTTTGCAAACTCAATCATCCATTGATCTAAATAGATACTTCTGGCATATGTTTTACGAAGACCTGATGTATTAAAATCTAAGGACATGCCCTTTTTTGCCGTTTCTTCAAGGCAAAGGGTGACCTTTTGACAAAGTTCAGGTGACATTTCATATGGAAAAAGCTGTTTGAATTTCTGGACAAGGGTGATATGACCGATTCTCTTTGGCTTATATTGGCCTAAAGATGATAGAATAGAAGAATGAATTTGGTCATAGTAGCTTTGATAGACCTGTTCGATGCTGCCATAGATGCTTATTAGCTGCTGGAAGGCATGCTCGTCAAAATCAAGGCAAATATAATCATCGCCAGCAGGAAGAAAGTGAACAGATAAAATGGCGTCGTCTAGTTCTGGACCGTAGCAGTCTAAAAAGGTTCTTGTTTCCTCTTCATACTCTTTGATAAAGTCAACCTCAAGCCCAGTTTTTACTATTAATTGTCCTTTGTATTCTTGTTTCAGCTGAGCCAGTTTCGTTATATACGCTTCAAGGTCTTGGAGCTTCATGGCACTATCCTGCTCAGGTGTTGGATCTTGAAACGATGGAGGCAGCGGGGCATGCTCGGTAAAGGTTATGGAATCAAATCCCTTTTTGATGGCTTTTTCAATATAAGAATGAAAAGAATCAAGCGAACCGTGCGGGCAAAACGGTGTATGTAGATGTGCATCTTGTTTCAGCATGTCGTCACCTCTTGTCGATATTTTGAAAAACGTGATGTTTATCAGCGAAAATAATGAAAAATCATGACCAAAAATGCTGGTTACATGGTATCATAATAACAATGAAAACGACAGCTTCCGCATACATAAAAGCAGGTCACATTGATACGTGTGATCAAATGATAGAAAGCGCACAAATACTTTCTTGAAAAAACATACATAAAACCGTGAATGGATGGTATTGGAAAACATACGATCCTGCTTATAAAAAAACAAATGCAAAGCGGACACGAAAGGGTTCTCAGGTCTACTCGGGACACTTTTACCCTGACATCACTTAGATCACAACAAGGGGGCTCATTATGGAGTTAATCATCGGTTTAATTGTCATTTTGCTTGCTTTGTTTTCAGTCGGTTATTTCCTGCGAAAAAATATATATAAAGAGATTGACCGATTGGAAGCATGGAAAATTGAAATTTTAAACAGATCAATTGTAGAAGAAATTTCAAAGATCAAACATTTAAAAATGACCGGAGAAACAGAGCAATTTTTTGAAAGATGGCGTGCAGAGTGGGACGATATCGTCACAGCCCATCTTCCAAAGGTAGAGGAGCTATTATATGATGCAGAAGAGTATTCTGATAAATATCGATTCTCCAAAGCCAAGCAGGTTCTTACGCACATTGAGGACTTGCTGAGTGCTGCTGATTCGAACATTGAAGACATTTTAAAAGAGATTGCAGACCTTGTCACAAGCGAGGAGCAGAATCGCAAGGACATTGAAAAGGTCAAAGAACAATATCAAACAGTTCGAAAAAATCTGCTTGCGTACAGCCATTTATACGGCACCCTTTATGACAAAATGGAGCAGGATTTAGATGAAGCCTGGGAAGGGATCAAGCAGTACGAGGAAGAGACAGAAAACGGCAACTATATGAAAGCAAGAAAGATTTTGCTTGAGCAAGACCGCAGACTCGATCAGCTTCAGCTGTATATCAATGATGTACCGAAGCTCATTGCAGACTGCAAACAAACCGTACCAGGCCAGCTGACGAAGCTGAAAGACGGATATAAAGAAATGACAGACAAAGGCTACAAGCTCGAGCACATCCAGATCACTAAAGAGCTTGAGAATTTAAACAAACAGCTGACCCGTGCGGAAAAACTGCTGATTGATGAACTCAATCTGGATGAGGCATCAAGCATTCTCCAAATGATTGATGATGCCATTCAGACGCTGTATGATCAGCTGGAAGCGGAAGTAGAAGCAGGTCAGGAAATCAAAAGCAAAATGCCTGAGCTGACGGAAGCGTTTGAAAAGCTCGAGCAGGATCACACCCAAACAAAGGCAGAAACAGCTCTTGTAAAAGAAAGCTACAAACTGACAGCCGGAGAGCTTGATCAACAGAAGGCGTTCGAAAAACGCTTAGAAGAAATTGAAAAGCTCATGAAACAAATTCGCGAGAAGCTTGATCGTGATCATGTCGCATATTCACTATTAATGAATGAAATCAATCAGCTTGAGACCTTTATCGATGATGCAAAAGCATTGCATGATACATTTAAGGATCATCTTCAATCATTAAGAAAAGAAGAGCTGCAAGCGAGAGAAACACTGGCTGAGCTCAAAACGATGCTGACAGATACAGTGCGTCAGCTGCAAAAAAGCAATATTCCAGGTGTACCTGCTGACATGAAAGAGCAGGCTGAAAAGGCGCAGGAGATGATTCAGCAAGTGCACGAGCAGCTGGAGAACCTGCCGCTCAACATGCCAGCCGTGAATGAGCAATTAAAAGAAGCCTCTGACACAGTGAGACATGTTGTGGATGAGACGGAAGAAATGCTCACTAAAGTGGATCAAATTGAACGAATCATTCAATACGGCAATCGTTTTAGAAGCCAAAATCATATTCTTTCAGAACAATTAAAAGAGGCAGAGCGAAGATTTTATGCGTACGATTATAGCGGTTCATTTGATGTAGCAGCAGCTGCTGTGGAAAAAGCATCACCTGGAGCCGTTCAGAAGCTATTAGCTCAGCAAGAAAAAGAATATCAACATCAATAAAAAAGCTGAAGTCCATTGATAGGACTTCAGCTTTTTTGTATTATGACGCCTGTTTCTGGCGTTCTTCTGAAGCAGAAGAAGTGAAAAGGGAGATCACGAACCCAATGGCGACTCCAAGTATCGCAGGGACAAGCCAGCCAATGCCATGGTCATAAAAAGGGAGCACTGTTTGGAAGAAGTCTTTTACTGGACCGATTGGAAGTTTTGCTGCTGCTAAGCCGTCAAATAAGCTGATGCACCCTGTCAAAATTAATGAGAGGACATATACAGGTCTTCTATGTCCAAGCCATTTATCAGCAAGTGATAGAACGATGATCACAATCGCAAGCGGATAAATCGCTGTTAAGACTGGTACAGAGAAAGCAACAATATGAGCAAGTCCAAAGTTAGAAATGATGAAACTAAATAATGTAACAAGTGTCACGACCATTTTATAAGAAAGCTTAGGAAGTAACTTTGAGAAATACTCTCCGCATGATGTGACAAGACCGATACTTGTTGTTAAACAAGCGACTGTGATGGCAGCACCTAACACAATATTTCCTAGACTGCCGAAAAGGAACTGAGAAGACTGTGCTAAAATTTTGCTTCCATCTCCAACGAATCCAATGGCATGTGTACTAGAAGCACCTAGATACGCAAGTGACAGGTAAACGAAGGCTAATCCAGCAGCTGCAATCAAACCTGCTTTGATACAAGCAGAAGCCAGTGCCTTTTTACTTGTCACACCGCGTCCTTTAATGGCGTTGATGACAACGACCCCAAACACAATAGAAGCAAGAGCGTCCATCGTTTTATAGCCCTCTAGAAATCCTTTGAAAAATGACCCGTTGCTGTAAGAGACATCAGGTGTGCCAATGACGCCCATCGGCGTTAGAATGGCTTTGACAATAATAATGAAAATAATTGTAAATTTAATCGGTGTTAACACTTTCCCTACACGATCCACAATCTTCGTTGGATTTAGAGCAAGATAATAAGTAATACCAAAAAAGACAAGTGTGAATACAAGAAGTGAGAGCCAAGCTGGTACACCTGCTAAAAAGGGTAATGCACCAATTTCATATGAAACCGTTCCTGTACGAGGAATAGCGAAAAGCGGCCCGATAGATAAATATAAAATGACGGTAAACGCTGTTCCAAAAGCCGGGTGGGCTTTATCAGCTAATCCTTTCGCATCTCGACCTGTTAAAGCGATCGCAATAATCCCTAGAAGAGGTAAACCGACGCCTGTTAATAAAAATCCGCCCATTGCTTTCCACACATTTTGCCCAGCATATTGTCCAAGTTCTGGTGGATAAATCATGTTACCGGCGCCGAAGAATAGAGCAAACAGCATAAAACCTATGATAATCGTATCTTTCGTCGACAAAGTTGCCTTCATTGCATTTAAAGCCTCCATTGTTATGTTGAAATATTCTGTTAATTACTTGCTAAGTAACCGTTCATCATTAACATTCACTAATTATAAAGGATGTACGCCTGATGTCAACATGTGTTTTCGTACAAAAGTCATGAATTTTTCTATTTTAGTATATGAAGAACAATAAAAAAACATCCCCTTCCACAGAAGAAGAGGATGTTTTGGTTCACGATAACTAGGAGGCGAGCTGTTTCGGCGGATTGGTAAACATCGAAATAAGTAAACCAATCACAGCTCCGAGAATAGCTGGTACGATCCAGCCAATCCCTAAATCGTAAAACGGAACGATTGAACCTAAAATCTTAGGGAAGCCCCCTAGATTGACTTCGGCTGCTAATAATCCATCAATGATGGCGAAGAAACCAGTAAAGATGAGAGATACGATATAAATGAGTCTTCTACCGTTAATCCAGCGGTCAAGGAATGACAATAAAATAATGACAATGGCCAATGGATAGATGGTCACAAGAACTGGAACAGATAGAGAAATAATTTGTGCCAATCCAAGGTTTGCAACCAGTGTACTAAATAAAGAAACAATTAGAACGACTGTACGGTACGAAAAGCTAGGGAAAAGCTTTGAAAAATATTCCCCGCAAGATGAAATAAGTCCAACACTCGTCGTTAAACAAGCAAATAAAATGGCTGCGCCAAGAACAATGTTACCAGCAGAACCGAATAAAAAGTTGGCAGAAAGTGAAAGAAGCTTGCCACCTTCATTGGCTCCAACCATGCCCGTCGCATCAGGGCTTGAAGCACCGACATAAGCAAGTGAAATGTACACGAGTGCCAGTCCAATAGCAGCCACGAATCCTGCTTTAATACAAGCTGCTGCAAGAGATTTACGCTCCGTAATGCCTCTGTCTTTAACAGCTGTTACCACGACGATCCCAAAAACGATAGAAGCAAGAGCATCCATTGTTTTATAGCCTTCTAAAAAGCCAGTGAAGAGCGGGTTTGCTTTATAAGTTGCATCAGGAGCACCGATCATTCCCATTGGCGTAGCAATGGCTTTAATGACAATAATGGCAATAACCGTTAATAAGATCGGTGTTAAAATTTTACCAATTCGATCAACCAGCTTTGAAGGATTTAACGCGAGCAGATATGAAATGGCGAAAAACACAACGGTAAAGATGAATAGCGGTACCCATGAAGTAGATTGGGCACTTGACAGGAAAGGAGCTAATCCTATCTCATACGAAACCGTACCTGTTCTCGGAATAGCGAAAAATGGTCCAATGGACAAATACAGAATGACGGTGAAAATGGTGCCAAATTTAGGATGAGCTTTATCAGCAAGGCCTTTTGCACCGGTACCTGTCAGTGCGACTGCAATTACCCCTAGAAGCGGAAGACCTACTCCTGTGAGTAAAAATCCACCAATGGCGAGCCATACATTCTCACCAGCATATTGTCCAAGAACAGGTGGGAAAATCATATTTCCTGCGCCAAAGAATAATGCAAAAAGCATTAGACCAATGGCTAGTGTCTCTTTTATGCTTAAACTATTTTTCAAAATAGTCCCTCCTCAATCTCAATCAGTGTAGTGTGTCAAATTAAAATATTCTGACAATTTAAATGTTTATGTGACAATTGCACTATGGATGATATAGTGAAAATGAAAAGTTGTCAACTGCCATTTTCAGAAAATTCTCTGTCTGACTTCATTATGGTAACATATAAATGCATTTATTTTTTAAGCTTTTTGTAAGGAGTTACAATATGATCTATCTTGATAATAGTGCAACAACTAAACCTTATCCAGATGTTTTACAAGTATATCAGCAAGTGAGTGAGCGTTATTTTGGAAATCCATCTTCACTTCATCAGCTTGGGATAGATGCAAGCCGGCTGTTAAATGAAACGAGGAAACAAATGCTTCACTACACGGGCTTGAAACAATATGAGATTATTTTTACTTCTGGTGCAACAGAAGCGAATAACATTGCCATTAAAGGAGCAGCACTTGCCAAAATGAACCGGGGCAAGCATATTGTGACCACAGAAATAGAGCATCCTTCTGTTATTGAATCGTTTGAACAGCTGAAGGCGTTATTTGGCTTTGACATCTCCTATATTCAAGTAAATGAGCATGGCCATGCAGATATGACTCATTTAAAAGAAGTGCTTCGCCCTGATACAGTGCTTGTCAGCATGATGCACGTCAATAACGAAACCGGTGCCATCCAGCCGATTAAAGAAGCCGCTGGCATCATTCGTGAGCATGCCGAAAACGCACTTTTTCATGTCGACGGGGTGCAGGGAATGTGCAAGGTCGCACTCAATAAACAGCTGGATGTAGACCTTTTGACGATGTCAGGCCATAAAATTCATGGATTAAAAGGCACAGGAGCACTCTTTTTAAAGAAAGATGTCACTCTCGCCCCTTTCATTACTGGAGGAGAGCAGGAATTAGGGCTTCGTTCAGGTACTGAAAACCCTGCTGGAGCTGTCAGCTTAGCAAAAGCCATGAAACAATCATTTGAACAGCTTGACAAGTATCATAATGAGATGCTGAACTTAAAAACGCAGCTGCAAAAACAGCTTGGAGAGATAGAAGGTATTGTGATGAATACACCGAGGGCGCAAAGTGCGCCGCACATTGTGAATTTTTCAGTACCGGGTATTCAAATTGAAGTCCTCCTCCATATGCTTGAAAAAGAAGGCATATATGTTTCTACAACCTCTGCCTGCTCAGCCAAGAAAAAAGAGCCAAGCCGTGTACTGCTGGCAATGGGAAAACCAGAGGAAGTAGCCAAAAGCAGTATGAGAATCAGCTTGACGTATGGACAAGGACCAGAGCTAACGCCGCAAATCATCACATCGATCGCACAAAGTGTGAAAAAATTAAAAGGAATGAGATAACAGCATGAAATATGATCATATTTTAGTCCGTTTTGGTGAGATCTCAACAAAAGGGAAGAATAGAAAGAAATTTATTGAAAAACTAAGAAAGCACATTCGGTTCGTCTTAAAGGATTTTGAAGCATTAAAGGTTGCATCCGATAGAGACCGCATCACGATTATGCTAAACGGAGAAAACCCTGAGCCGATTTCTGAACAGCTCAAAAGTGTATTTGGCATTCAGAGCTTTAGTCTTGCGGTTAAATGTGAGACGAATTTAGATGCAATTAAAGAAGCAGCAATAACAGCGGTACAGGAAGTATATGAACAAGGAAATACATTTAAAGTCTCAACGAAACGCTCTTATAAACAATTTGAACTTGATTCAAATGAAATGAACCGCGAAATTGGCGGACATGTTCTAAAGAATACGGAAAACTTAACGGTCAATGTGAAACAGCCGGATGTGCATTTACGCATTGAAATCAGAGAGCAAGCAACGTACATTACATTTAAAGATGTCAAAGGTGCAGGCGGCCTGCCGGTTGGTTCTAGCGGAAGAGCGATGCTCATGCTTTCAGGCGGCTTTGACAGCCCAGTTGCCGGCTATCAAGCGATGAAACGCGGAATTGAAATTGAAGCTGTGCATTTCTTTAGCCCGCCGTATACAAGTGAACGTGCCAAACAAAAGGTCATTGATCTTGCAGAATGCCTGGCAGCTTATGGAGGCGAAGTGAAGCTTCACATCGTACCTTTTACAAAAATTCAAGAGCTGATCCATAAACAAGTACCTGAAAACTATACGATGACATCAACAAGAAGAATGATGCTGAAAATAGCTGACAAAATAAGAGAAAAGCGCGATGCCCTTGCGATTATTACCGGAGAAAGCCTTGGTCAAGTGGCAAGCCAGACACTTGAAAGCATGTATGCTATTAACCATGTGACCAATACACCAATCATCCGCCCGCTCATTGCTGTCGATAAAAATGACATTATTGATGAAGCGAGACGAATTGGCACATACGATACAAGCATTCAGCCTTTCGAGGATTGCTGTACGATTTTTACGCCGCCGTCTCCTAAAACAAAACCAAAGCTTGAGAAGGTAGAACGCTACGAAAGCTTTGCTGATTTTGAGCCGATGCTGAACGAGGCAGTAGAGCAAATTGAAACAATTATTGTGACAAATGAAAAGAAAGCAGCAGACGAATTCGCTGATTTATTCTAAAACGAAAATTTCATAATAATTACCATAAAATCAATCGCATGAAGTCATGTGTTTCTACACATTCTATATTCACAAGGAGGTGAGAACACATGGCTCAACAAAACAGACAAAGCAGTTCTAACCAATTACTAGTACCAGGCGCTGCACAAGCTATCGACCAAATGAAGTACGAAATCGCTTCTGAATTTGGTGTAAACCTTGGTGCAGAAACTACATCTCGCGCTAACGGATCAGTTGGTGGAGAAATCACTAAGCGTCTTGTATCTTACGCTCAACAACATATGGGTGGCGGATCTTTCTAAGACACACAATTTAAAAGCTATGGCTTATGAGCGGGATCCTTCCCGCTCTTTTCTTTTTGTACATATAAATAGTTAGAATATTTTTAAAAAAGAAGACGGATGAAAAAAATTATGGCATAATACTAGGAGTAGGTCCTAATTCAAGCATTTTTCAGTTATGAGTGTTAGAATAGGTAAATTGAAACATGTTTCGTTTCATAAGAAAGAGGCTAAAAGGAGCTGTACCATGAAAAGAGAAGACTTAATTGCACCAGAACAATATAACTTAGTCAGTGAGATTGAAGCGTTCAGTCATGACAAGGAGAAAATGGCCCTGCACTGGCAGGACGGCAATGGCTACGAAGCACATGTGACGTATGCAGCATTAGTGGAAGAGGCAAATAAAATTGGATATGTTTTATTAAAAGCAGGCTTCAAAAAAGGCGATAAAATTATTGTGATGGTGCCGCGCATGCTCGAGGCATACAGCATTTATTTAGCAATTTTGAAAACAGGAATGGTTGTGATTCCTTGTTCTGAAATGCTGCGTGCGAAAGATTTAGATTACCGAATTGAACACGCAGAAGCAAAAGGAGCGATCGTCTACTCTTCATTCATTCAATCGTTCGACGGAACCAAAAAACCAAACGATTTTAAAACATTCTCAATCGGCGAAAATGATCATGGCTGGACAAACATTCTAGCGCAAAAGGAAGAGCAATCAAACGAGCTTGAATTGGCAGAGACAAAGCGCACAGACATGGCGTTTTTATCCTATACATCAGGTACAACAGGGAACCCTAAAGGGGTTGTTCATACACACGGATGGGCGTATGCACATTTACGCACAGCTGCCAAAGCATGGCTCTCCATTAATGAAGGAGATAAAGTATGGGCGACAGCAGGACCAGGCTGGCAAAAATGGGTGTGGAGCCCCCTCTTATCTGTGTTAGGAAGTGGAGCAGAAGGCTTTGTATATGGAGGGAAATTCAATCCAAATACATACTTAGAGCTGCTTCAAAATAATGAAATCAATGTCCTATGCTGTACACCGACAGAATACCGCTTTATGGCAAAAGTAGATGATTTAAGTCAGTACGAGCTGCCGAAGCTGCATAGTGCTGTTTCTGCGGGAGAGCCGCTGAACCGTGAAGTCATTGATACATTCAAAAAGCATTTCGATATAGAAGTACGAGACGGCTATGGCCAAACTGAAAGCACACTGCTCGTAGGAGTGTTAAAAGGAATGGACATCAAGCCAGGCAGTATGGGAAAACCAACCCCTGGCAACGAAGTAGATATCATTGATGAGGATGGAAACGTCTGCGCACCTGGAGAAATTGGTGACATTGCGGTGCATCTTGAAACGCCGGCTTTATTTAAGGAATACTATAAAGACGAAGAGCGTACAAAAGCGCAGCGCCGTGGCAATTACTTTATTACGGGTGACCGCGCGAAAAAAGACGAAGATGGGTACTTCTGGTTTGAAAGCCGCAGAGATGACATCATTGTCAGCTCAGGCTATACAATTGGACCGTTTGAAGTAGAAGATGCGCTGATTAAGCATCCAGCAGTGAAGGAATGTGCAGTTGTGGCGAGCCCAGATGAAATCAGAGGATCAATCGTCAAAGCTTACGTTGTCCTTCGTGATGGAACTGATCAAAGTGATGAACTGATCAAAGAGCTGCAAACACATGTGAAAAACACAACAGCACCGTACAAATACCCAAGAGAAATCGAATTCATTGACGAACTGCCAAAAACACCGTCAGCGAAAATTCGCCGTGTAGAGCTGAGAGAAAGAGAGCTTGCACGAAAAGGTCAATAATAAAGAAGCGAGAAGCGTTCGGATGGAAGCATCCGGCGCTTTTTTTGTACGGAAATTGAAATTCATTGAAAGCAGGCAGGGTGCTTTATGTTAAAATATGTAGGAATTTCTGAAAAAGGAGAATGTTAGTAAATGTCCATTGCGATCATTCATGGAATTGTGCTTGCCTTTGGTCTCATTTTACCTTTGGGTGCACAAAATGTATTTGTATTTCAACAAGGAGCGCTGCAGCCTCGATTATATCGAGCAATGCCTGTCGTCATCACGGCTGCTCTTTGTGACACACTTTTAATTGCTTTAGCTGTCATAGGTGTTTCTGTTGTGGTGTTTACCATTCCAGTGCTGCAAATCGGTCTTTATATCATTGGTTTTTGTTTTTTAGTATATATGGGATGGTCTGTATGGAACACAAGCTCATCATCAGGTGATCAAGAGAAGCAGAAATTAATGCCTGCAAGAAAACAAATTGTATTTGCCTGTTCAGTTTCTCTTTTAAATCCCCATGCGATTCTCGATACGATTGGTGTCATTGGTACGAATTCGCTGCAATATAGTGGGGCAGAAAAGCTGGCGTTCACACTTGCCTGTATCATCGTGTCCTGGTTATGGTTTATGGGGCTCGCCCTTTTAGGGAAGATGTTAGGAAAGTTAGATACAAACGGCAAATGGATGAACCGTATTAATAAGGCTTCGGCGGTCATGATCTGGCTGGTTGCGTTATACATTGCGTATCAATTGATTGTGTAAAGGTACATAGAGAATGAAACAAAGAAGCGTTTGGACGTAATGATCCAGCGCTTTTTTTGTGTATTGGACAGGCTTTCCAGCCAGTGTCAGTACGATCTTAAGAGGTAAATCAGATGCAATTGCCTGGAGGAAATGATAAAGAGTAGGCTTTATGCTACATTATCACTAGTGGGTTTTATTGGTAATTTAGTCTATTACATTATTTCCCTTGAAAGATTATAATCTTTATTAAATTTACTAAAGGAGTCTATTGATGAAGATAAGAAAAATGTTTTGTGTGTTATTGTTCATATCACTTTTATTAGGACAATATCCGGTTGGAAACGCTGTTACCGTAAAGGAGGACGAGCCTTTTAAAAAGATACAAAATGATAAAGCAGCAGAAAAACTCATAAAAAAGGCAAAAAAAAGCTCTCAATTTTTAGAGGCAAAAGAATTAGCCCAAAAGAAAGGATATCTATTAAATGGAGAAAGTGCAGCTGTTCATTTGAAAGCTGCTAAAATGGATGTTGTTTATTTTTATCTGAAAAAAAAGAAGTCAGATAATCAGCTGCTTAACAATGTTTCCTTCATTTCAGTTTCACTGAGCCAAATAAAAGCTCACTATATTCAACTTGCGGAATACGATGAGAAAGGGAATTTGCACTCATATTTCTTTCAAAATGGAAAATTGAAAAATAAGTTCCATATCAACCAAAAAGGGGAGTTTTTAAAAGGATCTTTTACCTATGGTGAAAATGCTGTAAAGCAAGATATGATGGAATTAAATAAAAAAATTGTCCAAATAGATGATTCGGAAATTCAAACGAGTTTTAACTGGAACAAGTTTTGGGACTGCTTAAAAAAGAAAAGCGGTCCGAATGAATCTCTTCCATTACGTTCAATGGTTCTAGGAGCGTGTTATTATATTTGTTTTACGGGACCTGCTAGCTGTATTGCATGCGCAGTGATTAATGGAGGTATATCAGCGGGATTGGCCGGTTATTGTGTGAAAAAAGTTTGGTGAATAGGGGGGATTTAGAATGGCTCATAAAGAACAGCGTAAAGGAGTAGTTCTTGCTGTTTTAGATACGTTAACATTTGGAATACCAGTGTTGCTATGGAATTTATATAAGAATACGAATAAAACATTGAAATTAATGATCCCGATCATTCCGATTGTTGGTTTCATAACGTATCTTTTAGCATCCCTTCACTAATAAGATAAAAAATCCTTAGTATGAGCGTAACGCTCATGCTTTTTTCATTTATTTCAGAAACGCCAGCTCTTCATATATTGAGATAAGTCACTTTCCTTCTAATTTGATCCTGTTCTGTTTTAAAATGACATTGAGGCGGGGGCACTCATCCTCGTCATTTGAAAAGGGGGATATGGATGAAGAAAACATTGTTTAAAGATGCAGCTCTCTTAACACTGGATCCATCTTTAGGTTTTCTTGAAAGGGGAGATTTATTAATTGAAGGGAAATACATTTTAGAAGTAGGACCTTCAATTGAAGTAAGTGATGCTGACATCGTTGATGCATCTGATATGGTTATCATGCCAGGTCTTGTAGATACACATCGGCATGTGTGGCAGTCTGTCATCCGGGGGATAGGAACAGATTGGTCTTTGCAGACATATTTGAGCAAAATCTATTATGGCAACTATGGAGCGATGAGACGCCCATCCGACGATCGAATCGCCAATTATTTAGGGGCATTAGAAGCTTTAGATGCAGGTGTGACCACGTTTTTAGACTGGACGATGATCAATTCATTGGATCATACAGAAGAGCTTATTGGAGGATTAAAAGATGCGGGCATACGAGCTGTTTTTGCTTTTGGTTCTTCTGGAGATGCTGAGTATTGGGATAGAGAGAGTACGCTCACTAATATGGAGGACGCAGCACGTGTGAAAAAAGCGCATTTTCAATCATCAGATCAGCTTTTAACAATGGGACTTGCGATTCGTGGTCCAGAGTTTTCTTCATGGGAGACGTCGCTATTTGAAATTGAAACAGCCCGGTCTCTAGATGCTCTATGTAGTATGCACATCGGCTTTGGGAATTGGGGAGCGGAGGATCGATCGATTGAGCGGCTTCATAAAGCAGGGTTACTCGGACCGGATTTGAACATGGTGCATATTAATGCAATTGATGCGGATCAAATGAAGATGCTGGCAGACAGCGGAAGCTCTATATCCATTACCCCTGAAATTGAAATGATGATGGGTCACGGTTATCCTGTCACAGGACTTGCGATTGAACAAGGTGTTCTTCCAACGCTCGGTGTAGACGTAGTGACAGCGACAGGAGGAGATTTGTTTGCCCAAATGAAATTCGGGCTTCAAGCAGAGCGCGCGATCCAAAATCAATCGTTGTTAATGGATGGGATCATGCCGGGGCCTGAACTTGGGCTGTCTGCTCATCAAATGCTTGAGGCTGCGACGATCAATGGGGCTCGTGCATTACAGCTCGATCATAAAATTGGGTCGCTTACACCTGGGAAAGAAGCTGATTTCATCCTAATCGACCGGACAAGCATGAATCTTCTGCCGATGACAGATCCGGCTGGCGCGGTTGTCCAAACGGCACACCCTTCAAATGTTGATTCTGTTTATGTGGCTGGAAAAGCAGTGAAACGAAACGGAAAGCTTGTTGATGTGAACCTAGAAGAGGTCAAACGAAAAGCTTATGCAGCAAGAGACCATATTTTATCACACAAGTTTGAATCGACACCTTCGTAAATAAAATAACCCCATAGGCGATGCCTATGGGGAATTGTTTACAAGGATTCTTTGATGACCTTTTTATAATATTGGACAGACAGGAATCCGAAGACAGAATAGAGGGCAGTGTAAATCGCCATGACGATAAGCATTGGAGTCCACAATTCTCCGCCGAACAAAAACCAGCCTGATTGTACAGCAAAGTAGCTGTGCAGCAATCCGATGATGAGCGGAATCCCAAAGTTAAACAGCTGTTTAAGCCGGATGCCTTTTAATAGATCCTTCTCAGTAAAACCAAGCTTACGCAAGATCGTGTAGGAGCTTTGTTCCTCTTCACTTTCATTCATTTGTTTAAAGTATAAAATACAGCCTGATGTGACAAGGAAGCTGAGACCTAAAAATCCGACCACAAACATCATTAGTCCTATTGTTTGTTTTTGCTGCTGAGCTGAAGCTAATTGAGACATGCTGTTGTCACTTAGTTTTAAAGATGTAAACACGCGATTTGCTTGTTCAAGATTTTGATCATCTTTTATATTGACTGCGTTATATTGGCTATTCTCAAGCTGCAGCTTTGGATTTTTCTGTTTGTCGAGCTGCTCAAAAACATGTTGACTCACGACGGCAACAGGCAGACCGCCAAAAGTGAAGTTGTATGAAATGAGATAATCTTTCTTCATATCCATGACTTTCAAATCAATAGGCTCCTTGATGAGAAGCTTCACATCGCCTGAGCTTTGAATCGGCATGAATTTTTTTAATAGATCACTGTAGCCGCTTAAAATAACTTCGTTGTTCTCTACATGAATATTTGGTGCGTTTTTCTCACTGATCACAGGCAGTGTCAATACGCTTGGATCATTATTCATATTTTTCAACTCTGAATCCATGATTTTTTTCGCATCAAATTTCGCTTGAATCACTTTGACCTGCTTTTGATCATAAGCAATATGTTTGTCAGAAAGTGCACGAGTGAAGGTGGCTGCTTCTTTTTCTGAGCCCATGACGAAATGAGCTGGAATTTGCTGCTCAGCGGTTTTTTCTGCTGAGTAATAGGAAATGTAGCTAAGAGCCAGCAAACCGATGGCCAGTGCAGATACGGTTGTAATAATTGTTAAAAGCAGTGCATTTGATTTTAGCCTGAACATAATGGATGACAAAGATAACACTTCATGAATGGCGAGATAGCCATTTTTTCTTTTACGTACGATATTGGCAATGAAAGAAACAGAGCCTTTGTAAAAAAGAAAGGTACCGATGATGACAGAGGCTAGAATATAAATCATGGCTAAAAGTAATTCAAGCATCGACGTATATGAGCCGGTAAAAAGCTTAGAAGAAATATAATAGCCTGAGCTGATCAAGACAATACCGAAAACCCCAATGATGATTTCAAACACAGAGATCTTTTTCACACGCTGTTCTGTCGAAGATGTCGTTCTAAACAAAGATAAAATCGTCTGTTTTTTAATAAAACGCCTATTTCTCAGCATAATCAATCCATAGATAATGAAAAAGACAATAAGTGTTTGCAGAAGGGCCATGCCTGAAAAATGCAGATTGGCGATGGCGTTAACACCAGTCACTTTAAATAACACCATCAGCATCAGCTTTGAACCGATAAAGCCGGCAAAGATGCCGATAACCATGGCTGTCACGTATAGGATAAAGTTTTCTGCATTGAGCAGCCTGGCAATTTTTTGTTTCGTCATGCCAATGAGCTGCAGGAGACCTATTTCTTTTCCTCTGCGTTTAATAAAAATGCTATTCGCATATAGCAGGAAAATACCGACGATCGCAATGAGCAGAACCGAAGCGGCTTTAATTGAAGCGCCGCCTTTAATGGAGCCTTTTACATCATCAAGTGCTGGTGAGTACTGCAAGGTGACAAAGGAAAAATAAAGCGCCACACTAAACACGAGAGCAAACACATATAAATAGTAATTCTTCAAATTTTTCTTCAGGTTACGAAAGATGAGCTGATTAATGTTCATGCTTCACACCGCCTAAGACACCTTGCGTTTTCATAATATCCTCGAAAAACATTTTTCTTTCTAAAGCACCTTTATTCAACTGGGTATAAATCTGTCCATCCTTGATAAAAATGACGCGGCTTGAATAGCTGGCTGCGACAGGATCATGTGTTACCATGACAATGGTCGCTTTTCGTTTGCGATTGAAATCTTGCAGTTTGTTGAGCAGATCAGATGCCGATTTGGAATCAAGTGCCCCTGTAGGTTCATCAGCGAAAATAAGACTTGGTTCATGAATAAAGGCACGAACCGCCGATGTCCGCTGCTTTTGTCCGCCAGAGAGTTCGTTCGGGTATTTGTCTCTTAGTTCATAAATCCCCATGTCTTCTGCAAGCTGTTGAAAACGTTCAAAAGCTTCTTTTTTTGGTGTTTTGGAGATGGATAAAGGCAAAAGGATGTTTTCTTTGACTGTGAGTGTATCAAGTAAATTATAATCTTGAAATACAAAGCCAAGCTGCTTTTTTCTAAATTCTGCAAGCTGCTGATCCTTCATTTGCGTCATCTCAGCATCTGCAATACGAATGGATCCGCTGGACACACGATCGATAGAGGACAATACGTTCAGAAGGGTTGTTTTCCCCGAGCCTGATGGCCCCATGATACTAACAAATTCCCCGGCTTCAATGGTCAAATCAATGCCGCTGAGCACCTCTTGTTTGTTGAATTTATTTCCATAGCTTTTATAAATTTTGCGAGCTTCTAAAATGTTCATTTGCTGAACCCCTTTTTCTTTTAATTGATATCTCTAGTATAAAAAGAAGGCTGCCAAACGTCCTTCGATTTGGCGAACAAAACAGACGAGCATGTGACATTGTTGTCACATGCTCGCAATATGAACAAAATCATTCTTTTTCGGAAAGATGAAGGTGAAGGTTGTCCCTTGATCTATCGTGGAGTTGACCTCGATCGTCATATGAAGAGCGTCTGCTCCTTTTTTCGTTAAATAGAGCCCCATTCCTGTTGAGGCGGTGTCATTGTGATGTCTAGTTGAGGTAAAGCCTTTTTCAAAAATACGAGAGATGTCTCTTGGATCAATTCCTCTGCCTTGATCTGTGATCGTCAGCATGACTTGGTCATTTATTTGCTTGCTTTCAATGACAATATCGGAAGAATGGCTGTATTTGACTGCATTTGTGAGTACCTGCCTGATCATAAAGGATAACCATTTTATATCACTTAATACGGTGCGTTCCTCCAGCGCCAGCTCAAAGCCGATTCCTTTTTGCATACACCAGGATTGGAGCGCTTTGATTTCTTTCGCTATGATGCTTTGCAGGTCCAGCTTTTCAATGAATAAATCATTTTCGATATGACGTACTCTGCTTTGGTGCAGCTGGGCATCAAGTAATAAATGTATTCTGAGCCACTCGTATGTCATATTGGATTTCAGCTGCTGATCTGTTAAACGGTCAATCATTAAGCGCATCGCTGTAAGGGGGGTTTTGACCTCATGTATCCAAGAGAGCAATTCATCTTTTTCTTCTTCGAGAGCGATTTTCTGCTCTGCTGCCATCTGTCGGTAGCGTGCGATTTGCTCTGACGTTGCATCATGGATGAGCTGCTCAAATGGGGAAGAGGGGGTTAGCCGTATTTGATGTTCAATGTCATCATCCCATTCTTTCAACTTCTCATAATAAGCCGTTTCTTTTCGGTATCGGAAAAAGAGAAAGACAATCATGAGAAACGTAGACAATAGCACAATATAAAAAAGAGAAGCGATTGGAATGGTCGTATCCAAATAAGCAACAAACAGAATGAGGAGCTGCAAACTAAGAAAGAAAAGAATCCAGCTTCTTCGTTCTTTTAAAAATGCTTGCAGCATCATTGATCATCCTTTTCCTTTGCAAGATAGCCCTGACCCACTTTTGTCTCAATGAAGGCGCCAAGGGAGATCTCGTCTAGTTTTTTTCTGAGGCGGTTGACGTTTACAGTCAGTGTGTTGTCACTGACAAACCGTTCATCCTCCCACAATGCTTGAATGAGTGATTCACGGCTTACGATATGATTTTTATGCTGAATCAATTCCTTGAGAATAAATAACTCATTTTTTGTTAATTCAACCTCACCATGATCATTTGTTACGGTATTTTTTTCTAGGTCAATCGCAGCGCCGCACCATACCTTTAGGCTGGCCGGTTCTGCACTATAATCATGCACGCGGCGAAGAACAGCACTTATTTTGGCAATGAGCACGTCAAAATGGAAGGGCTTTTGCACAAAATCATCGGCACCGAGCTGCATTGACATGACCATATCAGCTGGATGGTCTCTTGAGGAGAGGAAGATGATTGGAACATTTGAATGATGCCGAATCATCCGGCACCAGTGAAAGCCATCGTATTTTGGCAGCTGTATATCTATAATGACGAGATCAGGCTGGACAGACGTGAATTCCTGAAGCACCTGATGAAAATTTTGAATCCCATAGACATCATAGGACCAGTTAACTAGACGTTCTTTGATTTCCTGGAAGAGGGTTGTATCATCTTCAATTAGTAAAATCTTAAACAAAATCAGCACCACACTTTTTGTATTCGCTTGTTGTCATTGTAGCGGAAAAAAGGACCTGCCGCTAGAACCAGACAAGAAAAAAGCAAGGGAAGAGGTCCCTTGCTTCAGCTTATTTACCTAAAAAGTGCTTTTTAAAGAATGATAGTTGGAATTCAAGTGTGAGTGGGTCATTAAAATAGAATTCCTCTGCATTGGCTTCATACACACGATGTTTTTTGACAGCTGGGATGGACTTGTAAATTTCACTGTTTTGATAGGAATTGTCCATTTCGCTGTTTTTACTAATGATCATATAGTCTCCAGCAAATTCAGGAATGACTTCCTGTGAAACCGCGTAGTAGCCGGCTTTTAATGCTTTTTCTTTCACTTTCTCAGGCATTTTCAGTTTCATTGCTTGATAGAGAATTTCTGTTCCGCGGCCCCATGCATCTCCAAAAACGTAAAGATCTTTTGTGCCGCTTTCAAAGACAGACACTGTTGCATCTTTACCGATTTTTGCTTTGATTTCTTTTCCAGCTTCAGCTGCGCGTTTTTTGAAATCTTTTACCCAAGCTTTTGCTTCTTTTTCTTTGTTTAAAACTTTTCCAATTTCAATGTGCTGCTGAAGGTAATCAACTTTGTTATACGTAAACAAAACGGTTGGTGCGATTTTTTTGAGTTTTTCTACATTTTTAGTATTGCTTAAGCCAATGATGACATCAGGCTTTAGCTTCATGATTTTCTCTACATTTGCATCAGATACTTCTTCCACATTTTTTAATTTCTTTTGGAAGCGCGGATTCTTTTTGGACCAAGAGTCAACGCCGACAAGGTTCACACCAAGTGACATGACATTCCCTGTGTAAGAACCGAGCACAACAACACGTTTTGGATGCGCTGGCAGCTTCACAGGCCCATTTTCAGATTGATATGTAATTTTGTCTGATGATGCTGATTGATTTCCTTTATTTGAGGAAGAGCTGCTGCTATTGCCACATGCGCTCAATGCAAGTACAAAGATGAGCATCAGAGGGAACAATATTTTCTTCATGAATGTAGACTCCTTTGAAATCGGCGCATAAGCCGGATATTGGTTGTATTAGTGATAATGATAATTATTATCACTTGGATATCATATCATAGGACTGTAGGCTGTTGTCAATGACATTTTGATAGCTGGTAATAAAAAATAAAAGGGGATTTTCAATAAAAAAAGATCAAGGCAGCATGTGTCCTGATCTTTTTTCTTATTTAAACCAGCCTTTTTCTTTTGAGCGTGTAATGGCCTCGATGCGGTTTTTCACTTCCAGCTTATCTAAAATAATGGAAATGTAGTTCCGGACAGTGCCGCTTTTGATGCTGAGTTCTTTTGCAATTTCTTTTGTGTTTTTACCGTCTGCGACGAGTTCAAGGACCGATTTCTCTCGCTCCGTTAAAGGATTTTCATCACTATATAAGTCTTCCATCAATTCAGGGGCATACACCTTTTTCCCTTTCATCACACTGCGAATCGCACTTGCCAGCTCCTCGCTTGGACTGTCTTTCAGCATGTAGCCGCTGACGCCCGCTTTTAGCGCCCTTTGGAAATAACCGGAGCGGGCAAAGGTCGTTAAAATAATGATTTTCACATCTGATCCTTTGAGCTCTTCCGCTGCATCAAGTCCGGATTTTCCCGGCATTTCAATATCCATTAAGCAAATATCAACAGGATGTGTTTTGGCAAAATCGATGGAATCTTGGCCATTTGTACCTTTTCCAACAACCGTCATATCGTCTTCTAAATCGAGAAGTGAACCGAGTGCACCAAGCAGCATTTGCTGATCTTCTGCGATAAAGATGTTGATCATTTCATACCCTCCTTTTCTTTTGCTGCTGAATCATTTGGAATGCTCATAATGAGCTTTGTCCCGTCTTTTGTTTCAATCCGCAGGCGGCCATTTGCAAATTCCAATCTTTCTCTTATTCCTAAAAGGCCGTGACCCTTCGTTTGAGAGGATGGATAGTCGCCTTTAAATGTTCCGTCGTCCTCAACGGTGATGATGGCTTCCTTTGACTTTTGGTGAATGGTAATTTTACAAACCGTTGCATCACTATGTTTGACGACATTCGTCACCGCCTCTTTTATGCACATGCTCACAATGTTTTCGTTCAGAAGTGAGATGTGTTTCGGTGCTTCCTTTTCATCATAAATCAATTCAATTCCAGCTGCTTCGAGAATTTGCTCGATGTTCGACATTTCATCTTTGATTCGGATGCCTTTCATGGAGGAAACAATCTTCCGCACTTCATTGAGAGACGTTCTGGCGGTCTGCTGGACGCTTTTGAGTTCGGCACGAGCCTGTTCAGGGTCTTTATACACGAGTTTACGGGCAAGATCACTTTTTAAACCGATCAAAGAAAGCTTTTGTCCAAGGGTGTCATGCAGGTCGCGTGCAATGCGCTGCCTTTCTTCAAGCTTCACAAGATCTGCAATCCGTTCATTGGCATATTCTAATTTCTCCTCAAGCCGTTCACGTTCCTTCCTGCTCCGAATGCTGAGAGGAAGAAGAATGGCACTAATCAGGGTGATGACGACAAAAGGAATTTGTGTGAGAAACCAGCCCTTTTTTAAGATCAAACTAAAGTTCACTGCCACGGCGGCGCTCGCCAGATGGATATAGTACAAGATATAAAAGGGAACTTTTCGTTTAATATGTCCGTTAAAATAGGCGATGCAAAAAGCGAAATAAATATAGCTGTAGAGCATCACATAACCAGTTGAAATACCGATCAATAATAGGCCAAAGACATATAATGACCAGCCTTTTGCAACAAAGGCAAAACGATACACAGCGAAAAAGACGACGTTCAAAATAATGCCGATCACAATACCTAAAGTCGAAGGTGTCTTAAGGATAAAATAGAAGGGCAGGATGAAAAAAATGGCCCATATATAGGGGGAAATCCCATGCAATTTTTGAAGTTTAAACTGTTTTTTCATCCGTGTGCCACCTTTTTTCGTTTTTCATTGTTTTTCCTTACTTTATCAAATTCAGCCTATTGGTGCATCCTGTAAATGACAACAAGCCCCTTCTCGTGTAAGAAAGAGCCTGCGCCGATTATGCATTTTTCTTGAGAATGTCTCCTTTGATAACTGGAACGTTCATCTTCTTAGATTGCCGTGCTTCTCTAAACGTCACAAATGCTTTCGTTTCCTCATCCCACAGTCTAAATTTCATCGACTCAAGGCTTGTTTTCAACGTGATGGTCGGGACATTTTGCAGCGGTTCACTTTGGTCATGGGCATGCTCTAAAAGATAATTCGGTACTCTTGGGCTTAAATGATGGACATGATGGTAGCCGATATTACCAGTTAACCATTGAAGAAGCTTTGGCAATTTGTAAAAGGAGCTTCCTTCAACAGCTGCCTGCACATAGTTCCAATGTTCATCTGCTTCAAAATAAGAGTCCTCAAACGTATGCTGTACATAAAACAACCATACACCGATAGATCCTGAGATCAGGAAGATCGGACCTTGAACAAGCAGGAATTCCTGCCAGCCAAAAAGAAGACATGTTGCGGCTGCTAACGCAATGATGCTCACGTTTGTGAAATACGTGTTCCAACGCTCTTTTTTACGAGCATTTTTGACGTTGAAACGGTTTTTTAAGAGAAAGACAAAGATCGGTCCTAAAATAAACATCACAAAAGGGTTACGATAAAATCTGTAGCGAAATTTCGTCCATGCTGATGCTTCTTGATATTCTTTGACTGTTAGGAGCCAAATGTCGCCAGTACCTCGTTTGTCTAAATTACTGCTTGTGGCATGGTGAATGGAATGATCTCGTTGCCATTGAAGATAAGGGAAAAGGGTGAGTACGCCCGTTAAAAAACCGAACAGGTGATTTAGCGGCTTCTGTTTAAAAAAGGATTGATGGCAGCAGTCGTGAAAAATAATAAAGACACGTACTAAAAACCCAGCTGCAATAACCGCAAAAAAGAGGGTTAAAAGGTAGGAGATATTCAGGCTATAATAGGCAAGAAACCAAAGCCCTAAAAATGGAATGAATGTATTAAAGAGTTGAATGATACTTTTTTTCGAATCAGCACCAGAGAATTGACCCACTTGTTTTCTTAAAGTAGCTTGCTGCTGTGTGTTTGTTGAAGTCGTCATGAACGTTCAAGTCCTTTCCGTTTCTTTCTACTTCAAAGTATAGAAGGAAAGGTGTCATGCTCATAGTAGCACCCATCATGTATTCAATATGACATTTGTCATGTTTGTCATCAAAAAGGCTGATGGAATACGGTTTTGAGCTTATTTCAATATAAATAAAAAAAGTAAAGGCGCTGGGCCTTCACTTTTTTTATGAACGTGCTTCATGTACTTTTAACTGCTTGCCTTTAATGGTTGTGTGGCGCATGGCATTCAGCACAAGAGGGCCTTTGCCGTTTAAAATATCTACATATGTTTTTGTGTCTTGAATCGTAATAATCCCAATGTCATCGAATGCAACGCCTTCTATTTTGGCAATGGTCCCAACGAAATCAACAGCCCGCAGCTTCTTTTTCTTTCCGCCGTTAAAATAAAGCTTCATAATATCCTTCTCAACGCCTGCCTGTTTATTTTCCTTTTGAATAGGCGTTTCAATTTTCTCTTCGAAGCTTTCTACATGCTCCTCTGCTTCTTCCTTTGTCGGATAAGGCTGAGTTTGAAAGTCTATGCCAGCATCCTGCTTTAATTCATCAATAAGCGGTTTTGCATTCTTTGTCATAAACGCAATCGTTTTCCCGCTTTTTCCCGCTCTGCCTGTTCTGCCAGTCCGGTGAATATAGCGCTCTTTTTCATAAGGGAGATCATAATGAATGACATGTGTCATATCACTGACATCAATTCCCCGGGCTGCTATATCTGTTGCGATCAGATAACGGAATTCACCTTTTTTAAATTCATCCATCACATCAAAGCGGTCTTCCTGTCTCATGCCGCCATGAATTTTGTCACAGGGCACATCCCATTCGTCCAGCTTCAGTGTGAGTTCATTCACTCTGTCTTGTGTATTACAGAAAATAATGCAGCTATCTGGATTTTCAATGACGATCGTACGCTGAAGAAGGGAGAATTTCGATTCTTCTTCCGTTTCAATGACGGTGTGGGTGATTTGCTGTACAGACGTTTCTTCACGTGCAATCTCAATGACTTTTGGTGATTGTAAAAACTGTTCGCTCAATTTTTTCATATCATCAGACATTGTCGCTGAAAACAGCATCGACATGCGCTTTGGCGGCAGATACTGAATAATAGAAGAGACTTGATCGATAAATCCCATGTTCAGCATCTCATCCGCTTCATCTAACACGAAAAATTTGAGATTTTCTAAAGAAAGGGTGCCTTTCTCAAGGTGATCCAAAATGCGGCCTGGTGTCCCGCACACAATATGGTTTTTCTGTGAAAGCTCTACTTTCTGCGCTTGAAAAGAGGCTTTTCCATAAATGGCTGCGGCTTTGATTCGTTTGAACCGCCCAAGGCTTGTGAGGTCTTGTTTGACCTGCATGGCGAGTTCTCGTGTCGGAACGAGGATGAGGGCTTGAGGTTTATTTTCAGCCCAATCAACCATTTCACAAATCGGCAGACCATAGGCTGCAGTCTTGCCGCTGCCAGTCTGAGATTTGACGATTAAATCCTGCTTTGAAAAAGCAACGGATAATGTCTCGTGCTGAACGGGTGTAGGTGTATGGAAGTGAAGCGCTTCTAACGCTTGTTTCAATTCATCACTTAATGGATATTGATCAAAATGTTGTAATGTCATCGTGTTCTCCTTTTCGTACATTCATACTTGTGACATCATACCATAACCATGGCCGTGAATGAAAAGACATAAAAAAAGCCCCGTAAAGGAGCTTTCAGCGTGCAGACAAATTCTCAAAGGAATCTGCGTTTTACTTTTTCCCAGTAAGAGTTGTCTTTTAATTTCACCGTTTTAATGACTTTTCCTGAAAGGCCAATGTCAATTTGTTTGACGTGTTTTGTGCCGAGCGCTTCGTTATCAAGCCCGATAATTGGATGATCGTTTCCATCCTGCACTACCTTCAGCGTCAGCTTGCGGTCACTGCTCAAGATGAAAGGAGCGCCTAATGTACGGTACGAGTTGTTATTCAGCGATGCAAGCTCTGTGACTTGCATACAAGGAAGCATCGGATCAACCACGGCGCCGCTCACCGATTTATTGTAAGCCGTTGAACCAGTCGGAGTGGAAATAATCATGCCGTCGCCTCTAAATGTTTCAAAGTGGAAATCATCTATATACACATCGATCACAAATGTTTTAATAATGCTGGAGCGGATCGACAGTTCATTTAAGCAATGGAACTGGTTTGTGCTGTCAACGCTTACATCGATGATCGGATATTTTCTCACTTCAAGCTGTTCAGTGTTCATGGCATCAATCATTTTATCAAAATGCTCTAATGAGAAATCGCAGTATAAGTGCGTATTTTCTGATTTTGATACCCCTACATACAAGCAGTCATCCCGGAAGTTTGTTTTACGTACTGCTTGAAGAAATGTGCCATCCCCGCCAATTGAAGCAATAATATGGGCATCCTCTGCACGCTTGACGACGTGAAAGCCCTGATCGGTAGCGAGCTTCTCGAGAGAAGAAATGTGTCCATCCAATTCATGATCTTTTTTGTAAAAGAAAAATACATTGCGACGATTGTCTGTCATTGACGTTCTCCCCTTTGCTGTCAAAAATAATTTTCAATGATAAAGGGCTTACATGAAAACCCTTGCTCACATTTTACACTTTTTTCATATGAAAGTAAAAACTTTAGAAAGAACCACCTGATGATCGGATTGCCTTTATGAGAAATGAGTCGATGTGAGTGATTTGAAATGGCTGAATCCTGAGCATAATTGAATAGCCGTTTTCTCATGAAAGAATGGTTTAGGTGTTTCGTTGCGGTGATGATCTAGCCTATTAGGTGCAGGGAGAGGATAAAAAAGCCAATTTTTCGTCATGCGCATATCTACGTAGACGATGTAAAGTTGATCGTTATTTAAGAGAGGTGCTATCATATGCCTACATGAAATGTAAAAAAACCACAATTCCTGTGAAACATTTCATGTGGGCATTCGTATGAATGAAGTGAGAAAAAAAGGAGGAGAAAAAGATGAATGCGAAAAGATGGGTAGCGCTAATTATTGCACTTGGTGTTTTCGGATTTTCAATTGTGATTAGTGTCACGATGGCCTTGTTCGATAGCTTCAATGACAATAAAATGAGCTATCAATTCGGGGATGAAATAGAAGAGAAGGTACTAGAGAATGGCAGCGGTGCAGGCAAGATTGCTGTTCTTGAGATTAATGGAACCATTCAAGATAATGGCGGTGCATCGAGCCTATTAGGCGGAGAAGGTTATGATCATCGTGCATTCCTCAAGGAACTAGATAAAGCGAAAGAGGATGCTTCTGTAAAAGGTGTACTTCTGCGCGTAAACTCTCCTGGCGGCGGTGTCTATGAAAGTGCTGAAATACATAAAAAATTAGAAGAAGTGAAAAAAGCGAAGAAGCCGATTTACGTATCTATGGGTTCAATGGCAGCTTCTGGCGGCTACTACGTGTCAACTCCAGCGAAGAAAATCTTTGCTTCACCTGAAACATTAACAGGGTCGTTAGGGGTCATCATGCAAAGCTTGAATTATTCTAAGCTCGCAGATAATCTAGGTATTAAATATGAAACGATTAAGAGCGGGAAATTCAAAGATATCATGTCTCCGAACCGTGATATGACAAAAGATGAGCGCAACATCATGCAAAGCATGGTCGATAACTCTTATGAAGGATTTGTCAAAGTGATCTCTGAAGGACGCGGCATGTCAAAACAGGAAGTCAAGAAAATTGCCGACGGCCGGGTATATGACGGGACACAGGCAAAATCGAACGGATTAGTCGATGAGCTTGGGTATTATGAAGATGCATTAAAAGCGATGAAGAAAAATGAAAAAGGCTTAAAAGGAGCAACAGTGGTCAGCTATTCTCAAAGCTTTGGCTGGAACTCTCTCTTCAACATGAGTGCAAGCAAGCTCTTTAAAAGCGAAATTGATTTTCTGAATTTAAAAGAAACACTGGCTGGCTCAAATGGGTCTAAACCGATGTATCTCTATTCAAAATAAAGGAGGGATCATAGATGGATTCTACATTCGATGAAGTAAGCGAAAGCCGCAGCCAAGAGGAAGAATCGAAGCCGGCCTTTGTGAAGCGCGCTTCAATTGAAGCACAGGCGTTTGCAGGTTTTTGGATTAGATTTTGGGCATTTATTCTTGATTGGCTCGTCGTCTGGGGTGTAAACCATTTGACGGTTTCTCCAATCTTTAGTCTGTTTGGCTGGTCCAAAGGAGGGGGATGGTTTTCTCCATTTTCCGTCACAACGACGATTGTATTCCTCCTTTATTTCGCCATCATGACGAAAATCTTTCAACAAACACTTGGCAAGATGGTGTTTGGAATTAAAGTGGTCTCACTTCAGCCTGAGAAGAAGCTGGCATGGGATGTTATTTTCTTTAGAGAGATTGTGGGGCGCTACATTAATACGATCTTTATTCTCTATGCTATCGTTGGGTTCTCACCGAAAAAGCAAGGGGTTCATGATTACTTTGCCGATACGGTGGTCGTCCATGAACATTTATATGAAAAAACAGAATCAAACGTATAATCAGAGGAGTTTGGCCGGGTACCGGTCAAACTCTTTTTTGTTGATTGGGTATAAAATCCAGAATGAGAGCCATAATCGTAGGGGAAGCATCATTTGTTATGGAGGAAGTGAGCACAGTGCTTTACGTTTGGATCGCAGCGTTTTTGCTTCTTGTGATCTTGTTGATTTTCATGAAAGTAACCATTTTGCTGGACTATTCGCATACAAACGACAATGACCACATTGCACTGAAGGTCATCACCTTATATGGATTGGTCAGACTCAAAAAAGATATTCCGATGGTGAGGGTCAATCCAGAAGACCAAACGATTGATATTCGTGAAAAGAAAATGGAAAGCGCTAAAAACCCTGATCACGAAAAAGAATCGATGCATAAAAAAGTAGGAAAGCGTGATATGAAGCAAATCCTTCATCAAATGGAGCGCATCACAAAAGAGATTGTCGATTTAAACCGGATCATGCGCAAATTCTTCATTCACATAAGGGTTGTCTCATTTCACTGGTCGACATGGATCGGCTTTCATGACGCCGCTTTAACAGGTGTAGCAGCCGGCGGTGTGTGGTCAGTGAAAGGAGCACTGCTTGCCTTTATGCAGGAGCATCTCACCTTTAAGCATAAACCGGTGTATGAAGTCATTCCGGCCTTTCAGCACAATGTGTCACAGACTCAGTTTACATGTATAGCATATTTTCGTATTGGACATGCTATGCTTGCAGCCATTCGTTTACTTGTCCATTGGTTAAAAGGAAGAAAGGCGAGAAAAAGTGCCTCTCTTCAAGCAACGAAGAATGAATCATCTGTTTAAGGAGGAACCCGAAAATGGCAGATCATCCAATCCAAGGTCTCATGAAGACAGCGATGGAAAACTTAAAAGAAATGATAGATGTGAATACAATCATCGGCGATCCAGTCGAAACCCCTGACGGCAGTGTCATTCTCACTGTGTCAAAGGTTGGTTTTGGATTTGCAGCCGGCGGCAGTGAATTTAACGGGAACCAAAAGAAAGAAAAACGTTCTGATGAACAGGAACGAAAAGAGCCGAGACTCCCATTTGGCGGCGGAAGCGGCGGCGGGGTGTCGATTACACCAATCGCCTTCTTAATTGTAGGAACAAACGGAGTTCGAATGCTTCATTTGGATGAACACACACATCTGCTCGATAAAATATTGGATTCTGCTCCTCAAGCAATTGAACGTCTTCAGCACATGTTTAAGAAGGATGAGCGGGAGCACCGTCACAAAGAACGAAAACTAGATGACATAGACCTTTAAAAAGTTAGCTGCGCTGCAGTTAACTTTTTTTGCAAAAGGGACGATTAGGCTTTGCAGTTTTTTGCTTTCTCTACTATGATAGAACCATACATTTGAAAAGGGAGGAATTGTTTTGGCATCGATCACATTTAAAGGAAGTCCTGTCACGCTTGTAGGAAATGAAGTAAAAGTAGGCGAGCAGGCTCCTGATTTTACGGTATTAACGAACTCACTTGGAGAAGTTTCACTTTCTGATTTAGCAGGAAAAGTGACGATCATCTCAGTGATTCCTTCTATTGATACAGGTGTGTGTGACGCACAAACAAGACGTTTCAATGAAGAGGCAGCGGGTTTAGGTCCGGTCAATATTTATACGATTAGTGCAGACCTTCCATTTGCACAAGCACGCTGGTGCGGAGCAAACGGAATTGAAAATGTCGAAACATTATCTGATCACAGAGATATGTCATTTGGTGAAGCATTCGGAGTGTATATGAAAGAATTGCGTTTATTGGCGCGCGCAGTCTTTGTATTAGACCCTAACGGAAAAGTGGTTTACACTGAATACGTAAGTGAAGCAACGAATCACCCAAATTATGAAAAAGCCATTGAAGCTGCAAAATCACTGTTATAAAAGCAGCATCGACAAGAGCTCCGGCTTCATCCTGGGGCTCTTTTCAATGAGAACATATAGCTTTTAACAAAGCGAGGAGAGAAAAGCATTGCAGAAAGATCAAGTAAGTACTATTTTTGAACTGCTCGATACAGCTTCTATTCGATTAAAAAAGGAACAGGGCATTTCCTATATTGAAGCATTGGCAGAAGCAGGAGAAGCCTTTTTCCAAGCAAATGATCGAAACGGTTTATTAAAGGATTTAATAGAAAAAGCAGATTTTGCTTCTTATGATCATGAGCAGATTCGTAAAGCGTTTCAGCTCGCCGTATTGAAAGGTCAAAAGGATATTTCTCACCCAAATCGCCAGATGACACCAGATACGATTGGACTGTTTGTCAGCTATTTGGTGAATAAATTTTTAGACGGTCAAAAAGAGCTCGTAGTCTTTGATCCAGCAGCGGGAACAGGAAACTTACTTCTTGCTGTTTTAAATAATCTCACTGCAGAAACAAAACGCGGCTTTGCGTCTGAAATTGATGATGTGCTCATTAAAATTGCTTGGGCCCAGGCGAATTTAGAGGAGAAAGAAGTTGAGCTTTTCCACCAGGACAGTCTTGAGCCGCTTCTGATCTCACCGGCAGATGTCACTGTATGCAGTCTCCCAGTGGGCTATTATCCAAATGATGAGCGTGCAGCAGACTTTGAACTAAAGGCAAAAGAAGGACATGCCTTTGCCCATTATTTATTCATTGAACAAAGCCTTCGCTACACAAAAGAAGGCGGCTTCTTATTCTTCATCATTCCAAATGATTTATTTGAAGGAAAAGAGAGCGTACAATTAAAGGATTTCATCAAAGATCATGCGTATATGAATGCGTTAATTCAGCTGCCAGTGTCCATGTTTAAGGATAAAAAACACGCCAAAAGCTTATTTGTGATGCAAAAGAAAAAAGAAGGGCTGGAAGCCCCAAAACGAATGCTGTTTGCCAATCTTCCATCTTTCTCACAGAAGGAAGCAATGGTCGGTGTGATGAGAAAATTAGACCAGTGGTTTATAGAAGAAAAAGAAACGAAAGAATAGCCAGAGTGATTTCTGGCTATTTCAGCGTGTAGACAAACCCTCGCATTCGCCCGCAGGTCTGCGCTCCGGTGCTCACGAATCCCAAATTCGCTCTGCTCCGATGCTCGCCCTTCCTAGAGCTGCAAAGGTTTTCTATTACGCTGAAAAGAAAACAAAGAGCTAAAATAAAAATCATTTTATCTCTTTGTCAATAATCTGGATATTTTACTATTCAGAAAATAACGACTTATTGATGTAAGCGATAACAGTTTGAAGGTGCACTTGAAATGCAAAGTTTTCAATGTTTAAATGAAAAAGTCAGATATTTTTCGGACTTATCGTTAAACTATAAAAGACCCGTCAAACAGGTTGAATATAGCACCGGAAAAAACGTGAAACCTTATATAACAACTGAGTAAAAGGAGCGACAGTAATGTCCAAAATTATTGCAATCAACGCAGGAAGCTCATCTCTTAAATTCCAATTGTTCGACATGCCAGAAGAAACCGTTTTAACAAAAGGGCTTGTTGAAAGAATCGGAATGGACAACAGTATCTTCACGATTTCTGTAGATGGAGAAAAGAAAACAGAAGTGACAGATATTCCAGATCACGCAGTAGCGGTCAAAATGCTGCTTGAAAAACTAACTGAATTTCACATCATCAAAGACTTTAATGAAATTGATGGCGTAGGACACCGCGTTGTTCACGGCGGAGAGAAATTCAGCGATTCTGTTCTTTTAACTGATGAAGTGATCAATGACATTGATCAGCTTTCAGAGCTTGCACCACTTCACAATCCTGCAAACGTTGTAGGAATCAAAGCATTCAAACAAATTCTGCCTGACGTACCAGCGGTTGCTGTGTTCGATACAGCATTCCACCAAACTATGCCAGAGCAGTCTTACCTATACAGCCTTCCGTACGACTACTACAAAAACTTTGGTATTCGTAAATATGGATTCCACGGGACAAGCCACAAGTTCGTTACAGAGCGTGCAGCAGAGCTATTAGGCCGTCCGCTTGAAGAGCTTCGTCTGATTTCTTGCCACCTTGGAAATGGTGCGAGTATTGCAGCAGTTGAAGGCGGAAAATCAATCGATACATCTATGGGCTTTACACCACTTGCTGGTGTTGCAATGGGTACACGTTCTGGTAACATTGACCCTGCCCTTATTCCATTTATTATGGAAAAAACAGGACATACTGCTGAAGAAGTGCTTTCTACTTTGAATAAGAAGAGTGGTCTTTTAGGTGTGTCTGGTCTGTCAAGTGACCTTCGTGATATCGAAGAAGCAACAGAAGAAGGAAACGACCGTGCAGAAGTTGCTCTTGATATTTTTGCGAGCCGTATTCATAAATATATCGGTTCTTATGCAGCAAGAATGAATGGCGTAGATGCGATCATCTTCACAGCTGGAATCGGTGAAAACAGTTCAGAAGTAAGAGCACGTGTACTTCGTGGTCTAGAATTCATGGGCGTTTACTGGGATCCTTCTTTAAACAACATGAGAGGCGAAGAAGCATTCATCAGCTACCCGCACTCTCCTGTAAAAGTGATTGTCATCCCTACAAACGAAGAAGTAATGATTGCAAGAGACGTAATGCGTTTAGCGTAATCAAGTTTGAAAAGCTCTTTTCCAATAAGGAAAAGAGCTTTTTTCTGTTGAAAGCAGCATGCTATAATGTTGTCCAATATGAAGCAAAAGGGAGCGGTGCGAAAGATGAGCGTGACAGAACATAAACGTGAGGCGAAAGAAAGGCTTTATGTGAAAGTCATTACGGTCAGTGATACAAGAACGAAAGATACAGATAAAAGCGGCCGTCTGATGATTGATTTGCTCAAAGAACAGGGACATCTTGTTCTTGCATACGATATTGTAAAAGATGATATAGGATCGATTCAAGACGCTGTGCTGGAAGGAACAAGCGAACCGAAAATAGATGCCGTCTTGTTAAATGGCGGAACAGGGATTGCCGCAAGGGATGTGACCATTGAAGCGATCACTCCTCTTTTTTCCAAGGAACTGCCTGGCTTTGGTGAAATCTTCCGCATGCTCAGTTATACAGAAGACATAGGTTCAGCTGCTATTTTATCCAGGGCAACGGCAGGGGTCGTCAATCAAAAGGCTGTCTTTGCCACGCCGGGATCTACCGGAGCCGTTCGTTTAGCCATGACCAAACTCGTGATTCCAGAGCTTCCTCATGTCTTACGAGAGCTTGAAAAGGATCAAAAATAGCCCAAAATGACTCTGCCAAGAAAATTTGGCAGAGTTTTTTTCATAAAGGGGTTGAAAAAACAATTTTTCCTTGTTACAGTGTATACATACTAAATGCATGTTTATAAATTAAAACTTATTTTTATGCAAAAACATTCACAGAATCAAAACAAGCGAGAGGAGCTTTTCAATCATGTCACAAAATAAAAAAGTCGTATTAGCATATTCCGGAGGTCTTGATACCTCTGTTGCAGTTAAATGGTTACAAGAGCAAGGATACGAAGTCGTTGCTTGCTGCCTGGACGTAGGTGAAGGAAAAGATTTAGCATTCGTTCAACAAAAAGCACTTCAAGTCGGAGCTGTTCAATCATACATGATTGACGCAAAAGAAGAATTTGCTGAAGAGTTTGCACTCACTGCATTACAAGCACACACAATGTATGAAGGAAAATATCCACTAGTATCTGCACTATCCCGTCCGCTTATTGCAAAAAAATTAGTGGAAGTAGCAGAAAAAGAAAATGCAGTAGCAGTTGCTCATGGATGTACTGGAAAAGGGAACGACCAAGTTCGTTTTGAAGTATCCATTAAAGCATTGAATCCAGACCTAGAAGTTCTTGCACCAGTGCGTGAATGGAAATGGTCTCGTGATGAAGAAATCGATTATGCACAAAAACACGGTATTCCAATTCCGATTAATTTAGACAGCCCATATTCAATCGACCAAAACCTTTGGGGCAGAAGTAACGAATGTGGCATTTTAGAAGATCCTTGGGCTGCGCCGCCAGAAGGTGCATACGATCTGACAAATCCACTTGAAAAAACGCCTGACACACCTGAAATCATTGAAATCACGTTTGAAAAAGGAAAACCGACAGCCATTGACGGTATCCAGTATTCATTATCTGATCTCATCCTTCATTTAAATGAAGTCGCTGGACAGCATGGTGTTGGCAGAATCGATCACGTTGAAAACCGTCTTGTCGGCATCAAATCTCGTGAAGTGTACGAATGCCCAGGTGCTGTCACACTTCTAAAAGCGCATAAAGAGCTTGAAGACTTAACGCTAGTCAAAGAAGTCGCTCACTTTAAACCAATCGTTGAACAAAAAATGGCTGAATTAATATACAACGGCTTATGGTTCTCACCGCTTAAAGAAGCACTAGATGCATTCTTACAAGAAACACAGCAGAACGTAACAGGTGTTGTACGTGTGAAACTATTTAAAGGTCATGCCATTGTAGAAGGACGTAAATCACCATATTCACTTTATGATGAAAATCTAGCCACTTATACAAAAGCAGATGAATTCGATCATGATGCAGCTGTAGGATTTATTAATCTTTGGGGCTTACCGACAAAAGTAAACAGCATCGTGAATAAAAAGGAGCAGGTTAAAGCATGAAAAAGCTTTGGGGAGGCCGATTTCAAAAAACACCAGAAAAATGGGTCGATGAGTTTGGCGCGTCCATTCATTTCGACAAACAATTAGTCAAAGAAGATCTGACCGGCTCCCTTGCTCATGCAAGTATGCTGAATAAATGCGGTATCCTCGGTGATGAGGAGGCCGCTGCCATCAAAGACGGACTAAATACGCTCATGAAAAAGGCAGAGGCGGATGAACTGGAATTCTCAGTCGATTATGAGGACATTCATTTAAACCTTGAGAAAATGCTCATTGATGAGATTGGTCCGCTTGGCGGCAAATTGCACACAGCGAGAAGCCGGAATGATCAGGTCGCAACTGATATGCACTTGTATTTGAATAACCAAGTAGAGCATATCATTGAACTGATCTCTTCCTTTCAAACGGTGCTTGTAGAAAAGGCAGAACAGCACGTTGAAACGATTTTTCCAGGATATACGCACCTGCAGCGTGCACAGCCTATTTCGTTTGCCCATCATATGCTCGCCTATTTCTGGATGCTTGAGCGTGACAAAGCGCGTTTCCAAGATTCATTAAAGCGAATTAACGTGTCTCCACTTGGATGCGGAGCGTTAGCAGGAACGACATTCCCGATTGATCGTGAATATACAGCAGAGCAGCTTGGCTTTGACCACATTTACGAAAACAGCCTCGATGGTGTGAGTGACCGGGACTTCATTTTAGAGTTTTTGTCTAATAGCAGTCTTGTGATGATGCACCTCTCACGTTTTTGTGAGGAAATCATTTTATGGTGCTCGCAAGAATTCAAATTCATTGAACTTGATGATACGTATGCAACAGGCAGCAGCATGATGCCGCAGAAGAAAAACCCGGATATGGCTGAATTAATCCGCGGGAAAACAGGCCGTGTGTATGGCAACCTGATGGGGCTTCTCACGATTATGAAAGGCTTGCCGCTTACGTATAACAAAGATCTGCAAGAAGATAAAGAAGGTATGTTTGATACAGTGAAAACCATCGCTGGCAGCCTGCAAATCTTCACAGGCATGATTCAAACGATGACAGTGAACGAAGATGTCATGAAAAAGGCAACAAAAGAAGATTTCTCAAATGCGACAGAAGTGGCTGACTACCTTGCGAAAAAAGGCATGCCATTCCGTGAAGCACACGAAATCGTTGGAAAGCTTGTGTATACATGTATTCAAAAAGGCATCTATCTAAGTGATCTTTCTTTTGAAACATTCACAGAAGCAAGCGATCTTTTTGAACAAGACATTTACACTGTTCTTGATCCATATGTTGCGGTTGAAAAAAGAACAAGTGCAGGCGGAACTGGATTCAAACAAATTCAGCTCGCTTTAGAAAAAGCAAAAGCCTGCCTGGCATAACTTATCATAACCATTCGTTTATACGGATGGTTTTTTTGTCATGGAAAAAGGAGATTGATGATCATTGGAGAAATGAAAGCATACCTGCGTCAAGCAGAAGAGGGAGTGACAGCAGATCATGAAGAAAACGCTTGAGGCTTTGTTTCATCAACCAATCGTATCAGTGAAAACGTTAGGAGAACAATATGACGGACGGGCTAATGATGTGTGGCTGATCTCCTTACAAGATAAAACGGAATATGTAGTCAAATCTCCTAAAACTGCAAGAGAAGAAAGTGAATTTGTTTCTGGGATCAAATTGATCTATGGAGTAGATGACCGTACTGTAGAAGAGCATATCGATCAAATCAATCAAAAGCTGTCTCATACGAATTCCTTTCATATTCCAAAAGTTGTTCGTAAAGTGAAGAAGGCAGGGAGACATTTTTATGTAATGGAAAAAGTAGAAGGAACACCTTGTACATCTTTTGAGGGACGTTCATCAGACTTTTATAAGGATTATGGGAGGAAACTAGCACATCTTCATTCATATCGTACTGACTTTTTTGGTGCAGTCTACGGAGCTGAAAAGAAGCATTTGAGAGAATTCCATGCTGTGTTAAAAAAGGCTGTATTCAAACTCATAGGCCGCTATTACGCTGATCAGCATGAATTTCACTGTTATGCAGAAATTGTGCTGCAAAAGATGGAAAAGCTAAAGCCCCCTGATTCAGCAAGTCTCATTTTAATTGATTTAGATCCGTCTCAATATATTGAAAAAGATGATCAAGTGACGAGTTTAGTTGATACAGAATATGTCGTATATGGACCAGCTGCGTTTGATTTTATTGCATTGGAATACCTTTTGACGAAAGAAGCTGCCCGCAATGTTCAATTGGGCTATGAAGAGATTTGCCCGCTTCCTCGTGATCTTCATGAGGTGAGAGAGTGCTATCGTTTTGTTTCTCTGCTGCTCGATATCCATGGCTCATGGGATTTGAAAAAGTGGATAAATCACCCTATATTGTTTGACTCATATCGATAAAGGGTTCATAAGTGCGCCAGATGCCGGTTTATAGTAAAGTAAAGATAACAAAAGAAACACATGAACTTGCAACCTTTGCTTTAGGAGGAGATTGTGTGCGACACGCATTAATAACAGCGGGTTCTAAAGGACTTGGCCGGAAAGTTACCGAGTCTTTACTGAATATGGGGTATTCTGTGACAGTGAATTATCGAAGTGATGATGAAGCTGTCCGACAGATGAAAGAAGAATTACACCAGTACGAAGATAAGCTTCAATTTGTCCAAGGTGATGTGACAAAAAAAGAAGATTTAAAAAACATGGTAGAGCTGGCAGCAGAGCGATTTGGACGGATTGATGCCTTGATTAACAATGCCGGTCCTTATATTTTTGAACGAAAAAAACTGGCGGATTACTCTGAAGATGAATGGTATCAAATGATAGAAGGCAACCTATCAGCAGTATTCCATTTGTTCCGAATGGTCATCCCAACGATGAGAAAACAAGGCTTTGGCCGCATTATCACTTATGGCTTCCAAGGTGCAGACCATGCGCCAGGCTGGATGCACAGATCAGCCTTTGGAGCGGCAAAAGTGGGCCTTGCGTCATTGACGAAAACCATTGCGATTGAAGAAGCCGAAAATGGCATCACTGCTAATATGGTTTGTCCAGGCAAAATCGTTGGAGACATGAAAGAATCGACAATAGAGAAAGCCCGTCAAATCAAAGACGATGAAACGCCGATAGGCAGGTCTGGCACTGGTGAGGATATAGGACGCATCATTTCATTTCTATGCGATGACCGTTCAGATCTCATTACAGGGACCGTCATTGAAGCAACAGGTGGTCTTAACGTCATTCACAGGCATTAAGTTTTTCAGCTTTTTATAGAGGGAATAAATGATATGAGATCAAAATTGAAAGGTGGATATACTACATGAAAGCTACATATCATGGACATTCAGTTGTACACATTGAAACAAACGGATATCATATTTGGATTGACCCATTTTTAAATGGAAATAAGCATACAGAGATCAAACCGCAAGATGTGAAAGCGGATGTCATTTTACTGACACATGGACATGGAGATCACCTTGGTGACACCATTGAAATTGCTAAAAATAATGACGCTCTCGTCGTTGCGCCAAATGAGCTTGCCGTTTATTTAAGCTGGCAAGGGGTGAAAACGCACCCGCTTCATATCGGCGGCGGACGTGAGTTTGAATTTGGTAAAGTGAAGCTCACGCAAGCGTTTCATGGTTCAGCTGTCATTGATGAAGAGGCACAGACAATTACGTATACAGGGATGCCATCAGGTATTTTATTTACCGCAGAGGGTAAAACAATTTATCATGCAGGAGACACTGCACTCTTTTCAGATATGAAACTGATCGGTGAACTGAATCATATTGAGCTCGCATTCCTTCCAATTGGTGATAACTTCACAATGGGACCAGAGGATGCAAGAATCGCAGCAGAATGGCTGCGTGCAAAACAGGTTGTTCCGATTCACTACAGCACATTTCCGCCAATTGAACAGGATCCACATGCATTTGCAGACAGCCTGCATGGCGGCGTCGGTCATGTGTTAAACAGCGGGGAATCAATCGAAATTTAATCCTCATATGAAAAAAGCTGGCACACAAATGCCGGCTTTTTTTATTTGCCTTCATCTGCCGAAAGAAAAGACAAATTGCTATTAAAAGCCTCCTGCCCTTATAATGAAACATAGATGAAAACGCTGAAAACAAAAAGGGTGAACGGGATTGGCGACAAAGCATGAGCAAATTTTATCGTATATTGATTCATTAGATGTCGGAGAGAAAATTTCTGTCCGGCGCATAGCGAAAGAAATGAAAGTGAGTGAAGGTACCGCTTACCGGGCCATCAAAGATGCTGAAAATAAAGGATTCGTCAGTACCATTGAACGCGTCGGCACCATTCGAATTGAGCAAAAGAAAAAAGAAAATATTGAAAAACTCACATATGCAGAAGTGGTCAATGTTATTGATGGTCAGGTCCTTGGAGGACGCGCCGGCTTACATAAAACGTTAAATAAATTTGTTATCGGAGCGATGGAGCTGGACGCAATGATGCGCTATACGGCTGCTGGCAACCTGCTCATCGTCGGAAACCGGATCAATGCCCATAGGCAGGCATTAGAGGCAGGGGCGGCTGTGCTGGTCACAGGCGGATTCTCAACTGATGATGAAATCATTCAGCTCGCAGATGAGCTGGAGCTGCCGATTTTATCGACAAGCTACGATACATTTACCGTAGCGGCTCTCATTAACAGAGCCATTTATGACCAATTAATTAAAAAAGAAATTGTGCTTGTAGAAGATATTTTAACGCCGATTGAACGCACCGTGTATTTATCACCAGAGGATAAGCTTGAAAAATGGTATGAAAAGAATTATGAAACTGGCCACGGCCGTTTCCCGGTCGCAGATGATCAAATGAAGATTCACGGAATCCTCACCTCAAAGGATATTGCGGGGCATGACCGCTCCACACCGATTGAAAAAGTGATGACGAAAAATCCGCTGACGGTCATTGGCAAGACATCTGTCGCCTCAGCTGCACAAATGATGGTGTGGGAAGGCATTGAGGTGCTGCCAGTTGTGGATGATCATGCGAAGTTGATCGGTATGATCAGCCGTCAGGATGTGCTCAAGGCGCTCCAAATGATTCAAAAGCAGCCGCAGGTCGGAGAAAAGCTGGATGATGTTGTCTCAAGAGGATTTAAAGAAGCCGATACAGAGAAACCAAAAGCGGATGCGGTTTATCAATACGAGGTTACCCCGCAAATGACGAACCAGCTTGGAAACATTTCATATGGGGTGTTCACACAAATTTTAATCGAATCTGCCAACCGCTTCTTAAAATCTCATAAAAAGGGCGAACTGATCGTCGAGAGTCTCTCTGTCTATTTCTTAAAACCGGTCCAAATGGAATCCACAATCCAGATTAAGCCGAATATTTTAGAAGTAGGACGCAAGTTTGGAAAGCTGGAAGTGGAGGTTTATCACCAATCGAATATCGTAGGCAAAGCGATGCTGATGGTGCAGCTGATGGAAAGAGGATAATGATAAAAAGGGCGAACTCATGTCGCCCCTTTCCTTATTACGCGTGATCTTTTTCGCCTTCCTTTAAAAAGAGCGGAAGATAATGCTTGTAGGCTTTATACCCAGCCCATGTACTGCCGATACCAACGGCAACAAAAATAAATCCGATGACAAATGCGAGTGACGAGCGGTTTAAAAATAATTGATTCACACCGAAGAGCAGGACAAAGCAGCCAAGGGCCATACTGGATTTCGCCGACCAGAATTTTTTCTCGACTGGCCGGTTCGTACGGACATTTTTTGCTTTGTAGTATAAATAAAACATGGCAGAACAAATAATAAACACAATCAAAACAAGCATGTGCCAAGCCTCCATTGTAAGTGGTTACAACCCTATTTTAAACGTAAATAGGCTTGCTTACTAGAATAAATTGTCTATTCCTCACTTTTCCGTCACGATAGATTATGATTTAATAATAAAAAGAGTATCGCATGAGAAGGAGTTTTTATGAAAAAAGAACTGATTAGAACCATATCATTATATGACACCATCATCATCCATAGACATGTAAGACCAGATCCTGATGCGTATGGATCGCAGTGCGGCCTTACGGAAATCTTGCGTGCCACCTATCCAGAAAAAAATATTTATGCGACAGGAACGCCTGAGCCATCCCTTTCATTTTTATATGAACTCGATGAGGTACCAGATGACGTGTATAAAGGGGCCCTTGTCATTGTCTGTGATACAGCCAATCAAGCAAGAATCGATGATCAGCGCTATTTAATGGGCGATAAGCTGATGAAAATCGACCATCACCCGAATGAAGATCCTTATGGTGATTTGCTTTGGGTGGATACAGAGGCAAGCTCTGTGAGCGAGATGATTTATGAATTGTACTTAGAGGGGAAAGAAGAAGGATATCAGCTGAATACAAAGGCAGCTGAATTGATCTATGCCGGCATTGTAGGAGACACAGGCCGCTTCCTTTTCCCAAACACAACGAAAAAGACACTCAAATATGCAGGGGAACTTATCGAATATCCATTTTCATCTTCAGATCTTTTCAATCAATTGTATGAGACAGATTTGAATGTCGTGAAATTAAATGGCTATATTTTTCAACATATTACTTTGTCAGAGAACGGGGTTGCATCTGTTTTCATTAAGCGCGAAATTTTGGAATCGTTCCAAACAACAGCGCAGCAGGCCTCACAGCTTGTTGGGACACTAGGAAATATTGCAGGCATTAAGGCATGGGTCTTTTTTGTGGAAGAAAACGATCAGATTCGTGTGAGATTCCGCTCTAAAGGCGTCGTCATTAACACCATTGCGAAAAAATATCATGGAGGCGGCCACCCGCTTGCAGCCGGTGCGTCCATTTATGATTGGGCCGTAGCAGATGAGATTTTGCGTGATTTAGAGGAAGTATGTAAAGCATCATCATAAGAGAGGAGGGATATAAAGTCCCTTCTCTCTTTTTTGTCATGGAGAAAAGGGTTACTTGCATACAGGGATAAACCAGCAGCCGATGTCTGTTGAATCTTCATAGGCTTGGAGATTTTGATGCTTTAATTCTTTTTTAATTAAATGAGCCATCATTTCTGTCTCAGCATAAGCACACATGCCGTCTTTGATCCGGCTTGCTTTGTCTCGTGCCATTTGACGATAGCTGTAAACCTCCATTGTCCTCACCTCTTTCTATTTAAGATCTCGTTCTACTTTTAGTGTATAAAAATGAAGCGTGAAAAGAAATCATTGAGGGCAGAAATTCATAAAAATTCCACAACCTCTTTATTCAGCAAATGAAATACGTACTTCAAGTGAAAGCTTCGTATAAATTGTCAGCTCTGTCACTTTCGCGCGATATGCCTTTTCCCGAATGGTATATTCTTTATTTTCCACTGTCCGTTTTAGTAATTCCTTTGTTTTATAGACACTTTCAATATCTTTTGTAATGACTTCTGAGATATCCTCCTTGACCTGATCTTCAAACTTTAGTGTATCTGGCTCTGGGATTTTATATTGCTCACGATTCACGAGATGAACATCTACGCTTTGGATCAGCAGCCGCTTCTTATTATCCTCATTTAACTTATGCAAATCTTCCCGATAGAGTGTGATTTGTTCTTTCAGACTGTCCATATGATGCTGCTGGCTTCTCAGCAGTGTCACTTGCTTTTCCTGAAAGGTTCCGTATGTAAAGAGAAAAATAAGCCAGCTTACAATCGCACCAAACATCATTCCTGCAAAAAAACGCTGCCAGCCTGGGCGTTTATACAGCTCCGGCACCCTCATGATGACACATGCTCCTGGGTGAGCCACGTAATAATGAGATACCCCGTTTGTGCACCGCCCATGGCAGAGATAATTAATAAAATCTGCTTGAAAATATCACGCGTGTTTCCTTCAAAAATGCCTCGTTCAAAGCTATAAACAGCATCAAATGTTCCGCCAATAGCGGCGACAAGCGCCCAAATCTTTAAACGGTTGGCAAGACTAGTAATAATGGATAAAGGCGGCTGACCAGATAAATACGCACCAACACCGCCTATGATAGCACCACCCAAGATGACCCCTAGGGCGATAAAATAACAGCTGATAAAATTCGGAATAAAAGCTTCCTTCACATCCATTTTGTCCACCTCACTCTATTCAATATATGGCGTGTTCTGGACAAGTATGAACGGACAGAAAAGAAAGAACATTTGTTTCTCATCGCATCGCGTTTTATAATGAAAGAATGACTTTAGACGAAAGGAGTGGATTAAGCATGTCTTATGTTCATCTTCAGGTCCACAGTGGATACAGCTTGTTAAGCAGTGCAGCTAAAGTAAAGGAGCTTGTGCTGAAAGCAAAAGAACTTGGCTGCAAGGCGCTCGCTCTTACCGATGACCATGTGATGTATGGCACGGTTGAATTTTATAAGGAATGTAAAAAACATGGCATCAAGCCGGTTATCGGTTTAACAGCTTCTGTCTTCATAGATGAACAAGAGACAGAGGCTTATCCCTTGGTACTCCTTGCAAAAAACAATGAAGGCTATCAAAACCTAATCAAAATCAGCAGTGTGCTGAAATCAAAATCAAAAGCTGGATTGAAAGAGAAATGGCTCAAAAGCTATCACCGCGGGCTCATTGCCATCACACCAGGCGCATCTGGGTATATTGAAACGCTTTTGCAGCATGATCAGTTAGAAGAAGCGCGTGAAGCCGCTAAACAATTGAAGCATATATTCGGCGAGGGACATGTGTATATCTCACTTCAGCCATTTCAGCAGGACGAATCGCTCGCCGGCAAACTGCGGGACGTCTCACAAAGTACAGACATTCCTCTTGTTGCGACGGGTGATGTTCACTATATCAATCGAGAAGACAAAATGGCTTATACGTGCTTAAAAGCGATCAAAGCAGGTAAGCAGCTTTCAGAGATAGAGGAAGACCGAGGAGAAAAGCATTTCAGATCCTTTGAAGAAATGTTGGAATGGTATAGAGATGATCAAGAGCTGCTGACAAGAACGGTGGAGATTGCAAACCGCTGTGAAGTTGATTTAAATCTTGGGCAGACAAAACTCCCATCTTACCCGACTCCTGATCAATCAACAGCAGATCAGTTTTTACGCAGAGTGTGCGCAGAAGGGATGAAGCAAAGAAAGCTTGCTTCAAATGACATGTATGTCAAAAGGCTTGAATATGAGCTGAGCATTATCCAAAAAATGAATTTCAGTGATTATTTTCTCATTGTGTGGGATTTTATGAAATATGCGCATGACAAAGGAATTGTCACAGGCCCTGGGCGGGGATCAGCAGCGGGTTCACTTGTTGCATATGTTCTGTTTATTACGGATGTCGATCCGATCCGTCACGGTCTTTTATTTGAGCGCTTCTTAAATCCAGAGCGGATCAGCATGCCAGATATTGATATTGATTTCCCCGACACGAGAAGAGATGAAATCATTTCTTATGTAAAAGACAAATACGGAGATATGCATGTGGCGCAAATTGTCACGTTTGGAACACTGGCAGCAAAAGCTGCTTTAAGGGATGTTGGTCGTGTGATGGGAATTGATTCAAAGGCAGCGGACCGTCTTGCCAAGCTGATTCCATCAAAGCCAGGAACGACGCTGAAAGAAGCGGTGACTGCATCTTCTGAATTAAAAACGATGCTTCAGCAATCCGATGAGCTTCGAAAGGTCTTCCAAACTGCTTTAAAAGTAGAAGGCTTGCCAAGACACACCTCGACACATGCAGCTGGCGTTGTGCTGAGCGAGGAACCGCTGACAGAGGTCGTTCCCATTCAAGACGGCCATGAAGGTGTGTATTTAACGCAGTATGCGATGAATTATTTAGAAGATCTCGGACTGTTAAAGATGGATTTCTTAGGACTAAGAAACTTAACATTAATTGAATCCATTAAAAACCAGATTGAAAGACAGGAAAACGTCCACATTAACTTTAGTGACATTTCATATGAGGATCAGAAAACGTTTGAATTGTTATCCGCAGGAGATACAACTGGAATATTCCAGCTTGAATCACAGGGGATGCGTCAGGTGCTAAGGCGCCTGAAGCCGTCTAGTTTAGAAGATATCGTGGCGGTCAATGCTCTCTATCGTCCAGGTCCAATGGAAAATATCCCGCTTTTTATCGACCGAAAGCATGGCAGAGTCAAAGTCTCTTATCCTCATCCTGATTTGTATGACATATTAAAGGATACATATGGGGTCATCGTCTATCAGGAGCAGATCATGCTGATTGCAGCGAAAATGGCTGGATTTCAGCTGGGCGAGGCAGATCTATTAAGAAGAGCTGTTTCAAAGAAGGATAAAAAGGTCCTGGATGAAGAGCGAAGCCATTTTGTTGAAGGATGCCTAAAAAAGGAGTATCCTGTTAACATTGCAAATGACGTTTATGACTTAATCGTCAAATTTGCAAACTATGGTTTTAATAGAAGCCATGCTGTTGCATATAGCATGATTGGCTTTCAGCTTGCTTATTTAAAAGCGCATTATCCGTTATATTTTATGTGCGGTCTTTTAACGAGTGTAATTGGAAATGAAGACAAAATTGCTCAATATTTCTATGAGGCGAAGGAAAAAGGGATATCTGTGTTGAAGCCTTCTATTAATAAGAGTGAGTTTCCATTTACGGTTGAAAAAGGGGAGATCCGCTACAGCTTAAGAGCGATTAAAAATGTCGGAGTGTCAGCTGTAAAGGATATATACAGAGCAAGACAGGAAAAGCCGTTTGAAGATTTATTTGATTTTTGCGCAAGAGTATCACCAAAGAGTGTCAACCGAAAAACGATTGAAGCGCTCATTTTTTCAGGGGCGATGGATGAATTTTATCCCAATCGTGCTTCGTTATTAGCATCGATAGATATTGCGTTAGACCACGTGTCATTTTTAAATCCAGAGGATCAGCTGGACTTTCTTGGGGATACAACCTTCTCCATTAAGCCAAAATATGCGGAGATAGAAGAAATGCCGCTTGTTGATCTCCTGCAATTTGAAAAAGAGGCACTCGGGTTATATTTATCAAATCATCCAGTACAAGCGTACCGAGACCGCTTAAGAGAGAATGGTGCAGTGGAAATCATCAGACTTTCTTCCTATATTAAGCGTAAAATCTCAATGGGTGGTCTTTTGACAAAAGTGAAATCGATTCGGACAAAAAATGGACAATCGATGGCATTTGTTACATTTGGGGATGAAACGGGAGAAATGGAAGGCGTCGTCTTTCCAGAGCAATTTAGAAAGCTGTCCCCCTTACTTGAGGAGGGCAACATGCTTTATGTTGAAGGCAGAGTAGAGGTCAGAAATGACAGCAGTCAAATCATCGTGCAAGAAGCTGCTTTGCTGGAAGAGATGGATGCAAAAAGAAAAGAGTCTGTCTACATTCGTGTGAAAGAAGAGAATCATACGCAGGAGCTGCTAGAGCAAGTAAAACGAATCCTTTCGATGCACAGCGGAGAAGCAGATGTCTATTTGTATTATGAGAAGCAAAAAAAGACGATGAGACTTCCAGATGCATACAAAGTTCATGCAGATCATGCTGTGATTTTCCAGTTAAAAGAGCTGCTCGGTGAACAAAATGTTGTGATTAAATGATGACAAATCGCCTGAATATGTTTTACAAATTCACCTATTGTGTTATCATTTTAAAGATTCTGTGTATTTAAAACTGCCAGTATGTGCTTATCAATTTAGCAAATCATTAAATCATTTTCCACTTGAAGGAGTGTTCATCACATGTCATTAAGAGAAGAAGCATTACATATGCACAAAGAGAATCAAGGCAAACTCGAATCAAAATCAAAAGTACAAGTGAAAAATGCGAAAGACTTGAGCTTGGCTTATTCACCTGGTGTTGCAGAACCATGTAAAGATATTTATGACGACACAAGCAAAGTGTATGATTATACAATGAAAGGCAATATGGTCGCTGTTGTCACAGACGGAAGCGCTGTTTTAGGACTTGGAAATATCGGTGCAGAAGCATCTCTTCCAGTAATGGAAGGGAAAGCTGTATTATTCAAAAGTTTTGCAGGCGTAGATGCCTTCCCAATCGCGCTTGCAACGAACGATGTAGACAAAATCGTTGAAACAGTGAAGCTTCTTGAGCCGACTTTTGGCGGTGTGAACCTTGAAGATATTGCAGCGCCTAACTGCTTTATCATCGAAGAGCGCTTGAAAAAAGAGACAAACATTCCAGTTTTCCACGATGATCAGCACGGAACAGCGATTGTGACAGTAGCAGGACTTGTGAATGCACTGAAGCTATCTGGAAAATCCATGTCTTCAATTAAAGTAGTGGCAAACGGCGCCGGAGCAGCAGGAATTGCGATTATCAAGCTTCTTTATCATTTCGGTGTACGTGATATCATTATGTGTGATACGAAAGGTGCTATTTACGAAGGCCGCCCGAACGGTATGAATGCAGTGAAAAACGAAGTAGCTAAATTCACGAACCAAGACCGTAAAGAAGGTTCATTAGAAGAGGTCATTGAAGGCGCAGATGTCTTTATCGGGGTTTCTGTGGCAGGCGCTTTAACAAAAGAAATGGTTGGAAAAATGGCAAAAGATCCTGTCATCTTTGCTATGGCTAATCCAAATCCAGAGATCATGCCAGAAGATGCACATGCAGCAGGAGCAAGTGTTGTAGGAACTGGCCGTTCTGACTTCCCGAACCAAGTGAACAACGTACTGGCATTCCCAGGAATTTTCCGCGGAGCATTAGATGTACGTGCAACTCACATTAACGAAGAAATGAAAATCGCAGCTGTTGAAGCGATTGCGTCTCTTGTTTCAGATGAAGAATTGTCAGCTGAATATGTCATTCCTGCACCATTTGATGCACGCGTAGCACCAGCGGTAGCAAAAGCGGTGGCAAAAGCAGCAATGGAAACTGGCGTTGCAAGAATCAAGGTCGACCCAGAAGCTGTCGCTGAAAAAACAAGAAAATTAACGATTATCGGCGAATAATCAACTGGAAAAGTGTGCACGTTCTTTCTGAAACTGGAGAAAAACGTGCACCATTTCCTCTCTTACGCGAAAATTTTTTCATCCGGAATGAGATTTTTTTGTAGACGTTCACAATTCAAACACATCAACTGCTCAGCGCCCCAAACACATACTCATTTCTCATCAATTCCCCACTGAAAAAATTGAATGAAGGATGACAGCGTTTGACAAAAAAAGTACAATAGTTTCGGTACAGTTATGACATGTCCTATAATAGTGGATGTGCGTGTAAAGAAAAAACCCTTCAAAAAGGGAGGTAGTCATTTGTCAATCAAGAATATTTTCAGTAAAAAGAAAAAATATGCATCTGTACCCTCTGAACAGGCAAGTCAAGATGTGCCTGAAGGCATCATGACCAAATGTCCGCAATGTAAAAAAATAATGCTCACCAAAGAACTAGATAAAAATTTACGTGTTTGTATGAATTGCGGCAGACATTTGCAAATGAATGCAAAACAGCGTATTGAAAGCCTTGTAGATGAAGGCACATTTGAAGAATTTAACGGGCACCTCATTTCATCAAACCCGCTCGGTTTCCCAGGCTACGAAGAAAAGCTTGAGAAAGACAGAGAAAAAACATCTTTGAATGAAGCCATTGTCACTGGTAAAGGTGAAATTGAAGGCCAAAGTGCTGTGATTGCTGTCATGGATGCCACGTTCCGTATGGGCAGCATGGGATCCGTTGTTGGTGAAAAGATCACGCTGGCGATCGAGAAAGCAAAAGCGGACAAGGTGCCATTTATTATCTTTACTGCTTCTGGCGGAGCGAGAATGCAAGAGGGAATTCTCAGTCTCATGCAGATGGCAAAAACAAGTTCAGCATTAAAACTGTTCAGCGAGGATCAAGGTTTGATTATCTCTGTGATGACGAACCCAACAACTGGCGGTGTATCAGCTAGTTTTGCGTCTCTCGGTGATTACAATTTTGCAGAACCTGGTGCTTTAATTGGTTTTGCAGGCCGCAGAATCATTGAACAAACGATTCGTGAAGACCTGCCAGAGGACTTCCAGACGGCTGAATTTTTAATGAAGCATGGACAGCTTGATGCTGTGATCCATCGTGCAGAAATGAAAGAAACACTAGGCCGAATCTTAGCGCTACACAGCACAGGAGGTGAACGAGAGTGGCTGGAGAACTAGAATTTGAAAAACCTGTCATTGAACTTCGAGCGAAAATTGATGAACTGAAAAAGTTCACACAAAACTCAGAAATGGATTTAAGTGCAGAAATTGAGCGCCTTGAAACACGTCTGAGCAAGCTTGAAGCAGACATTTATACAAATTTAAAGCCGTGGGACAGAGTGCAGATTGCTCGGCATGCGATGCGCCCAACAACTCTCGATTACATTCAAGAGCTGTTTGACAACTTTTTCGAATGTCACGGTGACCGTTTTTATGGTGATGATGAAGCGATCGTTGGAGGAATTGCCACGTTTAAAGGGCTTCCTGTCACGGTTATTGGCCATCAGCGCGGTAAAGATACAAAAGAAAACTTGCGCCGTAATTTCGGAATGCCTCATCCAGAAGGCTACCGTAAAGCGCTGCGCTTGATGAAACAAGCAGATAAATTTAATCGCCCGATCATTTGCTTTATTGATACAAAAGGAGCTTATCCTGGTAAAGCAGCTGAAGAGCGCGGACAAAGTGAAGCAATTGCGAAAAACCTATTCGAAATGGCAGGACTTCGTGTACCGGTTGTCTGTATTGTCATTGGAGAAGGCGGAAGCGGCGGTGCACTAGGCTTAGGCGTAGGGAACCACCTATTCATGCTAGAAAACTCAACATATTCAGTGATTTCACCTGAAGGTGCAGCAGCACTGCTCTGGAAGGACTCATCACTTGCGAAAAAAGCTGCAGAATCAATGAAAATTACCGCTCCAGACCTAAAAGAATTAGATATTATAGATGATGTTATTAAAGAAGTGCAAGGTGGAGCACATCGAGACGTGAAACAACAAGCAGCTTACATGGAAAAAACATTAAAACAGTCACTTACATCTTTGCTCAAACTAACGCCTGAAGAACTAGTCGAACAAAGATATGAAAAATACAAAGCAATCGGGAAAGTCTCGATTGAAAATCAATATATTGGGGTAAACTAAATAAACGTACAGCCTTTTTGGCTGGCGTTTATTTTTTTCATCTTTTTTCATGAAAACCGTCTTCATGTAAGCGCTATTTGAAAATAATTTTCTTTTGTTTTCATAAAATTTGAAACGTCTTAAAACCTTGATATGACAAGGTTTATAGCACCTGCCTTTACAGATTTCAGAGAGATTTGCTTTCATGACGTTCTTAACTTTTGTTTAAAAACGGTTTATTTAATTGTATAATAAGTACGGTTTTAGAAATTCGTATTGAAAACATCCAAATTTGCTCATGATTGTTTTCAAGCAGTGGAAATGGTATGTTTAATTCATATATGGTCTCTGAGGTGAAAAAGATGAAGCGTATAGGAGTTTTAACAAGCGGTGGGGATTCCCCAGGAATGAATGCAGCTGTGCGCGCAGTTGTAAGGAAAGCAATTTACCATAATGTTGAAGTTTACGGTATTTATAATGGATACTCAGGTCTAATTAACGGTAAAATTGAGAAACTCGAAATAGGTTCAGTAGGCGATATCATTCATCGTGGAGGAACAAAACTTTACACGGCAAGATGTCCTGAATTCAAGACAGTTGAAGGTCGTGAAAAGGGAATTGAAAACTTAAAAAAATTCGGTATTGAAGGACTTGTAGTCATTGGTGGAGACGGGTCATTTATGGGAGCGAAGAAATTAACAGAGCTCGGTTTTCCATGTGTAGGTGTTCCAGGCACGATTGACAACGATATTCCAGGTACTGATTTCACTATTGGCTTTGATACAGCACTGAATACTGTCATTGATGCCATTGATAAAATTCGTGATACAGCTACATCTCATGAACGTACATACGTAGTGGAAGTAATGGGAAGACATGCTGGTGATATTGCTCTTTGGTCAGGTCTTGCGGGCGGAGCCGAATCTATTTTGATTCCTGAAGCAGACTATGACATGGACGAAATTATTGCTAGGTTAAGAAGAGGTCACGAACGCGGCAAGAAGCATAGTATCATCATCGTTGCAGAAGGCGTAGGCAGCGGTGTTGAATTTGGTAAGCGGATTGAAGAGGAGACAAGCCTTGAAACACGTGTATCTGTCTTAGGGCATATTCAGCGCGGAGGTTCTCCGAGTGCGTTTGACCGTGTACTGGCAAGCCGTTTAGGAGCATATGCAGTCGAGCTTCTTCTTGAAGGACAAGGCGGACGCTGTGTAGGCATTCAAAGCAATGAACTCGTTCATCACGATATTTTAGAAATCTTAGATAAAAAACATACAGTCGATAAAAATATGTACCGACTTTCACAAGAGCTCTCTATATAAAACGAGAAGACCTTAGGAGGAACAGTAATGAGAAAGACAAAAATCGTTTGTACAATCGGTCCAGCAAGTGAAAGCATTGAAAAGCTGACTGAATTGATTGAAGCAGGAATGAATGTAGCCAGACTAAACTTCTCCCATGGAGATTTTGAAGAGCATGGTGCACGCATTGAAAACATACGTAAAGCAGGTAAAACATTAGGCAAGGACATTGCGATCCTTCTAGATACAAAAGGTCCAGAGATCCGTACACGTACAGTTGAAAACGGCTCAATTGAGCTAGTCGCTGGTGCTGATCTTATCGTGAGTATGGAAGACATTGTTGGAAATACGGAAAAAATTAGTGTGACATACGAAGATTTAATTCATGATGTAGAAGTAGGTTCAACGATTCTATTAGATGATGGTCTGATTGGTTTAGAAGTAAAAGAAATTAACAAGGACCGCAAAGAAATCGTCACTAAAGTCATGAATACAGGCACGCTCAAAAACAAAAAAGGCGTCAACATACCTGGCGTCAGTGTGAACCTGCCAGGTATTACAGAAAAGGATGCCAATGATATTCTGTTTGGAATTGAACAAGGCGTCGATTTCATCGCAGCTTCTTTTGTGAGACGAGCTTCTGATGTTCTTGAAATTCGTGAGCTTCTTGAAAAGAACAATGCGACTGATATTCAAATCATCCCTAAGATTGAAAACCAAGAGGGTGTTGATAACATCGACGAGATCCTTGAGGTATCTGACGGTTTAATGGTTGCGCGTGGAGATCTTGGTGTAGAGATCCCGGCAGAAGAAGTACCGCTTGTTCAAAAAATGCTGATCAAAAAATGCAATCGCTTAGGCAAGCCTGTCATCACAGCGACTCAAATGCTGGACAGCATGCAGCGTAACCCTCGTCCAACTCGTGCGGAAGCAAGTGACGTGGCAAATGCTATTTTTGACGGTACAGATGCGATTATGCTTTCTGGTGAAACAGCAGCAGGAACATATCCAGTAGAAGCCGTACAAACAATGCATAACATTGCATCACGTTCAGAAGAAGCACTAAACTATAAAGCCATTCTTTCTCGCAGAAGCGAAGAAGTAGAAGTCAGCATTACAGACGCGATCGGTCAATCTGTTGCACATACAGCAATGAAGCTTGATGTAGCAGCGATTGTGACACCGACGGAAAGCGGACATACAGCAAGAATGATTTCAAAATATAGACCAAAAGCACCAATCGTAGCAGTTACTGCAAACGAATCAGTGGCGAGAAAGCTTTCACTCGTATTCGGTGTATTTGCAAAGAGCGGATCAAAAACGACGTCTACTGATGAAATGCTTGAGAATGCAGTAGAAAAGTCAATTGAAACAGGCTATGTAAGACACGGCGATTTAATTGTCATTACAGCAGGTGTGCCAGTTGGTGAAACAGGTACGACGAACTTAATGAAAGTATATGTTGTCGGTGACATCATTGCGAAAGGTCAAGGGATTGGCCGTAAATCTGCATTTGGACCGGTTGTCATTGCACAAAGCGGAAAAGAAGCAGAAGAAAAAATGTACGATGGTGCGATCCTAGTTGCAAACTGCACAGATCGTGATATGATGGGAGCTTTAGAAAAAGCATCTGCCCTTATCACAGAAGAGGGCGGTTTAACAAGCCATGCAGCAGTTGTTGGACTAAGCCTCGGCATTCCAGTGATTGTTGGTCTTGACAGCGCAACAACATTATTAAAAGAAGGCGAAGAGATTACAGTAGATCCAGCACGCGGAGCGATCTACAAAGGCCGTGCGAGCGTCCTTTAATTCATCCAAGAGGGGAGTTGTCTGACTCCTCTCTTTTTTTATGTTACACTAAAAAAAGTAAACAGCTTTCGATGAAAGATACCCCATGAGGTGATATGGTTGAAGAAATATTTTCTACTATTATTAATTCTGTTCCCTGCGGTGGAAATTAGTTTATTTTTAATCTCAAGTAAAATCATTGGCATTTTGCCAACGATGCTGCTCATCGTGCTGACAAGTGCCTTAGGTGCTTATTTTGCAAGAAAACAAGGGATAGAAGCCTTCCAAAAAGTGCAGCGAGATTTGCAATATGGCAAGATGCCAGGGGGAGCGATTGTCGATGGTTTTTGTATTCTAATCGGCGGTCTGCTGCTGCTCATTCCAGGCTTCTTATCGGATATCATTGGGGCTTTGCTGCTCATTCCGGTGACGAGAAAGGGAATCAAGCCGCTCTTTGAACGCTGGCTTAGAAACATGTCTAATCGTAACCGCTACACGATCATTCGTTAAAGAGACCTTCAGGCTGAAGGTCTCTTTTATTTTTGCATGCCATACCGAATGTACTCATAAATATCTCTGAAAACTCCTGCATTACGGAACGCCTGCCACACGACAAGTGAGGCAGGGCCAATCACAAGTCCTAAGAAACCAAACCATTTTAACCCGACAAATAGCGCTACAAGCGTTGCTAAAGGATTAAGTCCGATGGATTTGCTTAAGACTTTTGGCTCTGATATTTGTCTTTGAATGAGGACGACAATATACAAAATGCCCAGTCCAATGGCGAGGGAAAGATTTCCTGTCATAGCAGAATAAATGATCCACGGTAGAAAAACAGTGCCGCTCCCGATATATGGAAGTAAATCGACGAGCCCAATACATAAAGCAATCACAAGGGCGTGCTCAACTTTTAAAATGATGAGTCCAATCAATACAATACCAATCGTCATGGCCACAAGCAGGAGCTGGGCTTTCATAAAGCCGGTAATGGCTTTTTTGATTTCAGATAAAATGGCACGTGTATGCTGCATCCATTTTGCGGGAAAGATACGTGAGCCATATGTTTTTAACGTAAACCAATCTTTCGTGATAAAAAAAGTTGCGAGAGCAGAAAATAACAGAGTGGCTGCTGCATCAGGCAAAAGACCCAAAAAAGCCGGAATAAGCTCGAGTGTTTTCGAAAGAAAAGTCCCGATTTTTGCGGCCGCTTCATCACCGAGTGCTTGAATTTGTCCCAAAATCGATTCCTTTTGACCTGCTTGAAGCGTATTAAATTGGGCCGTCATATCATGATATAAAGGCAGAATCTTGTCTGTGAAAAATTGCTCTACAATACCAATCATTTGATCAAGATGGCCAGGCAGCACTTTTGCCAAATAAGCACTTCCTGAAATGATTTCCGCAACTAAAAGCGTCATTAAGCCGGCAGCTGCAACTAAAAAGAGCAAGAGCACAATGACCACAACAAATCCTCTCGGCATTCCGGTGATCTCTTCGATTTTGCATACGGCAGGATGAATCAAACAAGACACAATAAGGGCGATCCAAAAAGGATATAAAAACGGAAAAGACTGATATAAAAAGACAACCGCAAAAACAGCAATGCTGATCATCATCAAACTTCGCAGAAAAATGGCCACATAGGCGTGATTCACACAATCCCCTCCAAAAAACAAGCATGTCCGATACTTCATTTTATTCAAAAAGATTAGTAATATGAAAAGGTCGCAATAAAAAGAAAGAAAGGAGCGGCGTATGTTTACTCAAGCAAATTTATTTTTGGTACTTTTACTCGTTATTGCACTTATTGCAAAAAACAATTCGTTAATTGTAGCGGTCTCTGTGCTGATCGCGATTAAGCTGATTGGCCTGGATCAAAAAATTTTCCCGGTTCTCCAATCTAAAGGCATTAATTGGGGAGTCACTGTCATTACCATTGCTGTGCTGGTCCCGATTGCAACAGGTGACATTGGATTTAAGCAGCTTGGAGAAGCGATGAAATCTTCCTATGCTTGGATAGCTCTTGGAGCGGGTATATTAGTAGCATTAATTGCAAAAAACGGGATTGTGCTACTCGAAAATGATCCGCATATTACGGCAGCGCTTGTGTTTGGTACCATTTTGGCAGTCAGCTTATTTAAAGGTGTGGCTGTTGGGCCGCTCATCGGGGCAGGAATCGCTTATTTGGCGATGCAGGCTGTGAAATTTTTCAGCGGGTGAAAAGAGAGTGGTTCCTGCCACTTTCTTTTTTAAATTTTTTCTTGCGTGAGCTTTTGCAAAAAAACATAATTAAATATATTAAAAGAAGCAAAATCCCTTTATTCCATGCCTGATATGGGAGACTGGAAAAAAAAATATCAAAAAAAATTATAGTTAAACATTTAACAAATGTCTGATTATTGTTTATAATGGGAATAGGCTTAATTTTGAACTCATTGATCATACAAGAGATATGAGGCTTAAAGCGCTCTAACCGTATAGGTAAATGTAAGCATTTTCTTTTCTGAGCCTGTTATCTTATTCGGATTGGATAGCGCTTTCAAAAAGTGAGAATTCTGCAACGAAGGGGAATCTTTTTAAAAAGGGGAGATTGAACATGACAGCAACAAGAGGTCTTGAAGGTATCGTGGCAACAACTTCATCCGTAAGCTCAATTATTGATGATACTCTTACTTATGTAGGGTACAATATCGATGATTTAACTGAAAAAGCTACATTCGAAGAAATTGTCTACCTGTTATGGCACTTAAAGCTGCCGAATGAGCAGGAGCTGAGTGAATTAAAACAGCAGCTCAATGAAAATGCTCAGATTCCGCAAGAAATCATTGAGCATTTTAAATCTTATTCGCTCGATGGGGTTCATCCAATGTCTGCGATTCGTACAGCAGTATCCTTACTAGGTTTACTCGATGACGAATCAGAGATTATGGACAAAGAAGCGAATTACAGAAAGGCGATTCGCTTACAGGCGAAAATTTCTGGACTAGTCGCTGCATTTTCACGTATTCGCAAGGGACTTGAGCCTGTACAGCCAAAAGAAGAATACAGCTATGCTGCAAACTTCTTGTATATGCTAAATGGCGAAGAGCCGTCACCAGTAGAAATTGAAGCCATTGATAAGGCACTTATTCTACATGCGGATCATGAATTAAACGCATCGACATTTACAGCACGTGTATGTGTTGCTACACTATCAGATATCTACTCTGGTGTAACAGCGGCTATCGGTGCGCTAAAAGGACCGCTTCATGGCGGCGCTAATGAAGGCGTGATGAAAATGCTTTCAGAAATTGGCGAAGTTGAAAACGTAGATTCCTATATTCATGGTAAGCTAGAGAAGAAAGAAAAAATTATGGGCTTTGGCCACCGCGTATACCGTCAAGGTGACCCGCGTGCAAAGCATCTAAAAGAAATGAGCCAGCGTTTAACAAACCTCACTGGCGAGCCGAAATGGTATGAAATGTCTGTTCGCGCAGAGGAAATCGTGACATCAGAGAAAAATCTTCCACCAAATGTTGATTTTTATTCTGCATCTGTATATCACAGTCTTGGGATTGATCATGACTTGTTTACACCAATTTTCGTGATCAGCCGATTCTCTGGATGGATTGCTCACATTCTAGAGCAATATGACAACAACCGTCTCATCCGTCCAAGAGCTGACTACATTGGACCTGATCTTCAAACCTTTGTTCCGATCAGTGAAAGAGACTAATGTTTATAGAATAAGCGGGGGCTGATTTCAAAAGGCCAATCAGCCTCCATATCAACAAAAAAACGAATCACGTGAAAAACTTTTTTGCTTGCAGACATCAAGCCAAGAAGTTTCAAATATTCACTACATAACCTGGGAGGTAATATCATTGTCACAAGGCGAAAAAATTACAGTTACTGGCGGCGTATTGAATGTACCAAATAATCCAATTATCCCGTTTATCGAAGGGGACGGAATCGGTCCTGACATTTGGAAAGCAGCATCAAGAGTACTTGAAGCAGCTGTAGAAAAAGCATATAAAGGTGAAAAGCAAATCACTTGGAAAGAAGTATATGCAGGTGAGAAAGCTTACAATAAAACTGGAGAGTGGCTTCCTGAGCAAACGCTTGAAGACATTCGTGAATACTTAATCGCGATTAAAGGACCACTAACAACACCAATTGGCGGAGGAATCCGTTCATTAAACGTGGCACTTAGACAAGAGCTTGATTTATTCACATGCTTACGTCCAGTTCGATGGTTCAAAGGCGTACCTTCTCCTGTGAAACGTCCAGAAGACACAGATATGGTGATCTTCCGTGAGAACACAGAAGATATCTATGCAGGTATCGAGTATGCAAAAGGTTCAGACGAAGTGAAGAAGTTAATTGACTTCTTGAAAAACGAATTAGGTGTGAACAAAATCCGTTTCCCAGAAACGTCAGGTATCGGAATCAAGCCAGTTTCTGAAGAGGGTACATCCCGTCTTGTCAGAGCGGCTATCCAATATGCAATTGACCAAGGCCGTAAATCTGTGACGCTTGTTCACAAAGGAAACATCATGAAATTTACAGAAGGTGCCTTCAAAAACTGGGGCTACGAAGTGGCTGAAAAAGAGTTTGGCGACAAGGTCTTTACATGGGCACAATATGATCGTATTGTAGAACAAGATGGAAAAGATGCGGCAAACAAAGCGCAAAGTGAAGCAGAAGCTGCTGGCAAAATCATTGTCAAAGACAGCATTGCAGATATTTTCCTTCAACAAATCCTAACTCGTCCAGCTGAGTTCGATGTTGTGGCTACAATGAACTTAAATGGAGATTACATCTCTGATGCACTTGCAGCACAAGTTGGTGGAATTGGTATCGCACCTGGTGCGAACATCAACTACGAAACAGGACACGCTATTTTTGAAGCGACTCACGGAACAGCACCAAAATATGCTGGTCTTGATAAAGTGAATCCATCTTCTGTTCTTCTATCAGGTGTGCTTTTACTTGAGCACCTTGGCTGGCAGGAAGCAGCTGATCTAGTGATTCAATCTGTTGAAAAAACAATTGCATCTAAAGTTGTCACGTACGATTTTGCTAGATTAATGGATGGCGCAACAGAAGTAAAATGTTCTGAGTTTGCTGACGAGCTCATCAAAAACTTGTCTTGATTCTTAAACTTTAAAGTTAAAGGGGAAAAAGGAAATGGCAAACAAGCGTAAAAAAGTATCTGTCATCGGAGCAGGTTTTACTGGAGCAACTACAGCATTTCTAACAGCTCAAAAAGAATTAGCGGATGTCGTATTAGTTGATATCCCGCAGCTTGAAAACCCAACAAAAGGGAAAGCACTTGATATGCTGGAAGCAAGCCCTGTTCAAGGCTTCGATGCGAACATTACAGGCACTTCTAACTACGAAGATACAGCCGGTTCTGATGTCGTGGTCATTACGGCAGGAATTGCAAGAAAGCCGGGAATGAGCCGTGACGATCTCGTGTCCACAAATGAAAAAATCATGCGCAGCGTGACACGCGAAATCGTTAAATATTCTCCAGAAGCCATTATTGTTGTGTTAACAAACCCTGTTGATGCAATGACATATGCAGTTTATAAAGAATCAGGATTACCAAAAGAAAAAGTCATTGGACAATCGGGCATTCTTGATACAGCACGTTTCCGTACATTTGTTGCTCAAGAATTAAACCTATCTGTCAAAGATGTGACGGGCTTTGTCCTTGGTGGACATGGCGATGACATGGTTCCGCTTGTTCGTTACTCTTATGCTGGCGGTATCCCGCTTGAAACATTGATTCCAAAAGATCGAATTGATGCGATTGTTGAAAGAACAAGAAAAGGCGGCGGCGAAATCGTAAACCTATTAGGTAACGGTAGTGCCTATTATGCACCTGCTGCTTCACTAGTAGAAATGGTTGAGGCGATTCTAAAAGATCAGCGCCGCGTCATCCCAACGATTGCATACCTTGAAGGTGAATATGGCTACGAAGGCATTTACCTTGGAGTACCAACAATCGTAGGTGGAAACGGCCTTGAGCAGATCATTGAGCTTGAGTTGACAGAAGAAGAAAGAAGTCAGCTTGACCGTTCGGTTGAATCTGTTAAGAACGTCATGAAAGTATTGTCTTAATATGAAAAAAAGAAGGCTTCTCTTATGAGGGGCCTTCTTTTTGTTTACAAAACAAATCTTGTCGAAATTTTAAATTGTCCTCTTGTTAAGCTTTCGTTAAAATGAAAGAGAAAGCATGACTTCTCGCTTTTCACATAAGATACAAAAAAACGGATGCAGGGGAAATCACTAATTGGAGGCACAACATGAATAAAAAAATATTAGTTGTGGATGATGAAGAATCGATTGTAACACTTCTAAGCTATAACCTTGAAAGGGCGGGCTATGATGTCGTCACAGCAAGAGATGGGGAAGAAGCGCTTGAAAAAGCAGCAAGTGAACAGCCTGATCTCATTGTATTAGATTTAATGCTTCCGAAGATGGACGGCATTGAAGTGTGTAAACAACTGAGAATTCAAAAAATGATGTTCCCTATTTTAATGCTGACAGCAAAGGACGATGAATTTGATAAGGTGCTCGGTCTTGAGCTTGGAGCCGATGATTACATGACAAAGCCATTTAGTCCTAGAGAAGTGGGTGCTCGGGTAAAAGCCATCTTGAGAAGAGCGCAGCAATCTCAGCCTGTCCCCGCGCAAGAGGAGAAGGAAGAGGTCATTGCAGACCAAATCAAAATTGGTGAACTGCGCATTTTACCAGAACACTACGAAGTCTACTTCCAAGAAGAACGCCTAGAGCTTACGCCGAAGGAATTTGAACTGCTGCTTTATTTGGCCAAGCATAAAGGACGTGTCCTCACACGTGATCTGCTGCTAAGTGCCGTTTGGAATTATGACTTTGCAGGTGACACTCGTATTGTGGATGTACATATCAGCCACTTGCGGGACAAAATTGAAAAGAATACGAAAAAACCAACATACATTAAAACCATTCGCGGCTTAGGCTACAAATTGGAGGAGCCAAAGCCAAATGAGTAAAATTCGAACCCGCCTGTTTTCGGGCCTTATTTTTCTCCTTTTTATTGTGTTTGTTGCACTTGGCCTTTTTTTGGATCACATGTTCCATGTTTTTTATGAAACAAAATTAACGGAACGAATGGAAAATGAATCGAGCTTTCTTCTTTCTTCCATGGATGGTGATGATCTGCAGGCGAAGCAAAACAAGGAGATCCTCAATCAGGCAAAGCAGCATCTCGATATGAATGCGTCAATTGTGGACCTGAAGGGGAATATCATACATACAACGGGTCAAGCGGAGCAAAGGGGCATCATTCAAAACACACTGAACAATGAACGCCTTCAAACAAAAGGCGTCGTCATTGAGGATGAGAAGGATGCGCTGTTTCATTACGCAGTCCCTATCCTGAAACAAAACAAACCGGTGGGCTATTTATTTCTCCATGCGTCATTCCAGCCTTTAAATGAAATTGACGGCCAGCTTTGGCTCGCATTAGCCGTTTGTCTTGGCTCGGCGATTATTATTATCATTTTCTTTGGATACCGCATGTCGATGAAATATGTAAAACCGATAGATTATGCCACAAAGGTAGCCAAACAGCTGGAACGCGGGAACTATGATACCAATCATTATGAAGAGCTCATCATCGAAACAAGTGAGCTTAATACATCAATGAAGCGCCTGGCAGAAAGCCTTCAAGAAATGACTAGCACTGGGGAAATGCAGCGGGACCGTCTGCAAACAGTCATTGAAAACATCGGTGCAGGAATTATTTTGATTGATAAGATGGGGTATATCAACCTAGTCAATCGAACCTTCCGCAAGCAGTTTAAAGTGCAAAAGCACATTTACATGCACAAGCTGTACCATGAAGCATTTACTCATGAAGAAATTATTGAGCTGATTGACGAAATTTTCATGACAGAAACGAAGGTGCGGAAGTTTTTACGCCTGGCCGTTGACATTGAACGGCGCTACTTCCAGGTGGATGGTGTTCCCATTTTAAGTACAGACGATGAATGGAAAGGAATTGTCCTTGTATTTCATGACGTGACAGAAACAAAGCAGCTGGAGCAGATGCGAAAAGATTTTGTCGCCAATGTGTCTCACGAATTAAAGACACCGATTACGTCGATTAAAGGATTCTCTGAAACTCTTCTTGATGGAGCGATTGATGACAAAGAAGCGCTGACACAATTCCTTTCCATCATTCTAAAAGAGAGTGTCCGTCTCGAAACTCTCATTCAAGATTTACTCGATCTTTCCAAAATCGAGCAGCAGCATTTCAAACTGAATATTCAAGACGCCAATGCGACAGAAATCATTCAAGAGATTGAAGTCCTTTTAAAACAAAAGGCCGCAGAAAAAGGCATTCAATTACAAGTGCGAATCCCGAAAGAGCCTGTCTATGTGATGGCAGATCCGCTGAGGTTAAAGCAAATCTTCCTCAATCTCGTGAACAATGCCCTTACCTATACACCAGAGGGAGGGAGTGTCACCATTTCGGCAAGACCGCGGAAAGGTGCCTATGAATTTGATGTAGCAGATACAGGAATCGGCATGAAGAAAAGCGAGATTCCAAGAATATTTGAGAGATTTTATCGAATTGATAAAGATAGAAGTAGAAATTCAGGCGGTACAGGACTTGGTCTTGCCATTGTCAAACACCTTGTGGAGGCGCATGAAGGAACGATCTCGGTCCATAGTAAACAAGGCAAAGGAACAACTTTTACAGTGAGCCTGAAATCAAAATAGGGGAAAAAGGAAAGTCACGTTAAAATTTACATGATCTTTACAATGGATTCATGTTTAGTTAAACAATCATTGGTAGGATGAATAGGAACCCCTTCATCCAAGGAGCCAATTTTGTAAGGACGAAAACACTTGTTGTTTTCGTCCCTTTTTTTATGCAGGTTCGACTATTTTCTTTTCAAAATAAACTTTGATAAAATGATGATACAATGTGTGAAAGAGACGGCTGAAATGGCTCAGCCGATGGAGGATTAAAACATGACAGACAAAAAGAAATTAGTACTAGTGGATGGAAACAGTCTCGCATATCGAGCCTTTTTTGCTTTGCCGCTATTATCAAATGATAAAGGCGTCCATACAAATGCCATTTATGGCTTTGCGATGATCTTAATGAAGATGCTCGAGGACGAGAAGCCAACCCATATGCTTGTCGCATTTGATGCGGGAAAAACAACGTTCCGCCACGAGACATTTAAAGAATATAAAGGCGGAAGACAAAAAACGCCGCCAGAGCTATCAGAACAAATGCCGTTTATCCGTGAACTATTAGATGCCTATCAGGTGAAAAGGTACGAGCTTCCTCAATACGAGGCAGACGATATTATCGGGACATTGGCTGTGGAGGCAGAAAAAGACGGCTTTGAAGTCAAAATTTTCTCAGGAGATAAGGACTTAACGCAGCTCTCAACAGATCATACGACGGTAGCAATTACGAAAAAAGGCATTACAGAAGTAGAATATTACACACCGGCTCATATTGAAGAGAAATATGGCCTGCGCCCAGATCAAATCATCGATATGAAAGGTTTGATGGGAGATTCCTCAGATAATATCCCAGGGGTGCCAGGTGTAGGTGAAAAAACAGCGATTAAATTGTTAAAGCAGTTTGAAACGCTTGAAAACCTGCTTGAACATATTGACGAAGTCAGCGGGAAAAAACTCAAAGAAAAGCTTGAAGAATATAAAGAGCAGGCAGTGATGAGTAAAAAACTCGCAACGATTCTTGTAGAAGCGCCAATTGATGTATCAAGCAAGGATCTCGCATATGAAGGTCCTCATATGGATCAAGTGATCTCTCTGTATAAAGAACTAGGCTTTCAAACGCTGCTAGAACGTCTAGGAGAAGCACCAGAAACAGGTGAACAGGTCGAAGTAGAAGCATTAGAAGTGAAAAAAATGACCGAAGTAACGGATGAGATGCTGACAGATCATGCTGCTCTTGTGGTAGAACAGCTTGGAGATAATTATCATGAAGCAGATTTGATTGGTTTTGCGATCCATAATGAAAATGGTGCGTTTTTTATCACGAAAGAAGATGCGCTTCAATCAGATGCATTTAAACAATGGGTACAGGATGAAACGAAGAAGAAATGGGTCTTTGATTCAAAAAGAGCCGTTGTCGCCCTCAGATGGCATGATGTCGATCTAAAAGGTGTCGATAACGATGTTCTGCTCGCTTCCTATGTCGTCAACCCTCAGAAATCGTATGAGGACGTCGCAAGTGTGGCGAAGGAATACGGTCTTAACATCGCTCTTTCTGATGAAAAAGTGTACGGAAAAGGAGCAAAGCAGGCGATTCCACCTGAAGACGAACTGAAGGAACATCTTGGGCGAAAAGCAGCGGCGATCTCTGCTCTGCATGATTTAACACTTGAAGCGCTAGAAAAAAATGATCAGCATGAACTATATGAAGACTTAGAGCTGCCGCTTGCCCTCATCTTAGGTGAAATGGAATCACTTGGCGTAAAGGTAGATATTGAGCGCCTAGAGAAGATGGGTGAAGAGTTAACGAAAAAGCTGAAAGAATATGAAGAAACCATTCACCGCTTAGCAGGTGAAACGTTTAACATCAATTCTCCTAAACAGCTTGGCGTGATTCTTTTTGAAAAATTAGGCCTGCCGATTATTAAAAAGACAAAGACGGGCTACTCGACATCTGCGGATGTTCTTGAAAAGCTTGAAGATAAGCACGAGATCATTCGGTCCATTCTGCATTACCGCCAAATTGGAAAGCTGCAATCGACCTATGTGGAAGGCTTAATGAAAGTAACGCGCAAGGATACCCATAAAGTGCATACACGATTTAATCAAGCGCTCACGCAAACAGGAAGACTAAGCTCAACAGATCCCAACCTGCAAAATATCCCGATTCGTTTAGAGGAAGGACGAAAGATTCGTCAAGCATTCGTCCCTTCAAAAGAAGGCTGGCTCATGTTTGCTGCTGACTATTCTCAAATTGAGCTGCGTGTACTCGCTCATATTTCTCAGGATGAGAATTTGATCGAAGCGTTTACGCAAGATATGGATATTCACACAAAAACAGCGATGGACGTGTTCCATGTCTCAGAAGAAGAAGTGACTTCCTCTATGAGAAGACAAGCCAAGGCTGTCAACTTCGGAATTGTATATGGAATCAGTGACTATGGATTATCTCAAAACCTTGGGATCACAAGAAAAGAAGCAGCTGCCTTTATCGAACGCTATTTAACAAGCTTTAAAGGCGTGAAAACCTATATGGAAGAGATCGTGCAGGAAGCGAAACAAAAAGGATATGTCACGACGCTTCTCAAACGCAGAAGGTATATCCCGGATATCACAAGCCGTAATTTTAATATCAAAAGCTTTGCCGAACGAACAGCCATGAACACACCGATCCAAGGAAGTGCAGCTGATATTATTAAAAAAGCCATGATTGATATGGCGCGAAAGTTAAAAGAAGAAAACTTGCAGGCAAATCTTTTATTACAGGTGCACGATGAATTGATCTTTGAAGCACCGAAAGAAGAAATTGCCATACTTGAAAAAATTGTCCCTGAAGTCATGGAAAATGCACTTCAGCTAGATGTGCCGCTAAAAGTTGATTTTGCTTCAGGCCCATCTTGGTACGACGCAAAATAATAGAGAGAGAAAAAGGAGCGAGGAGCATGCCGGAATTACCAGAAGTTGAAACCGTCCGGCGCACACTCAAGCGGTTAGTCGAAGGAAAAACGATTGAAACGGTCGATATTAAATGGCCAAATATCATCAAACGTCCTGGGGAGCCGGAAGAGTTCGCAAGAAGGATGGTAGGAGAAACGATACAAACCATTGAAAGAAGAGGAAAGTTCCTGCTCTTTCATTTAGACCATTACGTGATGGTCTCCCATTTAAGGATGGAAGGGAAATACCGTGTACATGAAGCGCATGAACCATACGATAAACATGTCCACGTCGTCTTTACGTTTACAGACGGTACTGAGCTTCGGTATCATGATGTGCGTAAATTTGGCACGATGCATTTATTTCAGCCGGGTGAAGAAGAAAAGGAACTCCCGCTCTCACAGCTGGGATATGAGCCTTTTGATGTTCAATTCACTCCGGAATATTTATGGGAGCAATTGAAAAAAACATCCCGTGTGGTCAAAACAGCGCTGCTTGATCAAAAGATTGTCGTGGGACTAGGTAATATTTATGTAGATGAGGTTTTGTTTAAAGCAGGCATTCATCCAGAAACAAAAGCGAATCAGCTCAGCCTTGAATCGTGTAAAGTGCTTCACAGGCATATTATCGATACACTACAAGTGGCGGTAGATGCAGGAGGCAGCACGATTCGCTCATATATCAATTCACAAGGTGATATTGGTACATTTCAGCTGCAGCTTCTTGTGTATGACCGGCGGGGAGAGCCTTGTCAAACATGCGGAAGCATCATTGAGAAAACAGTAGTCGGAGGGCGCGGCACACATTTTTGTGTGACCTGCCAAAAACGTCCTCAATAAAAATCAGCCATCAGCATGCTTCCTTTTTGCTGTGCATACGATAAAAAACATTCATTTTTCAGCAAGGTGTAGACTGACACACAGCCCACCTGCTCTTCATATAGTGAAGAAGAGTCTAAGGACGCCTAGAGACTCTTGATCATCGTTGCATGAACAGAAAGGAAGAGTTCAGGTATGATTTCGATTTCGCTCCTGTTTTTAGCTATTGCAGTCAGTATTGACAGCTTTTCTGTAGGCTTTACGTATGGCCTTCGTAAAATGAAGATTCCATTTAAAGCGATTGTCATTATTGCATGCTGTTCAGGGATTGTGCTGCTCATTTCCATGCTGATTGGCAGCCTGCTGACGACATTCCTCCCTGTCTCAGTGACGGATAAACTTGGTGGAGGCATTTTGATCGCCATTGGACTTTGGGTCCTTTATCAATTTTACAAACCAGCGAAAGAGCGCGATTTGCTTCTTCATGAAAAGACATTGCTCAATGTGGAAGTGCAATCGCTTGGTCTTGTTATTCAAATTTTGCGAAAGCCGACAAGTGCTGATATTGACCGTTCTGGGACGATCAATGGAATAGAAGCGGTGCTTCTTGGGATTGCTTTATCCATTGATGCATTTGGCGCAGGGATTGGCGCTGCGATTCTAGGCTTTTCTCCAATTGTCATGAGTATCACTGTGGCCGTGATGAGCTCACTCTTTGTGTGTATCGGGCTCCGTGCCGGGCATTACTTGGCCAATTGGCGCTGGATCGATAAACTTGCATGCTTACCAGGGCTTCTGCTCATTTTAATTGGGGTGTGGAAGCTGTAAAGGAGGAAATCAATTGACGCTTGTCATTGGATTAACAGGCGGGATTGCTAGTGGAAAAAGCACCGTCTCGCAAATGATAAAAGAGCAGGGCATCCGGGTCGTGGACGCAGATGTCATTGCAAAAGAAGCGGTTGCCAAAGGTACACCAGCTCTTCAACAAATCGTTCAAACCTTTGGCGAGGATGTTCTCCTGCCAAATGGGGAGCTGAACCGGCAGCAGCTTGGAGCCATCATTTTTTCTGATGAAGAGAAAAGAAAGCAGCTGAATGCGATTGTTCATCCTGAAGTGAGAAAAGAAATGCTCAAACAGCGAGATGAAGGGGTTAGTCAGAAGGAAACCTTCGTTGTCCTCGATATCCCGCTTTTATTTGAAAGTCAGCTGGAAAGTCTCGTCGACCGCATCATTGTGGTGTATACAACGCCTGAATTGCAGCTGTCGCGGCTCATGAATCGAAATGACCTCGACGAGGAAGAAGCGCTGAATCGAATACACTCTCAGCAGCCTCTTGAGGAGAAATGTAAAAAAGCAGACCGCGTGATAGAGAACACACAAGATCTCGCGTTTATTAGAAAGCAATTGCAGAACATATTAAATGAATGGGAACATACAGATAAGTAAGAGTACATACACGTACTCTTCTTTTTTTATGCTTTATTCTGATTTCCTTTGAAAAGAACAGCCCTTTTTAGAAAATATACGTTTATATACTGGCAATTACATTCTAATGTGATATACTAATTTCATAAATAAATTTATTGAGTATAACACATAATAGAGGAGTGACCTGTTCATGAAGGTAAAAGCAGCGATCAATGGGTTTGGCAGAATTGGACGCATGGTCTTCAGAAAAGCAATGCTTGATGATCAAATTCAAATTGTAGCGGTGAACGCAAGCTATCCTGCCGAAACGCTAGCACATTTAATTAAATATGATACAAATCATGGACGTTACGAATGTGATGTGACAGCAGAAGATGACGCCTTGATTGTGAATGGCAAAAGAGTTCTTTTGCTTAATAATAGAGATCCAAAGCAGCTTCCATGGGGAGAGCTTGGGATTGATATCGTCATTGAAGCAACAGGTAAATTTAATTCAAAAGATCAAGCGATGGGCCATATAGATGCCGGAGCGAAAAAAGTCGTTCTAACAGCTCCAGGTAAAAATGAAGACATTACGATTGTGATGGGTGTCAATGAGGATGATCTTGATCCTGAAAAGCACGTCATTATTTCAAACGCATCTTGTACAACAAACTGTTTAGCACCAGTTGTGAAACTGTTAGATGATGAATTTGGCATCGACAATGGTTTAATGACAACGGTTCATGCTTATACAAATGATCAAAAAAATATCGATAATCCGCATAAGGATCTGCGCCGGGCGAGAGCATGTGCTCAGTCCATTATTCCAACTACGACGGGTGCCGCTAAAGCGCTTTCTTTAGTGCTTCCGCACATGAAAGGGAAATTACATGGACTTGCACTTCGCGTACCGGTTTCCAATGTGTCGATGGTTGATCTTGTCGTTGACTTGAAAAAAGATGTGACAGCAGAAGAAGTCAATGCAGCCTTCTCGAATGCATCTAAAACATCTCTTGCCGGTATTTTAGATTACACAGATGAGCCGCTTGTTTCTACGGACTTTAACACAAATCCTTATTCAGCAGTCGTTGATGGACTGACAACGATGGTAATGGAAGGGAGAAAAGTGAAAGTTCTTGCATGGTATGACAATGAATGGGGTTATTCATGCCGAGTGGTTGACCTTGTAAAGTTTGTCGGCGCACAGATGAAAGAGCTGTCTGCTGTTTGAAATGAAGAAGACGATCGTCCCTTTTCAAGAAATGAGAGAAAATCCCACTAAAAACACAGCTTGCAAAATGGGTCTAAACAAAGTATACTATTTTTCGTGAACTTCTTGTTCGCAGACTCATTCGGGTATACTTAAAGGGTTAGGACCTCTTAGGACTAACTTTCCCCCGTGGTATATGTCCGGTCCGGCTGCTTAGAACTTCACTCTTTCATTCTTGTTTAAAGGGGGGTCCATGATGGAAACAATCGGACGTCACGTTATCTCCGAGCTATGGGGATGCGACTGTGATAAACTGAACGACATGGATTTTATTGAAAAAACGTTTGTAAATGCAGCTTTGAAATCAGGAGCTGAGGTAAGAGAGGTTGCTTTTCACAAATTTGCACCTCAAGGAGTAAGTGGAGTTGTCATTATTTCTGAATCTCATCTGACAATTCACAGCTTTCCTGAACATGGTTATGCGAGCATAGATGTTTATACTTGCGGTGACCTAGATCCGAATATTGCAGCAGATCATATCGGAGATGAATTAGGTGCTGAAACAAGAGAAAACATCGAAATTCCTCGAGGCATGGGACCTGTACAAGTAAAACAGGCACAAGCCAAAGCACTGTAAACATAAAAAAGATTGCAATGGGAGCTGGCCAAAAGCATTGAATGCCTTTGTGTTATGCTCCTTTTTATATTTTTTTTTGATAAAAAATCCAACATTCCCCAGCTTGTCTATACTTTTGTTCTAGGAAAACAAAGGTTTTTTTTATAAAATAAAGAAAGAGGCATTATGGCAAAGGGGATACGTGTATGACTTTAAGACAAAAGTTTAAACGATTCATGTCAAACCATACAGAAACATCTGACGAACATCCAGTGTCAGAACTGAAAAGCCATTACTACAAATCGACGAATGCACAAGTTTTTCAAGCGGTGGAAACCATTCTTTCCCGAAGCGATTCTTATCAAGTGACATCTGTTTCAGCAGAACGAGGTGAAATCAGCGCAAACATACGATTGCCGAAAAAAGCCTTTCTCGTGGCGACTGTCATTTCAATTCGTCCTTTTGAAACAGCTGTCGATTTTAATGTGACAACAGAAACGGCCCTGCCAACAGATTTCGGCTATAGTCAGAAGACCGTTCTGTCCCTTTATGATGAACTAGACAAACAACTTCCAAGAATAGATCGGAGCTGATGAAATGAAATGTCCCACATGTCAGCACCTTGGCACAAGGGTGCTTGATTCAAGACCAGTAGATGAAGGGAAATCCATCCGTCGTAGAAGAGAGTGCGAAAGCTGCCAATATCGCTTTACGACGTTTGAAAAATTAGAAGAATTACCGCTGATTGTGGTGAAAAAAGAAGGGATTCGAGAAGAATTCAGCCGGGAAAAAATGCTGAGAGGACTCATCAAAGCGTGTGAAAAGCGTCCTGTTGCTTTAAAGCAGCTGGAGGATGTCTGCTTTAATATCGAAAAAGAACTGCGCAATCAAGGCATGTCAGAGGTGAAAAGCGAGCTTGTAGGTGAAATGGTCATGGACGAGCTGGCGAAAATTGATGAAGTGTCTTACGTCAGGTTTGCCTCGGTTTACCGGCAGTTTAAAGACATCAATGTCTTTATTGATGAATTAAAAGATCTATTAAAGAAAGAACGCTAAAAAGAGCTGGAGATTCTTCATGCTCTTTTTCCTGCGTAAAGCGTAAAACGTAAAAAGAGTGTACAATGGAAACAATCGCAATTCATGGGGAGGATCAGCATATGACAGAGCATTGGAAGGAAGTGCTAGCCGTCGATCCGTATGTCGTCAAAAGCGCTTCATTGCTCGGTGACATCGATAGACAGCTCATCACTCTTTTATATCAGCCGCTTATTGGCATGTCCGCTTTCAGCTTATACATGACGCTGTGGGGTGAGCTGGAACAACATCGTATGTGGGGGAAACCTGCACCTCATCGGCAGCTCATGGTCATGCTGCAGACGAATTTAAATGATATTTTTGAGGAACGTTTAAAGCTTGAAGCGATCGGCTTACTCCGCACATATGAACAGGAAACGGAAGAAGGCAGACTGTTTACATATGAGCTTGTACCGCCGCTAAGACCAGATGAATTTTTCCAAGATGGTATGCTGAATGTTTTACTGTACCATCGTGTAGAGAAAGCAAAATATATGCAGCTTCGCGATTATTTCTCCTATCCGGGTGTTCCTGCAGAAGCAAAGAACATATCACGGTCGTTTGAAGAAGTCTTTCACGTATTGCAGCCAGGCGAGCGCAAGATGACAGAAGAAATTCATCAGGCGTCATCGCTTGAGCACGGCTATGAATATGTGACCGTTGGATCGAGTCAGCCGGCACCGCTCTCAGACGAATCCTTTGATTTCGATCTATTATTAGCCGGTATGTCTGACATGATGATTCCAAGGAAGGCTTTGACAAAGCAGGTAAAAGAAACAATTAAGAAGTTAGCTATTGTATACGGCATCACCCCGCTTCAAATGCAAAATATTGTAGCAGGTGCATGCGGTTCGGATCAAATGATCTCAACAGAAGAGCTGAGAAAAGCAGCAAGAGACTGGTACCAAATTGAATACAGAGGCGAACAGCCAAAGCTGATTGATCAAAAACAGCCAAGACACTTACGACAAGATGCTTCAAAGACGCCGGCAGCGGATACTCCAGATGCAAAATTGATTGAAAAGCTGGATCATATTTCGCCTAGAGAGCTGCTAAAAGACATGGCAGATGGTATTGAGCCAACTTATGCCGACTTAAGAATTGTTGAAGATATCATGCTCGAGCAGCAGCTAGAGCCAGGTGTCATGAATGTTCTCATCTACTATACATTACTCAAAACAGATATGAAGCTGTCAAAAACATATATGCAAAAAATCGCCGCTCATTGGGTGAGAAAGAAAATCAAAACCGTAGCAGCGGCCATGAAAATTGCCAAAGAAGAGAACAGACAAATGACAGAGTGGGCGCAGCAGAAAAAGCAGCGCAGCCCTTATGGTTCAGGAAAAGTTGTCCGGGAAGAGAAATTGCCTGACTGGATGAAAGAAACTGAAACAAAAGAACAGCCGTCAAAAGAGCAAACGGACAATCTGTCTACAGAAGACCTCGAACGAGAAAAAGAAAAACTGTTAGATCAGTTTAAAAATATGAAAAAGTACAATGCACATTAAGGTGAGGTGAGATGGGATGAAACCGATCGGTCGTTCATTTGAACAGCTAAAAGGACGAGTAGATTTTCGCGTGAGATACAATCAGATTAAAGAAAGTGTGTTATCTGATGAAGATGTGAAGGCCTTTTTACAGAAGCATCAAGAAGAGATACATGAAGACATGATCAATCGCAGCTTGAACCGGCTCTTTGAATATGTGCAGCAGTCGAAGGGCTGCTCTTACTGCTTAGATGACGAAAACGTTAATGCGATTTTAGATGGGTATCACCCGAAGCTTGTGATCAAAGGTCAGAGTATTGATATTGAATATTCCCCTTGTCCAGTCAAGCTGCGGCTCGATAGACAGAAGAAACAGCAAGAGCTGATGAAAAGCATGTATATTCCGCAAAATGTCCTTCAAGCGACGTTCGCTGATCTGAACGTTGTGGGAAGACAAGAGGTCATTCAAAAAGTAGGTCAATTCCTCCAAAGCTATGATGAGACTGGAAAAGGAAAAGGCTTGTATTTACACGGAAAGTTTGGGGTAGGAAAAACGTATATACTAGCAGCTATTGCGCAGCAGCTAGCGGAGAAAGAATACCCATCTCTCCTTGTTTACGTGCCTGAATTTGTAAGAGAGTTAAAAAATTCATTAGCCGATCATACGCTAGAAGAAAAGCTGAATATGGTCAAGTCCACTCCTATTTTAATGCTTGATGATATTGGGGCAGAATCGATGACAAGCTGGGTGCGGGATGAACTGCTCGGTACGATCTTACAATACCGTATGGCAGAGCAGCTGCCGACATTTTTCTCTTCTAATTTCTCACCAAACGAGCTGAAGCATCACTTTACGTACTCACAGCGGGGAGAAAAAGAAGAGGTCAAAGCCGCTCGTTTAATGGAACGGATTCTCTATTTAGCAGAGCCAGTGTTGCTCGAAGGAGAAAACCGCCGTCATTTATAAAAGCGTATGTCACCTGAAGGAGGAGCAAATGAAATGAACAAAAGAAAATGGCTGCTTTTTCTTGGGATTGGCATTCTTGCTGCTGCGCTGTGGTGGCTGAATAAACAGCATCTTCAGCTGGCGCCGAAAGATGTGAAGAATTGGGTGCTTCAATTTGGGATGCTGGCTCCCTTTGTTTTTCTTTTCTTATCTCTTTTCCGCCCGTTTGTTCTCGTCCCGATTACGGTCTTTTCTTTGGCGGCAGGTTTGGCATTCGGCAGTGTCCTTGGGACGATTTATGCCCTCATTGGAGCGACAGCCGGGGCAACAGGCTCTTTCATGATTGCTTCAACCTTTCGTGCAAAAAAGAAGGAAACGGAATCAAACAGCCGAAAGCTGAAAGCGGTGACGTCCCGCATTCAGGAGCATGGATTTCTTTATATTTTGTTATTGCGTATTGCACCGATTCATTTTGATTTTGTCAGCTATGCGGCAGCTGCTTCACGTGCAAATTATCGTGCATTTGTGACAGCCACCTTTTTAGGCTTAATACCGGGTACAATTGCGTTAAATGTTCTCGGCTCAAGCTTTGTCAGCGGCAATTATGCCGCCTTAGTGGTTGTTTGTTTGATTTATTTGATCTTTATCTCTGTTCCACTCATTTTAAAAAGAAAGATGCCTGATTTATTTTAGGCGTCTATTTTTTATGTTCCCCCCATATATATGTAACAGATGTCGTTAGGGGGGACAAACATGCTTGAAATAATCTTTGAAGATGAATATGATACCGCCGCTTTTTTACATCTTGCTGAACACTTGGACAGTCGGCATCACATGTCAATTCAACAAGGGAAAGACCGGCTTCTCATAGAGGCGAAGGAATCCGAAGAAGCACTTGAGCACATTGTGCGGCCATTACTGGTTCACTTTTTTTTGGAATGCAAAGAAAATGAGCGCATGCGCAGCATCCTTGAAAACACCTATTTGTTTAAAGATCCTGAAGAGCAGCACCAAATTCTTTCCATCGCACACAGTATCATGAACGGGGATTTAGATGATATTCCCGGCATTCAGCAAGACCCGTCAAGAGAAGCCCTTTTAAAAAAGGAGCTTGAGGCGATTTCTTTACAGCAAGGCGTTTTTTCAATTGGTTCATTTATGACATTTAGACTGTCAGAGTATGACCGAAGGCTGAAGAACTATGTTGAAGTGTCCATTGAAGAATACAAAATGGAGCAAGAGTATCAAAATTTCATTCAATCGCTTCGAGACTATGTGATGGCAAGAGAGCCTAGGCTTGAAAAAGTACATGTTGTGCATCAGGACCGCCTGGTGATTTGGGAATTTCGCTACGCTTCTGAGCGTGATCAAAAACAATACATAGACAGACAGTTTGTAAGAGAGCATCCAATGTATATTGATTCGCAGCTGATTGCACCGCTTGTCTCCATTGCACCGCAAAAAATTGACCTATTTACAAATGATACAGGTCACTCGATGGTGCAAACCATTCAAAATATTTTTCAAGAAAGGGTCGAGGTGTTCCCGTCTCATTCATTCCAAGAGCAGAATGTTCAATTTGTACATGCTCATTTCAACAAGAAAAGTGAAAAGCTTTCTTGATTTTCACGAAAAAACGTTTTATAATACGGTGTAACTTCATACAGAGACCGTATTGATAAGGACATGAACAAATGAACACCCGCTTAAAGAGAGGGAAGCCGCGGCTGAAAGCTTCCTAGCAGAGGACCATTTGCTTTACCACCTTTGAACATCAGCTGTGAACTTTTTAGTAATGGCTGACGGGAATTCCCGTTATCGAACCGCAAGCCGTATTTGCTTATGAAAAAGCAAGCTGCAAATACGGGAAAAAGGGTGGAACCACGATTCCGTTTATTCAACCTCGTCCCTTTCCAGGGGGCGGGGTTTTTATATTGCCAAAAAAAAGGAGTGACCAGAGATGTCAGAACAAATTCAACTTACATTTCCAGATGGAGCAGTCAAGGAGTTTGACAAAACAGCTACAACAGAAGACATCGCGGCATCAATTAGCCCGGGCCTAAAGAAAAAAGCACTTGCCGGTAAATTGAACGGTAAAGAAATAGATCTGCGTACGCCGCTATTAGAAAGTGGAACAATCGAGATCATCACAGATAAAAGTGAAGAAGCACTCGACATTATGCGCCACAGCACAGCACATTTGCTAGCGCAGGCGATCAAACGCCTGTATGGAAAAGAGCATCACGTTCAGTTTGGCGTAGGTCCTGTCATCGAAAATGGCTTCTACTACGATGTGGACATCGATGTTGCCATCACACCTGAAGACTTACCAAAGATTGAAAAAGAAATGAAGAAAATCATTAACAGCAATCTGCCAATTGAGCGAATTGAAGTATCAAGAGAAGAAGCGAAAAAGCGCTTTGAAGCAATTGGTGATGAATTGAAGCTTGAGCTGTTAGAGGCGATTCCAGAAGGTGAAGCTGTGACGATTTATGAGCAGGGTGAATTCTTTGACCTCTGCCGCGGGATTCACTTGCCGTCTACAGGGAAAATCAAAGAATTTAAACTGTTAAGCCTTGCCGGTGCATACTGGAGAGGTGACAGTAACAACCAAATGCTTCAGCGTATTTACGGAACAGCTTTCTTCAGCAAAGAAGATTTAAATGAACACTTACGTCTGCTGGAAGAAGCGAAAGAACGCGATCACCGTAAGCTTGGAAAAGAGCTGAAACTGTTTGCGAATTCCCAAAAGGTTGGTCAAGGACTTCCGCTTTGGCTGCCAAAAGGCGCTACAATCCGCCGCGTCATTGAGCGTTACATTGTCGATAAAGAAGTGCGTCTTGGCTATGAACATGTGTATACACCAGTTCTTGCAAGTGTTGAATTGTATAAAACATCAGGACACTGGGCGCATTATCAAGAAGACATGTTCCCAGTAATGGAAATGGACAACGAAGATCTTGTTCTTCGTCCGATGAACTGTCCGCACCATATGATGATTTACAAAAACGAGCCGCACAGCTATCGCGAATTGCCAATTCGTATTGCAGAGCTTGGTACAATGCACCGCTATGAAATGTCAGGTGCCTTATCCGGCCTTCAGCGTGTTCGCGGTATGACATTAAACGATGCACACATCTTTGTTCGTCCAGATCAAATCAAAGACGAGTTCATCCGTACAGTTCGTTTAATTGAAGAAGTGTATCAAGACTTTGGCTTGAATGACTACACATTCCGCTTGTCTTATCGTGATCCAGAAGATACTGAGAAGTATTTCGATGACGATGCGATGTGGAATAAAGCACAATCGATGCTGAAGGATGCAATGGACGAGCTTGGTCACGACTACTATGAAGCAGAAGGCGAAGCGGCATTTTATGGGCCGAAGCTTGATGTACAAGTGAAGACAGCTCTTGGAAAAGAAGAGACATTATCCACCGTACAGCTTGATTTCTTACTTCCAGAACGCTTTGATCTCACATATATCGGAGAAGATGGAAAACACCATCGTCCAGTCGTGATTCATAGAGGCGTTGTTTCTACAATGGAACGCTTCGTTGCCTTCTTAATTGAAGAATACAAAGGAGCCCTTCCAACATGGCTGGCACCTGTACAATTTCAAGTCATCCCAGTTTCACCGTCTGTTCATTTAGACTATGCGAAAAAAGTACAAGAACGTTTGCAGCTTGAAGGTCTTCGTGTAGAGCTTGACAGCCGCGATGAAAAAATTGGGTACAAAATTAGAGAAGCGCAAATGCAAAAGATTCCGTACATGCTTGTCGTCGGAGATCAAGAAGCAGAAAATGGCGCTGTCAATGTAAGAAAATACGGGGAACAAGATTCAGAAACAATGGATCTTGAAGCCTTTGTGAAACATGCAGTAGCAGAAGCAAAGAAATAATAAGCACAGCCAGTGATTCTCTTTAGATCACTGGCTTTTTCTTTTTGGAGAACACTTCCACTAGTGATCCAATTTCTAAAAAGAGACGTTTAGATAGTACAAAAGTAAGGGTAAGTATGTACTATTGGTTCGAGACAAATTGGGGGAATGAAAGCGATGATGCAAACAACAAACAATTTATTGTCACATGTATTGGAGCAATCAGCTGTTCTTCGTGCATTAGAGCACTCGCTGGCAATGATTGAATTTAATGTGACAGGTGAAGTTCTATGGGTGAACGATATTTTTGCAAAAGCCATGGGATATTCTAAAGAAGAGATGATCGGTCTTAAACATAGACAGTTCTGTCCTCCACATATTATAGAACACACGAGCTATCACATGTTTTGGAAGCGTTTGAGAGAAGGTCAAGTCTTTCAGGAAAAAGTGCAGCGGATCACAAAAAATGGCAGCAGCTTATGGCTTGAAGCGACATATTCACCTGTTCAAGATGAAGAAGGAACTGTAGTGGGTGTTGTGAAAGTGGCAACAGATATTACGGAAAGAGAACATACAATGAAGCAAGTCGTAGAAGACCTAAAGGAGATGTCTGCGAAATTAATGCAACGAGCAGAAGTTGGCATTCAGCATAGTCAAAGTGTCAATGCCTCCTTTGATCATATAGCAAACGAAACCGATCAAAATATGAGCTTGTTAAAAGGATTAACGGAGCAGGTAGAGTCCATCAGCTCCATTGCGGCAACCATCAACAGCATTTCTTCACAAACCCAGCTGCTCGCCTTAAATGCAGCAATAGAAGCGGCACATGCGGGTTCCTATGGAAATGGCTTTAGTGTAGTGGCAGCAGAGATTCGAAAGCTTGCGACAAATTCAAAAGAAGCGATCGTCAAGGTAGATCAATATGTGAAGGCGATCCATGCAGAAGTAGAGAAAGTCAGCAGCGGCACAAGCCGGGCAAAGACAACCGTGTTTACAAACCGGGATCTTGTAAAGCAGGCAAGTGAGGAATTCATCGTTGTAGGAGAAGCAGCACGCGGCTTAGACCGGCAAGCGCAAAATCTAGCAGCAATCATTTAGCTCTGAGAATACAAAAACACCCAATCTCGTGAGAGAAGGGTGTTTTTTGTTCTATTTTAATATATCAAACAATTCATGTAAGTCTTTGATTTCATAATCAGGCGTCACATCTGTTTCATTTTTCTTGCCATGGCGATTGATCCAAACGGTTTGGATACCAACGCGAGATGCGCCGAGAATATCTGTTTTTGGATTATCTCCAACCATGATCACTTCGTCTTTTGTTAAGTTTAACAGCTGAAGGCAGTGCTCAAAGATACCAGGATCGGGTTTGCCTTTTCCGTAATCTCCTGAAATCACGATTTCGTTAAAATAAGGGGCAAGCTCAGGAACACCTGCCAGTTTTTCCTTTTGAAGGCTAGGATCTCCATTTGTTAAAAGGAGCAATTCGTAGCTGCCTTTCAGGCGGTTTAATACAGGGTATGTTTCTTCATAGACATATGGGCGTTTTCTGCGTTCTGCTGCAAAGAAATCAGCCAAATATTGTCCAAATGCCTCATCGTCAATTCCCGCTGTCTTTAAGCCGTTGGTCCAAGCGTTTTTACGATACTCTGGTGCAATGGCGTTCAGCTTTTGAAAGCCTTCGCTAATCGGTTCACTAAAATTGGACCACAGTCCTTCGAAAGGATTAATGCCGATCATGACAGTATAATCATATGTTTCATAGGAAGAGTACAGCTTTCTTGCTTCTTCACGTACAATCTGTTCAAACGATTCTGGATCAAGTCCATATTTCTTTTCCGCTTCCCGGCAAGTTTCCTGAAAAGTTGTATGAATGCTTTTTTCGTCCCAAAGCAAAGTATCATCTAAATCGAAAAATACGGCTTTCATGATCTTCTCCCTTGTTATGTATGTGTTACCTTCAATTGCAAGTGACAGGCTCATGTTCATTTTACAATAGAAGAAGAGGGCAATAAAGAAAAGATTTGAGAGATCTTTGCTCATTGACCGCACATGATAGAATAGAAAGACAGTAGATATGACATACATCATTTGAGGTGGCCGGTTTGCTTCATTTAATTATTATGATGATCGAGCGTGTGGGGATCATCGTTATTTTAGGATTTGTGCTTGCCCATGTGAAGGGCTTTCGCAATCTATTGCTACATAATCAAGGGTTTCGGAAAAAGGCAATTCTTGTCTTCATTTTTGCTTCTTTTAGTATAATCAGTAATTACACAGGAATTGAAATCCAGCAGCAAATTGTCATGAATCATGAGTTTTCTTATCATCTTGGCTCATCAAGCTCAATCGCCAATACGAGAATTATGGGGATCGAAATGGGCGGTTTGATTGGGGGGCCGTTTGTAGGGATTGGCACAGGGCTTTTAGCTGGAATTCACCGCTATTCTCTAGGAGGAAGCACCGCGTTCAGCTGTGCGATTTCTTCCATTTTAGCGGGTGTCATTGCAGGCTATGTCGGCAGCAGGTTTAAACGGAGGAATCGAATGGTCACACCTCGTCAAGCAGCCCTTTTTGGTGTAGCGATGGAATCATTACAGATGATCATTATCCTGCTGTTTGCAAAGCCATTTGCTGATGCATGGGGGCTTGTCAGTATCATCGCTTTGCCGATGATCTTTGTGAATGGAATCGGCAGCTTTATCTTTTTATCTATTTTACAGTCAGTCATTCGGCAAGAAGAGCAGGCAAAAGCGATGCAGACACATCGTGTATTTTCAATCGCCGATCAAACACTGCCTTTTTTCCGCCAAGGGTTAAATGAACAGTCCTGTAAAAGTGTGGCGGAGATCATTCATCGGTTGACTGAAACAGATGCGGTCTCCTTAACAGACACAGAAAAGATTTTAGCGCATGTCGGAGATGGAACAGATCATCATATTCCATCTAAAAGCCTGATTACGGGGCTGTCGAAACAAGTATTGATGAGCGGCAAGATTATGAAAGCACATTCTAAGGACGAAATCAATTGTTCAGTTGCCCATTGCCCTCTTAAAGCGGCAATTGTGCTACCGCTCACCTCTAACGGTCAAACGATCGGAACATTAAAAATGTATTTCAATTCTCCGGTCGGATTAAGCAGGGTGGAAGAAGAGCTTGCAGAAGGTTTGGCGATGCTGTTTTCCACACAGCTTGAGCTTGGGGAGGCGGAAACTCAAAGCCGCCTGCTAAAAGATGCAGAGATCAAAGCACTTCAAGCACAAGTGAACCCGCACTTTTTATTTAACGCCATTAATACCATCTCTGTTTTATGCAGAACCAATGTGGAGATGGCAAGGAAGCTGCTGCTGCAGCTAAGTATTTATTTTCGTTCAAATATGCAAGGTGCCCGCCAGCTGCTGATTCCAATGCATAAAGAGATTCAGCATGTGGAGGCATATTTATCACTTGAACAAGCAAGGTTTCCAAATAAGTACCATGTGACCTTTCAAATTGAAAAGGAGCTGGAGCAGGTGATGATTCCGCCCTTTGTGCTTCAGGTGCTTGTTGAAAACGCAGTGAGACATGCTTTTCCTAAACATCAAACGAATTGTGAAGTCATCGTATCCGCTTTGATAAAAGATGGGCATGTTTATATGAAAGTGACAGATAATGGACAGGGGATTGAAGATGATAAGATGGCTCAGCTATTAAAAGCGCCTGTTGAATCACTAGAAGGAACAGGGACGGCCCTTTTTAATTTAGATCAGCGGTTAAGAGGAATTTTTGGCAGACAAGCCGCTTTATCCATTCATAGTGACCAAGGCACTGACATCTCATTTCGCATTCCGATGGACTATGTAAAAAAGGATGATTCTCGTTGATGAAAGTATTAATCGTAGATGATGAAGTGTTAGCAAGAGATGAATTAAAATACTTATTACGAAGAACGAAAGAGGATGTTCAAATAGAGGAAGCAGAAAATATAGAATCTGCTTTTGACCGGATGGTCGACCATAAGCCGGATCTGCTCTTTTTAGACATTGATTTATCTGGTGAGAACGGATTTGATATTGCCAAAAGGCTCAACCGGATGTCTGATCCGCCAGCGGTTGTATTTGCGACAGCCTTTGATCAATATGCGCTGAAGGCGTTTGAGGTCAGTGCGCTTGATTACTTAACAAAACCATTTGATGAAGAGCGGCTGCTCCAGACCATCCAGAAGTTTAAAAAATGGAAATCTGTTGAGACGCAAGAGCACCAGGTGTCAGATGAGAAAGCGCCCCGCCAGCAAAAATTAGCGATCTCTGTCGATGACTCAATTGTGATCCTGCAAGTTGAAGAGATCATGTATGTAGGACTCAGCGAGGGGAAAAAGGTCGTGAAAACAAAGAATCACATGTATGAGGTCTCAGAACCGCTTGTGGTCATTGAAAAGAAACTTCCTGAGGCTTACTTTATGAGGGTTCATCGCAGCTATATCGTGAATACCTCTCATATGAAAGAAGTACAGCCGTGGTTTAATTCGACGTATAATCTGCATATGACAGACGGGTCCATCATTCCTGTCAGCCGTACATATGCGAAAGAATTAAAGAAGTCGCTCCTGCTAGAGTAGGAGGGCTTTTTTTGTTTGTATTTCAATACTCGTTTTTTGCATTTCAGTCATTGAATCCAGCGAGTTTTATTGTAAACGCTTCATTCATTTATTTCATGCCCTATACTGAGGGCAGTCGAAGAAAGAGGTGAAGGGGCATGAGTGCCACGAAAGTATATGGATTTCTATCTCAAGCATTTATTTTTGCAACCGTAATGTTCGTTTCTAATCTCATTTCAATGTATTTACCGATTCCGATGCCCGCATCCGTCATTGGTTTGGTTCTATTATTTGTTTTGTTAACAACGAAAATCGTCAAACTAGAGCAGGTGGAGCAATTAGGTACATCATTGACAGGACTCATTAGCTTTCTATTTGTTCCCTCTGGGATCTCAGTTATTCAATCATTAGGTGTCATGCAAGAAGTGGGTGTGCAAGTCGTCGGTGTCATTATCATTGCAACCATTATGCTACTTGCAGCGACAGGGCTGTTTTCGCAGCTTCTCATGCAATTATCAGAAAGACCGCAGAAACGTAAAGAGGCAAAGGAGAGTAAATCTGCTCCTTCTCATTCAAATAAACCAGCTTCAAGTACGCATTAAAGGAGAGATGCAAAATGGGTACAAGTACGATGAGCCCTTATTTTGGCATTGTCGTCTCATTGGTCGCTTTTGGAATAGGGACATTCTTATTTAAAAAATCAAAAGGCTTCTTCTTGTTCACCCCGCTGTTTGTGGCGATGGTACTAGGCATTTTATTTTTGAAAGTTGGCGGTTTTTCCTACGCAGATTATAATGAGGGCGGCAAGATTATCAAATTTTTCTTAGAGCCTGCAACGATTGCTTTCGCTATCCCGCTTTATAAGCAGAGAGCCTTGCTTAAAAAATATTGGTGGCAAATTTTATCTGCTATTTTTGTAGGTTCACTTTGTTCTATTACGATCGTATATCTCGTCGCAAAAGGAATTCATTTAGATGCGGCTGTGATGAAAAGCATGCTTCCACAAGCAGCGACAACAGCGATTGCTCTTCCAATTGCAAAGGATATTGGCGGAATCGCAGATATCACAGCCTTTGCGGTCATATTTAACGCAGTCATTGTCTATGCACTAGGTGCTTTCTTCTTAAAATTGTTTCGCATTAAAAACCCAGTGGCAAAAGGTCTTGCACTTGGTACATCAGGACATGCGCTTGGGGTTTCTGTTGGAATTGAGATGGGAGAAATAGAAGCAGCGATGGCAAGTATCGCCGTTGTAGTCGTAGGAGTTGTGACCGTTATCGTCATCCCAATCTTTATGCAGTTGATTCTTTGATGCCGTCATGGTGTGAAAAAGTCTTGCCCAATTCGTTTCATCATGTTACACTGAAAAAGTTGTTTCAAGAGTTCGGTTACTTGACGGACAAATGAAAATTGTGTAGAATAGTTAACGAATTGAATAGATATCACAAGCAGAAGCACCCGCTTCTCACCTGATTGACACATGTTTGTAGTTGACAGGTTGACCGTACATTTATTTTTTCATGCAAATGTTCGCAGTGTGGGTGTTTTATATGCCCACACTTTTTGTTTGCCTGTAAAACATACAACGAAATGGTCAAAATGAATTGTGAACTCAATTCAAAATCTCATGGAGGTGGCTCACTATTAGCAAAGATCAATTAGTTAATGAAGGTATTCGTGCGCGTGAAGTTCGTTTGATCGGACAAAATGGCGATCAGCTTGGGATTAAAACCCGCCAGGAAGCTCTGGAAATTGCTGCTAAAGCTAATCTTGACCTTGTGTTAGTTGCTGCAAATGCAAAACCACCTGTTTGCCGAATCATGGACTATGGTAAGTTCCGATTCGAACAGCAGAAGAAGGAAAAAGAGGCACGTAAGAATCAAAAAATCATTAGCTTAAAAGAAGTTCGGTTGAGCCCGACAATCGATGAACATGATTTTAACACGAAGCTCCGTAATGCAATCAAATTCCTTGAAAAGGGAGATAAAGTGAAAGCTTCTATCCGCTTTAAAGGCCGTGCGATTACGCATAAAGAAATCGGACAGCGCGTGTTAGACCGTTTCTCTGAAGCTTGCGCTGAAGTAGCAACAGTAGAAACAAAACCTAAGATGGACGGACGCAGCATGTTCCTCATGCTTGCACCAAAAGTCGAAAAGTAAAGTAACAGAGGGAGGAAACATCCAATGCCAAAAATGAAAACTCACCGCGGATCTGCTAAACGTTTCAAAAAAACAGGTTCTGGTAAACTTAAACGTTCTCATGCGTACACAAGTCACTTGTTCGCTAATAAATCTACAAAGCAAAAACGTAAATTGCGTAAGAGCGCAATCGTAAGTGCTGGAGATTTCAAACGTATCAAACAACAACTTGCAAACATCAAGTAATTTGGAATAGGAATCATAGGAGGGAATTACAATGCCAAGAGTAAAAGGCGGAACTGTGTCGCGTCAGCGTCGTAAAAAGGTTCTTAAATTAGCAAAAGGTTATTTCGGTTCAAAACATAGATTATACAAAGTAGCAAACCAACAGGTGATGAAATCTGGAAACTACGCTTTCCGTGACCGTCGTCAGAAAAAACGTGACTTCCGTAAACTATGGATCACTCGTATCAACGCTGCAGCTCGTATGAACGGTCTTTCTTACAGCCGTTTAATGCATGGCTTAAAGCTTTCTGGTATCGAAGTAAACCGCAAAATGCTTGCTGACCTTGCTGTGAATGACCTAAATGCATTCAATCAGCTTGCTGATGCTGCAAAAGCACAACTAGACAAGTAAGTTTTATAAAAGATCATTCCTTCGAGGGGTGATCTTTTTTTCTCATCATGTGAGGTGAAATGAATGAATATGGCTTTAATCCTGCTGCTTATTTTAGTGAATGGCTACGGCTTTTTTCTCATGGGCGAGGACAAACGCCGGGCGAAAGCACATAAATGGAGAATTTCAGAGGCGCATTTATGGAGTGCTGCGGTTCTTTTTGGCGCTGCCGGATCGTATCTAGGAATGCAGTATTTCCGGCATAAAACAAAGCATCCTGCCTTTCAAATCGGCATGCCTTTATTAATTATTTTGCAGTTGATTCTATTGGGATATATCCAAGTTATTTGAAAAAGGAGCAGACGCCATTAGGACGGCGTGTCTGCTCCTTTTTTTTGTTTGATTTTTTTAATAGGCTGATCCCAATCAATTTTTGTTTGAGGATAACGCTCGATAATGTTTTCCTCCAGTTTTTCAAAGTCTTCTAATGTAAATTCACTCAGCTTCTCAGGTGACTCCGTCCAAACGTAAATGGAGTGGACAAACAGAGGATGATCCTTAGAAGGAACATGCTTCTCCCCTTCAAACAAGACACCTTTATAGACGAAATTAAAATTTTTGCGCGCATTTTGCTGTTCGTCCATAAAATAAAAGCCTTCTTTTAATTGTGCTTGTTTCAGCTTTCTTCTCGGGTTTGAGAAGAATTTTACCGCCATGTAGAAGATGTAGACAAGCAGTGCAACAAGAGCAAGTCTCATGAGGATTACAAACATGACAGGATGCACCTCCAATACCGTTATCTGATGTACTACGAATGGAAACGCCAAAAGGTTTCAACTTTTTTTAAAAAAATATTTCGTAAAACGAAAAAATATTCATAAAAAGATCGTATTGAACGAAAGAGGTTTTGTATAATAAGAATGCACCATGAAGATAAAGGAGGATAAATGGAATGACAAAGCTCGATCAAACATTAACTATGCTGAAAGACCTAACGGATGCAAAAGGGATTCCAGGAAATGAACGTGATGTCAAAAAAGTCATGCAGACATACATAGAATCATATGCAGATGAAGTCTCTACAGACCGCCTTGGCAGCTTGATCGCTAAAAAGGAAGGAAAAGCAAACGGACCTAAAATTATGCTCGCTGGTCACTTAGATGAAGTAGGATTCATGGTGACAAAAATTGATGACAAAGGCTACATTCGTTTTCAAACAGTCGGCGGCTGGTGGTCACAAGTCATGCTCGCCCAGCGTGTCACCATTGTGACGAAAAAGGGAGAGATCACAGGGGTAATTGGTTCAAAGCCACCACACGTCTTGTCACCTGAAGCTCGTAAAAAGTCAATTGAGATTACGGATATGTTTATTGATATTGGGGCGTCAAGCAAAGAACAGGCAATGGAGTGGGGCGTGCTGCCTGGAGATCAAATCGTTCCTTACTTTGAGTTTACAGTCATGAATGATGAAAAAATGCTCCTTGCAAAAGCATGGGACAACCGCATTGGCTGTGCAGTGGCAATTGATGTCATGAAAAACTTACACAATGCTCAGCATGAGAATATTGCTTACAGCGTCGCAACTGTCCAAGAGGAAGTAGGCCTGCGCGGAGCCAAAACAGCAGCGGCTACAATTCAGCCCGATATTGGATTTGCCATTGATGTAGGTGTAGCAGGAGATACACCAGGCATCACTGAGAAAGAAGCAACTAGCAAACTTGGCAAAGGCCCAACAATTGTTGTATTTGATGCTTCAATGGTCTCTCATAAAGGACTTCGTGATTTTGTTGTCCAAACAGCTGATGAGCTGAACATTCCTTATCAATATGACTCAATGCCTGGCGGCGGGACAGATGCTGGCGGTATTCATTTAACAGGTCATGGAGTTCCATCACTATCTATCGGGATTCCGAGCAGATATATTCATACCCATGCTGCAATGATTCACCGAGATGATTATGAAAATGCAGTGAAGCTTTTAACAGAAGTGATCAAAAGACTTGATCAAAAAACCGTTGAACAGATTACGTATGGTTCTTAAGGAAGAATGCCTTTCCTCAGTACAGAGGAAAGGCTTTTTTTATTGAATTTCCCAGGAAATGAACGGTGTGTTCAAGGTGAGCCAAAAGAACTGTTTTTGGTAAAAGAAGAGAGTGTTTCCTAGTGAATAAGGCACATGTGATCGAGCGTTTATTTTTGTAAGATGAAAGCAATAAAAAGGACAGAGCCATAGAATGCCCTGTCAAAAGAGAGTTTATGGAAGTAGGTGAAGCTACCTTAAGAATAAACACATTATTCTTATTTGTCAACTTGGTTTTAAAAGAAAGAAAAATCAATCAATTTATGTTATATTTGTAACAAATTGTTTATACAAAGGGGATGGTTAAATGAATGCGGTTACAATTGTAATAGGATCTATGTGTATTTTAGCGATTGCCTATCGTCTTTATGGCACATTTATGATGGTCAAGGTATTAAAGGTCACAGATGATCATCCTACACCGGCTCACACGCTAGAGGACGGGAAAGATTATGTGCCGACAAATAAATGGGTCACATTTGGGCATCACTTTGCTGCGATTGCAGCTGCTGGTCCGTTAGTGGGTCCGATTTTAGCCGCTCAATTTGGATATTTACCTGGTCTCCTTTGGCTTTTAATTGGTGCAGTCATAGGCGGAGCTGTACATGATCTAGTCGTCTTATTTGCGTCGATGCGAAAAAAGGGGAAATCATTATCAGAGGTAGCGAAGGAAGAGCTGGGACCTGTTGCAGGGTTTTGTACAGGGCTTGCGATGCTGTTTATTATTACCATCACAATGGCAGGTTTGTCTATGGTTGTGCTTCATGCTTTAGAACGTAACCCTTGGGGGACATTTGCAGTTGGAATCACGATTCCGATTGCAATGGGGGTTGGTCTGTATTATAAAAAAACAGGCAATTTAAAGCTGGCGACATCTGCGGGATTTATTTTGCTGATGTTTGGTGTATTCCTTGGGCCAAATATTCAAGGAACGGCACTAGGTGATTTTTTAACACTTGATACAAAAACGCTTGCTCTTGCCCTGCCGATCTATGCCTTTTTTGCTGCGGCTCTGCCAGTTTGGCTGCTGCTTGCACCGAGGGACTATTTAAGTAGTTTTATGAAAATTGGTGTATTCATTGCGCTGATTGCTGGTATTTTTGTCGTGAATCCGTCCATTCAATTCCCCGCGTTTACAGAGTTTGTGAATGGAGGAGGACCTGTATTAGCTGGTCCTGTCTGGCCATTTATTTCGATTACCATTGCTTGCGGTGCCATTTCTGGTTTCCACGCATTTGTTGGTTCAGGGACAACACCTAAGATGCTGGACCGATGGAGTGATATGAAGCCTGTTGCGTTTGGCGCAATGCTTGTGGAATGCTTAGTTGGGATTATGGCTTTAATTGCGGCTACTGCCCTGCATCCAGGGGATTATTTTGCGATAAACAGTACGCCAGAAGTGTTCCGTACACTCGGTATGAGTGTCGAAAACCTTCCGCAGCTGAGTAAGGAAATCGGCCTCGACTTAGAAGGAAGAACGGGTGGTGCCGTAACATTAGCGGTAGGGATGGCGTATATCTTTACTGGGATTCCGTTCTTTAGTCATTTGGCTTCTTACTTCTTCCAGTTCGTCATTATGTTTGAGGCTGTCTTTATTTTAACTGCTATTGATGCGGGGACACGTGTGGCACGCTATTTGATTCAAGACTTTTTAGGTGAAGCATATAAACCACTTAAACGAACTGACTGGGTACCTGGTTCGGTGTTTGCAAGTGTGCTTGCTTGTTTTATGTGGGGATACTTACTTTACTCAGGGGACATTGGCTCTATTTGGGCGCTGTTTGGAGTTTCAAACCAGTTAATGGCTTCGGTTGGGTTAATCATCGGGGCAACCGTTGTATTAAAAATTGCAGATAAAAGGCGATATATGCTGACTTGTTTAATTCCGCTTGCTTACTTATATGTGACGGTGAATTATGCAGGCTATTGGATGGTAGCAAATGTATATCTCAATCCTGAAGCATCCGGTTACAGCGTGCTGAATGCGGTGCTGTCGATCATCATGCTGATCTTAGGTTTTGTGATTATTGTGTTTGCGATTAAAAAATGGGTTGAAATCTGGCGTGATCCAGCGCTTCGAATGGAAACGCCTATCACTGGTTAAATGAAAAAGGCCGGCTTGCTTTTATAAGCAAACCGGCTTCTTTTTATTGCTGCTGCTGAGGCTTTAAGCCTTGTTCTAATGTTTCAAGGATTTCATTTTTCTCGTTTTCTGATGCTTCTTGCCATAGCACTTCGAACAACACGCCAAGGCCTGGCAGCATTTTTTCCTCGCCGCTTTGAATAGCATCTAAAATCGTATGTTCAAGCTGTTCTTGATTATGGCCAGTAATGTTTTGAATGACTGCGCCTCTTAAATTAAAATCCATTGCCCACACTCCTTTTTTGATGGTAATAGCCCTATTCTGTCTCAAAGACAGGTTTATTATGTAGTGTGCATGAGATATAATAAATTCATGATAATTAAAGGAGTTAACGTCGCTTGAAATATATAGAATCAGCTAAAAACACAAACATTAAACAGTGGAAGAAGCTCCATACGAAAAAAGAACGAACGAAAACGGGGCTGTTTCTCGTTGAGGGAATACATTTAGTCGAAGAAGCATTAAAGAGCGGGATCGTGAAGGAATTAATGGTCACCTCGCCCGAACTGCTTCCTTCTCATATCCAGCCTGACATTGAGCTTTATGAACTGAGCGAAGAGGCCTTTTCTGCCATGACAGAAACAGAAACGCCTCAGCACATTGCCGCAGTCTGTACAGTTCCTGTTTTTGAAGAAAAGAAGGTTGAACGGCTTCTTTTATTAGACGCAGTGCAGGATCCGGGGAATTTAGGCACACTCATTCGAACAGCAGATGCCGCTGGTCTTGATGCTGTGATCTTAGGAGACGGAACAGTTGATGCGTTTAACGGAAAAACGCTCCGTTCCGCGCAAGGGTCTCATTTTCACCTGCCTATCTTAAAGCAAACTCTTCAACAGGCGATCACGGAGCTGAAAGAACGAGGCATACCTGTATACGGAAGTGCCTTAAAAGATGCGAAAGAGTATAAAAGCGTAACGGCAGAAGGTCCGTTTGCATTAATTGTTGGAAATGAAGGAGCTGGTATTGACCCAGACATTCTGCAAATGACAGATCAAAATTTATATGTACCAATGTATGGGCAGGCAGAATCTTTAAATGTAGCTGTAGCAGCCGCTGTTCTTGTTTATCATTTGCGTGGATAATGTTGCAACATGCGTTTATTTTCACTATAATAAAACTAATATTTTAAAAACCATGATAGAGGAAGATTGTTTCAAGAAGCGGCCTTTTAGGGAGAATGCATCGTAGACTGAAAGTGCATTTAAGGAATGCTGAAACAGGAATTCACCTCTGGAGTTGTCACCGGGACCGCAGGTTTTGCGTAAAGGTGAACCGGATTCGTTTGATTCCGTTATGTCAATGAAGCTTATTCGCACATGCATTTGTGCTTAACAAGGGTGGTACCGCGACCACAACTCGTCCCTTCTTTTATGGAGGAACGAGTTTTTTTATTGTCTTCAAACGATCAAACAGCCGTTTATCCGAGCGGTTTTGTATATCAAAAGGAGGATTACACTCATGCAAGAAACGTTAAAACAGCTTGAAACAGAGGCGTTAGCAAAGGTTGAAGCAGCCAGCTCGCTCAAAGAGGTCAATGACATTCGTGTTCAATATTTAGGGAAAAAAGGACCGATTACAGAAGTACTTCGCGGAATGGGCAAGCTTTCCGCAGAAGAAAGACCGAAAATGGGGGCACTCGCAAACGAAGTAAGAGAGCAGATTGCTAGTGCCATTGCTGAAAAAAATGAACAGCTGGAAGCAGAAGAAGTGAAGAATAAACTTGCCTCTCAAACGATCGATGTTACTTTGCCGGCAAGTCCAATCAAAATGGGAGCAAGACATCCATTAACGATAGTTGTCGAAGACATTGAAGATTTATTTATCGGAATGGGCTATACCGTTGAGGAAGGTCCTGAGGTGGAAACGGATTATTATAACTTTGAAGCGCTGAATCTTCCAAAGGAGCATCCGGCACGTGATATGCAGGACAGCTTCTATATTACCGAAGATACACTGATGAGAACACAAACATCACCAGTACAAGCACGTACACTTGAGAAATATAACGGACAAGGTCCTGTGAAGATCATCTGTCCTGGGAAAGTATATAGACGTGACAGTGATGACGCGACTCATTCACATCAATTTATGCAAATTGAAGGGCTTGTCGTCGATCACAATATTAGCATGAGTGATCTAAAAGGAACGCTGGAGACAGTCGCAAGAAAAATGTTTGGGGAAGATCGTGAAATTAGACTGCGTCCAAGCTTTTTCCCATTCACAGAACCATCTGTCGAAGTCGATGTGTCTTGCTTTAAATGCGGCGGGAAGGGCTGCTCTGTATGTAAAGGAACAGGCTGGATTGAGATTTTAGGTGCAGGAATGGTTCATCCGAATGTCCTGAAAATGAGCGGATTTGATCCAGAAACTTACCAAGGCTTTGCTTTTGGAATGGGTGTGGAACGGATTGCAATGCTGAAATACGGCATTGATGATATTCGCCATTTCTACACAAATGACATTAGATTCACAAAGCAATTCAAGCAGGACTAAGAGGAGGAAATCAACATGTTTGTTTCATATAAATGGTTAGAAGACTATGTCGATTTAGAAGGCATCAAGCCGGCCGAATTAGCAGAAAAAATTACAAGAAGCGGAATTGAAGTGGAAGCCGTTGAATATAAAGGCGAAGGCATCAAAGGAGTTGTCGTTGGACACGTCATTGAGCGTGAACAGCATCCGAATGCGGATAAATTAAACAAATGTCTTGTTGATATCGGCGAAGACGCACCGGTGCAAATTATTTGCGGGGCGCCGAATGTGGAGAAAGGACAGTATGTGGCCGTCGCAACGGTTGGCGCAGTCCTTCCTGGCAACTTTAAAATTAAAAAAGCAAAGCTGCGCGGTGAAGAGTCTCATGGCATGATTTGTTCTCTGCAAGAATTAGGCGTAGAGAGCAAGCTCGTACCAAAGGAATATGCAGAAGGGATTTTTGTTTTCCCGAATGACGTGAAACCAGGGGATGATGCCCTCCAAGCACTTCAATTAGATGATGCGGTGCTTGAGCTCGGCTTAACACCAAACCGTGCCGATGCCCTGAATATGCTGGGTGTGGCTTATGAGGTTGCCGCCATTTTAGGAAGAGTCATCAAGCTTCCTGATACAGCACATGACACTTCTTCCGAAAAAGCAGCAGACTATATTTCTGTTAAAATTGAGGATCAAGAAGCGAATCCACTTTATGCAGCGAAGATCATTAAAAATGTAAAGGTTGGACCAGCACCGCTTTGGATGCAAACAAGATTGATGAATGCAGGCATCCGTCCAATTAACAACGTCGTGGATATTACAAACTTTGTACTGCTTGAATACGGCCAGCCGCTTCATGCCTTTGATTATGACCGCTTTGGTTCAAAGCAGGTGGTTGTACGTAAAGCGTCTGACAGCGAAATCATTCAAACACTCGATGAGCAGGAGCGTACATTATCATCAAAGCATCTTGTCATCACGAATGGAACGAAAGCGCACGCGGTAGCTGGCGTCATGGGCGGCTTTGAATCAGAGGTGCGTGATGAGACAACGACGATTCTTTTAGAAGCGGCATATTTCAACGGTCAAACAGTCCGTCAAGCATCTAGAGACTTAGGGCTTCGCAGTGAATCAAGCACACGATTTGAAAAAGGACTCGATCCGCAGCGTACGAAACCGGCAGCAGAAAGAGCAGCTCAATTGATCAGTATGTATGCAGGCGGTGAAGTGCTAAGTGGTACAGTTGAGGAAAATCACCTTGAAGCAAGTATGAATGTCATTCACGTATCAACTGAGCGTGTGAACAAGGTGCTTGGAATGAGCATTTCAAAAGAAGATATGATTCAGATTTTCAACAAACTAGGCTTTACAGTAGGCGAATCAAATGATGTTCTTGTCGTAACGGTTCCTTCCCGCAGAATGGATATTACGATTGAAGAAGACCTCATTGAAGAAGTTGCAAGATTATACGGCTACGATAATATTCCATCTACACTGCCTGCGACAGCCGGCACTGTTGGCGGTCTCACACCATACCAAGTAAAGCGGAGAAAGGTCAGACGTTTCTTAGAGGGCGCAGGACTTTCTCAAGCGATTACGTATTCATTGACGAATCAGCATAAGTCCACAGCTTTTGCCCTGCATCCAGCTTATAAAACGAGACTTTCTCTGCCAATGAGTGAGGAACGCAGTGTGCTAAGACAAAGTCTTCTGCCAAACTTACTTGATTCTGTAGCATATAACTTGGCAAGACAAGCTGATTCATTCGGATTTTATGAAACGGGCTCAGTTTTCTTAGCAGAAGCTGAAGGGGCAAAACCAGTGGAAAAAGAACATGTCGCTGGTGCGCTGACAGGCTTATGGCATAAGAATCTTTGGCAGGGCGAGAAAAAAGCTGTCGACTTTTATGTAGCGAAAGGAATTGCTGAAGGATTGTTTGAAAAGCTTGGTGTGTCAGACCAAATCACATATGTTCAATCAGAGCGTGAGGGTCTTCACCCAGGGCGAACAGCAGATGTTCACTTAAATGGTCAAGTCATTGGCTTTGTTGCCGCCCTGCATCCAGTCGTTGAAAAAGAATTGGATCTAAAAGAAACGTATGTGTTCGAGTTTGATTTAACAGATGTGATGACGTCTGAAACGAAGGATATGAAATATACAGCGATTCCGAGATTCCCTGCTGTGACAAGAGATATTGCACTTGTTGTCGATCAGCATATCTCAAGCGGACAGCTGGAGCGTGTGATCTATGAAGCAGGCGGTCAATTACTCACAGACCTATCTGTATTTGATGTATATGAAGGGGAACATATGGAAGAAGGCAAAAAATCTGTGGCATTCTCTCTTCAATATTTAAACCCTGAACAAACGTTGACCGAGGAAGAAGTCACAGCTGTTCATACAAAAGTATTGAAAGCACTAGAAGATACGTATCAAGCCGTCTTACGCGGTTAAAGAAAAAAAGCTATGGCCTCATGGGGGACTGACCCCCGTTTTTGAGACAGGGATCAAAACACCTTTATACAGCCAATTGCCGATAGTTGATCGGTGATTGGTTGTTTAGTTTTGTTTGAATACGAATGTTGTTATAATAATAAATGTATTCTTTGACAGTGCGTTCTACGATGGTGGTCGTAGTTCGATCAATGCTGTTAAGATAGAACGTTTCAGACTTTAGCGAGGAATGAAACGATTCGATGGAGGCATTATCAGCGGGCGTCCCTTTACGGGACATGCTCATGGTAATGCCTTTTATATGAACAGCTTTCTGATACTCGTAAGATGTATACACAGAACCTTGGTCGCTATGTAACACACAGTTTTCAGGCAGTGCTGGGAGCTGATCAAGTGTGTTTAAAATAAAGTCTGTGTCCTGCTTATCACCAATCGTAAACGCAATCACTTCTCCATTATATAAATCCAATATACTGGAAAGGTACAATTGTTTCTGTCCATAAGGCAAATACGTGATGTCCGTTACTAGTTTTTCAAGAGGACGATCAGACTGAAAGTTCCGATCCAGTATATTACCGGCCACGGCATAGGGCTGCCCATTCTTCTTACGCTTTTTCATTTTAACCCGGCACTGCCACTGGTTTTTCTGCATGATACGTTGAACAGTTTTATGGTTAATACGCATTCTCACTTTTAGTAAGGCTGTGATTTTTCGGTATCCATATCGATACTTGTGCTCTCGGCACAACGTGCCGATTTGCTTCTCTAGTTGTTTTTTAGAATGATTCTGAGTCAGATCTTTTTTCCATCTATAGTACGAAGCGCGAGAGATGCTTAAATGGACACAAATGTCCTGTACTGTCATCATTTTGCACAATTCTTCTACTAGTTTGATTGACGTTTCCTTATCAACTTCCTTTCCAATTCGTTGTACTTTTTTAAAACTTCATTCTGTTGACTCAGATAGCGATTTTCTGCCTGCAGTCTCTCTAATTCGGAAGAGTACTCGGGACCCTTTCCATAGGTATATTGTTTTCCAACAGGCTGTTCGAACCGGTGTGTATCCCCAGCCTTATGCCACCTCACCCATGTCTGAACCTGCGTTTTATTTTTGATATTCAATTCCTGCATGATCTCTTTCATAGATACGCCTGCCAATCTCATGTCTACAGCCTTCTGCTTGACTTCAACCGGATAACTCACTCTTGTCCCCATAGAAAAAACACCTCCATGTTTTATTTCGGATTACAACGATCCGTTTTCAAACTTGAAGGTGTTTTTTATTTGTCTCATCTTATGGGGTCAGTCCCTGGGCCCTAGCTTTTTTTATAGCATTTTTTTCGCTTTTTGTGTGTTGGCAAAATGCAGCTTTGTAAATTGACGTAAAGCATCTTCACCATGCAGCTTGATGAGCTTGGCGGCGGCCTTATCTACATGAGGACCGGCCCCTTTTGGGATGTCAAAGCCTGCAGCCTGTGATAATTTGTCCATTTCAATTAAAAAGGCGTACCTTGCGATAATGGAAGCTGCAGCGACTGACAAATGGATGCCTTCTGCTTTTGTACTAAAATACGTCCGCTCCCGAATAATTTTTTTCCCGGCAAGATGCTTGAAATAAATGCCTGGTTCTGCAAATTGGTCAATCAAAATGGCTTCAGGCTGCTTTCCATCTAGTTTTTCTAGCACAGAGGTGATGACTTGATTATGAAGCAGTGCCTTCATTTTTCCTTGACTCATGCCCTTTTCCTGCATTGTATTGTACTTTTCATTACGAAGAACGAGAAGGCTGAACGGAATGGTTTTGATGAGATCCTTGGCAATGTTGATAATTTGCGGATCCTTTAATCCTTTTGAGTCTTTTACACCAAGCTCTTTCATTAAAGCAAGCTGGCTGGCATCAACATAGGCCGCACAGACTGTGATCGGTCCAAAATAATCACCTGTACCTACTTCATCTGAACCGACGACCGACATGGAAGCAATGCCAGGCGGCGGACTGTATTTTGTGACAGCAGGTGATTTTTGACTTTTCGTATCAGCTGCTTGTAAATGGCTGAATTGACTGGCTTCAGCTTCTGCCTTTTGTCCTTGAAAGAGCACTTTCCCAGATCGATAAGCTGTAATCGTACAGCCAGGGACTTTTGCTTGAAAGAGGGCGCCTGGCGGCAAAGTGTCTGTTAAATGGTGCGCATAGGCGCTCTTCATTTTTTTGAGGTCTTCTGATGTTGCTTTTAAAACGGATTGGGGCACAGTGGATAACTCCTTTTTACCTTGATATCATTGATTTCTAAAGTGTACCATAACAGGTAAGGGCTCGTCTTTCCATTCAATGTCTAAACATGTTATGATAGAGACTAGGATTCTCGTGGAATGGAGGAGAAACGTTGTCTGACGGCGGTAAAACGAAAACAACAGTTGAGATATACGGACAGTCCTATACGATCATCGGTCAAGAAACGAAGATGCATATGCGGCATGTTGCGTCAATTGTTGATGATAAAATGAGAGAAATAAATGAAAAAAATCCATACCTTGATATAAACAAATTAGCTGTACTGACAGCAGTCAATGTCGTCCACGACTACTTGAAATTAAAAGAGCAATACGAAAAATTAGAGATTCAGCTAAAAGAAAAGGAATGAAATTACCGTGATCGATATCATCATTTTGTTTTTGCTTCTTATGGGAACGCTTGTCGGTCTAAAACGCGGGTTTATTCTTCAATTTATTAAATTGATCAGCTTTGTTGTTTCTATCTTAGTGGCGTCCATGTTTTATCAGTCACTGGCACCACAGCTTACGTGGATTCCGGCACCTAATTTTAGCGGCGGTCAACCGCAGCTCGCTTTCTTTAGCGGGAATCTAGAAACAGCTTATTATAATACCATTGCGTTTATCATTCTGTTTATCTTGACCAAAATCCTGCTCGCCATCATTGGCGGATTGCTCACAACCATTGCAAGTATACCTGTGATTAAACAGGTGAACAAACTGCTTGGCGGTGTTTTAGGATTTCTTGAAACCTATTTATTTGTGTTTATTCTATTGTTTGTCGCTGCATTACTTCCAGTAGATGCGCTGCAAACAATGATGAGCAAATCAATGTTAGCAGATGTGATCGTAAACAACACCCCTTACCTGTCCGGTCTTGTCAAAGACCTATGGTCGACGTATGGAGTTTAAAAACTTCTCCTTTCCTGGAGAAGTTTTTTCTCATTCCATGACAGAAAGTTGTAGGATGAAGGGAAAGTTTGTATATTTATATAGGAAGATGCCAAAGCGGCTGGAGGATGAGAGATGAATAAAAAAGATATTATCAAACTTCTTGAAACAATTGCAGTATATATGGAACTAAAAGGAGATAATCCTTTTAAAATTTCTGCCTTTCGTAAAGCAGCAGCGGCACTGGAACAAGACGACCGCAGCCTTTCTCAAATAGATGATCTATTAGCATTACCCGGCATTGGAAAAGGAACCTTTGCTGTGATCACAGAGTATATCGAAAAAGGGCAATCAGAAACACTTGAACAATTAAAAAAGGAAGTGCCTGAAGGACTTGTCCCGCTCTTAAAATTGCAAGGACTTGGCGGGAAGAAGATTGCTAAGCTTTACCAAGAGCTTGGAGTCCATGATGCACAGTCATTAAAGGAAGCATGTGAAGCGGAAAAAGTACAAGCGCTTGCAGGCTTCGGTAAAAAAACAGAAGAAAAGATTCTCGCTGCTCTTGAGGAGGCCGGAAAGCAGCCAGAACGACTGCCAATTGGCTTTGCATTAGATGTGGCAGAGCGGATTGATCATGCGCTTGAACAGATGAAGGGTATTCTTCGTTTTTCAAGAGCTGGCAGTTTAAGACGTGCACGGGAAACTGTCAAAGATTTAGATTATATCATCGCGACTGACAATCCTGAACAAGTCAGAGAGCAGCTCGTTGCACTCGATGATGTCAAAGACGTTATCGCAAGCGGTGATACGAAGGTATCTGTCATTCTTGCCCTTGATTTTGAGATCAGTGTAGACTTCCGGCTTGTGACAACAGATCAATTTGCCACAACGCTGCATCATTTCACCGGCTCAAAAGATCACAATATTCGCATGCGCCAGCTGGCGAAGGAACGCGGAGAGCGTATTAGTGAATATGGTGTGGAAACAATTGAAACTGGAGAAGTCAAAACGTTTGAAGACGAGGCCGCTTTTTATGCGCATTTTGAACTTCCGCTCATTCCGCCAGAAATTCGTGAAACCGGAGCGGAGATTGATACGTATAAAGAAAGTATGCAATTTGTAGAGTTAAAAGATATTAAAGGCGACCTTCATATGCACTCGACTTGGAGTGACGGCGCATTTTCTATTCGCGAAATGGCAGAGGCATGTATCGCAAAAGGCTATGAATACATGGCGATTACAGACCACTCGCAATATTTAAAAGTAGCAAACGGTTTAACAAAAGAACGTTTACGTCTGCAAGCAAAAGAAATTGACAAGCTGAATCAAGAATTCCAGCATTTTCACATTTTCAAAGGGGTCGAAATGGATATTCTCCCGGATGGATCATTAGATTATGATGATGACTTTTTATCAGACATGGATTTTGTGATTGCGTCTATCCATTCGAGCTTTTCTCAGCCAGAGGAAGTCATAATGGAGCGCCTTGAAAATGCGCTGCGGAATCAGCATGTGGATTTAATTGCACATCCAACAGGCCGTTTGATCGGCAGACGGGACGGCTATGCCTTAAATATAGATCAGCTTATAGAGCTTGCGAAGAAAACGGGAACTGCACTAGAGCTCAACAGCAACCCGTCAAGACTTGATTTGAGAACAGAGCATTTAATGAAAGCAAACGAAGCAGGTGTAAACATCATGATCAATACAGATGCACACAATATCACCATGCTGGATCATATGGAAGTTGGTGTAACAGCTGCAAGAAAAGGCTGGACACCAAAAGCAAATGTCGTGAATACTTTTTCTCTAAACGAGATCAAAAAGTTTTTAACGCGTGACAGGTAGTCGTTAGGAGGCTGGACCATGCTGCAACAAAAAGTGTTAGCATCATTAGAATTTCATAAAGTAAAAGAAAAAGTCATGTCCTATACCGCATCCTCATTAGGAAAAGAAAGAGCGCAGGATTTAACGCCGCTGACGGATATAGAAACCATTCAGCATTTGCTGGAAGAGGTAGCAGAAGCACAGGATGTTATCCGCTTAAAGGGATCGGCGCCATTTGGCGGGCTGACGGATATTAGACGCGGGGTCAAACGGGCAGAAATCGGCAGTACATTAAGCCCGTCTGAGCTCATGGAAATTGCAGGACTATTATATGCTGTGAAGAATATGAAGCATTTTCTCAAGTCCATGTATGAAGATGGTGTAGACATACCACGACTTCATACATATGCAGAGACACTGATTTTACTGCCTGAAGTCAGAAAAGAAATCGAAAGCTGTATTGGTGATAATGGAGAAGTTCTCGACCATGCCACCCCGGCACTTCGTTCATTGCGCATACAATTACGTTCACTTGAATCAAAAGTTCGAGATAAATTAGAATCCATGATTCGCTCACAATCTGCTTCGAAAATGCTGTCAGACACGATTGTCACTATTCGTAATGATCGGTTTGTGATTCCGGTAAAGCAGGAGTACCGCTCGAATTACGGCGGAATTGTTCACGATCAGTCATCATCTGGGGCAACCCTTTTTATCGAGCCGCAAGTGGTCGTGGATTTAAATAACACCTTGCAGCAAACCCGTTTAAAAGAAAAACAAGAGGTCGAAAAGATCCTGCAAATGCTGACAGAGAGTGTGTCAGAACACATTGAGGAACTGCTTCACAATGTAAAGGAGCTTCAGACGTTAGATTTTATTTTTGCTAAAGCAAAATATGCAAAGGCAGAAAAAGCCACAAAGCCTGCTGTGAACGATCAAGGGGAAATTTATTTAAAGCGGGCAAGACATCCTCTATTGCCTAGGGATCAGGTTGTGGCAAATGACATCGAGCTCGGCAAAGATTTTTCAACCATCGTCATTACTGGCCCAAATACAGGGGGTAAGACAGTTACCTTAAAAACGCTTGGTCTTCTCACGCTGATGACGCAGTCAGGCCTTCATATTCCAGTTGAAGAAGGATCGGAAGTGGCGGTGTTTGACCAAGTCTTTGCTGATATTGGAGATGAACAGTCGATTGAGCAAAGTTTGAGTACGTTCTCATCTCATATGGTCAATATTGTGGATATCTTAAAGAATTTGACATCTAACTCACTCGTGTTATTTGATGAATTAGGGGCAGGAACAGACCCTGCTGAAGGTGCCGCGCTGGCCATGAGTATCTTAGATGAAGTGCATCAAACAAATGCACGCGTCATCGCAACGACTCACTATCCTGAGCTGAAGGCTTACGGGTATAACCGAGAAGGTGTCACAAATGCGAGCGTGGAGTTTGACATTGAAACCTTATCACCAACGTACCGCTTGCTCATCGGTGTGCCCGGACGAAGTAATGCATTTGAAATTTCTAAACGTCTTGGTTTGCCAGATCACCTCATTGACCGGGCAAAAGCGGATATGCATGCCGAACATAATGAAGTAGACCAAATGATTGCTTCATTAGAAGACAGCAAGAAACAAGCAGAAGAAGAGCTGCATGAAACAGAAGCCTATAGAAAAGAAGCAGAAAAGCTTCATAAAGAATTGCAGAGACAAATTCTTGAATGGAATGAGCAAAAGGACAAACTGCTAGAAGAAGCTGAACAAAAAGCAGCAGAAAAAATTGAACAAGCCTCAAAAGAAGCAGAAGACATCATTCAAGAGCTTCGGTCGATAAAAAATGAGCATCGCTCATTCAAAGAGCATGAACTCATCGATGCGAGAAAGCGTCTTGAAGAAGCAGTTCCTGAGTTTGACCGGAAGAAAAAGCCAGAGCCGGTGAAAAAAGCAGCAAGACAGCTAAAATCAGGCGACGAAGTGAAGGTGCTCACCTTCGGGCAAAAAGGAACGCTGCTTGAACAAACAGGTGACAAAGAATGGAGTGTCCAAATGGGCATTCTAAAAATGAAAGTAAAAGAAAAAGACATGGAATTTATCAAATCAGCACCTGAATTTAAACAGGAAAAAGCCATTACGGCAGTCAAAGGAAAAGACTATCATGTATCGCTTGAGCTTGACTTAAGGGGCGAGCGTTATGAAAATGCCTTAAGCAGAGTCGAGAAATATTTAGATGATGCTGTCTTAGCTGGTTATCCGCGAGTGTCAATCATTCACGGAAAAGGAACTGGCGCCCTTAGAAAAGGGGTTCAGGAATTACTGAAACAGCACCGAAGTGTGAAAAATGCTCGTTTTGGGGAACAAGGCGAGGGAGGATCAGGCGTTACCATCGTCGAATTAAAGTAAAAAGGAGAAAACGCATGAAAGCCTTTTGGGAAAATGAACTTGTGGAAATTGCCGCCTATTACAGCGTGGCCGTCCTATGTCTTGTCTTATTTCTAACCATTTTTGAACTCGTTACCTCCTATAAAAACTGGGAAGAGATCCAGCGTGGGAACTTAGCTGTTGCCATGGCAACAGGCGGAAAGATTTTTGGGATTGCGAATGTGTTTCAGCATTCAATTGCACAGCACAATTCCCTTCTGCAAATGGTTGGATGGGGCGTATACGGCTTTGTGATGCTGCTTGTCAGCTATTTCATTTTTGAATTTTTAACACCGCGATTTAAAGTAGACAAAGAGATTGAGAATGATAATAGAGCGGTCGGGTTTATTTCACTCATTATTTCAGTTGGGCTGTCTTACGTAGTAGCAGCCGGCATTTAAGGAGACGACATGGAAAAGCTAGCAAAAGTATTAATCGTAGTTGCCTGCACTTTTGCGGTCATTGGTGCCGTTTACATGTTCCTGTGAAATGAAGAAGACAAAGTGAGAAAGCTGTCAGGGGTCCCTTGGCAGCTTTTATCTCACCCAAAGGCGGCGAATCACATGAAGAAAATTCTGCAAAAAGACGAACTCATAAAGCGCATTGATACATGTCTCCAAATGACATCCCTGCCAAGAGACATATATGAACCGTATATTGCACGCCCATTTCAAACGACTGGATTTTTTGATGATTTGAGCCCTTATATTCAAATCGATCCGAGTGGCTATATTCTCATTCAATATGAACGAGGAATCCAAATGCTGCATAAAAGAACAAAAGCGGCGGATGAAGTCATTTACTGGATTTTAGAAGACACGATCTTTCTTACAGTCTACATAGACATGATGAGGCAGTATCAAGTCGACAACATCCAGACGCATTTACCTAATGACCCGAGTATCCATCAACAGATCGTGGAGAGAGTAAATGAGTCATTTCGTGCAATCGGTGGATTATATGAACAGTGGCATCATGAAGGAAAAAGAGCATCGATCGAAACACCAGCGAAGAAATAAAGATGGCATGGAACCAAGCTCTATTTGAAAAAAGCAAACTGCCTTAAGGAAAAGTTTGCTATAATAAAATAGTACGAAAGTTCAGGAAGGAGGGTTTTTATGCAATCAGATAAACGTTGGCTTCTGCATTACCCGAATCAAATTCCCCACGAACTCACCATCCCAAATGAGACGTTACAATCTTACTTATTCAGCTCCGCAGAGGCTGCACCTGAGCATACAGCCATTCATTTTCTAGGAAAAAACATCACCTATGAACAGCTCCAGGAAGAAGCATTGAAACTAGCTGGTTACCTGATGAAAATTGGCGTGAAAAAAGGCGACAGAGTAGCGATCATGCTGCCAAACTGTCCTCAATCTGTCATTTCTTATTATGCTGTTTTAATTGCAGGCGGCATTGTTGTTCAAACGAACCCGCTTTATACGGAGAAAGAACTGGCATATCAAATGGAGGACAGTGGCTCAAAAGTGCTGATTACACTGGATTTATTGTATCCAAAGGCCTATAAAATGAAAGCGCTGACAAGTATGGAGCACTTGATCATCACCAAACTACAGGATTATTTACCATTTCCGAAAAACATTCTGTTTCCTCTCGTCCAAAAAAGAAAAAATAAAATGGTCATCCAAGTAGAGAAAAGTGAGACCATTCATCACTTCTCACAAATCATGAAAGAATCGTCAGAAGAACAGATTCCGGCGCTTGCCTTTGAACCGAAAGAGGATGTCGCTGTTTTGCAATATACAGGCGGAACGACCGGTTTACCAAAAGGGGTCATGCTGACGCATGAAAATATTTTAGCGAATACTGAAATGTGCGCTTCTTGGATGTATAAAACGACAAGAGGCAAAGAACGAATCCTCGGCATCATTCCGTTTTTTCATGTATACGGAATGACGACCGTATTAAATCTTGCTGTCAAAGAAGGGCATTCAATGATTCTCCTTCCAAGATTTGACGCAGCTGATACCCTCAAAACGATTGAAAAACAGAAACCGACGCTCTTTCCAGGTGCACCCACCATGTATATTGCCTTGCTGCATCATCCGAACATTGAAAAGTATGACCTGTCGTCCATCACTGCATGTTTAAGCGGCTCGGCGGCTCTTCCTGTTGAAGTCAAACAGAGCTTTGAGAAATTAACAGGAGGGCGTTTAGTAGAGGGGTATGGTCTTTCAGAAACTTCACCAGTGACCCATTCTAACTTTTTATGGGGAGCGAACAAAACAGGCAGCATTGGCTGTCCGTGGCCTGGGACAGACGCAGGCATTTATTGCGAGGAAACGGGTGGCCTTAAAGAACCGTATGAGCACGGAGAAATTATCGTCAAAGGGCCGCAAATTATGAAAGGCTATTGGAATCAGCCAGAGGAGACAGCAGCTGTATTAAGGGATGGATGGTTTTTCACCGGAGATATTGGGTATATGGATGAGGACGGTTTTTTCTATATCGTTGACCGGAAAAAAGATGTCATTATTGCGAGCGGTTATAATATTTACCCAAGAGAGGTCGAAGAAGCCCTATATGAGCATGAGCTTGTACAAGAAGTCGTTGTCGCAGGTATACCAGATCCTTATAGAGGCGAAACAGTAAAAGCGTTTGTTGTACCGAAAAAGGATGCTTATTTAACAGAGGATGAACTCGATCGCTTTGTCAGAACGAGAATTGCTTCATTTAAAGTACCGCGCGTGTATGAATTTAAAGAATCACTGCCTAAAACGGCTGTCGGAAAAATTTTGCGCAGAGTATTAATTGAAGAAGAAAAAAGAAAGCAAGCTTCATCATCTGAGACACCTGTCGATCAATTGAAGAAATAACGGCCTTCATCATCCGGTCGAGCGGCCGGATGATTTGAATGATGACAGTCTGCTCTGGTATGATAAAGGTTGAAAAGAAAGAAGAAGATCACTTGACAAATCACCCGTTTCTTTTTAACATAAAGTTATGAATGAATGCTCATTCAATTTAGAAAGGGACGAAGCACATTGAAGCAGAAAAGACCGAAGTACATGCAAATTATTGATGCAGCAGTTGTGGTGATTGCGGAGAACGGCTATCATCAATCACAAGTTTCAAAGATTGCGAAACAAGCAGGGGTAGCAGACGGAACCATTTATCTTTATTTCAAAAACAAAGAGGATATTCTCATCTCATTGTTCAAAGAAAAAATGGGACAATTCATCGAACGGATGGAGACAGATATTCAAAAGAAGCCGTCTGCAAAAGAAAAGCTTCTACTGTTGATTGAGGAGCATTTTCGCATGCTGGCGCAAAATCATCATTTGGCTCTTGTGACACAGCTTGAACTCAGGCAGTCAAACCTTGAGCTGCGGCAAAAAATCAATGAGGTGCTAAAAGGGTATTTAAATATGCTCGAGTCGATTTTAACAGAAGGAAAGAAAACAGGAGAATTCAGACAAAATTTAGATGTCCGCTTAGCAAGACAAATGGTATTTGGGACGATTGATGAAACCGCAACAACATGGGTCATGAATGATCAAAAATATGATCTGCCTGCACTCGCAGAAAGTGTACATGATCTGCTGTTAAACGGAATACATCAATCCTAAAGACAATGTGAAAAAGGATGATTGACATGGAAAAAATACTCAGCTTACATCATGAAGGACAGACAGCGCTCATCACGATTCAGAACCCGCCTGCAAATGCCTTATCCTCTCAGCTGCTCACTGAGCTTAATGACATGTTTGATAAGCTCGAACAGAATGAAGAAGTAAGAGCGATTGTGATCCACGGAGAAGGCAGATTCTTCTCAGCAGGTGCTGATATTAAAGAATTTACGACTTTACAGGAAGAGTCTGATTATGCAAGCCTCGCTGATAGAGGACAGCAAGTCTTTGAACGGATTGAACAGTGTCCAAAGCCAGTCATTGCCTCGATTCACGGAGCAGCATTAGGCGGAGGCCTTGAGCTTGCTATGTCTTGTGATATCCGAATCGCAACAAAAGATGCAAAGCTTGGACTGCCAGAACTAAACCTCGGCATTATTCCAGGATTCGGCGGCACGCAGCGCCTCCCTCGCTACGTTGGTTCTGCTAAAGCGCTTGAAATGATGGGAACAGCTGAACCGATTACAGGTGAAGAAGCATTTACGTGCGGCCTTGTTACAAAGCTGGCAGAAACAGAGGAAGAAGCGCTCGAAGCGGCTAAAACACTTGCGGGGAAATTTGCCGCGAAAAGCCCAAAATCACTTGAATATGTGCTTGATTTATTGAACGCCACAAAATTGTATTCATATGATGGCGGAATGAAGCTGGAAGCCAAAAAGTTTGGTGAGGTTTTCCAATCAAATGACGCCAAAGAAGGCATCCAGGCCTTTATAGAAAAGCGCAAACCGAACTTTAAAGGGGAATAAGGGATAAGTACGACACAAGGGGGAGAAATAAATGAATATATTTGTTTTGATGAAGCGTACGTTTGACACGGAAGAGAAAATTTCGATTCAGTCTGGTGCAATTCAAGAAGATGGAGCAGAGTTCATTATTAATCCTTATGACGAGTATGCCATTGAAGAAGCCATTCAGCTTCGCGATGAGCACGGGGGAGAAGTGACCGTTGTGACAGTTGGCGGTGAGGATGCAGAGAAACAGCTGAGAACAGCGCTTGCTATGGGCTGTGACAGGGCCGTCTTATTAAACGTCGAAGATGACTTAGAAGAGTGGGACCAATATTCAGCTTCTACCATTCTTTATCACTATTTAAAAGACAAAGAGGCTTCCTTGATCTTAGCAGGGAATGTAGCAATTGACGGCGGCTCTGGACAGGTAGCACCGCGTCTTGCTGAATTACTCGGTTTTTCATATGTGACTACGATAACAAGTATTCAAATTGACGGCGGCTCTGTATCGATTGAACGAGATGCAGAGGGGGATGTGGAAGTCATTTCTGCCGAACTCCCGCTTGTCGTCACAGCTCAGCAAGGACTCAATGAGCCTCGCTATCCATCATTACCAGGCATTATGAAGGCAAAGAAAAAGCCTTTAGAAGAATTGGAACTTGATGATTTAGATCTGGATGAAGACGATGTACCATATAAAATCAAAACAATTGAACGTTTCTTACCGGAGAAAAAAGAGGGTGGCAAGGTGCTGAGCGGCGAGCTTCAGGATCAAGTCAAAGAACTGACAGATCTACTCAGAAATGAAGCAAAAGTCATCTAAACATCCACTTTACGATATCACGAGAACAAGGGGGAGCTTAAAGATGAGTAAAAAAGTTGTTGTACTTGGCGAAAGTCGTGACGGTAAATTAAGAAATGTGACATTTGAAGCCATTGCTGCCGCTCACAAAGTGGCAGATGGCGGTGAGGTCATTGGCGTGTTAATAGGGGATGACGTCAAAGACCTAGCAGATGAACTGCTTTACTATGGAGCGGATCATGTCATGATTGTGGAGCATCCGCACCTTTCATATTATACGTCAGATGGTTTTGCGCAGGCACTTCAAGCCATATTAGATCAGGTCGATCCGGATGCTGTGCTCTTTGGCCATACGTCGATCGGAAAAGACTTGTCGCCGAAAATAGCTGCACGTCTCCAGACTGGCTTGATTTCAGATGCGATCGATGTAAGCGTTACCGGTGAACATCTTGTTTTCACTAGACCGATTTACTCTGGAAAAGCTTTTGAAAAAGTCATTTCGACAGACCGCCTGCTTCTAGCAACCATCCGGCCAAACAACGTGGCACCACTTGAGCGTGATGCGTCACGAGGCGGAGAAGTCACGCCGGTTTCTGTCGATATTCAGAACCTTCGGACGATCGTGAAGGAAGTCATTAAAAAAACGTCAGAAGGTGTAGATTTATCGGAAGCAAAGGTCATTGTTGCTGGAGGGCGCGGGGTTAAGAGCAAGGAAGGCTTTGAACCGCTGAATGAACTCGCTGAGACGCTGGGGGCAGCAGTCGGAGCCTCGCGCGGAGCCTGTGACGCTGACTATTGTGATTATGCCCTGCAAATTGGTCAGACGGGAAAAGTGGTCACACCTGATCTTTATATTGCATGCGGGATATCAGGAGCGATTCAGCATTTAGCGGGAATGTCTAACAGTAAAGTCATTGTGGCAATCAACAAAGACCCAGAAGCGGAAATTTTCAAAATCGCCGATTATGGAATCGTTGGTGACTTGTTTGAAGTGGTACCGCTTTTGAATGAAGAGTTAAAAAAGATGAATATCCACTCGTAACGCTCATACACTCAGAATGCCTAGGTATTCTGGGTTTTTTTGTATGTGATCAAGCAGAAAAGGAGCGGTTGACAAGTGAAGGGGACAGTAAAAGTCAATGACGTGATCGGACGCATTTCTAAACACATTTATGGGCACTTTCAAGAGCATTTAGGAAGAGGGATTTATGACGGGATTTGGGTAGGAAAAGACTCAGAGATTGATCATATTGAAGGGATTCGTACCGATGTGCTAAAGGCGCTTCAAGCATTACATATTCCGGTGCTGAGGTGGCCGGGGGGCTGCTTCGCAGACGAGTATCACTGGGCAAATGGTGTAGGTGATCTCAGTGAACGAAAGCCGATGGTCAATACCCACTGGGGTGGTACGGTTGAATCTAATGCATTTGGGACACATGAATTTATGACATTGTGTGAGCTGCTTGAATGTGAGCCTTACATTTGCGGCAATGTGGGAAGCGGGTCTGTTCAAGAATTAGCCGATTGGGTCGAATACATGACATTTCCAAAAGGGACACCTATGTCAGACTGGCGCATTCAAAATGGAAAACAAGAACCTTGGAAGCTGACCTATGTTGGTGTAGGCAATGAAAGCTGGGGCTGCGGCGGGAATATGACGCCTGAATACTATGCAGATTTATATAAACGCTATCAAACGTACGTAAGAGAATTTGCAGGGCAGCGTATTTATAAAATCGCCTGCGGTGCGAACTCTAATGACGTGAATTGGACAAAAGTATTGATGGAGCGGGCTGCACCGTGGATGGATGGGCTCAGTTTACATTATTACACTGTACCTGGTACATGGGAGAAGAAAGGATCAGCGACTGAATTCGATGAGGATGAATGGTTTATCACGCTGAAAAAGGCCTATGAGATGGAACGGCTTGTCGAAGACCATGGAGAAATCATGGATCGTTATGACCCAGACAAGCGAATCGGGATGATTATTGATGAATGGGGGACATGGTATGATCCAGAGCCAGGAACAAATCCTGGGTTTTTATATCAGCAAAACACACTAAGAGACGCCCTTGTGGCCGCCCTCCATTTTCATATTTTTCATCGCCATTGCGAGCGGATTCATATGGCAAATATTGCTCAGACGGTCAATGTGCTGCAAGCGATGGTATTAACAAAGGACGAAAAGATGCTTCTTACACCTACGTATCATGTATTTCACATGTTTCAAGTGCATCAAGAGGAAGAAGCGCTTGAAGTGGAGTTCGTTTCACCGCCGTATGAACGAAGAGGTGAAAAAATTCCTCAGGTCAGTGTGTCAGCCTCACGTTCATCAGGTAAGATGCATATTAGCTACTGTCATCTGAATCCGCATGAAAAAAGAGAGATATCCCTTGCCATTGAAGGGATTGATGAACAAACGAAAGTCACTGGACGTGTGCTGACGGCTGATCGCATGAATGCGCATAATACATTCGATGATCCTCATTTTGTTCAGCCAAAAGACTTTCAGCAAATGACTGTAAAGTCCGGCGAATTAACGGTGGAGCTGCCGCCAATGTCAGTGGTCATGATTACTGTCGACCTCGCTTAATTGCATATTTCGATGTTTGATGAGAAGAATGTTGGGGCATCATACATTGTAAATGAAGCGGAAAGGGTGTCATGTCATATGCTTAGAACCATTCTAATGATCATCGGTGCGATTGTTGTTATTGGTGCGATTATACGGTTTGTTTTTTAATTCATTTCCTAAAAAATGATTCGTAAGCATTTCATTCGCAAGTCACATTGGTAGATGCTATACTAAAAAGCATAATTTACATTGGAGGAATGAATAATGGCAATCGTAAAAGCTACTGACGCAACATTTTCACAAGAAACTGCAGAAGGTGTTGTTCTTGCAGACTTTTGGGCACCATGGTGTGGACCTTGTAAAATGATTGCTCCAGTTCTTGAAGAACTTGATCAAGAAATGGGCGACAAAATGAAAATCGTAAAAATTGATGTAGACGATAACCAAGAAACTGCTGGTAAATACGGCGTTATGAGTATCCCAACACTTCTTGTTTTAAAAGACGGTGAAGTTGTAGAAACTTCTGTTGGTTTCAAACCAAAAGAAGCACTTGCTGAACTTGTCAACAAACATCTATAAACCGATCTATGTCCAAGCGGCATAATCATTGAAGCGGTTCTCGTAAAGACGAGAGCCGCTTTTCTTTCAGCATGGTATAAAACAAATGTTCGTGATACACTAGAAGGAGTGAAAGAGGAAAACAAGGACGGATGAAAATATGAACAAACTAATTAAAGAAAAGCTGTCAGTCCTGCCGGATCAACCAGGCTGTTACTTAATGAAAGATAGACAAAATACGATCATTTATGTAGGAAAAGCAAAGGTTTTAAAAAACAGGGTGCGCTCTTATTTCACTGGATCACATGACGCCAAAACGCAGCGGCTTGTCAGTGAAATTGAAGACTTTGAATACATTGTCACCTCTTCTAATATCGAAGCGCTTATTTTAGAACTGAATTTAATCAAAAAATATGACCCAAAATACAATGTCATGCTCAAGGATGACAAGACGTATCCTTTTATAAAAATTACGAATGAACGCCATCCTAAGCTGATCGTCACCCGCAATGTAAAAAAGGACAAAGGAAAATATTTCGGTCCATACCCAAACGTACAAGCAGCTCGAGAAACAAAAAAGCTGCTCGACCGCCTATATCCACTGAGAAAATGCGCCACCCTTCCTGACCGCGTCTGTCTTTATTATCATCTTGGACAATGTCTTGCGCCATGTGTGTATGACATTTCCGAGGAAACGAATAAGCAGCTCGTGGACGAAATCACAAGGTTTCTAAACGGGGGACATCAGCAAATCAAAAAAGAACTCACCGAAAAGATGCAGGAAGCCGCTGAAAATTTAGAGTTTGAACGGGCAAAAGAACTAAGAGACCAAATCGCATATATCGACTCAACGATGGAAAAACAGAAAATGACGATGAGTGATTTATCAGATCGAGATGTCTTTGCCTATGCCTATGATAAAGGCTGGATGTGTGTCCAAGTTTTCTTTATCAGACAGGGGAAATTGATTGAACGTGATGTCAGCTTGTTCCCTATGTATCAGGACCCTGAGGAAGAGTTCCTCACGTTTATGGGGCAATTTTATGAAAAGAACAACCATTTTCTGCCGAAGGAAATTTTGGTGCCGGACAGTGTTGATCAAGAGATGATTGAGCAATTGCTTGAGACGAACGTTCACCAGCCGAAAAAAGGAAAGAAAAAGGATCTGCTTTTACTTGCCCATCAAAATGCCAAAATCGCTTTAAAAGAAAAATTTTCGCTCATTGAGCGTGATGAAGAGCGGACAATTGGTGCGGTGAAGCAGCTCGGGGATGCGCTTAATATTTATATGCCATACAGAATCGAGGCATTTGATAACTCAAATATTCAAGGAGCAGACCCGGTTTCTGCCATGGTCGTCTTTCAGGACGGGAAACCCTATAAAAAGGAATACCGAAAATACAAAATAAAAACCGTCTCAGGGCCAGATGATTATGCATCCATGCGTGAAGTCATTAGAAGACGATATACCCGTGTGTTAAAGGATGAACTGCCGCTGCCAGATTTAATTTTAATTGACGGAGGAAAAGGACAGATCAACGCAGCCATCGATGTGCTTGAAAATGAATTGAATCTGTCTGTCCCAGTCGCAGGTCTTGTAAAAGATGAAAAACACCGGACTTCAAATCTTATGATGGGAGATACACTTGAAATTGTTGCGCTGGAGCGGAATAGCCAGGCCTTTTACTTATTGCAGCGCATTCAAGATGAAGTGCACCGCTTCGCCATTAGCTTTCACAGGCAGCTCCGCGGAAAAAATGCATTCCAGTCTATTTTAGACGATGTACCAGGTATCGGAGAGAAGCGTAAAAAGCAGCTCCTCAAACATTTTGGCTCTGTGAAAAAGATGAAAGAAGCCTCTATCCAAGACTTTCAGGAGGCTGGCATTCCGAAACAGACGGCTGAACTTTTAATGGAAGCATTAAAAAAATAGATTGTACTTTTACCAAAAGTCTGTTAAGATGTGACTAATTTAATAAATGAACGTGTTGTTTGTTGAAGATAGAGGTGCGAACTTCAAGAGTAAGCCTTCGGAGATCGATGGGATCTAAGAAGAGGGCTGAAAGGGGAGCGTCGCCGAAGTGAATAAAATCCACTCATTTTATTCGCTGGCTGTACATTGAAGAAATGTAGGGCTGTCAAGAATTCATTTCTTGGAGGGCTATCTCATTGTTTGCATCGTTTAATGATGATTTTAAAGCAATGGGAGATTTGTTCTCTCATTGCTTTTTTATTTGCAGTGAGCGGCCAGTCTCCAAAGCTGCCTCTTCTCTCACACGTGAACTTTTGAAAAAGGGTGGTAGACATGGGACTAATTGTACAAAAATTTGGCGGAACTTCCGTTGGATCGACAGAAAAAATTCGCAATGCCGCAGAGAGAGTGATCGCTGAACGCGAGGCAGGACATGATGTGGTTGTGGTTGTATCAGCGATGGGCAAATCAACGGATGTTCTAGTAGACTTAGCGAAAGAACTCACAGACGATCCAAGCAAAAGAGAAATGGATATGCTGCTCGCAACGGGTGAACAGGTGACCATTTCATTATTAGCGATGGCGCTCCAAAGAAGAGGTTATGATGCCATTTCCTTTACAGGCTGGCAGGCTGGTATGAAAACAGAGCATGTACACGGAAATGCAAGAATCGTGGACATTGATGAATCAAGAATAAAAGAGGAATTAAGTGCGGGGAAAGTCGTTGTTGTGGCAGGCTTCCAAGGAATTGCAGATGACTTACATATCACAACTCTTGGCCGCGGCGGATCAGATACAACAGCTGTGGCACTGGCTGCCGCACTAAAAGCTGATAAATGTGATATATACACTGATGTACCAGGAGTGTTTACGACAGATCCGCGTTATGTATCATCTGCGCGGAAACTTGCAGGCATTTCATACGATGAGATGCTTGAGCTGGCTAATTTAGGAGCTGGGGTTCTGCATCCAAGAGCTGTTGAATTTGCGAAAAATTATCAAGTCCCGCTAGAAGTCCGTTCTAGTATTGAAAATGAATCGGGTACGTTAATTGAGGAGGAATCATCCATGGAACAAAACTTAGTCGTCAGAGGCATTGCATTTGAAGATCAGATTACACGTGTGACAGTGTGCGGGCTTTCAAGCGGTTTAACAACATTATCGACCATTTTTACGACGCTTGCGAAACAGAATATCAATGTCGATATCATCATTCAGTCTGCCACAAGCACCAATCAGACGTCGATCTCTTTCTCTGTGAAAACGGATGATTTGTCCAAAACAGTTGAAGTATTAGAAGAATATAAAGGGGCGCTTGGCTACGAGCAGATTGAGACAGAAAGCAAATTAGCGAAAGTATCCATCGTGGGATCTGGAATGGTCTCAAATCCAGGGGTAGCTGCTGAAATGTTTGCTGTGTTAGCGCAAAAAGACATTCAAGTGAAAATGGTCAGTACGTCTGAAATCAAAGTCTCAACGGTCGTTGGCCGTGATGATATGGTCAAAGCGGTTGAAGCGCTGCATGATGCGTTTGATTTATCAAAGGTGAGCGCCGCTGCGCACTCTTAAAAAGGTAAAGAGGTGATCTCATGAAAGAGGGTCGCCTCTTTTTTCTATATGGAAACGGCTGAAACGGGCGTAAACCTATTCATTAAGTATGCTATGATAGATGTAGACATATAAAAAGGCGTGACCTGAAGTCCGCGCCTTTTATAAAGAGTATTAGCTAGGGTCTCTTAAATCCCATTTAACGGTTAAAATGACTTTCTCAGCACGCTTTTTCACTTGTTCGTAGGATTCAGCTACGTGCTCATTTAGAAGCTGAATTTGTTCAGCAATAAAACCCGCTTCCATCTGAAAGCATGGCTCCTTTTGATAGGTGAGTCGATTGGATACTAGTGGACCTTCGAGCTCAAACTCAATTTCCTGTTTTTTCGAATGGACCATCGTGAGAGTCCCCCATCCGGCATCATGGAAAAATTCGGGGATCTTTTCCCATGACTCTTGAGGAAATTTACGAGCAAGCAGTTTACCCGCAAAATACATCATAGATGAATGGTCCTGACCAAGAATATCAGGCAGCAGAACTTCGCGTATCAGCTCGTAGGCAAATCCATTGACTTCAATTTCTTTTAGCTGTTCTAAGTTAGATTCGAATTTATTCATTGTACGGCTCCCCTCTTTCAACAATTTATTATAGCTTATGTGGGCATATGATGACAGAGTTTTCCCTGAAGTCTAAGAAATTCTTATTGTAGTAAAACGAATTTTGATTTAAAACTTTTAAATTTCGGAAAATTTTAATTTATGTACGCGGTTTCTTGACGCTTTTTTGACATAGGAGTAAAATGAAATTGTCAATAAATTTGAATAAAGTGCTTACAATTGAAAGAAGCGGGGGTAAGACAATTTTCAAGCAATTGCACTTTTTTTACTAGGGGGTAAAGTAATGTCGGGGAACAAAGAATTTTTTTATCGGAGATTGCATTCTTTGCTTGGCGTCATTCCGGTCGGTCTATTTTTAATACAGCACTTAGTGGTTAACCACTTTGCGACAAATGGACCAGAGGCGTTTAACAAAGCTGCACACTTTATGGAACAGCTTCCTTTCAGATATGCACTTGAGCTGTTCGTGATTTTCTTACCACTGATCTATCATGCTGTTTATGGGGTGTACATAGCCTTTACGGCACAAAACAACACGTCTCGCTTCAGTTACTTAAGAAACTGGCTGTTCAGATTGCAAAGGATTTCAGGTATTATCACATTGATTTTTGTCTCTTGGCACGTATGGGAAACACGAATTCAAGCTCAGCTTGGAGCTGAAGTCAACTATGACATGATGGCGAATATTTTAAGCTCTCCATTTATGCTAGGCTTCTATATTGTCGGCGTTTTATCTACTATTTTCCACTTTGCTAATGGCTTGTGGTCATTTGCTGTCAGCTGGGGAATTACTGTTTCACCACGCTCACAACGAATCTCCACATATGTGACATTAGGTATATTTATAGCGCTTTCATATGTAGGGCTAAGAGCAATTTTCGCTTTTGTTTAAGAGGAAATAGATTAGTAGAAGAGGGAGAGGGGCTACAATGAGTAATTCTAGCATCATCGTTGTCGGAGGCGGCTTAGCTGGTCTCATGGCAACTATTAAAGCAGCAGAAGCGGGAACAGCTGTTCAACTATTTTCAATCGTACCTGTGAAACGTTCGCATTCTGTATGTGCACAGGGCGGAATCAACGGAGCGGTCAATACAAAAGGTGAAGGGGATTCACCTTATGAGCATTTTGATGACACGGTTTACGGCGGAGATTTCTTAGCCAACCAGCCGCCAGTAAAGGCAATGTGTGAAGCAGCACCGTCCATTATCCACTTACTTGATCGTATGGGTGTTATGTTTAATAGAACACCAGAGGGATTATTGGACTTCCGCCGCTTCGGGGGAACACAGCACCACCGTACAGCGTTTGCTGGAGCTACAACAGGCCAGCAGCTATTATACGCACTGGATGAGCAGGTTCGCCGCTATGAAGTAGCAGGACTTGTCACGAAATATGAAGGCTGGGAATTCCTTGGCGCCGTTTTAGATGACGAGGAAGTATGCCGCGGGATTGTCGCGCAGAATTTGACGACAATGGAAATTGAATCTTTCCGTTCAGATGCAGTCATCATGGCAACAGGCGGTCCTGGAATCGTTTTCGGTAAATCAACAAACTCTATGATTAACACTGGATCTGCAGCATCTATCGTCTATCAGCAAGGTGCACATTATGCAAATGGAGAATTCATTCAAATTCACCCAACAGCGATCCCAGGAGATGACAAGCTTCGTCTTATGAGTGAATCAGCTCGTGGTGAGGGCGGACGTGTTTGGACATATAAAGACGGGAAGCCTTGGTACTTCCTTGAAGAAAAATACCCAGCATACGGGAACCTTGTACCGCGTGACATCGCAACGCGTGAAATCTTTGACGTATGTGTCGAGCAAAAGCTTGGCATCAACGGAGAGAACATGGTATATCTTGATCTTTCTCACAAAGATCCAAAAGAGCTTGATATTAAGCTTGGCGGAATCATTGAAATCTATGAAAAATTCATGGGTGACGACCCGCGTAAGCTGCCGATGAAAATCTTCCCAGCTGTTCATTACTCTATGGGCGGATTATGGGTCGATTATGATCAAATGACGAATATCAAAGGTCTATTCGCTGCCGGAGAATGTGATTACTCAATGCACGGCGGAAACAGACTTGGTGCAAACTCACTTCTTTCTGCGATTTACGGCGGAATGGTCGCTGGACCAAATGCGGTGAAGTACATTAACGGTCTTGAAAAATCTGCGGAAGACCTTTCTTCTGCACTATTTGACAGCGCCGTGAAGAAAGAGCAAGAGAAATGGGACAACATCCTCAGCATGGACGGAACAGAAAATGCGTACGTGCTTCATAAAGAGCTTGGTGAATGGATGACGGATAACGTTACAGTGGTTCGTTACAATGACAAACTCTTAAAAACAGATCAGAAGATCGAAGAACTAATGGAGCGCTACAAGAAGATCAACATCAATGATACCGCATCATGGAGCAACCAAGGCGCTGCCTTCACGCGTCAGCTTGACAACATGCTACAACTGGCAAGAGTCATTACGATCGGGGCATATAACCGGAATGAAAGCCGAGGCGCACACTATAAACCGGAATTCCCAGAAAGAAACGATGAAGAATTCCTTAAAACAACGATGGCTACGTTCAAAGGGAAAAATCAAAAGCCTGCATTCCACTATGAGGACGTCGATGTATCGTTAATTGCACCTCGTAAACGAGATTACTCGAAGAAAAAGGTGGAGAAATAAGATGAGTGAAAAAAACACAATTCATTTCATAATCACACGTCAAGATACAGCAGATGGAAAGCCTTATGATGAGGAATTCGAAATCCCTTACCGTCCGAATATGAACGTCATTTCTGCACTCATGGAAATTAGACGTAACCCGGTCAATAAACAAGGTGAAAAAACAACGGCGATCAACTGGGATATGAACTGTCTTGAAGAGGTGTGCGGAGCTTGTTCCATGGTCATTAATGGAAAACCGCGTCAGTCATGTACAGCCTTGATTGACCAGTTAGATCAGCCGATCCGTCTCCAGCCGATGAAGACATTCCCGGTCGTGAGAGACTTGCAGGTTGATAGAAGCCGCATGTTCAACTCCTTGAAAAAAGTAAAAGCATGGGTGCCGATCGATGGCACATATGATCTTGGACCTGGACCAAGAATGCCTGAGAAAAAACGTCAATGGGCGTATGAGCTTTCTAAATGTATGACATGTGGTGTCTGCCTTGAAGCTTGTCCAAACGTAAATGATAAGTCTTCCTTTATGGGCCCTGCACCGCTTTCGCAAGTACGTCTATTTAACGCACATCCGACAGGTGCGATGAATAAGTCTGACCGTCTAGAAGAAATTATGGGTGACGGTGGTCTTGCGAACTGCGGGAACTCTCAAAACTGTGTGCAGGCTTGTCCGAAAGGAATCCCACTGACAACGTCAATTGCAGCACTTAACCGAGATACAACATTACAAGCTTTCCGTAACTTCTTCGGAAGCGATCACGCAGAATAACATCACATTCAGTCCTCTTTGTCAATCATGATGAGTGTTTACAAGAGGCTGGATGGAACACAAAATAAACGCCTCTTCCAATATGGGAGAGGCGTTTATTGATGAATAAGGAGATGATGAAGTGAGACTTCCGTCATATATTGAGGAACCATTTGAAGAATGGAGAGCATCTTTTCGATTTTATGTCGAAACGACTGTCCGTTTTTCAGAAACGGATATGTTTGGCCATATGAACAATGTTACTCCATTTGTGTATTTTGAAGAAGCACGGATCGCCTTTTTTCAAAAAACGGGAATTGTTGATAAACGAATGAAACGAGTGAAAGAGACAATTACAGTCGTGGCAAACCTGCAATGTGACTACATCAAACAGGTGGAGATTGGGGAGAGGCTTCGTGTGTATGTAAAGCCGGAAAAAGTCGGATCAAGCTCACTTATCCTTCATTATTTAGGAGAAAACGAGCAGCAGGAACCATGCTTTACAGGCTCAGTCACCATGGTGCAAATTAATAAAGAAACAGGCGCTTCTGTTCCATTTACAGAGGAAGAAAAAGAAACATTTCAAGCTCAACGAAATAAGTAACATAGAGCTCTCATCATCGTGTAAGCTTCATTTTGTTATAATAAAAGGATCATATCAAGAAGAAACAAAAGGAGAACACATGAAGATTTTTCAATATGACACCATTGATAGTACAAATAATGAAGCAAAAAGGCTTATGCAAATAGGAGAAAAACCCTCATTTGCTGTCTATGCACATCAGCAGACAGCAGGAAGAGGCAGGCTAGGCAGACCGTGGGAAACGCCTGCAGGGAATGTCGCTTTGACCATGACGGTTTTGCCGCCACAAGAACTCTCCACCCAGTCAACGATTGCTCCGCTGACGGCACTAGCGATCTACGATGTACTCAAACCTCTCATCAGGGATGAGGATCAACTGGCGATCAAATGGCCAAACGATATTCTTATTAATGAGGCAAAAATATCAGGCACATTGATTGAAGCGGACCGTAACGCCATTTATATCGGGGTTGGCATCAATGTGAAGACAAAGCCGGAGCATGTTCCGTACAAAACCATTTGCCTATCAGAGCTTACAGAGGTAAAAGCCGATCAGCTTGTGAAGGAACTTGCCAAGGCTTTTGAAAAATATCATACACGCTGGAAGAATGAAGGGTTTGAAGCACTCACTGCCCTTTACAATAAACGATTATATCGTCTTCATAAACCGCTGCGGATTTCGTTAGACCGTGAAAAACAAACATGGGAAGAGGGCATTTGCTGCGGAGTCAACCGCTACGGTCATCTCCAGCTCAAAGATGAGAAAGGGCAGATAAAAGCTCATTCTGCCGGTGATATTGATGCACCGCTTCAGCATTAAAAAAAGCAGACGAGAACATCGTCTGCTTTAAGCTTCTCTTTTAATATGAGGCTGAATCACATAGTCTTGTTTTGTGAAGACAACTCCGTCTAGAATTTCTCTTGCCGTTCGAATGACTTTGACTCTGTTTTGAGAGATGTCAATTTCCGTTTGCATAATACCAGCAGGATGCCCAATACGAAGTGTGTCACCTTGTCCTTGGAACAGCTGAGAAGGAAGCGTTTCATCCAAGAAACAGCTGGCTGTCACGCAGACAGAGCCGGTAATGGCAAGTGCTTGGTGCGGTCTTTGCATCGATAGCATACGAACGATGATGTCCATATCTTCTGCTCGTCTCAAGATTCCATTTGTATCTACATAATCAGCAGGCTCGCTAATGAGCGCAAGCTTTGGAACAGCTGGAGACTGTAATGTGGCCATTTCTTTTGGTGCAAAATGACACATTTCAGCAGCGAGAGAACGAATATCTTCTAAATCATCCAGTAATTCGTCTGTAAACTCTTCAGGTAATTCAGTTCCTTTTAATTGAATATCTTTGGCACGAATAAAGGCAATTGGATTTGCAATGTCAACGATCGAGATTGGAATTTCCCCAAACTTCGTTTGAATCGTATCAATTTTGTTTCCAGTCGGAAAGGTTTTACCTGTGACAGCGCCTTCAGGTTTCTCAAAGGATAAATAAATAGGAGAACCAGTTCCTTTTACTCCTGGAATTTCTGCCTGTCCTTCAAATTTCACTTCTCCATTTTCAACTTCGACCTCTGCCGTAATGACTTTATTTGTATTGGTATTGAGGATACGTACAGTTGTAATGGGCTCAACCGCTTGAACAAGTCCTTTAATGATCGCATACGGCCCAACGGCTGATGAGATGTTCCCGCAGTTTCCTTTAAAGTCTACATATCTCTCATTAATGCTGACTTGTGCAAATGTATAGTTCACATCCACATCCGGGCGTGTGGCTTTATCGATAATGGCCACTTTGCTTGTTAAAGAATTACCGCCGCCAATTCCATCGACCTGCAGCCGGTCAGGGCTGCCCATAATGTCTAATAGAAATGCTTCGAGCTCATCGTGTTCATATGGTGCATTGTTTGCGTGAATGAATACTCCTTTGCTTGTACCGCCTCGCATGATTGTGATTGGAACTTTTCTCATGACTCTCACCCTCAATTTTTAATTAACTGTTTATCTAACCAAAATGGTAAAGTATAATAAGAGATAAGTTAAATACATTATTTTAAGAGAAATCGATAAAATTATTTTATAATTAGTAAAAAAGGAGGGCATACAATGGATGAAAAAGATTGGCGGTTTTTAAAGGTACTTTATGAAGAAAAGAACATCACAAAAGCGGCAGAAAAATTATTTGTCTCTCAGCCTGCCTTAAGCTATCGATTGAAACAGCTTGAAGAGGAGTTTGATATGAAACTTTTCTTTAAAAGAAAACGAGGAATTGAATTTACATCAGAGGGCGAATACTTGGCTAAATACGCAAATGACATGCTCAAACAGCTGCAGCAAACGAAAGATGGCATGCTCAATATGCAAAAAAAGGTCAAAGGAACCATTCGGTTAGGGGTCTCAAGTAACTTTGCCCAGTATAAACTGCCAGAAATATTAAAGGAATTTTCTAAGCAGTATCCACATGTTCAATTTATGGTCAACACAGGCTGGAGCACAAAGGTAATGGATTTATTAGGAACATCAAGTGTGCATTTAGGGATTTTAAGAGGCGATTATGACTGGAATGGAGAGCGTTTTTTGCTTGATAAAGAGCGTCTTTGCATTATTTCAAAATCAGAAATTCAGCTAAAGGATCTCCCGAATCTGCCGCTCATTGACTATCATACAGACAGTTCATTAAAACGGCTGATTAACAGATGGTGGCAGGAAACATTCACAATGCCTCCGCTTGTCACGATGGAGACAGACCGTCAGGATACATCAAAAGAGATGGTGAAGCATGGTTTAGGCTATGCCATTGTCCCAGAAATTTGCCTCAGACCAAGTGATGAGTTATTTGTAAAAGGACTTTCGTATAAAGATGGACAGCCTGTTTTAAGAGATACATGGCTCATGTACCAGCCAGACTCACTTCATTTGTCTGTGGTGAAAGCGTTCATTGAGTTTTTAAGAAATCAGCAAGGTTGATTATAAAAGAAATTTATTGAATATACGAAAAAATCAATATTTTCATTATAAAAAAAGCTATTATATCCTTGAAATAGAAAGCGCTAACATATAGATCGCAAGTGCAAGGGGGCGCTTGCAGATCATGTAAAGAAGAGGATGGAGGGATATAAAGTGCTAGCTATTTTAGGGATCTTGATGGTCTTGACATTTACATTTCTCATTATGACAAAACGTATGCATCCGGTGGTGGCTCTAACCGTTGTACCTATCATATTTGCATTGATCGGCGGCTTTAACAAAGGGTTAGGGGACATGATGCTTGATGGACTGAAAACTGTTGCACCATCAGCTGCTTTATTGTTATTTGCGATTTTATTCTTCGGTGTCATGCTGGATGCTGGATTGTTTGATCCTCTGATTAAACTCATTCTACGTATTGTAAAAGGTGATCCTGTCAAAATTGCTTTTGGGGTAGCGATTTTGTCTATGCTTGTTGCATTAGATGGTGATGGAACAACAACGTACATGATTACCGTATCAGCTATGCTGCCACTTTTCTTAAGAATTGGGATGAATCCATTAATTTTAGGAACAATTTCATTATTATCATTAGGAATTATGAGCGGAATGACGCCATGGGGCGGTCCAGCTACTCGTGCAATCGCGGCGCTTGGATTAGATGCAGGCGAATTTTTCATTCCATTACTCCCAACGATGGTTGGAGGCGGTCTTTTTATACTTTTTACTGCTTATGTACTTGGGAAAAAAGAAAGAAAACGGATTGGGATTGCAGAGATTCAGTACAAAGAAGAGCCGTCCATTTCTCCTGAATTGGCTGCGTCAATTGAAGATGGAGTAGCCAATATCAAGAGACCGAATCTGATTTGGATTAACTTCTTCTTAACAATTGCGGTCATGGTCACACTCGTCATGGATATCATACCAATTCCTGTACTCTTCTTAATTGGATTTGTCATCGCTCTGATGATCAATTATCCAAAGGTTGAAGATCAGCGCGAGCGAATTTTATCTCATGCAGGAAACGCATTAACGGTTATCACACTTGTATTTGCAGCAGGGATTTTCACAGGGATTTTTTCTGGAACAAAAATGGTTGAGTCCATTGCCAATTTGGTCATTTACATGATTCCGGATTCCTACAGCTCATTTTTCCCGCTGATTGTTGCTTTGACGAGTATGCCATTTACATTTGTGCTCTCAAACGATGCTTACTATTTCGGAGTGCTGCCAATCTTGGCTGAAGCCGGCGCAGCTTATGGGATTGATCCGGTGGAAATTGCACGTGCCTCTATCATAGGGCAGCCTGTTCACTTACTGAGTCCGCTTGTAGCTTCAACACTGCTGCTTGTCAGTATGCTGAACAAAGATATTGGTGATTTGCAAAAATATGCACTGCTATGGACCGTGTTAACTGCCCTTTTTACAACACTTATTGCATTGTTAACAGGCGCCATTTCAATCTTTTAAATACCACGCAAAAAAGGACGATGTCTCGGGGAGGAGACTCGTCCTTTTTTGCGTGGATGAAAGCGCAGAAATTGGACGCTGATATGCGGGATTTCTTGATTTTAACGTCACCTACCTCAGGCACCCGGCATATGATATCTCGACTATACAGAATCCCATTCTATAGAGACTAGAGCTCTCACCTTAGCAAGGAGGGTTACAATACTTGAAGGAGAAAGAGTTTCAATCCAAGCCGCTATTAACCAAAAGAGAAAGAGAAGTATTCGAATTGCTCGTCCAAGATAAAACAACAAAAGAAATTGCAAGCGAGCTTTTTATTAGCGAAAAGACTGTTCGAAATCACATTTCGAATGCTAAGCATACCTTTTGCAAACGAACAATAAATCCTCGAATAAGTGTAGAAATAAAGTGCTTAGAGGAAGGGGAAAGAAATAGGAGTGGAAAAAAGAAGCTTAAAATCAATCGTCATTCGATGAAATATTGCTTGTGATGAATTTGACCTTAGAGGCTCTATAATTCTTTAATGCATCAAGCATGAAATTTCGTTCATCATCTGTTAATGGGTTTCCATCATCATCTATAATGTTAATATTTTTGATTGTATCAAGAGTCAGTCCATTCACATAAACTTGATTCGTCTCTACATCTTTGCCGTTGAAATCAATATATCTAGGATCGGTAATAAAAAAGCTGAGATCCACATTGAAAAAATCGGAAAGTTTCATCATGGCTTCCAAAGACGGACTTTTAATCTTACCGGTTTCAAGCTTTGATAAATACCCATTACTCAGACCAACTTCTTCAGCGAGACGTCTTATTGATAGTTTAGGTTTTTGCTTGTTTCTTAGTCTGTTTAAGTTTATTCCGATTATTTCGTTTTTTTTATAATCCATTAGATAAAGACACCCCAATTTAATAACACTTAATCTTAATCAATAACAATAATTATATCATGTTGGAAATTACTTGCTAATAATCCTACTCATATTTACAAATAAAGCTCGCAGCATATAACTCCTCCAAAAGTTATATGTTAATATAAACCTTAAAAGGATTATAATTGAATTAACAGAAAAGGATTGTTTTTAATTTTAGATTAAAAATTCATACTTATTCGACATTTTGTGACAGCATTTTCGACTTTAGAGTGCTAAATTGATTTTGAAAGGTGAGCGTATGCACAGTACAATTAAAAATGATGATATAAGAGACGTTCTGAAAAAACACCTGGATAAAATGGAGAAATCCCAAAATAGCATCGCCAAAGCGATCGGGATTACAAAAGGTTATATGAGTAAATTTTTTTCGGGAAAAGAAATAGCTTTTTGGATGGTCATAGAAACAGTAAGGGAAATTTCACCTAGTGAAGAAAAACAATTGATGAAAGAATACTCTAAAAGTGGCTTCGATAAGAAATACATTTATAGCGCTTTGGAATATTATTACACCAATCAGATGTTTAATGAAATAAGATATATTATTGATAATTATTCTTCTGTAGCACCAGACGCTTGTAATGCTTACCGCTTTGCTTTGAACTTTAGAGAATCATTTAAACCGCTTGAACACCAAAGAGCATTAAACAATCTTAAAGCAAAAACCATAGAAGGTAAAACATTACTTGAAATATTTGAATCATATGTCTATTACAATATCGGGAAGTACGATTTAAGTTTGTATTCAATTGATAGAGCCAAGGAATTTTTAAAAGGAATTAATGATCCATTTCTAAAGAAGAGCTTTAAAGCGAGAATTGATGAAATTCTTGCAAACACGTACCTGAAACAAGAAAATAATATTGAAAAAGCAAGAGATTCTGCAATGTCTTTAATGAAAACAGGTATTAGCAAAAGCCATGTCATGACCGCAACATATTTACTTGGCCTATCCTATTTTTTTGAGTCGTATAAGAAATCACTAAATTACTACAAGCAACTTTTGAAATTATATGAAGAGTTTCCAGAGAGAGAAGAAGAAGTTATCCAAAATAAAGAAGAGATTGCTATTCTTCAATATTACTGGTGTAAAAAAATTGATGAAGATTATAATGTTACACATTTCACACAGGTTCTAAGTGAAGGTAGTTCACTTAAACTGTATTATTTAGATAAATCCTTACGCCCCTATGCATATCTATTTGATGGAATTAGAGAGGTAAGGACAGATAAAATTTTATTATGTTTACACTTTTTCTCTGAACAGCGTGATTACTTTAGAGCTAATATCCCGAAAATCCAGTTGAAAAAAATGGATTTAGATCTTACACTTTAAAGGTCAAGGGAGGTGAAAGTATGAAAGCATTAACTAGCTTATTTATAATAACAATTTTTCTTTTACCAGCCGGAGTGAAGGACGCTGATATGAAGAGTGAAAAAGAAATGATTATTCAAACAAAAGAAGTTAGAGTAGGGATGTAAAAAAAGACGTTACCAGAAATGGTATCGTCTTTCGTGTTTTAAAGAGGTGTTTCCTGTTTTGGGAAAACAACAAAACAGGAAACACTAGTTAAATTAGGGGGAAAGTATATTGTCTAGTTACGAACAACTTATTGAAAAAATAGAGAGAGAAATATCTAAAATAAAGAAACTTGAAGAAGAAAGCAAAAAAAAATAAATTATTCTTTTCCTTTTAAATAATTTTCTCTTAATTCTCTTAGTTCCTTTAGGCGATCAATTACATAATTAATTTCTTCTTTTGTGATTTTAGAGCCGTTGTCATGAACAATGTTTAATTTTTCAAGGTCATTTATATTAATATGTTTGCTTGAGAATAATTCGTTCTCTTTTTCAGTAAAGCTATTTATGCTTTCTTCATCCAAAAATAAATATGAACTATGTACATCAAAATAATCTGCTATTTTATTTATAACTTTAACGGAGGGAATTTGTGAGTTATTCTCAATTCTAGATAAATAGCTTTGAGATATACCAATTTCCTTAGCTGCCTCTTCCACAGTTTTCTTCTTTTTTAAACGTAGACGCTTTACAGCAAAACCGATTTTTCTATTCTCCATTTTTAAACCACCTTTGATCGTAACAGTTTAACCAAAATTACATAATAATTATAGCATACTGACTTTCCAGACGGGAATATTTCTTTTGGAAAAGACTTGCCAATAATATTCCTGTGTGGTATATTCATTCCTGACAGGAATATTAGGAGGTGCTGTGTGATTGACCTTAATGAACTAGCTAAAATGTTGAAAACGAAAAGAAAAGAGAGTGGTCTTTCTCAAGAAGAATTCGCAGAAGTGATGGGTTTTACGGGTTCTTATATATCGAGACTAGAAAACGGAAAAATTTCTCCTACTTTTAAAAGCTTAGAGAGAATTTCAGAGCAAGTTGGCATAAAAGCCAAGCTTTTTTTTGAATAATTTAATACCTGTCAGGAATAATGCTTGGGGTTTTTTAATTTTCAAATTTGAAACTGCTGATTTTTTTGGTGGGTAGTCCTACTGTCCACACTGCATATTATGTGTCGAGGTGATCTTTATGGCTAAGAAAAAGCAAAAGAGAAAAAGCAACCTGTTTCTTGGAGAAGTTTTCTTTGGAACAGAAGACAGAGAAAAACTTTTTACTGAGGCTGTGGCGCCTTATTACACACCAGTAAAAAAAGAAAAGAACAAAAAAACTAAAGAGGCTTGAAACATTTGTTTCACCTTTTTTTAAAGGACAAGCTTCAATTAGAAAAACTCAAAAACATTAGGAGGATTTTGAAGATGGGTGAAGTTAAATGGGTGAAGCTAAGCACCCAGATGTTCGATGATGAAAAGATCAAACTCATTGAACAAATGCCTGAATCTGACACTCTGTTGATTATATGGGTTAAATTACTTGCTCAAGCAGGAAAAACTAACGCATCTGGTTTTATTTATCTAAGTGAAAACGTGCCTTACACAGACGAAATGTTAGCGCATATTTTTGGAAGACCATTAGGAATTGTCCGAATGGCTTTAGACACTTTCAGGAAATTCGGGATGATAGAAATTAATGAACAGAATTATATAAGTATATGTAATTGGGAGAAGCATCAGAATTTAGATGCCCTTGAAAAAATTAGAGAACAAAACAGAAAAAGAGTCTCTAAACACAGGGACAAACAAAGAGCTTTGCAACTACCAAAACCGTGTAACGTTACAGATAACATTACGGTAACGCAGAGTAACGCAATAGATATAGATAAAGAATTAGATATAGATAAAGAATTAAAAGATATATTGTCGGGCAACCCGACTGCAGATAATCCAAAAACTCAAAAAACAGAAATTCCTTTCAAGCTGATTGTTGATCTGTTGAATCAAATGTCAGGTAAGAAATTCAGAACAACCACACCAAAAACACAAAAAGACATAAGAGCAAGATGGAACGAGGGATTTAGATTCGATGACTTTAAAAAAGTGATCTTGTCCAAATGCTATGAATGGCGTAATAACCCAGACATGAGTAAATACCTCCGACCTGAAACGCTATTTGGAACCAAATTCGAGGGTTACTTAAATCACAGTGATGAGGTGATAAAGCGTGCAGAGCATCAAATCAGTGGCGGCGGAGTCCTTAAACGCAAGAATGACCTTCCATTCTGAATACTGCAATAAACACACATTCACAAGAGGGAACGAGGATGTCATCAAGCCTGTTCGTATGATGATCCTCAATGGCAAAATAATCTGCCCAAGATGTGAGCTGGAGGCAGATGAAAAGAAGATCCAAAAAGACTTGGAGAGGCAGATCGAGTTTAGCCAGCGTACAAAGAATTTCAACATGCTGGAGAAGCGCAGCATCTTCCGAGACAGAACCATTGCTAAAGCGACGTTTGATAATTACAAAGTGACAGAGCCTGAGGAAACGGCAAACAAACGCCTCATGATGGAGCTTGTCGGTTATTTGAAACAAGGAAAAGTGTTTAATATCTTTCTGCAAGGTCATCCAGGAGTGGGTAAGAGTCATCTGGCTTATGCCGCGCTCAAAGCTCTGAATGTGCCGCCTGACCCTGAGAACCCTAAAGACATGGGCAAATCATGCTTGTTTATAAACCTTGCTGATGCTGCTTTTGCAATTCAAGACTCTTTCAACAACAAAGAAAGTAAATTCACACAAGGTTATGTAACTGGGCTTATAGGTGATGTGGATTATCTAGTGATTGATGATGTTGGTGCTGAAACGGGATCTGAACATTCAAAGAGCGAAGCCACTAACTTTATTCACAAGATACTTTATGCAGTCACATCGGCTAGACAGGATAAAACAACGATTTACACATCCAATTTAACAGGGGACAAACTAAAACAAATGTACGACACAAAACTTGTATCACGCATGACAAAAAAGTCTAAATACATTTTGTTTAAAGACACCTTTGATAAGCGTGACGAAGAATTGCCATTTTAGGAGAAAACTATGACCATCAGCAATTCAACCGCTTCCGAAATTGCAAGTTAAATAGCCTATAAAAAAACACAAGGAGGAACGATCATGAAAAAAGGCGGTATAAAGCCCACGAGAGCCGAAAGAAAGATTTTAGTAGTAAATGGGTTGAACCCACTTTATTGGCTCGTAGAAAAGAATCTGACGACATCTGTGCACGTTGTACACAGAGAGGTCGGTCGCAGAAAGGAAATTGCAAAGTGAGTGCTACTAGAATCATTTTAGAAGATTTCAATTTCGAATGGACCATTGTTGGCCTCAAGAGGTTTTTGGATTACTGGTACGAAGGCAGGTCTTTGAGTGAAATGGCCGAGCTGTTTCGCAGGCCAGAAGAAGAAGTGTTAATGCTGATGATTGATTTCAGCAAAAGAGGAAAGATCAAGGAGCGCCCGAACGGTGTCGGCGCAAACGAGCCTATGTACATCAAAAAGAGCGTCATGATGGCGAAGAAGCGAGAATTACGCAAGTTGTTTGAAGATCAACCAGTTTACTACGCTTGCCCGTCCAGCGACTTCATATGGTGCGAGAGGGATATCATATCTTTTCGGAAGATGTGGCAGGATCATGAACCGATTAGACACATCGCAAATCGTTTAGCACGCAATGTTGATGAAATTCTGCTGCTTATTATAGATCAAGGCGATCTAGGCAAGATCGAACCACGTAAAGGCGGAGTCTTCGGAAAGGGGGACAAGCAGCATGAAGAAAAAGAGCATCTTGTTGCCATTTGAAAAAGCGACAGCACGCCAGCTGGAAGTCATTGCGAGATATGAAGAGTGTCCGAAACAGCTAAAGACAGCAGCCGTGCGCCACCTCAAAAAGAGGGGAGGCATCAAGTGATGAGTAGTGATGATAGAGCGTTAATGATCGAGTGGTTGAGTCTCACAAACGTTGGTCGCGAGTATTGCGAAAAACTATCTGACGAAGAACTCGAAAGAATCTATAATCTCAACGTTCCGCAGCGTGACGAATAAAAGGAGGTGAGCATATTGGAAAATGTAGCGAATCCATACAAAGCAGGTCCAGTGAAAGCGTGGGTTATGTCAGAGGAAGAACTAGCAGTATATAGGCAGCAACATCCACCCAAGCCATATAAAAAGAGACTCAAACGTAAAGACTGGCGTTGGCAGCGCACAGATCAATCCGTCGAGTCTCAGCGGTAGAATTCACATCAAAATGTGAGTAATTAAGCCCATGAATCTTAATTATATCACATGGAGTGATCAAAGTGAATGAACCACAACGAATCACATTAGAAAAAAACGACCTTTTTACAGCTGATGTTGAACCGGGGAAAATTCAAGTGATTGTCCTAGACGGGATTAATAACACAGCTCATATAACAGAAGCACCAGAGCACGGACACACGATAATCGAAACCATTAAAGGCAAATTAGATCGAATACGTTTTGACTACGGATTCAAATTCAATAAATAAGCAGGGGATGTTCATCCCCGGCGGGGGAGGAATCACGATGTTATCAAAAAATCAAATAAACGTTGACCTATTTGACGAGGTGACACGTTTGAAAAGAGAAATAGAGAAAAAGAATTATCAGCTCCGCGGATTAGCAGCCATGAAAAACATCGAGAAACAATATGAATTTGCTTTTATGAAGCGATTGGACGGTGAAAGAGTATGAGTCTACCAAAACACGTTGAATTGTCTCAGGCCGTCAAAGCCTGCAAACATCAAGCGATCACGATTCAGGATGCAGCTGCTCATCTTAAAGTGCCAGAAAACGTTGTACCAATGCTGGTACGTGAAAATGATGACCTTGTTATAGAGGGAAATGTCATCTTGGCAAAACGTGAATCAAACGGGCCTGTTATCTTCATGCTTCTTGGTTTCATGGGGATTATAACGATTGCTGGGTTGATGCAATGAAACACATCATTAAGTCTATTAAAAAGACTTATAACCTGTACAAGCAGCCGTTGCAGATTGGCGACTTGCTGGAGTTTAAACAAACAAACTGGATCATCATTGGCATAGAAGAAGTTTCAATCACATATAGCCAGCTTGAAATTGTATACACATGTCAAAATACAGCTGAAAAAATGCTGTATCAGCCAGAGACATTTAATCCAGCTGAATATAAAACAGTAGACATTGTAGCAAGAATCAGAACGGGGAAAGAACACATCTTGAAAAAGATACAACTTGGAAAACTCGTGTGGATTGAGGGCAAGCCGTATCAATCAGTCGGGTATACAGATGTCAGCATTGAATACACGGATATTGTTGTCTCTTTTCTTGGCAGACCTATCAGACCTATTCCAGTCAAAGAGGTCAAAGCAAAGCTACTGGAAGAACGGAAAAAAGCACTTAATTTGCAGCTTATATAACAGCCTAGCGGCTTAGGAGGAAAAAATAATGAACCTTGAAAAAAATATTAAAGATGTTATTGCACAACAATTAGAAAATGGAATGGTTGAAAATCTGATCGCAGAGCAATTGAAACAAGGCGTTTCAAAAGCGCTTGAAGACCTGTTTTCTTCATACGGTGGAGAAGCAAGAAAAGTCATTGAAAACAAGTTGAAAAGCGTCATTGTCCCATACCTTGAAACTTACGATTACTCAGAATACATCACCAAGCTAGACCATGTGCTAGTAGAAACGATAAAAGAAGCGTCATTTGATAACCGAACACTGCTTGAGAACTTCAAGAATTTAATGATTGAAGAAAAAGAAAAGACTATCAAACTGTCTGACCTCTTTGATGAATGGAAAAAGTATGTGGCAAAGGAAGTAGAAACTGACGGCCTTGAAGTTGAATTTGAAGCTGGTCCAGAGTATGAAGCGGTTGAGGTTAGTGTTCAAGTTGAGCGTAATGAGGACAGATCATGGAGTAGTTTTGAATACGCCACAATATTTTTTGAATGTGAGCATGACGAAGATTTGAATTTTGAGATACCAATTTCTATCTATAAAAAAAGAGAAAAGGAATGGGATATCGACTATAGAACGAGCAACGAATTGAAGTCGCTGAGACATCTAAATGACTTTGAAATCTTGCTAATGAGATTAAGTCAAAACAACGTGAAACTCGATCTTGATATTGAGTGGGAAGAGGATGAAGTCACACCAGATGAAGAGCCGGAAGCGACTTTCAGTTAGGAGAAAACATATGAAGCTTAATAAAAAGCAACAAAATCAAATCATCGAACGAATGAACGACTTTGGAGAAAGAGGAGTTCGTTCGAATGGAGCGGATAAAGAAGCTGTTGCCGGAATGGCTACTCTTCTTTGGATGCTTCAAGTCTTAAACGTTGATATGCAATCACTAAAGGAGGAAGCACAATGAACGAAAACAACCCGATTATCTCATCTGTAATTACAAAGCTGCACAAGCAGCAGGAAAAAGGCCTGAATAAGTACGGGGTTGAGGTCAAAACCTCCTCTCCTCCTAGAAGAAATGGTACTGATCATTGACAGAAGCCTGCTATGAAATATTCAATTTTGAGTGTTCGTGATGCTTCTAAATATGTTCCAAGAGATCAACTAACGAAATTTTTGGAGCATCTAGTAGAGGTGGAAATGTATATAGAAGAAGGTCGGAAAAAAGATGAAAAAAAGCCTTCTAACAACTATGTGATTATTAATCAAGATGAGCCATATATCCATGAAATAATTGACGTTATGAAAAGAAATGGGCACTGGGAAGGGGAATGAATATGAATTATGCAAAATTGAACGGGGATAATGTGGTCATTAAATTACCTATTGATCTATTGGTGATCGCATTTAATGACAATCCAAACAATTGGGATGAATCAATCAAAGTGAAATTCAAAAGGCAGTTTGCTAAAGGATTTGCTGAAAAAATTAACGGAACTTCAACGAATTACGAAAGCGGTTTAACTGTTTTCCAAGAAGCGATAGATGCAATTTTTGAAGAAATGCTTGAAGAAGCACCAAACTATATTAGATTTCCTAAGGAGGACTTAGTATGAAAAAACTACTAATCACACTAACTATTATTATTGCGGCGGTGCTTTATGCGCCGTCTGCTCAAGCAGTATGGTCAAACTGGCAAACTGAGGGATATGGTCATCAAGCGAGAGTCTTTACGGATGACACCAATTACTATGCAGGCGCCAAGACAGTTGATTGGAGAGTGGAAAAGAAAGGATCGGGAACACTTTACTACACCGCTGGAGTTTATAAAAAGAGATCCAATGGTGGTTTAACAGATACTAATCTAGTTCAAAGAGGCAGCTTCAAAGCGTCCACGCCTCTAAAGTCGTTTAGCGTGAGTGAAATCCGCAAGCGTACCGGCAAAGGAACATACGTGATCCAACTGGACTGCTACACCGATTCCAAGAAACGAAACTACATCGGAACCTTTGAATCCGTTAAATTCAATATAAATTAAGGGTCTTCGTTTTCAGATCAGGATGTTAGAGGGAATAGCTGTTAAATTCACATTTCATAGTATAATTAAAATAAAAAAGGGGTTATATCATGGAATTAGAAAAAATCTTGACCATTGCTATTACAGCTATTCTTTCAGCAGTTGCTGCTAACTTTGCAGTGTACTTAAAAGAAAAGAAGATTCGTAAAGAAAATAAAGAATTACAGAACTATGAAAATGCATTTGAAAAAATTTATAAGCCTTTGTACCAAATTGCCATCAAAGATGTATACACGCCAAAAGGATACGACGGATTGGATCATGAACAAATTACAAAAATGAAAGGGTTTATAGATAACTTCCCTGAATATTGCCCTATTGATTTAATACATCTAGTTAATGACAGATTCGATGATTCAATGAGACTAAGAGGAATGCATGAAATGGGATTGAGTGAACACCAAAAAGTCGATGATAACCAAGTACTCTACGATTATGTTGTAGAAAAATTTGAAGAGTTAAAACTGAAACTAGGTACAACTAAATAAGTCCAAGACGGAGAGCCTGCGGACACTGATCAACACCTTTTACGGGTGCTGGTTGGTGTCCGTTTTTTATTTGTCTGAACGGAGGATGACATGAAGAAGGAGAAACCGAAAAAACAGTCGCAAGAGCTTACAGAAAGAGAGATACGTGAGCTGATGGGGCAAAACATGCAGCGGTTAAAAAGAGCCAAAGGCGGGGCAATGCGCAGAAAATAAAGGGGGAATTATCATGAATCAAACAAGTTTAGACATTCCGCAGATCGACGAGGAAAAAACTAGAGCAAAGATGGAAAGAATGCTAGAAAAGTATAAAATGTTAAGGCTTCAAACGCCAGAAGACTTTCTTCCAAAGATCACAACAACATACACCATTACGCCGCCGAGTTTTTCAAATCAGTTCCACTCATCTACAGAAGAAGCAGCTCTTAAAAAAATGGATTGGGAGATTGAGCGTGAAAAATATATGAAGCGAATCGAAAGGGGCATTAATCGTCTAACGCAAAAAGAGCGGCGCATCCTAGTTATGCTCTATATGCAGGATGAAGAGATGTACGATTACGAAATATATGCAGAAATGGGACTTAGTCAGCGAAATTATTATCGGGTGAAAAACAAAGCGTATTATAGACTGGCCTTTGCTTTGAGAGAAGAAGTGTACAAGCAGGGGGATAAATTATGAATTTTGTTCAGCCGATCAGGGACCTTGATCAGATCCATTATATAAAAAAATATCTTGGAGAGCGGAACAAACGAAACCTGCTGCTTTTTGTGGCCGGAATCAATTTAGGCTTGCGCATATCCGATCTGCTGCAATTGAGAGTGAAAGATGTAAGAAAGCAATATGTGTCTTTGAGGGAGAAGAAGACAGGCAAAGAAAAAAGAATCAAGGTAAACAAGACACTTCGGAAAGCACTAGATCAATATATTAAAGATCGTGATGATCAAGAGTATGTATTTAGAAGCAGAGAAGGACTAAACAAGCCTATCAGCCGCAGCAGTGCATACAACATCTTGAGAGAGGCAGCGGAGTATGTTGGGCTTGATAGCATAGGTACACATACATTAAGGAAAACATTTGGATACTGGCATTATAAGAAGTTCAAGGATGTGGCCTTGCTGCAAGAAATATTCAACCACTCAAGCCCAGATATTACATTGAGATATATCGGGATCACACAAGACACAATGGATAGAACAATGGACGACTTTGGCTTATAGGCTCATCTGTTTAAATGGCAGGTGGGTCTTTTTTTGCGCTCTTTTTCATCAACTAACCATAATGAGAAAATGTCCAACTCATTTTAAAGAAATGGCTGAAAAGCAAGAGGGGCAAAGGATTCAGCGATTCCCTGAGTTAGACACAATATTAGATATGGTGAATTGGTGGATATTGTGGAAAAATTACTTTTAATGGTATGATTTATGAAAAAACAGGGGGCACAAGAATGCAATTCTCTCTTTGGAAATACATGTCGCTAGCTAAATTTATAGATCTACTAAAATCTAAACAGTTATTTTATTGTAGGGCTGATTTATTTGAAGATAAGTTTGAAGGGTCAAGTCCATTAAAACAATATGAATTTAATCAATCTTTAGTGGAGAAAATTTCAAGTGATGTTAACAATAAACTTTATGTGAATATAGGAAAGGGATTTATGGACTTGGGAAAAGGAGGAGAACATTTAACAAAATTTTTTGAAGAAGCAAAGCTAATGCATTATATTAGTTGCTGGCACCAAAACGAAGCGGAGTCGGAAGCTATGTGGAAGTTATATCTTCAAGGTAATGAAGGAGTAGCTATAAGAACAACTGGGAGTAATTTGTACACTTCTATTTCTAATCATAATGAAAATAGTATCATGAATGATTTTGTAGAATATATTGATTTTAACACTATGGGTATAGATCAAAGTATTAAAGATAAGTATAATTGGTCCGCTCCTTTTTTTGTTAAACGGAATCACTATTCTCATGAAAAAGAGTATCGTTCAGTTATAAGATATGTAAATACTCAAGTAGATTCTAACTTAAGTAAATTTAATTTTGATAAAGATAAACAAATAGAGAAAACCGGATTAAAAGTTGACGTAGATTTAACTCGATTAATTAACGAAGTTTATGTAAGTCCCTTTTCAGCTCCTTATTTCAAAGAGATCGTTTCTGACTTACTTCGTAAATATGAAGTTAAAGATAGGGATAATAAATATATGACCGTAAAAGATTCTAATTTAAATAAAAGTCCAATATATTAATGGCACACTTTTGGCACGAACTTGGCAAAGCGTTTTGTCTGAGAGCGGTTATGATGGTATTAGGTAATAAATTGAGAGCGGCTTCCACTAAGGAGGTCGTTTTTTTCGACAAATTTTGCATTTCCTTCAAATTATCCATCTTTGTTCGATAAACTATATGAATTATTTTATTGGAGGAATTGACTTGAGAGAACAATTTCGTGAGTTTTATTTTGATAAAGATGATAAGGATATTTGGAAAAATTCAATTATTGTCTTAGACACAAATGTTTTATTAAATTTATATAGGTATACTCAAGAAACGTCAGAACAGATACTGAATTTATTGCAAAAGTATAAAAAAAACCTGTGGATGCCTCATCAAGTAGCATTGGAATATCATTATAATAGAAAATCTGTAATTGTAGAGCAAAGTGGTTCGTATGAAAAAGTATGTGACGCTTTTGGTGATGTGCCGAATAAAATTAGAAACATGCTTAATCAAGATCTAAGTAATTTTAAGAAGAGACATAAAGAAGATGTAGAAAGTTTCTTTGAAATTATAAAAAATGTTACTGATGAACAAATAAAGCAATTAAGAAATAAAAATGAAATAGAGTTAGACTTAACCAAGGAAGATACGATTAAAAGCAAAATTACAGAGCTTTACGAAAATAAAGTAGGTAAACCTTACGATTACTCTAAAATGAAGGAATTAGAAAAAGAAGCAGAAGAACGTTTTAAAAAGGATATACCTCCTGGATATAAAGATTTAAATAAGAAAACGGGAACTAAATTTTATAACGGAGTTGTCATACAAAATAGATATGGTGATTTAATCCTTTGGAAACAGATTTTAAATTTCGCCTTAGAGAGAGAGGTTAATATAATATTCTTAACGGATGAACAAAAGGAAGACTGGTGGTACGACATAAACAACAAGATAATTGGTCCTAGAGTTGAACTGTTAAATGAATTCACTTATGTAACTAACAAAGAATTTCATATGTTCAGCTCAATCGGGTTTGTAGAAAGACATGAGGAAGATGTAAATCAAAATACTGTTTCAGAAGTAAGAGAAGTAAATGAAGTTTATGAAATAAATAAAATCAAAAAATTAAAAACCAAACACAAACTAAATATTTACAAAGATGGTCTGAAAAACCTCAGACTGACTAAAGCCGGTTTTTCATATGAAAATATAAACTTTAATTTTAAAAATGTTATTTTATTTTGTGAATGGTTTAAAGAAAATGAGTCGTTGTTTCCAGAAGAATATAAAACATACGAGTTCGTAAAATTGCTTATAGACGAATTTAATTCAGATTTTGCTGAAGAAATACTCGGATTATTATTAAAAGAAAATTTGGAGGTTTGGAATGAGGATAAAAAAACGACTTATATAAAAATGGATATTTTAAAGAGTAAGGTTCATTTAACTTTATTAGATATCTATTCTAAAAGATCGAACTTTTAGGCATCCTTTGGATGCTTTTTATTTTTTGGGGGTGAAAAAAATGAAAAAGCCATTGAAACCATGCAATGAACCTGGATGTCCTCAACTAACACGAGAAGGATATTGCCAGCAGCATAAGACATCGAAGCCTTCATATGATCTGTTCCGTGAATCATCGTCACGCCGTGGGTATAATAGCCGATGGCGTAAAGCGCGTGAAGGTTATTTGACAAAGCATCCGTTGTGTCAGTCTTGCATGTTACAAGGCAAACGTATTGCGGCTACAGTAGTAGACCATATCAAACCGCATAAGGGAGATAAAAAATTATTTTGGGATTCTTCTAACTGGCAGCCGCTGTGTGCGTCCTGTCACAGTAGGAAGACAGCTAAAGAAGATGGAGGGTTTGGAAATGGATTATAAAAAATGCACATGTGATCACTGCGGAACAATCTTCATAGTTAAATACTGTTCTAGGATTATGAAGGTCGGTCGTGGAATTAAACGTCACTTTCTTGTATGTCCAGGGTGTAAAGCTGAGTACACATCTTACTACACAAACGCGGAAGTCAGAAAGCAGCAAAACAAAATCAGCAAGCTGTATAATGCTATTCGGATGACAAGGAACAAAAGCCTACTTGATCAACATTATAAGAAAATGGATTCAATACGAGCAGATATAGAAAGAGACATGAATCAGCTTCGCATCGAAGTGGAAGGCCCCCCAGGGTTAAATCCCTAGAAACGATTTGCTGTAGACCGCGTCTCCCTCAACATCGCGAGAAATTCCCTAAATGAAATTTTGAAAGGAGGTGAGAGGATGGCGAGGCCTAGACAACCCGTAGATTTATTGTTGGTAAAGGGCAAGAAAAACCTTACCAAGAAAGAGATTGAGCAAAGAAGGCAACAAGAAGTAAAGGCGCCAAATGATAAAGTAAAAGCACCAGCATATTTACCAAAAGATTTAAAAAGAGAATTCAAAAAGATAGCGGACGAGCTCAAAAACATCGGAATTATGACAAATTTAGATGTAGATGCGCTTGCCCGTTTTTTGTTTGCTCGAAAACAATACTTAGAAATAACAGAAATCTTATTAGAGACACCGATCACAACCCTTGCTGAAAATTCAGAGGGAGAAAAGTTTGAAATTGCGAATCCTGCCTACAGTGATCTTCTTATAAATCAAGACAAATTATTTAAACAATGCAGACAAGCATCAAGTGATTTAGGCTTAACCATTTCCTCACGCTGTAAACTCGTTATCCCAAAGAAAGAAGACAAGCCTAAGACAAAAGAAGAAGAACGCTTTGGAGGTCGCATGTAATGCTAACGCAAGAAATGACCGCGGAGCTTTTAATTGAGCGCGTATGGTCATATTGCGAAAAAATCCAAGCGGGGGAAATAAAAGCAGGAAAGAAGCACAAATGGTCTGTTCAGAGGTTCATCAAAGACGTAGAGCGGCTAGCAGATGAAGATTGCCCGTATTATTTTGACGCGGAAGCAGTTCTTGATTTCTATGAATGGGCCAAGCAATTTAATCATGTCGAAGGGATATTAGCAGGTAAGCCAATTGAACTTACAGACTTTCAATTATTCATTGCTGCTAATATTTACGGCTTTTACAAAAAAGAAAATGGTGCCAGGCGTTTTAGAAAAGCATACATCCAGTTAGCGAGAAAAAACGCGAAATCACAATTGCTGGCTATCATGGCTTCATATGAAATCTTTCCTACTAGAGAAAAACACCGCGTGTTTATTGCTGGTTGGTCAAGAGAGCAGTCGGATGAAGTCTATCAAGCAATCATTGAACAACTAAAGCACGCACCTATTTTAGAAGGGAAATACACAGACGCTAACGGGCAGGTAACAAAATACGCAACAAATTCAATCATCAAACCGTTATCCCGTGAAGCCCGAAAGGTAGGAGACGGAAAAAACCCTTCTCTTGGAATAGTCGACGAATACCAAGCACATGAAACAAGTGAAATTTATGATGTTATTGACAGTGGAATGGTCGCGCGTAGAAGTCCTTTAATGGTTATCATTACTACCGCAGGTTTCAACTTAAACGGGCCGTGTTTCAAAGAGTATCAATATGTTTCCAAAATTCTTGATCCCGACATTGAAATTGAGAACGATGACTATTTTGTTATGATCTGTGAACTTGATCCCGAAGACGACGTAAAGGATGAGTCGAACTGGATCAAGGCAAATCCGATTGTAGCAACTTATCCAGAGGGAATGGAATCACTACGGTCAGCGATAAAAGTTGCATTAGACGTGCCTGAAAAGATGAGAAGTTTCCTCACAAAAAACATGGACATATGGGTCGATCAAAAGGACAACGGCTACATGAAAATGACTAAATGGCGGGCCTGTCATGGTGAAATACCTGATCTAAAAGAAATGGCGATCTATCTTGGTTTAGATCTATCTATGACAACTGATTTGACTTCTGTCGGGTGGGTTGGTGTTCTTGATGGTTTTTATTATGTCGGTCAGCATTCCTTCATTCCAGAGGAAAAAGCAAAAGAGAAAATGGCTACTGATAAAGTGCCTTATGATTTATGGCGTGATCAAGGTTGGATGACATTCACACCAGGGGAGGCAGTTGATTATCAATTTGTTGAAAGATGGATTGTTGAATTTGCCCACGTCAACAAATTGAGAGTCATGGAAATTGCATATGACAAATGGAATGCGTTACACCTAGCGCAGAGACTTGAGAGTAAAGGATTTAATATGACGGAGCTTCCGCAAAGGATTCAGCACCTTTCTTTACCTACGAAGGATTACAGACAAAAGGTATACGAGGGCAAGCTCATTCATGGCAACGATCCTCTTTTAACTTTTGCATATAATAACGCAATCATTAAACAAGACGCGCAAGAAAATATCATGTTAGACAAAGCGAAATCCCCACAGAGAATAGATCCAGCTGCAGCGGTTATGAATGCTTTTGCTAGAGCCATGTATCACGATACGGGCGCAAACGTTGACTTAAATGAACATTTTTCAGGAAATTTCAGTTTTTAGGATGTGAGAGAGTGAAAAAATTTATTGTTCTTCTGAAATTAATATTAAACGACTTGCTGTTTATTGGAGGGTGCACCTTTATTCTGCTGGCAGCGTATCGGGTAAATACAAACATCGGTCTATTTCTGACGGGTGTATTTTTTATGTTTTACGCCTACTTGCTGTCGAATCATGCGCGGCAGAAAGAGAGGTGAAAATAAATGTTTATAGACCGATTCTTTGAAAAGCGTTCAGGCTCAACAACATTAGACGGTTTCAGTCAGCTGATCAATCTATTCGGAGGTCGAGAGACGGCAAGCGGTGAAAGAGTGAGTGAAAGCAATTCACTTGTGCAGCCGGACATTTTCGCATGTGTCAACGTACTATCTGATGACATCGCAAAGCTACCGATACACACATTTAAAAAAGAATTTCAAGGAGTCAACAGAAACCCTAATCATCCATCAGCCTATATGATCTACGCAAGGCCGAATCCATACATGACTGCTTATGTCTGGAAAAAGCTGATGATGACGCATGCATTGACTTGGGGTAATGCATATTCTCTGATTAAATTTGGGGCGCATGGTTACCCTGAAAATCTTTACCCGTTGCGGCCAGATGCGACACACGCATACATTCATCCTGAAACAGGAATGATTTGGTATCAAACCACTGTTAACGGAAGAATGATGGAACTATACGAACACCAATTGCTGCACTTTAAAGGATTATCTACGGACGGCATACACGGTAAGTCGCCTATCGGGGTAGTGAGAGAGCATATAGGCGCTCAAGCAGCTGCCACAAAATATAACGCAAAACTATATAAAAACGAAGCCACGCCGCGCGGCATCCTAAAGGTTCCATCCTTCTTGGATGAGAAGCCCAAGGAAAACGTAAGGAAAGAATGGAAACGGGTCAACCAAGGTGAAAACATAGCCATTATTGACAATGGACTAGAATATCAATCTATTGCCATGCCGTTGCAAGAAGCCCAATTCGTCGAGTCGATGAAGTTCAACAAAGCTCAAATTGCAATGATATATAAAGTTCCATTGCATAAGCTCAATGAATTAGATAAAGCCACTTTTTCAAATATTGAGCACCAGTCCATCGAATACATGAAAAACACCTTGCAACCGTGGATCGTGAATTTTGAACAAGAATTAAATATTAAGCTGTTTACTGACAATGATCAAAAAGCGGGTCATTATGTAAAATTCAATGTTGATAGTGAGTTGCGCGGCGATAGTAAGACACAAGCCGAGTATTTCAAATTTATGATCGAATCAGGAATATTAAATAAAAATGAAGTTCGTGACTTACTCGAAAGAAACCCTATCGAACATGGTGACAAATATCTTGCAAGTCTAAACTATGTATCACTTGACTTTATGGAAGAATACCAGAGGCTTAAAGCTGGTTCAGCCATGAAGGGAGGTGACAGCAAGAATGAGTAAAGAAAAAGAAGTGCGGCTGCTCACGACGCCAATTGAGATCCGTTCCGAAGGAGAAGGACAAGCCGAATTTATAGAGGGATATGCCCTGAAGTTTGAAAAGTGGTCCGAGCGTTTGGGGTGGTTCAAGGAGATCATAAGCAGGGATGCTTTAGAATCTACCGATCTATCAAACGTAGTTGCACTGTTCAATCATCGAGAAGACTTTCCACTAGCGCGAAATACCGTCTCAGGTGATTCAGGACGGCTTGAATTAGAAAAAGATGGTATAGGTCTTAAATTTAGATTTAAGCCTACTGATACGTCGTACGCACGTGATCTCTGTGAGAATATACGCAGCGGTCTTATTAATCACTGTTCATTTGCCTTTTCTTTGGATTACAACGGAGACGAACCCGACGAATGGAGAATAAACGAAAACGAAGACATATACGAACGAAGAATAAACAGGATACACCGCCTTTATGACATATCTCTTGTAACGACACCTGCGTACAGAGATACCGAAGCTGTGGTAGGAGCCCGCAGCTTAGAGAAAGTAGAAGAAATAAAAGAACAACGAAGCGCACCAACCGATGAAGTTTTAAAAATTGAATTGGAACTTTTAAGCCTTGATCTTCCAGAGTAAGGCTTTTTTTGCGTTCTATGAGGAGGAAAAATAAAGATGACAAAAAAAGAAATTGAACTGCGTCAGCGGTTTACGCAAAAGAAAGAAGATGCTGACAAAGCACTTGCAGAAGGAAAAACAGAGGAGGCGCGCCAGCTTCTCGATGAAGTGAAAGAGCTTAAGAATCAAATTGAATTGATGGTAGAAGGTCGCTCACTGAACGTGCCTGATTTACCTGGCGGTGAAAATTTTGTGCCGGAGCTAGAACGTAACCCGGAGGGACGAAAAGGAGCCGAAGGGGATAAGGAAGAACGTCAAAAGAAATTCACCAAGTTGTTCATGAAGTCTCTTCGAGGTAAATCCTTAACACATGAAGAACGTGAATTCCTAGAAAATCCTGAATTCAGAGCGATGTCAGGAAAAAACGAAGAAGATGGCGGAATCCTGATCCCCGAAGATATTTCAAGAACCATTAAAGAGTTAAAGCGGGAGCAATTACATCAACTTGAGCAATATGTTACGGTCGAGCCGGTAGCAACCCGTTCAGGTAGTCGTATGCTTGAAAAAAACGGAGACATGACACCATTCCAAGACATAGAGGAAATGGGTAACATTCCAGAAACAGACCAGCCTAAGTTTACAAAACTATCATATAGCATCACTGACTATGCAGGGCTTTTACCACTTTCGAATACATTGCTGCAAGATACAGATCAAGCCATCATGACGTATGTGGCAAAATGGTTTGTCAAAAAATCAGTTGCAACAAGAAACGCTCTTATTCTGAAAATCCTTGATGATTTGAAAAAGGTCGAATTTAAGGGCTTGGATGATATTAAAAAGACTTTAAACGTTACGCTAGATACCGCCATTTCAGCTGGTGCGATCATCATGACAAACCAAGATGGGTTTAACTATCTGGATCAGCTGAAAGATGCGGACGGTAAATATCTACTCAAGGATATTCCTTCCGAACCGACAAACAAAATGCTGTATGGTCGTCGCGTGGTGGTGATCTCAAACAAAGTCTTGAAAACAAAAGCAGGGAAAGCTCCTGTAATTGTTGGGGATTTAAAAGAGGCAGTTGTCCTATTTGATCGTCAGCAACAATCTATCGACTATACGAATCTTGCTGCAGGATCATTTGAAACGAACACAACAAAAGTACGTGCAATTGAACGAGAAGACGTCCGGAAGTGGGACGAAGATGCCGTAGTGTACGGCCAACTATCAATAAAAGATGAAGAGGTGAAAAAGTCATGAGAGTGACGAAAAACTACACCACTGATGGCGGGGATCGAACCGTCATTGGTGGTGTATTAGAGTTTGCAGGCGGAAAAATCGTCAAAGACGGCGAGGAAGTGAGTGTAGGAGGCGTCGGATCAGCTGCACCAGGAAGCGTGACACATGAAATGCTTGCTGAAAAAGCTGTCCGGTCAGTAAACATCGGGACGGGAAGCGTCATGCCGGAGCATCTTAATTCGTCTATTGAAACTAGACTCAAGGGAATGGAAGACGAAATAAAAGAGCTGAAAAGCAAACTGAGTAAAGAATAAACATTGGAAAGGAATTGATCTAACATGGCAAAAGATTTTCTGAATGAAAGTAATGGAGTATTAACATCTGCAGAGGCGGACGCTGATGGAAAACCTATCACGGCTGTTTATGTAAAAGGAAATAGCAAAGAAAATCCTCTTTTCATTCAAGGGATGCAAGGAGAACAAGGGCCTAAAGGTGATACTGGCCCTCAAGGTCCAAAAGGCGACAAGGGAGATCCTGCAGTAATTGAAACGGGAGCCATTAAGAACGATCATTTAGGCGATGGATCTGTGAACTCACGGACAATCGGTAAAGGAAGCGTTAAATGGGACAATATCAATTCAGAAGTGCAAAAAATGATCACTGATTTAGAGTCGCGAGTCGACAAACTAGAGGGTAAAGAAAATACAGAATAAGTAGGCGGTCTTCTATGGATTTAAAAATGCTGAAAGATGAATATTTAAAGGTTGATACCGACCAAGATGTCGCCTTGCTTAAAACCTTAATTACTGCAGCAAAGGGATATATCAAAAATGGAATAGGTCGGTATGTAGAAGGTAACGAGCAGTATGCGCTTGTAACAGGCATGCTTGTTGCTCATTGGTACGAAAATCGAGGGGTGTATGAGTCAGGCGTTTCCGGCTCATCCATCCCTTTTACTATTCGGGACCAACTAACCCAACTTCGCTATGTGGAGGCAGAAGAGGATGAAGAAGATAAGCGAGTTGAATCGGAGGTTAATCTTCCAAGTAAAGAAAAGGGTACAGGATGATGAGCTGAATTGGATTGAATCATACGAAAATGCTTTTGAGACATGGGGTTCAATTGAAGGATTTTCCGGCTCAAAATCAGACACGCTTGTTGCAGGTGCGTTAGGTGTTAAGTCACCAAAGAAAATCACAATAAGATACCGAGAAGACGTAAAGCAAGACATGCGAATCCTTCATAAAAAGGGTACCGATGAGGCAGGAGAGCCAATCTATCGCACTTTCGAAGTAATGGATTTTAACGACGTTGATAATAAAAAGAAGCAGCTTGAAGTCACATGTAATGAGGTCGGCATAAATGGCTGATATGGATATTGATGGATTTGATGATTTAACGAGATTTTTCAACAAGATAGGTGACGACGTTGAAAAAGCTGAAAAGATTGCCCTTAAAGCTGGGGGCGAGGTAATAGCCGAGCATCAAAAACGTAACGTGAATAAGAGTTCAAAAAATCAGCCTCACATGGTCGATAACATCACCGTTTCAGCTGCAAGAGAAGCCAAAGATGGTGAAATGTTTGTAACCGTTGGGCCGAATAGAAAAGTCGCTTACAGAGGGCGTTTTTTAGAGTGGGGCACGTCTAAAATGCCGCCGCATCCATTTATTGAAAAAAGCGCAATTGAAGGGGAGGGACAAGCTGTGAAAATCATGGAAAGAATTATCACGGCGCCTATTAAATGAGCTTTGATGCGAAAAAAGAATTGAGTGCAGCGTTAATAAAAAACAAAGAGTTAAAGCAGCTTGTCACAGGAGGTTTTCATAATCTTGTGGCCGATGATGTGGCCGCATTCCCCAGGGTTGTATTTTCAGAGATTACAGATAGGGACCAGGAATACAGAGACAACCAAGCAGCTGCTAGTGAAGTTCGTTTTCAGCTAAGTATATTTTCAAAAGCAGACACGCGAACGCATGAAACAGAAATAGCAAAACTGATAGACAAACTGATGAAAGATTTAGGATATGGCAGGTACGATTCAGTGGATCTTTACGAAACAGATACAAAAATCTTTCACAAGGGCATGAGGTACGTTAAAACATTTTTCTAGGAGGAAAACAGATGGGGAAAACAATCTACGGATTAGACATGTTTCATTATGCTGAGCTGATTCAAGACGACGATAAAGGACTTGAATATGCAAAGCCTGAAAGACTGCCAGGAGCCGTAAACGTTAAAGTCGATCCAAAATCAGAGCAGTCTAAATTTTGGGCTGATAACGGCGTCTTTGATTCATTTAACAACATGGGAGACATTGACCTTGAGGCTGAACTAGCAGATTTACCTATTGAGGTGCAAAACAAGATTTTCGGACACAAGGTCGAGAATGGGATTTCTTTTGCCAGTTCTGATGACAAGGCTATTTTCTTGGCTTTCGGCTTTAGGGCGAAAACATCCACAGGCGGCCATAGATTTTACTGGTTCTTAAAGGGACTTCCTGAACTGATGGCTAACGAAAATAAAACGACAGAGGGTAAAGCAGACCCTGAAACAGCAAAATTTAAAGCTGGTTTCATGACGCTTCAAAATAAGAACGGGAAAAACCGTTGGAAGGCACAAGCTGAATTCGATGAAGGCTTTGACCCGGATGAATGGTTTAAACAGGTTGTATACGACGGGGCGTCGTTTGCAAAGGGAAAAGATACAGAGGATTCCACAAGTTCAGTAGACATCGGAAAGGGCGTTTAATAACGCTCTTTTTTATTTTGTAATCGGGAGGCAATAGCATGGAAGCATTGACAATCACCTTGCATTTAAACGGTAAGAAAAAGAAATTTTCCACACCTAACTTTATCACGGGTGTTTTATTTAGGACTGCGGCAGAAATAACAGAAGACCTTGAATCGAATGATCCTGAAAGGATTTATACAAGTAAACAATCAGAGTTTATCTGTGAAGTGTTCGGAAACAAATTCACTGCAGAAGAATTTGAAAAAGGCATTGATTCAAGACTGTTATATAGAACAATCTACGCAACTGCAAACTATGTCATCGGAAATATCGTTGAAGCGAGCAAGATCCTGAATCCGGAAACCGCAGAGGAAGCAGAGCCGGGGGAGTAAGTTTGTCCGATGCTGTCCTTGATATGTATAACGCATTAGAGGACATTGGCTTTACTCAAAATCAGATAGACGAAATGGACATTGTCTATCACTTGAAGCGACTCGCGCGGCGCAAAGAAGCGAGCAAGGAAAAGCCAAGTAAAAACGCTGCAGCATCGGATAAGCCTTTATACATTGATCAGATACCTGGACTGTAAAAAGGTGGTGAGGGATTGAGCAAAGACATTAAAGTAAAGCTGTATTCTAATTCGTCCCAATTTAACGGGGAAATGAAAGCAATTGCAGTTCAAATGAAAAACATAAAGTCCGAGTTTGAGAAAAATAGGACTGCCGTTGGTGTGTGGGGCAATGAATTGAAAACGTCGCAGGCGAAAGTCAGAACCCTTTCACAGCAATTAGACCAGCATAAAATGAAGGTCAAAGCACTTGAAAGAGCTTATGCAGATTCAGCCATCAAGAAGGGAAAGGATGCGGAATCAACGCAAACCCTGGCCCGTCGGTTGAACTATGCAACAGCTGAAATGAATAAGACGCAAAATGCGTTAACACAAACGACCAACAAAATTCAGAGGATGGAAGCTGAGATAAAAAGAACATCCTCATCACTTTATAAGATGGGCCAAAGAATGAATACAGTTGGCAACAAAATGAGAAGTACGGGTGCTTCGGTAGCGATGACTTCAGGAGTTGCTTTTGCTGGCTTGGCCCTCCCACTGAAAGACGCCGTAGAAGTTGGTATGTCATTTGAAACACAAATGAGCAAAGTAAAAGCTATTTCAGGGGGAACAGCTGCAGAAGTCGAAAAGCTGAAAAACCAGGCAAAAGAGCTGGGAGTAACAACTGTTTTCACCGCCAGCCAAGCCGCAGATGCACAAAGCTTCCTGGCGATGGCCGGATTTAAAGCGAATGATATTTATGCAGCTATGCCAGGTATGCTGAATTTAGCAGCTGCAGGTCAACTAGATTTAGCTGCTGCCGCCGATATTTCATCTAATATGATGCAAGCTTTTGCCATGAAAGCATCGGAAGCGGGGCACGCATCGGACGTAATTGCATACGGTGCGGCAAACGCTAACACGAACGTGGAGCAGATGGGAGAGGCCATGAAGTTCCTTGCGCCTAACGCTAATTCACTAGGTTGGGGATTAGAAGAATCAGCGGCTGCGGTCATGGCGTTTGGTGACGCAGGTTTGCAAGGTTCAATCGCAGGACAAGCCTTTGGTACGTCTTTGATCAGGCTGGCAACACCAGCTAGAAAGGCGCAGAAGGTAATTGATAAGTTAGGGTTTGCTTTCTTTGATGCAGCGGGAGACATGAAGAGTATGCCGGAAGTTGTTGCCGAGATGGAAAAGGGTATGAAGGGCATGACGAAGGAGCAGCAAGCCGCAACCTTAAAAACCATTGTCGGAGCTGAATCATACAAACATTGGGCCGTTCTATTGCAAAAGGGTAGCAAGGCATTGAAAGAAAACACTAAAGCACTAAAAGAATCAGACGGTGCGGCTAAAAAAATGGCTGACACAATGCTTGATAATGCGCGGGGCAGTATTATTGCTTTCCAGTCTGCAGTTGAAGGGGCAAAGATTAAGCTTACTGAAAGTCTACTTCCTGCGCTTGGAAATCTAGCTGAAAAAGGAGCAGACATCGTTTCCATGTTTAACAAAATGGATTCTGCCACAGCTCAAACGATTGCTAAAACTGCGTTGTTTGCTACGGGTGTTTTAGGCGCCACAACAGCAGTAGCAACGCTGACGATGGGTATCGGTGCGCTCTTAGCATTTACGGGTCCGGTGGGGCTTGCCATAGTTGGTGGAACGGCTTTACTAGGAGGCATTGCCGTTGCGACGTATGCATACAATGAGCAGCTGAAAAATCAAAAGAAACGCCAAGAAGAAGCAAAAGAATCGGCTCTTCTATATGGTGAGGGCGTTTCTAAAGCGACACAAAAGGCGGCCGGTTCATATGTGAACCTACGCGAAAAAGCTACGTCGCAATTGTTCCAACTGACACAGGTTTCAGGAAAAGAAGCCGAGAAGATGGCAAGCAATCTATTGTCTACTTATCAAAAAATGTCCACATCTCTTATTAAGGAGTTAGAAGAATTTAAGACTGATGCAATAGCAGTTCTCAAAGGACTATTTGAAGACCAGGAAAAAGAGACAAAGAAAATCGGAGAAGATTGGACAGATCAATTAGTTGGTAACATCGACAAGGATGTTCAAAAAGCACGAGAGAAAATGCGCCAACTTGAAAAATTGAAGGATGAAACAGGTTTATTATCATCAAATATGAATGCTTCACAAAAGAAACAATTTGATGGCATTATTTCATTCTTTCAACAGGCGACGAGTAAGTTTGCGGCCAATCAAAAAGACGCATTGGCTATTCAACAGAGGGTTTCCGAGAGTCAAAACAAGCTCTCTTTTAAAAATGCAAAAAGCTACAATGATCAAATCACAGAGCTATACAAAGAAGGTCAGAAAGCAGCGAAAGAAGACCGAGACTATAGAATTAAAGTCTTGGATGAAGCTATTGTAAAAGATGCAAAAAATGCTGAAAGATACAAAGCGTTAAAAGCGAAAACGAATGCCGATTACCAAAGGGATCTTGCTAAGAACCTAGAAGCGTATAAAAACAATTCAAAAGCGCTATTTGATCAAATGGCTCAAGATGGAAAACTGCTTGACTTGGAAACAGGAAAAGCCCTAGAAAAGCAAAAAGAGTATTCCAGCAATTCAATGGGAATCTTTGTTGAAATGGAAGAAAGTGAAGCAAAGTACCAAGAACGATGGGCCGAAAAACAAGTAGCATTCTTGCAAAAACTTGGAGACAGCAAAGAAGAAGCATTAGAAAAAACGAAGCAAGCGCTCATTGAATTTAACGAAGGATTGGGCCGTTCTACAGAAGAGTCAGCGAGCAAAGCAAATGAAGCGATTGAAAAGATAGAAAACGAGTTCAACCGCGCAACATCTGCCCGTGAATCAGGAAAGAAAATGGGGGATGAATTTGCGGACGGCTTAACAGATGCCACACCTAACACGTTAGCAAGTGGAACGATCCTTAAGCAGTCGCTTGATCAAAAACTGCGAGAGGAAAACGGCATTCCTAGAATTGCAGGGAAAGAAAAAGGTCAATCATTTAGCGATGGAATCAGTTCGTCAAAAATTAACGTATCTAACAGTGGTACAGTTCTGCAGCAAGCACTTAGGCAAAAGCTAAGTGAAGGCAATGCAGGAGCTAAAACATTCGGCTCACAAAAAGGCCAATCATTTAGCGCAGGTATAAGCTCAACAAAAGGCAGCACAAGCACTGCAGCAAGCAGCGTAAACCAAACAGCGTTATCAAACCTAAACAAAAATACCACTCAAGCTACTCAAGCAGGAGTGACAAAAGGGAAAAGCCATAGTGCGGGAATAACAAGCACAAAGGGCGCCAATACGTCTGCAGCATCTTCCGTTAGTGCGTCAGCAACAGCCCAGCTTGCCAAAACAACCGATGGCGGAGGCGGACAAAAAGCAGGGAATCAATTCGCGTCGGGCATTCGTAGTCAAGCCGGAAACGCAAGTAATTCAGGTAGTACCGTCGCAAAATCAGGAAAACAAGGCTTATCGAGTGTTAAGACAACTAGCACGGGTGCTGATTTTTCTAAAGGCTTTGCTAATGGTATTCGCAGCATGGGAGGCACAGGGGGCACGATATGGAAAGCTGCTTGGGCCATCGGGAAAGTTGCAATACGTTCGCTGAAAGATTCCATCCAATCAAAATCACCTGCAAAAAGGACCATCGCAGAAGGCGTGAACTTTGGTGACGGCTTCATCATTGGTCTTGGTGAAAAAGCGACGGAAGTGAAAAAGAGCACTGCAGCAATGGCACAAGGTGCTATGTCGTCCTTTAAATCTGAAATTAATAGAATGGCGTTTAACATCCAGGGAGCCGCGGATGAAATAAATACGATGCGCGCCGAACTGACTGTGAAAAACGAAATTGATACGCCTATTCTAAATCAGAAGCTAGATGCTCTTATTAACCTTCTATCAAATAATCTACAGACCAACAATGAAAACGTAAGTGCTACAGGGCAAACAATCAGAATCCATCCTGCGCCTGTCATTATTGGCGGTGAGCATTTAGCAGACATCGTTTTTAATCAAGGAGACACATCTATTCTAGACAAAAAGAGCGCTCAAAAATATGAGCAGAATGCCTATAAAGGAGGGCTGAAAAGATAAATGGATCTGTATTTTGATTTCAGAGATGGTTTAGGGGAGCAACCTTTGTCAGGGTTACTGCCCTATTTTAAGTTGCTTAGCTTTGCACCTGACGCGCCGAGCACTGATAGGGAGCTTGTACAGTTGACCAGGTTTAACGGACTTGTACCAACGCAGCATCCGCGCGACATAGTGTACAAAGAAAGGTCTATCAAGGTTGAAATATTGCTTGATGCTAAAATAGCGGCAAACTTTTATCAGTACAGGCATGAGTTTTATGATCTCGTTGTTCAGCCCTTCTGGTATTACATCTCATGTGATCTGCTTCCTGGGAGGCGTTTTGCGGTTACGTGTGACGGAGGGTTTCAAATACCCAAAGACAAGCAAAAAAACCAGGTATCCTTCCAAGTGGATTTTAACAATATCACAGGGCTGGCAGAGTCAAAGGGCACGTCTTTAAGCGCGCAGAACTTTTCTAATGAAAGATGGTTTTCAGGAATGGGAATTCAAAGGCGCGACGATCTGCAGTACCGATTCAAAAACAAAAAACGGTTTAGTGTTTTCAATCCTGGCTTACCGATTAATCCACTGCAGCATGATTACAACGTGCTGCTAAACGCAAAGGGAAAAAACATAACGATTATCAATCACACGAACAATGAAAGATTGAAAATAGAAGCCGAATTGAAAAAGTCACAACAGGTCAGAAACCTGAAACAGTATACCGTAGTGGGTAGTAAAAGGTTGAAAACATCCGGTAGGCTACCGTCTTTAGATAAAGGCATGAATGAGTTTGAGATTCAGAATACAAATGATTTTGAGATTGTATTCGATACAAGATTTTATTTTCCGTAAAAGGGGGTTGTCATGGCTGCAAAAGATTTTATAAAAGAGATAGCAAAAGACGCGCAGAGGATTTATAAGAAATACAATATTTTAGCTTCTCTTATTATCGCGCAGTCTTGCCTGGAAAGCGGATGGGGAAAAAGCGACCTAGCTCAAAAGGTTAAAAATCTATTCGGAATAAAAGGATCATTCAACGGTCAATCAGTCCTCATGTGGACCACTGAATATGATAAAAAGGGTAAAGCAACGAGAGTTAAAGCCCCTTTCAGAAAGTACCCTTCATGGTACGAATCCGTACAAGACTTAGCAAAGCTCTATCTAAAAGGGGTAAGCTGGGATCCAAACATTTATAAGGCTGTAATAGGCGAAAAAGATTACACCAAGGCAACAGCAGCACTTGTGAAAGCCGGATATGCAACCGATCCAATCTACGCAACGAAATTGAATAGTATCATCTTCACCTATAAACTTACGCAATACGATACGGTGGAAGGTGTGGATGATGGCCCAAGTGAACCTGAAACACCAACAAAACCATCTTATCCGAGCAAAGAGTATCAGGGAAAGGACGTAGAGCTAAACGACGGGTTACCTTCTGACATTGATTTTAGGCAGCTACATGTCTCAACCAAGGACGGCAAAGAACTTGTTGAAATCGTAGGCGCAGTGCTAGAACTGCAAGACGACACAACGGGTAAAAAGAGTTTCACTTTTACGTTAATGCGAACTGAGGATAACAGAACAGAATTTGATTTACTTGTTCCAGGAAACATACTGTATTTAGACGAGAAAGTTTACAACCACCAAAAGTATTACATTACAGACATTGAGCTTGATCAGAGCAGAAAAAATGTGCTGCAGAAAAAAGTTATTGCAAATCACGTGTATACTGTTCTTCTTGTAAATGACAGAGTCGAAGAAAAGATTTCAAAGAAACTGAAAATCAATGAAGCTTTAGACATTGCCCTAGCCGGTACCCCTTTTCAATATGTTCTAAAAGCACAGCTATCGGAGTTTGACGAAGTAGATCAAGACGGCTTCGGAGAAAAAAACAGAGTCGAATTAATGGATCAGATTGTGGAAGATTATGAAATAGAGCTTGATGTAAATAACTACGTCATCTATGTACATTTAAAAATGGGTAAGGTAGTAGACTTCACACTTGACAGCCGATACAATATGCCAGGCTTTAAGTTGAAGATCAATGACCAAAACACGTCAACGCGCGCCTGGGGTTACGGCGCAGAAAAGAAAGCTAAGAAAAGTGACACAAAGTCAACCGATACAAAGTCGAACGAAGATGAAAAGGAGAAAGAGCCCGAATACAAATTCGAGCCTATTCTATACATCCATCCTGATGAGGACAAATTTTTGATCGAGGGTAAGCCGCGCTGGGGTGAGCCGATAAGAGACGACACAGTAAAAAAAGTAAGCAACATGGTATCTGCTTTGAAAAAGCACGTAAACCCGTATCCTGACGTGGTAGTTGAGGCTGAGTATCAGTATATCTATGAGCCAGCATTGCAGGGTATAGAAGAGGATTTTTGGAAAGGTGACACGATCCATGTCATTGCGGATACAGCAAATGGGATCACGTTTGAGGACGATGTAAGGTTAGTGTCTGTCACTTATAATCCCCTCAACCCGTATGACAGCCCTAAAATGACTTTCGCTAACTTCAGGAAAGACATTCAGGATTATCAAGTAAGTCAGGCGCGGCAGATTAAGCAGCAAAAAAGATATATTGATCAATTGATGAGAACGCTCAATTAGAAGCGTTTTTTCTTTTGGAATTGAAAGGAGTGAACATATTGGTCCGGCTTAAAAAAGATTATGACACAACCCGAAACTCGGTCTACGAATCCCAATTGCGCGGCGACATGCAAACGGTTGAGAATGAGCTTAATAAAAACGCAACTGAATTACAGTCTCACAAGGACAGTAAAAAAGCTCATTTGTCTAGTCAAATTATGCATGGTCTATTTACGGTTGCCAACAGGATTGACAACATGTGGGCTAGATTGACAAACCTTGTTCTCAATCATGACGGGAAAGATGTCAAGGAAGTTGTAGACATTCGAGTTGCTAGGGATGCATCTATTCATCCCACAGCAAAAGACAGATTAGACTATGACTTTCAAATACTTGAAGAAGAAATAGAAGCAGCTGCCGTTTCCCTGAACCTAAAAAGGTTTATTAAAAAGTACGGAAGTTTCACCGCAGGATTCAAGGCAGCTCTTAGTCTTGCAAAATTATACCCTGTGCACATTGTTGTTCCTCCTGGACAATACAAACTAATGGAGACTGCACGCATCTATAAAAACACTCACTTAACCTTACAAGCTGGTGCCGTTATAAGGCGCGGATTTGTAGGATCAATGCTTGTAAATGGGGATAAAGAAGATCAAGCAAAGGACTATGACGGCCACGGAAATATACTGATTGACGGTCAAGGGGTGTTTGATAGCGCAGGGGGAGAGATCAAAGAACAATGTTCAGTCATAGGTTTTGCACATGCTGAGCGCATTATCATACGGGACATCACTATCAAGGATGTGTGCGGCGGTCATGCCTTTGACTGCGCAGGCAATAAGCACGTCTTAGTTGAAAATGTCTGGTTTAAAGGTTTCGCTGATTATAAAGGCGACAGATGGTTTTCTGCTGCGATTCAGCTGGACCTAATGAGATCGGCGGGCAACTTCGGCGCCTTTGGTGCTTATGACCAAACTGTCAGCAAGCATGTTACTATTCGAGACTGCTATTTCAGCAGATCCGAAAGCTTAAAAGGATATGCACGGGGGATAGATTCTCACACCAGCACAGATGGCTTTTGGTATTCTGATATTCGTATCGAAAACAACGATTTTGAAGATACGACCGAGTACGCAATTTCAGGGAACAAATGGGAAGACGTTGTAATAAGCCGAAACAGATTTAAGGATTGTGCATCCGGTGTAAGACTAATGATTCCTAGAGTAGAATCGGTCTACACGCAAGACGCAAACGGCAATCCTACGAACAGGGTTAACAAGGTAAAACGTCTTTCAGTCAAAGATAACACTTTCACCAATATCAAAGAGCGTCATGCTATTCAGGTATATGGCCGTAAAGGGATTCAAAAAATTGACGATGTGGATGTTTCCGGCAATAAAATCAATGGCGTAAAGGTCAAGCATGCTATTCACTTATCAGATGTGGATGGCTTTTTGGTGTCTCACAATCAATTTAGAGACATCAAGCATCATGGGGTGCTCTTAACACGCTGCAGCAATGGCAAAGCTGATCTAAACATAGGACGGGACGTCGAGGGGAACGGTGTACGCGTAGAATTAGGATGTAAGAACATTGATGTCACAAACACCACCTTACGTGAAGTTGGATATTCGGGGATTTCTGTTTCAGGTGATTCAGAGGACATAAACGTTGATTTCAGCGATATTCAGAATGCTGGTAAAAGGACTTCTTCATCAAACCCGTATTACGGAATTATCTTCATGGATGGAGTCACAGATTCAGCAGCAAGATTCAACAAAGTGCGCGGGAAAAAATGCAGATACGCTATGTATTTTACAAGCAAGTGTTCTCGCATTCAGCATTTCGGCAATCGACTAAAAGGAGCTGGCGCAGAAGGTTCTTTGAAAGACAACAGCGTTGATCCTATTAAATCATTTGAAAATGTAACATGAGAGAGGTGATAACATGATTCGCAAAAATGGCCCACTTGATTTTGATGTAAACGCATATACCAGTTCAAGCGTATCAACCAGCATAAATTTTTGGACGCAGGACCGTCAGACAGCACGGTTGATATTTAAACTCACGAAAGATGGCGTGCCGTTACCTCTTGCAGCTGTCACAGGAAAACTTGTATTAGTTATGGCTGACGGCAGCCGATTCATTCGAGACGTAACAATTATTGATCGTGTCGAAGGTCAAGCTGAATACATCTTGTCAGACAATGAAGTTAAGCACTTTGGCTTAGTACAAGCTGAATTAAACTTGTACTATACAAATGATCAATCTATGTCTGTGCATCAGTTCTCTTTTAACATTTCAAAGTCACTCATTGATCAAGATATTGTACCGATCACCGAGTATTATGTAGACGAGTTTGAGGCATTAAGAGAGAAAATTAACGAACTGTATGAGGAAACAATTCAAACAATTAAAGAACTAAGAGACAAGTTTGAGGACTTGGAAAAGATCGAAACAAAGGAAGGCGCGCAGTCTAAAGCAGATGCAGCGCTTGCAGAAGCTAAAAAGCAAATAGATGCACACGCTAATAACAAAAACAATCCTCATGCTGTCACTAAATCAAATGTAGGATTAGGCAATGTAGACAATGTTAAGCAGGCTTCAAAGGCTGATTTTGATAAACATGTTGATGATAAAAATATCCATATCACATCCGCAGAACGTGCCAAATGGAATGGCGGACAAATGTACAAACTTGTTCCCGACAATGGATTAGTGAAACGTATCCCGAATGGGACGGATATATTCACTTTACCGCATGGTCCATATATGGGAGCAAACCTTGTAAATGTACCGATTGTGAATGATGGCAGCTTTTATTATGTAGAAGTGTTTGATACTGAGTACACACCAAATGAAAATCGTTTGAAAAGAATTATTGTAACGAGGTCATTTGATAACTTAACGTGGGTTGGAACATTCCACACACAAGGGTTTCGCGGATGGGAACGACTCATAACAGATGGAGATGCTGCAGTCACTTGGAAAAAACCTTCATTGTCAAAAGGATGGAAGCAATATGTATCATCAGATGGATTTCCGCACACGCTATGCTACTCAAAAGATGCCTTGGGAGTGGTGGAGATCATCGGGTCTATTACTGGTGGGGTGATTGGTAATGATGTCGAGGCGTTTACATTACTTGAAGGATACTTTCCTCTGCAGTCATTTCACTTTATTGGTGTTGCATCCAGTTTGGGGACACCGGGTGTACCACAATATCACCGAACCTATATAGGTACTGACGGTCGAGTTTGTGTTCAATCTTGTTCTAATACGGTAAACCCCAATGAATTTATTACGTTTGGGGTCCGTTTTAAAGCAAAGTAAACGTGGGAGGTGCGAATATGATCTGGGTGTATAAATATGATGAAAATTACGTTTGGCAAGCAGACAAAGACATCTTAGTAGATGTAGAAAACGGAGAGGAAATCCCCAAAGGCTATACAGATAAACAGCCACCAGATGGGCTATTTATTGCAAAGTACGATCCCAAAAAAGAAGAGTGGTTTGAATCGGCAACACAAGAATACATTGATAGTTTGCAGCCTGATCCACCGCCACCAAATGATGTAGCGCTGCTAAAAAAACAAGTCGCTCTCCTTACATTGCAGCTTTCGCAGTTGCAGAGAGGCGGGACATCATGATCTACCCAACGGCGGACGACATTAAAGTATTTTGGGATTGGGGCGTGTATACGCCTGAAATTATGAGGGAATATGTTTCGTTGAAAGTTATCACTAAAACAGAATTTGAAGAGATCACAGGTTTGAAGTTCGACAAGCCTGCTGTCTCAGTGGATTTAGGAACAACAGCATCTTAACAGGTGCTTTTTATTTTGCCTTCGAAAGGAGGTGACAAATGAATGGGGGATATAAAATTGTTTATTAACTTTGAAACTTTGGATCTTGCACGAACATATCTATTTGGCGGAGTGAAATTTTTGGACTTGCTTGTGCTGCTAAGTGTTATTGATGTGCTTACTGGTATCATCAAAGCATGGAAGATCGGTAAGCTGCGAAGCCGCACTGCATGGTTCGGTTACGTGCGTAAAATGCTCAGTTTTGTGGTTGTGATTGTGGCCAACATCATTGATCAGATCATGGGCTTAAATGGAGTGCTGACATTCGGGACAGTGCTTTTCTATATTGCAAATGAAGGACTTTCTATCACAGAAAACCTTGCACAGATCGGCGTTAAAATCCCGGCTTCTATCACAGACCGTCTTCACGTCATTGAAAACGACAGCCAAAAAGAAGAAGAGGAAAAGAAAGTTGCTGAGTAATCGGCGGCTTTTTTCTATATAAAAACAAACCCAAATTAAGGAGTAGATGAACATGACAAAGAAAATTATGATTGATCCGGGACACGGCGGGCACGATCCCGGCGCAGTAGCAAACGGGTTGAAAGAAAAAGACCTTGTACTTACCATTGCCAAGAAAACAAAAGCAATTCTTGAAAAGGTGTATGGGGCATCAGTTAAGCTCACACGATCAACCGATGTTTATATTGATCTGTCTCAAAGAGCTAGATTAGCAAATAATTGGGGTGCTGATTATTTTGCATCCATTCATATCAACGCTGGTGGAGGAACGGGTTTTGAGACGTTCCGTTTTGATAAACTATCAGCATCATCCAGCACTGGCAAACAGCAAAAGGTTGTACACGATTCTATTTACAACAAGATCAAAGGAAAAATAGGAGACCGAGACCGTGGGACCAAGTCTAAAAGCCTTGCTGTATTGAGAGAAACAAAAATGCCAGCGATTCTGACAGAGAATCTATTCATTGATCGTAAAGAAGATGCTGCACTGCTGAAACAGGAGTCATTCCTGAACCTATTGGCCGAGGGGCACGCAGAAGGTATCGCGGCGGCCGCCGGTTTAAAAAAGGTGTCAACATCATCTAAAACAAGCTCTAAAAAAGAAACGGCGCCAAAAGGCATTAAAATGGCTGTGGTGAAGCCGAATGCTGACGGGTGGCTATGGGTCTATGATAAGCCAAACTGGTCAGCAAAGCACAAAAAAGTAAAGCCAGGTGAAGCATTTACGATTGATAAGACCGTTATGATCAACGGATCGAAAATGTATAAACTGAAATCAGGTCTTTATATCACAGCTGCTTCAAAATATGTTCAGGTAAAACTAAAGTAAAATGAAAAGCCCTTCCAAAATGGAGGGGCTTTTTTATTTGTCTTAGTGTGGTCTATTTAAGGTTCCATCAATATTGAAGTAAGAAAATAGTCCCGTTGAAATATCGGGGGACGCTTTTGTTTTTTTAATCGTTTAATACTCACATACTTTATCTTCGCACTCGGGCTTTTCTTTAGCATCTACAGTGAAAGATATGACTTTATCATTACCTTTATCATAGATTCCCCATAGTTCTTTTTTCTTGTTGCCATTGAGGTAACCATTGATTTCAATGCCACCCATTGGGTTTACCTCATAATCATTAGTATAATCAATTCGTTCAATATCATTATAGTTTGTTTTAATAAAGTCAGTCATTCTTTTCTTAGCCAAGGAATATAATTCTTCATTTTTAGCTTCTTGAGCTTCTGTTTTTTTGTCGTGTTGTTCCTTCATAAATATCCCTCCAAGTGTTATAATAACCAGAGTTATAAGGATAATTATGTATTTTTTCATAAAACCATCCTTTCTGTCTTACATTTTACATGAGAGAAGGGGCATTGTACATGAATACAAAGACCGGCATACCTAATTTAACAGATGAAGACTATTTTTCTCTTAGTCAAAATACTTATAGTGAAAAGAAAATGAAAAAAGCCTATGAGAATAAAACACCACTTGTAAATGATTCAAAAAAGGCTTTTTATGTAGATAAAATCAAAAAAGACCCGGACACAGGGCTAGATGTTTACGTATTTGTTCAAGCCAAGAAAAAAGAAGGTAAATGGGTTAAACCAAAAGAGCCTGAGAATGTTGTCGTAGGTTTTCAAGGAACAAATCAGGAACAAATCAAAGCTGATGTAATAAGTGCAGATGGCGGCAACGTGGTAATGGGTAAAGATCCGAAAAAGAAAGTCAAATACATAATGAAAAAAGAGGCACCTGAAAACTCTAAAGTGATTGCCAAATATAACGGTAGTATGGAACAAGCTATGTTACTGAAGAGCGGAAAGTATAAAGTTGTATCCAAAACATCCCAATTCGATCAAGGTGATAAGCTCGTCGCCAATGAAGTGAAAAAGTATGCTGGCACTAATACAGTCATTTCGACAACTGGTCACTCTCTTGGAGGGGCAGATGCAGAATATGCTGGTGTAAACAATAATGTTTACAGTGTAGCTTTTAACAACCCTTCCATTGTTAAGTTGCATGATGAAGAAACACAGAAGAAAATCAGAAACGGAGAATTTGATTTGTATCATAAAGCCATCATTAATCCCGATGATATGGTGGGTTCAGGTTGGTTATTAGAATATGAACGTCACAACGGAACGACAATTTATACGAAAGATCCTAGTCAATCACGAAGAGAGCGTATAAATCGGTTTATATCACCCTTTGCTCTTCCTGGGGTTTTAGGAAATTTGATTACTTCCTTCCATGGACAAGCATTTGCAAAAAATCCCGATACTCATAGTTTAAACGATTCGAACTTTACATTTGATAAGAATGGTAATATCAAAAGTGTGGATGGAAGCAAAGGTGTTTATAACCAGAATGTCGAATCGTTCTCATCTTATTCAGGTATGAATGGGCAAACTATAAAAGTGGATGCCAAATATGCAAAAGAACTAGCTCATCGATTACAGGCAGCTATCGAAGACTTAAAAACAAAAAAACAAGCAATTGAACAATTCCCTCATGATCACAGCAAAATGGTTTATGACGTAAAATCTATTTGCGGAAAGAGATTAGAAGAATTCAAGGATCTAGATCCAAGTGATGTTGATAAAGCTATATTGTATCACGCGCCTTATGTGAAAGATGGGGCAACATTTTATGACTCAGAAGAACACTATGAAACTGAGGCTTCTCTACATTATTTGATTAGAGATTTAGAGGATATTAGTGAGTTTATAGTTAAAATGGCTGTGGATTTAAAAGATAAGGATAACGAATTAGCAAGATGGTTACGGTTGTAAGGGGGATTTCAATTGCCATATGGAGTTAATATGGATGCAGATGAGTTTTACAGACGATTACAACAGAATGAGGAATTAAAAAATATTGTGGGTGCAAGTTTAAAAACGCATTGTCAGAACCTAAAAGCAGACACAAAAAACGCATCAGATTTTTCTTCAGCACAACAGGTTGTAGCTGAAGTGTATATTGCTTTACTCTCTTCATTTGAAGGAAAAGCTAAGGACGCATTGGTGCAAAGGCTCAATGAAAATGCGACTATGCTGACAACTGCCACACAGAACAGAAGTGCCTTTCTAAGAAGTATAAAGACTAAATAGTTAACATAACCTCTTCGCAACGATGCGATGGAGGTCTTTTTTTATTTAAACCGCCATTCTTGCTTCTCATTATTCCATTGAAGCTCTTTTCGGGATATTAGATTTTTAACAGCCTTTCGGATCGTCAGCTCATCCTTCCCCGTTTTCCTTTTAAGGTCATCCATTGATGGGTTTCGTCTGAATCTGCTCATGTTATAGATGATTCGATACAACTTTCTCTCAAGATCGGTCACGGCGTACCCTCCTATAAAAAGAATGTAAGTTCGATTATAAATGTTAATAAAAAACCCTTCAACTTGAAGGGTCAATTTAAAGAAGATACTTTATCGGTAATTTTCATTTGTTTTCCTGAGCGTTCATACGAGAATTTAGCAACTGTTTCTTCTTCATCTATATAAGGAACTTTCCAAAATACAGCTATCTGATTGACTGTATCATTATCTTTGCCAATGTTTGCAGCTAAGTCATCACTATACATTTCAACCATGTTATAAGCTGTCTTACTTGTGTTCAATGCATCAAAAGATAAGTAAACAAGAGCAATTAACTTGTTCTTCTCACTCGAACCCATATCTTCGTTAATTTCAATTTTTTCAATCGATGTGGTTTTATAGTTCTCTTCGATAATTGTTTTGATTTGTATTTCTGCATCATCTTTTACCATATCTAACTCATCTTCTTCACTGTTATCTTCGGCTTCTTCTGAGTTATAAACTTCATTTTTCTCTTCCTCTGCATCTTTATCTTTAGGCGAAGTTTTCTCCTCAGATATAACTTCAGAATTGTTTATTTTTAAATTTATTTCAGCAGTAGCTTTTAGTTCTGAGTCACCGCTAATTTGTGGACCAGTTAGGTTAGAACCATTGTCTCCAAAAATTTCTTGAACAACTTCAGTTTGTTCAAGAACCGGTAGTGTTTCGACATATATAATATATTTCCCATCATCAAATACCCCGTCATCTTCATTAAAGAATTTATACTCGAAAGATCCATCCTTATGAACAGTTGAATTAACTATTGAGTTTTTATGAGAATTTTTGAGTTCAAGACGAATCCTTAGTTTCGTATCTTTAGGTAAGTTGCTCTTCCCACTAATGATAATAATTTTATTGTTTGTGATTTCTTTATCCAAAGTGATCTTTACGTTTAATTTTTCTTTAGTTTCAATGCTTTCTTCTTTTTTACTAGGGCTACTTGTGGATGTGTTTTCTGCTTTGCCACAAGCAGATAAGAATAAGGCACATAAAATCATAAAGAGAAAAGTTTTAATAAGATTCAATACAGACCCTCCAAAACAAATATTTCCAAATAAGTCTATCATATTAATGAATCGAAAAGTTGCTTTTTCCAAATTAAGAATATTACGGAATTGATGGTCGGGATGTTATAATTTAGTAAGAACAATTCACAATTGGGGTGTGTCATATGCATTTCCGAAAAGAATCAGTTGAAGAAATCATCAAATATGATGATTACCCTTATAAGGTCTATACAAGGGTTTCGACAGACCGTGACGAGCAAATAAGTTCTAAGGAAAACCAAATTGACGTTTGTCGATATTGGATTGAGCAACACAACTATGAATGGGATGACCGTTCTGTTTTATTAGATGATGGTATAAGCGGAACCGTCCTTGAAGATAGGGCAGCAATGAAATACATTTTTTCATTGGCTGAAAAGAAAGAAATAAAAATGGTTATTTTCAAATCCATTACACGTCTTGCCAGAGATTTGAAAGATGCCCTCTATATTAGAGAGATTTTAGTATCTAACGGTGTTCGTGTCGTGACGCTTGAAGAAGATTATGATAGCCTGTACGAAAGCAAAGCTTCGATGAAATTTGAAATGTCGGCCCTTTTCGCAGAGCAGTTACCTAAATCTATGTCCGTAAACATAAGTGGGGTACTTGCAGCAAAGGCCAGACGAGGAGAACATTCTGGAAGAATACCGTATGGTTATATGAAAGAGGGGAAATACCTCGTTATTAATGAAAATGAAGCAGATGTCATAAGGTTAATTTTCCATTTATATAACAACGAGGGATTAGGCCAAAAAAGAGTTACATACGCTTTGCAGGAGAAGTGTAAAGCTGGTGAAATACCTCCGCCCAGGAAAAGAAGTAACTGGCAGCTCACAACGGTCCAGACTATTTTAAAAAACCCTATTTATTGTGGAGTTCACATTGCTAATAGACATACGACGATAAAGGTAGATGGACGAAAGAAATTCATTAGAAACCCACCTGAGAAATGGACTGTTTATGAAGATTTCTGCCCGCCAATTGTTTCTAGAGAAGATTGGGAAAAAGCTAACAATAAACAAACAGTCAATAAAAAAAGAAAATTTACACCCTGGAATGAGTTGAGAAAGTTAATTGTTTGTGGGAAATGTGGATCTAAAATGGTGATCATCCAAACTCATCGAGACAAGAAAAATGGAGAGCGGACTTATTGGAAATACCTAAAGTGTAGTAATTTCAGAAGGTCCGGGAAAGATGGATGTGTGAATCATGTTCCGATCAAATATGAAGAACTTCGAGATTTTGTGGTTGAAAATCTCATTACATTTTCAGAGGGAATTTCACACGACTTCAAGAAAAATGCTCTTGAACAAAAGGAAAGACAAATTAAAGCCATAAAGGCAGAATTGAAGTCTTTAGAGACACAAAACAAAAGATTGTTAGAACTGTACTTAGAAGATCAAATGATTACAAAAGCCGAATTTCAAAGTAAACGGAACGACATTCAGGCCAAAATAACAAATTTTGAACAGAGTTTATTTTCGTTGCAACATGTACAAAATGAGAAAAATTCAATCATCGAAATGAAAGCAGTCATTCAAGAACTTGAAGATAGAGAAAAAGATTTAAAACATGTGTTTGAAAAGCTGATCGATCGTATCGTAATTGATCCAAATGGAAAAATAAACATCTATTACAGATTCAAATGACAGCACGGATAACGATTTGCAAAAGGTACGCTTAGCAAATGCCATGCAAAAGCTAGGAGTCAAAGGCCGTTCACAGGCCGTAGTCGAGCTTCTGCGTATGGGTGAGCTAGAGCTCTAAAGTCAGCCGGTTTTCCTTCCATATTGGGGAGGAACCGGTTATTTCTATATGGTTTCCATGAGTCTCTTCTTGCATTTTCTTTAAAAAACGAGGAAAATAGACATATACGTTTTAATCAAAGTGAGATGCTATAGTGAGGTATCAATAAAATGGAAACGAATGAATCAGGCCATGTTGCAGAGATTGAAAAATCATTACGCCACATTGCCGCAATTATTAAGCAAAAAGGCAGAGAAATCCTGAATCAATATACGATTACGCCTCCACAATTCATCGGGCTTCAGTGGCTTTATGAATTCGGAGATATGACAATAGGCGAGCTGTCACAAAAGATGTACTTGGCTTGCAGCACAACCACTGATTTAATTGATAGAATGGAAAAAAGTGAACTTGTCGAACGGGTGAAAGATCCATCTGACCGCCGCGTGGTTCGCATTCATTTATTGCCTGAAGGCGAGCGGATCATTCAAGAAGTGATTGCTAAACGCCAAGAATACGTCAGTGAACTTCTAGGGGCTTTCTCAGAAGAAGAAGCCATCGTTTTCAACCAATCCTTAACGAAACTACAGCAGCAAATGAAAAGAAAATGAGGCGATTTTGTTGGATCAACCAATCGGCGTCATTGATTCCGGCGTCGGCGGTTTAACCGTTGCAAAGGAAATCATGAGACAACTGCCAAAAGAAAAAATCATTTATGTAGGCGATACAAAACGATGTCCATATGGCCCGCGGAAAGAAGAAGAAGTTCTTCAATATACGTGGGAAATGGCACACTACTTACTAAAACACCACCATATTAAAATGCTCGTCATTGCATGCAACACAGCAACGGCGATCGCACTGGATGAAATCAAAGCAACGCTTGATATTCCGGTCATTGGCGTCATTCAGCCTGGCGCCCGTACAGCGATCAAGGTGACAAACAACCAGCATATTGGCGTTATTGGCACAATCAATACGATCAAAAGCGAGGCATACAAAGAAGCGCTGCTGTCACTAAAAGCAGGTCTAACGGTTCAAAGTCTGGCGTGTCCGCTCCTTGTTCCATTTGTGGAAAGCGGTACGTTTTTAGATCAGACAGCAGAGGCAGTGGTCAAAGATTCCCTTGAACCGATGAAAGAAACAGGAATTGACACTCTTATTCTTGGCTGCACACACTATCCGATTTTAAAAGAGCCGATTCAGCGCTTTATGGGCAGTGATGTCAGCATTATTTCATCAGGAGATGAGACAGCGAGAGAAGCAAGTACGATTCTTTCATATAAAGGGCTATTAAATACCTCTAAAGAAACGCCTGTCCATACATTTTACACAACAGGGCAGCAGCAAAATTTTCAAAACATCGCTCGTGACTGGTTTGGCTACCTGCCAGGGAAGGTCGAAACCGTGTCACTTGAACACATCTACCAGCAATAACCCGCTTCTATTTGAAGTGGGTTATTTTTTTATGAAAAGGGTCTAATCCTCTGGGGGAGCTCGTATACATAGTAGTACAAACTACTAGAGGAGGGTGAAGTATGCTGAAAAAAGGATCTACAGCAGCTGTTACGTGTATCGCGTCAGCCATGCTTTTGTCAGGATGCGGATTGTTTCAAACAGACCAAGCGAAAACAGAGATTGATCCACCACAAAACGTCACATATGTGAAAGAAAATAAAGAAGATAAACAAACAGCCAAAGAAGGAAAAGAAGAGAAGCAGGCAGATACGGTCATGAGAGAATTATATTTAATTGATAAAAACGGGTATGTCGTATCTCAATCCATTCCACTGCCGAAAAATGAAGGAAGTGCCAAACAAACCCTTGAATATCTCGTGGACGGGGGACCTATTTCTAACTTAATGCCGAATGGCTTCAGAGCAGTGCTGCCAGCGGATACGCGCGTATCTGTCGATATTAAAGACGGAACGGCGGTTGTCGATTTTTCAAATGAATTTAAAAACTATAAAAAAGAAGACGAGCAGCGCATTTTGCAATCTGTCACTTGGACGTTAACTCAGTTTGATTCCATAGCCAAAGTCAAATTGAAGATGAATGGACATGAACTAAAAGAAATGCCAGTGAACGGTACACCTATCTCAGATGATTTAAGCAGAGAAGACGGTATTAATATCCAGCACGAGGCTGCTGCTGATATGACAGCGACAAAGCCAGTGACGGTTTACTATTTAGCTGAATCTGATGAACAGACGTACTACGTTCCGGTGACCAAAAGAGCGCCAAAAGACGAGGATGATCCGATTACAGCAGCAATTGATGAGCTCGTCTCTGGACCAAGCAAAAAAAGCCATCTGCTTACAGACTTTGATCAAGATGTGAAGCTGAATGATGTACCAAAAGTAAAAGATGGCCATGTGACACTTGATTTCAACGAATCTATTTTTGGCAGTGCGGATGAAAAGAAAAAGGTCATTTCACAAAAAGTTCTTGATAGCATTGTGCTCACATTAACCGAGCTGCCGGACGTCAAAAGCGTATCTGTCAAGGTGAACGGCAAGGCTGAGCTTGTGAACGAAAAAGGAGCAGAGCTCACAAAGCCGGTTTCACGACCAGAACAAGTGAATACAGGTAGTTTTTAACGTCACACATTGATATAATGGAGAAAAAGAGGCATGCATATTCGCTGCCTCTTTTTTATTCCAAGCGATTAGAACGAGCTGAGGTTGTCAAAGTTAGTAGGAGAACCCCGCTGGCACTCGCGAGGAATGTATATCGTAACGGAGGTAAAACATGAGATTAGATGAAAGACAATATGACGAATTGAGAAAAATTGAAATAGAGGCAGGCTACATCACGCACCCAGAAGGCTCTGTCTTAATCTCAGCGGGAAATACGAAGGTGATTTGTAACGCATCGATCGAAGACCGCGTACCTCCTTTTTTAAGAGGAGAAGGAAAAGGCTGGATTACAGCAGAATATAGCATGCTTCCAAGAGCAACTGCACAAAGAACGATAAGAGAATCATCTAAAGGAAAAGTCACAGGACGTACGATGGAGATCCAGCGTTTAATTGGACGAGCACTCCGCGCAGTCGTTGACTTAGAAAAGCTTGGCGAACGCACCATTTGGATTGATTGTGATGTTATTCAAGCAGACGGCGGCACACGCACAGCATCCATCACAGGTGCTTTTGTTGCCATGACACTTGCGATTCAAAAGCTGCGAGCTGAAGGAGTCATCAAAGAAAACCCGATTACTGATTATTTAGCGGCGATATCCGTCGGAATTGATTCTCAGCAAGGTCTTCTGTTAGATTTAAACTATGAAGAAGATTCTTCTGCTGAAGTAGATATGAATGTCATCATGACAGGCGCTGGTCGCTTTGTTGAACTTCAAGGAACAGGCGAAGAAGCGACATTCTCAAGAGAACAGCTAAACGGACTGCTTGATTTAGCCGAAAAGGGCATCAAAGAATTAATCGAAAAGCAAAAAGCAGTAACAGGAGAAGTCATCGAATAAAGAGAAGGGTTTGATCAGGATGAAAACAGCCATCATTGCAACGCACAATGCGGGCAAAGCGAAAGAATTCAAAGCCATTCTTGAGCCAAAAGGATTCACGGTCAAAACACTAGCAGACATTGGCTTTACTGAAGAAATTGAAGAAACAGGACAAACCTTCGAAGAAAATGCCATCATCAAAGCGGAGGCCATTCAAGCCAAAGCAGGTGAAATGGTCATTGCAGACGATTCCGGTCTGTCGATTGATTATCTGGGCGGAAAACCTGGCGTGTATTCAGCGAGATACGCAGGTGAGCATAAAGACGATGCGGAGAATGTGGAAAAAGTGCTGAGCGAACTTCAAGGCATTGAAAAAGAAGACCGCACAGCCAGATTCAGATGTGCCCTTGCTGTCAGCATACCGGGAAAAGAAACAAAGACAGTAGAAGGATCAGTAGAAGGCTTCATCGCAGAAAAACCAATCGGCGAAAATGGCTTCGGATACGACCCGATTTTCATCGTCAAAGACAAAGACCAGACGATGGCCGAATTATCACCAGAGGAGAAAAACAAGATCAGCCATCGAGCGGTCGCGCTTCAAAAGCTTTCATCACTGCTAGACGCAAATGAATAAGGGGGAATGAAGCCATGAAGATACTCATCATTAGTGACAGTCATGGACTCACAGACGAACTTCAAACCATTGCCAAATGGCATGCGGCTGAAGTTGACATGATGATTCACTGCGGAGATTCAGAACTCGAAACGAACCACCCAGCACTTGAAGGATACAAAGTCGTCAAAGGAAATTGTGACTTTATGGGCGATTTTGAAGAAGAGCTCCTGCTCCCACTTGATGGAGGCGGAAAACTATTTCTCACTCACGGACATCTGCATGGCATCAAACAATCCTTGCTTCAAGTCTACTACCGTGCAGAAGAGCTGGGCGCAGACATTATCTGCTTTGGCCACTCGCACATTCCAGGCAGTGAACTGCTAAGAGGAAAACTCCTCATTAACCCAGGCAGCGTGCACTTGCCAAGAGTGCGAAAAGAGCGCAGCTATGCTATACTGACACTAGATGGAAGCGAAGCAAACGTACAGTTTTTCACGGACGAAGGTCAGGTCATACAAGACCTCGAAAACACTGTCACATTGGAAGGTATTTCATAAGGGTGCAGCATTTGCCCCTTATGAAAAAACTTTCGAAAAACCGTTGACTTTAAAGAACAATAGTAATATAATAAATCTTGTCGCTGAGGTAATACACCACAGCACACTACATAACAACATGTCCCAGTAGCTCAGCAGGATAGAGCAACGGCCTTCTAAGCCGTCGGTCGGGAGTTCGAATCTCTCCTGGGACGTACTAAGAAAAAAGCCTGAAACCCTTTATTATCAAGGATTTCAGGCTTTTTTTGTTCTTTGGAACATAAGTTCGTAACTCGCTTCAAAACAGGGTTTTGGGAGCGGATTTATTTTTAAGTATTTCCGTTCCCTGTTTTTGTATCAAAGAAGCTATCAAAATGGGTGGCTGATTTCTGATCAGCTTCTTCAATGACATGAGCGTAAATTGACATAGTTGTATCCATTTTTGTATGCCCTAAACGTTCCTGAAAACTGCGATTTATTTAAATGATTGGGTAATTCAGTTCATATTTTGGGTAGCAATAATAAGGCGGTCTACGTCCAATTTCAGGCATTAGCCATGAATGCTCCATATAAACCATAGTGACTTTTTCCATTGAATGATTCACAAGTAATAACTCTACTTCTGGATTAAATTCATATCTCAATCCAATGACCTCCTTATATTAGGAATGTGTGGATTCCCCGCCGTCAACATGCAGCACTTGACCTGTAACAAAACGTGAATCATCAGAAGCTAGATAAACAAATGTTGGTGCGAGTTCAAATGGATGCGCAACTCGTTCCATTGGATTAAATGCTCCATATACAGCCACTTGATCTGACGAGAAACTTGCTGCAATGAGCGGCGTCCAGATTCGACCTGGAGCAACGGCGTTTACACGAATTCCTTTTTTTACAACATTTTTAGCCAAAGCACGTGTCCAACCAACAATTGCCCCTTTTGTGGCTGTATAATCAATCATTTGTTGCTCACCTACATACGTTACGACTGAAGAAGTACCGATAATAGAACTGCCTGGTTTTAAGTAAGGAAGCGCTGCTCTGGTTGTGTAAAAATGTGAGTATATGTTGACTTTAAAGGTGTCATCGAATTGTTCGTCTGTAATGTCAAGAAGGCTTGGTTGTTGAAATTGGATACCAACGTGGTTACATAGAACATCTAGACGTCCGAAGGTTTTTACTGTTTTCTCTACAATGGTGATACATTGCCTTTTATCTCGCAAGTCTCCTGGCATCAATAAACAACGTTGCCCAAGTTCTTCAATTCTTGCTTTTGTTCTATTAGCATCTTCGTGTTCATCTAAGTATGCAATCGCAACGTCAGCACTTTCCTTTGCGAAGGCAATGGCTACGGCTGCACCAATACCGCTATCCCCTCCTGTAATAAGAGCAACTTTTCCCGCTAACTTACCACTCCCTTTGTAATTTGTATTTTCAATAATTGGAAGTGGTACCATTAAACCTTCTACACCAGGATGACGAAGTTGACGTTGTTCAGGTAAATTAATTGGGATTTCTTCATAGCGTGTGATTTTTCCGTAATTAGGGTACATGGGATAAGGTTGAGTTTTCATTTTCTCTAAAAACATCTGTTGCATTTGTTTTATTTGTTGCAACTTACTCTCATCAGAATCTTGTGTCATTGAATTCCCTCCAAACGTACTTATTCCCTGTAAATGTCTATGTTGTTTACTGCTAATCCAAGTATTAATAATGATTAAACTTGTGAAGGAGTTATTTGAAGGGTTTCAGAAAGCTTTATGAGTAGGTTGGAATTTACGGGTATACAGATATTTGAACACGTTCAAAAACAAGTAATTCAACGTATTACGTCAGCAATCAAGGCTGGGAAGTAATAAAAGTTGCAGAACAATTATCGGAAGTTGAGAAATGTATGAAGGAGAAGAAGAGAGAACTAAGATTAAGACTCGTCAAGCAGAGGTCTTTTCTTTTTGGAATTAAAGGGATAGGGGGAATTTCCACTATCTTAATTGGGCATCCACTGTTTGACTCCATAGTCGGTTCATCTACACACCATGGAAGTAATATGATACGAAGCTTAACAAAATACTATGAGAGGACATGTCGGATTATGGTATAATATGAATAAAATACAAGATGATTGGGAGAACTGGGATGCGGGAAATAAAACATAAATTTGCTATTTATAAAATAGAAGATGCAAAGTCTTGTACTCAAAATCTAAAGGAAAATGATTTTGAGGAAATAAAATGCAAAGACCCAAATTATATACTTTATATGACCAAAAAGGTAAAGAAACCGAAATGGGAAAGAATACTAATACAAGTTGCAGAAGACCCGACTAAAGTAAAAGCATCAAATGAAACTTCATCTTTTGTATTACTCCGTACTATTGGAGAAAATGCCTATGCCTTCACAGGTGGAATTGGTTTTTTCTCAATACAAGGTTATATCATTCAAGATTTTGGTATAGATTTAATTAGCAAAATTATTGACCCCGATCGAATTAAGTATATTAAACAAAAGCCTCTAGCTGGCAAGACAGTACAAGAAGAGCATGTATTTAAAGAGTATTATAATTATGAATTTGACCCTAATAACTGGGGGAAAATATCTAAAGAAATTCTTGGCGAAATTAAAGATATTGACTTGAAGATTCATTTGGGTATTGAAATTTCCGGAAAATTCAAAATACGCCTACAGGGTAAATCTTCATTTACAATTAATAGAAGTTTGACTTTAGACCAACTGGATACCGTACTTGAAAGACTAGAAGAATTATCGACTAAAGAAGATAAGTTTCGCCTTTATAAAGGATTTTCGGAAGTTACAAACAGGGATAGAAAAAATTCGTTATCAGCTATACTCATTAAGAATCTTATCTCCTTATATCAAGGGTACAGAGATAAAAAATTTGATACAGTTGAATCTAATGTAATAATTTCTTATTCCGATGTTAGAGAATTCATTCTCTCTGACTACTACGTAATTTCTTACAAAGTCGATTCCGTGAAATTAAAAGATTTAAGTTTAGAGCGTATATTTGATTTTTTAATCGATTTAGGAATTGAAGAGTTTGATGAGTCTCACCTCTCTACGATTAGGATTGCAGGGTTCGATAGTGAAAATGAAAAGAGATATATGGATAAACTTAAAGCCTTTTTAGTTGCAGATGTTATAGAGGCAAAAACAAATTATTGTTATATAGACCAGAAATGGTTTGAAGTAAGTCAAGACCTAATCGAAATAGCAAATGAAGAAGTATGTAAAATGTTGGATAATTATATTGTTGAGGACTTCAATCTGCCTCATTGGAAACATTCCAGCGATAAGCTTGAAACAGAAGATTCTTATATTCCAAGTATTTGTAGCGAAAAACTTGTTCAAATGCACAGAAACCATATCTATATAAAAGGTCAAGATAAAGCTGAGGTTTGTGACATTGTAGACTTAAGGAAAGATGAAGCATTATTTATATTTGTAAAGAAAGGACTTGGAACTTCTTTGCGTGAATTATTCGCACAGACACGAAATTCTATGGAGTTATATTACAAAGATGCTAAGTTCCGCTCCAATTCCCTTGAGAAAATTAAGGGAAAAACACCACATGAATTTGATGAGAATAAAGTTGGAGTAATTCTTGCCTTTACAGACCATATTATAAGTCGGGAAACTATACTAGTTGAAAAAATCAGTACAGTTGTCAAATTGGATTTAATTCAAACCTTCAGTTTTTTAGAAGGGATGGGTATAAAGAACATAATGCTTTATGAAATTCCTCATGTATAACCAAAAGCAATAAGGCTCGAATTACAAAACATCATTATTTATAATAGGAATAAGCAAACGGTCTAAGTTCGAAAAGTAGCCATTTATACATGACTAAAAATAAATACTGATATATAGAGTAGCTCAGCAGGATAGAGCAATGATCTTCTAAGCTGGCGGTCGGGAGTTCTCTCCTGAGACCTATTGAAGACCCGTTATTGATACGTATAGTGTCCGTTGAATCAAACGATGACATAGACGTATTGGTAGCAGGTTTTTTCGTGTGCGTTGGCCTAAGCGGAGGTAATTAACGTTATGGCTATAAAGTTTATTGGCGAAAGAAGTCCGACGGCTAGGCGTTCAGTCACATGGCTAGCCCAAGACCCATAGCCGCCCGAAAGTAAGTATTCGATTGAGGAATCGCTGGATATTTTCGTTCTTGTTAAAGAAACGGAAGTAATCCGCGAATATACAAAGTATCGGAGAACAGATGGAGTTTCGTATAAAGAAGACAAACACTGCAAGAAATCCCGTGGTTAAGGGACACACAGGTTAGTACGTTTATAAATGTTTGAGAACATTAATAATAATGTGTAGATTTTGTTCTAGGAATCTATAATAAGTATTGCGTTTATCGAAAATTATAGGAATTATCGGTACACCTTATATATTGGTGTTATATGTACAGTATAAGGGGGTTTCGACATGTAAAACAAAGTTATGATGGGGGTTTTTATTGTAATGAGGAAATCTTTTAGAAGAAATTCAAGAAGAATTGATAGAAGTGAATTTATGAGAAACTTTTCTTGTGAAAAGACTGAACAATCTCAGGAGAATAAATGGCGTAAGAAAGAAATAATATTTGCCTTTCTAGCAGTAATTATATCAGTTTTTACACTTCTATGGACTGTTTATCAGGATTTCAAAAAAGATAAAGAAGAAATCACCATTAATTCATTTACGCCTATAAGTAATACTAATCTATCATTTAGTAATTTTTTTCGAGGAAAGCTTATAACCTTAGAGTTTGGTATTTTATTGTCAAATATAAGTGATAATACAATATCCTTGATTGATTATAAATTAGAACAAGTCGCTGAGAAATCGCCTGAAAGTTTCCCTGTGCAATATAATAAAATGAATCAAGGTTTTATAGACGAAGATGGAAAAATTTCTAGTATGCCATTTATAATTAAATCTGGAGAAAGTAGACTGGTTTACATTAAAACAGGAATCATAATTGATGAAAATATTTACTTGAAAATCAATGATGTTTACAAACAAGAAACTGGTAGGAATTTATCTCATGTGAAAAAATTTACTTATAAGGATTTGCAATACTATACGGTAAAGGCACGAATCGACATCTATGGTAATTCAATAGAAGGCGAAACGAATCAAAACTCTTTAGGAGAAAAGTCATTTTTTTCCTCGATAGAACTAGAAAATGCCGTGTACCCAATCTTTTCATTAACTTTTAAATCAGCAAAAGGAAATTATTTTACTCATCAATATAGTGAATATAAAATGAATAATTTTTAATCCCTTTTATACAAGAAAGTCTCATATCATTTGTGATGTAAGATGAATGAAAATAAATCTAACTATATGAATTATTTGTAAATAATTTAAACAGAAATTAGATAAAAATTATTTATGAGGATACAAGAAGTTGGTTAGTCATGTGCTTTCAGGAGAAAGGTGATTTAGCGATCTTTTCTACTGGTTTTGAGGATGGACGCGAATGGAGATGAACCCTGTCTCGTTACAGATTTTTTATTGATGGATTAAATGTGGGAGAAGTACATAATATCAACACTTTAGAAAACCAATGAAAGGAAGGATCACATTTACAACATCAATCCAACACACCTGTTATATAAAAATGGAGAGACAACTAGCAGTCAAGAGAGTGATCAATTATTCGCTAAACAGTTAGGCTATATCGAGATCACGAGCGGTCATATCGTTGCCTGTGATCCTTTTATTTCAGAAGGAGACCAATCTTTTACGAGGGAGGTTGCTCTAGGGAAATATCCTATTTTACTTATAGTTAAGCGGTTAGAAAGCGGTGACGAACGCGTTGCCTATGCGATGATCAAGTTCACAAACGAGCAAGAAATAGAATGGGAGCTTGCCACAAGAGAAAGGCAAGAACTCAATCAATTGAAAGAGGACAAGTTCTTCGGCTACGGTGTAAATACGGGAATGGGCTGTTTCGTGGATGCGGAGGCAGCAGTATATCTTCAAGCTTATGAGGATCAGCGATATAAAGGGGATAATGATTTTTATCTTTACGAGGAATTTAAAGTAGCGCTTGAGCAAAACTACAAGAACACATGGGACTGGCTCGTCACCCGTTTTCATGACAAGGTGGACATTTCCATGTTTGGGATTTTCTAATAATGAACTGAGACGAAACCCATGAATCATCATGGGTTTTTTAATGGGGAAATAAAAAAATATGAGTAATGCCAGCAGTTAATTAATATAAATATGAAATAATTCTAATGTGAAAGCTTGATTTTAGAAATTTAAGGCGCATTGGGGAAACAGTAAGTAATAAATATATATATAAGTAACAAAAACATGAAAAAAGTAAATAACTATCCGATATTTGTTATGTAAACAAATTGAAGGAGTGTGGTTATATTGAAAAAATGGCTTTTTATTTTCACTTTGTTGTTGTCAGTATTATGTTATCCAACCCAATCGGTAAAAGCGGAAAATACAGATACGCTTGAATGGAAAGAACGGGCGGAGTTGCCCGATGCAAGAGTAGGAGCTGTAAGTGAAGTATATGATGGGAAAATCTATGTAATAGGTGGAACGGGTCCAAGTAAGGCATATTCTAATACTACTTATGTATATGATCCGAAGTTAGATAAATGGTCAGAAAAAGCTGGTATGAAGACAGGCCGTATGGGTGCTGCCAGTGTAATTGTAGATGATCGTATATATGTAATGGGGGGAAGAACAGAACAAGGATTAACAAATAGCGTAGAAGTTTATAATATCAAAACGGATACATGGGAGAATTCAGAAGACCTTCCATTTGAATTGAAGATATCTGCATATAATTTATACGCTGGTGTTATAGATAATAAAATTTATGTTGTTGGTTATAATAGTTCATTAAAGCCAGAGAGGTACAATAATACATTTAGTTACGATACAAAAACAAAGGAATGGACAAAAAAGAAAAAATTCACCAATGAGGCTACTGCTGGAAATGCTGTGGTTGTAAAAAATAAACTCTATGTTTTAGCTGGATCAGAATTACTAGGTCCAAAAACGTTTGAGTACGATCCATTATTAGATCAGTGGACAGTTTTAGGATCGGGAGCAATTGCACCTTATCATAATGCATTAAACTTTGAAGATTATATTATAAGAACAGGTGGAACTTCTAGAGTTACACTTTTTGATATAGAAGCTATGAAATCAAAAACTATACCTAACACTTCTGCACCTTATCGAATGGGACATGTATCAGCACTTGTTGATGATACACTCTATGTAATTGGAGGAGTTGAACAAAATTCAAGTGCCCCTACTAACGCTAGAGCAAATTTCAAAACTAATTTATCTATCTCGTTAAAGAGTCTTAAAAACACTGAAACCGAACCACCTGGCGACAAAGACCCAGAACCAACAACACCGCCTAAAGACGATGCAACAAATGAAGACGGTGATGCCCTTCTCATCATCACAATGGTCAATGGCTTGCAGAAAGAGTATGACCTTTCCATGAAAGAAGTCAACGCCTTCCTATCCTGGTACAAAAAGCGTGATGCAGGAGAAGGACCAGGTTTTTATGAAATTGATGAGCATGACAACAACAAAGGTCCATTTGAAAGTAAAAAGGATTATGTAGTGTTTAAAAACATTCTCATGTTCGAAGTCAATAAATATAAGAAGTAAATGACATCAATGCCATCTAGTCCAACTAGGTGGCTTTTGCGTTAGTTCGACAGCTTTCAGCAATTTTAAGGCAAATTTAAGCTCGGATTTCATTTCAAATGTATTAAATCTTTGTTACAATAAGACAGCTTTGCCTAAAGACACGTTAATCGATTCTTCATCTTTTTTTCATGATTTCTTAAAATTTTTATGGTTTGATATGAAACTCTTTGAATGAGTCATGCGTCTCTATAAGTGTCAAAAGAAAAGAGGTTATCAATATGCTATTCAAAAAGCTATCAGAAAATAAGTCTGTAAAATGGATAGGATATACAAGCTTTTACTTACTTATTTTGCTATTATTGTTCTTTATTTACGGATTCCACACAGCAAATACGGGATCATTCATTTACAACGATTTTTAATTGGAGATTAAATTATGAAACTATTACAAACGATTCATGAATACCAGCAAACAAAACCAACACAGCCAGCATTTGTTTCTCAACATGCATCGATCACATATGATGAACTTTGGCATTTATCAGACCAAATGGCTGGTGCGATCGATGCAGTCGCAGCTGGCAGGGAACCTGTCATTGTATACGGTCATATGGAGCCAGAGATGCTGATTTCTTTCTTAGGCAGTGTGAAATCAGGCAGACCATATATTCCGGTCGATATCTCAATACCTGTCGAGCGTATCGTCTCAATTATTGAAAGCTCAAAAGCCAGTCTATTGATTTGTGCAAATGAGCAGAATGTATTAGATGTAGAAGAACACATTGATGTGAAGAGTGCGGCATCGCTTTTAGCACTTGAAAAAGAAGCACCGCCATCCACGCAGTGGGTTCAACAAGATGATGTTTTCTACATTATTTATACATCTGGCAGTACCGGAAAACCGAAGGGCGTTCAGGTAACTGCCAATAATTTAGAAAGCTTTACAGATTGGATGTGCCGTGACTTCCCAATTGGTGAGGGACGCACATTCTTAAATCAAGCACCATTTTCTTTTGACTTATCAGTGATGGATCTCTATCCAGCGCTTCAATCAGGCGGCACGCTTTACTGTTTAGTAAAAGATCTCGTCAACAAGCCAAAGGATATGTTTGCAGCACTTGGTCAATCTGACGTTGAAGTGTGGACATCAACACCTTCTTTTGTGCAAATGTGCTTAATGGACCCTTCCTTTACAGGGGAGCTTTTACCTGAGCTGAAAGTTTTCTTGTTCTGCGGTGAGGCGCTTCCTGTAGCTGTAGCAAGTGCACTTCTGGAGCGTTTTCCAAAGGCGCAGGTCTTTAATACGTATGGTCCAACTGAAGCAACTGTTGCAATCACATCGATTGAAGTCACGCAGGAGATTCTTGATCAGCACGATTCTTTACCAGTCGGCTATGCCAAACCTGATACAGACATCGTCATTTTAGATGAAGAAGGCAAGACACTTCTTGATGGTGAAAAAGGAGAAATTGTCATCGTGGGGCCAAGCGTCACGAGAGGCTACTTAGGTGAACAAGCCTTGACAGATAAAGTGTTCTTTGAATACGAAGGACGTCCTGCTTACCGTACAGGTGACGCAGGTGTGGCGCAGGATGGTTTAATTACGTGCCATGGCCGTCTCGACTATCAAATTAAGCTTCATGGATACCGGATGGAGCTTGAAGAAATTGAATATCATGTAAGCGAGACAACCTATGTCAATGCTTGTGTGATTGTGCCATTCCAGCCAAACGGTCATGTCGAGTACTTGATTGCAGCGATTGTTCCAGCAGCTCATTCATTTGAAAAAGAGTATCAGCTGACAAGCGCGATTAAGAAAGAAATGGCGGATTCACTGCCAGCGTACATGATCCCAAGAAAGTTTGTCTATCTTGAGCAGCTGTACATGACGCCAAACGGGAAGGTTGACCGTAAGAGAATCGCGAAAGAGGTTCTTCTATGATTCCGTTTAGTTCATTCTTTTTCTTCATTCTAATTGGTATTCTTCTTTTGCCGACGATCATTCTTGGTCTTCGCGGCAAAAGAATGCAGGGCTACAACATGTTTGCAACGGTTGTGGCGCTGGCACTTATTTTCTCAAAGGATGCCCATGGCGCGCTGCTGCTCTTCTTGTTCACGGTGTGGCAAATCTTCATCATCCGCCTGTACCTTGCGTACAGGTTAAAGGCGAATCAGGCATCTGTTTTCTATGCAGCAGTGGTGGCATCTATTTTGCCGCTTGTGCTGTCAAAGATTTTACCGTTCTTTTTAACTCATCAGCCGCACCAGCCGCCGCCAATGAACTGGCTGAGCTTTTTGGGGATCTCGTACTTAACATTTAAAGGTGTTCAGTTAATTATTGAGACAAGAGACGGCTTGATTAAGAAGAAAATTCCGATTCACCGTTTGGTCTATTTCATTGTCTTTTTCCCGACGATTTCATCAGGTCCGATTGACCGTTACCGCCGATTTGAAAAGGATATGGATACGCCGCCTGAAAAGGAAGCATACAGTGATCTTCTATATGCCGGTATTCATAAAATTTTCATTGGCTTCTTATATAAGTTTATTATTGGTTATCTAATTCACACATATATTCTGATGAATATTCATCACATTAGCAGCAGTCACTTTGTTCAGCAGTTAACGTATATGTATGCTTACAGCATGTATTTGTTCTTTGACTTTGCTGGATATACAATGTTTGCTGTAGGTGTGAGTTATATTATGGGTATTAAGTCGCCAGAGAACTTTAATAAACCGTTTATCAGCCGAAACATTAAAGACTTCTGGAATCGCTGGCATATGTCCCTGTCCTTCTGGTTCAGAGACTACGTGTTTATGAGATTTGTGTTCTTTATGACTAAAAAGAAGTGGATCAAGAACCGAATGGCTGTATCAAATATTGGGTACTTTGTCCTCTTTCTATTGATGGGTGCTTGGCATGGCCTTGCCCTTCAATATATTATTTACGGACTATATCATGCAGTTGTCATGTCCGGTTACAATTTATTTGAGAAATGGAATAAAAAGCACAAGTGGTGGCCGGATAATAAGGTCACAATGGTTGTGTCAATCATTATTACATTCCATGTGATTTGTTTCGGATTTTATATTTTTTCAGGAAAACCATTTCATCATTAATGATTAAGGGAGTAGAAAATTATGGAATTTAAAAATCAAGTATATGGTATTATTGCAGAGGTTTGTCAGGACGACGTTGTGAAAGAAAATCCAGAGATTGCGATTTTTGAAGAAGGTCTTCTTGATTCATTTGGTACAGTAGAACTGCTTATGGCAATTGAAAGTCAACTCGGAATCACTGTTCCGATTACAGAATTCGATCGTGATGTGTGGGATACGCCGAGTCATATTGCTGAGCAGCTGGCAGAGATGAAGTAATGAAAAAGCGTTTTTTTGGGCCGCTTATTTTAGCGGCTGTTCTATTCATTGGTGTTCTTCTTGTACCAAATGCATGGCTCTCACACCTGATCCCAAAAGACAAATTACAAAAGTCAGCTACAGAATTAGATCCAGGGATGTTTCAAGGGCTTTATTTACAAGATGAAATGCTAAAAGATCCAACTTATTTGCCGATCTATGGATCTTCTGAACTATCACGTTTTGATCCATATCACCCTTCGAACTTCTTTCATGAGAATCCTCAAGGGTTTACACCTTATCTTATTGGAAAAGGTGGATCGCAATCATTAATTCATGCGATGAACTTCGCAGCACATATGGATGAATTAAAAGGGAAGAAGCTTGTATTTATCGTGTCCCCGCAGTGGTTTGTGAAATGGGGATCTGACGAGAATCACTTTGCACCTAACTATTCAGCGCTTCAAGCACTTAATCTCGCCTATAATAAAGAAATTGATCCAACTGTGAAAAAAGAGCTCATCAAAAGAATCATGAAGTTTAAAGCAGTCAAAAACGACATGGTGATTACAGAGCTTTTTAAAGCAGAGCTATCTGGGAACAAGTTCGCTTATGGCGCGATTTCTCCTATTGCGAAAATGTACTATGGCATGCTTCAAAAGAAAGACATGTACTATACGATTGGATCGGGGCATGAGCGCAAGCTTCAACCGTCTCCTTCAGTCAAAGGAAAAACATGGGCTGAGCTTGAAAAAGAAGCGAGCATTTTTGGTGCGAAAAGAGCAGGGGACAACCCGTTTTATATTAATCAAAAACTGTTTGACCACAAGCTGAAACCGATCATGAAAAAGATGAAGGATTCCCGTGAAGGCCATTCTTATGCGGAATCACCAGAATACAAAGATTTTCAAATCATGCTGGATATTTTAAAACAGGCAGGGGCAAAGCCTTTGTTTGTAACGATTCCTGTCAACGGAAAGTGGTATGATTACACCGGTTTTCCGAAAGAAGGCCGTACAGGTTATTATGAAAAAATCAATCGTCAAATTCGAGATAATGGGTATGAAGTCGCGGATTTGACTAAGCATGAGTACGATCCATATTTCTTTAAAGATACGATTCATGTGTCTTATAAAGGATGGGTGTACATCGATAAGGCAATTGAAAAGTTTTACAAAGAGCAGTAGAATGCAGCAGCTTTCTGCTGCTTTTTGTTTGTCGAATCGGCGGATATCTTGTATAACTAAGGGAAAAGGGCTATGCTGTAGATGGAGGCGATATGATGAATCGTTCTGAGAAAAAAGAACTATTAAAGCGTTCGAAGAAGCATTTTAATGATCATGCCTTTTGGGAAAAGTTAAAAAAGACGGCACAAAAAGCTGGTGTCTCTCTTGTCTATGCTGTGCTATTACTTTACTATACATTGCAAAAACCCGAAGTGCCGGTCAAAGCAAAGACCTTGATTATTGGAGCACTCGGCTATTTTATCCTTCCACTTGATCTTATTCCGGATACATTGGTTGGTGTCGGCTATACAGATGATTTAGGAGCCATTACATTTGCTTTGCTTCAAGTAGCAATGTACATTGATGATGATGTGAAAGGGAAAGCAAAAGACAGGCTGTCAAAATGGTTCGGCGAAAAAACCGATACGTCTTTGATTGATCAAAAGCTTGAGGATGGCGGTATGCCGTCTGTATAAAGAAAAGCCTCCGTTATTGGAGGCTTTTTTCTTTACCCTAAAAATTTCACGCAAACTGGATGAGGGACGGTAATGTCTGATTGTAAGACAGTGAGTCGTCCTGTTTCTTTGTCGCGTTTGTATAACACAAGGTTGCTAGATTCTTGGTTTGAACCGACGAGGAATTCTTCTGTTGGATCAAGCACAAAATCTCTAGGCCAGTTTCCTTCAGAAGAAGCAATCTCGACAAGGCTTAATTGGCCGTCAGCGTCTGTTTTAAAAATCGCAATGCTGTCATGACCGCGATTTCCTGCATAAACAAATTGTCCGTCTGAAGAGACATGAATGGCACTTCCTTGATTGTTCTCCGTAAAATCGCTTGGAATGGTCGCGATTGTTTGGATCTCTTCAAAATGACCATCTTCAAAGTAACGAAGCACAATGACCTCTGAGCTTAGCTCTGTCATGACATATGCCACAGGTTTCGTTGGGTGGAATGTGATATGACGAGGTCCGCTGCCTGGCTTTGTTTCAAATGTATGAGCAAGCTCAAGTTTGCCGTCTTCTTTCTTATACGTATAAATTCCATCTGTTCCAAGGTCAACAGCCACTGCAAATTGTTCATCTGGCGTGAGACCCATAAAGTGAGTGTGCGGCTTTTCCTGACGATCTTCGTTAGGGCCAGTTCCTTCATGCTGCGCCTGTGAGAGCGTGCGGATCACTGAGCCGTTTTCAGCATCGATTTCATACATCTCTGCTGTCCCTTTATGATAGTTCGCTGTATATGCCGTTTTCGTTTGACTGTCCACGCTGACGTGGCAAGGAGAAGCTCCATCGGCAAGCTCTTGGTTGATGAAGTGAAGTCTGCCTGTTGTTGAATCAATTTGATACGCAGCAAGGCCGCCCTGTGATCCTTTTTTCACAACAGCATAAACAAACTTTTGATCCTCTGACACGGTTAAATATGTAGGATTTTCAAGCTCAGCAGCGACTTCTACTTGCTCAATCTGCTGCTTGTCCGTATTTAATGTAAACGTATAAACACCTTTACTGTCTCCCTTTGTATACGTACCGATATAACCTCTGATGTTAGCCATGTATTGCCCTCCTTCTATTAGATGCTCTCATTCTATCATAAATTCATAGGAAAACGCTTTAGAAAGGCATGCTAAAAGAAAAACAAAGTCAATGAAATCTCACAATATTCATCAAAAATGTTGTGAAAAAATATCACAAAAGTTTTCTCAAAAGAAAACCGTTCATGTAAAGTAAATAAATTGAAGAAAAAATACAAAAAATTTTAAGTTTTTTCATTCCTTGTCTAGCAAAGGTGTAAGCGTATACATTTAATTTTGATTAGTCTAAATTGTCTAATAATTTTAAAAATGCTGTTGACACTGTATGGAAAGCGGCGTAAGATGGGTTCAACAAAAGCTAAACAAACACGCAGTGCAAGCGAGAGACACTTCAATATAAAGTGTCTGAAAATTCAACTACTTTTTGTTTGAAAGAGAGGGTGCTCACTGAAAATGGAAGACCAAAAGGAACAGTGGATCTTTTTAAACGATGAACTCGTGAAAAAAGAGGATGCGAAAATTTCAGTTTACGATCATGGCTTCTTATATGGCGACGGTGTTTTCGAAGGGATTCGCGTGTATAACGGAAATATCTTTCGAATGAAAGAACATTTAGACCGCCTGTATGATTCCGCCAGATCCATTATGCTGAACATTCCATATTCACTTGAGGAACTCACGGAGAAAATGATTCATACAGTTGAAAGGAACGGCCTAAAGGATGCCTATATTCGCCTTGTCGTCTCAAGAGGAGCGGGTGATCTTGGTTTAGATCCTAACAACTGCGAGAGAGCCAACACAGTGATCATTGTAGAGCCGCTGGCCATTTTTCCAAAGCACCTATATGAAACGGGTATTGATATTGTGACGGTTCCAACAAGACGAAATCGTCCAGATGTCCTTAGCCCAAAAGTGAAATCATTAAATTATTTAAATAACATTCTTGTCCGAATCGAAGCCCATATGGCCGGTGTGAGTGAAGCGCTGATGCTGAACGATCAAGGGTACGTGGCGGAAGGTTCTGCAGACAACGTGTTTATTTATAAAAAAGGCAAGCTTTATACACCGCCAGGTTATATCGGAGCACTTGAAGGCATCACAAGAAATGCCATCATGGAGATTGCAGAAGACTTAGGCTACGAAGTGAAAGAAGAACCATTCACAAGACATGATGTGTATACAGCTGAAGAAGTATTTCTAACAGGAACCGCAGCCGAAGTCATCGCCGTTGTAAAAGTTGACGGCCGTACAATCGGTGAAGGAAAACCTGGGTTCCACACAAACAAACTTCTTGAACAATTCCGTAAGCGAGTAGTTGAAGAGGGAGAAAAAGTCGTTTTTGCAGATGAAAACATTCATGCAAGTTAAATAGATATCGATAAACGTTGAAGAGGACTAGTAGCTTTAGAGTCAGTATCTACAGAGAGCCGGTGCTAGCTGGAAACCGGTGTTACTTTCTAAAGTGAACTCACCTCTGAGTGTCTGCTTGAAATGATAGTAGGGCAGACCGAGTGACATTGCTCACTCGTTACCAAAATGGACGAAAGATGTCCATGAGACGGCAGCAGGGTTTGCCGTGAACAAGGGTGGTACCGCGAAAAACAAAGCTTTTTCGCCCCTTTGACCTAGTGAAAAGTAGTGTCATTGTGGGGTGAGAAGGCTTTTTTATATGGTCTCATATCTCTATCTTGAATGGAAAAGGGTGAAAGGACTTGACTGAAGCAAGACAAAGAGGAGGAAATCAAATGGGGACAAATGTACAAATGGAGACGGAAAAATCAAAAGCACCACAAACGATGAACGGTGCACTCATGTTAATTGAAGCACTCAAAAGAGAAAAAGTAGAAGTCATTTTCGGCTATCCGGGCGGAGCAGTTTTGCCAATCTACGATAAAATTTACGATTCTGGTTTATTTCATGTCCTGCCAAGACATGAGCAGGGAGCGATTCACGCAGCAGAAGGATACGCAAGAGTATCTGGTAAACCGGGTGTTGTCATTGCCACATCAGGGCCGGGAGCGACAAACCTTGTGACAGGAATTGCAGATGCGATGATTGATTCACTTCCCCTTGTTGTATTCACAGGGCAGGTGGCAACGTCAGTCATTGGATCGGATGCATTCCAAGAAGCAGATGTACTCGGCATCACAATGCCAATTACAAAGCACAGCTACCAGGTAAGGAATCCAGAGGAATTACCGGGTGTCATTAAAGAGGCATTCCATATCGCAACAACAGGCAGACCTGGTCCAGTCTTGATTGATATTCCAAAAGATGTCGCAGGCATTGAAGGAACCTTTGAATATGATCAGCCAATTGATTTACCTGGTTATCAGCCAAAAGTAGAGCCGAACTATTTGCAAATTCGCAAATTAGTAGAAGCTGTCAGCAGAGCGAAAAAACCAGTCATTCTAGCAGGAGCCGGCGTACTTCATGGCAAAGCATCTGAAGAATTAAGACAGTATGTAGAGCAGCAGCAAATCCCAGTCGCTCATACACTGCTTGGACTTGGCGGATTCCCGGCAAAGCATCCTCTTTTCCTAGGGATGGCTGGTATGCATGGCACATATGCAGCGAACATGGCTCTTCATCAATGTGATCTGCTCATTTCAATCGGAGCAAGATTTGATGACAGGGTAACAGGCAACCTCAATCATTTTGCGAAACATGCGAAGGTCGCTCATATAGACATCGACCCAGCGGAAATCGGCAAGAACATTCATACCCATATCCCGGTTGTTGGAGACAGTAAGCTCGTTCTTGAAGAACTGATCAAGCAAGACGGGAAGCAAGGAGAATCAGACGAATGGAAAAATCAATTAGATCAGTGGAAGGAAGAATATCCACTCTGGTACGTTGAAAACGAAGCAGAAGGCTTTAAGCCTCAAAAGTTGATTGAATACATTCATCAATTCACAAAAGGTGAAGCCATTGTCGCAACTGATGTCGGACAGCATCAAATGTGGGCAGCGCAGTTCTATCCATTTGAAAATGCAGATAAGTGGGTCACATCTGGAGGTCTTGGCACAATGGGCTTCGGATTACCAGCAGCCATCGGCGCTCAGCTGGCTGATCAAGAGGCAACTGTTGTGGCGATTTTAGGAGACGGAGGTTTCCAAATGACCCTGCAAGAACTTGCCGTTATCCGTGAGCTGAACCTTCCAGTCAAAGTGATTGTACTCAATAATCACAGCCTTGGAATGGTAAGACAATGGCAAGAAATTTTCTACGAAGAACGCTACTCGCATTCAAAATTTTCAGAGCAGCCAGACTTCGTCAAATTATCTGAAGCTTATGGCATTAAAGGAATCAGAATCTCATCAGACGAAGAGGCGAAAGAAAAGCTTGAAGAAGCCTTAACCTCTAGAGAGCCTGTTTTCATCGATGTCAATGTAGCGCGAGATGAAAAAGTATTCCCGATGGTAGCACCGGGGAAAGGACTTCATGAGATGGTGGGGGTGAAACCTTGAAAAGAATTATTGTGTTGACTGTATTAAATCGATCAGGCGTACTGAACAGAATCACAGGCCTCTTTACTAAAAGACACTACAACATTGAAAGCATTACGGTCGGCCATTCTGAGATTCAAGATGTATCACGCATCACGTTCGTCGTCCATGTAGACCAGGAGAAAGACATCGAGCAGCTGACAAAACAGCTGAACAAACAAATCGATGTGCTGAAAGTAACAGACATTACAAACCAATCAATCGTTCAGCGAGAGCTGGCTTTGATAAAAGTCGTATCTGCACCAGCATCTAGAATGGAGATCACAGGGGTCATTGAACCGTTTAGAGCTTCTATTGTAGATGTGAGCAGAGAGAGTGTCGTCATTCAGGTGACAGGTGAGTCTTCAAAAATTGAAGCACTCATTGAATTACTTAAGCCATACGGCATTAAAGAAGTCGCCAGAACTGGCACTACGGCCTTTGCGAGAGATAATCAGCAAAAGCCGCAAACAAATAAAACAATTTCAATTGTCTAAACAAAAGGAGAGAGTCAAATGGTAAAAGTATATTATAACGGTGATATTCAAGAAAACGTATTAAATGGTCAAAAGGTAGCAATCATTGGTTACGGTTCACAAGGTCATGCACATGCATTGAACTTAAAAGAAAGCGGCGTAGATGTGATCGTCGGCGTAAGAAAAGGCGGATCTTATACAAAAGCACAAGAAGACGGTCATCAAGTATTCACAGTAAAAGAAGCAGCGGCACAAGCAGACGTCGTGATGGTACTACTTCCAGATGAGCAGCAAAAGAAAGTATATGATGAAGAAATCAAAGATCAATTAGAAGCTGGCAACTCACTTGTATTCGCACACGGATTCAACGTTCACTTCCATCAAATTGTTCCTCCAAGTGACGTAGACGTGTATCTTGTAGCTCCAAAAGGACCAGGACATCTTGTGAGAAGAACATATGAGCAAGGCGCTGGTGTACCTGCCCTATTTGCTATCTATCAAGATGTATCTGGCCAAGCGAAAGACAAAGCACTTGCTTATGCGAAAGCGATCGGCGGAGCAAGAGCGGGCGTTCTTGAAACAACATTTAAAGAAGAAACAGAAACGGATCTATTCGGTGAGCAGGCAGTTCTTTGTGGAGGTCTTACTTCACTAGTAAAAGCAGGATTCGAAACGTTAACAGAAGCTGGTTATCAGCCAGAGCTTGCATACTTCGAGTGTCTGCATGAACTAAAATTGATCGTTGACCTTATGTATGAAGAAGGCTTAGAAGGCATGAGATATTCAATCTCTGATACAGCCCAATGGGGTGACTTCGTTTCAGGACCACGTGTTGTAGATGCAAAGGTAAAAGAGTCAATGAAAGCTGTTTTGACTGATATCCAAAACGGAACATTTGCAAAAGAATGGATTGTTGAAAACCAAGTGAATCGTCCACGTTTCAATGCGATCAATGCAAATGAAAATGAGCACCAAATTGAAATCGTTGGTAGAAAGCTTCGTGAAATGATGCCTTTCGTTAAACAAGGAAAGAAAAAGGAAGCGGTGAGCGTCGGTGCGGAAAATTAATTTTTTTGACACAACACTTCGGGATGGAGAGCAATCACCAGGAGTGAACTTAAATGCACAAGAAAAGCTAATCATTGCAAAGCAGCTTGAGCGCCTTGGGGTTAATATCATTGAAGCGGGATTTCCCGCTTCATCCCGAGGGGATTTCTTAGGCGTACAAGAAATTGCAAGAACGATTAAAAACTGTTCTGTTGCTGGTCTTGCACGATGTGTGAAAGGTGACATTGATGCTGCATGGGAAGCATTAAAAGATGGAGTGGAGCCAAGGCTTCATGTCTTTATTGCCACTTCTGACATTCACCTGAAGCATAAACTAAAGAAAACACGTGAAGAAGTCGTAGAACAGGCTGTCGCAATGGTGAAATATGCGAAAGAACGTTTTCCAGTTGTCCAATGGTCAGCAGAAGATGCGTGCCGTACAGATCTTGCCTTCTTGGCAGAAATTGTAGAAAAGGTCATTGACGCTGGGGCGAGTGTCATTAACTTGCCAGATACAGTTGGATACCTAGCGCCAAAAGAGTACGGGAATATCTTTAAATATATGAAGGAACACGTTCCAAATATCGACCGCGTCAACTTGTCCGCTCACTGTCATGATGATTTAGGAATGGCTGTAGCAAACTCACTTGCTGCTATTGAAAATGGAGCAGATCAAATTGAAACAGCTGTCAACGGAATTGGCGAGCGCGCTGGAAATGCCGCTTTAGAAGAAATTGCAGTAGCTCTTCATATTCGAAAAGACTTTTACCAGGTCGAATCAACGATTCAATTGAATGAAATTAAGCGTACAAGTGATGTAGTGAGCAAATACTCAGGAATGATTGTGCCGCGTAATAAAGCAGTCGTTGGAAACAACGCATTTGCACATGAATCAGGTATTCACCAAGATGGTTTCCTCAAAGAAAAAACAACCTATGAAATTATTTCTCCAGAGCTTGTCGGCGTGACAACAGATGTGCTTGTCCTTGGAAAACACTCCGGAAGACACGCGTTTAAAGACCGCATGAAAACACTAGGCTTTAAACTAACGGAAGACGAAATCAATAAATTCTTTGAGACTTTCAAGAACTTGACAGAGAAGAAGAAAGAAATTACAGATGATGACTTGATCTCTATTATATTAGAAGAAAAAGTAGCAGACCGAAAAATCGGCTACGAATTTGAAAGTCTGCAAGTGCATTATGGAACAGAACAAATGCCAACAGCAACAGTTTCTCTGAAAAATCAAGAAACACAGGAAGTCATTCAAGAAGCAGCCACAGGTGCAGGCAGTGTAGAGGCTGTGTACAACACGCTTGAGCGCTGTATGGAAGAAAGAATTCATTTGCTGGACTACCGCATTCAATCAAATGGAAAAGGCAGAGATGCACTAGCAGAAGTATATGTCACTGTTTCAATAGAAGGAAAAGAAACAGCAGGACGCGGTGTAGCGCAAGATGTACTTGAAGCATCGGCGAAAGCTTATGTCAATGCGGTGAACAGACATTTAATCTTCAAATCAAATCTGATTGAAATTGAGAAACATCACGCGATCTCATAGGAAAGGAGGAAGGTTCTCATGAAAAAGAAAATTGCACTTTTGCCCGGCGATGGAATCGGACCGGAAGTCGTGACATCTGCAGTCGCAGTCCTTCAAGAGACAGCAGCGCAATTTAAGCACGAATTTGAATTTGAAACTGCGCTCATTGGCGGTATCGCAATAGATGAAAAAAACAACCCGCTTCCAAAGGAAACAGTAGATGTATGCAAAAACGCTGATGCGATTTTATTAGGAGCAGTCGGCGGACCAAAGTGGGATCAAAACCCGCCAGAGCTCCGTCCAGAAAAAGGCCTGCTCGCCATTCGTAAACAGCTGGACTTATTTGCCAACATCCGCCCTGTAAAGGTGTTCGATAGCTTAAGCGAGGCATCTCCGTTAAAACAGGATCACATTAACGGAGTCAATTTCGTCATCGTTCGTGAATTAACAGGCGGTCTCTATTTTGGTGAACCAAGCGAACGCTATACGGATGATGAAGGAAAAGAAGCTGCCGTTGATACGCTCCTTTATACAAAGGAAGAAATTGTCCGCGTATTAAAAGAAGCGTTCGACATGGCCTTAACAAGACGGAAAAAAGTGACGTCTGTGGATAAAGCGAATGTCCTTGCTTCTAGTAAACTATGGCGGGATGCAGTAGAAGAAGTTGCTGCTCAATATCCAGAAGTTGAATTTGAGCATATGCTCGTCGACAATGCTGCCATGCAGCTGATTTACAAGCCCGCTCAATTTGATGTCATTGTGACGGAGAATATGTTCGGTGATATTTTAAGTGACGAAGCTTCTATGATTACTGGATCACTCGGCATGCTGCCATCTGCTAGTTTATCAAGCACTGGCCTTCATTTATATGAGCCAATTCATGGTTCAGCACCCGATATTGCGGGGCAAAACGTTGCAAACCCTCTGGCAACCATTTTATCAGCAGCAAGCTTGCTTAGAACATCCTTTTCATTAGAAGAAGAAGCGGCTGCAATAGAAGAAGCTGTCGAAGCTGTTCTTGCCTCTGGCAAACGAACAAAAGATTTAGCAGCAAAAGAGGGAACTTATCAAACGACTGAAGAAATCACTAATGCGGTTGTAGACGCACTCAAGCAGCGCGTGCAAACCATTGTGTAAATAGAATCTTGTGGAATTAGGTAGAGGGAGGAAAAGGGTTATGCCTCGAACAATCATCGAAAAAATATGGGATCAGCATGTAGTCAAAAGCGGCGAGGGAAAACCAGACCTTTTATATATTGATCTGCACTTGGTGCATGAAGTGACATCACCTCAAGCATTTGAAGGATTAAGACAAAAAGGACGCAAGGTGAGAAGACCTCAAAATACGTTTGCGACAATGGATCACAACATCCCAACAGTGAATCGATTTGTGATCAAAGATGAGATTGCTAAAAAGCAAGTGAGTGCCTTAGAGCGCAACTGTGCGGAATTTGGCGTTCGTCTTGCTGACCTTCACAGTGTTGACCAAGGAATTGTCCATGTCGTTGGACCTGAGCTTGGATTGACACTTCCGGGGAAAACAATCGTTTGTGGAGATAGTCATACATCAACTCACGGCGCGTTTGGTGCACTTGCCTTTGGGATCGGTACTAGTGAGGTTGAACATGTACTTTCTACACAAACACTTTGGCAGCAGCGTCCGAAAACGCTAGAAATTAGAGTAGACGGAAAGCTTCAAAAAGGGGTAACCGCCAAAGATGTCATTTTAGCCGTCATTGGTGCGCACGGCGTGAAGTTCGGCTCAGGTTATGTCATTGAATACACTGGGGAAGTATTCAGAAACATGACGATGGATGAGCGGATGACCGTTTGTAATATGTCAATTGAAGCAGGCGCAAGAGCAGGATTGATTGCACCTGATGAAGTCACCTTCGAATATTGCCGCGGACGCAAATATGCACCGCAGGGTGAAGACTTCGAAGCAGCTATTAAAGAATGGGAAGAACTTAGAACAGATCCAGGTGCAACCTACGATAAAACCATTGTGTTAGATGGAAATCAGATTTCACCAATGGTTACGTGGGGAATTAACCCAGGAATGGTACTGCCTGTGGATGCATCAATCCCAGGACCTGAGGACTTTGCACAAGAAGATGATCAAAAAGAAGCAATTCGTGCTTACGAATACATGGGTGTCCACCCGCATCAGCGTATAGAAGATATTACGATTGAGCATGTCTTTATCGGCTCATGTACGAACTCAAGAATGACTGATTTACGTCAAGCTGCTTCTATGATTGAAGGACAAAAAGTAGCAGATCATGTCAGAGCGATTGTGGTGCCTGGCTCTCAAAGTGTCAAATTGCAAGCAGAAAAAGAAGGTCTTCATGAAATCTTCCTTGAAGCAGGATTTGAATGGAGAGAATCAGGCTGCAGTATGTGCCTTAGTATGAATAACGATGTGGTACCGGAGGGCGAACGCTGCGCGTCCACATCAAACCGTAACTTTGAAGGGCGTCAAGGGAAGGGTGCGAGAACGCATCTTGTCAGCCCGGCAATGGCTGCAATGGCTGCGATACATGGCCGCTTTGTCGATGTCAGGAAGTTTAATCAAGAGAAAACAGTCGTGTAAGGAGTTGTCATAGATGGAGCCTTTAGTCACTCATAAAGGGAAAGCCGCTGTGCTTAACCGGATTAATGTAGATACAGATCAAATTATTCCGAAACAATTTTTAAAAAGAATCGAACGAACAGGATATGGCCGCTTTGCCTTTTTCGACTGGCGTTATTTAGCCGATGGCAGCCCAAATCCAGATTTCGAACTAAATCAGCCGATCTATGAAGGAGCATCCATTTTGATCGCAGGAGAAAACTTTGGCTGCGGATCATCTAGGGAACATGCTCCTTGGGCGCTTGATGATTATGGCTTTAAAATTGTCATCGCACCATCATTCGCAGATATATTTCATCAAAACTGCTTTAAAAATGGGATGCTTCCGATTCGCCTTGATTATGATGTGTGGAAAACCTTCGCAGCGTCATATGAGAACAAAGGGTATGAGATGACGGTTGATCTTGAAAAACAGCAAATAGAAGATCACGAAGGGAATATCACCCCTTTTCAAGTCGACCCTCACTGGAGAGAAATGCTCCTAAATGGTTATGATGAGATTTCATTAACATTACTACTAGAAGATGACATTCAAGCATTTGAAGAAAAGCGCAGCAGCTGGCTGCGCGCTTAAGCAACGAGAAGCTGTCCGCCCGAGGTGTGACGGCTTCTTTTTTGCATGAAAACCTCTCGTTACTTGTGTTTACTAATCTTCGTTGGTAAACTGATAAAAAATATGCGCCCGAAAGGAACGTAAGCATGAAGCATGACAAGAAGAAAGATAATGTCATTTTGTTTCCTGGTCTGAAAGAAAGACTGATTGAAAAAGGAATGGCAGCATTAAAAGATAAGCAGTATCAAGAGGCGCTTCACTTGTTTTCAGAAGCTAAATCGTATGATGACGATGAAGAATCCGATATTCACCTCGGAATGGCTATTTGTTTTCTGGAGCTGGGTGAGCTGCAGGATGCAAAGCGTGTTTGTGAAAAAATGCTGCATGAAGGATATGGCCACTATTTCACTGTGCTCCAAGTGTATATGACGATCCTCATTCAGCTGAAAGAATATGAAGAAGTCAAACAGACGATTGAGGCTGTGCTTGAGGAAAACCATCTTCCGGCAGAAAGCGCGGAGCATTTTTACAAGCTGCTCGAATTTAGCAGAAAAATGATTGAATCACCTGAAGAGATTTTAGATGAAGATGAGGACGCCGGAAGTGAGGTCAACATAGATGATATGCTGAAGCGTCCGGAAGAACAGGTCCAGTTCATTCATTCATTGAAAGACCGGAATATTACACCGCATATGGGTCTATTAAATACCATATTACAAAATCCTGATGGGAACCCTTTGGTCAAATCAATGATCCTGCAGCTTCTGGCAGATCATGATGTGGCAAAACAGGTTCATGTGACAAAATTCGGTGATTCTTTAACCCTTATTCCTTCTGAGGCTGTAAAGCCAGAGCAGATGCCGCTTCTTCAGCAAGTCCTTCGTATGCTTGATGACACGCTCGGCAATGAGAATCCGACCCTTTACCAAGCCGTGGAAGAGTTATGGCGCCGGCACTTATTTGTGTTGTATCCATTTCTTCCTAAATACACAGATCCGAGTCTTTGGGCAGCGGCACTTCATAAAGTAGGCTATGAAATGCATGGGATTGAGATTGAACTCGAAGAATTGCATCTATTGTATGAATTTAACGAACGAGAGCTGAGAGAAGCTTGCACAATGCTGAAAGATATTGAAGAAATTTCTTATTTGTAATTTGTCGATTTAGTTGAAAGACGGACTTGTTATGTTATAATATAATGGTTGTATTTGTGCATATATAGTGCAGTTGTCAGATTCCAACGGTTGAAAGACGATATGTATAATCAAGTCAAATGTTGTATACATAATGCAAGCTTCTTAGCGGGGTGCGTGGTTTTTTGATTGGACGAAGTCTTTATGATGCTTTAGAATGGAGCAACGCACAATCTGAATAGATTTTTGGAGGGAAACACACATGTCAGTAAAATGGGAAAAACAAGAAGGTAACGAAGGCGTACTAACTGTAGAAGTTGACGCTGAAACATTTAACAAAGCACTTGATGATGCATTTAAGAAAGTGGTTAAGCAAGTATCGATCCCTGGATTCCGTAAAGGGAAAGTACCACGTGGTCTTTTCGAGCAGCGTTTTGGTGTAGAATCTCTTTATCAAGATGCATTAGATATTCTTCTTCCGGTTGAATATCCAAAAGCAATCGACGAAGCTGGTATCGAGCCAGTTGACCGCCCTGAAATCGATGTTGAGAAAATCGAAAAAGGCGAAAACTTAATCTTCACTGCAAAAGTAACAGTGAAGCCTGAAGTAAAACTTGGTGACTACAAAGGTCTTAACGTAGAAAAAGACGACACAGCTGTTACTGATGAAGATGTACAAGAAGAGCTTAAAGGCATGCAAAACCGTCAAGCTGAGCTTGTTGTCAAAGAAGAAGGCGCAATCGAAAACGGCGATACAGTTGTTCTTGATTTCGAAGGATTCGTTGATGGAGAAGCATTCGAAGGCGGAAAAGCTGAGAACTACTCTCTTGAAGTAGGTTCTGGTTCATTCATTCCTGGTTTCGAAGAGCAATTAGTTGGTCTTGAAGCTGGCGCTGAAAAAGACGTAGAAGTTACATTCCCAGAAGAATACCATGCTGAAGACCTTGCAGGTAAACCAGCTGTATTTAAAGTGAAAATTCATGAAATCAAAGCAAAAGAACTTCCAGCACTTGACGATGAGTTCGCTAAAGATGTTGATGAAGAAGTAGAAACGCTTGCTGAGTTAACTGAAAAAACGAAGAAACGTCTTGAAGAAGCAAAAGAAAACGAAGCAGAAGGAAAACTTCGTGAAGAGCTAGTTGCGAAAGCTTCTGAAAATGCGGAAGTTGACATCCCACAAGCGATGGTTGACACTGAGCTAGACCGCATGATGAAAGAATTCGAACAACGTCTTCAAATGCAAGGAATGAACCTTGAGCTTTACTTCCAATTCTCTGGACAAGATGAAAATGCGCTGAAAGAGCAAATGAAAGAAGATGCTGCTAAACGCGTTAAATCTAACCTAACACTTGAAGCAATTGCTGCTGCAGAAAACTTACAAGTGTCTGACGAAGAAGTGGAAGAAGAACTTTCAAAAATGGCTGAAGCATACAACATGCCAATTGAAAACATCAAACAAGCGATCGGATCTACTGAAGCAATGAAAGAAGATCTAAAAGTTCGTAAAGCAATTGATTTTCTTGTAGAAAACCGTTAATATGGTGCATAATAATAAAACAGGGCGCGAGTGACTCGTGCCTTGTTTTGTACAATTTTTGACTTATCATCGCTTCTTTTGGAAACGATAGTGTAAGTCGCATCTTTCTGTCATACATATCTCAATGTGCAGTGTTAGAAACACATCGTTACCGTCTTTTAGGAAAGTATGGTAAAATGCATACATACTGGACCCAGAAAGGTAGCTGACTGTTAGCTACAGGCAAGTGAAGAAGAATAAGGGGTGAAAGAATGTTTAAATTCAACGAGGAAAAAGGTCAATTAAAATGCTCGTTTTGCGGAAAAACGCAAGATCAAGTGCGTAAACTGGTCGCAGGACCTGGCGTATATATATGTGATGAATGTATCGAGCTTTGCACGGAAATAGTTGAAGAAGAGCTCGGCACAGAGGAAGAAGTTGAATTCAAGGATGTTCCGAAGCCTCATGAAATTCGGGAGATTCTTGATGAATATGTCATCGGACAAGACAATGCGAAAAAATCCTTAGCTGTAGCGGTGTATAATCACTACAAACGGATCAATTCCAACAGCAAGATTGATGATGTTGAGCTTTCGAAAAGTAATATTTCTATGATTGGACCAACAGGAAGCGGTAAAACATTACTTGCACAAACACTCGCACGTATTTTAAATGTTCCATTTGCGATCGCAGATGCAACATCATTAACTGAAGCGGGGTATGTTGGTGAAGACGTAGAGAATATTTTACTAAAGCTGATCCAGGCAGCGGATTATGATGTAGAAAAAGCGGAAAAAGGCATTATCTACATCGATGAGATCGATAAAGTAGCAAGAAAATCAGAAAACCCTTCTATCACTCGCGATGTATCTGGGGAAGGCGTCCAGCAAGCCCTTTTGAAAATTCTTGAAGGAACAGTCGCTAGTGTACCGCCTCAAGGTGGACGTAAGCATCCGCATCAAGAATTCATTCAAATTGATACGACGAACATCCTCTTCATTTGTGGAGGAGCCTTTGACGGGATTGAGCAAATCATCAAACGCCGCTTAGGTCAAAAAGTAATTGGATTCGGTGCGGAAAATAAAGTCGAAGATCTTGAAAAAGAAGTCCTTCTATCAAAAGTACTGCCAGAAGACTTGCTTCGCTTCGGTTTAATTCCAGAATTCATCGGTCGTCTGCCGGTTATTGCAAGCCTAGAGCCGTTAGATGAAAAAGCACTTGTAGAAATCTTGACGAAGCCTAAAAATGCGCTTGTTAAGCAATATACAAAAATGCTTGAGCTTGACGATGTAGAGCTTGAATTTGAAGAAGATGCTCTTAGCGAAATTGCAAAAAAGGCAATTGAGCGTAAAACAGGGGCTCGTGGTCTTCGCTCGATCATTGAAGGCATCATGCTTGATGTCATGTTTGACCTTCCATCTCGTGATGATATTGAAAAATGTGTCATCACTGGTGCAACGGTTGCTGATGGTGAGCCGCCGCGTCTTGTGTTAAAGGATGGCACAGTCGTTAACAAAGATACTAAAACATCTGCATAAGAGAAGTCTCGCTCCTGAATCATTTTGATTCAGGAGTTTTTTATTTATCGTAGAAGACGTGTTTATTCCGTCCAGCTCTAGGAAATACTAGCAGACAGAAACCAATACATACGATAGATGAAGGAGGGAGCACCGATTGAGCTGGACAGGAATCGTATTATTTATACAGCTGTTCTTTGGTATCGTCATCGGGCTGTACTTTTGGAACTTACTGCGAAATCAGCGCACACAAAAGGTGACGATAGACAAAGAATCAAAAAAAGAAATGGAAGCACTCAGAAAGATGCGGTCAATCAAGCTGAGTGAGCCTTTATCAGAGAGAGTCCGGCCAAAGGGGTTTCAAGATATTGTAGGGCAGGAAGACGGCATTCGTGCTCTAAAAGCAGCGCTGTGCGGACCGAATCCTCAGCATGTCATTGTCTATGGACCACCGGGGGTTGGAAAAACAGCCGCTGCCCGTCTTGTCATGGAAGAAGCGAAACGTCATGCTGATTCACCGTTTAAGAAAGATGCGGTATTTGTGGAGCTCGATGCCACAACCGCAAGATTCGATGAACGGGGCATCGCAGACCCGCTCATTGGTTCTGTGCATGACCCAATTTACCAAGGGGCGGGAGCGATGGGACAGGCAGGCATTCCGCAGCCAAAACAAGGAGCCGTTACGCATGCGCATGGCGGGGTTCTGTTTATCGATGAAATTGGGGAACTGCATCCGATTCAAATGAACAAAATGCTGAAAGTCCTTGAAGATCGGAAAGTATTTTTAGATAGCGCCTACTATAGTGAGGAAAACACTCAAATTCCGAATCACATTCATGACATTTTTCAAAATGGACTTCCGGCTGATTTTCGATTGATAGGTGCCACGACAAGAACACCTGAAGAAATTCCACCAGCGATTCGATCGAGGTGTTTGGAAATTTTCTTTAAGGACCTTGACCAGCATGAACTGAAAATTGTCGCTGCTAAGGCTGTCCAGAAAATCCAAAAGGAATTATGTGATGAAGGGCTGAACCTGTTAACCTCTTATGTGAAAAATGGCCGTGAAGCAGTCAATATGGTGCAGATCGCTGCTGGAATGGCCGTCACGGAAAACAGAAAAGACATCACGATCGCCGATGTCGAGTGGGTCATTCACTCAAGCCAGCTGACACCAAGATATGAACAAAAAGTACCGGAAAAGCCAAAAGTCGGTGTAGTGAATGGTCTGGCAGTCTACGGACCAAACAGCGGTGCCTTGCTCGAGATTGAAGTGAATATATGTAAGGCACTCGAAAAAGGAAGTATCAACATTACAGGCATTGCAGAAGAAGAAAGCATTGGCAGTCAGTCTAAATCTATTCGACGAAAAAGTATGGCAAAAGGATCTGTTGAAAATGTATTAACAGTGCTGAGAAACTTAGGGATACGGACAAATGAATATGACATCCATATTAATTTCCCAGGCGGTGCCCCTATTGATGGACCGTCTGCTGGGATTGCCATGGCGGCGGCGATTTTCTCTGCCATTCATCAAATCCCGATTGATCATCTGACAGCAATGACAGGTGAAATCGGATTGCAGGGTCAGGTGAAGCCGATCGGCGGTGTAATACCGAAGATTAAGGCGGCGAAACAAGCTGGTGCCACAACTGTGATTATTCCTTATGACAACCAGCAGTCGATCTTAAAAGAGATTGAAGGCGTCACCATTGTGCCTGTGAAGCACTTCCAAGAGGTGCTGGATCACTGTTTGGTCAACCCGCCAGACGAGAAGAAAGATGGACTAGAAGAGGAAATGAAAAGAAAATCTGTTTAATCCCCATCACATATGGGGATTTTTTAGTGAAATAGATCTTTTTTTCTTTTTCAAGATAAAAAGAAAGGGTATACTACGGTAAGATCATCATTTCTTAAGTCTTTTACATTGTACAAGACTGAAACAGGTATATTATAATGATTCATACTAGTGACGGAGGTGTCAATCAACATGGCAGATGAAATCAAAAAGAATGTTCCGCTCCTCCCATTGCGAGGCTTGCTTGTTTATCCAACAATGGTCTTGCATTTGGACGTTGGACGCGAGAAGTCTGTTCAAGCATTAGAACAGGCGATGATGAACGATCATATGATTTTTCTAGCAACACAGCGGGAAATTTCAATAGATGAACCAGGTGAAGAGGAAATTTTCAAAGTCGGCACCTACACAAAAATCAAACAAATGCTGAAGCTGCCGAATGGAACGATTCGTGTACTCGTTGAAGGCTTAAATCGAGCGCAGATCGAGTCATATGTGGAGCTTGAGGACTATACGTCCGTCGATATTAAAGAATTGGCAGAAGAAGAGTTAAAGGACGCAGAAGCAGAAGCACTCATGCGCACTTTGTTAGATCACTTTGATCAGTACATAAAAATTTCAAAAAAAATCTCAGCTGAAACATATGCAACGGTGACGGATATTGAGGAACCGGGGAGAATGGCAGATATCGTCGCTTCTCACCTGCCGCTTAAATTAAAGGACAAACAAGAAGTACTGGAAACAGTGGATGTCAAAAAACGTCTGAATCGTGTCATCAGCTTAATCCACAATGAAAAAGAAGTGCTGGAAATTGAAAAGAAAATTGGCCAGCGCGTCAAACGTTCAATGGAACGAACGCAAAAAGAATATTATTTGCGTGAACAAATGAAAGCCATTCAAAAGGAGCTTGGAGACAAGGAAGGAAAAACAGGCGAAGTCAGTTCATTAATGTCTAAAATCGAAGAGTCCAGCATGCCTGAGTCTGTTCGTGAAACGGCGTTAAAAGAATTGAACCGTTATGAAAAAATTCCTTCAAGCTCTGCGGAAAGCTCTGTCATTCGAAATTATATTGATTGGCTGATCAATCTTCCATGGGGCATCTATACAGAAGATCGTCTAGATTTAAAGCTTGCAAGTGAAATTTTAGATGATGAGCATCATGGGCTGGAAAAAGTCAAGGAACGTGTGCTTGAATACCTTGCTGTACAGAAGCTGACCAATTCATTAAAAGGACCGATTCTTTGCTTAGCAGGACCGCCTGGGGTAGGGAAAACGTCACTTGCCAAATCGATTGCTAAATCACTTGATCGAAAGTTTATCCGTATCTCTCTTGGCGGGGTGCGTGATGAATCTGAAATTCGCGGACATAGAAGAACATATGTAGGGGCGATGCCAGGCCGTATCATTCGCGGGATGAGTAAGGCAGGCACAATGAATCCAGTGTTTCTTTTAGATGAAATCGATAAGATGTCCTCTGATTTTAGAGGTGATCCGTCTTCTGCGATGCTTGAAGTGCTGGATCCAGAGCAAAATCACAACTTTAGCGATCACTATATTGAAGAGACATTTGATTTATCGCAGGTGTTATTTATTGCCACTGCCAACAATTTAGCAACCATTCCAGGTCCACTTCGTGATAGAATGGAGATTATCACGATTGCAGGGTATACAGAGGTTGAAAAAGCAGAGATTGTGAAAGATCATCTTCTGCCGAAGCAGCTAAAGGAGCACGGATTAAAGAAAGGGAACTTGCAGCTTCGTGAAGCAGCGATTTATGATATGATTCGCTATTACACAAGAGAAGCAGGAGTTCGTGGATTAGAGCGTCAGCTTGCAGCCATTTGCCGAAAAGCGGCAAGAGCGATTGTGGCTGAAGACCGCAAGCGCATCACAGTGACGGAAAAGAACTTATCTGAATTTCTCGGAAAAAGACTTTACCGTTATGGTCAGGCTGAAACGACAGACCAAGTCGGGGTTGTCACAGGACTTGCGTATACGACTGTTGGCGGAGACACCTTATCAATTGAGGTATCGCTTTCTCCTGGTAAAGGCAAGCTCTTGTTAACAGGTAAGCTTGGTGATGTCATGAGAGAATCTGCACAGGCGGCATTCAGTTATATTCGATCCAAAGCAGATGAACTGAACATTGATCCTAATTTTAATGAAAAGCACGATATTCATATCCATGTTCCAGAGGGTGCGGTTCCAAAGGACGGGCCATCAGCTGGTATCACCATTGCGACGGCTCTTGTATCAGCACTCACAGGACGTCCTGTGTCAAAAGAGGTTGGTATGACAGGAGAGATAACGTTAAGAGGAAGAGTGCTTCCGATTGGCGGACTAAAAGAAAAAGCATTAGGCGCACATCGTGCAGGATTGAAAACCATTATTCTTCCAAAGGACAATGAGAAGGATATTGATGATATTCCTGAAAGTGTGAGAGAAGGACTAACCTTTATTCCGGTCTCACATTTAGATGAGGTGCTTGAGAAAGCGTTGGTAGGAGAGGGAAGATGAAAGTAACAAAATCAGATATCGTCATTAGTGCGGTGAAACCAGAGCAGTACCCGAGCGGCGGACTGCCTGAAATTGCGCTTGCTGGACGATCAAATGTTGGAAAGTCCTCGTTCATCAACTCATTGATTAATCGTAAAAATTTAGCGCGTACGTCTTCTAAACCAGGTAAGACCCAGACGCTTAATTTCTACATTATTAATGATATGCTCCATTTTGTGGACGTTCCGGGCTACGGTTTTGCCAAAGTATCAAAAACAGAGCGCGAAGCCTGGGGTAGAATGATCGAAACGTATATTACAATGCGTGAAGAATTAAAAGCAGTCGTCCAAATTGTGGATCTGCGCCATAAGCCATCAGTAGATGATGTGAACATGTATGAGTTCCTTAAATATTACGGAGTTCCCGTGATCGTCATCGCAACAAAAGCGGATAAAATTCCAAAAGGCAAATGGGAAAAACATGCGAAAGTCGTCAAACAGACGCTCGACATTGACCCATCAGATGAACTCATCTTATTCTCTTCTGAAACAAAAAAAGGAAAAGATGAAGCCTGGAATGCGATCCTTGCGAAGGTAAACGGCTAAAAAAAAGCATCTGCGATGAGCAGATGCTTTTTTATCTTTGCTGCTTTTCAGCGTGATAAGAAAACCCTTGAAGTCTAGAAAGGACAAGTACTGGCGCGGAGCGAATTTGTTATTCGTGAGCACCAGCACGCAGGACTGACACCGAATGCGAGGGTTTGTCTTTACGCTGAAGGCATCTGCCATGAGCAGATGCCTTTTTTATTGTATAAGTTATTTCCTTTTTAAAAATAATAAGAGGAGACTGACAGCAATCAGTACATAAGGCCAGTACAATTCAAAGCCGGAAACAGGGATCGAAAGGGAACTTAGCTGTTTTGTAATTTGCTGAAAGAAATAAAGGAACAAACCGAGTGCGATCAGCACAACACTTTCAATTCGATATTCTTTTTTCTGAGATGATTTCACAAAGAGTGCAAGTCCTACGATGAACACAATCATTGTAAATGTGTCAGGCCAGTGGTCCAATTTAGGCTGTAGAATAAAGTGTAGCGAAAGGCCTGTCATGAGCATACCGATAAACACATGAGCGCTTTCTTGCTCCTTTTTTCCTTGATATAAGAACGCGAGGCCAAAAAGCAGTACAAGTGTATACCATTTCTCTTGATCCTTCCAAATGTCAAATTGACCTCCTGAGAGAATGGCATATAGCGCTACAGCCAATAAAGTGAGCGGCAGCAAAATGGATTTCTTCTTCAAAGATGTCACCTTCTTTTAAGCAGATCATTTGTCCGCACGCGCCAAATCTGGTAAATTGCTTGAAGTGATGATCTGGCATAATTGGTGTCGAACATTTTTCTACTATATCACAACATTTTTGAAATCTGTTCACAATTTTTATCCAGTTAAAAATGAATATATGTTATAATCATTATAAATAATAAATTCTATATTGTAATTATTATAAATTAGACAGGGCGTTGGGGGTGCAAGCTGAAGTTATGCATATTCTTGTTGTGGGTTTAGATTATAAAACAGCCCCTGTTGAGATACGGGAACAGCTGAGCTTTGAACCGAGTGAGCTCGGAACAGCGATGTCCAAGCTTAAAGAAGAAAAAAGCATTCTAGAGAATATCGTCATCTCAACATGTAATCGAACAGAGATCTACGCAGTAGTAGATCAGCTTCATACTGGACGGTTTTATATAAAAAGATTTTTAGCCGATTGGTTCGGTTTAGAAAAGGAAGATGTCTCTCCATATTTGAAGTTTTATGAAAACGATGGAGCGGTTGAGCATTTATTCCGTGTGGCTTGTGGACTTGATTCCATGGTCATTGGTGAAACGCAAATACTCGGTCAAGTACGTTCCAGCTTTAAAGTAGCTCAAGAGGAGAAGACCATTGGTACCGTTTTCAATTATTTATTTAAACAGGCGGTAACCGTTGCAAAGCGCTCTCATGCGGAAACGGATATTGCGTCTAATGCCGTATCTGTCAGCTATGCAGCTGTTGAGCTTGCCAAAAAAATCTTTGGACGTCTTTCTGATAAGCATGTCCTGATTCTTGGTGCGGGCAAAATGGGCGAACTGGCGGCTCAAAACCTTCAAGGTCAAGGAATTGGCCAAGTAACGGTCATCAACCGAACGTTTGAGAAGGCAAAGGAATTGGCGGGTCGTTTTTCGGGAGAGCCTAAGAGCTTAAACCAATTAGAAAAAACATTATCCGAAGCGGACATTTTAATCAGCTCAACGGGAGCGAAACAATTTGTCATTACAAAAGAAATGGTCGAAAGTGCGAATAAAAAGCGGAAGGGCAGACCTCTATTTATGGTGGATATTGCTGTACCCCGTGATTTAGATCCAGCTATTTCTGAAGTAGAAGGTGCTTTTTTGTATGACATTGATGACCTTGAAGGCATCGTGGCTGCCAACTTAAAAGAGCGCCGTGCAGTGGCTGAGCAGGTTGAGCTTCTGATTGAAGCAGAAATTGTGGAATTTAAGCAATGGCTGAATACGTTAGGTGTTGTTCCGGTCATTTCTGCACTTAGAGAAAAAGCACTCACGATTCAAGCCGATACGATGCAGAGTATTGAGCGGAAGCTTCCAAACCTCACAAACCGTGAAATGAAGCTGTTAAATAAACATACGAAAAGCATCATCAACCAAATGCTGAAAGACCCTATCTTAAAGGCAAAAGAAATTGCCGCGGAGCCGAATGCAGAGGAAAAGCTTTTACTCTTTAAAGAAATCTTTGATTTACAGGTTGAAGATGAAGAGCAAAAGGTCGAGCCGATGCAGGTGGAGCAAGGATCATTTCAGCTTTTCAAACCAAATATGGCGCAAGGCTTTGCTACAGTTGCCAGTGAGTGATTAAGCGATGATGGAATCCATTGTAGCGAGACTCAATGAAGCAACGATCTTAATCTATGCACTAAGTGTCTTGTTCTATTTCATAGATTTTCTTCAACACAACCGGAAGGCTGGAAAAATGGCTTTCTGGTTGCTTTCTATTGTCTGGCTGCTGCAAACAGTCTACATGTTCTATATTATGATGGAAACAGACCGATTCCCTGTGTTGAATGTAGCAGAGGGGTTATATTTTTATACGTGGGTGCTTGTGACACTGTCTCTTGTGCTCACAAAGGTATTGCGCGTTGAATTTATTGTCTTTTTTACAAATGTGATCGGTTTTTCCATGATGGCGATTCACACCTTTACACCATCTGATCTCCATTCAGCAGAACTAACGGGGAAGCTGACGAGTGAACTGCTCGTGATTCATATTACGATGGCAATTTTATCCTACGGTGCCTTTTCACTTTCATTTGCGTTTTCACTGCTTTATCTCTTTCAATATCGTTTGCTGAAAAAGAAAAAATGGGGAAAATGGCTTCTGAGAATTGAAGACTTATCAAAGCTGGATCATATGGCGTACGTATTAAACATTATTGGTGTGCCTATGCTCTTGCTTAGTTTAATTCTTGGCATCATTTGGGCATATATTTCGTATGATACGTTGTACTGGACAGATGCAAAGGTGCTTGGTTCGTTTATTATGCTGTTTTTATACGGCTTTTACTTATATATCAGATTGGTGAGAAATATGCAGGGCAAAATCGTGGCACTATGGAATGTCGCTTCATTTCTTGTGCTGATGATCAATTATTTTCTGCTTGGTAGCTTATCAACCTTTCATTGGTTTCAATAATGATGAGTCTTAAAGGCATTGTCGGGAGGAAGACGTATTGCGTACAATTAAAGTAGGTTCTAGACGAAGTAAGCTGGCAATTACACAAACAAAATGGGTCATTCAAAAGCTGTCTGAACTAAACCCTTCTTATTCTTTTGAAATAAAAGAAATTGTGACAAAGGGTGATCAAATTTTAGATGTGACTTTATCTAAGGTTGGCGGAAAAGGACTGTTTGTTAAAGAGATCGAGCAGGCGATGCTGAATCATGATATCGATATGGCGGTGCACAGCATGAAGGATATGCCGGCTGCTCTTCCAGAAGGTTTAGTTATTGGCTGTATTCCTGAGCGTGAAGATGTGCGGGATGCACTTATTTCGAAGGATCATCTAAGTCTCAGCGAACTGCCTAAGGGCGCAATTGTGGGAACAAGCAGCTTACGGCGCAGCGCCCAGCTTCTTCAGGAAAGACCAGATCTTGAGATTAAATGGATTCGAGGAAACATTGATACGAGATTGGAAAAGCTGAAAAATGAAGAGTATGATGCCATTATTCTAGCGGCTGCCGGTCTGTCCAGAATGGGATGGAGCAAAGAGGTCGTATCGGAATTTTTATCTCCTGAGACTTGCCTTCCTGCCGTTGGACAAGGCGCGCTATCGATTGAGTGCCGCGGGGATGATGAAGAGCTGCTTAAGCTTCTCGCCCAATTTACGAATGAATATACGAAGAAAACGGTCCTTGCAGAAAGAGCCTTCCTCAAACAAATGGATGGAAGCTGTCAGGTGCCGATCGCTGGCTATGCAACAATGAATGAGCATCATGAAATTGAACTAACAGGTCTTGTTGCATCTGCTGATGGGCACACGATTATTCGAGAAACCGTCACAGGCACTGACCCTGAAGCTATTGGAACAGCGTGTGCGAAGCAGATGGCCGATAAGGGAGCAAAGGATTTGATCGACAAGGTGAAAAAGGATCTGTCTCAATGAGCATAGGCAAATCGCTTCACGGACAGACGGTGCTTGTCACTCGAAATGAACGTCAAGCGGGCGTGTTTCAGCAAAAGATCGAAGCGCTGAACGGCCATGCGGTTTTAACCTCTCTTATTCGGTTTGAGGCTACGCTCACAAAAGAAAAAGCGCAGGCCTTTTTAAAGGACTTACAAAATAGCCAATGGCTTGTTTTCACGAGTGTGAATGGTGCGTCTTTTTTTCTAAATTACATAAAAGACCATCATTTACATAAGAGCTTAACCCATTTGAAAGTGGCTGCTGTAGGAGAGAAAACCTCTGCCTATCTTGAGCAGCACGGCTTGAAGGTGGATGTGGTGCCAGAACGATTCATAGCGGAAGAGCTGGCAGATGCATTACTTGACCATGTACGCCCAGGAGAGCGTGTGTTTGTAGCAAAAGGGCATCTGTCACGAGATGTGGTCAAAGAGACCCTCATTCCGCTCGGCATAGAGGTAAAAGAATGGATTTTATATGAAACAGTTAAGGATGAGGAAGGAATTGCTGCTCTTAAATCGGCAATGACCAAGCAATCATTTGATTTTATTACATTTACGAGCTCATCCACTGTTCATTCTTTTATGCATGTGATGGAACCAGACGCAGCGATGCTTGCTGCATCTGACACCTGTTTTGTGACGATCGGTCCTCTGACAAAAGAGGCACTGCTTCAATACGGGATTTCATCTGAAACCCCAGAAACTTATACGATAGACGGAATGCTTGATTTAATGTGCCGTTTATCTGAAAGGAAGTTGAACCATTGATGAAATTTAACAGACACCGCAGATTGCGGACAAGCGCAGGAATGAGAGAATTAGTCAGAGAAACCTTTTTAAGACCATCTGATTTCATTTACCCGATCTTTTTTGTAGAGGGAGAAAATGTCCGAAAAGAAGTCTCTTCAATGCCAGGTGTATATCACATTTCTGTAGATCTTGTGAAAGAAGAAGTCCAAGAGCTTGTGGACCTTGGCATCAAATCAATCATTGTATTTGGTGTGCCAGATCATAAAGATCATGTAGGCAGTGAGGCGTATCACGATCACGGCATTGTTCAAAGAGCAACGCTTGAGATCAAAAAGCATTTCCCAGAGCTCGTGGTTATTGCAGACACTTGCTTATGCCAATATACAGATCACGGACATTGCGGAATCGTTGAAGATGGAGAAATCTTAAATGATGAATCTCTTCAGCTATTAGCGAAAACTGCTGTCAGCCAAGCGCGTGCAGGTGCAGATATCATCGCGCCTTCAAATATGATGGACGGATTTGTTGTTGCCATTCGTGAGGCACTTGATGAAGCAGGCTTTATTCATGTACCTGTCATGTCATATGCGGTGAAATATGCAAGTGCTTTTTACGGTCCGTTCCGTGATGCGGCACATAGTACACCGCAGTTTGGAGATCGTAAAACATATCAAATGGACCCTGCAAACCGTTTAGAAGCACTAAGAGAAGCGCAATCTGATGTAGAAGAGGGAGCTGACTTCTTGATTGTCAAACCATCCCTTTCTTACTTAGACATTATGCGTGATGTGAAAAATGAATTTACACTCCCTGTTGTTGCTTACAATGTGAGCGGAGAGTATGCAATGGTGAAAGCCGCTGCTCAAAATGGCTGGATTTCTGAAAAAGAGCTTGTTCTTGAAATGCTGACAAGTATGAAACGTGCAGGAGCAGAACTCATTATCACGTATCATGCAAAAGATGCAGCAAAATGGCTCTCAGAATAAAGAACGGATAGACAGGAGGACGTTGAAATGGGACGTAGCTATGAAAAATCAAAGCAAGCATTTGAAGAAGCACAGCAATTAATGCCTGGTGGTGTCAACAGCCCTGTGCGTGCATTTAAATCAGTCAACACAGACCCGATTTTTATGGAACGAGGCAAAGGCGCCAAGATCTATGATATTGATGGAAATGAATACATCGATTATGTCTTATCATGGGGACCGCTTATTTTAGGACATACGAATGACCGTGTCGTTGAAAGTATTCAGCGAGTAGCGGAACATGGGACAAGCTTCGGTGCTTCTACGTTAGTTGAAAATGAATTAGCTAAACTTGTATCAGAACGGGTTCCTTCCATCGAAGTCATTCGTATGGTCAGCTCTGGTACAGAGGCGACGATGAGTGCACTTCGTCTAGCTCGCGGTTTTACAGGGAGAAATAAAATTTTGAAATTTGAAGGCTGCTATCATGGCCACGGTGATTCTTTACTCATTAAAGCGGGTTCTGGAGTGGCAACGCTTGGACTGCCAGATAGTCCTGGTGTTCCTGAAGGGACTGCAAGCAACACAATCACAGTGCCGTACAATGATTTAGAAAGCATTCAAGTTGCTTTTCAAGAATTTGGAGACGATATCGCGGGTGTTATTGTAGAGCCGGTTGCAGGAAATATGGGAGTTGTCCCTCCGCAAGAAGGTTTCTTGCAAGGACTAAGAGACATCACGGAGCAATACGGATCATTACTTATTTTTGATGAGGTCATGACAGGCTTCCGTGTGGATTATCACTGCGCGCAAGGCTATTTTGGCATCACACCTGATCTGACGTGCCTTGGTAAAGTCATTGGCGGCGGTCTTCCAGTCGGTGCTTATGGCGGAAGAGCGGATATTATGAGACAAATTGCGCCAAGTGGTCCAATTTATCAAGCAGGAACGTTATCTGGTAACCCTCTTGCGATGACAGCAGGCTTAGAAACCCTAAAACAGCTGACACCTGAGTCTTATGAAGAGTTTAAACGAAAAGGTGACCGTTTAGAAGAAGGCATTTCGAAAGCGGCAAAAGCATACGGAATTCCATTAACATTTAACCGTGCGGGTTCCATGATCGGATTCTTCTTTACAAATGAAGAAGTGATCAATTATGACAAAGCGAAAACAGCTGATCTTGCTTTATTCGCTGATTTTTACAAGGAAATGGCCGATCACGGCATCTTCCTCCCGCCTTCTCAATTTGAAGGACTATTCCTGTCAACTGCTCATACAGATGAAGACATCGAATATACGATTGAGACAGTGGAAAAGGTTTTTCAAAAACTACGTCGATAAAACAAAAGCCGATATGGAGACATATCGGCTTTTTGCATTGGAGAAAACCAATCATATTTTCACTTCCTCCCACATACAACTGTATTGACATCTAATTTTATTTTTTAAGGATTAGATGAAAGGAGGACACCGACTTGTCTCAAAACAATCGATTACAGTTTTCGGTAGAAGAATCCATTTATTTCAAAAGCGGACAGGAAGTCAGTGAGCTGCTGTCAATTTCTCTCGACCCTGACATTCTCGTTCAAGAAGTGAATGATTATGTTTCTATTAGAGGTTCACTCGAGCTAACAGGAGAATACAACATAAATCAAGAGGAGCTATTGGGTGAATTGAGTTCCTTTCCAACATACAGGGAAGCAGATGAGGTAAAGGTCAGAGAAGACGGAACGGCGGAGCTTCTGCATCAATTTCCAGTCGATATTACTATTCCGAAGAACAAAATTAGTCATTTAAATGATGTGTTTGTGTTTATTGATGCGTTTGATTACCAGCTGACAGAGAATCGTTTGCTCACCATTCAGGCTGATTTAGCCATTGAGGGCTTGTTAGACGAGGAAACGCCTCAAGCGCCTGTAGAGGAGCCGTATGAATTTGTCCATCGTCCTGAAGTGGATTATGGCGATATGGCCTACGATTATCAGTTGCAGCCAGAACAAGAAGAACAAGAAGAACTGCAAGGCGAAGAACGTGAGCATGATGAGAATCAGCCTGTATTCCAACATGACACGCGCGCGGAGCAAGAGGAACAAGAAGTGCAGGAAGTACAAGAAGAAGAGGAAGAAGAAATTAAGATAGAATTGGTGAACAGGGAAGTAGAGGAAGCGTCCGACGAACCTGAAGAATTAGAAGAACCTGAAGAGTCAGAACAGCCGGAACAGCCGAATAATCAAGAAGAAGCTGTGGCGCTTGGTTATCGATCCATCCCTGAAGCTCAGGTGCAGGAACCGCCATTTTTTGAACCGCCAAAGCTATTAGAAGAAGAGGAGCGGGAAGAGCCGTTCTTTGAAGTGGAAGTAAGAAAGGATCCGGAAGCTGCTGAAGAGCAGGAAGAAACGGTACAGTCGTATCCGGCTTTTGAATCACCTGCTGATCAAGTGGAGCCTGAGCATGAGGCGCACGATGATGAATATCAGCTCGGGCGGTTATATGAACGGGAAGCACCTAAAATATATGAGTCAGCTCAAGAAGAAGAGGAGCTTGAAGAAGACGTGAGAGAAACGTCTGGCAGTGAGAACTCTCTTTATTTAACAAAGCTGTTCGCTAAGCAGGAGGAGGAAGATTTTTCCCGCATGAAAATATGTATAGTTCAGCAAGAAGATACGGTCGATCGTATTTGTGAGAGATATCAATTGAATGTGCAGCAGCTTCTTCGCACAAACTCATTATCGATTGATGCGGAGCTTGAGGAAGGGCAGATTCTTTATATTCCTGAATATCAAAAAAGTAATGCATAGCAAGCGATGACTGACCGAGAAAATGTGGTGAGTGAACGTGGATGAAATCCAATCTGTCTTATACGAATACGGACTTGAGGCTGAATATATTGAACCTGTCAGTCCTGCTGTCATCAAGGTATATACAAAGCAGGGTGTATTTGCCTTGAAGCGAGTAAAAGCCAACCGGCATATGCAATTTACTGAACAAATGCTTGAACTAGAATCAAAGGGATATCGCTCCTTTGTGCCGATTTATCGGACGAAGAGCGGTTCCTTTTTCTCAAGTCATCGGGAAAGCCAGTATGCATACTATCTGATGCCGTGGCTGACGAATGAAAAGAGAGAAGAGCAGGACGATAAGCACGAATATTTATTTCAAGAGATTGCAAGACTTCATAAGCGTACTGAAGTCATGATGGATATCACAGAGCAAGAGATAGAAGCGCATTACACCCAAATCAAGAGCAGATGGGAAACAGAGAAAGACATGTATGAACGATTTATAGAGCGGGCAGAACAAACGTGGTATATGTCGCCATTTGAGCTGGCCGCTGCTATGTATTTTTCAGAGGCGATGTCTGCCAGCGAATTTGCGCTTGAGCGTTTAGAAGATTGGCATGAAGAAATGAAAGACAAAGAGACAACGCGTGTTGTGCTAAATCATGGACAGCTATCGATCCATCATTTTTTGTATAATGATGTAGGAACAGGACATTTCACCAATTTCGAGCGGTCTAAAAAAGCCGCCCCCATCTATGATCTTCTGACCTATTTCTTTCGGACATTCAAAACCTATCCCACGTCTTGTCCTGAATGCACTTCTTTGTTTTATACGTATCAAAAAGGAAACCCTCTTCGGGAGGAAGAACTGCATTTGTTCCTAAGCTACCTTGCTTATCCGCAAGGGCTGTTTGATACAGTAAAAGCTTATGAAGCAGGCGGACAGGATGAAATGGAAAGCTGCCAGCAGCTGTTAAGAGCGTATTGGCAGATGAAAAATTCTGAGCCGACCGTTATGAAGATTCATGAGATTGAGCAGGCTAGACGGCTTGAAGAAGAACAAAGTGCCTCGTCATCAGCGGAATGACGAGGTTATGCTGCGTTGGCTTTATATGGACAGGTACATAAGCATGAGTTTTTTAAAACCAATCAAGATGAAAGGCACAGGCGAGAAAAATAAGAATACCTAGAATGAGGACGTCAAATGTTGTAGGGAAAATGATCGTACGAAATCCTTGAAATATAGCAATCGGGAGAACGACTTGGGAGGCAACTGCCCGAATTTGTCTCAGCCAGGGGGGGAGTGTGTAAGGATTGATCTTCTTCAAATCAAACGCCCTCCTTCTTCATTTTGTTATTATCATATGGGCAAAAGGGCGAAGGGTGCCTGCCCAATTTGTATAAAGAAGAAGAAAAGCGGAAAAGATGATTGACGAAAACAAAAGGCATTTAGTAATATTAATAAAAGATGAGTATGTGCTGATGAACGTGATATATCGTAAGCGTGGATCAGGAAGAGTACGAGCAAGACCCTAAAGAGAGGGAAGCCAAGAGCTGAAAGGTTTCCTAGGATGTACTTGTTTGGAAGGTCGCCTGTGAGCTTAATTTCTTGAATGAACAAGTAGAGAAATTCGGGAGAACCCCGTTATCCTTTAGAGTGTATGGGACACGTGTATGTGTCTCGTGAAAAAAGGTGGTACCGCGAAAAAGCTTTTTCGTCCTTTTATAAGGATGGAAAGGCTTTTTTTATGTTTCATCAGCCGAAAAAATGTGGAGGTTACACAAATGGAAACAAATAATCAAGAAATGCCAACAAAGTACGATCCAAATGCGATTGAAAAAGACCGCTATACGTACTGGCTTGAAGGGAAATTCTTCGAAGCACAAAATGACAAAACGAAAGATCCATATACAGTCGTCATTCCTCCACCAAACGTGACAGGAAAACTGCACCTTGGGCATGCATGGGATTCTACACTACAAGACATCGTGACACGTATGAAACGGATGCAGGGCTATGACGTTCTTTGGCTTCCAGGTATGGACCATGCCGGTATTGCGACTCAAGCAAAAGTCGAGGCAAAGCTTCGCGAAGAAGGCGTAAGCCGGTATGACCTTGGCCGGGAGAAATTTGTGGAAGAAACGTGGAAGTGGAAAGAAGAATATGCAGATTTTATTCGCAGCCAGTGGGCGAAAATGGGTCTTGGGCTCGATTACTCCCGTGAACGTTTTACTTTAGATGAAGGTCTGAATAAAGCCGTTCGCCAAGTGTTTGTTCAATTGTATGAAAAAGGGCTTATTTATCGCGGAGAGTACATCATTAACTGGGATCCAGCAACGAAAACGGCACTTTCTGATATTGAAGTGATTTATAAGGATGTTCAAGGTGCGTTTTATCACTTGAGATATCCGCTTTCAGATGGAACAGGTTCAATTGAAATTGCAACAACAAGACCTGAAACAATGCTGGGGGATACAGCCGTAGCCGTACACCCTGATGACGAACGCTATCAGCATTTGATTGGAAAAACAGTGGTTTTACCAATCACAGGCCGTGAAATCCCAATCGTCGGTGATGATTATGTCGATATGGAGTTTGGTTCAGGTGCTGTGAAAATTACACCTGCTCATGATCCGAATGACTTTGAGCTTGGAAACCGCCATGGGCTTGAGCGTATTCTTGTCATGAATGAAGATGGCACAATGAATGCGAATGCCCTGAAATACAAAGGAATGGACCGCTTCGAATGCCGCAAACAGCTTGTGAAGGATTTACAAGAGGAAGGCATTTTGTTCAAAATTGAGGATCACATGCATTCAGTTGGTCATAGTGAGCGAAGTGGAGCTGTCGTTGAACCGTATTTATCGACACAATGGTTTGTGAAAATGCAGCCGCTGGCAGACGAAGCCATTCATCTGCAAAAAGGGGACGACCAAGTTCAATTTGTTCCAGACCGATTTGAAAAGACATATTTACATTGGATGGAAAATATCCGTGACTGGTGTATTTCTCGTCAGCTATGGTGGGGACACCGCATTCCGGCTTGGTATCATAAAGAAACGAAAGAAGTATACGTTGGACTTGAAGCGCCAGAAGATATTGAGAACTGGGAACAGGATAACGATGTACTTGATACATGGTTTAGTTCAGCGCTGTGGCCGTTTTCTACAATGGGCTGGCCAGATGCAGACAGTGAAGACTTCAAGCGCTACTACCCAACCAATCTGCTTGTAACAGGCTATGACATCATTTTCTTCTGGGTGTCCCGTATGATCTTCCAAGGTCTTGAATTCACAGGAGAAAAACCGTTTAAAGATGTCCTCATTCATGGGCTCATCCGCGACGAACAAGGACGTAAAATGAGTAAGTCGCTTGGCAACGGAATTGATCCAATGGAGGTCATCGACAAATACGGTGCGGATTCATTAAGATATTTCTTAGCGACTGGAAGCTCACCAGGCCAGGATCTTCGTTTTAGCTTTGAAAAGGTTGAATCCACTTGGAACTTTGCGAACAAAATTTGGAACGCATCCCGTTTTGCTTTAATGAATATGGATGGTTTAACGTATGATGAGCTTGATTTATCAGGAGAAAAATCAGTTGCTGATCAATGGATTTTAACACGCTTAAATGAAACAATTGAAAGTGTCACACAGCTTGCTGACAAGTATGAATTCGGTGAAGTGGGCAGACATTTATACAACTTCATTTGGGATGATTTCTGTGATTGGTACATTGAAATGGCGAAGCTTCCGCTTTATGGTGAAGACGAAGCAGCAAAGAAAACGACTCGTTCGATCCTTGCGTATGTATTAGATCAAACAATGAGACTTTTACATCCGTTTATGCCGTTCTTAACAGAAGAAATCTGGCAGCATCTACCGCATGAAGGTGAGTCTATTACTGTAGCGGCATGGCCTGAAGTGAAGCCGGAGCTTTCCAACGAACAAGCTTCTGCTGATATGAAGCTGCTTGTTGAACTCATCCGCTCTGTTCGTAACATTCGCAGTGAAGTGAACACGCCAATGAGCAAACAAGTTGAGCTTTACATTAAAGCATCTACGTCTGATGTTCAGGAACGTTTAGAGAAAAATCGTTCATATATTGAGCGATTCACGAACCCAAGTGTTCTTGAAATTGGCACAGATGTCCCAGCTAGTGATAAAGCGATGACGGCTGTCATTTCTGGAGCAGAACTCATTCTGCCGCTTGAAGGCTTAATCAACTTAGATGAAGAAATTGCTCGTCTGCAAAAAGAGCTTGATAAACTGACAAAAGAAGTGGAACGAGTTCAGAAAAAGCTTGGCAATGAAGGCTTTATGAAAAAAGCGCCTGAAAGTGTCGTAGAAGAAGAGCGTGCGAAAGAACGTGATTATGTCGCAAAACGCGAAGCTGTTCAAAAGCGTATTGAAGAGCTGAAAGCATAAGAGTGAAAAGACGGCTCCTAATGAAATGGAGTCGTCTTTTTTGAAAATTTCGTATGAAATGAGAGATGACATTGTTTACAACCTACCATGAAGCGATTGAGTGGATTCACAGCAGACTGGCCTTTGGCGTAAAACCGGGTCTTGAACGAATGAAATGGCTGATGAACAGACTAGGAAATCCGGAACAAAGCATAAAAGCAGTACATGTTGCAGGTACAAATGGCAAAGGATCAACCATTGCGTTTACACGTTCTGTTTTACAGGAAGCCGGCTATTCAGTCGGAACCTTCACCTCTCCGTTTATACTAACGTTCAATGAAAGAATCAGCGTGAACGGAGCGCCTATAGAGGATGAAGAATGGCTGAGTTTGGTGAATGAAATCAAGCCTCTTGTTGATGAATTAGATCAAACAGAGCTTGGCGCAGCAACAGAATTTGAAATCATTACAGCATGTGCATTTGCTTATTTTGCTCATGTGCACCAAGTAGACTTTGTCCTCTTGGAAACAGGGCTTGGCGGAAGGCTTGATTCTACAAATATTGCTGTGCCAATCTTAACAGCAATTACGTCGATTGGTCATGATCATATGGCCATTTTAGGTGACACACTTGAACAGATTGCAGCTGAAAAAGCGGGTATTATCAAAGCGGGTATTCCAATGATTACGGCAGTCCACCAGCCAGAAGCTCTTGCTGTCATTCAAAACACAGCCAAAGAAAAGAATGCCGAATGTATTTCTTTACAAGATAGATGCAGCTTTGATGAGCAGCAGCCGACAGAAACAGGTGAACGTTTCACATTACGCACATCAAAAGGGCAGTATCCTCAGCTTGAAACAGGATTAATTGGAACGCATCAAAGGCAAAATGCTTCCCTTGCTGTTTTACTCATTGAATGGCTGGAGCAAGAAGGCTATATTAGCGTGACAGAAGAGCAAATATATGAAGGCATTCGGCAGGCAGTTTGGGCTGGGAGGTTTGAAAAGGTTAAAGATCATCCTCCAGTGTATTTAGACGGCGCACATAATGAAGAAGGGATCGACCGTTTAATTGAAACCGTACAAGCTCATTTTTCTAGTAAACAGGTGCATATATGTTTTAGTGCTTTAAAAGATAAGCCGTACAAGCAAATGATTCAAAAGCTTGATGCTGTAAGTTCTTCTATTCATTTTGTTTCATTTGATTTTCCAAGAGCCGAATCAGCTGAAAAGCTTTATGTATGCAGTCAATTAGACGCAAAGTCGTATGATGATGACCCTCGTACAGTGCTTGAGTTCATTCAGAAAAAAAGTGATGATCCTTCAGCGGTGATTCTTGTGACTGGCTCTCTTTATTTTATTTCAGATATACGAAATCGTATTTTAAGGTAATCAAAAGACGCAATTGCTTTTATGCAATGTGCGTCTTTTTCTTTTGAAATGTAAAAGAGCGGGTTTACTAGGTACTCAAGTTGCAGCGTTGATGACGGGAAGGAATTCTATATGGAGTGAACATTTTTTATTCGATGCCCATCCTTTCTTATTCCCTCTATGATGATATATGAGATATTTTTAATCAAATTTCACTTCAAGTAATGACTGCTACTTTTTATGATGGATTATTTTGGGTTTAATGTAACTGTATAGTACAATGGATAAAAAGGTGCATCGCGTAGTATTAATTTATAAATTAACAGATTGTAATTTAATTTTTAAAACGCTTTCCCTCAATTTTCACCTGAAAGGAGGAATAACTTGTTTATTATCAGTGGAGTACTTCTTTCTTTTATGTTATTAATAGTTGTTTTAATAGTTGTCATCCTTTTTAAACGAATTATTTTAAGGAAAAGCATAGGTGTTTACTATACTCCCTTTGACAATATTACTGGAAACACCAGTATTGAATTTCATGAAGAGCAAAATGAAGAAGAGAATGAAGACGATCAAGGTAATGATAAAAATAATGGAAAAAAATTCTAGAAACTATTAAATAAATTATTATTTAATAGTGATGGAAGTGTTGTTGAGATAATATATGGTGTTAATTTTAGTGCTCTTCTTACAAAATGAGCGTAAAAATAATTGCTTATACAAGATATCCGAAATCGTATTTTAAGGTAAGCAAAAGACGCAATTTCTTCTATGCAATGTGCGTCTTTTTTCTTTTGAAATGTAAATGAGAGGGGAAATCACATTTTCATTAGGTGTTCAAGGTGAATCGCTATGGTAAAATCCGGTCTATCTTATTCTCGGAAGGGGTCACGATATATGATAGGCATTTTTGTGTTTCTTGCGGGCGTCACCATGGGGTCATTCTTTCATCTAGTCGGTGAAAGGCTGCCACTGAAGCGGTCTATTCTTTTTCCTCGTTCTCACTGCACAGCCTGTAAACAGCCGCTTTCCTTGCGTGAGATGATTCCGCTAGTTTCGTATGCATTATTGAGGGGGACTTGTAAACATTGCGGCACTCGGCTGCCAATGCTATATCCACTGATTGAGCTGCTGTCAGGCAGTCTTTTTTTGCTCATGTATAGAATCGCTGGTATTTCGTTTGAAGGTCTTTTTCTTGTGATTCTTTGTAGTTTATTTGTGATTGCTGTCGTGAGCGATCTCCTTTATATGAGGGTGCCAAACGAGCTGTTTCTCTTCTTTTTCCCTCTTTTCGTCATATACCGCACGCTTGAACCTCTTCTTATTTGGTGGGAAGGAGCGGCTTCGCTTCTTTTTTGCTTTCTCTTGTTTTATAGTTTAGATCGTTTCAAGCCAAATAGCATGGGCGGAGCTGATATGAAGCTGTTCGGTGTGCTTGCATTTTGCTTAGGATTCAAGCCATTCCTTCTCATTCTTTTTCTCTCGTGTATCGCTGGAATCGTCTATGCGAAGGTTTTTTCTTTTCGATTAGATGAGCCATTTCCCTTTGTTCCTGCGATCTCTTTTTCTTTTTGGCTGTATCTCTATGGAGTTCATGTCATGCTCCCGTTCGCCGGGTCGATCGGTTGAAAAAATTGGCGAACACTTTTTTTCCGTGCCGACAAAAGTCTTGTTCTTTTTTTTATCCGCTATGTTAAAGTGTGAAACAGAAAGAAGGACGGGTTACATTCGCGCTGATTCATTGGACAAAAAGGTCTTTCTTACAAACAATGTCAGAAAGCGGGGAATGACAGTGAAAAAAAGGCAGGCAAAAAAACAAGGGTTAAAAGTCAATATTAATGGCAAAGAAGAAATGCTTCATGAAGATGACCACCAGCCGCCAAAACAGCAAGAGGATGATCAAGTGACGTTTTCGAATTGGGAGGAAAAAAGGCAGTCAGAACAGGAGACAGCTGCTTCCGAGGAAGAACCGGCTAAACCGAAAGAAGAAGACTTCCAGTGGGATGACGCAGCTGATCATATTTATCATTCTGACCCCAAAGTCGTCACACCTTATCAAAAGAAAAAAGGCTCCTTTGACCAGAAGTTCGGTAAAAACCGCGGCCCGTTTAAAAGAGTGATGACAACGATTGTGTTTGCAGTGGTTCTTGGGACAGGCCTTGGTGTGTTTGCACTTAGCTTAAGTCAAGATGGTACTCAGAATCCATCAGGGGGAGATATCAGCGTTTCAGCGTCCGGAAATCAATCATCAATGAAAGCGGGCGGGGATGCGCCGCCAGCAGATACTGCTGATGAATCAAAAGAGAATAAGGATGAAAAAAGCGCCTCTGGCAGTTTTTCAACCTATGTCGTACAGGCTGGAAAGTTTTCCTCTGAAAAAGGAGCAGATGAATTAGTTGGCAGTTTAAAAGAAGCAGGATATGCGGGGAAAAAGGTCTCGATGGATGATGGCTATTATGTCATTGCCGGGCTTGCGACAGAACAGGGCATGACAAGTGCTGTTGGGAAGAAGCTGATTGATCAGCACTTTGAGGCGTGGGGAGGCAAGGAGCTCTCATTTCAAGTACCGGAGGAACTGACTAGTTTAATAGAAAAGGCATCTGTTTTATCCTCTAAGGTCATTGCAGGGGATGATGTGGATCAAAAGGACGTTGCGCAGCTAATCTCTGAGCTTGAAAGTGCCAAAACAACGGACGCACCAGCTAAAAGCAGTTTGCTGAAAGCGGTGCAGCTGTTAAATGAACCTACTGCTGAAAACGGGTGGAAATCTCAGCAGGCACTGCTTGATCAATTAAATACGTAAAATCATATTTTAAGAAACCAAACTAGTCAAAAAATGACTAGTTTTTTTCTTTTGCATCCAACATAATGATAAAGGAACATGAAAAATGAATTTTCGTAAATTGTCGGTAAGATGTACATTTGATAGGATGAATGGGTATCTTACTTCTTAGGCTAAACCCTGAAAGGATGAACAAACATGAACCAATTGATTCTCGCATCTCAATCCCCTAGAAGAAAAGAATTGCTTGATCTAGCAGGGTTTTCTTATGACATTCAAGCAAGTCAATTAAAAGAAGAAATAAATCGAAACTTTTCTCCTGCAGAGAACGTCCAATGGTTGGCAGAACAAAAAGCAAGTGATATTCAAAGATTATATCCCGAAGCTGTGATTATTGGTGCAGATACGATTGTTGCAATTGACGGCAAATGTCTTGGGAAACCAAAAGACAAGGAAGAAGCGGCCTCAATGCTTCAATTATTGTCAGGAAAGACACATCAAGTCTTGACGGGTGTCACGATTCAGTCAGAGAATAGAAAAGAAACATTTTATGAACAGACAGAAGTGACGTTTTGGACACTTACGCAAAATGAAATAGACCGCTATATCGAAACGGGAGAACCGCTTGATAAAGCGGGAAGCTATGGCATTCAAGGAAAAGGCGCACTGTTTGTTCAAAAAATAGATGGTGATTATTTTTCCGTTGTAGGTCTCCCTATTGCCAAAACAGTTAGAGTGCTCGAAACATTTGGAATCACCCCTTTTTGATGACAGGAAGGAATCTAAAAGGAGTGGGCATCATGAACGATTTCCCTATGTTGCTAAAGCATTTTCCTCAAGATGAAAAGCCGAGAGAACGATTGATCAAATATGGTCCCGGCAGTCTGTCAAACCATGAACTTGTTGCGATTCTTTTAAGGACAGGCACAAAAAAGGAATCAGTTCTTCAAATTTCCGCAAGACTTCTGCAAACATTTGGCGGTCTTCGCTCTGTAAGAGAAGCCTCAATTGAAGAAATGTCGAAGATTCGAGGAGTTGGAAAGGCGAAGGCGGTCTCTCTTTTAGCTGCTTTAGAACTCGGCACTAGATTACACCATCAAACGACGGACAACCGCTATGTGATCCGCACACCAGAGGATGGGGCAAACTTTGTGATGGAAGATATGAGGTTTTTACAACAGGAAAATTTCGTTTGTCTTTATCTCAATACTAAAAATCAAGTTCTTCATAAACATACCGTGTTTATTGGAAGTTTGAACTCATCCATCGTTCACCCGCGTGAAATTTTCAAAGAGGCCTTTAAACGGTCCGCTGCTTCATTTATATGTGTGCACAACCATCCATCAGGAGATCCGACGCCCAGCAGGGAAGATATTGAAGTCACACAGCGACTTTTTGAATGTGGAAAGCTGATTGGAATACAGCTGCTTGATCATCTTGTCATAGGTGATCAAAAATTTGTGAGTTTGAAGGAAAAAGGGTATTTGTAACACTTTTTTTTTCAATGTTTTACGATATAATAGAGTTTATGAGTTTTTCCCTAAGGGAATTTTGGTTTAAGAAAGGAAGATACATACATATGTTTGGAATTGGTACAAAAGACCTTGGAATAGATCTTGGCACAGCGAATACGCTTGTTTTTATTAAAGGAAAAGGCATTGTTGTAAGAGAACCTTCGGTCGTAGCCTTGGAAACTGATACGAAGTCTATAGTGGCAGTCGGAAATGATGCTAGAAACATGATTGGCCGTACACCTGGTAATGTTGTGGCACTACGCCCAATGAAAGACGGTGTCATTGCAGATTACGAGACGACAGCAACAATGATGAAATATTACATTAATCAAGCATTAAAAGGCAAAGGGCTTTTTGCTCGTAAACCTTACGTCATGGTATGTGTACCATCTGGTATTACAGCTGTAGAAGAGCGTGCAGTCATTGATGCAACAAGACAAGCTGGTGCACGTGACGCATACCCGATTGAAGAGCCATTTGCTGCGGCAATCGGTGCTAACCTTCCTGTATGGGAACCAACAGGAAGTATGGTTGTGGATATTGGCGGCGGTACAACAGAAGTAGCGATTATTTCTCTTGGCGGCATTGTGACATCACAATCAATCCGCGTGGCAGGAGATGAGATGGATGATGCGATCAGCAGCTACATCCGTAAAACGTATAACCTAATGATCGGTGATCGTACATCAGAAGCGATTAAAATGGAAATCGGTTCTGCGCAGCCTGACGTACATGATGAGATGGACATTCGCGGACGTGACCTTTTAACAGGTCTGCCAAAAACAATCTCTATTACGGCAGAAGAGATTGCAAAAGCGCTTCGCGATACGGTGGAAACAATTGTCGATGCAGTGAAAATGACTCTTGAAAAAACCCCGCCTGAGCTCGCAGCAGATATTATGGACCGCGGAATTGTTTTAACAGGAGGCGGTGCACTGCTGCGTAATCTTGACAAAGTCATTAGCGATGAAACGAAAATGCCAGTCATTATTGCAGAAGACCCGCTTGACTGTGTGGCAATCGGGACAGGGAAAGCACTAGAACATATTCATTTGTTCAAAGGAAAATCAAAAGATAATCGATAATCGGGCGTAATTAAAGAGGTGTAAGACATGCCGCAGTTTTTTATGAATAAAAGATTAATGTTGCTCCTTGTCTGTGTCATCGTACTGGTGGCCATGATTGGTTTTTCAGTGAAAAGCGGCAGAGGTGCTTCATGGCCGGAAAAATTAGTGGGGGATACGACAGGCTTTTTTCAAGGTGTCTTTCATAAACCATCACAATTTATTGCCGGTATTTATGGGAACGTACAAGATTTAAAGAACACATATGATGAAAACGAGCGTCTTCGAAAAAAACTTGATGGACAAACTCAATATGAGGCGAAACTTCAAGAACTAGAAGATGAGAACAAAAAGCTTCGCAAACAGCTTGGCTATGTGAACTCTATTCGTGACTACACGCCAATTCTATCAACTGTTATCGCAAGAAACCCTTCTCTTTGGGATAGCTTTGTGATGATTGATAAAGGGAAAAAACAAGGCGTGGAAAAAGATATGGCAGTCACTAATGAGAGTGGCGCATTAATTGGGAAGATTGAAAGTGATAAGCTCAACAATTTTACTTCGACTGTAAGATTGCTAAGCTCTACTGACCAAAATAATAGAATTTCAACGAAAATTTTTGCGAAAAAGGGCAAAGAAGAACTCAATGGAATCATTAACGGTTATGACAGCAAGAAAAAAATGCTGACTATGAATATTCTGAAATCCGATGCAGATGGGGATGTCAAAAAAGGAGATCTTGTTGAAACATCTGGAGCAGGGGGCGTATTCCCGCAAGGCTTAACGATTGGTAAGGTAAGTGAAATCGAGCCAGACCATTACGGCCTGACAAAGATCATTTACGTAGAACCAGCGGCTGAACTCAACAATTTAGACCGCGTGATTGTGGTGAATCGCAGCACAAGTACAGCAGATGCATCTGAATTGACGAAGGAGGAAGGCTCGTGAAACGTGTCCTTCTTGCTTTCGTCATGTTGTTTATCTTCGTATTTGACAGCATTTTTGTTGATTTAGTGAAGCTCCCATTTGTTTCAGAGAATCAAATTTTAGCTCCTCATTTCATTTTACTCGCACTTGTATTTATGACTGCTTTTGTGAATCAAAAATATGGTGTGATTTACGGATTTATCTTTGGACTTTTATATGATATTTCATATACAGGCATACTTGGTGTTCATATGTTTGGCTTTGGGGCGCTTTGCTATTTGTTAGCAAAAGCCTTTAAAGTTCTGCAAACGAATATGTTAGTCGTTGTCTTTCTGTCGATTATTGCTGTTTCCGTGATGGAGTTTTATGTATACGGCGTTCAAGCGACAATTCAACCAGGGATTATGCCGTTTAATACGTATGTCATCGAACGCTTTATTCCAACGATTCTTTTAAATACTGCTGCGTCTCTCATACTTGTTGTGCCGTTTAGGCTCTTTTTCACCCACGTGAAACAAGGACTGATCGACGAATAAAAGCAGGAGTTTGTCCAATTACGGCGAAATGAGTATGTTGTTGAGGTGAGCATCTTGAAAACTCAAAAACAGCAATATGTGACGATAAAAGGTACAAAAAACGGATTAACATTACAGTTAAATGATGACTGTTCGTTTGATGACCTTCTTTCCGGCTTGCGAGAGGTTCTATTACTTGAGCAATATACAGATGGAAGAGAAGGACATAAGGTCAATGTGCATATTAAGCTTGGTTTTCGGTATTTAACAGAGGATCAGGAGACACGTTTGACTGAAGCGGTGTCTGAAAATGAACATCTCGTCATCCACTCTATTGAAAGTGAAGTCATGTCAACTGAAGAGGCGAGACGATTAAAAGCAGAGGCTGAAATTACTTCTGTAGCAAAAATTGTACGCTCTGGACAGGTGCTGCATGTCGAAGGAGATCTTTTATTAATAGGAGATGTCAATCCTGGCGGAACGATTCGCGCAGGAGGAAATATTTTTGTGCTTGGCGCATTAAAAGGTGTGGCGCATGCTGGATGTAATGGCAACAAACAGGCTGTTATTGCGGCATCTCATATGATTCCAACACAGCTTCGCATCGCACAAGTTTTTAACCGCGCGCCAGACCAAAAAGAAGATGGAAATGAAATGGAATGTGCTTATTTAGATATAGATGGCAATATGATCATTGAACGCCTGCAGCAATTGGCTCATATAAGACCTAATCTGACAAGGCTTGAGGGAGGAATGTGAAATTGGGCGAGGCTATTGTGATTACCTCAGGAAAAGGCGGCGTTGGCAAAACAACAACATCTGCAAACTTAGGCACAGCACTAGCAATTCAAGGAAAAAAAGTGTGTCTAGTTGATACCGATATCGGCCTTCGGAATCTGGATGTCGTGATGGGGCTAGAAAACCGCATTATTTATGATCTAGTCGATGTAGTAGAAGGAAGATGCAAAATTCATCAAGCGCTTGTAAAAGATAAGCGTTTCGAGGATCTTTTGTATCTTTTACCTGCTGCTCAAACAAGTGATAAAACGGCTGTAGAGCCGGAACAGATCAAAGAATTAATTCAATCATTAAAACAAGACTTTGATTATGTTGTCATTGACTGCCCTGCTGGAATTGAGCAAGGCTTTAAAAATGCTGTATCCGGTGCAGACAAGGCCATTGTCGTGACGACGCCTGAAATCTCAGCTGTAAGAGATGCGGACCGAATCATCGGTTTGTTAGAACAAGAAGATATCGAACCGCCTCGTTTGATTGTCAACCGTATTCGTACACACATGGCGAAAAATGGCGATTCAATGGATGTAGATGAAGTGGTACATCATTTATCAATTGATCTACTTGGCATCGTAGCAGATGATGATGATGTGATTAAGGCTTCAAACAATGGTGAACCGATTGTTATGGATGCTAAAAACAAAGTATCGATTGCCTATCGCAATATTGCCCGCCGCGTACTAGGCGAATCTGTTCCGCTTCAATCTTTTGAAGAAGAAAACAAGGGAATGTTTGCAAAGCTCAAAGCATTTTTTGGTGTAAGAGCATAATCACTTAAGCGTGATAGAAAACCTTTGCAGTCTAGGAAAGACGGCTGCCTTTGCGAAGCGAATTTGACATTCGTGAGTACCGGAGCGCAGACCTGACACTGTATGCAAGGGTTTGTCTGCATGCTGAGACCGATTCGATTTAGAATCGGTCTTTTTGTTGCATATCAGATGGGGTTGTCACATAAAATGTACAAACTGTTTGTATGTAAAGGGTGATCTCATGAAAAGAGTGGACGAGTACCGAAAGAAAATCGCGCAGCGCCGCAAAATGATGCAGCCAGCCGCTCCTCCTAAGAAGACGGCTTTCAAGAAAAAAGAAGATATCCCGCCATGGGTTATGCTGACAGAGGAAGAAAAGCATTCTGGCTCGACCTCCTATGAACCGGCGACTCATCAGACAAAGAAATACCGTCATCCCTTATTTAACCCGAATACCTTTGTGCTTAAATGCTTATTATCAGCGTCCCTTGTCTTGATTGCAGCCATTTCATTTAAAGGTCAGACAGGTCCGTTTCAGCAGCTGAAGCCGATGATTACTCAGACTTTTGAGCAAGATTTTCAATTTGCTGCTGCTAACCGCTGGTTTGAAAAAACAGTTGGACATCCGCTGGCCTTTTTAACAGAGAAAAAAGATGCCCAAAAGGACGTGCAAGCGAATCAAGAATTCGCTGTTCCTGCCTCTGGTAAAGTGCAGGAATCCTTTACGCAAAATGGAGCAGGTGTCAAAGTGGAGACATCCGCTGAAGCCATTGATAGTATGAAGGAAGGCTACGTGGTCGAGGTGAAAAAGCAAAGCGATACAGGGCTTACTGTTGTAGTGCAGCATGCAGATAACAGCTATAGCTGGTACGGTCAATTAAAGAAAGCCGATGTGGCCTTATACGATTTTGTCGATAAGGGTGAAAAAATTGGCCAGATTTCGCTTGATGATCAAGGGAAGGGCACGTATTACTTTGCTATTAAGCAAAATGAACAATTTATCGATCCTATTCAGGTGATGACCTTTGAATAGATGGCTGCTCATGCTGACGAAAATTCACATCCATCCGCTGCTGTGGATTGTGATGGCGTTTGCGATTCTGTCAGGTCAAATCAAGCCGCTGCTTTGTCTGCTCGTGATTGTCTGTGTCCATGAACTTGGACATGCAGCGGCTGCCTGCTATTATCATTGGCGCATTCGGCGTATTTTTTTACTGCCATTTGGCGGAACGGTGGAAGTAGAGGAACATGGGAACCGTCCGTTAAAAGAAGAGCTGGCGGTCATTTTGTGCGGGCCGCTTCAGCATGTACCGCTCCAGCTCATGGCATGGCTTTTCATGGAGGCTTCTCTTATCTCTCACGACGTCTTTACGATGTTTACCTTTTATAATATGGCGATTTTCCTTGTGAATCTTTTGCCCGTTTGGCCGCTTGATGGCGGAAAATTATTCTTTTTGCTCTTATCTGTTTTTTACCCTTTCCAACGTGCACATGCCCTAGCAATAAAAGGCTCACTTGTCTTTTTCGGTCTATTGACAGGAGGGTTACTTTTGTTTGCACCGCTGCAATTCAATGGCTGGGTGCTGCTTACTTTTTTAGCTTATTCACTCGTGATGGAGCACAGGCAGCGGCATTACGTCAGGGTTCGCTTCTTACTAGAACGGTATTACGGTAAAAAAGAGCAGAAGGTAGAAAAACTGATTCCGCTGAGAGCAAGTGCAGAGGAAAAAGTATACGAAGTGATGGCACGATTTCAAAGGGGCTGCAAGCATCCAATTATTATTGAAAGAGATGGCGTGAAGATGAGCCAGCTTGATGAAAATGAACTGCTCCATGCGTATTTTTCAGATCGCAGAACCACCTCCTCAATGGAAGAGCTTCTTTTACCGTACTAATGGTGAAAATACATTGACATTCTGCGTCTAGTTTGATATATTTTTTAATGTTATGGATATGTAGCACCCGTGCTACAACCGCGCGGAGCAGGTGTAAAGTGCCTATGGCCCCCTGTATTCGGCGAGTCTGAGTTTATTAGGAGGTGCAGAGATGTACGCAATTATCGAAACTGGTGGTAAACAAGTAAAAGTTGAAGAAGGTCAAACTGTTTATGTTGAAAAACTAGCTGCTGAAGCAGGTGAAACAGTAACTTTCGAAAACGTATTGTTTGTCGGCGGAGACACTGTCAAAGTGGGTAACCCTTCAGTTGCTGGAGCAACAGTAACGGCTAAAGTTGAAAAACAAGGTCGCGGTAAGAAAATTACTGTGTTCAAGTACAAACCGAAGAAAAACAACCACAAGAAACAAGGTCATCGTCAACCTTACACTAAAGTTGTTATCGAAAAAATCAACGCTTAAGGCGTGTGAGTGATATGATCAAAGCAACCATTACTCGGTCATCAGCAGATGAAAGCATTACGTCTTTTCAGATGACTGGACATGCCGAGTTTGCTGAAAAAGGTCAGGATCTCGTTTGTGCAGGTGTATCTGCTGTTGTTTTCGGCTCAGTCAATTCAATTATTGCACTGACAGGATTGGACCCACTGCTTGATATTGGTGAAGATGGCGGCTACTTCTCTTTTGAACTGCCGGCTGATACAGATCCAGTATCCTTTGAAAAAGCCCAGCTGCTTTTAGAAGGCATGGTCGTTTCCTTAGAGACAATTGAACGAGATTATCACGATTATGTGAGAATATCAACAAAAAAATAGGAGGTGAACTTCATGCTTAGATTAGATCTTCAATTTTTCGCATCTAAAAAAGGGGTAGGTTCTACAAAGAACGGACGTGACTCTGAGTCTAAACGTTTAGGCGCTAAACGTGCTGATGGTCAATTCGTAACTGGTGGTTCTATCCTTTATCGTCAACGTGGAACGAAAATCTATCCAGGTGAAAACGTTGGACGCGGAGGCGACGACACTCTTTTCGCTAAAATCGACGGAACGGTTAAATTCGAACGTTTCGGTCGTGACCGTAAAAAAGTGAGCGTATATCCTGCGGCACAATAATTGCTAAAAACTCCGGTCATTGACTGGAGTTTTTTCACTTTTTACAAGCAGTACCGAAGATGATAAAAGAAGATGCACTCCATAAATATCAAAGAACGTTTGCTGACTTTGCCTCATTTTCTCCTATACGATCAGAAAAAACAACCTTTCCTCACATAACTAGTGTTTTTCTATGCTGTCTTCTCTGTTATAATTCAGGGAGACATATTGATGATAAGACTCCTAAAAGAGAGACCAAACGATTGGGAGTGCGATAATGGAAGAGATACCAAGTAAAGAAAATGAAAAATTAACTCACGTTGCATTAACAAATGAATTGATCTATCTGCTCAGTCGTTCAAGACACGACTGGATGAATAAATTACAGCTGATCAAAGGCAACTTGACATTAGAAAAATATGACCGCGTGTTTGAAATTATAGAAGAAATGGTCATTGAAGCACAGCATGAATCCAAACTCTCAAATTTAAAAATTCCCCAATTGGCCTATTACTTTCTAACATTTAATTGGGAGTCGCATTTTATCACCTTAGAATATGAAGTGCTTGGTGAAACCCGAGACTTATCAGCATATGAATCGCAGCTGCTAACGGTATCACAGGAGTTGTTTTCGATATTCGATCAATCAGTTTGTCAAAAAACTGAAAATCATTTAACGGTCACTTTCCAAACAGATCATGAAGAAAATGATGTGATCTTATATTTTGATTTCAAAGGAAAATTAACAAGTTTGGATGCGTTAAATGCGTTTCATGACGCAAACTATCCATGTATGAGTATAACGCAATTTCATGTGACGCCTCATGAGTCCATGATTGAGCTTTGTTTGAGGCAAGAACGAGATATGTGATGCAGAGAAACGGAGGAAGTTATGTTTGTAGATCAGGTTAAAGTGTATGTTAAAGGCGGTGACGGCGGAAACGGTATGGTGGCGTTCCGTCGTGAAAAATATGTACCAAAGGGCGGTCCAGCAGGCGGTGACGGCGGAAATGGTGCAGATGTTGTATTTGAAGTAGACGAAGGACTTAGAACGTTAATGGACTTTCGTTATAAGCGCCATTTCAAGGCTGACCGCGGCGAGCACGGAATGAGTAAAAACCAGCATGGCCGAAATGCGGAAGAAATGATTGTCAAAGTTCCGCCGGGTACGGTTGTGACAGATGCAGAGACGGAACAAGTACTAGCTGACTTGACAGAGCATGGGCAGCGGGCTGTCATTGCCAAAGGCGGACGTGGCGGACGTGGGAATTCACGCTTCGCAACACCAGCAAACCCTGCACCACAGCTGTCTGAAAACGGTGAGCCAGGTAAAGAACGTGACGTCATCTTAGAATTAAAAGTACTTGCAGATGTTGGACTTGTTGGTTTCCCAAGTGTCGGGAAGTCAACGCTGCTCTCGATTGTCTCTTCTGCGAAACCAAAAATTGCGGATTATCATTTTACAACGCTTGTACCGAACCTCGGGGTTGTTGAAACAGACGATAACCGAAGCTTTGTTATGGCGGATCTGCCAGGACTGATCGAAGGAGCGCACGAAGGCGTTGGCTTAGGTCATCAATTTTTACGTCATATTGAGCGTACACGTGTCATTGTCCATGTCATTGATATGTCTGGACTTGAAGGGCGTGACCCATACGAAGACTATGTGACGATTAATGAAGAGCTTGAGCAGTACAATATGAGATTGACTGAGCGTCCGCAAATCATTGTTGCGAACAAAATGGACATGCCAGATGCAGCTGACAATCTAGAGGCATTTAAAGAAAAATTAACGGATGACTATAAAGTGTTCCCGATTAGTGCGATCACAAGAGAAGGGCTTCGTGAGCTCTTATTTGAAATCGCCAATCAGCTTGAAACAACACCGGAATTCCCGCTCTATAATGAAGAGGAGCTGTCGGATAACCGCGTGATGTACAGGTTTGATGAAGGCGATGCACCATTTGAGATCTCTAGAGATCCTGATGGCACATTTGTCTTAACGGGTAAAGCACTTGAGCGTCTCTTTAAGATGACAGACTTCTCAAGAGATGAATCTGTTAAACGATTCTCTAGACAGCTGCGCGGAATGGGTGTCGATGATGCGTTGCGTGAGCGCGGTGCAAAAGATGGCGACATCATTCGTCTGCTTGAATTTGAATTCGAATTTATTGATTGATCAACAGGAGGGTCCAGACCATGGGCTCTCCCGTTTTTAAAAGGGGAGAAAACAGGTGAAAGAAGAAACGTTCTATTTAGTAAGAGAGGATGTACTTCCAGATGCGATGCGAAAAACGCTTGAAGTCAAAAAGCTTCTCGATCGCAAAAAAGCGGATTCAGTTGCCGATGCTGTTCAAAAAGCGGATTTAAGCCGCAGTGCTTTTTATAAATACCGAGATGCTGTTTTTCCATTTTATACAATGGTGAAAGAGCAGATCATCACATTGTTTTTCCACCTTGAAGACCGGTCTGGGGCTCTGTCAAGACTGCTTCAAATTGTGGCTGACTCTGGCTGTAATGTGTTATCCATTCACCAAACGATTCCGCTGCAAGGAAGAGCGAATGTTACCCTATCGATTAGTACAGCTGGTATGGCAGATGATATCAACACCGTCATGAATCAATTAAGAAAGCTTGAATTTGTCGAAAAAGTCGAAATTCTAGGTTCTGGGGCGTAAAAGGAGAGATCATAGCAGATGAAGCAATTAACTGTAGGTTATTTTGGACCAGAGGCAACATTTACTCATTTGGCCGTATGCTCTTGTTTTCCAAAAGATGCGGTGCAGCGTGCCTATGCAACGATTCCGCAATGTATGGATGCTGTGTCAAAGGGCGAAGTCGATTTGGCGGTCGTTCCACTTGAAAATGCACTCGAAGGCTCTGTGAACTTAACGATTGATTATTTAATTCATGAAGAAGCGCTGTCCATTGTGGGGGAGATGACAGCACCAATTCGGCAGCATTTGCTTGTCCACCCATCAAGAGCGGAGAGCTGGGAGACGTTAGATGTCATTCAATCGCATCCTCACGCTATTGCCCAGTGTCATCAATTTCTGAAAAAGCAGTACCCTCATATTCCTCATCGGCCAGTGGAATCAACAGGCTATGCAGCAAAATACATCAGTGAGCATCCAGATGAAGCTGTCGGGGCTATTGCCAATGAAATTGCCGCAAAAACGTATGGTTTGACGATTGCAAAAAAAGACATTCATGATTATCCGCACAACCATACACGCTTTGTGATTTTACATAAAGATCCTAACGCATCGTTCCCAATGAATTCTGGTTTCTCATCAAAGCCAAAAACGACCATTGTGGTCAGTCTGCCTAAGGATGACCAATCAGGCGCATTGCACCGCGTGCTGTCTGCTTTTTCTTGGCGGAATCTCAACTTGTCAAAAATTGAATCTCGTCCGACAAAAACAGGCCTTGGACATTATTTATTTATTATTGATATTGAAAAAGAAATGGATGATGTCCTCGTCCCTGGTGCGATTCAAGAATTAGAAGCGATTGGCTGTGAGGTCAAGCTGCTCGGCAGCTATCAAACATATGAATTAACGAATGAAAAATAGTGTCCCGTGCAGGACACTATTTTTTTAGTCTTTTATTAAAAACCCAGCATCATCCAGCGCTTGAATGGCTTGGTCAAGCTGCTTTTGGCTGTAAGAAGTGAGAGTATGCAGATGCACGCCGTCTGTTAGTTCTGACAAGTAGGACGCGCCGGTGTTAGAAATATGATGGACAAAATCAGCGACTTGTTTCCGTGTGCTGACGCGAATAGAGGCCGTTAGTTCACCATAAACAGGGTGCTCAATGATCACATCTTTCACTGTCACTCCAAAGTCTACAATCAAGGTCAGTTCCTCTTCTGTACGAGCAGGATCATGTTTGCAGGCGATGATTTGTTCAATTTCTCTTTCTGGCGCATGCTGCGCTGCCATATACACATAGCCTTGGCTTGTGGCAATAATGGGTTCATTTTTTGCTTTTAATAATGAAATATCTTGTACAATGACTTGCCGAGAGACAGCCGCTTTTTTAGCTAAAAAGCTTCCAGTAAGCGGTGTGTCTGTTTCTTTCAGCCACTCTAAAATGGCGGTTCTTCTTTCTTCGCCAATGAGTTTCCTCTCTTGCTCCACGTCCTAAGCTCCCTTCTTCTCCTTTTGCAAATGCTCAAATGTATGCAAAAGCTGATCGATGTCATCTTTTGATGACTGCCATCCAAATGATAGTCGAATAAATTGAAGGGCATCACGATCTGATACACGCAATGCCTTCACAGCAGGGGAAGGATGGTGATAACCAGAAGCACATGCGCTTCCAGTTGATAGACAAATCCCATGCCGGTTACATGCTAACATTACATATTGTCCTTCAAACCCTTCAAAAAAACAACCAATAATATGAGGCAGCGTGCGGCGATTGTCATTGTCCTGAAGAGTACGAACTGGCAGCTGTCTGATTTTTAACTGTTGAAGAAAATAATCACGCAGCTGCTTATCTAATTTTTGCTGTTCATCCAGCCTAAGCATTGCTTGTTCACTTGCAGCAGCAAAAGCACCGATACATGGAACGTTTATTGTCCCTGGACGTAAGCCATTTTCCTGAACTGCTCCTGTATATAAAGGTTTCCAAGGAACATGAGCGCCCATATAAACGGCACCAGCGCCTTTAGGAGCATACACTTTATGACTTGAGATGGACACAGCATCGACTCCAAGTTCTTTGATGGACACACGAATCTTTCCAAATGTTTGCACAGCATCTGTATGAAAAAGAATGTTCCTTTCTTTTAAAAGAGGCGCTAATTCAGCAAGCGGCTGGATAATTCCTGTTTCTGAATTAGCATGCTGAATAGATACTAGTCCTGTTTCAGGCAATAATGCTTTTTTGAGAATGTCCTTTGTTATGATTCCATCCTGATTCGGTTCAATGATCGTGACTTTTACGCCAAGACGCTCTAAGCTGCTAACTGCATAATGAACAGAAGGATGCTCAACTGAAGTTGTGATGACATGCTGTTGATGTGCTGGCAGTCCATTGATGATCGATTGAATCGCAAGGAGATTGGATTCAGTTCCACCGCTTGTAAAATAGATCCCATCCGGTTCACCCTCGATCATGGCAGCGAGTGATTGTCTGCTGTAAGTCAATATGTCATTTGCTTTTCCCCCAGCATCATGAAGGCTGCTTGCATTTCCGTAGAAATTTTTGCTTAGCTGCTCAAAAACATGCAGCGCTTCCTCTGAAACAGGTGTAGAAGCTGCGTAATCTAAATAAACCAACCCATCCATCTCCCGTGTGAAAATTTTTTCTTGTATTTATTTTAGTGTTGTGTAATGATATGTGTCAAGACAGGTGTAAATGACAGGAGGGGCAATGGTGTCATCAATCAAAAAAGTCATTGTGGTGGGATCAGGCATTGCAGCGCTTTCCTTTGCAAAAACCATTTCGAAAAGCTGCCAGGTCATTATGATGACAAAAAAACAATGTTCATCTAGTAATTCCATGCTGGCACAAGGAGGAATCGCTGCTGCCTTTTCAGCACATGATTCAGCTGAGCAGCATGTGCAAGATACACTAGCTGCCGGCTGTGATCACAATGATGAAAGAGCGGTACAAGAAATCGTGAGACTTGGAAAACACCTTGTGGAGCAGCTCGTAGCAGAAGGCTGTCCATTTGATCAAGATGAGGCAGGAGAGCCGCAATTAGGCAAAGAGGGAGCACATACCACTCATCGCATCTTGCATGCAGGAGGAGATCAATCAGGTAAAACCCTTGTACAGTTTCTGAAAAGTCAGCTCGGCTCACATATTCATTTATACGAATATCATCATGTCATTGATCTATTGATTCATGAAGGGACATGTACGGGTGTTGTATGGAAAGACGAGACAGGACACGTACATACGATGACCGCAGATGCCGTTGTTTTATCAACTGGCGGCTGCGGCTCCCTATATGAGACAAACACAAATGATCCTTCTATAACAGGAGACGGACTGATGATGGCCTATCGAGCCGGGGCACAATTAGTGGATCTCGAATTTGTTCAATTCCATCCAACTCTTTTAACAATCGCTGGAAAAGCAGTTGGCCTCATTTCAGAGGCAGTACGGGGAGAGGGAGCTTATTTAGAAGATGAAACAGGCAGACGGATCATGAAAGGTATTCACCCACAAGCTGATTTAGCACCTAGAGATGTGGTCGCTAGAGCTATTTTTCATGAGCAGCAATTAGGTCATCAATTGTATCTTAACATCCATGATATCCCGCATTTTTCAGCTCGTTTTCCGGCCATAGCTCAGATGTGCCAGCGTGCAGGCGTCGATATGGAAAGCGGCAGGCTGCCAATTTCCCCCGGTATGCACTTTTTAATGGGCGGCATCAGCGTCAATGAATATGGAGAAACGACTGTTCCAGCGCTATTTGCCATTGGAGAAGCGGCCTGTACTGGCTTACACGGTGCGAATCGATTGGCGAGTAATTCTCTTCTGGAAGGTCTCGTGTTAGGCAGCAAAGCGGCACAGAGAATTGAACAACTGCCTAAACAGAAAGAAACAAGTCCCCCTTTTTCAATTCAAGAAATATGGATGGTCCCAATGATTTCAACATCTCAGCTGAGACAATGGATGACCACATTTGCGGCCATTGTGAGAGATGAAAAAGGCTTGCAGACTTTACTCCATTCGTTACAGCGTGTCAATTTTCAGCAAATTAATGTGAAGGATATCACAAATGAACAGATCGAATTAAGCAATCAATGGGCATTAGCGGTTTGCCTTGCCAAATCTGCATTACTCCGTACAGAAAGCAGAGGCGGCCATTATCGAATGGATTATCCAGAGCGGAGCGATGCGTTGTGGCGGGGCAGGCAGATTGTTCATGAAAAAGGTCACATTCATATTATGAAAAATGAAAGGATCGGTGCCAAATGGAACGTTTACAGTTAAAACAAATGCTCACTCATTTTTTCACAGAAGATATTGGCTTTGGAGATGTATCAGCAGATGCCATCTTTGGAGACAAGAAGGGAACAGCTTTTATCATTGCGAAACAATCTGGTGTATTGGCAGGATCACAAGTGATTGATCTAGGGTACCGCCTGTTGAATGAACAGATTCAAACGGAGCTGTATTTTCAAGAAGGTGATTGGATTCATTCAGGCGCTGTACTGGCGAAAATAAAGGGCCCAGTCAACGACTTATTAAAGGGAGAGAGGGTCATTTTAAATCTTTTGCAGCGAATGACAGGTATCGCCACCTTAACACATGAGGCGGTCCGCAGATTAGCTGACCCGTCTATTACGATTTGTGATACGAGAAAAACGACACCCGGCCTGCGTATGTTAGAGAAATACGCAGTAAAGACAGGCGGTGGAAAGAATCATCGCTTTGGCTTATCGGATGGGGTGATGATTAAAGATAATCATATTGCAGCATGCGGTTCTATTCGTGAAGCTGTAGAGAAAGCAAGAGCATATGCCGGTCATATGGTGAAAATTGAAGTGGAAATTGAATCAGAAACGCAGCTTATAGAAGCCATTGATGCAAAAGCAGATGTCATTATGTTTGATAACTGCTCTCCAGACGAAGTAAAACGTTTTAAACAAATGACGCCAGAGTCCATTCTGACAGAGGCTTCAGGAGGCATCACGCTAGAGACATTGCCAAGCTACAGGGGCACAGGAGTCGACCTTATTTCACTTGGCTTTCTGACACATTCTGCTCCAGCATTTGATTTTAGTATGAATATGGAATTCAGTCATAAAGGGGGAACAACTCATGTCCATGCTTAATGTATTAGCCAATCAACATGCAGTCATGATGCCAGATGAATATAAACACCGCTCTGATGATGAGATGAAGCAGCGAGTGTTAGACATTAAGCGTGCTTTTGGTTCAAAGCTTTTTATACCAGGCCACCATTATCAAAAGGATGAGGTCATTGAATTTGCAGATGCAACAGGAGATTCATTGCAGCTGGCACAAATAGCTGCTGACAATCATGAGGCTGAATACATTGTGTTCTGCGGTGTTCATTTTATGGCAGAAACGGCAGATATGCTGTCAAACAAAAATCAAAGCGTTGTATTGCCAGATATGAGGGCAGGCTGTTCCATGGCAGATATGGCAAATATGAAACAAACAGACAGAGCATGGGAGCAGCTCACTGATTTGTTTGGGGATACAATACTTCCGCTTACGTATGTCAATTCAACAGCAGACATTAAAGCATTTGTTGGCAAACATGGCGGGGCAACAGTGACTTCATCAAATGCTAAAAAAGTACTCGAGTGGGCGCTGACACAAAAAGAACGGATTCTGTTTCTCCCTGATCAGCACCTAGGACGTAATACAGCATTTGATTTAGGTATTCCGCTAGAAGAAATGGCTGTCTGGGATCAGATAGAAGAAAAGCTCATCACCGATCAGCCGCTTTCCCGTATTAAGATGATTTTATGGAAAGGCCATTGCTCTGTACATGAGAAATTTACTGTTCGAAATATAGAAGAAATGAGAAAAAAAGACCGTGACATTCAAATTCTTGTTCACCCTGAATGCACGCATGAGGTCGTAAGGGCTTCTGACCTAGCAGGTTCAACGAAATTTATTATTGATACGATTAAACAGGCACCAGCAGGAAGCAAATGGGCGATTGGAACAGAGATGAATTTAGTCAAACGGATCATAGCGCAGCACCCAGATAAACAAATTGAATCCCTTAACCCAGATATGTGTCCATGTTTGACTATGAACCGGATTGATTTGCCTCATTTGTTATGGTCACTGGAAAGCATTGAGAAGGGTCAGCCGGCCGGGTTGATACAGGTCAATGAAGACATCACGAAAGACGCTTTGCTTGCACTCGAGAAAATGCTCGCCATTAAATAATGAATCAGCCCCTCCTATCAGAAAACAAGTTTTTATCATATCGGCTTGTAAATAGGCATAAATTTATGTTGAAACATATTGTACTTCTGACATAACCGTTACGTTCACGTTTTGCATAGGAGGGGAAAACGTTGAAAATTCATATTGTGCAAAAAGGAGACTCCCTTTGGAAAATTTCAAAGAAATACGGAGTCGACTTTCAAGAATTGAAAAAACTAAATTCACAGCTCAGTAATCCTGATTTGATCATGCCGGGTATGAAGATTAAAATTCCATCTAGTGGTGTTCCTGTGAAAACAGATCATCACAAAGCAAAAGAAATGCCAAAAACGAAAGAACATCCGTATGTGAAAGAAAAGCCAAAAGATGTCGTGCAAGTGCAAGATACGAAACCGAAGGAAAAGCCAAATGAACCGGTACCATATGTACCGCCAGTGCCAAAAATCGAGCAGCCAGTGTTTCCGCAAGTGGATGTGAACTATTATCAGACCAATCTCTACCAGCCATTCACACCTCCTCCCAAAAAAGATCATCATGAAAAAAAAGATCACGTTCATGAGAAGAAAGATCATGTTCATGACAAAAAGGATCACAAGGATCATTTTCATCATGAAAATAAAGACCACAAAGATAACAAGGGTCATGTCCATCATGAAAATAAGGAACATAAAGATCACAAGGACCATTTTCATCATGAAAATAAAGGTCATCTAAAAGATGAAGTGGCAAAGGGGTATGATCCGTTTATTCATATTCCGCATCAAAAAGAGGAGGGAAAAGACATGGAGCATGGCAATTATCCGAACCTTCCTAACTTCCCGCAAATGCCAAATGTGGGAGGGGCAGCGGTAGGGGGAATGGCTGAAAATAACGAGCATCATCACCAACATCATCATCATGAACCATATGATCCTTATTTTGGTTATGGTCATGGTCATTACATGCCGGCGATGTATCCATATCCGCAGCAAATGGTGCCGGCATCGCCAATTTTACCGGGATCAGGCTTATGTTATCCTATCCATCCATATTATCACCATCATATGATGCCATATCCATACCCGGCTCATCCTTATTATCCTGCGTATCAAGCGCCTGCTTACTACGGAGAAAATCATGAGCACCATGCAAACGACGGACATCACTGGCATCACCATATGCATCCAAACGCCAATGCAAATGCCAACGCAAATCAAGGCTTTTATCCAAACGTTCCAAATGCAGCATATGGCAAGGAAGATTGCGGATGCGATGATGGCATGAAGCATCATCAGCCTTGGCCAGGACATTATCCGAATCCTGTTCCTTATGGCCAAATGGGGGCTTATCCAGCTCAGCCTTACATGCAGCCATATCCAGGTCAATCCGTTTTTGCAAGGCCGGAGGAAGAAGAAGAAGATTAATGACAGAAGGAACGATCTCAATCGTTCCTTTCAGCGTGTAGACAAACCCTCGCATTCGGTGTCAGGTCTGCGCGCCGGTACTCACGAATGTCAAATTCGCTCCGTTCCGGTGCTCGCCCTTCCTAGACTGCAAAGGTTTTCTATTACGCTGAAAAGAAGACAAATGGCTAAAATCAAAAACATTTTAGCCATTTGTCACCAATCAGAAGGAACGATCTCAATCGTTCCTTTTTTTGTTTATAACTGACAGCTTGATTTTTTTCCTAACTGTACATGCTAAAACAGAGCCTGTTTCGCGCTCATGAGATTGAATTTGTACAGGGGGTTTTTCGTTTGAGACAAAAATGGCAAAAAACAATCGCATTAGTGCTTCTTCCTATTGGTTTAACAGCATGTGGTGCAAATAATAACGCAGGTGTCGATACACGTCATAATCAATCAGGCCAGCCGGTTGGTTATCATTCGAATCAACGAGCGGAAGACAACAACCAAGATCATCAAGGACCAGTTTCTGAACTCATGGAGGGAATGAACGGGAGAAATACAACAAATGTTGATTACCGTACACGTCCTCAAGCTGATGATCGAATGCCTCTCACAGGTGGAGATGGACGCTACAGTCATGGAGATATGAACTATCATAACCAAATGTCGTTCTCAGGCTACGATAAACAAGAGAACATCCAGCGTTCAAGAAAAATTGCCAACCGCATCAATAAAATGAATCACGTGGCAGACTCTCAAGTCATGGTGACGGATGAGAATGTGTATATTGCCATTAAATCAGATGGCCGCCTGACGTCAGAAGGTGTATCACAAGTAGAAGAAGCAGCGACTCGTTATGCGGATGGAAGAGCAGTCCAAGTCATAAAAGATGAAGGTGCATTCACACGCTTTAGAGATATGAGAAGAACGCAATTTGAAACAGGCCAAACAGGCATGACCCGATAGTTAGACACAAAAAGGCTAAAGTTCACTACGAACTTTAGCCTTTTTTTAAAAATAAACCTTGATGCCTATATAAAATTCGTAAAAGAAATAACAGCCAAACCCTAGTAATAAAATACCAGCAATAATGGATGTCCACTTGATCATCGTTCGATTCATCACTTTTCTTGTTAACGATACAAGTGTGAGAAGACCAATGTCATGAAGGAGAATCCCTGCCAAAATACCGCCGGCAGCCAGCATAAATTCAGATGAATCTGTTTTTGTATACGCATCCGCAAGTACAGCACCAAAAACAGAAACCCAGAACACAAGATTTCCAGGAGATACCGCCACGAGCAAGCCATTTCGATACGTTTTAGCGAATGATTTATTGACCTTTTCTCCTGCTAAATGGATATCTTGATCCGCATTTTTAATGGAATCGTATGCGAGAATCATTAAAAATACAGCTCCGATCAGCCAGAGCGGGATTTGAACAAACGGCAAAGATAAAAACTGAGCAAATCCAGCATATAAAGCCAAAATAAGTAATAAGTCTATGGTCATACCGCCTGCTCCGACAGTTAAACCATGAAAGAATCCGTTTTTGAGTCCCTGTTTTGTCATTTCAACCGTGATTGCTCCAACAGGCAGAGCAATTGAGAATCCTACGACGATAAATGTGAGAAATGTTTGCAATCGACTAGAACTTCCTTTGATTAAATTGTATAAAAATTCTCCGTTTAGATTAATTATACATAATAGGAGAAAAGGATCAACGATTATTTCAGATTTAATTGAAATGAGAGAGACAGATTATGTATAGAAGTCTGTATATGATTATGATCCATAGGGGAAAGGAACTATTTTCCTGAATTCTCTTTTTTTCATGAGGTCTCTATGCTACACTGATGTGGAAATCAATAAAAGTGACTAGGGGTGCCCGTAAATGGGCTGAGAGAGAAGCATAAGCTTCTTAACCCTTTGGACCTGATCTGGCTCGTACCAGCGTGGGGAAGTTGAAGATGATGCATGTATCCTATCAATGATATGCATGTTTATTTCTGACGACGAAACCAGGTTCTTTAAATAGAGCCTGGTTTTTTGCTGGTGCTGATTCCATCCTGTCCGGTGACAAGAAGAAAAGGAGAGAACAGCAAATGAAGGAAAAGAAAAGTGTCCCATCCAACCAATCATTATTATCGAGCTTTGACGGCAGCCGAAAGGTGTATGAGAAAGGATCAAGGCCCGATATCTTAGTGCCGAAAAGAGAGATTGCACTCTCACATACTGTGACAGAGGCGGGCGACATAAAAAATGAACCAGTCCGTGTATACGATACGAGTGGACCGTACACTGATGAGAACGTTCATATTGACGTCACAAAAGGATTAAAGCGTCTTAGAGCAGCATGGATAGAAGAAAGAGGAGATACAGAAAGCTATGAAGGGCGTCATGTAAAACCGGAAGATAACGGATATCGGTCAAGGGAGAAGGAGTCCTTCCATTCTGTCCAAACTGATTTTCATCATAAGCCGCTCCGCGCGAAACAAGGAGCGTGCGTGACGCAAATGCATTATGCCAAAAAAGGCATCATTACGCCTGAAATGGAGTTTATCGCAATAAGAGAAGAGCTAAGCCCTGAGTTCGTTAGAGAGGAAGTAGCGAGCGGAAGAGCCGTCATTCCTTCGAATATTAACCATCCAGAAAGTGAACCAATGATTATCGGAAGGAATTTTCATGTCAAAATCAATGCGAATATTGGCAATTCAGCTGTCACGTCATCCATTAATGAAGAGGTAGAAAAGATGACGTGGGCGATCAGATGGGGGGCAGACACAATGATGGATCTGTCTACTGGAAAGGATATTCATACAACGAGAGAATGGATCATTCGGAATTGCCCAGTTCCAGTAGGAACCGTTCCTATCTATCAGGCCCTTGAAAAAGTGAATGGAGTCGCAGAAGATTTGACGTGGGAAGTGTATAGAGACACATTAATTGAACAAGCAGAGCAAGGTGTAGACTATTTCACGATTCATGCGGGCGTGCTATTAAGATATATTCCGCTGACAGTCGATCGGGTAACCGGAATTGTTTCAAGAGGCGGTGCAATTATGGCAAGATGGTGTCTTGCTCATCATCAAGAAAATTTCCTCTACACGCACTTTGAAGATATTTGTGAAATTATGAAAACGTATGATATCGCCTTTTCACTTGGAGATGGACTTAGACCAGGCTCGATTGCTGATGCCAATGATGAAGCGCAGTTTGCAGAGCTTGAAACGTTAGGTGAGTTAACAGAGATCGCTTGGAAACATGATGTGCAGGTGATGATTGAAGGGCCCGGTCATGTGCCAATGGATAAAATTAAAGAGAATGTGGACAAGCAAATGGACATTTGCAAGGAAGCCCCATTTTATACGTTAGGGCCTCTTACAACAGATATTGCGCCGGGGTATGATCACATTACATCAGCCATCGGTGCGGCCATGATCGGCTGGTACGGAACAGCCATGCTATGCTATGTAACGCCAAAAGAGCATTTAGGTCTGCCGAATAAAGAAGATGTGAGAGAAGGCGTAATCGCCTATAAAATTGCCGCACATGCGGCTGATCTAGCAAAAGGACATCCTGCGGCTCAAAAACGCGATGATGCTTTATCGAAAGCGAGATTTGAATTTAGGTGGCGGGACCAATTTAACCTGTCACTTGATCCTGAAAGAGCCTTGGCGTTCCATGATGAAACATTGCCTGCCGAAGGTGCTAAGACTGCTCACTTTTGCTCGATGTGCGGACCGAAGTTTTGCAGTATGAAAATTTCTCATGATATCCGCAATCAATCTGAAGAAGTGAAAAGAGAGATGGAAAAGAAGGCGAAGGAGTTTGTCAGCCAGGGAAGTCAAATTTATCAGCCCTAAAAAAAGAACCTCGCACGATGCTGTGCGGGGTTTTATCAAACGGCTGAGAAGGCTTTTCTTAAAAGGTGAAAAAATGCCTTTACTGCATATGCCATCATGTCCACACTCGGAATGAGGGCATCTGTTAAATGAAAAAAGACTGTTTTTCTTTCTGGAGATGTTCGTTTCTTTTTCTGCTTCATCAAGGGCAGCCTCCTTTTTAACTAATATACTTCTTTGCAGATTTGAGAGATAGATGTTTGTGCGAATTTAAACAAAATTTAAACTTCTTGGGTTTGAATGGAAACAAGGAGGGGAAACGAGTTCAATAGAGAATGAATGAAAAGAGCTGATCTATTTGACCAGCGAACAAGAAGAGTGGAAGGTGATCTTATGATGAAAGTATTTAAGGTAACATTTCATATGAACAATGGGGAAGTGCTTGATTTCGAGCTCAAACGTCCAGCTACCTATGATGTGTATAAAAAAATTGAAGAAGCCAATCATTGGTTTAAGCTGAATAATGAAATCATTAACCTATTAAACGTCAATAGTATCCATGTAGAAACAGAATAACGCAGAAAGCCGCTCAGATAGAGCGGCTTTCGTTATGCAGAAAAATCATTTCGATTATTAAGCTGCCCGCGGGACAGCCAGTTCTTTTTATACAAATAAGCAATGACTTCAAGCCACAGACGCGGTGCTTTTTTAGGGAAAAAAGGTTTTTGGTAATAGGCATAAGCGGCTTTTAAATCATCCCATTGATGACATGCTTTCGTTTGCGTGAACCTGGCAACGTCAATGACCCTGATCCGCCCTTCTTTTGTTAAGATCAGATTGCGCAGATGAATATCAGAAGGATTCAATCCTTTCTCGCGCGCTTCCTCCAGCGCATCATCGACTTGTTCAATCATTTGTTTTTTAATAGGAATTCCTTTTGTAAGGCATTCATAGAATGTGTAGCCTTTAATATATTCCATTAAAATATACTGATCCCCAGACTCATAAATCTCAGGGTAGTAAGACGAACCAGAAAGTTTTTCGTAAATGGCAGCCTCTTTGCGGGCAATATGCTGATAAGAAGGGAAAAAGACTTTTAGTGCCATTTTCTTGCCGTCTTTTTTGTATAAAAAGACATAGGCACTTCTTCCTTTGCCGCACAGTTCAAGCTCTGCCGGTTTATAGGAAAGCTTATGAAAACGTTTCTCTTCATGATACTGAATCGATTCGGCTAATCTTTTGACATCTGACATTGACTTCACCTTCTTTGGTTTCAGTTTATGCGGCTGAAAAACGAATGATGAAAAAACCGTGTCATTCGATAAAGCAATGGATTGTATAAAACATAACATTTACGAATGAAGGATACAACGAAAGACTCTTAACATACATTTGAATCATCGATTTGGTTAATGTTTAGAAAAATGGGTCAAACTACATATGTCATGCATCGATCTCATGTTCTAAAGAGGTGTAAATAGTGAAAGTGAAGATGAAATGTTTCGTTACAGGACTTATCATGACAAGTGTGCTTTTTTTCGCTGCGGATATGGAAGGAAAAGAACACTTGCAAAAGCAGTCAAACTCTATTACCGTCCAGCTTGAAAAAGTCTATCTAGACGGCGATGTGAGTATTGAAAGACACCGGGCATCATTAGAAGATAAAGACACATTCTGGGCGCAGTATAAAGGCTGGACGCTGGTAGAACAAAAAGAGGATTTTGCCCTTTTTAGAAAGCAAATTGATGATATCTCTCCATTAAGTAAAGCAAATGGATATATCGGATTATCAGAGGACGGTGTGATTTCTACGTTTCATGGAAGGCCTGACGGCTGGGCGGAGCCTATTCATCTCTTTTTTCAAATTGATACGTCCCGTTTAGAAAGCCATGTGGAAAAGCAGCTTGAGCAAGGCATTCCTTTTCGAACAAAGGATGAATTTGAGCATGTGCTTGAAGTCATGAAGCCTTATCGAAATGAAATATCGTTTTAAAGCGTGTAACAGCTTGCTGGTGTGAAGACCGCAAGCTGTTTTTCGTGGTTTCATCATAAAAATGTACTGAGCGAACGTATGTTAACTTTTATTGCGGTTTTCTCTTCGATTTATGTTACAATGAAGAACAGTCAAAGAGGTGAAAACGGTGATAGAGTTTGTAAAAGGGACCATTGATTATGTGTGCCCGCAATATGTTGTCATTGAAAACGGCGGAGTGGGATATCAAGTCTATACCCCAAACCCGTTTATCTATCGAGTAAATAAACAAGAAACGATTTATACGTATCATTACATAAAGGAAGACGCCTTTTCATTATACGGTTTTCAAACACGAGAAGAAAAAGCGCTGTTCACAAAACTGTTAAATGTCACAGGAATTGGGCCAAAGGGCGCACTCGCGATTCTTGCTTCCGGTGATCCTGGCGCTGTCATTTCAGCAATAGAACGTGAAGATGAAGCCTTTCTGATTAAATTCCCTGGTGTGGGCAAAAAAACAGCACGTCAAATCATTCTGGATCTAAAAGGCAAACTGGCAGATGTGGTGCCAGAAATGATTGGCAACTTATTTAATCATGAGGACCACATTCAGGTCGAAACGCAGCAAACTGCATTAGATGAAGCGCTTGAAGCCTTAAGTGTCCTTGGATACGGTGATCGTGAAATCAAAAAGGTTCTTCCATTATTAAAAGAAGAAAAGAATCTCACAACCGATCAATATGTGAAAAAAGCATTACAAAAAATGTTGAAATAGGGTGATGTCTCATGGATGAACGGCTCGTCTCAACTGAAGCAGACAACCATGAATCAGCCATTGAGCAAAGTCTGCGGCCACAGACACTTAGCCAATATATCGGTCAGCAAAAAGTAAAGGATAACCTCAGCGTATTTATTGAAGCTGCCCGCATGAGGCAGGAAACGCTTGATCACGTCCTTTTATATGGACCTCCTGGACTTGGGAAAACAACGCTTGCGTCGATCATTGCCAATGAAATGAATGTTCAGCTGCGTACAACGTCAGGACCAGCGATTGAGCGTCCTGGTGATTTGGCGGCCATCTTAACATCTCTTGAGCCAGGTGATGTATTGTTTATTGATGAAATTCACCGCTTGCAGCGCTCAATTGAAGAAGTGCTGTACCCAGCAATGGAGGATTTTTGTTTAGATATTGTTATTGGAAAAGGAGATACAGCACGCTCTGTACGGCTTGATTTACCGCCATTTACGCTTGTAGGTGCAACGACTCGTGTCGGGCTGTTAACAGCGCCGCTTCGTGATAGGTTTGGGGTACATGCAAGATTGGAATACTATGAGCAAAGAGATTTGGCTCACATTGTGGCAAGAACAGCCGAGCTGTTTGAGATTGGGATCGACATTCGCTCTGCCGAAGAGATTGCGAGACGTTCCCGGGGAACACCGAGGGTTGCCAATCGTTTGCTCAGAAGAGTAAGAGATTTTGCGCAGGTGCTTGGGAACCATGCCATTACGCAGGACATTGCGGAAGATGCCCTTGAGCGTCTTCAAGTCGACAGGCTAGGCCTCGATCATATAGACCATAAGCTCCTTTTAAGTATGATCGAAAAATTTAGAGGCGGTCCTGTTGGGCTTGATACGATCTCAGCGACAATTGGAGAAGAATCACATACGATTGAAGATGTGTACGAACCGTACTTACTGCAAATTGGTTTCCTGCAAAGAACGCCAAGAGGACGGGTCGTCACAAGAGAAGCGTATGAACATTTTCAAATGGAGGTTCCGATTCGTGACTGAATTCCCTAAAATATTAATGATTTTAGGTGGTGTCCTTTTTGCCGCAGGATTAGTGTTTCAATTGGTTGGTAAGCTTCCAGGTGATATTTTTGTGAAAAAAGGGAATGTAACGTTCTTTTTTCCTGTCATTACATGCATTGTCATTAGTATCGTACTGACCATATTACTGAATATCTTTGGACGGATGAAATAACGTTAACTAGTTAACTACAGAATAGGTGAAGGAAATGAAGCTAGAACTATTTGATTTTGATTTACCAGAAAGATTAATTGCACAAGTGCCGCTTGAAAAAAGAGATGCATCAAGACTGATGGTCTTAAACAAACAAACGGGTGCGATTACACATGATACATTCTCACAAATCATCGATTATTTTCAAAAGGGTGACTGTCTCGTTCTAAACAACACGCGCGTTCTGCCTGCACGCCTGTTTGGGATGAAAGAGGATACAGGTGCCAAAGTTGAACTTCTTCTATTGAAACAAGAAGAAGGAGATAACTGGGAAACACTTGTCAAACCAGCCAAACGGGTGAAAAAAGGGACGGTTATCACGTTTGGTGATGGACGGCTCCAAGCTGTATGTACAGAGGAAATGGAACATGGCGGAAGAAAAGTCGAGTTTCAATATACAGGCATTTTTTATGAAGTGCTTGAATCCCTTGGTGAAATGCCGCTGCCTCCATATATTAAAGAGCAGCTTGACGACCGTGAACGCTATCAAACCGTTTATTCAAAAGAGGTTGGCTCCGCTGCTGCGCCAACTGCCGGTCTCCACTTTACAACCGAGCTGCTGGATGCGCTGAAAGCAAAAGGTGTGCACATTGCTTTCATTACGCTGCACGTTGGGCTTGGCACGTTTCGGCCGGTAAGTGCAGAACGTATTGAAGAACACGAAATGCACGCAGAGTTTTATGAAATGAATGAAGAAACAGCTGATGAGCTTAATCGCGTTCGCAAGGAAGGCGGACGGATTATTTCAGTCGGCACAACATCAACAAGAACGCTTGAAACCATTGCAAGTGCACATGATGGTGAGTTCAAAGCCTCAAGCGGCTGGACGTCGATCTTTATTTACCCTGGCTACACATTCAAGGCAATTGATGGCATGATCACGAATTTCCATCTGCCAAAATCCTCGTTAATTATGCTTGTCAGCGCATTAGCTGGACGAGAGCACGTACTAAAAGCGTACAATGAGGCTGTGAAAGAGGAATACCGATTCTTCAGCTTTGGCGATGCCATGCTGATTCAATAACATTATACAACGAAGACAGGAGGGCTCATTTTTGTCGCAATCACCGATACGTTATGAGTTCATTAAATCATGTAAACAGACAGGTGCACGTCTTGGCCGCGTTCATACACCGCACGGCTCCTTTGAAACACCTGTATTTATGCCAGTAGGTACACTGGCTACAGTCAAGACAATGGCGCCTGAAGAATTAAAGGCTATGGATGCAGGCATCATCTTAAGCAATACGTACCACTTATGGCTCCGTCCAGGTCACGATATCGTAAAAGAAGCAGGCGGTCTGCACAAATTTATGAACTGGGACCGAGCCATTCTAACTGATTCAGGCGGATTCCAAGTTTTTTCATTGAGTGAATTTAGAAAAATTGAAGAAGAAGGCGTTCACTTCCGTAATCATTTAAACGGAGACAAGCTGTTCCTATCTCCTGAAAAAGCGATGGACATTCAAAATGCACTTGGCTCTGATATTATGATGGCATTTGATGAATGCCCGCCGTATCCTGCAGAGTACGATTACATGAAACGTTCTGTTGAGCGGACAAGCAGATGGGCAGAGCGCTGTCTAACAGCGCACCAGCGTCCAGAGGATCAAGGGCTGTTTGGGATTGTCCAAGGCGGAGAATACGAAGAGCTTCGAAAACAAAGTGCAAAAGACCTTGTTTCACTTGATTTCCCAGGTTACGCCATCGGAGGCTTATCTGTAGGGGAACCAAAAGATGTGATGAATCGTGTACTTGAATTTACAACACCATTCTTACCAGCAGACAAACCGAGGTACTTAATGGGTGTCGGCTCGCCAGATTCCTTAATTGACGGTGCCATTCGCGGAGTAGATATGTTTGATTGCGTACTGCCAACTCGAATTGCAAGAAACGGTACCTTGATGACAAGTGAAGGCCGTCTTGTTGTGAAAAATGCAAAATATGAGCGTGACTTTAGACCAATCGATGAAAACTGTGACTGCTATACATGTAAAAACTATACACGCGCCTATATTAGACATTTAATTCGAACAAATGAAACGTTCGGAATTCGATTAACAACTTATCATAATCTTCATTTTCTGTTAAAATTAATGGAGCAAGTGAGAGAAGCTATCCGTGAGGATCGTTTAGGTGATTTTAAAGAAGAGTTTTTTGAGCGTTACGGCTTTAACAAACCGAATGCGAAAAACTTTTAACGCATAAACGAAAGGCTTTACAATGCTTTAGAAAGGGGTGAAATAGAATGGATGGTGGTATGGGTTCAATCATTATGATTGTTGTCATGTTTGCTGTGCTTTACTTCTTGTTAATCCGTCCACAGCAAAAGCAACAGAAAGCTGTGCGTCAGATGCAGCAATCTTTATCAAAAGGCGATAAAATCGTCACAATCGGTGGTTTACACGGTGAAATCGACTCAATTGATGAATCAAAAGTGGTCATCAAAACAAGCGAAAACAACCGTTTAACTTTCGATCGTCGTGCTATTAGAGAATTAGCTGACAAAGGCTAATCCTCTGATACATAGCCATAAAAAAAGAGCGATATGAACCGCTCTTTTTTTATTTGCCTCGAAGATTGACGCCAATCATTCCCCCCAGCATACAAATGCCTAAAAATGCTCCATGATAGATAAACTGCTCTGGTGAGAACGTTTTTCCAAACCCCAAATATTGAAATAAAAAGACAGTGAGAGAAAAAATGATAGATGTGACCGCACCAATCAGCCAGCCGCGCTCCTTTGCTTTCCCGCCAGAAATGATGCCTCCTAATAAAAGGGCAGCAAAGGACAAAATCATAATCATCCATTTAAATGATGATTCCTGCATACTTGTGAATGTAAGCATGAGTGACACAAGTAAACTTGTGACTACCATCACGATAAAAATGGCAATTAAGCCGGATAAAATGCCTTTTCCAATTTGTTTCGTTTCCTGCATGTAGATTCGTCTCCTCTCCAATTGAACGAAGCTTGTCTTTTACTAAAATGTATTCACAGTGAAGAAAAAATAGACATGTTTCGGACGTTTCTTTTCTACATAAATAAAGTGTTTTGACACAAGCTATGTTGGAGAAGGAGGGTTTACATCACATGCAGGACATCTTGATCATTTCCATGAGAACCATCATCTTATATTTTCTTATTTGGTTTATATTTCGCTTAATGGGCAAAAGGGAAATTGGCGAGCTGAGCATTTTAGATCTAGTCATTTTTATGATGATCGCAGAAATTGCGGTTCTCGCCATAGAAGAAGTAGAGGATAACATGTTACATACGGTATGGCCAATCCTGCTGTTAACCTTCATTCAAATCACACTTGCCTACCTCTCATTAAAATTTCAAGGTGTCCGGCGCTTTCTTGACGGAAAACCGGCCCTGCTTATCATCAATGGGAAAATAGACGAAGGTGCAATGAGAAAACAGCGATACAATTTTGATGACCTGCTCATTCAATTAAGAGAAAATAACATCGACAGCATTCAGGATGTCTCTTACGCCATTTTAGAGCCGTCTGGAAAGCTCGCCGTCGTCGAAAAAGAAAACAAGCGCAAACATGCAGCGCTTGAGCTTCCACTTGTTGCGGATGGTGTAGTGCAGCATGACCACCTAAAGCAAATCAATCAAAATGAACAGTGGCTGAAAGATGAGCTTGCTAAAAGAGGCTATCATGATATCGAACAAATCTCTTACTGCAGCTTTAATCAAAAAACATTTTATATTGATTTGAAAGATGAAGTGATCAAAAAGAGATGAGCTAAAACAGCTTCCCCATGAACGGGATGCGGCGCAGCTCTTCTCGTTTCACTAGACCTAGGCAGATTAATAGAATGACATACAGCGTGCACGTAATGAAAATGAGCGTCACAAGTTCAATAGGAGCAGAAAAAAGTCCGTTTACTTGAGATTTCAGCCAAAGGCTGACAGCACCTGTACTGATAATCACAAGGACGCATAGTCCATATTCCTTTAATGGTAAATGAATAGGCAGCACCTTTCCAACAGTTGCTGCATGGAGCAGTGTGACAAGGATGATACCGATTAAGATCGCCAGTGCAGCGCCCATAATGCCAAAGCCTGGCTGTGAAGCAAGAACAAAAATCATCCCTGTTTTTACAATAGCGCCAATCAGGCTGTTGGTCATCGCCGCACCAGCTAAATTGAGTGCTTGAAGCACGGCTTGAAGAGGCCCCTGAAAATAATATAGAAGGAAAAATGGCGCCATGAATTTCACATAAATGGCCGCGTGCGATGAACCATACATAAAGAGCGTTAAATCTTCTGCGTAAACGAAAAGAATAATACATGAAATGCCTCCGCTGAGTAAACATAGGCGCATCGCCTGCTTCAGACGGTATTCGACCGTTTTACGTTTGTTCTGCTCCATTCCTTCACTAATCGCCGGAACTAATGCAGTGGAGAGTGAATACGTAATAAAACTAGGCAGTGTCAAAAGGGTCAGAGCAAGCCCGGTCAACTCCCCGTACTGCCTTGTCGCCTCTACAGCCGCATAACCAGCAATGGCAAGACTTTGCGCGACAACAATCGGCTCTAAAAACCACGAAATATTCCCGATAAAACGGCTGCCTGTTGTTGGCAGGGCAATGCTCATCAGCTGTTTAAATGTGTCCTTCCCGTCATGAATCGCTTTAAAAAATCGTTTTCGAATACGAATGGTCTTTTTATAGCGAAAGGCGATCAGTAAGTAAGCAAGTGAAATCATCTCTCCAATCACAGATGACACCATCGCACCTGCTGCCGCAAATTCAATCCCGTAAGGAAGGAAAGCCGTTGTACATACCGCCACTAGCGAAATTCTTGCGACCTGCTCCAGAACTTGAGACATCGCAAGCGGACTCATTTGCTGTCTGCCCTGGAAATAGCCTCTTAACACACTTGAAATGGCGATGACTGGTACGACAGGTGTAATAGCCAGCAGTGGATAGACCGTTCTAGGGTCTGTCAGCATATTTTCTGCCATGATGGGCGCAAACCATAAAAAGAGCGGCGTGAAAATCAGACTGAGTGTTCCTGTTATCGCAAGGGACATGACCAGAATACGTTTTGTTTTCTGTTTGTCACCCCGGGCTTCTGCTTCTGCAACAAGCTTACTAATAGCGACAGGCAGTCCGAATTGCGTGAGCGTCACGGCGAGAAAAAAGGTAGGTGCAGCCATCATATAAAGCCCGACCCCTTCTTCGCCAATGAACCTCGCAATGACAATTCGATTGACAAAACCCAATATTCTCGTGATAAAACCTGCTAAAATTAAAATGATGGTCCCCTTTAAAAACGTTTGCTTCGTCAAATCACAGATCACCTGCCTTCTCAAACGACATAGAATCATATACAATAAGATATGCGTGTATATCGTCCAAGCATGACAAGTCTCTCGATAAAAAACTGAAAAGGGGGAGCTACGCAATGACACAACACCCAGCTGCTATTTACAAAGACCATTTAAAGCCTTTTCTGTTCAGTAAGCTTGAAGAATTCATCGTTTTGGGCTATAAAGATGTAGATTTAGAGGAATTATGGTCATACTTAGAGAATAAGAAGTGGAAGAAAAAACAAGAGTATCCGATTCATGTAATGGTTGCAGATATTTTATCTGTGAAAATAGGCGAATTTATGAACTATGCAACCGTTCAGTCGTTTAAAACGTCTGCTTTTTTGGACAGTGAAGATGGCAAGAATATGCTTGATGAACTGTTGAAATAAGCCATCTTAATGGATTCAGGTGTTTAAGGAGGAAATACATAATGAAAAAAGGGCGCATTCTTGCGTTTTTCTTAGTGGTTCTGTTAATCGGAACTGGCGTAGGCTTACTAACAAAGCCTGTTGCGAAAGATATGACGCTAGGGCTGGATTTACAGGGTGGATTTGAAGTCCTGTATGATGTACATCCAGTGAAAAAAGAGGACAAGATCACAAATAGTGTTCTCGTTAGTACAGTGGAGGCTCTTAACCGAAGAGCGAACGTGCTTGGAGTAAGTGAGCCGAACATCTCGATTGAAGGCAATAATCGTATCCGCGTGCAGCTTGCAGGGGTAAAAGATCAAAACAGAGCAAGGGAAATTCTTTCCACTGAAGCACAGCTATCCTTTAGAGATACGAATGATAAAGAACTCCTTAACGGGGCTGACTTAGTCGAAAACAGTGCAAAACAAACATTCAGTCAAACGAATGAGCCAATTGTGACGGTTAAACTAAAAGATGCGAAAAAATTTGGTGACGTCACAAGAAAAGTAGCAGCGATGGCACCAAATAATCAGCTTGTCATTTGGCTTGATTACCATAAAGGAGATTCCTTCAAAAAAGAAGTCTCAAAATCGAACCACAAGTATGTCTCTGCACCAAATGTGAATCAAGAGATTAACAGCAGTGACGTACAAATTGAAGGGAAATTTACTGTCCAAGAGGCAAAAGACCTTGCAAGTATTTTAAATGCTGGTGCATTGCCAGTAAAATTAACAGAAAAATATTCCACATCTGTAAGTGCACAGTTTGGTGAACAAGCACTGAACGAAACAGTGTTCGCAGGAATAGTAGGAATCGCATTTATCTTCTTATTCATGCTGTTTTATTACCGATTACCTGGTCTTATAGCTGTCATCACACTTTCAGCTTATATTTACATTACGCTGCAAGTGTTTGACTGGATGGGCGCGGTTATGACACTGCCTGGAATTGCCGCACTCATTTTAGGGGTAGGGATGGCTGTCGATGCCAACATTATTACTTATGAACGGATCAAAGAAGAACTGAAGCTCGGCAAATCTGTCCGTTCTGCTTTCAGATCAGGGAACCGCAGATCATTTGCGACCATCTTTGATGCAAACTTAACAAGTATTATTGCCGGCGGAGTGCTGTTCTTCTTCGGGACAAGCTCTGTAAAAGGATTTGCAACAATGCTCATCCTCTCGATTTTAACAAGCTTTATCACAGCTGTATTCCTATCAAGATTCCTTCTTGGACTGCTTGTAGAGAGCCGCGCGCTCGACCGCAAAAAAGGCTGGTTTGGTGTCCGCAAAAAAGACATCATGAGTATTCATGAAACTACAGAAAATACCGAACCGAAAACGCCATTTGATAAATGGGATTTCGTCAGCAAACGTAAAGGCTTTATGATTTTCTCCATAGCTGTTACTATTGCGGGAATCATCGTCCTTTCGATCTTCAAGCTCAATGCTGGTATTGACTTTGCTAGTGGAACGAGAATTGATGTTCAAAGCGATCACAAGCTGACCACTGCACAAGTAGAGCAAGACTTTAAAAAGCTTGGTCTTGAGACGGACAGTGTCGTGTTATCGGGTCAAAAAGAAAATCAGGCAGCCGCACGGTTTGTCGGTGTGCCAAACAAAGAAAAGATTGCTGAAGTAAAAGATTACTTCAAAGATAAATATGGCACTGAGCCAAACGTAAGTACAGTGTCTCCGACTGTCGGAAAAGAGCTTGCCCGTAATGCATTATATGCCGTTATTATTGCTTCAATTGGGATCATTATATATGTATCCATCCGCTTTGAATATAAAATGGCGATTGCGGCGATTGCCTCATTGCTGTACGATGCATTCTTTATTGTCGCCTTCTTTAGTATTACGCGCTTAGAGGTGGATGTCACCTTCATTGCCGCGATCCTCACAGTCATTGGATACTCGATCAACGACACGATCGTTACCTTCGACAGGGTTCGTGAACAAATGAAGAAACGTAAACCGAAAACCATTGAAGATCTATCGTACATTGTGAACTTAAGCTTACAGCAAACCTTTACGCGATCTGTCAACACGGTGCTGACTGTAGTTGTCGTTGTTGTCGCACTGCTTATCTTCGGATCAGCGTCGATTACAAACTTCTCCATCGCCTTACTTGTCGGCTTATTAACAGGGGTATACTCATCCCTTTACATCGCGGCACAAATTTGGCTGATGTGGAAAGGCCGTGAGCTGAAAAAACCAGCTAAGATAGATACAGATCAAGATGTCTAATCTAGAAAGACTGCCTTTTCGGCAGTCTTTTTCTATCGTTTTTCCCGAAAAGTAGACGCTTTGAAAAAACATTTTGGGTTTCATTGATCTTGAAATGGTCTTTTGCTATAATGACTTACGTTTAGACCAGTATAGAAAGCAAGTGTCTGTTTAGGGCATTTGGCTTTATTCATTGGAGGGGCTGTTATGAAGGTTCGGGAAACTGAACTGCCAGGTATCGGTCATAAAGCCGAAATGATCACAAGAAATAATGAGAAGCTTGCCATCATTACACATGATGACGGCAGAAGAGAAATGTATCATTTTCAGGAGGACGACCACGAAGAAACGATTTCTGGCATCCTGCTAAACGATGAAGAAGCAAGACAAATCGCGGCTATTTTAGGCGGCATGGTCTATAAGCCGAAAGCGCTTGAAACCGTAGAGGTAGCCATTGATGAACTGGTGATTGAATGGTTTAAAATTGAAAAGAATGCACCAGCTGTTCAGAAAAGCATCGGTGACCTCAATGTTCGCCAAAACTATCAAGTAACAGTCATCGCCATTGTGAGAAAATCACATGAGAAGATTTTAAATCCAGGACCAGATACCATCATCGAAGAAGGGGATACCCTTGTCATTTCTGGAGAAAGAAAAGAATTAAAGAATCTGATTAAAGAAAAACTCAGCAGCTGATGATGCCCATGCTGATAGGTTTTCTTCCACTGCTTTCTTTCGGTGTTTAAAAAAGGCAATGAAAAGGGAAGAATAAAAGAAAAAGCTTGGGGGATTTGTAGATGAACAAACAACAATGGACCATCATACTCGCATTTATTTTCGTATTAATTGTCTCAGTATTTGCCGTGATTAATGTACGGCCTGTCGAGGTACACTACTTATTTGGAACGGCTGAATGGCCGCTGATCCTTGTCATTATCGGTTCTGTTTTAATGGGCGGACTGATTGTGGCATTTGCAGGAATCTTCCAAATTGTGAAACTGAAACGTGAACTAAAAGCATTAAAAGCTGAGCGTGCAGCCGCTGCACCTGCTGCTTCGACGAAAAAGGCAGACAAAGATCTTCAAAAAAAATCTCATGTCACGCCTTTAAAAGAACAGCCAGCATCATTTGACCGGAAGGAAAAATAATCTTCCAGCACAATTTCATAAAATAAAAATTGAAACCCCTCAGGCCACTCTAGTATAATAGTGTGGTTGAGGGGTGAATTTATGTTATTATCCAAAATGCGCTGGGAATATGAACATCCAAGCGAAGAAAAAGTGAAATCACTCTCTGAAAATCTGAATATTTCAGCGCTGACTGCATCGCTTCTCGTAAAAAGAGGATTTGAAGAAGTAGAAGAGGCGAGGTCTTTTTTATTTGATCAAAAAGCCGAATTTCATGATCCATTCCTATTAAAAGGGATGAAAGAAGCAGTAGAGCGCATCAACAAAGCGATCGAAGAGCAGGAATCGATTGTGATCTTCGGAGACTATGATGCAGATGGTGTGACAAGTACGTCTGTACTTTTACATACATTAAAAGAGCGGTCTGCGATAGTAGACTTTTATATTCCAGATCGATTTAAAGAAGGCTATGGACCTAATGAACAGGCTTTTCGATATATCAAGGAGCAAGGAGCATCGCTTGTCATCACGGTCGATACAGGCATTGCTGCTGTCAATGAAGCACGTATTGCAAAAGAAATAGGGTTAGACCTGATCATTACAGATCACCATGAACCAAGTGAGGAGCTGCCTGAGGCACTTGCCATTGTCCATCCTAAGCAGCCTGGCTGTGAGTATCCCTTTAAAGAACTTGCTGGTGTAGGTGTCGCGTTTAAAGTGGCGCATGCACTTCTTGGGAAGCTGCCAGTTCAGCTGTTAGATCTTGCAGCCATCGGGACAATCGCGGATCTCGTACCGCTTCACGATGAGAATAGATGGCTCGCCAAAAAAGGTCTTGTGCAGCTTCGGCAGTCGAATAGACCGGGGCTGAAAGCGTTATTGAAAGAAGCGGGAGCCACTTTAGAAGAAGCGAACGAGGAAACGGTCGGCTTTCAAATTGCGCCAAGGCTGAATGCTGTTGGGCGAATTGAACAGGCAGATCCAGCCGTTCATCTTCTGATGACTGAGGATAAGGATGAAGCAGAAGAGCTCGCTCGTTTTGTACAGGAACTGAATAAAGAACGACAAAAGATTGTCAGTACGATCACAGAAGAAGCCATTCAAATGGTGGAAGAGGCAGGTGATGACCAGTCTGCGATCGTTGTAGCGAAAGCTGGCTGGAATCCGGGTGTTGTCGGAATTGTTGCCTCTAAATTGACGGATACTTTTTCTCGTCCGGCGATTGTGCTTGGAATAGATGAAGAGACGCAAATGGCAAAAGGATCAGCCCGGAGTATTCCTGGCTTCGATCTATTTTTCCATCTAAGCAAATGCCGCGACATCCTGCCGCATTTCGGCGGGCATCCGATGGCAGCAGGGATGACACTTCGAGCGGATGATGTATCTTTACTAAGGGAAAGATTAAATCAATATGCAAATGAAACATTGACGGAAGAAGATTTTATTCCAATTCAGCGCGTCGATGCCGTGTGCAAGGTAGACGAATTGACGGTTCAAGCGATTGAAGAAGCGGGGATGCTGTCACCATTTGGTATGTCAAACCCAAAACCGTTCATTATGATTGAAGATGCGAAGCTTGAAGATATCCGAACGATTGGGGCAAATCACAACCATATTAAAATGTCTCTGAAAGACGAAGACACACTGCTTGACTGTGTTGGCTTTCACCAAGGGAAATTAAAAGAGGAAATTGTTCCAGGAAGCCGCATTTCTGTGATTGGAGAAATGTCGGTTAATGAATGGAATAACCGGAAGAAGCCCCAGCTGATGTTAAAAGATGCACGAGTTGATGAATGGCAGCTGTTTGATCTGCGCGGGAAAAAGGATTGGGAGAAGAAAGTTTCGACACTTGATTCAGAAAAATCACTGGTTGTCTGTTTTGATGAAGCAACAAAACAGGACGTCGATCTCCCTATTCATCATGTTCATGCAGAAAATGTATCATCGTTTAATGTACAAGGAAAGTATGTGGTCTTTGCGGATGTTCCCGCAGATGAGCAATTGCTGAAGCAGCTTTTAGAAAATCAAAAGCCTGCGAGAATTTATACGGTTTTTCAAAGAAAAGAAGATCATTTTATGTCCTCTTTCCCAAGCCGTGACCAATTCAAATGGTTTTATGGGTTCTTGTTTAAACGGGGAAGTTTTCCTATCAAAGAACAAGGAATGGAGCTTGCCAAACATAGAGGCTGGACAAAAGATACAATCATTTTTATGACAAAGGTGTTTTTTGAACTCGGTTTTGTTAAAATAGAGAATGGTGTGCTGTCAATAGTACTTGATGCCCCTAAAAAAGATTTAACGGCGTCAGCGTCCTATACAGCAAAACAACGATTGATGGAACTCGATCAAACACTAACATATTCCTCAGCTAAAGAGCTGAAGGAATGGCTGAATAGCATGATGAGCGAAGTCTCACCTGTGCTTTGACGTACGAGGAGGAAAAGGAAAAGATGGATTTAAAACAATATGTGACAGTTGTACCTGACTACCCAAAGGAAGGTGTACAATTTAAAGATATTACAACGTTAATGGATAAAGGCGAAGTGTACCGTTATGCAACGGATCAAATCGTTGAATACGCGAAGAAAAGAGACATTGATCTCATTGTTGGACCTGAAGCGCGTGGATTCATTATTGGCTGCCCTGTAGCATACGCACTTGGTGTAGGTTTTGCACCGGTTCGTAAAGAAGGAAAGCTTCCTCGTGAAGTCATTAAAGTCGATTACGGCTTGGAATATGGTAAAGATGTATTAACGATTCATAAAGATGCGATTCGTCCTGGTCAGCGTGTCCTGATTACAGATGACTTACTGGCAACTGGTGGAACAATTGAAGCGTCCATCAAGCTTGTAGAGGAATTAGGCGGCGTTGTGGCAGGGATTGCATTTTTGATTGAGCTGACGTATCTGGACGGCAGAAAGAAGCTTGACGGCTACGACATCATGACGTTAATGCAATACTAATGGAGTTTTTCGTAAAAAGCACTCAGTAAGAAGGGTGCTTTTTTCCTATCAAAAATCTTTTAGCGGACTTCTTCTCTTTACATCTATCGAATTTTTCTTGATAATAAACTACAATACAGTTTTCATTTAAAAAGGTGATTCCATGGCGAACGAACAAGTTTTAACGGCGCAGCAGGTCATTGACAAGGCAAGAGAATACCTGTCCGCTGAACATATTCAATTTATAGAGCGAGCATATGAATATGCTGAAAATGCACACAAGGAGCAATACCGGAAATCTGGTGAGCCCTATATTATCCATCCAATTCAAGTGGCGGGTATTCTTGTTGATCTTGAAATGGACCCATCAACCATTGCAGGCGGTTTCCTGCACGATGTAGTTGAGGATACAGATGTGACATTACAGGATTTAAAAGAGCATTTTAACGAGGAAGTAGCAATGCTTGTTGATGGTGTCACAAAGCTCGGGAAGATTAAATATAAATCACAAGAAGAACAGCAGGCCGAAAACCATCGAAAAATGTTTGTTGCAATGGCGCAGGATATTCGCGTGATCTTGATTAAGCTGGCAGACCGTCTTCATAATATGAGAACGCTCAAACACCTTCCGCAGGAAAAGCAGCGGAGAATTTCAAATGAAACACTTGAAATCTTTGCACCGCTTGCGCACAGATTAGGGATTTCAAAGATTAAGTGGGAGCTTGAAGATACAGCACTCCGCTATTTAAATCCGCAGCAATATTACCGGATTGTGAATCTGATGAAGCGCAAACGAGCGGAACGTGAGGAATACTTGGACGAGGTTGTCAATGAAGTGAAAGACCGCGTGTCTGAGGTGAACATCAAGGCTGAATTTTCTGGCAGACCAAAACATATTTATAGCATTTATCGCAAAATGGTCTTGCAAAATAAGCAGTTTAATGAAATTTATGATCTGCTTGCCGTTCGTATTTTGGTCGACAGCATTAAAGACTGTTATGCGGTGCTCGGAATTATCCATACATGCTGGAAGCCGATGCCAGGCAGGTTTAAGGATTATATTGCGATGCCAAAGCCGAACATGTACCAGTCTCTTCATACAACGGTGATTGGGCCAAAAGGTGATCCGCTTGAAGTTCAAATCCGTACAGTGGAAATGCATGAAATTGCAGAATACGGAATTGCGGCACACTGGGCATACAAAGAAGGCAAAGAGTCAGCAGAATCAACGGAAGAAGCGGTCTTCCAGAAGAAGCTCTCTTGGTTTAGAGAAATTCTTGAATTCCAAAATGAATCCACAGATGCAGAAGAATTTATGGAGTCGTTAAAGATCGATCTCTTCTCTGATATGGTGTTTGTGTTTACGCCAAAAGGAGACGTCATTGAACTGCCGTCGGGCTCAGTTCCGATTGATTTCTCTTACCGGATTCACTCGGAAATTGGGAATAAAACGATCGGTGCCAAGGTCAATGGCAAGATGGTCACACTCGATCACAAACTAAAAACAGGTGACATTATTGAAATTCTGACATCAAAGCACAGCTACGGGCCAAGTCAGGATTGGGTCAAACTTGCCCAAACCTCCCAAGCGAAGCACAAGATCAGACAGTTTTTCAAAAAACAGCGCCGTGAAGAAAATGTCGAAAAAGGCCGAGAGCTCGTGGAAAAAGAAATTAAAAACCTTGAGTTTGACGTCAAAGACATTCTGACCGCTGAAAACCTGCAAAAAGTGGCTGACAAATTTAATTTTTCAAACGAAGAGGACATGTATGCAGCTGTTGGATATAACGGCATTACTGCATTGCAGGTCGCCAATCGTTTAACGGAAAAAGAAAGAAAACAAAGAGACCAAGAAGAGCAAGAGAAAACCGTTCAAGAAGTGACAGTGGAACCAAAGACGTATCACGGGAAAAAACGGGAAGCTGGCGTAAGGGTCAAAGGGATTGATAACCTGCTTGTCCGCTTATCTAAGTGCTGTAATCCTGTTCCTGGTGATAGCATTGTCGGTTTTATTACGAAGGGCCGAGGTGTATCTGTTCACCGCGAGGACTGTCCGAACGTAAAGACAGGAGAAGCGCAGGAGCGGTTAATTCCGGTCGAGTGGGAGCATGAGCAGCCTGCTCAAAACCGTAAAGAATACAATGTGGAAATTGAAATATTAGGATATGATAGACGCGGCTTACTCAATGAGGTGCTTCAAGCAGTCAACGAAACCAAAACGAACATCTCCTCTGTTTCTGGGAAGTCTGATCGTAACAAAGTGGCGACGATCCATATGGCGATCTTTATCCAAAATATTAACCATTTGCACAAAGTAGTCGAACGCATTAAGCAAATCAAAGACATTTACTCTGTTCGCCGATTCATGAATTAGAAAGGAAGTATATCGTCTATGAGGCTTGTTGTGCAGCGTGTGACAAATGCATCTGTGAAAGTAGAAGAAGAGATCACAGGTGCCATCAACGAAGGTTATATGGTGCTTGTTGGTGTCACACACGAAGATACAGAAGAAGATGTGCTCTACTTAGCTGAAAAGCTTGCACATTTACGTATTTTTGAAGATGAAAACGGGAAAATGAATCGTTCATTATTGGACATAAAAGGAAGCGTTCTGTCTGTATCTCAATTTACCCTTTATGGTGATACGAGAAAGGGCAGACGGCCGAATTTTATGAAAGCCGCCAAGCCGGATGCAGCCAATTCGCTTTACGAATGTTTCAATAAAACCCTTAGAGAAAAAGGCATCCATGTCGAAACTGGCCGTTTTGGTGCGATGATGGACGTGTCATTGACCAATTCAGGACCGGTCACGATCTTGATGGACAGCAAAGAATAGATTCTCTTTAGACTGTAGATGAACTCATGCGGGAGTTTGTTTAGAGTCTTTTTCTTTTGCGGTCAAACAAAAAAGAGGCGCAGAGGCCTCTTTTTTTTAACGGAAATATTGTTTTAATCCTTCAGTCATTCCTTCTGTGACTCGTTCTTGGTAAGAGGCGCTATAAATGATCGCTTCCTCCTGTGGATTGCTTAAGTACCCGAGTTCATATAATAGGGAAGGGCGTTTGTTTTCTCTTAAAACAAAGTAATCTCCGAATTTGACACCCTTATCAGGGATTTGAGAGCGTTTTGCGACTTCGGAATGAACGCTTGACGCTAACTGCTGATCTTTTGCTGCGTGATAATAATACGCTGTACTTCCTCTAACACTTTGGTCCATAAAACTATCATAATGAAGACTAATAAATGCATCTGCATTTCGATAATGAGAGGTTGCCACCCTTGATTGAAGGCTGATAAAGGTATCATCACTTCTTGTTAAATATACATTTGCACCAGAAGCCCTTAATTTGCCTGCCAGTAAATTGGCGGTTTTGATGGTGATGTTCTTTTCAAATGCACCGTCTGCGCCAATCGTGCCGCTGTCTTTTCCGCCATGACCAGGATCAAGAACAATCGTTTTTCCTTTTAAAGAACCAGTTCCAGACGATGAATCCTGCTGAGGTCTTGGCGCTTCGCTGCTATTTTTCTTCGTTTGAACGACCCAGCTCGCCACGTAGCCAGTTCCGCCGTTTGATAGTGTCACTTCGTACCAGTCACCTTGCGTCCGAACAATTTGATAGGCAGCTCCTTTTGTTGCTCTTTCTGCAATCCCAGCAGAGGTAGAAGCGCTTTTTCGAATGTTGGTGCCGTCATAGACAATGTATGCTTTTTGCTCAGAAGCCGAAGAGGATGAACTCTTTTCAGGTGCAGAGCCTGCTCCTTTGCCTGTGACAATGTAATAGCTTGCAACCCAGCCTTTTACGCCTTTCCCCTCAATTTCATACCAGCCGTTCTGCTCTCGCAAAATGGTGATCTGTGTGTTGCGGGCAAGTGAAGCGATGACTTGTGCATTTGGTGCGGCCGATTGCCTCACATTCAAGCTCGATACGCCAACTGTGCCTGTCTGGTTAGAGCGAGAGGACTCGCCGGAACTTGATTGAGAAGTTTTCTGCCCCCCTGAAACATAATCAGAGTGAACCCAGCCTTCTGCTTGTTTATACGAAATTTTCGTCCATTCGCCGCTTGTCTCGAGCTTTTTAGCGGTAGCGCCTTGCGGGAAAGTACCGATCACTTGATAGGAAGTCCCAGGGCCTGTCCGGATGCGAAGATCGGAAGCTGTTGATGTAATTGTACTGCCTCCAGCCGTGCTTTGACCTTGCGCCTTTGGCTTCGTGGATTTTTGAGCGCCGGATGATGTGGTAATCAGCCATGAGACGACCCAGCCTTTTTGTCCGTTTGATAATTGGATCTGCACCCATTCTCCTTGTTCAGTGAGAATAGGATAACTTTCGCCGCGTTTCACAACAGCTGCAATTCCATAGCTTAAACCAGGGCCCGTTCTCACATTGATTTCATCTGTTGCGACAATAGCTTGATCTGTTTGTGCTGTAGCATGTGTCATAGGCAAAGAACTCGCGATGAGAACAAAACAAGTAAGCAGCATCATCATTTGATTGTGTTTTTTCAGATTCAAAACGGTGTTTTCCCCTCCCTTGTAAAACCGATGAATGTTAATTCGTTATGTAGTGGATGAATTCCTTGCAGTTTTCCTAATAAAAATGAATCAATCTGTTTATACTAAATAAAAATGTGATAAAAGGATGTACAAACATGAGATTAAGCAGAAAATTAGGACGAGTGCAATATAATGGACATCGTGATATCGACCGCTGGCAGCACGACGAAATGGATCAGCCAGGCTTCCTTGAAGAGACCGCATCTGAATACGGATGTACGTCAAAAGAAGAGCTGGAAAAGAAAAAGAGGCACGGCAAGGGTTGACAGAGTGGCAGCACCGACCTTATTATAATATAAATCAACACACTTGAAAATTTAAAATGTGGAACTGATGATAGAGAATAGTAGGGTAAATTGCGTGAGCAGAGAGGACTCGCCTGAGGCTGAAAGCGAATCCGCATGGCATTTATCACGAAAGAACACTCTGTAGGTTTCCTGCTGAACGCTCTGAAAATGAGTCAATAGGCGGAGAACGTGAATCTGCGTTAAGGATTTGAGCGGGAACATGCTTATTCATGTTCCAACTAGGGTGGCACCACGGGTATAACTCTCGTCCCTACTATACACATAGTAGAGGCGGGGGTTTTTTATATGTCCACATAAAAAATGAATGATGGTCGTAGGAGGACGAAAAATGAGTTTTAATATTCCAAGAGGCACACAGGATATTTTACCTGGAGAGTCAGAACGCTGGCAGTATGTTGAACAAATTGCGAGAGATACATGTGCAGCCTTTCAATACAAAGAAATCCGCACACCGATTTTTGAGCATACTGAGCTGTTTGCACGGGGAGTAGGCGAATCAACTGATATCGTTCAAAAAGAGATGTACACATTTGAAGACAAAAAAGGACGCAGCATCACACTTCGTCCAGAGGGAACAGCTTCAACTGTACGCTCTTATGTTGAAAATAAATTGTTCGCACAGCCGGCTCAGCCAACAAAGCTTTATTACATCGGACCAATGTTCCGCTATGAACGTCCGCAAACCGGAAGATATCGTCAATTTTATCAATTTGGGATAGAAGCGATTGGTTCCAAGGATCCTGCTATTGATGCAGAGGTCATTTCGCTTGCGATGAGTGTGTATGAGAAAGCAGGTCTTTCTAACTTAAAGCTCGTCATTAACAGCCTTGGTGACAAGGAGAGCCGTGCAGACTACCGCACAGCACTGGTCAAGCACTTTGAGCCAAGAATTGAGGAATTCTGTCACGACTGTCAAACGCGTTTACATCAAAATCCGCTGCGTATTCTTGATTGTAAAAAGGATCGTGATCATGAACTGATGACAACCGCTCCATCCATTCAAGATTACTTAAATGAAGAATCACGGACGTATTTTGAAAAGGTCAAACAATACTTATCAGATATAGGCATTGAGTATGTCGTCGATCCAAATTTAGTGCGCGGTCTTGATTACTACAATCACACAGCATTTGAGATCATGAGTAATGCAGAAGGCTTTGGTGCGATTACAACATTAGCCGGCGGCGGCCGTTATGATGGACTCGTTGAAGGAATTGGCGGTCCTGAATCACCAGGGATCGGATTTGCGATGAGTATTGAACGTTTCTTATCTGCGATCGATGCTGAAGGAATTGAGCTTCCTCTCCAGGATGGTATTGATCTATACATTGCTGCTCTCGGAGATGAAGCGAAGGATTATTCTGTTTCATTATTAAACCGTCTGAGAAAAGAAGGTATCTCAAGTGAAATGGACTATACAGGGAAGAAACTAAAAGGACAATTTAAAGCGGCTGATCGATTAAAAGCCAAATTTATTGCAGTTCTTGGTGAAGATGAGCTAGCGCAGCAAATTGTGAATGTGAAAGATACGACAACGGGTGAACAGATTGAAGTGAAGCTTGATGAGCTGATTCAAATGTTGAAGGCCCACCAGAAAGCGTAAAGAAGGAGTGGAATGTTTGTGTTTGGTAGAACTTTTTATTGTGGAGAAGTAACAGAAGACCAAATTGGTCAGTCAGTTGTATTAAAAGGATGGGTTCAAAAAAGGCGTGACCTAGGCGGATTAATCTTTATTGATTTGCGCGACCGTACAGGGATTGTACAAGTTGTCTTCAATCCAGACTTATCAAAAGAGGCGCTTGAGACAGCAGAATCAATTCGTAATGAATATGTCCTTGATATTAAAGGAACGGTTGTCGCAAGAGAAGAAGCAACGATCAATCCAAATTTAAAAACGGGCAAAATTGAAATTCAAGTCGAAACGGTCACCGTTTTAAATGAAGCGAAGACTCCTCCATTTGTGATTTCAGATCAAGCAGACGAGGTATCAGAAGATGTTCGTTTAAAATATCGTTACCTGGATCTTCGCCGCCCTGCAATGTTTGAAACAATGAAAATGCGACATGAAGTCACAAAAGCATTCCGCCATTTCTTAGACGACAACGGCTTTCTAGACATTGAAACACCAATTTTAACAAAAAGTACGCCAGAAGGTGCGCGTGACTATCTTGTTCCAAGCCGTGTACACGAGGGAGAATTTTATGCACTGCCTCAGTCTCCGCAATTATTTAAACAATTGCTGATGGTTTCTGGGATGGACCGTTATTATCAAATTGCCCGCTGCTTTAGAGATGAAGACTTGCGTGCTGACCGTCAGCCGGAATTTACACAAGTCGATATTGAAATGTCCTTCATGAGTCAAGAGGACATCATGACGCTTGCTGAAGAGATGATGGCGAAGGTGATGAAAGATGTCAAAGGCGTAGACCTTACATTGCCATTACCTCGTATGACATATGATGAAGCGATGAATTCCTATGGATCTGATAAGCCGGATACACGTTTTGAGATGAAGCTAGTGAACATTTCAGACACAGTAAAAGACTCCGATTTCAAAGTGTTTAGCGGAGCTGTGAAAAATGGTGGAGCTGTGAAAGCCATCAATGTAAAAGGGGCTGCAGCGAACTACTCAAGAAAAGACATTGATGCACTTGGTGCATTTGCAGCGAACTACGGTGCAAAAGGTCTAGCTTGGCTAAAAGCAGAAGGAACTGAATTAAAAGGTCCGATCGCTAAATTCTTTGATGAAGCAAAGCAAGCTGAATTAAAGGAACAGCTGCAAGTTGAAGAAGGCGACCTTTTACTCTTTGTTGCAGATAAGACGTCTGTTGTCCATGATGCGCTTGGTGCACTTCGCTTAAAACTTGGTAAAGAGCTTGAACTGATTGATGAGTCTGTATTTAATTTCTTATGGGTTGTCGATTGGCCGCTGCTTGAAAAGGATGAAGAAGAAGGCCGCTTCTATGCTGCCCATCATCCATTCACAATGCCGGTTCGCGATGATCTTGAATTAATTGAAACAAGCCCAGAAGACATGAAGGCCCAGGCTTACGATCTTGTGCTGAATGGCTACGAGCTTGGCGGAGGTTCTATTCGTATTTTCGAAAAGGACATTCAAGAAAAGATGTTTGGCTTACTTGGTTTTTCAAAAGAAGAGGCTTACGAACAATTTGGCTTCCTGCTGGATGCGTTTGAGCATGGTGTTCCTCCGCATGGCGGAATCGCGCTTGGGCTTGACCGTTTAGTGATGCTGCTTGCAGGCCGCTCTAACTTAAGAGATACGATTGCATTCCCTAAAACGGCAAGTGCGAGCTGCGTTCTTACAGATGCCCCTGGCCATGTAAGCGAGGCGCAGCTTGATGAGCTGAGTTTAGCGATTAAAACAAAAGTAAAACAGTAAAATAGGCGCATGTTTATAGGTATGTAAACGCTTGAAAAAGAAATATGCCTATGATATGCTTTCATCAATAAATAAAGTCCTGATACGTACGGTGGTTACCTAGTTTTGACCGAACATTTTTTTATACGGGAGCTTGCCTTTCCTTTCTGCATAAATGCCTCTTTAGAGGACTTATAAAGTCAGGAAGAAAGCACCCACCTGCATGGTGCGGGGTTCAAAACGAAGGAAATGCTGGCGGCGTCATCGGGACTTTTTTGTGTTTTTTTCTTTTAGAGAAGGATGACGGAGAAGTCTGAATATGATATGATTCTTTCGATTCATTTTAAATAAAGGTGGAGTGAGGCACTTGTTACATCAGTTTTCAAGAAACGAGCTTGCCATTGGCAAGGAAGGCTTAAATATACTAAAAAACAGTACAGTTGCAGTGCTTGGTGTGGGCGGCGTTGGTTCATTCGCAGTAGAGGCACTCGCGCGTTCAGGCGTTGGCCGTATTGTTCTTGTTGATAAAGATGATATTGATATTACAAATGTAAACCGTCAGCTTCCAGCATTGCTATCAACAGTTGGCCAGCCAAAGGTTGACTTAATGCAGGCGAGAATCGCTGATATTAATCCAGAATGTGAAGTTGTTGCCCTGAAGATGTTTTATACAGAGGAAACATACGAGCAATTTTTTGAGTATCCGCTTGATTATGTCATTGATGCCTCAGATACCATTCACTATAAAATTCATTTAATGAAAGAGTGTCTGAAACGAGGTGTGAACATCATTTCAAGTATGGGAGCTGCGAACAAAACAGATCCGACACGCTTCAAAATTGATGATATTTCAAAAACACATACTGATCCTATTGCAAAAGTTGTGAGAACACGTTTGCGTAAGGAAGGGATTCGTAAAGGAATTGAAGTCATTTTCTCTGATGAAAGTCCAATTGTCATTCGCGAAGATGTCAGAAAAGAAGTTGGAAATGATGAAGCGAAGATTCGCAAGGCGCAAATGCCGCCATCATCTAATGCGTTCGTTCCGTCTGTTGCCGGACTGATCATGGGTGGTCATGTCATTATGAAGCTTTTAAAAGATATTCCGATTACACGTGTGAAGGATAAATAAACAGCCCGCCTGCTAACATGCAGGGGGCTTTTTTTATTTCTGGCGTTTTAAATTTTCATAGACCTGTTTCAATGCACCTTCAAATTTTCCGGTTTGTTTCGGTACATAGTATTGCTTGTTTTTCAGCGGATCAGGTAAATATTGCTGCTTCACCCAGCCGTTTTCGTAATCATGTGGGTATAAGTAATCGACGCCTCTTCCGAGTGCTGTGGCGCCTTTGTAGTGAGCATCTTTTAAATGAACTGGAACTTCTCCAATTTTCCCTGTACGAATGTCACCAAGTGCTGCATCAATCGCTTTATATGCCGAATTAGACTTAGGAGAAAGACACAGCTCAATCACTGCGTTCGCCAGCGGAATTCGTGCTTCTGGGAAACCGATTCTTTCTGCTGTTTGCACTGCGCTTAACACGCGGGGGCCTGCCTGCGGACTGGCTAAGCCAATGTCCTCGTAAGCCATCACGAGTAATCTTCTTGAAATGCTTTCAAGGTCTCCTGCTTCGATCAGTCTAGCAAGGTAATGCAGCGCCGCATCTGTATCAGATCCCCTAATGGATTTTTGAAAAGCCGAGAGGACATCATAATGAGCATCACCATTCTTGTCATGTGAGAAGCTCTTTTTTTGTAAGCATTCTTCTGCTGCGGCAAGAGTGATTGTGATATGCCCTGTCTCATCAGCTTTTGTCGATAAGACAGCGAGCTCGAGTGCATTTAAAGCAGAACGCACGTCTCCTCCGCACCCATTGGCAAAATGATTCATCGCTTCATCGTCCACTGTCACCTCATAGCCGCCAAGCCCGCGATGCTCATCCTGTAAGGCTCTTGTTAACGCAGCTTTGATTTGCTCTGTTTCAAGCGGCTTCAGCTCGAATATTTGTGTCCGGCTTCGAATGGCAGGATTGATCGCATGATAGGGATTAGCCGTCGTTGCCCCAATTAAAATGATCATGCCATTTTCTAAATAAGGAAGAAGAAAATCCTGCTTTCCTTTATCAAGCCGGTGGACTTCGTCTAAAATAAGGATCACCTGGCCGCTCATTTTCGCTTCAGCGGCAACAGCTTCCATATCCTTTTTGTTATGAATGACCGCATTCAGCGTTCGAAAAGCAATGCTTGTACTGCCAGCAATCGCGGTTGCAATCGATGTTTTGCCGATGCCCGGCGGTCCATATAAAATCATCGAGGATAAATGTTTTGCCTCGACCATTCGCCTAATAATTTGACCTTCTCCAACAAGATGCTCCTGCCCAATAATGTCTTCAATATGACTTGGGCGCATCCGGTACGCTAAAGGTTTCATAATTATCTCTCCTATAGCAATGTCTTGTTTGTATAGAGTACCGAAAATTCTTCAAATAGAAAAGGGATTCGTCCTTCTATCATGCTCAGAACCCGTAAATGAAAGTTGGCTGAAAGTATGATATAATTGCTTTTGGTCTATATATCAGCGTATATGAAATCAGAAAAATAATTGATGACATAGAATAGAAAACGCAGAGGTGTTTAACTTGAAAATATCAACTAAAGGCAGATATGGTCTGACGATCATGATCGAATTAGCCAAAAAACATGGCGAAGGCCCTACATCATTAAAATCAATCGCTCAAAACAATGATTTGTCTGAGCATTATTTAGAGCAGCTTGTATCACCACTCCGCAATGCCCGTCTTGTAAAAAGTATCCGCGGAGCGTATGGCGGCTATGTTCTTGCACATGAACCAAACGAGATCACAGCAGGTGATATTATTCGTGTATTAGAAGGACCCATTAGTCCTGTTGAAGTCATCGAAAACGAAGAACCAGCAAAGCGTGAACTATGGATTCGTATTCGTGATGCAGTAAAAGACGTACTAGACAATACAACTCTTGAAGACTTGGCAAGCTACACAGATGACGGGGATCAAGACTCGTATATGTTCTATATTTAGATCAGAGGTGTACCGGAAATGGAACGAATCTATTTAGATCATGCGGCCACAACGCCGATGGATCAGCGTATTGTGGACAAGATGATGCCGTACTTTACAGAGATATTTGGCAATCCCTCTAGTATTCATTCATATGGGCGCGAGGCAAGAAAGTGGCTCGATGAAGCAAGAGAAGTCATTGCAGGAGAATTACACTGTAAACCGCAGGAGATCATCCTCACAAGCGGTGGAACCGAGGCGGACAACCTGGCAATTACAGGTGTTGCCATGGCAAGACAGCATGAAGGAAAACATATCATCACAGTGAAAACAGAGCATCATGCGGTGCTGCATACATGTGAGCGCCTAGAAAAACTAGGATTTGAAGTGACATATTTAGATGTGGACGAAACAGGATTGATTCATCTTGATCAATTAAAACAAGCATTGAGAGAAGATACGATTCTTGTGACCGTCATGTACGGCAATAATGAAACAGGTGTGATTCAGCCAATCAAAGCCATTGGCGAACTTCTGCGTGATCACACGGCTCATTTTCATACAGACGCAGTGCAGGCGTTTGGCACAGTGCCTATTGATGCAGCAGATCTCCATATTGATCTTTTATCTGCTTCTGGCCATAAGCTGAATGGTCCGATGGGAACAGGTTTTTTATATGTAAACGAAGGCGTGAAGCTTTCTCCGCAAATATTCGGAGGCGAACAAGAAAGAAAGCGCCGTGCTGGCACTGAAAATGTGGCAGGAATTGTTGGGCTTGCAGAAGCTGTTCAATTAACGAAGCAAAATAGAAGAGAAAAAGCGATGCATTATGGTAAGCTCAAAGAAACCATGCTGCAAGTATTTGAAGAGGAATCTCTCAATTTCTCTATCAATGGACATCCGAAAGAGACATTGCCGCACATTTTAAATGTTCATTTCCCGGGCGTCTCCATTGAATCGCTGCTTGTGAATTTAGATATGGAAGGAATTGCTGTTTCAAGCGGATCGGCATGTACGGCTGGATCTGTCCTTCCTTCGCACGTGTTAAGCGCCATGTATGGCGAAGAAGCAAAAGAGCTGACGTCCTCAGTCAGAATAAGCTTCGGTCTTGGGAATGAAGAGGATCATGTGAAGCAGGCGGCACGTAAGATAGCGGCTGTTGTCAAACGCCTAGCCAAATAAATGCTTCCTTTTGTTCGTGTGTGAAAAATGAAACAGCGAAGCACCTGAAGAACGAAACGCGCATGTTGTTTCATTGAAATTGGAGTTGATGAAGATGACAAAAAGACCAGAAGATACAAGAGTTGTGGTCGGTATGTCCGGAGGAGTCGATTCATCAGTTGCCGCTCTTATGTTAAAGGAGCAAGGCTATGATGTCATCGGCATATTTATGAAAAACTGGGATGACACTGATGAAAATGGTGTTTGCACAGCAACGGAAGACTATGAGGATGTCATCCGCGTATGTAACCAAATTGGAATCCCTTATTATGCAGTGAATTTCGAGAAGCAATATTGGGACAAAGTGTTTCAATATTTTCTTGATGAATATAAAGCGGGCAGAACGCCAAACCCAGATGTCATGTGTAACAAAGAAATTAAGTTCAAGGCATTCCTTGAGCATGCATTGTCACTTGGTGCGGATTATTTGGCAACAGGACACTATGCTCGTGTTGATAGAACTGGTGATGAAGTTAAAATGCTGCGAGGTCTTGATGCAAACAAAGACCAAACGTATTTCTTAAATCAGCTGACACAGGAACAGCTTGATAAAGTCATGTTCCCAATCGGTGATTTAGAGAAAAAAAGGGTTCGTGAATTAGCTAAAGAAGCAGAGCTCGCAACAGCAGCGAAAAAAGATTCAACTGGTATCTGCTTTATCGGAGAAAGAAACTTTAAAACGTTCCTTAGTCAATATTTGCCTGCACAGCCTGGTGTGATGCAGACAATGGACGGAGAAGTAAAAGGGGAGCACGATGGACTGATGTATTACACGATCGGTCAGCGCCAAGGACTTGGCATTGGCGGCAGCGGTGATCCTTGGTTTGTCGTTGGAAAAGACTTGGAGAAAAACATCTTGTTTGTTGAACAAGGCTTCCACAATCCACTTTTATACTCTGAAAGCATTTCAGCCGTTAATATCAGCTGGACTCGTCCTCATATTGTCGGAGAAAACGGTGAATTAACTTGCACAGCAAAATTCAGATACCGTCAAGAAGATCACCATGTGAAGGTCAAAATGACAGGTGAGCAAGAAGCGATGGTGATCTTTGATGAACCTGTTCGTGCTGTTACCCCGGGACAAGCGGTTGTTTTTTATGATGGCGACGAATGTCTTGGCGGCGGTACAATTGACGATGTCTTCAAAGATGGTCAAAAGCTGTCGTATGTGTAGCATGTTTCAAAACCTCAACGTCGCTGTTGAGGTTTTTTAATGAAAGGATGAGAGAGCGAATGAATCATAACGAAATCGGCATAGAAGCCTTGAATCAAGGGAATATCGAAAAAGCAGCTGAAGCTTTTACAAAAGCGATCGAAGAAAGCCCGAAGGATCCGGTTCCATATATTAACTTTGCGAACTTACTTTCAAGTATCAATGAATTTGAACGTGCTTTAAACTTTTTTCAAAAAGCAATTGAACTTGATCATACCGCAGCTGCAGCCTATTACGGAGCAGGAAATGTATATACATTAAAAGAAGACTTTATGAAAGCGAAAGACTATTTTGAACAAGCACTAAAAGCCGGCATGGAAAATAGTGATTTGTTTTATATGCTTGGGCAGACGCTCATCAAATTAGAGCAGCCAAAGCTTGCGATGCCATATCTTCAGCGTGCCGTTGAACTAAACGAAGAGGATAATGAAGCAAGATTCCAATTTGGCATGTGTTTAGCCAATGAACACATGCTGGAAGAAGCGGTGACAACTTTTACTGAAGTCATCACGCGTGATCCGCAGCATGCAGATGCCTTTTATAATTTAGGGGTTGCGTATGCGTACTTAGAGAAAAAAGACGAAGCACTTGAGATGCTGGGTAAAGCCATTGACGTGCAGCCTGACCATATGCTGGCACTACATGCGCAAAAGCTGATTCAAGAGGCAGAATAGATGGAAGGAGGGAAGACCTGTGCAGGAACATCCAGATCAAATGAAGCTTGAGGACGAACCGTTTTTAAAGGGGACCATTCAAGCCGTTATTTTCCATAATGAAAGTAATTTATACTCGGTGTTAAAGGTGAAAGTCATTGAAACATCGGAAAACTTAGAGGAAAAAACAGCATCTGTCACAGGCTACTTCCCCGCACTTCATGAGGAGGAAACCTACACCTTTTATGGCAAAGTCACAAGCCATCCGAAATTTGGTGAACAGTTTCAGGCCACTCATTTTCAAAAGGAAGTACCGACAACGAAGCAAGGCATCATACATTATCTCTCAAGTGATTTATTTGAGGGGATAGGAAAAAAGACCGCTGAAGAAATCGTGGGGCAGCTTGGCAATCAGACGCTTCATAAGATTATGCGTGACCCAGCTGTTTTGTATGATGTACCGCGCTTATCAAAAAAGAAGGCGGATAAGCTTGCCGCAGCGCTTCAGGAGCATCAAGGGCTGGAACAAATCATGATCAGCCTGAATCAGTATGGCTTTGGTCCGCAGCTCAGTATGAAGATTTACCAAGTATACGAGAGTGAAACGCTGCAGAAAATCGAGGAAAATCCCTATCAGCTCGTTAAGGATGTTGAGGGAATCGGGTTTATTAAGGCGGATGAGCTTGGCGCTAGAACAGGCATCTCAGGAAATGACCCAGAACGGATTCGCGCCGCCTTGTTATATACAGTGGAGACAGCCAGTCTACAGGACGGTCATACGTACATACAAACGAAAGATTTGATCGTCGAAACCCGCAAGCTGCTCAACCAAACCGGCAATGATTACAAAGTGACTGAAATGGATGTTGCCAATCAGATCATTGCACTTGGCGAAGGAAAAGAAATGATCATTGAAGATGACCGCTGCTATCATCCATCTTTATTTTATGCGGAGCAAAGTGTCGCCAAACGCATTCAAAAAATCGTCTCCCAAACAGAATATGCAGATCAATTTCCTGAATCAGAATTCCTGCTGGCACTTGGCGAGCTGGAGGAGCGGTTAGGCGTCCAATATGCACCGACACAAAAGGAAGCGATTCAAAAGGCACTCATGTCCCCGATGCTGCTTTTAACAGGCGGGCCTGGAACAGGGAAGACGACGGTCATTAAAGGAATTGTCGAGCTTTACAGTGATCTTCACGGTGTTTCTCTTGATCCGAGTGATTATAAAAAAGATGAATCCTTCCCATTTGTGCTTGCGGCACCAACTGGACGGGCGGCTAAACGGATGACAGAATCAACAGGGCTTCCAGCTGTCACCATTCACCGGCTGCTAGGCTGGAATGGTTCGGAGGGCTTCTCTCATGATGAGGAACAGCCGATTGAAGGAAAGCTTGTCATCATTGATGAATCAAGTATGCTGGATATTTGGCTGGCGAATCATTTGTTTAAAGCCATTCCTGATCATATCCAAGTGATTATGGTAGGGGATGAACATCAGCTGCCATCTGTCGGACCAGGCCAAGTTTTACGGGATTTGCTTGCCTCAAAAGCCGTGCCGGCTGTTACCCTGACAGATATTTACCGGCAGGCAGACGGCTCAACCATTGTTGAACTTGCACATGATATGAAAAATGGTGTGCTGCCAAAGGATATCACTGCACGCTCAAAGGATCGGTCCTTCATTCAGTGTTCAGCTGATCAAATGAAAGAAGTCATTGAGAAAGTTGTCAGCAATGCTGCTCAAAAAGGGTTTTCGGCAAAGGATATTCAAGTGCTGGCACCGATGTATAAAGGAAAAGCAGGCATCAATGAGCTCAACAAAATGCTGCAGCACATTTTGAATCCTAAAAAACCAAAGGGCAGAGAAATCCCGTTTGGTGATGTGGTGTACCGGACAGGTGATAAGGTGCTTCAGCTTGTGAATCAGCCGGAGAACAACATTTTTAACGGCGATATCGGTGAAATTGTCTCGATTTTTTATGCAAAAGAAAATACAGAAAAAGAAGACATGGCTGTGATCTCCTTTGATGGAAATGAAATCACCTTTACAAAAAAAGATTTTCATCAATTTACACATGCTTATTGCTGCTCTATTCACAAATCACAAGGAAGTGAATTCCCGATTGTTGTGCTGCCAGTCGTCAGGAGCTACTACCGAATGCTTCGGCGGAATCTACTGTACACAGCCATTACACGCAGTAAAAAGTTTTTAATACTGTGCGGCGAGGAATCAGCGCTGGAGTGGGGCGTGAAAAACAATGAGGATTCCCTCAGACAAACGTCCTTAACGATGCGGCTAGTGCAAACCGAACAAATCATGGATGCAGAACTTGAAGCACTCCAAAAAGAGCTTCCGTTTAGCGTACATGACGCAAATATTGGCATGGAGGGAATCACTCCGTTTGATTTTATGCATGAGTAGAAGGTTCAGATTGTTGACAAAGGGCTAAAATGATTTTTATTTTAGCCCTTTGTCTTCTTTTCAGCGTGAAAAGAACTTCACCCATTCCGTTCATGGAAGCCATTTCTTCGTATGAGTCATGAAGCAAACGCACACGATAAGACTGTTCCGCAAAAGGTGGTTGAGCACATTTTGAGAACATGCCGAGAACTTGAAGGAATGACGATCTATACAGATGAGCTGTCCCAATCGCTTGGTTCCATAAAAGATATTTGCTTTTTAGCCGGAGGCAGCTGCGGAGGATATGTGTTAGAGGGGAAAAAGAAAGACTGTGCACTCGTTCCATTTTCTGCTTTTGATCAGCTGACAGACAAAGGTTTGTATGTGAGCTGCCAGGAGGGAGTGGGCATGGATTCCTCTGCTCCATTCTTGTTATTTTCGAAATTAAAAAAGAAAATGTTGCAGTCGCCTGATGGTGAAAATTTAGGCATTTTGGAAGATGTATACTTTTGCTCAAATTCGGGCACAATCGTAGCATATGAACTCTCGGACGGCTTCTTTACAGAGCTATCAGGGATTCGGAAACAGCTGCAGGCTGCCGGAACCTTGATGAACGTTCAAAAGGAAGCACTGGTTCTAAACCGAACGTAAAGAGGTGCTGATTATGCTCATTTGCCCAAATTGCAAATGTAAAGACATCGGAAAAATTGGGGTCAATCAATATTATTGCTGGGGCTGTTTTATTGAATTGACGCTGTCAAAAGGCAAAATATCTACACACCAAGTGGAGGAAGATGGGACACTAAGCAGCTTAGATGATCTGTTTAGTGACGATGAACGTTCAATTCAACTATAAGTGTTAAGGGGGAATTTCGAATGGGCAAAATGACTTCTTCACTATTAACGCTTGGTGCAGGTGCACTCGCATATCATTTTGCAAGCCGATATGATATGCCATCAAAGCGGGATATGAAAAAGCTAAGAAAACGTGTTATGAGAATGATGTAAACAAAAAGGGCTAAAATGATCTTCATTTTAGCCCTTTGTTTTTTTCAGCGTGATAGCCAACCGGTCTATACGCTGGCATTCGCCAAGAGCGGATGTTCTTTTTATGCCTGCCTGTATTCTAATCGTCTTGCAAGAATGGATAAGCTGAAATTGACGACAAAATACATCATAGCTGCCAATAGGAAAATCGGCAGTAAATAGGATTGGCTTTGACCGTTTAATATTTGAGCGTGATGCAATAATTCTGGAAGCGCAATGACAACGGCAAGCGACGTATCTTTTAAAAGAGATATGAATTGACTGACAATTGGCGGCACCATTCTGCGCAGGGCCTGCGGCATAATAATCATTTTCAATGTTTGAATATAGGTTAAACCAGAAGACCTGGCTGCTTCGATCTGGCCCTTATCAATTGATTTAAGGCCGCTCCGAATAATTTCTGACAGCATCGCGGATTCAAACACAGTTAAAGCCGCAATGGCAGAGGCTGTGATGCTTAGCTTGATGCCGATTTCAGGCAATGCAAAATACGTGAAAAAGATGATCAGTAAAAGTGGCAGGTTCCGAATGGTTTCTACAACTACCGCAAGCACCTTCGATAAAATCGGTATTTGAGCGAACCGTAATGTGCCAACGACTAATCCAATGATAAAGCTCAAAATGATGGAGATAAAAGCCACTTTTAAGGTGACAGCAAATCCTTCAAGTAAAAAGGCGAGATGATCAGGCTGGTAGGCACCTATAAAATCCATGATGTTTCCTCCTTTCTAGTGGCTTCTTGCTAATCTTCTTTCTAAATAACCAACACCTAAACTGAGCGGAATGGTTAATAGCAGATAGAACATCGCAACAAAGATGTAGACATCAAACGTCACAAATGTTCTAGACGCAATAAGGTCTCCTTGATACATGAGATCAAACCCTGCAATGACACCTAAAATCGAGGAGTTTTTGACAAGGTTAATAAATTGATTCCCAAGAGGGGGAATGACGATTTTAATCGCCTGCGGCAAAATGATATACCGCATCGTCCCGCCATATGACAGACCTGAGGCGCGGGCTGCTTCCATTTGTCCGAGCGGTACAGCTTGTATCCCTGCACGAATGGCTTCAGCAATAAAGGCAGACGTATAAATGGCAAGAGCAATCGTACCAGCAGTAAAGCCATCTGCTACAATACCCAGCACCGGTAAACCAAAGAAGAAAACAAAGGTGATCAATAATAACGGAATATTCCGAATAAATTCAACATAAGCCGTTCCGAACCAGTTGAGCGGCCTAAATGGCGCAATTCTCATAATGGCAATGAGTGTACCGATCAAAAAGCTTCCAATCAGAGCAATGACACTTGCACCAATGGTATATTTAAAGCCTTCTAAATAAAGATGAACATTTTCAGTGAGAATGGAAAACCGCAGCAATCAGTTCACTTCCTTCCTGATTAACAGGGGAGCCTTTGAGCGGCTCACCTGAGGCATTGATCTTGACGAAACAAATGTTATTCTTTGATCCATTTTTTAAGAATTTTGTCATACTCTCCATTGTCTTTTAACGTTTTTAAAGCTTTATTGATCGCATCTGTTAATTCTTGATCCCCTTTCTTCACAGCAATGCCATAAGGCTCATCTGTAAAGGTGCCGCCGACGACTTCGTAATTTGAATCCTCATCTGCCATACCAAATAAGATCGCATTATCAGTTGTCAGCACTTGCCCTTGATTTGATTTTAAAGCTGTAAAAGCCTCTTGATAGTTCTCAAATTCTAATACGGATACTTCAGGTGCTTTCTCACGGATATTTTGAGAAGAAGTAGATCCTTTCACGGCCAGCACCTTCGTTCCTTTTTTAAGATCATCAATGGATTGAATGTCGCTTCCTTTTTTCACAAGCAGTGATTGTCCTGCTTCAAAGTAAACATCTGAGAAATTGACTTCTTTTTTACGCTCTTCTGTAATTGTCATGGTCGCAACAATCGCATGGATATCCCCTTTTTGAAGCAAAGGAATTCTTGTTTTAGATGTCACTTCCTTAAATTCTGCTTTTCCTTCATCGCCGAGTATTTCCTTTGTGATGGCTTTTGCAATGTCAATATCAAATCCTTCAATATCACCGCTGCTCGGATTTTTTAGACCGAATAAACGTGTGTCATTTTTTACACCGAAAATGATTTTTTTGTCTTTCTTAATGGCTTCTAAAGAACTTCCTTGTTTCGCATCAGTTGAGCCTTTTTCAGTAGATCCACAAGCAGCCAAAGCGGCGATGCAGCAAGTCATAAAGAGCAGCAGGCCAAAGCGTTTCATTTTTTTCATCAAACCATTCCCCCTAGTGATTTAATATACGGCTTAAAAATAATTGAGCACGTTTCTCTTGCGGTTTTTCATAAAATGCAGCCGGTGTTGATTCTTCAAGAATTCTGCCTTCATCAATAAAGACAATGCGGTCAGCCACTTCGCGGGCAAAGCCCATTTCATGTGTGACGACAACCATGGTCATGCCTTCACGAGCCAGCTGCTTCATCACATCTAATACCTCGCCGATCATCTCTGGATCAAGTGCAGATGTCGGTTCGTCGAAAAGCATCACCTCCGGCTTCATCGCAAGCCCTCTTGCAATGGCAACGCGCTGCTGCTGTCCGCCCGAGAGTCGTGAAGGGTAGGTGTCTGCCTTTTCAGGAATGCCGACTTTATTTAAATAAAATTCAGCTGTTTCCTTTGCTTCTTCCTTGCTCACTTTTTTGACCTTCATCGGCGCAAGCATAATGTTTTCAAGCACCGTCTTATGCGGATAGAGGTGAAAATGCTGAAAGACCATTCCGATATTTTGCCTGACAAGATTGATGTTGGTCTTCGGATGCTGAACAGACACTTGGTTGACGAGAACTTTTCCCGCATCAATGCTTTCAAGACGATTGATACACCTGAGCATCGTGCTTTTACCAGACCCTGAAGGACCGATGATCACAACAACCTCCCCTTTTTGAATATGTAGGTTAATGTCCTTAAGTACATGGAACTGGCCATAATGCTTGTTGACTTCTTCGAATGTGATCATGAAGAACCTCCTCTTGTGTTTCATTGGCTAAAGCTAAAGTGGATTCTAGCACAACTTGTGTAAAAAGAAGTAAATGATGGAATATTTTCTGACGAGATTTTACAGCAAACAGTGACTTTGGATGGAGCTGTATGTTTCATGTGTATTCATTTTTAACAAAGTTAGGACAAATTTTATTTACGTGGATAATTGCAGAAAATGGTTAAACAATAAGAAAAGAGGTGAAAAAGGTGAAGAAACGTCCGATCCAATTTCTGATATATGCTGCAGGGGTTCTGCTTGTCCTTGCATCCTTGCTCATTTTACTGCAGCTCGACGAGTTATGGATGCCTGTTTTTTTATTGCTGAAGGCGGTTCTCATTCCGCTTCTCATCGCTATTTTTATTTCTTATCTGCTTTATCCGATTGTGGAAAGACTGCATGCACGAGGGCTGCCGAGAACAGTCAGTCTCTTACTCATCTATGTCCTGTTTTTTGGCGGGATTGGTTTTGCGGTATATAAAGGAGCGCCTGTTATGATCGCACAGTTAAATGAGCTGTCAGAACAAATTCCTGTCATCGCTGAAACGTATAATGGCGCTTTATCACATATTCATCATCATACGAGCCACTGGCCTGACGGACTTCATGACCGCTTGGACCGCTTCATTGTTCAATCGGAGACATATGCAGCCAATAGCGCTGAGCGGATGATTCTTAGCTGTAAAGTTTTATTTGATTACGCTTTAGTTGCAGCACTTATTCCTTTTCTTGTTTTTTATATGGTAAAAGACATGAGTACGATGAAACGGGCGGCATGGTATTTAACGCCGCCGTCATTTAGGAAGAGGGGGCATGCCTTTGTGAAAGCAGTGGATGAATCGCTTGGTGATTATATTCGAGGGCAGCTGCTTGTCTGTTCTTTAATCGGGGGTGCAGCAGCCATTGTGCTCTGGCTTTTTCATATCCCGTATCCGCTCGTTCTTGGCATGCTGATAGGAGCAACGAACGTGATTCCGTATTTTGGACCGATAATTGGCGCAGTGCCTGCCATCTTTATTGCGTTTACCATCTCAGTGAAATCGGTCATCATCGTATTGATCACAGTAGCGGTGCTGCAATTTTTAGAGAGCAATGTCCTCAGCCCGATCATTGTAGGACGAAGTCTTCATATGCATCCTGTCGTCATTATGCTTGTCTTGCTTGCAGGAGGGGAGCTGTTTGGCTTAATTGGGATGATTTTAGCCGTACCAGCAGCTGCGATTATCAGGGTGATCATTGTGCAATATATCCTGATGAGACGAAGCGTTCATTGACAAGACGAGCCGAGTTGTCTATAATAATTTCGATTCATACATATTGAAATTCAATGACGGACCCGAGTACGTTAAAAAGCTGTTGCAGAGAGAGGCTTTATTTGCTGAGAAAAGCCTTATCAGACCTTTAACGGAAGCTAGTCCCGAGTGCAGATAAACACTGCCGCTCTCTTCCGGCGTTATCGGATGTGAAGGTGATAGACGAATTTGTCTATAATCAGGGTGGTACCGCGAGAACATCTCGTCCCTGTGTAAGTCGTTTTGTGCTTGCATAGGGCGGGATGTTTTTTCGTTTGTGTGGAGATTGATGAATATAAGGGAGGATTTTTGAATGAAAACTTTAACTTCAGCTCAAGTACGTCAAATGTTTTTAGACTTTTTTAAAGAAAAAGGACATGCTGTAGAACCGAGTGCGTCACTTGTACCGCATGACGATCCGACACTTTTATGGATCAACAGTGGGGTGGCCACATTAAAAAAATACTTTGATGGCCGCGTCGTACCTGACAATCCGCGTATTTGCAACGCGCAAAAATCGATTCGTACGAATGATATTGAAAATGTAGGGAAGACAGCACGTCATCACACGTTCTTTGAAATGCTTGGCAACTTTTCTATTGGTGATTATTTTAAAGAAGAGGCCATTGAATGGGCGTGGGAATTCCTCACTAGTGAAGAGTGGATTGGCTTTGATCCGAATTTGTTATCTGTGACAGTCCACCCAGAGGACGAAGAAGCATATATCCTTTGGAGAGATAAAATTGGTGTGCCTGAAGAACGTATTATCCGTCTTGAAGGCAACTTCTGGGATATTGGCGAGGGCCCAAGCGGACCGAATACAGAAATTTTCTATGACCGCGGTGAATCATACGGTGACGACATGAATGATCCAGAACTATATCCAGGCGGAGAAAACGAGCGTTATCTAGAAGTATGGAATCTCGTGTTCTCTGAATTCAACCATAATCCAGATGGATCATACACCCCACTGCCGAAGAAAAACATTGATACAGGGATGGGCCTTGAACGAATGGTATCTGTCATTCAAAATGTGCCAACGAACTTCGATACAGACCTTTTCATGCCGATTATTCGTGCAGTCGAAACCATTTCTGGAGAAAGCTATGGTTTGGCGAAGGAAAAAGATACAGCATTTAAAGTCATTGCTGACCATATCCGGACAGTTGCCTTTGCTGTAAGCGACGGTGCGCTTCCTTCCAATGAAGGCCGCGGATATGTATTAAGACGTTTGCTGCGCCGCGCTGTGCGTTATGCAAAAACGATCCATATCCACCGTCCGTTTATGTATGATCTAGTGCCAGTTGTTGCTGAGATCATGAAGGATTTCTACCCAGATGTACAAGCAAAAGAAGAATTTATTGCGAAAGTCATCAAAAACGAAGAAGAACGTTTCCACGAAACACTGAACGAAGGGTTAGCTATTTTGTCAGAAGTGATCAAAAAAGAAAGAGACAAAGGCAGCTCACAGATTTCAGGTGAAGATGTATTTAAGCTGTATGACACGTATGGATTCCCTGTCGAGCTGACGGAAGAATACGCAGAAGATGAAAACATGACAGTTGATCGAGAAGGCTTCCAAGCGGAAATGGAGAAGCAGCGTGAACGGGCAAGAAATGCGAGACAAGATGTCGGCAGTATGCAGGTTCAAGGCGGCGCTTTAGGCGATATTAAAGTGGAAAGTACCTTTGTTGGCTACGAAAATTTAACTGCGGAAACTCGCATTATCGAATTGCTTCAAAATGGTGAACTTGTCTCTGAAGCACATGAAGGAGACACGGTGCAAATCTTGTTAGATGAAACGCCTTTCTATGCGGAAAGCGGCGGACAAGTAGCGGATAAAGGAACACTAAAAAGTGCAGAAGCCATCATTGAGATCAAAGATGTGAAAAAAGCGCCAAACGGTCAGCATGTCCATGAAGGAGTCGTCGTAAGCGGTACGGCTCAAAAAGGTCTCGAGGTCACTGCAGAAGTGGAATCAGCTCTTCGAAAAGGGATTGTGAAAAACCATACAGCGACACACCTGCTGCATCAGGCGCTGAAAGATGTATTAGGAAGCCACGTAAACCAAGCAGGTTCATTGGTAAATGAAAACAGACTTCGCTTTGATTTCTCTCACTTTGGACAAGTGACGAAAGAAGAATTGTCTCAAATTGAAAAAATCGTCAACGAAAAAATTTGGGAAGGCATCTCTGTTGCCATTGACCTGAAACCAATTGCTGAAGCAAAAGAAATGGGTGCAATGGCGCTCTTTGGCGAGAAGTATGGCGATATCGTGCGTGTTGTCCAAGTGGGCGATTACAGCATCGAGCTATGCGGCGGCTGTCACGTGCAAAACACTGCGGAAATCGGTTTGTTTAAAATTGCATCTGAGTCGGGTATTGGTGCTGGAACACGCCGTATTGAAGCTGTGACTGGTAAAGGTGCTTATGAAGAATTAAATGACCAGCTGGCGATTTTAGAGCAGGCAGCAAGTGAGCTGAAGTCAAATACGAAGGATGTACCAAAACGGATTGCTTCATTACAGGCAGATTTAAAAGAGGCTCAAAGAGAAAACGAATCTCTCCTTGCGAAATTAAGCCAAGCAGAAGCAGGCTCTATTTTAGAGAAGGTGACAGAAGTTGGCGGAGTGAAAGTATTAACTGAAAAAGTAAATGCTAAAGACATGAACCATTTAAGAACAATGGTTGATGACTTAAAAGCTAAATTAGGATCAGCTGTCATCGTCCTGGGAGCCGTTCAAAACGGAAAAGTAAACATTTCAGCAGGAGTAACAAAAGACGTGATCGAAAAAGGTCTGCATGCAGGGAAGCTTGTGAAGCAGGCAGCTGAAATCTGCGGCGGAGGCGGAGGCGGACGTCCAGACATGGCACAAGCAGGCGGAAAACAACCAGAAAAGCTTGAAGAAGCACTGGCAACTGTCGAAGAATCTGTCAAATCCGTTTTATAATCAGGCAATGTAGTGTAGAATAATGGTATTAGATGAGCGGTTAGAAAAAAGCTTGCTAGTAGAATGTTGGAAGAGAGGTGCAAGAAGCAGTGAGTTCATTTGATAAGACAATGAAGTTTAACTTCTCTGATGATTCAGCTGAAACCAATGTGAATGAAGTGCTCATTACAGTTCATGACGCACTCCAAGAAAAAGGATACAACCCGATCAATCAAATTGTCGGATACTTGCTGTCAGGCGACCCTGCTTATATTCCAAGACATCAGGATGCACGCAACCTAATTCGTAAACTAGAACGAGACGAATTAATTGAGGAATTGGTTAAATCGTACTTAGAGACACATAAAGAGGCGTAAAACATGAGAATTTTGGGCTTAGATTTAGGCACGAAAACCCTTGGTGTTGCGATCAGTGATGAAATGGGATGGACAGCGCAAGGGATTGAAACAATTAAAATTGATGAAGCAGGCGGAGACTTTGGTCTCAGCCGCCTGTCTGAGATCATAGCGGAATACGGAGCGGATAAAATTGTACTTGGCTTTCCAAAAAATATGAACGGTACGGTCGGTCCTAGAGGCGAAGCCAGCCAATCATTTGCGAAAGTGCTAGAAAACACGTACAATGTTCCTGTTGTGCTTTGGGACGAGCGTCTGTCAACAATGGCAGCGGAAAAAATGCTCATCTCTGCAGATGTGAGCAGACAAAAGCGTAAAAAAGTCATTGATAAAATGGCGGCTGTCATGATCCTGCAAGGATATTTAGACAGCTTAAATTAAAATGAGGTGAATCAAATGGAACACGGAGAAAAGCAAATTACAATCGTTGATGATAATGGAAATGAACAGCTTTGCGAAGTACTATTTACTTTTGAAAGCGACCATTTTAACAAATCTTATGTTCTTTACTACCCAATTTCTGAGCAAGACAATGAGGAAATTGAAATTCATGCATCAAGCTTCACACCGAATGAAGACGGTGAAGATGGCGAGCTAGAGCCGATTGAAACGGATGAAGAGTGGGACATGATTGAAGAAACGTTAAATACGTTCTTAGATCAAGAAGACGAAGAATAGAACGAATAAAAGCCCTGTGAACAGATCTTCTTGATCTTTCTTCACAGGTCTTTTTTTATGGTTATTATGTTAACTTAATTTCATTTTATGTTGACATAATAAACTGCACCTTTTACTCTGTTTTTAACAATAAATTGAGTGAGGAGCATGGATATTGAAAATACAAGATATGATGCAAATAGCATTAATGACAGCAGTCATCGGGATGTTAGGCTTGATCCCGCCGATTTTACTTACATTTACACCTGTACCGATTACATTGCAAACCGCAGGTCTTTTGCTTGCTGGGGGGCTGTTAAAGCCAAAACAAGCACTGATCAGTTTATGTCTTTTTCTTTTGGTTGTGGCAGCAGGCGCACCTCTTTTGTCAGGAGGGAGAGGCGGGATAGGGGTCTTTTTTGGTCCAAGCGGTGGTTTTCTTCTTGCTTATCCTGTTGCTGCCTTCATGATCAGCTTATGGGTGAACCGGCTGAAAAAAGTAACCGCACTGCGTCTTTTTGTGATCTATGCGGTTTGCAGTATTGTGATTTTGTATATGTGCGGCATCCCCTTTCAAGCCATGATGATGCATATTAAGGTGTCGCAGGCCGCTTTCCTTAGTTTGATTTATCTTCCAGGTGATCTCATCAAAGCGGGAATGTGTGCTGTCTTTACGGTTAAAATCATACAGGCCATGTCATATCGAAAAAGGGATCTGCATAAAGGGAGGCGTGCGGTTTGATCAGAATAACGGAAAGCTATGCAGTACATGCAGAAATGAAACCAGATCAGATTGCCATCATAGATGAGCAAGAAAGCATTACATATCAAGATTGGTACGAACGTGTACAGAGATCAGCGCAGTGGTTACAAGGAACGGCTCATCAGCAAAAAAGAATCGCTTTTTTATTATCAAATGGTGCTTCTTTTTTGCAAATATTTGCGGGCGCTGCTTGTGCAGGGTGGACAGCCGTTCCGCTTGATCCGAGATGGAGTCATGAAGAATGTGTTGAAAAGCTCTTGTTAAGTGAGGCGGATCTCGCCATTATAGAGGATCGATTGATGAAAAGATTTGAACAAAGCAGCGTAGACATACCGATTATTTCTTTATCTGAATGGAAGGAAAGAATGAGCCTTCTCACAGACAGTCCAGATAACAACTGCGATACCGAGAAGGATCCTGTCTTTTATATGGGATTTACGTCAGGATCAACAGGCTCACCGAAAGCCTTTATTAGGCGCCAGCAGTCTTGGATCGAGAGCTTTCGAATGACCACCGCTTCATTTGGAATCACTCATCAAGATCATGCTCTTATATTAGGTACACTCTTATCCTCTCACTTTTTATATGGTGCCATCAGTACATTATACTTTGGCGGCACAGTAACGCTTTTAGAAAAATTTGTGCCAGTAAAAGCGAAGAAAGCCTTAGAGACAGGTGATATCACCGTGATGTATACTGTCCCAACAATGACAGAAACGTTACTGCAAATCGATGCTTTTAGAGGGGACAATCCGCTTCTTGTCATGTCATCGGGAGCAGAGTGGAGCATCTCTTCAAAAGAACAGCTCGTCACCAACTATCCACATGTCACTTTTTTTGATTTTTATGGCACATCAGAGTTAAGTTTTGTCTCTTATTTGTCTTCACATGACTTTATGCAAAAACCTTCTTCTGTTGGACGGCCTTTCTCCTCCATTCAAGTAGAAGTAAGGCGTCCCGATCAATCTGTCTGCCAGCCAAATGAAACAGGGAGGATTTATGTAAAGAGCCCAATGACGTTTTCAGGATACTTGCATGAGCAGAAACCGCCGGAGGAGTGGCTGACAGTTTACGATATGGGATGGCTGGATGAAGACGGTTATCTGTATATGAGCGGTCGTGAGAATGGCATGATTGTCTATGGAGGACTGAATATTTTCCCAGAGGAAATTGAGCGTGTGCTAAATGATCAGCCAGAGGTAAAACGGTCGATTGTGGTTGGCGTTCCTGACCCATATTGGGGTGAAATCCCTGTTGCCATACTGGAGCAAGTGCCGCAAATAAAGGCGGTTCGACAAGCAGTTAAAGAAAAACTGGCGGCCTACAAGGTACCAAAAAAATGGCTTGTGATTGATCAAATGATTGAAACATCCGGCGGAAAAATAGCCCGCGCGAGCATGAAAAAGTGGGCGGAGGAGCAATTGTCATGCAAGCAGTGATCGTAGAAGCAAAACGAACACCCTTCGGTGACAAAAATGGGATGCTGAAAAATTATCGCCCAGAGCAATTAGCCGCTCCCCTTATTCGGCATTTGTCTCAGATCATGACACCGGATGACGTCATATTAGGCAATGTCGTCGGAGGCGGTGGAAATATGGCCCGTCTGTCCTCATTAGAAGCAGGTCTTCCTTTACACGTTCCTGGTATGACAATTGACAGGCAGTGTGCCTCTGGTCTTGAAGCGATCCGAACAGCTTGCGTCATGGTTCAATCGGGGGAGGGCACGATGTATATCGCTGGCGGGACTGAGAGCATTTCCAGCTCACCAATGAAAGAGAGAGCACGCTTTTCACCGGAGCGGATAGGAGATCCGCATATGGGAGAAGCAGCAGAGCTGACCGCGTCGGCATTTTCTGTCACGAGAAAAGAACAAGATGACTATGCCCTTTTAAGCTGGGAAAGAAGTTTAGCGGCATTCACACATGGTACATATTCAGAAGAAATCGTTTCGATTGACGGGATGAACATAGATGAAGCGGCTGCTAAAATAAGACCGATGGCAAAGCTGATCAAGCGGGCAAAGCCTGTATTTTTACCGGGAAAAGGAACTGTGACCGCCGCCAATAGCTGTAAGGAAGCAGACGGAGCAGCCGCCGTCGCTGTGATGGAAAGATCGCTAGCGGAAGCAAGTGGATATAAGGTGATGCTACGGTATGCCGGAAGTGCTGTGACAGCGATACATCCTCATTTTCCAGCTGCTTCACCAATTGATGCGATCAAGAAGCTTTTACATCAAGAGAACATCAAGGCAGAGGAAGTGGCGCTATTTGAAATCAATGAAGCGTTTGCGCTGAAAGCTGCACTTATTGCCCGGACGCTGGGGATACCATATGACCGGATCAATAGAAGAGGCGGTGCACTTTGCCTTGGGCATCCTTACAGCGCGTCAGGAGCTGCTATGATGGTGAGATTATTGTATGAAGGGCGCGCCTTACCGAATGGAAGCTATGTCATGGCTGCTATTGGAAGTGGTGGCGGCATTGGTTTAGCCGTGTTATGTCAAGTTCTGTCATGACATGCATAAGCAAGGAATTGCCGAACTCCGTCGAATCATGTACTATAAAAGCTAGATGTGAGGAGGGCCATGCATGTTTTCAGAACAAAAGAAACGACCATTCTTCAAAAGAAAAATGGGGATCGTCCTGTTATCTGTCCTTGCTGTCATCATCATTGCAGCATTATCAGGCTTTTTATATGTTAAATCAGCACTCGGACCGGTCGATCAAAAAAGCAAACAAACCATTAATATTCATATTCCAAATGGGACATCTGTCCGCGAAATTGCGGGCATTTTAAAAGAAAATGGGCTCATTTCGAATGACACGATTTTCACTTATTATGCAAAATACAAAAAGGCGTCCGGCTTTAAAGCGGGATATTTCCATTTAAAACAAACAATGGACGCAGACACACTGATTAAAAAACTGACATCTGGCGGGACAGATTACGCCTTTCAGCTTGTGATTCCAGAGGGAAGACAGCTGTCTGATATTGCAGCCATTATTGCAAATCAGACGAATTTTTCAGCGAAGGAAGTTGAAGCGAAGCTGGATGATCCTGCTTTTATTCAAACGTTAATGAAAAAATATCCGAAAACCGTGACATCACAGGTGAATGGAAAACAGGTGAAACATCCGTTGGAGGGTTATTTATTCCCTGCTACGTATCCATTTTATCGTGAGGATGAATCGCTCGAAACGATCATTGAAACGATGATTAAACAAACAGATCAATACGTGAAAACGTATGAAAAAGACATGAAAAAGAGAAACATGTCCATACATGATGTGTTAACGATGGCATCACTGATTGAAATGGAAGCAACAGAAAAGACAGATCGGGCAAAAATCTCAAGTGTATTCTATAACCGGTTGAAAAAAGACATGCCGCTTCAAACTGATCCAACCGTTCTTTATGCACTTGGTGAGCATAAATCCCGCGTGTATTACAAAGACCTAAAAGTGAAATCTCCTTATAACACGTATAACAACAAAGGGCTGCCGCCTGGACCTATTGCAAATGCGGGTGAATCCTCTTGGAAAGCCGCACTGCATCCAGAGAAAACGGATTACGTTTACTTCCTTGCGAAGAAAAATGGAGAAGTCGTATTTACGAAAACGTTAAATGAGCATAATAAAGCAAAAGCGAAATACATCACAGGCAGCAATTAATGGACAAGTGAATCGAAAAAGACTGTAGACAATACGAGATTGCCTGCAGTTTTTTTCGTTGGAATCTCCATTTTATAGGTTCGCAATTGCCCCTTCTTTGTGGTAAAATATATCGGGTTGTTTTTACTTAGATGAACGAAAGATTGACGAGAAAGAGAGCTGCAATAGGCAGGACTCTTCTTTTTCAGGTCATGAAGGAGCTAGACAAATAATGACTATCGAAGATGATCGAATAAATGATTATATTGAACATTTAATTCACCCAAGTCCTGATGCAATCGCTCAATTAGAGATCTATGCAAAAGAGCATCATGTGCCAATTATGGAAAAGGTGAGCATCGAGCTTTTATTGCAGCTGCTTTCGATGAAACAGCCGAAGAAAATTCTTGAGGTTGGGACAGCGATTGGCTATTCCGCTATTCGAATGGCAACAGCTCTTCCGGATGCTGAGATTTATACGATTGAGCGAAATGCAAAACGCTATGAAGAAGCAACACGGAACATTGAGGAATTAAAGTTAAAAGAAAGAATACACGTGTTTTTTGGTGATGCGATGGAATCGGCTAAAACGGTCCAAACGATGGCGCCCTATGATGTGATCTTTATTGATGCCGCAAAAGGGCAGTACAAGCGTTTCTTTGAATTGTTTGAACCGATGCTCGCTCACGACGGAATGATTATCACAGACAATGTCTTATTCAAAGGCTTAGTGGCAACGAATTATGAAGAAGAAATTGAAGATAAACGAAAAAAACAATTAATTGGAAAAATTGATCGATACAATCAATGGCTCATGTCAAACCCTGATTTCCAAACGTGCATTATTCCAGTTGGAGACGGGATCGCCATTAGTACAAAAAGAGGTGACCAATCATGAAGAAACCAGAATTGCTTGTGACGCCAAGCAGCGTGTCAGACGTACTGCCATTAATTGAGGCAGGAGCTGATGCATTCTTAATAGGCGAACAAACATACGGTATTCGTCTTGCAGGTGAGTTTTCAAGAGAAGATGTGAAACAAACGGCTCTGCTTGCACACGCCCATCACAAAAAAGTGTATGTAGCGATGAATGCGATTTTTCATAATGACCGCGTGCAGCTGCTTGGAGATTATTTAACCTTTCTCGATTCATTAAGCGTGGACGGCGTCGTCTTTGGAGACCCAGCCGTGATCATGGCAGCAAAGGAAACAGGAGTGAACCTGAATCTTCACTGGAGTACAGAAACGACTGGGACAAACTATTACACTTGTAACTACTGGGGCAGAAAAGGCGCATCGCGTGCTGTTCTTGCAAAAGAGCTGAATATGGACAGTGTGATCGACATCAAAGAAAATGCTGAAGTGGAGATTGAAATTCAAGTCCATGGCATGACATGTATGTTTCAATCGAAACGTACGCTCATCGGCAACTACTTTGAATACCAGGGAAATCAAATGGATGTCGTAGGCAGAAACATGGAGGAAGGGCTATTCCTGCATGACCAAGAGCGTCAAAACAAATACCCTATTTTCGAGGATGCAAACGGAACACATATTATGAGTCCAAATGATGTGTGTATGATTGACGAATTAGAAGAGTTTGTTGACGCAGGCATTGACTCATTTAAAATTGACGGAATTTTAAAGTCACTTTCTTATATGACAGAGGTGACATCACTTTATAGAAAAGCAATTGATTTACTAACGACTGACAAAGACGCGTATGAAGATCAGAAAGAGGACTGGGTGAAGCGGATTGAAGAGATTCAGCCAGTGAATCGTTCGATTGATACAGGATTCTTCTTTAAAGAAACGGTTTATTAAGATAAGAGGAGGCAGAGGAAATGGCATTATTGAAAGATGGTATTTCTGAAATGATTGATGGGAAACGTGTCATTACAAAAAAACCAGAACTGCTTGCACCCGCAGGAAACTTGGAAAAGCTGAAAATTGCTGTACATTACGGAGCTGACGCTGTTTTTATTGGCGGGAAAGAATTTGGACTTCGCTCAAATGCAGATAACTTTTCAATTGAAGAAATGGCAGAAGGTGTCGCATTTGCAAACAAATATGGCGCACGCATTTATGTGACAACAAATATCTTCGCCCACAATGAAAACATGAACGGGCTGGAGGAATACCTTCAAGGGATCGAAGGCGCTGGAGTAGCAGGCATTATCGTAGCTGATCCATTGATCATTGAAACATGTAAACGTGTTGCACCGAAGCTTGAAGTCCATTTAAGCACACAGCAGTCTCTTTCAAATTGGAAAGCTGTTCAGTTTTGGAAGGAAGAAGGGCTTGAGCGTGTGGTGCTCGCACGTGAAACTAGTGCGTTAGAAATTAGAGAAATGAAAGAAAAGGTTGATATTGAAATCGAAACATTCATTCACGGTGCGATGTGTATCGCATACTCTGGCCGCTGCGTGCTCAGTAACCATATGACGGCAAGAGATTCTAACCGCGGAGGCTGCTGTCAGTCCTGCCGCTGGGATTATGATCTTTATAAACTAGAAGGTTCTGAGGAAGAGCCTTTATTTGGTGAGGAAGATGCGCCATTTGCAATGAGTCCAAAAGATTTGAAGCTTGTTGAATCCATTCCTCAAATGATCGAAATGGGAATTGACAGCTTGAAAATCGAAGGACGGATGAAATCCATTCATTATGTTGCCACTGTTGTAAGTGTATATCGCAAAGTCATTGATGCGTATTGTGCTGACCCAGACAATTTTGTCATTCAGCAGGAATGGTTAGATGAATTAGATAAATGCGCAAACCGTGACACAGCACCAGCCTTTTTCGAAGGCGTACCAGGAACGGATGAACAAATGTTTGGCATCCATGGGAAGAAAACGACATTTGATTTCGCAGGTCTTGTTCTTCATTATGATGAAAAAGAACAAATCGTGACATTGCAGCAGCGTAACTTCTTTAAGCAAGGCGACGAAGTCGAATTCTTCGGACCAGAAATTGAGAATTTCACATGCAAAATTGAGACGATTTGGGATGAAAAAGGAAATGAACTAGATGCCGCTCGTCATCCGCTGCAAATCGTCAAATTCAAGCTTGATCAAAAAGTATACCCTAGCAACATGATGAGAAAGGGGAAATAACAGCCACATGAGGAGTAAACCAGTTGTCATTGGTATTGCTGGCGGCTCGGGTTCGGGTAAAACGAGCGTCACCAATTCAATCTATGAAAAATTTAAAGGACATTCCATCCTCATGCTTCAGCAAGATCTATATTACAAAAATCAAAGTCATATGCCATTTGAAGAGCGCCTGCTCACGAACTATGATCATCCGCTTGCATTCGACAATGACCTGATGTTTGAGCATTTGGAACAGCTCCTAAGATACGAATCCATTGAAAAACCAATATACGATTTTAAACTAAACACACGTTCAGAAGAGACGGTTCATGTTGAGCCGAAGGATGTCATTATCGTTGAAGGTATCTTTGCGCTCGAAGACGAACGTTTGAGAGACTTAATGGATATTAAACTGTATGTTGATACAGATGCAGACCTTCGCATCATCCGCCGCATTTTACGCGATACGAAGGAAAGAGGCCGGTCGATCGATTCTGTGATTGAACAATATGTATCTGTTGTCAGACCGATGCATAATCAATTCATTGAACCGACAAAACGATACGCCGATATCATCATCCCAGAAGGCGGCCAAAACCATGTGGCGATCGACTTAATGGTGACAAAAATTCAAACGATTCTTCAAAACCGAGCAGAGTAAATGGTGGAGAAGAAAAAGACCTTTACAGTGTAAAGGTCTTTTCAGCATCATCTTACCAAACTCTCACAAAAACTTGTCCTAAGACAGACGTCCCTTTATAAAGAGTGATAGTGGCATCGCCACGTGAATGAGCGGTCACTATTCCAAAAGAGTTAACAGATGCAACTCTCTGGTTGTCTGTCCAATAACGTGTTGCTGCAGCATTATAGACTGAGCACTCCTGACCAACTTTCATAGGTAAATCGTAATTTTGAATTGAAATCACATCTAATGTTTTCAATCCAGAAGTGCATATATTGTTATTGACTGTGAAATCCGCTGTTTCTTTGGCCGAAGCCATGCCCATTAGTGAAAAAGATAAGGTAGAGATGGATAGAACAGAAACAATTGTTTTCTTCATGTTCATTTAAAACACTCCCTAGCATGTATTTGGTCTTGCATTGATAGAATTCAATAAAAACCAAATATTCCCTTGTTAATATTTGTTAATAATATGTGAACATTTATAAAAGCATCATTCTCGGAAAAAATCTTAAGGGTTTGATATGATAAGAAAACAATGAAGAAAAGAAGAGATGGAGAAATCACTACCACATAGCGAAAGAATGAAGTTGAAAAAGTATATTAAAAAAACGACAAACAAATCATCACAAATTTTCAAACAATTCTTGATCAAAATGCAATTTTGTAATAATATAGCATAGACATATCGTACACTGACCATATTAGTATTGGAAGATGGAGAATGGATAAGCTATTCTTCTACATATGATCGAAATGGCCGAACGAGGTACAGGAGCTTCCTGTGCCTTTCCACAGTTTGTGCGATTTTAGACCGCTGCGAGTGGTCCTGTCTAATAAAAGGCATAATAGTTGCATCTAAAAGGGACGCCATGTAAGATGGACTTTTACGAATATGGTACAGAAGGAATGAGGGCCTGAACATGTCCTCATTCTTGTATATTTCAGTCGTCACTCACGTGCAGAAAGTTTGTATGGTGAGGATTAATAGAAGGAGTGAATGATTCATGGCACAAGAGAAAGTATTTCCAATGACAGAAGAAGGAAAACGTAAATTAGAAGAAGAGCTTGAATATTTGAAAACGGTTAAACGTAAAGAGGTTGTAGAGCGTATTAAAATCGCTAGAAGCTTTGGAGACCTCTCTGAAAACTCGGAGTATGATTCTGCTAAAGAAGAGCAGGCGTTTGTAGAAGGCCGTATTACAACGCTTGATAATATGATTCGTAATGCTAAAATTATCGAAGATGAAGGAAACTCAAATGTGGTTTCACTTGGTAAAACGGTGACATTCGTTGAATTACCAGACGGGGAAGAAGAGTCTTACACAATTGTTGGAAGTGCAGAAGCTGACCCGTTCGAAGGCAAGATTTCAAACGATTCACCTATTGCAAAAAGCCTTTTAGGTAAACAAGTAGACGACAAAGTAACCGTTCAAACACCTGGCGGAGAAATGTTCGTCCAAATTGTAAAAATTTCTTAATCACGTTTATCAGGTAAACACCTCGTCCACAATAGGGACGAGGTGTTTTTATGCGCAAAAAAAGAAGAATTCAATGGACAGGTGCGATTATTTTTATACTATTGCTCGGTCTTCTGATGAGACTGGCAGAAATTCAGCTGTTCTTTACAGAATCGTTTTCAAAGCTTGATATCAATTTAATACAAGAAAGTGTCAAACAGCGAACAGAAGAAGTCGTTATTTCAGACGGGCGCGGTGAGTTTTTAGATCGAAACGGCCAAGCACTTCTTACAAAAGAACAGCCTGCGGTTATCTTATTTCCTTTCCTGCAATATGATCTTCCACGCTTACAGCAAACCGCCTCTATTCTTGAGATGGAAGAGGATGAACTCAAAAAACAGTTAACAGAAACGAAAAAACCTCTCATTTTAAAAGATGACATCACGAAAAAAAAGCTGAAAGACATCAATGATATGAAATATTCAGGTGTGTACGGCGTATATATGAAAGAGAAGGACAAAAAAAGACTTGCCCTCCACACATTAGGTTTCACAAGCGAAAATCCAGAACTATTGAGAAAGCGTTATCCTGACAAAAAAGAGCTTTCCATACGTACTGAAATCGGCACATTTGGGCTGGAAAGCACCTTTGACGAATTTCTATTACCCGAGCAAGACACAAAATTGTTATATCATGTGGACGGAAGGGGAAACCCTTTGTTCGGTATGGACGTCAAATATACAGCAGAAGCTCATTCCTTTTATCCACTTCAGGTACAGACAACAATAGATGAAGACATGCAGGCTGAAATGGAGAAGGTGCTCAAAGAACAAGGCGTTGAAAAAGGCGGTGCCGTTCTGCTCGACATTGAAAGCAGCAGTGTACTCGCGATGGCGAGTACCCCAAATGTCACAAGTAAAAACCGGCATGAGGCAAGAAATTACATGCTGACAGCGATTGCACCAGGCTCTGTCTTTAAAACGGCTGTACTTGCCGCAGCAATCGAAAAAAATCTTGACCAGCCACAAACCATGTATGACTGTCGAAAGAATTTATATGGAGAGCCTGAAGGAAAACAAGAAGTGCTGAATCTGACTGATAGTTTCTCGCAGAGCTGCAATTATACCTTTGCGACACTTGCTGAAAGGCTCATTCAAACAGATGATCAAATCATCGAAAAGACGGCTTCTAAGCTTGGACTCATAGATCGAGCTGGCTGGGAAGGGGATGTCTATCATAAGCAGCACTTCAAACAGTTTGATCGTGAAGAAACAGGCAGTGTGTGGGGAGATAAAAGAGACAAGCATGTCAAAAAAGCCATTGCACAAACCGCAATAGGACAAAAAAATGTCAAAACGACGCCTCTGCAAATCGCGAATATGATGGCTGCGATCGCAAGAGGAGGAGAACGAAAAGAAGTGAAAATTGCAGAAAAAGTGCTGTATCAAAACGGAACAACGATGCTGTCCTTTCAAAACAAACGGCCTGAAGGGGGCAGCATAGACCGCTATACAGCTCAAAAGCTGCAAAAATTCTTAAGGCAGGTGGTGACCTCTGACAAGGGAACCGGAAGAAGGTTTCAAGATTTGCCATACGATGTAGCGGGAAAATCAGGTACTGCCCAAACCGGCAGTCAAGACAAAAAGGGGAATCCGCTTTATCATAAGTGGTTTGCTGGATACTTTCCGGTAGAAAAACCAAAATACGCCCTTGTTGTTGTTCACCTTGATGAGACAAGTGGCCGGGCTAAGACAAATGATGCGTTTTATGATATTGTAAAAAAGGTCAATGAAATTGAAAAGAAACAGACATAGAACATCCCTTCATGACATGTTAGAATAGTAACGACTTAGGGAACAGAGGCAAAGGAGTGCAGAGATTTTGAGTAGAAATTCTCGATTTGAACATCGTGATAAGCGCAGAAAGGCAAATATGGTGCTTAACATATTAATTGGTATCGTTGTGGTGCTTATTTTGGTTGTCGCATCGAGTTTGTTAATTTTTAATAAGCCGAAAGATCCTGATGTAGCGGATGCGCCATCAAAAACGGCACCTGCAACAAGTGAAAATAAACAAAACTCACAAGAAGATGTGAAAGATCCAAAGAAAGACACATCCGATGATTCAGATGCAAAAAAAGATGATTCATCTGATCAAGACGACGAAACGAAGAAGACAGATGATGAAGAAAAACCTAATAAAGATGCGTTAAAAGACGCCAAAGAAACAGATGGCGGCAAAACGAGTGATGTAGACAAAACATACGAAAATGATGACTGGGAGCCTGTAGGAACAGAGCAATCCGGTTCACATACAGCAACCTATGATTCCAGCTCAAAAGACTGGAAAGAAATGATCAAAGCCATGTCCTATGCGACAGGAATTTCAGAAGATCAAATGACCGTTCTTTGGTTAGGAAATAACGGAGGTCCTCAAGATGCAAAAGGAACCATCCGTGATAAATCAACAGGTGAACGCTACCGCGTGGAAATTACGTGGGTAGATGAAAAAGGCTGGAAACCTGTGAAGGTTGAAAAATTAAGATAAACACGAAAAAAGATAGCAGATTGTTGACAAAGGGCTAAAATGATGTTTATTTTAGCCCTTTGTCTTCTTTTCAGCGTGATAGAAAACCTTTGCAGTCTAGGAAGGACGAGTACCGGAGCGGAGCGAATTTGACATTCGTGAGCACCGGCACGCAGAACTGACAACGAATGCGAGGGTTTGTCTACACGCTGAGATAGCAGATCTGCTATCTTTTTTGTTTAAACATTCGCTTTAAAATGAACAACTGCTGTATACAAAATCTGCTCATCGATCACAGTCGTTTGATGACTGACAGAATGAACAGTCAGCAGAATCGCCTGATTATGTTCAATTTGTTTTTGGATCTTTTGTTCAAGTTCTTTTAAAGATGTTGCTTCAAAAAATTCTATTTTATCCTTTAAAAAATCCAGCTGAAAATCCATTTGATTCACCTCTCTATACTCTTCATTCATCTTAATCTCTCTCCCTCAGAAGGGCAAATGTTTTTCGGTCTCTCCCAGTATTTTTTAGTAGGAAAGAAACAGAAGTTGTGGTAGGATAGGAACTGTTCGACGGAATAAAACATACTATACGCATAGGAATAAATAGATAAAGTGGAGGGAAAGAAAATGGGACGTGAATTTCTTTCTTTATTTGATCATTGGGCTGACTCTTATGACGACACGGTAAGTGGTCATGACGAGCAGTATAAAGAAGTGTTTCGCCGGTATCCGGCTATTTTAAAAGAGATTGTCCGCCTTTCAGGCCAAGACGTTCTTGAGTTTGGAAGCGGTACGGGGAATCTAACAGCGCTGCTCCTTGCAGCTGATAAAAACGTGTATGGTGTTGAACCATCAGATGCCATGAAGAAAGCGGCTCTTCAAAAAGGACTGCCAGATCTATTTCATGATGGGGATTTTTTATCATTTCCAGCGCCGCCATTTGAGCCAGATACGATCGTCAGCTCATATGCATTCCACCATTTAACGGATGAAGAAAAAAAACAAGCCATTCACACCTATAGCAACATCCTTCACTCAGATGGTAAAATAGTTTTTGCTGATACAATGTTTCAAAATCAAGCAGCACATCAAGCTCAGATCGACAAAGCGAGAGCCGCAGGGTTCGATCAGCTTGCAGAGGATTTAGAAACGGAATATTATCCATCCATTGATGTGCTAAAGCAAATCTTTGAAGAAGAAGGTTTTAGCACGTCCTTTCATCAAATGAATGATTTTGTTTGGATCGTAGAAGCGAAGAAAAGGGAATGAAAGGATGTTTTTGATTTGAAAATCGCAGTTATAGGTGCAATGGAAGAAGAAGTGACGATTTTAAGAGATCAACTAAAAAATGCTACACAAGAAAACATCGCTGGGTGTGAATTTACAACAGGTGTTTATGAAGATAAAGAAGTGATTTTATTAAAATCAGGAATTGGAAAAGTAAATGCAGCGGTCAGCACAACATTACTGCTTGACCGCTTTCAGCCAGATTATGTGATCAATACAGGATCTGCTGGCGGTTTCCATCACTCATTAAATGTAGGTGATATTGTCATCTCTACTGATGTGAGACATCATGATGTAGATGTGACCATCTTTGATTACGAATATGGACAAGTGCCGGGACTTCCAGCTGCTTTCATTGCAGATGAAAAGCTTGTGAAGCTGGCAGAAGAATCTGCTTTAGAAATTGATCATATTCAAGTGGCAAAAGGAACGATTGCAACAGGAGATTCGTTTATGAATGATCCGGATCGTGTAGCGTTTGTGAGAGAGAAGTTTCCAGAGTTATATGCGGTGGAAATGGAAGCCGCAGCCGTTGCACAGGTCTGCCAGCTCTTTGGTACGCCATTTGTTGTCGTTCGAGCGCTATCAGATATTGCAGGGAAAGAATCCAATATCTCCTTTGATCAATTCCTTGAGCAAGCAGCGATTCACTCAACCGACCTTGTCTTGCGTATGATAAAGCAAACACAATAAAAGAAGGGGTTTCCCCCTTCTTTTCCATGCAAAGGAAGGGAATCATATGGCTGTCATAAAGGATATTACTGAATTAATTGGCCGCACACCGCTTTTAAAGCTGTCAGGGATTGGCGTCCCAGAAGGCGTTGAGGTGTATGCAAAGCTTGAGATGATGAATCCAGGTGGAAGTATTAAGGATCGTTTAGGTGACATGCTCATCAGAGAAGCATTAGCATCTGGCAAACTGCGTCCAGGCGGAACTATTATTGAAGCAACTGCTGGAAACACAGGAATTGGGCTTGCCCTAAGTGCAAGAAAGCATCAATTGCAAACCATTTTTTGTGTACCAGAACATTTTAGTCAAGAAAAACAACAACTGATGAAGGCGCTCGGTGCAGAGATTATTCATACACCCAGAAAAGAAGGCATGAAGGGTGCGATTGATCGAGCCCTTGAATTAGAGGCAAGCCTTGACAATGCCTATTGTGTTTTACAATTTAAAAACCAAGTAAATCCATTGACTTACTACAGAACGCTCGGTCCCGAATTATGGTCCGACTTAAAAGGGAATATCGATGTATTCGTGGCGGGAGCAGGATCTGGCGGAACTTTTCAAGGTTGTGCCGCCTATTTAAAAGAGCAGAATCAGGCGTTAAAAACAGTGGTTGTGGAGCCTGAAGGATCAATTTTAAATGGAGGGGATCCGGGTCCGCATAGAACGGAAGGAATTGGCCTTGAATTTATCCCAGATTATATGGAGCAGGCTTTATTTGATGAGATTTACACTGTCAGTGATGATGATGCGTTTCGAATGGTGAAAGAAGCAGCTGAAAAAGAAGGTGTTCTCATCGGCAGCTCTTCTGGTTCCGCTTTATTTGCCGCTTTAGAGGAAGCAAAGAAAGCAGCACCTGGGACAGTCATTGTCACCATTTTTCCTGACAGCAGTGAGCGATATTTAAGTAAAGGAATTTATGAGGGAGGAAAATAGAATGAAACCAAAAACAATGATGATTCACAGCGGAACAACGGGTGATGAAAGAACAGGCGCCGTGTCTGTACCGATTTACCAAGTGAGTACTTATAAGCAGCCGAAAGCAGGCGAACATACGGGGTATGAATACTCCAGAACAGCAAATCCAACAAGAACTGCCCTGGAAACAGTCATTCGTGATCTTGAAGGAGGAGCAAGCGGCTACGCATTTGGTTCAGGGATGGCAGCCATTACGGCTGTGATGATGCTGTTTAACAGCGGAGATCATATTGTGCTGACAGATGACGTGTACGGCGGAACCTACCGCGTCATCACAAAGGTGCTAAACCGTATTGGCATTACTGCAACCTTTGTTGACACAAGTGATCCTGAAGCAGTGAAAAAAGCCATTTTACCTGAAACAAAAGCCGTTTACATTGAATCGCCAACCAATCCTTTACTCAAAATGACGGATCTAAAAGCCATCGGCGAATTGACAAAGGAAGCCAACATCTTGATGATTGTCGACAATACATTTTTCACACCGTATTTCCAAAAGCCGATTGAATATGGCGCAGACATTGTCTTGCACAGTGCGACTAAGTATTTAGGCGGCCATAGTGATGTTGTAGGCGGGCTTGTCGTCACAGCGACGAAAGAGCTTGGAGAAGAACTGCACTTTGTTCAAAACTCGACAGGCGGAATTCTTGGACCGCAGGATTCATGGCTTCTCATGAGAGGGATGAAAACGCTTGGACTACGAATGGAAGCACATCAACAAAATGCACAGAAAATCGCTGAGTTTTTAAAGCAACATGCAGCCGTCACACGTGTTTATTATCCAGGTCTCGATACTCACCCTGGACATGAACTTGCGAAAACACAAGCATCCGGCTTCGGCGGCATGATCTCTTTTGATATTGGAAAAGAAGAACATGTCGATGTATTTTTAAGCCAGCTTAAGCTGTTTACAATCGCAGAAAGCCTTGGAGCGGTTGAAAGCTTAATTTCTGTCCCTGCCCGGATGACCCATGCGTCCATTCCAAAAGACCGCCGGGAGGAGCTTGGCATCACAGATGGTTTAATTCGTATTTCCGTCGGAATTGAAGATGTGGATGATTTACTACATGATATCAAGCAAGGACTAAGCGCACTGGCGAATGGATAGATTTACATGCTCCTCGCTTTCTCTCACTATGTTAAGCTATGAATAGACATTGATAACTGGAAGGTGAAACAAGTGAAGAAAAAGTGGAGTGATTTAGTGACAGATTACAAGCAGTACGCTTTTATTTTGCTTGCTGTCAGCACCTTTTTATATATTGGTACGATCTTACCGAACCAGCACATCGAAGCATCTCCAAAAATGCTGATGATCGGAATAGATTGTGTTTTCTTATTAGCAGCTTTTATTTGTGTTAAACGCGCTATTTTCTTTCAAAAGAAACTGCAAGAATTAGATGAAGATTAATTCGAAAGCCTCCTCATTTGCCTGAGGAGGCTTTTTTTCATTGTATTGGACACTCGGACAAGAATAACTGTAGAAATTTAGTCAAAGACACAAAAATCATCTATATTACTAAAAACAGGTTTACAAAATGGTGCTTGCTGGATATACTTACAAAGTAATTAAAAAAAACGTAAAGGAGGCTGAAGAATATGTTATTCGTATCTACTTGTGATCAATTCAACCAACAATTTCATCATGTCATCAGCCTGTGGAAGAGTTCGTGTCCTTCCTTTGCCTTATACGGTGCACGCTTCAAAACTGTTTAAGTAAACGAGGATTTCACACGTATCATCCATTGCAGGTTGGAAGACAATGTCTTTGATCTGCATTTTTGTGTGCCCGCAGGTCAACTGATAAAGAAGATCTGCGGGCTATTTCGCGTGCTGCGAACTGAAGGGAGGTGAGCGTATATGACAATCCATTTATTTTTTATTACTTTGACGATTAAGCGGAAATACAAGGACATTGAGACTGTTCTTTACGAACAAGAAGTCGAAACAATTTATGAAGAAATGAAACAGAAACAACTAAAGTATATGAACTAAAACAGGAAATGAAAAATGTGAAAAGGAGGAGATTGACATGTTTATGATGCTTGCCATGCTTGATTGTTATACGATGGAGAAGGACCAGGTTTAGACACGCTCCACATTGATCACCTGCACATATGATACCGTAAAAGGTGATTGTGAGGTGATCAATGAATGTCGATGTCACCATATATGAGATTTCCGTCTGTCGGGCACGGGTATGCATCTATTCCGCATTCCTTAAAGCACGGATACGGCAATCCATACCGCATGCAAAGAGAGCAAGAGGAAATGCTCAGACGTTATATGTATCAGTACCGGACTTATTGGTATTAAAGAAAAGGAGCAGGAAACCATGACGTTTCCTGCTCCTTTTACGTTAGCAAATCCAGCTTGCACCAATGATGATCAACAAAATGAACAGTACAACAAGCAATGCGAATCCGCCTGCAAAACCGCCACCGTAGCCACCGCAGTAGCCTCCAGAATAACCGCCAAAGCCCATAATCTAGCACCACCTTTATCTAATCAAGATACATTTATAAATTATGCAGCTCATGCAGAAAACGAAATCAATCTGAGCACAAATAATGAAAACGCCTATTCAGGTTAAAAAATTTTCACTTTCTGCGAAACATTTTCTGAAAAGGAGCGTCTTATAAAAGACAAATAAATTAGGACTAGGTCTTAATTTTTGTTAGGTGAGAGCCGATATGAAAAGTAAGAAAATTTGTAAATAGTTTTATTTACTGATGAAAAGCAGGTGTTAACATTGATTCAAAGCTGGATTGGAAAACAAATGAGGGAACCAAAAGGCTTGTTCTCAAAATGGGTTGCCCGCTATATGGAAAAAAATCATCATAATATCAATGAATGGACGATTCAACTCTTAAATATACAAGAAAATGACCGAATTTTAGAAATTGGAACTGGAAGAGGCATCACCTTATCAAAGGTAGCTGAAAAACTTGACCGCGGAAAAGTATATGGAGTGGATGCCTCTCGCCATATGATTAAATATGCAAAAAGAAAACATAAGAAGCTTGCGGAACAGGACAAAGCCGTCATTACGCTTGGTAAGGCTGAGCAATTACCTTTTGAAGACAGATCATTCAATAAATTATTTACGGTGCAGACAATCTATTACTTGAAGGATATTCAGCAAGTCATGAAGGAAGTGTACCGCGTCCTTCAAGTGGATGGAGAAGTATTTTTATCTTTCCAAAAGCAGGAGCTGATCAACGAACAAAAACGGTCAACATCTTTTTCATCGTACAGTGAAGAAGAGATCAGCCGTCTGTTTTCAGCATATCACTTTAGAGAAGTATCGGTTTATCACTATGATACATACATCTGTATCAAAGCCTTAAAATGATGAAAATATTTCCCAGGTAATGAACAAGCACTCAAAAAAGAGGCTCTTCGTCAGAGGAGCCTCTTTGCCTGCAATAAAAAATAGCTCTTCATCAGAAGAGCCTTTTGTATGTGATATAGGCGCCAGCCAGGTGTGTAAGGAATGATAGTATATATAAGGAATTTGTTTGTCGATTAAGGATACCTGTCTGGCTTATTTCTTATATCGACACCGTTCTGCAAAAGTTTAGCTTTTTTTTCAATATTTTCTTTTTTATTTCGCTGAAAGACACATTTTTCTTTCTCACATAGACATGTGCCTCCCTCTTTTTCACATAATGTGCTGTTTGAAGAAGGAAATTGCTTAAGAAATAGAGAAAATTGTAGAGACTTCATTTTTAAACAAAAGGGAGGAATGAAATCATGTCGGGAAACAAAGGTGTCGTTTATAAAGGAGCAGGAAAAGTAGCAGTTGAGGATATTGGATACCCTGATTTGGTCTTAAAAGACGGCCCGGGTGTACCTAAAGCCAATGTGGGGCGCAAATGTGAGCATGGCGTCATTTTAAAAGTAGTGACGACGAATATTTGCGGAAGTGATCAGCACATGGTGAGAGGGCGTACGACTGCACCTGAAGGACTTGTCCTTGGTCATGAAATTACAGGTGAAGTCGTGGAAGTTGGGCGAGATGTAGAGTTTATTCAAAAAGGAGATCTCGTGTCCGTTCCGTTTAATATTGCATGCGGACGCTGCGTCATGTGTAAGGAACAAAAAACCCATGTGTGCTTAAATGTAAACCCGGACCGCCCAGGCTCTGCCTATGGATATGTAGATATGGGCGGATGGGTTGGCGGCCAATCCGAGTATGTCATGGTTCCATATGCAGATTTTCAACTGCTCAAATTTCCAGACAAAGATCAAGCGATGGAAAAAATACTTGATCTCACGATGCTTTCCGATATTTTCCCGACAGGTTTTCATGGTGCTTATACGGCTGGAGTAAAGCCTGGTTCGACCGTATATATTGCAGGTGCTGGGCCAGTAGGTCTTGCAGCAGCACATTCGGCTCAACTTCTTGGCGCATCTGCTGTGATTGTTGGAGATCTGAATGAGCAAAGACTGGAACAGGCAAGAAGCTTCGGCTGTGAGACGATCAATCTACGAAAACATGATCGAATCGGCGAACAAATTACGAATATTTTAGGGGAGCCAGAAGTTGATTGTGCCGTCGATTGTGTCGGCTTTGAAGCTTCGGGTCATGGAGACCAGGGAGAAGCACCAGCAACTGTTTTAAATACGATTATGGATATTACTAAAGTTGGCGGCAAGCTTGGAATTCCAGGGCTTTATGTCACAGAAGATCCAGGAGCAGTGGATGCCGATGCAAAAGTCGGTTCTCTGAAAGTGCGAATTGGACTTGGCTGGGCGAAAGCTCATACCTTTGTGACAGGTCAAACCCCTGTTATGCAATATCATCGCAGTCTAATGAAATCCATTTTAAGCGGCAGAGCACAGATCGCTAAAGCCGTCAATGCGACCGTCATTGACCTTGATCAAGCCCCTAAAGGATATAGTGACTTTGATTCGGGTGTGGCGAAGAAATTTGTCATTGACCCGCACGGGATGCTTTCTCGATAATTTTTAACATGAAAGGAGCCGCTCAATAAAATGGGACGGCTCTTTATTGTGGAAAATCACATAGAATATACAAATCCATTTCAAGGGGGAGGAATTAGATGAATTCAGATCAAGCCAAAAGAAGGGTTGTAGAACAATTTGGGAGAAATGCAGAAAAGTATGTGACGAGTCAAACTCATGCAAAGGGAGCAGACCTGGATCTAATTGTTGAATGGACAGCTCCAGAAGAAAGCTGGACCGTCCTCGATATAGCAACTGGTGGCGGGCATACCGCAAAAGCATTGGCTCCATATGTGAATCAAGTATTTGCGACGGATTTAACGAAAGAGATGCTTTCGCATACATCACTTCATTTAAAAGCGTATCCACAAATTTTTTATGTAGTAGCGGATGCAGAAAGCCTTCCTTTTTTAGATGGCACATTTGATATGGTCACATGCCGAATTGCAGCACACCATTTCCCGCACCCTGAACAGTTTGCCAAAGAGGCATCTCGCGTATTAAAGTCAAATGGTCTGTTTTTCTTTATTGATAATGTTTCGCCAAATGATGAAGAGCTTGCACTATTTATCAATGAGCTGGAAAGATTGAGAGACCCAAGTCATGTGTCCTGTCTATCTAAAGAACAATGGCGGGAATTGTTTTATAAAGAGGGAATAAAAGAAGTAAGATCAATGGAACGAAAAAAACGTTACCCTTTTCAAGAATGGGTCAAGCGAACAACAAAAACTTTAAAGGAAGAAGAGATCGTTACAAAATACATGTTAGATGCTAACGAGAAAATAAAGCAATATTATAGATTGAACATGACAGAGGATCAAATAGAATCAATAGAGGTGGATGACTGGATTGCTCTTTTCAGGAAAGGGTAAAAGTAAATCATTCATACGAGTCATTGAAAGGAATTAATCATATGCTACATTTTAAAGGGAAAACCGTCATCATCATAGGCGCAGCCAATGGTATTGGTTTCTCAATAAATGTTTAACAATAAAGAGCCACTCCATAAATGGGACGGCTCTTTATTGTGGAATTCACATTGAATATACAATACATATCAACGAAAGAGATACTTTCTAAGGTTTCTTCATAAGGTCCTTGATGATAAATAATCTCATAGAACCCAGCTGTTTTCATTCTTGCTGACGGTCATATAGACGACAAATAGGCAGCCTACATCTCCAGACTCCTCATTTAAGTCATCTTCTTTTGCATACACAATACCGTATTTTAACCCCAAGTTTTTTTAAAAAATGCGTAGATTGCTCGTAAAGTTTCTCCGTTGGTACCGACCAACCTATTTTCTCGTCGCTTTACATAAGAGGTTTAGCTGATAATTATTTCTTCGAATATATTTTTCATTTCTTTCTTTACTCTAGAGTTACTCCATACTTTACACTATTTCTTGTACTTAACATGACCTAACATTCGACTACTACTAACTTGGCTTGGTAAATGGTTGGGTTTCTCAATGAAATGGAGTAATAAGGCGGAAGGTTGGATTCGAAAATACGGAGTCTAGGCCATTATAGTCAGCTATTTTTAACAGTCGGTCGAATATTTTAATCAGTTTAAAAGAAAGGGTTTTTTAGAAATGACAAAACTAAATCAACAAATGACATTAGCACCTGTACCGCAGGACGAGCTAGCAGCATTTAAGGCAGAATTACAAGAGGCATTTATGAAGGGGTTACAAGATCGTTTTACAGATGCGGAAGATCCGGCAGAAATGGGACCAATCCCGTCTGAGGAAGATTTCAATCATTCACTTACTGCTAAAGAATCGGTTGTACGTCAACTTTTACTAAACGCCGAAAGAATTGGTGGTGTCGTATTGAAAATGAATAACGAAACCCAGCGAAACGAAGTGGATTTCCTGTATACAAGGGCAAATGCACATGGCAAAGGTCTTGGCACTAAAATGTGGGAAGCGATAGAAGCAGCGTTCCCAGAGACGAAGGTTTGGGAGCTGCACACACCATATTTTGAAAAGCGTAATATTCATTTTTACGTGAATAAATGCGGCTTTAAAATTGTTGAGTTTTATCACCCAGGCAACCCAGGACCTAATGTTGAAGGCAAAGAGCCGGAATCGGATGAAGAGTATGAGTTTTTCCGTTTTGAAAAGGTCATGACGAAAGTGAGCAGTAAATCATAATGCAAGGGAAAATCTCACAGCTTTGGATTTTGATGAAGCGCAGTCAAATGGCGAATAGTCAATTAGTTCTTTTATTTTTTATAAGTATCGTAGAGGTGGCAGCTGGACTTGCTGTGCCACTACTCACAATGAAGCTTATTAACCAAATTTCAGATACTGGTTTTGCATTAACATCACTCTCTCCAGTCATTGGTGTTTTAATTGTACAGGCGATGCTTAGTGCCGTTACATTTTATATGATGCGTCGTTTAGGTGAAGGAGTTGTCGCGAATTTACGCACAGAAGTATGGGAGCATATGCTGCATTTACGATTAACATATTACGATGCACATGAATCTGGCGAAACGATGAGTCGAATTACGCAGGATACAAACGTCGTAAAGGAGTTTGTAACGGAAAAGCTCGTATCGTTTGTGTCAGGGCTTTTTGTGATACTTGGTGCAATCGTTGTTTTATTGTGGATTGACTGGAAAATGACGCTGCTGCTACTGATCGCCGTACCACTCACAATTTTTGTGACGTATCCGCTAGGAGAAAAAATGTACGCGATTTCGAAAGCCAATCAAGATGAGTTGGCAGGATTTGGCGGACGATTAGGAAGAATTTTAACAAACATTCGCCTTGTGAAAGCTTCACAAACAGAGCAGCAAGAGCTAGCAGGCGGAGAAAAGCAAATTCAGCAGCTGTACAAGTATGGATTAAAAGAAGCAAAAATTGTTGCGATTCTTTCACCACTTATGACACTGCTCATGATGGTTGTGATCATTGCGGTTTTTGGGTATGGCGGTTCACAGGTTGCTTCAGGTGCCATTAGTTCTGGCGAGCTTGTGGCAATCATGATTTATTTAGTACAAATTATTATGCCATTTACACAAATGGCGACATTCTTTACTGATTTACAAAAAACACTTGGCGCAACAGAGCGTATTGTCGAGGCTTTAGATGAGAAGCGTGAAGTCCAAGACGGTAAACCGGTAACTGCTGCGTCACAGCCGATTCATTTTGAAAATGTGTCGTTTAAGTACAACGAAAAGTACGTGTTAAAAGGTATGACGTTTACGTTAAAGCCAAATGAAACAACGGCCTTTGTCAGCCGAAGTGGAGGCGGGAAAACGACCATGTTCTCCCTTATTGAACGTTTTTATGACGTGTCATCAGGTGCGATACTGTATGGCAAAGAAAACATTGAGCAATTTAACTTAACAGAGTGGCGTGGGTTGTTTGGCTATGTAAGTCAAAATGCACCGTTATTAAACGGAACGATTCGTGACAACGTCATGTACGGGACGAATGGAGCAAGTGAACAAGAGGTACTTGGCGCATTAAAAGCAGCCTATGCCTATGATTTTGTCATGCAGCTGGACAAACACCTCGATACAGAGGTTGGTGAAGGAGGTATTAAGCTTTCAGGTGGTCAAAAACAGCGTATTGCGATTGCTCGTGCGATTTTACGAAATCCGAGAATCTTATTACTTGATGAGGCGACATCGAACTTAGATAACGAATCAGAGCGTGAAGTGCAGCTTGCTCTTCAAGCGTTAACGAAAAACCGGATGACGATCATCATCGCCCATCGGTTATCCACGATTACAAGTGCAGACCAAATCCTTGTCTTTGAAGATGGACGCTTGTCAGGTCAAGGCACACATGAAGAATTACAAAAAACACATCCGTATTATCAACAGCTTTGGCAAAATGGTCGTTTAACTGAAGATTAAACGAAAATGTTTCGAGTCAGTTGCTTTCGTGTATTCTTTGGGACAGAACAACATCCTACTTCCTAAATCTTAATCATTTTATATATTCAATTAGATTCTAAATAACAACAAATCAAGAGATGGACGACCTTTGATTTCGCTATAATACGCTTTTACCGTATCTACGATAAATGAGAAATCAATTACTGCTCAATTTTACGAAACAGGTGATCCTCTTTGACCAGTTGATCTAGTCATACAAATTCAGCTTTGTGCCGAGATTCCTCAAAATGATATGATAGACGACAACATCTCATGGAGAAAGGATTGGATGAATGATGAATTTTCAACATAAAACCGTCATCATCACAGGCGCAGCCAATGGTATTGGTGAAGCGATCGCCTGCGGTTATGCAAAAGAAGGGGCGCGTGTGGTGCTTGCGGATATAGATGAAGAGAAGGGGAAGCGTTTGGAGGAGCAGCTGAGAAAAGAGTCCTTTGAAGTTTATTTCATTAAAACAGATGTGAAACAGGAGAAGGATATTCAACGCTTAATGTCGTTTGCGGTGGAGCACTGCAAAACAATTGATGTTCTCATTAATAATGCCGGCGTCATGTGCACAGCATCGCCTTATGCGTTAACGGTCGATGAGTGGGATCATGTGCTGCATACAAATGTAAGAGGGACTTTTTTATGCGCTAGAGAAGCAGCACGTTATATCAAAGAGAATCCAAACGGCGGTTCCATTGTGAACATTTCATCTACCCGTGCGGCCATGTCAGAACCCTATACAGAAGCATATGCTGCATCAAAAGGCGGCATTTCCGCGCTTACTCATGCCTTGGCAGTTTCTTTTAGTCAGGATCACATTACGGTCAATAGCATTTCCCCTGGATGGATTGAAACGAAAGATGAGACAAGTCTTCGAGAAATTGACCATCAGCAGCATCCTTCCAATCGAGTCGGCACGCCAAAGGATATTGTGAAAGCCTGTTTTTATTTAACAGATGAAGACAATCAATTTGTGAACGGCACAGATTTGGTTATTGATGGCGGTATGACTAGGAAAATGATTTATGCGGATTAACATGAAAAAAACATTGACGCTTTGATCGGGGCGCAGTACAATATGTAACAATTCCGCTGAAGATCGTGATGAAAAAAAGACAAAGCGCAAATAGAGAAGAGTACATCATAGCTGCCCCACACAGAGAACTCCGTGAAGCTGAGAAGGAGCTGGGAAGCATGATGGAACCAAGCCTCTTAGCTCTGCACCGGATTCCCTCGGATGGTGGTGCAGCGAACTTCTCCCGTTACAGAGAAGGGTGAATGATCACCCGCTAAGGTTCATCTGGCAACAGATGAATGAACTGAGGTGGCAACGCGGAGTAAATCCCGTCCTCAAGACAGACATGTCTTGGGGGCGGGATTTTTTTATGACAAATAGGGGGGACAATGATGAAAAAACATTGGCGGGATATGAGTATTTTACTTGGAGCCATCGGGATTGCGAACATAGGAGAATGGATTTATATGATTGCCCTCCATCTGCTTATTTTTCAAGAAACGGGCTCTGTACTTGCTGTAACAGCAGTTTATTTGCTAAGACCGGCTGCTGCTCTTTTGACCAATAGCTGGTCCGGCAGTTTGATTGACAGGCTGAATCAGCGGAAAGTGATGATCAGTTTAGATATTACCCGTGCTCTGCTCATTGCATGCATCCCTTTTGCCTTATTTTCAGGACATCTGCTCATTCTGTATGTCATGGTGTTTTTCATACAGATGGCACAAGCGATGTTTCATCCAGCGTCGATGGTGTATATGACAGGACTCATCCCGGCGGATAACCGAAAACGGTTTAATGCCATTCGCTCTTTATTACAATCCGGTGGATTTTTACTTGGGCCCGCAGCAGCAGGTGTGCTCTTTCTCATTGGGACTCCTGTTCTTTCAATTTATGTAAATGCCATCTGCCTGTTGATATCTGCACTGTTAACGATGTGTTTACCGAATTTGCTCAAAACAGATGCTGCTCAAAAGCGGTTTTCCCTTTCAATGTTAAAAGAGGATGCAAAGCTTGTTCTGCGATTTAGTCTGACGTCACGCCAGATCATGACGGTATATTTATTATTTAGTGCGGCGATAACGGTCCTTCCTACGGCCATAGACTCACTTGAAACAGCCTTTGCAAAAGAAGTATTGATGCTGACTGATACACAATATGGCCTTCTTGTCAGTATAGCTGGAGCGGGTATCATTGCAGGGGCAAGTCTTAATTCGGTCATTGTTGAAAGGCTGTCAGTTTCGCTGATGCTTGGAATCGGCAGTTTGTTTGTGGCGTTTGGCTATCTTATTTATGCATTTTCCAGCAGCCTAGTTGCAGCTGCCGGTGGATTTTTTATATTAGCCTTCTTTTTAGCATTTGCGAACACAGGATTTATGACGTACTATCAAACGAATATTCCTGTGGAGGTGATGGGGAGGGTAGCCAGTTTTTATGCTTTGGTTGAAGCTATTCTAACGATGACCATGACAGGAATATTTGGCGGACTCGCTCATATTTTATCGATCAGAATCTCCGTCATCATTGGGTGTATATGTATGCTTCTTATCTGTCTATTGTTATGTTTTGTCATCTTTCGTCCATTGACTGTCAAAAAAATAGTGCATCCTACTTAGAAAATTAAAAAAATTATGTTATCATTATTTAAGTAAGTTAATTAAATTGATGAGAAAAGGAGTCTTACAAATGAAAGCACTACGCTGGCACGATCAAAAGGACATTCGACTAGAGGAAATTGATGAACCAACAGTTGCTCCAGGAAAAGTGAAACTGAAAGTAAAATGGTGCGGCATTTGCGGTAGTGATTTACATGAATATTTAGGCGGACCGATCTTCATTCCTGTGAATGAACCTCATCCACTTACAAAAGAAAAAGCACCAATTACACTGGGACACGAGTTCTCTGGTGAAGTTGTTGAAGTAGGAGAAGGCGTGAGCAATTATAAAGTAGGCGACCGAGTGGTTGTTGAACCTATTTTTGCAACTCACGGACATCAAGGTGCTTATAACTTAGATGAAAACATGGGCTTTTTAGGACTTGCCGGAGGCGGCGGTGGATTCTCTGAATATGTATCAGTCGATGAAGAATTACTTCATTTATTACCAGACGAAATCTCATATGAGCAAGGCGCGCTTGTCGAGCCTTCTGCGGTTGCTTTATATGCGGTTCGTTCTAGTAAAGTACAAGCTGGGGATACAGCGGCTGTGTTTGGCTGCGGACCAATTGGTTTACTTGTCATTGAAGCATTAAAAGCAGCTGGTGCTACTGATATTTATGCAGTTGAATTATCAAAAGAACGTCAAGAGAAAGCAAAAGAGCTTGGAGCGATCATTGTTGATCCTTCTCAGTATGAAGATGTTGTTCAAGAAATTGCACGCCGCACAAACGGTGGCGTCGATGTTTCTTTTGAAGTGACAGGTGTACCTGTTGTATTGAAGCAAGCAATCCAATCAACTAGAATTTCAGGCGAAACAGTCATTGTAAGCATTTGGGAAAAAGGCGCTGAAATTATGCCGAATGACATTGTCATTAAAGAACGTACAGTAAAAGGAATTATCGGCTACAGAGACGTATTCCCATCTGTATTAAACTTAATGAGAAAAGGCTATTTCTCTGCAGACACACTCGTCACGAAAAAAATCAAGTTGGACGATGTGATTGAGGATGGCTTCCATGCATTAATCAATGAAAAAGATCAAGTGAAAATTTTAGTCAGTGCTGAATAAGTAAGATAACAAAGAGGATGGCATAAGCCATTCTCTTTTTTTATGTGATCAGGTCATTTTCATAATGAGAGCTGCGGTTGAATAGTGATAAGTGAAAAGATGTTTTTGATAAGGGAGATGACATCATGTTTTATCACATCAAAGAATTGCAATATGAAGCAAAGCCCTCAAAACCTGATCCGCTTTACGCGAAAAAGCTGCAAGAAGTATTAGGCGGTCAATATGGTGAAATCAGTGTGATGATGCAATATTTATTTCAAGGGTTTAATTGCCGGGCAGACCAAAAATATAGGGATTTATTATTTGATATTGGGACAGAGGAAATTGGTCATGTCGAAATGCTGGCGACAATGATCGCACGTCTACTTGATAAAGCACCGGTAAAAGAACAGGAACAGGCGTATCAAAGTGATCCAGCACTTGCAGCTGTTATGGGCGGAATGAATCCGCAGCATGCAATTGTTGCCGGTTTAGGGGCGATGGCAGCGGATAGTCAAGGGTATCCTTGGAATGCCAAGTATATCATTGCAAGCGGAAATTTAATGGCTGATTTCAGGGCCAATTTAAATGCAGAATCACAGGGCCGTCTTCAGGTGACAAGACTTTACGAAATGACAGATGACCGCGGCGTCAAAGATATGCTCTCCTTCCTCATTGCTCGTGATACATATCATCAAAATATGTGGCTTGCTGCAATTAAAGAATTAGAAGAGCGAGAAGGGGATGTCGTCGTACCAACCACCTTCCCTCGTTCATTAGAAAAACAGCAAGTATCCTATGACTTGTTTAACTTCTCAAGAGGGGAAGAAAGTAAGCAAGGCAGATGGGCACATGGCCGCAGCATGGATGGAAAAGGAGAGTTCAGATATATTTCTGCTCCTGTCGTTTTCGGCTCTGCACCAAAGCTCAAACCCGCACCAAAAGAACTGTTTAACACACCAAAAAAGGGTGAATAAAAAAGTCGATCAGGTTTTTGTGCCTGATCGACTTTTTAACGTCCGAGAGTTCTTCCGTATACGCTGACACGTTTCTCTAATAATGCAAAGGCTAATTCAAAGACAATGCTCAGCAGCCAATAGATCAAAGCAGAGACGAGATAAGTTTCTAAAAACTGATAGCCGTCATTTGCAATGATCCGGGAAATACCCATGATTTCGAGTACCCCAATTGTAAACGCAAGAGATGTCGCTTTTAATAACTGAACGAGCTGATTGCCTAGGTTTGGTAAGGCCACAACAAATGCCTGCGGTAAAATAATGCGTATCATCGCCTGACGTGTGGTCATGCCTACAATTTTTGCCGCTTCAAGCTGCCCTTTGTCTACTGCCAGAAGTGCACTTCGGACCACCTCTGTTAAATGAGCGGCTGAATGCAGGCTGAAGGTAATAAGGGCAACGGCTAATGGGGAGACCATATCCGGGTGAAAGGTCAGCCCAAATGCGCCGCTCATGTTACTTAGAACAAAAGGAAGCCCATAAAAGAAAGCGAACAGTTGAACAATAAGAGGCGTACCTCTAAAAAAAGAGACGTAGAGCGTAACGAGCTGCCTGAGTACAGGGATGCGAAAGAGACGAATGAAAGCAAAAACAGATCCGATCACAAGACTCACAGCCATGGAAACTAGTGCAATTAATAAGGTGAAAGGAACCCCTTTTAGAATATGTGGTACTTGGTCAATCGCAAATGGAATATCAATGGTTTGCATCAAATCGCCTCCTTAACGTGACAGGCTGGTGCGGCCTTTTACAAATTTCTTTTCAAGCAGCATGGTGACTAGTTCAATGCTCATACAAATGAGCCAGTACACAATCGCGATGATCACATACACTTCAAACATGCCGATTCCATAGTTATTTCCTAAGATGATCTTCACCTGTCCCATCATATCGATGAGCCCAATCGTAAAGGCAACCGCCGTGTCTTTCACAAGATCAATGGTGTAATTTCCGAGGTTTGGCAGGGCAATGAGAAAGGCCTGCGGGATAATGATCCTGATCAAGGCCTGTGTATCTGTCATCCCAACAATGTAGGCGGCTTCCAGCTGATCCTTCCCAACAGACGAATACGCACTGCGAAAAACTTCAGATAAATAAGCCCCCGTATGTAAAGAGAACGTCATCATCACAAATAACACGCGATCCCAATGATTGATTTGAATTCCTGCCACAAGTAAAAGCTGAGGAAGTCCAAAATAAATTAAGAATAACTGAACAATTAATGGCGTACTTCGTGTAAAAGATAAATAGACAACAGCCAATTGCTTCAGCACTGGGATTTGTTTTATACGAATGCATGCAAATAAGAGCCCTATGATGATGGCGAAAAACAATGACACCGCAATAATGAGAAAAGTGAGTGGCAGGCGTTCAAGCACCTGTAAAAAAATGCGCAGCCAATCTCCAGCTGTAAACGTCATGACGCTTCCTTCCTTTCTTCATATTGATAGCCTTTTTCTGAGATGTAGTCAATATCTTGAAAGAAATCAACCCCAAACCACTTTTTCGCAAGCTTAGGCAGTGTTCCATCATCAATCATCTCTTGTGTGACCTGGTCCAAGTCTGCTGCAAGCTGCTTCTCACTTGGCTGTAAGACAAGATAGATCGGCTCCTTTGACACGATCCCGCCCACTTTTACCTTCAGATTCAGATGCTTTTGAATGGTATCGAAGGTCGAAATATTCATAAAGGCCGCATCGGACCGTCCGCTTTCAACACGCTTTAAGTTGAGTTCATTTGAAGGGCTTTCAATGGTTGTCAGCGGAATATCTGGATCATGTTCTTCATTATATTGATTTAATATGGAACGCAATCCGCCGCTGGGACTGACAGGAGCGAGCTTTTTTGATGTCATATCGTCAAGCGATTGAATATCCTGGTTTGATTCATTCACAATTAATCCTGTCATCGAATAGCCGTACGGAACTTGAGGGTAAAGAAACCGTTTTTCACGTTCAGGGTTACTGAAAAACCAATTAGCTGCCATTTCAAACTTCCCTGCGCCAACACCAATAAGGTTGGATTCTTCTTCGCCAAAGATGTAATCAAAATGTATGTGCGGAAGTCTTTTTTCCACTTCATTTAAATAATCAATGTTATAGCCAATCGGTTCGTTTCGGTCATTTGTGGCTAAAAAGGGTGGATTGACCTCTGCACTCAGTGCGACTTTTACAATTTGTTTTCCATCATCTGTTGTTGTTTTCACACTGCTGCAGCCAATCAGAGAGAGGAGAATCAGAAGGACACCAGCTGTCATGAATGCTGTCTTTTGCTTCATATGTCTTCCTCCGATCCTTGCCACATTCCGCGATGAATCCTGGATAAAAATTGTTTTGTTCGTTCATGCTGAGGCTTCAAGAGGACGTCTTCTGGTGAGCCTTTTTCAACAATTTCTCCATCTGCCATAAAGATCACCGTATCCGCTACGTCTTTTGCAAACGAAATTTCATGCGTCACAATGACCATCGTCATCCCTTGGCTCGCAATATCTTTGATCATTTCAAGTATTTCTCCGACCATCTCTGGGTCCAGTGCGGACGTTGGTTCATCAAACAAAAGCACCGCAGGATTCATCGCAAGAGCGCGGGCAATTCCAATCCGCTGCTGCTGACCGCCAGATAATTCACTCGGAAATGCATCCTTTTTATGTAGCAGTCCAATCCGCGATAAAAATTGCTCTCCAACCTTTTCTGCTTCTTTCTTAGACATGTTTTGGGACACAATCAATCCCTCTGTAATATTTTCAAGTGCTCGTTTATTTTGAAACAAGTGATAATGCTGAAATACCATGGAAGATTGCTGCCTTAGTTTTAAAAGATCTTTTTTATGATATCGTTCAAATTGAATCGTGGCTTCTCCAACAGTCAGCTCTCCTTTGTCTGGAATATCGAGGCTGTTTAAACTGCGGAGAAGTGTTGTTTTTCCTGATCCGCTCGGTCCAATAATTGCGACCACTTCACCTTCTTGTACGGTGATATCAATGCCTTTTAACACATGGGTCTGCCCATAAGATTTATGTAGATTAGTAGCTGAGATCATAAAAGCATCACGTTCCTTTGACAGATGTACTTAATATTGATAAAATTTAACACATTAAATCCTATAAGTAAAGTGTGTTTTATTTATTCCGATTGGAAAAATGAGATATCATAGATTGTGAGAAACAGAGGAGTTGGATACGTTTTGTCTAAAGCATTATTTGTCGATACCGATTTTCAAAAAACATGGCTCAATCAGCTGGAATCTCTTCGTGAAACGATCGAACAAAACGCAAAAAAACATGATGAAGGCGCTTATTTTCCTAAACAGAATATCGAATCATTAGTAAACATGGGATATACAACCCTGTCTCTTCCCGCTGAATATGGAGGCGGAGGTCAATCTGTAACGGATATGGTTCTATTTCAAGAAACGCTTGGCAGCATGGACGGAGCGACTGCCTTATCAATTGGCTGGCACCAAGGAGTTGTTGGTGAAATTTATGAAAAGAAACTATGGAATGAGAAGCAGCTGCAATTCTTTGCGGAAGAAGTGAAGAAGGGTGCCCTTGTCAACCGCGCTGTAAGTGAGGCGCAGACAGGCAGTCCAACAAGAGGCGGCAAGCCTGGGACAACAGCGATGAAATCAGGTGATCGCTGGGTGATCAATGGACGTAAAATTTTCACTACGATGTCACCAGCTCTCACATACTTTTTAGTCGGCGTATGGATTGAAGAAAAAGAGGCGATGGGATTTTTCTTAATTCACCGTGATACAGAAGGTGTTTCTATAGAAGAAACATGGGATGTTGTTGGCATGAGAGGAACAGAAAGCCATGATTTAATCTTAGATCAAGTTGTGGTTTCAGAGGACATGCTTGTTGAAGTGCAAAAAGGACCTCGGGGCGGTACGTTAAACCCTTGGATCGCACATATTCCTTCCTGTTATTTGGGGATTGCGCAAGCGGCAAGAGATTATGCAGTTCAGTATGCCATCACCCATTCACCGAACAGTATCAGCGGAACGATTAGCGAACTGCCAAATGTCCAAACACTGATTGGCGAAATTGATTTACTATTAAAACAAGCACGGCACGTCATTTATTCAACGACAACATTATATGAGCGGCCTGAGAAAAGAGCACTGTTAATCAATGAATTCGGTGCTGTGAAGCATACAGTCGTTAATCATAGTCTGCAAGTGGTTGATAAAGCCATGCGTTTAGTCGGTGCAAAAAGCTTGAGCCTTGACTGTCCGCTGCAGCGTTACTATCGAGATATTCGTGCTGGGCTCCATAACCCGCCAATGGATGATATGACCATTTCAAAAATCGCGAGGCAGGCCATAGAAGAGAAAAAAGAAAGCTAATATGATCAGAAAGCCGGATGAAACCGGCTTTTTTTATTTGGCAGAAAAGAGGACAAGCGTACCTTATGCCTCATCACTCAGGCATGCTACAATCGATACAAATCATAGGAAAAGGAGCGATTTTTTTGAAGAAAAAGCATATGAAATGGCTGTTTTCAGGCTTCATGCTGATGGCACTTTGTATCGGCCAGCCTTCATCAAGTGAGGGAACAACACCAGCGTGGTCAGTAGATGAATTCATGAAAGACCGGGAAGGCACATTTGTGATACAAGAAGTAAAAGAAAAATCGCCATGGGTGTATAACAAAAAAAGAGCGAACAAGCGCTTTGCACCACAATCGACATTTAAAGTGGCAAATGCCCTCATCGGACTCCAAACAGGCGCAGTGAGAGATGAATATGACATCAAATATTGGGACGGAGTGAAAAGAGAGATTGATAACTGGAATAAGGATCATACACTGGGCTCAGGCATGAGAGATTCAGTTGTCTGGTACTATCAAGCCATGGGGCGTGACATCGGAGAAGAACGCATGAGCTATTGGGTGAAAGCCATTCATTATGGGAACGAAGACATATCAGGCGGAATCGATCAATTTTGGTTAAGCAGTTCGTTGCGCATTTCTCCAGTAGAACAAGTCCATTTTCTTAAACAACTATATGAAGAAAGTCTTCCATTTGACCTGTCTGTCATGAGAACGGTCAAACGAATGATGATCCAAGAAGAAGAGAAACATGCCACCCTATACGGAAAAACAGGCTCCGGCTCAGGCATCGGCTGGTACGCAGGCTTCATCAAACATGAAAACAAAACCTATATCTTCGCCACAAATATCGAAGGCACCGGGCTAGAAGCAAAAGAAATCACCTATCGTATTTTGAAAAAATATCATTTGATTGAAGCATCCGTTTAGGATGTTTTTGTTTTCATAAATCAAAAAATTTGACGAGTAAGAGTATAGATAATGATAGTTGAATAAAGAGTTGTCATATAAATTAGTGAATAGACAAACATAAATGATGCCCACTTCTCGGAATTCATTCGCTTGTAACCAATAATACTTAAACAAATCCATATAAGGCCTAAGAAAAAAGACAAAATCACAAGCCCTATGCTTAAAGAACGGAAAAGAAAACTGCTTAAGGTAATTGCTAAGATATAAAGATTCGTTTGCAAGTATGTTCTTTTCATTCCTTTTACAACAGGTAACATGGGAATGTTTGCTGCCTTGTATTCATTTTGCTTTCTAATAGCTATTGAGTAAAAATGCGGCATCTGCCAAATAATTGTAATGAAAAATAACCCCAGAATAGCTGGGTGTGAGATGTCTGGTGAAATAGCCGTCCAACCAATGAGAGGCGGCATTGCCCCAGAAATGCTACCAATTTCTGTGTTGTAAACGGTTTTTCTTTTACTCCACATTGTATAAGCGAAAATATAAAAAAGTAAACCAATCAATCCTATAATAGCTGCTACATAGGTTGTAAATGCTAAAAAAACCAATCCTAAAATAGACATTAAGATACTAAGCCATAGAACTTTTTTAAGATTGACTTCTTCTGTTACAGTAGGTCTGTTTTTTGTTCTATTCATCACGGAATCTATGTCCCTATCATACAAATTGTTTAAAGCTCCAGCAGCACCAATTAATAAAATTGAACCTGCAAATGCAAATAGTATCTCAATAGATTTATGAAGGATGTCAATTTGATAAGTGTATAATGCCAAGGTTAAGCCAGCACACATTGGGATTAAATTTGATTTAATGATTCCTGATTTAACTGTTTGAGCTATTATGTCCATTTTGGTTTTGTGAATTTTTTTCCCCATCTTTCGCATTGTTTTGCTCCTTTTTAATAGCGATTAATTATTTATGCTGTACAGCAAGATATATACCTTGTTGAACTTATATACTAATTGGTATATTAATTCTATATGGCGTGATTGTCAATATAAGGAGGTTAAGGAATGATTAGACAAAGAAAAACGCAAAGTGAAAGGAAAGATGAAACACGAAAATTACTCATAAATTCAGCAGTTGAGAATTTCGCCAAGTATGGTTTTCATGGGGTCTCCATTGATAAATTGGCAGAATGTGCGGGATTTAGCAAAGGGGCCTTTTATGCGCATTTTCATTCAAAGGAAGAGATCTTTTTGGCTCTATTGGAACAACAAATGCAATTACATGTAGAAAAAATCAATGCTTTATTAGCAGAACAGCCTTCTCTTTTGCACTTTCCTGAAAAAATGAATCAACAGTCTATTCAAAGACGTGAAGAAAATCGGACGTGGAGCCTGCTAAATATGGAATTTCTTTTGTATTCAATGAGAAATGAGGAAGCAAGGCGTCAGTGGTCAAATATGATCTTACAATCGGTAAAACAAATCTCTCAATCCATTGAGAATTTAATAAATAAAGAGAACCTTACATCTACTCTTTCATCTGAGGAAATGGCATGGACAATTCTTTCATTGGAAAATGGAATAGCAATATTTCACTTTATTAGTCAAGACCATATACCACATGATTTATTAGAAAAATCTTTAAAAAGAATAATTTCCTCTAAATAGAAATTAAATTTCCTTAGTTTGAATGTGGTGGAGATAGTGATTCTAGAAAGGGGGATTTTAAGAAGTGTATTTGGAAAATTTACAATTAATGTCAGATGACGATCGTGGAATTTTAGCTAGCCAATCCCTTTGTATTACTGAAATGTTTTTATACGAATTAGAAAAGAAATTTCAAACGAAAGATTGTGAGGCTATTGTTTTGATTTGTGGATCTTTTAAAGACTACAAATTAATTAGTACTTCAAAAGATGAACCTGACATCTTATTTTTAAAAAATACGTACGAGCTGGAAGTACCCTTTAGTTATAGTGAATTTGAAAATGCAACCAATAAGAAAAAAATCTTAGCTGATACTTTGGAAAAATCGTTGCTATATCTGTGTGAATTAAAAAATGGGATAGTCAGCTAGTCAAAGCTACATTTAAGAAAATGAAAGAGAAGGAATATAAATCGGAAATTAAAGGCAAAACAAAACTGAGTACCGATAAAAAAAAGAAAGCTTACCCACTTATTGAATTAGATTTAAAGCAGTTTACTCTTTATCTTGTAGTTGAAGACAATAAAAGAAATATCTTAGATAAAAAATTAATTGCTGAAACCGATACCTACTTAGAAGAAATTTCGTATCATATGCGAGAGTTTAAGTGGCTAACGGATAATGAAGTGGCACTTTTCAAACGTGCACATAAAACAGTTTATACAAGTATACGATTATAGGAAAGACCGTGTAGAAGTCGAGGGGAAAATTCAGGGTGTAATTGTGAAAAATACAAATAAGTATTATTGGAAATGTGCCTTATATTATGATATTCAATATAAGGCATATTTTTAGTTAATCAATTAAAGAAATAAATGATAACCAATGATGAATGTAATTCTAGGAGGTTACTGAGCATGTCTCTTTATGGTCTTAGAGGTTACTGATCCAAAAATGACTAAATTTTTTAACCTGATGGTAGATGTAGCAAATACACTATTGAAAGCATTTTTTCTTTATATTTTAAAGGTATGTTAATGGAGGAAATTATCAAATATAAATTCTATAGTTCGCTCAAATATTGGAGAAAATATAAGAAAAAGTTGATTTTTCGTCATTCTGTTTTAGAGAGAAGGTAATTAATGTAAATTAAAAAAGAACTGGAATCAACAATACATTTGAATGTAAACTAACGATATTCATACTTTATAAAAAAAATTGAAAGACTGATTATCTTAAAAGCATTGAGAGAAAGGTGTAAAGATCCATGAACATCAGCCAAGATAAACAAGAATTAATCAATGATTTGAAGCAGCGCTATCAATATTGTTTTCATTCAGATTCCCCTGATGAGATCCTATCTTTTGAGGAGGAAACTGGTATGTGGTCCGATGATTTTTATGAATTTTTCACTCTTGTGACAGGCAGCTTAAGTTATGTGATCGATCATAAACGAATTCCAAAAAAACAGTTAAACGTGCTTCGTCAGTCATTTGAAGAGCAATACCCCCAAATCAAATCGTTTCAACACATCCTTGAATCGTATCCTTTATTACATTCCTATATTCAGTACCATGAAGAAACAAGAAAACGAATCATTGCATTTATAAAATAACCTCTTGGAGGATAAGCTATGACATTGGTTTTTAGATGGAAAAATCCAGAATCTAATTCCGGATTTCGATGTCAACCCTCTAGAGCAAATCAATGAATTTCACCACTTTAAGGAGTATAATAAATATTACGACTTGACCAATTGTTTTGCTCTTGCACATCACATACGAATCTAGTATCAAATGAATCGTGCTAGTTTCTCTACATATCTGCTACTCATGCTTCCCCATCCCAACATAGAAAGGTGCAATGACATTGAATCGAATCATGAAATGGCTCTTATTTGCGGTTGTCATCGCTGGCTTATTGGTTTGCGCATTCTTTGTGTTCCGTTTCAACCAGCCTAAGCCGACGACAAACATCCATTATGCAGACACACAAAATAAACAGCAAACACTCGATATGTATATGCCAAAGGGCAAAGATGAAGACAAAAAGAAGAAGCATCCAGTCATGATCTATCTCCATGGCGGCGGCTGGACAGGCGGCGATAAGAATAGAGTCGCTTCTAAAGCTGATTATTTTACAGGTCAAGGATATGTGTTTGTTTCGATGAATTATAGGCTTCACCCTGATGCTAATTACGAGCAGATGGCAGATGATACAGCAAACGCCATTAAATGGGTGAAGGATCATGCGGATGAATATCAAATTGATTCATCAAAAATCAATGTCATGGGTCACTCAGCGGGTGGTCATTTGACGGCGCTGGTTGCCACAGATTCGACCTACTTAAAACGTGTGGGGCTGTCGCCAAAAGCGATCAATTCCATCGTGATTTTAGATGGGCCGTTAAACCTCAATCAATTTATACAAGCCATCCCATCGTACAAAAAAGTCTTTGGCAAACAAGAGAAGAACTGGACAAAGGCATCACCTGTCACTTATATGAATCAAAAGAATGTACCGCCTGTCTATTTGGTGACGGGCTGGGAAAATCCTGAGGTGTACCGATTTGCAGAAAAACTAAATCATGATAAAGGCTCTCGGTTTGTTTTTCGGGTGCATACGCTGAGCCACAGTGACTTGAACAAATGGTTTGGATCAGACAGAGCGCCAAAAGAAGCACAAAAAATGACAGAGGCTGTGATGGCTTTTGTCAAAAAACAAAATCAATAACGAAGACCGTATGCTCGGGCAATTCTTTTTGCCGCAGTATAATGATAAAGTGGTTTGAAATTAAAGGAGTGTATGTTGTTGTCATCACGAATGGAAAATAAAGTGTTCAACTGCGAAAAAGAGCTGACGCTGAATATTATCGGCGGTAAGTGGAAAATGCTGATTTTATGGCATCTAGGCAGAGAAGGGACAAAACGTTTTGGTGAGTTAAAGTCGTTAATGCCTGGGATTACGCAAAGAATGCTTGTCAATCAGCTAAGAGAATTAGAGGAAGATCACATTGTGCACCGGGAGATTTATCCTGTCGTCCCGCCAAAGGTTGAGTATTCTCTCACAGAACTAGGAGAAAGCTTAATGCCGATTTTAGAGGCGATGTATGATTGGGGAAAACAATATCTCGACAGCAATTTCTTAAAAGATGATAAATAGAAAGATGACCGATTGTAGACAAAGGGCTAAAATAACTTTATTGTAGCCCTTTGTCTTTACTCTGAGATACTGGCCAAAAGACAGTATCTTTTTTGTAACCATATGCGGAAAAGTATAGTATGTAAAAAAAAAGTGCGTACTTACATTGCGTCATTCCTGTTGTTATACTCATTTCATCATTCAAGATGCATCATCCGCGGAGCTCTTGAAGATGAGATGAAAAACGGGAGTGAAAGTTGATGAAATTACAATTAGCATTAGATTTAGTGAATATACCAGAGGCGATTGAGCTGATCAAAGAAGTAGAAGCATCCATTGATGTGGTCGAAATTGGGACACCTGTTGTGATTAACGAAGGGCTTCGTGCTGTAAAAGAAGTCAAGCAGGCTTTTCCGAATTTACGTGTACTCGCTGATCTGAAAATTATGGATGCTGCCGGTTATGAAGTGCAGCAGGCATCTGAAGCAGGAGCAGATATCGTCACCATTCTTGCAGCGGCAGAAGATATGTCCATTCAAGGAGCGGTGAAAGAAGCGAAAGCAAGAGGAAAACAAATTTTAGTTGATATGATTGGCATCAAAGATATCGCAGGCCGTGCAAAAGAGCTGGATGCGTTTGGAGTCGATTATATTTGTGTGCATACAGGCTATGACCTGCAAGCAGTTGGTCAAAATTCATTTGCTGATCTTATGACGATTAAACAAGTTGTCAAGCAGGCAAAAACAGCGATTGCAGGTGGAATTAAGCTTGATACGTTACCTGAAGTCGTGAAATTAAACCCTGATTTAATCATTGTAGGCGGCGGTATCGCAAGCCAGGACAATAAAGCAGAAGTGGCTGCACAAATGAAGCAGCTGATCGCACAATCATGAAAACCAGCGACTATGTGAAAGCCATTTTAAATGAGCTTTCTGATCATTCGTCTGCCATTCAAGACGAACAAGCAGAGCGCCTGGTCACAAGTATTTTATCTGCACAAAAAGTCTTTGTGACAGGTGCAGGCAGATCTGGCTTGATGGGAAAATCGTTTGCGATGAGACTTACGCATATTGGCGTCAAGGCATATGTAATTGGAGAAACGAATACGCCTTCCTTTACAGAAGAGGATCTTTTGATTGTGGGGAGCGGCTCTGGCCGTACAGAGTCTTTACTGGTCCTTGCAAAAAAGGCAAAAGCAATTGGCGGAAAAGTGGCAGCGTTCACGCTTTCTGCTGAGTCACCTTTAGCTGATCTATCGGATGAAGTCATCTTATTGTCAGGTGCACCGAAGGATCAACAGGATGGAAACCATCATACCATTCAGCCAATGGGTTCACTATTTGAGCAGTCGCTTCTTCTGACATACGATGCGGTCATTTTAAGGTTAATGGAAATAAAAGAGCTCGACACACATACAATGTACGGTCACCATGCAAATTTAGAGTAGATATTTTCAAAGCCTTTCCTTTCTTAGAAGGAGAGGCTTTTTCATTTATCAAGATCAGAATCTTGACATCATCTATTTGATGTAACTATAATTGTTACATCGTTAAAGAAAAATTGCAGCACGGAAGGAAGATGAAAATGAAAGTACAAATTTGGTCAGATATCGCCTGTCCTTTTTGTTATATAGGAAAAAAACAGCTGGAAACAGCGCTAGAACAATTCCCAGAGAAGGATCAGGTAGAGATAGAGTTTAAAAGCTTTGAGCTTGATCCCCACGCACCTGTTGATGTCGATCATGACGTTCATGATATGCTCGTCAAAAAATATGGCATGAGCCGCAGCCAGGCCATGGCGATGAATGAGCAGGTGAAGCAGGCCGGCAAAGAGAAAGGGATCGATTTTCAATTTGATCCGCTCGTGTTGACCAACACCTTTGATGCCCATCGATTGGCGCAATATGCTGGTCAAATGGGGAAAGGCGATTTCGTTATGGGAGAGCTGTTTCAAGCATATTTTACAGATGGAAAGCATGTTGGTGATCGTCAAACCCTTTTACAAATTGCAGAAAAAGCAGGTCTTGATGAGAAGGAAGTACAGCAAGTTTTGGGCAGCGAAGCATTTGCCGATCATGTCCGAAAAGATGAACAAGAAGCGAGACAGTTTGGGATCAATGCTGTTCCGTTTTTTTTGATCAATGACAAGTATTCAGTTGCAGGTGCGCAGCCAGCCGATACGTTCCTGCGTGCACTTGAAACAGCTTGGAAAGAGGAAGCAGCTCAAGCAGAGAAAGCTCCTGACAATGCGTTTGAAGCGGCATGTGCAGATGGCGTATGTGCGGTGCCTTCCCCTAAAGAAGAGGCGTAATAGATATGTTCCCTATCTTTTTATAAGATGGGGATTTTTATTGTTTAAGGATGAGGGGAAACCCATGTCTTTCATTTCAGCGATCCGACCCATTCACGCCTTATGCTGGAATCTAAAATAAAATGAGCCACTTGGAGTAGGGGCTCATTTTATTCGTTTGATCGTTTCACCTGGAACCAATTCAGGCTCGTAAAACGTTTGATCAGGGAGATTCTTTTTTCCTTGTACTTTTTTAATCATCCAGTCTGCTGCATCACGGCCCATTTGCTCCTGAGGATGGGTCAGTGTTGTCAGCTTCACATGGGCATTTTTCTGGGCGATATACGAATTATCCTGTCCAATAATCGAGAGATCATCTGGAATGGACAGCCCGATTTCGCTGCATACATTGGCGACTTCTAAACCCACCTCATCGTTATAGCAAACAAGGGCAGTCAGCTCATGCTGGTGCGCCATCAGGAATGTGTGAATTTGCTCCCCCAAATGCTGCTTCGATTCTGTATCGAAAAAGAGCACATGCTCAGGCAGGAAATTAAGCTTAGCTTCACCTAGCGCTTGAATATAGCCCTTCATCCGATATTTTCCCTGTAAATCATCTGTTTTTGAAATAAGTCCAATTTGTTGATGACCCGAGGTGATCAGCTCTTTTGTGGCTAAATAGCTGGATTTTACATCATCCAAACAGAGAAAAGGAACCTCTAACTGCTCATAATAGGCATTGATCATAATGAGCGGTACATCCTGTTCTTTAAAGGATAAGTAGTACGAAATGTTTGGGTTATATAAATTGCTTTTCGTCGGCTCGACAATAAGTCCGTCCACACCAAACGACAGCATCATTTCCAGCGCTTTTTTCTCCTGTTCAACATCGTTATTTGTGCTTGCCAGCAATAAAGAATAGTTCTCTTCGTTTAATCGGCTTTCAATGCCTCGAATGATAGAAGGGAAAATGTAATCGGATATGTATGTTGTAATGACCCCAATCGTTTTCATATGTGCATGTCCCGCAGGTTTTGTTTGATATTGATTGGTTACAAATGTGCCTGAACCTTTTTCGCTGCGCAAAAATCCTTCGCTGGACAATTCCAAGATGGCTTTTCGAACTGTATGTCTGCTTACTTGATACATGTCTTGCAGGCTTGATTCGGTTGGAATACGCTCCCCGATCCGATAATCCCCTGTGAGTATTTTGCTTTTTATATCATCAATAATGATCTGGTACTTCTTTTTCATCGTTTCACTTCTTTCTCAGTTGATCATCTACTCGGATTGAGAAGAAATTGTATGGACATATTTTAACATGGTTGTCGGATCAAAAACAGGCGCTTCCCTTTTCTGTTATGACCCCTTCAGAAAAAATGAAAGTTTTTTTCGCATTATGTATGTACAACTATATTTATTATTGACATATGTACGTACAAATATTATATTGTGATTGTACCAGAGAATCAATGAATCTCGAAAAAGAAAATTGAAACCGCTATCAAAAATGGGGGTGAACGTAGAGTGGATCACAAAGAGACGGCCAAAGCCTTGAAAGAAGGACGGACATCTTTAGGCATTGAATTTGGTTCAACACGAATTAAAGCAATTTTAATAGATGAGGAATTTCAGCCAATTGCACAAGGTGCATATGAATGGGAAAGTTTTCTCCAGGATGGAATATGGACGTATAACTTAATTGATATCATTACAGGTCTGCAAGTGGCGTATCGAGAGATGAAAGAACAGGCCGAGCAAAAGTATGGTGTGACCATTCAAACCATTGGCTCAATCGGGGTATCAGCGATGATGCATGGCTATGTGGCATGTGATCATACAGGAGAGGTTCTCGTTCCGTTCCGAACATGGCGGAATGCAACGACCATCGAGGCGAGTCAAAAGCTGACAGACGTATTTCAATTTCATATTCCAGAAAGATGGAGCATTGCCCATTTGTATCAAGCGGTATTAGAAGATGAAAAACATCTATCCCGATTAGAATATATGACCACTTTGTCAGGATATATTCACTGGCTGTTAACCGGAAAGCAGGCCATTGGTATTGGCGATGCGTCAGGGATGTTTCCGATTGATGAACAAACGAAGGACTACAATGAAGAAATGCTCCAGCAATTTGAAGCATTGATTGCAGAAAAAGGCTATCCGTGGAAGCTTCGCCACCTTCTGCCGCGTGTCTATTTAGCAGGCGAAGAAGCTGGCGTGTTAACGGCAGCAGGGGCAGCCATTTTGGATCAAGGAAAACATTTGCAGCCAGGCATTCCATTTTGCCCGCCGGAAGGTGACGCTGGAACGGGCATGGTGGCGACAAACAGTGTAGAAAGACGGACGGGGAATATTTCTGTTGGGACGTCGGTTTTTGCCATGATTGTGCTGGATCAGGATCTAAAAGGTGTGTATCCAGAAGTAGACATGGTCACGACGCCGGATGGACTGCCAGTTGCCATGGTTCATGCAAATAACTGTACAAGTGACCTAAACGCTTGGATGAATATATTCAGAGAGGCATTTGAAGCACTTGGCCTGCAAGTGGAGTCAGAAAGGTTATACGAATCCTTATTGCAGCAAGCTTTAGAAGCAGATCGAGATGGCGGCGGACTCTTAAGCTATGGCTATTACTCTGGTGAAAATATTACGAGACTGCCAGAAGGAAGACCTCTTTTTGTCAGGTCTCCTGAAAGCCGCTTTAATCTTGCTAATTTCATGCGCACCCATTTGTTCTCTGCTTTTGGTGCTATGAAAATAGGCATGGACCGATTAAAGGAACAGGAACATGTATTGATTGACCGCTTACTAGGGCATGGGGGATTATTTAAAACACCGCTCGTTGGACAAAAAATGGTTGCCGCAGCGCTGAATACACCTGTATCAGTCGTTTCAACAGCTGGAGAAGGCGGTGCGTTTGGGATGGCTGTCCTTGCTTCATATATGGTCCATCATCAGCAGCAAACATTGGCTGAATTTCTCACCCATCGCGTATTTGCCCATACATCAGAAGAGCTCATGGAGCCCGATCCACTCGATGTCAAAGGCTTTGACGAATTTTTAAAGCGCTATCAAAATGGGCTTGCGATTGAAGAAGCGGCGGTAGCACATCTGATGCCAACGAAAGGAGTGACGACGGTATGCTAGATCGCTTAAAAGAAGAAGTGTATCAAGCAAATTTAGATTTGCCAAAATACGGACTTGTGAAATTTACATGGGGTAATGTCAGTGCATGTGATCGTGACAGTGGTTTGTTTGTGATTAAGCCGAGCGGCATAGCGTATGACCAACTATCAGCAAAAGATATGGTCGTGGTGAACTTTGATGGTGAAGTGGTGGAAGGAGAATTGAGTCCTTCGTCAGATACAGCTACACATGCAGTTCTTTACAAATACTTTGAGGAAATTGGCGGCATTTCACATAGCCATTCCATGTGGGCAACCGTTTGGGCGCAGGCAGGACTTGATTTACCAGCAATGGGCACAACACATGCCGATACATTTTACGGTGCCGTTCCGTGCGCTCGTTTTCTAACAGAAGAAGAAGTCAATCGGGGTTATGAGGTAGAAACGGGCAAGCTGATTATCGAAACGTTTGAGAAAAGAAACCTAGATGTGATGGCGGTGCCGGGTGTATTGCTTCAAGGGCATGGTCCATTTACATGGGGGAAGGATGCTAAAAGTGCGGTCACAAACAGTGTGATTTTAGATGAAGTCGCCAAAATGAATCTTTTTGCCAAGCAATTGAACGAATTTGCTGAGCCATTGCCGCAGCGAATTTTAGATAAACATTACTTAAGAAAACATGGAAAGCATGCGTACTATGGACAAAAACCTTCAACATAAAGAAACGAGGGATATCTATGTTAACAAGCCTGAAAAAAGAGTTTTGGTTTATCGTTGGGTCACAACATTTATATGGTGATGAAGCACTGAAAAAAGTAAAAGCAGATGCACAGAAGATGACGGATGCTTTAAATGAGAGCGGTTTACTTCCTTATCCAGTGATCTTGCAGGAACTGGCTGTCAGTGCCGATCAAATCACAAAGCTTATGAAAGAGGTCAATTATCGCGATGAAGTTGTCGGTGTGATGACGTGGATGCATACATTTTCTCCAGCAAAAATGTGGATACGCGGCACCAGTCTTTTGCAAAAGCCTCTTTTGCATCTTGTTACACAATATTATGAAAAGATTCCGTGGGACACGATCGACATGGACTATATGAATCTCCATCAATCCGCACATGGAGACAGAGAATATGGCTATATCAATGCACGTTTAAATAAACAAAACCAAATTGTGACCGGTCATTGGTCTAAGCCGGAAGTGCAGCAGCAAATTGCTGATTGGATGGACGTTGCGGCTGCCTATCATGAGAGCTTTCACATCAAAGTAGCCCGGTTTGGTGACAACATGCGGCATGTGGCTGTGACAGAAGGCGATAAAATCGAAGCGCAGATTCAATTAGGATGGACCGTTGACTACTTTGGAATAGGCGATCTCGTCGAATATGTAAATGCAGTAGAAGACGAAGAGGTAGATGCATTATTTGCTGAGTATTTAACGCAATATGATGTGAATTATGGAACGTATTCAGTTGAAGAGTGGGAAAAAAGTGTCAAGGTGCAGGCGCGATATGAGATCGCCATCAAACGTTTCTTAGATGAAGGCGGCTATAATGCCTTTACAACAAACTTTGAAGACTTACATGGGATGAAGCAGCTGCCTGGACTTGCGGTACAGCGGCTGATGGCAAAGGGATACGGCTTTGCTGGAGAAGGTGATTGGAAAACGGCCGCACTGGACCGCTTATTAAAGGTGATGAGTCATCATCAATCCACTGGATTTATGGAGGACTACACGTATGAAATGACGTCTGGAGAGGAAGCAGTGCTGCAATCTCATATGCTGGAAGTTGATCCAGCGCTCGCTCATACAAAACCTGTCATTGTCGTGTCTCCACTTGGGATCGGAAACCGGGAAGATCCAGCACGTCTTGTGTTTGATGGAAAAGCAGGCGAGGGTGTCGTTGTCTCTATAGCGGATTTTGGAACACATTTCAAATGGCTCATACAAGAAGTCGAAGCCTTTGAGCCAGAGGAAGCAGCACCTCATTTACCAGTTGCGCGTGTATTGTGGAAAATCAAACCGAATTTTCAGGATGGCGTCAAAGCATGGATTAAAGAAGGCGGAGGCCACCATACAGTCGTGTCTCTCAATTTAACGGTTGATCAAATTGTTCATTTTGCAAAGCTAGTCAATGCAGAATATGTGGTTTTATAGAAGGGGGAAAGGTCTTCTACTGGTTACAGTAGAAGCACTGGGTGAAATGAAAGCGGTTAATTAAGTGAGGGGGTCATCCACTTGGAGAAAAAAGTGTCAAGCAAATTTATCTTCTTTTTCGGGTCCTTTGCAGGCATCTTATTTGGATATGATATTGGTATTATTGCAGGGGCGGAAGGACATATTCAGGAAGAATTTCAGCTCAGCCCATTATGGCTTGGAATCGTTGTCTCTTCATTAATGGGCGGGGCCATCATTGGCTCCATCTTAAGCGGTCTCTTAGGGGATAAATTTGGCCGCAGAAAACTCATTTTGGTCTCATCCGTGATCTTTTTTGTCGGGGCGATCGGATCAGCTGTCGCACCAGAAGAGATTTCACTCACCATCGCTCGAATCTTTTTAGGGACAGCAGTAGGAACAGCCTCATCATTGGTTCCGGCTTACATGTCTGAAATCGCTCCTGCTAAAATCCGCGGGAAATTATCTGGACTCAATCAGCTCATGATTGTAACTGGTCTATTGCTCAGCTATATTGTTGCGTTTGTGTTTGAACCCATCCCAGACAGCTGGCGCTGGATGCTGGGAAGTGCCGCTTTATTTGCGATCGTGCTTTATATTGGCATGCTGAAGCTTCCTGAATCTCCGAGATATTTGATTAAACACGGCATGGCTCATAAAGCACGGGAAGTATTAGGATCATTGCGTTCTTCCCGTGAAGAAATCGAATCAGAAATGCAGGAAATTTTAGAAGTCGCCAAAGAAGAACGCTCGGGGATTCGTGAATTGTTTCAAAAGAAATTCAGAATGGCTCTTTTCATTGGGGTTGGAATGGCAACCCTTCAGCAAATTCAAGGCGCGAACTCCATTGTCTATTATGCAACGAGTATCGCTCGGAATGTAGGCCTTGCGCCGCAGGTTGCCGCAGGTTTTACAGTCATTGTCGGTGTCATTTTTGTCGTCACGACCGTGATCTTTTTACAATTTGTTGACCGCTTCGACCGCCGAACGATTCTCACCGTAGGAGGATCGGGCATGGCTCTTTCTTTCTTTGCTCCCGCCGCATTAGGGGCACTTGGCGTTAGTGAAGGAATTTTAAACTGGGTGACATTGATTTCACTTTGCTGCTTTATTTTGTGCTATGCCTTCTCGTGGGCACCGATCACCTGGATCATCATCGGCGAAATCTTCCCGCTTTCTGTCAGAGGTATTGGAGCAGGTATCTCTTCTGCCTTTAACTGGACCGGATCGTTAGCAGTTGGACTCGTTTTCCCTATTCTGGCTGATCAATTCAGCTTTGGGGTCATTTTCTCCTCATTCGGAGTCATCTGCTTAATCGGACTGTTATTCACCCGATTTGTGCTAGTCGAGACAAAGGGAAGAAGCTTAGAGCAAATCGAAACCGATATGGCAGCACGTGTATAAATAAAGAAAACCATCTATCCCATGTGGGTAGATGGTTTTTTACTCAAGCGTCTGTTTGAGCTCATTTGGCAGTAAATCAATCAATTGATCATAGGAAGACAAATCCAGCACTTCAAGCAGCGCGTAATATTTCGCATAGATTTCACTCAGCTGATCAGGATGGTTTGTTTGATATTGATTCAGATGTAATTGAGTTAGTTCAAGTGCAATGTCTAGCTTGTTTCGTTCGAATGGCTGTGTCGTGTTGATCATATCGTTCACCTCTTATTTGATAATGAGTGGAAAATATGCAGTGAATAAAAAGAGCTGATGTTTTGTTTTCATGAATGTTCTTTCTTCTTAATGTACCATTTGTATAATATGTTAAAATTGCCCTTTTGTAAAGAAAGACAAAACTAGATAGAGAGTGGATTTTTTAAAAAATAGACATGCATCTAATCACGAAAGGTGCCTCTGACATACGATAGAGTGTAAGTGAAAGACAACTTGAAGGGGTGTTAAGATGAGCCGAAATCGATTAGATGATTTCTTCTTTGGACCTCGCAGAGGAAACCAAGGAGGAGACGAAACGGTTGTTTTCCCCACACGTCAAATTGTCAACACAAGAACGAATGAACAAACGATCAGAAAAATTCACCCAACGCATATCACAAACGTCAATAAAAACATCAAAAGAATCGAAAACTACTATCCGGTCACTGAATCGACTCACAACGATTGTATTGTAGAAGAATACGATTGCGGCAGTGATATCAAAAACCCTTGCTGCCATCCGGTGAAGCGCTGTAAGTGGTAATGAAGGGGGCATCCTTTTAAAGGATGCCTTTTGTATGTCTAATGCTCCATTTCATTTAATTGTCCTTGATCCAGCTGAAAGAAACGATTTCCTAATTCTGAATAAAGGTAGCGCTGATGGCTTGTAAATAAAACACATCGATGTGAGAATTCTTTTTTTAATAAAGAAATCGATTGTATTTGAGAGGCTTCATCAAGAGAGGTAAAAGGCTCATCAAGAATAATCAGCTCTGGAGATCTTGCCAGCATACAATTTAAAAAAAGTTTATATCTCATGCCCAAAGAATACTGTTTGACAGGCATCTTTAGGGCATGAGTTAAATCAAATGCATCACAAAGCGATAGAAAGGTCTCTTTGTATAAAACCTTTTCCGACTTTTTCATTTTCCATAAAGACTGGATAAGCTCCATATGCTCGAAACCAGTGAGCGCATCATAAACTAAAGGTTTATCTGGAATGTACGCTACTAGATTTTTATATTGAGCCATTCCAGGGTGATGCTGCTCGTTAAGTAAAATCGTTTCTGATGCTGAAGGAAGCAGACCTGCGATGATCTTTAAAAGTGTCGATTTACCGCTGCCGTTCTTTCCAATAATACAAGCTCGATCACTTTCTTTCAGATCAAATGACACATGATCGAGAAGGGGAGAAGTCTCTTCTGTTGTTTCATAGCGAAAAGATAGCTGAGACACTTGAAGTTTAGCCATTAATGAATCCTCCAATAACAAATGCAGTCGTCACAAGCATATACAAGATCACAGTTGCTAAGGCAGCTTTTTTTGATCCTTCAGCATAGTAAATAATTCCATCATAAAGGATGCGTAAAAGATATAAGTTGAATAAGAAGGAAACTATTTGAATCAAGAGAAAATAGTGATCTAATTGTAACACCATCACACAATAGATCGCTGCACTATTCACTAATAAAAGAAATGCATTATAAACCAAAATAACAAGATACATTTTGCGTAAAATAAAAGCTTTATGAAAAAAATACATATAAATAGAAGTTAGAACAGTACTGAGAAAATTTAAAATGAAATAAAGCGGGATTGTCAGCAAAAAGATAAAAATAATGCTGGCAAGTTGTTTCCCAGTGGATAAAGGTTTATCTACTAACAAATCAATAATAAAAAATGTTAAAAAGACAGTCGACACAAATAATGATAGTAAGACGAGGCCTACAATGGTTTTAATCGATTGATTTTGATTGAAAAATTGCTTAGGTCGTAGAAGTAGCTCCATGGAACCACATTCTCCTTTCTTCTATGGTAGATGTACATGGCTAACGTATTGCTCTAAAAGAGATGCTATGAATAAAAGAACGGCTGCTGCAAAAATCAGTTGAAGAACAGTTAGGATCAGTTTTTTTAATTCAATTGTTTCTCCTTTTATAAATCGATAAAGATAAATAAAAGGATAAGAGCTGACGATTGAGAACAGAATTAATCCAAGAACTTCTACAAAAGCATGAGGCAGGAGTCCTGTGAATAGCTGCTGCGCTTCGTGATTGACAATCAAATACTGAACGAGTTTGCCGATAATGTAGCCGTTGTAAAAAAGAATGCCTGCAGACATGATTCCGCCTGTAAAAGCTCCGATGCCTAATATTGCCATTCCAACTTGTAAATTGTTTAAGAAAATAGATAGAAAAAACATCTCTTCATCCTTTTTAAGATAAGGAATCTGATCATAAGGAAGAAGGCTTCCGATTAGCACAGCTGCAATAAAGATAGCAGCGTAGAGGTAACCGAGGCGTAGAATCAGTCTATTCTCCGATATAAAACATCTTATTTTTTTCAACATATTCAATCCCTTTATAGATGGTCTTTCGGCATAACACCCAGCAAATTACTGAAACGATTACAAAATATAAAGCAAACAGAACGCTTATGAGACTTGTAGAATGCTGCAAAATAGGTAGAAAAGAGGTCAAGATCATATAGTACATGAAAGGCAACACGAGAAAATTCCTTGCAAAGGCCTGTCCTTTATCGATAACTTCTATTTCTTCATTGGTTGTCCCTATTTCATGCTCGTGAATAAAATTGAATTTCGTTGTGAATGGAAACAAATACAGCTGAATCAATGGAAAAATGAAAAAGCCAATTCCCAATGCTACCAATTGAATGAGCATCTGAACATCAAAAAGGTGATATACACTCATGATTGATAGATTAATGAACAGTAGAAAGAGTGACGGTATGGAAAATAAACAATAAAATAACTGGATTTTTGATAAGAAAAACTGCATAAGAGATGTTTGAGAAAGCTCATAGAGCCAAATATTCTTTTTTTCAGCACTCAAAGAAAATATAGAAGGGGTCAGCATTCTCATTTCATATGTTTGATTAGCTAAAATCATCACATTTAATGTGAATAATAGCTGAATTTGCAAGGCTTGATGATCAATAAGCGAGATCAAGCCGGTCATAACCCCGACATAGAAGAAGGCTTCATATGACATGAACATATAATTAAAAAACTCTTTAGACAGCAGCCATCTTTTTTCTTTTAACACCTTAAGGTCTTTTTGAATCAACATATTCTTTTGAAACAGCAAGCCCTGAATTTTATCAAGTGCTTGAAAGTACCAATAAAATAAATCTTTAAAATGTTTTGAGTTTTGATCATGCTCTTTTCCAGTCGGAATCCAGCGAACAGGGGTCTTCATGACGAGTGTTGCCGCTAATATCACCACGAAAAATGTGACGGGTGAAGTAAAAAGCTCTAGAAATTGTAGAAATACCGAATCCTGTGAAAATAAAGCATGATGGATTTGTTGAAGATTATTCTGATATAAAGACATCAAGTTGTTTGAAAGTGTAATCCAAAACGCATCTTCTGCAAGCGAAGAAATTGATTGAAAAAGTTGTTGGAAAGTGTAATAAAAAGGGAAAACAATGTTCGATATTAGAACTCTTCCAAATAAGAAAAAAAGTAAAGAGATGCTTGCGAAAAAAAGAACACGAATGATCCCAATTTTTTTTACGACAATGTTATAGATGTAAGCACCAAATATCTTATTGCTGACCATAAAAAGTAAGAAGCCTGTCAATATAACATTGAGATGCTTCAACCAGAATATCCAGTCATGTGTTTGAGCAATGAAATATTGAAAGAGAAAATAGATCAAATAAGTACTCAAGCTCGTAAATAGAAGCCATACCAACTCAGAAAACAAAAGCGTTTGAAAAAGGTGTGTCGCGGAAATAGGTGCAAGCTGTATCAACTCTTCAAAAGGAAGAATATGTGTTCTTCTATAAGATTCAATTCCTTTGACAATAGAGAAAAGGAACAAAAATATCACAAAAGCACTTTCCCATTCTATTTGATAGACCGGGGAGTAAAGATATGAAGAAATAACGAATACAATCAGGCATCCGAATAAAATATCAAGGATGCAAGAAAATAATATGTATTGTTTAGAAGAAAACGATTTGAAAAATGGAATTCTGCGTATTATAAACTGAGCTAGATTTGAATATTGTTGTTTCATTCTAATTGATAGAAGTAGTGATAATAATGGATATAACATCTTCTCACCTGCATAAAAATTTAAATAGAAGGAGAACAAAGTCTCCTTCTATTGGGTCATAAAATTGAATTACCAAGCAATAACAGCTTTACGGCCTTTTTTCTTAATTTCGTTTTTAAGGTACTGGCGAATTGTCTCTTTACCAGCCGCTGCAATGAGAGAAAGACCACCTGATCCTACAGCAGTTAAAATGGAGACAATTGTTGTAACAGCCCCGCCCGCTTCAACCACGTTCAGAACAACAGCAGCAACACTGCCTGGAATACCAAATTCTTTTGCTAGATCAGCAACGGGCAGCATTTGTAGCGAGAAGGAAAAAAGAGCTAGCATAAGGAATCCTACTGCTAAAGCACCAAAAAGAACATGTAGTTTGATTTCATTTTTTGTTTCTGTCATATCAAATTTCTCCCTTTTTTGTATTTTTATTACTATTATATCTTAAGATATCTTTTAGTTCATCGCAATCCTTTTTTTTCATATTTTTCATGAATTAGTTATAGATTAATATAAATAAAGTGAAAAGATAAGTGAGAAAAGAATCGTTTTTGCTAGAATAAAACACGTGAAAATGATCGGAAATACCTTGTTTTTACAGGTGGGGAAGCGAGTCTAATTTGCATATAGTTAAAGAGATATGTGCAGAGGGGCCAATATCCTTTGATCAAAATCTCCTTTCAAGATAAAATTAGAAGTATCCATCATTCTTTTGGAGGCGATTTTCTGAATATTCGATTGTTAACACCAGATGATGCTGAAGAATATGCAGCACTCAGACTAGAAGCACTGCAATTAAATCCAGAGGGCTTTGCGATGAGCTATGAGGAAGAGCGAATCAATATAGAGGATAAATATAAAGTGCGTTTTGCTTCGGCGAAATCTATGTGGACTTTTGGTGCTTTTCATCAAGGGCAGCTTGTGGGGGCAGTCACGCTCCTCCAAGAAACCTTGCAGAAGTTAAAGCACCGAGCGAATCTGACAGCGATGTATGTAACACCTAGTGCCCGCGGAGAAGGAGCTGGCCAAGCCTTGATGACAAAAGCTCTTTCCTTTGCGCGAGAACGGCAGGATATCGAGCAAATGTATTTATCGGTGGTGACAACTAATCACTCAGCTAAACGCCTCTATCGCTCTGTTGGATTTGAGTCGTACGCTGTCGAAGAAAAAGCGCTAAAATGGACTGATACATATGTAGATGAGGAAAAAATGGTTTTATTTTTATCAAAATCTGGAGGAGATAGAAGTGGATCAACAGGCCATGCGCATCACATTAGCAGCAGGACCCAATAGTGAGCTGGAATCTTTTGCACTGCGTGCAGCACTTGAAAACTTCGGCGCGAAAGTCGATATGCATTGGATTGGAAGACCGAATGACCTGATTCATGTGTTATCTGATAGAGTTAGAGGGGAAATAGATTACCTTCTTTTATCGTTTCATGGTGAAGAAGGAGCATTTATCATGCCTGAATTAGGGGAAGATGTTTACGAAGATGAGGAGCCTAGAGATACTGCCTTTGGAGCGGAAGAAATCAAGCGGTATGCCTCATTAGAAGGAGTTCATGTCATCTCTACAGGCTGCACACTAGGAGAGAAAAATCTAGCAGATGCTTTCTTAGAGGCAGGGGCTGCATCTTATTCAGCACCGGACGATTACATCGATGGGAATGCAGCATTTATCTTTGTGCTGACCATGCTGTACGAGCTCATGAACAATACAAAGACAGTCAGAGCGGCATTTGATCGAGCGCGTTCCATTGATGAAGAAACGAAATTATTTCAATTATATATGCAAAAGTAATCAAAGGACTGAGAAATCAAGTCCTTTTTTTATTCCTCTCAAAAAATGTGTCGAAAATGTGACAAGTGTGTGATTGGCAAACTAAAATGGGGGCATGCAAAGTCTATCCTACAAACACACGTCATTCAGGCATGACGGCATCACGAGAGGAGAATCATTGTGTCAATTAAATGGAAAGTCAGTCTCGTCCTATGCGGACTTGCGATGATCATCGGAATCGCTGCGTTTTATCATAATCAGCAGGCAAGTGGGACAGAGAAGAAGAAGGTAGAACCAGATGCGAGCTATAAAGAAGTTGAAATTGTGACCCTCGTGAATGACGGGAGATACTTGAGATATGCTGTGAACTATCCTGTGTTTCATCAAAAAAAGCTAGATCAAGAGATGAAAAGATTTGCAGAAACAGCGCTGGACAAATTCAAAACATCATTTAGTGAAGCAAGCGATGTCGATGAAGATCATCGATACGAATTAAACATAGATTACGAGATTACTCATTATGCCAAACAAACTGCTGCGATCAAATTCAATACATATGAATGGAAAGGCGGAGTAAAAGGCGCACATGAAACGAAGATATTCAATTTCGATTTCAAAAAACAGCAGTTTTTATCAATAGATGATCTATTTTTATCAAAAAAAGAAAGTCTGCAAAAACTGTCTCAAATGACATTTGAGGAGTTAAAAAAAGATCGCTCTCTTGCTGCAAACGAGCATTTGCTCAAACAAGGAACGTCTCCTAAGGCAGAGCATTATCAATATTTTGCCATCAAAGATCGTTTTATTGAATTCTACTTCCCAGCAGGGCAAATTGCACCAGACAAAAAAGGCCCTCAAGTGCTTGCGATTAAGAAAACACTGCTTAAAGGAATGTTAAAGCCAGAATACATTAATAAAGAAAAGAACAAAAACGAGAAAAAAGAACCGATCGCAAAAAGAAAGATTGTAAAACTGCCAAAACAGGGAGTGTTCAACCCAAATCAAAAAGCCATTGCCCTTACATTTGATGATGGACCAAATCCATCAACGACTTCAAAAATTTTAACAGCTTTAAAAGAAAACAAAGGACGCGCGACATTTTTTGTATTAGGAAGCAGGGTTCAATATTATCCCGATATGCTAGGTGAAATAAGAAAAGGTGGAAATGAAATCGGAAATCATTCCTATAACCACCCTTTACTCACAAGACTGCCATTAAAACAAGCCATCAAACAAGTAGAAGATACGCAGCAAATCATTGAAAAAGCAGGCGGGTTCACACCGACTCACTTTAGACCGCCATATGGTGGAACAAACGGGCAGATCAACTCGGCTGTCAACATGAAAGTCACACTTTGGGATGTAGATCCTGAAGACTGGAAATATCGCAACAGCCAATACATCGCCAACTACATTCTCACACATGCGTCTAGCGGAGAAACCGTCTTAATGCACGACATCTATGACACTTCTGCAAACGCGGCTGTCACGATCATCAAGGAATTGACCAAACAAGGATATCAATTACTAACAGTCTCGGAGCTTGAGCAGTGGAAGGAAGCACGGGCGAAAAAGGTGAATTGAATACGTAAAAAAGATGCGAGTCTTAATGGATTCGCATCTTTTTTAAAGCCAATTATGAGAATGAAGGGAAAATATGTTAAAGTGATTGTAGAAGGGGAGGGCTTCGAATGGTGTTGATGAGGTTGATCAGCATATATATGCTGACAGCGTTTAGTTTGGGATTTGTTATAAACTATGTACCTGGTTTGATGCTGCCCATCTATATTCTTGCGATGATTGGGCTCATTTTATGTCTCGGTCATATTGCATTTCATTATATTCGGCGAATCAGAAATATGTTATTTGATGAGTAAGGGGAAGATTTCTCCTATAGCAAAAACCTCCTGCTAGATGCGAGAGGTTTTATTTTTTCGGTTTTTACTGTTCTAACAGTCGGATGATTTTCTCGTTGGACGCTTTGATTTGTCTCAAAAGAGAAACGATATTTCCTGTAAATCCCACGAGCACAACCAGTATAATAAGAATGTATAAAATGAACAGTTCGTGTCATATATCCGGCAATTGATGTGAATGGAGAATGTTGAGGGGGATTCATTTGAAACGAGTAGACGTGGTTTCAGCTATTATTTATGACGAGAAAATTTATTAACGGTCAAGAATGTAAAGGGATATTGGGAACTTCCGGGCGGTGCTGTGGAAAAAGGTGAACACCTGCAGCAAGCTGTCATCCGTGAAGTGAAAGAAGAGACAGGGTATGTTGTCAAAGTAAATGAACTTCATTCGGTTCGTGAAGCATTCTTTCAAGATAAAAAGCATCATGCGCTGATCATTACGTTCTTTGCGGAAATGATCGGGGGAGAGATGAACATTCTAGATCCGGATCAGGATATTGAAGAAGTAAAATGGGTCAGCACTCAAACCTTTCAAAAGCTAAACCCAAAGCTATTTCACATGCTAAAATTAAACCAACAAACACAAGCCTTTTATGATTTTGAGGGAAATAGAACAATTGGTTAAATCCAAATTGATATAGGCATAAAGGAGCGATATGGATGTTTTTATACTACGGCCCCACAGGAGCTCCAGTAGAAAATCCGGGAGAAGAATTCATGAAAAAGATCTTCTTCCAGGAGGGTGAAGAGTATTGGAAACAAGGTAACGGAGAATCTTCCATTGAGATAGAGGAAGATGGGGAATGCGAAAGTCTAGTTTTCTTTTATACTGAACCGTATGGATTCTTTATCATCAGATATCCAGATTTTTTAGTCCCTTTTCAAAAGGTAGAAAAGATCGAAACGATCGAGCATTTGATCGCAGGATCACCATTGTATGTGCCATCATGTAGCTATGTTGATCGTAATCAGGCGTATGAAATCGTTCAACATTTTGTGACGACAAAAAAGGTACCGGACTCTGTTGAATGGGTCGAGTTGAGGAATATTGATTATCAGTAAGATATGAGAAGCTAAGGGAGCAAGATAAAGTGTGTACATATGAAAGAATACATAGTTTAGATGAGAGTATGCATTTACATGTAGGATATTATGAGCAAGGTTTTGATTATGAAGGCGTGTTTTTTAAGAGTTTAGAAACAGGAAGATGGTTATTGTTTTTTGATCAAAAAAGTTACGGGATAACGCTTTTAAAAGAATATGAGAAGTGGAAGGATCTTGGGTTATTGATTGGAGAATATTTGATTGAAGATGAACTGATTGAAGAGGAAGGCCATAAGCTTTTTGAGCGTTTTCTAAAAGAGAATAGCATAGTTGAAATGTAAAACATCACCAGATGATAGGGTGGTGTTTTTATTTCATTTAAAATAGAGTGCTGAATCTAAGTATCGAGAAAAGCAATATTTTATTTAAAAATTCAAAAAATAGATAGACAAACGCTTTCAAGAATTGTATAGTGATCTCATAAACCGCTTGTCATACAAGTGAACAAGTAACTAAGAATTCAAGTTATAACTTAAAAAATAATCGAGGTGATCGGAATGAAAGACAGAAGTGTGGCAGAACTCAAAGCAAAAGCCATCGAGCTCAGAAAAACGGCGATAACGATGATTTACGAAGCGCAATCGGGTCATCCAGGAGGTTCCTTATCAGCTGCTGATATCATTACCGCCCTTTATTTTAAAGAAATGAATATCAATCCCCAAAAACCAAATTGGGAAGATCGAGATCGCTTTGTTTTATCGAAAGGACATGTGGCACCTATTCAATATGCAGCTCTAGCTATAAAAGGTTATGTCTCTTTTGAAAACGTATACAAATTACGGCGGTACGGTTCACCTTTTCAAGGTCATCCTGATATGAAGAAATGTCCGGGAATTGATATCTCCACAGGCTCATTAGGTCAAGGACTTTCTTGCGGCGTTGGTATGGCACTTGCAGGCAAAAGGGATGAAAAAGATTACCGGGTATTTGTCATGGTGGGAGATGGAGAATGTCAGGAAGGGCAAATATGGGAAGCCGTCCAAACCGCAGTAAAATATCACTTGGATAACTTAATTGTGTTTGTAGACAATAACCGCCTGCAAATTGATGGCTTCTGCGAAGAAATTATGCCGCTTCAAGACATCGAAAAGAAGTTTGAAGTATTCGGATTTGAAACAAAACGAATTGACGGACACTCAATGGAAGACATTGTAGAAACACTGAATGAAGTAACAAAAACGAAAAATGGAAAGCCAAAATGTATTGTTGCCGATACCATTAAGGGCAAAGGCGTTTCCTATATGGAAGATATCTGCTCATGGCACGGTGTTGCGCCAAATGAAGAAGAATATGAGCAGGCATTAGAGGAACTAGCAGGAGGTTTAAAATCATGAGTCAAACTGAAAAAGCAGTAACTAAGAAAAAAGCGACACGTGAAGCTTTCGGTGATGAAATAGTTACATTAGGAAAAGAGAATCAACAAATTTATGTCATAGATATTGATATCGGCAAGTCATGCAAAACAGGAGAATTTATAAAGCAGCTTCCTAATCAGCATGTGAACGTCGGAATTGCTGAACAAAATGGTGCCGGCCTGGCAGCTGGTCTTGCAACAACTGGCAAAATCCCATTTGTCAGCACCTATGCAGTTTTCGGGTCGCTGCGTATGGCAGAACAAATTCGGCAAGAAGTATGTTATCCCAATTTGAATGTAAAGATCGCCTGCTCCCACGGTGGATTAACACCAGGAAATGATGGAGGGAGTCATCAAGCGATAGAAGATATGGGCGTTTTAAGATCATTTCCCAATATGACAGTGATCATGGGAGCTGACTACTACTCAACAAGAAAATTGATCAAACAGGCAGCAGAAACATATGGTCCAATGTATTTGCGTTTCACCCGAGATGCTGTGCCGATGATATATGATGAAAATGAAGAATTTATCATCGGCAAAGCAAAGAAAGTAAAGTCTGGTAAAGATATCGCGATTATAGCGAATGGAGATACAGTACATCTTGCCTTAGAAGCAGTCAAGGAATTAGAAAAACAAGGTATTTATGCAACCCTCTTAGATATGCATACGATCAAGCCTTTAGATCGAGAAGCTGTCATGGAGTGTCTGAATATTGGACCTATTATTACTATAGAGGATCACAATATTCTAAACGGATTAGGCAGTGCTGTATGTGAGATAGTGGCAGAGGAAGGCCGGGGGAGAGTCAAACGAATCGGTGTGCAAGATCGTTTTGGAGAATCCGCACCTTATGAAAAGCTTTTGGAGATCAATGGCATTACCATCGAAAATATAATCAAAACAGCTAAAGAAATGCTGAATAATTTCATAGGAAAGTAGGAATTAGCCATGTTTACCCTAAAAAATCAAGTTGCGATCGTAACAGGCAGCGGTTCTGAAAAGGGAATTGGGAGAACCATCGCATTCACTCTAGCCGAGCAGGGCGCTTCAGTCGTTGTAGCAGATATCAATCAAGAGGGAATTCAGTGTACTGTAGAAGCGATTAAAAATGCCGGTGGTAAAGCAATCGGTATAGAAGTAAATGTCACAAATAAAGAATCGATTGACCAGATGGTGAAAGAAACACTTGTGTCATTCGGCAGAATTGACATATTAGTGAATAACGCAGGTATTTCTCAAAAAGTAACAGTTCAGGACATGACACTAGAGGATATGACAAGAATATTCAGTGTGAATATGTTCGGTTTGTTCTTGTGTACACAAGCAGTTCTAGAAACGATGAAAAAACAAAGATATGGCCGTATTATCAACCTGTCTTCTGTATCAGCCAAAAGAGGAGGCGGTGTATTTGGCGGTGCGCATTACTCTGCTTCCAAAGCCGCCGTCCTAGGCTTTTCCAAAAACCTTGCCCGTGAAGTAGGAAAGGATGGAATCACTGTCAATTGTGTAGCTCCAGGTCTAGTGAATACTGATATCTGGAAGTCGCTTTCTAATGGCGAAGCAAAAAAGGTGATTGACAGTATACCGATTGGCCGCCCAGGTGAAACGAAAGAAATTGCGGCTGCTATTGCGTTCCTAGCGGCGAAAGAAGCCTCCTATATCACAGGGGAAGAGATAGATATTAATGGTGGTTCGCATATGGACTAGTGATATGAATGGAGTTGGGCATAGACTATGCCTCACTCTTTTCTATCAGTTGCATATTTGTAAGCGCTTTATAACGTGAGAGCTCACAAGTATAGTCAGACAAAGCTATGTTAAGGGGGAATCAGCTTGAATCAACAAGCATTGGAGAGATCTACGACTCGTAAGGTTACACTTCGACTAATCCCGTTTTTGTCATTATGTTTTGTTATCGCCATTTTAGATCGTGTGAACATCGGATTTGCTGCTCTGCAAATGAATGAAGATTTAGGATTTTCAAATGCTGTATTTGGACTCGGGGCGGGAATTTTCTTTTTAGGTTATTTTTTACTAGAGGTTCCGGGCAGTGCGATTATGTCGAAGATAGGTGCTAGAAAATGGATCAGCAGAATTATGGTGACTTGGGCAATTATTGCGATTTTAATGGCTTTTGTACAAGAACCATGGCAGTTCTACACGGCGCGTTTCTTATTAGGCGCAGCAGAGGCCAGTTTTTATCCATGTATGGTGTTTTATTTGAGCGGTTTCTATCAAACAAAACACCACGCCAAAGCCATCGCTGGATTTATGCTGGCAATCCCAGGGGCAAATGCAGTTGGCGCTCCGCTCTCAACCTTCCTCTTAGGGGTGAATTGGCTGGATATGTCCGGCTGGCAGTGGTTATTTATTTTAGAAGCCATCCCAGCTCTTATTCTTGGTGTCATTGCCTTTTTTTATCTAGATGACAAAATTGAAGAAGTAAAGTGGTTGAATAATGATGAGAAAGAGTGGCTTATTCATGTCACAACAAAAGAAAGACTTGAAAAAGAACAAGTCAAGCGGTATACTTTCGTTCAAGCTTTAAAAGATCGAGATGTACTCATTTTATCGGCAGGCTATTTCTGCTGGATGGTTGGGTTCTACGGTATTAACATGTTCTTACCGACGATCTCAAAGGGGTTATCTGACACAATTTCTTTGAGTACTCAAGGGATGGGGTGGCTTTTGGGTCTTATGTACACCTTTGCCATTTTGGTCATGGTGCTAGTTGGGAATCATTCTGACAAGAAAAATGAAAGACGCTGGCATGTATCTGCCTGTTTAACTGTTAGTGCGATTGCTATGATCATAAGTAGTTTTATTGCTAGCACAAGTGTGATCTTGTCATTTGTATTTTTAACAATCGCATTGTGTGGAGCTTTTGGCGCTTATTCTCCATTTTGGGCAATCCCCCCATCTTTTTTAACAGGCGCAGCAGCGGGTGGGGCCATCGCATTGATTAATAGTATTGGAAATCTTGGTGGATTTTTTGGACCTTATATAGTCGGATATATTAAAGATGTAACAGGTTCTTTTCACATAAGTATGATTTTCTTAGGTATCAGCATGATATTTGCTTCTCTTATTATTGTACTCTTAGTGAAACAGTCAGGAAAAGCACTGGTCGTCAAAGCAAACAACAAATCCAGCATCGAAGAGTCCATTTCATTCACAAAGAACAATGGTAAAAGTGTTTAAGCGAAAAACAATATCAAAACGAAGGAGCTGATATGAGGATGGAAAAGAAATCAAATGTGCCGCAAAACACGATTGTGTGCAAAGAATGTGAGGAAATGATTGATACAGCTCATGGATGTGAAGGTGTTAAGGTTTTATACGGAATATGCGAAAAATGCTTAGAATCAAAAAAACGTTGAAATGAAAAACAAAGGCGCATAACTCACAAGTTCGACTTGCGGTTAGACGCCTTTATTTGTTTTAAAAGAACTTTTTTTAAAATGTGTATAAGCGGAGAGATTAGCTTTTCCAGTAGCGATCATATAAATTTTGCATATGGTCAGTCATCCGTGTTACGGCTTCTGATGCGTTCCGCTCTTCTAGTGCTTTTATAATCATTTTGTGCTCTTGAAAGTTGATCTCTCGATAATCTGAACGAGTAACAGTCCGATCACGAATAAATCTCCACATTTCCTGTTGTTTCATAGCATTCGTAATAGAAGACATAAAGGTAACAAATAAATCGTTATGTGACGCTCTTGCAATGCCCATATGTAGTTGTTCGTCGGTTTCAGGAACATATACACCCGACCGTGTTTCTTCTTCCATTTTTTTTATCGTCTGTTTAAGCTCCTCAATCTCTTGATCGGTCGCTCTCAAAGCGGCAAAATGGATAATTAAAGGTTCAATGTGCATTCGGGCTTCCACAATATCTTCAGGAGATGCTGATTTCATAGAAAGAGTCCCTTCAGTGGTGATGGTCGTATTTTTAACGAACACACCTTCTCCTTGACGGGAGTAAATGACACCATTCATTTCTAATGCACTGAGAGCTTGCCTGACCGGTGCACGGCTGACGCCAAATTGTTCACATAGTTCTCTTTCAGAAGGAAGTTTATCTCCTACTTTAAAAGAGCCTAACTGTATTTCTGAAAGGATTTGATTATAAATCTGTATATATAATTTTTTATTAGAAACAGGATTGAATTTCATAAAAATCACTCCTTTCAATAGGTATTGTTATTTGTCATACAAGTATATTAATTATATACTTTTCAGATTTGAAGGGCAAAATAAAAACAGACCTTATGAGGGCCTGTTTTTATTGAAAAGTAGTCCTCTATGAAGTTTTCCGCTCACTTCCCTTTCTCCCGTTTCCGTTTTTCCTTCTCCGCCCGGTAAAACTCATGAAACATCTTCATCAGCGCGCGCTTCTCAATACGTGACACATAGCTCCGCGATATCCCAAGCTCTTTGGCTATTTCCCGCTGCGTTTTTTCTTTCTTTAAATCAAGGCCGAACCGGCCGACGATCACTTCTTTTTCTCGGCCGTCGAGAATGTCGATATACTCCTTTACTTTTTCAAGCTCCATGTTGAGCTGAATGGTATCGATCACATCTTCATTTTCGGATTTTAAGACATCAATTAATGAAATTTCGTTGCCTTCTTTATCCTGACCGATGGGGTCATGCAAGGAGACGTCCTTTTTTGTTTTTTTGAGCGCGCGTAAGTGCATGAGAATTTCATTTTCAATACACCGCGCCGCATACGTTGCCAGCTTTGTTCCTTTTCCAGAGGAATAGCTTTCGATGGCTTTAATGAGTCCGATCGTCCCGATGGAGATGAGGTCTTCAGCGTCTTCCCCGGTATTTTCAAATTTCTTTACAATATGGGCGACGAGCCGAAGGTTATGTTCAATCAGCATGTTTCTTGCGTGTTCATCGCCCTGTGCCATGAGGGCTAAGTATTTTTTTTCATCATCTCCAGAAAGGGGCTGTGGAAAGGCATTGTTTTTGACATAGGACACTAAAAACACCAATTCTTTGACCATCAATCCCATCGCTGTAAATACTCCTGCCACGATTTTCACCTCCACCATGTTTAGGCCGCTGCCTATATCCTCAAATGTATGTGAAGGAGGGATTGTCTGTGTCTGTACGATGAAAAAATCATCTTTTTCAAAAAAATCGTGCTTCAGTTCGTCTCTTTTTTATGTTTGCGGTTTCTTTGCGGTGCTTGGCGGTCAAGAAGCGTGCTAAAATATGTAATATTAGACCGAAAAGGAAGGGGTAATTTCGGAACATGGGGAAGGTTCTATCTTCACATGTAGGTATGAAAATTAATGAATGGTATCGAATGATACGGCAGTTCAGTGTTCCAGATGCGGAAATCTTGAAAGCGGAAGTTGAAGCGGAAATTGAACAGATGGAAGAGGACCAGCATTTACTGATTTATTATCAGCTCATGTGTTTTCGGCACCAAATCATGCTTGACTATATACACCCTTCAAAATATCAACCTTTCTCAGTATCTAATCTAGTCGATAAAATCGAAAACTCCAATCATGAGTTATCTGATATGCTGCATTATTACCATGCATTTTTTCGTGGCATGCATGAATTTAGTCAAAAAGAATATTTAGAAGCCGTCAAATATTATCGAGTCGCAGAAAAGCAGCTGTCCATGGTATTTGATGATATTGAGCAGGCAGAGTTTCATTTTAAAGTGGCAGAAGCCTACTATATAATGAAACAAACACATGTCTCCATGCACCATATTTTAAAGGCGCTGGAAATATACGATCAGCATGATGCGTATACGATTCGCATCATTCAATGTCTCTTTGTCATCTCAGGAAATTATCAAGATTTAAAACGAAAAGACCGGGCGCTGCCTCATTTAAAAAAGGCAAAACAGCTCGCATCTCAAATTGATCACCCGCGCATATACAGTTCAGCGCTCTATAATTTAGGAAAATGTTATGGCGAGCTTGGCTATAGAGAGGAAGCGGAACGATATTTAACGGAATCCGCTGATCTTGCCCGCAAAGAGCTGCTCCCAACGCTTCCGCATACGCTTTATACGCTGGCGAAGCTGCTTTTTAGACAGAATGAACAGGCGGATGCCCTGCGCATATTAGAAGATGGGAAATTGGCTGCAAAGAAGCATGAAGACCAGCTGTTCTGTCATATGTTTGAGTATCTGGATGCTTTATATGTTCAGGAAATCAATGAAGACCAACTGCAAAAAACCATTGATTATTTGGAAAAACTTAGCCTATACTCTTATATAGAGGATATCTCACTAGAAATTGCGACAGCCTTAGAAGCCTCTCAACAATACAAAAAGTCCAACCAGTATTATCAGAAATTATTATGGGCTCAAAATCAAATCCAAGAAGGAGAGTGTCTGTATGAATTCTAAGCAACGTTCGACAGTTGAAGAGAGAAACCAAACGTGAAACAAAGAGCGGGCCAATATGGCCGGCTTTTTTTATTTGAAAAAGAAGCAGATATCACCATGAAGCTTGCATGAATTGATGCGAAAGCGGGCAATTTATCGGTAATGATGTTCGGTGGAGGAGGCGGTCGAATGAGAGGGCTGCATATCTTGATGTGTATATGGCTGCTAGGTGCTTTTGTTCCTAATGAAGTAGAGGCACATACATTAAAACGAGTCGATCTTGAAAAAACGGGACGTGCCTTTTGGGACATGAGAGCGGAACGGAAAAAGATTGCGATCACCTTTGATGATGGACCTCATCCAGTGTATACAAATCAAATATTAGATGTGCTGAAGGAGCATCAAGTGAATGCAAGCTTTTTTGTGATAGGGAGCAGAATCCATGCTTATCCAATGATCGCAGAACGGATTGTGGACGAAGGGAATGAACTCGGCAATCATACGATGAATCATACGTATTTTGACCTTTTGTCGTCAAAGGAGATCAAGCGGGAATTAAAAGAATCAGCGGCTCATATCGCTTCACTCCAGCCTGGCGGTCCCTTATTATTTCGCCCTCCTGGTGGACGCTTAACAATGAAATCATTCCGCATTCTGTCAAAGCAAGGGTACGATGTGGTCATGTGGTCCTTTACGCAAGATCCGAAGGACTGGTCAAGACCAGGCGCATTTAAAATTGCAAGCCGAATTATTGATCATATTCAAGGCGGCGATATTATCCTTTTACATGATGGCGGGGGAAATCGCAAGCAAACGGTAGAAGCATTGAAACAAGTGATTCCTGAGTTGAAGAAGAGGGGCTATGAATTTGTAAAAGTAAGTGAACTGCTGCATCATGACAAAGCATATATGCCTGTTCAGATGCAATAGGCAGCATTCGTCAAAAACATTCATTCATTGAAACCAAAAGTCTTGTCGTTTACTATATGAAGAGGGCTTTTGGAGGTGAATGTTGTGAAGAAATATGTTTTCCTTTTCATCCTATTATGTGTTGCTGCTGGGTGCTCTAAGCCAGTACAAGAAAGCGTTATTGCATTTGGTGACAGCAATACAAGAGGATCAAACTGGGACTTTCGAGATTATCCAACATCTGAAAAATGGGTGAATCTCATGAAAAACGTCGAGCGCGGCCAAATTCAAGTGAAGAATGCAGGCATTGGCGGGCAGACGACTGAAGACGCGAAACTGCGCTTTGAGCAGGATATTTTAAAACAGAAACCAACTTACGTCCTCATCATGTTCGGTACGAATGATGCGGCGATTTTAGACGGGAAACATCCCCGAGTGACGAAAAAACGGTTTAAAGAAAATTTAACCTACTTCATTTCTGAAAGTAGAAAAGAAGGCATTACCCCGATTCTCATGACCTGTGTGCCTGTTGTAGAAGGCGGGAAAAAGGGCTTGTATTATTACTCCAGATATAAGTCATCTTATTTTGCCGGGAGAGGCGGGGCAAGAGCTTGGCAAAACTCTTATAATGACATCACAAGAGAAGTAGCGAAGGATGAGCAGGTACCGCTTGTCGACAACTGGAAAGCTTTCATCCGAGAAGCTGGAGAAGATAGTGATCATGCCCTGATTCAGTCAGGTTTGATCGACCCTTCTGGCAATCATATGACACCAAAAGGGGCGAGAATTATTTATAACGAAATCAAAGAGCGTGATGTCATCAAACATTTTTAAATGATGGCTATCTGCCTAAACAAGACCATTCATCCAGCATAGTCTAACAGTATATCTTCCTAGAAGGAGGTAACTGATATGTGGGGATGTCCTTATCCTTACCCTGCGTGTTCGCCTTATCCAGCACAAGGAGCAGGAATCGGTTACGCTTTTCTTGTTGTGTTCCTTGTGGTCATTTTAGTCGTAGGCGGAGGGTTATGGTTTTGGAATGAACAGCCTTGCAATTAAGACACCTCTTCTTTCATCAGAAGGGGTGTTTTTTACGGAAAATAGTAGTAAGCCTATAGCGCAAGTGATATAATATCAGTCACCTGAGTTTAAAAAAGGAGAGTGCTCGGGAGGCATGGTTCCTGTGATATGGAATTAAGAGGAAACAGAGAGCATATGCCCGAGCGAACGTCTTTTCATTTCTGTCTCAATTAATTCAATGAAGTCGCGATTTAAGTTCATTTCATTTGCTTTATAATACGATTCTATAAGTAAATCATCTGACAGCTTTTTCATACTAGAAACCCATATGATGGGAAAAACACCTCCCCTGAAAAAGTTGGCATAAAATTTGAGGAAAAGACATATCATCATAGGTTGATCGACTGTCTTTGAAGTACCTTTAATCTACCATGAATGGGAAACAAGAACAATCGTTCTGTTATCCACATGGTTAAGTGGATAACTTGTGGGTAGAGTGTTTATAATTGAATGAAAGCATGATGAAATATAGGTGGATAATGTGTGTAAAATTATCCACACCTGTTGAAGGTCCTCATCATATGTCGAAAACTTTTTCATTGTATTCGATAGACAGACAAATTGTGATTTGATTCGACACAATCGCTGAAAACCAATGGAAGAAAGGGTGCAAATTGTGCTAAAGAAGTATTTCTTACCGGATGAATTTGTGAAAAGTATTTTCCACATTTCACCGCAAAAATTAAAAGAACGAAATGTAAAAGGAATTATTACCGATCTAGATAACACACTAGTAGAATGGGACCGTCCAAGTGCGACACCGCGCTTAATTGAATGGTTCCAAGAAATGAAAGATCACGGGATACAAGTGACGATTGTATCGAACAATAATGAAAAAAGGGTCAAGCTTTTTTCTGAACCGGTTCATATCCCGTTTATTTATAAAGCGAGAAAGCCTATGGGAAGAGCCTTTAATAAGGCAGTCGCTGATATGCAGTTGAAAAAAGAAGATGTGGTTGTCATTGGGGATCAGCTCATGACAGATGTTCTTGGCGGGAATCGTCATGGCTTCCATACGATTTTGGTCGTTCCTGTTGCTGCCTCGGACGGATTTTTCACAAAGTTTAACAGGCAGATTGAACGCAGAATTTTAGGAGCCTTAAAGCGTAAGGGCCACATTCAGTGGGAGGAAGAGTAATAATGGAAAAGGTTGTTTGTATTGGCTGCGGTGTAGCCATTCAGACGGAAGATAAAGATCAATTAGGATATGCGCCGGCAGCATCTCTATTGAAAGAAGATGTGATCTGTCAGCGCTGTTTTAGGTTAAAGAACTACAATGAGATTCAGGATGTTTCTTTAACAGAGGACGACTTTTTAAATATATTGCACAGCATTGGAGAGACAGATTCTCTCATTGTGAAGGTCGTTGATATTTTTGACTTTAACGGAAGCTGGATCAACGGGCTGAACCGTATTGTCGGCGGTAATCCGATTTTACTTGTCGGCAACAAAGTGGATATCTTACCGAAATCCGTGAAAAAAGATCGTCTGATTCATTGGATGAAACGGGAAGCCAAGGAAAACGGATTAAACCCTATCGATGTTTTCTTGATCAGTGCAAGCAGAGGCCAGGGTGTACCTGAGGTGATGGAAGCGATCGATCATTACCGCGAGGGAAGAAATGTCTATGTCGTCGGCTGTACGAATGTTGGAAAATCAACATTTATCAATCGAATCATCAAAGAAGTATCTGGCGAAGAGAACGTCATTACTACATCCCAATATCCAGGTACTACACTTGATGCGATTGAAATCCCGCTTGATGACGGGTCTGCTTTATTCGATACGCCGGGCATCATCAACCGCCATCAAATGGCGCACTATGTCAGCAAAAATGACCTGAAGATTTTAACGCCGAAAAAAGAATTGAAACCGAGAACGTTCCAATTAAACGAAGCACAAACGCTTTATTTTGGCGGACTGGCTCGATTTGATTATGTAAAAGGCGGCAGAACATCATTTGTCTGCTATATGCCAAATGAGCTGAACATTCACCGGACAAAGCTGGAGAACGCAGATGATTTATATGAAAAACATGCAGGGGAACTGCTGTCACCGCCATCAAAAGAGGGAATAGAAGATTTCCCGCCGCTCGTTCCGCATACCTTTACCATTGATCAGCCAAAAATGGACATCGTCTTTTCAGGTTTAGGCTGGGTTACTGCAAATGATGCGGGCAAGCAAATCAAAGTTTATGCGCCAAAAGGCGTTCATGTGTTTATAAGACGTTCGTTAATTTAAATGTTCAAAGGGGGAGAGACCTTGAAACCTTTATACGGAGTAATCGGTAACCCTGTTGGCCACTCAATGTCTCCGGATATTCATAATGCAGCACTAAAGGACGCTGGAATTGATGGACATTATCATGGCTTTCAAGTAGAAAATGATGACCTGAAAGATGCGATTAGCGGCATGAAGGCGTTAGGAATAAGCGGCATAAACGTCACTGTTCCTCACAAGGTAGAAATCATGAAGTACCTTGACAAAATTGATGTGACAGCTGAACGGCTCGGTGCCGTCAATACGGTGCGGCGCGAAGGGGATCAGCTCGTTGGGTACAATACAGATGGAGAAGGTTTTCTTCATTCATTGCTTGAAGCCTTGGATCAGCCGTTATCAGAGCTGTCATTTCTCTTGATTGGTGCTGGCGGAGCGGCAAGAGCGATTTATACGACAATTGCTAAGTATGCACCGAAGAGCTTTGATATTACGAACCGCACCATTGAAAAAGCTGAAGCTTTAATTGAAAGTGCAGAGGGAAAAATCACATCTCAAGCAATCACATTAAATGCAGCAGAAGAGCGGCTTGGGGAATATGATGTCATCATCCATACGACCTCGATCGGCATGTATCCGAATGTTGAAGAAACCCCGATTTCTTTAGCGAACGCAAAAAAAACAGCGGTCGTTTGTGATATTGTGTATAATCCAATAGAAACAAAACTGCTTAGGGAAGCAGCAGGTTTAGGCTTGAAAACAGTGGATGGGGTTGGCATGTTTGTCGGACAAGCAGTAAGAGCCTTTGAACTGTGGACAGGCATTACACCTGACGCCGGAAAAATGAAGTCAATTGTCATAGAGAAATTAGGAGGAACACCATGTTAAAAGGTAAGCAAAAACGTTTTTTACGTGCACAAGCACATCATTTATCACCTATTTTTCAAGTTGGAAAAGGCGGGGTAAATGACAATATGGTCAAGCAAATTTCCGAGGCGCTTGAAGCAAGAGAACTGTTAAAGGTCAGCGTATTGCAAAATTGTGACGAGGACAAAACGGAAGTTGCGAAAGCACTTGTAAAAGGTGCAAAGGCTGAGCTCGTTCAAACGATCGGAAATGTGATTGTCCTTTACAAAGAATCTAAGGAAAATAAACAAATTAAGCTGCCGTAAAGGTGGATGCGATATGAAAAAAATAGGGTTGTTCGGCGGTACGTTTGATCCTCCCCATAATGGGCATTTGCTGATGGCAAGTGAGGTGCGGATTCAAGTTGGGCTTGATGAAATTTGGTTTATCCCAAACCATATGCCTCCTCATAAAACAGGACGGAAACGAGCAGATAGTCATCACCGGATAAACATGGTGGAGGCGGCGATTCAGTCAAATCCGTATTTTCAGCTCGAGCTCATTGAAATGGAGCGGGAGGGTCCGTCTTATACGGTAGATACTGTCAATCTGTTAAAGAAGCGTCATCCAGAAGATCAGTTCTTTTTTATGATAGGAGCGGACATGGTCGAGTATTTGCCAAAATGGCATCGGATCGATGACTTGCTTCAAATGATCACCTTTATTGGGATGAAAAGACCGGGTTACGTTGGAAGTACGGCATATCCTCTTTTATTTGCAGATGTTCCAGCTTTTGATGTATCATCGACATTGATTAGGCAGCGAATAGAGCAGGGGAACCCTGTCGATTATTTGATTCCGAAAGCTGTTGAGCGTTATATAAAGGAGCATCATTTATATGAATCGTGAAGAAGCATTGAACTGTGTCAAAGAGCAGTTAACAGAGCATAGATATACACATACACTCGGAGTCATGGAGACAGCCATTTCATTAGCGGAACGGTTCGGTGCAGATGTGAAAAAAGCAGAGATCGCCGCTATTTTTCATGATTATGCGAAATTTAGGCCAAAAGAAGAAATGAAGGGGATTATCCAAAAAGAACAGATGAACCCTTTATTGCTTGAATATTCGCCCGAGCTTTGGCACGCCCCGGTTGGTGCCTATTTGGTCAAAAAAGAAGCTGGAATTGACGATCAAGATGTGTTAACAGCTATTGAATTTCATACTTCCGGCAGACCAGACATGACCTTACTTGAAAAAGTCATTTATGTCGCAGATTATATTGAACCAGGACGTCATTTCCCTGGTGTCGAAGAAGTAAGGGAATTAGCAGAAAATGATCTAGATCGTGCACTGATCCAATCATTAAAAAACACCATCAGTTTTCTAATGAAAAAGAATCAGCCAGTCTTTCCAGATACGCTTGCTACTTACAATTCGCTTGTGCATAAGAACAACTAAGGAGGAATTTTGGATGGATTCATCATCAATTTTAAACGTCGCAGCTGGAGCATGCGATGATAAACGGGCTGAGGATATTATTGCCCTTAATATGCAAGGAATCTCACTTGTTGCGGATTATTTTCTCATTTGTCACGGGAATTCTGATAAACAAGTGCAAGCCATTGCAAGAGAAGTAAAACATCTTGCAGAGGAAAGCGGAATCGAAGTGAAGAAGATGGAAGGCTTTGATGAAGCAAGATGGGTATTGATTGACCTAGGTGATGTCATTGCCCATGTGTTCCACAAAGAAGAAAGAGGATACTACAATCTAGAAAAGCTATGGGGAGATGCGCCGAGAGAAACGCTTTCACTTGGCATTAACTCATGATTTATCAAGGGTTTGCAGGTGTGTATGACGAGCTCATGACACATGCACCTTATGATGAATGGGTTCAGTGGATCCAGCAGTATATGAAGCCGAATGCTGCCATCATCGATGTAGGCTGTGGAACTGGAGAGATTTCTCTTCGGTTAGCTGAAAAGGGACACAAGGTCACAGGAATTGACATCAGTGAAGAAATGCTGGCCTTTGCGCAGCAAAAAGCGCAGGCGAAAAAGCAGTCGATTCAATTTTTACATCAAGATATGAGAGAGGTTACGGGCTTTGAGCAAGCCTTCCAGGCAGCCGTTATTTGCTGTGATTCCTTGAATTACTTAAAAAACGAAAATGACGTCAAAAAAACCTTTAAAAACATGTTTCAGCTTTTAGAGGCAGATGGGGTTTTACTTTTTGATGTTCATACGCCTTATAAAATGGAAGAGGTATTCCCAGGTTCGACTTATGCAGATCAAGATGAAGAGATCAGCTATATTTGGCAGAGTGATAAAGGGGATGACATGTATTCGGTCATACATGATTTAAGCTTTTTTGTAAAAGACGGAGACATGTATCAGCGTTATGATGAGACACATGAACAGCGCACATTTCCATTTGAAACATATGCAGCGTTCCTTGAGTCCGCTGGCTTTGAACAAATAGAAGTGACTGCTGATTTTACAAATGAAGCCCCCGGTGAATTCGCCGAAAGATATTTCATCTCAGCTAAGAAACCAAAAACCATCGTTTAATAGAACGATGGTTTTTTAAAACCCTTTTTTCGCTTGTTGCAAAGATGATTAATTTCTGCGATCATCAGTGAACACACTTGGCGGATATTGATGCGCAACTGCTTCTAGATCTTCATCGAATTTTTCATGGGTATTTTGAAAGAGACGGTGAAACATATCTTGCACACCTGCTTCAAGTGCTTTAATGCCTTCACCAGTGACGCCGCCTTTCACACATACTTTGTCTTGCAGTGTCGGAAGGGTATAGACTCTTTTTTCAATCAAACGGCCAAGACCAACAAGCATATCCTCTGATAAGGTGGTGGCTTCTTCTTTGGAAATATCCGTTTCTTCTACGGCTGCTTCAATCATTTTCTGAACGAGAAAACTGATAAAAGCAGGTCCGCAGCTGACAATATCGGAAGCCGCTCTAGTAATTGAATGATGGATCTCGATAGGTGTTGAAATGCACGAAGCTAACTGTCTTAACGCAGTTTTCGTCGCGGCATTGCATGATGAACCAAAAGTTAAAAGTGATGCGCCTGATAAAGCGCGGTTTGTAATGCTTGGAATCAGCCTGGCTGTTTGACAAGAAACGATATCCTGAAGCTGTTCAGGATGAACCGGACTTGTAATGATGACAATGGTTTGCTGCTCCGTTAAAAGAGGGCTCAGCTCTTTTAAAAGTGGATAAATATCAAGTGGTTTGACACAAACAAAAATGAAATCTTTATTCGTGACAGCCCCTGAAAGCTGTTTCGTTACTTCAAGCTCTGGATGGTTCTTTTTTATATTGAACGCTTTTTCAATGGTTCGGTTTGTAATGGTAATTGATGAGGGATTGACTGCCTTTGATTCAATAAATGCCTCAGTAAGTATGGTACCCATGTTTCCTGTACCGATTAACCCTATATTCAAACGTTCTCCCTCCTTAGACGCATAGGATCTGTTATCTTCTAAACAGTATGTTGAGCAGTAGAAAAATATGATTGAAAGAAGCGTGAGTAAGTGAAACGACTCATTTCATTAAAAAAATACAGTCTTTATATCGCCGCTGGACTCATAGTCGTGATCATCTTCAGTTTCTTCTTTTTCACTGGAAAAGGAGAGGGCAGCAGAGAGCCAAGTGTATTGAAGGAAAATAAAGACATACAAGTCACATTCGAAGACAAACAAGAAAAGACAGAAAAAGAGCCATCGACGATTTTTGTAGAGGTCAAAGGAGCTGTAAGGAAGCCAGGTGTTTATACGTTTCAATCTGATGCTCGGGTAGAGGAAGCGATTCAAAGGGCAGGAGGCTTTACCAGCAAAGCAGACTCGATTGAAATCAACCAAGCAGCTAAATTAGAGGATAGTATGATGATTTATGTTCGGAAGCAGGGGGAAGCGGAAAGAGAAACGCAAACAGTATCAGCTGACGCATCAACGGGCGTTGAAAAGAGTGAGGGTGTGAATGTCAATCAGGCCGATGCAGCCGAATTGCAAACCATTAACGGCATAGGACCAGCTAAAGCAGAAGCCATCATTTCGTATAGAGAGGAACACGGAGAATTTCAACAAATTGAAGACTTGCGGAACATTTCAGGTTTTGGGGAGAAGACGATTGAACGGCTGAAAAGTCAATTGACCGTGAAGTAGAATTGACGGTAGAGAAGAAAGGCATGTACACTTAATATCAACCATCATTCTGGAGGGATCAGCTCGTGGAAAGAATTTCATGGAATCAATATTTTATGGCACAAAGCCATTTGCTTGCTTTACGAAGCACCTGTGAGCGGTTAGCTGTTGGGGCGACCATCGTAAGGGACAAGCGAATCATTGCAGGGGGGTATAATGGCTCCATTGCCGGTGATGTTCATTGTGCGGATGTAGGGTGCTATGTCATTGATCATCACTGTGTTCGCACCATCCATGCGGAAATGAATGCTATTTTACAATGTGCCAAATTTGGTGCACCTACAGCTGATGCTGAAATATATGTCACACATTTTCCTTGTTTACAGTGCTGTAAAGCCATCATTCAATCGGGCATACGAACAGTGTACTATGCAAAGGATTATAAAAATCATCCATATGCGATTGATTTATTCGAGCAGGCGGGTGTTCAAACAGAGCAAGTTGAATTAGATGAAATGATCATCGACTTAAAAAATCAAGAAAAATTGGCCTTTGTTGCAGATTTAATTGGGAAGCTGAGTGAATCAGGACTTAGCGAAACAGAAATTCGCGATATGCATGAGAAGGCGAATCAATTATTTACTTCCTATGTTTAAATATTTGCCGTTTGGGGCAATTTCAGCAGCTGTTGGAATTGCTCTGGCTGCATATCATCTTCATATGTATTTCCTTCTCTTTCTTCTCATCATATTACTTCTCAGCCTACTGAAAAAAATGCCTCAGCTCTTTTTAATGGTCAGCCTATGCGGTGCTGTCTATATACTCATTTTTATGATTCATGAGTCTCTTGAAACGGATCAACCCGTACTAGAAAAATTCCTATCTGGTTCCGTTGTGATTGAAAGTATTCCGAAAACAGATGGCAATCGTTTTTCAGCGACTGTTTCAACAGACCATGAACAACTAGCCACTTTTTATACAATTCAAACAGAGCGTGAAAAAGAGGCATTAAAAGAGATAGAACCTGGTATGAGCTGTCACATGACAGGTGATGTTCGTCCAGCAAAGCACGCAACCATTCCTAACGGGTTTCAATATGATCAATTTTTAAAATCAAAAGGCATTGACGCCATTTTTCTGCCACAGTCGATCAAAAACTGTACAAAAACAGACAGTTCTTCCTATTATCTTCAAGTGATAAGGCAAAAGGGTTTGAAATTTTTAGAAGATCATGTGCCTAAACACTCTGTTGGCATTGTACAGGCACTTATTTTTGGCGATCGTGAGTTGATAGACCCTGACACATTAAGAGATTATCAAATGCTTGGCATTATTCATTTACTAGCGATCTCAGGATTGCATGTACAAACGCTTCTTGCATGTTTATTTTGGTGTCTCCTTCGTGCGGGCGTGACAAGAGAGACAGCACGTATTCTTCTATTATGCTTTCTTCCTATTTATGCTTGTTTGACAGGTGCTGCACCATCTGTTTTAAGAGCTTGCCTCATGGCAGGAATCTATTTAGTGATGACAAGTCTGCCAAAAGAAATGAAACAGCCTTCTGCTGTGGTATTAAGTGCAACGTTTTTACTCTTATTAGCAATTCATCCTCTTTATTTATTTGATATCGGATTTCAGCTTTCATTCGCGGTCACGTTTTTTATTTTGTTATCGACTAGGATTTTATCAAAAGCAAAAAGTTCAGTCATGCAATTATTCCTGATTTCCTTTATTGCACAGCTTGCTTCACTTCCTGTTCTTTTATATCATTTTCACCAATTCTCTTTACTGAGCGTACCTTTGAACATGATATTTGTTCCTTTATATACGACGGTCGTTATGCCGCTATCCTTACTCTTTTTTATTCTCACTACCATTTATCTTCCGCTTGGACAAACATTGTTTCAACTGCTTGATTCGGTGATTCAGCTTAGTCATCAATTGTCAGCCTATATGGCTGTTTTTGATGAATTCAACTTGATTTTTATGAAGTCTGCTTGGTGGCATATTCTTCTTGAGGTAAGCGCCTTAATTGTTCTGTTATTTGTGATGGAGTGCAAAACTTCTGTGAAATCCTATGCACTGCCGATCCTTTTTCTTATTGGTGTCTTGAGTGCACACTATTTCACCCCGAATTTTTTCGAAAAAGGGGAAGTGACGATGCTGGATGTAGGACAGGGGGATAGTTTGTTTATTCAGCTGCCCTATCGAAAGGGGCACCTGCTTGTGGATACAGGAGGCAGACTTTCTTTTGAAGAAGAACCGTGGAAAAAAAGGCGTAAAGTGTCTTCGATCGGTGATCAAACGCTGATCCCGTTTCTGCATTCTAAAGGTATAGCAAAACTTGATGTTCTTATTCTTACACATGCGGATCAAGATCATATGGGAGAAGCAGCTCGTTTAATCAAACGAAATAAAGTAAAGCGGCTGGCTATTCCGAAAGGCTTTGCACGGAGTCCAGAGGATGCGGAGCTGTTAAAAGAAGCAGCTGATCAAGGGATCATGATTGATGAATTAGAGAGAGGAGATCAGCTTCAGATTGGAGAGCAAATATTTGAAGTTCTTCATCCATCGCGTGATCAAGTGACAAGTAAGAATAATGATTCACTCGTTTTGACATTTACTCTAGGCGGGAAGCGGTTTATGCTCACTGGAGACCTTGAACAAGAAGGGGAGCGAGACATTATAGAAGCCTTTCCTCATCTGCGGGCAGATATCTTAAAGGTTGGACATCACGGGAGTAAAGGGTCAACAAGCGAAGAATGGCTTCAACATCTCAAGCCCTCACATGCACTCATTTCAGCAGGTGAACGCAATCGTTATCAGCATCCACATCAGGAAGTTTTGAAGAAATTAAAGGACCAGCAAATGAAGGTGTATCGTACAGATATCAACGGGAGCGTGACATATGAATTTCTCAATGAGGAAGGAACGTTTTACACACACCCTCCATATGATATCTTACAAACTCAATAAAAAAACTGCCAAAACGGCAGTCATGTAACCTTCATGAAGTTAAGATCCAACGAGGTGTATAATGGTTGCCAAAATAAACATTGAGGCGAAAAATCCGAATGTGACGATAAAACCAACGGCTGAGTCGGTCACATCATTCCGCTTGCTTTGAACATTTTTTTCAAATTCATTCATTTTCATCCCTCCTGGCTAATTTTAGTATACTTGAACTCATTTGGAATTGCTAGAAGGTAAAGTAACCGTTTTCCATTTTATGATCATTTTATGAATATCGTCTGACAGCAGGCTGACCCGGGAGCTTGCGCCGGACGTTTACTATAAATGAGGAGGCGGCACTTTCAGCTTCCTCTTTACTAATGTCTTCACACACTTTAGGATAGAAGAGGAAGTGAAAGAGAGGGATTCAATTGATGGTCTTTGATGTGTGGAACAATTTAAAACGAGGGGATATCCATCCCGTTTATTGCTTATATGGGAAAGAAACATATTTACTGCAAGAAACCGCTGCTAAATTGAGACAAGCTGTAGTAGACGAAGAAACGAAGGATTTTAATTACTCCGTCTTCGATATGGAAGAAGTACCGCTTGAACAGGCTGTAACGGATGCAGAAACATTTCCGTTTATGGGAGAAAGACGTCTCGTCGTGATCAAGAATCCTTATTTTCTTACAGCTGAAAAGAAAAAGGAAAAGATTGAGCATGAGCTTTCTGTATTAGAAGCTTATTTAGAAAAGCCAGCGCCCTATACCATTCTCGTGTTATTGGCACCATATGAAAAGCTGGATGAGCGTAAAAAAATCACCAAATTGCTAAAAAAGAAAGCTGCTGTCGTTGAGGCGAAAGAGTTAAACCCAAAAGAAACAACTGATTTCACCATCACACTGGTGAAGACAGAAGGAAAGACGATTACATCTAAAGCGGCTGAGCAGCTTGTGATGCTATGCGGCGGGAGCCTCTCCTCTCTATTCCAAGAGGTTCGGAAGCTAAGTACATATATTGGAGAGCGGGAGGAAATTGAGTTAGCGGATGTCAATCAGCTCGTTGCAAGAAGCTTAGAGCAAAATATTTTCGAGCTGATTAATCAAATTGTAAACAGACGCCGCTCTGAGACCATGCAGATGTTTTATGACCTGCTGAAGCAAAATGAGGAACCCATTAAAATATTAGCACTCATTTCAACTCAATTTCGATTGATTTTGCAGACGAAGTACTTCGCTCAGCAAGGCTATGGACAAAAACAAATTGCTTCAAATCTAAAAGTCCATCCATTCCGGGTCAAACTTGCGATGGATCAGGCAAGACTGTTTTCAGAAGAAGAACTCAAGCAGATCGTCAAAGAGCTTTCAACGATTGATTACGAAATGAAAACGGGTAAAAAGGACAAGCAGCTGCTGTTAGAATTGTTCCTGCTTCGTTTGTTAGGCGCTTGAATATAAAAAAACGACCTTCTAAAAAGAGGGTCGTTTTTGTTTAGATGTATAATTGCCAGTCTGTCCTTAAGGCTCGGCCGGTCAGGACGGACGTACAGTTAAACAGGTGCCTCATCACTGAGGCGTTGCAAGCATTATGCAGAAAGTCCGTTTACTTGTTTAGCAAGTCTTGATTTGTAACGCGCAGCTGCGTTTTTGTGTACAAGACCAGTTTTAACGGCTTTGTCAATGCGTTTTGCAGCAGAAGCAAGAGCAGCTTTTGCTTGCTCAGCATCGTTGTTAGCTACAGAAACTTCAACTTGTTTAATCGCAGTACGCATCGCAGACTTGATTGTTACGTTATGTGCACGGCGTTCGTTATTCGTTTTTGTACGTTTGATCGCTGATTTAATATTTGGCATGTGTTTCACCTCCTAAGATACAACCTAAACACAATTGTCTTAAGGTTAAATCTTCACAATAGAACAAATTGTATTCTATCAAACACACATTTAGAATGCAATATAAATGTAAAGTATTTTTCATTGATGACGTGCTCGAATGTTTCTTTCAAGAGATGGAAAGACTACTGTTAATTACTTGGTGGAAGGAGTCTTTTTATGGAGAAACAGAAACTCGATTTAAGCGTTTATCAAATCCGGACAGACCTCGCTGTTGAAACAAAAGAGATACTAGAACAAGAGAACGATCCGAATGTCGTCAAAAAGGACGGGATCCAAGGGATTGTCGAAAAGGAAAAAGAAGAGCAAGGCATCCGCATACGTACTGTGGAAATCACGAAAGAAGGGGAGGAGCTGACCGGCAAAAAGGCAGGGACATACTTGACGTTTGAGGCACAAGGCATTCGGGAGAAAGACTCTGAGATGCAAGAAAAAGTCGTTGAAGTCTTTGCCCATCATTTTGCTCAGTTTTTAAAAGACAGAGGCATTCAGGCTGATGCGAGTTGCCTTGTAGTAGGGCTGGGAAACTGGAATGTTACGCCAGATGCACTAGGTCCTCTCACGGTTGAAAACCTGCTTGTGACCCGCCATCTCTTTGAATTACAGCCGGAAAATGTTCAGGAAGGCTATCGCCCGGTTTCCTCTTTGTCTCCAGGGGTGATGGGACTGACCGGTATTGAAACAAGTGACATTATCCAAGGCGTGATCGAGCGGTCTAAGCCTGATTTTGTCATTGCTGTCGATGCCCTTGCTGCTCGAGCGGTAGAACGAGTGAATACAACCATTCAAATTTCTGATACAGGTATCCATCCCGGCTCTGGTGTAGGGAATAAGCGAAAAGAATTAAGCAAAGAAACATTGGGCATTCCAGTGATTGCGATTGGCGTTCCGACAGTGGTGGATGCAGTAACGATTGCTAGTGACACAATTGATTATGTCTTGAAGCATTTTGGTAGAGAACTAAAAGATGATAGACCATCCCGCTCTCTTGTGCCGGCTGGTTTGACATTCGGGAAGAAAAAAGTACTTAACGAAGAAGACTTGCCAGATGAAGAAACGCGTCAGTCATTCTTAGGCATCGTAGGAACCCTTCCTGAAGAAGAAAAAAGGCAGTTGATCCACGAAGTGCTTGCGCCCCTGGGGCAAAATTTAATGGTCACGCCTAAGGAAGTCGATACATTCATTGATGATATGGCAAACGTACTTGCCAACGGATTGAACACAGCGCTTCATCAAAAAATCACGCAAGATAATATGGGTTCATATAATCATTAATCGGTTCTACTTTCTCTAGCTCGCTCATAGTGTAATTACTAGAAAGCGTGCTGGAGGGAGTAAATCATGAAAAAAAGACCCCGCCGTCCTCGACAGTTGGTCGTTGCGATTAATGGAACGAAAGTAGTAAAAAGCATCTTCTTATTTATTGCCTCTCTTGTTGTGGTATTTGTGATGTCAGGGGCTTTGACCTCTTTAAAACCCGAGCTGAGGCCGCAAGCCTCGTTATATGGTGTAGCAGATGAGCTCTCTGGCGCATTTTTTGCCACATTAATGGGCATGGAAAACCAATATTTCGCCTCAGCAGTTCCAGAAGCTCAAAAAGGATTTCATTTCTCTGGGCTGTCACTGAAGCTTGCAACCAGTATTAATTTAGAAGACCCGCGCAGTTTCCTAGGAAGAGAGCTCCCAGGCTTTGAACATTTTGATACAAAAATCATCTTAGCGGGTGAAGGAACAGACTATACCAATATGCCAATGGAATCGCCGCCGCCTAGTGAAGTGATCCAAGATGAAAAAGAAGCAAATTTGGCTGAGCTGGACAAGCTCGATGATGATGCGCCGAAAAAGCCTGCCAAAGAACCGGACCGGTCAACAGGAAAACGAAAAGCTGTGTACATTTATCACACACATAATACGGAATCATATTTACCATTTTTAAAAGGAGAAACGAATCCAAATAATGCACGGCACTCAAAAGTGAATGTCACCCTTGTTGGCGACATGTTTGGAAAGGCGCTTGATCAGCAAGGAATCGGCAATACAGTCGACAAAACGGAAATTGAAAAAAGACTGGTGAAAAAAGGATTAAAATATCCGCAGTCTTATAATGAATCAAGATTGGTCGTGAAAGAAGCCTTAGCGAAAAATGATGACCTCGATTATTTAATTGATATTCACCGGGACTCAAGAAGAAAGAAAGATACGACTGTCGAAATCAAAGGGAAGAAATATGCGAGAATTGCGTTTGTTGTTGGGAAGAAGAATCAAAGCTATGAGAAAAACTTAAAGCTTGCGACAGAGTTCCATCATTTGATGGAGAAAAAATATAAAGGTCTTAGTGTCGGTGTGTTTGCCAAAGGAGAAATTGGCGATAATGGAATCTATAATCAAGATTTATCCGACAAAGCCCTTCTTTTAGAATTTGGTGGAGTAGATAATAATATGGAAGAATTAAGAAATGCATCCAATGCTGCAGCTGATGTATTCAGCGACATTTTCTGGGACGCGGAAAAGGTGGACGGCAAAGCAAAGGATGAGAAAAAACGCTCTTAAGGTGGTGACGGGGATGGGCTCATTTATTGGAAAAACCATTATTTTAGGATTGGTCTTGCTGTTTGGTGTCTTTTTAGGAATGCAGCAAGCGAATAATGGCATGCTGCAAATGAAGGGCTACCATGATCCGCAATTAAAAGGAGCTTTCTCCATTCAAATGAACGACAATGAAGAGAAGGAAGCTTCTATCTTAGGAACGGCTGTTACAGAAAAGGATCTTGCCGAAAAACAAAAACAGCTGGAGGAAATAGAGGGCTTTAATGCCTTTTCCAAGGCAGGAAAAGCCCTGTCTGATGGCATGACACATGCAGCCCGTTCTCTTTATGATTGGGTGAATGGGAAATAAACGAATTCATGAGATATCACCCTTTTGATCAAAGCCGCTGACCGATAAGCGGCTTTTCTTGATTTCGATTGAATCTTTACAGCCCTATTGATATAATCTAACCTAGCGCAACCCGCGTTTTATAGTAGGAGTGATAGATTGTGACAGATAAAGAAAAACGATTAGAGCGGCAATCAAGAATTCGAAATTTCTCCATTATCGCCCATATTGACCATGGGAAATCCACATTGGCAGACCGTATTTTGGAAAAAACAGCGGCGATTACTCAACGGGAAATGAAAGAACAATTGCTTGATTCCATGGATTTAGAGCGTGAACGCGGCATAACGATTAAATTAAACTCTGTCCAGCTGAAGTATAAGGCGAAGGATGGGGAAGAATATATCATGCACCTGATTGATACACCAGGGCATGTCGACTTCACCTATGAGGTATCTCGAAGCCTAGCTGCCTGTGAGGGTGCGATTCTTGTAGTAGATGCAGCACAAGGAATTGAAGCACAGACACTTGCGAACGTTTATTTAGCTCTTGATAACAACTTAGAAGTTCTTCCGATTATCAACAAAATTGATCTGCCAAGTGCAGAGCCTGAGCGTGTAAGAGAAGAAATTGAAGATGTCATCGGGTTGGATGCGTCTGAAGCTGTTCTCACCTCTGCTAAGGCGGGTATTGGAATCGAGGATATTTTAGAACAAATCGTTGAAAAGGTGCCGGCTCCCGCTGGAGATCCAGAAGCACCACTTCAAGCCCTTATTTTTGATTCTCTTTACGATGCGTATCGCGGCGTTATTGCGTACATACGAATTGTCGAAGGAACCGTCAGACCTGGTCAGAAAATTAAAATGATGGCGACGGGGAAAGAATTTGAAGTACTTGAAGTTGGCGTTTTCACACCAAAAGCCATGCCAACAGACGAACTCACCGTTGGAGATGTTGGCTACTTAACCGCTGCGATTAAAAATGTCGGTGATACACGTGTAGGGGATACGATCACAAGCGCGGAAAACCCTGCGAAAGAAGCACTTCCAGGATACAGAAAGCTAAACCCAATGGTATACTGCGGACTTTATCCAATTGATACTGCGAAATACAACGACTTACGTGAAGCGTTAGAAAAGCTTGAATTAAATGATTCTTCACTTCAATATGAGGCAGAGACATCCCAAGCACTTGGCTTCGGTTTCCGCTGCGGCTTCCTTGGAATGCTTCATATGGAAATCATCCAAGAACGGATTGAACGTGAATTTAAAATTGATCTGATTACGACAGCGCCAAGTGTTATTTATGATGTATATATGACAGATGGAGAAAAAATCGTCGTAGATAACCCATCCAATCTGCCTGATCCGCAAAAGATTGAGCGAATTGAAGAACCGTATGTAAAAGCAACAATGATGGTGCCGAATGACTATGTAGGCTCTGTGATGGAGCTTTGCCAAGGAAAGCGCGGGAATTTCATTGATATGCAGTATCTTGATGCGAACCGCGTGAGCATTGTGTACGAAATTCCTTTGGCAGAGATCGTATACGAATTCTTTGATCAGCTAAAATCCAACACAAAAGGCTATGCGTCCTTTGATTATGAGCTGATTGGCTATCGTCCTTCGACGCTGGTGAAGATGGATATCATGCTGAATGGCGAAAAAATCGATGCTCTTTCCTTTATTGTTCACCGCGATTATGCATATGAACGAGGCAAGATCATCGTAGAAAAGCTAAAAGAATTGATTCCACGCCAGCACTTTGAAGTGCCGGTTCAAGCAGCGATCGGTCAAAAAATCGTTGCTCGTTCCACCATTAAAGCGATGCGTAAAAACGTACTTGCTAAATGTTATGGTGGAGACATTTCCCGGAAAAGAAAGCTTCTTGAGAAGCAAAAAGAAGGGAAAAAGCGAATGAAGCAAGTGGGCTCTGTTGAAGTCCCGCAAGAAGCATTTATGGCTGTGCTGAAGATGGACGACAGCACACCAAAAAAATAACATCCTCAAGGCTACCTGCTTTACAATGTCTGCCTTGACGTTTATAGTCGATAACAAACAAAGACGCCGCAGCGATAAACTGCGGCTCTTTACCTGTAAAGAAGGTGTCATCAAATGAAAGCAGCATACATTCACATTCCATTTTGTGAGCATATTTGCCACTATTGTGATTTCAATAAATTTTTCATCAAAACGCAGCCAGTCGACGAATACTTAGCGGCTCTTGAGAAAGAGATGCAGCACACGATCGAGCAAAAAGGCGAGCAGGAACTAAAGACAATTTTTATTGGCGGGGGAACCCCGACATCACTGACTGTCAGTCAGCTAGACAAGCTCATGAACAGCATTCACAGCGTATTAAAGCCGACAAAAAATCTGATTGAATTTGCAGTAGAAGCAAACCCAGATGAATTATCACTCGAGAAGTTGCATGTGCTTAAAGCAGCCGGCGTGAATCGGCTGAGCTTTGGCGTTCAAACCTTTGAAGACGATTTGCTCAAGAAAATTGGACGAGTTCATCAAAAGAAGGATGTCCTTACCTCCTTTGAGCGAGCTAGAGCGGTTGGATTTGACAATATTAGCCTCGATCTCATGTTTGGCTTGCCGCATCAAGAAAAGCATCATGTGATGAATTCACTTGAGACGGCTTTCTCGCTGGGGGCAGAGCATTATTCGGTTTACTCACTCATCGTCGAGCCGAAAACCGTTTTTTACAACTTAATGCAAAAAGGAAAACTTCATTTACCGCCGCAAGAACGTGAGGCTGAAATGTATGAGCTTGTGATGGATGAAATGGAGCGCCATGGGTTAAAGCAGTACGAAATTAGCAATTACGCCAAACCTGGCTTTGAAAGCCAGCATAACCTGACCTATTGGAGCAATGAAGATTACTTCGGTTTTGGTGCAGGCGCACACGGGTATGTAGATGGCATCCGAAATGTGAACGCAGGGCCGGTGAAACATTATTTGGAGCTGATTGACCAAACAGGTTTCCCGTATAAGGAAACACATCAGGTCACAAAAGCAGAGCAAATAGAAGAAGAAATGTTTTTAGGTCTTCGAAAAATCGAAGGGGTGAAAAGCGCTGATTTCCAAGCAAAATATGGTGCTGCACCAGAAGCACTTTTTTCCACTGTTCTTGAAGATTTAGAAGAAAAAGGCCTCATTGTAAAAGATGACAAGGGGATACGTTTAACAAGAAAAGGAAAATTGTTAGGCAATGAAGTATTTCAAGCGTTTCTCGGTGAGTTATAATTGACATTTTAATTTGAGTTTGGTAATTTTGTTTATACAATTAGCACTCGTTGAAAGAGAGTGCTAACAGGGGTGATGATGATGTTAACAAATCGTCAGCTTTTGATTCTGCAAGTCATCATTAATGACTTTATTCGTTCGGCGCAGCCAGTTGGATCAAGGACTCTTTCTAAAAAAGAAGACATTACATTCAGCTCTGCGACGATTAGAAACGAAATGGCTGATTTGGAGGAACTTGGTTTTATTGAAAAGACCCATTCTTCATCAGGAAGAATTCCTTCCGAAAAAGGATATCGTTATTATGTAGATCATTTGCTCTCTCCGCGAAAACTGTCGTCTAAAGAGCTTGTGCTCATCCAGTCGGCCTTTCAGGAGAAAATTTTTGAGCTGGAAAAGACAGTTCAAAAATCGGCGGAAATTTTATCAGATCTCACAAACTATACATCGATTGTGCTTGGTCCGAAGCTAAGTGAAAATCGATTAAAGCAAATTCAGCTTGTCCCTGTTCAGCCAAACAAAGCAGTGGCGATCATGATTACAGACAGCGGACATGTTGAAAACAAAACCATTACCTTCTCTGAGCATCTCGATGTCTCCGATATTGAGAAGCTGATGAATATTTTAAACAGCCGCCTAGCCGGAGTCCCGATGGATCAGCTGAAGGACAGAATGTATAAAGAAGTTGTGATGCTTCTTCGTACGCATTTAAAAGATTATGATCATATTTTAGATGCGCTCGGCAATACATTTACATCGACTCAAAATGAATCAAAACTTTTCTTTGGCGGGAAGATTAATATGTTGAATCAGCCGGAGTTTCATGACATTGACCGCATCCGTTCACTCATGATGCTTATTGAGCAAAAGAATGATGTCATGCAGCTGTTTCATCCAAATCAGCAAGGAATCACCATTAAAATCGGTTCAGAAAACAATTTGGAAGCGATGGAGAACTGCAGTTTAATCACAGCTACTTATTCGATTGATCAAAAATCACTCGGCTCCATTGCCGTCATTGGTCCAACCCGTATGGATTATGGCAGGGTTGTCAGTCTCTTGCATCATGTATCAAAAGACTTGTCAAACGCACTTTCCAATTTGTATGATGAGTAGGGTGATAAAAGATAGGGGCACAGCCCCTTCGTATTTTTGAATCTTTTGAGGGAGGTGAACACAATGTCAGAAGAAAAACAGACACCTGAGCAAGAAGCAGAGGTTGAAGCACAAGAAGAAGCAGTTCAAGCAGATACTGAGGAAGTAACAAATGATGAACAGTCTGCCTTCCAAGAAAAAATCGATGAATTGCAGCAGCTTCTAGATGAAAAAGAAAACAAAATTCTGCGTGTTCAAGCGGATTTTGAAAACTATAAACGCCGTGCTCGAACTGAAGTGGAGACCGTGCAAAAATATCGTTCTCAACATGTTGTCAGTGATCTTCTCCCAGCTCTTGATAACTTTGAAAGAGCGCTTGGAATTGATCCAGACAATGAGCAGACGAAAAGTTTGTTAGAAGGAATGCAAATGGTTTACCGCCAGCTGGTAGAAGCGTTGAAAAATGAAGGCGTTGAACCAATTGAAGCTGTCGGCAAAGAGTTCGATCCAAACCTTCATCAAGCCGTCATGCAAGTTGAAGATGAAAACTACGATTCAAATATCGTTGTAGAAGAATTGCAAAAGGGCTATAAACTCAAAGACCGAGTTATTCGTCCATCAATGGTAAAAGTAAATCAATAACTACATAATGGGAGGTCATCGAATATGAGTAAAATCATTGGGATTGACTTAGGAACAACAAACTCATGTGTTGCAGTACTTGAAGGCGGCGAGCCAAAAGTCATTGCTAACGCTGAAGGAGCACGTACAACACCATCTGTTGTCGCTTTTAAAAACGGAGAGCGCCAAGTGGGTGAAGTAGCAAAACGTCAATCAATTACAAACCCGAACACGATCATGTCTGTTAAAAGACATATGGGTACTGATTATAAAGTAGAAGTTGAAGGCAAGAACTATACACCGCAGGAAATCTCTGCGATTATTCTTCAGCACCTTAAATCTTACGCTGAAGGCTATCTTGGCGAAGAAGTAACAAAAGCTGTTATCACAGTTCCTGCTTACTTCAACGATGCAGAACGTCAAGCAACGAAAGATGCTGGTAAAATTGCTGGTCTTGAAGTAGAACGTATCATCAACGAACCAACAGCAGCTGCACTTGCGTATGGTTTAGATAAAACAGAAGAAGATCAAACGATTCTTGTATACGACCTTGGCGGCGGTACATTTGACGTATCGATCCTTGAGCTTGGAGACGGCGTCTTTGAAGTGCGCTCAACTGCTGGGGACAACCGTCTAGGTGGAGACGATTTTGACCAAGTCATCATTGATCACCTAGTGGCTGAATTCAAAAAAGAAAATGGCATTGATCTTTCTAAAGATAAAATGGCGCTTCAGCGTTTAAAAGATGCTGCTGAAAAAGCGAAAAAAGATCTTTCTGGTGTATCTTCTACACAAATCTCACTGCCATTTATCACAGCTGGAGAAGCAGGACCTCTTCACCTTGAATTAACGTTAACACGTGCTAAATTCGAAGAGCTTTCTGCAGATCTTGTAGAGCGTACAATGACACCTGTACGTCAAGCACTGAAAGATGCTGGTTTATCTGCTAGCGAGATTGATAAAGTCATCCTTGTAGGTGGCTCAACTCGTATTCCTGCAGTACAAGAAGCAATCAAAAAAGAAACAGGCAAAGAGCCTCATAAAGGTGTAAACCCTGATGAAGTAGTTGCACTTGGTGCAGCGATCCAAGGTGGAGTGATCACAGGGGATGTCAAAGACGTTGTTCTTCTTGACGTAACACCACTTTCTTTAGGAATTGAAACAATGGGCGGCGTATTCACGAAGCTGATTGAACGCAATACAACAATTCCAACAAGTAAATCTCAAGTATTCTCAACAGCTGCTGACAACCAAACAGCTGTAGATATCCATGTCCTGCAAGGTGAGCGCCCAATGGCTGCAGATAACAAAACATTAGGCCGCTTCCAATTGACTGATATCCCGCCAGCACCACGCGGCGTACCGCAAATCGAAGTATCTTTTGATATCGATAAAAACGGTATTGTCAACGTACGTGCGAAAGATATGGGTACAGGCAAAGAGCAAAACATCACAATCAAATCTTCTTCAGGTCTTTCTGATGATGAGATCGAAAAAATGGTCAAAGAAGCAGAAGAAAATGCTGAAGCAGATGCGAAGAAAAAAGAAGAAATCGAAGTGCGCAACGAAGCAGATCAATTAGTGTTTACAACTGAAAAAACATTAAAAGATCTAGAAGGCAAAATCGATGAAGAGCAAGTGAAAAAAGCAAATGACGCGAAAGATGCGCTAAAAGCTGCGATCGAAAAAGGCGAGTTTGAAGACATCAAAGCGAAAAAAGATGAGCTGCAAACAATCGTTCAAGAATTAACGACAAAGCTCTATGAAGAAGCTGCAAAACAAGCACAAGCTCAGCAAGAAGGCGCTGAAGGTGCTCAAAAAGCAGATGACAATGTAGTGGATGCAGAATACGAAGAAGTAAACGACGATCAAGAGAAAAAATAATCACCTTTACTTTTGAAAAAGACTGCTGAAACGTACTCGTCAGAAAGTCAAAGTCAGGATCTCTTGGCTTTGACTTTTTTTCTTTTCAACGATGAAAGGAATTGAAAAAGGTTAAATCAAAATGATACAATCGTATTTATGTGAGAAAATCGGGAGTGTGAAGAGATGAGTAAGCGTGATTACTATGAAGTGCTTGGCGTAAGTAAGAGCGCCTCAAAGGACGAAATCAAAAAGGCATACCGCAAGCTTTCAAAAAAGTATCACCCTGATATTAATAAAGAAGCTGGCTCAGATGAGAAATTCAAAGAAGTAAAAGAAGCCTATGAAACCCTTTCTGATGATCAAAAACGTTCGCATTATGACCAGTTCGGTCATACCGATCCAAACCAAGGCTTTGGCGGCGGCGGTTTTGGCGGAGGAGGAGACTTTGGCGGCTTCGGCGGCTTTGATGACATCTTCTCTAGTATTTTTGGCGGCGGAGCCAGAAGAAGAGATCCAAATGCACCGCGCCAAGGAGCGGACCTGCAATATACAATGACGCTTTCGTTTGAAGAAGCGGCATTTGGAAAAGAAGCAACCATTGAAATCCCTCGTGAAGAAACTTGTGAAACATGTCATGGATCAGGTGCAAAGCCTGGTACGCAGGCAAAAACCTGTTCACATTGCGGCGGTTCTGGTCAATTAAATGTTGAGCAATCCACTCCGTTTGGTAAAGTGGTCAACCGCAGAGTATGTAACTACTGCAGCGGAACAGGGAAACAAATCGACCATAAATGTTCAACATGCGGCGGCTCTGGCAAAGTGCGTAAGCGTAAGAAAATTAACGTGACGATTCCTGCAGGCGTTGATGATGGCCAGCAGCTTAGAGTGTCTGGCCAAGGTGAACCAGGTGTAAATGGCGGACCTCCAGGCGATCTATTTGTTGTGTTCCATGTGCGTGCGCATGAATTCTTCGAACGTGATGGAGATGACATTTACTGCGAGATGCCGCTCACCTTTGCCCAAGCTGCACTAGGTGACGAAATTGAAGTGCCGACATTACACGGAAAAGTAAAATTAAAAGTTCCTGCTGGCACTCAAACTGGCACGAAGTTTAGACTCAAAGGAAAAGGTGTGAAAAATGTACGCGGCTACGGCCAAGGCGATCAGCATATCGTTGTACGTGTTGTCACACCGACAAATTTAACAGACAATCAAAAAGATATCATTAGAAAATTTGCTGAAGTGAGCGGAAATAAACCAGACGAACAAGAAATGAGCTTCTTCGATAAGGTAAAACGCGCATTTAAAGGCGAGTAAGACGGATAAGGAGTTGGTAGTATTGAAGTGGTCAGAAATTAGCGTCCATACAACAAATGAAGCGGTGGAACCGATCACCAATATTTTGCATGAAGCAGGTGCAAGTGGTGTCGTGATTGAGGACCCGCTTGATTTAATCAAGGAACGTGAAAATGTATACGGTGAGATCTACCAGCTCGATCCGAATGACTATCCGGATGAAGGTGTCATTGTGAAAGCCTATCTTCCAATGAACAGCTTTTTGATGGAAACGGTAGATGAGATCAAAGAAGCCATCAACAATCTTCTTCTATACGATATTGACCTTGGACGCAATACACTGTCAATTTGTGAAGTAAATGAAGAAGAATGGGCCACCGCCTGGAAGAAATACTATCATCCTGTGAAAATCTCTGAAAAATTCACCATCGTTCCAACGTGGGAAGAATATACACCGGTTCATTCTGATGAACTGATTATTGAAATGGATCCTGGAATGGCATTTGGAACAGGTACGCATCCAACAACCGTCCTTTGCATTCAGGCGCTTGAGCGCTACGTGAAGGAAAACGATACGGTGATTGATGTTGGAACAGGCTCTGGAATTTTAAGTGTGGCAGCAGCGATGCTTGGTGCAAAGGACATTCAAGCCTTTGATCTCGACACCGTTGCGGTAGAAAGTGCGAAGCAAAACATCAAACTAAATGGTGTAAGTGACCAAGTGACGGTCAAACAAAACAATTTGCTTGATGGAATTTCAGGTGAGCGTGATGTGATTGTCGCCAACATTCTGGCAGAAGTGATTTTGCGCTTTACAGATCAAGCCTATGACCTATTGAAGAAAGATGGCTATTTCATTACATCAGGCATCATTGGACAAAAGAAATTACAGGTCAAAACAGCATTAGAAGAAGCAGGTTTTGACATTGTTGAAGTGCTGTCAATGGAAGATTGGGTCAGCATTATAGCGAAAAAATAAAGCGAGTAGGTGTCAGGACACGTATGCAACGATATTTTATCGACCTCACGAAAGAAGAAGTGACGTTAAAGGGAGCCATCGTTATAAAAGGTGAAGATGTACATCATCTTTCCAATGTCATGCGGATGAAAGCAGGGCAGGAAATCCTTTGTTTAACGACAGACGGCTTTGAAGCGCTCAGTAAAATTGATACAATAACAAAGGAAGAAGTGATTTGCCACCTTGAAAGCTGGACAAATCAGGACAGAGAACTTCCGATTAGGGTGACGATTGCAAGCGGTCTTCCAAAAGGAGATAAGCTTGAGCTCATTATCCAAAAAGGCACAGAGCTTGGCGCAAGTGCTTTTATTCCGTTTCAAGCGGCTCGTTCTATTACAAAGCTTGACCAAAAAAAGTCACATAAAAAACGAGAGCGCTGGGAGAAAATCGCGAAAGAAGCAGCCGAGCAGTCCTACCGGAATATCATTCCACGTGTTTATTCAGTATCAACGTTTAAAGAGCTGACGCAATTAGCTGGTGAATTCGATAAATGTGTCGTTGCATACGAAGAATCATCGAAAGAAGGAGAGCAAAGCCGTTTTCAAACTGTGCTTCAACAGATGAAAGGCGGACAAACCTTGCTAGTGGTTTTTGGCCCTGAAGGCGGTTTGGCAGAAAAGGAGATTGAAGAGCTTGAAACGCTTGGTGCAGTCATTTGCGGGCTTGGACCACGCATTTTAAGAACAGAAACTGCTCCTTTATATGCGCTTTCTGCTATATCTTATCAAACAGAGTTATTAAGAGGTGAATCATGATGGGAACAGTAGCGTTCCATACACTTGGCTGTAAGGTCAACCACTATGAAACAGAGGCGATCTGGCAGCTGTTTAAAGAAGCTGGCTATGAAAGAAAAGAGTATGAATCAAAAGCAGACGTATATGTCATTAATACATGTACGGTCACGAATACAGGCGATAAGAAAAGCCGCCAAGTCATTAGAAGAGCCATTCGTCATAACCCAGATGGTGTCATTTGTGTAACAGGCTGCTATGCGCAAACATCACCAGCAGAAATCATGGCGATTCCTGGTGTTGATATTGTGGTTGGAACACAGGACCGACATAAATTACTAGGCTATATTGAAGAATACCGCAGAGAAAGACAGCCGATCAACGGGGTTGGCAATATCATGAAAGCACGTGTGTTTGAAGAACTTGATGTTCCTGCCTTCACAGACAGAACGCGCGCTTCATTAAAAATCCAAGAAGGCTGTAACAATTTCTGTACATTCTGCATTATTCCTTGGGCGCGCGGCCTTCTTCGTTCTCGTGATCCAGAAGAGGTCATCAATCAAGCGCAGCAGCTTGTTGATGCGGGCTATAAAGAAATTGTGCTTACAGGTATTCACACAGGCGGATACGGAGAAGACTTAAAGGATTATAACTTTGCAAAGCTTCTGAGAGAATTAGATGAACGTGTTATTGGCTTGAAACGAATCCGTATTTCATCTATTGAAGCAAGTCAAATTACAGATGAAGTGATTGAAGTGCTTGATCAGTCAGATAAAATTGTCAGACACTTACACATCCCGCTTCAATCAGGCTCAAATACTGTGCTGAAAAGAATGCGCCGTAAATATACGATGGAATTCTTTGCAGAGCGTTTAACAAAGCTGAAAAAAGCATTGCCAGGACTTGCTGTCACCTCTGATGTAATCGTGGGATTCCCTGGGGAAACAGAAGAAGAGTTCTTGGAAACGTACAATTTTGTCAAAGACCATCAATTCTCTGAGCTGCACGTATTCCCTTACAGCAAACGTACAGGTACCCCGGCTGCAAGAATGGAAGATCAAGTGGATGAAAATGTGAAAAACGAACGTGTCCACCGTTTGATCGCTCTTTCTGACCAGCTTGCGAAAGAGTATGCATCAGCATACGAAGGCGATGTGCTAGAAATTATTCCGGAAGAATCCTTCAAAGAACAAGAAGGAAACCACAATCTTTATGTTGGTTATACCGATAACTACATGAAAGTTGTTTTTGAAGGGACAGAGGACATGATCGGCCGTCTGGTCAAAGTGAAAATTACGAAAGCGGGCTATCCTTATAACGAAGGACAATTCGTTCGCATCAGCGATGATGTGCAGCCAGACAAAGTGAGAATGACATCATAATAGATAAAAAACCGGCAGCCAAAAGGGCAAGCCGGTTTCTTTTATTTTGACTGATTCGGCATGAGACACAAGATCAATCCGTGAAAAGGGCGAATGAACGGAAAGAAGAGGAGAGAGCTTGCCACATTAAACAGCAGGCTGAAATGCGCAATCTGCTGGGCAGGAGAGCTTGCGAGAAGGGCGACAACCTCTGTGATCAGGGCGAGAAACGGCAGGCATAAAAGAACCCCAAGCACATTAAACACGACGTGTGCATAAGCCGTTTGACGTGCTGCGTAGCCGCCGGATATCGCAGCCATCACAGCCGTAATACATGTCCCAATATTGGACCCCAACACAAAGCTGATACCTTCCTGAAGTGCCACAGTTCCCTCATTCATAAATCCCATTAAAATACCGATACAGACTGAGCTCGAATGAACAATTGCTGTGAAAATGGTACCCGAAAGCAGCGCTGTCCAGTCTGAATGCTGCATCATTTCAAGAAAACGCAATGTCTCAGGCTGGCTTGTCATCATCCCTGCAATTTTCGAAAAGCCTTGTATGCAAAAAAAGATCATCCCGAGCCCAAATAAACTTTTACCTGCATGTCTAAAAGATGTCCTGCCAAAAAGAATAAATACAAGACCGGCTATGATCAAAACCCACATGAACACGTCCATTTTAATGGCGATAAATTCTGTCGTAAACGTGGAGCCGATATTGGTTCCAAGAATCATTGGGATCGATTTTTTAAAAGAGAGAATGCCAGTACTGACAAAGCCAATGACGATAACCATAAACGCCGAACTGCTTTGTAGAACCCCTGTAAACACAATGCTGACCAAGAATGCTTTGACCGGGTGATCTGTAAAGAGAAGAAGTGATTTCTCAATACGAGACGAAGCAAGCGCCATTAATCCTTTTCTCAGCAAGCCCATTGACCATAAAAAAATGAAAATAAGTGCACAAAAATAAATGATCGCCATCATAGAAAAGTCCTCCTCTTACCAATGAATATATGGACTTGTCTACCTGCTCATGACGAAAATATATTTCCAAATCACTTAGTTGACCTCACACTGGGCTTATATTATAATGTCTAGGTACATGTTTTGCATGTATATCTTTTTTTAATGCAGTCGATTGGTGTATTCGGAGGGAGGGAAAGAGAATGTCAAAAACGGTCGTTAGAAAAAACGAATCGCTTGAAGATGCTCTTCGTCGCTTTAAACGCAGTGTATCCAAAACTGGAACATTGCAAGAAGCAAGAAAGCGTGAATTTTATGAAAAGCCTAGCGTAAAGCGCAAGAAAAAGTCTGAAGCTGCTAGAAAACGTAAATTCTAAAGAGGGTGGATTTTATGAGTCTTCTTGAGCAATTAAATTCTGATATGAAGCTTATGATGAAAAACCGTGAGAAAGACAAGCTTGTTGTCATTCGTATGGTAAAGGCTTCGCTGCAAAATGAAGCAATTAAGCTTAAGAAAGACAGTTTGACCGGCGATGAGGAACTAACCGTCCTTTCCCGCGAGATTAAGCAACGTAAAGACTCCCTCCATGAATTTTCGAAAGCTAATCGCTTAGATTTAGTAGATAAAGTTCAAAAAGAGATTGACATATTAGACGTTTATTTACCTGAACAGCTTTCTGAAGAAGAACTGCAAACGATCGTGAAAGAAACGATTACTGAAACAGGTGCTTCCTCGAAGGCTGATATGGGTAAAGTCATGAGCGCTATTATGCCAAAAGTAAAAGGTAAAGCTGATGGAGCTGTCATTAACAGACTTGTCAGCGAGCAGCTGTCTCAATAAAAAAGTATCCTTCTATTGTTAGAAGGGTACTTTTTTATGCCCTCGTGATTCTGTCATATAAAAATGAAACCTATGATACATTTGTAACGTATGTAAAGGAACAGTAAAATGGAAGAAAGAGAGGAGGGATCACCAAATAGATGAAAAAAATAAAAATTTCTATTGCTCTCTTCAGTTGTTTTATAATATGCTTGTTATTAGGGGTTCAATTGACCGCGAAATCAGCAGATCAGAAAGTTCATGTTATCCCAATTGAAGATACAGTAGAAAAAGGACTTTCTAAATTCATTGAACGATCGTTTGAGCAGGCAAAGTCGGAGCGGGCGAAGCATATTATTCTCGACATCAATACACCAGGTGGTGCAGTCGATGCAGCGCTTGAGATCGCAGATACGATTCGTGCTTCCGATATCCCAGTGACAGCGTTTGTCAATCATAGAGCGCTTTCAGCCGGGGCCTTCATCGCGCTAAATGCCGATCAAATTTATATGACCCCGAATGGAAAGATGGGGGCTGCTGCGATCATCGATGGAGAAGGCAATGCTGCCGATCAAAAATCTGAATCTCTATGGCTTGCTGAAATGAGTGATGCTGCCGAAAAGCAGGGGCGTGATCCAAAGTATGCTCTTGCCATGGCGGATATAGATATAGACGCAAAAGAAGCCGGTGCACCAAAAGGAGAATTGCTCACCTTCAACACAGACCGGGCGCTTAAATTCGGTTATGCAGAAGGAGAAGCAAAAAATATGGATGACTTGCTTCAGAAGCTGAAATTAAAAGATGCTTCTGTTCAATACGATGAAGTGAGCTTTGCTGAAAAGGTTGCGCGTTTTCTTACGCACCCAATTGTCATTCCAATCCTTTTATCCATTGCAAGTTTAGGGTTAGTTGTTGAGCTCTATTCTCCTGGCTTTGGGGTCCCGGGCACCATGGGAGTGACAGCGCTTCTTCTATTCTTTTATGGTCATCTCGTGGCAGGTTTTGCAGGATATGAGACGTTGTTCCTGTTTTTAGCAGGGATTGCACTCATCATTCTGGAATTGTTTTTGCCAGGGGGAATCGTAGGTGTCATTGGACTGATCTGTGTCGTTGTCAGCTTATTTTTAGCAGCTGGAAGCTTTACAGAAATGGCGATTTCCATCTTGATTGCCACTGCTGTTTCAATCATAGCAGTTATTTTATTGACAAAGGTGTTGGGGAAACGTATGAAATTCTTTAAAAAGTTCATTTTAACCGATTCAACCAATAAGGAAAGCGGTTATGTCTCAAATGAAACAAGAGAGGATCTTGTTGGACAAATCGCAGTGACAGCTACTGCACTTCGTCCATCTGGTACGATCGTACTCGGAGATGAGCGCATTGATGTGGTGTCAGAAGGTGCCTTTATCGATAAAGATGAACAAGTAAAAATTGTGAAAGCGGAAGGCTCACGCATTGTCGTGAGGAAAGTATAGATATACTGATTTTAGAGGAGGAATAAAATGGATCCATCTACTTTACTATTATTTGTGATTATCGCAGCAGGTTTGATTGTTCTATCGATCTTTTTCACCTTTGTACCGGTGATGCTGTGGATTTCTGCCCTAGCGGCTGGCGTAAAAGTGAGCATTTTTACACTTGTCGGAATGAGACTGCGCCGAGTGATTCCAAACCGAGTGGTCAACCCGCTCATCAAAGCACATAAAGCAGGTCTTGATGTGACGATTAACCAGCTGGAGAGCCACTATCTTGCAGGTGGTAACGTGGACCGAGTTGTGAACGCATTAATTGCAGCTCAACGCGCGAATATCGAATTGAACTTTGCCCGCTGTGCAGCCATCGACCTAGCAGGCCGTGACGTACTAGAAGCAGTTCAAATGAGTGTAAATCCTAAAGTCATTGAAACACCATTTATCTCTGGTGTTGCGATGGACGGGATTGAAGTCAAAGCAAAAGCACGTATTACCGTTCGTGCAAACATCGACCGACTTGTCGGTGGTGCAGGGGAAGAAACAATTATTGCCCGTGTAGGTGAAGGGATTGTCTCTACAATCGGTTCATCAGATAATCATAAAAAGGTTCTTGAGAATCCTGATATGATTTCTCAAACGGTTCTTGGTAAAGGATTAGATTCAGGTACTGCATTTGAAATTCTCTCGATTGATATCGCAGATGTTGATATCGGTAAGAACATCGGGGCAATTCTGCAAACAGACCAAGCAGAAGCAGACAAAAACATTGCACAGGCGAAAGCAGAAGAACGCCGCGCAATGGCTGTTGCACAAGAACAAGAGATGCGTGCGAAAGTTGAAGAAATGCGCGCGAAAGTCGTAGAAGCAGAGGCTGAAGTACCACTTGCAATGGCTGAAGCATTACGTGAAGGCAATATTGGTGTCATGGACTACATGAACATTAAGAATATCGATGCTGATACGGATATGAGAGATTCATTTGGCAAAATGACAAAAGGTCCATCTGATAATGAAAACAAATAAGCATCCTCTCACGCTTTAAGGAGGGAGCCCATTGGACATTCTATTTGAAAATCCGCTACTAATTGCGATTATCATCGGTATCATCTCTGCCGTCTTTGGGAAGATCGGTAAACAAGAGGAGAACGAAGAGCAGAATCAGCAAAAGAAGCCCGCTCCTCAGCGTAAGCAGGTGCCCCAAAAGCAAACAAGTCCAGATCCAGTCGTGACTGATCAGCTGGACGATTTCGGCGATGTACATGATCATGGCGGGATGAAGAAAAAAATTTCTCAGTCCTTACAAGATCGCTATACGGCTACACTTGCCGAAATGGAAGAAAGAAAAAACGAGCTGAACAAAGAGTTCCAATCGCTTGAAAGAGAGCTGACAAGGCCAAAGGCTGCATCTGCTGAAATGAGGCCAAAATTCATTGAGAAGGTGAACCAAGATACAATTGTTCAAGGAATGATCCTTGGAGAAGTATTTGGAGAGCCGCGCGCGAAAAAGCCGCACAGAACGATGAAACGGCCATATAAAAGATAAAGAAGAAAGCCCCCTTTTTCATAAAGGGGGCTTTTTTTGCCTGAGGACGATTTTACTTAAGGAAAATCCTTAAAAGGCTATTTTACGGGATTCATTAGCATGATATGAACTCCTGAGGAATAGGATGATACAGAGGCTTTCTCATCAGTCTCACCATCTTTCAGTTTGATCTCATACACATGAGGTGGGAAGGGGTTCTTATTGAATGGGAAAAAGAAAAAATCGACTTAAAGCATGGCTGACAAGAACACTTGAAATCCCTCCAGACGTGATGATGGATCTTCCCCGTATTACGATGGTTGGCAGACTCCACATTTACATAGAGAACCATAAAGGGCTTTTGCTTTTCAGTGATCAAGAGGTAAGGCTGATGCTCAAACAGGGACAATGCATTATTTCAGGGAAAGATTTTGTGATTAAAACGATTTTGCCAGAAGAGATTTTATTGGAAGGGAAAATCGATGAGGTCCGTTATATTGATTCTTAACTGACGGAGGGGAGAAGCGTGAAGAATAAATGGTTCGCCTATTTTATTGGCAGAGTGGAAGTGGAGATCAAAGGAAATGGCATTGAGCGGCTTATTAATGAGTGCACGAGGCAGGGGATCACAATGTTTCAAGTGAGCCGCCGTCAAGACAGCGTGCGCTTATTTATTCGCTTATCAGATGTACATGCCTTCAGAAAGGTACGTAGACATCATGACGTGACATGTTCATTTCATCAAAAAAAGGGCTTTCCATTTCTACTTCTATGGTCAAGGAAGAATATCGGATTTACCCTTGGGATTGTATGCTTTCTAGTGACGATATTGGCGCTTTCAAACATGGTATGGAAAATTGATATTAAAGGAGCCAATCCAGAAACTGAACATCAAATGAGAAAGCATTTAGACGACATCGGGGTGCAAAAAGGACGTTTTCAGTTTCTAATGGGAACACCTGAAAAAATTCAAAAATCCCTGACAACCAATATTCCAAGCATCACATGGGTCGGTGTAGAACTAAACGGCACAACCTTTCAAATGAAAGTTGTGGAAAAAAATGAACCCGAAAAAGAAAAATACACGAGTCCTCAGCATATCGTTGCCAAGAAAAAGGCTGTCATCACGAGAATGTATGTAGAAAAAGGAGAGCCGCTCGCCGCGGTTGATGAACATGTAAAGAAAGGACAGATGCTTGTCTCTGGACTTATTGGCAGCGAAGATCAGCAAAAAACGGTAGGAGCCAAAGCGAAAATCTATGGTGAAACGTGGTATCGGTCTGAAGTTTCTGTCCCTCTTCGAACATCTTTTGACGTCTTTACGGGTAAAATGAAGACAAAGCACAAGCTCTCCGCATTTGGAGGCTCACTGCCATTTTGGGGCTTTTCTTTTAAAAAGGATGATTTTAAGCAGCCAAAAACAGAAACAGAAGTTCATCCGCTTCATTTCTTAAACATGCAGCTCCCGTTCTCTTATGAAAAGGAAATCACACGCGAAAGTGAGAAAATAAATCGAGAATACACAAATAAAGAAGCGGTTCAAGCAGGGATTAAAATGGGTAAAAAAGAATTAGAAGAGAAGCTAGGTCAAACAGGAGAGGTGAAAAGTGAAAAAGTTTTGCACGAGACAACAGGGAATGGTAAAGTTAAGTTAATCATCCTTTACCAAGTAATAGAAGATATTGTTCAACCAACACCTATTGTTCAGGGAGACTAGAGAATGACAGAACATTTACTTGAGATTCAACAAAAATTGGATAGCCCAAACGAAGCGATTGCTTTATTTGGCAATCAAGATGCTTATCTGAAACTAATGGAAAACGAGCTGAACGTCTCCATTATTACGCGTGGAGAAAAAGTGTATGTTTCTGGTGAGGAAGCATCAAGAGATACAGTAAGCCGTTTGATCACATCTCTTTTACATCTCATCCGTAAAGGAATCGAGATATCTGAACGGGATGTCGTTTATGCCATTAAAATGGCGCAAAAAAACAAGCTGAATTATTTTGAAAATATGTATGAAGATGAAATTACGAAAAATGCCAAAGGAAAATCGATCAGGGTGAAAACAATCGGCCAGCGGGAATATGCTGCGGCGATGAAAAAAGATGACCTGGTCTTTGGAATTGGACCCGCTGGTACAGGGAAGACGTATTTGGCAGTTGTCAATGCGGTCCATTCACTGAAAAATGGACATGTAAAACGGATTATCCTGACAAGACCAGCTGTTGAAGCAGGAGAGAGTCTTGGTTTTTTACCAGGTGATCTAAAGGAAAAAGTAGATCCTTATTTAAGACCACTATATGATGCCCTGCATGATGTGCTTGGCAGTGATCATACGGAACGTTTAATCGAGCGCGGCGTGATTGAAATAGCGCCCCTTGCCTATATGAGAGGCCGGACGCTTGATGATGCATTTGTGATTTTAGATGAAGCGCAGAATACAACACCTGCCCAAATGAAAATGTTTTTGACGAGACTTGGGTTTGGCTCTAAAATGGTCATTACAGGAGATATTACACAGATCGATCTGCCAAAGGGCATGCAGTCAGGTCTTGCGGCTGCAAAGGACATGCTTGCAGAGATCAAGGGCATCTCATTTATTGAATTAGACCAGACAGATGTGGTCAGACACCCGCTTGTGGCGAAGATCATTGGCGCATACGAAAAGCAAAAATGAACTGAGTGACCCGATCGTCTTCATCGGGTCATTTTGTTTCGATCGTGGTTTAAAGTAAAAAAGGAGGTACTTTCCTTGAGAAAGAATCAAAAAGGCAGTAAGCGCAAAAGACTGCTGTCTAAAAAAGAACCTCAGAAAATGGAGCGCTCACGTTATTTAAATGTTTTGCTGTACGCTGGTTTAGCAGCCATTTTATTCGTGGTGCTCTTCTTCCATGTAAAGCCTGAATCGCTCGACTTAGATTTATTTTCAGTGAGCGAACAGACCATCTATTCTCCGTCAACCGTTGATGATCAAGAAGCGACAGAAGAAAAGAAACAAGAAGCAACAGATCAGGTAGAAGATCAATATACGCTCAAAAAAGCGTATTCTGATAATCGCGTAGACCTCATCTCATCCCTCTTTGAAGCCATTAAAGAAGAGAAGAAAGCAGCTGATGATAAAGAGAACGCGCCATCAGATCAAGAAATGGTCAAGCGTGTCAAAGAAAAGCTCACAACAGATATGCAGGAGGCTGTTTCGGATCAATCCATCAAAGCACTGCTCCAGGCAAGTGATGAAAATCTCTCATTTACTAAGAATTCCATCATCACAGTGGTGAATTCACTGATGAGTAAAGAAATCACAGCAGCGAAATTACAAGATGAGAAAAAACAAGTCAAAACAGAGCTTAAAAACAATTCAATTCCATCAAAATACTTAAATGCAGCGACAGAAATCGGTGAATTTGCGATCATTCCAAACTATGTATTTGACCCAGTGGCAACAGAAAAGAAAAGACAGGAAGCGGCTGACAATATTCAGCCTGTGCAAATTAAGCAGGGGCAAATCTTAGTTGAAGAAGGAGAGCTCATCGACCGGGAAGTTTATCGCAAATTAGAACTGACGGGTCTGTTAAACAGCTCAAATTTATTTAAGCCTGTAAGTGGTCTTCTCATATTAATTGGACTTTTCTTAGCAGCGATTATTCATTCCCTTGAATCGAGGAAAAAATCGCTTGTCCATAAGAATAAGTCATTACTGCTTTACTCGCTTATTTTCACGATTATATTAATTATCATGGAAGTGTTCAGCCTCTTCCAAGAAACGAAGTATACGACGATAGGCTATGTCGTGCCAGTGGCTCTTGGCACGATGCTGATCAAGCTGCTCATTAATGAGCGGTTAGCGATCTTCTCCGGTCTTGTATTTGCTCTTTGCGGCAGTATGATGTTTAATCAAGGAGTAACCGGCGTCTTTAACTATGTGATCTGCGCTTATTATCTTGTGAGCGGGATGGCTGGTATTTTATTTTTAAGAAAACATAATGCAAGATCAAAAATATTGCAGGCCGGACTTTTGGTGGCTTTGGTGAATGTACTTGTGGTTTTATCCATTACACTGATCCAAAACTCTTCACCATCAGGGCTTGAAATCGGTGTGAACCTCATGATGGCAATTGTGTCAGGGTTTGCATCATCTATCTTGGTCATTGGGTTAATGCCTGTTTTTGAGAGCATGTTTGGTATTCTTTCCACAATGAAACTGATTGAATTATCCAATCCAAATCATCCGCTGCTCAAAAAGATTTTAACCGAGACACCAGGTACATATCATCATAGTGTCATGGTGGCGAATTTAGCGGATGCTGCATGTGAAGCAGTCGGCGCAAATGGTCTTTTAGCAAGGGTCGGCGCTTATTATCATGACATTGGGAAAACGAAAAGACCGCAATACTTTATCGAAAACCAAATGAACATTGATAATCCGCATGACAAGCTTTCTCCTCAGCTGAGTAAAAATATTATTATTGCCCATACGACAGATGGCGCTGATATGCTGAGAGAAAAGAAGTTTCCTGAAGAACTTGTCGACATTGCCGAACAGCATCACGGGAAGTCTCTTTTAAAGTTCTTTTACTATAAGGCGAAAGAGCGTGATGATCAGGTGACAGAAGAAGAATTCCGTTACCCTGGTCCAAAGCCGCAGTCAAAAGAAGCAGCGATTATTTCTGTGGCTGACAGCGTTGAAGCGGCGGTTCGTTCCATGCATAATCCAAATCCAGAGCGGATTGAAAAGCTTGTCAAAGGCATTATTTCAGATAAAATGCAGGACGGGCAATTTAGTGAGTGTGACCTCACATTTAAAGAATTAAATATTATCAGCCAAACGATTTGTACAACATTAAAGGGGATTTTCCATTCTCGGATTGAATATCCAGATGCCCCGAAGCAGAAGGTGAAGTAAATGACATTGTTAATCGATTTAATAGATGAAACAGGACAAGTATCAAAAGAGCAGCTTGAAGAAGTGGAAAAGCTTCTTCAGTTTGCTGCGGACGAACTTGAGGTCAAGGATCAAGCGGAAGTATCAGTGACGATCGTTTCGAATGAAGAGATTCATCAAATCAATAAAGAATACCGCGGAAAAGACGCACCAACGGATGTGATCTCCTTTGCACTTGAGGAAGAAGGAGAAGGGGAGATTGAAATCATAGGAGCGGATGATATCCCGCCTGTACTTGGTGACATTATCATTAGTGTGGATCGAACGAAAGAGCAGGCAGAGGAATATGGACATTCCTTTATGAGAGAGCTTGGATTCTTAACGATTCATGGCTTCCTCCATTTGCTCGGGTACGATCATATGACAGAGGAAGATGAAAAAGAAATGTTCGCCAAACAGACAAAAATCTTGGATGATTATGGCCTTTCGAGATCATCGTAAGAAAAGAAGGCCGCTCGCCCGTTTTTTTTGGAGTTTTTACTATGCATTTAGAGGAATATGGCGAACTTTCTTGAATGAACGGAATTTTCGATTTCACACAGTCGCAGCCATCATCGTGGTGATCTGCGGCTTTTGGTTCCGCATTGACCCATTTGAATGGCTGATCGTTCTTCTTCTTTGCGGGGGGATGTTTGCGCTTGAACTTGTCAATACAGCCATTGAACATACAGTGGATCTGATGACAGAAGAAAGGCACCCGCTTGCAGAGAGAGCGAAGGACGCTGCGGCAGGCGCTGTTTGCGTTTACGCCGCGATTTCGGTTATGATTGGGTTGATCATCTTCTTACCGAAGATCATGCAATAGAACAATATTACTATTTATTAACATTTTTAGAAATGGGCGTGAAAATGTCACGTGAATTATGTAAAATATAAATGTGACAGTGGTACCATTTCTTCTGAAAGTGGGAACTAGGAATGAACAAACAAGAGTTGATTTCAGAAGCAATCAAAGCAAGAGATTTTGCATATGTACCCTATTCTAAATTCAAAGTCGGTGCAGCATTACTGTCGAATGATGGAAAAGTGTATGGCGGCTGCAACATTGAAAATGCAGCATATGGTATGTGTAATTGTGCGGAAAGAACAGCACTTTTTAAAGCCTATTCAGAAGGCATTACATCTTTTCAAATGTTAGCAGTGGTGGCTGATACAGACCGGCCTGTTTCGCCGTGCGGCGCATGCAGACAGGTCATTTCAGAGCTATGTGCACCTGATATGCCAGTGATTCTAACGAACTTAAAAGGACATATATACGAAACAACAGTAAACGAACTATTGCCAGGCGCATTTTCACCGGAGGATTTAAATGACTAACGAAAGCTTCAAATCAGGATTTGTATCAATTATTGGAAGACCAAATGTAGGGAAATCAACTTTTCTTAATCGTGTCATTGGACAAAAGATCGCCATCATGAGCGATAAGCCCCAAACGACGAGAAACAAAGTGCAAGGTGTTCTGACAACAAACACATCACAAACGATATTTATCGATACACCGGGGATTCATAAACCTAAGCATAAGCTTGGTGATTTTATGATGAGGGTGGCTCAAAATACACTGAAGGAAGTCGACCTGATCTTGTTTATGATCAACGCACAGGAAGGCTATGGCAAAGGGGATGAATTCATCATTGAACGACTAAAGCAAACATCTACACCGGTGTTCCTAGTCGTCAATAAAATTGACCAAATTCATCCAGATGAACTGTTCCTTTTAATTGATGAATACCGCACACGTTATCCATTCAAGGAAATTGTGCCCATTTCAGCTCTTGAAGGAAACAATATCGACACGCTTCTTCAGCAGATTGAAGGTTATCTTCCAGAGGGCCCTCAATTTTATCCGGCAGATCAAGTAACAGATCATCCAGAACGGTTTATTATTTCTGAATTAATTCGTGAAAAAGTGCTGCATTTAACGAGAGAAGAGATTCCGCATAGTATTGCGGTTGCGATTGAATCGATTAAGCCAGATGAAAATGGCAAGATCCATGTCGCGGCGACCATTGTCGTAGAACGAGATTCGCAAAAAGGGATCGTCATTGGTAAACGAGGCAGCTTGTTAAAAGAAGTGGGACAAAAAGCGCGCAGAGACATTGAAGCACTTCTAGGCTCAAAAGTGTATTTAGAGCTTTGGGTCAAAGTTCAGAAGGACTGGCGTAATAAATCCACTCACCTGCGTGACTTCGGATTTAGAGAAGACGAATATTAAAAAATCGCTGCATTTGTCAGCAAATCTGACAATGGTGCGGTTCGATTAGTAAAAATTGTTTATCATGAAATGGAGGTAGCCTGGTCAAGATAAAATTAATATGTTGGATGTAGCGTTGCTGCTTCTAATAAAGAAAGGTGGGGTTTTTATGTTGAATTTTACATGGAACGTATTTTCACAAACAGGAAGCGTTGACACGTATCTGCTTTTCAAAGAGTTAGAAAAGGAGAACCTGGAAAGACCCGATGTACTTGAAGAAGAAATAGCACGATTTGATTTTCCAATCTTATAATTCTTGACCCCCTCCAGCGCTCGGAGTGTAGACAAATGCTCATTAAAAGTGAAGGAATCGTCCTTAGAACAACAGATTATGGCGAAACAAACAAAATTGTCACGCTGCTCACTAGAGAACATGGAAAAATTGGCGTGATGGCCAGAGGCGCTAAAAAATCAAACAGCCGCCTGTCAGCCATAAGCCAGCCGTTTTTATACGGCACCTTTCTCATCCAATCATCAACAGGACTTGGAACGCTCCAGCAAGGCGAAATGATTGAAAGTATGCGGACCATTCGGGAAGACTTATTTCTGACCGCATATGCCGCATATATGACGGAATTAATGGATAAAGGGACAGAAGAAAAAAAGCCAAACCCTTATTTGTTTGAGCTTCTGCTTCAATCTCTGCGTCATCTCAACGAAGGCACAGATGCTGATATTATTTTATTTATCGTAGAGGTCAAAATGTTATCAGTGATGGGGATGAAGCCTGAACTTGATCAATGTGTCCACTGTGGTCAAAAAGAAGGGCAGTTCCATTTCTCGATAAGAGATAACGGCTTCATTTGCCAAAATTGTTTTTCGAAAGATCCATATAAACTGCCCTTATCCCCCGCAGCTGCAAGGCTACTCCGTTTGTTTCATTATTTTGATTTATCAAGGCTTGGTCAGGTTGATGTGAAACAGCAGACGAAACAAGAAATTCGTCAAGTGCTTGATCACTACTATGACGAATATTCCGGCCTCTATTTAAAATCAAAAAAATTCATGAATCAGATGGAATCCATGAAAAAGCTAATGGGTGACGAAAACAAAAGTTGACATCTCCCATGACTTTTTGTAAGATCATCTAAGATAAAATATGTTGCATTGACAGAAAGAAGTACTTACGTAAAATCCATAAAAGCGACCTTAGGGCGGTGTGAGCTAAGGATGGAGGCGTAACGAAAGGCATTCTTGAGCAACGTAAAACAAAGCGGCTGGGTGCTACGACACCAGCAAATAGGGTGGAACCGCGGGAAAAAACTCTCGTCCCTATGTTTGCAAGAACCTTGCGAGCATAGAGACGGGAGTTTTTGTGTTCTCTTACAAGGTTCTAATCCCACCCGCCATACATAGCGGTTGGTCTAGAAAAGATGGAGGTGCGATCATTGAATATTCAAGACATGATTTTGACGCTGCAAAAGCATTGGTCAAACGAAGGCTGCGTATTAATGCAGGCGTATGACACAGAAAAAGGTGCCGGAACGATGAGTCCATACACGTTCCTCAGAAGCATTGGCCCAGAGCCGTGGAAGGTAGCATATGTAGAGCCTTCAAGACGCCCGGCTGATGGCAGATATGGAGAAAACCCAAATAGATTGTATCAGCATCACCAATTTCAAGTGATCATTAAGCCATCACCTGACAATATTCAAGAGCTATATCTTGAATCATTGAAGGCACTTGGCATTGACCCGCTGAAACATGATATTCGTTTTGTGGAAGACAACTGGGAAAATCCATCTCTTGGCTGTGCAGGACTTGGCTGGGAAGTATGGCTTGATGGGATGGAAATTACGCAGTTCACTTATTTCCAACAAGTCGGCGGCTTAGAATGTAAGCCCGTTTCTGTTGAAATCACATACGGTATTGAACGTCTTGCTTCTTACATCCAGGACAAAGAAAATGTCTTCGATCTTGAATGGACAGACGGATTTACGGTCAGAGATTTATTCTTAATGGCTGAATACGAGCACTCTGTTTATACATTTGAAACATCTAATACTGACATGCTGTTCGAGCTATTTACAACCTATGAGAAAGAAGCACATAGCCAAATGGACAAAGGGCTTGTTCACCCGGCATACGATTATGTCCTCAAATGCTCTCATACGTTTAACCTGCTCGATGCAAAGGGTGCTATTTCTGTGACTGAGCGAACTGGTTATATCGGAAGAGTGCGTCAGTTAGCAAGAAAAGTAGCCAAAACCTATTATGAAGAACGCGAAAAACTGGGATTCCCTATGCTAAAAGAGGAGGCGGCTTCTCATGAATAAACAAGATGTATTACTTGAAATCGGCTTAGAAGAGATGCCGGCTCGTTTCATGCCAGAGAGCACAAAACAGCTGGGTGAGAAAGTAAAAGCATGGTTTGAAACGCAAAATATTTCATTCGAAGAGACTGCTTTATTTAACTCACCTAGACGTCTTGCTGTACTTGTGAAAGGTGTCGCAGAAAAACAAGAAGACATCAAAGAAGAAGCAAAAGGCCCGGCTAAAAAGATTGCCCAAGATGCTGAAGGCAATTGGACAAAAGCAGCTGAAGGCTTTGCCAGAGGACAAGGTGCTTCAACAGATGATCTCTATTTCAAAGAGATTAAAGGAGTGGATTATGTCCATGTCCAAAAATTTCAAGAAGGAAAGAGGGTCAAAGACCTTCTGCCAGCGTTAGGTGAGATCGCCGCTTCATTAAGCTTTCCAAAGAACATGAGATGGGGAAGCGAGGATTTACGCTATATCCGTCCGATTAAATGGATTGTTTGTTTATTTGGAAAAGAGATTGTACCTGTTGAAATTGCTGGGGTGAAAAGCGGCCGTGAGACTAGAGGACACCGTTTCCTTGGAACGACAGCCAGCATTGACACACCTGCTTCCTATGAACAAACATTGCGCGATCAATTTGTGATTGCAGACTCAGAGAAAAGAAAACAATTCATTACTGAACAGCTAGATGCGCTATCTACAGAAAAAGGCTGGGTCATTCCTGTTGATCCTGAACTTTTAGAAGAAGTGAACGACCTTGTAGAATATCCAACTGTGCTGTCTGGTTCCTTTGAAGAAGAGTTTCTTGCATTGCCGGAAGAAGTATTGGTGACGACAATGAAAGAGCATCAGCGCTACTTCCCTGTGAAAAATGAGCAAGGGGATTTATTGCCGCACTTTATTACAGTCAGAAATGGAAACAGTGAGGCGCTGGCAAATGTCGCAAGAGGGAATGAAAAAGTACTTCGTGCGCGTTTATCAGATGCTGCATTCTTCTATAAAGAAGACGAAAAACTAGTGATTGAAGACAATATTAAAAAGCTTGATAAAGTGGTATTCCATGAGAAACTTGGAACAATCGGCGACAAGCTGAAGAGAGTGACAGACATTGCAACTCGTCTAGCGGCGCATGTCGGAGCAGATGACGAAACAACAAAACGTGTGGCGAGAGCAGCAAGTATTTCGAAGTTTGACCTTGTGACTCAAATGGTCTATGAATTCCCAGAATTACAAGGAATCATGGGTGAGAAATATGCAAGAGCTCTTGGTGAACATGAAGAAGTAGCAAGAAGCATCAACGAGCACTATATGCCGCGCTTTGCTGGTGACGAGGCGCCATCCACTTTGATTGGTGCGATTGTGGCAGTAGCAGATAAGCTTGATTCTATTTGTTCATTCTTCTCAATTGATGTGATCCCAACGGGTTCTCAAGACCCTTATGGACTTAGAAGACAAGCGAGCGGTATCGTTCAAATCCTGCTCGACCGTCATTGGAATATTTCATTTAAAGAGCTGTTAGCACTTGCTCAAGTAAAGGCAGAACATGAAGCTGCTCTGATTGAATTTTTAACGCATCGTTTAAAATATGTTCTTCAAGCAGAGCATATCCGCCATGATGTTGTTGATGCAGTGCTGGATGTTAAAAATATTGAGCCATATGCAGTCGTCAAAAAAGCAGCTGTTCTTGAAGAGAGTGTGAAACAAGAAAGCTTCAAAGAAACGGCTGAAGCATTGGGTCGCGTCATTTCAATCAGTAAAAAAGGGGAAGACGCAGAGATTCAGCCTGAACTGTTTGAAAATGAACATGAGCAAAAGCTGTTTGAGGCGTATCAGCAAGTAGAGAAAGCTGTAAAGGAACATGTAGCAGCAGGACAATACAGCTTGGCACTTGACGCGCTGGATACGTTAAAAACACCGATTGTTCATTATTTCGATCATACAATGGTTCATGCGGATGATGAAAAACTGAAGCGAAATCGTTTGGCACAAATGGTCAAACTAGCCAAAGTCATTCAATCATTTGCGAATATGAACAATTTAATTGTAAAATAAATACCTAAGAACGGTTGCCTTTTCCGAAGGGCAATCGTTTTTTACTCATTTAATTCACGGTTTTTGAGTGGATTTTTGTTTCATTCGGACAAAGATGCGCTATAATATGATGAGTTATGAAAATGATATACATAAAATAAAGATTTCGCTCTCTCTATTTAAAGGTGGTGAGTACAATCGAGTTAAATAAACGGCAAGAGCAGATTTTACAGATTGTCAAAGAGAATGGTCCGATCACTGGAGAGCATATCGCCGATCGGCTGAACTTAACAAGAGCGACCCTCAGACCGGATTTAGCCATTTTAACAATGTCAGGCTTTTTAGAAGCAAGACCAAGGGTCGGCTACTTTTTCACAGGAAAAACAGGCACGCAGCTTCTCGCAGATAAGCTGAAAAAACTTCAAGTGAAAGACTTTCAATCCATTCCAGTGGTGATACATGAGAATGTTTCGGTTTATGATGCGATTTGTACGATGTTTTTAGAGGATGTGGGCACATTATTCGTTGTGGACGATCACTCTATTTTAACAGGCGTGTTATCAAGAAAAGACCTCCTCCGTGCAAGTATAGGGAAACAGGAGCTTCCATCTATCCCTGTCCATATTATTATGACAAGAATGCCGAACATTACCGTTTGCCGCAAGGAAGATTTCATTATGGATGTGGCGAAGCACTTGATTGAAAAGCAAATAGATGCACTTCCTGTGATAAAAGATACGGATAAAGGTTTTGAAGTGGTCGGAAGAATTACGAAAACAAACATGACGAAAATACTTGTCAGCTTATCGGAGAACGAAATAATCTAATGACAGAAGACTGCGAGGGGATGTTATGAGTAATCGCGTAATTTTTGTGGTATCAGATTCAGTTGGAGAAACGGCAGAGCTCGTGGTCAAAGCGGCACTTAGCCAATTTGATGGCGGCTCATCAGACCATTCAAATATTAGAAGAATCCCGTATGTAGAGGATGTTGGTACGATTAAAGAAGTCATTTCACTGGCGAAAGCAGATAATGGGATCGTCTGCTTTACTCTTGTTGTGCCAGAAATGCGCCAATTCTTAATCGAGGAAGCAGAAGCAAACGGTGTCGTTTATTATGACATCATCGGTCCGCTCATTGATAAAATGGAGACGGCATATGGAAATGAAGCGAAACATGAGCCGGGTCGTGTACGTCAATTAGATGAGGACTATTTTAAAAAGGTAGAAGCCATTGAGTTCGCTGTGAAATACGATGACGGCAGAGACCCTAGAGGTATTCTAAAGGCTGATATTGTACTCATTGGTGTATCACGCACGTCTAAGACACCATTATCTCAATATTTGGCACATAAACGGCTGAAGGTAGCGAACGTTCCAATTGTACCTGAAGTTGATCCGCCAGAAGAGTTATTTTCAGTTGATCCGAAGAAATGTATCGGTTTGAAAATTAGTCCAGACAAACTAAATCATATTCGCAAAGAGCGTTTAAAATCTCTTGGTTTAAATGATCGCGCTATTTATGCGAACATTGAGCGGATTAAAGAGGAACTAGAGTATTTTGAAAAAGTGGTTGACCGCATTAACTGTCAAGTCGTTGATGTATCGAATAAAGCAGTTGAGGAAACGGCAAATGTCATTCATCAAATGCTGACCAAAAGAGGTTCCGAATAAACTCAGGATGCTCCTCCTGGGTTTTTCCTATGGTGGGAAACGGGTAAACAAAAACAATGGCATATTTGCTGCATTTGTATTATAATAAAAAATTGTGATAAAATGATTGATTTTAGGTTTAAGTTAAGTCAAGAACGAATAAACTAATATTGGCAGAAGTCAAGTGATTCTGAACATAACTTTTCGACAAAATGAGTTTTACTGTTGATTGCTTTATAGGGGAAAAGTATGGTCTTTTTGCTTCTCTAAAGCAGGAATAAGGTGGAGGGATGGAGAATTAGTCACCTGAATGAACGTAAAAAAGAGAGGACGATTTATGTCGATGCAGATGCTTGTCCTGTAAAAGACGAAATCCTTTCTGTCGCATCTCAATTTCAAGTACCAGTGACGTTCATTGCTTCATATGAGCATTTTCAAACCAAAAGATCTCCACTAGAAGATTGGCGGTTTGTAGATACACATAAGGAAGCAGCGGATTTAGTCATTGCAAACTCAGCTGCCGCACATGATATTGTCGTCACCCAAGATATTGGTCTTGCCTCCTTACTGCTTCCGAGACAGGTCATTGTTCTGTCTGAAAGAGGACGAATGTACACAAACGAAACAATTGATTTTGATTTGGAACGCAGGCATGTTTCCAGCAAACAGCGAAGAAAAGGTGTATACGGAAAAGGTCCCAAAAAGCTTTTAGAAGAGGATAAGAAGCGATTTATGGCGCAACTACAAAAAATCCTGTCGAATCATGAAGGATTTTTAAATTAAAAGGCGAATAATGTACGACGGAGTGTTATTAGGATGAGCAAACGTATACCAGATGAACTTTTGGAGCAGATCCAAAAAAACGCAGACATTGTCGAAGTGATTGGAGAATACGTACAGCTTAGAAAGCAAGGTCGAAATTACTTCGGTCTTTGTCCATTCCATGGTGAAAATACTCCTTCATTCTCTGTTTCAGCAGATAAGCAAATCTTCCATTGTTTTGGCTGTGGTGCAGGAGGCAACGTGTTTTCGTTCCTCAGACAAATGGAAGGCTACTCATTTATTGAAGCCGTTTCACATGTGGCTGATAAGTACCATATTGATCTGCCTGATCAGGTGGCGAATGCTCAGATGAGTTCCTCTCAGCAAGAGGACACTGCAGATCATAAAATGATTGAGGCACATGAGCTTCTTAAGAAATTTTACCACCATTTGCTGGTAAATACAAAGGAAGGTCAAAACGCACTCGATTATTTACGGTCCAGAGGCTTTACGGATGAAACAATTGCCAAGTTTGAGATCGGGTATGCTCTTGATTCTTGGGATTTCGTGACCAAGTTTTTAGAAAAACGAGGATTTGATCCTGTGATGATGGAGAAGGCTGGTCTTTTGATTCAACGTGAAAACGGCACAGGCTTTTTTGACCGCTTTAGAGATCGTGTCATGTTTCCCATTCATGATCATCATGGAACGGTCATCGCTTTTTCCGGAAGATCGCTTGGTGATCAGCAGCCTAAATATATGAATAGTCCTGAAACGCCGCTTTTTCATAAAAGTAAGCTGCTTTATCACTTTCATGACGCACGTATGCATATTCGTAAACGCGAACGGGCGGTTCTTTTTGAAGGATTTGCAGACGTCATCTCAGCTGTTACATCAGGTGTCGGTGAAAGTGTTGCAACAATGGGTACGTCTCTTACAGAAGAGCACGTAAAGCTTCTCAGGCGGAACGTAGAAGAGATCATCCTTTGCTATGACTCTGATACGGCCGGATACGAAGCGACCATGAAAGCATCAGATTTGCTTGGAAAAAGAGGATGTAAAGTTCGCGTTGCCATGATACCAGATGGACTTGATCCAGATGATTACATTCGTAAATATGGCGGCGAGAAATTTAGGAATGACATCATAGATGCAAGTGTGACATTAATGACGTTTAAGATGAATTTTTTCCGAAGAGGAAAAAACTTATCAGACGAAGGAGACCGTCTTACTTATATGAAGCAGGTTCTCCGAGAAATCAGCCGGTTAAACGGCTCTTTGGAGCAAGAGATTTACATGAAACAGCTTGCTGGGGAGTTTTCGATCTCACTTGATTCATTAAAAGAACAACTGGAGCTGTTTGAAAAACAGCAGCGGCAAGAAACCAAAAGCACGCAGGAAGAAAACGGGCTTGAAAAACGTCGTGCACATCTGTCAACACAAGTGAGAAGAAAGCGTCTGCGGCCGGCATATGAAAATGCAGAGCGAATGCTGCTTGCTCATATGTTAAAAAGCGATGACGTGATCCGCAAAGTACTTGACAGAATCGGGATTGAATTTAATATAGATTCGCACAGGGCGCTGGCAACGTACATTTATGCCTTGTATGAAGAAGGCAAAGAACCAACGCCGCAGCACCTGATGAACCGGATAGAAGATGATGTCATGAATCAGCTGTTGACGGATATATTGATGATTCAAGTCGGAGACGAACTAAGTGAAGCTGAATTAAGTGATTATGTAAAAAAAGTGTTGAATCATCGGAATTTGTCAATGATAAAGGAAAAAGAACTAGAACGTGCAGAAGCGGAGAGGCAAAAAGATTTCTTCAAAGCGGCAACACTTGCAAAAGAAATTATTCAGTTGAACCGTTCGCTGAAGTAATACGTCTATTATTAATGACAGGACTTACGGCTGGCAATGAATCCTTTACGGGAGGAGCATAAGACCGCAAGCATCTTGCCTTCATCATTATTTATTTTATTTCCTATTTGCTTCGTCAGCTGTTTGATAGAGAGAGAAAAGCAGGACGGAAGTAAATCGCAAGTTACTTTAGAATTCGTTGCAAGCTTTGGAAGGAGGGATCCATAATGGCTGATAAACAAGCCCACGAAACCGAAACTGAATTAACCTTTGAACAGGTGAGAGATAAGCTCACTGAAACGGGTAAAAAACGGGGCGTTTTAACATACGAAGAAATTGCAGAGCGTATGTCTAGCTTTGAAATTGAATCAGACCAAATGGATGAATACTATGAATACTTAGGCGAACAGGGTGTAGAGCTCATTAGTGAAAACGAAGAGACAGAGGACCCAAATGTTCAGCAGCTGGCTAAAGCAGAAGAAGAATTTGACCTGAATGATTTAAGCGTACCACCAGGTGTCAAAATCAATGATCCTGTTCGTATGTACTTAAAAGAAATCGGACGCGTCAATTTGTTATCTGCTAAAGAAGAAATTACGTATGCTCAAAAGATCGAAGAGGGCGATGAGGAATCAAAAAGAAGATTAGCGGAAGCGAACCTTCGTCTCGTTGTCAGCATTGCGAAACGCTATGTCGGTCGTGGTATGCTGTTCCTTGACTTGATTCAAGAAGGAAACATGGGTCTGATGAAGGCGGTTGAGAAGTTTGATTACCGCAAAGGATATAAATTCTCAACATATGCGACTTGGTGGATTAGACAGGCGATCACACGTGCGATTGCCGATCAGGCGAGAACAATCCGGATCCCGGTTCATATGGTGGAAACGATTAATAAATTGATCCGTGTTCAAAGACAGCTTCTGCAAGACCTAGGCAGAGAACCAACGCCTGAGGAAATTGCTGAAGACATGGATTTAACTCCAGAAAAGGTAAGAGAGATCCTTAAAATTGCGCAAGAGCCTGTATCTTTAGAAACACCTATTGGTGAAGAAGATGACTCGCATCTTGGTGATTTTATCGAAGACCAAGAGGCGACATCTCCATCTGACCACGCTGCGTACGAACTCTTAAAAGAGCAGCTTGAAGATGTATTAGACACGCTGACGGACCGTGAAGAAAATGTGCTAAGACTACGTTTCGGACTAGACGACGGAAGAACTCGCACGTTAGAAGAGGTTGGAAAGGTGTTCGGCGTAACAAGAGAGCGTATCAGACAAATTGAAGCGAAAGCTCTTCGTAAATTAAGACACCCAAGCAGAAGTAAACGATTAAAAGACTTCTTAGAGTAGAAACCGGACGGATCTTGAAAGAGATCCGTTCTTTCTTATCAAAAATGAAAACGCTTTTTTCAATCTGATTATATTTTACTGAATAACAAATGAATTTGCAACGTTCTTAGAGAAAAGATGTATAAAAAATACATCTAAATGTGCTGAAGACTTCATTTCTCATCTAGAATCATTTTTGTCTAATCTGTGAACTTGACCAAAGTTTTGTATCATAATTCGTTTACTTTTTGTAAAATTAAAGTAGAATTAGAATTGTTTGCATAGTCTCAAAGGGGTTTTCACAAAGGGGAGGATGAAAGAAATGAAACGGAATCCACTTATACCATTTTTATTGATTGCCATTTTAGGTATTGGACTCACTTTTTTCTTATCAATGAAGGGGCTGAAAGATGAAGAAAAAATTGCCTCTGGGGGCAAAGAGCAAAAGCAAGAAGAGACAGCAAATGCAACGCCGGAAGAATTGTATAAGCAGAACTGCATAAGCTGTCACGGGGAAAACTATGAAGGCGGCGCAGGTCCTGCATTAAAAGGTGTTGGAGACAAGCTTGAAGTAGCTGACATCAAGAAGAAAATTCAAGAAGGCGGCAACGGGATGCCAGGCGGGCTGATTCCAAATGAAAAGCTCGATGAAATGGCGGAATGGGTGTCTAAAATTAAATAATCTTACACAAAAAGCTCTTTTTCAAAAGAAGAGCTTTTTTCATTTGAAAACGACTTTTAAAAAGTCCATAATTTATATAAGATAGACAAGTATGAACATTAAAGAAAAGTAGTGATACGTATGAATGAAATGAATTTATCGAAACGATTAAAAAAAGTCGCGGACTTTTTACCAGATGAGGCAGTCTTCGCTGATATCGGCTCAGACCATGCCTATTTGCCATGCTATGCGATTCTGCATCAAAAAGCAGTGAAAGCCATTGCTGGTGAAATTACTGATGGACCGCTTCAATCGGCGCAGCAGCAAGTACATAGACTTGAATTAGATGAACAGATATCGGTCAGAAAAGGAAATGGCCTTGAAGTCATTGAAAAAGGCGAAGTGAATGCAGTGACGATTGCAGGTATGGGCGGGGCACTCATCGCAAGCATTCTAAATGAAGGAAGACATAAGCTCGCCGGCCATGAGCGGCTCATTCTTCAGCCGAATATCCATGCCCACCATATTCGTTTATGGCTTTATCAAGAGGGGTATGAATTGATAGATGAAGTCATTTTAGAAGAGGACGGCAAAATATACGAAATCATCATCGCAGAAAAAGGCGATAAAGATAAAGCCTATAAAGGAATGTCACTTGAAGCAGGCATACTGGTAGGTCCGTTTCTTGCGAAAGAGCAAAATGACGTTTTCCAGCGCAAGTGGATGCAAGAGCTTCAGCATATGGAGAAGATAGAAAGTCAAATTCAGCAGGCGGCGCGGACAGAAGAAAATAAAGAACGCCTTGAAGAGCTGAATGAGAAAATAAAGATGCTAAAGGAGGTTTTGACTGTTGGCTAAAACAGTAAATGGGCATGAAATCATCCAATTGTTTGAACAATTCTCACCAAAGGCGTACGCCATGGAAGGGGATAAAATTGGTCTTCAGATTGGGACTTTAAATAAAAAAGTAACCAATGTGATGATCACCTTGGATGTATTAGAGAATGTAGTAGATGAGGCGATCGAGCGAAAAGTGGATCTTATTATTGCTCACCATCCGCCGATTTTTCGACCATTAAAACATGTAGCGACGGATCAGCCGGCTGGACGGATCATTGAAAAATGCATCAAACATGATATAGCGGTATATGTGGCACATACGAATTTAGACGTAGCTGATGGCGGAGTCAATGACCTGCTTGCTGAGGCCTTAGAGCTTGAAGAAACAAGTGTGTTAGTGCCGACATACGAAGATCCAATCAAACAGCTTGCTCTGTATGTCCCAGAGGAATTTGAAGAGGCCATCCGGACAGCTTTAGGAAATGCGGGCGCCGGCCATATCGGCAACTACAGCCATTGTGCGTTTTCAAATGAAGGGACAGGCAGCTTTCTGCCATCAGAAGAAGCTGAGCCGTTTATTGGTGAGTCGGGTCAATTAGAATTTGTGAAAGAAGTGCGGATTGAAACCATTTTCCCAGCAAGTATAGAAAAACAAGTGATTCGCGAAATGATCAAAGCACATCCTTATGAAGAAGTCGCCTATAGTGTACACACGACAGATCTTACTCCTATTCAAAAAGGTCTTGGCCGTATTGGAGAGCTAAATGAGCCAATGACACTGAGAGATTTCACACAATTTGTGAAAACGAAGCTAGATGTGAATGGTGCTCGTTTTGTAGGAGACCAAAACGCTGTTGTGAAAAAAGTGGCGGTGCTTGGCGGAGACGGAAATAAATACATCCATCAAGCGAAAAGAATGGGTGCCGATGTGTATGTGACGGGAGATCTTTATTTCCATGTTGCGCACGATGCCATGATGCTAGGGCTGAACGTTGTGGACCCAGGACATTATGCTGAAAAGATTATGAAAGAGGGCGTAAAGGCGAAGCTTCAATCGCTATGTGCGGATAAAAAATATGACGTACAGCTCTTTGTTTCTGAATCAAACACAAACCCTTTTCAATTTATGTAATCAAAAAACGTCAGAGCATATCCGCTCTGACGTTTTCTTATTTCTTTGTTTTGACGCGAGGTAAAATTTTAGAAAGAGGAACGCTTCGTTCAATCTTCCAAGTTGTTTCATCATCTGGTTCATAGTTTTCTAAGAAACGAATGACTTCCTTTGTAATAGGTGTTGGTGTTGAAGCACCAGCAGTAACGGCAACGGTTTTGACGCCCTGCAGCCATTCCAGCTTGAGTTCACTTAAGTCGCCAATACGGTAAGCCTGCGTTCCGGCAATCTCCATTGACACTTGTGCGAGACGGTTAGAGTTATTACTTTTTGGATCGCCGACAACAATGGTTAAATCGGCTTGGCCAGCTTGCTGCGATACAGCTTCCTGACGCACCTGTGTCGCAAGGCAAATTTCTTGATGATACTCGACGTGAGGGTATTTCTCTTTAATCAGCTCCATCAGGTCGTGGACATCCCATTGAGACATCGTCGTTTGGTTCGTGATGAGCAGTTTTTCTGATGTTAAATCGAGTGCCTCAATGTCAGCTTCTGTTTCGACAAGATGTACCTTGTCAGGGGCTACTCCGACAGCTCCTTCTGGCTCAGGATGACCCTTTTTCCCAATATAAATAATGTCATAGCCATCGGCTGTTTTCTCTGAAATGAGTTCGTGTGTTTTCGTTACATCGGGACAGGTCGCATCAATGGCGACAAGGCCTTTTTCTTCTGCGATTTGACGAACCTCAGGAGAAACGCCGTGAGCTGTGAAAATGACTGTTCCACTTTCAACCTGCTTTAAAATGTCTAAGCGGTTTGGTCCGTCCAGTGTGTAAATGCCATCTTCTTCGAAGGCATCAGTGACATGTTTGTTGTGCACAATCATACCTAATATATAAATTGGGCGTGGCAAGTTCTTATCAAGTGCGGCATTTTTAGCAATGACCATTGCATCCACAACGCCATAGCAATAGCCACGCGGCGATATTTTAATTACATTCATTTATTCGTCCTCCTGTAGGGAAGTGCTGCTAGAGAAGAACAATATAAAAAGCCGTAAAAAACGGCTTTTTATCATTCTCTTGCTTCCATTATAGCCAAAGTAAGCGTATATATCAAAGATTGTTATACGCAGTGAACACTTCGCCGTTAAAAGATCACTAGACATATAGTTTTGGAACAGAGCTGCCAGATCTTTTTTTCGGTTTTGCTTCAGGAACAGATGATGTGTGAGGTGCTGTTTTTTTGACGAGGATGTCTTCTGGTTCTTTATTTTTTTCTATTTTGTCAGTTTGTGCTTCTTCCTCGTGCACTTCTGTTTCCGCGCTGGTCTCCGTTGATTCTACATCAGCATCATTTGCACTTTCTTCATCATCATCCGCACTGCCAAGCTGGCTGTACAGTTTAATCATCGCCGGCAAATTTCTCACTAAAGGACCGTATTGCTGAATCATTGGCGTAAATTGCTGCGCCATCCCGAGCACTTTTTGAACATTTCCTAACATGCTTGAGAGGGTCGCAGGATTTGTGAAGCTCTGGATTCCTTGTAATCCCGCACCACCTCCAGAGACTCCAGCTCCTCCTGCGCCAGGAAGAAATTTAGAGAGCATGCCTTTAATTCCTGCTCCGCCGCCTAGTGCACGGCTCTCACCTCCTGGAATTCCGCCCATCCCGGGTAAACCGCCTCCCTGTACAGACGGGGAGCGAGGCATCATTTGCTGAAATGGATTGCCTTGCCCTTGAAAAGGCTGTTGGATAGGAGGCTGCTGCCCTCTTTGAAATATTCCGGGCTGTCCGCCATTTCCAAGGTGCCGGCGTGAAGGACGGCGCGGCTGAAAATCGCCCATAGGCCTTTGCCCTAACATACTTGTACCTCCCTTACTGCATTCTCTTTCTCTTCATAGGTTATGCAAGGAAGCACCAATTGGTTTCCTGTAGGAAAAGCGGACATGGTTTTTTTACTGAAAATCAGCTATAATGAGGAGATGAGCAAAAAGGCATTGCCTTAAGGAGTGAAAACATGAAAGAAACGAAATTTACGACATATGAATTAAAGCCTTTTATTATAGATGCTATTCATGAACTAGGCTTTTATGAGCCGACTGATATTCAAAAAAGAATCATCCCTGCTGTTTTAAAAGGAGAAAGCGTGATTGGCCAGTCACAAACCGGAACAGGAAAAACTCATGCGTACTTACTGCCGCTGATTCATTCAATTGATCCAAGCAAAGAACAGGTACAAGTGGTGATTACTGCACCTACAAGAGAATTAGCCAATCAAATTTTCAAAGAAGCTCAAACGATTTTAAAGAATGCTTCTCCAGAAGAAGAGATCAAAGCAAAGCTTTACATTGGCGGAACGGACAAGCAGAAATCAATTCAAAAGCTAAAAAACCAGCCGCATTTGGTGGTCGGTACACCTGGACGTATTGCTGACCTCATTCATGAGCAGGCGCTGAATGTTTACAAAGCGACCTCTCTTGTTATTGATGAGGCTGATTTAATGTTGGATATGGGATTTTTAGAAGATGTGGACCGTATCGGTGCACAAATGCCAGAACAGCTGCAAATGCTTGTGTTCTCTGCAACCATCCCAGAAAAACTAAAGCCTTTCCTGAAAAAATATATGGACAATCCAAAGTATGCACATGTTGAACCAAGACGGATTACAGCTGAAAACATTCAGCATATTTTAGTTCCGTCTAAACAGCGTGATAAATTAAAATTGCTCCATGAAATGGTGACGAATGTACAGCCATATTTAGGGATCATTTTTGCCAATACAAAAACAACTGTTGATGAAATCGCATCGTTCCTACAAGAAAAAGGAATGAAAATCGGTGTGCTCCATGGCGGATTGACGCCGCGGGAACGTAAAAAAGTCATGAAACAAATTGAAGATTTGGAGTTCACTTATATTGTGGCATCTGATCTTGCAGCTCGCGGGATTGACATTAAAGGCGTCAGCCACGTGATTAACTATGAACTTCCATCTGATCTTGATTTTTATGTGCACCGCGTTGGAAGAACAGCTCGTGCGGGTTCATCTGGAATTGCCATGACCATTTATGAGCTGGCTGATGAGGATGCACTCATTCAAATTGAGAAAATGGGCGTTGTGTTTGAAAACAAAACCATTGTTCATGGTGAATGGCGAGATGCAGATGACCGTCTGAAGCGTCAAAGACGTAAAAAAGCCCCAAATGAAATTGAAGAAAAAGCAAAACGTCTTGTGAGAAAACCGAAAGCCGTCAAACCTGGATATAAAAAGAAAATGACACGTGAGATGGATAAAATCAAAAGACAGGAACGTAGAAAGTCAAAGCGTAATGGAAAGTAGGGGGAAACATTGTTAAAGATTGGTTCACATGTATCCATGAGCGGAAAACATATGCTTCTTGCAGCGAGTGAGGAAGCTGCCTCTTATGGTTCGAATACGTTTATGATTTATACAGGTGCACCGCAAAATACGCGCCGTAAGAAAATTGAAGACCTCAATATTGAAGTTGGACAAGCGCATATGAAAGAGCATGGCATGACGGATATCGTCGTGCATGCTCCGTATATTATCAATATTGGAAATACAGTGAATCCAGCGACATTTGAGCTTGGTGTAGACTTCCTTCGCTCTGAGATTGAGCGTACGGAAGCGCTGGGAGCAAGACAAATTGTTCTCCACCCGGGTGCGCATGTCGGAGCAGGGGCAGAGGCAGGGATTCAAAAAATCATTGAAGGTTTAAACGAAGTCATTGTGAAAGGTCAAGAGGTTCAAATTGCACTTGAAACAATGGCGGGAAAAGGATCAGAGTGCGGAAGAAGCTTTGAAGAGCTTGCCCAAATTATCGACGGAGTGACACATAACGAAGCTCTTTCTGTCTGCTTTGATACGTGTCACACGCACGATGCTGGTTATCCGATTGTGAGTGACTTTGATGGTGTGTTAGAAGAATTTGATCGAATTGTTGGTATTGACCGAATCAAAGTTCTTCACATTAATGACAGTAAAAACGTGCAAGGCGCAAGAAAAGACCGACATGAAAATATCGGTTTTGGTGAAATTGGTTTCGATGCACTGAGCTATATTGTGCATCATCCGCAGCTTCAAGATGTGCCGAAAATTCTAGAAACGCCTTATGTAGGTGAAGATAAAAAGAACAAAAAACCACCTTACAAATTCGAAATTGCCATGCTGAAAGAAAAGCAATTTGATGAAGGCTTACTAGATAAAATTACGGGTCAGTAAAAAAGGATGCAACATGTTGAGGTGCCGCTAAATGCGGCCCTTTTTTGCTTAACTTGTAAACTGGTTAAATAAATCATTCACAGTCTGTGCTGTCTGTTTAGAAGTAATCGCTTCCACTTGCTTAAGAAGCCGGTTACGCTCTGAGTCATTAAAAATATTGATGTTTTTCCCGTTCATGAGTTTGGCCACCTCAGCAGCTTGATGAGACGTTAAACTGACGCCATACTGTTTCGCATACCTTAACAGATCATTTGCTGTGATCTGATTGAGCCGCTGCAGGACAATTTTTTGAATTAAAATCAATTCCATTCCTCCCCTCTGTAACAATGTATGGGCGAAAACGGAAAATGTGCAAAAAATTTTATTTTATTCTGTGAAATGATAAAATAGTAAAGTGGATAAAATGTTCATTGAAAATTTAACTTGTGTAGAAGGGAGAACGTATGGCAAATAGTAAACAGCATAGAAAGGAATCAGTGCCTCATTTTATTTTGAGAATTTTTCTGATTCTAGTAGGAGCTGCATGTGCAGCAGTCAGCATTGAATTATTTTTAGTGCCAAACAATATTATTGATGGGGGCATCATCGGCATTTCGCTTATTTTGGATTATCTCTTTACAGATAACCCGTTTATTAATTTTGCGACGATTGTTGTCATTTTAAATATTCCATTTATGATATCAGGATACAAGCATATAGGGAAAACCTTTCTGATTTCCACTGTGATTGGGATTGTCAGCTTAGCCGTGATTGAATCTTCACTTCATCATGTGGAGGCATTTACAACACAGCCGATCTTAGCCACTGTATTTGGCGGACTATTACTTGGATTTGGTGTTGGACTTGTCATCCGTAATGGAGGTTCAATGGATGGAACAGAGATCTTGGGAATTCTTCTGACGAAAAAAATTCCTTTCTCCGTCGGTGAGTTTGTCATGATCGTCAATGTGTTCATTTTTATTTGGGCGGGCTTTGTTTTTGGACCAGAGCAGGCTATGTATTCTGTCATGACATATTATTTGGCAATGAAAACAATTGATGCTGTCATTCAAGGGCTTGATGAAACAAAAGCTGTCATTATCGTCTCAGACTATTATGATGAAATTTCAGATGCGATTCTGCATCGACTCGGCAGGGGAACGACAAAGCTGAGAGGAAAAGGCGGCTATACAGATGAAGAAAAAGATGTCATCTACGCCGTTGTCACAAGGCTTGAAATTACAAAGCTGAAATCCATTGTATTTGAAATTGATGACCAAGCATTTATCACGATTATGGATACGCATGAAACAAAAGGCGGTAAGTTCAAAACAGCCATTCATTAGCTTTTATTTTACTTTTTTATCTTTCTTTTATATAATGAAATGTATGTATGGACAGAGAAAATGGCAAAAGCCATTTTCTTTTTGTTGTATAAATCGTAATCATTCTTTTTATATTGATTAAAGGTGGAAAGATTCATGGCAAAGCCAATTATTGAAATGAAGGACATTTCGTACTCGTATGGACAGCGAAATGTCATTGATCACATTCATTTAACAGTAGAGGAAGGAAACTTTCTAGCACTTGTTGGACCGAATGGTTCTGGTAAAACAACCTTATTAAAATGCCTGCTTGGGCTCATTAAACCGCAGCAGGGTGAATTAAAGCTATTTGGCACGCCTGTCTCAAAATTTAGAGACTGGGATCAAATTGGATTTGTTTCTCAAAAGGCGAATAGCTTTAATACAGGTTTCCCTGCTTCTGTATATGAAGTCGTCGCAAGCGGACTGACCGCAAAAATTGGTTTGTTTAAACGAATGAGCAAACAGGATAAATGGCAAGTGGAAGATGCCATTCGCTCAGTTGGCATACAGGATTTAAAGCATCAAAACATCGGTGAGCTTTCTGGCGGGCAGCAGCAGCGTGCATTTATTGCCCGTGCGCTTGTCAGTCAGCCGAAGCTGCTCATTTTGGATGAGCCCACGGTTGGAGTAGACCAGCGGACAGTAGAAGGCTTTTATCAGCTGCTCGAAACATTAAACAAAGAAAAAGGAATGTCTTTAATTCTCGTCACACACGACGTTGGCACCGTTTCTGATAAAGTCACCCATGTGGCTTGTTTAAATCAGACACTGCATTTTCACGGGGATGCAGAAGCGTTTGATTCAATGGATGATCAGGCGCTATCCCAATTTTACGGGCATGACATTCAAGTGATTCATCACGATCATCACCATCATGGGGGACATGAATAATGCTATTTCCATTTTTTCATTATGAATTTTTACAAAATGCGTTTATCGCAGGGTTACTGATTGGTTTTATTGCGCCCTTACTTGGTGTATTTATTGTCGTAAGAAGGCTTTCGCTTATTGCAGATGCCCTCAGTCACGTATCACTTGCCGGTATTGCCGCAAGTCTATTTCTTGATAAAAAGTTTGGCCTTTTGACAGGGGTAAGCCCGCTCTACTTAGGGATGGCTTTTTCTGTTGCAGGTTCATTGTTTATTGAACGCCTGCGCTCCGTGTATAAGCATTATCAGGAGCTTGCCATTCCCATCATCTTATCAGGTGGTATTGGGATTTCCGTCATCTTCATTTCACTAGCGAATGGCTTTAATACAGATTTGTTTAGTTATTTATTCGGAAGTGTCAGTGCGGTTTCAAGACTTGATCTTTGGATTATTGTAGGGATCTCACTCGTTGTTGTGTTAGTTGTTGTGCTTTTATATAAAGAATTGTTTCTGCTTTCTTTTGATGAAGAGCATGCAAAGGCTTCTGGTATTTCAGCAAAATGGATTCATTTTATTTTTATCTTAGTTGTTGCACTTGTCATTGCGGCATCGATGCGTATCGTCGGTACACTGCTTGTGTCGGCGCTCATGACGCTTCCTGTTGCAGCAAGTATCCGCATTGCCAAAGGATTCAAACAGGCGATTTTCCTTTCGATCTTGTTTGGTGAATTGTCTGTATTGGCCGGATTGATTTTAAGCTATTATCTTGATTTAGCGCCAGGCGGAACCATTGTGATGCTGTCCATCTTGATTTTAATCGGGTGTATTAGTATTGGGAAATTCAGAAGGGGGAATCAACATGAACGTACAAGAAGCGCTTGATTTATTAAAGGAAAAAGGCTACAAATATACAAGCAAACGTGAAGACATGCTTCAATTGTTTTCTGATTCTGATAAATACTTGACCGCTAAAAATGTGCTGACAGCACTAAGTGAAGACTACCCGGGTCTCAGCTTTGATACGATTTATCGAAACTTGTCACTATATGAAGACCTTGGAATATTAGAAACAACGGAATTGTCAGGGGAGAAACTATTCCGTTTTAAATGTTCTTTTTCCCATCATCACCATCACTTTATTTGTCTTACATGCGGGAAAACAAAAGAGATCGATGCCTGCCCTATGGACAAGCTCGACGCCGATTTAGAGGATTATCATATTAGTGGACATAAATTTGAAATATATGGAACATGTCCTTCTTGCGAACCGAAGGAAGTTCACTCATGAAAAAGCCAGCCATGGAGCTGGCTTTTTTGTTTTGTCTTTTGAAAACGTTTTACAAAGAGAGGCTGTTTCATTAAAATGAGATCAAGGTACTACTTTTTAAAGTAAAAGGAGGGGTAAAAGTGGCCTATTACGTCGTGTTTGATGTAGGCGGGACGAGAACAAAACATGGATTAATGGATCAGGATGGGGAGCTTGTCACAAGTGGTGACTATGAAACGAACTGCCGGCAGCTTGAACCGTTTTTAGAAGCCATGGCGGATGTGGTCAGGCAATATCAAAGGATGCAGGATGTCAGCGGTATCGCCATCAGTCTTCCAGGTTTTGTGGACAGTGAATCAGGTTATACAGAATTTGCAGGCGCCATCATCGCCTTAAATGGTCAAAATGTAAAAACACTTTTAGAAGAGAAAACGTCTCTTCGTGTAGAAGTGGAAAATGATGCGAACTGTGCAGCTCTCGCAGAAAAATACAGCGGTCATGCGAAAGATTGTGATAGCTTTATTTGTATGACAATTGGCACGGGTGTCGGCGGGGGTATTTTTGCTAATGGTCAGCTTGTGCGCGGTGCATCCTTCCGCGGTGGTGAATTTGGCATGATGCTGACAGAGACGGAAAATGGCCAGTTTACAACTCTTAACAGCAGCGCTTCAACGGCTGGATTAATTCGGAGCTATAAAGAAAAGCAAGGAATTCCGCAAAGTGCTCAAATAGACGGTCAAGAAATTTTTGAAAAGGCGAAGCATGATCCGGCCATTGAGAAGCTGTTGGATCAATGGTACAAGCGAATAGCCATTGGCGTTTACAATGTAGCGACTGTTCTTAACCCAGAGAAAATCCTCATTGGCGGAGGCGTAAGTGCAAGACCAGATTTATTACAAAACATTGAAAAACATTTACATACACTGCATGCGTGGAAGAACATTCAGGTGAAGCTGGAAACTTGCTACTACTTGAATCAGGCAGGCATGAAGGGGGCACTGTACCATTTCCTCATGAAAGAAGGGCAGCTTGCTCCATCAAAAAAGCCGATACATTAAATGTATCGGCTTCAGCGTGTAGACTCGCGTTTAATCCGCTTCGGTGCTCGCTCAGTTACATTAATAAGCAGTTTGCAGACGCTGTTCGTATTGTTTGATCCATTGAGACGCTTCCTGCCAGTTGTTCACGCGAATAATTCTGTCGTCAATTGGCATTTGATTATAAGGGGAGTTAAAAAGAATAACCGGAATGTCAGCTTCTTTTGCAATCATTGTGGCATTGCCATGATGGTCTTCAAAAAATACATCAATTTTATGCTTTTGAACGGCTTCCAGCTTATGATGACCGCCAACCAGCTCAATAGCATCATAGTGCACATCATGTTCTTGAAACCACTTGTAGGTGATATCCGAATGCTGCTGCCTTCTTGCGGTAATATAAATCAGTCTGTGCTGCAGCTTCATTTTGTCGAGGATCTCTTTTGCACCCTCAGCAGGCTTTGCCTGTTTATAAATAAGAGGCTCGTGCTGATCCATCCAGCCCCAAAATTCTTCTTGAGAAATCTTTAAAAGCTTCGTCAAATCATACTCTGTCATATCATCTAGTGTCATGGCACATTGGAACGACTCATTTAAGTAGGGGACAAAGGTGTCCTGTGCCGTCACTGTACCATCAATATCAATTCCTAAACGTAACATGCCCACACTCCTCATTTTTATACTCTTAAAGTGTAACATAATCAATTCACAATTCCAGCAAGTTTTAGCAATCATGAAACAGACATTTTGGCTCATACTAAAAAAGCTCCTTTCTATTAACCAAAAGGGGGAATTGATCATGGAAAGAGACGAGGATTTCAGAAGAAATGATCGTGAAATCGACACACACTTTAGTAATGATGATGGCTATTTAGAGGAAACAGCTGCTGAAATTGCAGAGCCATATCAAGCTTCAAGAGATCGAGAAGATAGACGAGGACGTGACCAAGCAGGTGACGATTCAGGCAGTAAAGGGATAGGCTATACAGCACTCGCGATTGCGATTATCTCATTATTTGTCTTGCCGGTGCTATTAGGGGTAGCGGCAATCGTCGTTGGTTATATTGCAAGAAGAAAAGGAGCACATGCGCTTGGCGCGTGGTCAATTGGGATCGGAATTGTTTCCGTTATCCTAGGCATATTTATCACCCCGTTCTTTTAACAAGAACAGAAAAACGCCTGACTATGACGTCAGGCGTTTTTTGTTAGGCATTCGCTTGTTTTTCTTTTTCAGCTTCCATTTTCGCATAATGTTCTTCAGCGATTTTATCGATTTCTTTTTTCAGTTCTTCGACCATTGTTTCTTCTGGTACTTTACGAACAATTTCACCTTTACGGAACAATAAGCCTTCGCCTCTAGCGCCTGCGATACCGATATCCGCTTCACGTGCTTCACCTGGACCGTTAACAGCGCAGCCGAGAACAGCTACTTTAATCGGTGCTTTGATTTTAGAAATATATTCTTCGACTTCATTTGCGATGCTGATGAGGTCAATTTCAATTCGTCCACAAGTTGGGCAGGAGATCAGTGTTGCTGCATTTGATGCAAGACCAAATGATTTCAACAATTCACGTGCTACTTTTACTTCCTCAACTGGGTCAGCACTTAATGAAATACGGAGGGTGTTCCCAATCCCCATATTCAAAATAGCGCCAAGTCCAGCTGCACTTTTGACTGTACCTGCAAATAACGTACCTGATTCTGTAATCCCAAGGTGAAGAGGATAATCAAAGGCTTTAGCCGCTTTTTCGTATGCTTCAATTGCAAGGTTTACATCAGATGCTTTCATACTGACGATGATGTCATGAAAGTCTAGGTCTTCTAGAATTTTAATGTGATGCAATGCACTTTCGACCATACCATCTGCTGTTGGATAGCCGTATTTATCAAGAATCTTTTTCTCTAATGAACCAGCGTTTACGCCAATACGGATTGGAATGCCTTTTTCTTTTGCTGCTTTGACAACCGCTTCGACTTTTTCTCTTCTTCCGATGTTTCCTGGATTGATTCGGATTTTGTCTGCGCCTGCTTCGATTGCTTTCAGTGCAAGCTTGTAGTCAAAATGAATATCCACAACAAGCGGGATGTTAATTTGTTTTTTAATGTCCGCAATTGCATTTGCTGCACGCTCATCCGGACATGCGACACGCACGATTTGACAGCCTGCCTCTTCTAAACGTTTAATTTCAGCGACTGTCGCTTCGACATCATGTGTTTTGGTTGTTGCCATACTTTGAATGACAACCTCATTATTTCCACCTATAGTTAAAGGTCCCACTTTGACGGGACGCGTTTTAGTACGATGTGTGACTTCACTCACTTGTCAATCGCTCCTTAGTGTACAAGCAATCCTTTGCCGTGTACGTCGTGTTTTACAGTTCATATTGTAACAGTCTCTTTGTATGAATGACAAGGAATTAACGTTTTATCTCTTGTAGACAGGAAACTTATATGTGCTGCCTGCCCTGATTTCGTTCGCCTTAACACCTTGATTCAGCTCCTCGAAATCTTTAATGACATCATCAAGTGGCTTGCTTGTATGTACGATGGAGAGGACCGTTTCACCTTGTTTAACAGTGACATTCTTATAAGTCTTTTTCTCAGCTGTTTGAAACGCACTTGCTGGGACAGCTGTGTTTTCCTCAACAGGGATGGTTCCATTTTTCAAATCAAAAAAGATAATAAAGAGGACAAACAAACTGATTAGTAAAAAAAGAATTCGCCGCATTTTACTCACCGCTTTTAAGAGTTTACTTCAGTCTATGCATGTTCTGAAATGATAGAACCAAAAAGAGGAGAAAAGCTGGAAAGGATGGTTCTAGTTCGTTCTAGTATGTCTCTTGTAATAAAACTGCTTGGGTCGTTGGTGTAAATAGGAGGGCAAGCTCATATGACGATTATGATAAAATAAGAAAGGGGGGATTTTATGAAGAAGGTTAGTCAGCATATATATGTGAGAACACTAACAGAAAATGATGCACAATCACTGTTAACATTAGAGCTTGAGAATCGCTCATATTTTCAGGAATTTACACCTTTGGTCAAAGATGATTTCTTCACGTTACCTCGTCAAATTGAACGGATTCAGCGCGGTGTGCAAAGAAGTGCACAAGATGAATCTTACATGCATGGTATTTTCTTAAATGAAACAGGTGCCTTAATTGGGACGATCTCATTAAGTTCTGTCGTAAGAGGTCCAATAGAAGGAGCATGGCTTGGGTATGTACTCGATCAAAGGCAGGGCGGAAATGGATATATGACAGAAGCCATTCGTTTAATCATTGACTATGCCTTTTTTGAACTGAATCTCCATCGTATTGAGGCTGGAGTAAAGCCGAGTAATAAGGGTTCCATTCGTGTACTTGAAAAGACAGGTTTTGAAAATGAGGGACTAAATCGTAAAAAAGTAAAGATTAATGGAGTGTGGGAGGATCACTATTTGTTTGCGATCATCCATCCAGATGAGTCCTAGCATGAATATACATAAAAAGCTCCCCCGAGCCGGAGGAGCTTTTATTGTGTAGACAAATCCACGTTGAATGGATCATTTGCTTTTTTTTGCAGGAATTTCTTTCACAACAAGATATAAAAAGATAAAGTTGATGACCCAATTTAATAAAAATGAGTTTGCAACAGGCGTGTTTAATGCACTCATGATGGCGAAAAAGACCGTTGTTAATGTGAGTGAATAAGCGGAGAGCTTCCAAAGCATTTGGAAGGACAGCTCTTTTTGCTGCATTCGTTTAATAAATGTACCAAGCATCGCAAGGAATGTTGCGCTGATAAACATGAGAGCCGCAGTTGATAGATATAGCAGTACACAGATGACAGGGATGATAATCGCTTGGTTCTGATTTGTGACGCGGGCGAGTTCATCTTTTGTCAGCGTTCCACCAAGGAGCTGGTATGGAATATCTGTCATTTGTCCATCAATGGCAATCACTGCTTTTTCCTTTAACAAAGCGATGGCCGTTTGCTTTGATTCAAGCTCACTTGCTTTTATTTTTTCAGCAGGATCAAAGATAATCGTGATGCCGTTTTCTTCTTTTTCTATTGGTTCACTTTGATCCGCTTGAAGCTTTCCTTTTTCGATTGAAAAGTCGGGTAAATCTTTTTTGATCACATGCTGAAATCCTGACATCGCATTCGAGATCTCTTGGCTCATATGATACCCCTGAGGAATTGCTGCGATAATTGAGAGGATAAAAATGAATAAAATCGCTTTACCGATCCCTGTAAACCGTGCTTTAGCAATATCTTTTGGTGAATAAATTCCTTTTAACAATAGATTAAATACGTTCAATACCCATTCACTTCCTACATTCTTTTCTATTTCTCATATTGTATCAATGTCTATCCATCGAGTACAAGTATGGCCTTCATCACTGGTTAAGATAGAGGGAATGAGGCATAATGTATACAGCATATAAAAAGGAGGGGCACGGTCTTGGACATTCTGTATTGGATACTGATTGGCTGTGCATTTATCATTGCGTTTGTTGGACTGGTTTATCCAATTATCCCGAGTGTGGTCTTTATGGTTCTCGGATTTATTCTATATGGCTTCTTCTTTAGCTTCGAGCCGCTTACCCTGACGTTCTGGCTCATTCAAGCCATGTTTACTGCTGTCTTATTTGCGGCAGATTATGTCTCAAACCTTATTGGGGTAAAGCGCTTTGGCGGCAGCAAGGCAGCTATTTGGGGAAGCACCATTGGGTTATTAGCTGGTCCTTTTGTGATACCCATTGCAGGAATTATTATTGGTCCATTTCTTGGGAGTGTCATTGCAGAGCTCCTTGTTCATCAAAAAGATCTGAAGACGAGTGTGAAAGTCGGATTAGGCTCATTAATTGGATTTGTATCAGGTGTTTTTGCAAAAGGATTGATTCAAGCGCTGATGCTAGGGATCTTTTTATTTTATGTCCTTCGCTAAGTAAAAAAGGGTGTTTAAAACTTTTTCAAAAGGGCTAAATACAAAATAAACACTGAAATGTTTCAGAACATGAGCAATAACGTTGAAACAAGCTGTTTCTTTTGATACTCTTTGAGTAGGGTGAATTGCTGACTTACAGAGGAAGCATTTCAGTACATATATTTTAAGGAGGAATTTAACCATGGCTTTTAAACTTCCAGAATTACCATATGCTTACGATGCATTAGAACCACATATCGACAAGGAAACAATGACGATTCACCACACAAAACACCACAACACATATGTAACAAACTTAAACAAAGCAATCGAAGGTGTATCAGCTCTTGAAGATCAATCAATTGAAGAGCTAGTGGCTAACTTAAACTCAGTGCCTGAAAACATTCGTACAGCTGTACGTAACAATGGCGGAGGACATGCGAACCACTCATTATTCTGGACGCTTCTTTCACCAAACGGTGGCGGCGCACCAACTGGTGAACTTGCAGATGCAATCGAAAAAGAACTAGGTGGATTTGAAAAATTCAAATCTGATTTCGCTGCAGCAGCTGCAGGACGCTTTGGTTCTGGTTGGGCATGGCTTGTTGTGAACAATGGAAAACTTGAAATCACAAGCACGCCAAACCAAGATTCTCCTTTAACTGAAGGAAAAACGCCAATTCTAGGATTAGACGTTTGGGAGCATGCTTACTACCTAAACTACCAAAACCGTCGTCCTGATTACATTTCAGCATTCTGGAATGTTGTGAACTGGGATGAAGTAGCTCGCCTTTACAGCGAAGCAAAATAATGATTTGATTTGAAAAGACCTGCTTTCAAGAGAAGCAGGTCTTAGATTATTGACAAAGGGCTAAAATGATCTTTATTTTAGCCCTTTGTCTTCTTTCATCTTCAGCGTGATAGAAAACCTTTGAAGTCTAGGAAGGACGGCTACTTTTGCGGAGCGAATTGAACATTCGTGAGCACCAGCGCACAGACCTGACAACGAATGCAAGGGATTGTCTACACGCTGAGACCTGCTTTCAAGAGAAGCAGGTCTTTTTATATTTTCCCTCCTTTTTTTACATATCTGCCTTTTGATGAGACAGACTATTGTGTAGAAAAGGAGAATGAATGGTATGAGCAGATTAAAGAAAATGTTCGGGGACATGGATGTTACAAAAGATTTATTGCTCCTCCTCACGATTGGCGGGTTATATGCACTTGCCATTGCGCTTTCAAATACGTTTGTAAATGTGTACTTATGGAAACAGTCTGGAAAATTCACGGATCTTGCGATTTATAACTTGGCCATTGTGGTGCTTCAGCCCATTACGTTTTTATTCGCTGGCCGGCTCGCAAAAAAAATAGACCGGGCGTTTGTCCTTCGTTTCGGTGTCATCTTTTTAGCCGCTTTTTATTTAATTGTCTTAATGGCAGGAGAACAAGCGGCCGCACGGCTAGTTTTATTGGGAAGTGTCCTTGGGATCGGCTATGGCTTTTACTGGCTTGCTTTTAATGTACTCACCTTTGAGATCACCGAGCCTGAAACAAGAGACTTCTTTAATGGATTTCTCGGTGTGCTTTCCTCAACTGCCGGCATGATCGGTCCTCTCATTGCGGGGATTGTCATTTCTCAGTTAACGGATGATACAGGCTACACAGTCATTTTCACATTATCGCTTTTTTTGTTTTCACTAGCGGTTGTGATGAGCTTTTTCCTCAAAAGAAGGCAGTCTAAAGGCAAATTTATGATCAAACAAATTTGGAAAGAACGTCATGCAGACGAGAATTGGCGTAGGATTACAACAGCTCACTTTTTTCAAGGGCTTCGTGAAGGGGTCTTTGTCTTCTTAATCAGTGTCTTTGTGTTTATTGCAACAAACAGTGAGCTTGCTCTCGGGACGTTTGGTTTAGTGAATTCAGGTGTTGCCTTTTTTGCTTATTTCTTCGCTACCCGTTTGATTAAGAAAAAGTGGCGTAAGAAGGCCATCATGCTTGGTGGGCTGATTTTATACGGCGCCTTGTTTTTAATCGTTTTCCACTTGTCCTATGTATCACTTCTGATGTATGCGGTAGCCATTGCAATAGGATATCCGCTCCTGCTTGTTCCTTATGTATCCTTAACATATGATGTCATTGGTCATGCAAGGTATGCCAGAAAGGCCCGAATTGAATATATTGTGGTCAGAGAGCTATTTTTAAATGCCGGCCGTATTTGTTCGATTGTTTTGTTCCTGCTGTCTGTCACCTTACTAGGTGATGAGCTCGGAATCCCTGCATCACTTGTTGTGCTTGGAGCGGGGCACACCCTCATTTATTACTTTGTAAAAGATATTCATTTGAAAGAAAAAACAGCTGATATGAAAGAGGCTGACGGTCAAAAGCCAGTTTCTCAAACGAACCTTATTAAGGGAGAAAGGTAAAATTTCTTACCTATGGAACATCAAATTTCTAGATAAATGATAGAAAAACCGCTAAAATGATGATGGCACCTTTTATACACAAAAAGGGGTGCCATTTCTTTCTTGATAGAAAAGGTGATGTGATGAGAAACAAGAAAAACAAAAAAGACGCGAAGGAAGGGCGCAAAACACTTCCGATCCGGCTGAATTTATTATTTTTAGCTGCCTTTATTATTTTTACCGGTGTTGTCGTTAGACTCGGATTTGTGCAAATTGTCAATGGAGAAGATTATAAAAAGCAGGCAGAAAAACAAGAGGATGTGAATGTCAGCTCATCTGCTCCGCGCGGAAAAATTTATGATCGAAACTACAATACGATTGTCAGCAATAAAGCGCTGAATGCCATTACATATACGAGAACCTCGACGACTTCACAAGAAGAGCGGCTCAAAGTGGCATCAAAATTAGCGGATATGATTCATGTGAGTACGAAAAAAATCACAGATCGTGACAAAAAAGATTTCTGGATCTTAACGCATCCAAATGAAGCGAAAAAGCTTGTTCAAAAGGAATCAGAATTAAAGGGTGACGATAAGGTCTCTGATGATAAACTATATGAGCTTCAGCTAAAACGCATCACAGACAAGGAATTAAATCAACTGACGAAAAAAGATTTACAAGTGCTTGCCATTAAAAGGCAGATGGATGGAGGCTATGCACTTACGCCTCAATTTATTAAAAATGAAGATGTAAAGCCAAGCGAAATTGCTTACGTCTCTGAGCATTTGGACGAGCTGCCAGGTGTTGATGTGACGACAGACTGGTCACGCAGCTATCCGTATAAAGGACTGCTCCGCAGTATGCTCGGCAGTGTTTCTTCGAGTGATGAAGGTCTTCCGCAGTCACTTCTTGAGCATTATCTATCACTCGGCTACAGCCGAAATGACCGTGTAGGAAAAAGCTATCTCGAATATCAATATGAAGATGTCCTGCAGGGCCAAAAGGAAAAAGAACAGAGTACAACTGATAAACAGGGCAATGTCACAAGCTCTAAAGTGTTAACAGAAGGTAAGAGCGGGAAAGACCTTGTGCTTACCATTGATATTCAGCTGCAAAAAGCGGTTGAAAAAATTATTGAAAAGAACTTGAAAAGTGCGAAACAAAGAGGGGGAACTGAGCTTCTTGACCGCGCATTTGTTGTCATGATGGACCCGAGAAATGGAGAGGTTCTCTCTGTTGCGGGTAAGCAGATTTCAAACAAAAACGGAAAATACAAATTCGATGACTACGCATTAGGAACGATGACCTCCTCATATGCGATGGGATCAGCCGTAAAAGGGGCAACGGTACTGACTGGATATAAAACAGGCGCTATTCATATTGGAAGTACCCAATACGATGAACCTCTCTATATCGCCAATTCACCGCCGAAGAAATCCTATCAAAATATGGGACTTATTAATGATTTAACAGCACTAGAGCGTTCATCAAACGTATATATGTTCAAAACAGCGATCGCCATTGGGAAAAGCGAATATCGTAAAAAGCAGCCGCTCCCAATTGATCCGAAAGCATTTGATACGTTCCGCTACAATTTCAGTAAATTTGGCCTTGGCGTCAAAACCGGTATTGACCTGCCAAACGAAGCAACGGGCTACAGAGGAACGTCTACACAATCGGGTCTCTTACTTGACTATGCGATTGGACAGTATGATACGTTTACACCGCTGCAAATGGCGCAATACGTTTCAACCATTGCAAATGGCGGGTATCGTTTACGTCCGCAGCTTGTCAAAGAAGTGAGAGAGTCAGACCCGCAGCGAGGCATTGGAGCTGTGACGGAATCCGTCAAACCGGATGTATTGAATAAGCTAGACATGACAAGTGATGAGATCAAACGCGTTCAGCAAGGCTTCAAGCTTGTCATGCAGAACCCAAGAGGGACAGCCTATTCAAACTTTGGCAACAAAAAGTATAATCCAGCCGGCAAAACAGGAACCGCTCAATCATTCTATGACGGTCCAATTAAAAGCAAGCGCGGTACATCGACGTATAATACAACTCTTGTTGCGTATGCGCCAGCTGATAATCCAGAAGTGGCTATTTCCGTTGTCGTGCCATGGGTGTATCAAGACTACAACCAGCGCTATCCAATTACAAATGATATTGGTGAACAAGTATTAGATAAGTATTTTGAACTGAAATCAAAACAGGAAAGCAATGATACACAGGCGAAAAACAAAAACAAAATTGAAAATGAAGCAGAAACAAATAACTAGACCTTTCATAGGTAAAAACGCTCACTTTTTGTGGGCGTTTTTTTACGTTTTCTTCAAAAATTCCGATATAAATTGACAAAATTCATAAAAAACGCCGCAATTTCTCTACAAAACTTCGACATTTACAAAACCTTAACATTCCATTTAAACGAAATTAATAAAGAACCTTTAATGTATTACTCGTAGGACAAATTATTCAGGGGGTATTCTTGAAATGAAAAAGAACAAATTATGGCTGCTTACTTTCCTTACTATCGCATTGTTAGCATTCGTCACAGCATGCGGAAACAGCAGCTCAAGCGGAGATTCAAAAGACAGTAAAGGAAATGCTTCAAACAAAGATGAGGCATCAGGTTCCATTACCATCTCAGGATCATCTGCGATGCAGCCTTTAGTTCTTGCGGCAGCAGAAAAATTCATGGATAAACATCCAAAAGCCGATATTCAAGTACAAGCCGGCGGTTCAGGAACAGGACTTTCTCAAGTTTCAGAAGGATCTGTACAAATTGGTAACTCAGATGTATTCGCTGAAGAGAAAGACGGAGTCGACGCAAAAGCTTTAAAAGACCACAAAGTAGCAGTTGTTGGAATGGCCGCAGCTGTAAACCCTGAAGTGGGTGTCAAAGACATCACAAAGGACGAATTGAAAAAAATCTTCACTGGTAAAATCAAAAACTGGAAAGAGCTTGGCGGGAAAGACCAAAAAATCACGCTTGTTAACAGACCTGATTCTTCAGGAACACGTGCAACATTTGTGAAATATGCACTTGATGGTGCAACACCTGCAGAAGGAATCACAGAAGATTCTTCAAACACAGTGAAAAAGCTGATTGCAGAAACACCAGGTGCGATTGGATACCTAGCATTCTCTTATTTAACAGATGACAAAATTACACCGCTTAGCATTGATGGTGTGAAACCAGAAGAAAGCAATGTAGAAAGCGGTAAATATACAATTTGGGCATACGAGCACTCTTATACAAAAGGTGAGCCGGAAGGTCTAGCAAAACAATTCTTAGATTACCTTATGAGTGACGAAGTACAAAAAGAAATCGTCAAAGACCAAGGCTACATCTCAGTCTCTAATATGAAAGTAGAAAGAGACGCAACAGGCAAACAATCGGATAAGTAAGAGGTCTTGAATTGCTGATGAAGGAAAAGTGGAGCATTTCACTTTTCCTTTTATGACATTCATAGGAGTGTAGAAAAAGATGAAGCAGATAGAACATACAGAAGCGAGCGATCGGCTGATCAGCTCGAAGAAAAATAGGCAAATGGATGAAGTAAGAGGAAGTATTTTGGTGAAATTCTGCGCATTCTTAATGATTGCAGTATCCATCGCCATCACAATATTCCTTGGCATTAAGGGTTTACAATCTTTCATCGTAAATGGTGTAAGCCCAATTGAGTTCTTAACCAGTATCAATTGGAACCCAACAGCAGAAAACCCGGAGTACGGCGCATTTCCTTTTATCTTTGGATCGATCGCCGTCACGCTTCTATCGGCACTTATTGCAGCGCCGCTAGGCATCGCAGGAGCGATCTTTATGACAGAAATTGCACCTGCATGGGGCCGGAAAATTCTCCAGCCAGTCATTGAATTGCTTGTAGGGATTCCATCCGTTGTTTACGGATTCATAGGTCTTACAGTATTGGTGCCGTTTATCGGACATTTCAAGTCAAGTGGCTCAGGGCATAGCGTGTTAGCAGGAACGATTGTCCTGTCTATTATGATTCTGCCAACCGTTACATCTATTGCAACTGATGCAATGGCTTCCCTTCCAAAAAGCTTACGTGAGGGATCCTATGCACTTGGCGCTACAAGATGGCAAACGATTAGACGTGTGCTTGTACCGGCAGCTCTTCCAACATTAATGACAGCAGTCGTTCTTGGAATGGCAAGAGCATTTGGTGAAGCCCTTGCCGTTCAGATGGTCATTGGAAACACGCGTAATTTACCAGAGAGCATTATGGATACAGCTGGTACATTAACAACCATTATTACGTTAAACATGGGTCACACAACGTATGGAAGTGTTGAAAACAATACACTTTGGTCAATGGGTCTTGTCCTTCTAGTTGTATCGTTTATGTTCATACTCATTATCAGATACTTGTCGTCTAGGAGGAAGATTTAATGAATAGCAAAATGACCGATCGTTTTGCCACGTTTGTTTTTGGAGTATGTGCCGCCATTATTACGGCGATCCTAGTTGGTTTGTTTTCTTATATCATCTTCAACGGTGCAAAAGAATTAAATTTTGACTTTTTGACAACCCGCTCAAGTGCAATTGGCTCTGGCGGCGGTATTAGGGATCAGCTGTTTAACTCGTTTTACATTTTGTTTATAACAATGTTGATCACAGTACCACTTGGTGTCGGCGGTGGAGTGTACATGGCTGAATATGCGCCTCAAAACAAAGTCACTGATTTTATTCGCACATGTATTGAAGTGTTGTCTTCACTTCCTTCTATTGTCATTGGTATGTTTGGTTTACTCATGTTTGTCAATTTAACAGGCTGGGGCTATACGATCATCGGAGGAGCTCTTGCGCTCACGGTGTTTAACTTGCCAGTGATGGTCAGGGTGACAGAAGACGCGCTTCGCTCTGTACCAAAGGATCAAAAGGAAGCATCACTTGCGCTCGGTGTGACGAAATGGCATACAGTGAAGACAGTCCTGATTCCAGGTGCGATTCCTTCTATTATTACCGGTGCGATTTTAGCATCAGGAAGAGTCTTTGGGGAGGCAGCAGCGCTTCTTTTCACAGCAGGTCTCACCACACCGCGTCTTGATTTTACAAACTGGAGTCCATTTTCTGATACGTCACCACTGAATATTTTTAGACCGGCAGAAACATTAGCCGTTCATATATGGAACGTCAATACACAAGGAATCATTCCAGATGCAGAGGCCATTGCAAATGGTGCATCAGCCGTACTTGTGCTTTCAGTTTTAGTATTTAACTTAGCAGCTAGATGGCTTGGTTCATTTATTCATAAAAAGCTTACGTCAAAATAATGTGAGAGAGGTGTGAAGGGGATATGGTTCAAATGCTAGCAGAAAAAAAAGAGATTGCAGCAAAAAAGGCTCCACTTCAAGCGGAACAGATTTTACAGGTGCAGGATTTAAGCATTTATTATGGTGAAAAAAGAGCGGTCAATCATATTTCATTTGAAATTGAGAAAAACGCAATTACCGCATTAATCGGCCCATCTGGCTGCGGGAAATCAACCTTTTTACGCAGCATTAACCGCATGAACGACTTGATCCCAGGTGCGAGAAGTGAAGGGGCGATCATGTACGAAGGACTTAATATTTTGGATGACCGCATTAATGTGGTGAATTTAAGAAGAGAAATCGGCATGGTTTTCCAAAAACCAAACCCATTTCCTAAATCGATCTACAATAACATTACCCATGCGTTAAAGTATGCGGGTGAAAAAAGAAAATCAGTGCTTGATGATGCGGTAGAGGAAAGCTTAACAAAAGCGGCGCTGTGGGATGAAGTCAAAGATCGTCTGCACCGCTCGGCTTTGTCATTATCCGGCGGTCAGCAGCAGCGCCTTTGTATTGCGCGTACACTTGCGATGAAGCCCAGCGTTCTTTTGTTAGATGAACCTGCTTCTGCCCTAGACCCGATCTCAAATGCAAAAATTGAAGAGCTATTATCAGATTTGAAAAATGATTATTCGATCGTCATTGTGACACACAACATGCAGCAAGCGTTACGTGTATCTGATCATACGGCCTTTTTCCTGAACGGTGATCTAGTAGAATATGATGCCACTGAACGTATCTTTACACGTCCTGCGCAGCAAAAAACAGAAGACTATATCAATGGTCGATTTGGATAAGGCGGGTGGATTTTGATGAATGCAGTAGCAACTGAAACAGCAAAAAAAGAAGTGTTTCGTGTGAATGATATGAACCTTTGGTACGGACAACATCACGCACTGAAGCATATTGATTTAGACATTAAAGAGCATGAAGTCACAGCAATTATCGGTCCGTCAGGCTGCGGAAAGTCAACGTTTATCAAGACCTTAAATCTTATGGTCAAAACAGTGCCAGGTGTGAAAATCACCGGAGATATGATGTATAACGGCGACAATATTTTAAAAGGCCGCGTTGATCTAGTGGAACTGCGTAAAAACGTCGGGATGGTCTTTCAAAAAGGAAACCCATTCCCTCAGTCTATCTTTGATAATGTCGTCTACGGACCAAGAATTCACGGCGTGAAGAGCAAGCAGCAATTGAAAGAAATCGCTGAAAAAGCGCTTCGTGATGTTGCCCTTTGGGATGAAGTGAAAGATCGATTAAATGCACCAGCATTAGGTCTTTCCGGCGGTCAGCAGCAGCGTCTTTGTATCGCAAGAGCTATTGCTACAAGCCCAGATATTTTACTAATGGATGAACCAACATCAGCGCTTGATCCTGTCTCAACATTAAAGATTGAAGAATTAATTATGAAATTAAAAGAGAAATACACGATTGCCATTGTGACGCATAACATGCAGCAAGCGGCGAGGGTATCAGATAGAACAGCCTTCTTTTTAATGGGAGAGCTTGTTGAGGTCAATGATACGAATGTGATGTTCTCAGAGCCAAATGATCAAAGAACAAATGATTATATATCTGGTCGATTTGGATAATAAAACCCCCTGGAGGTCAGCGCCGCCAGGGGGTATTGTTGTTATTTTGTTAAGGCTTTGACGATTTGTTTGAACGTCATCCCTGTTTTTAAATTGAACTTGCCTGCACGAATTTCTTTATGGTAGCCGGCGTCAATCACGTAATCATTAAAATCTTTAGACGAGTTGATGATTCCGTCCTTTTCAAGCATGTCTGAAACATCACTTGTGCTCATCCCGTTTTTAATAACAAATTTGACCGATTTGCCTTTAGGCTTGTCCGATGTTTCTTTATCATTTTTAGAATCGCCGTCTTCATTTGCTTTCAGTGCTTTTTCTTTATAATCAAGAAGCTGCTGATATGTTTCACGGCTGACAGAGACTTCTTTTTTAGAGTCTAAATAGTTTTTCACATCGGTGTCTGTTACTTTCGCTGCGAGCGTTTCTTTTGTGGTTGTATCAGCCGCCGCTTCATCTTTTCCAGTGAGGAAAAAAACGATCGCCAGAACACCAGTTGCAAGAATCATACCTGCCGCAAACGTTTGGATGCTTTTTTTCGTCATACAAGCACCTTCTCATTGTCTTTAATGATCATGTTGACCTCATCTACAGATACATGCTCAGCGCGCGCAATGGCCTCAGGAGACATGCCATTTTGATGCTTTGAAATGATTTGTCTTGCGATAGATGGATCAATTTCTGAATGTTTGCGGACGACAATGTTTGTTTCAAGCAATTCTTCTTCAAGAACCTTCATTTTCTTTTTCAGTTTATAGATTTCTTGCATTGCAGATAGTTGAAGTGTTTCAAGTTCCTGCTCGACTTCTTTAATCGGCTCTCTTTGAAAATATGAGAATGCGATCAGTACGATACTGACAACAAGCAATCCGATAATTGCAATTTCCATGTTTCATCACCTTTTATTCATATTTTAATGCTGAAAGCCATAAAAGGCTTTCATGATTGTTTCAGACAGTTTTCGACCCTTCTTTTTTATACCATAAAAAAGCTAGTTTCAAAAGGAATTGCTGAAAAAATCACCTTTTTTTCATCTTTTTTCTTTTTATATGAAAAACGAGTATGAAAATCTTGCTCGCTGTCAAAATAAAAGAGGGTTTCTCATGTATACAGTACGACAAAGATTGAGGTTTTATAGGGGAGCAGGCTATTTTTCATGAAATGACCATACGATATGGATCAGAACGCGGATGGATTGCACTGAAAATCAAATTGGTGAAAAAACATTCTAGCATTCCTAAGCTAGAAGTGGTATTATAGTTAGGTCTGAATGTGAATTGATTTTAGTTTGGAGGGAAAAACATGCGCGTAAATATTACTCTAGCTTGCACTGAATGCGGTGAGCGTAACTATATTACTAAAAAGAATAAGCGAAACAATCCAGATCGCGTTGAATTCAAAAAGTATTGCTCACGTGATAAAAAACAAACTTTACATCGTGAAACAAAGTAAGCAGCAGGGAATTTTCCTGCTGTTTTTTTATGATGGGAGATGATCTTTGTGAAAAAGGAACTTCGCCTTCAAACATTAGCCAAGCTGGACCAGATGAGTGCCGAAGAATTCAAGCGAAGCACCGCTTTACTTCATGAGCGCTTGTTTCAACTGCCAGCATGGAAACAAGCGAATACGGTTGCACTTACCATGTCTAGAGGAAAAGAGGTACCGACAATGCCTCTCATTGAAAAAGCATGGCGGGAGGGGAAAACAGTATGTGTACCCACCTGTTTTCCGGAAACAAAAGAGATGACGTTTTATGAATATACACCAGAAACGAAAATGATCTCCCGCTACTTTGGGCTATTGGAGCCAGATCCTCTGACGTCGGCTACTGCATCTAAAGAATCAATCGATTTGATCATTGTGCCTGGTGTGTGCTTCGATCGACAAGGCTACCGTATCGGATATGGGGGCGGCTATTATGACCGCTACTTAGCTGACTATCACGGCGAAACGCTTGCCCTTTGTTTGACAGTACAGCAAACCGAGCATATTCCGGCTGAAACGCACGACATCCCGGTCTCAATCATGGTCAGTGAGAAAGGTACCATATATCTAAAATAAAGTCCGCTGCTTATACATATGAACGGGCTTTTTGTGTTGAGCGAAGGTGCTTGCTTATGATCAAAAGTCACATACACGATAGCGATCAACATTCTTCATTAAAAGGCATTTTAGCTGACAGGGGATATGTTTTGAAAAAATTTCGTGAAAAGAAAAGGTACTTCCGTAATATTCGGGAGGAAGTGAATACTTGTGACTTGATCGTGATTCATGGTTTTATTTTTGGCATACGCACCTTGATTTTTTTGGAGTCGGGGAAAATAGCTTAAAAATAAGAAGAGAGCATATCAAAGCTCATATCGCATTATATCATAGGCGGCTAAAACAGCTTGAAAGCTTTGAAAAGCCATACCAAACTTGGATTTGTATTCACGAACATGACCTTGGTTTAGACGCTGTATATGTTCATACACCAAATCCATACGACAGTTACTTCCCGCACAAGGTGGAGGAGTTAGAGCGAAATTGTAGGCTGCCTTATACTTTCAAGGATTTAATCGACCTTCTCAATTTGACGTTTCTTATGATCAATCAGAGTGCGGAGAGGTCTATTATATTCAATCAAAAGAACAAGGGATTAGATTGTGAAGGCCTCTTTATGAAAGGAACCTTTTAAGCGATAAAAACGATGGTTCATGCATAAACAAATCCTATTTAAGCCACGATACGAACATAGGAGGGAATATGATGAATAAAATGATTTGGAGCATTGTGTTCACACTGTTTGCATTCGTTCTCGTGCAAAATCGTTATCGGCTCATGAATTTGGTTTTAGGGCAAAATCAAGTCCGGCACTTTTTGATTAAATGGCTGATGAAAATCCCATATTTTCGGACGAAATTTATTCGCCAAGCATTCTAATCCCGCAAAAGCCGGGATTTTTTTGTTTAGAAATGCGGATAAGAACGATTCTTGCTATAATAATGTAAAAAATGGAGCGCGAATGTATGAATGTCATAGATAGTTTATTTTGGCGAGTTGTTGATGAACTTAGACAAAAAGGATACGAGATGATTCAAAGTCCGTACCCAGAAGATGAAATATTTTTTGAAGCACCACGAAACTCAGGTTATGATCTTATCCGTCTATATAGAAAAGATGTGAATTTCAGGCAGGAGATCGTTCGAGATATCGAGGAGCAAACATATCGGATCAATCAGCTGAGAGAAGCTATGCGTAAACGATCTCTTCATCTCCTGCAGCTGCAATTTACAACTGATGTTCCAGTAGATGATTGGGAAGACTTAAACGGTCAGCCGCAAAAAGAGAATAAGGTGACAGTTACTCCTGTATTACTCAGTGCAGACACGCTTCAAAACGATGTAAACGAACTGCAAAAATGGCTGAATACATCGCTTGCAGTAGATGTAGAAGAAGCGAAGAAAGATACAGCTGAGAATGCAATGCAGCTGAAAAGGAACGTGCTTCAGGCATTTGATGATCAGGAAAAACAGCGAGAACGAGAACGGGCCGTGTTTCAAAATGGGAGACCCATTTTTACCTACTTGCTGATTGCTGTCCAAGTGGTGATGTTTCTTTTACTTGAGCTGTCAGGCGGAAGTACCAATACCGCAACTTTAACAGCATTTGGTGCTAAAAATAATGTGCTGATTTTAGAGGGTGAATGGTGGCGCCTGATGACACCAATGTTTTTACATATTGGCTTGACGCACTTACTCTTTAATACTTTTGCTCTTTGGTCCGTTGGAGCGGCTGTTGAGAGAATTTATGGGTCGGGAAGATTTTTGCTCATCTATTTGATTTCCGGCATTTTTGGCTCTATAGCGAGCTTTGTGTTTAATACGGCAATTGCAGCAGGCGCTTCTGGCGCGATCTTTGGCTGCTTAGGCGCACTGTTATATTTAGCCATCTCAAACCGAAAGCTTTTCTTTCGGACGATGGGGACAAATATTATTGTCATTATCCTCATCAACCTAGGAATAGGCTTCACTGTATCAGGTATTGATAACGCAGGGCATCTTGGCGGCCTGGTTGGCGGTTTTTTCACCGCATTAGCTGTCCGTCTGCCTAAACAGATCCAGCCTGTCAAAATGCTTCTTGCGAGTGCTGCTTTGCTCTTTATTGGTGGTTTTGGATTGTATACAGGGTTTCATTCTGACGATCAAAAGCAAGCAGCGGCAACAAGTGAGGCAGCAAGTTTATTTGATGAGAAAAAGTATAGCGAAGCAAGTGAACGACTAGAGGAATATGTGCACGATAAAGATGCATCAGCTGAGGCACTTCATATCTATGCACTATCGGAAGCGCAGCAGGGCCAACTTGATAAGGCTATTCAATTTTTACAAAAGTCGCTTGAAAAAGATCCAGATGATCCAAATAAACTGTATCATTTATCGCTTTTATACGTAGAAAAAGGAGAGACAGCGAAAGCAGAGGACCTATTAGCGAAAGCGTTAAAACAAGATCCTCAAAATGATCAATTTTTAAAGCTGAAACAATATATCGAAAATAGTCAAACACGTTGAATGACTTGACTGAAAGCGCATTTATGAATACGCTTATCCTATCTGTTGATGAAAAGAAATGGTGGAAACAATGAAAACGTTATATGATGTACAGCAGCTGCTCATGAGATTTGGAAATTATGTGTATTTCGGAGATCGTGAAGTAGAATTAGAATTTATGGCAGACGAATTGAAGGAAATGTATACAGCGGGCATCATTGACCGGACCGAATGGTCAAACGCAATGACGATTCTTCAAATGGAGCTAGCCAAATTAAATCGAAAAACAATGTGAAGGTGGAGGGCATATGACAGGGGATTGGTTTGTAGGTATTGATCTTGGCGGTACGACAATTAAGCTTGCGTTCATTAATCTATATGGTGAAATTCAGCATAAGTGGGAGATTCCTACGGATAAATCCGGGCAGACGATCACAGTCGATATTGCCAAATCAATTGACCATAAACTGGTTGAGATCAGTATGCCGAAATCAGCACTTATTGGGATCGGAATGGGTGCACCTGGACCTGTAGATAAAGTATCTGGCATCGTCTATAAAACAACGAATCTGGGCTGGACAAACTACCCCTTGAAAGATCACCTAGAGGCAGAGACGGGACTTCCATCTGTCATTGAAAATGATGCGAATATTGCTGCACTCGGTGAAATGTGGAAGGGTGCAGGCGATGGCGCAAAAAATATCCTGATGGTCACACTTGGAACAGGGGTTGGCGGCGGCATCATTGTCAATGGTGAAGTTGTTCAAGGGGAGACAGGTGCTGGCGGAGAAATTGGCCATATTTGTGCCGTTCCATTTCAAGGAGCACCGTGTAACTGCGGAAGAACAGGCTGTATTGAAACGATCGCATCTGCAACTGGCATCGTCCGGATTGCAAAGGATAAATTAGAAACCGAGCAGCATACATCTTCACTTGGCAAGCTCGCTTCGTTATCGGCAAAGAATGTATTTGAAGCGGCGGAAAACGGAGATGATCTTGCAATGCGTGTCGTAGAAGAAGTGACGACACATCTTGGACTTGTCCTAGCGAATCTTGCTAGTGCTTTAAACCCAACAAAAATTGTAATTGGCGGCGGTGTTTCAAAAGCAGGTGAGCTTCTTCGCAGTAAAGTAGAGCGCATTGTGAAACAACATGCTTTCCCGCCTTGCGCTGACGATGTTGAAGTGGTAATTGCATCACTCGGAAACGATGCGGGTGTTATCGGCGGTGCATGGATGGCAAAAACCAAATGGCTGTCTTGAACAAAAAAGTCATAATGATGTCATTTTTATTAAAAAAAGCGATAGATAGGCATGAAATTGGATGTTTAGCATATTCATAAGTTTGTCATGAGGAAAAAGACATTGATTTTCCATCATATACAGGATAAGATATACTTTAGTTATTTTTCTAGAAGCACCAATAATTAGGGTATATCTAGAGCCTGGGTGCGCGCTTAGCATAAGGAGGTTACAATGCGAAAGAATAGATTAAAGGCGATTTCATTTTTACTGATTGCGACATTGCTGATGTGGGTCAAAACCTATGTTATCTATAAATCTAGCTTCAATATTAAAATTGAAAATTTCATGCAGGAGTTTATCCTGTTTATTAATCCGCTTAGCTTTCTCTTGTTTATCTTCGGTATCGGTTTATTTTTCAAAGAAAAAAATCGCAATCGATATATCATCGTGACAAGCTTTATCCTAACATTCGTTTTGTTAGCCAACATTGTGTTTTATCGATTCTATAGTGATTTTCTAACCATCCCCGTCCTATTTCAAACAAACAATATGGGTGACCTCGGGTCCAGTATTACCTCTTTAATTGAACCAGTCGATTTACTGATGTTTGTTGATATCATCATTTTAATTTGGCTCTATAAAAAACAGCCTTCCTTTAGAACAGATGTCACCGTTTCACGAAAAGAACGAGCAGCATATTACTTATTTGTGGCAGCTACATTTTTCTTTAACCTTGGTTTAGCTGAAACAGAAAGACCAGAACTGCTTACTCGCTCATTTGACCGTGAGATGCTGGTGAAAAATATCAGCTTATATAACTTCCATATTTATGATGGGGTATTGCAATCGAAGCAGTCCGCCCAGCGGGCTCTTGCTGACAGCAATAGCTTAACTGAAATTGAAAACTATGTAAGCGCAAATCAAACGGACCGTAATGAAAAGACATTTGGTCAAGCAAAAGGACGAAATGTCATTCTTGTATCACTTGAATCGACACAGAGTTTCGTGATCAATGAAAAATTAAACGGGAAAGAAATTACTCCATTTTTAAACAAATTGATCAAGAAGAGCTATAACTTTACTAATTTTTATCACCAAACAGGTCAAGGGAAAACATCTGATTCAGAGTTTATTGTAGATAATTCTCTTTATCCACTTGGAAGAGGGGCTGTGTTCTTCACAAATCCAAGTAATGAGTTTACAGCGACACCTGAGCTGTTAAAGGATGAGGGCTACCACTCTTCTGTTATTCATGCGAATAACAAAAGCTTCTGGAACCGTGACCTTATCTACGATAGCTTTGGCTACGATAAGTTCTTTGATATTAAATCATTTGATGTGAATGAAGAAAACTCAGTTGGCTGGGGACTGAAAGATGGTCCGTTCTTTGAGCAGTCCGCTGAATTAATGAAATCGATCCCGCAGCCTTTCTATACGAGATTGATTACATTAACGAACCATTTCCCTTTTGATTTAGATGAGGAAGATAAGCTCATTGATGAATATGATTCAAAGAGCAAAACACTGAACAAGTACTTCCCTACAGTGCGTTATCAAGATGAAGCCCTTAAGCTTTTCTTTAAAAAGATGAAGGAAGCTGGGTTATACGATAACTCCATTTTTGTTTTGTATGGGGATCACTACGGAATTTCTGAAAACCATAACGAAGCCATGGGACAATTCTTAAATAAAGAGATTACGCCATTTGAAGAAGTGCAGCTTCAAAAAGTCCCGTTTGTTGTACACATTCCAGGGGTAACGGATCAACATCCAAAAGAAATTGATACGGTAGGCGGTCAGGTCGATATCCGTCCAACTGTACTCAATCTTCTAGGGATTGATACAAGTAAACAAATTCAATTTGGTCATGACCTTTTATCAAAAGATACGAATGACTTTACAGTACTCCGTGATGGAAGCTTTATTACGAAGGACAGCATTTTTACAGATGGTGTTTGCTACAATAAAGAGACAGGCGAGCCAGCAGATGATAAAAATGTGTGTCAGTCTTATGAAGAGAAAGCGAAGCAGGAGCTTCAATTCTCTGATCAAATCATCTACGGAGATCTCCTTAGATTTTATGATCGAAACAGCCCGGACCATTCACCATCCAAAAAAGAAGGTGAAACGGAGCTGAAAAAGGCGTCCTAATAGATGAAAAAACCTCTGCTATTTTAGAAGCAGAGGTTTTCTTTTTTTGTCTGACGGCTCATATAGTATGAGAGGAGGGATGTAAATGAAGACAACGTCGTTTGGAAAAATTGAATGGCAGCTGGATGAAGCAGGGAGGGATGCTGTGGCAAAGCAGCTTGGTATTGGCAAAGCTGCTTTTCATTTATCTAATCAATCAAGCACTGATAACCTTCTTTTACCGGGATATAGACTTCCAGAAGGAGTCCATGTATTTGAATCGATAGGTGATGTGCAGAGATTTATTGCACCTTACAGACTGCAGCAATCCGATGATTGGATTAATGGAACATTTGAATATGATAGCGCTCGATTAGAAGAAGAGCTGAGCCGCTTGAAAGCCGTATTTCCTTTTCTTCATATCAGCGTCATTGGCCATTCAGTGCTTGATACACCTATTTATGAGATCCGAACAGAGCCTGTTCAGCATTTACATTCTATTCATCTCAATGCCTCTTTTCATGCAAATGAATGGATCACGACGTCTGTTTTATTAAAATGGTTGAAATCGCTTTGCTTAGCAGCGTCAGATCCGGTTCAGGCAAGACATTATGAAGCGGTTCATATTCTGCAGACCACCGCTTTATCCATCGTGCCAATGGTCAATCCAGATGGAGTGGATTTGGTTCGTAATGGACCGGAGTCACTAGGTCTTCATCGTGAAGAATTCACACTGCTAAACGAGGGATATTCCGATTACCGGGAATGGAAAGCAAATATTCGAGGGGTGGATTTAAACAATCAATTCCCTGCTTATTGGGAGATCGAGTACTATCGTCATCAGTCGAAGGCACCGTCCTACCGGGATTATCCTGGGCGCGAGCCATTAACAGAACCAGAAGCGAAAGCGATGGCCAATCTTGCGTTGCGAAAACGATTTGACCGGCTGATCGCCCTTCATACACAAGGAGAAGAGATCTATTGGGGGTTTCTTGGCCATGAGCCAGCCCTCTCAAAAGAAACGGTCAAACGATTCGAACTAGTGAGCGGCTATAAACCGATCCAATATCTCGACAGCTATGCAGGCTATCGCGATTGGTTTATTTATCAATTTCATAGTGAGGGCTATACAGTCGAGCTTGGTCTAGGGAAAAATCCTCTTTCCATGGATCAATTTGATTCGATCTATGAAAAAACAAAGCGGCTTTTGTGGGAAGCGTGTAAGTGTTAAAAGCACCTGTCTGGTGCTTTTTCATATTTTGAGAAAATCAATTGCTTATGGTCAATAAAAACAATGTTGAAGCAATTGACGAAGGCTTCCTAGTAAGCTATTGTGAAAGATATGGATGTAAAAAAAAGGATATGATTTAGGGAGATGTCGACTATTGAGTGCTCAAAGCCTGTGGAAAAGAAATTTTACTTATTTATTTGTTTCTAAAATGTGCAAAATTACGGCTGATAGTTTATCTTTCAACACCATCTTGTGGCTTTTAGTACTAGGAGGGAAAGGGGCTATAGGGACAGCTTTTTTTATTGCAGTCAGCTTTGTTCCTCAAGCGATTGTTGGACCATTTATTACGCCTATGATGAAGCCGCATCAATTGAAATTTTGGATGTGTTTTGCTGATTTAACACGAGGAGCGATTATCCTTGTGATCGTGGTTAGTTACTTTTATGGTTTCACACCATTAGTCCTCATCATTGGCTGTATGCTGCTGCATTCGGCGACAGGAGGCTCCTATGAACCGGCATCTGTATCGATTATCCCAAAGCTTGTTCATGAGGACCTCATACAAAAAGCGAATGCAACGATCCAATCAGCAAGTCATGTAGTAAGACTTGTGACGGTCACGATTTGTGGTGTCATGATTGCATTTGTAGGCGTAGGTTATACAATGCTTGTGATCATTCCTCTTTACCTTTTGTCCGCTTTATTGGTGTTCATGATTTCATATCAAACAGAAGTCATCATCGATAAAGCCAAAAAAGGGTTATCTTACGGCAAAAGATTAATTCGAGGTTTTTCACTTGTGAGAAGCCATCATATTTTGTTTTCATTAGCGATTTTTTGTGTCTGCTCAAACTTTGCTGCGGCACCATGGGAAGCATTGTCTGTTATTTATTTAACGGAAGACTTACATAGTGGACCGGTCGTCTATTCATTCATCAAAGTCACAACCGCACTAGGCGCATTTTTGATGGGGTTTGTTTTGACAAAGATAAAAGTGAATCGGTATGGATTGCTGTTTATAGGTGCTGGGATTGTTGATGGAATCGCCTTCTTTATCACAGGTATGAACGCATTGTTACCACTTGTGTTTATATCAGCTTTTGCTTTAGGAGCAGCCATTAGTGCAGTTAACGTACCCGAACATACGATGATTCAATTGTCAGTTAAGGCAGAGGATCAGCCGCAAGTGTATGCGATCATTAACATGATTTCCTACTTGATGATTCCGTTAGGCGCCCTTATTGGCGGTTATATGGCAACCCTGTTTGGATCTGGGTATGTCATTGCGGCTGGCGGCATCATTGAAGCTGTTTCAGGTATATGCCTGCTTCTGTTTACAAAGATCGGGAAGGTAGAGAGAGCAGATTTGACGATAAAACGAGACAAACCTGCCGTAAACGCAACGTAAGCATGGCATGATTGAATCAGGATAGGTTACAATGAGGACGAGAAAACATGAGAATTTAATGGAAAGGGGAAAAACGATGGCTATAGCAGACGTCACCATCATTCCGATAGGCACTGAAACACCAAGTGTCAGTGCTTATGTAGCAGATGTACAAAGAATTTTAGAAGGCTTTCAACAAGAAGGGAAAATCAAATATCAATTAACACCGATGAATACGTTAATTGAAGGCGAATTATCCGTTTTATTTGAGGTCATTCAGCGTATTCATGAAGCCCCTTTTGAAAAGGGATTGCACCGAGTAGCGACCAATATTCGCATCGATGACAGACGGGATCAAACCACAACACTTACAAGCAAATTAGAAAGCGTGAATAAGCATTTAAATCAATAAAAAAAGCCTGCTAAATGCAGGCTTTTAATGTGCAGTTGGATAACCGCTATAGATGATGGTCATGACAGTGAACCATCCAAAAACCAAAAATGTAGCGCCTGCAAAAGCGATGGCAAGTACGTTCACTTTTTTTAGTGAGCGATAGATACCGAGCGCAGCTAAAATCGTGACTAGACCAAAAATAATGACGAGCATCATGTGAAAGTCCCCCTTTGTCATCAATCCCCTTGATTTCCTTTCTTTTCATTTTAACCGTTTTCATAAAGCTTGTCGAGTAGATTCCAGTTGACGATTGTTTGAATTTTTATTGAATAGCCTTCATAATAAAAAAGAATGAATAAAGTAGGTGATGAAAATGAATTGGAGAAGAATGCCACTAGGCTATGTACAAGCGAACGCATATATTTGGAAAAATGAGCAGGGAGAATGCTTAATTTTTGATCCAGGCGGTGAAGCGCAAAAGCTGATTTCCTATGTAAAAGAAAAACAGCTTACACCACTTGCTGTCTTATTGACACATGCTCACTTTGATCATATTGGCGCGGCAGATGAGGTGCGCGAAGAGTGGGGAGTGCCGCTGTATGTACACGAAAATGAAAAAGAATGGCTCACGAACGCTGAATTAAACGGTTCAGCTCGATTGATTGGGAATGGAATTACGGTCAAAGAAGCTGAAAAATTGATTACGTCAGAAGGAACGCTTCAAATTGGATCGTTTACATTAGAAATGTTCCATACACCAGGGCATTCACCAGGCAGTGTGTCTTACTATTCGGCGGAAGAGGGCTTTGTTATTTCTGGTGACACGCTATTTGAAGGCGGCATCGGGAGAACAGATTTAGTAGGCGGCAGTCAGGAAGTGCTGCTACAATCAATCCATCAAAAATTATTGTCATTGCCAGAATCAACTCTTGTTTTAAGCGGACATGGCGGGGAAACGACTGTGCTGACGGAACAGGAGCAAAATCCGTTTATTAATGGTTTTTCTCTTTAATTGCAGGCATGAAAAAAGCATCTCTTTCAAAGAGATGCTTTTTTCAATTAATGTCCGGTACCGGGAACCATGATGAAAATCGAATAATATGTAAATCCGGCAAAGAAAATCGTCAAGTACGCTCCGAAAATGTAAATATACATTCTTTCGGATAAATTCAAGTAGGATAAAAATACAAAAAGAACGGTTTGACCGAAGAACAGCAGCGATGCATCTTTCATATGTCCTAAATAGAACATGACAGCAAAAATACCCGTCCAAAAGCCAAGCACGCGGAACATGCGATTCATTTCTTTCCCTCCCCTTAAAAACCCCTTTGATTCATATTATAGCTGATCATCACTTGTTATGTAAACATTTACATTTTTGACATCATGTGAACAATTTATTTTGAATGTAGAAAAAATTTTTTTGAAAAAATGATGAAAAAGTGTTTATGCTGAAAAGCATGAGGGTACTTACTCCATAAGAGAAAAGGTTAACGACCTAAGGAGGAAGACTAATGAGTGACATTACTTTTTATTCATACCCGAGCTGCACGTCTTGCCGCAAAACAAAACATTGGTTAAAGGCGAATCAAATTGATTTTAAAGAGCGTCACCTTTTCAGAGAAACGCCAACACTAGATGAATTAAAAAAGATTCTTTCTTTAACAACAGAAGGAATGGATGAAATTTTAGCCACACGAAGTCAGGCTTTTAAAAGCTTAAATTTAAATATTAATGACTTAAAAGTAAACGAGGTCTTACAGCTTCTCATTGAAAAACCAAAGCTGCTCCGGAGACCAATCATCATTGATGGGAATAAATTAGTGGTCGGCTATAATCCAGGAGAACTCATGAAAATATCAAAGAAGAAAGCGATTCATCAATCGGTTTCCTAATAAAAAACGAAGATCAGCTGAAACAAGCTTCAGCCGTCTTCGTTTTTGTGCTGAACTGGGCTAGCTGGGTTCGAACCAACGATCACGGAGTCAAAGTCCATTGCCTTACCACTTGGCTATAGCCCAATATCAAACGTGTAATGTTATTGTTCACCATCTGCGGTCATTTATACATAAAAGTTGTATGTCACGAGTTTTAGTGAAAAAGGAGCGAAAGAAATAAATGAAAAATGAAAAATCAAAGCAATTATACGAGTTTATCCTAAAAGAAGCCCCTGTCATGACCGAAGAATGGCTAAAAACAAGAACAGAAGAAGGCTCATTATATTCTAAACATGCTTCAGAGGAAACGGAAAAGAAGCTGAAGGAACAGAACACGGCGTTTATTCAAACCATTGCAGCCACGCTTGTGACGCTGTCAGACAAAGTAGAAAACCATTTGAAAAAGTGGTCTGTTGATATTGCACGTGATCGAGCAGTGCACGAGGTGCCGCTATATGAAATCATTGGACAGTTTAAGATTTTCCGCCACATTTTCTGTTCGAGAATTGAGACATTCACCCAAGAAACAGAGCTTGAAGTGACGCTGCAAGATGTGTGTCAGTGGAATCAGCACTTTCACGCCACATTTGATGACATGATTGAGCGCTTATCAGAAGAATATGACCGCGTGACACTTAGTCAGCTGAATGCACAAAGAGAGATGATACAAGAACTAAGTGCCCCAGTTATTCCAGTATCAAAGGAAATTGGGATTTTGCCGCTGATTGGAGAGATCGATACGTACCGGGCCAAAATCATTCTGGAATCCGTACTAGAACAGGCTTCAAGACTGCGTCTAACGCACTTATTTATTGATATTTCTGGTGTTCCCGTTGTTGATACGATGGTGGCTTATCAGCTGTTTAAAGTGGTCGATAGTGCGAAACTGCTAGGAATTGAGACGATTATTTCAGGCATCCGACCAGAGATCGCTCAAACTGTAGTGAAACTGGGCATTGATTTCTCAAAAGTAAATACTGAGCATAGCCTTGCAAAAGCGTTAGAAAAAAGAGGATTTCGTATCTTTGAAGAGCAGCCGCAAGAAGCCACATCATGACCAAAAAACCTGTACTTGTAAAAGTCAGGTTTTTTTATATGCTCTTTTCTAAAAAATGATGTAATGCATCGTGAGTTGAGGGTTTTCATCATTTATTAGTCATGAAAATCATAAATTGCTCTTTTGTCATTCACGTTCCGCCATTCTACAATGTGATCACAGAAAGGAGTGATCCACTTGTATGGGATTGAATATTTAAGGCAAGAGCTGCTAGAAGAAGCATGCCGCATGAGGGCTTCTGATGTGCATATTGTGCCAAAAGAAAAGGAAGCTTCGGTGTCATTTCGTGTTGATTCAGATTTAATCCAGCAGCGAATGATTGATAAAAAAAGCGGAGAGCGGCTTATTGCACATTTTAAGTTTTTATCTTCTATGGATATCGGTGAAAAAAGGAGGCCGCAAAATGGCTCACTAGCTGTGATGCTAAGAAAAGGTCAAGTATTTATTCGGATGTCTACCTTGCCGACAGTGAATGATGAGAGCTTAGTGATTAGGATTTTACCGCAGGATCATGTTCCGAAAATAAAACATCTATCATTATTTCCGAAAGCCTCAGCCAGATTATTATCCTTTTTAAACCACTCGCATGGACTCATTTTATTTACTGGGCCAACAAATTCAGGGAAAACGACAACACTATATTCATTGATCCAGTTTGCAAAAAAGAATTTTAACCGAAATATTATTACACTTGAAGATCCTGTGGAAACAAGAAATGAAGAAGTATTACAGGTTCAAGTAAATGAAAAAGCCGGCATCACGTATGCCGCTGGGTTACGCGCTATTTTAAGACATGATCCAGATGTGATTGTGCTAGGAGAAATAAGAGATGCTGAAACGGCTAGAACGGCGATTAGAGCAGCACTGACAGGCCATTTAGTATTGAGTACGCTCCATGCAAAAAACGCAAAAGGAGCCCTTTATCGTATGCTTGAATTTGGTGTCACGATGAATGAACTTGAGCAAACGATGGTTGCGATTGCTGCGCAGCGATTAATCGAGCTCACCTGTCCTTTTTGCGGAGAAAGATGTCAGCTTTACTGTAAATTAAATCGACCGATCAGACGAACAAATGTATTTGAACTGCTGTTCGGAAAAGAGCTTGGTGAGTGTATCAAGGAGGCTAAAGGAGAATATGCTCACTCGTCATATGAAACACTGCAAAGATTAATTCGTAAAGGAGTGGCACTCGGCTATTTATCAAAAAACACTTACCATCGCTGGGTTTATGAAGAAGCGAGCCTCTAAAGTATGGTCTAAAAAGGATCAAGCTGAATGCCTATCAAAACTGGCTCAATTAATTCAGGCTGGATATACATTGATTGAGGCATTAGTGATGGTGAATATCCAGTTATCAAAACAACAGCGGCAGCAATTAAAACTAGGTATTCAGTGGCTTCACGAAGGCGAGCCTTTTTATGTAGTGCTGGAGAGACTCCATTTTCAGCGGGAAGTCATCGCTATACTATGTTTTTCTGAGAAGCATGGCAGTCTAGCCCGTGCTTTAGAACAAAGCGCCCGTTTTTTAGAGAAAAAAATCAAACAGTTAGACACGTTTAAACGTATGTTACGTTACCCGCTTTTCCTCATCTTCACGGTTTTGGTCGTGCTGGTACTCGTTCAGCAAATGATCATTCCTCAATTTTCTGTTTTGTACTCATCGATGGATACCCGCATGTCTTGGCTGATTCAAGGGATGTTTGGACTATTTCAATTCCTTCATGCTTTTCTGCTCATCACTAGTTGTCTGTGTATCTGTCTTATTGGATATTATGCTGTTTTTTTTAGGAAAAAGTCGACCCTTGAGAAATTGAGGGTGATGAGTAAGCTGCCTTTTTTATATAAAGGGATGCAGCTGATGCATACGTACCTTTTTTCTCTTCAGCTCAGCGGACTGCTTCAAGCTGGATTATCGATGTACGAAGGTTTGCAAGCTTTTAAACAGCAAAGCTACCTGCCTTTTCTTCAAGAAATAGGTGAACAAATGATGGAAGAGTTAAGAAAAGGAGAAAGCATGGCCCATCAAGTAAGCGTGTCTCCTTTTTTCGAAAAACATTTTGCAGCCATTATCAAGCATGGTGAAGCCAGCGGAATGCTTGCGAGAGAAATGTACACGTACAGCCAATTTCTATTAGAGAATGCAGAGCTAAAAATTGAAAAATGGATGTCTTGGCTGCAGCCAGTTATTTATGGGGTAACAGCACTTCTTATACTCATCGTGTATTTATCTATTCTTTTACCAATGTATCAACTAATGGAGCAAGTGTAAGAAGGAGGACAGAGATATGAATGATAAAGGATTTACCCTGTTAGAAATGTTAATAGTTATGCTCGTAATATCCATTCTTTTACTCATTACCATACCGAATATCACACGTCATCACCAAGCGATTCAGGCAAAGGGCTGTGAAGGGCTTAAATCAATGGTCAGCACACAAGTGATGGCATATGAATTGGAGCATGATGGGAAGACGCCATCTTTAGCTGAATTAGAAAAAGAAGGTTATGTCAAAAAGGGGTTAACTTGTCCTAATGGAAAAGCGATTGTCATTCAAAACGGCAACGTGAAGCATGAATAAATTATTTTTACATGAGAAGGGTTTTACCCTGATTGAACAGCTGATGATCTTACTTGTTTTATCGATTGTATTGTCGATCATGGGAGGGAAAATCCCAAATATAATAGAAAACGCTGAAGCCAAAAGACAAGTAAACATCATGAAACAAGATCTTCAAATGGCATCATATACTGCATTTATCAAAAAAACACGTGTACATGTTGGGATCCATCCGCCGCATGTATCTTATCAGGTAATAGATCAAAAGAGTAACGAAGTCATTGCTTCTTATCAACATAAAAAGGGCAGCATCAAAACTTCTACATTCTCGCAAGGTATCTATTTTAATGCAAACGGACATCCAAGCAGCGGTGGATCTTTCATTGTCGAATTTGGCAGTCAAACGTATAAACTCACGATTTATTTAGGAAGCGGGCGAATCCATGTTCAAAAACAATAGAGGATTTAGTACGTTTGAGACACTGTTTGCCTGTCATCTCTTTCTATTTGCTGCCCTAATGCTCATGCCAGCCTATGAAAAACTCATGATGGGGAAAAAGGAAGTGAGAGCCAAGCTTGAAGCTTATCAGGTTTTACATGAACAGATGAATGAAGCATTCATAAATGGGTCAACACCTTCCATCAAAAAGAAGAGAGGCGAGATCACGTATGTTTTCAATTGGCGTAAACAGAAGGGATGTGTTTCATACAAAGTACAAAAAAAAGAGACCATATGCTTTCAGCATGTGGAGCGATGACAAAGCTTTTACCCTTTTACAAGCTTTGTGGCAATTGAAGCTCTTTCTATTTCTTTCTTTTGGCTGTGGACTGATCTTTTCAGCAGCTGAGAAAGCTCGTCCATTTGAAAACATCAACGGATTTTCCCAAATGGAGTGGAAACAGACTGTCCTGCAATTAGATGAGGAATTAAGTCGTGCCGATGCTGTGAAATCAGTGAAAGATGGAAAAGCGTTAGAGTATATTTCTGATCAAGGGCGAGTGGTAACAATTGAGCCATATCAAGAGATGCTTCGAAAACGAACGGATCAAGCTGGACATCTTCCTTTATTGCATAAGGTGAAACAATTTCACGTGAGAACGAGTCAGCATAGAGCGATTCTAAAAGTCACAGATGGATCTGGTAAAGTGTATGAAGCCGTTTTTTTCACATATAAAGGGGTGGTTCGTAAATCGTGAAAAGAGAGGAAGGGTTTATCTATCCGCATGTGCTTGCGGCGATTTTATTTTTTCTCTTGATCCTAGGGGCGATAACGATGGGGTTTCAAAAAGAACTGAAAAGTGCAGAGCTGACGATTTCTTTTTATAAAAAACAGCAGCTTTTTAGGGTGGGTGTGAGTGAAGCTGCCAGCACAGTAGAACGTATTTGTGCGAAACAGAAAACCCATATTGATACTGAAGAAGGCCGTGTGACACTGAAGCGGATGAAATGCGATCTTAAGAAAAAACTTGTCCTTGTTTTGGTGAAGGTGAAAACAAAAGATGGTTTATCCGATGAGCGTGAACTGATGCTGGATTGGAAGACTGGTGAAATCATGAGATGGGCAAATCCTGATTAGCCAGTGTATAAAATCATCCTCTTCCTGGTAAGACTTGAAGGAAGAAGAGGTGAAAGTGCTTGAAAACAAATGACTATGTAAAATATATGACGCAGGAAATCATTAAATATATGAATACACCACGTGACGAACGGAAGGAACACAAACAAGAAAAAATAGAAACGAAACCGCCGTTTTCACAGCGTTTATTTGGGGTTCTGCCGTTTGGCTTATCCATGATGCTTAAAAAACGTCAGCGCCATCGACGAAAGTAAAAAGCCGCCCAGCAGGCGGGTTTTTTATGCCACTTTAGCTGTATTCCTCCACAACAATCACTTTATTCACCTTGTTTGAGTAAGGGTTATAGGAAATGGTGACGAATACCCCAAATTCCTTTGTATGGTCTTTTAACGTAATATGATACTGTTTCACAGATTCCTTATCGCGGTGGCGGTCCCATACTTTTTGTTTAAATAATACTTGCGTTAGCGGGTATCTTTTTTTTGCTTCTTTGACTGCCCGCGTTTCCCATTGATCTGCGGCGGCAGTCAAACCTCTCGCATCAACGGGTTTGACCTCTAGAATCATAGAACTCAGCAGTAAACTGAGCATGATTATGATTTTTCCATATTTCACTTAACATCACCTCACCTCTTCATATCCTGACCAAATCCTACATTTTTATGTAAGTTTTAAGAAGTACAAATGTCACACAAAAAAATATTGAATATGGTGAAAAAATGAGAAAATGGGAGAATTTTCTCGTAATGGTTCTTGTTTAAGAACAAAATGGACTAATTTGACGTTTTGGGATTCATAGGTATTTCCTTATACTGTATATAATCGTTCTTTTTAAAGAACAGTTGTTCAAGGAGTTGAAGGAATGAATGAAACAGTCGCTCTTTGTACTCTTTTGTGCCATTTGTTTGATTTTGACGTCTTCCATCATGACACCAACGAATGCTTCTTTTAACGATGTTGAGCACAAAAACTTTGTCATGAAAACATGTGAAAATTTTGAACAGACAGATCAGCATTGTCAGCCGAAAAAATGGGATGAAAGTCAATTGGAGCTTATCGATCAAACGATGATCGAAGGAACAGTCTGCGCACCTCAAAAGCTGAGCATGACACTAAAAAATAGTGGACAGCCTATTGCGTACTCTGAATGGAAGTGGGAATTACATAAAATAGGAAATGGTCAGAAGCCATTACAAGATGGTCATATTCTTGAAAAGGGCTCCATAAAGTCCCTGTTATCGCAAGAAACAGCGACTGTCACGACAGATAAAGCAAAAACAAATGGAAGCTATGCATTTAAAATCTATTATCCTAAAGGGTTTAGCGCATCTGATCAGGCGTACTTTTGGTCTAAACCGATGGTGCTCTCAAAGTGTCAAGAAAAGGCGTCCTAAATGGAGCTGTCTTTTAAAGTGAAAAAATGATAGGCGAAGGGGAGAAGGGGTTATGAAAAAATGGATGAAGATGTCTGGGAGTATTCTTTATGTGATGGTGTTCACGGTGATGATAGCCTCTATTATTGTCGTGTTGTCATCAAGAACAACAGGGGGAGAACCTCAGATCTTTGGTTATCAATTGAAGCAAGTATTATCAGGTTCGATGGAACCAGAATTTTCAGCTGGGTCACTGATTGTTGTAAAACAGGTCGCCTCACCTGAGACGCTCAAAAAAGGAGATATTATTACGTTTCAAACAAAGCAGGATCAGTCCTTTGTGACCCACCGAATTGTTGGGGTGAAGGGAAAGGGTGCAAATAAAGCGTTTGAGACGAAGGGTGACAATAATATGTATCAAGACGGTACGCTGGTAAAAGCGGATCAGGTAACTGCGCAGTATATGGGAGTGAACATTCCTTATGCAGGAAAGCTTCTTTCGTATGCAGGGACATCAGCTGGAACTGCTTTGCTCCTTATTATACCAGGTGTCATGCTGCTCGTTTATTCAACCATTCATTTTGTGGGCGCAGCAAAACATCGTAGACACACGGCTGATGTACATATCTCAGAGGAACAAGCTTAAATCGTTTGTAACCTAATCAGGTTTCAATAAAACAATATATTAGGGGGTTTATTCATGGCAATGAAGAAATCAATTCGTTTAGGTGTATTATCAGGGGCTTTAGGTCTTGCATTAATTGGCGGGGGAACATGGGCGGCGTTTAATGATATTGAAAAGGCAAACGCGGTCTACTCGACAGGAGAGCTGGATTTATCTGCTAAAGAGAACTCCGGCGCCATCAACCTTTCGAACTTAAAACCTGGTGATCGGATCAAGAAAGAATTTCATTTTGATAATAAGGGATCACTAGCGATAAACCAAGTGCTGATGAGTCTTGATTATAGCCAGTTTACAGATGGATCTTCCGCGAAGAATGGCGGTAAAAATACAGCTGAAGAATTTCTCAGCCAGTTTCAGGTGAGTGTTCTTACGGTTGGAGCCGAAGGTGGAAATGGTTATCCGAAAAATATTATTTTAGACCATGCAAACCTGCTTGACTTGCATCAATTAACGTCAAAACAGGATCAGACCGCATTTGAAAAGCTTCGTCATGCCGTCGATGAGAAGTTTTTACATGAAAGTGGGAAAATTAATGTAGCAACTGTTGATGGAACAGTGGCTCCAGAGTATGACGGCATTCCAAAGAATCCGTTTGATTACGATAAAATGGAAATGATCATTGAATTTATCAATGACCAGACGAAGGATAAAGCTGGTCACTATATCCAAAATAAATACCAAGGCGATGCGATTCAAATTGATCTTTCCTTCGAAGCGACTCAGTGGAATGGTTTAACGATCAATCCAAAAAAGCATACGGATGAAAAAGGCTACGTGAAAGAAAACGAAAAAGCACACAGCGAAGATAAAAAATAAAGCCAGTCTTTAGGCTGATATCAAGGTCTGCATAGCAATTGGAGGAGTATGCGCTAAAACGTGCGCTTTACTCCTCTTCTTGCTTTTTTCTCCAGATTTGATAATCTAAAAATTCACGAAATTGCTTTTTCGAAACCCCTGATGTCATTGCATCTCGAACTAGTTTTTCCCATTCACTATCTAATTGACCATCGTATTCGGTTTCATCTTTTTCGTTTAAAAGTGTATGAACCGAGACGTCCAGAACAGCGGAGACTTTTTCAAGAAATTGAATGGAGGGGTTTGTTTGCAAGTTTCTTTCTATTGAGCTTAAATAAGACTTCGCTACCCCAGCCTTTTCGGCCAGTTCTGATAGTGAGTAGCCTTTTTCATTGCGGTATTGTTTAATACGCTGGCCAATCAATGTCATCACCTTCCTTTCGATATTATAGCACATTCAGAAAGGTTTGATAGAATGACTTCTTACCAGAGGGGGAGACTCAGAGGACTTTTCATTTGATTTGAGGAAATGACGGACTTCTTCAACTGTTAGTCCTGCCTTGCGAGCTTCGCGTAATAATTGAACCCATTCACTGTCTAATTTGTTCGTTTTCTTTTCCATACAAATACCCTCCTAAAATACTGAATCATGTATTTCAGGCACTTAACGCATGAAATGGAAAGACATAGGTGGTAAGACCTCATAGTTTGCTTGCGTCATGTTTCCGCCCAATACAAACAGACAAACTTAGCTTTAGACTGATCGAAAATTGTATGTCACATAAAAGGGAGGGGACCATGAGTCAACCTCCTCTTTTTTGCTGTAAGTAAAAAAGTCCGCCATTTTCAATCGTAAGACTGATTTTTGGTTCGTATAAAGTTTTGAGTGCTTGTCTTTCTATTTCATATTCTACAGATGTGTCTGAAGTCCCTTCATAAAATTGGTTTAAAAGTTCGAAGTCTTCCTTCCATTTTTGAACGGCTCGCACTGCCCAGTCGTCCGGCTCCTCATGGGCATAATGCTCCATAAGGCTGTAGAGCCGTTTGATTCCGCTCTCTGGCTTAATCATTGTGCTCATCGTAAAGCAATAATCGGGAATTTGAGACGACAGCTCACGAGCTTCCAGCTTCTCTTGAAATTGTTCAATGACTTCTCCGCGAATGAGATGAAGGCCTAATGATAAAAGCTTATCCTTCTTCCGGTCTGCAAGGTAAGAAATTTTTACATTGAGACCAAGCCATGGCTCAAGGGCGATCTGGTTGTTCGTGAGCGGGCTGACTCGTTCATAAAGCCGGATAAAACGGCCCTGCTCTTTGACCGCCTCAAATATTTGAAATAACCGGGGGGAGCCGAAATGGATAAATTCACCACTGATCGTATCACCCGCTTTTTTTTGATCTGTGATCAAAGTCAATTGCCGCGGTTCAGGTACACCGCCAGTTTTTTCAAGCCAGTGCCAATAAAAAGGACGGTTCATAATCAATTTATCCATTTCAATTGTCAGCTGGACGGTCATATGTCCTGCACTTTCTTCTAATATGCTGCATTGATTCGCCTTGAAAAAACGGAGAAGAAAGGTGTGAATGTCATGCTGCTCCATTGATCAACTCTCCTTTATGAGCCTTGCTGTCTTTTTTCTAAAAGTGGTGTTTGTGCTTCAGTTAAATAAGAAGCAAACTGGGTTAATTTCTTTTTCATGTCTCCGCCTGGTTCATGCTGGAAGAGGATTTGATGCAATTCTGTTTCGACATCTTTAATATCAATTCTTGTTAAAATATCATCTAAATCGCCTATGACGTTTTCGAACAACTGAATTTTTTCATATAGAAGCTTTAAAATATGCTCTTCAACTGTTCCGCTCGTTGCCATATTGTAAATGTGGACATCTCGCTCTTGGCCAAGGCGGTGGATACGTCCAATTCTCTGTTCTAAACGCATCGGGTTCCATGGGAGGTCGTAGTTAATGATTTGGTTACAAAACTGAAGGTTGATCCCTTCGCCGCCAGCTTCTGTCGCAATTAACACTTGCGCCCGTTCTCTGAATAAATCTTTCATCCAATCTTTTTTGCCCCGCTTAAAGCCGCCCCGAAATGGCACAGAGCTGATGCCATTTTGCTGTAGAAACCATTGTAAATAAATTTGTGTGGCGCGGTATTCGGTGAAAATAATGACCTTCTCATTTAACTGCTGAATGAGTTTGACCACTTCAAGCGCCTTTGAGTTTTGCTCCACTTGATTGATTTTCTCCATGATTTGCGCTATAGCAGAAGATCCGAGAATATGCTTTTCTTCTTCCTGCATTTTTTTAATCGTCATATAAACTGCTTCACGGCTTGAACAGCATTCTCGTTCCAAGGTCATAATGGAAAACATATGCTTTGTATAAGAAGGATTCTCTTTCAGCTTGCAGATTTCATCATACAATGCTTGTTCTGTCGGAGAGAAATCAATGGAAATCGTTTTGACATGCCGTTTTGTCCACTCGATGCCTGTGTCTTGTCTTCGGTTTCGAATCATCACTTTATTGACGAGCTGTTTTAATCGGTCATGGTCTTCAAGCTGCAAGTCCTTTTTGGCAAAGATATCTTTAAATTGATGTTCATTTCCTAGGTGGCCTGGCTTCAGAAGGGAAACAAGATTAAATATTTCTCCGATCCGGTTTTGAATAGGTGTGGCTGTCAGCAGCAGGCAGAACTTCTTATTCAGGTTTCTCACAAATTCATAGTTTTTCGTTTTATTGTTTTTCAGTTTGTGTGCTTCATCGATAATGACCATATCGTAGGCAATCGATAAAATCGTGTCTCGATGCGGCTGTCTTTTGGCTGTGTCAATAGAGGAAACGACAACGTCACACTGTTCCCACACATAGCTCTTTTTTTGTTCAACAGCATCAATATAAAATTTCGTCCGCAGCTCCTGTACCCACTGAGATACAAGAGAGGCGGGGACGAGAATGAGAATCTTTTTGGCAAGTCCACGAATCATGTATTCTTTGATAATGAGTCCTGCTTCTACGGTTTTTCCAAGACCCACTTCATCTGCTAGAATGGCTTTCCCATTCATTTCTTCTACGACTCTTCTGGCTACTTCGAGCTGGTGTTTTAAAGGTGTGAATGCAGGCAGGTGCGCAGGAGCTTGCAGCCCCTCGAATGAATCAATGGCTGTGACTTTTTGAACCTGCGTCGCTAAACGATACATATCCCAGTTCGCCCAGGGGCCGTCTGCTGAAAGCCGCTGCTGAAATTCATTTGCCCATTCCTGATCAAAAATCGTTTGAATATTCAATGTGGTCGCCTGCCTTTCTTTCTAGTAGGATCTGATAAAATTGTTCTGTTTTTAAACGCTTCATTTTTTTGGAGGTCTCTAAAAGACTAGATATATGAATAAAAGCGAACGATATCGAAGGGTTATTTTAAAAATGTTAATGATTTTTCTGTTGCTCTTCATCCATTTCTAATGGTAGGATGTTGATAAGTGATCTAGAAAATAAGTCACCCATTTTGATAGTATGTCCAATAAATGTGAAAAATATGAGCGGATGATGGTATGGGGAGAGACCTGGCGGTTATTTTGCACTGGCAGGCGCCGAAGGAGCAAGCTGAATGATTCAGTGAATCTCTCAGGCAAAAGTACTCTTACCGGACGCAACTCTGGAGAGTGTTTGCTTAAGGGTTTTAGCAAACCACCAAAGGGGAAAACGCACAATGATATTGTGCTGTAAACTTTCAGGTGCAAGGACAGAGACTTCTTTTTGATAAAAGGGAGCGCTCTGTCCTTTTTTGCTGTGATTTTTTTCTGAAAATTCAGCTTGCATTTGCACTGTGAGAAAAAAGGGGGAAACGATTGATGTTGAAACGAACACCGCTTTTTCATGCGTATGAAACGTTTGGCGCAAAAACCATTGACTTCGGGGGCTGGGAATTACCTGTCCAATTTTCTTCCATTAAAGAAGAACATGAAGCTGTTCGAACAAAAGCAGGGCTTTTTGATGTGTCTCACATGGGTGAGGTGGACGTCAAAGGTCAAGATGCCCTTCCATTTTTACAAAGGTTATTAACCAATGATGTGTCTAAGCTGACAGACGGTAAGGCACTATATACAGCCATGTGTTATGAAGATGGCGGAACGGTAGATGACCTGCTCGTCTACCAAATAGAAAAGAATCACTATTTGCTTGTCATCAATGCATCAAATATCGATAAAGACGTGGATTGGCTTTTGAAGCACCAAGAGAAGGATGATGTATTGATCAAAAATATGTCTGATCAAACCGCCTTGCTAGCGCTTCAAGGACCTCTTGCAGCTGACATCATCAAAGAGGTGGCGGGTGAAGAGGTGACATCGCTTAAGCCATTTACGTTTTTATCAAAAGCTGAGGTCGCAAATAAAGAAGTGCTCGTTTCCAGAACAGGCTACACAGGGGAAGATGGCTTTGAAATCTACTGCCAGTCAGAAGATGCGGTCCACCTTTGGTCAGCTTTATTAGAAGCGGGGCAGCCAAAAGGACTCATTCCATGCGGACTCGGTGCACGTGACACCTTGAGATTTGAAGCAAGACTTCCGCTTTACGGCCAGGAGCTGACAAAGGATATCTCTCCATTAGAAGGCGGCATTGGTTTTGCTGTCAAAACGGATAAAGAAGCTGATTTTATCGGAAAAGCTGCACTTAAAAAACAAAAAGAAGAGGGACTGAAGCGAAAGCTTGTCGGCATTGAAATGATTGATAAAGGGATTCCGCGTACAGATTATCCAGTCTTTTCAGGAGAAAAGCAGGTTGGGATTGTCACAACGGGCACTCAATCCCCAACATTAAAGAAAAATGTCGGGCTTGCTTTGATCGAAACCTCAGAGGCGGAGCTTGGATCAGAGGTGGAAGTACAAGTTCGCAAAAAACGTCTAAAAGCCAAAATCGTCGCAACACCATTTTATAAAAGAGCCAAATAACGAGGGGGAATAGAGGATGAAGCACAGGTATTTGCCGCAAACAGAGCAAGATCAAAAAGAAATGCTGGATGTCATCGGCGTTCGGTCGATTGATGAGCTTTTTTCAGATATCCCAGAGAAAGTTAGATTCAAAGGAGCATACAACATCAAAGAAGCCGCATCTGAAACAGCGCTTGTCAGGGAATTATCCCGACTAGCTGCAAAGAATAAGGATACAGTTTCATATGCATCGTTTCTTGGTGCAGGTGTATATGATCATTACCAGCCTGTCATTGTCGATCATGTGATCTCACGCTCTGAATTTTATACAGCGTATACACCTTATCAGCCGGAAATTTCGCAAGGTGAATTGCAAGCGATCTTTGAATTTCAAACAATGATTGCTGAGCTGACTGGTATGGATCTTGCCAACTCCTCGATGTATGATGGCGGGACGGCACTGGCTGAAGCGGCAATGCTCGCTGCGGGACACACAAAGAAGAAAAAAGTGGTTGTTTCTGAAACGGTTCATCCTGAATCAAGAGCGGTGCTGAAAACATATGCCAAAGGACAAAACATTGAAGTTGTTGAAGTGCCTGCGAAAAAAGGGCAGACAGATCTAGCTGCATTGGAAAAAGCGGTCTGCGATGATACAGCAGCAGTTCTCGTGCAATATCCAAACTTTTTTGGTGTCGTCGAGCCGTTAAAAGACATTGAACCCATTGCACATAAAGGAAAAAGCCTATTCATTGTCTCTAGTAATCCCCTCGCACTCGGACTATTGACGCCGCCTGGAAAACTCGGGGCAGATATTGTCGTTGGTGATGCGCAGCCGTTCGGCATCCCGGCTGCATTTGGCGGACCTCACTGCGGATATTTTGCTGTGACGAAAAAGTTGATGAGAAAAGTGCCGGGTCGTTTAGTCGGGCAGACAGAAGATGAAAATGGTGTTCGTGGATTTGTCCTGACCCTTCAAGCGCGTGAGCAGCACATTCGAAGAGATAAAGCGACGTCAAATATTTGCTCAAACCAAGCATTAAATGCATTAGCTGCTTCTGTTGCCATGACGGCACTAGGGAAAACAGGCATAAAAGATATCGCCTATCAAAACGTGCAAAAAGCCCATTATGCCAAGACGCAGGCAGAAAAATATGGACTGCAGGCGGATGTAGAAGGGGCTCATTTTAATGAATTTGTGATCAAGTTACAGGAGCCTGTGAAAGAAGCCAATAAACGATTGCTTGAAAAAGGAATCATCGGCGGCTACGACTTGGGGCTAGACTACCCAGAGCTTCAGCAGCACATGCTTGTAGCCGTGACAGAGCTAAGAACAAAAGAAGAAATTGATACGTTTATCAAGGAATTGGGGGATCGCCATGAATAAACAAGATCAGCCGCTTATTTTTGAATTATCTAAAGAAGGAAGAATAGGGTACAGCCTGCCTGATTTAGATGTACCTGAACAGGAGATCCCGTCTTTATTTGATGAGACGTACATCCGTGATGAGGATGCTGAGCTTCCTGAAGTATCTGAGCTTGATATTATGCGTCATTATACAGCATTATCAAGACGCAATCATGGGGTTGATTCCGGATTTTATCCTCTTGGCTCATGCACGATGAAATATAATCCAAAGATTAATGAAAAGGTTGCACGCCTTGCGGGGTTCTCGCAGGTTCATCCGCTACAAGAGGCAGACACTGTGCAAGGTGCATTAGAATTACTATACGATTTAGGTGAACATCTTGAAGAAATTACGGGAATGGACGCTGTGACATTACAGCCTGCGGCAGGAGCACATGGCGAGTGGACGGGACTCATGATGATCCGTGCGTATCATGAAGCAAGGGGAGATCATCATCGTACAAAAGTCATTGTGCCTGATTCTGCTCATGGAACGAACCCGGCATCTGCGACAGTCGCTGGATTTGAAACCATTACCGTCGCATCTGACGAAAATGGGCTTGTTGATTTAGAAGATTTACGCCGCGTTGTTAATGAAGAAACAGCTGCTTTAATGCTTACAAACCCGAATACACTAGGCCTCTTTGAAGAAAATATTTTAGAAATGGCTGAAATCGTTCACGGAGCGGGCGGTAAGCTTTATTATGACGGAGCCAACTTGAACGCTGTTTTAAGCAGAGCAAGACCAGGAGATATGGGATTTGACGTTGTCCACTTAAATCTTCATAAAACCTTTACAGGCCCGCACGGAGGCGGAGGTCCTGGCTCAGGTCCTGTTGGCGTTAAAAAGGAATTAATTCCTTATTTGCCAAAGCCGGTGCTTGTGAAGAAGGAAGGCCGTTTTTACTTTGATCATGACCGTCCAGAATCAATTGGGCGCGTGAAGCCATTCTATGGCAACTTTGGCATTAACGTCAGAGCTTATGCGTACATCCGCTCTATGGGGCCAGACGGCTTAAAGGCTGTAACCGATAATGCCGTGTTAAATGCGAACTATATGATGCGCCGCTTAAGTGCTCATTATGATTTGCCGTTTGATCGTCACTGTAAGCATGAATTTGTGCTTTCAGGTAAACGTCAGAAAAAATTAGGTGTGCGGACACTGGATATTGCCAAACGATTACTTGATTTCGGCTACCATCCGCCAACGATCTACTTCCCGCTCAATGTAGAGGAATGTATCATGATTGAACCGACTGAAACAGAATCAAAAGAAACGCTTGATGCATTCATCGAAGCAATGATTCAGATAGCGAAAGAAGCAGAAGAGAATCCTGAAGTGGTGCAGGAAGCGCCGCATACAACGGTTGTCAAACGTATGGATGAAACAAAGGCCGCTCGGAATCCCGTTCTCGTTTTTGAAAGAAAATAAAGAAAAAAGACTCAGGGGGAATCATGCTCCCAGAGTCTTTTTAGTTAGTTCTTCGTTTTAATGCGGCCGCCCCATTTTTTAAAGCCGCCTTTTAAATTATAAATCTCACGGCAGCCGTTTTTACGTAAAGTTTGGGCTGCTTTTCCGCTTCTGAAATTATTTTGACAATAGAGATAAACAGGCTTGTCAGGACGTATTTCATTTTTGCGCTGCTTTAGTTGGGAAAGGGGGATATTTCTTGCCCCTAAAATATGTCCGCCTTCAAACTCATTTGGCTCTCTCACATCAATGAGCTGGGCTTTGCGGTAACCTTTAATAAATTCTTCTTCCGTCAGCGTTTTCATAATGCGCTGCTGATAAATGTAGCTGCCGATGGAATAAAGAACGAAAAGTCCACAAAGTGAGAGGACGATATAGTTGAATATTGACAATACAACTCGACTCCTTCTTGAGCATCAGCACAGTAGCCTGTCTGATGGTACGTTTTAGACAAATACTATTATAGTAAAGCATAAGAAACTTGTCATCATAAATGGTAAGAATTATTTTCAATTCCGTCCCTATTTGATAGACTGATGAAGAGAGAAAACCGGTGGTCACCACCATCATCTAACATTGACTACGTAAAAGAGAAGGGATTTTATATGCAAAAAGAGAAATGGTGTTTCATTGATTCAGGAAACCAAGACCCTGCCTTTAACATGGCAATGGACGAAGCCTTGCTTTATTGGCATAGCGAGAAGCTCATTCCGCCTGTTATCCGCTTTTATGGATGGAATCCGGCGACATTATCTGTTGGGTATTTTCAGAACGTTGAAAAAGAAATCAACCTAGAAGCCGTCAAGCGATATGGTCTTGGATTTGTCCGCAGACCAACCGGAGGACGGGGAGTACTTCATGACCAGGAGCTGACCTACAGCGTGATTGTGTCAGAGGAACATCCAGAAATGCCAGCGACGGTGACAGAGGCGTACCGCGTTATTTCAGAAGGCATTTTAGAGGGCTTTAAAGAGCTGGGACTCGATGCGTATTTTGCCATTCCTCGAACAGATAAAGAAAAGGAAAGCTTAAAGAACCCAAGATCATCTGTATGCTTTGATGCCCCTTCTTGGTACGAGCTTGTTGTAGAAGGCAGAAAGGTAGCGGGCAGTGCTCAGACGAGACAAAAAGGTGTCATTCTCCAGCATGGATCTATTTTAATTGACCTTGATGAGGACAAATTGTTCGATTTGTTCCTTTATCCAAACGACCGGGTGAGAGAGCGGATGCAGCGAAGCTTTAAAAACAAAGCGGTTGCCATCAATGAAATCTCAGACCGAACATGTACAATAGACGATGCGCGTGCTGCGTTTAAAAGAGGGTTTGAAAAAGGATTAAATATTGAGCTTGAACCTTATGAGCTGACAGATGAAGAATTAGCGTTTGTCCATCATCTCGCAAAAACGAAATATGCCTCAGATGATTGGAATTACAAGCGTTAAGCCGAAGGACACTCCTTGTTTTTTAATGAACGATGGTGTAGAATTGGGTTGATTATTAAGTAAAGGTGCATTATGGAGGGGTTTTATGACTACACCTAGTATGGAAGATTACATTGAACAAATTTATATGCTGATAGAAGATAAAGGATATGCCAGAGTCTCTGATATTGCAGAAGCACTCGCTGTCCATCCCTCCTCTGTAACAAAAATGGTTCAGAAGCTAGATAAAGATGAATACCTCATTTATGAGAAGTATCGTGGTCTAATTTTAACCCCGAAAGGCAAAAAAATTGGAAAACGTCTCGTATACAGACATGAACTGCTAGAGCAATTTTTAAGAATCATTGGTGTAGATGAAGAGAAAATTTATGATGATGTAGAAGGCATTGAACATCATCTCAGCTGGAACAGTATTGACCGCATCGGCGATCTCGTTCAATTTTTTGAAGAAAACGATGAGCGATCTGTTCAGCTGAAAGCGATTCAAAAGAAAAACGAACAAACAAATCAAGAATCTTAATCAAAAAGGACACCCTCAGCATGGGTGTCCTTTTTGATTAAAGTTCTAATTGAAAGCAAAAGCTCCTACACTATTATTAGCGTGAAATCAAAGGGGGCTCCTTGATGAAGATAGATGGTGTGTTCTCAGGTGGAGGCATTAAGGGGGCAGCGCTTGCAGGTGCCTATGAAGCGCTTGAAGCGAGAGGATTTCAATTTGTTCGCCTTGCTGGTACAAGTGCTGGAGCAATCATTGCTTCACTCATCGCAGCAGGTTTTACAAGCCAGGAAATTCGAACGCTTTTAGATGAAATGGATGAGCATCAATTGCTTGATAGGAGATGTCAATTCATCCCGTTTAAAATGCTTAGGTGGGTATCCATTTACTGGCGTCTCGGTCTTTATAAAGGAGACCGGCTGGAAAAATGGCTGACCGATGTGCTAAAACGAAAAGGGGTCACCGTGTTTGGAGACCTCAAAAAAGATTCACTGAAAATCGTTGCGTCCGATTTAACGAATGGAAAAATCCTTGTTCTGCCAGACGACCTTCCTTCATATGGCTTAAATCCAGAGCGGTTTTCCGTGGCGAGGGCTATTCGAATGAGCTGCAGCCTGCCGTATTTTTTCGAACCTGTCAAACTGAAGTCATCAAAAGGCATTTGTACAATTGTAGATGGAGGAGTGCTGAGCAATTTTCCAATTTGGCTGTTTGCTGAAGAGAAAAAAAGACCGTTCGTCGGTGTTACATTAACGCCAAACGAAAAAGAACGCCCTCAACACTCCATCCGCAATGCGTTTGAACTGTTTGGCGCTCTTTTTGAAACGATGCGTGGTGCTCATGACGAAAGACATATCGCCACAAAACACGAACGTCATATTATTTTTATTCCTGTAGAACACGTCATTGCCACTGATTTTCAACTCATGACAGAAAAGAAAAAGGCGCTCGTCGATCTAGGCAGACAGAAGGCCGAGCAATTTTTAAAAAGCTGGACATTTTAAAATAAGGCGCGATTCTTCTTTTTGTTTTTCTTGCCTTCAATCACAGTCAAATGTGTTTGGCTTTTCTTTTTGAGAAGGACGGGCTTAGACTTGTGGTCAGTCGGCACGCTTCGCAAATGAGTGACCCGATTTTTCATCTGGCTTTTCGTTTTTGGTTTAGGCTGCTGGTAGCGACGTTTTGATTGTTTGACTGCTTTACGATAAAGATTGCCCTCTGTTCCAGTTCTTCGATTCATCAGCCATCTAAATAGGAAAAACAAAACCGCTCCAATGATCACAACAGACAGCAGCATGGTAAAAAGTCTGCCTGGGTTCGTTGTGAGTAAGTACACAAATCCCAAAACACCTAAAGCGAAAATAATGGTAAAAGCAGGATGTACTCGGCGATTCATAACTGTCCACCTCCGAAGGAATTTACCGGATTTATAAGTTAGATCACTTGATGAGCAGAATCTGACGCTTGTTTCAGAGATACTTCCTCTAAACGAAGAAGTTCATTAAAACTTGCAATGGCTACCTCGACTTGATCGTCAGAAGGTTCTTTTGTTGTGAGCAATTGCAGCCAAAGGCCAGGATAGCCAAGCACTTTAAGCACAGGCACTTCTCGGAGTTTGTTCGTGAATTGAAGCACTTCAAATGAAATGCCCAGAACAACCGGAATAAGTGCCAAGCGGTTCAGAACTCTCACCCATAAAGGATCTGTCGGTACGAGTAAATAGACGAACATGCCGACAATGACAGTGAATAAAATAAAGCTGCTGCCGCATCGATAATGCAGACGGGATTGCTTTTGGACATTTTCCACTGTGATGTCAAGGTTCTGTTCATAGCAGTTTATGACTTTATGTTCTGCCCCATGATATTGAAATACTCTTTTAATTAAAGGGGTCATGGAAATAAAGTGAATATAGCCTAATAAAAGGACCAATTTGAAGAATGTTTCCACTGCGATTTGTGCGAAATTCCCTGAAAAGATGGGACGCACAAGCTCTGCTAAAAAGACAGGTACCAGGGTAAAGACAAATTTACTAAAGAGTAGAGAGAGAACTCCGATCACAGCAATGCCGAAGATCATGGATAATTTCGAGCCTTTTTGTTCCTTTTCAAGAGTATGATCTTCAGAAGGATCTAAGTCATATCGCTCACTGGAGAAGTTTAAGTGCTTACTGCCGTTTGCGCTTGCTTCAACAAGTGCAGCAACACCCCTGACAAAGGGGATTTTCTTGAGAAAGGCGGTTCGTTTATTGGAGGTCCGGGGAAGCTTCAAAAACTCAATGGACTGGTCCTTTCGCCGAATCGCTGTCACATAGTTCTTCTTACCTCCGAACATGACACCTTCGACAACTGCCTGCCCTCCATAAGCTGGAGGTTTTGTTTGATTGGACATATTTCATCAACCTGCCTGTTTCCTGTAATTTACATGCATTTCCTTATACCTTTATTGTACAGGAAATGAGGGGAAATCACTAGCTCACAGGTCGATTATCTACTAGAATTCTATCTACCTCTTTTTAGCCAGTATACCCTGTTTTAAAAATTTTACACTCACGCATGGAAATCCTTTTTTTTCATGACATTTTGGACATACTACTTGCTGGAGGTGTTCACAAATGAAACGTGATGAAAAGAAAAACCAAGAAGAAAAAAATCAGTCCGTGCAAACGACATCACTTGTGGCAAGAGCGGCTGCTACAGGCTTTGTCGGCGGTGTTTTTTGGGGCTTTATCGGGTTTCTGACCCATGTGTTTCATTTTTCAGAGGTGAGTCCCAATATGCTGCTTCAGCCATTTGTGCTTGGAGAATGGAAAAAGGGAGGACTTGGTACTTTTATCAGTATTGTGCTGTTAGGAGTTTTATCGATTGGAGCCGCCTTTATTTATTTTGGGCTTTTAAAAAGGATCAAAGGCTTTTGGATGGGTTTAGTATATGGCGGGCTTTTATGGCTGCTCGTTTTTTACGTATTTAATCCCATTTTCCCAGATGTAAAGCAAGTACAAGAGTTGCAGCAAAGCACTATTGTCACGACATTTTGCCTATATATTTTATATGGCATGTTTGTCGGGTACAGCATTTCGTTTGAATATAATGAATTGACAAGTCAGAAGCTTGCAAGGGCACTCGGGAAAAAGACAGAATAAAGTGTAAATCGCCTATTCATATGATAAAATATTTTTGGAAACGAAAGGTTTCTAAGGAAAAAGAAACAGATCTCGATATAGATTGAATTAGGGTGAAGGAGTGGTCATATGCCTCATTTTCTTGTACTGAATGGACCCAATTTAAATAGGCTTGGCAAAAGAGAGCCTGCTGTTTATGGAAGTAAGACGCTGACAGATTTAGAGACGGATTTGTTCCAGTTCGCAGAACGAGCAAACATCCAACTAACGTTCTTTCAATCAAATCACGAAGGGGATTTGATTGATGCGCTCCATGAAGCAGAAGATCAATACGATGGTGTCGTGTTTAACCCGGGTGCATTTACCCACTACAGCTATGCGCTGAGAGATGCCATTGCAAGTATTTCTTTATCAGTCATTGAAGTACATATCACAAATGTTCATAAGAGAGAGGAATTCCGCCATCATTCTGTACTTGCGCCAGTATGCCAAGGACAAATCGTTGGGCTTGGGTTAGAAGGGTATAAATTGGCGATTCGTTATTTAGTCAGTGAAGGGGGAGCAGTATCATGAAACTTGAAAAACTAAGAGCACTTTTAAGTGAATTAGAGATCGATGGTCTTGTCATTACGAGCAGTTTTAATTTACAGTATATGACCAGCTTTACCGGATCAGCCGGTCTTGCTGTCGTTTCAAAGGACCGGGCAGCTTTTATCACGGACTTCCGCTATACAGAGCAAGCGAAGGATCAAGTCAAAGGCTATGACATCATTGAACATAAAGGAAACATTGTGGAAACGGCTGCTCAAACGGCAAAGGAATTTGGAGTGAAACGCCTTGGGTTCGAACAAAACCATATGACATTTGCCACGTATCAGCAATACGCAGCCAAAGCAGACGGTATAGAGCTTGTTCCAGTCTCTGAATCAGTTGAAAAGTTGCGCTTGATTAAGTCTAGTGAAGAGATTAAGATATTAGAGGAAGCTGCGAAGATTGCAGATCACGCCTTTGATCATATTCTCACTTACATCAAGCCGGGCCTGACGGAAATTGCTGTCATGAACGAGCTTGAATTTTTCATGAGAAAAGAAGGGGCTGAAGGATCTTCATTCGATACGATTATTGCCTCAGGTGTTCGTTCAAGCCTGCCGCACGGAAGAGCGAGTGAAAAGGTGATCGAATCTGGAGATTTAGTGACACTCGATTTCGGTGCTTACTATAAAGGCTATTGTTCTGATATGACAAGAACGATTGCTGTCGGAACACCAAGCGACAAGCTAAAGGAAATTTATCATATCGTATTAGAAGCAGAGAACGCTGGTGTGGATAGAATCAAGCCAGGCTTAACAGGAAAAGAAGCTGATCGCATCACACGAGACATCATTGAAAAGTATGGCTATGGTCAATACTTTGGGCATTCAACCGGGCACGGGCTAGGTATGGAAGTACATGAAGCGCCAGGCCTTTCCTTACGATCAGAGGTCGTTTTAGAAGAGGGAATGGTCGTCACAGTTGAGCCGGGGATTTACTTGCCAGATGTCGGCGGCGTGAGAATTGAGGATGATCTTGTCCTGACAGCTGACGGCAATAAACGATTGACCCACTCACCGAAAGAACTTATCATATTATGATGGTGAAATGTAGGAGGATGACAAAATGATTTCAGTAAACGATTTTCGTACTGGCCTGACAATTGAAGTGGACGGCGGTATTTGGCGAGTAGTAGATTTTCAGCACGTAAAACCAGGGAAAGGCGCAGCGTTTGTTCGTTCGAAACTGCGTAACCTGCGTACAGGTGCCATTCAAGAAAAAACATTCCGCGCAGGCGAAAAAGTAGCGAAAGCACAAATCGAAACAAAAACAATGCAATACTTGTATGCAAATGGCGATCAGCATGTTTTCATGGATACAAGTTCTTATGAGCAGCTTGAACTAAGTGAAGCACAAATTAAAGATGAGCTGAAATATTTGCTTGAAAATATGTCTGTTCAAATCGTGATGTACGGTGCTGAAACTCTTGGAGTAGAACTTCCAAACACAGTAGAACTAGAAGTAGTAGAAACAGAGCCTGGTATTAAAGGTGACACAACATCAGGCGGCTCAAAACCTGCAAAAACTGAAACTGGTTTAATCGTCAACGTTCCTTTCTTTGTGAACCAAGGAGATAAACTAGTGATTAATACATCTGACGGCTCATACGTTTCAAGAGCGTAATGAACGAAAAAAGACTGTAAACCTCGTGTTTACAGTCTTTTTTTATTGGAAAAATGACTCCTCAAGGCAGGCCTTCTCTATTCTCTCATTCATCTCTCTTTCTTCTTGAAAAACAAGACTACTTCCAGCTGGTCAAGCATATAGTGTAAAAAAAGCTGGAGGTTCTATATGAAACAATTTCTCCCAGGTCTACACCCGTCAGTCGCTGCAATGGCAGGCATGAGATTCTTATCCGCCGCCATTGAACTGACGGCAGCCATCCTTATTTTAATCACCAATGATGTACGGAAAGCGGTAGTCATCAATAGTATATTGGCAATCATCGGGCCGCTCATTTTTATTATCACGATGACGATTGGAATCTATCAAATTGCCGGGCAGCTATCCTATGCAAAGCTCGTGTTCATTTTCATTGGTGTCGTGTTTATTCTTGTTGGGATCTATAAGTGAAACGGCTTGGCATAATTAACGGCTCACATCATACATTTTAGAGAAGAAAAAAAGGAGGGGAATTCGTTGCGGAGTTTGTTGGATATTCTCCCGCACTCGATTGGACAAGAACTCAGGCTGCTGAAAGAGGCAGAATGGGCGCAAATAGAAGAAATCCGCATTCGCACGGATCGTCCTATTGAATTAATGCAGGGAGGAAAACCACGTTTCCTTTCTTATCACACCACCTGGGAAGATGCGTCTCAGCTATTAGGCAGGCTGAGCAATTACAGCATGTACACACTTGAGGAAGAGCTAAAACAGGGCTATATCACGATATCTGGCGGACACCGGGTAGGACTTGCTGGGAAGGTGATCGTTGAAAACGGATTTGTCAAAGGGTTAAGAGATATCTCTTCATTTAATATCCGCATTGCCAAAGAAAAAATCGGGATTGCGCTTCCTTTTCTTCCTTATTTATATGAAGAGCACTGGCACAATACACTCATCATCGGCCCCCCGCAAACGGGGAAAACCACATTGCTCCGGGATATAGCACGTCTTGCTAGTACAGGCACAAAAACCATTCCTCCTAGAAAAACAGGCATTATTGATGAGCGTTCTGAAATCGCCGGATGTATCAGAGGAGTGCCGCAGCATCATTTTGGCCACCGGATTGATGTACTCGATGCGTGTCCAAAGGCTGAAGGATTGATGATGATGATTCGGTCTATGAGCCCAGAGGTCATGATTGTCGATGAAATCGGAAAAAGTGAGGATGTCGAGGCACTTTTAGAAGCGATTCATGCCGGAGTCAACATCATCGTCTCAGCTCATGGCTATTCACTTGAAGATGTATATAAACGGCCTTCTTTTAAACCGTTATGGGAGCTTCGTGTGTTTGAACGATATGTTGAATTAAATCGAAACAATGGGCCTGGCACGATCGGGCGAATGTACGGCGGGGACGGCCAAGAGATGAAATGGAGGCGGGGAGTGGACGTATGTTAAAGCTCATTGGCGCTATTTTCATTGTCGCGGCCACGACTTGGGGAGGATTCGAGTTTGCCAAACGATATAGCGACAGACCTAAACAAATTCGGCAGCTGCGGTTTGCTCTCCAGTCTCTTGAAGCTGAAATTATGTATGGTCAAACCCCTTTAGCACGGGCGGCAGAGCAAATTGCAGCGCAGGTAGGTCCACCTGTGAATCAGCTGTTTGAACAATTTGCAGAAAAGCTGAAAGTGGGGACCTTTTCTGCACGCCATGCATGGAACGAAAGTCTTGAAGATGTTTGGAAAAAAACCGTATTGAAAAAAGGCGAATATGAGGCGTTGAAGCACTTTGGAGAAACACTTGGCCAGCATGATGTCACTTCTCAGCAAAAGTATATCAAGCTTGCTTTAGGTCATTTGGAATCAGAGGAGAAAGAAGCTGAAATCGCCCAAGCGAAAAATGAAAAAATGGTCAGAAGCCTCGGATTTTTAAGCGGATTACTACTGATTCTTTTATTGATGTGAGAGGAAGGGAGTCGAGAGCATGGGCGTTGATGTAAACGTCATTTTTCAAATTGCCGGAGTAGGCATCGTCGTGGCCTTTCTCCATACGATTTTAGACCAAATGGGGAAGAAAGAGTACGCTCAGTGGGTGACGCTGCTTGGGTTTATCTACATTTTGTTTATGGTGGCAACCATTGTAGACGATTTGTTTAAAAAGATTAAAGCCGTATTTCTATTTCAAGGATAGGGGAGGGCTTACAAATCGAAATCATACAAATTGTTGGACTTGGTTTAATCGCTACTTTTTTAGCATTAATCGTCAAAGAACAAAAGCCAACCTTCGCCTTTATGCTTGTTGTTTTTACCGGATGTGTCATTTTTCTTTATTTAATTGATCAAATCTATGCCATTATCTCGATGATTGAAAAAATTGCAGCAAGTGCCGGCGTCAATATGAAGTATGTTGAAACCATATTGAAGATTATTGGCATTGCCTATATTGCGGAATTTGGCGCTCAGCTGACGAAGGATGCTGGACAAGGCGCCATTGCATCCAAAATAGAGCTAGGCGGCAAGATTCTCATCTTGGTGATGGCAGTCCCGATTTTAACAGTCATCATTGAGACGATCTTAGGAATGATCCCGTCCATGACGTAAATGAAAAGAGGTGATGACAATGAAACGGGTGACCGCTGTAATGGGATTGATGCTTTTCTTTTGGCTGATTGCTCCGCATGCAGGGGCAGAAGAAAAAGAACCTTTATCTAATGAACAGCCAGCAGCACAGGAAGTGGCGAATGGACAGGCTGATGCACTTGAGCTTCATTCCATCAGTGACTTTTGGGAAACCATTTTGGACGAGTATGGCGGCTTTTTGCCAGAAAGCCAAAAGGGCACAGTGAAGGAAATGATTGACGGCGATAAAGAGCTGTCTCCCCAAACATGGCTGAAAGCCTTTGTACATTATCTGTTTCACGAGGTCATTGCAAACGGAAAGCTTCTAGGTACTCTGATTTTACTCACCATCTTTTGTTCGCTTTTGCAGCTTTTACAAAATGCCTTTGAACAAAGCACCGTCAGCAAAGTCGCATATGCGCTTGTTTATATGGTGCTGATTATTATTGCACTTAACAGCTTTCATGTGGCGATTTCCTATGCCACAGAAGCCATTCAAACGATGACCAGTTTTATTCTTGCTCTTATTCCTCTTTTACTAGCGCTTATTGCTTCATCAGGCGGGCTTGTCTCAGCCGGATTCTTTCATCCCGTTATTATATTTTTAATGAACACGAGCGGTGTTTTCATTCAGTATGTCGTTCTCCCGCTCATCTTTTTATCTGCAATATTGAGCATTATCAGTACGCTGACCGAACAATACAAGGTCACCCAGCTTGCCCAGCTGTTAAGAAATGTGGCAATTGGCGGGCTTGCCGTTTTTTTAACCGTTTTTCTCGGTGTCATTTCCGTTCAGGGTGCATCTGCGGCCGTTACGGATGGAATCGCTCTTCGTACAGCCAAATTCATTACCGGAAACTTCATCCCTGTCCTAGGCAGAATGTTTACAGATGCGACCGATACCGTGATCAGCGCCTCTGTTTTACTCAAAAATACAGTCGGATTAGTTGGGGTCGCCATTTTGATTTCAATTGCCGCTTTCCCGGCGATTAAAGTGCTTTCGTTAGCGCTTATCTATAAGCTTGCTGCTGCCATCCTTCAGCCGTTAGGGGGCGGACCCATCATCAGCTGTCTTGATGTCATTTCAAAAAGTGTGCTGTATATATTTGCCGCACTTGCTGTTGTGTCGCTCATGTTCTTTTTAAGCATTACCGTCATCATCACTGCGGGTAACCTGACCATGATGATGAAGTAAGGAGGGGACACCTTTTGAGTTTTCTCACGGAATGGATCACAAGTATTATTCTTTTTATCTTATTTGCGATTGTTATTGATCTTCTGCTTCCCAATTCGAGCATGCAAAAGTATGCAAAAATGGTCGTCAGCCTGCTGCTCATCGTGGTGATGCTCAATCCGATTTTTGCTTTATTTCGAGCAGATCCTGATCAAATTTTTTCAGAATTGATGAAAGGGAAGGAAGAAGCGCAGTCAGAAGAAATAAAAAATCAGATGAATTTAGAAAAAAAAGAAATACAAGCCTCTCAGCGTGCATATATTTTAAAGCAAATGGCTGTCCAACTAGAAAAAAGCGCAAAGGAGCCACTGGAGAAGGAGAGCTATGTAATGAAACACGTAGAAGTGCTGGCTGATGAGGAGCATCTGGATCAGAATATGGAGGCGGATCAATTTCGCATCAAAGCAGTTCTTTCCCCGCTCACAGGTGATGCTGTAGAAACGGTGGCAAAGGTGGACATTGATCTCTCCAAGCAAAAGGAGGAAAGCGCTGGATCTTCTAGCAAAGAGATCACGAGGGTGAAAGAGACACTTGCTGATGTTTGGAATACGAGTCCTGAGCACATCGCGCTGAACATTGAGGGAGGTGACGCAGCAGATCATGAATAACAAGGACTGGAAACAAAAGCTGAAATCATTCTTCCAGCCGCCCGAAAAAGTTGAAGGAAAACCCAAATTAACGAAGCACCATTACTTGCTGCTTGTATTCATTATCGGCGTATCTTTCATGTTAGTCAGTCAGATCTTGTCACCGCCATCAAGCAAACAACAAGCTGCGGTTCCTGCTTCTAAAAAAACATCCTCAGAAGAGCAGGAGGTATTCAAACCGGCATCCTCAGGTAAACCAAAAAATTCAATTGAGGACGTGGAGCAAGAATACGAAAATCAGCTGAAAGAAATTTTAGAGACCATCATCGGCGTTGAGGATGTATCAATTGTGGTCAATGTAGATGCAACGTCTTTAAAAGTGTTTGAAAAAAACAAATCCAATAAAAGTACAACGACCGAGGAAACAGATAAAGAAGGCGGCGTGCGAAGTGTCACCGATCAAACAAAAGAAGAAGAAATCGTCATCATCAAAAATGGCAATGAAGAAACACCAGTCGTTGTTCAAACGAAAAAACCAGAAATCCGAGGTGTCCTCGTTGTTGCTCAAGGAGTAGACAACGTTCAAATAAAGAAAACCATCATTGAAGCGGTTACACGAGTGCTTGATGTACCGAGCCATAGAGTGGCTGTTGCCCCTAAAAAAATCAAGGAGGATTCGGAATGATGTTAAAAAAACAAACGGTTTGGCTATTAACGATGCTAAGTTTAGTTGTCGTATTAAGTGTGTACTATATCATGTCTCCACAGGGTGAAAATGCAGTGACAGTAGAAGATACGAAATCAAAAGGCACTGAAGAGAAAAAGGTTGAAACAGAAAAAGGGACGGACAAAGGCATGGAAAAAGGCGCTGATAAGAAATCCACTGACAAAGAAACAAACGGCAAACAAGAGGATATCGAAACAAGCGGTGAAGAAGGAAAGGCTGTGTCAGAGCAAACAGACGATGAGCTTTTTACAACATACAGACTAGAGCTTGAAGATAAACGAAGCAAGCAGCGCGAAGAATACAACGAAATTGTCTCCAGTGACGATGCAACAGCACAAGAAAAAAGTGAAGCATACGATCAAATGACAGCGCTCAGTGAAGCAGAAGGAACTGAGCGTCAGCTTGAGACCTTGATCAAAACAAAAGGCTATAAAGATGCGCTCGTAAGTGCTGAAGGGGATAAAGTGAGCATTACGGTTCGTTCTGATAAAAAATCAAAATCTCAAGCGGCCGATATTATTGATATGGTCACAAAAGAAATGAGAGGTCTTGATAACGTAGCTGTCACTTTTGAGCCCACTAATCAATAAAAAATGAACTGGCGCCCTTTGCGGAAAAGGGCGTTTTTTGATGCGGCTTGACGCCCTCTCCAAGGTGCTTACGCGAGGCGCTTCACCACAATAGTAGTTGAATTCATCGAAATCCTCCTGTAAGATGGTTATAGTATGTACTTTTAGTACTAGCCTATAATAAAAAGATAAATCCATACATAGGGGTGCAAATCCATGTTAAAAATCGAAGAAATTCATGAACTGATTAAATTAATTGACGACTCTACTATCGATGAGTTTACGTACGAAAACGAAGGTGCAAAAATCAAACTGAAGAAAAATAAAGAAGTCGTTCAGCAAGTTGCGGCACAAGCACCAGTGGCTCCAGTCCAAGCAGCTCCAGCTCAACAAGCTCCTACAGCACAAGCTCCAGCTCAGACCGAAGCCCCTGCACAAGAGGCAGCTGCGTCTGAAAATCTGCATAAAATCACATCCCCAATGGTTGGCACATTTTATGCTTCATCTTCACCAGAAGCAGATCCATACGTGACAACAGGCTCTAAGGTGAAGGAAAATTCAGTTGTATGTATCGTGGAAGCGATGAAACTGTTTAATGAAATCGAAGCAGAAGTAAAAGGTGAAATCGTCGAAGTATTAGCTGAAAACGGTCAGCTTGTAGAATTCGGACAACCCCTCTTTCTAGTGAAAGCAGAGTAAGGAGTACGATCATGATTAAAAAGCTATTAATTGCAAACAGAGGAGAAATCGCAGTTAGAATTATTCGCGCTTGTAAAGAGCTTGGAATTGAAACTGTTGCGGTATTTTCTGAAGCGGATCGCGATGCGCTGCATGTACAAATGGCTGATGAAGCATATTGCATCGGACCGACTGCTTCTAAAGATAGTTATTTAAATGTCACGAATATTGTCAGCGTAGCAAAATTAACAGGGACAGATGCCATCCATCCAGGATACGGCTTTTTAGCAGAAAATGCAGACTTTGCAGAGCTTTGCGAGGAATGTAATGTGATCTTTGTTGGACCAACTGCGTCAGCGATTTCCAAAATGGGAACGAAAGATGTCGCGCGAGAAACAATGAAGAATGCAGGCGTTCCGATCGTCCCTGGTTCTCAAGGAATTGTAAAAGATCTTGATGATGCTGTTTCAACAGCAGCTAGTATTGGGTATCCTGTGATTATTAAAGCAACTGCAGGCGGAGGCGGTAAAGGGATCCGTGTGGCTCGTACAGAAGAAGAGCTTATTAACGGAGTCACCATCACACAGCAGGAAGCGGCGCAAAACTTTGGGAACCCTGGTGTCTATTTAGAAAAGTTCATTGAAGACTTTAGACATGTGGAAATTCAAGTGCTTGCAGATCAGCATGGCAATACGATTCATTTAGGAGAGCGTGATTGCTCGATCCAAAGAAGAATGCAAAAGCTTCTTGAAGAAACGCCATCACCAGCACTGAATGCAGACATTCGTGAGCAAATGGGTGAAGCAGCTGTAAAAGCAGCAGAAGCTGTTGAATACACAGGTGCTGGAACAGTCGAATTCATTTATGATTATAATGAAGAGAAGTTCTACTTCATGGAAATGAATACTCGTATTCAAGTAGAGCATCCTGTGACAGAAATGGTCACAGGTGTAGACCTGATCAAAGAACAGATCAAGGTTGCATCAGGTGAGAAGCTTTCTCTTACACAAGAGGATGTCGTATATGAAGGCTGGGCGATCGAATGCCGCATCAATGCAGAGAACCCAGAGAAAAACTTCATGCCTTCAGCTGGTGAAATTAAAATGTATCTTCCGCCAGGCGGTTTAGGTGTACGTGTTGATTCTGCCGCTTATCCGGGCTATGTGATTCCGCCATATTATGACAGCATGATTGCAAAAGTGATCACATATGGTAAGACGAGAGAAGAAGCGATTGCGAAAATGAAACGTGCGCTTCAAGAATTCGTCATTGAAGGAGTCTACACAACGATTCCATTCCACCTTAGATTGCTCGAGCATGAAACATTTGTGAGCGGTAACTTTAATACGAAGTTTTTAGAAACATACCAAATTATGAAATAATCACAGCTTTCGGAGGTGAATGATCGTGTCAGAAAACAATTTGCTTGAAATGAACCTTGATGAGGATCAATTGGGAAAAGTGCAAATTGCACCAGAAGTGATTGAAGTCATTGCTGGGATCGCCGCTTCAGAAGTCGAAGGCATTGCCGAAATGCGCGGCAATTTCGCTGCTGATGTAGCAGAACGCTTTGGTAAGAAAAATCACCGTAAAGGTGTAAAAGTAGATGTCTCTGATGAAGGCATCACAATCGATGTGTATTGTGTGGTTGAATTTGGCCTATCCATTCCAAAGGTATCCACTGCTGTACAAGAAAATATCCGTCAAACCCTTCTGAACATGACTGCCTTAACGATTAATGAAATTAACATTCATGTCGTTGGCATTCAATTTGAAACAAAAGCACCTGAGGCTGAAGTAGATCAAGAAATGTAAAGAAGTTCAAGTGAAACCAAGGAGGCATTGCCTCTTTGGTTTTTTAAAGCCCATTTTTGAGTAATTTCCGAATATTGATAACGTGACGCGTGGATTGATTCGTTTTTCGTCACAGCTCGCATGGATCTTGGTGCGACCACGGTCAAAATATGTTATGATCTCTGTATGGCTTAACGACAAGCGGATAAAGTGGTTAAAGGAGTAAATAATGAAAAGAAGAACTGCAAGAGAAAAGGCGCTACAAACATTATTTCAAATTGATGTGAGCAATATTGATCCGAAAGAGGCCATTACACATGCGCTGGATGAACAAGAATCAGATCCTTTTTTCGAGGAACTGGTTTTCGGTGTGCTTGAACAAAAGGACAAGCTTGATGACATGATCTCGCAGCATCTAGTGAATTGGAAACTCGATCGTATTGCAAACGTAGACAGAGCCATTTTAAGGCTGTCTGTGTACGAGATGGTGTATCAAGAAGACATCCCAGTTAGTGTCTCAATGAATGAAGCGATTGAACTCGCCAAATTATTCGGCGATGATAAAGCACCGAAATTTGTAAATGGTGTACTTTCGAACATTAAAAACGACCTAAAGCAGCAATAGGAGGATTCGACATGACAGCAACAATCATCGATGGGAAAGAAACAGCAAAAGAAAAACGTGAACAATTAGCAAAAGAAGTAGAAGAGCTCAAACAAAAAGGAGTCACACCTGGTCTTGCCGTTATTCTAATCGGTGATGATCCGGCTTCACTTTCTTACGTACGCGGGAAGAAAAAAGCAGCAGAAGCAATGGGCATGCACTTTCAGCTTGATCATTTAGATGCTTCTTTAACAGAAGAAGAATTGCTTCAGCTGATTGATCAGTACAATGCGAACGATCAATTCCACGGGATTCTTGTTCAACTTCCACTGCCAAAACATATTTCTGAAAAAGCCGTCATTGAACGTATTTCACCTGAGAAAGATGTAGATGGTTTCCATCCATTAAATATCGGGAAAATGCTGCTTGGAGAAGATACATTCCTACCTTGTACACCAGCAGGCATTGTTGAATTACTGAATAAAACGGGTGTCAGTCTTTCTGGAAAAGAAGTGGTTGTTGTAGGGCGCAGCAATATTGTCGGCAAACCAGTGGGACAATTGCTGTTAAACGAAAATGCAACGGTTACTTACTGCCATTCAAGAACGGCGAATATTTCAGAACATACGTTAAAAGCGGACATTTTAGTTGTTGCCGTCGGTCGAGCAAACTTTATAAAAGCTGACCAAATCAAAGAAGGCGCAATTGTCATCGATGTAGGAGTCAATCGTTTGGATACTGGGAAGCTTGTTGGGGATGTTGATTTTGAAGAAGCGAAAGAAAAAGCTTCTTACATCACACCAGTCCCTGGCGGAGTCGGGCCAATGACGATTACGATGCTTGCACACAATACGGTTAAATCAGCAAAACGTACATTAGCATAAGCTTTATCCATTCATCCACCTGCATGCTGCCGGTGGATGAATGTGCGTTTTTGAAGAGGAGGAATACGTCATGAGTGAAAAAGCCTTTGTGACGGTCACAGCCCTTACAAAATACATAAAAAGAAAATTTGATGTTGATCCGCATTTAGAAGATATTTGGATCAAAGGTGAGTTATCCAATGTGAAGATTCATTCAAGAGGTCATGTGTACTTCACCTTAAAAGACGAAAACGCACGCATGCAAGCCGTCATGTTCCAGCGTTCCGCAGCAAAGCTGCCTTTTTCACCAAAAAGCGGAATGAAAGTGTTTGTACGCGGCGGGATTCAAGTATATGAACCAAGCGGCAACTATCAATTATATGCAAAAGAAATGCAGCCTGATGGTGTTGGTGCTCTTCATCTCGCTTATGAAGAGCTGAAGAAAAAGCTGGCAAGTGAAGGCTTATTTGATGCGCGCTATAAAAAACCAATTCCTGAATATCCAGAGGTTGTTGGTGTCATTACATCTCCAACAGGAGCGGCTGTTCGAGATGTCATCACAACGATTAACCGGCGTTATCAGCAGGCGAAAATCATTGTGCTTCCGGCGCTTGTCCAAGGTGAAAATGCCATCCGTTCAATCGTAGAGCGGATCAAAGAAGCAAATGAAAAACAGATCTGTGATGTCTTGATTGTCGGAAGAGGAGGCGGTTCGATCGAAGAACTTTGGGCCTTTAATGAAGAAGCTGTCGCAAGAGCAATCTTCGCATCAGACATTCCAATCATTTCTGCAGTGGGGCATGAAACGGACTTTACGATCAGTGATTTCACTGCAGACATGAGAGCACCCACACCAACAGGAGCAGCCGAGCTCGCTGTTCCAAGCACAGCCGATTTAATAGAACGAATCAAATCCATCGACATTCGGCTTACAAGGGCCGTGAAGAATCGAACATCACAAGCGAAAGACCGTCTTATGGCGCTGCAATCCTCTTATGCCTTCCGTTTTCCAAAACGATTGCAGGAGCAAAAAGAGCAGCAATTCGATTTTGTATTTGACCGTTTTCAAAAACAGCTGACGAGACAAATTGAACAAAAACGCAGTCAACTAGACCGCCAGACATACAGGCTGAAGCCGCTTCATCCAAAAGAGCAGCTGCTTCAGGCGCAAAAACGCCATGCCAATGAAACAGAACAGCTCATCCGCAGCATGAATGTGCAAATGAAAACAATTCATTCGCAGTTCCAATCTGTTCTTGGTAAACTAAATGCATTAAATCCACTTCAAGTGATGGAAAGAGGCTACAGTTTAGCCTATAAAGACGATGAACTGATTAAAAGTGTGAACCAAGTCGATACGAAGGATCAATTGGCTATCACCATGAAGGATGGACGTCTGATTTGTGAGGTTATTGAGAAGGAGGGGCAATCATCATGACAGAATCAAATAAACAAAAAGAAGAACAAATGACATTTGAAGAAGCGATGAAAGGTCTTGAGGAGATCGTTGGGAAGCTCGAAGAAGGAGATGTACCACTTGAGCAAGCCATTCATTATTTCCAAGAAGGCATGACACTTTCAAAGCTTTGTCATGAAAAATTACAGCACGTTGAAAAGCAGATGGATTTCATTTTAAAAGAGGACGGTGAACTGGCTCCTTTCTCGGTGAAGGAGGCAGATGCTGGTGACAAGTAATTTGCAGGATTTTTTAACAACACGAAAACAGGCCATTGAAGAGTATTTATTTACATATGTTCAGGAATTGAAAATTCCAGAAGAACTAAAATCTTCGATGCTTTACTCTCTTGAAGCTGGAGGGAAAAGACTTCGCCCTGTTCTCGTTCTTGCTTTATTACATGCTTACGGAAAAAACGAAGAAGATGGCATACCGGTTGGCTGTGCTGTAGAAATGATTCATACGTATTCATTGATACATGACGACCTTCCTTGCATGGACGATGATGACCTTCGCAGAGGAAAGCCGACTAACCATAAAGTATACGGGGAAGCAACAGCGGTTCTCGCTGGTGATGCACTTTTAACGGAAAGCTTCCGCCTCATTACATCGCAGCTATCTAGCAGAGTCTCTTCTGACCAAAAGCTTAGAATCGTAGATGAGCTTGTGCGGTCAGCAGGTGCACTAGGAATGGTTGGCGGTCAATTTGATGACATGGAAGCAGAGCAAAAACAAGTCCCGCTTGCTGAACTAGAATCCATTCATGCCCGGAAAACAGGAAAGCTTCTCACATTCAGCGTCACAGCAGGTGCAATGCTGGCAGGAGCATCAGATGAGGATATCGAAAAACTAAGAGAATTCAGCTATCATATTGGCATTGCTTTTCAAATCCGTGATGACATTTTAGACCTCGAAGGAAGCGAAGAAAAAATAGGAAAACGAGTCGGCTCTGATACAGCGAATGAAAAGTCGACATATCCTTCTTTATTAACGCTTACAGGAGCAAAAGAAAAGCTGCACGAGCACATCACACGTGCAAAAGAAATTGTCTCAAATCTTGAATTAGAGCAGCAATTGCTGCATGAGTTATGTGATCTGATCGCCTCAAGAGATCATTAAAAACAGCCTAGATTTGAGGGTCTTCGAGCAATTGTGGTAAACTGTAAACAGTTTATCATGATGAGACAACTCTTATTCCCGCTTGGTTTTCATCGGAATAAGGCATTATATATGTAGATAGAAATTTTGTTGAAAGCGAGTTGATCCTGATTGGATCTTTTATCAATAAAAAATCCAACGTTTCTAAAAGGAATGTCAATTGCAGAATTAGAGGAGCTTAGTGCTGACATTCGCATGTTTTTAATTGAGTCCTTGGCTAACTCTGGCGGGCATATCGGTCCAAACCTGGGTGTCGTTGAACTCACGGTTGCCCTTCATAAAGTATTTGACAGCCCGAAAGACAAATTCCTTTGGGATGTTGGACATCAGTCTTATGTTCACAAGCTGTTAACTGGAAGAGGGGCGGAGTTTGATACACTTCGTCAATATAAAGGACTTTGCGGTTTTCCTAAACGAAATGAAAGTGAGCATGATGTTTGGGAAACAGGCCACAGCTCAACGTCATTATCTGGCGCGATGGGTATGGCGGCGGCGCGGGATATTAAAGGGACAGATGAATATATCCTGCCGATTATCGGAGATGGTGCATTAACCGGAGGTATGGCGCTTGAAGCTCTGAATCATATCGGTGATGAAAAGAAAGACATGATCGTTATCTTAAACGATAATGAAATGAGTATTGCACCAAACGTCGGTGCAATTCACACCATGCTTGGCAGACTGCGCACAGCAGGCAAGTACCAATGGGTAAAGGACGAGCTCGAGTATTTATTTAAGCGGATCCCAGCTGTAGGCGGAAAGCTTGCTGCCACAGCAGAGCGTATTAAAGACAGCCTCAAGTATTTACTAGTGTCTGGCATGTTCTTTGAGGAAATGGGATTCACTTACTTAGGTCCTGTTGATGGACATTCTTATGAAGATCTTTTTGAAAACCTTGAATATGCAAAGAAAACAAAAGGTCCTGTCCTGCTGCATGTCATCACGAAAAAAGGAAAAGGCTATCAGCCGGCAGAATCCGATAAAATCGGGACTTGGCACGGCACAGGTCCATACAAAATTGATACAGGTGATTTTGTAAAACCAGCAGCTGCTGCACCGTCATGGAGTGGTCTTGTCAGTGAAACAGTCAGAAAGCTTGCGCGGAAAGATGAGCGAATTGTGGCCATCACGCCTGCGATGCCTGTTGGCTCAAAACTTGAAGGCTTTGCAAAGGAATTTCCAGAGCGAATGTTTGATGTAGGAATTGCTGAGCAGCATGCAGCAACAATGGCAGCTGGGCTTGCGACGCAGGATATGAAGCCATTTTTAGCGATCTATTCAACATTCCTGCAAAGAGCTTATGATCAAGTGCTGCATGATATTTGCCGCCAAAACCTCAATGTATTTATCGGAATTGACCGTGCGGGTCTTGTCGGTGCAGATGGAGAAACGCATCAAGGTGTGTTTGATATTGCCTTCATGCGTCATATGCCGAATATGGTGCTCATGATGCCGAAGGATGAAAATGAAGGCCAGCACATGGTCAATACAGCCATTCAGTATGATGACGGTCCTATTGCCATGCGTTTCCCGCGCGGAAATGGTCTTGGCGTGAAAATGGATGAACAGCTCAAAACCATTCCGATTGGGTCCTGGGAGGTTCTTCATCCAGGGAAGGATGCCGTCATCTTAACATTCGGAACGACGATTAAAATGGCGCTGCAAGCAGCTGAGGAACTTCAAAAAGAAGGGAAATCAATTCGTGTCGTCAACGCTCGGTTTATTAAGCCGCTTGATGAAGCGATGCTACATGACATTCTTTCTGAAGGGATTCCGATTTTAACGATTGAAGAAGCTGTGCTTCAAGGCGGGTTTGGCAGCAGCGTATTAGAATATCTACACGACAAGAAAGCATCACATATCAAAGTAGAACGTATGGGTATCCCAGATCAATTTATTGAGCATGGAAGTGTTGATGCCCTGCTTGAAGAAATTGGACTGACGAAAGCACAGGTTGCTGAGACTTTACGTGACCTGCTTCCAGCAGCACCAAGAAAAGGAATTGGATCATGACATCAAAGAAAGAACGACTTGACGTTTTATTAGTCGAACAAGGACTAATGGAAACAAGAGAGAAAGCAAAGCGTGCCATCATGGCAGGGATCGTTTACTCAAATGAAACCCGTTTGGATAAACCAGGCGAGAAAATTGCTCGTGATACGCCGCTTACAGTGAAGGGGAACCCTCTCAAATACGTAAGCCGCGGCGGGTTAAAGCTTGAAAAAGCGCTTAAAGAATTTGATCTGACAGTTGAAGGGAAATTGCTGATTGATATTGGGTCATCAACAGGCGGATTTACAGATTGTGCTCTTCAAAATGGAGCAGTCAAATCATATGCTGTAGACGTTGGCTACAATCAGCTTGCGTGGAAATTAAGGCAGGATGACAGGGTCATCGTCATGGAGCGCACCAATTTCCGCCATTCCGTTCCAGCTGATTTTACTGAAGGATTGCCAGAAGTGGCATCGATTGATGTATCTTTTATCTCACTCAAACTCATTCTGCCGGCTTTAAAGCATATTCTTGTTCCGGGTGGTGACTGTATTGCGCTCGTCAAGCCTCAATTTGAAGCAGGCAGAGAGCTTGTTGGGAAAAAAGGCATCGTGCGTGAGCCGTCTGTCCACCTTGGTGTACTAGAAGAGATGAATCAATTTGCTGCAAAAGAAGGCTATGATGTAAAGGATGTATCATTTTCGCCTATCACTGGTGGAGATGGAAATATTGAATTTCTGCTTCATTTAGTGCTTCATTCTGATCAAGAAGAAAATGCGGCACTTCCTGCTTCAGAACTTGAGAAGGTCGTCAAGGAAGCCCATTCCGTATTGAAAGAAAAGAAAAACAGCCCTGAGCCGGCTGACACATGAAATCATTGAAACAAAAGGAATAATAGCTCGCTATTATTCCTTTTCAGATTGTTGACAAAGGGTTAAAATGATCTTTATTTTAGCCCTTTGTCTTCTTTTCAGCGTGATAGAAAACCTTTGAAGTCTAGGAAGTTCAGCTACTTTTGCGGAGCGAATTTGACATTCGTGAGCACCAGCGCGCAGGACTGACACCGAATGCGAGGGTTTGTCTACACGCTGAAAGGAATAATAGCTCGCTATTATTTCTTTTTACATGGTCAAAAGACAAGAATTGGTCGTATCTCACGTAATGCTTGTTTTTTGAAGTGTGCATCATATAACATAGAACGTAAAGACAAACTGAGAATGAAACGCCTAGGGGGGTCAAATATGAATAAAGGTCAAAGGCATATTAAAATAAGAGAAATCATTGCAAGCCAAGAAATTGAAACACAAGATGAATTGGTCGATATTTTGAAAGCCGATGGATATAACATCACACAAGCGACCGTTTCTAGGGATATTAAGGAATTGCATTTAGTGAAAGTTCCGACGAACAATGGAACATATAAATACAGTCTTCCTGCAGATCAGCGGTTTAATCCGCTGTCAAAGCTGAAGCGGTCCCTAATGGATGCATTTATTAAAATGGATGCTGCCAGTCATTTAATTGTTCTGAAAACAATGCCGGGTAATGCTCAGGCGATTGGTGCTTTAATGGATAATTTAGATTGGGAAGAAATTATGGGAACGATTTGCGGGGATGATACGATTTTAATCATTTGCCGCACCCCAGATGATACAGAGACAGTTTCGAGCAAAATTTTAGAGCTTCTATAAAGAATCAGGTTTACTAAAAGAGGTGTCAAATGAGTGTTAGCAGAACTAACCATTAAAAACTTTGCAATCATTGAAGAGTTAACGGTTTCATTTGAAAAAGGACTCACGGTTCTAACGGGGGAAACAGGTGCCGGAAAATCCATCATGATTGACGCTGTCTCACTTCTCGTGGGAGGAAGAGGATCCTCTGAATTTGTCCGCTACGGTGAAAAAAAGGCAGAGCTGGAAGGGCTTTTTCTTGTACCAGCCGATCACCCTGTATTTGCTCTATGCGAAGAGCAGGGAATTGACGCATCAGATGAAATGATGATCCTCCGCCGTGATATTAATAACAGCGGGAAAAGCATTTGCCGGATTAATGGAAAGCTTGTCACCATCTCACTTTTACGGGAAGTAGGACGGCTTTTGCTTGATATACATGGACAGCACGATAACCAGCTGCTCATGGAAGATGAAAATCATCTGCATTTGCTCGATCAATTTGGAGCAGAAGACATTGCACCGGCTCTCTTGCAGTATCAAGAAGCATATGATCAATATATGAAGACGGCTCAAAAGCTAAGGCAGCTGTCTGAGAATGAGCAGGAAATGGTGCATCGCTTAGATTTACTGCAATTTCAGCTAGAGGAGATTGAGGCGGCACAATTAGAGCCGGGAGAAGATGAGAAGCTTCAGGAAGAGCGTCATCAAATCAGCAACTACGAAAAAATCTATTCCTCACTCCAAAACGCGTATAACGCCTTGCGTAATGAGCAAGGAGGGCTAGATTGGGTTGGTATGTCTTCAAGCGAGCTTGATCAGGTGTCTGAGATCAACGATGATTTGAAAAAGCTATCTGAACAAGTGTCGAACTCCTACTACTTATTAGAGGATTCAACCTTCCAAATGCGGAGCATGCTGGATCAATTAGAATTCGACCCGGCTCGTCTTGATTTTATTGAATCCAGGCTGAATGAAATGAAGCAGCTAAAACGAAAATACGGCACAACCGTTGAAGAAATTTTGGAGTATGCGGCGAAGATTGAAGAAGAAATAGATCAGATCCAAAATCGAGACAGCCATCTGCAGACGCTCAAAAATAAATTAGATGCGATGAGCCGTGACGCCCTGCTCGAAGCACTTAACGTTTCGGAGCTGCGTAAAAAATGGGCCAAAAAGCTAGCGAAGCAAATCCAAACAGAGCTCAAGGATTTGTATATGGAGAAGTCATCATTTGACACAGCTTTTTCTGTTCGATATGCGCCATTTGGCAGCACCGATTGTCCGCTATTAGACGGAAAACCTGTGCAGCTCGGGAAAAATGGAATCGACCAAGCACAATTTGTCATTTCTACAAATACAGGCGAACCGATGAAATCTTTATCGAAAGTAGCCTCAGGTGGAGAAATTTCACGTGTCATGCTCGCTGTGAAGAGTATTTTCTCAGCTAAACAAGACGTCACATCCATTATTTTCGATGAAGTTGATACAGGCGTCAGCGGCAGAGTGGCACAAGCCATTGCTGAGAAAATTTACAAAGTTGCGTCTGGATCACAAGTGCTCTGCATTACACACCTGCCTCAAGTAGCAGCAATGGCTGACACACATCTCTTCATTTCGAAACGCTCGAAAGCGGGCAGAACACTGACGAGTGTCAAACCATTAAGTCATGAAGAAAAAGTGAGTGAAATTGGCCGGATGATTGCCGGTGTGGAAGTGACTGAGCTGACAAAACAGCATGCAAAAGAACTATTGCACCAAGCAAATGATGTCAAAACAACAGGGTAGCTGAATCATCAGCTGCCTTTTTTTATGTTGTGTAAAAGCCGGCGTATATACCCATAAAATCGTCTTTTTCTTTTATCAATTTATCCAATCATTTTCTAAAGCTGCCGGTTATAAATCCTCTAGAAGAAGGCAAAAGTAAAGATGTAGCCAAAACATGAGTGTTCTGGTGTGGGTAAGGAGCGAGGAGAGTGAAAAATGAATGCCCGAAAAGATGAGAAAAGCCATTGGTGTGATTCTCCTTGTTTCTTTAATAAGTACAGGGTTTATGAGCATAGTGAAGGAATACATCAGCATTCCAACAAATGTTGCTGTATTTGAAAAACAGAAGCACTCAATTGACACATCGATTGAAGCGTCAGCCAATGCTTCTTCACCAGCCTTTAGCCTTTCAGAGAAAAAGAATCAGCTGGATATTACAGGACAAAAGGCGGGAAAAGCCGAAATTGTTTATGATTTTAAAGGATTTCCTATTAAGAAAACAAAAGTTGACGTTCTCCCTGAATTAAAAGTCATTCCTGGAGGTCAATCCATTGGCGTCAAGCTCCACTCTGTAGGAGTTCTCGTTGTAGGTTTTCATCAAATCACAACAGCAGACGGCAAAAAATCACCAGGTGAAGCCGCAGGCATTCAATCAGGGGATATGATCATTGAAATCAATGGTCAAAAAATGGAGAAAATGAATGACCTCACCCCATTTATTCAGAAAGCAGGGAAAACGGGTGAAACGCTTCGTTTGCTCATAAAGAGAGATCATAAAACCTTTCAAACAACATTAACACCCGCAAAAGATGCAAGTGAAGGCATCTATCGAATTGGTCTTTACATTCGTGATTCTGCAGCAGGAATCGGCACGATGACCTTTTTCGAACCTTCATCTAAAAAATATGGTGCCCTTGGGCATGTGATTTCTGACATGGATACAAAAAAACCAATTGTTGTCGACAATGGTGAAATTGTTAGATCAACCGTGACATCGATTGAAAAAGGCACAGGAGGCAATCCTGGAGAAAAATTGGCGAGATTCTCTTCCGAAAGAAAAACAATAGGAGATATTTCCCGCAACAGCCCTTTTGGTATCTTTGGTACGTTAACCGAAAAGCTTGAAAATCATGTAGCAGATAAACCACTTCCAGTCGCTTTATCAAATGAAGTAAAAGAAGGCCCAGCAGAAATTTTAACCGTTGTGGATCATGATAAAGTGGAGAAGTTTGATATTAAAATCGTCAGCACAACACCGCAGAAATTCCCAGCAACTAAAGGAATGGTATTGAAGGTAACAGATGAGCGGCTTTTAAGCAAAACGGGCGGAATCGTCCAAGGAATGAGCGGAAGCCCCATCATCCAAAATGGCAAAGTCATTGGAGCTGTCACACACGTATTTGTCAATGATCCGACTAGCGGGTACGGCGTACACATTGAATGGATGCTGTCAGAAGCAGGAATCGACCTTTATCAAAAAAACAAAAAAGCAAGCTGATTATAAACTGCCGCGAATCTTCCGGCAGTTTTTTTCTACCCTTTCTTTCTCTTCCATCATGTTATAAAATAAGGAAAAAGAGATTTTTCGACAAAATGGAAAAAAGCATGTTGTCAAATTGCAATAATCGTCGATTCGTTAAGAAAAACGTAGAAAAAGCTAGATAATGCTCTATTATTCGGAAAATTAAAGTTTTTTAAAGGGGATAGCATGGTTTTGTCGAATTGAACACTCAGAAGAGAAATGCAAAAGACTAAAGGAATCGACATTGGGGAGGAAAGAACGTGGAGAAAATTAAAGTGTGTGTAGCTGATGACAATCGAGAGCTTGTTGGCCTTTTGACAGAGTATATTGAGGGACAGGAAGATATGGAAGTACTTGGCGTGGCGTATAATGGTCAGGAATGCCTGACATTATTTAAAGATAAAGAGCCCGACGTTCTCCTCTTAGACATTATTATGCCTCATTTAGACGGTCTTGCTGTACTAGAACGCCTCCGTGAAAACAATGAAATGACAAAACAGCCAAGTGTGATTATGCTAACGGCATTTGGACAAGAAGATGTCACGAAAAAAGCAGTTGATTTGGGCGCATCCTATTTCATTTTAAAGCCATTTGATATGGAAAACCTAGTAGGTCATATTCGTCAAGTCAGTGGAAACGGCACACAAGTTACCCATCGCTCTTCATCAATCCAAAACAGTGTTCTTCGTAACAAACCTGAACCGAAACGTAAAAACTTAGATGCGAGCATTACGACCATTATTCATGAAATTGGCGTGCCCGCTCATATTAAAGGCTATTTATACTTAAGAGAAGCCATTTCTATGGTGTACAATGACATTGAGCTTCTCGGAAGCATCACTAAAGTGTTGTACCCAGACATTGCAAAGAAATTTAACACGACTGCCAGCAGGGTAGAACGAGCGATTCGTCATGCCATTGAAGTCGCTTGGAGCAGAGGAAACATTGATTCCATTTCCTCACTCTTTGGTTATACTGTCAGCATGTCAAAAGCGAAACCAACCAATTCAGAATTTATTGCCATGGTAGCTGATCGTCTGCGTTTAGAGCATAGAGCAAGCTAGTATCTTTTTCATGAAAAAACGTTTCTTCATTGAGACGTTTTTTTATTTTGAAACATGTTGTCAAAAATTGGTTAGGTTGATAAAATCATCTTAATGTTTAAATTGGACAAACGGGCTGCTTTATTTTCAGAATAAAATGAAAAATAAAGCATGAAAAAAATAAAAAAGACATAAAGTAGTGGTAATCAGCTGCGCCAATCGATCATGAATTCTTCAAAATAGAAGAAGAAAACGCTCATTCGTAAGAAAAAGGATGAGAGGAAAAGGTCTCATGGATTTGGTAATTAAAGTAAACGAGATCGAAAGTTCTATTTCTATTGACCTGATTGGTTGGCGTTTTAAAGTCACTGGCTTCTTAGAGATTGTGCCATTTGAACTGAATATTCCCATTGTCGAATTTAATAATTTTCACATTCTTTTACTATGCTATAATAATGAAAAGAAGAGGGTGAGGTTATGGGAAAGCTGAAAATCCACTCTGCTGAGGTAGCGAACGAAATTAGCAAGTGGACGAGGGTCATTTCTCAGAATGACTTAGAAAAATCTGCTGTCTATAAAGAGAAAATTCAGAATTTGCTAAAAAATACAGATGAAGACCGTGAAGTTCTCCTTTATTATCAGCTTGTTGACGGCAGACATGAAATGTTACTTGGAAATATCGAAAAAGCCAATCAAATTATGAAAAGTGTCGGAACGCTCGATGAGAAGGCAGATGACATTATTAATTTTTATTTTTACTTTTACAAAGGCCAATATGCTGCATATGTGAAAAAGTATGATGAAGCCATTAGCTTTTACAAAATTGCAGAACAGCGGCTAAAACGTGTGAATGAAGACCTGGAAGTAGGAACTTTTCACCATAAGGTTGCTTCGATCTATTACGAACTGAAACAAAATTTCATATCCATTAATCATATTAAAAAAGCCATCGATACATTCAAAGCGCATGAAGAGTACACAGCGCAGGCGATTGACAGCTTAATTTTACATGCAAGTAATTGCATTGATTTGTTTCAATTCGATGAAGCAGAGAAAAAGTATAAAGAAGCACTTGAGAAAAGTAAGCGCATTAACAATGAAGTGCTGATTGGGAAATGCTATCACAATTTAGCGGTTCTTTATTATGCAAAGCATGATTATGAAAAAAGCGCACATTATGCCAAAAAAGGAATGGGCATTCAAATTCATCGTGACAATAGCCATTATTACATCCAATCTTTATATGTTCTGGCCAATGCCTTGGTTCATTTAGGAGATCAAGAAGCGAGGGAATATATTAAAGAGGGTATTTTGTATAGTTGCGATATCCAAAATAATGAATATATAGTAAAATTTGAAATTTTGGATTTGATGTGCGAGAATAGTGGGGCAGCAGACGTATTCTCAGAAAAATTAGACTACATAGAAAAAAATAGATTATATGTGGAGCTTGAGGATTTGTCTGAACAAATATCGAAATACTTCAAGGAACGAAATGATTATCAAAATGCCATTCGTTTTCTTGAAAAGAAATTCGATGCACAAATACTTCAAAAGAAAGTGGAGGTTATCTTATGAAAAAGTTGTTGTTAGGTGTAACCGTTGTTACAGCAGTCGCAGTTGTTTCTTCCCTTTTTGCTCTTGACGCAGAGACGACAGAGCAAGCCATCAGAGCGATTACGTGATCGAATTTATCTGTCAACCTCTTCGCATGAATCAGAAGAGGTTTTTTTTAGGCGCTCAAAACTGGAAAAACGAAAAAAGACACGTCATAATGTAAGGAAGCATCATATTTAGAGGTGACCTATGACGAAAATTTTTGCACACAGAGGCTTTAAAGGCATTTATCCTGAAAACACCATGATAGCCTTCGAGCATGCACTCCATTCAGGAGCTGACGGAATTGAGCTGGATGTTCAGCTGACGAAAGACGGCAGACTTGCTGTCATTCACGATGAGAAATTGAACAGAACAACGAACATGAAAGGTTTAGTGAAAGACCATACATATGAAGAATTAAAAGCGGGAGATGCGAGTCATTCTTTCTACGAAGAAACCGGTGCTCTATCCATTCCTCTTTTGGAGGAAGTATTAGAGCTAGTGACGCAGCAATCATCATTGATTATCAATATTGAATTAAAAAACTCCATTTATCGATATCCGGGGATCGAAGAGAAAGTAAAAAAACAAATCGAGCATTTTCAAATAGAAGACCGTGTACTTGTTTCATCGTTTCATCACGGCAGTTTAGCTCTTTTTCACAAACTGATGCCTCATGTTGAACTTGCGGTTCTCACAATGGATGTGATTCATCAGCCGGAGATGTATATAAAAACAGTACCAGCAAGGGGCTACCATCCAAATATCAAGGGTGCCGGAGTGACCAAAGAGGTTGTGGCAGCTCTCCATACATCTCAGCAAGTGATCAGGCCGTTTACAGTAAATAGTGAAAAGCAAATGAAAAACATGTTTTCTTTAGGTGTCGATGGCATTTTTACTGATTTTCCTGACCGAGCCGTGAAAATAAGAGAAGAAATGAAAAAAGACCTGCTCTAAATCAGCGGGTCTTTTTTCACGTTTTATCTCTGCTTAAAGCGAGCAGTCACTTTATTTCGTTTACGGTCTCTATATAAAATAAAGCCAGCCACTACATAAAGACCTCCCCCTAAAAATAACAACCCTGCAATTCCTTGCAGCCATAAATATGGAAATGGTGCAATGATGATGCCGAAAACAGTGTCACGCAGCAGCTTAATCCCAAGTGCTGCAAGCGCGCCAGGTATTAAAATAATCACTAGTGCAAGTATTCTCCCCATCAAATGTCCCCTTAAACGTCATTTACTTCCATTGTCTAATTCAAAAAATATTTTGTCAAGAAAGGAAAACGTGGTAATATAAGAGTTGTGCAATTTTTTGCAACGGAAAAATATGGTGTGCAAATTTTTTCATATAAAGGGGTAACGGGATGCAGAGAGTCTTGATTGTCGGTGCAGGACAGGGTGGATCAGCATTGCTTGAAACATTGCTGAAAACAAATACGATTCAAATCATTGCGATTGCCGACCTTGATCTTGAGGCACCGGGGATGGTAGAAGCGAAAAAGAATGGAATTGATACGACAACGGATTGGAAAGAATACATAAAAGATGACATTGATATCATCATCGAAACAACAGGCAGTTCAGCAGTGCTGAAAGAACTGATTGAAAAAAAGCCAGAGCACGCAGTCATTGTTCCAAGTTCAATGGCTTACGTTATATCAGAATTAATGTCAGAAAAACAGCAGCTAATCCAAATGTTAAAGGAACAAACCTATAAGCATGACCGCATTTTTAATGCAACGAACGACGGGATGATTTTTATAAACATGAATGAAGAAGTCGTCCTGTTTAATCGATCAGCGGCCAAAATGGTTGGATGTTCGCAAAAAGATGCGATTGGCCGTCATATACGAGAAGTGATCCCAAATACAAAGCTTCCCGACATTTTAAGATCGAGAGAGCCAGAATTTAATCAAAAACAATTTCTGAATCAGCAAATACAAATTGTTACAACGCGTTTGCCAATTATTGATGACGCGGGGAGAATGCTAGGTGCTTTATCCATCTTTAAAGATATTACAGATGCCGTTGAGCTTGCGGAGGAAGTAACCAATCTTAAAGAAGTGCGAACGATGCTGGAGGCGATCATTCAATCGTCGGATGAAGCCATATCAGTTGTTGATGAGCAGGGAAAAGGGATCTTAATCAACCGGGCTTATACGAAAATGACTGGATTAACAGATAAAGAAGTTGTGGGGAAACCAGCAGGTGCAGATATTTCTGAAGGGGAAAGCATGCATTTGAAGGTACTTGAAACAAGAAGACCCGTTCGAGGCGTCAGAATGAAAGTCGGACCGAATAAAAAAGATGTGATTGTCAACGTAGCGCCAGTCATTGTTGATGGCATTTTAAAAGGCAGTGTCGGGGTCATTCATGACGTATCAGAAATTCAATCACTCACAAATGAATTAAATAAAGCAAGGCAGCTCATCCGTACACTTGAAGCAAAGTACACATTTGAAGACATCATTGGAGAGAGTGAGCAAATGCTTGTGGCGCTAGAGCAGGCGAAGCTAGGCGCGAAAACGCCAGCCACCATTTTACTCCGGGGAGAATCAGGTACTGGAAAAGAGCTGTTTGCGCACGCCATTCATAATGAAAGTGACCGGAAATATAATCGCTTTGTACGGGTCAACTGTGCAGCCTTATCTGAGACCCTTTTAGAGTCAGAGCTTTTTGGCTATGAAGAAGGAGCATTTTCTGGTGCAAGGCGAGGCGGGAAAAAAGGGCTGTTTGAAGAGGCGAATCAAGGCAGCATTTTTTTAGATGAAATTGGCGAAATGACGCCAAGTACACAGGCGAAGCTGCTTCGTGTGATGCAGGAGAAAGAAATAGTAAGGGTAGGCGGAACAAAGGCTATACCAGTCGATGTTCGTGTGATCACGGCGACAAATGTCAATATTGAAAAAGCGATGGCGGAAGGAAAGTTCAGAGAAGATTTATATTATCGAATGAACAGATACCCGATCTCCATCCCGCCGCTAAGGCAGCGCCTTGAGGATATTGACTCGTTAAGCAAACGTCTCATCCAAAAGATCAATTTAGACTATGGACGGAACGTGAGCGGGTTAACGGAACAGGCACTTAATAGACTGCGATCATATAAGTGGCCAGGAAACGTAAGAGAGCTTGAAAATGTACTTGGACGAGCCATGATCTTTTTGAACCCGCAAGAAGAATGGATTGATGAAGGGCATATTTCTTTCATGGAGTCAGAAGATCAGGAAGAAAAAGAGCAGCAGGAACTGACTGTCAGTCAATTTGAGGGAGAGACGCTTTCGGATGCTGTTGAGGCATTTGAAGCGCAGCTGATTAAACAAACCCTTGAAAAGCATCAATTCAATCGCACGAAAACAGCGAAAACGTTAGGGATCAGTATTCGGAACCTTTACTATAAAATGGACAAATATCAACTTGCAAAAGATAGCATGCAATAAAATGCATGTAATCTGCAAAAGATTGCACGAATGTCATGCGAATTGCCTCATATTCACTGCATTTCAAACTGGCACGGAACTTGCATATAAAACATGAACCGAGCACAAGGAAAGGTGGGCATATATGAAGCTTGACGATCTGATTATGAAAGCCGCCCAGCTGCAGAACAAAACGGCGGCTGTGGCTCATGCAGAAGACGAAGAAGTGCTTCATGCCATCAAGATGGCAATTAAGCGAAAGGTCGCTCGCTTTCTCCTGGTTGGGAACAAACGCAACCTGAAGGAGCTAGTGAAGCAGCATGAAATCAATGAGGACTGGATAGATATTATTCATTCAGATTCTCCCGAAGAATCTGCCAAAATTGCCGTTCAGGCAGTGAGCGAGAAGCATGCAGATATTTTGATGAAGGGGCATGTCCCGACAGCCGTTCTTTTAAAAGCGGTACTGAATAAAGAATATGGGCTCAGGACGACAAGTGTCCTATCACATGTTGCGGCATTTGAAGTACCGGGCTTTGACCGCTTTATTTATGTCACGGATTCTGCGATGAACATCGCGCCCGATTTAAATATGCTGAAAGAGATTACGATCAACTCTGTTCAAGTAGCACAAGCTGTCGGAAACGACATGCCAAAGGTTGCAGTGCTCTCTGCGGTGGAGGTCGTGAATCCGGCAATGGATTCAACTTTGACTGCGGCAAGTCTTGCGCAAATGAATCGGCGGGGGCAAATTTCTGGATGCCTGATTGATGGGCCTCTTGCTTTAGATAATGCCATTTCTCAAACGGCAGCTTCTCATAAAAATATTACAAGTGATGTAGCCGGCCATGCAGATATTTTGCTTGTGCCAACAATTGAGGCAGGAAACATTCTTTATAAATCTCTCATCTACTTTGCACATGCGAAGGTGGGAGCTGTGGTGGCAGGAGCGAAGGCGCCGATTGCTTTAACAAGCCGGTCTGATTCAGCCGAAAGTAAGCTTTATTCAATTGCGCTTGCCATCTGTACATCAAATTAAGCGGAAGTAATAGGAGGAATAACACGATGGAACTTTTTAAATATATGGAACGATACGATTATGAACAGCTTGTATTTTGTCAGGATGAGCAGTCTGGTTTAAAAGCCATTATTGCGATTCATGATACAACACTTGGGCCGGCACTAGGCGGAACGAGAATGTGGACGTATGAAAACGAAGAAGCAGCCATTGAGGATGCACTGCGTCTAGCGAGAGGAATGACTTATAAAAACGCGGCAGCAGGACTTAATCTTGGCGGCGGAAAAACGGTCATCATCGGTGATCCGAGAAAAGACAAAAATGAAGAAATGTTCCGTGCATTTGGACGTTATATTCAAGGGCTGAATGGCCGCTATATTACAGCAGAAGATGTCGGTACAACGGTAGAAGACATGGATCTCATTCATGAAGAAACCGATTTTGTCACAGGAATCTCTCCTGCATTTGGTTCTTCTGGAAATCCGTCTCCGGTCACTGCTTACGGTGTATACAAAGGGATGAAAGCCGCTGCCAAAGCTGCATTTGGGACCGATTCATTAGAAGGAAAAACAATTGCCGTCCAAGGCGTAGGAAATGTCGCTTACAACTTGTGTAAACATCTGCATGAAGAAGGCGCGCAGCTCATTGTCACAGATATCAACAAAGACTCTGTCAAACGAGCTGTTGAAGACTTCGGGGCAAAAGCAGTCGACCCTGACGATATTTACGATCAAGCATGTGATATTTATGCACCGTGCGCACTTGGCGCAACCATTAACGATGTGACCATTCCTAAGTTAAAAGCAAAGGTGATTGCAGGTGCTGCAAATAACCAGCTAAGAGAAACGCATCACGGAGACCTTATCCATGAAATGGGAATTGTATATGCTCCTGACTATGTGATCAATGCAGGCGGTGTGATTAACGTGGCTGATGAGCTTTATGGCTATAATGCAGATCGTGCGATGAAAAAAGTCGAAGGCATTTATCAAAATATTGAACGTGTGATTGAAATTTCAAACCGTGATGCCATTCCAACTTATAAAGCGGCAGACCGATTGGCTGAAGAGCGAATTGAAAGAATGCGCAAATCAAGAAGTCAATTCTTGCAAAATGGTCAACATATTTTAAGCCGTCGCTAATTTGAAGAATGAGTTGAAACGGAGGTTTTGTTTTTGCTGACAAAAGAATGGCGTATTCTCACGATTAATCCTGGCTCTACTTCAACAAAAATCGGTGTGTTTCATAATGAACGGTCTATTTTTGAAACGACACTTAGACATACAGATGAGGAATTAAAGCAGTTTCCTCATATCATTGATCAATTTTCATTCCGTAAAGAAACCATATTGAAAACACTGCATGAACAGGGGATGAACATCTCAAAGTTTGATGCAGTTTGCGCACGCGGCGGTCTCCTTCGTCCGATTGAAGGAGGCACATATGAAGTCAATGAGCAAATGGTGAAAGACCTAAAAGAAGGATATGCCGGCCAGCACGCATCCAATCTCGGTGGAATCATCGCGAGAGAAATTGCACTTGGCCTGAATATCCCAGCTTTTATTGTCGATCCAGTTGTAGTGGATGAACTAAAACCAATTGCTCGTATTTCAGGGCTGCCAACGATCGAAAGAAAAAGCATTTTTCATGCATTAAATCAAAAAGCGGTCGCAAGAAAAACAGCGGCTTCTTTTGGAAAAAGTTATGAAGATTTGAACATGATTATTACTCATATGGGCGGCGGTATTACCATTGGTGTTCATGAAAAAGGAAAAGTCATCGATGTGAATAACGGTCTGCATGGCGAAGGTCCTTTCAGCCCAGAGCGTGCGGGAACCCTGCCGACAGGTGATCTTGTGAATCTTTGTTTTTCGGGGGAGTATACCCAAGAAGAAATGCTCAAACGCATTATTGGTGAAGGCGGGCTTGCGGGCTATCTTGGCACGACAGACGCTGTGAAAGTGGAACGCATGATTGAAGCGGGTGATGAGCGGGCGGCGCTCATTTATGAAGCGATGTGCTATCAGATTGCCAAGGAAATTGGTGCGGCTAGCGCTGTCTTAAAAGGAGCAGTTGACGTCATTGTATTAACAGGCGGACTTGCATACAGCAAACAAATTACGTCAAGTATTCGCGGCTATATTGACTGGATTTCAGATGTTGTTGTGTTTCCAGGTGAAAATGAGCTGCAATCGTTAGCAGAAGGTGCGCTTCGTATTTTAAAAGAAGAAGAATCACCGAAAGAATACCCAAATGATCAACAGGAAAAGAAAGGAGTGACAAGTCATGGCAACTGAATATGACCTCGTCATTCTTGGTGGAGGCACAGGCGGCTATGTAGCGGCCATCCGTGCCTCACAGCTTGGATTGAAAACAGCAGTTGTAGAAAAAGAAAAGCTCGGCGGAACATGTCTTCATAAAGGCTGCATCCCGTCTAAAGCGCTGCTCAGAAGTGCAGAAGTTTATCAAACCGTCAAACGCGCAGCTGATTTTGGTGTTGAGGCAGGAGGCGTTGCCTTGCAATTTGCCAATGTGCAGAAAAGAAAAACAGAGATCGTCGAAAAACTAGCAGGCGGCGTCAAACATTTAATGAAACAAGGAAGAATTGATGTATATGAAGGGATCGGCCGTATTCTTGGTCCATCTATCTTTTCGCCAATGCCAGGAACGATCTCCGTAGAAATGGCAAATGGAGAGGAAAATGAAATGCTCATTCCAAAGCAGGTCATCATCGCGACAGGATCAAGACCGCGTGTGCTGCCAGGGCTTGAAGCAGATGGAACACACATCCTCACTTCAGATGATGCACTTGAACTGCCAGAGCTTCCGCAGTCAATGCTAATTGTGGGGGGCGGAGTGATCGGAATCGAGTGGGCTTCCATGCTTAATGATTTTGGTGTGAACGTCACTGTGCTTGAGTTTGCAGACCGCATTTTGCCAACAGAGGATCATGACATTTCTAAAGAAATGGAAAAGCTATTATCTAAAAAAGGCATCACTTTTGTGACTAATGCGAAGGTACTGCCAGATAGCGTAGAAAAGCAGGAAAATCTCGTGACAATTCAAGCGGAAAAGGATGGAGACATTCAGACGTTTGAAGCGGAAAAACTCCTTCTTTCAGTGGGCAGAGTACCTAATATCGAAGGCATAGGTCTTGAAAACACGGACATCCAAACCGAAAAACAAGGCATTGTCGTGAATGAACATTATCAAACGAAAGAATCGCATATTTACGCAATAGGAGATGTCATCGGCGGGCTTCAGCTGGCACATGTCGCTTCTCACGAAGGGATGATTGCTGTAGAACATATGGCTGGGAAAGATCCAAAGCCGCTCGATGAAACGCTCGTATCTAAATGTGTTTACTCTCACCCAGAAACCGCTAGTGTTGGACTCACTGAACAGGCGGCAAAAGAGCAGGGCTTTGAAGTCAAAATAGGGAAATTCCCATTTATGGCGATTGGAAAAGCACTTGTGTACGGTGAGTCTGATGGATTCGTCAAAATCATTGCCGATCAAAAGACAGATGATATTTTAGGAATTCATATGATTGGTCCTCATGTAACAGATATGATATCTGAAGCTGGATTAGCCAAAGTACTTGATGCAACCCCGTGGGAAGTGGGGCAGACGATACACCCGCATCCGACCTTATCAGAGGCGATTGGCGAGGCAGCCCTTGCTGTTGACGGGAAGGCGATCCATTTTTAATCAAGGAGGGAAACATGATGAGTAACATGCGTCATCAGGAATTAGGATTATCAGATGAACAAGCAATTGAGATATACAGAACAATGCTTCTAGCAAGAAAAATCGATGAACGGATGTGGCTTTTAAACCGTTCCGGGAAAATTCCATTCGTTATTTCTTGTCAAGGGCAGGAAGCGCAGCAAGTCGGCGCTGCATTTGCTCTTAATAGAGAAGAAGATTACGTCTTACCTTACTATCGTGATATGGGGGTTGTCCTTGCTTTTGGGATGACAGCAAAAGATTTAATGATGTCTGGTTTCGCAAAACAAGACGATCCAAACTCAGGCGGAAGACAAATGCCGGGGCATTTTGGGCAAAGAGCAAATCGAATTGTGACTGGGTCGTCACCTGTAACAACGCAGGTTCCTCACGCGGTAGGAATTGCCCTTGCTGGACGATTAGAGCAGAAAAACTTTGTCAGCTTTGTCACGTTCGGTGAAGGCTCATCAAACCAAGGTGATTTCCACGAAGGCGCAAACTTTGCTGCTGTTCATAAACTGCCTGTTATTTTCATGTGTGAAAACAATAAGTATGCGATTTCCGTGCCATATGACAAACAAGTAGCCTGTGAACGCATTTCAGATCGTGCGGTTGGATATGGGATGCCTGGTGTCACTGTAGATGGAAATGATCCGCTTGAAGTATATGCCGCTGTCAAAGAAGCAAGAGACCGTGCGGCTAGAGGTGAAGGCCCGACATTGATTGAAACAATCTCTTACCGTTTAACTGCGCATTCAAGTGATGACGATGATTCAAGCTATCGAGAAAAAGAAGAAGTGCTTGAAGCAAGAAAGAAAGATCCGCTCATCCAATATGAAACGTATTTAATCGAAGGAAACGTCATGACTTCTGAAATGAAAGAAGAGATGACAAAAGAAATCATGCAAATCGTAAACGAAGCTACTGATGAAGCGGAAAACGCGGCTTATGCTGATGCAGAAAGCGCACTTCGTTACGTGTATGCGGAGTAAGGGGGAAGAAAAATGCCTGTTATGTCATATATAGACGCTATTACACTGGCGATGAAAGAAGAAATGGAGCGAGATCCGAAAGTGTTTGTGCTCGGAGAGGATGTCGGGAAAAAAGGCGGCGTATTTAAAGCGACAGCGGGTCTTTACGAGCAATTCGGAGAAGCGCGCGTCATGGATACACCTCTTGCAGAATCAGCCATTGCGGGTGTAGGTATTGGGGCAGCGATGTATGGAATGCGCCCAATTGCAGAAATGCAATTTGCGGATTTTATTATGCCTGCAATCAACCAAATCATTTCAGAGGCTGCAAAAATTAGATACCGATCAAATAATGATTGGAGCTGTCCAATGGTCATCCGCGCACCTTACGGGGGCGGAGTACACGGGGCACTTTATCATTCACAATCGGTCGAAGCCATTTTTGCTAACCAGCCTGGTTTGAAGATTGTGATGCCTTCTACACCTTATGATGTCAAAGGTCTTTTAAAGGCTGCAGTGCGTGATCCAGATCCTGTATTGTTCTTTGAACATAAACGTGCATACCGTCTGATTAAAGGAGAAGTGCCTGAAGAGGATTACACTCTTCCGATTGGAAAAGCAGATGTGAAGCGTGAAGGCGATGATATCACGGTCATTACATATGGCCTTTGTGTCCATTTTGCGCTGCAAGCAGCAGACCGCCTTGCAAAAGACGGCATTTCCGCTCATATTCTCGATTTGAGAACAGTGTACCCGCTTGATCAGGAAGCGATTATAGAAGCGGCTTCTAAAACAGGTAAAGTGCTTCTGTTAACAGAAGATACAAAAGAAGGCAGCATCATGAGTGAGGTTGCGGCGATCATTTCGGAGCATTGCTTATTTGATTTAGACGCACCAATCAAACGCCTGGCAGGACCAGATATTCCGGCAATGCCTTATGCGCCGACAATGGAGAAATTCTTCATGGTCAACCCGGATAAGGTAGAAGCTGAAATGAGAGAGCTGGCGGCGTTTTAAGAAAGAGGAGGGTTTCAAAGTGGCAATTGAACAAATGAAAATGCCTCAGCTAGGTGAAAGTGTAACAGAAGGAACCATTAGCAAATGGCTCGTTTCACCTGGCGATCATGTGAATAAATACGATCCGATTGCGGAAGTCATGACAGATAAAGTGAACGCAGAAGTTCCGTCATCTTTTACAGGAACGATTACAAAGCTATCGGCTGAGGAAGGCGAAACGCTGCAAGTAGGAGAAGTGTTCTGTGAAATTGAAGTTGAAGGAAGCGAGCAGCAGAGCGAGAAAGAAGAAGCAGCACCTGAGCAAAGCGAAGCGCCTGAAGCAGATCAAACAAATGAGAATCAAAGTCAAAAGAAACGTTATTCTCCAGCCGTTCTTCGTTTAGCAGATGAGCATGGCATTGATTTAGCGGCTGTTCAAGGTACGGGAGCAGGCGGCCGAATCACTAGAAAAGATTTGCTGCAGCTCATTGAAAACGGCGGCGTCAAAGAGAAGACAGCACCTGTCAATGAACGTGCCGTTCAACCGGAGCCTGCGCAGTCTTCTCAAGCAAAAGCAGCACCTGCCGTCCCTTCTATGCCTGGTGATGTTGAGCTGCCAGTCACGCCGATCCGTCAGGCAATTGCGGCCAATATGCTGAGAAGCAAACATGAAATTCCGCATGCTTGGACGATGATGGAAGTCGATGTGACAAATCTAGTGACAAGAAGAAATCAGCTGAAGGATCAGTTTAAAGCAAAAGAAGGCTTTAACTTGACGTTCTTTGCGTTCTTTGTCAAAGCAGTGGCTCAGGCCTTAAAGGAATTCCCTGAAATGAACAGCATGTGGGCCGGAGATAAAATTGTGCAAAAGAAAGCAATCAATGTTTCGATTGCTGTCGCTACAGATGACGCGCTTTTTGTTCCAGTCATTAAGGATGCGGATGAAAAGACCATTAAGGGCATTGCCAAAGAAATTCATGAGCTGGCGTCTAAGGTGAGACAAGGGACGCTTAAGCAAAGTGATATGGAAGGCGGTACCTTCACTGTCAACAACACGGGATCATTTGGTTCGGTACAATCAATGGGAATCATTAATTATCCGCAAGCGGCGATTTTACAAGTAGAATCGATCGTGAAGCGTCCAATGATTGTAAACGGAATGATTGCGGCAAGAGACATGGTCAATCTTTGTCTTTCATTAGATCACAGAGTACTAGATGGTCTTGTATGCGGCAGATTCCTTCAGCGAATTAAACAAATCCTTGAAGGCATCGACGAGCAGACATCTGTTTATTAAAACAATATTTTCCCCCCTCCCGGTATGAGAGGGGGATTTCCACATCTAGGAGAAAGGAGCGATGATATGTCTGGACTAGATTTTTTTGCTTTTCTCACGATTGGTCTCATGTTTATCACAGCGATTGCCTTCGCTTTTCTGCGGTACATTTCTAAATCACGCAATCATCCTGAACGATTACTGCTTATCATATCGATCGTTTCAATCATTCAAATCGTGTACTGTCTGCTGATTGTCGGCGGGTTTAAAGGAGCAGCCAATAGCTTTTTAGGAATATCACTTCTCGCCGGGACGCTTCTCGGATATGCACTTGAATATTTATACAGACGCTATATCAAAAAAACGCCCGAATCAAAATGATGTCGGGCATTTTTTATTCTGCTGGAACAATAAAGGTCAAATGTTGTTTTAACACTTCTAAAGAAGAGGGGGCCGTCATATAAACTTCACCATCTGTATCAGCATCCATTTCCTCTTTTGTGTGGATATGAATACTGGACGCTTGAATGAGAGACAGATCGCCGGTGAAATCCTCCAGCTCTTCCCGGTTCATTGAGAAGATTTCTTTTAAAGCAGAGAAACTCGTATTTCTGCAAATTAAGATTTCTGCTTTTCCATCATCAATGGCTGCATGAGGCAAATCAATTCTATTTGTACCGATAAAATGTCCATTCATGACAAGAACGATGACAGCTTCCTCATCCCAGCTTTCCTCTTCCGTCTCAATACGTACGTGAAAAGGATCTGTTTGCTGCAAGGTGCGCAGCGCACTTGTGAAGTAGCTGATTTTGCCGAGTACGGCTTTTTCCTTGTCGTTAATATTGTTGGACGTGTCTGCGATCAGCCCAATTCCCCAAAAGTTTAACACGTATCGATCTTCTGCTTTGATTAAATCGACCTTTTTTTCTACGCCGTCTACAATCATTTGAGCGGCTTTTTGCATTTGTTGAGGAATACCAAGTGTTCTAGAAAAATCATTGCATGTCCCGCCTGGCAATATCGCTACAGCGGGCCTTTTTTCTAAACCGCCAATGCCGTTCATGCATTCATGCACGGTACCATCTCCGCCTAATATGATGAGCAATTCCACCGTTTCATCAATTTGACGGCAGAAATTATAAGCATCATTTGGCTGCTTTGTTGGTTTCAAAATGAGTTCATCAATATGTAGAGAAAGAAGAGGCACTGTTTGACCGAGTGTTTTTTCCATGTTTTTTTGTCCAGCATTTCCATTATAAATGAGCATCGCTTTTTTGAATTGTGCCATCACGCAGTTCTCCCTTTCATCTCTTTATCATCACTTTTCCCCAATTTGACAGCTCATAAACGATGTTCGGAAAAAGAGGCGGGAGGAAAAGACAACACATTTGCCCGCAGGCGTTTTCCTTGATATGATGGAGTTAAAATGGTTATGGTACGCAAAAGGAGTGGACGGACATGAATATTGATTTTAATTTATTTATGAATGATATTGTGAAACAAGCGAGAGAAGAAATTAAACAGGCAGGCTACACTGAGCTCACGTCAGCTGAAGAAGTAGACGAAGCACTGACTAAAAAAGGAACGGCACTTGTCATGGTGAATTCAGTATGCGGCTGTGCAGGCGGTATTGCAAGACCAGCTGCCGGCTATTCTGTTCATTACGATAAGCGTCCAGATCAATTGCTGACAGTGTTTGCTGGGCAGGACAAAGAGGCAACAGCAAGAGCCCGTGAATACTTTGAAGGCTTCCCGCCATCTTCACCATCTTTTGCCTTATTAAAAGATGGAAAAATCATCAAAATGGTCGAGCGTCATGAAATTGAAGGGCACGAGCCAATGGAAGTCGTTTCAAAACTACAAGCCGCTTTTGATGAGCATTGCGAAGAAATCTAACATATGACTTTTGGTTGAATAAATATAAAGCAGTCCGGTCTTTAGATCGGTCTGCTTTTTGTTTTATAAGACAAAAGAATCAAAATAATTTTAGCAAAATACTATTGCATCTTAAAAAGAAAGTGTTTAAAATACATTATAGTGAATAAATATTCAAATCAATACATGATTTTAAATACTGGGAGGCATCATCATATGAAAAAGTGGTTATTATTACTTATGACAGCTGGTCTTGCAGCTGCACTCGCAGCATGCGGAACTTCTTCTAATAATTCAAACGCATCAGGAGATGACAAGACACTCGTTATGGCGACATCAGCAGATTATCCGCCATTTGAATCAAAAGACGGAGATAAAATTGTCGGTTTTGATGTAGATCTTGCAACAGCACTAGCGAAAAAGAACGGCTACAAGCTAGAAATTCAAGATATGGACTTTGCTAGCCTTGTATCAGCCCTCAAAACAAACAAAGCTGATATTGTCCTTGCAGGAATGACACCTACAGAAAAACGTAAAAAGCAAGTTGATTTCTCTGATGTTTATTACAATGCTAAAAACTTGGTTGTATCAAAGAAATCTAGCGGTATTAAGGCAGAGAAAGATTTAAAAGACAAAACAGTCGGCGTTCAATTAGGTTCCATTCAACAGGATGAAGCAAATGGACTGCAAAAGAAATATAACCTAACAGTTGAAGACCGTAATAAAATTTCTGATATCATTCAAGAGATTAAAGCAGGCCGTTTTGATGCAGCAATTATTGAAGATAAAGTAGCTGCTGGTTACTTGAAAAAGGAAAAAGACTTCCAAGCATTTGGATTGAACAGCTCAAACGAAGGTTCAGCCATTGCATTCAAGAAAAACAGCGACTTAACAGCGAAATTTAATAAATCATTAAAAGAAATGAAAGATAATGGCGAACTTGATAAATTAATTAAAAAATGGTTTGCTGATGAAAAGTAAGTCAGGAAAAGGATCAGCGTCATTCCAGAAAATCAAGTAGAAAAGCGCTGAAAAGTTCAACTCATGTTGAACTTTTTTCCTGTTTTGTATGAAGGCAGAAAAAAGGAGAATGTCATGTTTGATTTTAAAGATGTAATACCTCAGATGCCCTTTATTCTAGAAGGACTTAAGGTCACGCTTTCTATAGTAGTGGTATCCCTTTTACTTGGATTTATCTTAGGAATTTTATTAACGCTTTGTAAAATTAGTGTGTTTAAGCCGCTCATTTGGCTTGCAGATTTTTATACGTCAATTTTCCGAGGCACACCGCTTGTGCTTCAATTGCTCATTATTTATTTTGGTCTGCCTCAGCTTCTTGGGTTTCAAATCGACCAATACTGGGCTGCTGTAGCGGCATTTTCACTCAACTCGGCGGCATACGTATCTGAAATTATTCGTGCGGGTATTAATGCCATTGATAAAGGTCAAAAAGAAGCAGCCGTTGCTTTAGGCATCCCTTATGCTAAAATGATGAAGGACTTATTGCTTCCGCAGGCGTTTAAAAATATTTCACCTGCACTTGTGAATGAGACGATTACACTGACAAAAGAATCAGCGATTGTAACAGTCATCGGACTGGGTGATGTCATGAGACGAGCCTATCAAGCAGGGGCCGTCACGTATAATTATCTTGAACCGCTTATTTTTGCGGGTCTTATCTATTATGTCATCGTGCTTGTTCTCACCTTTGTCGGCAAATCGGTGGAAAGGAAGTTAAAATCAAATGATTAAAATAGAGAAACTCACAAAATCTTTTGGTAAAAACGAAGTTTTAAAGGGGATCGACACCACCATTAAAGAAGGGGAAGTTGTTGCGGTTATTGGACCATCTGGTTCAGGAAAATCGACGTTCCTCCGCTGCATGAATTTACTTGAAAAGCCGACTTCTGGTGTCATTACGATTAAGGACACCGAAATCACCAATCCAAAAACGAATGCACTAAAAGTGCGTGAGAACATCGGAATGGTGTTTCAGCATTTCCATCTGTTCCCGCATAAAACGGTGCTGGAAAATATCACGTATGCGCCAATGAATGTGAAGAATCAATCGAAGGAAGACAGCATCAAGCAAGCTGAAGACCTGCTCAAAAAGGTAGGGCTTTTAGAGAAAAAAGATGATTTCCCGAACCGTCTGTCAGGCGGTCAAAAGCAGCGTGTAGCGATTGCGCGTGCGCTTGCGATGACACCAGACATTATGCTGTTTGACGAACCAACGTCTGCTCTAGATCCAGAAATGGTCAAGGAAGTATTAGAGGTCATGAAAGAGCTGGCTCAATCTGGAATGACACTCGTTATCGTCACACATGAAATGGGCTTTGCAAAAGAAGTGGCTGACCGCGTGATCTTTATGGATGATGGGAAAATTGTAGAGGATGCAAACCCTGTGCAATTTTTTGAATCACCGTCTTCACAGCGCGCAAAAGACTTTTTACAAAAAATATTATAAAGAAATAAGAGAAGGAGACTTAACATCTCCTTCTTTTTTTGATTATAATGGGGAAAGTAAAAAAAGTTCATCATTTCACAAAAGTGAATGGAAACAAGACAGAAAAGAGTGAATCACATCATGTTTAAAATCGGCTACCGAACGCTGAAAACAGCATTAGGAACAGCGATCGCTATTTATATTGCACAATTGCTTGGCTTGCAAAATTATTCAGCTGCCGGGATTATTACGATCCTGTGTATTCAGGTGACAAAGAAAAGATCCCTCTTAGCATCGGGAGCTCGCTTTGCAGCATGCAGTCTTGCTATTTTATTTTCTTATTTATTTTTCGATCTGATTGGGTATCATCCTTTTGTGATCGGTTTGATGCTGCTTGTCTTTATTCCGACAACGGTTTTGCTTCGAATTAAAGAAGGGATTGTCACAAGTTCAGTCATCATTCTCCATTTATACATGTCTGGCGGGATTACCCTGCATCTCATCTGGAATGAACTGCTGCTGATTACCATTGGTGTTGGGGTAGCGCTGATTATGAACCTCTATATGCCAAGTGTTGATAAAAAACTTAAACGCTACAGCGAACAGATTGAAGCCAACTTTGCTAAAATCTTTGAGGAAATCGAGCAATACTTAATGACAGGGAAACAAGACTGGACAGGAAAAGAAATACCAGAGACACATCAATTGATCAAAGAAGCGAAAGCTCTTGCATATCGTGATGTTGAAAACCATGTATTAAGACATGAAAACCTGTATTACCATTATTTCAACATGAGACAAAAGCAATTTGAAATCATTGAGCGTGTGCTGCCCAAAATTACGTCGATCTCCGTCACAACGGAGCATGGACAAATCATTGCAGAATACATTAGAGACTTACGCGAACATATTCACCCGGGGAACACAGCGCATAAGTTTTTAAGACGTCTCATTGATATGAAAGAAGAGTTCGATGCACTTCCGCTCCCGCAAACAAGAGAAGAATTTGAGGCAAGAGCGGCACTCTTTCATTTCCTCGGTGAAATGGAACAATATTTAGTACTGAAAAGCTATTTTAAAGGGATGAAAGAATAGAGACGCATGAGTTCCTCCTTCATTGGTCAATCTAATGAAAAAGGAGGAGCCTATGCGTCTTTTATTTTATACCGTACTGACCATGTCCCTTTCACCTATCTGGCCGCTTGGACAAAACCCGCTTCCAGGTGACCCGTTTGTCATCATTAATAAACAAACGAATGAACTTGCCTTCATTGATCAAGGGAAAATCCAAAAAGTATATCCTGCTTCAACAGGAAAAACAGCGGATTTAACGCCAGAAGGTGAATTTACGATTATGATCAAAGCGAAAGATCCCTATTACAGAAGAAAGAATATTGAAGGGGGTGCAAAGAATAACCCTCTTGGGCGAAGATGGATTGGATTTGATGCACGAGGAACAGATGGCAGAACCTACGGAATTCACGGAACGAGTGACGAAACATCGATTGGGAAATTTATCACAGCAGGCTGTGTAAGGCTTCATAATCAAGATGTAGAGCTTTTGTTTGATCAGCTTCCAATTGGCACCAAGGTATGGATTACAAAAACAAGTGCTTCCTTTGAAACGCTTGCCAAAGACAAACAGGCCATTCGTTGATATCGCGAATCACCTGCTTGTCTGCCTTTATTAAAACCTTATAAAAAGGCTGCTGCTCCTGCTAAAAGTGAAGAAACTAACAGCAGGCTAATCATAAGCAATACCATAAATTTCATGAATTTTTGAGACATATCGCACCCCTATAACCGAAGATTTTTGCGACAAGCGCACTTGTCTTTATTTTATCTGGTTTTTTCATATGCGACAAGTGATCAGCAAAGGAAGTGAACGGATGAACCAAATCGATCATATTGCCATTGCCGTCTATTCTATTAAAGAAACATCTCAAACGCTTCATCAGCTATTTAACTGGCATTTTTCAGACATACAAGAGATTCCTGAGCAGGAGATTAAAGCGTCCTTCGCTTCACTTGATGATCTGCACATTGAATTAATTGAGCCCATCTCAGCCCGCAGTAAACTACATACCTTTTTAACAAAAAGAGGAGAGGGCCTTCATCATATAGCGTTAAAGTCAGATGACATTCAGGCTGATCTTAGCCGTCTCGATCACCTTGGCGTGCAGCTTCTCCAAAAAAAAGCACAGATGGGCGCCAGCGGAAAGCAGATTGCCTTTATTTCACCTAAAGAAACGTCAGGTGTGTTATTTGAATTGTGCGGGTCCTTGAAAGGAGAGAAATATTGCGATGAATGAATCGTTCAATGACTTGTCTGAATGGCGGAATAAAGCGTTAATGGGCGGAGGCGAAAAACGAGCAGCGGCTCACAGAAGCAAAGGAAAGCTGACGGTTCAAGAGCGGCTGCATGAACTTCTTGACGAGGGCAGCTTGATGGAAATTCAGTCATTTGCAACAGGCGGTCTGTCAGAGCATGTTGGTGACGGAGTCGTCATTGGAACGGGACTCATTCACGGTAAGCCTGTCTGTGTTTATGCACAAGATGCAACCGTATATGGGGGCTCATTAGGCGAAATGCATGCGAAAAAAATTGCCTCTTTAATGGATCTGGCAGCTAAAAATCAGATGCCGGTCATCGGTCTAAAAGACTCAGGTGGTGCGAGAATTCAAGAGGGTGTGGTATCATTAGAAGGATACGGACAGATTTTTAAACGGAATGTGCTGTACTCTGGTCGAATCCCGCAAATATCAGTTATTTTAGGTTCATGTGCTGGAGGTGCAGTTTATTCTCCTGCATTGACTGATTTTGTCTTTATGACAGAGCAAACAGCTCACATGTTTTTAACTGGTCCGAAAGTAATAGAAAAGGCAACAGGAGAAACGGTCTGTCCTGACCGTCTTGGCGGTGCAAGTGTTCAGCATCAGACGAGCGGGAATGTGCACTATACTGGGAAAGATGAGAAGGACGTGTTAGAAGCGGTTCGAACTCTTTTAACGTACATACAAACGAAACAGCAGGCTGTCACACGCGCTGGGACGCGAAAGCATGATACCGCCGATCCAGGCGGCATCTTGCCAAAAGATCCCTCACGAACTTATGATGTCAAACAAGTGGTGACAGCGATAACCGATCCAGACTCATTCTTTGAAACGCAGCCTTGTTTCTCAAAAAATATTGTCACAGGCTTTGCCAGATTACAAGGAGCCTCCATTGGTGTTGTTGCCAATCAGCCAAAGGTGCTGGCAGGCAGCCTTGATCTTGACGCTGCCGATAAAGCGGCCAGGTTTATTCGATTTTGCGATGCGTTTCATATTCCGATCTTAACCCTTGTGGACGTTCCTGGTTTTTTACCAGGAGAAAAAGCCGAGCATGCGGGAATTATCCGCCATGGGGCAAAGCTTTTATATGCGTACGCTGAAGCAACCGTTCCAAAAATCACTGTGATTTTAAGAAAGGCGTTTGGCGGTGCATATGTCGCGATGAATAGCAAGGGCTTAGGCGCTGACTTTGTTTATGCATGGCCAGAAGCCGAAATTGATGTCATGGGGAAAACGTTCGCAGACGAAATCGTTCATCCTGCTTCGCGCAAGTCTGAAAACAAACCAAGTGTATGGAAAGCGGCTCAGGCAGGTCTGATAGATGATATTTTCATGCCAGCTGAAACGAGAGAGCGATTGATCCGCTCATTTGATGTGCTTCGCAGTAAGGAAGAAGATAGACCGTTAAAAAAGCATGGCAACATGCCGCTATAAGAGGAGGAGCATCATCATGATCAATGAAAAACGCTTACTAGACGAATTTTTAGAATTAGTTCAGATTGATTCAGAAACAAAACACGAAGAGAGAATTGTTGAAGTATTAAAAGAAAAATTCTCGCAGCTTGGTCTAAAAGTGATTGAAGACGATTCAAAAGCGGCAACAGGCCACGGTGCAGGCAATCTTGTCTGTACTTTAGAAGGGAATCAAGAGGCAGATACAATTTATTTCACTTCCCATATGGATACAGTTGTACCGGGAAATGGCGTAAAACCAGTCATTGAGGACGGCTATGTGAAAACAGATGGAACAACGATTCTTGGTGCTGACGATAAAACAGGACTTGCTGCTATGCTTGAGGCGATCCGCGTGCTGAAAGAGAAAAATTTACCGCATGGGACAATTGAATTTGTGATCACAGCAGGCGAGGAATCAGGACTTGTTGGAGCAAAAGCGTTAGATCCGAATTTGATGAAAGCGAAATACGGCTATGCCCTTGATTCAGATGGCAAGGTTGGTACGATTATTGTAGCTGCACCAACACAGGCAAAAGTACGCGCAACGATTTACGGAAAAACCGCTCACGCAGGTGTCGCGCCAGAAAAAGGTGTGTCTGCGATTACCATTGCATCAAAAGCAATTGCCAGCATGCCGCTTGGCCGGATTGATGAAGAAACAACGGCCAATATCGGCCGTTTTGAAGGCGGAACACAAACGAATATTGTGTGCGATCAAGTCGATATTTTGGCGGAAGCACGCTCTTTAGAACCAGCAAAAATGGAAGCTCAAGTAGCGAAGATGAAAGAAGCCTTTGAAAAAACCGCTAAAGAAATGGGAGGAAGTGCCGATGTACAAATTGACATCATGTATCCAGGCTTCAAATTCTCACACGGCGATCAAGTCGTAGAAGTGGCGAAAAAAGCGGCAGCAAAAATTGGCCGTCCTTCAGAACTGCAGACGAGCGGCGGAGGCAGTGATGCAAACGTCATTGCAGGCAACGGCGTCCCAACTGTCAACCTAGCTGTTGGATATGAAGATATTCATACGAAAAATGAGAAAATGCCGATTGAAGAATTAGTCAAAACAGCTGAAATGGTTCTCGCCATTATCGAAGAAACGACAAATCCATCGTAAAGGCAGGAGACTCTGTGAGCACGCAAAAGATTATTATTTTTCAGGTGGGGCAAGAGGAGTTTGGCATCAGTGTAGAGCATATTCGTTCGATTGAGAAGGTCCCTTACTTACAAGAAGTATCGAACCTTCCAAAAGAAATTAAAGGGCTGATGTCATTAAGAGGAGAGGTCATTCCTGTTAGTGACACAGGCGTGATGCTTCACGGAAAGCCTCTTGATGTGAACGAGCAGTCCAAGGTGCTGCTATTTGAAGTAAACGATCAAATGATTGGCTGTCTTGTCTCAGATGCAAAAGATATCATCGATATCGAGCAAAGCGAGATCAAGCCATTTCATATGAACACGAAGGCCTCTGAATATTTCTTCGGCGTTGTGGAGAGAGAAAACAAAATGATTTTACAAGTGGACCCAAATAAGTTCCTTGGGAAAATTGAGGACCTCGATCAATTGCCAGACCGGTTGAAAGAAGAATTGGCATAATGAAAAGCCCCTTATCCTTTAGATAAGGGGCTTAATTTTATTCAGCAGCTGGTTTGGCTTGTTCGTTAGCCGCAGCTTTCGTTTTTGATTTTTGGTACATGACATTTAAAATAATCGTTTGAATCGTGAGTAGTAGTCCGCTTGTCATCCAGTATAAAGGAAGAGCAGCGGGTGCATTGATTGAAAGAAACAGCATCATGATTGGGAAAATCATGCCCATTACTTTCGCTTGCTTCAGCGCAGCCTCTGTCTGGGTGCCTGATTGCTTCGCATATTTTTGTGTGACATAAAATTGCAAGAAATACATAGCCCCTGCAAAGACTGCCACCAATAAATCGGTTTGTCCCAAGTTAAACCATAAGAACGTATGAGTTGCGATCTCAGGTGTTGAGCGGATCGCTGAGTAAAAGCCAAGAACAATTGGAATTTGAATCAGCATAGGCAGACAGCCCATTGCCAGCGGGTTCACATTGTTCTCTTTATATACTTTCATCATTTCCATTTGCAGTTCTTTTTGTTTTTCAGGATCTTTTGTTTTCTTCAGTTTGCTTTGTATTTGGTCAATCTGAGGTTTCACCAGTGCCATTTTTTCCTGCATGACTCGTTGCTTCTTAAATTGGTTCGCAAAAAGCGGGAAAATCAGCAGGCGGACAATCAAGGTGACGAACATAATGGATAAACCATAATCATCATGGAAAAAGTTCGCAAGCCAAATGATCAGCTCAGAAAAAGGCTGAACAAAATAATGATGGAAAAACCCATCAGAGCTCGTATTCGTTTGCGCACTCGCTGCAAATGCAGGTGACGCAATCATCATCAAACATAAAGTCGTAAAAACAGTCAATAAACGTTTCAATTCGTTTCCTCCTCATGATTAAAAAAATTTAATTAGTGAGAGGAAGCGAATGGTCTTCATCATCATTTGATGATCGTTTCATTCGAATGACTTTACTAATCCAAGTTGTAATGCGATCGTATATGATAAACAGAAAGTCTGTTCGATTCAAGCAAGATGCGTCCAACTCTTCCAAACGATGTCCACCAAGGTGTTCGTTCATACGGCAGTCTTTTAGTAAAAACGCAATGCCGATGGCCGTCAGCGCTGGAAGAATAATCGTAAAGAATTCAACAAGGAAAAAGACTTCATTGAATGTATCAATAATCATGATTATCACATCCATTTCATTAATCACAGTGTACTATACACATGGTTAAATGTCTAACACAACCACGTGTTTTCTCTATTAAATAAAATCCCTTATTTTGTATAAAATAGTAAATGTCATCCAAACTTCATATTTCCTATCCTATAATGAGGGGGATAAAAGAAATGGAGGTTTTGAATATGACAAGTATTTATCCAAAGTTTCGAGCAGCGGCGGTACAAGCAGCACCTGTCTACTTAAATTTGGAAGCAACCGTTGAGAAATCATGTGAACTGATAGACGAGGCAGCTTCAAATGGTGCAAAGCTTGTGGCATTCCCAGAAGCATTTTTACCTGGTTATCCTTGGTTTGCTTTTATTGGTCATCCAGAATATACGAGAAAGTTCTATCATGAATTATATAAAAATGCCGTTGAAATCCCTAGCTTAGCCATTCAAAAAATCAGTGAGGCAGCAAAAAGAAATGAAACGTACGTTTGTATATCATGCAGTGAAAAAGATGGCGGCTCTCTCTATTTAGCTCAGCTTTGGTTTAATCCAAATGGGGATTTAATAGGAAAACACCGGAAAATGAGAGCTTCTGTAGCAGAAAGACTCATTTGGGGGGATGGAAGTGGAAGTATGATGCCGGTCTTTCAAACTGACATTGGAAACCTTGGCGGATTGATGTGCTGGGAGCATCAAGTCCCGCTTGATCTTATGGCGATGAATGCTCAAAATGAGCAGGTACATGTAGCCTCTTGGCCAGGTTATTTTGACGATGAAATTTCAAGCAGATATTATGCCATCGCGACACAGACATTTGTGCTGATGACATCATCTATATATACGGAAGAAATGAAAGAAATGATTTGTTTAACGCAGGAGCAAAGAGATTACTTTGAAACATTTAAGAGCGGGCATACGTGTATTTACGGGCCGGACGGGGAACCGATCAGTGATATGGTTCCTGCTGAAACGGAAGGAATTGCTTACGCTGAAATTGATGTAGAAAGAGTCATTGATTACAAGTATTATATTGATCCGGCTGGACACTACTCCAATCAAAGTTTGAGTATGAATTTTCATCAACAGCCCAATCCGGTGGTAAAACATTTACATCATCAAAAAAATGAAGTATTCACATATGAGGACATTCAATATCAACATGGTATACTTGAAGAAAAAGTGTAAATGAACGTGAAACCCAGCGCGCAGACAAACCCTCGCATTCGGCTAGACTGCATAGGTTTTTGATCACGCTGAAAAGAAGACTAAGGCTAAAATCAAGATCATTTTAGCCCTTTGTTAACAGTCTGGCCTTCTCTTTTTTAGAGAAGGTTTTTTTAAGGAAAGATGAAATAAATCAATGTATAATTGAACATAAAAGAGAGCAATCATGTTTGATATATTAGGAAACAGCTGATCAAAATACAGGTAGACAAGAAAATGGGGTTATGCCAATGTCAAATATTATTTTTCATATAGACATGAATGCTTTTTATGCCAATGTAGAAATGGCGTATGATCCTTCTTTGCGAGGGAAACCTTTAGCCATCAGCGGAAATGCAAAAGAGCGTAAAGGGATTGTTGTGACGTGCAGCTACGAGGCAAGAGCACTAGGTGTGAAGCCCCCGATGCCTTTGTGGGAGGCGAAGCGGCTATGTCCGGGACTCATTGTCCGCACACCGAACTTTGACCGGTACCGCAGCTCCTCACAAGAGATGTTTACAATACTAAGAGAATACAGTGATTTAGTCGAACCTGTATCGATTGATGAGGGCTATATTGATTTAACACATACGCCATATGCCGAGCATGCGGTAAAAACGGCTCATGATATTCAAACAAGGCTTGTAGAGGAACTGATGCTTCCTTCAAGTATCGGCATTGCACCGAATAAATTTTTAGCGAAAATGGCGTCTAATTGGAAAAAGCCAATGGGCATCACCATATTGCGTAAACGAGATGTTCCGAACATGCTCTGGCCGCTCCCTGCTGGTGATATGCACGGGGTTGGACAAAAAACGGCAGAGAAATTAAAAAAAATCGGAATTCATACCATTGAAGACTTAGCGAAAGCGAATGAGTATACGCTAAAAGAATTGCTTGGCATTAATGGACCGAGATTAAAGCAAAAGGCGAATGGTGAACATGACGGCATCGTAGACCCAGAAAGAATATACGAATTTAAATCCGTCGGCAATTCATCTACTCTTCCTCATGATTCGGATGATTCAGATGAACTTGTCACGTTAATTGATAAGCTGTCACAATCTGTGAGTGCAAGGTTAAGGAGAAAAGAAGTGATGGCGAACCGGCTGCTCATCATGATTCGGTATGCAAGCTGGAAAAATATCACGCGAAGTGTCATGCTCACAAATCCAACGGATCGAAAGGAAGACATATTTGAAGCGGCAAAGCAGTTATTCCTTAAACATTGGAATGACCAGCCAGTGAGGCTCTTAGGTGTGACGGGGACAGACCTTGTCGAACGAAAAGCAGCTGTTAAACAGCTTGATTTATTTTCATATACAGAAGATGCAAAAGAAGAGCCTCTCCAAACCATTTTAGATGGACTGAAAGAAAAATATGGAAAGTCATTGGTGCAAAGAGGGATCACTATTAAGGAAAAAGAGAGCAAAACAAGCGGGACAAGTTTTAATAAAGATTTTTTTCAGGACGAAAGAGGAAATGACTAGCCTGAAAACTTGATAAAAGAGGTGATGTTGTGGTAATTTCAAAGGGTACATCATTTCAGCAGTAATCAATATAGTGTGTTAGAAGGGACGTCAGAATTATGTCAAAACAACAAATCGGTGTGGTTGGACTAGCCGTTATGGGGAAAAACCTTGCCCTCAATATTGAAAGCCGCGGTTTCTCCGTATCCGTTTATAACAGATCTAGCAGCAAAACAGAAGAGTTTCTTCAAGAAGCAGAAGGAAAAAACGTTGTTGGCACATACAGCATCGAAGAATTTGTTCAGTCGCTTGAAACACCGCGTAAAATTCTTTTGATGGTAAAAGCTGGTGCAGCAACAGATGCAACCATTCAATCATTACTTCCTCACCTAGAGAAAGGTGACATTTTAATTGATGGTGGAAATACATATTACAAGGATACACAAAGACGTAACCAAGAGCTTGCAGAAAGTGGTATTCACTTTATTGGTACAGGTGTTTCCGGCGGTGAAGAAGGCGCGCTAAAAGGTCCTTCCATCATGCCAGGCGGTCAAAAAGAAGCGCATGAGCTAGTGAAACCAATTTTAGAAGCGATCTCTGCGAAAGTAGATGGCGAGCCTTGTACAACGTATATCGGCCCAGATGGAGCAGGACATTATGTCAAAATGGTTCATAACGGTATCGAGTACGGAGATATGCAATTGATCTCTGAATCATACTTTATCTTGAAGCATGTTGCTGGATTATCAGCAGGGGAGCTTCATGAAGTATTCTCAGAGTGGAATAAAGGCGAGCTTGACAGCTATTTAATCGAAATTACAGCTGACATTTTCACAAAAGTGGATGAAGAAACAAACCAGCCGCTTGTGGATGTGATCTTAGATAAAGCTGGTCAAAAAGGAACTGGAAAATGGACAAGCAAAAGCTCACTTGATCTAGGTGTCCCGCTTCCAATCATTACTGAGTCTGTTTTTGCGCGCTACATTTCAGCAATGAAAGATGAGCGTGTGGAAGCAAGTCAATTGATCGAAGGTCCAGAGCCAGCGCAATCAGCTGAGAATAAACAAGAGCTGATCGAAGCAGTTAGAAAAGCCCTATTCATGAGTAAAATCTGCTCTTACGCACAAGGCTTTGCGCAAATGAAAGCAGCGTCTGATGAATATAACTGGGATTTGAAATACGGTGAAATTGCGATGATCTTCCGCGGTGGATGTATCATTCGTGCAGCCTTCTTACAACAAATTAAAGAAGCGTATGACCGTAATCCTGAACTGAAAAACCTATTGCTTGATCCATACTTTAAGGATATTGCTCAAAACTATCAATCATCACTTCGTAAAGTCATTTCACTTGCAGTGGAACAAGGAGTTCCTGTTCCTTCATTCTCAAGTGCACTTGCTTACTTTGATAGCTATCGCACAGCTGTCCTTCCAGCGAATTTAATTCAAGCACAGCGTGACTATTTCGGTGCACATACGTATGAGCGTACAGATAAAGAAGGCGTATTCCATACTGAATGGATGAAATAAATAGAGAACGACTGAAAAACCTTACCTTTGGTAAGGTTTTTTTGTTTGCATCTTTTCGGCTAAAAATGTGAAAAAGAGGGATGCTATGTAAAAAAGACAAGAAAGTAGGGATAGAAGTGGGCATCTTATATGCACTTCTCCCAGCGATATTTTGGGGAAGTATTGTTCTCATCAGTGTCAAACTAGGCGGGAATGCGTATCAGCAAACCCTTGGCATTACGCTCGGCGCGTTTTTATTTTCGATTGCAGCCTTTTTCATCAAAATGCCAGAGCTGACACCGCTTATTTTTGCGGTTTCCGTCATTTCAGGCATCTTCTGGAGTATTGGACAAATGAATCAGCTTTCAAGTGTTGCTTTTCTCGGTGTGTCTAAAGCGGTTCCCTTATCAACGGGCATGCAGCTTGTGAGCACAACGCTATTTGGCGTCATGGTCTTCAAAGAATGGCAGACGATGACGGTCATACTCATTGGTTCTTGCGCCATTTTACTGATCATTGCAGGTGTTGTGATGACATCGCTCGGCCAAAAAAAGAATGGCGGCGGGAATGGCAGAGGCAATTTTAAAAAAGGGATCATTATTCTGCTCATCTCAACCGTTGGTTACGTCGGATATGTCGTCATTTTAAGATGGTTTGATATTGATGGCTGGTCTGCACTTGTCCCGCAATCCGTCGGTATGCTGCTTTCATCCTTAGCGATTAGTTTAAAACAGGACCCATTTAGTAAATATACGTTTAGAAATATCATTGCCGGTCTTGTTTGGTCAACAGGAAATCTTGGTCTGCTTTTGGCCATTCCATTAATCGGCGTAGCCGTAAGCTTTTCGATGTCACAAACAGGGATTGTCATCTCAACACTAGGCGGCATTTATTTATTAAAAGAGAAAGCATCTAGAACAAGCTTTGTCATTGCAGGCTGCTTGATGATTATTGCAGGCGGTGTGCTGCTAGGCTTTACAAAATAGGAGGTTACACGAATGTATCCAGATTTAGAAGGAAAAACAGTTCTGATTACAGGTGCAGGTACAGGGATTGGCCAAGCGATGGCCCGCCGATTTGGACAAGAAAAAGCCAATGTGGTGATCAATTACTTCTCCGATAAAGAGAATCCGGATGATACCATTGCAGAAATTCAAAAACATGGCGGACAGGCTGTGAAAATCAAAGGAGACGTATCAAAGGAAGAGGATATGCAGGCGATGATTGATAAAGCCGTTGATACATTCGGCAGTCTTGATGTGATGATCAATAACGCAGGCATTGAAAATGAAGTACCCTCTACAGAAATGACGCTGGATAATTGGAACAAAGTAATGTCTACCAATTTAACAGGCATGTTTCTAGGGTGCCGTGATGCACTGAAGTATATGACAGATCATGGGATAGAAGGCTCGATCATTAATATGTCGTCGGTTCATCAGCAAATTCCTTGGCCTCATTTCGTGCATTATGCAGCCAGTAAAGGAGGCGCCAAGCTTTTGACAGAAACATTGGCGCTTGAATATGCCCCTAAAAAAATCCGTGTAAACAGCATTGCACCAGGCGCTATTGATACCCCGATTAATGCGGAGAAATTCGATGATCCAGCATTGAAAAAAGGCGTGATTGAGCTGATTCCAATCGGCTATATTGGAAAGCCGGAAGAAGTGGCAGCATGTGCTGTCTGGCTGGCATCAAAAGAAGCGAGCTATGTCACAGGCTTGACGTTATATGTAGACGGCGGCATGACTAAGTATCCTGGGTTCCAGGCAGGAAAAGGATAAAACAATGAAGACAAATCAGCGTGTAGACAAACCCTCGCATTCGGTGTCAGGTCTGCGCTCCGGTGCTCACGAATGTCAAATTCGCTCCGCTCCTGTGCTCGTCCTTCCTAGACTGCAAAGGTTTTCTATCAGGCTGAAAAGAAGACAAAGGGTTAAAATCAAGCATTTTAGCCCTTTGTCAACAATTTGAACGAGCGTAAAATACGCTCTTTTTTTATATTAAATACATACAAATGAAATTAAATGTCTAGACATTTAAAAATAAAAATATATAATATTAATTGGAAGCGCTTTTATTACAACAATGGGGTGAGAGAAATGAAACGTATTTTATTAGCATGCAGTTCGGGAATGTCTACGAGTTTACTAGTGACAAAGATGAAAGCACATGCCGATTCAATTGGGGACGAAGCAGAAATTTGGGCAGTTGGTCAAGATCAAGCAAAAAAAGAAATGGCGAATGCAGATGTTGTGTTAATCGGACCGCAAATGAGCTTTTTAAAAGGAGACCTCCAAAAAGAAGCAACAAAATACGGGATTGAGGTAGAGGTCATTGATATGCAGGCATACGGGCTTGCCGATGGACAAAAAGCGTATGAACAGGCACTTACATTGATGGGGGAATCTTAAAGGATGGAAAAGAAAACACTCGAAGGGCTCACGGAGGAACAAGTGAGCTTTCAATTGATCTTACACAGCGGGAATGCACGCAGCAAATTGCTTCAGGCTCTGAAACAATATCGAGAAGGTCTAGAAGAAGAAGCTTTTAGTCATATGAAAGAAGCGGAAGAAGATTTACGGCTTGCACATGACATCCATTTTCAACTCGTGCAGAAAGAGGCAGGAGGAGAAACAACATCCTTTTCCTTATTGCTCATGCACGCTGAAGATCATTTAATGTCGACCATTACCATCAAGGAGCTTGTGGGAGAGCTTCTGCCGATATTCCAATCGCTTAAACAATAAAGGGTGTAAACAAGGGGGGAAACCAATGTTTGATAAAATAAGTGCCATTTTGGTTCCGATTGCTGGGAGATTGAACAACAACCGATATTTAGGCGTATTACGTGATGCCTTTATGCTTGCGTTCCCGCTCACCATCTTTGGTTCCATTATGGTTGTGCTGATGAATTTGCCATTTTTAGATAAAATCATGAGTAAAACCGTACTGGAGGGCGTCCAGTCTGCACTGAATATCGCACCAAGTGCGACCATCAGCATTATGAGTGTGTTTGTTGTATTTGGGATTGGCTACTATTTATCAAAAAGCTATGATGTAGAAGCTGTCTTTGGCGGCGTGATTGCTTTAGCCTCTTTCTTGCTTCTAACTCCGTTTTTACTAGAACAAGAAGGCGGTGCAACGATTGCAGGCGTTATCCCAGTTGATCGTTTAGGTGCAAAGGGGATGTTCCTAGGAATGATCACAGGCTTTTTGTCTGCTGAAATTTATCGTTATTTTGTCCAAAAGAAATTTGTGATCAATATGCCGCAAGGGGTTCCGCCAGCTGTTTCCAAGTCTTTTGCTGCACTGATCCCGGCTACTTTGACACTTACAACCTTTTTGCTCATTAATATCATCATTACACAAGGCTTCAAAACAAATATGCATGATTTGATTTATCATGCCATTCAGGCGCCGCTTGTCGGTCTTGGAAGCGGTATTATTCCGACGTTGATCGCTGTTTTCTTTATACAAATTCTTTGGTTCTTTGGGCTTCATGGCCAAATTATTATCAACTCTGTCATGGATCCGATTTGGAATACATTGTCCATTCAAAACCTAGAGAGCTACACAAAAACAGGTGAGGTTCCTAATATCATCAGCAAGCAGTTTATTGAAATCTATACGGTTGGAATGGGTGGAACCGGTATGACGCTTGCTGTTGTGTTTACGATTTTAATTTTCCTGAAAAGTAAGCAATTAAAACAAGTAGCCAAGCTTGGCTTAGGACCAGGATTATTTAACGTCAATGAACCGATTATCTTTGGTTTACCGATTGTCATGAATCCGCTTATTCTCATTCCGTGGATTTTGGCGCCAATGGTCATTACATGTATTACTTATTTTGCGATGGCATCAGGGATTGTACCGCCGCCGACAGGCGTGAATATCCCATGGACAGTGCCGATCTTTATTAGCGGAATGATGGCAACAAATTCACTAGCGGGCGGTCTGCTTCAGTTGTTTAACCTGATGATTGTGTTTGTCATTTGGTTCCCGTTCCTGAAATTTATTGACCGTATGAATGTGAAAAATGAAAAAATAACGACAACAGAAAAAACGAAGGCAGCAAACATCAAAGGTGAAGGAGACTCAATACATGTCGATGGAAACTAACAAGCAATCATATACATTTCCAGAAGGTTTCTGGTGGGGATCATCTGCTTCTGCGACGCAAACAGAAGGGAGCGTCCCCGGCGATGGAAAGGGACCGAACATTTGGGATCATTGGTTTGAACAAGAGCCGACTCGTTTTTTTGATGGCGTAGGACCGGACGTGACATCTCAATTTTATCGAAAATATAAAGAGGATATCCGTCTCATGAAAGAAATTGGCCACAATTCATTTCGGCTGTCGATTTCATGGTCACGCCTTTTACCAGAAGGAACAGGTGCTGTGAATGAAGAAGCGGTGTCTTTTTATAATGATGTGATCAATGAACTGATTGCACATGATATCGAGCCATTTGTGAACCTGTACCATTTCGATATGCCAATGGCACTGCAGGAGAAAGGCGGCTGGGTGAACAGACAGGTGGTCGATGATTATGTGAGCTATGCAACATTATGCTTCCAATTATTTGGCGACCGGGTGAAAAAATGGTTTACCCATAACGAACCGATTGTTCCTGTAGAAGGCGGATATATGTATAGCTTTCATTATCCAAACGAAGTCGATTTCCAAAAGGCTGTACAGGTCGGTTTTCATGAACTTTTATCAAATGCGAAGGCGATTGCGGCTTATAAAAAGCTGCAGCAAGGCGGTAAGATTGGCATCATCCTAAACCTGACTCCTTCGTACCCGCGAAGCCAGCATCCGCGCGATGTAGAAGCAGCAGAGATGGCCGATGCTTTCTTTAACCGTTCCTTCTTAGATCCTGCGGTGAAGGGGCATTTCCCGGAAAAGCTAGTAGAAGTCTTAAAGAAAGAAGGCTTTATGCCAAGTATGGAAGAAGGGGACCTTGAGCTCATTCGAGAGAATACGATTGATCTTCTAGGCATCAACTATTATCAGCCAAGAAGAGTGAAAGCGAAAGAGCATATGCCGCATCCTCAAGCACCATTTATGCCGAACCATTATTTTGATTCTTTTGAGATGCCGGGAAGAAAAATGAATGTGTACCGAGGCTGGGAAATCTATGAAAAGGGCATTTACGACATATTGAAAAAAGTCCAAACAGACTATGATAATATTGAATGCTTTATTTCTGAAAATGGAATGGGCGTCGAAGGAGAAGAGCGGTTTAAGGATGAAGAAGGAATGATTCATGACGATTACCGCATTGACTTTATTTCTGAGCATCTCAAATGGGTGCATCAAGCCATTCAAGAAGGAAGCAATGTGAAAGGCTATCATCTATGGACCTTTATGGACAACTGGTCCTGGTCGAATGCATATAAAAATCGTTATGGATTTGTCTCAGTTGATCTTCAAAAAGACGGGAAACGAACGATTAAGAAAAGCGGATACTGGTTTCAATCCGTTTCAAAGAATAACGGTTTTTAATCAAAATACTTGCTCTTTCCTTGAAAAGAGCAAGTATTTTTCTTATGTGACGGTAAGTGGATGAAACAAAAATGGCTGGCACCTTTTAAGCTCACATCCCTTAGTGTAAAATGAGAGGAAGGCTAAAAAACGCCATATTTCCTTCTAGAATAAAGCGCTATGAAAAAACAAGTCAGTTGGTGGTGTGAGATGAAGAAGTACGAACTCATTTCAGAAGAAATCAGAAAACGAATAGGAACAGCCTATTATCCAGAAGATCAACCCATTCCAGATGAAAACTCGCTTGCCGCCGAATTTCAATGCAGCAGAATGACAATGAAACGTGCGCTTGATCTTCTCGTTGCAGAAGGTCTGCTCTTTAGAAAAAGAGGCCACGGTACATTTATTGTAAAGGCAGCGCTCAATCAAGGAGCAATCAATGTATCAGGCCATGAAAATAAAGGGTTCACAAAGGTCATGGCGGATAAAAACGTCACGACTCAAATCATTCATTTTGATGTCCATTTTCCAAGCGAAGAGGTGGCAGCCCATCTATCTATTGACTCAACCACACCTGTTTATGATATCATCCGGCTCCGTCTTGTGGATGAAGAGCCTTACGTATTAGAAAAAACGTTTATGCCTGTCAATCTCATTAAGGGCATAGATGAAGAAGTTCTACTGGGTTCTATCTATGGCTACATTTCAAATCAGCTTCATTTAAAAATAGCAGGTGCGCACAAGAAAATTAGGGCGGCTAAATCAGATCAGCTGGATCAGCAGTATTTAGGGTGTGACCCAACAGATCCTGTGCTTGAAGTCGAGCAGGTTGCTTATTTAAACGCAGGGCAGCCGTTTGAATACTCATTTAGCCATCATCGCTATGATAAATTTGACTTTTCAACGGTTGAAATCACGAAAACAGGACGTTAAAAAAAGAGCAGAACCCCAAAGGGAGACTGCTCTTTTTTCATTTGATTTTATATATTCCACCAATGGTATCCATCTTTTTCTAGAAGCTCATCAGCTTCTTTCGGTCCCATAGAACCAGCAGGATAGTTTGGTTTTAATGTTTTGCTTTCTGCCCATTTCTCAGAAATCGGATCAACGAAGTTCCAAGAAAGTGCCACCTCGTCCCAGTGAGCAAAGTTTGTTGCATCGCCTAGCAAGCAGTCATGAATCAGCTTTTCATATGCTTCTGGTGTATTCATGATGTCGTTATAGTTTGTTTGGTAGTCAAGCTTAATCGGTTTCGCATACGTGCCGCCATCGAGCTTGCGAGCATTCAGGTGAAGGGTGATGCCTTCATCTGGCTGAATATGAATGACGAGTAAGTTTGGATGCATGGCATTTCCGTTTCCATAGTATAGGTTCATTGGAATGTCTTTAAATTGAACTACGATTTGAGTAGATTTCTTTTCTAACCGTTTTCCTGTCCGAATGTAAAATGGCACCCCGGCCCATCTAAAGTTATCAATCAGCAGTTTCCCTGCCACAAATGTTTCTGTGTTTGAGTTCGGGTCAACATTTTGCTCTTTCAGATAAGAAGGAACCTCGCTGCCATCAATCGTACCAGTATCATACTGTCCGCGGACAAAGAATTGATCGACCTCATCTTTAGAAAAAGGACGAAGAGCGCGCAATACTTTCCGTTTTTCGCTGCGGATTTCCTCTGTATTGAGTTTAATTGGCGGCTCCATTGCTAAAAGGGCAACCATTTGAAGCATATGGTTTTGGACCATATCTCTTAGTGCACCAGAATTTTCGTAATATCGAGCCCGGTCTTCAACCCCTAAGGATTCACTGGATGTAATTTGAATGTTTGAGATATAGCGGTTTGTCCAAAGCGGTTCAAAGATAGCATTCGCAAAGCGGATGACCTCAATGTTTTGAACCATTTGTTTACCAAGGTAGTGGTCAATACGATAAATTTGATCTTCTGTGAATGCATCACGAATTTCTTCATTTAATGTTTTGGCACTTGGCAGATCATGCCCAAATGGCTTTTCAATGACAAGTCGTGACCAGCCGGTTGTTTCTGATACGCCCTCACTCTTTAGGAACTTCGCAATCGTTCCGAAGAATTCCGGTGCCATAGCTAAATAGAACATGCGGTTATTTGGAATACTGTACGTATCTTCAAGACCTGTTAGAAGCGTGTTAAGCGCTTGATAGGAAGCAGGGCTTGATACGTCAAAATCATGATAATAGAAATGTGAAATAAATTCCTCTGTTTTCGCTTCTGCATCATCAGAAGAAACAGATTCCTTTACCACAGCTCTGAGGTCCTCATGAGACCATGGGCGGCGTCCAACTCCGACAACAGCGAATTGATCACCTAGCTTACCGCTATGATAAAGTCTATGTATAGAAGGGTAGAGCTTGCGTTTGGCAAGGTCTCCTGTTGCGCCAAAAATGACAATGACTGCTTTAGGGTTGTTAGTTTCTGTATTCACGAGAAGTACCTCACTTTATTCGTAGCATTGTTGTAAAAACCGAGAATGTATGTACATTTTCTTTATTTTAAAGCTTCATTGTTCGTAAAGCAAACATTTGATTCGACTTTTTCTGCTCTCGTTTCACTTTTTTCAAAAATTCCGCTGAATTCACATTTACCTTGTCTTCATGTATTCTATATGAATGAAGATATTGTATACCGGCTTTAGGAGGAAAAGTAATGGAACTGCTCTTTTTAGGAACAGGTGCAGGCATTCCTGCAAAAACAAGAAACGTCACTTGCACAGCGCTAAAGCTTTTAGAAGAAAGAAATGCAGTGTGGCTTTTTGATTGCGGAGAAGCAACGCAGCACCAAATCTTACATACAACGATTAAACCGAGAAAGATCGAGAAAATATTTATCACACATATGCACGGTGATCATGTATATGGCCTACCAGGACTCCTTGGCAGCAGATCCTTTCAAGGCGGGGAGGATGAATTGACGATCTATGGACCAAAGGGCATTAAGGCCTTTGTGAACGCAGCACTTTCAGCTACTCAAACGCATTTGACATATCCGCTGCATATCATAGAAATAGATGAAGGGGTCGTGTTTGAAGACGATACCTTTCAAGTAGAAGCAAGAAGAGTCTCTCACGGAATTCCAGCTTACGGCTACCGGGTTGTGGAAAAAGATATGCCTGGTTCATTAAAAGCCGAAGACCTAAAAGAAATCGGTGTAAAACCTGGACCTTTGTATCAGAAGTTGAAAAATGGGGAAACCGTGACACTCGAAGATGGAAGAACCATTGATGGAACCGATTATTTGGAACCCCCTAAAAAAGGGAGAATCGTTGCATTTTCAGGAGATACCCGTTTGTGCGAGAATATAACAAGGCTTGCCAAAAATGCGGATGTGTTAGTCCATGAAGCAACATTCGGTAAAGAAGATGCAGATTTAGCCTACAATTATTATCACAGTACAACAGAACAAGCAGCGAAAACAGCACAGGAAGCAGGCGCAAAAAGGCTCATTTTGACCCATATAAGTGCACGGTACCAAGGAGAAGAAGCACTGAAACAACTGTTGAAAGAAGCCCGCGATATATTCCCGCTGACAGAAGCTGCACATGATTTCTCTTCTTTCCCCATTGAACGCAGCCTGTAAAAATTGGATAAATCGTCAAAAAAAGTTGTGTGATTTTTTTGATATTTATGATGACGCTCTTTTTCAGGTAGTGGTAAAATGGTGAAGAAAAACAAATGACGAATCAAACTATGAAGAATACGGGAGGCACAATCAAAGATGAGCGGTTTTACAGCATTAAGTGAAGCAGAATTGAATGACTTATATGTGGCACTACAAAATGAGTATGAAACTTACAAAAGTAAAAACTTGCACTTAGACATGTCTAGAGGGAAGCCTTCACCAAAACAGCTCGATTTGTCTATGGGCATGCTCGATGTTGTGACATCAAAGGATGCAATGACAGCTGAAGATGGCACAGATATGCGAAACTATGGCGGCTTGACAGGCCTTCCTGAAACGAAGAAATTTTTTGCAGAAGTACTCAATTTAAAGCCAGAACAAATCATCATCGGCGGTAACTCAAGCCTGAATATGATGCATGATACCATTGCACGTGCGATGACTCACGGCGTATGTGACAGCAAAACACCTTGGGGAGAGCTGCCAAAGGTAAAATTCCTTGCACCAAGCCCAGGGTATGATCGTCATTTTGCCATTTGTGAGCTATTTAACATAGAGATGATCACGGTCGATATGAAGGCTGATGGACCTGATATGGATCAGGTAGAAAAATTGGTCGCAGAAGATGAAGCGATTAAGGGCATTTGGTGTGTACCGAAATATAGCAACCCAGACGGCATTACGTATTCAGATGAAGTCGTTGACCGCCTAGCTTCAATGAAAACAAAAGCAGACGACTTCCGCATTTTTTGGGATGATGCATATGCAGTCCACCATCTAACGGATACACCTGATACGTTAAAAGATATTTTTCAAGCAATTGAAGAGGCAGGATACCCGAACCGTGTGTTTATGTTTGCGTCTACGTCTAAAATTACATTCCCAGGCTCAGGTGTTGCACTGATGGCGTCTAGCCCTGACAATGTAAGCTTCACTCAAAAGCAATTATCGATTCAAACGATCGGACCAGACAAAATTAATCAGCTAAGACATCTTCGTTTCTTCCAAAATCCAGAAGGTTTGAAGGAACATATGAAAAAGCATGCAGCGATCATTAAGCCAAAATTTGATCTCGTTCTTTCCATTCTTGACGAAAAACTTGGCGGGAAAGACATTGCTGAATGGCACAAACCAAATGGCGGATATTTCATTAGTTTAAATACACTTGATCATTGTGCAAAAGCTGTTGTGCAAAAAGCAAAAGAAGCAGGTGTCACAATGACAGGTGCAGGTGCAACATACCCATATGGAAAAGATCCGCTTGATCGTAACATTCGCATTGCACCAACATTCCCGGCTCTTGAAGAACTAGAGCAAGCGATTGACATCTTTACATTATGTGTTCAGCTTGTCAGCATTGAAAAGCTGCTTTCAGAAAAAAGTCAATCTGCTCCAACGGCATAAATAAAAGAAACTCCTTGACTCATAACGGGCCAAGGAGTTTTTTATTTTAATTAGCCGTTTGATAATAGGAGACAGGTTGTTTGGCTGCGCACCATACATCATAGATAGCAAGCTGTACAATATGCGGTTCATCATGATGAATATAGTGCGAACTGTTTTGCGCCTGAATCCATCCGCTTTGGGATGACAAAGACAGCATACGTTTATGAAGTCTGAGCCAAGCTTCATGAGCTGGGTGAAACAATCGGCTCTTACCTGATGAAATGACAAGAAGCGGCATCATTCCATAATGGGTTTGCTCCTCTTTGATTGTGCTTAGCATTTGCTGAAAGTCCTCATGCGTACATTCTGCTGTAAACTGCGCCATATATGAAGTGCGTTCTTCCTTTGATAAAAGCGGCAGGATCACCTGCTCTTGCTCCTCACTTGCCGGGTCTAACAGCACCATACCAATGACATCATCTCCTCTGCGGCTTGCCCATAACCGGCTGACAAGAGAGCCAAATGAGTGAGCGACAATAAGAAATGGCGGCTGAATATTGGCTTCTTTCAGCAGTGCATCTAAATCATCAGCGAGGTCATGCAAGGTTCTTCCTTCACCGCTCTCACTGCTCTTTCCATTTCCTAAACGGTCGTATAAGAAAACCCCAAGCTCTGGGTCAATATCACGTGCCATATTCGACCACGTATCACTAGAAATGCCATAGCCTGCTTCAAAGATAATCGTGGCTTGCCTTTTGCCTTGACGATGTTTTGTATAAAAGTGGTGTCCATCTATATGATACATTTTTTCAATCATTGCCGAATTCATTCTTCCATCTCCTCTAAGTGGTTCTTTAGCTAAAAGACGGCACAAAAGGCAGATATGTTTCTCTTAAAAACAAAAAAGATGCCTATTTCGAAAAATAGACACCTTTTTTCCTAAGAGCTTTTACCAAGCGCGATCATATTGACGCGGGCTTTCGATGGATGTACGGAGCTCTTGAGCAGCTGTTTTCGGGAAGTATGGATCCCGTAAAAATTCTCTGCCAATAAAGATCAAATCCGCACGATGATTTTGTAAAATCTCCTCTGCCTGTATACCAGATGTAATCAGACCGACAGCTGCTGTTTGAATGCCGGCTCCTTCTTTTATTTTCTCTGCAAATGTTACTTGGTAGCCGGGGAATGTGTTGATTTTCGCCTGCACGACAGCACCTGAGCTGACATCAATTAAGTCGACACCTTGCTCTTTGAGCCAAGTGGCAATCCCAATATAATCTGCAATATCAAGTCCTTTTGTCGTGTAATCAGAAGCCGACACACGGACAAATAAAGGTCCGTCCCATACGGCATTGACTGCATCTACGACTTCTCTTAAGAAACGATAACGGTTCTCTGGTGAGCCGCCATAGTCGTCTGTTCGGTGGTTCGCCAGCGGTGAAAGAAATTCATTGATTAAATAGCCATGTGCACCATGAATTTCAATGATGTCAAAGCCCGCTTTTTTTGCCCGTACAGCTGCATCCTGAAACGCCTGAACAGTATCTTTGATTTGATCAATAGACATCTCGACAGGGGTTTTAGATGTTTCATCAAATGGGATGCTTGACGGTGCAAGAATGTCTCCATCAAGTTCAGCTTTACGTCCTGCATGGGCTAGCTGGATAGCTGTCTTCGTTCCATATGCTTTAATTTGTTCGTTTAATGAAGCGAATCCTTCAATGTGCTCATCGCTCCATATACCGAGGTCTTGATCACTAATTCTTCCCTCGGGAGAAACCGCACTTGCTTCCACCATGATGAGGCCAGCCTGACCTTGTGCACGGGAAATATAATGTGTGAAGTGGAAAGGCTGTAATTTCCCATCACGGTCATAGGATGAATACATACACATCGGGGACATCACGATGCGGTTTTTCAGTGTAACACCTTTTAATGTCCAAGGTGAAAAGAGTTTTGTTTCCAAATACCTTCGCCTCCTCATGGAATTGTATAGCCGATTATAACAGCCATTCAAACTTTCGTCATAAAAGGTGCTCAAAGAATATAGCTTTTATACACGTTTTTGTATAATGGAGAGATAGAGACATCAAAGGGGGAGAACGGATGAAATGGCAAACAGAGAGTGAACTAAAGGAGCTCCTGACAGCTCTTATGCAGTATGAAAGCATATCAGGTACAACAGGAGAAGTCGCGTTAGCGGAATATTTATATTATTTGTTAAGGGAGCGGCCTTATTTTGAGCAGAACCCTGATCATTTGGCTTTGCATCCGATGAAAGATGGCCGGTATTATTTAACGGCACTTGTGAAGCGCAGTACGCTGCGGCGTACCGTGCTGCTTCTTAGTCACTTTGATGTAGTCGATACAGAAGATTACGGCGAATTTCAAAACATGGCATGCAAGCCTGAAGAGTTAATGGCTTCCTTTTCGCAAAAAAGTGAGCTTCTTCCAAAGAGGGCAAGAGAGGACCTTGCTTCAGGCGACTGGCTGTTTGGAAGAGGGGCCATGGATATGAAAGCAGGTCTCACCGTACAGCTTTCTATGCTGGAAAGGGCGATGACAGGAACATTTGATGGAAATGTCCTGCTCGTCACAGTTCCTGATGAAGAAGTGAATTCACAAGGAATGCTTGAGGCTGTGCCGAAACTAAAAGAGCTTAAAGAAAAACATGATCTTGACTATACTGCTTGTTTAAACAGTGAGCCGATGTTTGAAAAGTATCCAGGGGATGAACATCATTATATGTATACAGGCAGCATAGGAAAGGTATTAGCCGGATTTTTCTGTAAAGGGATTGAAACACATGTAGGAGAGCCTTTCTCAGGCTTAAATGCGAATTTTATGGTATCTGAACTAAACAGGCTGTTAGAGCTCAATAGTGATTATTGTGAGGAAGTAGATGGTGAAGTAACGCCTCCTCCAACGAACTTAATGCAAAAGGACTTGAAAGAAGCCTATTCCGTTCAAACACCCCACACAGCCGTATCTTTATTTAATGTGCTCATGATGAAACGTTCAAGTGAAGAACTGCACGGACTTCTCTATGAAACTGCGAAACAAGCAGCAGACCAAATCGAGGCCAATCTTCAGCAAAAAACAGCGGACTTTCAGCGCTTTAAACACTTTACTCCAATTGACACTCAGGTGACGGTTCTTACGTATCACGAGCTGTATCAAAAAGCCGCAGAACGCTCTGGTGAACAGGAAGTCGAGCGCATTGTCAACTATGCATTCGCCAACCGAGGTGAACTTGGAGATCGTGATTTTTCAACGAAAATTGTCTCGGAGCTGACGACGCTATGTAAGGAAGAAGGACCGCTGATTGTGCTATTTTATAGTCCGCCATTTTACCCTTCGGTGTCCTCAACAGAAGATCCGCATATTCAGAAGACATTCAAGAAGATTCAAAAAGAGGCAAAAGAGGTATATGGACTTGAAGTAGAGGAAGTGAAATATTTCCCGGGATTGTCTGATTTAAGTTACTTACAGCTCGAAAAGCAGGAAGTAGGTCATTATACAACCAATATGCCGCTTTACCAAAAAGGCTATTCTTTACCGCAAGGAGAAAAGGAAGCCCTTTACGTTCCAGTCATCAACGTAGGTCCACTAGGAAAGGACCCGCACAAATGGACAGAGCGGCTGCACGTCTCGTTCTCTTTTGGCATTTTGCCAGAATTGCTAGAATCAACGATTCATGCTTTATTAGAGAAAAAATAAGTAGATGTAATGAAGAGCTCTATCTTGATGATAGGGCTTCTATTTAATAAATAGAAGATGATATTAAAGAAGACTTACATTTATTTGAAGGGGGGGAAGAAAATTAAATGGAAACTGGGAAATTAACAAAAACAGACATCATCACATCGCTTCAGGAAAGTATGAGTGAACTAGAGAAGCTAGTGGAGGCTTGTGATGATTATACACTGGATCGATCTTTAGGGGAGGATAAATGGTCAATTAAGCAGCTCACCGGGCATTTGTATGACACAGAAGAAGTCTGGTCAGAGCGGATAGAGCAGGCGATATCAGATCATCACACGCCTTTTCAATCATATGATCCTGAAATGTATGTGAAAGAAAGAGCGTATGAATGGTATAACGCAGAGGAGATCAAAGCATTGATCAAACGGATGAAAGAGAGAAGAAACAACACGCTTCGGCTATTAGAAAAAGATATATGGGAACAATCCGGTCTGCATCCGGAAGAAGGAGTGATGACCGTCCAAGTATTAGCTGAAACCATCGCTTTACATGAACAACATCATCTGGATCAAATCAAAGCCATCATGTCAATGAGGCAGTGAAAAGCACCTGTCATCAAAACAGGTGCTTTTCAATTTCATTTATACGTACTTGCTGAAAACATTTCATTTAATTCTGCTGCGCGTTTAGTGGCTGTTTTGACACAATCGACAACGGCCTCTTCAAATTGATAGGCAGCCAGTGTGTTCAGGCCGGCTTCTGTTGTTCCGCCTTCACTTGTGATTTCTTTGCGCAGTTCGGCCGGCTCTTTTCCGCTGTCTTGAAGCATATTAGCGGCGCCCGCAATCATTTGGCAAATGAGTAATTTCGCAGTTGCTTGGTCCATTCCAAGTTCTGAAGCACCTCGCTCCATTCCTTCAATCAAATGATAAATGAAGGCAGGGCCGCTGCCTGCGATGGCTGTCACAGCATTTAGCTGCGATTCATCTAATACTGTGACATGCCCGATCGTTTCAAACAGCTCGACGGCCTTTTTCTTTTGCTCCTCTGTCACTTCATGACTTACGGCAATACCAGTTGCTGACTGCTGAATCGCCGCTGATGTATTTGGCATCGCACGAACGACTGCACTCTTTCCGCCAGCATAGTGTTGAATCGTTTCAATAGAAATACCCGCTAAAATAGAAATGATCAGCTGTCCATGTAAATGAGGACGGACTTCAGAAATTCCGCTTTCTGCATCCTTCGGTTTTAAGGCAAAAACGAGAATATCCGCTTCTTCATAAATAAAGGACCGAGCGAAATCCGTTTTGACCCCATAACGCGCCTGTAATTCCTCTAATCGTTTTTCATTCGTTTTGTTTGTCACAATGATATCTTCATTCGACATCATGCCGCTTTTTAATAAACCTTTGATCATAGACTCTGCCATTGAGCCTGCACCGATAAATCCAATTTTACTCATGAGCTGCTCCTCCTTGTAGAAAATAAAAAAACCTCTCGCCTGAAAAGGACGAAAGGTTTTTCGCGGTACCACCCTCAATTAGCATGCAAACATGCATACTCAGCTCTAGTCCCTTAACGCGGGAAACGTTTAGGTTTGCCTAACAGCTCAAAGGGCAGGTTCAGCAAATAAGAGGATGGTGAAGTCTTTCAGCCGGCGGACCTCACTCTCTTGCATCATTATTTTGCTTACTAATCCTTGTCATCGCGCATCATATATTTGTTGTTCATTATGCAACGATGGACAAGTTTATGTCAATAGGGGCAGTTAAAAAAATTGCCCGTCTAAACCGCATGACAGTCTGCCTTTTGCAAGTTACAATGAAGTAAGAAGGCTTAAGTACCCACAATCATGAGTCAAAAAGCAGGAGATGACGTATAAAAGTGAAAGAAGAGATCATTCAATTATCCATCCCGACGCCGTTTGCTGTTGGGGATGTGTATGCATATGTATTAAAAGGAGAGGCCGTAACCTTAGTTGATTGCGGGCCGATGACAGAAGAGGCAGAGCATGCTTTTGTCACGCAATTAAAGGAACATCGTTTATCGATAGACGATATTGATCAGGTGGTGCTGACCCATCATCATGCAGATCATGTCGGTCTGTTAAATCTGATGAAACCTCATGTCCGTGTGATCGGACACCAGCTAAATGAGCCGTATATTAGTCAGGATCCAGTGTTTAAGCAGCGCCAAGTGGACTTTATGATTCCTTTTTTTCAGCAGTTAGGTGTCCCGCTTCGGCAAAATGAGTGTGAAAAAATGGTGAAGCAATCTTATACATATTCTTGTACTTCACATGTAGATGAGATCATAAAAGAAGGTGATCGTTTAAGCGGGCATGAACACTTCTTTGTGATGGAAACACCCGGACACGCACAGTCTCATCTTTCCTTTTTAGATGAAAGAACGGGGAATTTTATTGGCGGCGACCTGCTTTTGACGACCATTTCTTCAAATCCGTTAATGGAAGCACCGGATGAGGGCGAGGAACGTCAAAAATCACTGCTTCAATATAAAGCATCACTCAATCGGTTATTGCGTCTGCCAATCAAGACGATTTATCCAGGACACGGTCAGCTCATCACGTCCCACCATGAATTGATTGAAGAAAGATTTAAGAAACAAGATAAACGAGCAAATACGATGTATCAGCTGCTTAAACAAAAAGAAATGACGGCCTTTCATCTTTGCCGCAAGCTATTTCCTGTGATGTATGAAGAGGCCTTGTTTTTAACGATGTCTGAGACAGTCGGGCAGCTGGATGTGCTCTTAGAGGCTGGGCGAATTGAAGAAATGCAAAAAGACGGAATCGTCTATTACAGAGCAAACTAAGGAGTGAGACACATGGGGCGATTGACAGGAAAAAGGATTTGGATTACTGGCGCATCTGGGGGCATTGGTGAAAAAATGGCGTACTTGGCAGCAGAAGAAGGCGCAGAAGTCATTATTTCAGCAAGACGAGTGGAAAAGCTTACTAGTGTGAAAGAAAAAATTATGAGTGCTGGCGGGGTGTGTCACATCGCTCAGCTTGATGTCAGCCAGCTTGAGGACATTGATCGCGCGTATGAAGAAGTGGGGCCGGTCGATATTTTGGTCAACAATGCCGGCTTTGGCGTATTCGATCTCGTCGAAGATGCCTCCATAGAGGAAATGGTGTCGATGTTTGAGGTGAATGTGTTTGGCTTAATCGCCTGCACGAAAAAGGTCATCCCTGAGATGAAACAAAGAGGGCAGGGACATATTATCAATATCGCATCCCAGGCAGGAAAGATTGCGACACCCAAATCAGCGATTTATTCCGCATCAAAGCATGCTGTTCTTGGATTTTCAAACAGCCTCAGAATGGAGCTGGCAGACTCAGGCATTCACGTGACGACGGTCAACCCAGGACCAATTGCCACAGACTTCTTTACCATCGCTGACCGCAGCGGTGAATATGTGAAGAACGTTGATTTTATGATGCTGAGTGCGGACAAGGTGGCAGAGAAGGTCGTATCTGCCATGATGACGAAAAAGAGAGAGATTAATCTGCCCGGCTGGATGAACGCTGGCAGCAAATTGTATCAGTTATTCCCATTTTTATTTGAAAAAGCAGCACGAAAAGCAATGATGAAAAAGTAACAAAAAAGAAACCGGTTTTGAACTGGTTTCTTTTTTTGAGGTGAGGCTTCATTGTGACACTTTCTATATCCGTCTTGCCGCTTGCTGAAGCGGGTCCCATACACTGTTAAACGGCGGTGCATAGCTAATATCTAAATCTTCAAGATCTGTTATGGTCAGCTCTTGGTAAAGGGCAGCCGCCACGATATCGATCCGTTTATCTACACCGTTTCTGCCGATGATTTGGGCACCAAGCAACGTGTGGTCATCGCTTCTGTAAATCAGTTTCACTTTCATTTTCTGCGCTTCTGGGTAATACTTCGCGTGATCTGTACTATCAATGGTGATGACGGATAAAGGAATGTCCGCCTCTTTTGCTTCTTTTTCTGATAAGCCTGTTCGTCCCGCTGTCACGTCCATAAATTTCATGACGGCTGTTCCAGTCACGCCTTGAAACGCCCGGTTTGTCCCTGTCATATGAAATCCTGCGATTCTCCCTTGTTTATTCGCAGTTGTGCCGAGCGGAATATAATCCAGTGATTTTTTGATGCGGTGATAGGTTGCCGCGCAATCACCGGCAGCATAAATGTCTTTTATATTGGTTTGCATGTATTGATTTACTGCAATAGCGCCATTTTGAAGACGCTTGATTCCGGTATGATGTAAAAAGGAGGTTTGCGGAGTGACACCGATGGCCATGATGACCATATCTGTTTGTATGGTTTGTTTGTCTGTGATAACAGCTGTGACATGTGACTTGCCTTCTAATTGCTGTACCGTTTCTCCAAGCGATACGTGAATGCCCTTGGCGTCAGCCTCTTCTTTAAGATATTTTGCCATATCGGAGTCAAAGCCCGGGCCGAGTGCTGCTCCCCGCTGAATGATATGTACGTTTTTTCCGAGCGCTTTTAAATTTTCAGCCATTTCAAGGCCGATATATCCACCGCCAATAATCGTGACATGTGTGATGTCCTTTTTTAAATGGTCTAAAATGGACAGCGCATGCGGGATGGTTTTTAATACGTGTACGCCTTCTAATGGCTGTCTGTCTAAATCCAGTGTGACAGGGCTTGCTCCTGTCGCAATTAAGAGGCGGTCGTAGCTTTCTGTAAAGGGTTCTTTTGTTTTCGTATGATGACCCGACACTGTTTTTTGCTCTGGGTCAATGGAGGTCACTTCGTGTAAGCATCTGGCGTCAATTCCATATTTCTCACGAAAGGTTTCAGCACTGCGTGCGATCAGCTTTCTGTGATCATCAATGAGACCGCCGATCAAGTAGGGGAGTCCGCACTGTCCATATGAGAAAATCTCTCCTTTTTCAAAAGCAACAATGTATGCATTTGGATCCTCTCTATATATTTGCATAGCGCAGCTCATTCCAGCTGCATCTCCGCCAATCATCACATATTTCATTTAGTGTGCTCCCTTCTATCTATCGTACTGAATACTCTTATTTACCCTCATATTCCTTTTTTTAATGCTTTTTTTTCGCAAAACAAGCAAACTTTCGTTGAAAAATAAAGACAGCGCCTTCATTTTAAGCTACAATCGGATTATCGTCTTTTTGGGTTACGAGTTTAGTGAAGATTGGTGGGAAAGACTTTGAGTGACACGCGACTAGATTTTAATACGCTATACACGCGCCATACGAGAGAGGCCTGGGCAGCTCTTGGAGAATATATGCCGGTATCTGTTTCAGAAGAGGAAGCAAGAGCGCTGCAAGGGTTAAATGACTATTTATCGCTTGAAGAAGTTCGAGATATTTACATACCGCTTATTCGTTTTCTGACATTACATGTCTTTGCAGAAAAACAAAAAAACCAGCATGTGAATGCCTTTTTAAACTACCCGCATCATGCCAAAATTCCCTTTTTAATTGGGATTGCTGGAAGTGTAGCTGTCGGGAAAAGCACAACGGCTCGTATCATTGAAACGCTTTTATCTAGGCTTGGAGATGGGCTGAAGGTGAGTCTTGTGACAACAGATGGCTTTTTATATCCTCAAAAAGAATTAAAGGATCGAGGGCTGATGGAAAAGAAAGGCTTCCCGGAAAGCTATGATGTCAAAGCCCTGCTGTCTTTTTTGAATGAATTAAAATCAGGTAAACAAACTGTGCATGCCCCGGTATATTCGCATCTGACCTATGACCGGCTAGAAGGGGTGTATGAAACAGTAGAGGATGCGGATATTGTCATCATTGAAGGAATCAATGTGCTCCAATCACCAGCGCTGGATGATCTGAAGGATGAACCGCGTGTGTTTGTATCCGATTTCTTTGATTTTTCGATTTATGTAGACGCCGCTGAAACGCAAATTCAGTCATGGTATAAAGAACGATTTCGTTTGCTAAGAGAAACAGCCTTCCAAGACCCTGAATCCTTCTTTCATCAATATAAAGATTTGACGGATGAAGAGGCAGATCAAATGGCAAGCACCATTTGGAATACCGTGAACCGCCCTAATTTATATCAAAATATTTTACCGACAAAATATCGGGCTGATCTCATTTTGAAAAAAGGGGATCAGCATAAGGTGGAAGAGATCGCCATCCGCCGGGTATAAAGAAAAAACCGCTCAAACGAGAGAGCGGTTTTTTTAATGATCTCCACTTACTTTAACAGCTATGGCTGCTGCCGATCGCTTTTTTAGACGGTAATATCCAATGAGTAAGAATGGAACGCCTGCGATGGTGATCATTGACAAGACCGTAAAAATGGAGAGGGGATGGGCTGCGCCAAAATAGTCAATGCACAGTCCGCCGACAAATGGTCCGATGACACTGCCGAGCTGAGAAAATCCCATCGCCCCAAAGTACGATCCCTTCACTTCAGGCTTTGCAATATTGTCTACAAAAAGATCCATCATCGCAAACAGCAGAACCTCCCCAATTGTAAACACGACAATGATGAAAGCAAGCATGCCGAGACTTTGTGAAAAAGCAATGGCAAACAAACTGCCGGCAAGAAGAATATTCCCGGTGGTCAGCGACAAAATGGTGGAGTAGCGCTTTGCAATCATGATGAGCGGGTATTGTATGACAATGACAACCACTGCATTTAAAGATAAAAGATATCCAAACAGTTTAGGACCATCCTCAATCATAGGTGACGCTGATAAGTATTGAGGCAGCGTTGAGCTTAAATGCGAATACCCGAACGAACATAAGGTAACGCCGATGAGGATGATGCTAAAGACTGTATCTTTTTGGATAATGGAAAGGGCTTTTTTGACGCTGATTTGTTTCGTGTTTTCTGGAGCAGCAACTGGATGCTTCTGAAATTGCCAAGCCAGCGTTAATCCGTATAACAAATAAATGAAGGCAGCGACAAGAAATGGAAATGTTGTTTTCGATGATCCAAGATATAAGCCAAGCAGCGGGCCGAAGATTACACCGATGTTAATGGCCGTATACCGTAAATTAAAAACAAACAACCGAATACTTGATGGGGTGACATCAGATAAGAGCGCCTTAGACGTTGGTTCAAACAGTGCCCGGCACAGTCCGTTTAAAGCGTTCATGAGAAAGAAGACCCAAATGGCATCTGCAAACGCAAAGCCAACAAAGACAAATGACCAACCGAAGATGGATAGAAGCATGACTTTTTTTCTGCCGATTCGGTCAGAAACATAGCCGCCGTAAAAACTCGCCACGATCCCAATAAGGGAGCTGACGGCAATGATTAACCCAGCTGAAGAAGCTGAGGCCCCTTTGACTTGTGTCAAATAAACGGCTAAAAAAGGAATGCTCATAGACGTCGCCATTCGGCCGAATATGGTACCGATGATGATTGTCCAACTAAGTGGATGTAAAGTACGTAAGTTATTTTTCATGCTGTTTCTCCCCTGAGTGTTAAGATGTTCCAATCATACATGAAAAATTGTGCAAATTAAATACACAATTTGATGGAGGAGACATCCGTCATATGGCAGAGGAGCCTTTAATGGCCCCGCAAATTCGAAGTCTTGTTTTTTTCTCCCGGTGCTTCTATGTCTTTTAGTATGCTGATTCGTACGATCACTTAAAGACAATTTAATCAAGATCAATCGCGACAATTTGCTGCAAGGACAGGTGGAGAACATCTTCATCATTGACGATTTTTATGCGCTGCGTTTCATAATGAATGGTTTTCACCCAGCCCCAAAACTGCTGTTTCATACCTGCTGCAGCATATGTCACGCAAATCGCTTGGTCCTCTGTAATCGACTGTGTGATCAAAAAATTCATTTCCTCTAACTGGTCAGTACTCAGCGAAGGAGGCGTGTATTCTTTTTTCTTCCGTTTTTGAGCAAGCAGCTGTTCACGGTGCTCTGGGAGCATCATTCGGCTTGATTCCCACATGATGTTGTATCCAGGTGTTAATTTATTGGGATTCATGGCTGTTCGCCTCCGTTATTTGTAATGTCCACCAATTTTTTCGGCGCGGTGATACGCCTGCCCTGCGCTTGTTAGTGACGAGGCGTGCAAGAGTGCAGCAGGTCCATACTTCATATGGATCGCATCAAATACTTTGCTGAGTCTGTCTTTTTTGAAATGGTGATCAAATAAACTCAGCTGATAGTGGCTGTCAGGCTGCAGCTGCGAGAGAGTAATACCTACACTGCGAATGGGCTGGCCATCCCAGTGCTGCTGACATAGCTGAATAGCTGCTTCTGCAATATCTCTCCCGTACTGTGTGGGGGAATGGAGCTTGATTTGTCTATGAAATCCAGTCGGATGAGAAAAATCAGCGCCTCTTACGCCAACAGACACCGTTTGCCCAACATAATGCTTAAAGCGCGCACGTCTTGCCACTTCTTCACTCAATTCAAGAAGGGCGACTTTGATGTCCTCAAAAGACGCATAATCATGGGGAAGGGTCATATGATGCCCAACCGCTTTTTGCTGATCATGTGTGTGAAGAGTGACCGGGGAAGGGTCGTGTCCTAAAGCAGTTCGCTGCAGAAGCTCCCCGTTGATTCCCCAGCGTTTTTTTAGCCGGTCTAACGGATAAGCAGCAAGCGTCCCGATGGTACTGATGCCCATTCGTTTTAAATGGTGCTCCATCCGTTTGCCGACGCCAAATAATTTTCCAATCGGAAGCGGCCATAAATCAGCCGCAACCCGGTCTGCACGAAGTTCATAGATGCCAGATTTGTTTTTTTTAGCAAAATGGTCACAGGCCATTTTAGCGAGCACTTTATTAGGACCAATGCCAACACGTGCGTAAATGCCTGTCTGGTTCATAATGGTCGTTTGTATATTTTGAGCGATCTCGCGGGGCGAACCGAGTAGTGTCACACTTCCCGTAATATCAAGAAACTGTTCATCAATTGAATAGGGTTCGACAAGATCCGTGTATTGTTCAAGCAGTTCTGTCATCATGACAGAGACATCAAGGTAGCGCTGCATACGTGGACGTACGACGACGGCTTCAGGGCATTTCTCCTGTGCTTCCCATAATCTTGATGCATTTTGTACGCCCCGTTTTTTAGCGAGCGGGCAGGCTGCAAGTACGACCCCGCTTCGCCGTTCGGGATCTCCTGAGACGATGAGCGGCACATCCTTCAAATGGGGAGCCTCCACTTTTTCGACTGACGCATAAAACGACTGCATATCCACAAGCAGAATGGCTCGTTCATTCATGATTTTCACCTCTTAGAACGTATGTTCTGTATACATTTTAACCGCCAGAAGGTGAAATTGATACTGGTAAATCATTCAAAGAGAAGAGTGTAAATCCATACAAAAAAGACGAAGTGTCTCCACTTCGTCTCATCTGGGTAAAATGAGTCATTTTAAGCATGTGCCAAGTTGTTGGATGTTTGGAGCGGCTCAGAACGCAAACGATAGGCCGTTAGTTTTTTCTTAGGCTTATGGGTAAACTGCCGCACCACATCCACGTGGTCATCGTAATGATACAGATAAAGGGTTACATCATGCTTGCCAAGCTTTGTTTGCATGGTAAGCGGCGCTGGCCCTTCCTGTGGATGAAGAAAACGCTCTTCGTCACCAGGATAAATATAATAGCGTTCAATAAAGATCGCATCATTAAAATGTTGAATAATTTCGGATGTTTGCTGATCATCGAGTGGACGTCCTTGAAACGTCATCGTTGTTTGATCACTTGTTACTTTTGCATGCACCGCATAACGACTAAAAAGGCGTTCAACAACACCCGAAGGCAGCGAAGTGACAAGCAGCTTTAAAAGGCTAAACACAACAAGTGAAGTAACAATCCAAACCAATATCATCATCTCCAATAAACGTTTGTTCCATTTCCTATATGAACCATCTTAACATAACAAAAGAATGGATCTTTCGCATAAAAAGTGAACTTTTTGAAATAAGTGTGAAGATTTAAAAGGAGATGATAGCAAAAGAACGAAGAACCAACAAAGCTGAAAGGAAAAAAGGCTGATACATCACCTTTACAAACAATTGATCAGACAGGTAGACTATTGAAACAGTTGATTTTTTGTGAAAAAAGAGCGGTACAGCTAAAAATGAAAAGGGGCGAGGCCATCATGATACGTCAAGTGAAGCCGTCAGATTTTTATGCGGTCACATCCGTCATTCAAAGCTGGTGGGGAGGCAGAGATTTACGAGCGAAATTGCCAAAGCTATTTTTCGAACATTTTCAGCAAACAAGTTTTGTCGTTGTTGAAAAAGGTGAACTGATCGGCTTTTTAGTCGGTTTTTTATCGCAATCGCATTCAGATGAAGCGTATATTCACTTTGTTGGGGTACATCCAGACCACCGGAAATTGAAGATTGGCAAAATTCTCTATCAAGCGTTTTATGAAGCGGCTGAAAAGGAAGGAAGAACAACGATTAAGGCTATTACAGCTCCTGTCAATAAAGTCTCGATTGCTTACCATACAAAGCTCGGTTTTCAGATAGAAAAGGGAGATAAAACAGTGGATGGCATTTCAGTTTTTTCAGATTACGACGGCATTCATGAAGACCGGGTGCTATTTGTAAAAAAGCTGGAGGCGAAAACATGATCATCAGACTGGATCAAAAAAATGAAGAACAAGCGAAAGAGCTGTTACATATCCAATTGGCTGCATATCAGCGGGAGGCAGAACAAATTGGCTATCAAGATTTACCGCCCTTAAAAGAAACGGTTCAAGACATAATAGAAACAGATGAGATTTTCATAGGCTTTGAAAAAGAGGGGCATTTGTTAGGAATCGCTTCATATGAACTGCATGATGATCGGATCATCCTCAGCCGGTTAGCTGTGCACCCACAACATGTCAATCAAGGAATCGGGACAGCGCTTCTGCAATCCATTATCCAGTATCAAAAAACAATAGAGCTCACAACAGCAGAGGCAAATACACCAGCAATCAAGCTTTATGAAAAACTAGGGTTTAAACAGAAGGCCCGTTTGCAGGTGGAAAACAATCTGATGTTAACAAAGATGGAACGTTTGATGCTTCGAAAGGTGGAAGTGATTGAATACCAATCGAGCTGGCCAAAACAATTTCAAGATGAGCATGACGAGCTGAAAAAGATAGTTGGCGACAACTGGGTATATGGCCACCATATTGGCAGTACGTCAGTCATAGGAATGGCGGCTAAGCCAATTATTGATATCTTGCTAGAGGTGAAGCATATCAGCACCTTAGATGAGTGTAACCACCTGTTTCGCCAGCTTGGATATGAACCTCTCGGAGAAAATGGACTCAAGGGAAGACGTTTTTTTAGAAAAGGCGGCTTGAACCGAACACATCACGTTCACGCCTATGAAGCCGGACATGATGATGTAAAAAGGCATTTGGTGTTCCGAGATTATTTAAAAGCTGCACCTGATCGTGCCAAAGCCTATGCAGATAAAAAGCGTCAATTGGCAAAAGCCTATCCTGAAGATATGGCAAGTTATATCAAAGGAAAAGATGAGCTCATTAAAGAAATTGAACAAGAAGCGTACAATTGGTCAGACCAGTTAAAGACAAATGATCAGACATAAGAGCTAACAGGGCGTGAACATGTTTAATTGATGACTGATATGTTACAATGTAACAATCAAAGAAAAAAGGATGTTCGGCATGTATATTCATATAACAGAACCAGCAGCAGTGTTCCTTACAAAACAACAAGCAGGGCATGAAACAAAAGAGCTGCTCCTTCGATATGATTCAGATGGGTGCGGCTGTGCGGTAAGCGGTGTCCCAATGATTTGGCTCACAGGTGAAAGAACAGGCGAATGGGAAGAACTCAAGCATAATCAGCTCTTTAAGCTGTACATACACACAGCACAAAAGGTCTTTTTTGACGAGGAAATGACGATTGATTTTAACGAAAAAGCCAACACACTCATGTTGAAAAGTCCTCAACAAATACTCAGCCCGAGAATGGGTATACTTGTAAAGTAAGGTGGAAATGTAGTGGATCAAAAGCTAAAAGTGATACAAAATACGGCACAAAATAAAACATGGGTGTCGTTTTTAAATAACAATCATCCCTATAGCCTTTTGCACTGGTCAATAGGTGGAATGGATTCGGTGAAAAAGGACGTTTGGCTTCTTCAAGATGAAGTCACATTTGAAACAGAAGAATTTCCAACGCTCGAATTAGCTGTCAATTGGATCAAAGAGAATATGGACCAAGTAACAGATGTATTATAAAAGCCCTTTTTCGAAAGGGTTTTTTTCGTGCGTTCATCATCTCATCAAACCGCATGGCTGTCTAATCCGGAAAATGATCTTTTGGGAACGGAAAAAGCCGTTTTTCAACAAACAATTCGACAAAATGAGCAAGCTGGAAATAAAAAAATAATGGCTGTAAATGCCGAAAAATAGGCATTTGCAGCGTTAATTGCGGGATACCGAAAACTTTGCGAAAAATGACATTTCATATTTCTTCCATTCGAGGAAATGTGATAGAATACAACATGTATCGTATATGAGAAGGGAGGTGCTAAAGTGAATTGAAGCTCAAGCTGTCATCGCCTCAGGTTGGAATCAAAATAAACGAATGGTATAGGCAGATTTGCGGATTTCATGTGATGAAAGCAGAGAAGCTGAAGGCGGAGATCGAGCAGGAAATCCTGGAGATGGAGCAGGATCAAAACTTGTTATTGTTTTACCAGCTGATGGATTTTCGTCACAAGGTGATGCTTGAATATTTTGAACCGGCAAAGAAAGCCTCGAATGATGAAGAGATTAAGAATTTGCTAGAAACGATTGAACATTCACAAACGAAATTAACGGATATGCTTGAATACTATGTTCATTTTTTCACAGGAATGTTTGAATTTGAACAGAGAAACTATTTAAGTGCCATTGCTTATTACCGCTCAGCAGAAAAAAAGCTCAATCTCATATCAGATGATATAGAAAGAGCAGAATTTTACTTTAAATTAGCAGAAATTTACTACCACATGAAACAAACCCACTTTTCGATGCACTATGCCTTGCAAGCGTTAGATACGTATTCTGCCTACAGAACGTACACGCTGAGAATCATCCACTGTGAATTTGTCATTGGTGCAAACTATGATGATTTGAAATGCTATGAACATGCATTGCCCTACTTTAAAAATGCTCTAAAGCGAGCACGCTCAATTGGAAACCCTCGAGTCATAGGTTCGGCCCTTTTCAACTTAGGTAACTGTTATTATCAAATGAACGATCTTGCGGAAGCAAGCCGTTATCTAAAAGACTCTATTGAAGTGTTTGAAAAGGAGAATTTAACCCATCTTAATCGCTCTCTAGACCCACTATTTATGCTGACACAAATCCTGTTTAAACAAAAACAAATAAAAGAGTCGTTAACCCTCTATCAACAAGGTATTATGAAGGCCTGTGAATTAGAAGATGAAATTTACATCTGCAAATTTCAGTTCTTAAAAGCATTATACGTTGATGCAGACATAACAATCATAGACGATACATTAGACCTGCTCGAGGACAAGCGCTTATACCCAGATATTGAGGAATTGGCACTTGATGCGGCTCATTATTACAATGAGCTTGGACTGTTTGAAGTATCTACCCGGTTTTACGAAAGGAAAATTCAAGCCATATCAAAAATCCAAAATGGGGGTCATTTATATGAAAACGAGTTTGATAGTTCTTTTATTGGCAGCAACTGCAGGATTATCGGTCATGAGTCAGCAGCAATCGGAAGAGAGCCATATGGAGCTTGCGGGCAGACACCATACAACAGTGGTGACTATCGCATAAGTTAGCTCAAAAAGAGGGGACGAACTGCTGTTCATTCTCCTCTTTTATTTTCATTCAATTCAAATCTTTGAAGAAATGCTTGAATTTCTTGCTTATAAGCTTCCTTATTTTCGCTAAAAGACATTGCATGCGCACCGTGTGGCGCAATAAATAACTGTTTGTCACCCTTTTTTCGTGCATATAACTGCTGACTTTGCTCACAGGGGATATAGTCGTCATGGAGGCTATGAATAAAAAGTACAGGTTCTTTCACCTGATCAATCACATCAAGAGGGGAAACTTGCCGGATGCGGTATCCGTCCCGCCATTTTAACACTTGATCACTTAGTGGAAGAATCCACTCTCCTGAAAGGCGAAAATCTGTTTTTAATCGATAAAGAAGCTGGTCCTCAAAAGAAGCAAAAGGGCAGTCTGCTATGTAAAAATTGGCGTTTGCTTCTGGCTTTGCAGCATATAACAAGGTCGTGACTGCACCCATTGATTCTCCGTGTATCCCAATGATGGCACTTTCTCCGAGTTTTTGTCTGAGCCACTTTACGATCTTTGCTAGATCTTCTTTTTCATAATATCCATAACTTGTGGTTTTTCCGCCGCTCATCCCATGTCTTCTATGATCATAAAGCATTACATTCCATCCGAGCTTTTGGAATAATTTCATATACTTAACGGAGTTAATCAAGCTGACTGTAACACCGTGGCAAAGGACGATTGTGCGTGTTGTATGTGGATACGGCACAAAATAGCCATGGAGATCATAACCAAATGCTGAAGGAATACACACTTTCTCTTTTTTAAGCTGTTGAAATTCCTCATGATGATAATGGCCTCCATCTGATTCTCGTTTGATGAGCTCTTCATCCGTTAATTTTCGAATATACATCATTTTATTGGTGAAAAAAATGCCGATTGCAGCGAGTGGACATAATATGAAGGCAAATATAGCGATCCATTTCTTCATCTAGCCGATTCTTCCTTTCCGGAGTTTTTTCTATGACGATCATACCACATCTTGGGAGATTGGCGTGCCTCTTGCTCAGAAAATAAAACGGGTGATACACTAAGTCAAAAGGAGAGAGGCACAATGAAAAAGACCAAACAAGATCAAGCGAAATTAAAGGACGGCATAAACGATGATGTCAAACAGCAGCTTCTTCAAATGAAGCAGAACCTTGCCGTCGAGACAGAAAAAAGAGAAGAACAAAAACGACAAGACCTCCTTCGGCAGCAGAAAGAAAAAGAAAAAAACAAAAGCTTTTCAGAGCTGCTAGATGAAAGCCATTTAGACTGGAGAAAGTATAAAAGCTAAAAAAGAGGGCGATGATGCTCTCTTTTTTCATACCATCATTTTAAGATAGATCCACAGCAGAAACATAGAAGTGCTAAAAGAGAAAAGCACTTCTTCCCCCTTCACATCACTTCATTTCAGAATTGTGACAGTATGATATCTATAGTCAAACGAAACGAAATCCCATAACTTATGTTTAAGATAGAAGTAAAAAGGTGAGTATTGAATTATTTAAATTCCTTTTTATTGAAAATACGGTTATTAAGACCCTTTTGATAGAGGATCATTCTCCTTATAATGAAGGTGCATTACAAAATTTGGGAATGGAGATGATTCACATGAAATTGAGAAAAACAATGGCTGGAGTCGCTTTATCTTTAGGATTGCTTTTACCTGTTTCTGGACAAGCTCTTGCTACAAATGATTTAACGAATGCTGATTTGAGTACAAAGGCTACTTCAATTGTAGATTGTTCTGTAACCCCTTTTAAAGGCGCAAGTAATCGACTATGTATGTATTCAGATAATGGTTCTTTTGCAAATAGTTTCAGTCGCTTTGGTACTACATTTTATCTTAAAGGCAAATCTGGAAATTATGCATATTATGAAAGTGCAAGATAAGGACAACGGGGCTTTTAGCCCCTCCTCATTTTTAATAGAGAAACACTAGCATCATACATACGCTAAAATAAAAAGATTGTAGAAAAACATGAGTTCTTCTACAATCTGAGAGATCACATCATGTGATCTTTTTTGTTATTTGAACCGGTGCGCCTCATACACAGATGGTTTTGTATAGTAAGTTAATGCTTTGACTTCTTGATCACTTAAAGAACGTGCATTTGCTGCTGCTATATTTTCTTTTAACTGATCCACTGAGCTTGCACCAAATACAACGGAACTGACCGCAGAATGTTTCAGTATATACTGAATGGACAGTTCAGTGAGTGATAGGTCATAAGCGACTTTCTTTAAAGAAGGAATGATCTGCTGAAGCTCTTCAAATGAATATTGAAGATAGCCGTTTTTTTGAATCGCTGCACTTGCCTGAGAAAGTGGCTTTTCAGTTAATAATCCTTTCGCTAAAGGGCCTCTTGCGACGACACTAATGCTTTGTTCTTCAAGTAGAGAGAACCATTCTTCTGGGCGGCGGTCGAGTAAACTATATTGCATCATCACGCTTACGATATTGGACTTTTTGGCATATTCTTTAATGACATTTGGACGGATAGATGAAATGCCATAATAACGAATAACGCCTTCCTCTACTAATTCTTCAAAAGCCTCAATCGTTTCATCAATGGGGTCATCAATCGTGCCTCCGTGTAATTGATATAAATCAATATAATCTGTTTGAAGCCGCTTGAGGCTTTGTTTTACTGCTTCCTTTATGTACGCTTTTGAAGGATCCCAGTCCCAGCCTGGTTTGCCTTTTTCAAAGCGGTTGCCGCCTTTTGTCGCCAAAATCAAATCCTGCCGTCTGTTTTTAATGGCTTCCCCGACAATTTCCTCATTTGTCCCAAAATCATATAAATCGGCTGTATCCAAATAGTTAATTCCGAGATCAATGGCCTCATCTAATAAAGAGAGCGCTTTTTCTTTATCAGTCCCAAGAGACATGCATCCTAGTGCCGCCTCGCTCACTAAAAGATCTGAGGTGCCAATTCGTCTTTTTTTCAATTCCATCACACTCCTATCCTTTCACATTAAGTGAAAAAAATCAGGAATTCAAGCTAGGTGATTTCAAATGGCGCATTGAAGCAAGCGTTTCGCTTTTCGCTTCTCTTAAATCATCTATGTTAAAATAAATGAAGTAAAAAGTGAAAGAAGAACGAGGAGCTGACAAAATTGAAGGACTTTGAAGAAAAAACATTATCGTCTAAAGAATTATACAACGGAAAAATCATTGATTTGGTTCTTGAAGATGTAGAATTGCCTAACGGAAAACAAGGCAAACGCGAAATCATTAAACATCCTGGTGCAGTAGCTGTCATTGCACGTACAGACGAAAATAAAATCATCTTGGTCAAACAATACCGTAAAGCACTAGAGAGAGCCATCGTTGAAATTCCGGCTGGAAAACTAGAAAAAGGGGAAGAGCCGGCACATACAGCATTAAGAGAATTAGAAGAAGAAACAGGATATACAACTCAGCAGCTTCAAAAGCTGACGGCCTTTTATACATCACCTGGTTTTGCAGATGAAATTGTTCACATTTATCTAGCAGATCAGCTAGTTCCGCTTGAAGAAAAAAGAGAGCTGGATGAAGATGAATTTGTCGAAGTAATGGAAGTTTCATTAGAAGAAGCCTTGCACCTCATTGAACAGCAGCATATTTACGATGCAAAAACAGCCTATGCCATTCAATACTTACAACTGCAAGAGGTACTTGAGTCAACAAAATGAAGGAATTTTTTGCAGACATCCATATTCATATTGGCAGAACAAGAACAGGCAGAGCTGTCAAAATTACAGGTGCAAGGTCATTGACAATTGACCAAATTCTCATTGAAGCAGCAGAAAGTAAAGGGATGGGGATGATTGGTGTGATAGATGCACAATCTCCAGAAGTCTTAGAAGAGTTAATAGAGGGTGTAGAGGAAGGCCGGTACACGGAACTAAATGACGGCGGTCTATCATTTGGAGAGACAGTGCTGCTTTTGGGCAGTGAATTAGAAATCAATGATGACTATTCAAAGGGACCGATTCATGTGCTGGCATTTATGCCCACACTACACAAAATGTCTGAGTTTTCCGCATGGCTTTCGCTTCATATGAAAAATGTGCATTTGAGTTCACAGCGCCTCTATGTTGATGGGAAAACACTTCAGCGCAAGGTTAAGGAGCTGGGAGGTTTGTTTATTCCTGCTCATATTTTCACGCCGCATAAAAGTCTATACGGCAAAGGGGTCAACACTTCTTTAACGGAAGTATTTGATCCTGACCTTATTGATGCTGTTGAGCTTGGTCTTAGCTGTGATACGTCAATGGCGTCCCAGTTGAGTGAGCTGAACCCGTATCCCTTTTTAACGAATTCAGATGCTCATTCTTTAGGGAAAATCGCGCGAGAATATACAAAAATCAAAATGGATCATGCCTCTTTTGCCGAATTCAAGCTAGCCCTTGAAGAAAAAGATGGCCGAGCTGTCACAGGAAATTATGGACTTGCTCCGCGGCTTGGGAAGTACTATCATACGACCTGCGAGAAATGCGGGGTTAGACCTCACGCACCAGATCAAAACGAGTGCCATGTATGCGGACATACACGGATGACAAAAGGAGTAAGTGAACGTTTAAAAGAGCTTGCTGACCAAGAGAGTGAAAAAAGAACGAGACCTCCTTATGTTCATCAGCTTCCGCTTCAGTTTATTCCGGGAGTTGGACCTAAAACACTGGAGAAGCTAAAAGCCGTGTTTCACACAGAGATGAATATTTTACATCAAGCAACAGAACAAGAACTAAAAGCCGTTCTGCCAGAAAAGACAGCGGGCTACATCATCAAAGCAAGGAAGGGCGAAGTCGGACTCATCGCTGGTGGAGGCGGAGTGTACGGTAAGGTGGATATCAATCATGAGTCACATTAAATGGACATGTCAAACGTTTGAACAATTGTCAAAAGAGGATCTTTACTTGATTCTCATGGAAAGAGTCAACGTGTTTGTTGTAGAACAAACATGCCCTTACCCTGAAATTGATCACAGGGACCAAGAAGCGCTTCATCTCATCGCAAAAGAGAACGGCGTCATTGTGGCGTATTGCCGAATTTTCCAAAACGGGATCATGTACAAAGAGGCGTCCATCGGCCGCATTCTTGTGACGCAGGCCGGCCGGAAAAAAGGCTATGGAAAGCTGCTGCTCATCAAGGCTTTAGAAAAGCTTAGTGAACTAGGTGAAACAAGTGTCAAAATACAGGCGCAAGCCTACCTGAAGTCATTTTATGAATCATTTGGTTTCAAGGCCGTCTCAGATGTTTATGATGAAGATGGGATTCCGCATCTTGATATGGTGAAAACAGAAAGATAGACGTTTTTACGTCTATCTTTTTTATGAAACATCGTGTATCATAACGTCAACGAAAGGGGTTTTGCCAAATGGGAAAAAGCAGAGCAAAGAAAAAACGAGAGCATATCCAAAGGCAGCACAGCCGAAATCCAGAACTGTCGAGAGGAAACATGCCGCATTTTAGCACACACGAAAGGAAGACAAAAACAAAACAAGAAGCCTTGCAGCATATGATGAAAAAACATAAAGGACGAAATGCTTATGATCACTATCAAGAGGATCATAAGCATTTTTATTTTGCTTTTTTGTGACAACTAGATCAAATAAATGGAAAAATTTTAAAAAATAGGACAAACGGTCGTTTCTTTTTGTCTAAAAATGTAGTTAAATGACAAAAAGAAACGAAAGGGAGAGTGAGTATCGTGAACGTCAAGTCATTTGGAGCAGGGCTTTGTATGGCAAGTGTGCTTGTGGCATCGGTCATGTTTGGCACGTCAGATATTTCTGCAAAGGAGCAAGCAAAAAAAGAGTACATGATCGGCTTTTCTTCTTCCGTTCAAGACAAAACACAAAAACAGCTTGTAGAAGAAGCTGGCGGGCATGTGAAAGAATCCATAGAGCAAATAGATATGATGAAAGTGTCATTGAATGAGACTTCGAAAAAGAAACTGAATGAAGCAAAAGAAGTGACCTTCATCGAGGAAGACCAAAAAGCAAAAACTAGCGGTCAAACTGTTCCATACGGCATCAAAAGCATCAAAGCACAAAAGGTACATAAACAAGGATACGCTGGACAGAATGTCAAAGTAGCCGTTCTTGACAGCGGCATCGACGGTAAACATGAGGATTTACATGTCACCGGCGGGGTGAGCTTTGTACCGGCAGAGTCTGATCCGCTTGTTGATCCGCATGAACATGGAACGCATGTGGCAGGCACAATTGCTGCATTAGATAATAAGGTAGGTGTCGTTGGTGTTGCGCCAAAAGCTTCTATCTATGCTGTCAAGGTGGCAGATGAAAATGGTGACGGCTACTATAGCTGGATCATAAAAGGGATTGAATGGGCCATTGAGAATGACATGGATGTCATCAATATTAGTATGGGGGGAGCAAGTGAATCTGAGGCGCTGAAAGAAGCGGTAGATCGAGCGTATGATAAAGGGATTCTCATTGTGGCTTCTGCAGGGAATGAAGGAAGCTACGGCTCTCTCAATACGATTGACTATCCGGCTAAATACAGCTCAGTGATGGCGGTTGCCTCTGTTGACCAAAAAAAGCAAAGAGCCTTTGATTCATCTGTTGGCGAGGAAATCGAAGTCTCAGCACCAGGCGTTTCAACGCTGAGCACCATTCCTCATAACGAATACGGCTACATGAGCGGAACGTCAATGGCATCACCGCATGTAGCGGGCGCTGCGGCTGTTATTCTATCAAAACATCCGAATCTGACAAACGATGAAGTGCGCGAGAGATTGTCAAAAACGGCGACAAAGCTTGGAGAACCTTTTTATTATGGTGCCGGGCTTGTGAACGTACAAAAAGCCGCACGATAAATGAAAAAGAGAAAGCAGTGAGCAGGCTGCTTTCTCTTTTTTCTTTCGATAAAACTGTCATGTTTCGTAATCTCTCTCATAGAATCTAGTAACCTTACGATTTGGGAGGAAGACACATGCGGAAAAAGTCTTGGAAGGAGCATCTTCTTCAGCACGTAAAAGATCATCTCTCGATTTATTTATTTGTCTCTGTACTCTTTTTAATGGGTGTGATCTTCGGTGCCATCATTGTCAATAGCATGACATTCAGCCAGAAAGAGGATTTATTCTATTATTTAAATCAATTTTTTGGTCAGCTGACAAATGAGAAAGCAGCAGAATCAAAAGAAATGTTTTTACAAAGCTTCCTGCATCATATGAAATATTTAGGCCTTATGTGGATTCTGGGAATCTCCATCGTTGGTCTGCCGCTTATCTTTCTTATGATCTTTTTAAAAGGAATTGTTGTGGGGTTTACTGTTGGTTTTCTCGTGAATCAAATGGGGCTGAGTGGATTTTTTCTCTCGTTCGTATCGGTGCTTCCGCAAAACATTTTGCTCATTCCAGCCTATTTAGTGATTGGCACTTGTGCGATTGCGTTTTCCATCCGTCTCATTGGACAGCTCTTCATGAAAAAAAATATCAGTCAAGCACCCGTCCAGTGGTTTGGCCGGTATGCATCGGTTCTGCTGATGATTTTAGCGCTTGCTGCACTTTCGTCTTTTTTTGAATCGTACATATCATTCATGCTGATGAAAAAGCTGGCAGGTGTTCTTTTATAATTGTTATTAATTAATAATCAATTTATTTATCAATTTAAAATGATTATAGTTGGCTCTCAGCACATCATTTGATATAATGATCAAGTAATGTGGCGTAGGAGGGAAAGTCAATGGAAAATAGGATTGATCGAATTAAGAAACAGCTTCATTCTTCCAGCTACAAGCTCACGCCACAGCGTGAAGCCACAGTAAGAGTACTGCTTGAGAATGAAGAAGACCATTTAAGTGCAGAAGATGTATACCTCCTCGTAAAAGAGAAGTCTCCTGAAATTGGTCTTGCTACTGTTTATCGGACGTTAGAATTGCTCACTGAACTGAAAGTTGTTGATAAAATTAACTTTGGAGACGGCGTTTCGCGATATGATCTTCGCAAAGAAGGAGCCGCTCACTTCCATCATCATCTTGTCTGCATGGAATGCGGAACAGTCGATGAGATAGAAGAAGATTTATTAGAAGATGTCGAAGAGATTATTGAACGTGACTGGAAATTTAAAATTAAGGATCATAGATTGACATTTCACGGCATTTGCCACCGGTGTCATGATGATGAATCCGGCAAATAATCCGAATTGGAACCTTTTCATTTAAGATGAAGAGGTTTTTTGCATTTTCGCTGTATATTCCTTGTCCCACCTGGCATATGCTGAAGTAATGAGAAGGTGAGAAAGGACTTGAAGATCATGCGAAAATGGCTCAAAACAACAGGTGAAGTGATCAAAGTATTTATCTTGTTCACTGGTTTTACCGTCCTGTTCTATTATGCTATGATATGGATAAATTCAGAATATGAAAGCTACCATCGTTATGATAAACCAGAGGGTGCAGCAATTAAAGTGATGGAAATGGATCAGCCGAATCAAGACAATTGGCAAGATCGATTGATTTATTTTTATCAAAACGGGGAGTAGAAATCATTGAACGATCAATTATCCGACTTTATTCATTTTATGACAGTAGAGAGAGGACTCTCTGAAAATACCATTGTTTCTTATAAAAGAGATTTACAAAACTACTTGTCTTTTTTAATGACACATGAACAGCTGACGGATATTAGCGATGTCACGCGTCTGCATATCATTCATTATTTAAAGCAGCTAAAAGAGGAAGGGAAATCGAGTAAAACGTCTGTACGGCATCTATCATCGATTCGTTCCTTTCATCAATTTCTGCTTCGGGAAAAAGTGACAACGGATGACCCGTCATGGAACATTGAAACGCAAAAAACAGAGCGGACTTTACCGAAAGTTCTATCATTAGGAGAGGTCGAAAAGCTGCTTGATACACCAAATCAGCACACTCCCTTTGACTACCGAGACAAAGCGATGCTTGAGCTCTTATATGCAACAGGCATTCGCGTCAGTGAAATGCTGGATCTGACCCTTGCCGATGTACACCTCACAATGGGCTTTGTCCGCTGTTTTGGAAAAGGAAGAAAAGAGCGTATTGTGCCAATCGGTGAAGCTGCTACAAGCGCGATTGAAGAATATCTCGAAAAGGGAAGAAGCAAGCTGTTAAAAAAACAGCCGTCCGATGCCCTATTTCTCAATCATCACGGGAAAAAAATGTCGCGCCAGGGCTTCTGGAAGAACTTAAAAAAACGAGCCATCGAAGCAGGGATTCAAAAGGAACTAACGCCTCATACGCTCAGGCATTCATTTGCTACACACCTGCTTGAAAACGGTGCGGACTTAAGAGCTGTACAGGAGATGCTCGGACATGCCGATATCTCGACAACACAAATTTATACACATGTGACGAAAACAAGACTGAAAGATGTGTATCACAAATTCCATCCAAGGGCATAAGTAAAGCATGACACAGTGAACGGGTGTCATGCTTTTTCATGTTTACACCGTTTATGGTTGTCAACTGGCTTGTAAACGGTTTATACTTGAGATGTCTGACCTCTCACTGTTTGTAAGGTCAAAAGACAAGAATATTGAAGGAGGCGCTTTTTAATGCCTGATTATCAGTATAAACGTATTTTCCTCGTCGTCATGGATTCAGTAGGAATTGGGGAAGCACCAGATGCTGCTGATTTTAATGATGTAGGTGCAGATACACTTGGACATATTGCTGAAAAAATGAACGGGCTTCATATGCCGAATATGGCGAAGCTTGGGCTGAGTCATATTAAAGAAATCAAAGGAATTCCAGCGGATGAAAAACCGCTTGCGTACTATGGAAAAATGCAAGAAGCATCAAACGGTAAAGACACAATGACAGGACACTGGGAAATCATGGGTCTTTACATAGACACACCGTTCAAAGTCTTTCCAGAAGGATTCCCAGATGAACTATTAAATGAACTAAAAGAAAAAACAGGCCGAGGTATTATTGGAAATAAACCTGCGTCTGGTACGGAAATTTTAGATGAGCTTGGCGAAGAGCACATGAAAACAGGTGATTTAATCGTTTATACATCTGCGGATTCTGTGCTGCAAATTGCTGCGCACGAAGAAGTTGTGCCATTAGATGAGCTTTACCGTATTTGTGAAATTGCCCGTGAACTTACATTAGATGAAAAATATATGGTTGGACGGATTATCGCTCGTCCGTTTGTCGGAGAGCCTGGCGCATTTGTTAGAACGCCAAACCGTCATGACTATGCGTTAAAACCATTTGACCGTACAGTCATGAATGAACTGAAAGATGATGGACTCGATGTCATTGCGATCGGAAAAATCTCTGATATTTATGACGGCGAGGGGATCACATCATCTCTTAGAACAAAATCAAACATGGATGGAATGGACAAGCTGGTCGATACACTTAAAACAGACTTTACAGGACTCAGCTTTTTAAACCTTGTTGATTTTGACGCTCTTTACGGACATAGAAGAGATCCAGAGGGTTATGGAAAAGCATTAGAGGAATTTGACGCGCGTCTTCCTGAAGTATTTGACCTGTTGAAAGAGGATGATCTTCTTGTGATCACAGCAGATCATGGTAATGACCCAGTTCATCACGGAACAGATCATACAAGAGAATATGTTCCGCTCATTGCTTACAGCAAAAAGCATCAGGAAGCAAATGAACTGCCAACAGCAAAAACGTTTGCTGATCTTGGGGCAACCGTTGCAGATAATTTCAAGATAGCGATGCCAAAATATGGAACAAGCTTTTTATCTAAACTTAAATAGGGGGAAATCTCGTGGGAGCACAGTTTTCAGAAGCGGCGGCATACATTAAACAAGCATCGACATATGTACCAACAGTTGGATTGATTTTAGGATCAGGGCTTGGCATTTTAGCAGATGAGATTGAAAATCCAATCAAAATAAAATATGAAGATATTCCTGGATTCCCTGTTTCAACAGTAGAGGGACATGCAGGGCAGCTCGTGATCGGAACGCTGAAAGGCACTGTCGTTTGCGCGATGCAAGGACGTTTTCATTTCTATGAAGGATATGATATGAAGCAAGTGACGTTTCCTGTCCGTGTGATGAAAGAAATTGGCATTGACACATGCATTGTCACAAATGCAGCCGGCGGTGTGAATACGTCATTCCGTCCAGGAGATCTCATGCTGATCACAGATCATATCAATATGATGGGAACCAATCCATTAATTGGCCCAAATGATAGTCAAGGCGTTCGTTTCCCTGATATGTCTGCACCGTACGATAAAGAATTGCTGGCACTTGCAGAAGAAACAGCCCAGCGTTTAGGCATATCTGTACAGCAAGGGGTTTATGCAGGGATGACAGGCCCTTCATATGAAACACCTGCTGAAGTTCGTTTCTTAAGAACACTTGGAGCAGATGCTGTTGGCATGTCGACAGTTCCAGAAGTTATTGTTGCGCGTCATGCAGGAATGAAAGTGCTTGGCATTTCATGCATTTCCAATGCGGCATCTGGTATTTTGGATCAGCCGCTGTCTCATGATGAAGTGATCGAAGTAACGGAAAAAGTGAAAGCAAGTTTTCTTGATTTAGTAAAAGACATTGTCAAACAACTTTCATAGCATGTGTCCAGAAGCCTTCTGCTACCCAAGCAGAAGGCTTTTTTATTTGTAATCATACGATCTCTGAATAAAACAGCCTGTATGAGGAAAAAATAGAAAGGATTACGATAATGGAGGTCTGCCACTTGAAACGTCATATATGTGCATTGTTTATTTTAATGATCCTTATCTCAATGGTTTCACCATCAGCGATAGCAAAAGAAAAAATTGAAAAACCAGGAGAAAAACAAACATCAGAATTGGCACACGAAGCCAAATCAGCGATCTTAATAGAACGTGACACGGGAAAGGTGCTTTACAACAAAAACAGCGATGAAAAGCTTGCACCCGCAAGTATGACCAAAATCATGACGATGCTTCTCATCATGGAAGCCATTGATCAGGGTAAACTAAAAATGACAGACAAGGTCAGAACGAGCGACTATGCAGCGTCCATGGGAGGGTCGCAAATCTTCCTTGAACCAGGAGAAGAAATGACCGTGAAAGAAATGCTGAAAGGCATTGCGATTGCTTCAGGTAATGATGCTTCAGTTGCCATGGCAGAGCATATTGCAGGATCTGAAGAACAGTTCGTTGAGCAGATGAACAAAAGGGCGAAAGAGCTTGGCCTCACCTCAACAGTCTTTCAAAACCCAACAGGACTTCCTGAAAAAGACCATTACAGCACAGCTCACGATATGGCAATAATGGCAAAAGAGCTGTTGAAATACGAACAAATCACCAAATTCACAGGTGTCTACGAAGACTATCTCCGGCAAAACACAGATAAAAAATTCTGGCTTGTCAACACAAACCGTCTAATTAAATTTTATCCAGGGGTCGATGGGGTGAAAACAGGTTTTACAGGTGAAGCGAAATACTGTTTAACTGCATCTGCTAAAAAAGGTAACATGCGCGTCATTGCGGTTGTCTTTGGCGCAAGCACGCCGAAAGACAGAAACGCTCAGGTAGTCAAAATGTTAGATTACGCATTTAGTCAATATACGACTCATCCGCTTTACAAAAGAGGGCAAGATGTGGCGGAGGTCAAAGTGAGCAAAGGGAAAAAGAAAAACATTCAGCTCGTTACTTCTGAACCGATCTCCCTTTTAACGAAAAAAGGCGAAAATGTGGATCAGATCAAAAAAGAAATCAAATTGTCTCATGATGTCAAGGCTCCATTTTCAAAAGGAACGGAACTTGGTACGATCGTCTTGAAAAAAGATGGAAAAGTGCTGCATGAAAGCCCTGTAGAAGCAAAAGAAGGAATGGAAAAGGCAAGCGTTTGGACTTTCTTCAAACGGGCGATGGCTGATTTCGTAAAATGGAAATAAAAGGCGAAAGGCTGCTGTAATTGGCAGTCTTTTTGCTATGAGGAAAAGAAAAGAACATCTAAATGTGACGAATGGTCACTAGTTTTGTCATGGTGAAGGATTTACTTTATATAAAAGAGAAACACTCTTTATCCGAAATTAGAGCAAGGAGGAATAAAAAATGAGCCTTGGTATTGATTTTCAAGTAAAAGAGAGCGTACTTTGCATTCGGTTAACAGGAGAGCTCGATCATCACTCCGCAGAAACATTGAGACAAAAGGTGACGAATTATTTGGAAACAGAGGACATTCGCCACATTGTGCTGAATCTAGCTGATTTATCGTTTATGGACAGCTCTGGACTCGGAGTGATTTTAGGAAGATATAAGGAAATTAAGCAGCTTGGCGGGGAAATGGTCGTCTGTGCCATCTCGCCAGCGGTGAACCGGTTATTTGATATGTCTGGCTTGTTTAAAATCATTCGGATGGAGCCTTCAGAACAAACGGCTTTGCAAACATTGGGGGTGGCATCATGAGAAATGAAATGAACCTGACTTTTTCGGCATTAAGCCAAAATGAATCGTTTGCGAGGGTGACAGTCGCGGCATTTATCGCTCAGCTTGATCCGACTTTAGATGAATTAACAGAAATCAAGACCGTCGTATCTGAGGCAGTGACAAACTCCATCATCCATGGCTATGATGGGAATCCAGATGGCAAGGTGCATATCCATGTCACATTAGATGATCATGTCGTTTACCTCACCATCCGTGATGAAGGTATGGGTATTACCGATCTTGAGGAAGCAAGACAGCCGCTTTTCACCACAAAACCAGACTTAGAGCGCTCTGGCATGGGCTTTACCATCATGGAGAATTTTATGGATGATGTCATGGTGGACTCATCTCCAGAAATGGGCACGACCATCCGTTTAACAAAGCATCTATCAAAAAGCAAAGCGCTTTGTAATTAAAGGAGCTGCTCATATGGATGTGGAGGTAAAAAAGCAAGCTAAAAAAGCCCAGCTGTCAAATGATGAAGTCAAAGAGCTCATCAAAAAAAGCCAAGACGGTGATCAGCAAGCAAGAGACCTCCTCGTAGAAAAAAACATGCGTCTTGTTTGGTCCGTTGTTCAGCGCTTTTTAAATAGGGGATATGAACCAGATGATCTATTTCAGATTGGCTGTATTGGACTGCTGAAATCTGTTGATAAATTTGATTTGTCATATGATGTAAAGTTTTCAACGTACGCCGTCCCTATGATCATTGGAGAAATTCAGCGATTCATTCGGGATGATGGAACGGTCAAAGTCAGCCGTTCATTAAAGGAACTCGGAAATAAAATTCGGCGGGCAAGGGATGAATTGTCTAAGTCTCATGGAAGAATGCCGACCGTTCAGGAAATTGCCGAATACCTTGATATCACACCAGAGGATGTTGTTCTCGCCCAAGAAGCAGTGCGCTCGCCATCATCCATTCATGAAACGGTGTATGAAAATGATGGGGATCCGATTACATTGCTTGATCAAATTGCCGATCATTCTGAGGAAAGATGGTTTGACAAAATCGCACTGAAAGAAGCGATCAAGGAATTAGAAGAACGGGAAAAACTTATTGTGTATTTAAGGTATTATAAAGACCAGACACAATCTGAGGTTGCAGAGAGACTTGGCATTTCACAAGTACAAGTCTCACGGCTTGAAAAGAAAATTTTAAAACAAATCCAAATGCAAATGGATCAAAAAGACAGCTAGCCAATTCGGCTGGCTTTTTTTGTGTGGTAATTACCGGTAAATCAAGTTCTATCAGTATGAGAACCATTTTTCACCACATACTATTTTTAACCCATCGTATAGGAAGTGACTTGGATGGACGGACAAATCTTTATTCGGCTGCGCCATCGAATCAAGACCGGTATTGATCAGCTCATTTATTTAGAGGATATCGCCCAAATCACTGGTGATGAGTTTGCTGTGCAAAAGCTTAGTAAAATGCCGGTGTATCATGTCAGCAAAAAGGATCGTCACATCGCCGTTCTTGATATCATGCATGTCGTCAAAACGATCAAAAAAACGTGGCCAGATATCGACATTCAAACCGTTGGCGGCTCTGAGGCCATTGTTGAAATTGATACAGGCAAACGCCAGCTTTCTCCCGTTTTATTTGTGTTTGTATGGCTCCTATTATTTGTTGGAGCGGCGCTTGCCATTATGAATTTCCACGAGGATGTCAGTATGCGTCTCGTTCATATCCGCCTATATGAAATGATCACAGGGAAAACGGTTGAGCATCCGTATTTATTACAAATTCCATATAGCTTTGGACTCGGTTTTGGCATGATTTTGTTTTTCAATCATGTATTTAAAAAGCGTTTAAATGAAGAACCAAGTCCGCTCGAAGTGGAAATGTTTAAATATCAGCTCGATCTCGATCATTATGTCGCACTCAATGAAAATAAAGAAACATTGAAGGATATCCATGATCGGTAAGTGGCTTTTTGTCGTACTCGTTGGACTTGGCGGCGGTTTAACGGTCGGAGCAGGATTTGTGGCTTTTCTTACAGTGCTTGGCATCATTCCCCGCTTAATGCAATTAACCAAAACGCAGCGCTTCATACAAGGGTACGAGGCGGCTGTTATTAGCGGGGCGGTTGTTGGCGGCTGGGCCACCTTAAGTCAAATACATCTTCATTTAACCAAATGGCTGGCGATGCCGGTCGGTCTTTTATCAGGCATCTTCGTCGGCATGCTTGCAGCTGCACTCACTGAAGTATTAAATGTACTTCCTATATTAACGAAAAGAATTGGAATGGACGGGAAAATTGTTTTGCTGCTCATGGCCATCGTCTTAGGAAAGGTATTTGGTTCACTATTTCATTGGCTTATTTATATTTAATCAATTGGAGGGAACAACACGTGTCGAGTTTAAAAGAGAACTATCCATCTAAGGTGAAAACGTATCAGCCCAAACCTCCTTATGTCCTCAACTGCATTAAGGCGTTTTTAGTTGGCGGTTTAATCTGTCTGATAGGGGAGGGGCTGCAACATTTCTATATCCACTTTTTTGATTTTAACGAAAAGACAGCAGGGAACCCGACAGTGGCGACCCTCATTTTAATTTCTTCTCTATTAACGGGTATCGGTATTTACGATAGAATCGGCCAGTTTGCTGGAGCCGGATCAGCTGTCCCGGTGACAGGCTTTGCTAACAGTATGACAAGTGCTGCCCTTGAGCATAAAAGTGAAGGGCTTGTTTTAGGTGTTGCCACAAATATGTTTAAACTCGCTGGGAACGTCATTGTATTTGGTGTCGTTTCGGCATATGTCGTAGGGATCATTCGATACGTCTTGGAAAAGATGTTTTCGTAGGAGGAATGAAAGGTGAAACTAACAGGTAAACAATCTTGGGTATTTGAGCACAAGCTTTATGTCAATGCAGAAGGAACTGCTGCAGGACCGAAAGAAAAAGAAGGCCCGATTGGTCATTTAATTGATAAAACGTACGATGAAATGCACTGTGATCAAAAGAACTGGGAAATGGCTGAAAGGAAGCTCATGGATGATGCGATATCAACCGCTTTATCAAAAGCAAATTTACAAAAAAGCGATATTGATCTTTTGCTGGCTGGAGATTTACTCAACCAGAACGTCACAGCAAACTATGTGGCAAGAGAGCTGAAGATCCCGTTTCTCTGCTTGTTTGGGGCATGCTCGACTTCAATGGAATCGGTCGCCATTGCGTCAGCACTCATTGATGGCGGCTTTGCAAATAGAGCCATCGCAGCAACAAGCAGTCACAATGCGACTGCAGAACGCCAATTTCGTAATCCGACAGAATACGGGGGACAAAAGCCAGATACAGCAACAAGTACAGTAACTGGTGGCGGAGCCGTTATTATCAGCCAAGAACCCTCTCAAATTCAAATTACGAGCGCAACGGTAGGCAGGGTCATGGATCTTGGCATTACAGATCCATTTGATATGGGATCGGCCATGGCACCAGCAGCGGCAGACACCATCAAGCAGCATTTAGAAGACTTAGGCAGAACAGTAGATGATTACGATTTGATTTTAACTGGAGATTTATCAGGCATTGGTTCACCAATCTTAAAGGATCTCTTGAAAGAAGAAGGCATTCAGCTTGGGCGAAAACACGATGATTGCGGTTTAATCATCTATACACCCGACCAAAACGTATTCGCTGGAGGCAGCGGCTGTGCTTGTTCAGCGGTTGTGACATTTAGTCATATTTTTCAAGAAATGAAAGCAGGGAATCTGCAAAGAGTACTCGTTGTGGCAACCGGGGCGTTACTCAGCCCAATGATGGTTCAGCAAAAAGAGACCATTCCAACCATTGCGCACGGTGTCGTATTTGAGCGTGCAGGAGGAGAGAGCTAATGGATTATCTTATCGCTTTTGTGGCAGGCGGACTTATTTGCGTCATTGGCCAGCTTTTGCTAGATGTACTCAAACTCACGCCTGCACATGTCATGACTACTTTTGTTGTGGCAGGTACCATTTTAGACGGATTCGGTATTTATGATAAATTTATTGAATTTGCAGGCGCGGGCGCAACCGTACCAATTGTCAGCTTTGGTCATAGCTTGCTTCATGGGGCCATGCATCAGGCAGATGTGCACGGATTCATCGGCATCGGTATCGGTATCTTTGAATTAACCTCTGCTGGAATATCAGCTGCGATTTTATTTTCATTTATTATCGCACTTATCTTTAAACCGAAAGGATAACCGAATATGGGGCAAAGACGGAAAGTCATTTTAGTGACAGACGGAGATATATATGCTGCCAAAACCATTGAGCTTGCCGCTAAAAACGTTGGCGGACGATGTATTTCCAGCTCAAAAGGAAATCCAAGCAAACGGACAGGACCTGAACTTGTTCAGATGATTTTAAAAACGCCGTATGATCCAGTCTTTGTGATGTTCGATGATTCTGGACTGACAGGTGAAGGAACAGGCGAGACAGCGATGAAACATGTGGCGCGCCACCCTGAAATCGAAGTCATTGGAGCGATTGCAGTTGCATCCAAAACGCACCAAGCCGAATGGACAAAGGTCCATGTCTCCATTGACAGGGAAGGTGAACTGACAGAATACGGTGTCGACAAACACGGTCTTCCCGAAATGGAGCCCCATAAAATGAGCGGTGATACAGTGTATTGTCTTGACTCCCTCAATCTTCCATTAGTTGTCGGTATTGGAGATATTGGCAAGATGGGACGGAAAGATGATCTGAGCAAGGGATCTCCAATCACGATGAAAGCAGTGGAATTAATATTAGAAAGGAGTGGTTTCCATGAAGAAAGACAAGGTAAACGTGTACCGAGACCCGAAGAAAAATGAAGATTACTTCAAGGAAAATGTCGGAATGGGTCTCAGCTTTGACCTTGGTGTTCGGAAAATTTATATACACGATCAGGAAATCCAGCTTTACTATGTAAACGGATTGTGTGATACACAGTATATTATCTACTTATTAAAAGAGCTAATCGAAATCAATGACAACGAACCTGAATCCGATGATCTTGCACATGTAGTCGAGAACCGCCTCGTCAATCAGCAGGTCTCCAAGGTAGAAACGTTGGATGAAGCAGTGGATCAAGTACTGTCTGGGCTTGTAGCAGTCGTTGTAGAAGGTGAAAACTACGCCTTTATCATTGATGTTAGAAGCTATCCTGGCAGAATGCCTGAGGAGCCGGATACAGAAAAGGTGGTCAGGGGAGCAAGGGACGGATTTGTTGAGAACATTATTGTGAATACAGCACTTATTCGAAGAAGAGTGCGGGATGAAAAGCTGAGATACAAAATGCTCAAAGTAGGCGAACGTTCAAAAGCGGATGTTTGTGTTTGCTATATTGAAGATATTGCAGACCCTGACTTAGTAGATATTATAGAAAAAGAAGTATCAGGAATCAAAGTCGATGGGCTGACGATGTCTGATAAAACGATTGAAGAATTTATAATTAAGCAAGGATATAATCCCTTTCCGCTAGTGCGTTACACCGAGCGTCCGGATGTCGCTGCTAACCACATATTAGAAGGGCATGTCATCATCATTACGGATACATCCCCTAGTGTCATCATTACACCAACCACTATTTTTCACCACGTTCAGCATGCAGAAGAATACCGCCAGGCGCCTGCCGTTGGTACGTTCCTAAGATGGGTACGCTTTTTAGGCATTTTATGTTCTACCTTTCTTTTGCCGATTTGGTTTCTTTTTATTCTCGAACCAAATCTCCTGCCTGACAATTTAAGCTATATTGGGTTTAACAAACCTTCTCATATCCCTGTCATTCTCCAAGTATTTCTTGCTGATTTCGGGGTGGAGTTTTTAAGGATGGCAGCCATTCATACGCCAACCGCATTGTCGACCGCCATGGGGTTGATAGCAGCTGTTTTAATTGGACAAATCGCTATTGATGTCGGTTTATTTACACCAGAGGTCATCTTATACGTCTCGCTGGCAGCGATCGGTACCTTTACAACGCCAAGCTATGAGCTGAGTGTCGCCAATAAAATTGTAAGACTCATCATCCTAGCACTAGTGGCGATCTTTAAGCTGAATGGACTCATCATTGGTTTTACGTTGTTAATCATTTATTTAACATCCATTCGTTCATTACAGACGCCTTATATGTGGCCGTTCATTCCTTTCAATGGAAAGGCTTTGTGGCAAGTGCTGATTCGGACGTCTGTTCCTGGCTCAAAAGTAAGGCCGAGCATCGTTCACCCTCAAAACAGATCAAAAATTCCGCCAAATTCTTAACGCTCATTGAAAGTGGCTGAAGATTGTGATATTGTATTTTTAACTTTGAGACACGGCAAAAGGCAGCTCACGCAGCTGCCTTTTTTCAGCCGAAGTGGAGAAAGAGGGAATGACATTGTATTTACACGGCACTTGCAGACAAAATGAACTCGGTCATTTAGAAATTGGTGGTGTTGATGCTGTTTCTTTAGCTGAAACGTATGGGACACCACTTTATGTATATGATGTGGCTTTAATACGGGAGCGCGCAAAAAGCTTTCAAAAAGCATTTATAGAAGAAGAATTAACGGCACAGGTAGCATATGCGAGTAAAGCATTTTCCTCCATCGCCATGTTTCAGCTTGCCAAAGAAGAAGGATTATCTCTTGATGTCGTATCAGGCGGTGAGCTTCACACAGCCATTTGCGCTGGATTCCCAGTAGAAAAAATTCATTTCCATGGCAATAATAAAAGCAGAGAAGAATTAAAAATGGCTTTAGAGCATGGGATCGGCTGTATTGTTGTGGATAATTTCTATGAAATGAAGCTCATTGAACAGCTTGGTCAAGAGCTGTCAAAAAAAGTGAAAGTATTGCTCCGCATCACGCCTGGTGTCGAAGCGCATACGCATGATTACATTACGACAGGTCAAGAGGATTCAAAATTTGGCTTTGATCTTCACAATGGACAAGCAGATGAAGCGGTGAAACAAGTGCTTGGGTCAGAAGTGATCGAGCTTTTAGGTGTTCATTGTCATATCGGTTCACAAATTTTTGATACGGCTGGTTTTGTCCTTGCAGCCGATAAAATCTTTTTGAAGCTGGATGAATGGAGAGAATCATTTGGTTTTATTTCTACAGTATTAAACTTAGGCGGCGGCTTTGGGATTCGTTATACAGAAGAGGATGAACCACTTCCTGCGACAGAATATGTCGAAAAAATTATCCAAGCTGTGAAAGAGAACGTGGCCCGCTACCAGTTCGATATGCCAGAGATTTGGATAGAACCAGGCCGTTCTCTTGTTGGAGATGCAGGGACGACTCTTTATACGATCGGATCATCAAAACATGTACCTGGCATCCGTGATTATGTAGCGATAGATGGCGGAATGAGTGATAACATTCGTCCAGCTTTATATCAAGCGAAATATGAAGCCGCAAGTGCCAACAAAATGAGCCAAACGCATGATCAAACGGTTTCAATTGCCGGGAAATGCTGTGAAAGCGGAGATATGCTCATTTGGGATATCGATCTGCCAGAATTATCACAAGGGGATTTATTAGCTGTCTTTTGTACCGGAGCTTACGGCTATAGTATGTCAAACAACTATAACCGTATCCCGCGCCCAGCTGTTGTGTTTGTAGAAGACGGGGAAGCGCAGCTTGTGGTTGAGCGTGAAACATATGAGGACATTGTGAAACTTGATTTACCGTATCAATCAAAAGTGAAATCATCTACTTAAAAAAAGCCGCCTGGAGTTCAGGCAGCTTTTTTTCATGAATTATTTTCCTCCAGTGAATACAGAAACGATCGCATTCCAAATGGAGACAAAGAAATCCCAAATCTTTTGAAGAAGGTTTTTCCCTTCATCCGATTCTATGAATTTAGTAATCTTGTCTTTTGCTTTATCAATTTGAGATCCTACTTGATTCCAATCGATATTGATGTTTTTCATTTTATCAAATAGCGAGACAAGCTGATCTTTTTGATCCTGCGTCAGATTTAAGTTCAAATCAGAAGCAGCCTGATCCACTTTTTCTTCTACTTCTTTTGTGGTTTTAGGGACACCGTTTTTTGCAATGTCATCTTTGATTTTTGCAATAAGGGCAGAAGCGTTATCTTTCCCGATAGAGTCACCCAATTTAGAAGTTGTCACAAGCTCTTCGTTTGCCACCTGCTTCACATCTTCTGGAATGGCTTTGTCGCTTGACACCTCATACGCTTTTAGTAAGCCCGTCAGTGCGGCTGTACCAGATACTTCAAATGGAGCAGTCACGACAACCTTGGCATCTTTGACACCTGCTGTCATTAAAGCATTTAAATACATCTCATCTGTAATGGTCTTGATGTTGTGTGTATCCACAGTGAGACCTGTACCTGATTTTTCAATGGTGATCGATGAAGATGATAATGCTCTCGTCCCGATAGAAGAACGAGGGATGTATTTTCCTAAATATTCGTGCTCTTCTTTATTGGTTACTTCAATTTTTGTCGCATTTTCAGGTGGATTCAACTCGTCAAGCACCTTCTGGCGATCAGCCGGTGTTAAGTCTTGCCCGAGTGTGACGATGACATCGCCGACAGCTGCATCCGCTAAGCTGACTTTTGGCGCACCAATTAGGAAAAGGAGCGCTGCCATCATACCAAGCATCATTTTTTTAAACATGTTGACCTCCTTCAAGTCGAAAGCGTTCCCCTTTCAAGAGAAACTTTAGCTTTTGAGTACACGTAAAGTAGTGCACTCCATCATATAGACGTAACAAATTGGCTTGACGTTTCAATTTTCTTTTTAAGATGTGTTCCTGTTCCGATAAATGAAGACATGTCATTTAGTCAAATATCATTTTATTAGGAAAAAAGAATCAAGCAACCCTATTTTATCAATCATCAGCTAAGAGGTAAATGACAATCGAAGAGCAGGGGATGTTTAACATCACCGAAAATGTGCTATAATGAGCGTTGTTTAACCTGAAAGGAGAATGTGAAAAATGGCGAAAAAAGGATACATACAATTAACGAATGGAAAGAAAATTGAGTTTGAACTTTACCCAGAGGCTGCTCCAGGTACAGTAGCAAACTTTGAAAAATTAGCGAATGAAGGCTTCTACGATGGATTAAAATTCCACCGCGTGATCCCAGGCTTCGTCAGCCAAGGCGGCGACCCAAACGGTAATGGAACGGGTGGTCCTGGTTACACAATTAAATGTGAAACAGAAGGAAATCCACATCAGCACGAAAGAGGTTCATTATCAATGGCACATGCTGGTAAAGACACAGGCGGCAGCCAATTCTTTATCGTACATGACCCGCAGCCGCACTTAAACGGTGTTCACACTGTTTTTGGCAAGGTAACATCTGGTATCGAGGCTGTACTTGATATGGAGCAAGGGCAAGGCATGGAAAAAGTTGAAGTTGTAGATGCTTAATCTAAAACACCGCTTAATCGCGGTGTTTCAGCGTGTAGACAAACCCTTGCATTCGGTGTCAGGTCTGCGCTCCGGTACTCACGAATGTTAAATTCGCTCCGTTCCAGTGCTCGCCCTTCCTAGACTTCAAAGGTTTTCAAACACGCTGAAAAGAAGACAAAGGGCTAAAATCAAGTTCATTTTAGCCCTTGTCAACAATAAAAAACACCGCTTAATGGGACTGACCCCCGTTTTTGAGACAGGGATCAAAACACCTTTATACAGCCAATTGCCGATAGTTGATCGGTGATTGGTTGTTTAGTTTTGTTTGAATACGAATGTTGTTATAATAATAAATGTATTCTTTGACAGTGCGTTCTACGATGGTGGTCGTAGTTCGATCAATGCTGTTAAGATAGAACGTTTCAGACTTTAGCGAGGAATGAAACGATTCGATGGAGGCATTATCAGCGGGCGTCCCTTTACGGGACATGCTCATGGTAATGCCTTTTATATGAACAGCTTTCTGATACTCGTAAGATGTATACACAGAACCTTGGTCGCTATGTAACACACAGTTTTCAGGCAGTGCTGGGAGCTGATCAAGTGTGTTTAAAATAAAGTCTGTGTCCTGCTTATCACCAATCGTAAACGCAATCACTTCTCCATTATATAAATCCAATATACTGGAAAGGTACAATTGTTTCTGTCCATAAGGCAAATACGTGATGTCCGTTACTAGTTTTTCAAGAGGACGATCAGACTGAAAGTTCCGATCCAGTATATTACCGGCCACGGCATAGGGCTGCCCATTCTTCTTACGCTTTTTCATTTTAACCCGGCACTGCCACTGGTTTTTCTGCATGATACGTTGAACAGTTTTATGGTTAATACGCATTCTCACTTTTAGTAAGGCTGTGATTTTTCGGTATCCATATCGATACTTGTGCTCTCGGCACAACGTGCCGATTTGCTTCTCTAGTTGTTTTTTAGAATGATTCTGAGTCAGATCTTTTTTCCATCTATAGTACGAAGCGCGAGAGATGCTTAAATGGACACAAATGTCCTGTACTGTCATCATTTTGCACAATTCTTCTACTAGTTTGATTGACGTTTCCTTATCAACTTCCTTTCCAATTCGTTGTACTTTTTTAAAACTTCATTCTGTTGACTCAGATAGCGATTTTCTGCCTGCAGTCTCTCTAATTCGGAAGAGTACTCGGGACCCTTTCTATGGGTATATTGTTTTCCAACAGGCTGTTCAAACCGGTGTGTATCCCCAGCCTTATGCCACCTCACCCATGTCTGAACCTGCGTTTTATTTGTGATATTCAATTCCCGCAAGATCTCTTTCATTGATACGCCTGCCAATCTCATTTCTACAGCCTTCTGTTTGACTTCAACCGGATAACTCACTCTTGTCCCCATAGAAAAAACACCTCCATGTTTTATTTCGGATCACAACGATCCGTTTTCAAACTTGAAGGTGTTTTTTATTTGTCTCATCTTATGGGGTCAGTCCCTAATCGCGGTGTTTTTTTATTTTGTTTGTGAGACGACTGTGATTTGTTTCGTTAGGCGGTAGGTGATGAACCAATACAAAATGGCGAAAGCGCTGATAGAGGCACCAAAGAGACATACTCCGCTCCAGCCGTAGGTCGCGTATATACTGGTTGAAACAATTGAACCGGTCGCACTGCCGATGGAGTAAAAAATCATGTAAGCCGCAGTAAGCCGGCTTCTCGCCTCAGCCCGTACTGTAAAAATCATACTCTGATTGGTCACATGAACTGCCTGCACAGATAGGTCAAGAATGATAATGCCAATGACTAATGCAATAAGTGAATGTTCAGTCAAACTGATGAAAAACCATGAAATGAATAATAGGACAAGGGATATACCAGTAGTGAACTGTCCAAAACCTCGATCAGCAAGGCTGCCAGCCCGAGCAGCCCCTAACGCTCCGGCTGCTCCAGCAAGACCAAATGCGCCAATTGCAGTATGTGAAAGAGAGTATGGCGCAGTACTGAGAGGCAGTACGAGTGAAGTCCATAACGTACCAAAGACGATAAAAATCAGAAGAGCCAAAATCCCCCGGATGCGCAGGATTCGTTCTTGTATGAACAATATAAACATTGAACGAAGCAGATGAACATAGGATAATGACTCTCTTTTGCTGACATCACGCGGGAGCACTCGGAACAATACGCCAGTTAGGATAAGCATGATGACGGCAGAAACAAGATAAACAGACCTCCAGCCAGCAAAATCGGTTAATACACCAGCAAAGGTTCGAGCGAGAAGAATGCCGGTTACGATTCCACTTTGCACCAAGCCGACTATACGGCCGCGTTCTTCTGGAGCAGCCCAACTTGCTGCAAACGCAACGAGTACCTGAGTGACTACAGCGAGCAGTCCGACCACTGCTAATCCTAGAAATAGGACGGTGACGATAGGAGCGATGCCGACTAGAATGAGGGCAAGCACAGATAAAAGCATCTGACCGATAATGAGCCGTCGTCGATTCAACAGATCACCAAGCGGTACTATCAGTAGCAGCCCCGCCGCATAACAAAGCTGAGTAATCGTAATGACAATACCAATGGATGAATACGTGATACCGAACTCGTCTGCCAGTGAATCTAGTAACGGTTGTGCGAAGTATATGTTTGCAACAGCCATCCCGCACGCTGCTGCAAAAAGTAGTGCCATATAGTGACTCATCTTTGATTCAGGTTTTAATCGAAAATTCATATCAGGATGATCTCTTGGAGTCATTTTATCTTTAACCATTCATTGCATCCTCTCCTTTTTGTACTAAAAAGTATAATATATCGATAGGTATAAAATAATTCCTGTTAATGATAACCAACGAAATATTTTAAAGTCAAGAGTTTCATCCAGTTATTCTAAGTTGATCTTGATTAAAGAAAGACAGTTTGACAATTTTACATGAATAAAATAAAATTATAATGTACTGATTGGTAATAAAAAATGATATCCTTACAAATAAATGAATAATTGTTTTGGTGAAATGATTTTATTGTTGAAAAGAGGAATTGATGATGGTTCGACAGCGTGAGTTTGATGAGGAAAAAGCGTTGGATGATGCAATGGTGCTTTTTTGGGAAAAGGGGTATAGAGCTACAACGTTAAGCGATTTGACTGCAAAAATGGGAATACAGCGGCCAAGCTTATACTCAGCCTTTGGAGATAAAGAGGAGTTATTTGAGGCTGCATTACGTAAATATACAAAGCAGCATGCAGCCCGCATTCGAACAAAACTTCAAAACAATCAATCTGTAAAGGAAGCATTTCATTCACTATTTACAGATGTAGTGGAAGAGGAATATAGAGATGGCCCGAGTAAAGGCTGTTTTTGCATTAATACGATAGTGGAGCTTGCTCCACACGAAGAGAAATTTGAAATTCTGACAAGAGAGCATCAGATGTATCTTTCGGTCATATTTGAAGAAAAGATTGTGCAAGGTATTCGCTCGGGTGAGCTTGAAAGCAGCTTGAATGCTAAAGCCTTAGCACAGACACTGGTCGTTTCTTTCATCGGGCTTACCGTCTTCATGAAGTCACGTCCAGAGCGTTCATTTGTAGATCATTCTGTAGCGACGATCCTATCCAATTTAAAATAAAATGGACAACACGCTATGACAGCTTCCATGAAAAAATCATCAGCATAGTGAAAGCGTATTTGATCCATTACATCAAAATACGCTTTTTCTTATAGGGCAGTCATGCACAGAATGTATTTTTATGATATGATAGGAGAACAAACATTCGTATTTGCGGGGTGCCAGCATATCAGATGCAAATGAAGAAATTGGAAAGAAAGAAGGGGATACTTTGAAACCACTCACAAAAGAAGAGAAAAATCAAATGACGATGGCCATTCAGCGTTATTTTGCTGAAGAACGAGAAGAAGAGATTGGTGAATTAGCAGCCATTAATATACTAGAATTTATCACAAAAAACCTTGGAAGCTACTACTATAATCAAGGGGTTCGCGACAGCCGCAGCATCGCTGTTCAGCGGTCACAATTGTTAGAGGAAGACTTATTTGCACTCGAAAAAAGAATATAATGAAAAGCTTGCAGTATGGTGTGTTACGAACTAATAAACAGAAAAAAGACCCCCTTAATAAAGAACGCATATTCGTATCATATGTAATGATTAAGAGGTGGAACCAAAGGGCCATCTGAATCGTTATATAAGTAACCATTAATGAAAATCAGCTTTTTTGGTTTTATTTCAATAAAAGAAGGAATAAAACATACAAATAGGCGAAGTGCAGATGATGGAGGTTCTAAATATGGGGAAAATTAAATTAAAAATTGCGATCTTATTTGTTTTACTGCTTTGTTTAGGCGCAGGTTATTTATACATGAATGGCATGAAAATTGAAGATGTGCCAACAGCCATTGGCGAAAGCTTAACAAATAATGATAAAGATTACACCATCTATGAATATACCATTACGAAAATTGATGGAGATGAATATTACGGTCAAGCGAAGAATGGCACAAAAATCATTTTTAATGGTAAGAAATTTGAAGATGATGTGGCTGATCTGAAAAAAGGCGATCGTATTAAAGCCTACTTTAGTAATGAAAAAAGAATAGATGGACTGATAAAAGTAGTAAAAGTCGTAAATTAACATGTCTCCTTTCCTATAAGGAGGCTTTTTTTGTGTGAAGAAATCTTGATTGTTGCATTTGACAACAAGGATCGCTATAATAGCCCCTAAGGACAGCTAAATATCGATTGTATCCTTCGGGGCAGGGTGAAAATCCCGACCGACGGTAATAAAGCAAATGCTTTACAGCCCGTGACCCGTTAATTTATTAACGGTTGATTCAGTGAAAAGCTGAAGCCGACAGTGAAAGTCTGGATGGGAGAAGGATAAAGAAAGCTATGAACGAAAAATATTTGTTGATCATAGTCTTATTTCTGATGCAAAAAAACCACAGCCCCGGAATTTTTTCCGGGGCTTTCTGTATGATTTTGTCGTTAATAGACTGCATGCAGTGTTTATTAGGTGATCCCTCATCTACCTTGTATGGACCATAAAAAGCGACGAAGGTGCTCAATCGATCACATGTCCCTAACATCGCTTTTTTTAAAAGTGAGAAATACAAATGAAACGAAAGGGAGGATCACATGTTTACGGGGATAATTGAAGAAGTTGGCACCGTTCAGTCATTAAGTAAAAAGTCAGCAGATGCCATGGAAATTGTCATTACATGCAGCCGTGTGCTGGAAGATGTTCACCTCGGAGACAGTATTGCCATTAATGGAGTATGTCTCACAGTCACTAGCTTCACAAAAGAACAGTTCGCGGCAGATGTGATGCCAGAGACGGTCAAAGCGACATCGCTGGATCAGCTGACAAAAGGCAGTCCAGTGAATTTAGAGCGAGCCATGTCCTCAAATGGACGATTTGGCGGCCATTTTGTCTCAGGTCATGTTGATGGAACGGCTGTCATTACCCGGATAGAAAAGAAGAGTAATGCCATTTACTATGATTTAAAGATGAACAAGACCCTCACAGATATGCTCACCCAAAAGGGTTCGATCGCAATAGATGGTGTCAGCTTGACCATTTTCGATTTGCGAGATTCACATGTCACAGTCTCTATTATTCCTCACACGCTTGAAGGAACTATTTTCCCGACTAAATCTATGGGGGATATCGTGAATATAGAGTGTGACATGATCGGTAAATACATTTATCGCTTTTTAACAAAAGAGCAGAGCGAAAAACAGCCATCTCGATTGACCCCATCATTTCTAAAAGAGCACGGATTCTAGGAGGCGATTGTATGTATCATTCCGTTGATGAGGCAGTAAATGCCCTTAAACAAGGAGAAATCATTATCGTAGTGGATGATGAAGACAGAGAAAATGAAGGAGACTTTGTGGCACTTGCTGAGCATGCCACACCTGAGGTGATTAACTTCATGGCTTTACATGGAAGAGGCCTCATTTGTACGCCAGTCCATGCGTCGATCGCCAAACACCTGAATCTGCATCCAATGGTTGAACATAATACGGATGCACACCATACAGCGTTTACAGTAAGCATCGACCATGTGACAACGACGACTGGTATTAGTGCTTTTGAGCGCTCCACGACTATGCTGGCCATGTTAAATAAAGACGCAAAACCAAAAGAGTTTGCCCGACCAGGACATGTTTTTCCGCTTATTGCAAAAGAGGGCGGCGTACTAGAAAGACCAGGTCATACAGAGGCGGCGGTTGATCTTGCTAAACTGGCAGGCTCAGAACCAGCGGGTGTCATATGTGAAATTATGAATGCAGATGGATCAATGGCGCGCGTCCCTGAACTAAAGGAGATCCAAAAACAGCATGATTTAAAGATGCTGACAATCGAAGCATTACAGACATATTTAAACAACAATCGAACAGCCGCTATTGAAACAAAATAAAAATCACAAAAAAGGATGATCAACATATGAATACAATACAAGGTCATGTAGTAGCAGAAGGACTAAAATTTGCAATCGTTGTAGCGAGATTCAATGATTTTATTACAAGTAAACTGTTAGATGGAGCAGAAGATACATTACTCAGACACGGAGCAAATGGTGATGATATCGATGTTGTGTGGGTACCAGGCGCTTTTGAAATCCCGTACATGGCAAAAAAATTAGCAGAAACCAAAAAATATGATGCAGTCATCACACTTGGAACCGTGATCAGAGGGGCAACGACTCACTATGATTACGTTTGTAATGAAGCTGCTAAAGGAATTGCTCAGAGTGCTATGTCAACAGGGGTACCGATTATCTTTGGTGTACTCACAACAGAATCTATTGAACAAGCCATTGAAAGAGCTGGTACAAAAGCAGGAAATAAAGGCAGCGAATCGGCTGCAGCTGCTATTGAAATGGCGAATCTCAATCGAACGTTCTCTTAATTTAGTGAAAAAGAGTTTAAAAACGGTATAAAAATGTTTATAATGTGTGATGAGCAAATGAATCATAAGACATTTGCTGGAAATTAGGATAATTTGAATATTGAGGGGTATATATGTTAATTCGTTACAAGAGGTCTTTTGAAAAAATTGCCATGGGGCTTCTGTCCTTTATGCCGGGTGAGAAAGACGTCAAACAGCTTCAGCAGACGATGAAGTCATATGAAATGGATGAAGATCGGCAGCTGTTCCTATGGAAAGATGGCGAGGATATTGTAGGTGCTATTGGTGTGTTGAAAACAGACGACCAAGTACAAATTGAGCATATTAGTGTGAATCCATCCCATCGTGATCAAGGAATCGGCAAGGAAATGGTTTTAGCCGTGGAAGAAATATTTAAAACCAAAACACTCATTCCAAATGAATTAACGCAAGGCTTCTTTCATAAGTGTCACAGCGAATCAAATTAAATATCACACATGTAAAAGCAGAGGCTACAGTCCTCTGCTTTTTTTACGTTCAATCTGCTTTTTTCGTTCCAGCAAAACTTCTGTCCGGTCACGGAGTCTATGTTTTTCGATTAAAAATGTATGGGATAAGTTGCTTTCCTGTCCAAAGAGCAGTCCTTCTTTTTGGGCCATTTCTTGGCATAAAGAAAGAAGTGCTTCATCTTTGATCGGCAGCATCACACTCTCATAGGGCATGTCTTCATCCATCTTCTTTTTCAGCGTTCGCAAAAGCAACAGAAATGCCTCATCATCCAGACCGAGATTCGATAATACTGAACGGTTTGCTTCTAACAAATGAAGACTGTTAGAAATGAGCCTTTTTGCTCCTTTTCCATTTCCCCGTCTTTGATGATACAAGGCAACAGCGAGCTGAATGAGCCCGACCCAATATTCTTTGCGCTGCTCAGGGGGATCTTCCTTCCAATATTCCTCTAGAATTTCATGACACTCAAAATAATCTCTTGTTGTATGAAATTCGTGTAAAAAAGCCACGTACGCTTCAGGATACACAGCGGTCATCTCCTTTTCCACTTTCAGTCTAACATATTGAAAAGAAAAGAAGAAAGAGCGTCCCTTTTGTGAAAAGGACGCTCTGTTTCTTTAATAAACCCAAGCCGCGCCAACGATGATCAGCAAGATGAAAAGCACGACAATAAGCGCGAATCCTCCGCCGAAGTTATAGCCATCTCCCATAATGATACGGCCTCCTTTTTCATCAGTTCTGATTACAATGGTATTCTATGTATAAATGCCCTTATTGGTTTGGGCGGATCCACTGTTTTTCTTGATTTGCCCAAGGCATCATGGCCGAAATTATATTGGACGAGAGCTTTATCCTGTCTTATACTAAAGGTTAGCCGGTGAAACGGTACTTAGAAGACAGTAGAAATGGTGAGAAAAAGATGCTGGAATATCAGGTGAAAATAGATTCGTTCGAGGGTCCTTTGGACTTGCTTTTACATTTAATTAACCGGTTGGAAATTGATATTTATGATATTCCCGTCGCTAAAATTACGGAGCAGTATTTATTATATGTCCACACGATGAGGGAGCTTGAGCTCGATGTTGCGAGTGAATATTTGGTCATGGCTGCAACCCTCCTGAGTATTAAAAGCAGAATGCTTCTTCCGAAACAAGAGGAAGAGCTGTTTGATGAAGACCTGCTCGAAGAGGAAGAGGATCCTCGAGAAGAGCTGATTGGCAAATTGATTGAATACCGCAAGTATAAAAATGCAGCGCAAGAACTAAAGGAACGCGAAGAAGAAAGGCAAAATGCCTTTACAAAACCACCGAGTGATTTAAGCGAATTTGCAAAAGAATCAGAAGCGAAGGACACAAATTTACACGTAACGGTGTATGATATGTTAGGTGCGTTCCAAAAGGTATTAAACAGAAAGAAAATAACGAAACCAGCACCATCAAAGATTACAAGACAAGAAATCCCGATTGAAGACAAAATGAATGAGATTATGAACCATTTAAGAAAAACAAAAAAGCGGACCAATTTCATGACTCTATTTCAACATGATCAAAAGGAACACCTTGTCGTGACGTTTCTTGCTGTTCTCGAATTGATGAAAAGCCATCAAATCATGCTAGAGCAGGAAGGGAACTTTGAAGACATTTATATCATAGGGAGTGAAACGATTCATGACGCTTGATATCGTGAATTGGAAAGCCATCTTAGAAGCGCTGCTGTATGCAGCAGGTGACGAAGGCTTAACAAGAAAACAGCTCATGTCTGTTCTTGAAGTAGATGAGTCGGTATTACTCGACATTATGTCTTCCGTAAAGGAAGAATATCAAAAACAAGAACGAGGGATTGAGCTCATTGAATATGCAGATTCATATATGCTGCTGACGAAAAAAGAATACAGCATGTATTTAAAAAAATTAGTTGAGACACCATCCAAAGGTTTATCGCAGGCAGCGCTGGAGGTGCTTGCCATTGTTTCTTATAAACAGCCGATTACACGCAGTGAGGTAGAGGAGATTAGAGGCGTCAAATCAGAGCGTGTGCTTCATAGCTTAGTAGCCAAAGCATTGCTCTGTGAAGTAGGACGTGCCGATGGCCCGGGACGAGCAATTCTTTATGGGACAACCCCGACCTTTTTAGAGCAATTTGGCTTAAAAGCGTTAGATGAATTACCACCGCTTCCAGAGAATGTGGAAGCAGATGGTGTGCAAGAAGAAGCTGATCTATTTTTTGAAAACTTCAATCAAACATTTGAAGATATAAAATAGTTCAAACGAAGGAAAAATGTATGATAAAATATAAAAAAGATTTTAGGTCTAAAATCTTTTGATGACAGATAAAATGGTGACAAAGCCATGAGGGGAAGGTAAACAAGAAACAAATGGCACATATGAATGTAAAGGCTCAAGTTGATCAAGCAGGCGTCTTTTTATCAAAGGTTGCAATTGAAATGAATGGTTTTCTGAACGAAGCCACCTTATCAAGCTTGAAACAATTAAACCCCGAAGCGGAAGCCTATTATTGTGACATATTGAGTACATTACGGAAGCTTGCAGTGTACAGCGAGGATGCAGCAGCAGTTTGCAGGAAAATGGGGCAGCAGCAGACATTTCCGCAGCAAGCCGCACAGCAGATGCTTCACCGTATTTATCATCAATGTATTGAAGAATTTTTCACGCCGAAAAAGGATACATGGTATGAAGACAGCCGTTCGGCCTATACAGGAAAAAGCAGCATTGTTTTTCACCATGAAGTATCCGCTGATATGAAACAATTATTTTCTTCATTAGAAAAAGACTTTTTAGCGATGAGAGAAGAGCTGGAATATACGACTTCTCATCAGCAAGTGAAAATGGTATAAGTAAGTCGAAGAAGCGTCTCTACATGTAGAGGCGCTTTTTTTTATGGACGAGGCATCATAACTTTTTCAGCTGAGCATACACTTGTACAAAACGGACAAGGACGTGAATGAACATGCCCTATTTAAAAATTGGAACAGCAGTCCTTCTTCTATTTACACTCTTACTGCCTTTTTCCTCACATGCCAAAGCAGACATTTCGTTATCAGTGAGTGCAAGAAGTGCCATTTTAATAGATGGACAGTCAGGCAGAGTCCTATTTGGAAAGGACGAGCACGAAAAAAGAAGAATCGCCAGTATTACAAAAATCATGACGGCTGTATTAGCTATTGAATCAGGAAAAATGAAAGATACCGTCAAAGTATCAAAACGTGCGATTCAAGCGGAGGGCTCATCCATTTATTTAAAGGAAGGGCAGAAGGTGAGCTTAGAAGATTTGATATACGGGCTCATGCTGCGTTCTGGAAATGATGCAGCTGTTGCCATTGCAGAGCATGTTGGCGGCAGCTTAGAAGGCTTTATTTTTATGATGAATCAAAAGGCGGCTGAACTAGGAATGGAGAATACGAACTTTCAAAATCCGCACGGACTCGATGATCATAAAAATCATTATTCATCAGCCTATGACATGGCGATCCTAACAAAATACGCGATGAAACATAAACAATATCAAAAAATTGCTGGTACGACTTTCTATAAAGCAAAAACAATGGAAGGCTATTGGAAAAATAAAAACAAGCTGCTTACCGGTTTATACGAATATTCAACTGGAGGGAAAACAGGATATACAAAACTTGCAAAACGTACACTCGTCTCCACCGCTGCAAAAGGGGATGCTGAGCTGATAGCTGTGACCATTAATGCGCCGGACGACTGGAAGGATCATATCTCTATGTTTGAATATGCATTTGATCACTACAAAACGTATGTGCTTGCTGAAAAAGGAAGACTTGCTTCGTTAAAAGGGAGCTTTTACGAAAAAAAAGCGTTTATCAAGCGTGATGTGGACTATTTTTTAAATGAAGATGAGAAAAAACTTGTCAAAATTGAAACAGAAATGCTCACCCCTAAAAAGAAATGGAAAAAAAACGCCGAAGCCATCCCGGATGTTGTAGGGAAAATGACAATTTTATTAGATGGACAGGTGATCGAGCAATTACCGATTTTTTATGAAAATAAACGAAACCGCATACCTCAGAAAAGCTTTCAAGAAATGTTTAAGTCTGTCTTTCAGACATCTATAGGCGGATCTTCATGGTCAATCTAATTTGGGTGTTTCTCACTGTCATCGGTCTTGTCTATGCGATGTTTAATGGAACGATGCAGGAAGTGAATGAGGCTGTATTTAAGGGCTCAAAAGAAGCGGTTACTATTTCAATTGGTCTGATTAGTGTCCTCGTTTTTTGGCTCGGGCTCATGAAGATTGCCGAAGAGGCAGGGCTGTTAAATTTCTTTAGTAAATTGTGCCGGCCCTTTATTTCAAAGCTATTCCCGGATATTCCGCCTAATCATCCTGCAATGGGGTATATTTTGTCCAATCTCATGGCGAATTTCTTTGGTCTTGGGAATGCCGCTACACCGCTTGGGATTAAGGCGATGGAGCAGATGAAAGCATTAAACGGCGGAAAAAATGAGGCAAGCCGTTCTATGATTACATTTCTAGCGGTCAACACGTCCTCTATCACACTTGTGCCAACAACCGTCATTGCTATAAGAATGACCTATGGGGCAGATCAGCCAACAGACATTGTAGGACCAACCATTTTAGCAACACTCATTTCAGGAATCGGAGCAATTCTCATCGATCGTTATTTCCACTATCGCAGAAGCAGGCGGGGGTGATCTTGTGGCATTTATTAACTGGCTGTCTCTTGCTTTGATTCCACTGATCATCGCAGGGATTTTGATTGCTGGAACCATTAAAAAGGTACCAACCTATGAAACATTTGTGGAGGGAGGGAAAGAGGGCATTCAAATTGCCTTTTCCATCATTCCCTATTTAGTCGGCATGCTTGTAGCTATTACGATATTCCGTGCGTCAGGTGCGCTTGATTTTGTTATGGGACTTTTAAAACCAGTCTTTACAGCGATTGGTTTCCCTCCCGAAGTCGTTCCACTTGCGTTTATTCGTCCGATATCAGGAACGGCTGCACTTGGGATGACATCAGACTTGATAGCGACGTATGGTCCAGATTCTTTTATTGGCCAGCTCGCGGCAGTCATGCAAGGGTCAACAGACACCACCCTTTACATTTTGACGGTTTATTTTGGAGCAGTCGGTATTAAAAAAATGGGAGATGCGCTAAAAGTAGGTTTGTTAGCAGATCTCATTGGTGTCATTGCATCTGTGATTATCGTCAGTTTGTTATTTAGCGGCGCCTAATCAGGCGCTTTTTTGTATTTCATGGATGGAAAATCGCTTTTTAGCTGAAATTAGACAGACGAAACGCTTATTTTTCCACGAATGCTTGTTTGTTTTAGGTCAAGCAAGTAAGATAGTACATGAGGTGAAAGACAAATGGAACGTTTACAGAAAGTAATTGCACATGCCGGCGTCGCTTCAAGACGAAAGGCTGAAGAATTAATTAAAGAAGGACGAGTTACCGTTAATGGTCAAACAGTGACAGAGCTCGGAGTGAAGGTGGGCTCTTCAGATAAAATTGAAGTCAATGGCTTAAAGCTTGAAAGAGAAGAACCGGTTTACTTTATGCTTTATAAACCGCGCGGCGTCATTTCGGCTGCCGAGGATGATAAAGGACGTAAGGTCGTCACAGACTTCTTTGATGATGTCCCGCAGCGCCTTTATCCAATCGGCCGGTTAGATTATGATACGAGCGGTTTGATTTTGATTACAAATGATGGGGAATTTGCCCATAAGCTCATGCACCCGAAATACGAAATTGATAAAACGTATGCAGCGAAGCTAAAAGGCATTCCATCAAAGGAACTGCTTAGAAAGCTAGAAAAAGGGATCATGTTAGATCATAAAAAAACAGCACCTGCTCGTGCGAAAATGCTTTCTATTGATAAACGAAAGCAAACTTGTATTGTCCAATTAACCATTCATGAAGGCAGAAACAGACAAGTGCGCCGCATGTTTGAAGCGATTGGCCATGATGTGTTAAAGCTAAAAAGGGAGCAATATTCGTTCCTTCATATTGAAGGTATGAGACCAGGAGACCGCAGAGAATTGTCTCCACATGAAGTAAAGCGCCTGAGAGCAATTGCCGATCATGGGAAAAGCGCTTTTTAATTTTCACATAAACTTCAAAAAATGAAGAAGCATCAAAAGAAGGAGAATGCTATAATTTACCTGAATGTCTATGGGGAAGGGGTACTTCAGATGAAAAAAAGACGGTTTTTCATACGGACGGGCATTCTCCTCGTGATGCTTGCTGCACTTTGTTATACAATGTATAACTCAGTATTTGCCAAACAGGATCGAGTCAAAGAAGGATCTATTGCGCCAAACTTTGTCCTTCAATCTGTGGATGGGGATCGGATTGAGTTAAAGGACTTAAAAGGCAAAGGTGTCTTTCTTAATTTTTGGGGTACATGGTGTGGTCCGTGTAAACAAGAATTTCCTTATATGGCGAATCAATATGAAGTGTTCAAGGATCGCGGTGTGGAAATTGTCGCAGTCAATGTTGCGGAGTCCAAGATTGCCGTGAAAAATTTTATGGAATCCTATGGCGTGAATTTTCCTGTTGCCATGGACAAAGATCGTCAAGTAACAGAGGCGTATGATATTGGGCAGCTGCCAACTACGCTTTTACTTAATCCTGAAGGCAAGGTAATCAAAGTCATAAAGGGAACAATGACAGAACGTCAAATCTATGAGTATATGAATTTGATTAAACCAAAGGGGTCATAGAATGAAAGAGGTAAAGTGCGAGTGTGGACATATTAATCCAATCGGTACTGTTCTATGTGAATCATGCGGGAATCCCATTGCGGCTAAAGAGAAGAACTCTTCAAAGCTGCTTGATATGAGATATGACGGCAGTGCAAGACGCTCGCAAACATATAACAAAACGATTGTTGATAAAGTATGGAACTTTTTTTCTTCCGTTAAAGTAGGTGTGTGGCTGATTGTCATTACACTGCTTGCTTCTTCGCTTGGGACGATTTTTCCGCAGGAGCGATTTATTCCGCCAGGAGCATCTGCTTCCACGTATTATGAAGAGCAATATGGATCATTTGGCAAGCTGTATTATACACTTGGATTCCATGACCTTTATAATTCTTGGTGGTTTTTAGCTCTTATCGCATCAATCGGAATCTCTCTTGTCATTTGTAGTCTCGACCGCGTTATGCCTCTTTATCGAGCACTCAAAAACCAAGGGGTTATCAAAAAAGAAGGCTTTATGAGAAGACAGCGTCTGTTCAGTGAGACAGACAAAACATTAGATCAGCATACATATGAAGGCATCATCAGAGCAATGAAACAAAAGCGTTACCGCGTGCGAGAAGAAAATGGGTATATTTTAGCCGAAAAAGGACGTTTTTCACGCTGGGGACCTTACGTCAATCACATTGGATTAATCATCTTTCTCATTGGATCGATGCTCCGGTTCGTCCCGGGCATGTACGTAGACGAAACGCTGTGGGTCAGAGAAGGTGAAACTGCACCGATTCCAGGTACGGATGGTCAATATTTCTTGAAAAATAATGCGTTTTCAATTGATCGTTATGAAACTGGAAATGAAAAAGAAGTGTTTGAGAATGCCATTGAAAAAGCTGGCGACGGTCAAGTGGTGAAAAGCTATAAAACGGATGCCATTTTATACAAACGTGAAGGAGAAGTTGTATTTGGTGAAAAGCCCAAGCTGAAGCAGGTAACAGAACACGATATCAAAGTGAATGAACCGCTCAAGTTTGACAATTTCTCATTATATCAAGTAGATTTTAAGCAAAATGAACTCGATCAAATGGTCTTTCAGCTGATTCGTAAAGATACAGAAAAATCTTTCGGTACAGTGAAGATTAATCTGCTGGAGCCTAAGTCAGAATATGATCTTGGTAGCGGTTACAAAGTCAAGGTGATGAGCTATCTGCCTGATTTTTATTTTGACGATGATGGAACGCCGAGTACGAAAACAAGGAATCCGAATAATCCTGCTTTCGTGTTTGAAATGATTTCTCCTGAAAAACCTAAAGGTGAAAAAAGCTTTGTCGCCATTCAAGAGACAGTAGAGGGTTCTGATAATAATTTATATAAAATGAAGTTTGATCGGGTTGAAACGAAAAACGTCACAGGGTTAACAGTTAGAAAGGATTTAACACTTGGCGTGCTCATAGTAGGCGGAATCATCTTCATGATTGGTGTCGTGCAGGGGATGTATTGGCAGCATAGAAGAATCTGGCTGTCGGCAAAGGATGGAAAAGTATTGGTGGCAGGACATACAAACAAAAACTGGTTCGGCTTAAAGTCCGATATTGGAGTGTTACTGAACGGCAGTGGCATCAAACAGCCAGTTGATCAAAAAGAACTGCCTGATACAACAAGTATCAGCAAAAGCAAGGGGGAAGGATTAGATGGCGGCAGTCAGTGAAAATCTGTTATTTGCAGCTTTTCTATTTTATTTAGCGGCAGTTCCTTTTTTTGGTGGTGCCATTAAGGGAAAAAAAGAAGAAGGACCGCGCAGGAATAAGGCGGCACTCATTGGCATTACGCTTACCATCATCGGTTTTTTGAGCCAGTTGGGCTATTTTATTTCAAGATGGATCGCATCTGGCCATGCACCAGTCAGTAATTTGTTTGAGTTCACAACGGCTTTTGGCATGATGCTGGTGCTTGCATTCATCATTTTATATTTTGTGTATCAAGTATCTGTACTTGGTTTATTCACACTTCCAATCGCTTTATTGATTATTGCCTATGCAAGTATGTTCCCATCAGATATTTCACCGCTGATTCCTTCACTTCAAAGTAATTGGCTTTATATTCACGTGACAACAGCAGCACTTGGCCAAGCCATTTTAGCCATCAGCTTTGTGGCAGGTGTCATCTTTCTATTAAAGCATGTGGATCAAACAAAGCCAGGGAAGAAGACGTTTGGTTTAGAGCTTGTCATGTTTATGATTGTGGTCACACTTGCATTTATCGCTGTTACATCTATCTTTAGAATGACAGGATATGAAGCGACATTTAATTGGATCGATAAAAATAAAGAAAAAAGTGAGATGGTCTATGAGCTGCCAGCTCTTGTCGGACCTCATAAAGGGGAGCTTGTGACGGAAGATCGTTTGGAACCGTTTGTTGAGCTGCCGCCTGTTTTTTCAGGTAGAAAGGTCAATACGGTGTTATGGTCATTTGGCGTAGGGCTGATCATATACGGACTCATTCGATTGATCATTCGCAAACGGCTGAGCGCACTGCTTCAACCGCTAGTGAAACAGGTGAACCTAGATTTAGTTGATGAAATTGGGTATAGGGCGGTTTCGATTGGTTTCCCTGTATTTGCGTTAGGCGGGCTGATCTTTGCCATGATCTGGGCGCAAATTGCATGGACTAGGTTTTGGGGCTGGGACCCGAAGGAAGTATGGGCATTGATTACGTTTCTCTTTTATGCTGCCTATCTTCATCTTCGCTTGTCGCGAGGCTGGCATGGTGAAAAGTCCGCATGGCTTGCTGTGATCGGCTTCGCCATTATTATGTTTAATCTCATCTTTGTCAACCTTGTCATTGCGGGGCTTCATTCTTACGCATAATCACAAGGAAAAGCCAACTTTTATGATTCAATTCGGCTTTTTGTTAAAATGAATGTAACAACGGAGAAAGCAGGAGGACTGTCTAATGGAACACAAAACTCAAACGAAAATATTAGTCGTAGATGATGAGGCAAGAATTCGCCGCCTTTTAAAAATGTATTTAGAACGTGAAAATTATGAAATCGATGAAGCGGAAAATGGAGATGAGGCGATTCAAAAAGGGCTTCAAACCGATTACGACCTCATTTTGCTCGATTTAATGATGCCTGGTACAGATGGAATCGAAGTGTGTAATCAAATTCGAGACAAAAAAGCGACTCCAATCATTATGCTGACGGCAAAAGGAGAAGAAGCCAACCGCGTTCAAGGGTTTGAGGCAGGAACGGATGACTACATTGTCAAACCTTTCAGCCCGCGTGAAGTGGTTTTACGTGTAAAGGCATTGCTCAGAAGATCGTCTCAAACGTCTTATTTGAATACTGGGACAACAACAAAGGATGTTCTTGTGTTTTCTCATCTTTCTATTGACCATGATGCACATAGAGTGACGGCTGATGGCAAAGAAGTCAGCCTCACGCCGAAGGAATATGAGCTTTTATATTTCCTTGCAAAAACACCAGATAAGGTCTATGACAGAGAAAAGCTGCTAAAAGAAGTATGGCAATATGAATTCTTTGGAGACTTACGAACAGTTGATACGCATGTCAAACGACTTCGTGAAAAACTGAATAAAGTGTCACCAGAAGCAGCGAAAAAAATCGTAACTGTATGGGGTGTCGGGTACAAATTTGAGGTCGGCGCTGAATGAAACTGTGGAAAAGTGTTGTAGGAAAGCTATGGTTAACCATTCTTTTCCTCGTCTTGATCGTTTTATCTATTTTAACTGTGCTTCTTTTAGAGTTCATTGAGAATTATCATGTAGAAGAAGCAAAATCTGATTTAACACAAATGGCAAACAAAGTAGCGGTCATTTTAGAAAGCCATGAGGATCAATCGCTTGCAAGGTCGATTACATCAGAGCTCGCTGACAAATTGACGAGTATTGCGATCATCCAAGAGGACGGGCTAGAGTGGTATTCGTCTGAAAAAGACGGGAAGCTTCCTGCGATTACAAAGAAACAAATTGAAGCAGACAGCGATTTAAATCAAGCACTGAAAGATCGTAAAAAAATCAGTAAACGGGCAGAACCTGATGCAGGCAATCAAAAAGATGAACGGATTGTAGTCGGTGTTCCATATGAGGCGAACGGAAAAAAAGGCATGGTCTTTCTTTCTCAGTCACTCCTCGCTGTAGAACAAACAACGAAACATACGACACGCTACATCTTTTTAGCCGCCGGAATTGCGATTGTACTGACCACTATATTCGCTTTCTTCTTGTCAACACGTGTCACCTATCCTCTCAGAAAGATGAGAGAGGGTGCACAAGATTTGGCGAAAGGGAAATTTGATACAAAGATTCCTATTTTAACGCAAGATGAAATTGGAGAACTGGCGATCGCCTTTAATCAAATGGGGAAGCAGCTTAAATTCCATATCACAGCCTTAAATCAAGAAAAAGAACATTTATCTAATATTTTAAGCAGTATGGCTGATGGCGTCATCACCATCAATATTGATGGAACGATCTTGATGACAAATCCTCCAGCAGAACGATTTTTACAGGCATGGTATTACGAGCAAAATATGAAGATCAAAGATGGAGATGAACTGCCGCCAGAAGCGCGCGAGCTATTTCATACAGCTGTCAGTACAGAAAAAGAGCAAATGATCGAAGTTACGCTGCAAGGGCGTACCTGGGTTCTTCTTATGTCTCCGCTGTATAATCAGCAGGATGTCAGGGGAGCAGTTGCAGTCCTTCGTGATATGACGGAGGAACGAAGACTTGATAAGCTGAGAAAAGATTTCATTGCCAATGTCAGTCATGAACTTCGTACACCAATTGCCATGCTGCAAGGGTACAGTGAGGCAATTGTAGATGATATTGCAGGATCAGAAGAGGAAAAGAAAGAGATTGCGCAAATTATCTATGATGAATCACTTCGAATGGGACGTCTTGTGAATGATCTTCTAGATCTAGCGAGAATGGAAGCAGGTCATATTACACTGAATCTTGAATCAACAGATACGGAAGAGCTGACAGAGAAGATTTACCGTAAGTTTCTCGGGATTGCGAAAGAAAAACAAATCGACCTTACGTATGATATTCAAGTGGCTGAACCGTACTTTGTATTCGATCCAGATAAGATTGAGCAAGTGTTTACGAATCTCATTGATAATGCCATTCGTCATACACCAGAGGGCGGCGAGGTTCACTTCTCGGTTCAATCGGTGGAGAACGGACTGAAAATGGATGTAAAAGATTCGGGGAGCGGAATTCCCGAAGAGGATCTGCCCTTTATTTTCGAACGCTTCTATAAAGCCGATAAAGCAAGGACAAGAGGACGTTCTGGTACTGGACTTGGCCTTGCGATTGTGAAGAACATCGTCGAGGCACATCAAGGCTCTATACATGCTCATAGCAAAGCGGGTGCAGGTACACACTTCACATTCTATATTCCGAGAAAAAAGCAGGAACTCGTCTAATCTTGACGAAGAATCTTGTTACATGAGAAACACTTCTTTTCGTAAAGAAAATGAAGTGTTTTTCTATTTTCAAATTTTTAAGGAGAAGTTAAACAAAAAGCCCTTTCCAAACTGTCGAACTTGTAATATATTTGTCATAAAGTTGTAATGTAACGTTTTATAAGAGTCACTCGACAAAAATAAGTGAACGGAGGGGTTTCCTATGCATGAAACCTTTCAAAAAATATATGATTCGTACCATCAAGATTTGTACCAGTTTTTATTTTACATGGTTAAAGATAAAAATCAGGCAGAGGATCTCGTACAGGAGGTTTACATTCGGGTACTTCACTCATATAAAACTTTTGAAGGAAGAAGCAGCGAGAAAACATGGCTGTTTTCAATTGCAAGGCATGTGGCGATTGACTGGTTTCGCAAGCAGCAAACCATTAGACAACGGGTACTCGGCACGTTTGATTGGGATAAGCAGGATGTAAAAGACCCAGACTTGCTCCCAGACGAACTGGCTGTACAGGATGAAAATACTAAAGAAATTTATGCCGCGCTTGATCACTGCACGATTGATCAAAGAGCTGTCATCATTTTAAGGTTTATCCAGGGCTACTCAATCATGGAGACGGCAAAGGCGCTAAAGTTCTCGGAAAGCAAAGTCAAAACAACGCAGCACCGAGGCCTGAAAGTGCTCCGAAAACATATGGAGCTTTTGAAGGAGGAGCTAGTGAATGAAAACGAACAGGTCCGATTGGAGCGAAGAACGAATCAAGGTGTTACTAAGTCAGCTTCCAAAGGTGGAGGACAACCGTTCATCTAAGCAGATATACCAGCAGGTGCTGATGGCAAGCGGGAAGAAAAAGAAAAGTGTCAAATGGATCGGTCCAGCGGTGGCAACCGTTGTGGTTTTATTTATGGCGTTTTTAATTTCTCCTCATTTATTTCAGCCGGCTGCTCAAGAACAGCATCAACAGATGAAAATGGAATCAAGTGCTGACAAAGGACAGGCAAATGCCACATTAGAGCCCGTCAAACAGGCAAATGGTACCACACACGTTGTTTCTCATGAAGACAAGCAAAAGTATATGACGGTTGCATACATAGATGAATCGACATCTCAAGTGGTTCCCATAAGTATTGAAAAAGAGAATGAACATGGCCATTTGCAGGAAATGATGAACACATATGAACAGGTGCAGCTGCCTGAAATGACAAAGCCTCTTCAATCTTATCTTGAGATGGTGGACCTTCGTGAAAATGGGAATACACTTGTTTTTCAGTTAAAAAATGATTTGTCCCTTGATACGATAAAGGAAGCCAATCGATTTAAAGATATGGTAAAAGAAACGCTCAAATGGAGCAGGTATAAACAAGTGGAGGTCAGGTCAGTTAAAGGTTCTCATCTTCAATTAGGGACTAGCAGCTTTGGCACGATATCAATTGATAAACAAACGAAGAAAGCTTATTACGTGTTAGAAAATAAGAGCGGGACTTTTTTGGTGCCCTCAAAAACACATTATTCTACTTATGAAGATGCGGTAGAGGCCATGAAACGCACGAGTGATTCTGGACTTGAACCATTAATTAAAGAAGAACCCATTAAAGAAGTGACATCAAAAGGTAAGCATGTAACCATCACGTTTGGAGCATCAGCGCAATTATCGGACTCAATTGATCATACTCTACTCATTGAAGGTCTGCTGCTCACAGCGAAAGATTTTGGTTTTACAGATGTCACCATTCAATATGGAGGAACAGATCAAGTAGGACCATATGAATTAAATGAACCAATAGAGGTACCGGCTCTGCCGAATCCAGTTGTCATCAAAGAACGTTAAAGGACGCAAGCATTTCATTGCGTTCTTTTTTGATGTATAGAAAATGGTCTTCTTGCTGTATACTAAGCTGTCATGAAAAGAACCTCAAAGAAGGGGAGTCACTGATGAAAAGGTATTGCTTCATAAGTGCCAGCTGTTTTTTGCTCTTGATCTTAGCGCCATTTGCCCATGCGCAGAAGACAACCGAATGGGTGGAACCAGTGAAAGGAGAAGTCACTGACTTGTTTGGGACAAGGGGCGGCTCGCATAAGGGATTAGATATAGCTGCGCCAGAAGGAGAATCCATTTTTGCTGCAAGTGAAGGTGTGGTCACGCGTTCGTATGTATCGGCTACATATGGAGAAGTTGTATTTATTCAGCATCCGAATGGATACGAAACTGTCTATGCTCATTTACACGAGCGTTTTGTGAAAAAGGGTGACCATGTACAAGCGGGACAGCCGATTGGCATAATTGGCAACACAGGGGCCTCCAGAGGCACTCATTTGCATTTTGAAGTACATCGTGGCAATTGGTCAGTCAGCAAAGAGGATGCAATAGATCCGCTCAAAATGATTGCTGTGGAACGCTTCCGAGAGCCGGCTCTTCATGTAAATGGACATGAAAAAAATACATATGTCATTAAACAAGGGGATACCCTTTGGTCGATAGCAAAGGCGCATGAAATGACTGTGGAACAGTTGAAAATGATCAATGAGCTGACCACTCACCTCATTCGAACAGGAGACCGTTTAATGGTTTCAACTAAATAAACCTCATGCAAAGCATGAGGTTTATCACTGTTTTTTATAGGTCAATCAGGCGGACAGAAAGAATATCCTGCACTTCAGTTAATTTTTTCACAATTTCGTCCTCTAGATGCTTGTCGAAAGAAAGCATCATAATGGCTTCGCCGCCTTTTTCTTTACGTCCCACCTGCATTGTTGCGATGTTGACATCATGGTCGCCTAAAATCTGTCCAACCTTTCCAATCACACCAGGTGCATCTGTATGCTGGATATAGACAAGGTGTCCATCTGGGTAAAAATCAATATTAAAGCCATTAATAGAAACTACGCGTTCCCCTAAATGCGGAATGTAAGTCGCTTTAAGAGTAAAGGTTGAAAGATCACCTTTGACTTCAATAGAAATACTGTTTTCGTAACCAGATTCGCTGGAAGAAATTTTTTCACTAAAGCTAATGCCTCGTTCTTTTGCGACCATTCCAGCATTTACTTCATTCACAGTCGAATCAACACGCTCTTTTAAAAAGCCTGACAGGAGACTCTTTGTGATAAATGATGTTTCGAGTTTTGAAATAGAGCCTTCGTAAGAAATGCCTACTTCTTTTACAGGTTCTCTCATGGATTGAGAGACAAGACGTCCAAGTTTTCCTGCAAATTGATGATAAGGCTGAATCTTTTTGAACTCGTCTTTTGTCATCGCTGGTAGATTAATAGATGACATGACAGGAAGGCCTTTTGCAAATTGAAGGACTTCTTCAGATACTTGCGCCGCTACATTTAATTGTGCTTCTTTTGTAGAGGCACCAAGATGCGGAGTTGCAATGACGTGTGGATGATCCACAAGCGGATTATCAGTTGGAGGTTCTACCTCGAATACATCGAGTGCAGCTCCTGCGACATGGCCGCTTTCAAGTGCCTCAAGAAGGTCAGCTTCGTCAATAATGCCGCCGCGCGCACAGTTTACAAGGCGAACACCTTTTTTCGTTTTTGCAATCGTTTCTTTATTGAGAAGTCCTCTTGTCTCTTTTGTTAATGGCGTATGTACCGTAATAATATCTGATACTTCGAGTACTTCATCAAGTGATTTCGCATTGACGCCAATTTTTTCTGCACGTTCTTTTGTGAGAAATGGGTCAAACACGTTGACTGTCATGCCAAATGCTCTTGCACGCTGGGCGATTTCACTTCCGATTCTGCCTAAACCGACAATCCCAAGAGATTTTCCATAAAGCTCAGCACCAACATATGCACCTCTGTTCCATTCTTTTGATTTGACAGAAATATTGGCTTGTGGAATATGACGCATAAGTGATGAAATCATAGCGAACGTATGCTCAGCTGTCGAGATCGTATTACCGTTTGGTGCATTGATCACGATGACGCCATGCTTGGTCGCTTCATCAATGTCAATATTGTCTACTCCCACACCGGCCCGGCCGACAATTTTTAAGGAAGTCATTTTTTCATAAAGCTCTTTCGTTACTTTTGTGGCACTTCTGACAAGTAAGGCATCAAACGTGTGTAATTCATCTTCTGCTTCTGCTACATTTTTTTGGACAATTTCAACAAAATCTGATTCTAAAAGTGGTAGAAGACCATCATTGCTCATCTTATCTGAGACTAATACTCGAAACATCGTTAGATTTCCTCCTAAAATAAACGTCATAAATATCTGATAATTTACCATATTCCTTTTCACTGTGTCAATCAAATTAAAGCAGTAAAGTGAAAAAGGAAACACGAACATTTCTTTGTGTCTTTATAAAGAATGAACACCTTTAAACAAAAGATAACCAATTTTTACGCATTTGTCATTAGAATTTTTGTGTTTTTTACGATTTCTTAAAACTGATGAATTTGCTCAGGATTTTTATCTGTACAAATGCTCATATATCATATATAATGATGTCGAATTGAATAATGATCAATCTTCGGGGCAGGGTGCAATTCCCTACCGGCGGTGATGAGCATAGTCTCTAAGCCCGCGAGCCTTTTTGGCAGGATTCGGTGTGATTCCGAAGCCGACAGTATAGTCTGGATGGGAGAAGATGGAGGTTCATAAACGTTGAAAACATTGATGTTCACACGTTTATTTGTCTAGCCCAATTTCCCCGCTCCTGTTTTCAAGGGCGGTTTTTTTGTGGCTAAAATGGAACAATCCTCTTTTCGAAAGATTTGATCGAAAAGGAGAGAGAATATTGAATCAAAGTAAAGTAAAGCGTTTAGTTGTTACCAGTATGCTCAGCAGTATTTCGTTTGTGTTAATTTTATTGGATTTTCCTTTCCCGGGTCTTCCAGCGTATTTGAAAATTGATTTTAGTGATATCCCGGCAATTATTGCAATTTTAATTTATGGACCGGGTGCAGGGATTGCAGTTGAGGCATTAAAAAATGTACTGCATTACCTCATTCAAGGCAGTATGTCCGGCGTTCCAGTTGGGCAAGTCGCGAACTTCATTGCAGGCACACTATTTATCTTGCCAGTCGCCTTTATGTTCAAAAAAATCAAATCAGCAAAAGGGATGGCATGGTCTATGATTGCGGGTACATTGCTTATGACTGTGATGATGAGTATTTTAAATTACTTCTTATTCCTGCCAGCTTACACATGGTTCTTAAACGCGCCAGAACTATCTGATCATGCGCTCAAGACGACCATTACAGCAGGGATCTTACCATTTAACTTTATTAAAGGAATCATCATTACCATCGTGTTTAGCCTCATTTTTGTGAAAATGCGTCCATGGTTTGAAAATAAACGCCGACTTCAAAATAGTTAATATAAAAAAAGCCCCTGCATAAGGGGCTTTTAGATTGTTGACAAAGAGCTAAAATGATCTTTATTTTAGCTCTTTGTCTTCTTTTCAGCGTGATAGAAAACCTTTGCAGTCTAGGAAGGACGAGTACCGGAGCGGAGCGAATTGAATATTCGTGAGCACTGGAGCGCAGACCTGACACCGAATGCGAGGGTTTGTTTACATGCTGAAAGCCCCTGCATAAGGGGCTTTTATACTATTCATGCTTAAGCGGGTCACCATCGAAAGATTCGTCCGCAACTTTGATAGAATCTGTTGGACATCCTTCAAATGCATCAAGCATATCTTCTTCAAGTACTTCTGGAACTTCTACAGTCCCTTGGTTGTCATCAAGCGTAACAAATGCAATGCCTTCATCATCATAATCATAAATGTCTGGAGCAGCTGCACCGCATGCGCCGCAAGCAATACATGTGTCTTTGTCTACAATTGTATATTTTGCCATGTTAAAAAAATACCTCCCAGATTGTTCGATGGAACAAATGGTCTAACCTTTTTAGTTTCACCGATAAAAAACAATTTCCTCAAACCTTATTGTAATGATTTTAATTTCACATTTCAACTGTAAAGTGATTGAGAATGCTTATCACATAAGGGTTTGTTCATAACTTTCCCCCACAAATTGAGTTTAAACATTTCTTCTTCTATGAAATCTGTTAAAATAAAGGGAGAAAATATTCGAATTTTGTCAGGAAGACAGGTGCTTTGGCGAATGACTCTTCATTACTTGGATGTCATGTTAATGGACAGCGTATATAAATTGAACGGCGAACGCTCCATAAGTGCTGTCTACCATCTTTTTAAAGGAAAAAAATCATCACAAACCATACAGGATGCCAGTTTATTTCAGCTTTCAAAGTATTTCGGCTGTTACCCGGGGTTTACGAGGGATCAGCTGAATCGCTCTACTATAAAGCTTGACGAAAAGCACTACATCAAAAAAACAGGGGAGACATTCATTGTTACAGATGCAGGACAGCAAATGCTAAACCAGCATTTCTCAGAAAAACCGATGCCCGCTTATTTTCATGGTGCCAAATATCATGATAAAGCAAAGGTGTTATGGATGAGGCTCTCGTTACTTGTACAAGTGCTGTCTCACCATCTGGCTGGATTGCATCAATATGTCCCAATACAAAGAGATGTATCTGTACAAAGCTGGACGAAATCCTTCTTAAAACAGCATCACGAGAAGAATAAGCTATCGGAAGAGCTGCATCATGAACTCGAAAAGCTCCTTAGCCGTATAAGTGATCAAGAGGCGTTGATATTTGTTTATTCATTGACCTCAAATGAAAGAATTGGGCGTACGTATCAGCAAATGGCAGAGTGGCTAAAAGAAGATGTGTGGTATGTGTACCTGCTTTTTTGGAATGTCCTCCATTATTTTATTCATGCTGCCCAAAAAGGTGAGGCGCAGCTCATGCAAAAGCTCGTAGGTGACCTTGAATTCAAACGCGTGCTGACAACCTCTACGCACAAAACGCTCGAGCTTGTGCAAAAAGGCTTTGATATTGATCAAATTGCTCACATTCGCTCTTTAAAAAAGGCAACGATCGAAGACCATATTGTCGAGCTGTCCATACATGAACCGAGCTTCTCAATAGAGCCGTATGTGAGCGAAGAAGAGCAGCAGGCCATTCATGCAGTAGCCAGAGAGCTTCAAACAAATAAAATGAAGCTGATTAAAGAAAAACTCGAACATCCATTTACTTATTTTCAAATACGATTGGCTCTGACAAGGATGGTGAAAGCACATGGATAAGCTTCATCAGACGCTCATGCGATATTTTGGTTACGACTCATTTAAAACGGGTCAAGAGGACATTATTCAAAGTGTACTGAATCAAAAGGATACGGTTGCCATGCTGCCTACTGGCGGCGGGAAATCCATCTGCTATCAAATTCCCGGCTATATGACAGATGGATTAGTTCTCATTATTTCGCCGCTGTTATCGCTTATGGAGGATCAAGTCGAACGAATGAAAATGCGCGGAGAAAAACGAGTGGCGGCACTGAACAGCACATTGTCTTTTCAGGAGAGACGACATATCATTCGGCATTTGCCCTCATATAAATTTTTATTCGTCGCCCCTGAGGCATTAATGTCAGAGGTACTGCTAGAACAGCTCAAATCGATGCATATTGGTCTGTTCGTCGTCGATGAAGCCCATTGTATATCCGAATGGGGGCATGATTTCCGACCGGAATATTCCAAGCTGGGAGAATGGAGAGAAGCGTTAGGTCATCCTGTCGCCTTAGCACTGACGGCAACTGCAACAAAACAAACGCTAAAAGATACCGTACAAACGTTAAGATTGAAGCATCCAGACTTTCATATTCATTCTGTCAACCGGCCAAACATCGCATTAGTCAAAGAAGCGGACGAAACGAAAGAAGCAAAAGAAAAACGGGCTATTGAGCTTGTTGAATATCTTCAGGGCCCCGGTCTGATTTATTGCCCAACCCGGCAAATGACAGAAGATATGGCGCTCATTATGAAACAAAAAACCCATCAGCGTGTAGAGTATTACCATGGCGGGATGGATCCAGGAGACCGTATGCTTATTCAGCAGCAATTTATCAGCGGACAGCTTGATCTTATTTGTTGTACAAGTGCTTTTGGAATGGGAATTGATAAAGCAGATATACGATTTGTTATTCATATGAGCCCGCCGCAGTCAATTGAAGCATTTATGCAGGAAATTGGAAGAGCAGGACGGGACGGGAAAAAGAGTGTCAGCATTCTTTTATATACAGAAGAGGATGCGGACATTCAACAGCATTTAATACAAGCAGAGGGCTTTGATGAGCCAGAAATTGATTTCTTCTTAGCCAGGCTGATACAAATGCAGACAAATGATGAAAAGAAATTACGTGAACAATTAATGGAATCAGGGCTTCAGGAGACACGTGCAAGAATGCTGATCCATTATTACAGGATGTATCAGTCTGACGAGCCGCGTGTGCTGCTGATGAAACTGAAAGAGAAATTGCAGGACAGACAAACAGAAAAACTGAGAAAAGTGTGGCAATTTAAGGAGCGGATCACAGATCATGGCTGCTTTAGACAATCTCTGTTATCATACTTTTACGAACAGCTTGATCAAACAGAGAGCGCATCCTCTGGCAGCTGCTGCTCTTCTTGCGGACTTGACCTGTCTGATTATGAAAAAAAAGATCAACCATTGGAGCTGAATGAAATGAAACACTGGAAGACCGTGCTGGATCGTATGTTTCATCTGACAAAAGAGGCGCAGCATTGATTGAACAACATCGCCGGATCATCGAAAAATTAACCGATCGACAAGTAGTAGAACAGCTGTATTTCACGCAGCTGCTGATGCTGGTCATTTCCTTTTTACTAGGTATATTTATGTTTGATCATTGGACAGATTTCACATCTCTTTGGGAGATCCAAGATGCGCGGATACTGACTTATGGAATTGGCGGCGCTGCGGTTGTGATCATTGTGGATGCGATTGTCATGAAGGTGTTTCCTGCTCATATGTATGATGATGGCGGATTAAATGAAAAAATGTTCAAAAACCGCAGCATCCCGCATATTGTTTGGTTAACACTGCTCATCGCCTTTTCAGAGGAAATTCTATTCCGAGGGATCGTCCAGCAGCAATTTGGACTGGAGATTGCCAGTATTGTGTTTGCGCTCCTTCACTTTCGCTACTTATCAAAAATACTCTTGTTTATCCTTGTGGTTTCTATTAGTATTTTTTTAGGACTTTTATACGAGTGGACGGGGAATTTATTTGTTCCTGTCATGACCCATTTTGTCATTGACTTAGTCTTTGCTTGTCAAATTCGTTTGAAATATAGGGGGAGGGATGAACATGGAAGAAATGTCGAGAATGAAGAGAAAGAAGGAGCAGCTGACAAACATCCATGATGATGTAGAGGAAATTTTTGAAGAAGAAGTTCAGCCTTCAGATGACTCTCACTTTCCTACACGAGAAGATTTTCATGAATATAAAAAGCAGCGCACGAAAAAGGTGCGCAATCCATTGTTTACAACACTGGCTATTATCTTTCCTATTATCGTTGTCACAGTGTTCTTCCTTTTGATCTACTACACATCAAAGGAAATCAACCATAATAATAATCAAGATGTATATAATATTGATTCTACATCAAGTGCTGACACAGACCCAGTCCCGTCAGCACTTGCCGAAACGAAAAATGATTCAAGCGCTAATAAAGCGGATGCGTCTGATGATGTGAAGCAAAAGAAAGAGGAAGAAAAACAGCGATTGAAAGAAAAAGCTGAACAGAAGAAAAAAGAAAAAGCTGCTAAAGAGAAAGAAGAGCGTGAACAAGCAGCGAAAGAAAAAGAACGCGAGAGAGCTGAAGCTGCCAAAAAGCGTGAACAGCAGCAGCTAGCCTTGCAAAAGCAACAGGAAGAGAAAAAAAGAAAAGAAGCCGAAGAGAAAAAGAAGCAGGAAGAAAAGCCAGTCCGTGTCGTGCAGCACACTGTTGGTCCAGAGGAAAACCTGTATCGAATTTCAATGAAATATTACAAAAACCGTTCGGGTGAAGAGAAAATTAGAGCCTATAATCATTTAAAAGGTAACAGCGTGTACAGTGGTCAAGTGCTGAATATTCCACTAGAAAACTAATCACCTGACATGAAAAAAGAAGCATGCACATACATATGTAGAAAAAAGGGACAGGGTGTATGTGATGACATTGCACACAATCAGCCGATATATGGATCAGCCGACACAGAAGATGATGGAAACATTGATCAAAAGAAAGCATAAATATGAGGGTTTTGCCAAGCAGTGCAAAAGATGGCAATGGACAGCCCTTCTATCGCTGGCCATTCTTTTGTTTTATTTTGTGATCACGGCAAATACGGGAGGCGGCTCGCTTCAGCCGGAAGCCATGATTGCCACACTGCTTGGTCATGAAGTATTTCTGTTTTGGATCATGGCTGAGGTCTTTGCTTTTTACGCATCTTATTATTATAAGAAAAAAGAAGAAAAGGCTGAGGATGAATATCATCGGCTTCGATGTGAAATTATACAAAAGAGCACAGACTTATGGCCGCAATCAAATCAGTGGAAAGAGCGCGAGGCGGTTTTTCACTATATGCAGAAGCAATTTGACATTAATCTCTATTATGAAAGTAAATAAATGAGAAAAAAAGACGTTTAACAGTTGAAACGTCTTTTTTCATTCAAGCGTCTTATGAAAGAAAGATATGTAAGGGAGCCATTTGTGATGAAATATGCCATCGGATTTACTGCCGCCATTGCGGCTGTTACAACAGGTGTGTGTGTAACGGCAAAAATGGTGAAAACGGCAAAACAAAACAACATCAAAAAGCATTACTTTACAATAGAAGCACTTCAATCAGACCGGCCTGCTGTCATTTTCTTTATTTCTGATACACACAGACGTCTCATCAGTGACGCTTTATTAGCAGAAATCAGACAGGAAGAGCCAGATGTGATTATGATTGGCGGAGATTTAGCAGAAAAAGGTGTGCCCTACGCAAGGATTGAAGAAAATGTGAAACGTTTATCAAGAATTGCGCCGGTTTATTTTGTTTGGGGAAATAATGATCATGAGCTGCATCAGCAAAGGTTTAAAGAGATTCTTCATGCATACGATGTCACGACTTTGCAAAATGAAACGGCTGTATGGAATTTCGATGGCCAGCGAATCAAAATCGGAGGAATTGATGATATTCGGCTTGAAAAAGCAGATTATGAAGCGATACGGCCAGAGTTTGTGAAAGATGATGTCAATATTCTCTTATCACACAATCCAGATGTACATCATTTGATGAGTGAAGAAGAGGGAATCGACCTTGTCCTGAGCGGTCATACTCATGGGGGACAGATCCGAATTGGGAAATTTGGTCCATATGAAAAAGGAAGAACAGGCCAGGTCAAAGGTGCGTTCTTTCTCATTAGTAATGGATACGGGACAACAAAAATTCCCATGCGTCTCGGAGCAGAACCAGAAACCCATCTGATCTATTTAATGCCTCTAAAAACGCGTTAATTTGCGGCACCCTCAATATTTTCCATAAAAGTCACCGTAAGCATAGCTTCATGCTTGTCTTCCGTCTTGACACAGTGTAAACTGAATACAAAATTAAGAACCTATGACTCATCATCTCATATACTACAGTATGATGTGTGTTTAGAAGAGGCAGGAGGGAACGTTATGCGACTGGAGCGTCTGAATTATAATAAAATCAAAATTTTTCTCACACTAGATGACCTGACAGACCGAGGTCTTACGAAAGAAGACCTTTGGAAAGATTCGTTCAAAGTCCATCAGCTGTTTAAAGACATGATGAACGAAGCGAATCAGGAGCTCGGTTTTGAAGCGAATGGACCGATTGCTGTTGAAGTATTTTCTCTTCAGGCGCAGGGGATGGTCGTCATTGTCACAAAGAGTCAGCAGGAAGATGCTGATGATGAGTTTGATGAAGATTACATTGAGATGCAAGTCAAGCTCGACGAGAGTAAGCATGTGCTCTATCAATTTGCCTCGTTTGAAGATGTGATTCAACTGTCCCATAGTTTAAGTCGTATTGGACTTTTAGGGGGTACAGTTTACCATTATGAAGGTCAATATTATCTCAGCCTGGATGATGTTGGAGAATTATCTGCTGATACAGTCATTTCGATTTTAGCAGAGTTTGGTTCACCTACGACACTCACCATTCACCGGCTAAAAGAATATGGAAAAGTGATCATGCAAGACGATGCTGTGAAAACGATTCAAATGTATTTTTAATCACTTTTTTCTATTATATTTAATACTGTTGTGATGAAACAACAGTATTTTTTTATATCCTTTTTTATATTTATAAACGCTGATATTTTATTTTGATAAAAAACGCTTTTTACCTTTGCTTTACCAGTACGAAGGTGTATACTATTGCTTGAAAGGGAGCAGTAGATCATGAAAGATTTCTAGGGGGTTTATTTTAATGGCAGCCGATCAAAACGCCGCTCATAACGCAGAAGATAAGCTAGATGTTTTAAAGTCAACTCAAACCGTCATACATAAAGCGCTAGACAAATTAGGGTATCCGCAGGAAGTGTATGAATTGCTGAAGGAGCCAATTCGTCTATTAACGGTCAAAATTCCAGTACGTATGGACGATGGATCGGTGAAAATTTTCACTGGTTACCGTGCACAGCACAATGATGCTGTCGGTCCAACAAAAGGCGGAATCCGTTTTCACCCGAACGTTACGGAAAAAGAAGTAAAAGCGCTTTCAATTTGGATGAGTTTAAAATGTGGAATTGTGGATCTTCCTTATGGCGGAGGAAAAGGCGGTATTATCTGTGATCCAAGAGAAATGTCATTCAGAGAGCTTGAAAAACTAAGCCGCGGCTATGTTCGCGCCATCAGTCAAATTGTTGGACCAACAAAAGATGTTCCAGCACCAGACGTGTTTACGAACTCTCAAATTATGGCATGGATGATGGATGAATATTCTAGAATTGATGAATTTAACTCGCCAGGATTTATTACAGGAAAACCAATTGTTCTTGGAGGATCACACGGACGTGATACTGCAACAGCAAAAGGTGTGACGATCTGCATCAAAGAAGCGGCGAAGAAAAAAGGAATTGACATTAACGGAGCTCGTGTTGTCGTACAGGGATTCGGAAATGCAGGAAGCTACTTAGCTAAATTCATGTATGATGCTGGAGCAAAAATCGTAGGGATTTCAGATGCATACGGCGGATTATACGATGAAGATGGTCTAGACATTGACTACTTGCTTGACCGACGTGACAGCTTTGGAACCGTCACTAAACTATTTAACGATACAATTACAAACCAAGAGCTGCTTGAGCTGGATTGTGATATCTTAGTACCTGCAGCCATTGAAAACCAAATCACAGAAGATAATGCGGCAAACATTAAAGCCAAAATTGTCGTAGAAGCAGCAAATGGCCCAACGACACTGGAAGGAACTAAAATTCTTTCAGATCGTGGTGTACTGCTTGTTCCAGACGTACTTGCGAGTGCGGGTGGTGTAACTGTTTCTTACTTTGAATGGGTTCAGAATAACCAAGGGTTCTACTGGACTGAAGAAGAAGTTGAAACTCGTTTAGAAGATATGATGGTGAAATCATTTAATAATATTTATGAAATGGCGCAAAACCGCCGAATCGATATGCGTCTTGCTGCATATATGGTCGGTGTACGTAAAATGGCTGAAGCTTCTCGATTCAGAGGCTGGATTTAAGCGGCTGATTTGCATCGCGCCTTAAAATCTCCTATCCTTAAATAGGAGATTTTTTTATGGAATGGAACAAAGAATCAAACAGCCCAGCAATTGTTATTGCAGTGAAATGACAGGAGTGGAACAAATGAAACAAGAAAAAGCGATCATAATAGGAGGCGGCCCATGCGGGTTATCAGCTGCCATCGCGTTTAAGCAAATTGGGATTGATGCACTTGTGATTGAAAAGGGGAATGTCGTGAATAGTATTTATCATTACCCAACACATCAAACCTTTTTTAGTACAAGTGAAAAGCTTGAAATCGGTGATGTCGCTTTTATTACTGAGAACCGTAAGCCCGTTCGTATTCAGGCACTTTCTTATTACCGAGAGGTCGTCAGACGAAAAAAACTGCGTGTACATGCTTTTGAAAAAGTAAACGCCGTGACGAAACAAGATGGCCGTTTTACGGTGAATACATCAAAAGACAACTATTCATGTGATTACGTCGTCATTGCGACTGGCTACTATGATCATCCAAACTATATGAACGTCAAAGGAGAAGACCTTCCCCACGTATATCACTATTTTAAAGAAGGACATCCATATTTTGATAAAGATGTGACGGTGATCGGCGGAAAGAACTCCAGTGTGGATGCTGCGCTAGAACTTGTGAAATGCGGAAGCAGAGTCACTGTGCTGTATAGAGGAACTGAATATTCATCCAGCATCAAGCCTTGGATTTTACCAGAGTTTGAAGCGCTTGTCCGTAATGGAACAATTCGAATGGAGTTTGGTGCGCAGGTGAAAGAAATCACAGAAGAAGATGTGATCTTTACAAACCAGCAAAATCAAACGGATCGAGTGAAAAGTGACTATGTATTTGCTATGACTGGCTATCATCCAGATCATTCTTTCTTAGAAAAAATGGGTGTCACGATTGATCCAGAATCAGGCCGTCCAGCATTTGATGAACAGACGATGGAAACGAATGTTGAAGGTATTTTCATTGCGGGAGTCATTGCTGCTGGAAATAATGCCAATGAAATTTTCATTGAAAATGGAAGATTTCATGGCGGACTCATTGCAGAAGAAATCAACAAAAGAATCAACGGATAAAAAAAGAACTGAATCCTTCAAAGGGGTTCGGTTCTTTTTTATATAAATTGGGATTATATAGAAAGGTATTTTTAGAAAAATAGGCCCGAGTCATATAAAAAAAGGGTAAATCATGGTACGATAATGAAGGATAATGTAGGGAAAGAGGTCTGGTTATGATCGCAATCATCTCAGCAGGTTTAGCTCCCGGCATCGCACTTTTAAGTTATTTTTATTTGAAAGATCAGTACGACAATGAGCCGGTTCACATGGTCATCAGATCTTTTATGCTAGGTGTCATACTTGTGTTTCCAACCATGTTTATTCAATATGTCCTTCAAGAGGAAAATATCGCAACAAACCCTATCTTGATTTCATTTGTGACGTCGGGCTTTTTAGAGGAATCATTAAAATGGTTTATTTTAATGGTCAGCGTTTATGCACATGCCCAGTTTGACGAACACTATGACGGAATTGTGTATGGAACGAGTGTCTCACTTGGTTTTGCAACACTTGAAAATATCCTTTACTTAGTCGGTCATGGGGTCGAATATGCGTTTACCCGTGCTTTATTACCTGTATCAAGTCACGCATTATTTGGTGTTGTGATGGGTTTTTATATCGGAAAAGCCCGCTTCTCTGATAAAAAAGAGCAGCGCAAATGGCTGATCCTTTCTTTAACGCTCCCTGTGCTGTTTCACGGCCTGTATGATTTCATTCTATTAGGGATGAAAAACTGGGGATATATCATGGTGCCGTTCATGATTTTTTTATGGTGGTTTGGTTTAAGGAAAGCAAAAAAAGCCCGTGCGGTAAAAATGGTGCAAATTTAATTTTGAAAAACGTCCTATTTGTTGATAGGGCGTTTTTTTGTCTTTTCCATCCAATTCTCTCCTGTGTTGAATGTATAAAAATAGGGATCGGAAGAAACATATATTCAAACATCAAAAGTACAGGAGGATCAAATATGGATAAAGCTCGTTTCATGAAACAAATTGTTCTTATCTTCTCAATCGTTCTTCTTGCGTCTTCACTTTTGACAGCCAGTAAAAGTGAAGCCTTCACCGCCCAAGTCATCCAGCGCGGGGCAACAGGAGAAGATGTAGTCGAGCTACAAGCGCGGCTCCAATACAATGGTTTTTACAATGGCAAAATCGATGGCGTCTATGGCTGGGGGACGTACTGGGCCGTTCGCAACTTTCAAAGCCAATTTGGCATGAAGAAGGTCGATGGACTTGTAGGTGAGAAAACAAAAAGCTTATTAGTTCAAAAGACGAAATACTACAAAGAGTTTGTTCAAAAGCAGCTGCAGGAAGGGAACCAGTTTACCCATTATGGCGGGAAGCCTCTTGATCAGCAAACAAAGGCTCCTGCGCAAAGAAGTTCGCAAAAAAAGACAGCCCAAGGTACAAACGAAAATCAAAAAAGTCAAAGTGGATCATCTGGGAAGTCTGGCAATCAGTCAGGCAGCCAGCAGGGAAATCAAACACCAAAACAAACAGCAGCCAACATGCCTGGTGGTTTTTCTAGTAATGACATTCAGCTCTTGTCGCAAGCTGTGTACAGTGAAGCAAGAGGTGAGCCGTATGAAGGACAGGTGGCTATCGCGGCCGTTATCTTAAACCGTTTGAACAATCCGACCTTTCCAAATACGATCGCAGGAGTCATTTTTGAACCGCTTGCGTTTACTGCTGTAGCAGATGGGCAATTTTATATGACGCCAGATGAAACGGCGAAAAAAGCTGTATTTGATGCAATCAATGGCTGGGATCCATCTGAGAGCGCCATCTATTACTTTAATCCTGATACAGCAACAAGTCCATGGATTTGGGGAAGACCACAAATTAAACGAATCGGGAAACATATATTCTGCGAATAAAAAGAGGTGTAAATAAATGATCAGAGGAATATTGATTGCTATTTTAGGAATTGCTGTCATCTCAACAGGTTATTGGGGCTATAAAGAACATCAAGAAAAAGACGCCGTACTGCTTCATGCTGAGAACAACTACCAAAGAGCATTCCATGATTTAACGTATCAGGTGGATCAGCTGCATGACAAACTGGGCGCAACACTTGCGATGAACAGCCAAACGTCCATCTCACCAGCACTTGCAGATGTATGGAGAATGTCATCAGAAGCGCATAACAATGTCAGCCAGCTCCCACTTACATTGATGCCTTTTAATAAAACGGAAGAATTCCTGGCGAATGTCGGAGATTTTAGCTACAAATCATCAGTCAAATCTTTATCAGATGAACCATTAAATAAAGATACGCACAAAACCATTACAGCTCTATATAATCAAGCGTCAGATATCCAAAACGAACTTAGACAAGTGCAGCACCTCGTACTTAATAAAAACTTAAAATGGATGGATGTTGAAATGGCGCTCGCTGACGGCGATCGAAAGAACGACAACACCATCATTGACGGGCTGAAAACAGTCGAGAGAAATGCAGATGCATTTGCAGATGTCGATCTTGGGCCTACAAATGTGTCCACAGAAAAAGAAACACAAGGCTACAATCATTTAAAAGGCGATAAGATTTCAAAAAAAGAAGCGATCCGCATTGCACAGCAATTCACACCAGACCATAATCAACATTTTAAAGTGAGAAAAAGCGGCAGCAAAACCAATCGCGACGTGTACAGCTTATCGATGTCTGATCCAGACAGCCATGCAAACTTTTATCTAGACTTAACTGAAAAAGGAGGACACCCAGTCTACCTACTTCAGAATCGTGACGTGAAAAAACAGAAAATCAGTTTGAATGAGGCATCAGAAAAAGCACTCAGCTTCCTAAAGAAGCAAGGGTTTGACACAGAATCGTTCCATTTAGATGAAAGTGCACAATTTGATAATATCGGTGTATTTACCTATGTTCCTCTTCAGAAAAATGTTCTGCTTTATCCAGATAGTATACGCATGAAAGTCGCATTGGACGATGGTGAGGTTGTTGGGTTTTCAGCGAAGGATTACTTAACGAATCATAAAACACGAGACATTAAAGCACCTAAAATCTCGCAAAAAGAAGCGAAGAAAACATTAAATCAGCATGTAAAGATCGAAGATACTCATTTAGCGATTGTGCAAAATGATATGTCAGAGGAAGTTCTGTGCTATGAGTTCCTCGGAACGATAAAAAACGACACGTATCGCATGTTCATTAATGCAGATACTGGAAAAGAAGAACGAGTAGATAAACTAAAAAACGCAGAACCTATATATAAAGACCTATAAAAAAGGAAACGAGGAAAAGGCTAATAAGTCTTTTCCTTTTGTTTTAGACATGGTTTAATATAGGAGAGGATACGATTTCGATGAAAAGAGTGATGAGGAATGTTACAAATAGGGGATGCAATCACAATTGAATATGTCAATGAGAACAAAGAAGTGAAAACAGCAAAATCGAAGGTTTTGGAAAATAATAACGATGATATTTGCATTAATTATCCAGCTGATAAAGAAACGGGCCGCACCATCTACTTAAACCACCAAACAGAAATCACCGTCTTCTTTTTTGACGAAAATCAAATTCCATACAAATGTACAAGCGAAGTCATCGGAAAAAGAAAAGAAGATATTCCGATGATTGTTATTTCCATTCCGCCAAAAGAAGAAATGATTCGCCTTCAGCGAAGAGAATATCTGAGAGTGGATACGATGGTCAAAGCTACTATCATGCAAACGGACGAAGAGGCCTTTGAGACGTTTATTGTAAATATGAGTGCTGGCGGCGTAGCAATCTCTGTTCCTGAGGGCGTGTCATTGAAAGAATATGGAGAAGTGGTCACAGAGTTTGAACTTCCCCTAAAAGAGCCCGTGAAAATAAAAGCGGTTGCAGAGATGAATCGAATATATGAAGATGAACAGTCTGGCAAAAAAAGAGCGATCATGGAGTTTTCAGAGATCACAAATGACCACCAGCAGCACATCATGAAATACTGCTTCCAGCAGCAGCTTTTAACACGTGTGAAAAAAGCATAAGAATAAAGGGTGTAAAAAGCTTCCATACTAGAGAGGAAAGAATCTAGCGTGGAGGCTTTTTGTATGAAGACAATGGAAAGATGGTTATTGAAAGTGGTGCTCATTCAGCTTGTTTTATTGCTTACCGTTCAGATCACACTTCATTTGACGAAAGGAGAACTTTATTTGTCAAAAGTCGTGCAGTATGAGGGTGTGAACAACATGAGCATTGAAGAATGGATTGAAACGTTTAAGCAGAAGGATTGATAGAAAATTCCCCCGTTTGAGCGGTGATCGTGTTACAATTCATAAGGGAGATTCAATCAAGGAGAGGTATTATGAAAAAGAAATTATCTATTGCAATTGACGGTCCTGCAGCAGCAGGCAAAAGCACTGTGGCAAAAATTGTCGCAGCCAAAAAATCATATATTTATATTGATACAGGTGCTATGTACCGCGCGATTACACTTGCGGCACTCAATCAAGGTGTAGACCTTGAAGACGAACAGGCACTTGATTCATTACTGAAAAAAACGGTCATTGAACTAGTAACAACAGACGAGGGTCAAAAAGTCCATCTAAACAATACGGATGTCACAGAGGATATTCGCACAGACCGCGTAAGCAACCAAGTATCGGTTGTTGCAAAGCACAGAGCTGTTCGGGAAGAAATGGTCCGCAGGCAGCAAGAGCTTGGCAAACGAGGCGGCGTCGTTATGGACGGAAGAGACATAGGCACTCACGTACTTCCAGATGCTGAAGTGAAAATTTTCTTGCTTGCATCAGTAGAAGAAAGAGCAAAACGCCGCTTTGAAGAGAATCAGAAAAAAGGCTACGATGTCAATTACGATCAGCTGATCGAAGAGATTGCAAGACGCGATAAGCTTGATTCTGAGCGCGAAGTTTCACCTTTGAAGAAAGCAGATGACGCCATTGAAATTGACACCACTTCCCTTTCTATTCAAGAGGTGGCCGGGAAAATTTTAGATGCAGCAGACCGCGTGGAGAAACAGTAAGAAATTTTAGAAAACTTTTATAAGTTAGAGGTTTATCTCTTGACAAACAAGGTCTTTTATTAGAAGTTTATACTAATACTATTTTTATTGATCATTCAAGCAATTATATTGATTTGAATGTTTCTATAATACATATTCGGCTGGCAATCATCATGCTTAAGACACATATTCGCCCAGTCGTTTTAACTAAGCTGTGTAGGTTTGGACCAAGGAGGTTATCGAAATGACAGAGGAAATGAATCAAATCGATGTTCAGGTACCAGAGGTTGGAGATGTAGTGAAAGGGATTGTTTCTAAAGTTGAGGACAAGCATGTCAATGTAGATATCGTCAATGTGAAACAACCTGGTATCATCCCAATCAGTGAATTATCAAGTCTTCACGTTGAAAAAGCATCAGATGTCGTGAAAGATGGCGACGAGTTAGAGCTTAAAGTAACAAAGGTCGAAGACGATGCTTTGATTTTATCTAAACGTGCTGTTGATGCAGACCGCGCTTGGGAAGACCTAGAGAAAAAGTTTGAAACAAAAGAAGTATTTGAAGCTGAAGTAAAAGACGTTGTAAAAGGTGGTCTTGTCGTTGACATTGGTGTACGCGGATTTATTCCTGCATCTCTTGTAGAAGCACACTATGTAGAAGACTTCACAGATTACAAAGGGAAAACACTCTCACTTGTCGTGGTAGAACTTGACCGCGAAAAAAATCGCGTGATTCTCTCGCACCGTGCAGTCGTTGAGCAAGAGCAATTAGACAAAAAGCAAGACTTCCTGCAAAAGCTTGAAGTAGGCAGTGTGATTGATGGTAAAGTGCAGAGGCTTACTGATTTTGGTGCATTTGTTGACATTGGCGGCATTGATGGATTAGTTCACATTTCTCAACTATCCCATGCGCATGTTGAAAAGCCATCTGACGTAGTAGAAGAAGGACAAGAAGTCAAGGTCAAAGTACTTGCTGTTGATCGTGATAACGAACGTATCTCACTATCTATTAAAGAAACATTACCAGGACCTTGGAGCCAAATTGGTGAAAAGGTAAAACAAGGTGATGTGCTTGAAGGAACCGTTCAACGTCTTGTGAGCTTTGGTGCATTTGTTGAAATTCTGCCAGGTGTAGAAGGGCTTGTGCATATTTCCCAAATCTCTCATAAACATATCGGCACGCCGCAAGAAGTCCTTGAAGAAGGGCAGACTGTGAAAGTGAAAGTGCTTGATGTGAATGAAGACGAAGAGCGCATTTCACTAAGCATCCGTGATTTAGAAGAAAATCCTGAAAAACAAATCGAAGAGGATTATCGTCAATATCAGGCGAAAGAAGAAAACACAAGCGGATTCCAGCTTGGTGACCTGATCGGCGATAAACTCAATAAACTAAAATAATTTGGTGATCAAAATTGACGCGAGCAGAAAGAAAGAAGCAGCATATCGAGCATGCGCTGTCCACTGGCCAGCATGCAGCAACAGGTTTAGATGATGTTTCCTTCGTTCACGCCAGTTTACCAGATCTTGCGACATCACAAATTGATACACATACGACAATTGGCGGACTGACTTTCGGTTCGCCAATTTTTATCAATGCAATGACTGGCGGAGGCGGAGAATCCACCTATGAGATCAACCGCTCTTTATCGATCGCAGCGAAGGAGACCAATATCCCAGTAGCAGTTGGATCACAAATGGCTGCACTGAAAGATAAAGAAGAAAGACGAACATATGAAGTCGTTCGTAAAGTCAATCCGAATGGAATTGTATTTGCGAATTTAGGCAGTGAAGCGACAATGAAGCAAGCTCAAGAAGCAGTCAACATGCTCGAGGCAAATATGCTCCAAATTCATCTGAATGTCATCCAAGAGATTGTCATGCCTGAAGGCGATCGCGATTTCAGAGGGGCGCTTGAGCGGATTGCAGCTATCGTTGAATCTGTTGGTGTGCCTGTTGTTGTAAAAGAAGTCGGATTTGGCATGAGCAAGGAGACGGCAAGAAAGTTATTCCATGCTGGGGTTGCAGCCGTTGATGTAGGCGGATTTGGTGGAACGAACTTTTCTAAGATTGAAAATCTCCGCCGCCAAAAAGCACTTCGTTATTTTGATCAATGGGGAATTCCAACTGCAGCGAGTCTTGCTGAAGTACATACAGCCTTTCCGAATCAAACGATTTTAGCCTCCGGAGGTATTCAAGATGCTCTTGATGTAACCAAATCAATGGCTCTTGGCGCATCTGCTGCTGGTCTAGCTGGATTTTTCTTAAAATCATTGACCAGTGGAGGAGAAAGCGGCCTCATCGCAGATATCATGGAACTTCAAGAAGATATCAAGATGATGATGACAGTGCTTGGCGTGAAGACGATTGAAGAACTGAGACAGGCTCAAGTTGTGATCTCGGGGGAAACAAGTCATTGGCTCAAAGAAAGAGGCGTTGACACAACGTACTATAGTAAGAGAGGCATGTGATATCACATGCCTCAGCGCGTAGACAAACCCTCGCATTCGGTGCCGGTGCTCACGAATGTACAATTCGCTCCGCTCCGGTACTCGTCCTTCCTAGGGCTGCAAAGGTTTTCTATCACGCTGAAAAGAAGACAAAGGGCTAAAATAAACATCATTTTAGCCCTTTGTCAACAAATCTAAGGCATGTGATGATCACATGCCTTTTTTTATTGATTTCTTTTTCGAGCGCTTTCTGGACCTTCTAATGCTGTTGCACCCTTATGATGAATGGATTGATCGCGGTCAGATTCCACTCTTCTTGACGCCTTTAAACGCTTTTCCTGTCTATCTTTTCCCATCATGTATCCCTCCTCAGGTTATTAGGGTGTCACCTCTTGTTTATTTCATACAAAGCCGGTAACGATCCGCATGTTTAAAAATTGGGGATTTTCCCATAATGTAATTGAGGTGATGAGGCGTTGGAGGCTTTGTACTATTATTGGTCTATATGGTTCGTTTGGATTATGGTGACATTTATCATGGAAAAAAGTTTGTGGCGCACCGTGCTGGGCATCTGTGTACTTGTCCATATTATATTCAGTCATGTCATGATATCCGTTTTAGATATAAGCATCAATGCGGGTTTCTTGATGACTTTTTTATATGCATGTGCTGCTTTCGTCATATTCAGGCCTAGTTACCGAATGATGAAAATCATGCAATTGGGCTCGATGGTGAGCGCGTATGCCTTTTTTATGATATTTGCATTATATGACCCTGTTTGGTTCACGATAATAAAGGTGGATTGGGTCGTATTTGCCCTGCTGATCTTAATGTGTATGACATATGGACAGCCGTTAACGGAAAGAATCACCTTATGGATGATGTCAGTATGTCTTGGCGAAGCCCTTTATGCGCTGACGATTCACCGCCTCACATCATCAATTGTCATAGGGGATCTCTCTTTTCTTTCCTTCGTTGTACAAGGAGCCGTCTTCCTATTAGGTGTCGATCAGTTTGAAAAGCTCTTGAACGCCCGTTCATCAAGAAAATCAGTAAAAGGGGCTGCAAAATCAACATGACAGACTATACGTTTCCTGTGATTATTGGTGTCATCTTTGGGATGGCGGCCAGACTTTACATGTTAAGAACGGATTACCGGCAATACCCTACGTATATTCATGGACAAGTGATTCACATTGCACTTGGTTTTATTGCGTCAGGATTAGGTGCGATCATTATGCCTGCACTAATTCAGGAGGAATTTACAGCGATTACCTTTCTCACTTTGGCAGCCACGCAATTTCGAGATGTCCGAAATATGGAAAGAAATACGTTAACCCAAATGGATTCGTATGAGCTTGTCTCACGAGGCAGTACATATATAGAAGGCATTGCCATTGCCTTTGAAAGTCGAAATTATATTGCGATTCTCACTGCACTTATTACAACGACAGCCTGTATTTTCTTCTCGCTTGTTGTTGGAACAGTGGTCGGTATTCTTTGTTTTTTCATGGCAAAGCTATTAATGTCAGGCAGTCAATTAAAGGATATCGTCAGCATTCAAAAAGGGGAACTTCGCTTTGATGGGGCAGGGCTTTATGTGAATGATATATACATTATGAATATCGGGCTGCCTGAAAAGCAAAAGCTCATTTTAGAGCATGGGATGGGTTTTATTTTGACACCGAAAAATTTCAACTCTGCTACAACGATTGCTAACCTTGGACAGCGGCAAGCCATTTTATTTGATTTATCGAACGTGCTTGGTGTGTACCGCGATTCTGGTGAACCATCGCTCTGTCCACTCGCAAAACGTGATCTGAATACCGGTACACTTGGTGTGTTCATTTTACCGCAATGGCAGCGTGAAGATTTGGCTGTCCGTGTATTAGAAGAGGTGCCTATTTTAGAAAATGCCATAAGAATGCCGACAGATTTCATTAAAAAGAAAGTGAGGTAATAGGGCATGGCGAACACCATTGAACAATTTATATTGGCTGTGGCAACAACTAATAAAGAGCGGGTCATTGGCGGAACAGCGGTTTTTTTCTGTGAAAATAAAGAAGAGCTCGACATGTATGCCATGAATTTAGAGGCCATTTTAGATGGAATTGCACACGGCATTGGAGAAGATCTTTACTTGATTGTCAAACATTTTTAAGTTATTCATTGTGGTCTGATTAAAAATTGATATAATATATAAGTTGAACCCTTCATGTTTGAAGGGTTTATTTCATAAAACTGAATGAAAATTATAAATCCCGGTTGAAACATGATGATGAACATATTGAATCGCGGCTGGATTGAAAGGAAGGGTACTATGGGTAAACCTGTCGTAGCCATTGTTGGAAGGCCCAACGTTGGAAAATCTACAATTTTTAATCGAATCGCAGGCGAAAGAATATCGATTGTAGAAGACACACCTGGTGTAACAAGAGATCGAATCTATAGCTCTGCTGAATGGTTAAATTATGACTTTAATTTAATAGATACTGGTGGAATTGATATTGGAGATGAGCCATTCTTGGCGCAAATTCGCCATCAGGCAGAAATCGCAATGGACGAAGCGGATGTCATTATCTTTATGGTGAATGGCCGAGATGGTGTGACATCTGCGGATGAAGAAGTCGCAAAAATTTTATATCGCACGAAAAAGCCAGTTGTACTTGCTGTCAATAAACTGGACAACCCTGAAATGAGAAGCGACGTGTATGACTTTTATGCACTCGGATTTGGCGAGCCGTATCCGATTTCTGGAACACACGGATTAGGTCTTGGTGATCTGCTTGATGCAGTGGCAGAACATTTTAAGAATTTACCGGATACGCAATATGATGAAGAAGTTGTCCAGTTCTGCTTAATTGGCCGTCCGAATGTAGGGAAATCTTCTTTAGTGAATGCGATGCTCGGAGAAGACCGCGTTATTGTCAGCAACATCGCTGGTACAACAAGAGATGCTGTCGATACGATGTTTACGTACAATCAGCGTGACTTTGTCATTGTTGATACAGCAGGTATGAGGAAAAAAGGGAAAGTATATGAAACAACAGAGAAATACAGTGTACTTCGTGCATTAAAAGCCATTGACCGCTCTGACGTTGTCGCTGTTGTACTTGACGGCGAGGAAGGCATTATTGAGCAGGATAAACGAATTGCTGGATATGCACACGAAGCTGGTAAAGCTGTTGTCATCATTGTGAACAAATGGGATGCTGTTGAAAAAGATGAGCGTACGATGAAGGAATTTGAGCAAAACATCCGCGAGCATTTTCAATTCCTTGATTATGCACCTGTCTTGTTTATGTCTGCTCTTACGAAAAAGAGAATTCATACATTAATGCCGTCCATTATCACAGCAAGCGAAAACCATGCAATGCGCGTTCAAACCAATATTTTAAATGATATCATCATGGATGCGGTGGCGATGAATCCAACGCCGACCCATAACGGACAGCGCCTAAAGATTTACTATGCAACACAGGTGGCCATTAAGCCTCCTTCCTTCGTTGTGTTTGTCAACGATCCAGAGCTTATGCACTTTTCTTATGAGCGTTTCCTAGAAAACCGCATTCGAGATGCATTTGGTTTTGAAGGAACACCGATTAAAATATTTGCGAGAGCGAGAAAATAAAAAGGGTGAGCAGGATGAAGAAAATTTCAGTACTTGGAGCAGGCAGCTGGGGAACAGCTCTTGCGCTTGTATTAGCTGATAATCATCATGATGTACACATGTGGGGACATAGACAAGAGCTCATTGATCAAATCAATGAGAAACATGAAAATCATGATTACTTGCCAAATGTCGAACTGCCAGCGTCTATTCAGGCGACAACCGATATGAAGCAGGCTTTAGAGGGGACAGAGGCGGTTATTGTCGCTGTGCCAACAAAGGCCATTCGTGAGGTATTGAAGCAGGCAAATGAGCTGATCTCATCGAAGGTGCCATTTGTCCATGTCAGTAAGGGAATTGAACCAGATACACTTCTTAGAATTTCTCAAATGATTGAACAAGAAGTCCCATCTGAGAAAAGAGAGGCTGTCGTTGTCCTATCAGGACCGAGTCATGCAGAAGAAGTAGGTCTGCGTCATCCGACAACTGTCACTGTCTCGTCAGAAAACATTGAAGCAGCTCAATTTGTTCAAGATTTGTTCATGAACAATCATTTTAGAGTGTACACCAACCCTGATGTGATTGGGGTGGAAATTGGCGGCGCATTGAAAAATATCATTGCTCTTGCGGCTGGTATCACAGACGGACTTGGATATGGTGACAATGCAAAAGCGGCGCTTATCACAAGAGGACTTGCTGAAATCGCACGTCTTGGCACAAAAATGGGAGGGAATCCCCTTACATTTGCTGGATTAACAGGCGTTGGCGATTTGATCGTGACATGTACAAGTGTTCATTCGCGTAACTGGCGCTGCGGGAATTTACTCGGTAAAGGATATAAGCTCGAAGAAGTGCTTGAAAAAATGGGCATGGTTGTCGAAGGCGTCCGCACAACAAAAGGCGCTTATCAGCTCTCCAAAGAATACAAGGTCAGCATGCCGATCACAGAGGCTCTTTACGGCGTCCTGTTTGAAGGGAAAAAGGTGGACGATGCTGTAGAATCATTGATGGCACGTGTGAAAACACATGAGATGGAAGACCTTGTGAACATGTTTGAAAACCAAACAAAATAAAAGGAAAGACTGAACTTAGGCATGTAGAGGATGCAAGAAGGGGAAGACTTGCATAACATAGCAATGAAGTTTGAATAGAGCTTTGCCTCTACAGAATGAGGAAAATAGTCGATCCAATGACTGAAGCAGAGTCCCCCTCTTTGCTTCAGTTTTTTTATGCGCTTTTTTCTGAATGATTGGAAAAATGATTGATATTTACCTTATTTTTGGTTTAAAATGAAATATAAACGCTTACAATTCGTTCGTTTTGAAGGGGGACAGGCACGATGAGTTTTGCTTTAATCAAGATGTGGTTTGCGCTTGGTTCAATGGGGCTCATGTTTTTAGCCGTAGTAACCATTTATCTCAGCAGGTTTAAGCTGAAAAGCAAATTTCTTAAAATAACGGCCTCGACCGTTGCATACAGCTTGATGCTGATATCAGGTATCATTGTGTTTTTAGTTGTCTTTAGCGGACCGGTCAATGAATAAAGAAAAAGGAAGAATGTGATGATCAAAGCAAAAGTCAGTGTCACACTGTTAGCACTTATTTTATTAACAGGATGTCTGTATCCAGAAAATCGCAAAGCTGAGAACCGGGTGCCATACGAAGAGCAGCTGCAAAGTGTACAGACAGCGATTGAGGAATTTCAAAAAGCAACAAATGGTCTTTTGCCTATAGAAACGAAAGAAGCAGACACGCCGGTTTATCAGAAATATGTCATCGACTTTAAGCGCTTGTCACCAAGATATTTACACGATGTACCGTCTACATCTTATGAAGGCGGGGGCGAATATATTTATGTCCTCACAGACGTCGAAAAGAAACCCACAGTGAAACTGCTTGATGTCAAAATGACGCAGACCATCAATGAATTACGGCTTAGAATCAAGATGTATCAAGATGAACATACATATCCGCCATACGGCAAAGTCGTATCAGCCAATTTATATACGTTAAATGAAAAAAAACTAGGATTAAAATCGCCGCCTGCGGTGATAAGTCCTGTGACAGGGAATTCCCTCCCATTACTGATTTCATCAAACGGTGACATCTATGTGGACTACCGCAGTGATTTTGCTCACATTTTGAAGAATACGAAGCAAAAGCTGAAACCAGGTGAAAACATTCAAGATGTATATTGGCAGGAAACCCCGTTTGTACCCGCGTTTTCTGTCCCATATACCATCAACAAAAAAGGTGAGCCTGCCTTTTTAGAAAAAAAGACGTCATAAACAAGAATGAACCTTTTTCCTCTGCATATAAATGAGGAGAAAGGTTTTTTTATGGCTAAACTTACTCTCAAAACAAAAAGGTGTCATATTCAAATAGGACAACGTCATACACATATATTGTCCAGACACCTTTCAAGCACAGTTTGATTGAAGAATAGAGTATTTAATTTGAAAACGAGGATAGCAAGTCCGGGAGGGGATCACTTGGAAAAAGTCGATATTTTCAAGGATATCGCTGAACGAACAGGAGGCGATATATATTTAGGAGTCGTTGGCGCTGTTCGTACAGGGAAATCTACGTTTATTAAAAAGTTTATGGAGCTCGTGGTGCTCCCGAATATCAATAATGAGGCAGATCGTGCAAGAGCACAGGATGAATTGCCGCAAAGCGCAGCAGGAAAAACCATTATGACCACAGAGCCAAAATTTGTACCGAATCAAGCAGCATCAATTCACGTGAGTGACGGCCTTGATGTCAACATCAGACTTGTCGATTGTGTGGGATACACTGTCCCTGGTGCGCGCGGGTATGAAGATGAAAATGGCCCAAGAATGATCAATACGCCGTGGTATGAAGAGCCAATCCCGTTTCATGAAGCAGCGGAAATTGGTACACGCAAGGTCATTCAAGAGCATTCAACAATAGGTGTAGTCATTACAACAGATGGTTCCATTGGAGAAATTCCAAGACATGATTATATTGAATCTGAAGAACGTGTAATTGATGAACTCAAAGAGGTTGGAAAGCCGTTTATTATGGTCATTAACTCTGTGAGGCCATATCATCCTGAAACAGAAGCGCTCCGGCAGGAACTTAGCCAAAAGTATGATATTCCAGTACTCGCCATGAGCGTAGAAAGTATGAGAGAGCAAGACGTACTCAGCGTTCTTCGTGAAGCATTATATGAATTCCCAGTTCTAGAGGTGAATGTGAACCTGCCAAGCTGGGTGATGGTGCTAAAAGAAGATCACTGGCTGAGAGAGAGCTATCAGGATTCAGTAAAGGAAACTGTAAAGGATATTAAAAGATTAAGAGATGTCGACCGTGTCGTTGGTCAATTCAGTGAATTTGATTTTATCGAAAGAGCGGGTTTAGCAGGAATTGAAATGGGTCAGGGGATTGCGGAGATTGACCTGTATGCGCCAGATGATCTATATGATCATATTTTAAAAGAAGTGGTTGGTGTAGAAATTAGAGGAAAAGACCATCTTCTAGAGCTCATGCAAGACTTTGCTCATGCTAAGACAGAATATGATCAAGTATCAGACGCATTAAAAATGGTGAAGCAGACTGGTTACGGGATTGCAGCGCCAGCGTTATCAGATATGAGTTTAGATGAGCCAGAAATCATTAGGCAGGGATCAAGATTCGGCGTGAGATTAAAAGCGGTCGCTCCATCTATTCATATGATCAAAGTAGATGTAGAGAGCGAATTTGCACCGATTATCGGAACAGAAAAACAAAGTGAAGAGCTCGTCCGCTACTTAATGCAAGACTTTGAAGATGATCCGCTTTCGATCTGGAATTCAGATATATTTGGCCGTTCCCTCAGCTCCCTTGTCAGAGAAGGCATTCAAGCAAAGCTGTCTCTCATGCCGGAAAACGCAAGATATAAGCTGAAGGAAACGCTTGAAAGAATCATTAACGAAGGATCAGGCGGTTTGATCGCGATTATTTTATAGCAAGTGAGACCTCTCATTGATGGGGTCTTTTTTTTGCGTGTAGAATGAGTCATAAAAAGACAATTGTATAAAGATTAGTCAGATTCAGGCTGAAATTAGGAATATTCGTTCGCAAAAGTGCCCTTAATCCTTGACGAATAAGGATTCTTCCCTTTAAAATGCTTGATATGGTATTTCATATGTGTTAATCTACTTACAGAAAATCTTCACTTTGTTGGACAAACATTCCTTCAAAGAGATGTTTTCTAATGAAAAGCCATGTATAACGCTTTCTAGACGCTCTTTTTTTCTGAAAAAGGGTATAGAAAGAAGATGAATTGTGAAGAAATGATAACAATCTACTGAATGCATATTTTTGGGAGGAGGTGAAAGGCATGAACAAGACAGAACTTATTAACGCGGTTGCTGAAGCAAGCGAGTTATCTAAAAAAGACGCGACAAAAGCAGTTGATTCTGTTTTTGATACAATTTTAGATGCACTTAAAAATGGTGACAAAATCCAACTTATTGGTTTTGGTAACTTTGAAGTACGTGAGCGTTCAGCTCGTAAAGGACGTAACCCACAAACTGGTGCAGAGATCGAAATCCCTGCAAGCAAAGTACCTGCTTTCAAACCAGGTAAAGCACTTAAAGACGCGGTGGCAGGTAAATAATCGTTATGTGTAATGATCCTGTTGAAGGAGTTATACATATACAGTTTCACACTGGTCTAGAAAAGCCCCTTTCATAAGGGGCTTTTCCTTTTGAATCAAAAGGTTCGTTTAGAACGCTCTCCTTTGCTTTTAGGATCTGAAGTGTGCTAGAATCTGAATGAAATGTAATCGCCTTTGGAGGATATAATACATGAGTGAAATAAATAAAGAATTAATTGAACACGCGGTACGCGATATATTAAAAGCAATCGGAGAAGATCCGGATCGTGAAGGACTTCTTGATACCCCAAAACGAGTCGCAAAAATGTATGAAGAAGTGTTCTCGGGATTAAATGAAGATCCAAAAGAACATTTTAAAACCATTTTTGGCGAAGACCACGAAGAACTCGTCCTTGTAAAAGATATTGCTTTCCATTCAATGTGTGAACACCACCTTGTGCCTTTCTACGGGAAAGCCCATGTTGCTTATATTCCGCGCGGAGGAAAAGTAACGGGACTTAGTAAGCTGGCAAGAGCTGTAGAAGCCGTGGCTAAACGCCCGCAGCTTCAGGAACGCATTACATCAACCATTGCAGATAGTATGGTGGAAACACTTAATCCGCATGGCGTGATGATTGTCGTTGAAGCAGAGCATATGTGTATGACGATGCGCGGAGTGAAAAAGCCAGGCGCTAAAACAGTCACATCAGCCGTCCGCGGCACATTTGCAAATGATGCAGCCGCAAGAGCAGAAGTGCTTTCCTTTATTAAAAACGACTAATTCAATAGATGGAAGGTGAACAAAATGAGTGAAAATAAAGCATCTGATTTTGTGGTGATTAAAGCCATTGATAATGGTGTAAACGTCATCGGCCTAACAAGAGGCTCTGATACAAGATTTCACCATTCCGAGAAACTCGATAAAGGTGAAGTGATCATTGCACAATTTACTGAGCATACGTCAGCGATCAAAGTAAGAGGCGATGCTGTCATTCAAACAAGCTTCGGCGAAATTCAAAGCGAAGCAAAGAAATAAAGAACTTGTAGCACTTGATAGCATAAAAGTGAGAGCTGATATGGTATAATAAATCTCTATACAATGTGCAGGTCTACATATGAAACTGTAATTTTTTGGGACAAGGGTGATATCTTTGCAAGACATCTACGGAATTTTATCTAATCTAAATATAAAATTAAATAAAAAGCTTTCTCATCCTTATTTGGCGAAGCATTTACGCGCACCACTCATCGATGAAGATAAGCTCCTTCTTTTTCATGCAATGTTTGAAGAAGCTCAAATTGATGCAGAGAAAAAAGAAAATTATATTTTAACGGCGATGCTTGTGCAAATTGCCCTTGATACCCATGACGAAGTCACAACTGCTGCAGCCATCAAGCAAGACGAATTCAAAAATCGTCAGCTGACCATCCTGGCAGGAGACTATTTCAGCGGTCTCTATTATTCTCTTCTCTCTGACATGAAAGACATTTATATGATCCGCACGCTCGCTACGGCGATCAAAGAGATCAATGAACATAAAATTAGACTGTATGACCGGTCCATTCAAGATGCAGCGCACTTTTACAAAAGTGTAGCTACAGTTGAATCTGCGCTTTTCCAAAGGATTTCTGAGCATTTTCAATTAACGCATTGGAATGAGATTGCAAGTCGTTTTCTTGTTTATAAACGCTTCATGAAACAAGCAGAAAATGACAAACATTTAAAACTTTTTTTGAACGATCGTTATAGGGACGCCTATTCGTGCTTTGACAATTTTGAGAATGAAGGCTATGAAAAGGCCAAACGAACGATCAAGGAGCATCTTGTTTCATCTCCGGTCGTTCAAAAAGAGCTATTAAATCGCTTGGATCATATGAAAAATGAGCCTGCGTACCATCAGAAAGTGGAAGAAGGGTAAGTCATGCAGCAATCAAAAGAACAGCGAGTACACGGTGTATTTGAAAAAATTTATAAAAACTATGATCAAATGAACTCTGTCATCAGCTTTAAACAGCATAAAAAATGGCGCGATAAAACAATGAAACTTATGAATGTGCAAAAAGGGTCTAAAGCATTAGATGTATGCTGCGGGACAGCCGATTGGACAATTGCGCTTGCAGATGCTGTTGGAGAAAAAGGCGAGGTCAAAGGCCTTGATTTCAGTAAAAACATGCTGAGTGTTGGAGAAACGAAGGTGAAGACTGGGGGCTACAAACAAATTGAATTGCTTCATGGCAATGCGATGGAGCTCCCTTTTGAGGACAACTCATTTGATTATGTCACCATCGGTTTTGGACTTAGAAACGTTCCTGATTATTTAACAGTGCTCAAGGAAATGACAAGAGTAGTGAAGCCTGGCGGAATGGTTGTCTGTCTCGAGACTTCACAGCCTGAGATGATCGGCTTTAAACAGGGCTACTACATCTATTTCAAATACATTATGCCGCTCTTTGGTAAATTGTTTGCCAAAAGCTATCAGGAGTATTCATGGCTTCAAGAATCAGCCAAAACGTTCCCTGGCATGAAAGAGCTGGCGGCTCTGTTCGAAGAGGCCGGGTTGTCTGATGTCTCGTATCATCCATTTACAGGCGGTGTAGCAGCAACACATATCGGAAAGAAGCTTTGAATAAACGATATTTGGGTGAAGATAATGAAATTAAAAGCAATGATCTCTTTTTTAAATCATGATATCGATATAATTGAAAAAGAGCTTGAACAAACAGTTCGCTCTGATTATGCATTATTAAGTGAAGCAGGTCTTCATTTGCTGCAAGCGGGCGGAAAACGAATCCGCCCCGTTTTTGTTCTCCTTTCAGGCATGTTTGGTGACTATGACATTAATAAAATTAAATATGTTGCCGTTGCCCTCGAGCTGATTCATATGGCATCACTTGTTCACGATGATGTCATTGATGATGCAGAGCTGAGAAGAGGCAAACCAACGATAAAGGCAAAATGGGATAACAGAATTGCCATGTACACAGGGGATTATATGTTTGCGAGATCACTTGAATACATGACAAAAATCAATCACCCAATGGCACATGAAATTTTGTCAAAAATGGTCGTCGAGCTTTGTCTTGGTGAGATAGAGCAAGTGAAAGATAAATATAATATGGATCAAAACCTCCGTACATATTTAAGAAGAATCAAACGAAAAACAGCCTTGCTCATTGCAGGCAGCTGTCAATTAGGCGCCATTGCAGCAGGTACAGATGAAAAAACACATAAAGCCCTCTATTGGTTTGGATACTATGTCGGCATGTCCTATCAAATCATTGATGATGTCCTTGATTTCACATCAACTGAAGAAGAGCTGGGCAAGCCTGTCGGAGGAGACCTTTTACAAGGGAATGTCACACTCCCAGTCTTATATGCACTGAAAAATCCGACACTAGAAGGTCAATTGAAGCTGATCAATAGTGAAACGACGGAGAAGCAGCTGGAGCCTGTCATTGAAAGCCTCAAACAAACAGATGCGATCGACCGCTCGATTCGAGTGAGTGAAATGTATTTGAAAAAAGCTTTTGAACAGCTCGACAAACTTCCTCGAGGACGTGCGAGAACGTCACTCGCCTCCATTGCAAAATATATTGGGAAACGAAAATTCTAATCAACGTGATGTTGATTGGTTTTTTTGTGAAATTTTATGTCAAAAATTGATTATTATAAAAAAAAATGATACGATCACTTTGTAACAATGTAAGCCTATACATACATAACGACGGGGTGGAAAACGTATATGGACAAAACATTTCTTATGGTCAAACCTGATGGTGTGGAAAGACAATTAATCGGTGACATTGTGTCAAGATTCGAAAAAAAGGGGCTTCAGCTTGTTGGTGCAAAACTAATGAGTATTCCAAAGGAAGTAGCAGAAACCCATTACGGAGAGCATAAAGAAAAACCGTTTTTCGGGGAATTGGTTGACTTTATTACGTCAGGACCTGTATTTGCAATGGTATGGCAAGGTGAACAGGTAGTAGACGTGACAAGACAGATTATCGGCAAAACAAATCCAAAGGAAGCGCTTCCAGGCACAATAAGAGGAGACTATGGATTGACTGTTGGGAAAAACATTATCCATGGGTCAGACTCACCAGAAAGTGCTGAAAGAGAAATTAACTTATTCTTCAAACAAGAAGAACTCACAAGCTGGGATCAAACCATCTCAAGCTGGATTTATTAAGTTTCAAGCCAAGGTGTTCATCTAATGAGCACTTTGGCTTTTTTTATATTGAACTTTCTACACGAAATTTCTCATGAGAAGATACAAATTTTCGATAAAAACAGCTATACTAGGACAAAGATAGATGAGACAGGAGAGGACATTGATGGATCCATATCAAGTATTTGTTGGAAAATGGAAAAAACTAACCGGGGTTGATTTAAATTTATATAAAGAAGCACAAATGAAACGAAGATTAACATCACTTTATGATAAAAAAGGATATAAAGATTTTGAAGCATTCGCGGCCGCGCTTGAAAAGGACAGAGCATTATTAGATGAGACGATGGACCGCATGACGATAAATGTGTCAGAATTTTACCGAAACTATCAGCGCTGGGAAGTACTTGATCAAAAAATCCTGCCGCTGCTTTCGAAAAATGGCGGCACCCTAAAGATTTGGAGTGCAGCATGTTCGACAGGAGAGGAGCCATATACACTCTCCATGCTGCTGTCAAGTCATCCTCTTGTGAAAGACTTCCAAATTATTGCAACTGATATTGATGATAAAGTTCTGCAGTCAGCTCAAAAAGGCAGATATCATGAACGCTCTCTGCAAGAGGTGCCAGATCATATCAAGCAAAAATATTTCACAAAAGAAGATTCTTCATTTTACACTGTGAAGGATGAGGTTCGAAAGCATATTCAATTTAAGAAGCACAACCTTTTAGCAGATCCATATGAAAAACAGCTTGACCTCATCGTCTGCCGAAATGTACTGATTTACTTTACTGAAGAGGCAAAAGAAGAAATTTACTTAAAAATGAGCAGCAGTTTAAAACAAAATGGCGTATTATTTGTTGGTTCTACAGAGCAAATTTTTCACCCAGAAAAGTTTGGACTGACATCTGCTGATACTTTCTTTTATCAAAAGAAGGGTATGTAGCTGACTTTTTAGTAGCAAGTGTGTTATTATATTTTTACTTAAAAGCGTTAATGCGATGAAGGGAGATTGAGTCATGAGGTACTTAACAGCAGGTGAATCACATGGTCCACAACTGACCACAATTATTGAAGGAGTTCCAGCGGGACTTTACATAGAGCAGGATGACATCAATTATGAATTGGCTAGAAGACAAAAAGGTCATGGCCGCGGAAGAAGAATGCAGATTGAAAAAGACCAGGCGAAAGTGTTAAGTGGTGTTCGCCACGGGAGAACATTAGGTTCCCCAATCGCACTTGTTGTTGAAAACAACGACTGGAAGCATTGGACAAAGGTGATGGGGGCAGAGCCGATCACAGAAGAAGAAGAAAGTGAAATGAAGCGTCAAATCTCCCGTCCAAGACCAGGACATGCGGATTTAAATGGGGCGATCAAATATGGACACCGTGATATGAGAAACGTATTAGAGCGCTCATCAGCCCGCGAGACAACTGTTCGCGTAGCAGCAGGCGCAGTTGCCAAACAAATCTTGGCGCATCTAGGGATTAAAGTAGCTGGCCACGTTCTTGAAATTGGCGGAGTGAAAGCAGCTCATACAGCATATGAGTCTATTGAAGATTTGCAGAAGGTAACAGAAGAATCACCTGTTCGCTGCTATGACAGTGAAGCAGGTCAGAAAATGATGGATGCAATTGATGAAGCGAAGAAAAACGGCGATTCAATTGGCGGAATTGTTGAAGTCATCGTTGAAGGGATGCCGGTTGGGGTTGGCAGCTATGTTCATTACGACCGTAAATTGGACAGCAAGCTTGCTGGTGCTGTACTTAGTATCAACGCTTTTAAAGGGGTTGAATTCGGTATTGGCTTCGAGGCAGCCTCTAAAAATGGCAGTGAGGTCCATGATGAAATCATCTGGGATGAAGAAAAGGGCTATACGAGAAAAACAAATCGCCTAGGTGGTCTTGAAGGCGGAATGTCAACGGGTATGCCAATTGTCGTAAGAGGGGTTATGAAACCAATCCCAACGCTTTATAAGCCGCTTCAAAGCGTTGACATTGAAACAAAAGAACCTTTCTCTGCAAGTATTGAACGATCTGACAGCTGTGCTGTTCCTGCTGCAAGTGTTGTTGCAGAAGCAGTCGTTGCATGGGAAATTGCCAATGCAGTTGTGGAGCAGTTTGGCCTTGACCAAATCGACCGCATTAAAGAAAATGTTGAGAAAATGCGCCAGCTTCAGAGGGAATTTTAATGAAAACACTGGAAGTTAAGACGTCTTCAGCCACTTATCCTGTATTTATCGGTGATGGGATTAAACGCAATATCGTCGACTTGATAACTTCCACTGGGCATTCCTATACGAAGCTCTTAATCGTCACAGATGCAGCTGTTGATGCCATTTATGGTGATGAGATGGTTCGCTTACTTCAGCAGAAGTGGCCTGTGAACAAAGTGGTTGTGCCGAGCGGAGAGCAGTCAAAATCCTTTGCCGAATTTGAGCATATTCATACGAAAGCCATTCAATTTCAGCTTGATCGTTCCTCCTGCATCATTGCGCTGGGAGGCGGCGTAATTGGAGATTTGGCTGGCTTTGCTGCTGCCACTTATATGAGAGGCATTGATTTTATCCAAGTGCCGACCACACTGCTGGCACATGATAGTGCAGTTGGCGGGAAAACAGGGATCAACCATCCGCTCGGTAAAAATTTAATCGGTGCGTTTCATCAGCCGAAAGCTGTGATCTATGATACTAGTATGCTTGAGACACTATCTCAAATTGAACGAAGATCAGGTTTTGCAGAAGTCATCAAACATGCACTGATTTCAAGTGAAGAATTTTTATCAGAACTCATGGCCATTCGTTCTTTGACGGATTTATCAAAAAGCGAGCTGGCACATATGCTGTATCAAGGCATTCAAGTCAAAGCGTCTATCGTTCAAGAAGATGAAAAAGAACAAGGTGTGCGTGCATTTTTGAATTTAGGCCATACACTCGGGCATGCCATTGAAGCAGAGTATGGATATGGCGCCATCACACACGGAGATGCCATTGCAATCGGCATGCAGTTTGCACTGTATGTGAGCGAAAAGCAGCTGGGACTCAGCCTTAATCGTTTGGAACTAAAAGAGTGGATGAAAGAGCTCGGGTTCCCGGTCAAAGTCACACAAGATATTTCCACAAAAACTTTTGTTGACCGGATGATTGGAGATAAAAAGGCAAGGGGCGGCAGTGTTCAATTTGTTTTATTAAAACAGGTTGGAGACGTCACCTTGCAGTCTTTCACAAAAGATGAGCTGCACTACTGGCTCGAAGAATGGAAACGGGAGGAGGGATGTCTATGATGTTTCGCGGGATACGTGGGGCTACAACTGTAATAGAAGATACAGAAACAGAAGTGTTAAACAAAACGAAACAGCTGTTAGAAGCGATCATTTCAAGAAACCAAGTAGATCCAGAACGTGTCGTGCAGATCTTGATTTCAGCTACACAAGATATTCACTCCGTTTTTCCGGCAAAAGCACTTCGTCAGTTTGAAGGATGGACATATGTACCAGTTACTTGCATGCAGGAACTGGACATTGATGGCGGTTTAAAGCAATGTATTCGTGTCTTAATGACTGTCCAGACGGATACAAAGCAGGAAGACATACAGCATGTATACTTGGAAGAAGCTGTGACGCTTCGCCCTGATTTACAGTTGACAAAAAACAAGGAATTATAATACGATATGAACAGCCGAAGTTTACACACAGGTGTAAACGGCATTGCAAGCTTAGAGAAGATGAGAATGAGACTAGGGTAGTTGAGATGAGTAGAGTTGAGCAGAGATACGATACTTCTATTTAATCATACTGCCTAAAAGAGCAACCCTCTTTTAGGCTTATTTCGTATACTCATACAAACCCTCTATATGTCCCCTCATTCTCCTTAATCCCATTTAAGGAGTGTGCTTATGAATTCCCAATCAAACCTGACCCGATTTTTAAAGGACAGTGAGTCCTACAAAACGATCCCAATTGTTGAAACCATTACAGTCGATACGCTCTCACCGATTCAAATTGTTGAAAAACTCAAACAAGATATTGTGTATTTGCTAGAAAGCAAAGATGAGTCTTCCAGCTGGTCGAGATATTCCTTCATTGGACTGCACCCGTTTTTAACCTTACATGATGACCAAAACAAATACGTTGCACGTGACGCTGCGGGGCAGGAAGTCATGCAAAAGCAAGAGCTGAAAGAACTGCTGGATTGGATGAAGGAGCAATATCAAATCAAAACGCCAGATATTGATATCCCATTTACAGGCGGGGCTGTTGGGTACTTAAGCTACGATCTGATCCCAAACATTGAACCTTCTGTCAGGCCTCACCGCAGCGCATCGCTGGCAGAAAATTGCACATTATTTGTCTGCCAAACGATGATTGCCTTTGATCATGAAACAAATCATGTTCATTTTATCCAATACACTCAGCTGGCCGGACATGAAACAGAAGACGAAAAAATTCGAGCTTACAAAGAAAATCAAAAACAGCTTGAACAGATGATTCACAAGCTCCATTCAAAGGTTGATATGAAAGAACTGATTTTATCAGGGAATATGAATGAGCCGCCATCCTTTGAACATGTGACGTCAACCTATGAAAAAGCGCAATTTTTAAAAGACGTAGAAAAAATCAAAGAATACATTCGAGCAGGTGACATTTTTCAAGGCGTACTCTCGCAGCGATTTGATATCCCTGTATCAGTGAGTTCATTTGAGTTATACCGCGTGCTTCGGATTGTGAATCCATCTCCTTATATGTATTTTATGAAATTAAAAGATCGTGATTTAGTCGGCAGCTCGCCAGAACGATTAATCCATGCCAAAAATGGTCATTTAGAAATTCATCCTATTGCTGGCACAAGAAAACGAGGAACAACAAGAGAAGAGGATGCTGAACTAGCAAGAGAGCTGCTTGAAGATGAAAAGGAAAAAGCCGAGCATTACATGTTAGTGGATCTTGCCAGAAATGATGTAGGCCGTGTGGCAGAATACGGCAGTGTGTCCGTACCAACCTTTACAAAAGTAGTGAACTTCTCTCATGTCATGCACATCATCTCCATTGTGACAGGAAAGCTAAAGCGGGATACACATCCAGTTGATGCGCTCATGTCCGCATTCCCAGCAGGCACATTAACAGGTGCCCCGAAAATAAGAGCGATGCAATTATTAAATGAAATGGAGCCTGAGCCAAGGGAAACGTATGGCGGCTGTATTGCTTATATTGGATTCGACGGCAATATCGACTCCTGTATTACGATTCGTACGATGAGCGTCAAAAATCAGACCGCTTCTATACAAGCAGGCGCCGGCATTGTGGCTGATTCTGTCCCAGAAAATGAATGGGAAGAGACCTGTAACAAGGCAGGAGCACTTCTGAAAGCCATTCAGCTTGCGGAACATATTTTCTCAGAAAAGGAGAGTGTGCAGGATGAATCACCGACTATCAGCTCTTGTTAATGGAGGCTTTCTATCAGAAAATGAAGCAAATAAACTCATGCATGATATGATGAGCGGCTTTTTAACAGATGCTGAAGTCGCTGCGAGTCTCTCGATTTTAGCGCATAGAGGAGAAACCGCTGAAGAAATGACGGGTTTTGTGAAAGCCATGCGGCAAAATGCAGCACCAATGGAACGAGCGCTTGATGTAGTAGATACTTGCGGCACAGGAGGCGATGGACTCTCCACCTTTAATATATCAACTGCCGCTGCCATTGTCGCTTCCGCTGCTGGAGCCAAAATCGCCAAACACGGAAATCGATCAGTTTCTTCTAAAAGCGGGAGTGCCGATGTACTAGAGTGTCTTGGGATTCATATTCAATCCACACCAGAAGAAACAAGAAGACAAATACAAGAGAAAAACATGGGCTTTTTATTTGCACCATTGTATCATTCATCTATGAAACAAGTAGCCGCAGTCCGCAAGCAGCTCGGCTTCCGGACGGTATTTAATCTCTTAGGCCCGCTTTGCCACCCAATGCAAGCCAAAAAGCAAATCATCGGTGTCTACTCAAAGGAAAAGGCAAAATTAATGGCAGAAGCCCTTGCACCGTTAGAGCCAGAACATGTGCTGTTTGTTTGCGGAGAAGATGGACTGGATGAATTAACGATTACAGCAAATTCATATGTGATTGAACTCAAAAAAGATGTCATGACAGAATATACACTCAATCCAGAAGACTTTGGGCTGCAAAAAGGATATTTATCAGAAATTCAGGTCCAATCACCGGAAGAGAGTGCTAAATTGATTCAGAATATATTGAATCATCAAACAGAAGGGGCGCCGCTTCATATTACAGCCCTGAATGCTGGAGCGGCTTTATATGTCGCAGGGAAGTCAGAAAGCCTCATGGCCGGGACATTAAAAGCAATTGAAACGATTAAAAACGGCGCAGCCAAAGAACAATTGGCTCGTTTAAAACAAAAAACGAGAGAGGAAGAGATCTATGCTTAATCAAATCATTGCCCGCAAAAAAGAACATATTCAAACATTGCAGTTACCAGTAGATGGACACTTTGAAAGACGATCATTTAAAGAAGCACTCATGAATCCTCATCGCTCAATTGGTCTCATTGCGGAGGTGAAAAAAGCGTCTCCTTCCAAAGGAATCATTCAACCGAATTTTGATCCTTTACAAACAGCAAAAGCTTACGAAAAATCAAACGCTGATTGCTTATCTGTTTTAACGGATGAACCGTTCTTTCAAGGGAAAAACGAATACTTATCCCTCATTAAAAAACACGTAGATCGTCCAATTTTAAGAAAAGATTTCATCATTGACTCCATACAGGTAGAAGAGTCAAGACGTATAGGGGCAGATGCCATTTTATTAATTGGAGAAGTACTTGAGCCGCAAAAGCTGCAAGAGCTCTATGCTGAAGCGAAAGAGAAAGGCCTTGATGTCCTTGTCGAAGTACATGCAGCAGACACACTGGAAAATATTTTAAAGTTGTTCACTCCTGAAATCATTGGAGTGAACAACCGGAATTTAAATACATTTATAACAACAGTCGAACAAACAAAAGAGATCGCACCCCTTGTTCCAAAAGATGTTTTACTAGTGAGTGAGAGCGGTATTCAAACATTTGATGATCTGGCTTTTGTGAAGAAACATGGAGCGGGTGCAGTTCTTGTAGGAGAATCATTAATGAGAGAACAATCACAAGAAAAAGCCGTTCAGACATTGTTTGGAGAATGAACAGGATGAAGCCTTATGTAAAATATTGCGGGGCAGTATCACAAGATGATGTGGAATGTATTGCGCAATCTCACGCAGATGCCATTGGATTTATTTTTGCTCCAAGTAAAAGACAAGTCCAGCCAGATCAAGTGAAACATTGGCTCATCCAAACAAAGTGTGAGAAAAAAATTGCCGGTGTATTTGTAAATGAAAAGATCGAAAAAGTGTGTGAGATCACAAAACATATACCTTTAGATATCGTACAGCTTCATGGAGATGAAACGCAGGATGACGCTAAAGAAATCAAACAACAAACAGGGGCTGTCGTTTGGAAAGTGTTCCACCACGAATCCAATATCACAAACACGCTTGAAAAAATGACGGCATTTGCGCCTGTTGTCGATGGCTTCCTTATTGATGCGAAAGTAAAAGGGATGAGAGGCGGCTCTGGAACAGCTTTTGCTTGGGAGGCGGTGCCTGCATACGTTCAGCATGCAAAACGGCTGGAGAAAACTTGCATAATTGCAGGCGGCATCACACCAGAAACGATAGCAGAGCTCCTTGCCTATGGTCCAGAAGCGATCGATCTTTCAAGCGGAATAGAAGAAAACGGAAAGAAAAGCAGCGCTAAGATCGAAGCGCTCGAAGAAAGGATGTTAAATGATGTACGCATATCCAAATGAGATTGGCAGATACGGAGAATTCGGAGGGAAATTTGTCCCGGAAACGCTCATGCAGCCACTTGCAGAAATCGAGCAGGCATTTCGTGAATTAAAAGAGGACCCTGCTTTTCAAGCAGAATATGTATCACTACTTCGAAACTATTCAGGCAGACCAACTGCGCTTACATATGCTGACCAATTATCAGCATACCTCGGCGGCGCAAAAATCTATTTAAAAAGAGAAGATTTAAATCACACAGGTGCTCATAAAATTAACAATGCGCTTGGTCAGGCCCTGCTTGCGAAAAAAATGGGGAAATCAAACATCATCGCAGAAACAGGCGCGGGCCAGCACGGAGTAGCTGCTGCAACGGTGGCCGCTAAGTTCGGGTTATCCTGCACGGTATTTATGGGGAAAGAAGATGTGGAAAGACAATCACTCAATGTCTTCCGAATGAAACTGCTTGGCGCTGAAGTCATACCTGTCACAAGCGGAAATGGCACACTAAAAGATGCAACTAACGAAGCCATCCGCTATTGGGTTCAGCACTGCAGTGATCATTTTTATATGATCGGCTCCGTTGTAGGCCCTCATCCGTATCCTCAAATCGTCAGCGAGTTCCAGCGCATGATTGGTGATGAAGCAAAAGAGCAGCTGCTTGAAAAAGAAGGAAGACTTCCTCATAAAGTTATTGCCTGTGTTGGCGGCGGAAGTAATGCCATTGGAATGTACCGGGCATTTTTAGATGAAGAGGTAGATATCATTGGTGTAGAGGCAGCTGGAAAAGGAATCGATACGCCGCTCCATGCTGCAACCATCACGAAAGGAACCAAAGGTGTGATCCACGGGTCTTTGACATATTTAATCCAAGATGAATTTGGCCAAATTATTGAGCCATATTCTATTTCCGCTGGTTTAGATTATCCGGGAATTGGACCAGAACACGCATATTTACATGCGAGCGGGAGGGTTCAATATGTGAGTGCGACAGATCAAGAAGCACTAGATGCACTAAAGCTGCTGACTGAAAAAGAAGGAATTCTGCCAGCAATTGAATCTGCACATGCGCTAGCCAAAGCGTTTGAGGTAAGCAAGACGATGGATGAAGACGAAATCGTCCTTGTCTGCCTGTCAGGAAGAGGCGATAAGGATGTGCATACATTAATGAACGTGCTCGAAAGTGAGGGGAAAACAAAATGATTAGATTTCAATTAGAGCAAGACGAAAAATTATTTATCCCATTTATCACAGCTGGAGATCCGTCAGAAGACATCACGATTGATTTAGCTATCTCCCTTCAAGCTGCCGGTGCACATGCGATTGAACTCGGTGTTCCTTATTCCGATCCATTAGCAGACGGTCCTGTCATTCAAAGAGCCTCCAAAAGAGCTCTAAATCATGGCATGAATATCGTAAAAGCGATAGAATTAGCAGGGAAGATGAAAAAAAACGGTGTAAAAATTCCTGTAATTCTATTTACGTATTATAATCCTGTGTTACAATTAGACACAGAATACTTTTTCGCTTTACTGCGCAAAAATCATATTTCGGGACTCTTAACACCCGACTTGCCGTTTGAAGAGAGCAGCGAGCTGCAAAAGAACTGTCAAACACATGACATTTCATATATTTCACTCGTTGCACCAACAAGCAAGGAACGATTAGTAAACATTGTAGAGCAGGCAGAAGGTTTTGTGTATTGTGTTTCATCTCTTGGTGTAACAGGTGTCAGACAATCCTTTGACGCGTCAATTACAGATTTTATTCAACAAGTGAAACAGCTGAGTCACATACCGGTTGCGGTCGGTTTTGGCATCTCAACAAGAGAGCAGGTAGACTCAATGAATCAACTGAGTGACGGTGTTGTTGTCGGAAGTGCACTTGTGAAAAAAATTGAAGAGCTTCAAGAACAATTGCTGGCAAGTGATACACGCCAAGAGGCTTTAAGAGAATTTGAAACATATGCAAAAACATTTAGTCCCCTCTATTCATTCAAATGAGGTGAAACATTTTGCAAATCAAAGATCAATTAAAACAGCTAAAACCGTATCAACCTGGGAAACCAATTGAAGAGGTCAAAAAAGAATATCAATTAGACAAAATTGTGAAATTGGCTTCAAATGAAAACCCTTTTGGATGTTCTGTACATGCAAGAGAGGCAATACAAGCTGAGCTCGAACATTTAGCGATTTATCCTGATGGATACAGCGCAAGTTTAAGAACGGAGCTTGCTGAGTTTCTGCAAGTAAGTGAAAAACAATTAATTTTCGGGAATGGCTCAGATGAACTTGTGCAAATTATTGCGAGAGCTTTCCTTGACCAACATACAAATACCGTCATCCCATCTCCATCTTTTCCGCAATACCGTCACAATGCAGTGATTGAACATGCTGAAATTCGAGAAGTGCCTCTTTTAGAAGGAGGAGCTCACGATCTGAAGGGCATGCTGGATGCGATCGATGAAAACACGAAGGTTGTCTGGGTATGTAATCCAAATAACCCGACAGGAAATCATTTGTCAGAATCTGAGATTGTGGCGTTTTTAGACGAAGTGCCAGCTCACGTGCTTGTTGTTCTAGATGAAGCGTATTTTGAATACGTTCGTGCGGAAGATTTTCCAAACAGTTTATCTTTATTACACAATTATCAAAATGTCATTGTACTTCGAACGTTTTCTAAAGCATATGGACTTGCAGCGCTTCGAGTAGGCTACGGAATTGCATCAGAAGAGCTGATTACTGCCATTGAACCAGCGAGAGAGCCGTTTAATACCAGCCGTATCGCTCAGGCAGCTGCTCGTGCAGCGATCAAAGATCAAGATTTCATACAATCATGCAGACAGAAAAACGAAGCAGGTCTCAAGCAATATCAAGATTTTGCAGACCGTTTTGGACTATATATCTATCCATCTCAAACAAACTTTGTGCTGATTGATTTTAAAAGAGATGCAGATGAATTGTTCAATGCATTATTGAAAAAAGGTTACATTGTTCGTTCCGGGAAAGCACTTGGTTTTCCGACTTCTTTACGTATTACCGTCGGAACAAAAGAGCAAAATGAAGACATTCTAAGTACACTTGCCGATTTACTGCAAGGCATTCGTGCGTAGCATAACCATAAAGTCATATCCTAAGGCAGGATATGGCTTTCATTGTACCAACCTCAATACATATAAGCTGTTGAAATAAGTTGTTTAATTTTCGCGAAAAATCAGGTGATGAATATGAATGATGCAAACGAAACAATATTAATCGCTGGACTCGGTTTAATTGGGGGATCCATTGCACTCTCGATTAAAAAAGAGTATCCTCATAAAAAAATTGTAGGATTTGATGTTTCCAAAGAGCAAATGGTTGCTGCAACAAAGCTGGGAATTATTGATGCAACAGCTGATTCGTTTCTGGCTGGTTTAGAAGAATCTTCAACCATTATTTTGGCAACACCTGTCCAGCAAACAGTAAAAATGCTTAGTGATATTGCAGACTCTGGAATTGAAAGAGAGCTCACAATCACTGATGTCGGCAGCACAAAGCAAAAGGTCGTCCATTTTGCTGAAAAAGCGCTGCCTGAGCAGTACCAATTTATTGGTGGACATCCAATGGCAGGCTCTCATAAGTCAGGTGTTATTGCTGCAAAAGACTTTTTATTTGAAAATGCGTTCTACATTTTAACGCCTGCAAAGGAAACAAACCGCCAAGCTGTTGATCGGTTGATGGATTTGCTAAAGGGGACAAATGCTCATTTCATCGAGATGACACCAGAAGAACATGATGCTGTGACAAGTGTCATTAGCCATTTTCCTCATATTGTTGCAGCCAGCCTTGTGCATCAAGCGCATCATTTTGAAGAACAATTCCCACTTGTTAAACGGTTTGCTGCTGGAGGCTTTCGTGATATCACACGAATTGCTTCAAGTAATCCTGCAATGTGGCGGGATATCCTGCTGCACAATAAACATAAGATTTTAGACCGTTTTCATGAATGGAAAAAAGAGATTAACCGCATTGAAACCTTCGTAGAGCAAGAAGATGCTGAAGGATTGTTCTCTTATTTTCAAGATGCAAAGGAATATCGTGATGGACTGCCTCTAAGGAAAAAAGGTGCCATTCCTGCCTTTTATGATCTGTATGTCGATGTTCCGGATCACCCTGGGGTCATTTCGGAGATTACAGGGCATCTAGCAAGTGAAAACATTAGTATTACAAATATCCGTATTATTGAGACGCGGGAAGACATTAATGGGATTTTACGCATTAGTTTTCAAACAGACGACGACCGCAAGCGTGCAGAAATCTGTATAAAAAATAGAGCGAATTACGATACATTTTATGCTGACTGAGGTGACAAACATGAAAATTCATAAAAATGCTCCTATGAATGGAGAAATTCATATCCCAGGTGATAAATCTATTTCACATAGATCAGTGATGTTTGGTGCAATTGCTGAAGGGACCACAGTAGTGAAAAACTTTCTTCCTGGTGCTGACTGTTTAAGTACGATTGATTGCTTTAGAAAGATGGGCGTTGAAATTGAACAAAAAGGGACAGATGTTGTCATTCATGGTAAAGGACTGAAAGAGCTCAAGGAGCCGTCTGACATTCTTGATGTTGGCAATTCTGGTACAACCATTCGATTAATGATGGGAATATTAGCTGGTTGTGAGTTTCACAGTACACTAATTGGTGATGAGAGTATTGCCAAAAGACCAATGAAACGAGTGACGGGTCCGCTGAAACAACTAGGAGCCAAAATAGACGGCAGAGCAAATGGCGAGTATACACCACTGTCTATGCGTGGCGGTCATTTAAAAGGCATCTCTTATGAGTCCCCGGTGGCAAGTGCACAAATAAAGTCGGCTGTCCTTTTAGCTGGGCTGCAAGCAGAGGGTACAACAACATTAACTGAACCACATAAATCAAGAGATCATACAGAAAGAATGCTCTCTATGTTTGGTGTAAAACTAGATGAAGATGAACAAAGTGTTTCCATTGAAGGCGGCCAGACATTAACAGCAACCGATATATTTGTTCCTGGAGACATCTCTTCAGCTGCATTTTTCCTTGTAGCTGGATCAATCGTTCCTAACAGCCGGATTGTCTTAAAAAATGTCGGGCTAAACAAAACAAGAACAGGTATTATTGATGTGCTGAAACTTATGGGTGCAAACCTTGAGATCAATGAAGTAGATGCCAAAGGCGGAGAACCGTATGGTGATTTAACGATTTCTACTTCATCATTAAAAGGGATTGAAATTTCTGGTGACATGATTTCAAGACTCATCGATGAAATTCCGATTATTGCGCTTCTTGCGACCCAAGCAGAAGGAACAACGATCATTAAAGATGCTGCTGAGTTAAAAGTTAAAGAAACCAATCGAATTGATACAGTCGTATCAGAACTTAAAAAACTCGGTGCTGATATTGAAGCAACAGATGATGGTATGAAGATTCATGGTAAAACTACGCTTCAAGGCGGCGCAGTCGTCTCAAGCTACGGAGATCACCGTATCGGTATGATGCTGGGAATTGCCGCATGTGTGACAAAGCAAGCAATTGAGATTGAAGATACAGATGCTGTTCGTGTCTCATACCCGAATTTCTTTGAACACATTGAATATTTAACGAAAACAGTCTGAGGAGGTCCTCAGGCTTTTTCTTTCCTTTTGCATATTTGTCAGAAATATAGCATAGCTTGTCTCAAGGTGAAACCTTGAAAAAAAACATTTTGTCCGATAAAAATAGTGTCTGCAGTTTACAAATCATCAGTTTCGTATAGGATGAAATGAAAAACAGTCTTTAAATCACAAAAATGGGTTCATTTTAAAAGAGCAACATATTTGCTGGATGTGTACCTGTCGATTATGATATGAAGTAACAATAGTTTAGGTTTTTGGAAACAGAAAGGAACGGTTTGATTTGAATAGTTCATTACAAGAAGCCATAAAATTAGTTGAGGCGGGTGAGACTGAAAAAGGACTCCAAACACTTGCTCAAGCAGAGAAGCATTTGCATGATGAAGAAAAGGCGCAAGCGGCTCAATTATATTATGATTGGGGAGATATCGATAAAGCACGGAATCTCATCAGTGATTTACATGATTTATATCCAGAGGAAACAGGTTTAACGTGTTTTTATGCAGAGCTGTTGATTGACTCTGATGAAGAAGAGAAGGCGATTGCAGTATTAGAAACGATTCCTGAAGATGATGATGCGTACCCAGAGAGTTTATTGTTAATGGCAGATTTGTATCAAATGCAAGGACTATTTGAAGTCAGTGAACAAAAGCTTTTAAAAGCGAAAGAACTACTTCCGAATGAAGCCATCATCGATTTTGCATTAGGTGAGTTGTATTTTTCTCAAGGCCTTTCAAAAAAAGCGGCCGATTATTTCTACAAAGTGGCAGATCAACAGCATGAGGTTGGCGGTGTCAATGTGTATCAGCGGCTCGCTGAATCGCTCAGCACAGCTGGAGAATTTGAGGATGCACTTGAATGGTACGAAAAGGCAGTAAAAGATCAAGCAGACCCAAATACTCTTTTTGGCTACGGATTTACAGCAATGAGGGCTGGCAGAACGAAAACAGCCATTCAGCAGCTTACAGAACTGAAAGATATTGATCCGTCCTATTCGTCACTTTATATGCCTTTAGCGAAAAGTTATGAGGAAGAAGGACTATATCACGAGGCTTTAGAAGTAGTAAAAGAGGGTATTAAAGTTGATGAGTATAACAAAGAATTATATTTATATGGTGCTAAGATTGATTTGAAAAATGGGGATTCAGAAGATGCGAAAAAACTGCTTCAAGAAGCACTTGCTCTCGATCCGGGTTATATTGAAGCAGTTCAAACATTGCTGGCGATCTATTTAAATGAAGAGCTGTTTGATGAAATTCTGGATGTTATTAAAGAGGTTAAAAGCTTTGGGGAAGATGATCCAAAATGGAATTGGTATGCTGCATCTGCTTCTGTCGGGCGAGAAGAATACAAAGAAGCTGCCGAGTATTTCAAGCTTGCCCTGCCTGATTTTGATGAGGAGCGTGACTTTTTATATGAATACGCTTCGTTCCTTTTAGAAGAGGGCAGACAAAAAGAAGCATTGCCGTTATTACGCAAAGTTCTAGAGAAAGATGGCACGAATGAAGAAATTGAAGAAACGATTTTAAGAATTGAAGACGAAATTTCCTTATAGTTTGCAGGAATGAAGAACTGGTTTGTTGAATAATTCATGTATAGCAATTTAATTTACGATAGAGGAGGGAATAACATGCAGACCCCTGTTTCTGTCAATGAAAAAAAGGAATTTATCCGGTGGTTCTTAAACCATTATCAGCTAAAGCGAAGAGAGTGTGTTTGGATATTAAATTATTTAATGAGTCACGACTCTTTGATGGAAAAGGTTCATTTTGTAGAGCAAGCAGAATTTTGCCCAAGGGGAATCATCATGTCAACACACTGTGTGGATGAAGTTCCCTTTAGATTTTATAAAGAAAACATCATGACGACAGATGCTGAAAAGTCATTTCATGATATTCGTTTGAATAAACAGCAGGATTTGTTTATTCAATTGAATTTCCGTTCTGCTTATCGTTCGCCGGAATATGCAGCTGTTCTTGAAACAAATCCTCATATTCCAAAGGATCTTTATGAGAACGAAAAAGATAAGGATCTTGCTGAGAAAGTGCTTGAGCATTCAATCGCAACTTTCCAAAAAGAACGGCTCATGAAAGAGATAGATGAAGCACTTGACCGTCATGATCAAGAAACATTTAATAAGCTGGCAAAAGAATTAAGCCTATTGTCATAAACTGAACGAATAAGCCTTGCCCTACACAGGCAGGGCTTATGTCATGAAAGAGGGGAAATTGATGAGGTTTCAATCAGAGGACGCGGATCGCTTTTTGCAATCTAAAGCTTACATTGATACCGCTATCATTCCATTAGTTGGGATTGATGCGGATCAAATGAAACAAACCGTGTCTTTAGGAGAGTTTACTATTCTTGTAGCAGATGAACTTGAAAGACAGTTAAAAGGGCGGGTTTTTCTTTTTCCGCCACATACATATTTGGAAGTGAGTGACCGGAAACAAGAAGATATACTCATAATGAAGCAGTCGCTCAAGGATCATTTTCAGCATGTCGTATTGATCACATCTGATCACCAGTGGAAAGAGCATACTGAGATCAGTGAATCGCTATTTTTGCTCAAGCCGGTTCCGCTGGAGCATTTGAAGGTTGAATTAAAGCAAAAAGTCATTCAAGACAGTGTAGAACAAATTTTGAACTTTTTGTTACAAAAATGGAACCCTTCATAAAAACCCTTACATTTGCATTGTACATAGCTTTTTAGAATGTTGACCTTGTGAATAGATTGATATATTATGAGGGTGTCCTAGTTTTATGAAATTTTTTCTAATTCAGTTATAAAGTAGCTGACGACCTGAGGGGGGGAGAAAAAAATGAGCGAGAAGAGACATGGAGTGTCCAGGCGTCAATTTTTGAATTACACGTTGACCGGCGTGGGGGGATTTATGGCCGCTGGAATGCTCATGCCTATGGTTCGCTTTGCGCTTGACCCTGTGCTAAAAGGAACAGAGGATCAGGATATGGTTCAAGTTGTCAGTGTAGATGAACTGACAAAGGAACCGAAGCGCTTTGACTTTAAAATTGATCAAGTAGATGCATGGTACGAGTCAAAGGAATCTAGGTCAGCATGGGTGTACAAAGAAGGGGATGAAATTGTCGCTTTATCGCCAATCTGTAAACATTTAGGATGTACAGTGAACTGGAACAGTGATCCGAAAAATCCAAACAAATTTTTCTGCCCGTGCCATTATGGGCTGTACGACAAGGATGGTACAAACGTACCCGGAACTCCACCGCTTGCACCGCTTGACCATTATAAGCAGCAAGTGAAGGACGGATACCTCTATCTTGGAAAAGCTGTGCCGAAAGGGGAAGGGTAACGATGCTTAACAAGATTTACGATTGGGTAGATGAGCGGCTGGACATTACACCAATATGGAGAGATATTGCGGATCACGAGGTGCCAGAGCACGTCAACCCAGCACATCATTTCTCCGCTTTTGTGTATTGTTTTGGCGGTTTAACGTTTTTTGTGACAGTCATTCAAGTCCTTTCGGGCATGTTTTTAACGATGTATTACGTGCCGGATATTAAAAATGCCTGGGAATCTGTCTATTATTTGCAAAATGAAGTGGCATTTGGCCAGATTGTCAGAGGGATGCACCACTGGGGTGCGAGTTTAGTCATCGTGATGATGTTTTTACATACGCTAAGGGTCTTTTTCCAAGGGGCGTATAAAAAGCCTAGAGAGCTGAACTGGATTGTTGGTGTGCTCATTTTCTTTGTGATGCTTGGACTTGGTTTTACAGGTTATCTTTTACCATGGGATATGAAGGCGCTGTTTGCGACGAAGGTTGGTCTTCAAATAGCAGAAGCAACACCTTTCATTGGTAAAGAGATCAAAACGCTGCTTGCAGGTCATCCTGACATTGTAGGGGCACAAACGCTGACGAGATTTTTCGCTATCCATGTCTTTTTCTTGCCAGCGGCATTATTTGGGCTGATGGCTGCCCACTTTATTATGATTCGTAAGCAAGGAATTTCTGGACCGCTATAAAATGCTGCGTTTGATGAATGTTCAATGAGGAGGGGATGACTTTGCATAGGGGAAAAGGGATGAAGTTTGTCGGAGATTCCAGAATACCGGCAGAAAGAAAACCTAACATACCTAAAGACTATTCCGAATATCCGGGAAAAACAGAAGCCTTTTGGCCGAACTTTCTTTTAAAGGAATGGCTTGTAGGTGCCGTTTTTTTAATTGGCTTTCTTGTCCTAACTGTTGTTCATGCGCCTCCGCTTGAGCGGATGGCTGATCCAACAGATACTGGCTATATTCCGCTGCCAGACTGGTATTTCCTATTTTTGTACCAGTTATTAAAATATGAATTTGCTGCAGGAAACTTCACTGTCGTCGGCGCGATGATTATGCCTGGAATTGCGTTTGGTGCACTTTTGCTCGCACCATTTCTTGATTCAGGTCCAGAACGCAGACCGTATAGAAGACCAATTGCAGTCGGGATGATGATTCTTGCAGTCGGCGCAGCAACATATTTAACGTGGGAGTCTGTTGCAACTCATGATTGGGAAGCAGCGGCAAAACAAGGTGAGATTAAGAAAGAAGCAGAGATTGATACTTCAGCTGAAGAGTATAAAATTTATCAAGAGCAGACATGTATCTCCTGCCACGGGGATAACATGCAGGGCGGAGCAGCCGGACCGTCACTTGTTGACAACGGTCTTTCGCCTGAGGAGATCGCTAAAATCGCTGTAGAAGGAAAAGGCAACATGCCGAAGGGTGTCTTTAAAGGCAGTGATGAAGAACTTGAGAAGCTCTCTAAATATTTATCTGAGGTCAAATCAAAATAATTCAGTTGTTTAAATGCAAGTACAAGGATATACTCAAAAGAGAAAAAGCTGGCGCTGTCAGCTTTTTTCTGATTTTAACAGATCGTGAGTGAAGAGACATATGAGATGGATTCAATATTTGCTAGCGACGCGCTACATGCTTGTGCTGGTGCTTATGATCAATTTCCTTGGCACTGTGTACGGCTACTATTGGTATATTCCGCAGCTCGTAGAGACACCGGCTGTCTTTTTAGCTTTTGTACCAGACAGTCCAACGGCCAGCTTTTTCTTTTTATTTGTATTACTTGCGTTTTTGATGAAACGAAATGCTCCTTATTTTGAAGCACTTGCTCTTGTGACCTTGATTAAATATGGGTTATGGGCGGTAGGAATGAATATCTTTGTGCTTTTATCTGTCGATGATTTTCCGTGGGAAGGATACATGCTGATTGGGTCTCACTTTGCGATGGCGGTTCAGGCTGTATTGTTTGCGCCATATTATCGTTTTCAAATGCGTCATCTCGTGGTAGCAGGCATTTGGATCTTACATAATGATGTAATTGATTATGTATTTGGTATGATGCCCCGTTATTCTATGCTGTCTGCTTACTCAAACGAGATCGGCTACGTGACGTTTTGGCTAAGTATTGCGGTTCTTCTTGTTTCGTATTATCTCGTTCTATCGAAAAAATCGGTCAAGCTTGAACTCCCTTAACAATGTTGGTCTAACCTTGTCCTTTTCTTCATACGCTGTAAGGAGAAGGGCTAGGAGGGACTTGCATGAAACGAAAGCCAATCGCGATGATTCTATTATTTTTTCTCGTATTACAGCCAGCAGTTGTCAAAGGTGAGGAAACAGCTGCTAACACGCTGCAAGAATTAACGGAACTATCAGATTCCATCTTTCAATTAACGAGACAAGCTAAATATGATGAGGCGTTACAAGTCGCATTGTATGTTGAAAAGACATTTAAAGCTGAGAATTGGCGTGGAACTTTGACGAATACGCAGATTCGGCAAATTACACTTGGCTATCAAGATATGATAAAAGGGCTGCCGCAGGAAGAATTGAATGAGCGCGAAAAGCTTCGTTATGCCTCTCAATTTAGAATGCTGCTTGATGCGATCCAGTCGGATTCTGAGCCTCTTTGGGGTTCGCTGGAGAAGCCTATTATGGGCTCTTTTCCTACTTTGAAAAAAGAAGTAAAAGATCCAGAATCGACGACATTTTATGAAACTTGGAATGAGCTGGTTTCTTTATACGATATGATCTATCCAAGTTTAACCATTGATATTTCGCCTGAAAAGCTGCAGACGATTAAGCAGCACATGGAAGTGATTGAGCAAGGTGAATTTTTAAAAGCATCAAGTGGGACAAAGCTTGAACGTCTCACGAAGCTGGAAGAGGATTTATCGAGTGTGTTTGCTCACGTCGATGAAGATGAAGCGGATCCATCGCTTTTATGGGTCATCTTAACAACCGGGAGTATCATTTTATTAACGTTAACGTATGTTGGATTTCGGAAATATCGTGCAGAAAAAGAAAAGAAGCAAAAACGTCAGGCTGATTATCCTAAATCATAAAAAAAGAAGCCCAAAACTGGTGCTTCTTTTTTAATGCGGATTGAGCGGCTTTTTGTGTTCATCTAATGTAAAGCCTTCACCGAGTACATCATGCACGTCACTGACAGATACAAACGCATGAGGATCGACTGAGGTCACGACGCTTTTAAGGTGGACAAGCTCGTTTTTCGGAACGACGCAATAAAGAACGTTGCGCTCCTGTTTCGTATAGGAACCGACCCCTTTTAAGATGGTGACACCGCGCTCCATTTCATCTGTGATTTTCTTTTGAATGATGTCATCTTTTTCAGAGATAATCATGGCGCCTTTGGCAGCGTAAGCGCCTTCTTGCATGAAGTCAATGACCTTCGCAGCAACAAACACTGCGACAAGTGTATACATCGCTTCTTTATAATTTAAGTAGGTCAAAGAGATGGTAATGACGCATGCGTCGAAGATGAACATTGTTCGTCCCATTGCCACCTGATAATGCTTGTTGATCAGTCTTGCAATGATGTCCACACCGCCTGTTGTACCGCCGAATTTAAAGATGATTCCGAGGCCTGTTCCGATAAATACACCTGCAAAGAGGGCGGCTAAGGCTAAATCGTGCTGGAGAGGCATATGTATTTGAAAGCGCTGGAAGATGGCAAGAAAGACAGAAAGACTCACTGTTCCTACAATTGTATAAGTAAACATCGTTCTGCCGAGCATTTTCCAGCCTATAAAAAAGATCGGAATGTTTAAGACAAGGTTTGAAATAGATGGGTCAATGTGAAATAGAAAATATAAAAGCAGTGTAATACCTGTAAATCCGCCTTCCGCCAAATTGTTCTGCATATTAAAATGAACAAGACCGAAAGAAAAAATCGCAGATCCTATTAAAATAAATACGATATTTTTAAGACGAATTTCTTTTAGCAAGAGACCACTCCTTTTTTTGCTTAGACAGCGATAATATTATATGGTATGGGAGAGAAACAAGCAAACTGAGTCTTAAACATTTGTCAAATATTTATGATTTCGCTAACATGTAAGAGATGGATAGGAGGATGAGCTTCATGACGAAAGAAAAAACGCTGCGTCACGTGCAGCAAGAAGTAGATGATTACATAGGACAATTTAAAGAAGGCTATTTCAGCCCGCTTGCCATGATGGCCCGCCTGACAGAAGAATTAGGGGAGCTGGCAAGAGAGGTTAACCATTACTATGGAGAAAAGCCGAAAAAAACAACGGAAACAGAAAAAAGCATGGAAGAAGAAATTGGCGATGTTTTGTTTGTGTTAACATGCCTTGCTAATTCACTTGATATTTCACTAGAAGAAGCACATGATCGTGTGATGCATAAATTCAACACAAGAGATAAAGACCGCTGGACGAAAAAAGAAGGGAAGTAGAGACGATGACGAACGAAACCATCAAAGTAGTAATCGCTGGAGCAAGAGGAAGAATGGGGATAGAGGCTGTGAAGCTGGCGGAAGAAACAGGCCATTTTGAGCTGGTGGCAGCACTTGATCACGCGCATGAAGGAAAAAAATTATCTGATGTGATTCATACGACATCTCATGCGCCAATTTATACGGATATTGATGTGTGTCTTTCAGAAACAACACCAGATGTATTAATTGATTTAACAACACCAGAAATCGGGAAAGTACATACAAAAAAAGCACTTGAACATGGCGTGCGTCCAGTCGTCGGAACAACTGGATTTTCAGAAGATGACCTAAAAGAGCTTCAGCAATTAACAGAAGAAAAGGGCATAGGCTGTATTATTGCACCAAACTTTGCTGTCGGTGCGGTCTTAATGATGAAATTTGCCAAAATGGCAGCGAATTATTTTCCTGACGTTGAAATCATTGAGCTTCACCATGATAAAAAACTAGATGCCCCAAGCGGTACGGGCTTAAAAACGGCTGAAATGATTGCAGAAGTAAGAGAAAGCAAAAAACAGGGACATCCAGAAGAGAAAGAATTAATCGAAGGTGCACGAGGAGCAGATTATGATGGTATCCGTCTGCACAGCGTGAGACTTCCTGGCATGATTGCACATCAAGAAGTGCTGTTTGGAATGGACGGACAGACGCTCACCATTCGTCATGATTCTTATAACCGTGCATCCTTTATGTCAGGCGTGAAACTTTCAGTAGAGCAGGTCATGCACATTGATCAGCTCGTTTATGGTTTAGAAAATATCATCGACTAATAAGGAGTGGATTCCTGATGAACATTGCTTTAATCGCTCATGATAAGAAAAAAAGTGACATGATTCAGTTTACCACTGCGTACCGTGATATTTTGGCAGATCATACACTTTACGCAACAGGGACAACAGGTTTGAGAGTGAAAGAAGCGACGGGGCTTCCCATTCATCGTTTCCAATCAGGACCACTTGGGGGAGATCAGCAGATCGGTGCTTTAATTGCTGATAATGCAATGGATCTTGTGCTCTTTTTTAGAGACCCGCTAACTGCGCAGCCGCATGAACCGGATGTATCTGCACTCATCCGGCTTTGCGATGTGTATACCATTCCATTAGCCACCAATATGGGAACTGCTGAAATTTTAGTCAGGAATTTAAATAAAGGTACGTTTGATTTTCGAGATGTAGCAAAAAACGGAGGAACAAATGAAACGACTTGATATCCTTGCATTCGGTGCCCATAGCGATGATGTAGAGATCGGAATGGGCGGAACGATTGCAAAATACGTAAAAAAAGGGGCGCGCGTCGGGATTTGCGACTTGACCCAGGCCGAATTATCTTCAAATGGAACAGTAGAGAGCCGCAAAGAAGAAGCAAAAGCCGCCGCCGCTATTTTAGGTGTCAGAGCGAGAATCCAGCTCACACTGCCAGATAGAGGGCTGTATCTAAATGATGAAGCGATGAAGGAAATTGCGGGCGTGATTCGAACTTACAAACCGAAACTGATTTTCGCTCCGTACCACCAAGATCGGCATCCAGATCATGGCCATGCGGGCTCACTTGTAGAAGAGGCCGCTTTTTCTGCAGGTATACATAAATTTGAAGATTCATACAAGCAGCCAGCGCATAAAATAACTCAAATGTATTATTACATGATTAATGGGCACCATCGTCCAGATTTTGTGATCGATATTTCTGAGGAAATGCACCAAAAAATTGATAGCCTGCATGCGTATAAAAGCCAATTTGTTAAATCGGCAAACTCAGTAGAGACACCTCTTGTGAACGGTTATATTGATTTTGTCAAAATGAGAGAGTCTATGTATGGAAGAGAAGTCAACAAAGCTTATGCAGAAGGGTTTATCACAAAGAAACCACTTTTGTTGGACGATGACTTACTTGGGGGGTAATTATGAAAAAACTGAAGGTCGGAATTACTTGTTATCCAAGTGTCGGCGGCTCAGGCATTATAGCCACGGAGCTTGGAAAACGTTTAGCTGAAAAAGGGCACGATGTTCATTTCATTACCTCTAGCATTCCGTTTAGGCTTAATAAAGTATATCCGAATATTTATTTTCATGAGGTGGATGTGAATCAATATGCAGTTTTTCAATATCCGCCTTATGACCTTGCGCTGGCAAGTAAATTGGCAGAAGTCGCAAAACGAGAAAAGCTTGATATTATTCATGCGCATTATGCAGTCCCGCACGCTGTCTGTGCGTTTCTAGCCAAACAAATGACTGGACACTCTGTGAAAGTCGTTACGACGCTTCATGGAACGGATATTACGGTTTTAGGCTATGATCCATCATTAAAAGAAGTGATTCGGTTCGCCATCGAATCATCGGATCGCGTAACAGCGGTATCGCATTCATTAGCTGCGCAGACATACGATCTCATCAAACCAGATAAAAAGATTGATACGATTCATAATTTTGTAGATGAACGGGTGTATTTGCGTGAAGATCACGATTTGCTAAAGACACATTATGGTCTTTTACCGAACGAAAAGGTCATCATTCATGTATCAAACTTTCGAAAGGTGAAACGGGTGCATGACGTGATTCATGTGTTTCAAAAGATTGCTGAACAGGTGCAGGCAAAGCTGCTGCTCATTGGTGATGGTCCTGAGAAATCGGTTGTATGTGAACTCGTGAAAAAATTAGGACTGACAGACCGCGTGTTATTTTTAGGCAAGCAAGAGAAGGTTGAGGAGCTATATTCAATAAGTGATTTGAAGCTGCTTCTTTCAGAGAAGGAGAGCTTTGGGCTTGTGCTTCTTGAAGCAATGGCGTGCGGTGTTCCTTGTATCGGTACGGATGTCGGCGGTATTCCAGAGGTCATTACACATGGAGAAACAGGTTTTCTTGTCCCGCTCGGCGATATAGACGGAGCAGCAAAGCACGCAGTGTCTCTGCTGAAAGACGAAGCGCTTCATGAAAAAGTGTCAGCGGCAGCTCAGTCTAGTGTTCAGGCTCATTTCTCCTCTGATAAGATTGTGAGTGAATATGAGAAGCTTTACCTAGAATTGATCGAAGGTGATGATGAAGATGAATGAACCATTCACACATGCGATCCCTATATTACATACACTGCACGAACATGGGCATCAGGCTTACTTTGTTGGCGGAGCGGTGAGAGATGTTCTATTAGGACGGGAAATCGGTGATATCGATATTGCGACAGATGCAACACCTGATAAGGTTGAGTCTTTATTTGAAAAAACAGTAGATGTCGGTAAGGAGCATGGCACTGTCATTGTGTTGCATGATGGTGTCAGCTATGAGGTCACGACGTTTCGAACGGAATCAGAATATGAAGATTTTCGCAGACCGAAAGAAGTGGCGTTTATTACGTCGCTTAAGGAAGATCTTTTAAGAAGAGATTTAACGATTAATGCAATGGCCATGGATATAAATGGAGAAATTATTGATCATGTAGGTGGTAAACAGGATATTAAGCGGAAACGAATTCAAACTGTTGGAGATCCTGCGTGCCGCTTTCAAGAAGATGCGCTTCGCATGATGAGAGCTGTCCGTTTTTTAAGCCAGCTTGGCTTTGAACTCGCTGATGAAACGGCTGAAGCTATGAAAAAGGATAAGCATCTGCTTGCCAACATATCAGTTGAGCGCAAAAAGATTGAAATGGAGAAGCTTTTAAAAGGCCGTCATTGTGAGCAGGCCATTCAAGTACTCATTTCAACCAATTTATATGAAGAATTGCCAGGTCTCAAAGAGGAGCGTCTTCATGAATCCTTTCAAGCCTTTCCATATTACTTACTGGATGGACTAGAAGAGGTATGGGGGGCTTGCATCCATTTGCTCGGCCTAGATGAAGCGGAGGCTGCGGCCTTCTTAAAAGAATGGAAGCTGTCAACCAAGCTTTTGAAAGAAGCAGTAGCCATTAGTAAATACGTTGATTGTGACTGGGATGCGGAAAACATGTTTGAAGCTGGTGAACACGTGCTCTTATCTAGTTTGAAGATCACACAGCTAAAACATGAGCGCCGCATTTTCTTTGATGAGCTGGAGGCAGCGAAGCGTTCTTATGATGCACTGCCGATTAAAAAGCTCCAAGACCTCGCTGTTTCAGGAAAAGATTTAATGGCCTTTCGGCAAAAGTCGTCTGGGAAATGGATTGCAGAGGAGCTCAATTTTGTGAAAAAAGCCGTTTTGCAAAACCGTTTAGAAAACCGAAAAGAAGCCATAGAGGAGTGGCTTAAAGCATGCGATCCGCAATTAGAAAACGATTAATTGAACTATTTACAGCATCCAGTGAGGATTTTGTCTCAAGTCAGCAAATTTGTGATGAACTTGGCTGTTCCCGAACAGCTGTGTGGAAGCATATGGAGGACTTGCGAAAAGAGGGGTATGAGGTAGAAGCAGTTAGAAGAAAAGGATACCGTCTGCTTCGTAAACCGGACAAAATTAGTGAGGACGAAATTCTGTTTGGTCTTGAAACAGAGAGCTTCGGCAGGCATATTTACTTTCAGAAAGAAGTCGCTTCAACTCAGCTGATTGCCCATGATCTTGTAAATGAAGGTGCGCCCCACGGCACGATCGTTGTCAGTGATCATCAGACAAACGGAAAAGGGCGTCTTCAAAGAACGTGGCATTCACCACATGGGACAGGCGTTTGGATGAGTCTCATTCTCCGGCCTGAAATTCCGCTGCATAAAGCGCCGCAAATGACGCTTTTGGCATCTGTAGCCATCGCAGAAGCAATTGCGCAGCAAACAGGACTCAGTCCATCTATTAAATGGCCAAACGATATTTTGTTGAATGGAAAAAAGGTCGTTGGCATTCTGACTGAATTAAAAGCAGAAGCTGACCAGGTTCATGCGGTCATTATTGGACCGGGCATAAATGTGAACCAAACAGCTGATGACTTTCCGGAAGAACTAAAGGATGTCGCCACAAGTCTGCGGATGGAACTGAATGAAAAAGTGGATCGTGCTGCACTTATACAACAGATCATGTCCACTTTTGAAAAAAGATATGATGATTATATGAAGCAAGGATTTGCGCCCATTAAACAATTATGGGAATCGTTTGCGATGACGATCGGTCAACATATTGTTGCCCGCACCGTCAATGGGCAATATACGGGGAAGGCGCTTGGCATCAATGAAGAAGGTGTTTTATTGCTTGAAACGGAGGACGGTATCCAAAAAATCTACTCCGCAGACATTGAGATCAAGTCAACTTGAGTGGAACACCCGGCACATTTTTGATATACTTCGTGTGGGCAGTATCTGCAAAGAACTGTACCTGTTAGGAAGAAAAATTCGATAAATTTCTGCCTTGATCCTAAGGGACTTGGACAGAGGGATGATTCGCCGCACATGAGAAATCAAAGCATGTGATGTGAGGCAAGCCATCTCCTCTCCAGAATGAGGAGGAACAAATGAAGACAAAGCTAGATTTTTTCAAAATGAAAGAACAAAACGAACCTATTGTGATGCTGACCGCATACGACTATCCAGCTGCAAAGCAAGCGGAAAAAGCGGAAGTCGACATGATCTTAGTTGGTGATTCACTTGGGATGGTTGTACTTGGACTAGATTCCACAGTTCAAGTCACGATGGATGATATGATCCATCACACAAAAGCAGTGAAAAGAGGCGCAAAAGACACATTTGTTGTGACTGATATGCCATTTATGTCTTACCATTATTCGTTAGAAGAAACAATGAAAAATGCTGCACGCATCATGCAAGAAAGTGGTGCCGATGCCTTAAAGCTAGAAGGCGGAGATGGAGTATTTGAATCCATTCAAGCTTTAACAAGAGGCGGAATTCCTGTCGTCAGTCATTTAGGCCTCACACCTCAATCAGTTGGTGTACTTGGCGGATATAAAGTGCAAGGAAAAGACCACGAAAGTGCTCAAAAATTGATTGAAGACAGCTTGAAATGTGAGGAAGCCGGTGCAATCGCTCTTGTGCTGGAATGCGTACCTGGCGAACTGACAAAACGAATTACCGACATGCTGAAGATTCCTGTGATCGGAATTGGTGCAGGAGCTGAGGCAGACGGACAAGTTCTCGTTTACCATGATGTGGTAGGATACGGGGTGTCTAGAACACCTAAGTTTGTGAAACAATACGCGCAAATTGATACTGTTTTAGAAGAAGCGCTCATTCAATATACGAAAGAAGTAAAAGCACGCACATTTCCAGAGGACATGCACACGTTTCATATCAAAGAAGAAGTCCTTGATGGCTTATATGGGGGAATCAAAAAATGAATGTTGTCACCCATATTCACGAGCTAAAAGAATTAATCAAGCAGCATCAAGAAAAACAGCATTCCATCGGCTTTGTCCCAACGATGGGTTTTCTTCATGAAGGACATCTGACGCTTGCGAAAGAGGCAAGAAGTCAAAATGACATTGTCGTGATGAGTATTTTTGTCAATCCGTTGCAATTTGGACCAAATGAAGACTTTGAATCCTATCCAAGGGATATGGAAAGAGACCAGCGTCTGGCAGAAGCAGCAGGGGTGGATATTTTATTTACACCTGATGTGAAGGAAATGTACCAAAATGAACCATCTATTACGATGACGGTTCAAAAGCGGACAGATGTCTTATGCGGAAAAAAACGTCCAGGACATTTTGACGGCGTTGTCACTGTGCTCACAAAGCTGTTTCATCTTGTGTCACCAACAAATGTCTACTTTGGACTAAAGGATGCACAGCAAGTCGCTGTGATCGATGCGATGATCAAGGATTTCTTCTTTGATCTTCACCTTGTATCTGTACCGACAGTCAGAGAAGAAGACGGTTTAGCGAAAAGCTCAAGGAATGTGTACTTGTCAGAAAAAGAAAGACAAGAAGCACCCGCTTTATACCGCGCATTAAAAAAAGGACGGTCAGCTGTTGAAAACGGTGAACGTGATGTCAGTCGTGTGTATCAGCTGATTGAAGAGGAACTTGTTCAGACGTGCGGAGAAATTGATTATATTGAGATCTATTCTTATCCAGAACTTGAGCCGCTTCAGCAGTTAGCAGGTCAAGTCATTATGGCGGTTGCGGTGAAATTCTCACGGGCAAGACTGATTGATAATGTGATTTTCCATGTTCCTGAAAGCGGTGAAAAACATGTATAGAACCTTTATGACATCTAAGCTTCATAAAGCAACGGTAACAGAAGCAAACTTACATTATGTAGGAAGTATTACAATTGACGAAGATTTACTTGATGCGGCAGGTATGATGGCAAATGAGAAAGTACAAATTGTCAATAATCATAATGGCGCGAGACTTGAAACATATATTATTCCCGGCGAAAGAAAGAGCGGTGTCATTTGTCTAAATGGGGCGGCGGCGAGATTGGTTCAGCCAGGGGATGAGGTCATTATTATCGCTTATGGGATGCTGTCAGAAGAAGAAGCTAAGACACATACACCAAAAGTGGTCGTGTTAAATAAACAAAATCAAATTGAACAAATGATTGGACAAGAGCCTGCGAGAACGATTTTATAACGCAGGCTCCGTGGAAACAGAACAGTTTCAGAAGAGAGGCTGTTCTGTTTCATCTATTTTGTCCAGAGCGTGTTTCACTTTAGGGTGAAACGAGGAATTGAGGTGTCCATTTTATGACCGATCAAAGGTTTGTTGTCGTTGATATTGAAACCACCGGGAATTCACCTAAAAAGGGTGATAAAATCATTCAAATAGCTGCGGTGGTCATTGAAAATGGACAAATTGTCGAACGGTATTCAAAATATGTGAACCCGGGAAAAGCAATCCCAGGATTTATTGAACAGCTGACAGGCATTCAGCAGCACATGGTTGACGATGCGGTGTTTTTTGAGGACATTGCCCAAGAGGTGTATGATCTCATACAGGGTGCTTATTTTGTTGCGCACAATGTTCATTTTGACTTGAATTTTTTAAATGATGAACTAAAAGCATGCGGGAAAAATGAGCTGGATGTGCTAGCAATTGATACAGTTGAGATCTCTAGAATTCTTTATCCTGAGCTTGAAGGTTATAAGCTCACTGAATTAAGTGAAGAGCTCATGCTTCCACATGACCACCCGCATAGGGCGGATAGTGATGCGGAAGTTACTGCCATGTTATTTTTAACTTTATTACATCAATTAAAACATACACCGAAAAATGTGCTGAAGCAGCTGCGCAGATTATCCTCTTATCTCCTAAGTGATATAGGACTTTTAATTAAGCAGCTTGAAACAAGCCATGCTAGCTGGGAAGATTCTTTAGTGGAAGTCGGCTCTTTTGCTGTAAAAAATGTCACCAATCCTATCAGCAGGGCGACACATTCAGTAAGTGAAGATGATGAACAGCTGTTTGAGGAAATCAAAAAGAAGCTTCCGCAAACGGTAGAAGGCTATGAGGTAAGAGAAGGCCAGCTTACGATGATGAATAAAGTGAGAGACGTGTTTCATGAAAGAGCCTATGCATTAATTGAAGCGGCACCGGGTATTGGAAAAACGCTCGCTTACCTCATCCCAGCTGCTCTAGAAGCGAGGAAATCAGGAAAACCTGTCATTATTAGTACATATTCCATACTTTTGCAGCAGCAAATGCTTCAGCGCGATGTGCCGATGTTGAATCAATTGCTTCCGTTTGAGCCTGCTGCCTGTGTATTTAAAGGTCGGGCGCATTACATTTGTTTAGATAAGTTTGAGCATGTGCTTCATGAGGAAGATGATAACTATGATGTCGTCTTAACGAAGGCGCAAATTTTAATGTGGCTCCTTGTAACAGAAACAGGTGATTTATCTGAACTGAATTTACCGTCAGGAGCTGCCAATATAAAAGACCGCATTTCTTGTGTGCATATGCCGTTTACATCGAAAAAGCGCCGTTTTAAAGAGTATTGCTTTTATGAGCGCGCCAAAAAAAGGGCAAGAACAGCTGATATAATTTTAACGAATCATCGTCTGCTTTTATCACAAACGGAGGCATCGTCTATCTTTCAGCATGCTGACGTATATGTGATAGACGAAGCCCATCAATTTGAGAAAACAGCCAATGAAACACTAGGGGATAGTGCGTCTTATATCCAGCTTCACGCGAAATTAACGCAGCTTGGCTCCTTGCAAGGCGGACTGTTAAAGAAACTGAAAAAGAGATTTCATCATGCAGGGTTACAGACAGACACCTTTATTGAAATGGATGAGTATCTCAATCAGCTTCAAATGGAAAGTGACGCTTTCTTTAGCACCGTCCATTCATTTGTGAAAAGGACAAAACCAAAAGCCGACATCAATCGTCTCATTCATAGAGTACGTCATCATTCAAAGCATGCTCAGTGGAAACGGATTAAAGAAACGGCAAGTAAGCTTTGTTCCTTGTTAATTGCTTGTGAGAAACTGTATGAACAGCAAAAAAATGAGCTTCTTCAAAAAAGTGATCAGCTGACAGAACACTTTGCCTTTGAAGCAGAGGAATACGACCAAGTCATGTCGTTTATGCATACTTTTTGCAGTACACTGTACCGGTTTATCTTTGAACCGAAAAACGATGAAACGGTTTGGATTGAAATTGATGCAAAAGGTGCCAAAAACGCAGTCTTTATGCATGCACAGCCGTTAGATACTGGGGAGCTTTTGGCTGATCGTTTCTTTATGAACAAAAAGAGTGTTGTCCTCACATCAGGGACACTCACCATCAATCACCGCTTTGATTATTGCTTGGAACGGTTTGGCCTGCAAGATTTTTACCCTCATCTTGTGCAAATTGATTCACCTTTTGAACTTGAAAAACAGCTTAAGGTCATTGTTCCAGCAGACATGCCGCCGATTACAAACCGTGATGAACGAGATTATGTAAAGCAGGCTGCGCAATATATTAAGGTTATGGAAAAGCAGCAGCATGCAAAAATATTGGTTTTGTTTAATTCACATGAGATGTTAAAAGCAGTCTATGAAGAGCTAAAAACAGAAGGGATGCAGTCAGCCCTTTTTGCTCAAGGTTTGACAGGCGGAAGCCCCGTAAAATTAACGAAAATGTTCAAATTAGCAAAACAAGCTATTTTACTTGGTACGGGTAGTTTTTGGGAAGGTGTTGATTTTCCAGGCTCAGAGCTGACAACAGTCATCATGGCACGTCTTCCGTTCAGGCCGCCTGATTCTCCTCTCATTGAAGCCAAATGTGATGCAGCTAAAAAACAAGGGAAGAATCCGTTTAAAGCCGTCGCTTTACCAGAAGCTGTGTTAACCTTTAAGCAAGGAGCTGGACGCTTGCTGCGCTCTGAAAAAGACATAGGCACATTGCTGATTTTAGACCGCCGAGTGAAAACAGCTTCATATGGAAAACTATTTTTAGAATCACTCCCTCATGCGCCGGTTCACGAGATGTCAAAAGAGTCACTTGAGGCGTATATAGAAAACCTTAACAACGAAAAGCCGCTGTCATAAGCGGCCTTTAGCTGGTGTGGGTTTGGAGTTAATTTATCGTAACGGCTTTTTGTGTTCCGTTGTAAAAATAGTATCGGTTCCCGTGCAGAAAAGTATGACTAACAATATTTACGTACCGAGGAGGAATTAGAAGTGGAAAGTAAAATAGAGGTACTTTCAACTGTTCAAATTAAGCATTCAGAAGACCTATACAAAATCGTTGATTTATTGAACAGAACGCTTAAAAGAGAAGATCTCATGTTTGGATTAGCATTAGATCAAGAAGACCAAAATCAAGCGGTATTTACGATATATCGCACATAGGGGAAGCTTGACATGAAAAAAATAGTCTGGATTATTTCATCTGTAGTGGCTCTCGTTCTGCTTATTGGCATCATCAGCTTTACGTGGATTTATCAAATTGCCATGGGACAAAGAGAACAAGGGCATGAAGCAGCGATCGAACGAGCAAAAGAACAAGCAAACATCGTACAAGTGGAGCAAGTGGAAACCTTTGTCGGGAAAGAAAAACAATTTATTGTTGAAGGGAAAAACAAACAGAATGAAACGATCTACGTTTGGGTTCCTGCCAGCAAAAAAGAAAAAGTGATCGCAAAAAAAGCAAAAGAAGGCATTACCTCGAATCAAGCAGTACAAGCCGTTCAAAAGGAGAACACGGTCTCTAAGCTAAAAGAAGTCAAATTAGCGAGAGAAGGTGACGTACTTCTTTGGGAAGTGACATACTTAAATGAAAACAATCAATATAGCTTCAGCTATGTCGACTTCTCGACAGGACACGTGGAAAAAAATTTAACACCGTAGTTTCTCCTGTCTTGCGTTGACCATGCTGATTTAGAACGGTTATAATAAAATGTATGAAAAAAGATTCACACCTGTCTAAAGGTGAGTTTCTTTCTGGCTTTGGAGGGAATTATGTTGAAAACAACGATTAATCAAGTGTTCAAACACGTCGATCAAGAAGTAACAATCGGCGCATGGATTGCCAATAAACGTTCAAGCGGAAAAATTGCATTTTTGCAGCTGCGTGACGGGACAGGCTTTATTCAAGGAGTCGTAGTAAAAGCAGAAGTGGAAGAGGAAGTCTTTAAGCTTGCGAAATCAGTCACTCAAGAAACATCTGTCTATGTAACAGGTCAAGTGACAAAAGATGAGCGTTCACCGCTAGGTTTTGAATTGCAAGTGAAATCCATTGAAGTGATTCATGAAGCGACAGATTATCCAATTACACCAAAAGAGCATGGAACAGAATTCTTAATGGATCACCGTCATTTATGGCTTCGTTCTAAAAAACAGCATGCCATTATGAAAATCCGTAACGAAATTATTCGTGCTACATATGAATACTTCCATCAAGAAGGTTTCGTGAAAGTAGATCCGCCAATTTTAACTGGAAGTGCACCTGAAGGCACAACGGAACTGTTTGCTACGAAATATTTTGATGAAGATGCATACCTTTCTCAAAGTGGCCAGCTTTACATGGAAGCTGCAGCAATGGCACTCGGAAAAGTATTCTCATTTGGCCCAACATTTAGAGCTGAAAAATCTAAAACAAAACGTCATTTAATTGAGTTTTGGATGATCGAGCCGGAGATGGCTTTTGTCGAATTCAATGAAAACCTTGAGTATCAAGAAAATTATGTGTCTCATGTTGTACAAAGTGTACTTGAAAACTGTAAAGTGGAGCTGCAAACGCTAGGCCGTGATACAGCAAAATTAGAAAATATCAAAGCACCATTCCCGCGCATCACTTACGATGAAGCGATAAAATTCTTGCAGGAAAAAGGCTTTGATGATATCGAATGGGGAGATGACTTCGGTGCGCCTCACGAAACAGCGATCGCCGAAAGCTATGATAAACCAGTGTTTATCACTCATTACCCAACATCATTAAAACCGTTTTATATGCAGCCAGCACCGGATCGTGAAGATGTTGTCCTTTGTGCAGACTTGATTGCACCAGAAGGCTACGGAGAGATTATTGGCGGTTCTGAGCGTGTTCATGATTTAGAGCTTCTTGAAGCAAGATTGAAAGAACATGGGCTTGATCAAGAAACTTACAAATGGTATACAGAATTAAGACAATACGGTTCTGTACCGCATTCAGGTTTTGGTCTTGGACTTGAACGTACAGTTGCTTGGATTAGCGGAGCGCCGCATGTGCGTGAAACCATTCCTTTCCCAAGATTATTAAACCGTTTATACCCTTAAGACGTGAAAGCCTCCAACAAATGGAGGCTTTTTCAAACGTCTTTTTAGAGAGGCACGTGAAATAAAACGTGATATACTTAAAGTGAAGAGGTGTATCCGATGAATAGGCAGCAATTTATTAATATGCAGCAAATGGGGTCGACAAGTTTGCCTAATTTGCTGATTGCTCATTATGAGCAGTTAGGACTGAATGAATCACAGATGATGGTGATGCTCAAGATTAAAATGAATGAAGAACAAGGCGTTTTCTTTCAAACATTTGAAGAGCTTTCTCAAGGGATGACCATTTCAGCGGAAGAGTGCGCGTATATGGTTCAGCATCTGATTCAAAAAGGATTTATCTCGATTCAGCCATTTGAAGACAGGTCTGGTATTCAGCATGACCGTTACTCAGTAGAACCTTTATGGGGCGTGCTGTATGACTTTTTAGAAACAAAACAGGCGAAAGAAGTTCAAAAACAACAGGTGCAGGCTGAAAAATCTTTATATGCTTTATTTGAAGATGAATTCGGCAGACCGCTGTCACCTCTTGAAGGAGAAACACTTTCGATCTGGATGGATCAAGACCATCATGATGCTGAGATGATTCGGCTAGCACTAAGAGAAGCCGTTTTATCAGGGAAATTAAATTTCCGTTATATTGATCGAATTTTATTTGAGTGGAAAAAGAAAGGGCTGAAAACAGCGAAAGAAGCAAAAGAACATAGCCAGCACTTCCGTTCTCAGCAGAAAACGCCACCTTCAAATGAAGAGACGTCCACTTATAAACGACAAGTTCCTTTTTATAATTGGCTGGAACAATAACCAATAAAGGAGAAGGCATGTTATCAAAAAAACAAATCAATGAGTGTTTAGATATTATAGGAGATATGTTTCCAGAGGCTGAGTGTGAGCTTGTTCATGCCAACCCATTTGAGCTTGTGATTGCTGTTGCGCTCTCTGCTCAATGTACGGACGTGCTTGTAAACAAGGTCACCAAAACGTTATTTCAAAAATATAAAACACCAGAAGACTATTTAAGTGTACCGCTTGAAGAACTCCAGCAAGATATTCGCTCGATTGGTCTTTATCGAAATAAGGCTAAAAACATTCAAAAGTTGAGCAAAATGCTGATTGAAGAATATGGCGGTGAAGTACCAAAGGACCGGGACGAGCTTGTTAAGCTTCCTGGGGTTGGCCGGAAAACAGCAAATGTCGTCGTTTCAGTCGCTTTTGGAGTACCGGCAATAGCAGTAGATACACATGTAGAACGAGTCAGCAAGCGTCTAGGCATCTGCCGCTGGAAGGATTCTGTGCTTGAAGTAGAGCAAACCTTGATGAAAAAGGTGCCAAAAGAAGATTGGTCTGTGACGCATCACCGTCTAATCTTTTTTGGAAGATATCATTGTAAGGCGCAGCGGCCGCAGTGCGAATCGTGTCCACTTCTTGATATGTGCAGAGAAGGGCAGAAGAGGCTGAAAAAAGGATTGGTGAAGCTGGCATGAGCGGGGCAGCTGTTTTCACCTCATATGTCGAAAAGCTAAAAGAAAAAAAGGTAGAGATTAAAGGTGATCGAGTAGATATACTGAGAGCCAATCCGCTCGCATATGATCTATCTTCAGAAGTTTTAACAGACGAGTTTCCATGGCAGGAAACGGAAGGATTTGTTCCTGTGATGTTTGAGCTGTGGGACGAATTAAAAGAAAAAATGCTTCCTCGTTTCCAAACAAGAAAATCCCGCTGTGAAGAAGATGATATGCTGCAAGGAATCGTCAGTATGATTGCGATGTTTTACTGGATCAAAGGGGAGAGTGTCCAAACGTTTGAATGGGAACATATCAAGCAAGAGACATTTCCTGTTGCTCCGATTAATTGGACGGAACGTTTAGAGTTCATTTTGCTAAAACCAACTCAATATCACTGCTTTATTCAATTGGACGAGCTATACACGGAATTAAAAAAGCAGTATGGAAAATATGAAGCATTAAAAAAAATCAGACAGCAGCGTTAAAAAAAGCACTTGCCATAGGAGGCAAGTGCTTTTTCATTATTCATCTTCTTTTCGAGAAGTAGCATTTGATTGCGAATTGGAACTTTGAGAGTTGGCTTTCTCATCATCTTTCTTTTTATCTTTATTATCAGTTTGCGAGTTGCTGCTGTTCCCATTTGTACTGTCTGAGCCATTTTCTGAAGAACCATTATTTCCGTTTTCTGTATTTCCACCTTGGTCTTGATCCTTATCCTTATCTTGATCTTTTTTGTCATCAGGCTTTTGCTCATCAGTGCCAGGGGGCTGATTTTTGTTATTGTCAGTTTGGTCTGTCTGTTCGTCGTCAGGCTGCTGCGGTTCTTCTTCTTCTTTATTCTCATCATCCGCTTTTTCTTCCTCATCTGCGTCATCCTTAATGGTGAGGAAGGTAGAAGCCGCTTTACTTGTGACATCATCTACAGTGGCTGTCACTTGGAATTTATAAGTGGAGCCAGGCTTCACATCAGAGATGACCGCTTCTTTAGCAGAGCTGTTTTGAATATCTTTATAGCCGCCATTATCAACTGCTTGCTTGACATTAAATGTAGCATCAGCGTCGTCAGAATAGCCCCAAGTCAGTGTGATGGATTTTTTCTCTTCATCATACACCGCTTTTAAGTCAGAAGGCTTATCGGCTTCTTTTTTCTCAAAAGTGTCAGACACTTTTGTTGGAACCGTACCTTTTACAAAGTATTCTGTTGTCTTCTTGTCACTTGGTGTATTCGGTCCGGCTAATTTTGCAGGATCGGATCCTTTTTCAACCGTAGCTTCAACGACACTGTCTGGTTTTTCAAATGAGCCGCTTCCATCATCAATTTGAGAAATTAATCGCTGGAAGACAATTTTGGCAACACGCTGCTCGTTTTCATTCAGCCATACTTTGCCGTCTGCATCTTTTGAATTACCGATTCCAGTCCAAACGGCTGCTGTATATTGCGGCGTATAACCGACAAACCACGAATCTTTTGCACCGCCAGAAGGGATATTGTGTGTCTTAATATCTTTTTCTATAAAGTTCGTTGTACCTGTTTTACCAGCTACTTGAACGTTCGGTACTTGTGCAAGTGTACCAGTTCCAGATTGGACAGCAGTTTTCAGCATATCTGTGATCATAAATGCTGTATAATCACTCATTGCTGCTTTTGAGTCCGGCGTAAGGTCAAGCTTTGTCCCATCATTAAATTCAACAGACGTGACAGCATGCGGTTCGTTATAGTATCCGTTATTACCGAATGCACTAAATGCTCCAGCCATCTTCAGGGAGGAGACACCATCGTCAAATCCACCGATTGAGTAGGACTCTGGAATGTCAGAAGGTAAGTCCATACCTAAGTTATTAGCGAATTGAACGGCATTGTCTGTACCAGCTTCTTGGAAAGCTTTTAGGGCAGGAATGTTACGTGATTGTGCCAAAGCACTTCTCATCGACATTTTCCCTAAGTGTCTTCTGTCAAAGTTATTAATCGGCGTACCGTTTGAGTACGTATACGGTGCATCATCAATTTGCTGATATGTTGACCATTTTTTGTTTTCAATGACTGGGCCGTAATCTAAGATCGGTTTGATTGTGGACCCTGGCTGGCGTTTTGCATCCGTCGCATAATTAAAGCCGCCGGCTGGTACATCACGTCCACCGCCAATGGCGCGAATTTCACCATTTTTCGTATCAAGCAGGGTCACACCCGCCTGCATCCCTTTCGTAAATCCAACTGAATCTCCATTGATGATATCATTTAGATGATCCTGTGCATTTCGATCAAGGGAAGTATAGATTTTTAATCCATCAGTTGATGCATCCACTTTGGCTTTTTTCTGTACTTCTTCCATCACTTCTTCAATGTAGGCAGAGTACTTACTAGAGTTTTGGCTCTTATATTTACTAGCTGAAACAACTGTCTTACTGACAGGGGTTGCTTTTGCAACGTCATATTCTTTTTCTGAAATGTAGCCTTGTTTTTTCATAAGGCTTAAAACGATATTACGGCGTTTTTCCGCTGCCTCGGGATGTTTCACTGGGTTATAAGCAGAAGGACTCTGCGGCATACCTGCAAGTGTAGCAGCTTGTGCAACGGTTAGTTTATTTAAATCTGTGACTCCGAAAAATTGTTCAGCTGCTTTCCCAACTCCATAAGCATAAGGAGAGAAGAAAATCCGGTTTAAATACATTTCTAAAATTTCATCTTTAGAGTATTTTTGCTCAAGCTGAATCGAGAGCCATACTTCCTGTACTTTCCGTTTTAACGTCTTTTGATTGGTTAGGAGGGAGTTTTTCACAACCTGTTGTGTAATGGTACTTCCGCCCTCAGCACCAAAGCCGTCCTCAACGTTTGCGACAAGGGCACCGCCAATACGGATTGGATCAATCCCGTGGTGCTTATAAAAACGTGCATCTTCAGTCGCAATAAATGCGTCTTTTACCACATCGGGTATATCTTTTATCGAGACATACGTTCTTTTTTCTGCACCAACTTCTGCAAACACTTTCTTGTCTTTATCATAAAGCTTTGAAGAGTATGGTGTTTTAAGCTTACTATCATCAATAGAAGGAGCGCTTGATGCAAAAACGGCAAAAGTTGTGATTCCGGCAACTAAACAAAGTAGACCGATCACGAGTAAAGATAAAAATATTTTTTTAAATAGACCTGCTTTCTTTTTGCCTTTTTTGTTCTTTTGCTTCTTATTGTTAACTTGACTTGCTTTACGTCGCTGTTCACGACTTGTAAATTGATCAGACATCACATCTCAACCTTTCGTGTTAAACCTTTTTCGAACGTAATTGCTGATTGCTTTCATCCGAAAAATGAAGTGTCTCCACTACTTTAATATAATCAATTCTTGGCGAATATCCAAGTGTCATTATGTGGCCAGCTTCCATTAATTCGTCTTTGCTAATGGATTTACGGCCGTTTTTCTTCTGCCGCTCCCAGAAGTAAAAGAGATCTGAAGCGGGCAAATAATAAACGGAGCCAAAAGCGGATATAATAACGAAACAAATGCCGCCTTGCTTTTCAACCTGTTTCATATGCTCAATTTGATGGTCGTGGAAATTTTTGAGCGGAAACGAGGTAGTGCTTTTGGTTTCCTTTGCTTCAAAATCGATATAGCGGCCTTTGTACACCCCGTTATAGTCTGTTGTGGATGATTGTTTAAAATAGGCTTCTTTAATGACAGCAGCACTTCTTTTTGGGTAATCCACATTCACAATTTGAACTGGGGTAGGCTTTTTATGAATGACTGCGATCCCGTTGACCAAATAGTATTGGTTCGTTTCATTTAAATCAGCCTCAAGCGTCATCCCGCGGTTACTATAAGAGGATTCGCCGCTGATTCTTTTTTTTGTCCCAATTTGTTGAATGGGCTGATACGATTTTCCGTTTGGATACCGAATCATCAAGTTTCAGCCTCCTTTTAATGCATTTTGTATTGGAGAGATCACCATGTTGTCCCAAGAAGAGCACATCATCACTCAGCAAATTTTGCGTGAAACGAAAGCAAAAAATAAAGACAACCTGACGAGGACAAATGCTTACAAGCGCTTTTATGACCGGCATCCAGAGATGAAATGGTCGCTGCTCGCTTCCTTTGTCTCGAGAAATGCTGGGTGGTCCATGACGGATTTAAAGGGCGAGCTCTTCCATCCAGGTTTAACGGATCAGCAGGGGCACCTTTTTTTCACAGCATATGAAAGAGCGAATTGGCTGATCTTTTCGGATGCTTACCCTCAGCTTCTTTTGTATGAATGGTCTAAAAGGTGCAGTCAACCTTTGTTTCATCTGCTTCCTTATTTCTCCGTGTCTCGGTTTATGAGCGCTGAGTGGGAACGTTTCTGGCTAAAGCGTGACACAGAGCGTCTGCTATATGCACTCATCATAAATGAACAATATACTATACAATCTCCTATTATACAAAATCCTCTTCTGAAAAAGAATGTTTTTCACTCGATTCAATATCTTTTCAGCGAGTGGGGACATTTCCAAACCGTTGTTTTTCCAACGGTGGACGGGCATTTGTACGGCATAACCATACGGAAGTTTTCCAATGTAAAGGAGCGCATTACATTAGGTAAAAAACTAGCGAAACTATTATTTCGAGCCGATTTGTTTTCGGATTTTTATCATTTTTTGCATACCGTTCCGCATACGGGGTCTCGGTTTGATTTTGAGCCGTTTTTAGGGATCGCTAGAAGGTCAACACCTTTTCTTCGGACGGTTTATCCGGTGATGACACATTCATTAGACGATCAAAGGGAAGATTGGTTTCAAAAGAAATTGAGTCCATCTTTATTTGAGGCAGAGCCGCTGCCAAAGCAGATTGATCTGACCGACTGGTATTTCCATAAAAAAAGACAGCTTCGTTTTCTTTTCTCATTAGAGCACTATTTTTTGCATAAATAAAAAGCAGGGGGTGCCTGCTTTTTTTTACGTTGATGGACGATTAGGACCGCCGAGCTTTTTATCAAGCTGATCTGGACTGTTTTCTTTCCCTTTTGGCTTTTGCTCTTTTGGTGCTGGCTGCTTTTTCATGAAATCTACCTCCTTTTGTCCTTAGAATTTACACAATCGGACGCAATCATACAAAGAAGGACAAGCATCTGTCGAAAAGGAAGAAATAGCGCTCATCTACACTTAGATTGGCGATTTGCTTCTAGTTTTGTCATGTGTGAAGGAGGGGGAGAAAGAAAAGAGAATGTAACGAGAGACAATAAAGGAGGAATCTGATGATGAGCGAATTTGTATCAAAAGAATCCATTATGCAGTTGTTAGAGGAAATCGAGCGAAAAATTGATGCGGTGGAGGAAGAGCTGTCTCTTGCTGTGAAGCAGACGAAACGTGCAGCGATAGAAGAGCAAGAACAAATAATTGACCGGCTTGAATCAGAAGTAAAGGACTGTGAAGTGAAGCTTCATGCAGCCGAGTATAAACTGGCAGCAAGACCGGCATATCACGCCGGATAGCTTTTCTATTTGAGCAATAGGTAAACGTTTGATAGGATGGTTCATAGAGGTGAACACTTTGGATAATCAAACATTACTTGAACATACACAAAACTTGAGAATATGGATCGAAGAAGCGTATAAGCAGTACCAAAAGGGAAAGGCTGAAGAGGAATACCCATCGTATGATTTTTATACGGATATTCAGCCGGCCGTTGTTACATTTGATCAGAAAATGGAGGAGTGGCTCACCGCTGCGATCTCGTTTATTGAGCAGGCCAAACCTAGATATTTACACCAAGAACAGCTTGAAGCCGTAAAAGAAAATGGTAAAGAGGTTGTCCTGCAATCTTATTTTGGTAAACAGCACGCACCCCGTGTAAAAAATTTAGTTGAGTCAGTGGTTTACACTCTGAACCTTTTAATAGAAGAAATCAAAAAGCGCAGCTAAAGACATGATGCTGCGTTTTTCTTATGGCTTCTTTAGGCACATCTTCTGCTCTTGGTCATAATATATGAGTGACATCAATATGTGTTGAGAGCGAGAGGAGCGAGATAGATGTTCCCTTATTCAAACCAGCAGCCTTATGAATTCAATCAATTCAAGCAAAGGCCTTTTCCGTATCCAGAGATGCAGCAGCAGCCTCCGCAGCCTCCAGACTATTTCATGCCGCCGTATCAAGGTGGAGGGGGAATGAATCAGGCACCATCTACTGTTTATCAGCCGCCTTATGGATACCAAGAAAACGTGCCGCTTATGCAGCCGCCTGAAGCGATGAATCCACCCCAAATGCAGCCGCCTCCAGGCATGATGCCCATGCAGCCGCCTATGAACCCTTATCCATTGCCAAGGCCGCAAAAACAGCAGCCATCTCAATTTAAAAGTGTGCTGTCACAATTCAAAAAGACGAATGGGCAATACGATTTTAACAAAATGTTTGATACAGCTGGCCAAATGATGAGTACAATGAATCAAGTAGGCTCATTGGCGAAAGGATTTACAAGCATTTTTAAAGCATAGCTAAACCCAATAGATTGAACTATTGGGTTGTTTGCTTTGGCGCAGACACATGAAGCGATTGATCTTTCCACACACTCTTCATTTTTGTCTCATCTATTTTTGCCGGCATTAAAATCGTTTTAGTAAAACTTGAATACGAGGTAGTCGTATTCGTTTTGATTTTTTCCTGTACTGATAAGTGTAAATATTGGGCTTTTACTTCTAGCGCAATGTCTCCTTCGACAAAATGGTCTGGAAATTGAATCTCGATATACACATTCTGTTCATCCTCTGTCACATTGGTCGTAATGGATGCAAGTGAATGCGATGTGGTCATGAGTGCCTCTGCACTATTTAATATCTCGTGAAACGGGGAGGATGCAAAAAATTGTTCAATCGCTTCATATAGCATATCTTCATTTGCCAGCATTTCATGTTTTTTTTCGCCTTCATGTTTCATCTGAATCACCTCTCATCTACAGCCTATGCAGAGGGGGCTCAGGCGGTTATCAATTGATGAGAGGAAAAAATTATGATTAAATAGTGTTGAATGAAGCAAGGTGTATGGGCGTAAAGTTTCATACACGAAATAGATTTAGGAAGCAAAGCTTGAAGGGAGCAAATTGACATTGCTGAAAAAATTATTCGGTTTCGGAAAAAACCAAGATGATGTAAAGGAAGAAGTCATTTATTCTCCAGTTGATGGAGAGTTAATGGATATGACTGATGTACCAGATCCCGTCTTTTCTCAAAAGATGATGGGAGACGGCGTAGCAGTAAAACCAAAAAGTGGGACGATTGTGTCACCAGTAGAGGGTGAAATCATTCAGCTCTTCCATACAAAACATGCAATTGGCATTCGAACACTCTCGGGGCTTGAGCTTCTGATTCATATCGGACTTGAAACAGTTGGGTTAAATGGTGAAGGATTTGAAGCGCACATGAAAGAAGGGGATAAGGTGAAAATCGGGGATCCTCTTATTACGTGTGATTTAGAACTGATTGAAGAGAAAGCGTCAAGTACAGTGACACCGATTGTGATTATGAACGGTGACCTTATCGAACGACTTGATAAAGAACCAAAAGGCTCTGTAGAAAAGCAGACGTCCAAGCTCTTTACAGTGAAAATGAAATAGTTCATGAAAAAAAACTACCCATTGATAGGGTAGTTTTTTATTGAGGTGAGAACATTAATCCTCCATTGGAACCCAGCCTTGACTCGCTTCCATGACAGACCACAATCCTTCTGGAATAAGATACTTGTCTTTTTGGCTGCGTTTAATGACGGTTTCAATCTCTTGTTCTCTGCCTTCTTTAATTTTCTTTGCCCAATCTGGGTCGACGATCAGCTCTCGTGCGACAGCGATGAGAGGAATTCCTTGATTGTAAGCATGGAGTGCATCTTCAGCTGTAATGACGCTGCCTACTCCAATAAGCGGAAGAGCATCGCCGCAGCGTTCTTTTAGCAGTTCCATACGTGTCTTATTAGAATCTGCGCCTCGTCTTGCTTTAGAGCCAATCTCCATTAAAGAGATATGCAAATAATCGAGGCTTTTTGTTTTGAGAACATCCACTAATGTAAACGTCTCTGTCATTGTTAAACCAGGAGTTTCTGGTTCTTCAGGAGATAACCGGTATCCAAAGATAAACGGTTTAGCCGCATGCTCTTTGATGGCCTCTTTAACTGCATCTACAACAGCAATAGGGAAAGCTAGACGTTTTTCTTCGTTTCCTCCCCATTGATCTGTACGCTGATTGCTATGCGGTGAGTAAAATTGCTGTAATAAATAACCGTTTGCCCCGTGAATTTCCACGCCGTCAAACCCTGCTTGAACCGCTCGTCTTGCCGCTTCTTTAAAGGAGTCGATAATATGCGTAATTTCCTCTTCTTTTAAAGCGCGTGCAATTTGTTTTCCATCTTTAAACACATCACTTGGCGCAACCACATCACCGTTTGGAACTAAATGAGGGAGAGCCTGAGAGCCGCCGTGATGAATTTGAATGATGGCTTTTGTTCCTTTTGCCTGGATAGCTGAAGCCAGTTTTTTCAGGCCAGGGATATCTTCATCTCTTGCGATAGAAGGCTGTCCTTCAAATGCCTTCCCATCTGGAGTCACATTCGCACATGCTGTAATGACCATGCCCATTTCACTTGATCTAGCTGTAATGAAGTCAATTTCGTCTTTTGAAATGGTGCCGTCGTCATGAGAACCGAAGTGTGTCATTGGAGCAACCACTAACCGGCCATCAATAGAGGCGCCTCCTGGAAACGTAAATGGTTCAAATAAAGGCTTAAATTCGTTTTTCAATCTGATCATCTTCTTCCTTGATAAAATCATTTCACTTTAGAAGTGTAATAGATACTGTTACAACAGTTCAAAGTATTTGCTCATAAGTCCGCATCAAAAAATTGCCGCCTAGTCATGCAAACAAATATTCGGTACACTAGAATGAGAGGTGGACGCAATATGAAAAAGAAAACAATGAACGAACTGATAGAAGAATTAAAGAAAGACGAACAGGTAGAACATTGGCATGAAATTGAAGCAAAGCCTGCACAGACCTCACCCGTTCCTGAAAGAGTGGACGACAGGCTAAAAAAGGCGCTTGAAAAACGAGGCGTGAAAGAGCTGTATATTCATCAAAAAGAAGCCTTTGAACGAGTAATGAATGGTGAGCATGTAGTAACGGTTACACCAACAGCTTCAGGTAAAACGCTTTGCTACAATCTGCCTGTTCTTCAGTCGATTGCAGAAGACCAGACAAACCGCTCTCTTTATTTATTTCCAACAAAAGCGCTCGCACAGGATCAAAAGAGTGAACTTAACGAGATCATCCACGAGATGGATGTTCCGATTCATAGTGAAACATATGACGGGGACACCTCCCCGGCCATTCGGCAGCGAGTCAGACAAGCAGGACATATTGTCATCACAAACCCAGATATGCTGCATTCAGCTATTTTGCCTCATCATACGAAATGGGTCAGTTTATTTGAGAATTTGAAGTATATTGTCATTGATGAGCTTCATACATATCGAGGCGTTTTTGGCAGTCATGTGGCTAATGTGATTCGCAGGTTAAAACGTATTTGTGCATTTTATGGAAGTGATCCGATTTTCATTTGTACTTCCGCAACGATTGCAAATCCAAAAGAGCTGGCGCAGCAGCTCACAGGGAGCAAAGTGCATCTTATTGAACGAAACGGAGCGCCTAGCGGTAAAAAGAATTTTGTGTTTTATAACCCGCCGGTGGTGAATAAACCATTAAATATTAGACAAAGCGCTGCCACTGTCGTCAACCAATTGGCTAAAACATTTTTAAAAGAAAAAATTCAAACGATCGTTTTTGCTAGAAGCAGAGTACGAGTAGAAGTGATTTTAAGTCATATTCAAGAGCTTGTGAAAAAAGAAATTGGTCCAAAATCGATTCGCGGGTATCGCGGAGGCTATTTGCCAAAAGAGCGGCGCGTGATTGAAAAGGGGTTAAGAGAAGGAGACATTCTAGGTGTCGTGAGCACGAACGCACTAGAATTAGGGGTAGATATAGGTCAGCTAAAGGTATGCATTATGACGGGGTATCCTGGCAGTGTAGCGAGTACATGGCAGCAGGCAGGACGTGCTGGAAGGCGTCATGAGGAGGCGCTCATTATCATGGTGGCAAGTTCCTCACCCCTTGATCAATATATTGTCCGACACCCTGAATATTTCTTTAATAGACCGCCTGAAGCAGCCAGAATCAATCCTGAAAATCTCATTATTTTAGTGGATCATCTAAAATGTGCTTCCTACGAGCTGCCATTTCGGACGGATGAACAGTTTGGCGGCATGGAAGTAGAGGACATTTTGCAATACTTACATGAGGAAGGGGTTCTTCATTTTAGCGGGAACCGGTATTATTGGTCAGATCAATCGTTCCCAGCGCATGGCATCAGCCTGCGGTCTGCAAGCCAAGAAAATGTGGTAATTGTGGATCAATCCGACGTAGCGAATGTTCGGATTATTGGAGAGATGGATCGATTCAGTGCAATGACACTGCTTCATGATGAGGCGATTTATTTACATGAAGGGGTTCAGTATCAAGTAGAAAAGCTAGATTACGAGCATTTGAAGGCTTATGTGAAACAAGTAGATGTAGAATACTATACAGATGCGAATTTAGCTGTTCAGCTCAAGGTACTGGAAATCGATCAGACAACAGAGAAAGAAGCAGTATCTGTTCACTACGGTGATGTGACTGTCAACGCAATGCCAACAATTTTCAAAAAAATCCGGCTCAGTACTGGTGAAAATATCGGGTCTGGACCGATTCACTTACCGGAAGAAGAAATTCATACGAGTGCGGCTTGGTTTGAATTACACGAGGCAGAGCGGAGATTTGAAGAGAAGACACTTGAACAGCTGCTGCTTGGCATCGCAAATGTTCTTCAGCACATTGTACCTGCTTTTGTGATGTGTGACCGCTCAGATATTCATGTTGTTTCACAAATTAAAGCGGCACATACCGGTAAACCGACAGTCTTTTTATATGACCACTACCCTGGCGGAATCGGTTTAAGCAAAGAAGTCCAAGCTCGTTTCGATGAAATAGCAGGTGCAGCCATTCAGCTGATAGAGCGGTGCCGCTGTGAGAACGGCTGTCCATCCTGCATTGGCATGGAAATGAAAGAGGTGAGCGGAAAAAGCAGCATTGTTGAATTGATGTCTGTATTTTAAGGGGAAGGAGGAAGATACCTACTCATGTCTTTAAAAGGGAAATTAAATCGAATGAAGAAGCACCTATCGCACAACCAGCCAAACGAAAAAAGGCAAAAAGCAGTGGAAGGGCAACCTCAGCCTGTGACGGCCGATAACATTCCATTTTTAAAGGAATGGGAGCAATTGGGAGCAGCTCCTTATCACTTTGAGGATTCTTTTTGTCTCATTCGAGAAGTCACCTATTCATTAGATGATAAGCATGGACTCTACTCGTTTGCGGAACTGCCAAAGATCATCGAGGCATGGAACAAAAGCAGCATCCAGCATTCTCTATCGGCTAAAGGTTACAAGCCGCATGAACTGTTTTTCTTTGATACAGAAACAACTGGATTATCTGGCGGAACGGGAAATATGATCTTCTTGCTAGGACATGCGCGGGTCTTTGCTGACAAAGTAGTGGTGAAACAGCACCTGCTCACAAATCCGGGAAATGAAGCGGCTCTTTATAAAAGCTTTCTCGATGAAGTGAACGTAGAATCACTCGTTACATATAATGGAAAATCATTCGATTGGCCGCAAGTGAAAACGAGACATACTTTGCTGCGAGATCAAATCCCTGCGCTTCCAGAGTTTGGCCACTTTGATCTTCTGCATGGGTCAAGACGGTTGTGGAAGCATAAATATGAACGAATGGCGCTGTCTGTGGTTGAAAAAGAAGAGCTGCACGTTCACCGGGAAGGAGACACACCGGGTTTTTTGGCACCGATGATCTATTTTCACTTTTTAAAGGAACAAAATCCGAAGCTCATTGAAGGGATTTTGACTCATAATGAATTAGACGTCCTTTCGTTAATCAGCCTCTACATTCATCTATCCAAAAAAATTCTATCTATGGATGCAGTAAAGGAGCACGATGAGAAATACGCGCTGGCTAGGTGGCATCTTGCGCATCGTGATGTACAGGAAGCTACGAAGCATTTGCGGGAATTAACAGGTGCTGATTTTGAACATGCCAATCAGGCGGCTTTTGATCTCTCCTTACAATATAAACGGCTAAACGAGTGGGATGAAGCAGTTCGAATTTGGGAAACATTATTTGAATCAAGTGATGTCCATTTAGCATTAAAAGCGGGTATAGAGCTTGCGAAGTGTAAAGAGCATCGCCAAAAAGATGCAAGGTCAGCTCTTTCCATCACGGAATCTTTATTATCTTTCTCATCGTTAAGCGAGCGAGACACAAAAGAGCTTGAGAAACGAAAAAAACGGCTATTGAGAAAAGCTGGGCAATGAAATATTATTACCCGGGAAAGCGCAAAAAATGACAACGTTCGGCTCTCGGCCGAAAATAAAAATTGTTTAGCACTTTTATTGTAGAAAGTCCGCGAATCCTGTAAAATAACGTTAGATATTGAATGAGGAGCGTATAGCATGTATAAGGGTCTTTTCTACTTGTTTTTTCTTGTGGTCATTTTGGTCGCTTTTGTGTTTTCAAACTATAAAGATATTTTTCTTGCCAACTTTTAAAATAGGTTAATGCATTAGTACATGTACACCTCTTAATTCATACATTGTTAATGTAAGAAAATAAAGGAGAGGGGAATGCTACATGTACCATCATCACCATCATTGCCATCCGAATGTTACACAGCCAATTGTTCATCCGACGAATCATTGCTGTACACACAGCGAGTCAACAACAATTGTGCCGCATATCCACCCGCAGCATGTGACAAATGTTCACCACCATAATTTCAAACATGTTCACTACTTCCCGCATACGTTTTCTCAGGTGGACCCGACAACACATCAACACTTTAACTGCGGTGGACCTTGCTGTAACAGATAAAGTGAATGGGACTTTTATAAGTCCCATTTTTTAAAAGCAGGTGAAAAAATGAAAATTATTGCTGTCACAGGGTACAAGCCGTTTGAGCTTGGGATATTCAAACAAGACGAGCCTGCACTTCAATACATAAAAGCGGAGCTTCAAAAAAGGCTGACAGCCCTTATCGAAGAAGGTCTGGAATGGGTTCTCATATCAGGCCAGCTTGGGGCAGAAATTTGGACAGCCGAAGTGGTGTTTGAGCTTCAGGAGGAATATCCAGCGTTAAAACTTGCAGTCATTACGCCATTTTATGAACAGGAAGAGCGCTGGAATGAACAAAACAAAGTGTTGTATGAAGGAATTCTTGCACAGGCCGATTTTGTAGAAAGTGTCACGCATAGACCGTACGAAAGTCCGGCACAATTTAAACAAAAGAACCGCTTTTTTATTGAAAAAACAGATGGTCTTCTCGTCTTATATGATCCCGAGCATGAGGGATCGCCGAAGTATATGATCAGGGAGGCGGAAGCCTATACCGATTACCCGATTATGTACATCACGATGGATGATCTAAGAGCGCAGGTTGAGGCGGAAGATCCGTTTTTTGATTAAAAGCAAGAGAAAATTTGACAACGTCACGTATTTCTGAAAAAATATACTATGAATTCACGATATGAGGTGAAAAAGATGCTTGCTGATAAAGTAAAGCTTTCTGCGAAAGAAATTTTAGAAAAAGAATTTAAAACAGGTGTCAGAGGGTACAAACAAGAAGAAGTCGATAAATTTTTAGATATGGTCATTAAAGACTATGAGACATTCAACCAAGAAATCGAAAAACTTCAACAAGAAAACCTCCACTTGTCAAAACAGCTTGAAGAAGCTGTTGAACAAGGGAAAAGACAGCCTGCACAGTCTAATACAACAAACTTTGATATTTTAAAAAGACTATCGAACCTTGAGAAACACGTTTTCGGCAGCAAACTTTATGATTGAGTGTTGCTGAAAAAAGCTTGTGTCAGATGTCATTGTCGTTTATAATAACGCTTATTGATTAACGTTCGGGTAATCGCTGTAATGCTATTTAGGGCATTGCAGAGGAAAGTCCATGCTCGCACGGTGCTGAGATGCCCGTAGTGTTCGTGCCTGGCGAAAAAATAAGCCAGGGCAGCCTGGGAAAGGCTGACGGCAGGAAAAATGCCTACGTCCTTTTTAGGATATGGCAAAGTATCCTTGAAAGTGCCACAGTGACGAAGTCTCACTAGAAATGGTGAGAGTGGAACGCGGTAAACCCCTCGAGCGAGAAACCCAAACTTGGTAGGGGAACTTTCTCAAAGGAACCAAACGGAGAGAAGGACAGAGAATTCTGTAGATAGATGATTACCACCTGAGTACGAGGCATTTGCCGTTTGCAGTACGATGGAACAAAACATGGCTTACAGAACGTTAAATCCGTTATAATAAACATGATGAAACAAAGCTCTCCTATTTCAACATATGGAGAGCTTTTATCTTGAATACATAAAAGGACGAGAAAACAGGTGATAAATCAATGAAAACCTATACACTCATCGCAACAGCTCCAATGGGAATTGAAGCAATTGTTGCAAAAGAAGTAAGAGACCTTGGCTATGAGTGCACAGTCGACAACGGAAAAGTGATTTTCAAGGGGGATGCTCTTGCGATTTGCCGTGCAAACCTTTGGCTGCGTACAGCAGACCGGATCAAGGTACAAGTTGCTGAATTTTCGGCTAAAACATTTGATGAGCTTTTTGAACGGACGAAAGCGATTGACTGGGCCGCTTTTTTACCAAAAAACAGTACGTTTCCTGTCATCGGGAAATCTGTTAAATCTCAGCTTGCCAGTGTGCCGGACTGCCAGCGCATCGTCAAAAAAGCCATTGCGCAAAAGCTTAAATCCTCCTACAACATTCAGTCTGAATGGCTTGAAGAAACGGGACCTGAATATAAAATCGAGATCGCTCTTTTAAAAGATAAAGCGGTTCTTACGCTTGATACATCTGGTGTAGGTCTTCATAAACGCGGATACCGCATGGATCAAGGCGGAGCACCTATTAAAGAAACGCTTGCTGCTGCGCTCGTCTTATTAACGAACTGGACACCTGACCGTCCGTTTGTTGATCCTTTCTGCGGATCAGGAACAATCGCCATTGAAGCAGCGATGATAGGACAAAACATTGCCCCAGGATTTAACCGGGATTTTGCGTCTGAATCATGGGAATGGATCGGTGAAGACGTATGGAACAAAGCGCGTGTGGAAGTAGAAGAAAAAGCAAACTATGATCAGCCGCTCCGCATTATTGCAAGTGACATCGACCATCGTATGGTAGATATCGCAAAAATGAATGCAGAAGAAGCAGGACTGAGTGAACTGATTGAGTTTAAACAAATGCAAGTAAAAGACTTTCAAACAAAAGAAGAGTACGGTGTGATTGTCGGAAATCCTCCTTATGGTGAACGACTGAGTGATAAACCAGCAGTTGAAAAAATGTATCAAGGAATGGGTGAAGCGTTTAAGAACCTAGATACATGGTCCATTTACATCTTGACGTCACACGAAAAATTCGAAGAGTGCTTCGGAAGAAAAGCGACGAAAAAGAGAAAACTGTTTAACGGATTTATCAAAACAGACTATTATCAATATTGGGGAAAACGCCCGCCTAGAAAGCAATCAACTGAATCGTAATAAAGAGCCGCACCGAAAGAAGGTGCGGCTTTTTTATGCTGAAAAGGTATAACTCTCAGCAAGACGGAATAAACTGAACTTGATTTTAAAAAAAGAGGTGTCTTCATGATTCATTATGATCAAATTCAGTTAATCCAAAAAGCACTCGCTTCGACTGCTCAAGAAATTGAAGGGCATGAAGGTGGACAATCTGCTCAGCTTACGGCAGCCATTGAAGATTTGGCGCTGGCTCAGGCATACATAGAACGTTCTGAGCATGCATTTTTAATGAAGGAAAGCTATCAGCATCGCCTGCGCTCATAAAAAAAGATTGTTTTTCCCCAGCGTAAATGGTACTATTGAATGTCTGAATGATTCAAAAGTTGGGGGTTGAAGCAGGTGACAGCATCTCGTTTGCCTTTTTCATTATCAAAAGAACACAATTTTTACGAAGAACTGGGCAACTGGATTGGTGATGTGTTTTATGACATTTTGCCAGAAAAGGGCTTTGATCTTCGAGATGAACAAATATTTATGGCTTTTCAACTAGAAAGAGCCTTTAAAGAAAAAAGTGTGATGTTTGCCGAAGCTGGGGTAGGCACAGGCAAAACCATCGTCTATTTATTATTTGCCGTCACATATGCAAGGTATACAGGGAAGCCTGCGATTATTGCATGTGCAGACGAAACGTTAATTGAACAGCTCGTTAAACAAGAAGGTGATATCTATAAAATTGCCAATCACCTTGATATTCAAATAGATGCGAGATTAAGTAAATCGCATGATCAATATTTATGCTTAAAAAAGCTGGAGAAAACGATGCAGCGTGAAGATGATGAAAAGTGGCTCGATATTTATGAATCACTGCCTTCATTTGTTCATGAATCACATGGCATGCAAACCTTTTATCCGTATGGCGATCGAAAAGAGTATCCAGAGTTATCAAATGATGAATGGTCACGAATTGGCTATGACTCGTTTCAGGACTGCCTGACGTGCGATATGCGTCATCGCTGCGGTCTGAATTTATCAAGAGATCATTACCGGAAAGCGACAGATCTCATCATCTGTTCACATGATTTTTACATGGAGCATGTGTGGACGAAGGAATCCCGGAAACGTGAGGGTCAGCTTCCGCTGCTTCCTGAGCATAGCTCCGTCGTATTTGATGAGGGACATCTTCTCGAGTTTGCCGCACAAAAAGCGTTAACGTACCGAGTGAAGCAATCAACGCTCGAAACATTTTTGGAACGTCTTTTGCAAAACGACATACGCGAAGAATTTGCAGAGCTTGTTGAAGATGCACTTGCAACAAACGATGAGTTCTTTTATCTCTTAAAAACGCATGCCAAAGAAGTCAAAGGCTCGCACCGGCTTGAAATTGGGCGTGTCGATGAGGTGAAGCGTTCTGCAAGTGAATTGTGTGACTTGCTTGAAAAAATCGGAGAAGCGCTCGTGTTTGAATCTGAGATGTATACGATCGATCAATACGAATTATCTGTTGTGGAAGAATACATTGAACAAATGGCGTATTCTTTATCGCTTTATCAAAAAAATGCCATTAGCTGGCTGGAAAAACAGGAATTAGATACAACATTTGTTGTGATGCCGAAGACGGTCGCAGAGGTACTTGGCGAAAAAGTATTCTCTCAAAAAAGACCATATATTTTCTCTTCCGCTACATTGTCTGAGAATCAATCCTTTGATTATTTAGCTGAAAGTCTTGGGATTAAAGATTACTTATCAATGAGTGTCGCTTCGCCGTATGATTACGATGAACAAATGAAGATTTATTTCCATGGAATTCAGCAGCTCGCTGAGCAAGAGGCAAAAGCACAGCAAGTGATGACTCAGCTGAAAGAAAATGGAGGACGATCTCTGATTCTCTTCCCTTCATTTGATGAACTTCATTTCTTTAGAAAACAACTTGAAGCAGCAAATGAATCACTGCCGTTTGACGTATATTTTGAGGGAGACGAGGAAATCAGCACGATTGTTCAAAAGTTCCAAGCTGATGAGACATCCGTGTTATGCTCAGTTCATCTGTGGGAAGGGCTTGATATTCCAGGTGAATCATTAACGAATGTGATCATCTGGGGACTTCCTTATCCGCCGCATGATCCAGTATTTGAAGCGAAACGGAATGAAGCAAAGGATGCACATGCTGAAGTTGACCTTCCGTATATGCTGCTTCGCTTACGCCAAGGGATCGGAAGACTGATCCGGACAAGCCAAGACGCAGGAAGCATTCATATTTACTTTGATCGTCAGGAAGATACTAAGCTTCAAAGTAAAATTGAATCCGTCCTGCCAGTGAAGCCCATCATCACATCTTAAATAGGTGAAAACTTGCAAATGAGGAGGATACCACGGTGTATCCTCCTTTTTCATTGACAAAAGAACATTCATTGAAGTAGCCTTGAAACGTACATACATATTTTATTGATTGGGGGAACAAACGCATGAGTCTTGAAGCAACTGAGAAAGCGTTTTATCAATTACTAGGGAAAATCGCCCATTATACAGAGGCGCTCCATTTACTTTATTGGGACTCTAGAACACAAGCACCTAAAAAAAGTGCGGATTTTAGAGCTGAAACGATCGGTCAATTATCAAGTGATATTTTTAATATGAAGACTTCTGATGAAATGAGAGATCTTCTTCTCGCATTAAACAAACATCGAGATGAGCTGTCAAAAGATACACAGAAGGCGCTCGAATTATCACAAAAAGAGTATGATGAAAACAGTAAAATTCCGAAAGAAGAATTTAAAGAATACTCGATTTTGCAATCAAAAGCGGAGCATGTATGGGTAGAAGCAAGGGAGAAATCAGACTTTTCACTCTTTGCACCATACTTAAAACAGCTTATTGACTTTAACAAGCGTTTCATCCAATATTGGGGCGTGAAAAAAACGCCTTATGATGTGCTGCTCAATAACTATGAGCCAGATATGACGGTTGAACAGCTTGATCAAAAATTTGGTGCACTTCGTGACGCTATTGTTCCTCTAGTGAAAAAAATCGAAGCCTCACCTAATAAGCCGGATACTTCATTTTTATCGAAAAGCTTCCCAATCGATAAACAAAAGGAATTGAGTCTCTTTTTCTTAAAAGAATTAGGATATGACTTTGACGCAGGCCGCCTTGATACAACAGTCCATCCTTTTGCTGTAACGTTAAGCAGAGGTGACGTACGTGTGACGACCCGTTATGATGAGCATGATTTTCGAATGGCGATCTTTGGCACGATTCATGAATGTGGTCATGCGATTTATGAGCAAAACATTGATGAAGCACTGAGCGGAACACTTTTATGTGATGGGACTTCGATGGGTATCCATGAATCACAGTCTCTTTTCTTTGAGAACTTTATCGGCAGACACGAAGATTTCTGGAAAACGTATTATCAAAAGCTGCAAGAAGCTTCTCCTGAGCAATTTAAAGATGTTTCTTTAGAAGACTTTGTGCATGCAGTGAATGAATCGAAGCCGACTTACATTCGAATTGAAGCCGATGAACTGACATATCCGCTTCACATTATCATCCGCTATGAAATTGAGAAAGCGATTTTCAATGAAGAAGTAGCAGTTGAAGATTTGCCTGCACTTTGGAATGAAAAATATCAAGCGTATCTTGGTATTACGCCTCCTAATGATGCACTCGGTATCTTGCAGGATGTTCACTGGTCTGATGGAAGCTTTGGCTATTTCCCTTCATATGCCCTTGGTTATATGTATGCAGCGCAATTAAAGCAGCAAATGATCAAAGATTTACCAAATTTTGATGAGCTCATTCAAACTGGGTCTTTTGCACCGATAAAAGAATGGCTGACGGAACATGTTCACCAGCATGGTAAACGGAAAAAGCCATCTGAAATTATTCAAGATGCAACAGGTGAAGAATTAAATGTGCAATATTTAATCGACTACTTAACGGATAAATATACGAAACTGTATTTATCATAAAAGAAGGGCACCCTTTCATGAGAGGGGTGCTTTTTTGATGCTTGAATATTCTAAAAACGAACATTTTGTTCTGATCTATTATTTAAGTTCGGTATTTTTCTAGAAAAGTGCTTTCCAAGCGTCTGAAATCTTGTTATAATTTGAACACTATAACACTCATATAATCGCGTGATGATGGCACGCAAGTTTCTACCGGACACCGATACGGTCCGACTATGAGTGAGCAAAATGAAACAGCTCTTGTTTGAGCTGAAGATCCGTTGATCGTTTTCGCATTGCTTGCTCCTCATGGACAGCAATGCTTTTTTTATACCAAAAATTGAATGTTTGCCAATATGCTAGGGGGAAGAATGATGGAATTGTTACGTCAAAAAATTGAGAACGAAGGAATCGTTCTGTCAAATCAAGTGTTAAAGGTAGATGCTTTTTTAAATCATCAAATTGATCCTGTGTTAATGCATGAGATCGGACAAGAGTTCGCTAGATTATTTCAGCATGATGGCATTACAAAAATCATCACAATTGAATCTTCTGGCATCGCACCTGCTGTGATGGCTGGACTTGCTCTTCAAGTACCTGTTGTGTTTGCAAGAAAACGTCAATCACTCACATTAACGGATAACCTGTTAACAGCCAGTGTGTACTCTTTTACAAAAAAAGTAGAAAGCACGATTGCTGTCTCAAATACGCATCTTAGTGAAAATGATTGTGTGTTAATCATCGATGACTTTTTAGCGAATGGTGAAGCTGCGAAAGGACTGGCTGCGATTGCAAAGCAGGCGAAGGCGAAAGTAGCCGGATTTGGCATTGTCATTGAAAAATCATTCCAGCCTGGAAGAAATGCGCTTGTGCAAATGGGCTACCGCGTTGAGTCGCTCGCACGTATTGAATCACTTGAGGAAGGGAAAGTCACGTTTGTACGGGAGGTACAATCATGAGTGCCGCTAAAAAAGTCAAAATGCTCTCACTGGGTATTCAGCATGTGCTGGCGATGTATGCCGGTGCTGTTCTTGTACCGCTCATTGTTGGAGATGCGCTCGGGCTCACGCCTGCACAGCTGACTTACTTAATCTCGGCGGATATTTTCATGTGCGGGGCTGCCACATTGCTTCAAGTATGGAAAAACCGCTTCTTTGGGATCGGTCTGCCCGTTGTATTAGGCTGTACATTTACTGCGGTTTCGCCTATGATTGCGATTGGCTCTAAGTATGGGATTTCGTCTATCTATGGAAGTATTATCGCTTCAGGATGTATTATCATTCTTCTTTCATTTTTCTTTGGAAAGCTTGTGAAATTTTTCCCGCCTGTTGTCACTGGTTCTGTCGTCACCATTATTGGTATCACCCTCATTCCTGTAGCGATGAACAATATGGCAGGAGGAGAAGGAAGTGCGGACTATGGTTCTTTTGAAAATCTAGGACTCGCTTTCCTTGTACTGTTTATCATTGTACTGCTCTATCGATTCACGAAAGGATTTATGAAGGCGATCGCCATTTTAATCGGTATTCTTCTTGGGACAGCAGTTGCTGCGTTTATGGGGAAAGTGGAAACAGCTGAGGTGGCAAACGCTCAGGTTTTCCGTATGATTGAGCCATTTTATTTTGGGATGCCGACCTTTGAATTTGCACCGATCATGACCATGACGTTAGTTGCGATTGTGTCATTAGTTGAATCAACAGGCGTTTATTTCGCATTAGGTGATTTAACAAACCGGTCATTAAAAGAGAAGGATTTGGCTAAAGGCTATCGGGCAGAGGGGATTGCTGTGTTATTAGGCGGAATCTTTAATGCTTTTCCGTATACAGCCTACTCGCAAAATGTTGGATTGATCCAGTTAACAGGCGTCAAGAAAAACCAAGTCATTGTCGTCACAGGGGCATTGCTCATGTTATTTGGTCTTTTTCCTAAAATCGCTGCCTTTACGACGATTATTCCAAAATCAGTTCTTGGCGGTGCAATGGTTGCCATGTTTGGCATGGTCATTGCATACGGTATTAAAATGCTCTCGCGCGTGGACTTTGCAAAGCAGGAGAACTTGCTGATCGTCGCTTGCTCCGTGGGAATCGGCTTAGGAGTTACTGTCGTACCGCAAATGTTTGAGCATCTGCCAGATTCGATTAAATTATTAACAAGTAACGGCATTGTGGCCGGAAGCTTTACCGCTATTTTGCTTCATATTATTTATCACATGATTCCTTTTAAAAAAGAAGCCGGGCATGACCTGGTAGAAGAACCTAAGCAATCTGTTATGTAAACCCCTCTCTTGGAGAGGGGTTCAGATGATGGACAAAGAGCTAAAATGACCTTTTATTTTAGCTCTTTGTCTTCTTTTTAGCTTGATAAAAAACCTTTGAAGTCCTAGGATCCTAGGAAGGAGCGTGTGAGGGTTTGTCTACAAGCTGAAAGCCCGCATCTTTTGGATACGGGCTTTTTGTGATTAGCACTATTCATGTTGTACCGGCGGCATTGTTTCGTTAATGACTGCAAATGTATAGCCCCTTGCTTTTAGCTGTATAATCAGGCTATCTAAATAGTTTGTGGTAGAGGGTTGATCATGCATTAATATAACTTTTGGTTCCCATGGTTTATTTTTCTCAAACATTTGCAATTGATTCAATACCTCTGGAACATATTGTGAGTTTTTATATCTCCAGTCAAGGCTATCAATCGTCCAGTCCCAGTAAATAAAGCCATTTTGGTTTAAACGTACTTTTTGATGATATGTTAAATTTGGAACACTGCCAAAGGGGGTTCTTACAAGACGGCTGTAGACGCCTGTAACAGAGGCAAGAATACGCTGAGCTTCTCTCATTTCATTTGCGGGAGACTCGCTGTTCTGATAAAAGAGGTTTATATCATGCGTCATGCCATGAAGACCTAATTGATGTCCTTCTTGATAAAGTCTTTTCACAGTTGATTGGTGTGCTTGAATTTGCGGTCCAAGCATGAAGAACGTCGCCTTCACGTGATGTGCTTTTAATACATTTAACAGCTGATTTGATGTAGCAGAAGGACCATCATCAAATGTTAAAAAGACCGTTTTATTCGTTGCCTGTTGGTTTGGATTGGTCTTAAAATGTGTATCCAATGTTCTTGTAGACTGATCTTTTGCTATCAGACTGATGCTTGTGTCACGGAAGTCACTGCTGGCAACATTTTTTGCTTGCCCATTTGTCGCCTGCAAATGGGGTTTAGACATATCCCAGATAAAAAAGAGAAACAGTGTAAGAAGCACTAAACCAATTACCTTTGAGAGAAGTATCGTGTTGTAGGGTGTCTTTTTTCTGGAAACCTTTTTCATTACAATCACTCCAGTCAATTAAATTTAGAGCCGAACCATGTTGTAGATCCTTTCTTTTTCACTGTTTTTCTTGGTACTCATATTGATTAAGTATATAGTGGAAAAAATCCTTTTTATATGGTTGTTACTTTGTGTTGATCAGCAAAAAAGGTGATCCATTCATGTTTAAATAAAATCATTCCGAATAATGATCGAAACGTTAATATTTATACGCTAAGATAGCAGCAGATTTGACCATTAATTCGAAGCGAAAGGGAGATTCCTTATGAAAGTGTTGTATAATGACGATTTCATTGAAAAAAGGGTGCTCATGTGGAAAGTGGAGACAGAGGCGATTAATCTCAAAAATCATAGAGAAAAGTTCTTACCACTACAAAATAAAGAAGAAACAAAAGAAATCAAAGTCAGTACAACTGAATCAGAGCTAACTTTTTATAGATCAAGAGATAAACCTGTCAAGCCTTACATTCGTCCGAGAATAGCAGCAGATTATTTTAAAAAGAATGAATGCGTGTATGGACGCATATTGTGCCCATATCGGCAAATTCTCTCTTACCGTACAACGACTAGAGAAGGATTTAAACAATATGTGTCCGGTTCAGAGGTTTGTAAAACTTGTTCTTTTCTAGTTAACTATACACCAAGTCAAAATCATACATGGAAAACACTATGTCCAGCGTAAACCCTTTATAATTATAGTGAAACCCCCACTTTTATTTAAAGTAAGGGGGGTTCTACGGTCTGAACACTTCTCTTTTAGAGGTGTTTTTTTGCATAAAAAAAGCAGGTTCGCTTGGCTTAGAACGAACCTGTGAAGGAGGAAAACTACATCATGTTTTCACCTATATTATCCAATATTTATCAATTGTCGTCAAGACAAAAAGTTAGCCGGAGGAAAATATTTTGACTGAATTGTGACGTTTTGGCATGTATATCCTTTTTTCGATAGGGGATATTAATCGAAAAAGAGGTGAAGCCGATGGCGTACATTCTTTCTGTTGGAACGAGTCTGCCAAAACATCATGTGGATCAGAAAAAGGCGGCTGATTTTGCTAGATCCCAATTTAAACGATCGTTTAAAGATATCGACCGGCTGCTCAGAGCTTTTCAAAACGGAGAAATCGAGAGCAGACAGTTTGTGCAGCCAATTGAATGGTATCAGACGCACCACTCTTTTGAGGAGAAAAACAATCTCTATTTGGAAAAAGCATTGGCTCATGCAAAAGAAGCGGTCATACACTGTCTCCATGAGAAGGCGTTCCTGAAAAAACCGATTCCGTTTGATGAGATCGATGCATTGTTTTTTATTTCAAGCACCGGCCTTTCGACACCAAGTCTTGATGCAAAACTGATGAATGTTCTTCCTTTTTCGCCTTATACGAAACGAGTACCGATCTGGGGATTAGGGTGCGGGGGCGGAGCGGCAGGGTTGTCCCGGGCTTACGAATACATAAGGGCATTTCCAGAAGCAAAGGTGCTGGTTGTCGCCTGTGAACTGTGCAGTTTAACTTTCCAGCCGCAAGATCAATCAAAAAGCAATTTAATCGGGACATCTTTGTTCGGAGACGGGACAGCCGCGGTACTCTTAACTGGAGAAAAAGGTGTATCAGAATATACCCATCTCAAAACAGTCCCTAAAGTGATTGGTACACAATCCGTCACAATGAAAGAGTCTGAAGATGTGATGGGCTGGGAATTTACAAGTGACGGCTTTCGGGTTATTTTCTCCCGTGACATTCCTTCCATTATTTCCGGCTGGTTAAAAGAGCAGGTCGATCAATTTTTAGAGCAGCAAGGGTATTCGGCAGAAGATCTATCAGTTTTTCTTGCTCATCCTGGAGGAAAAAAAGTGATTGACGCCTATATTGAAAGTCTATCCTTACAAGACGATCAACTTTTTTCATCAAAAGAGGTACTTAAACAACACGGAAATATGTCCTCTGCCACAGTTTTGTATGTGATCAAACATTATCTTGAACATCGATCTGCTGAAGCGGGAGATATGGGTCTTTGCGGAGCGCTTGGTCCGGGCTTTTCCTCAGAGCTGCTGCTCATGAAATGGGAGGAGGTCTTATCATGATCATTTGGCTCGTCATTGGTTTCTTCGTTTGTCAGCGGCTTATTGAAATGCTTGTGGCTAAAAGAAATGAAAAGAAAGTAAAAGCGATCGGTGCCATTGAATTTGGTGCTAGTCATTATCCTTATATGGTCGCTATGCATGCGGGCTTTTTTCTCTCACTTATGGTTGAGGTATGGGGGTTAAACAGGCCGCCGTCGCGCTATTTTCTTGTGCTTCTCGTTTTCCTGCTGGCCACACAGGTGATTCGATACTGGGCATTATGTTCTCTTGGGACGTATTGGAATACAAAGATTTTAGTTGTACCAAATGCGATGATGGTGAAAAAAGGACCTTATCGCTGGTTAAAGCATCCTAACTATGTAGTGGTGGCGATTGAGCTTATGCTGATCCCGCTTTTGTTTAATGCTTATTTTACCGCCATTTTGTTCACATGTTTAAATGCATGGATGATGGCTGTGAGAATTCAAACAGAAGAGAAAGCGCTCAATCAGTATTTGTTAAATTAATATTGAAAATCATTATCAATTGTGATACACTTTCATTAATGATAAGCATTCTCAATCACGAAGGATGGACGGTGATCACATGACAATGGTTTTCTTACTCGGTACGGTCTGTGTATACAGCCTATTAATTGGCTTCGTATTAAAAGGTGTTTCTAAAAAATCTGCTTCCTGATCGCAGTCAATTGCGACTGATCGGGCAGCAGATTTTTTTTATTTCCTCAGATCAGAAGAAAAATCTCTTCATTTTGTGTAAAATGGTATCACATACATAACTGACTTTTCTAAAAACAAAGGGGTTTATCGTCATGGAAGACTTGTCTATTCGAGATTCGCTCGTTCAAACTACAGGTGCTTTATATCAAAGCCTTCTCAAAAGGGATGATCATGAACGCGCAGCCAAACTTGCATCAATTATCAAAAAGGAAGCAGAAGAAGAAGTGTATATCGCATTTACCGGCCACTATTCAGCTGGAAAGTCATCACTTGTGAATCATCTGCTTCATGATCACATCCTGCCAACGAGTCCAATTCCAACAAGTGCAAACTTGGTCGTCGTGAGGAAAGGGGAGAGTGAAGTAAAGCTTCACACCTCAGATGGCCGTTTTGCAAAAATGAGCGGTTCTTATGATAAAGAAGCAGTTCAGCGTTTTTGTAAGGATGGAGAACAGATTGAAATGGTGGAAATTAGCGGGGACTATAGAGGACTGGAAGAAAAGGTGGCAGTGATTGATACACCCGGAATTGATTCAACGGATCATGCTCACTTTTTATCTGCTGCGTCTATTCTTCATCAAGCAGATGCTCTTTTTTATGTTGTTCATTACAACCATGTTCATTCGGAGGAAAACATTCGTTTCATTCGCTCCATTAAAGAGAAAGTGCCAAATCTTTATTTCATCGTAAATCAAGTCGATCGACATGATGAGCATGAGACAGCGTTTGAAGACTACAAAAATCAAGTAGTTGATATGCTTCAAAAAGAAGGCATTGAAGAAGAACACCTATACTTTACATCTGTAACCGATGAGGCGCATCCAAGAAACGAAATGATTCGTTTAATCGAGAAACTGCAAGAATTACAAACATTGCCGAAAGCATCGCTTCGCGCCTATACCGAGCAGAAAATAGAGCACGTTTTAAAAGAACATATTGACTCATTAAAAGAAGAGCTGCAGGAAGAGGGTCTGGATTTTCAGCTTCAAGAAAAAAGAAAAGAAGTGAAGGAACTCGAAGCGAAAAGCAGCTTCATTGAAAATGGAGCAAAACAGTTAGAAGATGAAGTGTCTTCTGAAGTTGAGAACATTTTAAAAAATGCAAATCTAACCCCATTTAAAATGAGGGAGCTAGCAAGTGATTATATTGAATCGAAAGCACCTGGCTTTAAGGTAGGACTGCTGTTCGCGAAAAATAAAACCGAGCAGGAAAAAGAAAAGCGGGCGAACGAGTTCTTAGCAGATGTCAAAGCAAGAATGAAAGCAGAAGTAGACTGGCATATTGCTGAACTGCTCAAAAAAGAAGTCAAGAAGCATCAGCTTGGTGAAGAATTATTAAATCAAGTGATGGCGTTTGAAACGCCTGTAGAAGAATCACTGCTTGAAAACGTGATTCATCACGGTGCGACATTTTCAAATGAATACGTTTTGCAATATGCAAAAGATGCTGGTGAAGCACTGAAAAGACAGACGAAACAGAAAGCAATACCATTGATTGAACAAATGACCGAGATGCTGAAAACCCAGCTCCTGAATGAAAAGGGAAAGCAGCAAAATAAATGGGCCCAGGCAGCACAGGAGCTCCAAGCGCTGGAGCAATGCATGGAAAAAAATGATCAAATCAGAAAAGATATTGAGCATGTATGGGATATATGGCAAAACGGAACAAATGAGCAGATCGAAGAAGATTGGTTTTATGTGAAAAAACACCGGATGCAGCATGACGAGCTAAATCAGAATCAAGCATCAACTCATACGGAAGAAAGCGAAAAAGAAAATCAGCAGCAGATAAAGCTTGATCAAATGCGACAATCACAGCATATCCCGACAGCGCAGTCGATTGACCAGTTTGAGCAGCTTTCTCAAATTTTAATGCCATTAAACGCGCTTCAATCTCAAAGAAAGTCCTTTGAAAAACGAACAAAGCGGCTGCAAGCGAAGGAATTTACACTCGCCTTATTCGGTGCTTTTAGTTCGGGGAAATCTTCGTTTGCCAATGCCCTTGTTGGGAGAAAGGTGCTGCCATCATCTCCTACACCAACGACGGCCACGATCAATAAGCTGACCCGGCCGACAGAAGACCATCCGCATGAAAGTGTGAAAGTGGTGTTTAAAACCGAGCAGGAAATATTAGAAGAGCTCGATCAAATTCTCGGTTATTCTATAACAGAAGAAAAGGGAGATACGTTTCAAGCGAAACTCGAGCGAACGCTGAAAAAAAGAGAGCTTGAACAAGATCACCGCATCATTGTTGACCATTTTTTAAACGCTCATGAAAAGTTCCGTGATTCGATTCAAAAACAAACGCCGCTCAATGTCACCCTTCAAGAATTAAAGCCATATGTGGCAGAAGAGGCTGTTTCTTGTGTGGTGAAGGAAGTGACGGTCTATTTAAGTACAGCTTTAACAGATAAAGGACTGACGATTGTTGATACACCAGGCGCCAGCAGTATGAATAAACGTCACACAGAGATTGCCTTTCAATATATGAAGGATGCTGATGCCCTTCTTTATTTAACTTACTACCAGCATTCTTTCTCAAAAGCAGACCGGTCATTTTTACGTAAACTCGGGCTTGTAAAAGATTCTTTTAGCATGGATAAAATGTTTTTTATTATCAATGCAGCTGACCTCGCAAAGGATCAAACAGAGCTTGAAACCGTCTTTGACTATGTGAAAAATGAGCTCACAAAAGAAGGCATCCGGCATCCAAACCTTCATCACGTATCCAGCAAGGAAGAGATCGAAGGAAAGGGACAGTCGCCTTATAACCAGTATGCACAGCTTAGAACACAGCTTGACTATTTTATTGAGGAAGAATTAACGAAAGATGCGATTGAGCTGCTGTATTTTGAAGCGAGTACATTATGTAGAACAGTTGACAAGCTGCATGAGACGCTGCATCAGTCGGAAGATGAAAAGCAAGCAGAAAAGAAAAAGATAAACACATCCTATGAAGCGATCGTTGATCAAATGAGCCATATTAAACGATCTAAGCTAGTAACAGAAAGTGTGAAAAAGGACTTGCACGAACAGCTGTACCACATTGTTCAGCGCTTGTCACTTTATGCAAACGATCTGTTAAAGACAGCCTTTTATCCTGGAATATCTCAAGGGGACTTCAGACAGGAGTTGAAAAAAGCGCTGGAACAAGCGTTAAAGGATTATGAATTTGAATTTGTACAGGAGATAAAAGCGCTTGATATTCGAATGGAATCGTTTATCACTCAATATTTCAAAGAGGAGTGGGAGAAAGGGTTACAGGCTGCGTGTGCAGAAGATCCTTACTTTTCTCTCCGGCTGTCGCCGCCAGATGAGAAGAATGCCGAGCTGAAACAAATTGAAGTGGAAGCGGACCTGACGCCGTTTGAGCCGCTCTTAAAGAAGCAAAAATCAGCGAAAGCTTTCTTTGAACAAAACGGGAAGGCAGCGTTTATTGAAGCGATTCGAGATGTCCTTTTCCAATTAACGACGAAATGGGCAGATAAAGAAAAAGAAGAATTACAGAGCAGATACGATATGATGGTAAAGACCTTTACTGAAAGATATGAAACAGAAGCGCTTAAGCAGCTGAGTGAACAAAAACAAACATTTATCATGAGCTTAACGACAGATGCGAAAGAGCAGGCGATGATAGAACAAGTATACAAGCAAACAAATGAATGGAAGAACCAGTTGAAAACCATTTGAGTCATGATACACTATATAAAAAAGAAAGCAGTTGATAAAAAATGACGAGCGTACACGAAGAAATTTCCGCACATTCACAAAAACAGAATGCTCATATCAAATCGTTTCTTGCGCTTGAACAGAAAAGAGAGCAGGCAATAGAGACTGCTGTTTTGAAGTGTGAGCAAAACGAACCATTTACAACTGACGAGATCAATGAAATTACCTCGAAGATGAATGAGCTTGCACGAGGCGGAATTGTTCCGCTGCGTAAGCATGTCACGATTGATATGGTCAGGGAGTATGTCGAACGAAAACAGAAGTAAAGAGTAACTTTCTCTTTTTAGGTCATCTTAACAAGTGAACCGAGAAAGGGGAATGATGATGGAAAAAAAGCAGCATGCAAAAAAGCAGGATGAGCGTCACCCTAAACAAAAAGAGATGCCGTCCTACGCAGAAGCAGAATCGAAAAAAATGCAATACGGTCAAAAGTAATCCCCCGGGTGCCACTTCTTTTCCAAAAGAAGAAGGCGCCTTTTTTATGTCGAATTCGATGTTCTATGATAGAATAGGAGTATTGTTTTGAAAAAGGGAGTTTATAAGAATGAATAAACACGTATTGCTTGTTGATGGCATGGCGCTTCTGTTCAGATCGTTCTATGCAACGGCTGTCCATCGCAATTTTATGATAAATGATCACGGCGTCCCAACGAATGGAGTAAATGGCTATTTGAAGCATTTATTAACCGCTGTTCAGACATTTGAGCCAACTCATATTGTTTGCTGCTGGGATATGGGAAGCCAAACATACCGAAATGAATTGTTTCAAGATTATAAAGCAAATCGAGGAGATGCGCCTGTCGAGCTCATTCCGCAATTCGATTTAGCAAAGGAAGCGACAGAAGAATTAGGAATTGTAAACGTTGGTATAAAGGGCTTTGAGGCAGATGATTGTATCGGCACCCTGGCGGCACTCTATCGGAATGAAGCACGTGTGACTGTCCTAACTGGGGACAGAGATTTGCTGCAGATATTGAATGAACAAGTGACGGTTGCTCTAATGCAAAAAGGAATCGGGAACTATAAACATTATACAAAAGCCTTATTTGAAGAGGAAATGGGTATCTCTCCAAAGGCGCTGATCGATATGAAAGCACTTATGGGGGATTCAAGTGACAATTATCCAGGCGTCAAAGGAATCGGAGAAAAAACAGCATTAAAATTTATTCAAACATATCAAACCATTGACGGATTATTAGAAAATGTTCATGAACTAACGGCTGGCCAGCAAAAGAAAATGCAAGCAGGATTAGAAGATTTGAAGCTTTCTCGTCTATTGGCAGAGATCAAATGTGATGTCCCGCTGAGCTGTCCAATTGATGAGACGAAGGTGAACATCAATCAAGAACGGGCTGCTGCCATGCTGCGATACCATCAAATCAAAGGAATTGAACCGATGGTAAATCGGATAAGTAAAATAGAGATCAGCTAAGCCGATCTCTCAGCGTATAGACAAACCCTCGCATTCGCCCGCAGGTCTGCGCTCCGGTGCTCACGAATGTCAAATTCGCTCCGCTCCGGTACTCGTCCTTCCTAGGGCTGCAAAGGTTTTCTATCACGCTGAAAAGAAGACAAAGGGCTAAAATAAAAATCATTTTAGCCCTTCAGCTAAGCTGATCTCTAAGGTCATCTTTTTGTATTGCTTTTCTTCGCTCTATTTTCGAGCTGAGATAGTGGCTGCTTATCATTTGTTTGCGCATCACCTTGAGGGGTTGTCCCATTTGTGACACGACCTTTATTTTCTTTATCCAATCAGTATCACCTCATACATTAGCATAACCGAAAAAAAGCGATTCATCCTTTAGAAAGGTGAATCGCTTTTCTAGCGAGCTGATCAGCTACTTGATTTTCCTTACTTGGAATCCACTTAATGAAAAATAAATCAAACTGGCTTTGAAGCTCGATCATCTCTTTTATAAAATGCTGAAAGGCTGGATTTTTAGCAAATCCTGCATTGGCCGCACGGTCAACTACCTGTGAATCTGTTCGAAACGAAACGGATCGCAGTCCTTTTTCTACGCAGATTTTCATCCCTTCAATGAGAGCGGTAAATTCTGCTTCGTGATTGCTCATTGATCCAAGAGGAATCGAGAAAGATTCTGCCTTTCCATCATATTTAATGAAAACGCCGATGCCAGAAGGACCCGGATTACCTGCGCTAGCACCATCAATGTATATTTCAGCTGGCAATTTATTTCCCCCTTTCATCAAGTGGAACCATTCTTTTCGCTGCATACGCGTATGGTGTCGCAATCGCGGCGACGATAAATTTAATCACATAAGTCGTGATGAAGATTTCGATCCATACATGAAATGGATAGGTGCCAAGAAAGGCAATAGTTGTGAAGATCAATGTATCAAGCAGCTGGCTGATCATCGTACTTCCAGCGTTGCGCACCCAGAGCGCACCATCAGAAGGAAATATCCGGCGAATAAACGAATATACATAAACATCTAACATTTGACTGATGATATAAGCAGCAAGACTGCCAAGTGCGACCCTTGGCATAAAGCCAAATATGGTTTCCAGCGATGTTTGAGAAATGTCAGATGGAGCGGGATGGAAAAGTAAAGCCTCTTGCATGACAACGGTTAGCGTTAAAAGGGTGGCAAAGCCAATCCAGACAGCTTTTCTTGCTTCATTTTGTCCATATTTTTCATTCAATACGTCCGTTGCAAAGAATACACTGCCGTATAAAATGTTTCCAAGTGTTGCCGTTAAGCCAAACAATTCAACGGTTTTGACCACTTGTAAATTTGCAGCAACCGTCGCAAAGCCAATCCAGACGAAAAGGCCCATCTTGCCAAATCCTTTATAAAATAGAAGAACAATGATAAAATTAATGATCGCAAATAAGATCCAAATACCTTCATTAAACAAGTGACATGAACTTCCTTTCTCATTGTAAAATGTAACTTTTTGATTATAGCATAACGTATGTTTACCTTAAAAGCACAGGAAGGCGATGTGATCAATGAAATTAAGAGCACACTACACAATGAAAGTGAAATCAATTGGGTCCATTGCTTTTTTCCAAGAAGATTGGATGGAGCTAAAAGAGGCCTTGATTTTAGCCAAACATATCGATAAAAAAGAACCACAGTCCCTCCTATCATTTGAAGATGAAAAAGGGGCGATGTGGTCTATTAAAGAACTTGAAAAGCTAAATGAAGAACTAAAGCTTGAACCTGATCAGCTTCAGGTCTATTTTGATGCAAGTTTTCACAAAGAAACAGGCGACTCTGGTCTTGGGGTTGTCGTCTACTATAAGCTCGGAGAAGATGCTTATCGTTTGAGAAAAAATCAGCCCTTCAAAGGAATCACCAATAATGAAGCAGAGTATGCGGCTTTATTTGAGGCAGTCAAAGCATTAAAAGACCTTGGAGCAAGCAGAAATTCTGTCACGATTAGAGGCGATTCACTTGTTGTCATGAATCAATTAAAAGGAGAATGGCCTTGTTATGATGATATACATAACAAATGGCTCGACCGGATTGAATCGGCTTTAAAAGAGCTGAGGCTTACGCCAACCTATGAAGTCATCGATCGTAAACAAAATGCAGAAGCGGATCAGCTTGCAAGGCAGATGCTTGCAGACGTTCCAATTGAAAGTAAATTGAAATTAGAAGCAGACGGAGCTGAATAATGTGGATAAAAAAACAGCAGTACAAGAATTGACGGATCTCCAAGACACGTATTGTTCAGATTGTTTGATTAAGAAGCACTTCCGAAAGGAATATGGCAAAAAATACGCCCATTCCTTTTGTATTCAGCAATGCACAGTAGGAGAGAAAATAAAAGAATACGGACAGACGCTGCTTAAAAAGTAAGCCGCTGCCGCCCCGGTTTTCCCTGCTCAAACATCCGCTCATGAAAAAAAACGGATAGAATGTGTAAAAAAAGAACATATTCTGAAAAATGAGCCGATATAACTATAGAAAGTTTTGGTTGAGTTACTTTTTGACTAAGTGACGGATAATAGAGGAAAAGGGGAAGGCCGGCATGGATAATAAGGATTTCGAAACGGTATTACATCGAACATTTCAAGAGGTATACAGCGATCTAGAGCAGCTAGTAGATGTAGCAAAGAAGGGAAGACCTTTTCTCGAAAAAGATATTTCTGAAATTGAACAACGACTGAAGCAAAATATTTTAGCCATTGAAATTCAGCTGAAAATCAAATAAGAGAGGCATAGGCCTCTCTTTATTTTGTCGTTTCATCATTGATTTAGTTGATTAAAGTTTTGTTACGTTTGCAGCTTGAGGTCCACGATTACCTTCAACAATTTCAAAAGAAACTTCTTGTCCTTCTTCTAAAGACTTGTAGCCGTCACCTTCGATAGCTGTGAAGTGAACGAATACATCGTCTCCGCCTTCAACTTCAATGAAGCCGAAACCTTTTTCATTATTGAACCATTTTACTTTACCGTTTTGCATATTGCTTTTTCCTCCTAGTACTGTAGCACACCTTTTGGCATACTAAAAAAAATTTTCATCACCTAACGACTTTGCAGTTGTTAAATGATGGTTCCACTATACACCATCAAAAGTAAAGCGTCAAGCAGGCGAGCCAAATTTTGAGCAGAATGTTTGATTTTTTTGTTTTTTTGGTGAATAACAATGAAATATAAAACGTTCTTTTCGGAACCTCACGTGCAGTTTGTCCGTATATAAAAAAAATACAGAAAGAGGTGCAATCATGAATCGTTATACACTTGAAGAATTTGTTCAGAATACGCAGCAAGAAGATAAAGGAGAAGGTGTCTTCGAACTTGAAACATCAAGACTTTTAGAAATTAATTTGACTGACACGATTTGGGCAAAAACGGGTTCTATGGTTTCCTATCGTGGGAAAATCAAATTTGAACGTGAAGGTGTTTTTGAGCACGGCGTCTCAAAAATGTTCAAAAAAATGCTCTCAGGAGAAGGCACCTCACTAATGAAGGCGACAGGTGATGGGAAATTATATGTGGCAGATCAAGGTAAAAAAATCTCGATTCTTCGTTTGGCTCAAGGAGAATCCATTTTTGTGAATGGAAACGATCTGCTCGCGTTTGAACCATCTGTCCGCTGGGATATCAAATTGATGAAAAAAGTGTCTGGCATGCTTGCAGGTGGATTATTTAATGTCAAATTAGAAGGGCCGGGCTTAGTAGCAATCACAAGTCATTATGAGCCGCTGACACTCATTGTTCAGCCAGGTGACTCTGTTTATACAGATCCGAATGCGACTGTTGCGTGGTCAGGGGATTTAAAAACTGAATTTGTGACAGATGTTTCATTTAAAACTTTTATTGGCAGGGGAAGCGGAGAGTCCATTCAAATGAAGTTTACCGGAAGCGGCTTTGTTGTCGTTCAGCCGTTTGAAGAAGTATACACAACAAATGGAAATCAAGGATGAAGAAAAGGTGTCCGTCATTGACGGACACCTTTTTATGATAATGCGCGAGCATAAGTTTTGTTATTCATGATGAGATCTGACTGCTCGACGATATCTTCCAGAATGGTTTGAGAAGATTGTTTTAAGTGCAGTTTTTTCATGTTTTGTTTCATTGTTTCTAATTTTTCTTCATCCTGAAGCAAGTTGGTCACAGATTCTAAAATGTCTTCATGTCTGTTAATGACAATGGCAGCGCCATAATCCTCAAAGAAAAGAGCATTTTCCTTTTCTTGACCAGGGACAGGCTTGTAAAGAATGACCGGGACACCGATTGCAGTTGCTTCTGTTAAAGTAATGCCGCCTGGTTTTGTAATCATACAATCTGTTACTCTGAACAATTCATCAATTTGTTCCACATATCCAAGCGCCTTCAATTGATCTGGGTGTGCTTGTTCAAGAACGCTAAGCGATTGTTTCAGCGCGGCGTTCTTTCCGCATACAACAACAATTTGTACTTCACTGTCGAGAAGCAGCGCCTCACATAATTCCTTCACATTTTTTAGTACACCGTGAGCACCGGCCATGATGAGAAGAACTTTTTTATCTGATGATAATCCATATTTCTTATAGATCATCGATTTTGGCACGTCTGCTTCAAACTGTGGTCTAATAGGAATACCTGTCACCTTGACATCGCTTGGATGTGTGCCGATTTCCACTAATTTTTGTTTCACATAATCGGTTGCAACATAGTATCGGTCGATGTTTTCATGTACCCAAATCTTATGGAGACAAAAATCTGTCATGACATTAAAAGTCGGAATCACTTTACCTGTTTTGTTTCGGTATTCTGGTACCACAATCATTGGGAATGTAATAATGATGATGTCCGGATTGTGTAACTGAATTAATTCATCGAGACGCTTATTTCCCATTTTTAAATAAATGTTAAATTTGCGTTTATTGTAAATTTTATCTACACCGTAATAAAACAAGCGATAAAATTGTTTCCCAATGGAAAAGCTCTTCAAGTATAAATATTGAGTCACTTCTGACACAATGGGATTCGATTCTTGATACAAATTAGAAACTACAACATGTTCAAATCCTTGGGATTTGCATTCATCATACAGTGTTTTTGCTACCTGCATATGTCCATTTCCATAATTTGCGGTCAAGATTAATATTTTTTTATTGGTATTCAAGAATATTCACCTCAAATGTAATCAACAACAACAAAACTTCGTACGAAAACTATTAATCTCATAGGTCTACATATACATAAAGATAACATATAAACAGTTAGAGCATATCATTCGTTACGAAAGAATTAAACTAATTTTAAAAAACAAACAGATTCAATTGATAATGGAAGACAGAGCCATTTGTATTTTAACACATTTTGACGATTTATCATCAGACCACAGTCTATTTTATTCCCAAACATATGGTGTTTCTTGATAAACATAATAATTAAGCCAATTCATAAACAATAAGGTTGCATGGGCTTTCCAGCGATTTACTGGGATTAATGTGTCACCATCTTCTATAAAATAGTGGACAGGTTTTTGGACTGTATCATGTTTCAACAAATCTCTTTCATATTCCTGCATCAATGTATCTGTATCATATTCAGGATGTCCAGTTAAAAATACTTGTTTATCATCATCTGAAACAATTAAACAAACACCCGCTTCTTCAGACATACTCAAGACTTTCAAATTCGGCGTGTTTTTTAATTGTTCTGTATTAATATCTGTATGCCTAGAATGTGGGACATAGTATACTTCATCAAAACCTCTGACTAATCTTTCTTTTTTCTCTTTCACAATATGCTCAAATACGCCAAATTTTTTCTCAGGAAGCTTGATTTTTTCAATCCCGTAATGGTGATATAAACCTGCCTGTGCACCCCAGCAAATATGAAGGGTAGACGTCACATTGGTTTTACTCCAGTCCAAAATGTCCTGCAGCTCTTTCCAATAAGAGACTTCTTCAAAAGGTAAGTGCTCGATTGGTGCGCCAGTGATGATCATTCCATCAAATTTTTTATGGCGAATCGATTCAAAGGTCGTATAAAATTCATCTAGATGCTCTCTCGACGTATTCTTCGGTGTATGTGTACTTGGAATCAAAAACGTAAAGTACACTTGTAAAGGAGAATTTCCGAGCATTCTCAGCAGCTGCGTTTCAGTTTGTATTTTTTTTGGCATTAAATTTAAGATCACGATATTCAAAGGACGGATATCTTGCTTGAATGCCCTTGTCTCATCCATGACGAAAATATTTTCGCTCTCTAGTATTTGTTTTGCCGGCAGATGAACTGGTATGTTTATAGGCAACTCGCCACCCCCTGAACCAAAGCTAATTTCACTTCATTATAGGAACTTTCTGGCGATATTTCAATGTTTCAATTATGTTACAATGAAAAATAGAGCAAAAAAGAATGCTGTTTCTGTAAAAAAAGGAGGCCGTTTTGTTATGATCACAAAGCATTTATCAGATATTGACATTGCCCAAAAGGCTAAGCTGAGACCGATTCAAGACATCGCAGCAAAGCTGCAAATACATGACGAAGAATTAGAATGCTATGGTTTCACAAAAGCGAAAATTTCTTTGACTATTTTTGACCGTTTAAAGAAACAAAAAGAAGGACACGTGATTCTTGTCACTTCGATTAACCCTACGCCAGCAGGTGAGGGGAAATCCACCGTAACTGTCGGCCTTGGTCAAGCCTTCGAAAAAATTGGCAAAAAAGCGATCATTGCGATGCGTGAGCCATCATTAGGTCCTACAATGGGGATTAAAGGCGGAGCAGCGGGCGGAGGATATTCACAGGTGCTGCCAATGGAAGAAATCAATCTTCATTTCACAGGGGATTTTCATGCCATTACATCTGCACATAACGCCTTATCTGCATTTATTGATAACCATATCCATCACGGAAATGAACTCGGTATCGACACGCGGCGCATTGTGTGGAAGCGGGTGCTTGATTTAAACGATCGTGCATTAAGACAGGTCGTTGTCGGACTTGGCGGTCAGTTAAATGGATATCCTAGAGAAGACGGATTTGATATTACAGTGGCTTCCGAAATGATGGCGATCCTTTGTTTAGCAGAAGACTTAAACGACTTAAAAAAACGTCTTTCTTCTATTGTTGTTGCCTATAATCAAGAAGGCGAGCCAGTCACAGTGGGAGCACTTGGATATGAAGGTGTTCTGACGCTACTTTTAAAAGACGCACTCAAACCGAACCTTGTTCAAACGATTGAAGGAACCCCAGCCCTTGTCCATGGCGGTCCTTTTGCTAATATTGCACATGGATGCAATAGTTTAATTGCAACCAAAATGGCAGCAAAATTAGCTGATTATGTCGTTACAGAAGCTGGATTTGGTGCAGACCTTGGAGCAGAAAAGTTCCTGCACATTAAAACAAGAGCTGGTGATTTCAAACCTAGTGCAGTTGTCATTGTCGCAACAGTGAGAGCATTAAAGATGCATGGCGGAATGAAGAAAACCGAACTCAAAGAAGAGAATGCACACGCCGTATTAGAAGGTATACATAATTTAGAAAAGCATATTGAAACCGTGCAAGCTTTTGGTCTTCCATATATTGTGGCGGTAAACCGATTTATAACGGATACAAAAGAAGAGATTCAAGCGATAGAAGATTGGTGCGGCAAACATGGCCATCCAGTCAAAGCCGTGAATGTATGGGAAGAAGGAGGAGAAGGCGGGACAGCTCTTGCCGAGGAACTAGCAGCACTCATTGAAAAGAAAAAGAACAACTTTACCTATTTGTATGAAGAGAACGATTCCATCGAAGAAAAGTTATCTAAAGTGGCCAAAGTGGTTTACGGGGCAGATGGGGTCACGCTCACAACTAAAGCAAGAAAGCAGCTGGCTGCCATTGAGGAAAACGGCTGGGCTCATTTGCCGGTTTGTATGGCAAAAACACAATATTCTCTTTCAGATGATCCAGCTTTAATCGGCAGACCTAAAGGCTTTACCATTACGATTCGAGAGTTAAAGCCATCTGTAGGAGCAGGGTTTATTGTAGCCTTAACCGGAAGCATTTTGACAATGCCTGGCTTACCTAAAAAACCTGCGGCTCTCGAAATGGACTTATTAGAAGACGGCAGTGTGACAGGACTCTTTTAAACGGGAGCATAAAAAGCGATTTTCTAAAAGAAGCATGTTACGATAGGAAAAAGTGAATCCTAGGAGGCTATGAGATGTCAATTTATGATATTCAGGTCAAGACCATTAACGGTCAGGAAAAATCGATGGCAGATTACAAAGGAAAAGTGCTCATTATTGTAAACACAGCAAGCAAATGTGGACTGACTCCTCAATTTAAACAATTACAAGAGCTATATGATCAATATCATGAAAAGGGCCTTGAAATTTTAGGATTTCCGTGTAACCAATTTATGAACCAAGAGCCAGAAGGAGAAGAAGCCATTCAAGAGTTCTGTTCTTTGAATTATGGAGTGACCTTCCCTATGTTTGCGAAAGTAGATGTCAATGGCGAAGAGGCGCACCCGCTGTTCAAACATTTAACAAGTGAAGCGAAAGGTGTGCTTGGGACAAAAACAGTGAAATGGAATTTCACCAAATTTATCGTGGACCAAAACGGAGAAGTCACTGAACGATTCTCTCCGAAAACACCACCAAAAGAATTAGAAAGCTCAATCATTGCTCTGCTTAACAAATAAGATGGTGACAGTCATGCAACGAAAACAATTGGAGGCAGCAGCCTCCTTTGTTTCAGACAGGCTGAAGAATGAACCGACTGGACACGATGCGGCTCATGTTGCTCGTGTGCGTCAGCTTGCCGTTCGTATTGCAAATCAGGAAGGCGGCTCTCTTTTTATCATCGAAATGGCGGCGATTGTACATGATGTCATTGATGAAAAGCTGTCAAGTGAATGGAAGGTTACGAAGGAGCAGCTTGAGAACCAGCTCCTTTTGTGGGAATTGGACACGCGGGATATCCGCTATATCATGGACATTATTACAACGATGTCTTTTCGTCATCGGCATAAGCAGTTTAGGCCAATGACGTTAGAAGGGGCCATTGTTCAAGATGCGGATAGGCTGGATGCGATAGGAGCAAGCGGTATCGCTAGAGTGTTTACGTATGCTGGCGCTACAGGTGAGCCCCATTATACAGAGGACACGCAGCAGGGCTCTGTGCTAAAGCATATGGAAGAAAAACTGCTCAAATTAAAAGACTTGATGAACACTCATGCAGGAAAGCAGCTTGCTGATGAGCGGCATGAATTGATGAGTTTATTTATCAAGAAGTGGAAAGAAGAATGCGGCCTTACAGATGAGTAGGGTCTTTATGTGTGTAAGGAGGATATATCAATGAAAATAACAGCAATAGAACCAACGCCAAGTCCGAATACCATGAAGGTGATTTTGACAGAAGCACTTGCCGGCGGTAAAAGCAACAACTACAAAAAGGATCAAAAAGACGAAGCACCAGAAATGATCAAGCGTATTTTAAGCATTGAAGGTGTAAAAGGGGTTTATCATGTTGCAGATTTCTTAGCGGTTGAGCGAAATGCAAAGTTTGACTGGCAGGGTATTTTACAACAGGTCAGAGAAGCCTTTGGACAAGAAACAGAAGGTCTTCAGGAAGGAGCTCAGTCAGGCGATGACACATTTGGTGAAGTGAAAGTGTTTGTCCAAATGTTTAATGGGATTCCAATGCAGGTCAAACTGTCAGACGGTGAAAGAGAAGAACGGTTTGGCATGCCTGAACGTTTTCAAGCAGCCATTTTAAAGCTTAGAAGCAGCTCAGACAATGTCGTGTTTGAACGTGTGTGGAAAGAACACGGCGTTCGTTTTGGAGAATTTGCTGATATCGGTCAGGAAGTCACAGAGGAGCTGCAAGCAGCCTATGATGACGAGCGTTTAGCCCGATTAACAGAGGCGGTTAAAGAAGGTCAGGAAGCTGTAGATAGACAGGTGAACCGAAAGGCATATGATGTAACAGAAGACATGCTGCAAGAGGAAGATTGGAAAAAACGTTTTGCCCATTTAGAGCAAATGCAGCCAGAGCTAAAGGACATACCTGTTTTAATGAAAGCAATGGAGGATCCAAAAACGTCTATTCGCAGACAAGCCGTTGTGAATGCTGGTATGATTGAAGATCCTGCCATTCTGCCTATTTTATATAAGGGGCTCGAAGACAAAACAGTGACGGTCCGCAGAACGGCTGGCGACTGTATTTCAGACCTTGGTGACCCAAGTGCTAGCGAAGCCATGATCGCAGCATTAAAGGACCCGAGTAAGCTCGTCCGCTGGCGTGCAGCTATGTTCCTTTATGAAGAAGGGGACGAAACGGCACTTTCAGCATTAAAAGAAGCAGAGCAAGACCCTGAGTTTGAAGTCAGTCTTCAAGTGAAAATGGCGATTGAGCGTATTGAGCATGGAGAAGAAGCAAAAGGCTCAGTATGGAAGCAAATGACAGAAAGTAGAAAGAACGCATCAGAATGATGAGATAGATGAACAAGCTGCCAATGAAAAGCAGCTTGTTTTTCTAAAAAGGATAGACAGAAAAATTTTTTTAGAAAAATTATTTTGAATATTGTTGAAATATGCGAAAAAACTCTATATAGTAGTACCAATATAGAATATTGGAGGTCAGATTTTATGACACGAACCTTGCTGAGCGCTTGCTTCAGCAGCCATGTTAGTCATCAGTCATTCATAGGTGGCTAAATAAACAGAAAATTTGTAAAATAAAATCAACTCAAAATCATGCAGTCAACAAGACTTGTAGTATAGGAGGCTTTTTAAACAGATGGCAGAACTACGCAGTAATATGATTAAACAAGGAATCGACAGAGCACCTCACCGAAGCTTGCTAAGAGCGGCGGGGGTAAAGGATGAGGATTTCGGCAAGCCATTTATTGCCGTATGTAATTCCTATATTGATATTGTCCCAGGACATGTCCATCTTCAGGAATTCGGGAAGATTGTGAAGGAAGCCATTCGTGAAGCTGGCGGGGTTCCATTTGAATTCAATACGATTGGCGTCGATGATGGAATTGCCATGGGTCATATCGGGATGAGATATTCATTGCCAAGCCGTGAAATCATTGCGGACTCTGTGGAAACCGTTGTATCTGCTCATTGGTTTGATGGAATGGTTTGTATTCCTAACTGCGATAAAATCACACCAGGAATGATGATGGCAGCGATGCGCGTGAATATCCCGACTGTCTTTGTGAGCGGGGGACCGATGGAAGCGGGTAGAACAAGTGATGGCAGAAAAATTTCTCTTTCTTCTGTATTTGAAGGCGTTGGTGCATACCAGTCAGGTAAAATCAATGAAGAGGAATTAAATGAATTAGAGCAGTTTGGCTGTCCAACCTGCGGATCTTGTTCAGGTATGTTTACAGCTAACTCAATGAACTGTTTAGCGGAAGCACTAGGGATCGCTCTTCCTGGCAATGGAACGATTTTGGCGACATCACCAGAGCGAAGAGAATTTGCGAAGAAGTCTGCAAAACAACTCATGGAGCTTATCAAAAAAGATATTAAACCACGGGATATTGTCACTGAAAAAGCAATTGATAATGCATTTGCATTAGATATGGCACTTGGTGGTTCAACCAATACCGTTCTTCACACATTGGCGATTGCGAATGAAGCAGGTGTTGAATATTCACTTGAACGTATCAATGAAGTAGCAGAACGTGTGCCTCATTTATCAAAACTTGCTCCAGCTTCAGACGTTTATATTGAGGATTTACATGAAGCAGGCGGCGTTACAGCAGCACTAAATGAATTGTCTAAAAAAGAAGGAGCTCTTCATTTAGATACAATGACCGTCACTGCGAAAACGCTTGGCGAGAACATTGCGGGGCATGAGGTAAAAGATTATAACGTCATTTATCCAATTGACAAGCCATTTACTGAAAAAGGCGGCTTAGCCGTTTTATTTGGAAACCTTGCGCCAGATGGAGCCATCATTAAAACGGGCGGGGTACAAGACGGGATCACACGCCACGAGGGACCTGCCATCGTATTTGAATCCCAAGAAGAAGCCCTTGAAGGTATCATTAATAGAAAAGTAGAAGCAGGACATGTTGTCATCATTCGCTACGAAGGACCTAAAGGCGGACCTGGCATGCCTGAAATGCTTGCACCTACTTCACAAATTGTCGGCATGGGACTTGGACCAAAGGTTGCTTTAATAACAGACGGACGTTTTTCCGGCGCTTCTCGCGGATTGTCTATTGGACACGTCTCTCCAGAGGCAGCTGAGGGCGGCCCGCTTGCCTTTGTTGAAAATGGTGACCATGTCGTTGTCGATATTGAGCAGCGCATTTTAAGCGTAGATGTTCCAGAGGAAGAATGGGAAAGAAGAAAAGCAAACTGGAAAGGTTTTGAGCCAAAAGTAAAAACGGGTTATCTTGCTAGATATTCAAAACTTGTGACATCAGCCAATACAGGCGGCATCATGAAAATTTAATCTGATATCGAACATTTGAAAATTGGCTCTCTCTATAGTATCCTTTATTCACAACATAAGGATTATAGAGGGGGCTTTTTTATGTCAATGGCATATGAAGAATATATGCGCCAGCTCGTTGTACCGATGCGTCAAGAGCTGACAAGTGCAGGATTTCAAGAACTAACAACGGAAGAAGAAGTAGAACAAACGATGCAAGAAGCAGAAGGAACGACATTTGTCGTTGTCAATTCTGTATGCGGGTGCGCTGCCGGCTTAGCACGCCCAGCTGCTACACAAGCTGTGATGAAGGCAGAAAAAACACCAGATCGAATTGTCACAGTTTTTGCTGGTCAGGACAGGGAAGCAACGGCAAAAATGAGAGAATACTTCACAGGGGAAGAGCCATCGTCTCCATCTATGGCACTTTTAAAAGGAAATGAACTCGTTCATTTTATTCCGCGTGACGAAATTGAAGGTCATGAAATGGAAGACATCATGAACAACGTCTTATCTGCATTCGAAAAACATTGCTAATACACATGTTGAAATGTCCTGTGATCAAATCAGGGCATTTTTTCTTGATCATGATGGAGGAACCGCATGCTTATCACAACAAGCTTTAGAGCAAATGAACAAACAATTGAAACAGCAAAAGCCCTTGCAGAGGATTTACATGGTGAGTATGTTGAAAGGCGCAAACAATCCGTCAAGCAGCTTGCGATGAAACGAGGAGACGTCCTTGTTGTGGGGAAAGAAAGATTCGAATGGTATCAGCCAAATGGTGAAAAGTTCTTCTTCCATCCAAGCTCAGCAATGTTCAGGATGAAGCGGCTCATGCGCGGAGAAAAGGATCCTTTAATCGAAGCCACGCAGCTTCGGCCAGGCGATTCCTTTTTAGATTGTACGCTTGGTCTAGGATCAGATGCCATTACAGCCAGCTTGCGAGTAGGTCCGAATGGAAGGGTCATTGGTATCGAAAAGAATCCCATGACAGCATTGTTAGTCCGAGAAGGATTAAACACATGGGAGACAGGGGTAAGAGAGGCAGATGAAGCAATGAAACGGATATCTGTTGTAAGTGGAGACAGTATCGAGCAGCTAAAAAAGCTCTCTGATGAATCAATTGATGTCGTCTATTTTGACCCGATGTTTGAGGAGGCGATTCAAGAATCTGCAAGTATCGCTCCGCTCCGTCATGCGGCAGAGTACCACTTTGATCACGAAACAGCCGTCCAAGAAGCGCTGAGAGTAGCGAGAAAAAGAGTGGTTTTAAAAGATCATTGGAAAAGCACCCGATTTCTAGCAGACTCCTATCAATTTCACGTTTTAAAACGAAAAACAGCCCAATTTCATTATGGATATATTGAGAAAGAAAAAAGCCCTCGCTAAAGGTTCAGCTGTGCAGACAATTCTTTTTAATTCCTTGTCAAGCATCTAAAAAAGCCCTTATTCAGGGCTTTTAATCTGTAATCTCCATATAGACAAAATAAAATAATGTCAGCAAGGAAGCCGTAATAAAAAACCCTTCAAGCATACCCATTCCTCCCAAATTTTAGTCGCCTTTACTGTCATTGTAAACGTTTTATTATAAAAAAGAAAGTCTCAAATCGGTGACCAAATTGAATGACTGAAAATTCATTATATGCTAGAATAGCAGTATGATAACTTATGGAAGGAATTAGATATCATGAAGATGTGGATGAGAAAAACGCTTGTTGTGCTCTTTACGATTGCAACTTTTGGTTTAGTCTCTCCTCCGTCGGCTTTGATGACAGACAAGCCCTCTGAACTTTCTTCATCTGATAAAACGCCTTATACAGCTGTTTATGATACATCAGATGAATTGCGCAGCTGGGAACGAACGCAAGAGGAAAGCAAAGAGCAGGTAGACCCCTTTGAGCAATATAAGCAAGAGGTGCTGTCAAGTGCAGAAAATCAATCCTTTCTCAAATTTGGCCGTAAAATCACACCTGTCATTGAGGACGAGTACAGAGAAGAAATTCAGCCGAAGATTGAACAAGTGTTAACCGACTATTTAACAAATTTCAAAGATGACGAAAAATTTCAAGATGTTGTGATAACTGATCAGCCTTCAAGCGGAAATGGCGAAAAAATCTTCCACATTTACAACCGCAAGACCGGAGAAGATTTGCTCCGTTTTCATGTCAGAAGAGATCAGCCGCCTCACAGCGGATATTGGTTTAACTTTCATTACCATACAGCAGAAGATGGATTCCAGACGCATCATGAACTCGGTAATATTTACTGGGATAAAAACACCCCGCCGAGCTGGATGAGCCACTAGAAGGAGATGTCATGCCAATTGAAAAAATATACAATGAACGAAATGGTGCAGATTACAAAACAAATGTTAAACGATCGCGGAGTGAAAATTGAAGATATCGCACACATTGTGCTGAAGCTCCAAGAAAAATATCATCCAAACCTTCCACTTAGTGTCTGTATTGAAAATGTTGAAAAAGTGCTGAATAAAAGAGAAATTGTCCATGCAGTTTTAACAGGACTTGCCCTTGATCAGCTGGCAGAAAAAAAGCTTTTGCCAGAACCTTTACAGCACTTAGTTGAAACAGATGAGCCGCTATATGGAATTGATGAGATTATTCCGCTTTCCATTGTCAATGTATATGGATCAATCGGTTTGACCAACTTCGGTTATTTAGATAAAGAGAAATTTGGTATTATTCGTGAATTAGATGAAGGCCGTCCAGGTGAAGTGCATACTTTCCTTGATGACCTAGTCGCTGCACTTGCCGCAGCAGCTGCAAGCCGGATTGCTCACTCACACCAAGATATTAAGGATGAAGAGCAGGAACGAGTGAATCAAGCATAAAAAGAAAAACATGTCTGCTCATCATGCAGGCATGTTTTTTTGGTTTCAAGAAAAGCTGAAATAAGGTAAACTACAACAAGAACATAAATAAAGGATGAAAAAAATGAAACAATACAAAGAGTTATGCCGTCATGTATTACAGCACGGGGATGAAAAAGGTGACAGAACGGGTACAGGTACAATCAGCACGTTCGGTTACCAGATGAGATTTGATTTACAGGAAGGGTTTCCTCTTTTAACCACAAAGAAATTACACCTGAAATCAATCATTCATGAGTTGCTTTGGTTTTTAAAAGGTGATACAAATGTCAAATATCTTCAAGAAAATGGTGTCCGGATTTGGAACGAATGGGCAGATGAAAATGGAGAGCTGGGCCGTGTATACGGTGCACAGTGGAGATCATGGGCGAGCGGAGACGGCGAGACAGTGGATCAGATCGCAAAGCTGATTCATGATATTGAGCACAACCCGAATTCAAGACGACTGATCGTCAGTGCTTGGAATCCGGGGGAAATTGATCAAATGGCGCTGCCTCCTTGTCATTGTCTGTTTCAATTTTACGTATCAAACGGGAAGCTTTCCTGCCAGCTATATCAAAGATCGGCAGATATCTTTTTAGGCGTGCCATTTAATATCGCTTCATATGCTCTTCTAACGATGATGATTGCCAAAGTCACAAATCTTGAGCCAGGAGAGTTTATTCATACACTCGGAGATGCTCATATTTACCAAAATCATCTTCCACAGGTGAAAATGCAGCTAGAGCGCGAGGAACGTACGCTTCCTACGCTTCGTATTACGAGAGATGTAAAAAGCATTTTTGATTTTACGTTTGATGATTTTGTGCTTGAGAACTATGATCCGCATCCGCATATTAAAGGAGAAGTCAGTGTATGATTTCCATGATTGTGGCGACAGGAGAAGACAGAGTCATTGGTCAAGATAATCAAATGCCTTGGCATTTACCAGCAGATTTAGCGTATTTTAAAAAAGTCACAGGCGGTCATACGATTGTCATGGGCAGAAAAACCTTTGAATCGATTGGACGAGCGCTGCCTAACCGCCGAAACATTTTGCTGACCACAAGTTCTTCTTTTAAAGCAGAAGGATGCGAGGTTGTTCATTCAATTGCTGACATTTTGGCAATTGCGGAAAGTGAGGCAGAGCTCTTTATCATTGGCGGGTCTAAACTGTATGAAGAAATGATGCCATATGCGGATCGTCTCTATATCACGCACATTCACCATGCGTTTGAAGGAGACCGCTATTTCCCGTATTACAATGAAGGTGAATGGACGATTGTATCACGCGAAAAAGGCCATCGTGACGAAAAGAACCCCTACAATTATGAATTTGTCGTCTATGACAAAAAAGGATAAGTGAGTAGGAGGAGTACGGTTGTTTCGTTATTGGTTTTTAACGATTTATGTTGTTGTATCCTTTTTAAAAAGTATGAGGCATTTGTACGATCATGAATTAACGGATCCACGCATTTCCTATACGAAACGAATGCATCTCATTCATGAGCATGCAAAAAGGTTTGCCCGGGGATGTATTGATCAATCAGGATCAGTCATGACCATTCATCAGCAAAAGAAGCTGCCTGATGGCCCGGTTATTTATGTCACAAAAGAGCTGAATCCAGTCACGACGACATTATTGATCGGCCACCTTGAGAAGCCATTTGCTTTTATGGCAAAGCCGAAGCTCTTTCGGTATCCGATTTTAAAACAATGGCTCAAAAAAATGGCGGTCATTCATCAGAATCAAACGGATGAGGTCTTATTAGAAGAAGCAAAGGAAAGAGTCATGTCTGGGCAGAGTATCTTGCTTTCAGAAGCATATCGTCACATTGCAGAGGCGCTTGCTGAAGAATACGATTGTCCGCTTGTACCGGTTGAAACGAGCGGAACGGATCGTCTTTTAACTGGGAAGATCGTGAAAAGACTGCGTCCTGTTAATGTTGATATTCATATTAAAGCTCCTGTCATGATCAGTGATTACGCACAAAAGCGTGCATAGAAAAAACCAGCATCCGAATAGTGGATGCTGGTTTTTTTCATGCAGCAGGAACGTTCACACAATAGAATAAAATACAGAAGAACATCGAGGCGCTGCCGCCGAGAACAAAGCTGTGCCAAATCGCATGATGATAGGGGATTTTCCGCCAAATATAAAAGATGGTTCCGACTGAATATAAAATGCCGCCTAACAGTAAGAGGCCAAATCCTGCACCTGTTAATTGGATATAAAGCGGTTTGATGGCAATGATGATCATCCAGCCCATTAATAAATAGACAAGGGTAGATACGATAATAAAGCGTTTGACGAAAAAGATTTTAAAGACAATCCCACCAGCAGCAAGCGCCCATACAATCGCAAGGAGTGTATAACCCAGTGCACCTTTTAGTGGTCCAAGTAAAAAGGGTGTATATGTACCAGCAATCAATACATAAATAGCCGAGTGGTCGAGAATTTCAAAAATATCTTTTGTTTTTTTGTGCCGAATGCTATGAAGCAGGGTTGAGCTTAAATAGAGCAGCAGCATGGATGCACCAAATATCGAAAAGCTGATAATGTCTGTGACGGTGCCGTATTGAACAGCGAATAAGACGAGAAACACAATAGCTGGAATGGATAAAATAACACCAATGCCATGTGTAATGGCGTTTGCAATTTCTTCTTTTACAGTAAACAATGGATGTCCTCCTTTTATTGAACCGGTATATAACCATCAAGCGACTTCAGGAATGAAAGACCTTCAAGTGTAATCTTCGTTCCGGCCCTGCCTTTTCCTTTCGTCACGTATGCTTTTTTCTCAAGATCATCTAAGCGGTTTCGCACCTGCTGAGGGGTCAGCGGGATGTCTCCTTGTTTGCTTAATTCAGACAAGATACGCCTGCTGGCTGCTTCTCCTTTTTCATTGAGAGATTTAATGGCTTCCAGCAAGAAAACAAACTCTTGTTTTTCCATTAGTGTGAGCTGGTGTTCTTCCTTTTTACCTTTCACGGCTGAGGGAAGAGGTGCTAACACAAAGGGCGGTAAATGATGTAAAAATACCGTGTGGCCCTCGAGTATGGTCGCAGCGTAATGAACGATATTTTTGAGCTCTTGCACATTTCCTTCAAATGGATACTGCTGCAAGGCTTCCCAAACACTTGGATCAATATCAGGTGCCATGTTCAGCTCTTGAAAGAAAGCATTTGTTAACACAGGAATGTCTGTTTTTCGTTCGGCTAAAGCCGGAAGGGCCAAATGAAGAACATTCAGACGATAAAACAACTCGGGTAAAAAGGTAGAAGAAACCCTGAGTGCCTCTATTGATAAAGACGAAGAAGCGATTACTTTTGTTGCAGGTGACGTTTCTAGAAAGTGAATGACCTGGTGCTGCATAGAAATACTTAATGCACCGATCTCATCTAAATAAAGAATTTGATTGTTTTTTTCTGTGAAGGCTTTCTGTAAGGTTTCTTCATTCAAGATGGGGCAATACATGTGTGTCAGTGATGCGTTCGCCATTTCTTGGGCGAATAGCGTTTTGCCTGTGCCGATGTCTCCTGTTATCAAGACCGGCTGTTCGTTTTTAGAAAATTGTTTTGCCAGATGAATTGCATGTTTGATATCTTGATGATCTCCATAGATAGATGCGAATGATTGAGTGGCCATTGGGTGATTCCTTTCTTTGTGGTTCTAATTGGTTCAATTGTAACACCCAATTAAAACAAATGTACAGGAAAACGAAAAAGTTTATAAAATTTATGATGGATCGTGATCTATTGGTTTATTTTTTGAATATTCATGTTATAATGACAAATTAAATAAGGTTAAAGAGAAAGGATCTTGTACATGAAACCGTTGCTCAAAGAAAATACGCTAATTCAAGTGAAAGACATCTTAAAAGCCCATCAAAATTTGAAGGATGTAGTCATTCATACACCACTTCAAAAAAATGAGCGACTTTCTGAACGATATGAATGCAATGTCTACTTAAAAAGAGAGGATCTTCAAGTAGTTCGTTCCTTTAAATTAAGAGGCGCTTTTAATAAAATGAGCCAGCTTCCAAAAGATAAACTAGAAAATGGCATTGTCTGTGCAAGTGCTGGAAATCACGCGCAGGGTGTTGCCTATTCTTGTAAATATTTAGGCATCCACGGGAAAATCTTTATGCCTGCTACGACGCCAAGGCAAAAAGTATCACAAGTGGAGCTGTTCGGAAAAGAATATGTTGAAATTATCTTAACCGGAGATACGTTTGATGATTCGTATCATGAAGCCGTAAAATGCGGAGATGAAGAGAAGCGCGAATTTATCCATCCGTTTGATGATCTGGATGTGATGGCAGGACAAGGAACGACTGCTGTCGAAATCTTAAATGATATCGAGGTGGAGCCTCACTTTTTATTTGCAAGTGTCGGAGGTGGAGGTCTGTTATCTGGTGTTGGTACATATATCAAAAATATCTCACCAGAAACCGAAATCATTGCAGTCGAACCGCTTGGCGCAGCTTCACTGCATGCCTCGCATGAGAAGGGCGAGGTTGTGACACTTGATTCGATTGATAAGTTTGTAGACGGAGCAGCGGTTCAGCGGATTGGCGAAAAGACGTTTACATCGCTTCAGTCTGTTGTCGATAAAATCAGTCTTGTACCAGAAGGGAAAGTATGTACAACGATTTTAGAGCTGTATAATCAATGTGCGATTGTAGCAGAACCGGCTGGCGCATTGCCGATCGCAGCATTAGATGCTCATCGCGAGGAGATCAAAGGGAAAAATGTTGTCTGTATTGTCAGTGGAGGAAATAATGACATCGGCAGAATGCAGGAAATCAAAGAACGCTCGATGATCTATGAAGGGCTTCAACATTACTTTATTGTCAATTTTCCGCAAAGAGCAGGAGCGCTTCGTGAATTTTTAGATGAAGTGTTAGGGCCAAATGATGATATCTCACGCTTTGAATATACGAAAAAGAATAACCGAAGCAAAGGTCCTGCGCTAGTCGGCATCGAATTGAAAGAAAGAGATGACTATGCAGCGCTGATTGAGCGGATGGATAAAAAAGGCTTCCACTATGTTGAAGTGAATAAAGATCAAGATTTATTCCACCTATTTATTTAGGCTTAACAGATAATTGGAAAAGAGGATTGATCGTTTGTGCTGCTCAAAACAATATGTTTTAGACGGATGGATGGAGCTCAGATCAAGGTAACAGAAGTCCCTGTTCTAAAGGGAGATGAGACGTATCGTTTCATGCTCACCTTTAGACTTGAAGCTTTCTTGAAAAAAGTCTATGTATCTAAAGGAAAGAGAGCTGTGTACTCTTTCAGAGAGGATGTGAAACGTAACGTCAAGTGGAGCACATATGAACAGATCTATCAGGAGCCTACACTGAAACACAATGCGTAAGCAGAAATCTTTGTCAAAAGGGGGAGGTAGCCATTTTGAAATGGCAGCTGCTCAGTTTGGCAAGGATTTTTTTCATGACAAGAAGAAAATGTGACAATTTCAAAAACGTTAGGTCAGTTGTTTTCAAGTGTGCAGGAAATAAGGTAATATCATAAGTAAAGACTAAGACAGCAAGGATGAGACGATAGTGAAACAAATTAAAATTGTAACAGATTCAACTGTGGACCTTCCGCAAGAAAAAATCAATGATCTTTCCATTCACGTGATTCCGCTCAATATCTCCATTTCTGGAGTTGATTATATTGACCGAGTGAATATACAGCCAGATGAATTTATTGAAAAAATGGAGGCCGCTGAGGAACTGCCGAAAACGTCTCAACCTGCGATCGGTCAATTCGTCGAATTATATGAAAAGCTGACGGTAGATGGAAGTGAAGTGATCAGTATCCATTTAACTGGTGGAATGAGTGGTACTGTTCAAACTGCTGAAAGCGCTTCGAAAATGGTAGATGGAAATATCACGGTAATTGATTCGAATTTTATTTCCTATGGATTAGGATTTCAAGTCATCAAAGCAGCAGAACTAGCCAAAAAGGGTGCAAGCCGTGAAGATATTATCACAGAATTAGATAAAATCCGTCATCAAACAAAGCTATATGTCACGATCGATACATTAGAAAATCTCGTCAAAGGCGGCAGAATTGGAAGAGGAAAGGCGCTCATCGGCTCACTTCTTCACATCAAACCTATTGCCAGCTTAACAGACGGGGTATATACGCCAGAAGCGAATGTGAGAAGCTACTCTGCGCTTGTCCGCCATCTGACAAAACAGTATGTACAGGCGGTGAAGGGAAAAACAGTTCAAGCCATTGGGATCGCACATGCAGATGCATTAGAACTCGCTGAAAAGCTAAAAAAAGCGCTGCTTGATCACACACCTGAAGCACTGATTGACATCGCCTACACAACACCGATTATTTCGTGTCATACTGGAAAGGGCGCAATAGGCTTTACTTTTTATACCGATTGATAGAAAAAGGGGATGGACATATCATGTATAGAAAAAGGGGAGCCTTACTTGGTGCGCTTATGATGGTAAGCGTGCTTCTTTTAGTCTCATGTTCAAATGGACAAATCAAGGATGCTTTAAATTATCAAATAGAGCCGTTTGAGTTTGAAAACCAAGATGGCCAAAAGGTGTCATTGGATGATTTGAAGGGGAAAGTATGGGTCGCTGATTTTATTTTCACAAGCTGTGAAACGATTTGTCCGCCGATGACTGCTCATATGACAGAGCTGCAAAAACGGTTAAAAGAAGAAAAATTGGAAGCGCATATCATTTCCTTTAGCGTGGACCCAGAGGTCGATTCACCGAAAAAGCTAAAGGAATTTGCAAAAGCCTATCCATTGTCCTTTAAAAATTGGGATTTTCTCACTGGGTATTCACAGTCAGAAATTGAAAAATTCGCAATGAAAAGTTTTAAAACCATTGTAAAAAAACCTGAAGATGAAGACCAAGTGATTCATCAGTCCCTGTTTTTCCTTGTCAATCAAGATGGGAAAGTGATGAAAAACTATGATGGGGTGCAAAACACACCTTATGATGACATCATCAAGGACATCAAAACGCTGAACCGAAGCTAGCATAAGGATGTTCAAATGGGCGAAAACATGATACACTTTTTTAATCAGAAAAAGGAGGGACATCATCGTTTGAAGGCTCGTTTGATTTTGATTGTGATGTCTCTAGCTTTTGTTCTTTCTGCATGTTCCGCGCAAGAGGCTGGCATAAAGGATAAACTAGAAGACACACCAAAAGTAAAAGAACATATTACCATCGCAGCGGTTGGAGATTCCTTAACAGAAGGAATCGGAGATCAAGATAAAAAAGGCTATGCAGGTATGACCCGTGACAAGATAGAAGCAGTGGACGGCGTGCAGTCTGTCACATTAAAAAACTATGCCATTAAAGGCAGTAGAACAGTAGATTTATTAAAAAGATTAAAAGAAAAAAAGGTGCAGGACGGACTGAAAGACGCTGACTATATTTTCTTTACGATCGGCGGGAATGATCTCATGCATGTTGTCCGTCAAAATGTGCTTAATTTGACGTTTGCTCCTTTTCAAAAAGAGCAGGGTCCTTTTGAAGAGCGCTTTAAAACCATTCTTGCTCAACTGAGAGAACAGAATGACCATGCGAAAATCATGTATGTCAGCATGTACAATCCTTTTAAATTCAGTTTGTCTGAGCTGCGAGATATTGATGAAGTCGTTCAAGACTGGAATGCCGCTGCCAAAAAGGAACTCAAAAAAGACGGCAATGCGGATATGGTCAATGTAGCAGATTTATTTGAAGAAGGTTCTGATGAAAAATTACTGGCAGAAGATGATTTCCACCCAAACCAAAAGGGGTACTCTCTTATGGCAAATCGTTTATTCTCCGAAGTGAAAAAAGAAGGACTGCCGAAGGAATAGGGTGAAACAGATGAAAAAATGGAAAAGCTTATTTTTTATTTTACTTGCAATCAATCTATTGATTGTGATTGGCTGCGGTATTTTGATGCTGCTGCCAGGCGGTCAATCCGCTTCAACCAAAGAAGTGAAAAGCGAATATGCTTTTAATATATCCAGCTCAAAGGAATCACTCACCAGCTTTGTGAATGATTATTTGAAAAATCAAGGATCAAATGATATGCCAGACTTTCATGTAGCAATCGATCAAGATGTGAAAGTAACAGGCGCAATTAAAGCTTTCTCTTCAACGATTGATGCAAACGTCTCATTTACGCCAACTGTTGAAGATAATGGTGATGTGCTTTTGAAAGTGGATGACTTTTCAATTGGACAATTGAGCATTCCGATTAGTTTTGTTTTAAGCTACATGGGTCAGTTCTATGAGCTGCCAGAGTTCGTTCATGTAAAACCGGATCAAAAAACGGTTGAAGTGCGTCTTTCAGAAATGCCGCTGACGAATGATATGTATGTGAAAGCAAACAAAATTGATCTACAGAACGATGAAATTGAATTTTCATATTATCATCCAAAGCAATAGAACGTGTGAGTCAGGAGTGTTATCATGAAGCGAGTCTATCAATATTTTAGTTTACTGTCGTTTTTATTTGCTGCGTACTTCGGCATAACAGCTGCCAATGCTTTAAAAGCAGAAAATATCGATCAGTTTTACTTAAATATTGCCTACTGTGCATTATTTCTTGGCACGATGATTCTTGCTTTTGATTTTCAAAAGCAAGAAAAAGCTGAAGATGTCTCGTAAGGAGCCTTTTCCATTTTAGGAAAGGCTCTTTTTTATAGTTGCCGAGACAAGACCACCTTTGCCATAAGTTCAGGTTCTCCGTTAGCAAAACCATGAAGCAGAATCAGGTATGCACGCTTTGTTTGCAGATGAACTTTTGGGATATCAAGCAGTACACTTTGAGTGCCGGCGGCTTTCAATTCAAAATGATATTTATTTGGAGAGAAATGTTGAATGTGGGTGCTGTTTACATAATCAAGCTCCTTCGATATGATCCCTTGGTCTCGTTCATATATATCTATAGAAGGAAGGTCCGGAGACAGCTGCACAAATGTAAGTGCTGACAGGTCTTCTTGTTTGATCAAAGGAGTCTGCTGCTCAGTCAGCAGTGCAAAGCCTGCACGGGCACCTGTGATACATAATGTGTAGACCTCGCCGCTCTTAAATCGAATGCGGGAATGAAGAATTCTCTCATTTGTAGCCAGTTTGAACACTTCTATTTCATACATTCCCTCATCCCACTCCATATAAGCGGTCAAATGGCTGTAAGGCATTGGTTTCATTACCTGCTTCCGGTTCACATAAACAGCAAGCTCACTGAGATCTGGTGCAGCGTGAAATAATCGAATAAAGGCTTTTGATGAAGGGCTGCTTTGAAGATGCTCGTAGGTGTCAGCGAATGGCCGATATGGAAAGTCATGATAAAAGAGCTGCTGCATGTCATCAATCCCTTCTTTCTCATGCAATGGTGTTTTTTGTAGCGTATGCATGAAAAAGACGATCTGTATAGGCAAAAGAAGCATAGAAAAAAGCCTGACGTATTCCGTCAGGCCGGCATGTTAAGAAGGAGAAGAATATTGATGATATTCAGCTAGTTTAATGAACGTTTTTTCATCCTCAATTAAACCACAAACACCGCACTGGACTTTCATTTGAGGACCTTGATAGCTCAAGTGAAAAGGAGACAGCTGTTCTCCTTCGTATCTTTCGACAACTGCTCCTGTTGCTGGATCTAGCTTGACAGGTTCTGAAAGCTGCTCAATGAGATTAAAGCGCGTTCTGTTTGTTTTACAGTTTGGACAAAGGTAAGGGCTTGTCATGGTTCATTCCACCTCTTTTTATCCGTAGCATGTCCTGAGCGCTAAAATCTATGCTTAATCCTTTTGACTTTTATCCAGCTTTTTAAATAATTTGATCATGGTTTTTAGTTCTTCGTCATCAAATGATTCAAATCGCTCCATAAAGTATTCCGTTTTCTTTTTCTCAAAATGCTCAGTAATTTCCTTACCCTTATCGGTTAAGTGGATTTTGATGATGCGGCGGTCCTCTTTTGAGCGGATACGGGTGATCCAGCCTTTTTCTACGAGTGTGTCAGTCACTGCGGTAATATGACTTGCTGACACTCCAAGAATGGAAGCGAATTCCGTTACTTTTTTTGCACCTTGCTCACGCAGCAGATTTAAAATAAGAAATTCATTCCGAGATAATTCGTTTTCGAGCAGGCTGTTAATTTCATAACGGATCTGCTTAAATACGGTTCTCAGTAAAGTGTCCATTTCGTACATCATTTGTTTTCTTTGTTCCAATCATTAAACCCCCATTATATTTTAAAGATACGACGTAATGCTTTCTTTTATTTTGGTATACAAGTCGTATCATTTTCATTATTTTTTATCATGTTATAATATGATGATACCATTTTTTAAATGAAGGGGGCACTAATATGTCTGAAAAACAAGAATTAGCCACATTTGCAGGAGGCTGCTTCTGGTGTATGGTTAAACCTTTTGATGAACAGCCGGGCATTATCAAAGTTGAATCAGGGTATACTGGCGGACATACAGTGAATCCGACCTATGAGGAAGTATGTACAAATACAACGGGACATAGAGAAGCGGTTCAAATTACGTTTGATCCTGACGTGTTCCCGTATGAGAAGCTGCTAGAGCTGTATTGGCAGCAAATAGACCCAACAGACGATGGCGGGCAATTTGGCGATAGAGGGGAATCTTACCGTACAGGTATTTATGTTCATCATGACGAGCAGCGAAAGCTAGCTGAAGCATCGAAAGAGCAGCTGAGCCAAAGCGGGATTTTCAAAAAGCCAATCGTTACAGAAATTTTAGACGCAGGTCCTTTTTATCCAGCAGAGGAATATCATCAGCATTATTATAAGAAAAACAAAATGCACTACGAACGATATCATGTCGGTTCGGGCAGAGCCGGTTTTATTGAGTCCCATTGGAGTGATAAATAATGGCAAATGAAAAAGAAAAGCGTATAAAAGAATTAAATCGCATGCAGTACGAAGTCACGCAAAATAATGGCACAGAGCCGCCATTTCAAAATGAATTTTGGGATCATAAAGAAGAAGGTATCTATGTGGATATCATTTCAGGAAAGCCGCTTTTTTCTTCTTTAGATAAGTTTGATGCCCACTGCGGATGGCCAAGTTTTACAAAACCGCTTGAAGAGGAAGAAGTAGCAGAGAAGGTTGATACGAGTCATGGAATGGTGCGGACAGAGGTTCGCAGTAAAACAGCTGATTCTCATCTAGGTCATGTTTTTCCTGATGGACCAGGGCCAAACGGTCTTCGGTATTGTATTAACTCAGCTGCTTTAAAGTTTATCCCAAAGGATGATCTTGAAAAAGAAGGCTACGGGGATTTGAAACATCTATTTGATTGATCCATTTAAAAATCGTCACATGGAAAGCAGCTGCTTCCGTGTGACGATTTTTTATTTTTTATGATGTGTATGATGTAATTGTTCGATGATGTGGAACAGCTTTTCTTTTGTAATGAGCGGTGCTTCTTTTGAGGTGTAATTCGTTAAGTCGACTTTTTGAAAGGCAGGGTGCAAATGTGGTCTCGGTAAAATGGCATAAAATTGTTCATGTTCAAACAGTGCATCTGCTTCGTGCGGAAATGTGAGCTCCTCGTGAAGCTTTTCGCCAGGTCTTTTTCCGACTACAAGAATATCCGGAGATTTAGCATTGATTTGAGCGGCATATTCATGAAACGCTTTTAGGAGATCGGCAAGCTGTAAGGACTCCATCTTGAGTATGAAGGTTTCGCCGCCTTTCATCATGATTGCTGCTTTAAGTGTGAGGGAAACAGCCTCTTCAATGGACATAAAAAAACGTGTCATATGAGGATCAGTCACGGTCAAAGGTTTTTCATTTAATAGCTGCTGGAGCATGATCGGAATAACGGAACCTCTAGATCCAAGCACATTGCCAAAGCGTACAGAGCAAAACCTCGTTTTTTGATTCGGAATACTTTCGTTTGCTTGGAAAAATAGTTTTTCTGAAATCAATTTTGTTGCACCCATGGCATTCGTTGGAGAAACCGCTTTGTCAGTTGAAATGTTGACGACATGACTCACTTCATGTTCGAGAGCGGCTTCAATGACGTGCTGCCCGCCGATGATATTCGTTTGAACAGCTTCGAACGGATTATCTTCACAAGTAGGTACTTGTTTTAAGGCCGCTGCATGGAAAATGATATCCACACCCTTGACGAGCTGTCTCACGCGGCTTGCATCCCGGACATCTCCTAAAGCGAATACGACCTCTTGATGATCTGCGTACTCATTTTTCATCATGTATTGTTTGCTGTCATCTTTACTGAAGACGATTATCTTCTTTGGAGAGCAACTTGTTAATTTATTCACGATTTGCCGGCCGATTGACCCTGTACCGCCTGTAACCAATATCGTTTTATCACGAAAAAAGGTCTTCAAAGTCGTTTCTATCTGTTTGGACATATCTAATCCCCCAACTCTCATTTCTCTACTTTGCATCATATGTGAAAGAGCGGCATTCGTTTGAGGAAAAGAACCACTTCATGTATAAATTAGGTGAACAAATTATAACCATCTGCTTGTTGTCTTAATAGAATATGGAGAGATAAGAGATCAACTAGAAAAACGAGAGACCTGAATACTTCAGTACTGCGGTCAGCTCGGGCAGAGAAGAAAATTGTAGGGAGCTGTGCGCGAGGGGAGAAGAGAAGACATGTATAGGGGAAATCGTATTTTAGCCATGATACCTGCATTTAGAAGTCACGACGGCCGGCATGATGAACACATACGCATATTGGCTGAGAGGCCGCTTATCTATTGGACCATTCAGCCGTTACTGCAAATGATTGAATTAGATGAAGTCATCGTCTCCTCAGAGGATGTCAATACGCAAATTATTTCATCTCACTACGGAGCAAATGTGATTGAACTGCCAAGCACACATGTGACAGAACAAACGCCGTCACTGTTAGCTGTGAAGCATGCGCTTGCTTATTTAGAGCGGGAGGGAAAAACCTTTGATATTGTGCTGTATCTGCATCCATCGTCTCCTCTAAGACAGCCGGCAGATATCGAGAAGTGCTTGCAGCTTTTAGTGGAGGGGGGATATGACTGCACCGCATCTTTTACAGAGGCGTTAGAAAACCCAAATGAAACTTGGACACTGCATGAAAACAATGAAGCTACTTTATATAAGGACAATCATTACTTTTTCATGCCAAAGCATGAGCAGCCATATACGTATGGCCGGCTAAATGGTGCAATATATGCTTTTCATGCTCATTATGCCAAAGAATGCATTCATTCCTTTTTAGAAGGATCTGTCGGAGCATATATGATGGATCACACGCAGTCGCTTGTGGTGAAACAGGAGGCAGACCGGAAAGAGGCAGAGAAAATCTTATTAGCTCGCCGAGATGCGGAAGATCATGCATAAGCTGGCATTCAACGAGAAAAAGCGCCCAGTCATAGGGCGCTTTCAGCGTGTAGACAAACCCTCGCATTCGGTGTCAGGTCTGCGCTCCGGTGCTCACGAATGTCAAATTCGCTCCGCTCCGGTACTCGCCCTTCCTACACTGCAAAGGTTTTCTATCACGCTGAAAAGAAGACAAAGGGCTAAAATCAAGAACATTTTAGCCCTTTGTCAACAATTTGAAAGCGCCCAGTTATAGGGCGCTTTTTACAATGTCATAAAGCCTTTGTGGCATCGTATCAAATGTATTCCAGCGAACGGCTTGCTCATAGTTGTTCAGTGCGGCAGCCTTTCTTTCACCGGCATTTGATCCATAGTATTCCACCTGTTTTATCAAATCATCCTCATCTTTGTAAAAAGCAAAGCTTGAAAAAGCAGGCGGTGGATGTAGATCTGTCAATTGAAAACTTCCAGTTGCAGCAATGTCAAATGCTCTGTTATTGAGGCTCATATTTTGAATCATGGCTTTGTTTTTGTTATACGCAAATTGAGCCGGCCTATGCGGATTCAGGACAATGGCTGTCTGCTGATAGATGTCCGCCATTTGCTGAGGACTCAGCCAATTCGTTATCAGTGTGAAATCACGATAATGTCTCCGTGATTTATTTAAGTGACGGTGCCATTCCTTACCTGCAACGAGAATACGCCATTTGTTTTGCTGCAAGAGTGTATCGATGGCTTTGATGCGGTTGGGATAAGGGTAGCCAATGAGAGCAATGTCATACGTGCACATCTCTTCTGGCGATTCATTTTTCTGAAAGACACGTGTATTTGCCGGAATGGGAAAGTAGTGCGTATTTAGAGCGCCTAATTGTTTATAAAATGGCAAAACCCCTTCATCAATCGTTAATATAAGCTGAGCTTCATGTGCGCAAGCAGCTGACACATCTGTATAAAAGGGATCTTCTGTCATCCAAAGAACAATCGGGATTTTTTCTTGTTTGAATTGATGAAGTACATCTTTCGGAACATGATCACCGATCATCATCAAAACAAAATCCGGAGAAAATGTCCGGATTTTGTGCATGTTAGTGGGTAGAGATTCTCTATCAATCTTTACACATGAAAAGGGGGAATCAATGAAGCTTTCTTCTACCCATTGATCAAACATGTGATAGATTCCGCCGTAGCCAGAACTGATATAAAGAAGCTTCATGATGATCCTCTCACATTAAGATGTGAATGTAACACTTTCAACTTTATCTACATCTAATAGAGTCGTTGCTGAGCCTGTAGGTGTGACAGAGCTTTCTTGTGTAACAAATACAACGCCTGTTGAAGCATCGAATGATACAAATTGAACTGGCCCAATTAAATCTCCTGAGTCAGTGACAATGCTAATGACTGTTCCTGGTGCAAGTCTTGCAAAGATCCATCTTGCTGGCTGAGATACATCGAGTGTTGTAGCAGAATCTGAAGGTGATGCCTCAGCTGCCACTTCACTTAATAAATCGTTCAATTTTTCTTCCATTTGAACTCCTCCTTCTTCGAGATTAGCTGTTAATGCATGAGTAATTGGTTTGAAAAACACTTTCAATAGTTCCTTTTTTAATTCAGCACGCTTTTCGCTCATTTTTTCCCCATCCTTTCTTCATCAATTCAAACTCACCCCTATGTATATGCCGTTCATTTTTTTTGGCATAAGCAGAACGCTGATTCCTGATCTTTTTTTCATTTAATCACTTCACACATTTTTAAAAATGTTTTCAAATGCTGAGGCTAAATGAAGTGGCGCTCATACTCTAGTAAAGATTAAATGTGAAGAGAGAGGGATTATGAATGGAATTTGAACAATTATTAGATGGTTGGAACGAAGAATTACTAGAGTCGGAAGGAGTGCTTGAAGTTATCTTGATTTTACTTCTTCTTCGTCTTTTAGAAGAAAGTGGGGAAGAGAATGTGTCAGACATCAAAGAATTACTTCGTCCATGGCTTGAGCTTGGCATTCCAGTGCCGCGTGTTCATTTAGTCAATGGAGATGTACTTCAAAACGTGGTTGTCGTGCAATTGTTTGATACGGTTGCAGTCTTTAAAAACGCGACAAATCAGCTAAGAGTGAGTGTTCCTTATGTGAACATTGTCAGCTGGGGGGCTTTTTAATCTAATCAAAAAGGATAATGATCATGAAAGTATCGGTGATTTTAACAAGCTACAATAAACCAGATTTCATTGATCGTGTGCTAAAGAGTATGGTAGATCAAACGTATCCGCATTGGGAGCTTTTGATTATGGATGATGGCTCAGAAGAGGGCACCATTCAAAAGATCCAGCCCTATTTAAGTGATGAACGCATTCAGCTGTATTCGCACACAGTTCATCCGGCAAAACGGCTGTTAACCGCACGATATGCGACGCTTATTAATGAAGCATTAACCCGTATAACAGGTGAGCTCATTTGTTATTTAACCGATGATACCGTGTACCATAAAGATCGTTTGCTTAAAATGGTGGATGTTTTTCGGTCGAAGCCTCACATAGATATTGTGTATTCCTCGCAGCGGGTCGTGCATGTTGATCAGCATTTAGTGGAAACGATGAGTTTTATTCGAGAAGCAGATCAAATCTTAGAGCATGCGTCCTTTCAAGTGGACCATTGTTCGGTCATGCACAGAAGCTGCTTGCTTCCACTGATTTATGAAAAATACGGACAATATTGGGACGATGAGCCAAAGCACTGGCATCATGCAGATTCTGTATTTTGGATGAGGCTGAATCACTTCGCTGCGTTTTTTCCATTAAAAGATGTACTGGATACAACGTATAAAACGCCTCATTCCTTTCATCATCTGTTTTCGAGTATGCCGTATGATTTAATTGACGGAACGGTCATTGAAAAAGAAGGAGATTATTATCAAATCGCAGACGGGAAACTTCATGGAATTGAAAAACGCTGGATCAATGAAAAGAACAGGCGTGCGATCCGTGTTCCACTGTTATGTGAGATGAAATATGAAATGAAAGAGAAGCTGGCAGTACCCAATTATACAGTTGTCACCGCAGATTATGGGAAAACGTTCTTTTATATTGAAGATCAGAAAAAAAGACGGTTTGCTTCAAAACGTGACGTGCAATATTTTCAGTTTCACCCAAAGGAGATCTATACGATTTCAAATGATCAGCTCCAGGCATTTGAGGATGGCAGCATCATTCAAGCTTCTCCAGTTTTCAGTCCGCCAAACAGGCGCCTGTTTAAATGGAAACAAGATGTTTATTTACTTGTGCATCATACCTTTTGCCGAATTGATCCTGAGGTCGTGAAGCGATTTGCTTTTTATCATCAGCCGATTAAGCTGTACCCATCCCAATTTGCGTTTTTTCAGGAAGGAAAGCCGATTGTGCCGCTGTATAGGGAATCGCTGCAAGAATTCGATATGTCTCTTTATCAAACATCCGGACGAAAGCACTCCTCATAAGAGGGGTGCTTTTTTCGCAATGATTGCAGGAAGTAGAAAGGAAAAAGCGAAACATGAAAAGGACAGGAACCTTTAAGAAACGATCAAGCCGCTGAAAACTTGGCAATTGATGCCGGTTTTTTGGCACTGAAAGTGAGGGGGAAAGAATGGGGAAGGTTGTCGAAAGAGCAGATTGGTTTGAATTGATTTTAGAAGCTATTGATGAAGCCATTCACGTTGTAGATGATCGAGGGATGACGATTTTTTACAATCATAATGCCGCTAAGTTTGACTCTTTAAAAAAAGAAGAGGTGATTGGCAAGTACATCCTTGATGTGTATCCCTCTTTAACTGAAAAAACAAGTACGCTCATGCATGTGTTGCGAACAGGAAAGCCCATTTATCATTCGCTGCAAACCTATTTGAATAAAAATGGAGAAAGGATTGAAACAGTGAACACGACATTGCCTATTATCGAAGATAACGAGTTAATAGGCGCGGTCGAAGTCGCAAAAGATGTTTCAAAGCTGTCAGCCCTTTCCAATCGTTTAGATCAAAAAAAGCGGACACAAGATGCGGCTGAGGCCGTACAAATGCATGATTTTGCTTCATTTTTAACAAATGATCCGCTTTTAAAAGAAATGCTTGAAAGGGCAAAAAAAGCAGCTGCTTATCCATCATCAGTTGTTGTCTACGGGGAAACAGGGACAGGAAAAGAAGTGCTCGTTCAAGCCATTGTCCATGAATCTGATCGAAAAAATCAAGTGTTCATTCCGCAAAACTGCGCAGCACTCCCAGAATCATTACTTGAAAGTTTATTGTTCGGATCTGTCAAAGGGAGCTATACGGGCGCGCTTGATCGCAAGGGACTTTTCGAATTAGCTGATGGGGGCACACTTTTTCTTGATGAGCTGCAAGCGATGCCGCTCACGTTGCAGACGAAATTATTACGTGTGTTAGAAGATGGCGTGGTGCGCCGCATCGGTGATGCAAAGTCCATTCAAGTGGATGTTCGGCTCATTACTGCGCTCAATATGGACCCATTCGAAGCAGTGAAAAAGCAAATTTTAAGAGAAGATTTATTTTATAGACTGCATGTATCATCTTTTCATATCCCGCCGCTTCGTGAAAGAAAGCAAGATATCACGCTGCTATCCCGCCACTTCATTCAAACCTATCATCAGCAGTTTTCAAAAAACGTTACACGCCTTTCTGAAGAAACGGAACGATTGTTTATGGCGCACCACTGGCCTGGGAATGTCAGAGAATTAAAACATACAATAGAACATGCTGTGTTGATGATGCCAAAGGAAGCGGAAGAGATCATCCCTCTATACCTTCCGGCTCATTTACGTGAGCAAAAGCTGGAAAAAGAAACATCTGAATCCTCCTTAAAAAATCAAGTGTCTTCATTTGAACAAACATTGATTCAAGAAGCTTTACATCAGCATAATGGGAATATTAAAAAAACCGCCGCTGCTTTAAAAATCCCTCGACAAACGCTGCAATATAAATTAAAGAAATATGCAGATGCCGAAATCTAGGCACAGCATCCAATTGAATATGACGGGTAAAGCTCCTTTTGTAAAGAATAGGGGCATTTTCCCATGTTGGCACATAACTTGCATAGTATAAAGTGAATGCTGATAGGGGGAATGGATATGAATCAGAAATTGTATGAACCGGCACGTCACTGGAAGGACATTGAGCTTTGGAAGGATGTACCTGAGGAAAAGTGGAACGACTGGATTTGGCAGCTGACGCATACCGTGAAAACGCTTGAGGATTTAGAAAAAATCGTAAACTTAACAGAAGAGGAACGAGAAGGGGTGAAGATTTCCACCAAAACCATTCCACTCAACATTACACCCTACTATGCCTCACTGATGAATCCAGACGATCCAAGATGTCCAATACGTATGCAATCTGTGCCAATTGCAGAAGAGCTTCATAAAACAAAATATGATCTGGAAGACCCGCTGCATGAAGATGAGGACTCACCTGTCCCAGGGCTCACGCACCGATATCCAGATCGTGTGCTGTTTCTTGTGACAAATCAGTGCTCCATGTACTGCCGTTATTGTACGAGAAGACGTTTTTCCGGCCAGATTGGTATGGGTGTGCCGAAAAAGCAGTTAGATGCTGCAATTGGATATATTAGAGAAACACCTGAGGTGCGGGATGTGTTAATTTCTGGCGGAGATGGGCTTTTAATCAATGATCAAGTGCTTGAATACATTTTGAAAAACTTACGAGATATTCCGCACGTTGAGATCATTCGGATTGGAACCCGCGCGCCGGTTGTCTTTCCGCAGCGTATTACAGATGAGCTGTGCGAGATTTTGAAAAAATATCACCCAGTTTGGCTGAACACCCATTTCAATACAAGTATTGAAATCACAAAAGAAGCAAAAGAAGCGTGCGAACGTCTCGTGAATGCCGGCGTTCCTGTAGGGAATCAGGCCGTCATCCTTGCAGGTATTAACGACAGTGTGCCGATTATGAAGAAGCTGATGCACGATCTTGTGAAGATTCGGGTCAGACCATATTATATTTATCAATGTGATTTATCTGAGGGCATTGGCCACTTTAGAACGCCGGTATCAAAAGGGCTTGAAATCATTGAGGGTTTAAGAGGACATACGAGTGGTTATGCAGTACCAAGCTTTGTTGTAGATGCGCCAGGAGGCGGAGGGAAAATTGCCTTACAGCCAAATTATTTATTATCGCAAAGCCCTGACAAAGTCGTCCTTCGTAACTTTGAAGGTGTCATCACCTCTTATCCAGAACCAGAGCATTACGTCGCAGGCCAGGCAGATGCGTATTTTAATGAAATTTATGAAGAGAAACAAGAACCGGCAATTGGTATTACCGCACTATTTGAGGATGAAGCGAGATCGTTTACGCCTGAGAATTTAAGCCGAATGAAACGTAGAGAAGCATATGAGACAAATCCTGAGCACGACACACTTAAAAACAAACGTGAGAAACGAGATGAATTAAAAGAGAAGAAATATCAAGCGCAGCTCAAAAAAGAACAAACCGTAAAGGAGGAGAAATAGCCTTGCTGACATGTGATTGGTGTGAGGAAAACAAAGCAAATGCGGAGCAGACAACAGTCTATTGGGAACTGATCACGGGCACACAATCAATTGAAATCATCGAAACGCCGTCCATTTCCTGCACGCACTGCGGGATGATCTATCAAAAGGATGAGACGGTCAAAGAGATTGAAGATCAATTAATTTTAGTGGATCAGACAAAACTTCCAGAAAAAATCTCCTACGAGGAATTAATGAGCATGGAGCGGTTATTAAAGCGAAATTACTTTGACTTTTCATCATAAGTTGTACCTCCGCCTATACAAGTCATCAAATTGCTGTATAATATAACAACAAAATAGTGTGTCGCGGAGGGAAAAACAGGTGAAGTCGTTTTACCATTATTTAATGAAGTTCAGACATCCAAAACCGAAAGATGAAATCAGCCATTTCGCAAATGCTGCGTATGAGGATCACAGCTTTCCTAAAGCTTCCACAGATTATCATGAGCTGTGCGCTTATTTAGAATTAAATGGTGATTATTTAAGCTCAATGACAACATTTGACGAAGCGTTTGAGCAATACGAAGTAGAAGTCAAAAAAAAATAACACACAACCGCTTATCCGAATGGAGAAGCGGTTTTTTCATGAGAAATAAAATGGCGTTTTGCATGGTGTGGTTGCCCATGCAGAATTCCTTGCGCCGGCATACGATACGTTAAGACCAAAAGTCGGGCAAGGGGGAGACAGAATGAAGGCGAAAGCACCAAAATATCAAGTAGGGGATATTGTCGTCGTTGTCATGTACGGCACAGTCGGAACGATTACAAAAGTCCATCAAATTGACCAGCACTATTTATATGAGGTCAATCATAATGAGGTGCTTTATTTTGAAACATCACTTCAGCTTTACGATGAGTATAGCGGAGTGATTGTCGATACAGAAAAGCTGGACATTGAATATGAGTTCCTCATTGGCGATGTTGTATATGTAAAAGATTACGGAAAAGAGCTATTTAAAATCATTGGTCATCGGACTGAAATTTGGCGCTACCTTGAAGATGGCTGGGAAGATGTCATTTACGAACTCACGAGGCTGAAAGACGGAGAGTGGCTGGAAACAGAAGAGGAAGATTTAACGCTTGTCCTAAGAAAATATGAGATGGACCAGTTTGTTCATCAGCTTCTTTTTGTGCATTACGTCGGAGAAACCTCAAAAGAGTTAGAAGAAGATATGGTCCAAACGGCTCTATTGCAGCTAGAAGAGAAACAAGAAAGCGAATCTTCACTTGAATTTCTGGCTGTATCTATAGTGGATGAGCTTCTTGATATTTATAACGATTATAAAATTCTCTATGAATTTTTCAAAGATCCAGAATATAAGGATATGATGGATTTTATTTTGGAAAGTTTACACGAACATTTTGGTTAAAGAAAGACTTGTCCTAACACGAATAAAAAATAAGGCACACAGAAAAATGCAATCACATAAAACCATCCCCTCAAGATACGGCCCATCACCTGATCAAAAGTTTCTCCATCTAATATGCTTAACCATTTCATTCTTTCAAGCCCCATTTCTTTTTGTTTACTGCATTTATATGTATGGAATGAGCCATTATGACAAACTGTAATAAAAAACAGCCGGCGTTCATACATCATAAAAAAGGAGGCGGAATGCAATGAAAGAAGCAGATTTGGTGATTGATACAGAGGAAATTGCGGAGTTCTTCTACGTGGAGCTGATCAAAAGAGGGTACATACCTGCTGAGCTTGAAACATTTGAGCTGGCTGACATTACATTTGAATATATGCTGAAAAAAGCAATGATAGTTGAAGAAGAGGCGTGGTAGGCACTATACTTTGAAGAGATTCTGAAGAGAGAGGGAGGGGAATCCTTCGCGTGTACATCCTATTTCTTTTCATTTTATTTGGCGCCATTGCTGCGCTCATGGCATCTGGGGCTTTTCAAGACTTGGACAACCAGATCATCCTATGGTTTGAAAGCATCAGACTCCCTTTTTTAAATGATGTCATGCTGGCTTTGACGGACTTAGGCATCAGCACGCTGCTCGTTCCAATCATGCTCATTTTTAGTGTGGTCTTGTTTATGTATAAGCGCTACTACTCTATCATGATGCTTTTTCTACTATATCTCACAGAAAAAACAATCAATCATGAATTAAAGGGGCTGTTTGCTAGAGAGCGTCCGGCCTTTGATCACCTTGTAGTTGAAACGTATTACAGCTTTCCGAGCGGACATTCGATGAATGCAGCCACCATCTACCCTTTTATTGCTTATCTATTAGTTGAAATGATCCCATGGCTGAAAGAAAGACAAAAAATCGTCTATTTGATCACAGGGCTTTGCGTTCTGGCCATTGGCATCAGCCGGATGTATATCGGGGTGCATTATTTGACAGATGTTGCAGGAGGCTTTGCGATAGGACTCGCTCTATTTCTCATTTGTAAAAAGATTGACGAAAGATTGCCTGTCATTCGACAAAAATAGAAGAAGGAAATGGACAGATCCCAGCCAATTTTATATAAAAGGGGAGGGATTTGAATGCAATTGACGTTGAGATTTTTTCAAAAGAAACCTTCAGCATTTCACTTAACCATTTATCAGACACCTGAATATGGCGCTGCAAGCGGGCATCAGCCTGTGTACCGGACAAAGATTGGCGGCAGAACACACCTTGATGTACTGGAAAAAGCATTCTCGACATTTAATGTACATGATACAGTCCCTAATGATTACAATGCGCGGTTTATCACAACAGGTGATATTGTTGTGATTGATGATAAGAAAAAGGGGAAGTGCTATTATCAGCTCTCTCCGGCAGGGTGGAAACGCAGTGAACGACTAATGACGATAGGTTAAATAGATAATGAATGATGCCAGCTTGAGATCCAGCTGGTATTTTCTTTTTTAAGCTCGATCGTTTATAATAAATAGGATAAAATACATAGTAAACGTAAGTGGAGGCTAAAAAATGAGTGTACATATTGGAGCAGAAAAAGGACAAATTGCAGAAACGGTATTGCTGCCAGGCGATCCGCTTCGTGCGAAATATATTGCAGATACATATTTAGAAGATGTTGAGTGCTATAACGAAGTGCGCGGAATGTATGGCTATACTGGAACCTATAAAGGGAAACGTGTTTCTGTACAGGGCACTGGAATGGGCGTACCGTCTATTTCAATTTATGTGAATGAACTCATTCAAAGCTATGATGTTCAAAACTTAATTCGCGTTGGATCTTGCGGAGCCATCAAAAGAGATGTCAATGTACGTGACGTCATTTTAGCCCAGACATCATCAACAGATTCACAAATGAATCGTGTGGCATTTGGACCGATTGATTATGCGCCATGTGCTGATTTTGGCCTACTCAAGAAAGCCTACGACACGGCAGAAGCAAAAAATGTCGCTGTACGTGTCGGAAATGTATTTACAGCAGACCAATTTTACAATGAAAAACCACTTGAGCTCATGGCTCAATATGGTATCCTAGCGATCGAAATGGAGACAACCGCTCTTTATTCTCTTGCAGCAAAATTTGATCGAAAAGCGTTATCCATTTTGACTGTGAGTGATCATGTTCTAACAGGAGAAGAAACAACGGCTGAAGAGCGTCAAACAACGTTTGATGAAATGATCTTAATTGCGCTAGACTCCGTTTTATAATAGTATAAAGGGTGTGCTACAATGTAGCGCATCTTTATTTTTTTAGAAGAGCAAAAGGAAGGTATGTCATGAAGAAAAGCTACAAAATACTCTCAATCGCATCGATTCTTGGTTTGACAGCCGCGCTATCAGGCTGCCAGTTGCTGGATCAAAAAAGCGGTACATCTGAATCAAACAAAACAAACGAACAAAAAAACGCAGCAAGTTCATCTCCCCAGCACAACTCAAACGATAAGGCAGATTCATCGAATCAAGAGCTGACGTTAAAGAGTGAATATTTCAATGACATCAAGGTTGTGAGTGGTCTGAAAACCATTCAAAATCCTGAAAATGTGCTAGCACTTGTCAACAAAGAATATGCATTACCAGGAACCTATAAACCTTCTGATCTCGTTGTACCAAAAGTAGAATTCTCTTTTTCGGAAGATATTGAAAAGCGATATATCCGCAAAGAAGCAGCGGAAGCGCTTGAGAAGTTATTCAAAGGTGCAAAAAAGGAAAACTTCGAGCTTGCTGCAGTATCTGGCTATCGCTCCTATGACCGTCAAAAAGTCATTTTTGATAGTGAGGTCAAATTAAAAGGCAAAGAAAAAGCACAAGAAGCAGTCGCTTTACCAGGCGAAAGTGAACATCAAACAGGTTTAGCCATGGACATTTCCTCAAAAAGTGCCGGTTTTGAGATATCTGAAAAGTTTGGTGAAACACCCGATGGCAAATGGGTGGCTAAAAACGCCTATAAATATGGCTTTATCATCCGTTATCCAAAAGGAAAAGAAGACATTACGAAATACGAATATGAGCCGTGGCATCTGCGCTATGTGGGAAAAGAAGCCGCAAAAGCGATGCATGATCATGATTTAACATTTGAAGAATACATGAACAAAGTAAAGAAAATCTAAACAAGTTAAAGGCCTCCCAGCTATTCGGGAGGCCTTCTCTTATTCTTCTTTTAAAAAAAGAACAATCCTGCTAATGCGAAGCCGGTAATGAAACCGAGGCCGATGCCATACGCTGCACCCCAGCCATAATATCCGCCCCAATAGCCAAAGCCAAAGCCTCCGCGAGACCCGCCGACTGGACGAATATAAACTTTGCGGTTTGTCACACGCTCAATGCGTCCGACGTGTACTCTGCCATTACGGTCAGTAATTCTAGCGACTTTCCCCATATGCTGCTGACAAAGCTTGTAGTAGCGCTCCATGTTTTTCCTCCTTATGACAAAACTCTATTCACTCTTATCCTATGCGAGAGACTTCATAGAGTTTGGACAAAACATATAGGAGATTCGCTCATTTTATACGGTGCATTCAAATAGAATGTGACTTAACTGCTTTCGGTGTGCTTGAATGAGATCGTAGTGTGTTTGCAGTGTCTCGTAAAGAGAAGGCGGTATGTGTTCAGATAATTCCATCTCTGTCGGTTCCTCCTGCACCATATGTTCATCGAATGAAAGAATCTGATTGTCACGGAAGCCTGCTGCTGTTAACTGCTCCTTCCATTCTTCAAGCGACAAGAGCGAGTGAAAGCCGTAAAAATTTCGAACAGCTGCCAGCTCTTCAGGGGTAAGAGGGGCTTTTAACACAGCTTCATTTGCAATCAATTGACTGCCAGGAGCAAGCACTCGTTTGATTTCAGCTAGTGCATCAGGCAGCTTGGTAAAGCTTAAAACAGATTCACTGATGAGTAGAGAGAACGCTTGATCTGGAAAGGGCAGCTGCTCAATAGATGCCTCTAAAGCACGGATCGGCAGTTCCTCCCGTTTGAATCGCAGGTTCGCCTTTTCAATCATCAATGGATGCGTATCAATGGCCTCCACCTGATAACCTATATTTCCTAAATAGGCGGCGGTCTGTCCTGTACCGCATCCAGCGTCCAGTATTCGTGCATGAGGCGGCAGTTTTATATGCTCAATCATCGTTTTTGTTAACTCAATTCCGCCAGGATGGGCACCTGATACGCCAAAATAAGCAAGCATTTCTACATAATCACTCATATAATCCCTTCTTTCTTTATCCTGTTCCTCTCTAAAGATTATGCAATAGAAGGGCAAATGGCTTATCTTTTCAAATAGAAGTTGATCCTTTGGTTGACGGATGAAGCATCGTCCTTGATAATAATGAAAGGAGATAAAGGTGGTGTTTTTTTGAAAAAACAAATGAAGTTCGTGGTAGCCATTCTGGTGACTGCTGCACTGTCCTCAGCGATTACATTTGTGATCACAAAACAAGGTGCTGTCAGCGTCTCAGGAGACGAGAAGTTTAGTAAACTCATGGCTGCGTATACGAAGGTAAAGGATGAGTATTACGAAAAAACGGATGATCAAAAACTAGTAGATGGTGCGATCCAAGGAATGATTGCATCACTTGATGATCCATACTCTACATATATGGATCAGGAGGAAGCCGAAGGATTTAATAATACCATTTCTTCTTCATTTGAAGGAATTGGTGCACAAGTTGAAGAGAAGGATGGACAAATTTTAATTGTTGCGCCGATTAAAGGCTCTCCTGCTGAAAAAGCTGGTTTGAAACCTCATGATCATATTTTAAAAGTGAATGGAAAAAGCACCAAAGGAATGTCGGTCAATAAAGCAGTCTCTCTCATTAGAGGGAAAAAAGGAACGGATGTTAAGCTGCATCTTAACCGTCAAGGAGTCGGCAATGTAGATGTGACCATCACAAGAGACACCATTCCGCTTGAAACGGTGTATGCAAAACTCACAAAAGACAAAATAGGAGAAATCCAAATTACGTCCTTTGCTGAAACCACATCGAAAGAGCTGGATAAAGCAATTGATGACCTTGAGAAAAAAGGGGCAAAAGGTTTTGTCATTGACCTGAGAGATAATCCAGGCGGCATCATGACAGAAGCCATTGAAATGAGCAATGACTTTATTGATAAAGGGAAAGTCATCATGCAGGTTGAAGAAAAAGGGAAGAAACAAGTGTACAAGGCTGAAAAAGAACGCAAAGTCCATCAGCCGGCAGTTGTCCTTGTAAATGGCGGTTCAGCCAGCGCTGCTGAAATCATGGCGGCGGCTCTGCACCAATCTTCAGGCATTCAAATTGTGGGTGAAAAGACGTTTGGCAAAGGAACTGTTCAAAATGCGCAAAACTATAATGATGGTTCTAGTGTCAAGTTAACCATTGCAAAATGGCTGACACCAGACGGTTCTTGGATTCACAAAAAAGGTATCGAACCACAGGTGAAAGCAGCTCTCCCAAGTTATGCAAAGCTGCCGTACTTAAGCCCGAAAAAATCATATGAGCTAAATGACAATGGAGATGAAGTCAAAGCAGCTCAAAAAATGTTCCAAGCGCTTGGCTACAAAGCAAAAGCAAACGGTGAGTACGATCAAGCATTCCAGTCTATCGTCAAAAGCTTCCAAACAGACAACGATCTCAAGGCAGACGGTATCCTGACAGGAGATACAACGACCGTTCTGATGACAAAGATCCAAGATAAGCTAAAGAACAACGATACACAAATGAAAAAAGCCATTGAAGTCTTGAAAAAAGAAATGAAATAAAAAAAGCAGTCCTCATCAGGGGACTGCTTTCAGATTGTAGAAAAACCCCACCTTTATTTTGAGTGAAGTGGGGTTTTTTGATAAAAACATATAGAGTTTTATGTTGAACACGGGTCTTTCCATGTCTAGTTTGTTTCCTTTTAAAATGCATGGCAGTGAAAGTAAGCATACTTTCTTTTTGATCCATGTAACGCTGTTAGGTGTTAATATTTGTATGAAAAAAGACTTTTTTGAACTTGACAAAATAATGTAATTATGCTATAATTTACTTTATTGTTTTTAGAATATATAATAGGATTCTCCTGGCCAGGAGAATCCTATTTTTTTGTTCTAAAATAAAGGAGTGTATTTGTATGAAGAAAGATGAGTCCAGTCTCACTTCGTTAATATCGGCTTTTGCCAGATCCTATCATAGTCAATTTGATACGCCTAAAATTTTTAATGATGATATAGCTAGAGAATTAATTTCTGAAAAAGAATTCAATGACATCAAAGAAAACATGGTTCAAGGCATACATTTCTTCAACAAATATATCGATCAAAAATTCGAAGGAAATACAGAAGAAATATTAAAATGGATTACACAAGTCCAGCTTTCTCCAATAACCTTATCACGTGCAGCGTATTGCGAAAAAGTATTGCTTCACGAGGTAGCGTTAGGATTAAAACAATATGTCATACTTGGTGCTGGATTAGATACTTTTAGTTTCCGACATCCAGAATTGGAAAACAGCTTAGAAATATTCGAAATTGATCATCCTACTACACAGGAATTTAAAAAGCAAAGATTGGACGAGGCTAAATTAAAAATCCCAAGTAATCTTCATTTTGTTTCTATGGACTTCACCAAAAATTTGTCCTATCAAAACCTAATAGTTCAAGGATTTGATAACAAAAAGACGTTCTTTAGTCTTCTAGGGGTTTCTTACTATTTAACGAAAGAGGAAGTGTCAAGCTTAATAGATTATTTATTCACCAAGGTTCCATCAGGAAGTTCAATCGTTTTTGATTATGCAGATGAAAAACTATTCGAAGAAAAAGGAACCTCTAATAGAGTTGAAAATATGGTGAAAATGGCTTCAATAGGCGGAGAACCGATGAAATCATGTTTTTCGTACTTTGAAATCGAAAAGGTGTTAGAGAAATCAGATTTACTCATTTATGAACATTTATCACCTGAAAAAATTAATGAACTGTATTTTAATAATAGAGAAGATTACCTATCAGCCTTTGAGACAATTCATTTTATTCATGCTGTAAAAAAATAATACTCGATCATGTACATTGGAATTGTGTTATACAAAAAATCTTGTAGACTTTGTCTACAAGATCAAAGCAGTCCTCATCGGGACTGCTTTTTCTTATCCTTACACTTCGTTTGTGATTGCTTCTGTTTTTTCATGATCCTTTTCAAATAGATCATTCATGACAGAATTGGATGTGACCTTGTTTTGGAAGAATGGATTCAAAATCAAGATGACAACGACGTTTGCTAGTAAACCAAGAAAACCTTCATAAAGACCAAACGTAACTTGTGAGATATTCGCTGTAAAGGTAACGATGATTCCAACGACTAAACCGGAAATCGTTGCTTCTCTCGATTGTTTTTTCCAGAACAAACTGATGGCAATAGCTGGGAAGATTTGAACCATTCCTGAAACACCAATGAGCTGAAGTGTGACAAGTGCAGTTGGGAACAGCATCCCGAATAAAAGAGCGAGCCCGATGACGATAAACACCATCGAACGTGTAATGATGGTCAATCTTTTAGGTGACACATTCGGATGAATTAAGTCACGGTATAAATTATTGGCAAATAAATTCGATGCGCCAATGGCCATGATGGAGCATGGAATGAGGGAAGCCAGTGCAATCGTTGAATATGCGAGCCCCTGCATCACGCCGCCATATGATGTTTGAATTAAATGAAGAAGAGCAAATCTTGGATTTGTATCTTCTGGTAAGACTAAAAAAGCAATAAATCCAAGGAAGATGACCAAAATCAATACAATATTATAAAGAGGCAAAAACATGCTGTTTTTACGGATGGCATCTGCGCTTTTGGCTGTAAAAACCCCAGTTGCTGCGTGTGCCCACATAAACAAAGCAAGAGCAGAAACGCCTGAAGCAGTAATGAACCATAAAATGCCCTTAGGACCGCCTTCAGGGATCGTTAGAAGCTGAGGCGCTTCTTTGGCTAACGTGTTCATCATCGGTGTCCAGCCGTTAAAATGAATAATTGGCAGTGAAACGACCATAAACAGCATGATCACCCAAACAAGAATATCCTTAATAATGGCTGTATATGTAGGACCTTTAATACCACTAAAAAATGTATAAAGTGCGACTAAAATAAACGAAATAATAACTACTGCATTCACATTAATATAATTCGTTCCAGCGACAGTTAACGTATCTTGAATTCCGCTCAGCTGAAGACAAATATAAGGAATCAGCATAAGTACTCCAACAATCGCAATCAAACTGGATAACAGCTTGCTGTCAAACCGCTCACGTGCATAATCGGCAAGTGTTGTAAGGTTGTGATTTTTCGCAACCGTCCATAGTTTCGGTAAAAAGAAATAAGCAATAAAATAAGCTAGGACTGAATAAGGAATAGCGAAAAAAGCGACGCTTCCAGCTGTATAGGCTGTACTTGTAAGCCCTAAAAAGGTATAAGCTGTATATAAGTCTGCGCCAACGAGGAACCAGACGAGCAGTCCGCCAAATTTTCTTCCGCCGACAGACCATTCTTCTACTGACTGTCTTGATGATTTGTCACGACCAGCGGCAAATCCGATGACCACGACGATGAAAATAATACTTGCAGTAATCAATAAAGCTGTTAAATTTCCTTGCATTAGTCAGTTCCTCCATTTGAATGTTGCATCTTATAAATGATAAATGTGCAAATTGGTGTGAGTACAATCCATAGCAAGAGCCAGAAGTGGAAAAAGGGCAGGCCGATGACAAATGGATGAATGCGATTCGCAAAAGGCAGCAATGCGAGCTGTCCGATGAATGGAATCGCGATTAGTAGTGCCAGCATCAATTTTTTGTTCATAATTTCCTCCTGAATATTTTGTAATTTCATAATAATAGCAGTTGTCAGATTAGATCACAAGACTATTTTCAGAAAAAACAATCATTTTGGTGAATATCATACTAATATAACGCTTTCATTTTTGAAAAAGGAGAAAGAGTGAAGTTGTAAAGAGGAGGAAGGTGAAAGAAAGTATGTAGAAATAATATTTAAAGCCAATAAAAAAGCCCCAGCATAAAGGCTGAGGCTTTGCCAATTTTTAAAGGAAATCAGAAACTTCTTCGATGTCGAAACGGTTGCTTTTATGAGCTTCTTTCGCTGCTTTACCAACTGAAATCAGCATAACCGGCTCGTAGCGGCCGCTTACATTGAATTCTTTGATGTACGCGTCTTTACTGAAACCACCCATTGCACATGTATCATAGCCCATTGCTTTGGCCGCAATCATTAATTGCATAGCAGCTAATGAAGCATTTGAATACGCTGCTTCGCGTGCATATTGCTTGCTTTGGTATGCGCCATTGATTTGAGTCATCAATGTTTCTTTAATGTCTTCAGTAATGAAGCCTTGTTCTGCCAGCTCACTGTAGATTTTTTCGCCATTTTGGTTAGCTTCAAGGTCACCTAGAACTGCAATAACAGCTGATGCCTGTGATACTTGCTTTTGGTTGTAAGCGATTGGAAGTAATTTTGCTTTTGCTTCAGCACTATGGAAAACAGTGAAATGCCAATGCTGAAGGTTCCAAGCAGATGGTGCTTTTGTTGTGATTTCAAGAAGCTCTGTTAACTCTTCTTTTGTCATTTCATGAGAAGTATCATACTCTTTTACTGAAGCTCTTTGTTTTAAGATGTCAATTGTTTTTTGATCGGTCGCCATATGGATATTTCCTCCCGTTTTTGCAAATAATATGGTACAATAACTAAAAAGTGAGAAACTTACTTATTGTAACTAGAGTTATTTTAAATTGTACACCGTTAGTTTGTCAAACAATCATGAAAAGAAAGGCTGAAATTTATGGAATTCCAATTATGTCCACACATTCAGCAAGCTTTTTTACTCCTAGGCAAAAGGTGGAACGGTCTCATTATACATGTATTGCTTGATGGACCAAAGCGTTTTAAAGACCTTACAGACACGATCCCGACGATCAGTCAAAAAATGCTCGCAGAGCGTTTAAAAGAGCTCGAGCAAGAAGGGATTATAGAGCGGACTGTCCTGCCTGAGACGCCTGTCAAAGTCATTTACAGTTTAACTGAAAAAGGGAATGCGTTACATGATGTGTTTCATGAGGTATCTCGGTGGGCAGGGGAGTATACAGACTCACACGGGAAAAAGGAGCAAGCCTAGTTTCAGGTTTGCCCAAACATTTTAACTCCTGATGAATATGCTGATGTTAGGCACATGACAAAGGAGGAGAAATGCATGTACCCTCATACTCCGTATTTTCGAGGCGGCGCCCCTGGCATTCCGCCATATGAATCCAGAGTCCCTTTGTTTTTTGGTTTTGGCGCTCCTTTAGTCGGCGGACTGCTTGGCGGATTTCTAGGAAGTGCGATTTTTAATTATCCCCGTCCATATTACCCGCCACCACCACCGCCTGCTCCACCACCTTATGGCGGCGGATATCCACCATATTATTAAGAAAAAAGAGTAAGCCTGCTTCCGTTCTTAAAGCAGGCTTTTTATAATGGAATATCAATTTCAGAAATTCCTGGATCATCATGCTTTAAAAACATAATTTCCAAAATGCCGTCTTGATATGACGCCTTCGTTCCTTTTCGTTTCACAGCAGCAGGGAGAACGACTTTCTTCTGCGTCCCTTCTTCAGGAAAATGATCAATAAACAGCAGATTGGCTGTATGTTTGATTTTGACTTTTTCTGTGTTCGGACGAGCAAGTTCAATTTTGACAAACACATGATCAGTCGTCTCGAACACTTCGACTTCTGGCTCTTTTTCTTTTTCGACATCATTTTCTCTCGTTTTTTGATTTTGAGAAAGGGGATCCTGAAATGGGAACTGAGCAGGATAATTGGAGCCGAATACACTTTCCATGACTTGATTGACATACTGCTCAACGTCTTTAGGATCTGAATTCTTTAAGGCTTCTTTTGAGAACTGCTTTTGAAAAGGGAATAATCGGTTCCAGTCGAACATGTGAATCATCCTTTCTAAATGCCCTGAATTAGTATATGCCCATTCGCCGGCGTGCGTGCTATAATATATGTTAGATTTAGAAAGGGATGGTTACATTGAACGAACAGCAATCAAAAGGTGTTCTCTACACGGCAGCATCTTTTACACTCTGGGGTTTATTCCCGTTATATTGGAAGCTGATGGAGCATATTTCGTCAGGCGAAATTTTAGCGCACAGAATTTTATGGTCATTTGTGTTTATGTGCGGTATTCTTTTGTATTTAAAACAAGTCCGCCCGGCAATGCAGACAGTGAAGGGTCTCATACTGGATGGTAAAGCATTTTTTTCATTACTTTTATCTGCTATTTTAATTTCGGTCAACTGGTATGTTTACATTTGGGCAGTCAATCATGGTCTTATGCTAGAAGCAAGTTTAGGGTACTATATTAATCCGCTTGTATCCGTTCTATTAGGCATTATTTTCTTAAAAGAACGACTAAATAAATTACAAACCATTGCCATCCTCATTGCCGCATTTGGGGTGATCCTTTCAACAGTTCAATACGGGTCATTTCCTGTCGTTGCTTTCTTATTAGCCCTTAGCTTCGGCTTTTATGGTTTGATTAAAAAAAGGATGAGCTTCACGAGCGCGATTGGTTTGACGATTGAAACGCTGCTTCTCGCACCGGCTGCACTTGTGTACTTATTATTTTTCTTAAAAGAACCTGTTGTGACTATGAATCCTAACAGCTTCGGGTCGCTCGGTCTCTTATTTTTTGCAGGCGTTTTTACAGCCGTGCCGCTTCTTTTATTCTCAGAAGGCGCAAAAAGAATACCTCTTTATCAAGTGGGCATTTTGCAATACATTGCACCGACAATTACGCTGTTTTTAGGGCTGTTTGTCTATCACGAACACTTATCCGCAGCTAAAATTGTAACATTCCTTTGTATTTGGGTGGCGATTTTACTGTTTACCACCTCTCAATTACGCATGAAAAAAACAGCGAATTCTCATTAAGTCAAACGAGCAGTTTGCTTTTTTTTGCAGGCGGATCATGTCATAATAAGTTGTTACCAAAACTGTAGAGGTGATCATATGTCGTCAGCTCATGAGCTTGCAGCCGCCTATCAATCTTTATGGAAAAATCGTCAGCTTGATGTTGATGATATGTCTTCTTTACACGAGGCCATATGTGATGATTTACTTGATGCACGAACTCATCCGCGGGCAAGGAAATCATTACACCAAAAGTATGTGCTTGCTGTGGAGAGAATTTTAGAAAGTGAGCTTAAGCATGATCATCAGCTGCAGCTGATCAGCTTACATACGAAAAAGCTGCGAGAATTAATTCAAAATGAAGGAAGGAACCACTCATGAAACCAATTCAAACGGAAGATGTCACAGCACATCTTGAATCGTTTTTAAATCGTCCAGTCTTCGTTCATCTTGAAACGACAACTGGTTCTTATTCAGCTCATGTAAATGAACAAAATATGACGGTTGTTGCGTATATCCGCAACGCGAAAGTCGTCTATTCACAGGCGAAAATAAAAGGACAAGGTCCATACCGTGTTGGAATGAAAACAGAAGATGGCTGGATTTACGCAGAAGGATTAACCGATTATGTGTTTGATGACCAAGGCCGCCTGCTATTAGCTGGACACTTGCCAGACGGCAAACTAGCGATCTCATTACAAATTAGCGAAACACCATTTCAGGTGTAGAAGAAAGGGTGACAAGTCATGAACGAACATGTACTAGTGATGCTGCCTCACCCCGATGATGAATCTTTTGGGGTTGCTGGTCTCATTGCACAAAGCAGAAAACGCGGAATTCCCGTCACATATGCATGCGGGACACTTGGAGAAATGGGCAGAAATATGGGAAGCCCAACATATGCGAACCGTGAAACACTTCCTGAATTAAGAAAACAGGAATTAATCAATGCCTGCAAAGAAATGGATATCACAGACTTACGTATGCTTGGCCTGCGTGATAAAACATTGGAATTTGAAGACGACGAGTATTTGGCAGATGTGATGGAAACCATCATTGATGAAGTCAAACCGACACTCATTGTGACGTTTTATCCAGGACACGGTGTACATCCTGATCATGATGCGACAGGTGAAGCTGTGATTCGTGCTCTTTACCGCAAGAAAAAAGAAGACCGTCCTGTCACATACTGCATGGCCATTACGAAGAATAGAGAAGAAGTCCTTGGACATGCGGATATTGTGATTGATATTACAGATGTTGCAGATATCAAATTAAATGCACTGAGAGCGCATAGAACGCAAACAGAGGGCATGCTGAGAGAGCTTGAACAAAAGCTGAAAAACAAAGAACCAGTTGTCCAAAAATGGTTTGATGAAGAAATTTTCTGGACGTATCAATGGAATGACTAAACAAAAAAGCAGCTGATCTATGTCAGCTGCTTTTTTGTGTTGTATTTAGTGATTCGATACATGCCTGAGTTGACGTTTTTGAATCAATCTGAGACGGATAAAGAGGACGATGGCGCCTGCGGCAAGCCCGGCAATCAGTCCGATCCAATAACCAAACGCCCCAAAGGAGGTATATGTGCCAATGAGATAACCGGCAGGAAGACCGATGACCCAGTAAGAGACAAAAGCAGCAATCAGCGTATAATTCACATCTTTATAGCCGCGCAGAGCCCCTTGAATGGGTGCAGCAATCGCATCTGACAGCTGGAAAAAGATCGCGTAAATCAAAAAGTGCTGTGTCATTTGTAAAACAGCTGATTCAGCTGTATATAAACCAGCGATCTCTGGTCTGAATAGCAAGATGAGGGCCGCCGTACATAATGAGAATAATACCGCTGTTCCAATGCCGATATAGCTGTAGCTTTGCGCGTCTTTATACCTCTTAGCCCCCGCTTCAAACCCAACAACGATCGTTAATGCCATTGAGATACTAAGCGGTAAAATATAAAGAATAGAAGCAAAGTTCATCGCTGCTTGGTGACTGGCAATAGTAATGGTATCAAAGTGCCCCATTAATAGCGTCACTGCTGCAAAGATACTCGTTTCAAAAAAGATCGCAAACCCGATAGGAAGGCCAATTTTCAGTATTTGCCCTATACGGGAGATATTCATTCGAGGCAGTTTTTGAAACAAACGAAATGAGGCAAATGGTTCTGCTTTAATGACAATACAAATACTCATGATGAAAATCGCCCAATACGTCATTGCAGATGCAAGGCCGGCACCCGCGCCCCCAAGCTTTGGAAAGCCAAAATTCCCAAAAATAAATACGTAATTTAAAACAAAGTTAATAGGAAGTGCTGTGAGCGTGATGAACATTGTCACACGTGTTTTCCCTAATGCATCAATAAATGACCTTAGCACCGAATAACCAAACAGCGGAATGATGCCAAAAGCAAGAAAGCTGAGGAAATGCCGGGCAATATCCTCTACAGAGTGCTCGAGTCCAAGTCCTCCGAGTATGTAAGGAACGCTGATCGTACCAATGACAATTACAGCGATACTTAAAAGAAAGGACAAATAGATCGCCTGAAAGACAGCCCGGGGAACATCATCTTTATGCCCAGCGCCCATCAGCTGAGCCACAATCGGAGTAACGGCCATCAAAATCCCGGCAAGTCCCGTATAAACAGGTGTCCAAATACTAGAACCGATCGCAACACCCGCAAGGTCTTCTGCACTCACTTTTCCAGACATCACCGTATCTAAAAAGGTAATAAGCGAAAGACCTGCTTGGGTGATTAAAATCGGAATCAAAATGGTTAAAAATAGTGTCAGCTTTGCTCGAATGCTATTCGTTTCTCTCATCATAAGTTCCTCTCTGAACAGAAATAACGAGAGGAATTATATCATGCTATGTAAAAAAATCAATTCTCCGTCGGATTATTTTTCTTAGATGGCTTCGTTTTTTTAAACATTTGGGCATAAATAAAAGAAAGACTGACAACACCTAAAATGCTGCAAGCATATTGGATGATTTTCTGAATGGTCATATTAAGCTCACCTCCATACTAATAGAATGTGCACAATTTGCTATTTTATAACAACAAGCGAAAGGAGGAGGGAAAAGATCAGATGATCCATCGGACGAACGAAGAAGTGATATTTAAAGCCGGGATGAGAACACATTTGATGAACATTATGAAGGATGCAAGTGATATCATTGATTCTCTTGATGAAACAGAGCAGTGTTTACTTTGTGATCTCGAATCATTGCATGATCAGTTTAATGAAATGCATGCAGAGGCCTCGTCGTTTTATTTACAAGCGTATATGGAAGAATTCACACCAGGATTTGCTCAATTTTCTTTAGCCATTGAGAATTTATCAAAACAAAAGCATGGAGCACTCATTGTGATCCAAAGACGCGATGAGGTTGAGGATTTTATTCAAAAAGGGACAAACCTTCATGCGAAGATTAGCGCTTCCTTAATAGAAAGCATTTTCTACCCGGGAAATCCACTGCATGACGGTGCTCTTTTAGTCAAAGAAAATACACTTGTCTCTGCTGCAAATGTGCTGCCGCTTACATCAAAAAAAGTGAGTCCTTCGCTTGGCACAAGGCACAGGGCAGCGATCGGACTCTCTGGTATGACAGATGCACTTGTTCTTGTCGTATCAGAAGAAACGGGAAAAATGTCGTTTGCGAAAGAAGGCGTGCTTTACCCGCTTACCGTAAAAGATCCGGAAATAAGAAAATAAAAACGAACGCTGCATTCTTCATTCGGAAGGATGCTTTTTTATTTGCGGAGAAAAATCGACCAATTAAGTAAAAAGTCATTTGATACAGAAAAATTTGTCATGTAGAATAGAACTATGAAACTAGCAGTGTGCTTGTTTTGACAAATTTCTAAACGTCAACTTAAAAATTCCTTAAAAAATGTTTATAAATACAACAAACAGCCGATAGAAACGATATGGCTTTGTTTTTTAGCATTTTGAGTTGGCTGCTTTAGCCTATTTGTTATTGCCCAACGTCTTCATGTCGAGTAATATAATAGAAATAAAGATAAAATAGTGCAAGAGAAGCAGAACCATTAAATGCTAAACTCGAAACTAGTACATAAGTCTTGATGGACCAAATTACGAAAGGCGGAGATTTCTTTATGAAGAAAAAAGTAGTAACCGGCCTCACAGTTTCAGCGATCGCTGGCTCAGCTGTGTTTGCTGCACCGGCAGAAGCACAGACGATCAAGGTGAAAAGCGGTGACTCACTTTGGAAGATTGCCGAACAGTACAATACAACTATTTCGGAGCTTCAATCTCTTAATCAATTAAAAACGACAATGATTTTTGCAGGGCAAAGCTTAAAAATTCCTGGTGAAAAAAGCAAGAAATCCAGTTCATCAACAGGGTCAAAAGCAAAGAAATCAAGTGCTTCAACGACTTCCAGCTATACTGTAAAGCTTGGGGATTCTTTATGGCTGATCGCAAAAAATCATAAAATGTCAGTTGCAAGCTTAAAAAGCCTAAACAGCTTAAACAGCGACCTGATTCGTCCTGGTCAAAAGCTAAAGGTATCTGGCAGCACGAAGACGAGCGGAAGCCAGTCATCAAATTCAAACTCATCTTCAAATTCCAGCTCAAGCAATAAGACAACGAACTCAAATAGTTCATCATCTTCAAGTACATACAAGGTTAAATTAGGGGATTCACTTTGGAAAATTGCGAATTCGCTAAACATGTCGATTGGTGAAATCAAAACATTGAACGGATTAAAATCTGATATGATTTATCCGAATCAAGTATTGAAAGTAAAAGGGACGGCTGCATCAAAACCAAGTCAGCCGAAACCTACTAAACCAAGCAATTCAAACAGCAACCAGTCTTCTAGCGGGAAAACAACCTCTTATACTGTAAAATCAGGCGATTCGTTATGGAAAATTGCGAATCAATTCAAAGTACAGGTTCAATCAATCCGCACAGCCAACAACTTAAAAAGTGATGTGCTTAGAATTGGACAAGTATTAAAAATTAATGGTGCAGCTTCCGGCTCAACTGGATCGAATGGCTCTACGTCTAACGGTTCAACAAAGCCAGTCGACAATAACAAAAATGATGTACCAATGAATGCAAAGATCACGACAATGATTCAAGAGGGGAAAAAGCTGACAGGCGTTCCTTACAGATGGGGCGGTAATACACCAGCAGGATTTGACTGCAGCGGCTTTGTTTACTATCTCATTAACAAAGTTTCATCTGTATCCAGATTAAGCACAGCTGGCTACTGGAATATGATGACTCCTGTAAGCACACCACAAGTTGGAGATTTTGTTTATTTTACAACGTACAAAGCAGGCCCTTCTCATATGGGACTATACCTTGGCGGAGGAGATTTCCTTCATGCAAGTGACAATGGAGTAGGAATTTCGAACTTAAGTAACCCATATTGGAAAAAAGCCTACTTAGGTGCAAAACGTTTCTTCTAAAAAAAGCCGATTTTCGGCTTTTTTTGTTTGCCCGCTGCTGTGATTGTCCATACTGATAACAAAAGGGGGCAGTCATAAAATGAAAAAGTCAGTGTGGATGATCATGATATGTTTGATCTTTACCGCATCAGCATGTCATGCACCGCCGAAAAAAGAAACGACAGAAGAAACAAGCGAAGTTTCAGCACCTAAACAAGCACCAGTCACGACGTCACTCATAAACGCAAGCGGGCAAAAAATAGGAAGCATTGAAATAAGAGAGTCCTCAGAAAATGGGCTGGATCTGCATGTGAAGGCGAAAGGGCTGCCGCCAGGTCCTCACGGTTTTCATATTCATGAAACAGGAATATGTGAAACGCCAGATTTTGAAACGGCAGGAGCTCACTTTAATCCAACCCATAGAGAGCATGGTTTTGACAATCCAAAGGGGCACCATGCTGGAGATATGCCTAATTTAGAGGTAGGGGCAGATGGACAAATTGATGTGGTTGTAAACGTACCAGATGTGACGTTAAAGGGAGGCCCAAATCAATTAATCGATCAAAATGGGCGAAGCTTTATCATTCATGCAGAAGCAGATGATTATTTAAGTAACCCTTCTGGAAACTCAGGGAAACGCATCGCTTGCGGATCAATCACAAAAGAAATGGTAAAATAACAGAAGTCTAACCTTTATGTATTGAGTGCATAAAGGTTTTTTTAGTATACTTGGTGAGGAAAATGATCGAAGAGAGGAATTAATCATACATGTTTAACGAACAATCACTCCCAGAAGAAATTCAAGAAATGATTGAAGCAAAAGCAAAAGTGCTGGAAGAAGAATTTCGTCCGCTTATTGGAACAGGCGGCTATGAATCACAGGATACTTCTATCATTCAAGATGCCATGATTGCATTAGCACTAGGAAAAAACGTTCTTTTAAAGGGGCCGACCGGCTCAGGTAAAACAAAACTAGCAGAAACATTATCCGCTTTCTTTCAGCAGCCGATGCACAGTGTGAACTGCTCGGTTGATCTTGATGCTGAAAGCTTAATTGGCTATAAAACCATTCACAATGATGGTCAGGTGGCTTCGATTGAATTCATTGAAGGGCCTGTGACAAAAGCAATGAAAAAAGGCCATCTTTTATATATTGATGAAATCAACATGGCGAAGCCAGAAACACTTCCTATTTTAAATGGTGTACTCGACTACAGAAAAATGATGACAAACCCATTTACAGGTGAGGTTGTTCGAGCAGAAGAAGGCTTTGGCGTCATTGCGGCAATCAATGAAGGATATGTCGGCACAGTACCTCTAAATGAAGCGTTAAAAAACCGTTTTGTTGTCATTGACGTTCCATATATTGGCGGCGGTATCCTGAAAGATGTACTGCAATCTCAATCTGTTTTAAAGGATGAGCGGTTAATTGATCAATTCGTTCAGCTCTCATCAGACCTCATTACACAAGCTCATAACGGACAGGTGAGTGAAGAAGCAGCATCCATCCGCGCACTCCTAGATACTTGTGATCTTGCGCAGTACATCCCGCCGCTTCGTGCCGTTGAACGAGGCATTGTTGAAAAGCTGGAAGATGACCGGGAAAAAGCAGCGGTAAGAAATATCGCTCAAACATTATTCGAGTGAGGTTCTGACTTTTGAAATTCATCAAATTTAATGACAGCAGAATCGATTCATTTTTATTTATGGAATTAACGGATTTAGCCAAAACGTTAGCAAAAAGTGATGATGTCGAGCTTGAATACGGTGTACAGTCCTACTATGAACCGTTTGAAAAGAAAATTTTCATCAGTCATTTTTGGGATGATCGTAAACAAGAAGATATGCTAGCAGGGCTGAAAAGTGATGTGTTCCTTCGTGCAGTAGGCACGGTTTATAGTGATCTTACGGTATTTCAGGAGATCATTCGCTTTGCTCATACATTATCCATTCCTGATGTATGTAAACAATTGTTTATGCTGTTTGAAGATATCCGGATCGAAGAGCGGATTAAACATGACCGCCCAGGAACAAAAAAGGTATTTAAACGAAGAAGAGAGCTGTACCGGCGTCACTTTAAGACACAATTAACGATTAACCAAGAACGAAGTATTTTAACAGATGCACTCTTTTGTGCGATTTATGTGAAGCTGACAGCTGATTCTCCGCTCGAAGAGATTCCGCCTCTTCATGAGCAGATCAACCCAATGATTCCGTTTATTGAGTCAAGTCTTGAACGTGTGTATGATGCGGGTTCAACAGCAGACATCGCAGCTATTGTCAAAGAATTGATGGAAGGCTTCGATGAACTGCTTGAAAAGGATATGCTGAATACGTACTTTTTCTTCCCTGAATTGGACTATGAACAAGCGGCAAAAGAACCGCTGTTCCATGACTTAAAAAGAAAACCTAAATTAAGTGAGGACATTAAAGTCGACCGTGAAAAAGAAGGCGATGAAGACATTCACCAAGAGTATATGGAAGTGTGGCATCGAGAAACCGAAGCGCCATCCAAAAGCTTCCTTCAATTTGATTTAGAGCACGGCGGTAAAAGTGATCTTGGTAAGGATGCGGCAAGAGAAGGTGATGACGGAGATCAGGCACTCGGAACTGTCCAGGGCTCTGCAAAGCAAACACACCGAAAAGATTATTCAAAGCTTGAAGCGCTGGAAGAGGCTGAAGGTGAAGAAAGCGGGTCAGATGGTTATGAGAATGGAAAAGAAAACAAATATGCGTTTCCAGTCATGATTTCACCAGATCCTCCTAAGCCAGAACAAATCGATGCATACAAGCAGCATGCGAAGGAAATTGAGCCTTATCAGAAACGCTTAAAACAAATGATCCAAAAAACACTTGAACATAAAAAATCATGGCCTAAAACAGACCTTCATGCAGGACGTCTCAGTAAAAAGCTGATTCGCTACTTTACAGAGTCTAACCCGCGTCTTTTCTATAAAAAACAGGCACCGTCTTCTCAGATTGATGCTGTTTTCACCTTATTAGTAGACTGTTCAGCGAGCATGTTTGACAAGATGGATGAGACGAAAAAAGGCATTGTTCTCTTTCATGAAGCGTTAAAATCCGTGCAAGTCCCACATCAAATTGTTGGGTTTTGGGAAGATACAAACGACGCAACAGAAACAAGTCAGCCAAACTACTTCAACACAGTTGTGTCGTTTAAAGATTCTTTATTTGACGTAGGGCCTTCTATTATGTCTCTTGAGCCAGAAGAGGATAACCGGGATGGCTATGCGATTCGCCAAATGACAAAGATGATTTTAAAGAGAAGAGAAGAACAAAAGTTTCTGATTGTCTTTTCAGACGGAGAACCAGCTGCGTTCAGCTACGAACAAAACGGGATTGTCGATACGCATGAAGCAGTTCTTGAAGCGAGGAAAAAGGGCATTGAGGTGATCAATGTGTTTTTATCCAATTCGCCGATAGAAGAAGCGCAGATGAAAACCATTCAAGATATGTATGGCAAGTTCAGCATTTTTGTACCAGATGTCGATACATTGCCAGATGTTTTATATCCATTACTGAAGAAACTGCTGCATAAAAGCATTGGGGCATAAGCTTTTGCCCCTTTCTTTAAATTATTTTTCGGAATGATTTAAATTTTTTGTTTTTCTGTGAATTTTTTATCTTTAATTGAACAAAGAATGTAGAAAGTAATCCAAAACAGTGGTAGAATATTATTGGAAGCGTTTTATTACATAAATTTGGTCATTGTGTTCTGGAAGTTATATCGAGATAGTGTTCAATCACTTGATGATCAAAGTTGGGGGTAGTGTTCAAAATGTTTCAAAATGATGTGAAACAACCGTTGAGTTGGGAAGAATTTCATGGTCCGAACCTCGGCTATGTGCTCGAGCTCTACGATCAATATGTCCAGGATCCTACTAGTGTTGATGAAGATCTAAGAGGCATATTTGATGAACTTGGTGCACCACCGAGTGAAATGAAGGAGGAAATTGGGAAAAAAGAAAATAGCGTAGTTACTTCTGAACAAATCCAAAAGATAGCATCAGTCGTTAAACTGGCAGAAGACATCAGAACGTATGGCCATTTAAATGCTTCCGTCAATCCTCTTCGCAAAGAAAAGGAATTACAAGAGCTGTTTCCTTTAAAGGAGTACGGTTTAACAGAAGAAGATGTCAAGAATATTCCGATTTCTATTATTAGTCCGGATGCACCAAAACACATTTCAAACGGCATAGAAGCCATTAACCATTTGAGAAATACGTATAAACGTACCATTTCATTTGAGTTTGATCACGTGCATGACTTCGAAGAGCGAAACTGGCTCTCAAAATCAATCGAATCTGGTGAACTATTTAAGAAAAAACCAGCAGATAAACTAGTTTCTGTATTCAAGAGATTAACAGAAGTTGAGCAGTTCGAGCAGTTTCTTCATAAAACATTTGTTGGGCAAAAGCGCTTCTCTATAGAAGGTTTAGACGCACTTGTCCCAGTACTTGATGAAATTATTTCAGAGTCTGTTACACAAGGGACTTCAAATATTAACATTGGAATGGCACACAGAGGCCGTTTAAATGTATTAGCACATGTGTTAGGAAAGCCATATGAGATCATTTTCTCAGAATTCCAGCATGCGCCAAATAAAGAGCTGGTTCCATCAGAAGGCTCTATTGGCATCAGCTACGGATGGACAGGGGATGTTAAGTACCATCTTGGAGCTGACCGTCAAATTAAAGACGAAGATACAAAGAGTGCGAGAGTCACGCTTGCTAATAACCCAAGCCACTTGGAGTTCATTGATCCAATCATTGAAGGAAGCACGCGTGCCGCTCAGGAATCACGTACTCAAAAAGGCTATCCAGTTCAAGACGTTGAAAAAGCGTTAGCCATCTTAATTCATGGGGATGCAGCATTCCCTGGAGAAGGAATTGTGGCAGAAACATTAAATTTAAGCCAACTTGTAGGCTATCAAGTGGGCGGAACCATCCATATTATTGCCAACAATATGATCGGGTTTACAACAGAAAGCAATGAATCTCGCTCGACGAAATATGCGAGTGACCTTGCAAAAGGATTTGAGATCCCTATTGTTCACGTCAATGCAGATGATCCAGAAGCGTGTTTAGCGGCTGTTCAGCTAGCAGTAGAATACCGCAAACGCTTCAAGAAGGATTTCCTTATTGACTTGATCGGTTACCGCAGATACGGTCATAACGAAATGGATGAGCCTTCTACAACTCAGCCAATGCTGTACGATGCGGTCAGAAAGCACAAAACGGTCAAGAATATCTTTGCAGATAAACTTGTCTCAGAAGGTCTTTTGACAAAAGAGCAGCGTGAAGAAATCGAGCAGGCTGTGACAGCAAAAATAGAAGAAGCTTATAAAAAGGTGCCTTCAAAGAAAGAGCATACGATTCAAGAAATCGAACTGCCAGAGCCTGTATCAAACGGCTTCCCAGCAGTGGATACATCAGTAGAATTTGATGTATTGCGAAAGCTGAATGAAGAATTGATCAGCTGGCCGAATGATTTCCAAGTATTTGGTAAGCTGAAGCGGATCCTTGAAAAACGTGCAAAAGTGTTTACAGATGACCGTAAAGTAGAATGGTCACTTGGGGAAGCACTCGCATTTGCATCTATATTAAAAGACGGTACGCCAATTCGAATGACCGGACAGGATTCAGAGCGTGGTACTTTTGCTCAAAGAAACCTTGTTCTTCACGACAGTCAAACGGGAGATGAATTTATTGCTCTTCATGAACTAAGTGATGCAAATGCTTCGTTTACAGTTCATAACAGTCCACTGTCAGAAGGCTCAGTCATCGGGTTTGAATATGGTTATAATGTCTATTCTCCTGAAACGTTAGTGATTTGGGAAGCTCAATTCGGAGACTTCGCAAATGCGGCTCAAGTGTATTTCGATCAATTTATCTCAGCTGGCCGTGCAAAATGGGGACAAAAATCAGGTTTAGTCATGCTGCTGCCGCATGGATATGAAGGACAAGGTCCTGAGCATTCAAGTGGAAGAACAGAGCGCTTCCTGCAATCAGCTGCTGAGAATAACTGGACAGTTGCGAACCTGACAAGTGCAGCGCAATATTTCCATATTCTTAGAAGACAGGCGAAAATGCTGCTTCGTGAAGAGATTCGTCCGCTTGTGATTATGACACCGAAGAGTCTGCTTCGTAACCCGAACACATTGTCTGAAGTCCAAGAATTAACAGATGGACAGTTCCGTCCAGTTCTTGAACAGCCAGGTCTTGTACATGATCACGAAAAAGTATCGCGTCTCGTGCTATCTAGCGGGAAGGTATCCATTGATATTAGTGATCGTTTTACTCAAATGGAAGAGCCGAAAGATTGGCTTCACGTTGCAAGAGTGGAACAGCTATATCCGTTCCCAGCCAAAGATATTAAAGGAATTTTAACAAAGCTGACAAACTTAGAAGAAATCGTATGGGTGCAAGAAGAACCACAAAATATGGGAGCTTGGGGATACATTGAGCCATATTTGCGTGAAATTGCGCCTGAAAAAGTAAAAGTACGTTACATCGGCCGAAGAAGACGTTCAAGTACGGCTGAGGGTGATCCAACTGTGCATAAAAAAGAACAAGAACGAATTGTATCTGATAGCTTGACTCGCAAAAACTAAGGGGGAAATGAAAAATGGCGGAAATTAAAGTACCTGAATTAGCGGAATCAATCTCGGAAGGAACGATTGCTCAATGGCTAAAGCAGCCGGGCGATTATGTGGAGCAGGGGGAGTACCTGCTAGAACTTGAAACAGATAAAGTCAATGTCGAACTGACTGCTGAAGAATCTGGTGTATTAAAAGAAGTGCTGAAAGATTCTGGTGACACTGTACAAGTTGGAGAGGTCATCGGAACGATTGCAGCAGGTGAAGCTGGCGGAAGCGAGTCCGCAGCTCCAGCACCTGAGCAAGCTTCTGCACCAGCTTCGAAAGAAGAACCGGCAGCTGCTCAAAAAGAAGAAGCAGTGAAAGAAGAGCCGAAAGCTGGTAATGGCAGAACCATCGCTTCTCCTGCAGCTAGAAAATTAGCGAGAGAGAAGGGATTAGACTTATCTGAGATTCCAACCGTAGATCCGCTGGGCAGGGTACGAAAGCAGGATGTCGCTTCTTATCAAAAGAATGAAGCACCTGCAAGTGCACCGAAAGCCGCGCCAAAAGCAAATGCTGCGGTGCAAACTGAACAACCAGGAAAGCCTATTGAACGTGAAAGAATGTCACGCCGCAGACAAACAATTGCAAAACGTTTAGTTGAAGTTCAACAAACGGCTGCGATGCTGACGACATTTAATGAAGTCGATATGACAGCGGTAATGGATTTAAGAAAGCGTCGTAAAGATGCCTTCCTAGAACAAAATGATGTCAAGCTTGGCTTCATGTCCTTCTTTACAAAAGCAGTTGTAGCAGCACTGAAGAAATATCCGCTGCTTAACGCAGAAATTCAAGGTGATGAGCTTGTCTTGAAAAAATTCTATGACATCGGCATCGCTGTTGCTGCAAACGAAGGACTTGTTGTACCGGTTGTCCGTGATGCAGACAGATTGTCATTTGCGGGGATTGAAAAAGAAATTGGTCATCTTGCGAAAAAAGCAAGAGATAACAAATTGTCTCTTAATGAGTTACAAGGTGGATCATTCACGATCACAAACGGCGGAACATTTGGTTCTCTGCTTTCAACTCCGATTTTAAACAGCCCGCAAGTTGGAATTTTAGGGATGCATAAAATTCAGCTTCGTCCGGTAGCGATTGATGAAGAACGTTTTGAGAACCGTCCGATGATGTATTTAGCTCTTTCTTATGACCACCGCATTGTCGATGGTAAAGAAGCAGTTGGATTCCTCGTTACGATTAAAAATCTGCTTGAAGATCCTGAGCAGCTATTACTTGAAGGATAATCTTCAATTATAAAAAGCTAGCACCTGTTAAGGTGCTAGCTTTTTTTCTTTTCACTGTCATGTTGTCCTCGTTTTGACCAATACGTCGCAAGCCAGGAACCAGATAAATTATGCCACACACTAAAAATCGCACTTGGTACGGCTGCGAGCGGTGAGAAGTGTGCTGTTGCTAGCGCTGCACCGAGCCCGGAGTTTTGCATGCCTACTTCGATCGAGATCGCTCTACGAGAAGGGATATCCATTCTGCACCACTTTGCGATCAGGTAACCAAATAAGAGACCAAGTGCATTATGTAATATAACAACGGCAAATATCAGCAATCCAGTTTGAAGAATTTGCTCTTTATTTGCACTGACAACCGCTGCAATGATCAACACAATTCCAGCAACAGATACAAGCGGCAATGCTTGAACTGCATAGTTTACTTGTTTTTTGAAAAATACCTTAACGATAACCCCTAAGATAATAGGAATTAGCACAACTTGGACAATCGACAAAAATAATGCCTCAGGTGATACAGGTAACCATGATCTTGCAAAAATATAGATAAAGAGAGGCGTTAAAAAGGGAGCAAGAAGGGTCGATATCGTTGTGACCGCTACGGATAATGCCATATTGCCTTTTGCCAAGAAGGTCATGACATTGGATGCTGTACCGCCTGGGCAGCAGCCGACAAGAATAACGCCTACTGCAATTTCAGACGGCAGCCGTAATCCGTAAGCTAATAGAAAGGCGATCAGCGGCATGAGTGTGTACTGCGCCAAAACCCCAATTAACACATAGAGAGGTTTACGAAAAAGCTCCTTAAAATCTTCACCAGATAACGTAAGCCCCATCCCAAACATAATGACACCTAGTAAAAAAGGGATATACGGTCCAATCTGAGAAAAGACGTCAGGAAAAGCAAATCCAAGACATGCAAAGATAATGACCCAGATTGCAAAGGTTCTTCCTGCAAATTGACTAATGGTTAAAAGAATGTTCATTCATTGCTTCATCTCACTTTCCTCACATATCCTTTCTATTTTAAACGAATTTTCTGAAAAAACAACCCATTCTTTATAAAGGTGTTAATAATAAAATTATGTAAACTAAAAATACCCCATATAAGCATTAGCCTATATGGAGCATCGTTTTAAAAAGGGGTCCATCTCACTTGCTGTGCTTGCTTAAGCCTAGCTTCTGGCTCACGCCAGTCGACTACATTCCACCAACGATCGACGTATTTCGCTTTTTCATTCAAATATTGAAGGTAGTAGGCGTGCTCCCATACATCAAGGGCTAGAAGGGGGATCACATCCCATTGTGACAAAAATTGATGGCGTTCTGCTTGTAAAATCTCTAATCGCTGAGATCTGGGCGCCCATACGAGAATGGCCCAGCCAACACCCTCTACTTGTTTGGCCGCTGCTGAAAATTGAGATTTAAATGCATCATAGCTGTCAAACGATTGTTCAATGAGACGAAGCATTTGTCCAGTGGGCTTTCGTTTTCCTGAAGGACTCATGGAAAACCAAAAAATACAATGTAAATAGTGCCCCGCACCATTGAAGGCAAGCTCCCGTTCCCAATGTTTGATCATTTTAAAATCATTGGTTCTTCTTGCATTTTTTAATGCAAGCTCAGCTTGGTTCAAACCATCTACATATGATTGGTGATGCTTCTGGTGATGCAAATACATAATTTCTTTTGATATAAACGGTTCTAGTGCATCATACCGGTAAGGGAGAGGAGGTAACTTGTGACTTCCAGCTGCTACCTCTCGCATGTCTTCTTGTGGGTTCAGGTCCTCAGCAATACGTTCTGCCAGTTCGTACCACTCTTGTTCACTGGAATGTTCATCATCCATTGAAAACCATAAATGGTCTACTTTCTGACGGATGTTGTCATCTTGAATCGCGGGTTGAATGGAGCTAAGCCACTCTTTAAGCTGCAAACGGTACTCTTCCTTATTCATTCTTACGCCTCATTTCTTCTAAAAATGTGGAACAAGCCATCATCGGAAAGACAAATGGGTAGCTATGATAAGTGATGTAAAATTGCTTTGGCAGGCCAATGCCTACTGGATAGTGCAAGGCTTCACTCGTATGCTGATGATGGATCAAAAATGAGATGGCTTTTAAAATCGTTTTGTCATCTGGCTTCTCATATTGTAAAAGTGCCTCTGCTGCCCAAGCCGTCTGAACCACTGTGCCAAACGGAAGGGGGACATACGTTTTTACCTCTGCACTTTTACACGATTCTCCGAAGCTGCCATCTTCTCGTTGAATCTGCTTTAAAAATCGGCATGCTTTTTGGACAGCAGGATGGGTGGAGGGGATGCCGGCCGCTTTTAGACCTGTTAATGCTGCCCACGTTCCATAAATATAGCAAACACCCCACCTGCCAAACCATGAACCATTTTTCTCTTGATGATCTAGGAGCCATTTGACACATTGATCTTTTTGCCTCTGAATAGGCGGTGACATGTTTTTCTCTTCAAGACCAATGAGATGAAGCACGCGGCCTGTAATATCGGGAGTCGATGGATCAATTGCTGCATCCTCCGCAGATTCAAGCGGCAGATGTCGAAGCAGGAAGTGATCTTGATTTTTTTCAAAGGCAGAGAATCCGCCGTCACGGTTTTGCATGGAAAGAAGCCAATGAAATCCTCGCTTCCACTGAACTGGTGCGTATGTTTTCGGAATGGCTTTTAATACAATTTGCGTATCATCACAATCAGGGTTATTCGTATTGATATCTGAAAAACCAAAGCCTCCCGGAGCAGCATGCCGGTTATGAATCGCCCAATCTGCTTTCTTCATTTGCTGCCGGTTCAATAAGTATGAGAAAGACTTTGTGATGACTGGGTCTTCTTGTTTTTTGCCAGCTTTTTGAGAAGCATAACTGACAAGCGCTGTATCCCAAACTGTGGATGTGGAATTTTCTGCATACATTCTGCCCTGACAGACAGTGACTAGCTTTTTCATGCCTTTGACTGCTTTTAAAATGAGATGATGTCCCGGCGAGTATCCAAGACTCATCAGTGCATAGACCATAAAAATACTTGCACTTAAATAGCTGTACAGTGTGCCATCTTTTTCGAGGCGGTCAAACATATATCGCTTTGCTGCTTCATATCCGAAAAAGTCCAGCCGGCTGTCAAGTGCTGTATACGATCGCATGTAAGTCAGAAAGTGATGAGTGGAACGTTCTTCTTTTGCCATAAACCAGTCAAATGGATTTTTAGTCATGTTTGCATCAAGGTGTGCTAGGCTTGGGAATTTCTCATGAGAGGTATATCGTTTGTTGAGTGCAATCATCATTGGCACAAAGTGAATTCTTGCATAAGCACTAAGATGATAGAAGTGCAGCGGAAAGTATGTAGGGATGAGTAAAAAGGAAAGTGGTGCATAGAAATACGGCCAAGGGTGCATGCCGTTGACGGCGAGCATCCACTTTGTCATAAAGTGAACGTTCTTTAATCCGCCTTTTGATCGAATAAATTGCGCTGCTTTTTCCATATGAGGCTCATCTTGTTGAAACCTGCCTGAAACAAGCATTCCGCAATAGCCCTGCACAGTGGCTGTTACATGTCCCGTTTGATCATGATACAAAGAAAAAGACCCATCCTCATTTTGTTTTTCGCGTATCGCTTCTGCTAATTGATGAACCAAAGCCTGATCCGAATCGCCGACAGCCTTTAACAGCATAATCAAAAAAGCATTTGTCATCATAGGACCTTCAAAGCAGAAAACAAAGGCACCATCTTCTCGTTGTCTTCGCTGCATTTGCATGTGCAATTCTTCAATAAATTCGTTTACTTTCAATTTAAAATCTTGCATATGCGGCCATGCTCCTTTCCTTTCATACTATATTCAGGAGCCGGCCTGTCACATGCAAACACAAAAAAAGCCGATGACAGGGTCACCGGCTCAGCGTGTAGACAAACCCTCGCATTCGGTGTCAGGTCTGCGCGCTGGTGCTCACGAATGTCAATTCGCTCCGCACCAGTGCTCGTCCTTCCTAGACTGCAAAGGTTTTCTATCACGCTGAAAAGAAGACAAAGTGCTAAAATAAAAATCATTTTAGCACTTTGTCAACGATCTGAGCCGATGACAGGGTCACCGGCTTTCTTGACGTCATTAGTCTTGGAGGTTAATCCATACACTTTTGACTTCTGTATAGTTGTTAAGGGCATATGATCCCATTTCTCTGCCAAGACCTGATTGCTTATATCCTCCAAACGGGGAGGCGGCATCAAAGACATTATAGCAGTTGACCCAAATTGTTCCTGCTTCAAGACGTGCAGCGATATCATGGGCATGCTTTAAGTTTTCTGTCCAAAGTCCTGCTGCTAATCCATATTCAGACTGGTTGGCTCGTTCGACCACTTCATCAATGGAATCGTAAGGAATGGCAGATAAGACAGGTCCAAAGATTTCTTCTTTAGCAATGGTCATTTCATCTTCTACATCTTTAAAAATAGTAGGAGAGACGAAATAGCCAGCCTCATAAGGGCAATCGCCCCCGACAACGGCTGTTGCCCCTTCGGATTTACCTTTTTCAATATAGCCTAACACGCGTTCGTGCTGTTCTTTACTTACAAGAGGTCCAATTTGCGTATCTTGATGAAGACCAGCGCCTTGTTTGAGGGATCCTGCATATTTGGCCATTTGATCGACCACTTCATCATATTGGCTCCGATGAACAAAGACTCTGGACCCTGCGCAGCATACTTGGCCTTGGTTAAACATGACGCCATTTAAAGCACCTGGAATGGCTTTCTTTAAATCGGCATCAGGTAAAATAATATTCGGTGATTTTCCGCCAAGCTCTAATGTGACCCTCTTAATGGTTTTAGCCGCTTTCTCCATAATTAATTTCCCAACACTTGTTGACCCTGTGAAGGCCAGCTTGTTCACGTCAGGATGATCAGTTAAGGCTTCTCCGGCTGTTTCGCCAAATCCAGGAACGATGTTAATCACGCCTTCTGGGAAGCCGGCTTTGTCCACTAATTCTGCTAAGTAAAGAGCAGAGAGTGGAGTTTGTTCGGCTGGCTTTAAAACGATGGTGCACCCTGTTGCAAGTGCGGCGCCCATTTTCCACATAGCCATGAGCAGCGGGAAGTTCCATGGGATGATTTGTCCTACAACCCCAACCGGCTCATGGCGGGTATAATTAAAATATCCTTGACTGACAGGAATGGTTTGTCCATTCATTTTTGTCGTCCAGCCCGCATAATAGCGCATGTGCTCAATAGCGAGGGGGATATCTGCATTTGTTGTTTCATTAATTGGTTTTCCGTTATCTAAAGTTTCTAGCTGTGCAAGCTCTTCCTGATTTTCTTCCATTAAATCAGCAAGCTTGAACATGAGGCGGGCGCGTTCAGCGGCAGACATTGAGCGCCAAGGACCATGAAAGGCTTTTTTTGCAGCTTTTACGGCCTCATCAATATCTTTTGCACCTGCTTCATAAACATCAATAAGGGTTTCGCCTGTGGCTGGGTTAGGAGTAGCAAAGGTTTTGTTATCGTGACTTGTGACAAACTGACCATTAATGTAGAGTTTTTTCGTCCCTTGGAGAAAAGATTCGAGTTTTGAACTAATTTGAAGTGTTGTAGAGCTCATAAATAAACAAACCTCCTTAAAGATATGGATTGTTTTCTGCGAGTTCTAGGTGGGAAAAGCGGACATGCAACGAAATTGTATACGCACAAAGATGTAAACGTATACAATTATCATATTACACGACCTGTTTGAAAGCAATCCATAACACTCATTGCATTTCGCGAAAATTTGGCTAAAATAAATGTATAGATGAAAAAAGGAGTTTTTAAATCATGATCCATCAAAACTGGCAAACGGCTCAAACGTTAAAACAGGTAAAATGTGTACATACAAATGCGAAAAAATATATGGTCGACCGGGCATTAACGGTTGGAAGCACATATGAAGTGAAAAATGAAACAGAAGAATTCCTGTTTGTCGTAGACAATACGGGTAAAGTAGGCGGGTATTACAAGGAGTATTTCGAAGATATTTCAGCTGAATGATTTTGATGGTCATCACTCATACTAAGAAAAACAGTAAAGGGTGATGATGATGAAAAAGCAGCAAAATGACGAGCAGAAAAATCAAAATGCATGGCATGAACACGAGGACGCTGATATGGCGATTACGCTTGAACAGATTTCCGATGTGTATGCCGAGGGAACGATTGATACACCAAAAGACGAATAGTCATTTAAAAACAGTGATTTGGCATAATCACTGTTTTTTTATTGGAATGATTCAGCATTTTTCTCGAAAAGAACTGAAACTTTTTTCCTGGTTTAACTGTCTAAATAAGTAGAGGAAAGAGCATCGGATCAAAAAGAAAAAGTTAAATGAAATTTAATCTATTCGTAATGGAATAACAACCATTTATAGCGTATTCTATAAGTGAGAATAAAACGTACCCACAGAGCCGTGTGGCCGTTTTGTCATAAAGGAATTTGATGCAGGAAGAGGGGGTTTACGTGGGTATTTTTTCTGTCAGTAAACAAAATGATAAGAAATTCGAATCCTTATTGATTGAAGGGGAAAGAATTGAGGCTGTTTACAGACTGCGTCACGACCAAATTTGCTTTACCAATAAACGACTGATCTTTGGCGATAACCGCGTATTTTCTAAGAAGAAAGTCAGGGTCTCCTTGCCGTATCGATCAATTGAAAGTTTTGCCATACAAGAAGCTGGCGTGTTTGATCAGGACACAGGTATGCTGCTTGTCACAAGCTCAAAAGTATTTGAACTCGACTTTTCCAAAGAGACGGATTTGAGTGATGTGCAAGCCATTTTGACAAAACATCTTTGCTGATCAATCTTGCGATTACATAGATCATATGCACTTTTCTCATTCTTCGTTCTTATTTTTATAGATCGCACATTGCTAAGCCCTTCCCATCTGATGGGAAGGGCTTTTTTCTGCTTAAGAGTTTGAATGATAGCAAAAAAGGATAAAGATGAAACAGATACAGAAAGGAGAATGAACAATGAAAGTATTAGTTGCAGGAGCAAATGGACATACAGGCAGACTTGTCGTTCGTTATTTAAAAGAAAAAGGACAGGAGCCGCTTGCTCTCATTCGAGATGAAAAACAAGCTGATGCACTAAAAGAACTTGGTGCAGTACCTGTCATCGGTGATCTTGAAAAAGATGTGACAGATGCTGTGAAACAAGCAGACGCTGTCATCTTTGCAGCTGGTTCAGGCTCAAAAACAGGTGCAGATAAGACCATTGCGGTCGATCAAGAAGGGGCAAAACGCCTCGTTGATACAGCGAAAAAAGAAAACATCCAGCATTTTGTTATGCTTAGTGCTTATAATGCAGATGATCCGAATCAAGGAAAAGGGCAAGGAAGTATGGAAACTTATTATGAAGCAAAAAGAAAAGCCGATGAGCACTTAAAACAGTCTGGTCTTTCCTATACGATTGTCCGCCCAGGTGCCCTGCTGCATGAGGAGAAGACAGGAAAGATTGAAGCTGCCGAACATATTCCAGATGATCAAAACATCGAAATTTCAAGAGAGGACGTAGCCATTGTTCTTGTGGAGAGCTTAACAGAATCCAATGTGAAAAATAAGTCCTTTGACTTGATGAAAGGCGATAAACCAATCGAAGAAGCACTTCGCCATCTGTAAGAAAAGAAAGCTGCTGCCAAAGAGGCGGCGGCTTTTTTGATGTTTTCTTTTCCCTTTCAGCGGGAAGGTAATGAGAAAGGAGTGATTGACCGTGGGCTTAACGAAAGAACAACAAGCTGATTTATACGAAAGATTGATTCAATTAAAAGAAGATGTGAAGGGATCAAAAAAGAAAGAAGAATCGATGCTCGTTGAATCGAGTGAGATTTCAAATGGTGTTGGTAATCATATCGCTGATCATGGGAGCATCTATTTAGACCGTATGACAGAACAAACGCTGGATCAGGTCGATGATCAGCTTGAAGGTGAAATCGATGCAGCACTGAAACGAATGGAAGACGGAACATATGGGATATGTGAGAAAACGGGAAAAGAGATCCCATACGAGCGTTTAAAAGCAGTTCCATATACACGTTATTCAATAGATGCAAAGAAAAATGAAGAAACCACTCAAGATCCAAACGAATTTGACCGTTCATTCTCCGATCAAATGCGCGATTTAACAAATAGAGAAACAATGGATCAGATGCATTCAGATACGTATGAAAGATTAGAGGAAGAGCAAGATGCTGATGTAGATGAGGAAAAATAGGATCATAAGCGAAGGTTAAATTTTTTCAGAATAATTTTTTCTTATGTACACATGAACAAATAACTTGTATACATGAGTATTTCATAGAAAAAAGATCTCTTGAAATTTAATAAACTTTCGTGTAATATAGTTTAAAGGCTGCGATGCGCGTAATGTTAATTAAGTTTTAACCTTTAAGCTGTAATAGGGAGTTTTATATTGAAGCCGGAATGTCATGCCTCCTTAGCGAGGAAGACAGGAACGTTTCTGCAAACACCCACTTTGAGGAGTGGTGGTTTAAAACTTTCTTACTTAGATTACGGCATCCGCAGCTTTTCCTAGGATGATTCAAGCCATTTTCCATTTTGGAAAATGGCTTTTTATTTTGTGAAAAAACGAAATTGCACAGTCAGCCGGAAGAGGCATGAATGTATGTTAAAATAGACAAAACAAAAGACGGAGAGGGAATTGGATGTTAGAACAAGCAGAAGCACTCCTGAAACAATACTTTGGCTTTGACGCCTTTAGGCAGGGACAGAAACAAGCCATTGAATCGATTGTAAACAAACAGAAGGATACCGTCTGTATTATGCCGACAGGCGGGGGGAAATCGGTTTGCTACCAGATTCCTGCCCTGATGATGGAAGGAACAACGATCGTTGTATCCCCGCTAATTTCTTTAATGAAAGATCAAGTCGATGCGCTAAATGAGATGGGCATACGATCGTCCTTTTTAAACAGCACACTTTCCGCAGCTGAAATGAATAAAAGGCTGAAAAAATGTGAAGATGGGGAATATCAGCTGCTTTATATCACACCTGAACGTTTACAAAATGAACGTTTTTTTCAGCTGCTTGATCGGTTAACGATCCCTTTAATTGCAATTGATGAAGCACACTGTATATCTGAGTGGGGGCATGATTTTAGGCCGAGCTACCGCTTTATTCAAGAATGTTTAAATCGGCTGACAAAAAGGCCAGTGATTGTCGCATTAACTGCTACAGCCACGAAAAAGGTTCACCGAGATATATGTGAACAGCTTGGCATGAACGAAGAAGAAACCATTTTTACTGGGTTTGCTAGAGAAAATTTATCTTTTCAGGTGGTCAAAGGAGAAAATAGTGACCGCTTTATCACACATTATATGAAGAAAAATAAGCTTGAGTCCGGCATTATCTATACTGCTACAAGAAAAGAAGCCGAAAATATTTACAATCGGCTAAAGAAACAAAAGATCAAAGCTGGCATTTATCATGGCGGGTTAGATGACGATGTGAGAGAAGAGCAGCAAAACCTGTTTTTAAACGATGACATCCAGGTCATGGTCGCTACATCTGCATTTGGCATGGGAATTAATAAGTCAAATGTCCGTTTTGTGATACATCATCAAATTCCAAGGGATATTGAAAGCTACTATCAAGAGGCTGGACGCGCCGGCAGAGACGGGCTCCAAAGTGAATGCATTTTACTGTTTTCGCCGCAGGGCGTACGAATGCAGCGATTCCTCATTGAACAGTCAACAGAAGATGAAGTGCGCTTTCAGCATGAGCTGCTTAAACTTAGACAAATGGTCGATTACTGTCACACTGAGCAATGTCTGCAGCAATTTGTGATGGACTACTTTGATCAATCAGCAAGTGCCCCTTGCCAAAAATGCAGTAATTGCCTTGATGAAAGAGAGCGTGAAGAGGTCACTCGAGAAGCGCAAATGGTTTTATCGTGTACGGTTAGAATGAACGAGCGCTTTGGAAAAATGATGATTGCTCAAGTACTGGCAGGCTCCAAAAATAAAAAAGTGCTTGACCTCGGTTTCGACCGTCTTCCTACATACGCTTTAATGAAGCCGCAATCAGCCCAGCAAATCAGTGATTTCATCGAATTTTTAATTACAGAAGAGTATTTGCACATGTCTGAAGGAGCTTATCCAACATTAAAAGTGACACATAAAGGAAAGAAAGTGTTAGTCGGGCAAGAGGCTGTGTATAAAAAGCAGGCAGTTAAAAGAGAGGCGATTCAAGAAAACGATGCATTATTTGAGCAGCTGAGAGCGGTGAGAATGAAGCTGGCGAGAGAGCAGGGCGTTCCGCCATTTGTTGTATTTTCTGATCAAACCTTGAAGGAAATGTCAGCCGTTCAGCCTAAAACAGAAGAAGAACTTCTCCATATTAAGGGAATAGGCGCTCAAAAAAGAGAGAAATACGGGGATGTTTTTTTAGAAGAAATCCGTTTATTTATAGAAAAAGAGAAAAATAAAAAGATTGAAGAAGAAAAATAAATTTTTTTCGCTGCGTTTGGACACGTTTTCAACAGGAGGTTTCTGATCCTTTCAAAACCTTGATATGGCGGGTAATCGAGCTGTTTTGTGGTCTGATTTACCAATGGAGAGAGATGTTTCATGTAAAGGAACTGTAATCTAAAACATATCGTTTTGTTATTGAATTGACATTTACATATGTTACGATAGCACTCGTTAGCCGCCATAAAAAGCTAACAAGGGAGGATTTACTTTATGAAGAAGACTATTATGTCCTTGGTTGCTGTTGCAGCAATCTCTACAACAGCATTTGGAGCACAGCAAGCTTCTGCAAAGGAAATCACTGTGAAGAAAGGTGATACACTTTGGGGAATCTCTCAAAAAAATGATGTGTCTCTAAAGGACCTAAAGGGTTGGAACAATTTATCAACAGACATGATTTATGTAGGTGATAAATTGACAATCTCTTCAAAAGAGAAAACTCAGGAGCAGTATAAAGTCCAGAAGGGGGACAGCCTCTGGAAAATCGCTCAAAAATTCAATGTGTCAATTAGCGATATTAAGTCTTGGAATAACTTAAACTCAGATATAATTATGATTGGTTCAACACTAAGTGTTGCTGGTCAAAGCTCAGCTCCGGTAAGCTCAGAGCCTGTCCAAAAAGAGCAAACAACACAAAAAGCTGCTCCTAAACAGGAAGCACCAAAAAAAGCTGCTCCTAAACAGGAAACAGCTAAAGCAGAATCATCTTCTGCTAGTCAAAGTGTACAAAAAGAAATGACTGTAACGGCTACGGCTTATACAGCAAATGATGGTGGCATCTCAGGTATCACTGCAACAGGGGTAAACTTAAACAAAAACCCAAATGCGAAAGTGATTGCAGTAGATCCTAATGTCATTCCATTAGGAAGTAAGGTTTATGTTGAAGGCTACGGTGAAGCCATCGCAGCAGATACTGGCGGCGCAATTAAAGGTAACAAAATTGATGTTCATGTACCAAGCAAATCCCAAGCAAAAAATTGGGGCGTAAAATCAGTCAAAGTGAAAGTACTTAACTAGTAACTTATTGTTTTTTGGAAGAAAGCATCAGGTGGCGGCCTGATGCTTTTATTGTACCCTTTTTTTGGTCAAAAAAACACACATTTTTCAGAAAAATTTGCATTTTCGACAAAAAACAGCGTATATTCCATCATACACGCTGTTTTTTTGTCGTTAGCTGTCCACCCAATAAATTTCTCCGCTTTGTTCTTTCCAATTGATTTGGACATCAAATTGGTGCTTTTCATAAAAGTGAATCAATCGGTCCACGTGATTCCAATCTCTTTTGACGAGATCACCTGTAATAACTGGAATGTTCTGCTCCCTTGCGATCTCTTTTAAATGCTTCATACAGATTGAGCCGTACCCATTATCGGGAGGGCCTTTAATATCAGCAATATGAATCTTTCCTTCTTCAGGATATTCCGCAATTAAGGAAAAATCAGATTGTCCGCGAAAAGCTTTTTCACAATCGGTCAGCATGATTTTACATGTATCAGCATTTTCAATGGCAGAGACAATCATCCATTCATCTTCTTTCGCCTGATCAATGCCAATGATCTTTGCCTTTTTCGAAATATCTTTCATATTTTCTTGCATTCGATACATTTGGAACTGCAATTGCTGTAATTCTTGCTCTAACGCCTTCACATCTTTGGGTGTTTCCTGTAAGATTGACAAGTCCATTACTCCTTTCATATAAGAAATGATAAAAATCACATAAATTCCAATTTTAAAGGAAGTGGATGGATCTTTCAAGCCGTTAGAATGCCGATTATCGGCAAGTTTGTCTAAAATTCGACGAAGACAGCGAATTCATTGACTTTATAGAGAAAGTTAAATAACATACTCTTAGTCGGAACTAATAAAGAGAGGTTTTCAAACATGAACGAACAGAATCAAAAACCGAAAAATTTCACCGGCATTGTTGTCATTTTAACAATTGCCATAAACGGATTAATCGCTTTATTATTTTTAATGCCAAAAACAGATAAATTTAGTCATCTGGATATTACATTTCTGCCGTTACTGAATGCCGTGATGAACAGCTTTACGTTTATCTTCTTACTTTCAGCACTCATTATGATTAAACAAAAGAACATTAAAGCGCATAGACGATTTATCTTTGCTGCATTTTCAACAACACTTGTCTTTTTAATTTCGTATGTGACGTATCATTCAATGGCAGCTGATACACATTTCGGAGGAGAAGGGATCATCCGTCCGATTTATTTCTTTATTTTGATTACACATATAGTGCTCTCAGCTATTATTGTACCGCTTGCACTGATTACACTATTTAGAGGCGCACAGATGCAGGTCGAGCGTCACCGTAAAATTGCCCGCTGGACGATGCCGCTTTGGCTCTATGTTAGTCTCACTGGCGTCATTGTCTATATCATGATTTCTCCATATTACAGCTAACGTATGTCCAACTGGACATACGTTCTTTTATTTACAAGATGAAGTGCTTTGGATAGAATGGAAATTGGATATCCGACTAGCACGGTATCTTCCCATCTATAGATTCACATCATTTCTGGCCGTTTGCTCGTTTGGAGATCAACAATTGGACGAAACGGGGGTTATATGATGACTGAACAATTGCAGTATAAACCGGGGCTTGAAGACATTGTGGCAAGCGAAACGTCCATATCATACTTAGATGTGGAGCAAGAGGAAATTGTGATTCGCGGGTACGACCTCATTGAGCTGGCACAAAACAAGACATATTTAGAAACAGCCTATCTGCTTATTTATGGAAGATTACCAGATAAGATGGAATATCATCAATTTCAGCAAGATATATCCTCACAAACGAGCTTACATCCAACCATTCAAACCATTTTAACCAAGCTGCCAAAATCCACTCACCCTATGGATGCGATGAGAACGTGTTTATCTGCTCTTGCAGGGTATGATGACGCATTACATGATCGATCTGAAGCGTGCCAAAAGAGGCGTGCAGTTCGATTACTAGGCCAGCTGCCGGCCATTGTTGCTGGAAGCTATTATATTCTCACAAAAGACGCCGCTATTTCTCCAGATCAGACCAAATCCTACACTGAAAACTTTTTATCCATGCTAACTGGACGCACCCCGACACAAGACGAAATTACCACTTTTGACCAAACACTCACATTATATAGCGAACATGAGCTGCCGAATTCAACGTTTGCGGCTAGAGTGATTGCATCCACGCATTCTGACATGTATGGTGCTTTTACTGGAGCGATCTCTTCATTAAAAGGTGACCTCCACGGAGGAGCAAATGAAGCTGTCATGCACATGCTTCTTGAAGGAAAAACAACAGAAGGATTTCTTGCGCTCATTGAACGAAAATTAGCCGCAAAAGAAAAAATGATGGGCTTTGGCCACAGAGTATACATGAGAAAAATGGACCCGCGAGCCGCTCTTTTAAAACGTTCATTGAAAACGCTTACCGAATCAAAAGGGGATACAATGCTATATGACATGTGTGTAGCAGGAGAGGCATACATGAAAGAGCAGAAAAACCTTTATCCAAATCTTGATTATTATGCTGCACCGATTTATTACGTACTCGGAATCCCTATTTCACTTTATACACCTATTTTCTTTGCTGCAAGAGCTAGCGGATTAGCCGCACATGTTATTGAACAGCATTTGCATAATCGCATTTTTAGACCGAGAGTCCGGTATTTAGGGCCAAGAGGATTAAAGGTTTCAAATGATGATGGAAAAACGGGGGAATGAACATGAACAAAACAGCAGTCGCCAATCAAACAGATCAGCTATTAGAAGAAATCGCTGCCTATGCAGTAGACGGAGAAATTACAAGCAAAGAGGCCATTGAAACCGCGCGGTATGTGCTCATAGACACGCTCGGTTGCGGAATGCTGGCTCTTAATTTTCCAGAATGTACGAAGCACCTTGGACCTATCGTACCTGGAACAGTCGTACCTAACGGAGCAAGAGTTCCAGGCACTTCGTTTGTGCTAGATCCTGTTCAAGCGGCTTTTGATATCGGCTGTATGATCCGCTGGTTAGATTATAATGACACGTGGCTTGCACAGGAGTGGGGGCATCCTTCAGATAACTTAGGCGGAATATTAGCTGTAAGTGATTATATCAGCAGAACTCGCCTTGCAAACGGAGAAGAGCCGCTAACGATGAATGATGTACTGCATGCAATCGTCAAGGCACATGAAATTCAAGGTGTCCTTGCTTTAGAAAATTGTCTAAATCGAAATGGATTGGACCATGTGTTATTTGTCAAAGTGGCAACAAGTGCAGTTGTGTGTGCAATGCTTGGCGGAACAAAGGAAGAGGTCCAGCATGTTTTATCACAAGCGTTTGTTGATAATTCCCCGCTTAGGACGTATCGCCACGCCCCAAACACAGGATCGAGGAAATCATGGGCAGCGGGGGATGCAACAAGCCGCGGAGTGAGGCTGGCAATGATGACACGTAAAGGGGAAATGGGTTATCAAACGCCCCTCAGTGCAGAGAAGTGGGGCTTTGAAGATGTTCTGATGAAAGGAAAACCACTTACGCTCGCCCAGCCCCTTGGATCATACGTCATAGAAAATGTTCTCTTCAAAATTGCTTATCCTGCTGAGTTCCATGCGCAGACTGCTGCAGAGGCGGCTGTGATGCTGCATGACGCTGTAAAAGATCGTTTAGATGAAATTGACCGGGTAGAGATTACGACACATGAGTCAGCGATTCGGATTATTGATAAGAAAGGACCGCTTTATAATCCGGCAGACCGTGATCATTGCTTGCAGTATATTACAGCTATTGGACTGATCTATGGTGAACTAACAGCTGACCATTATGAAGAAGAAACGGCGCAAAATCCAGCCATTGATCGTCTTCGTGATCGAATGATTGTGAAAGAGGATAAACGTTACACAGAGGATTATTTAGATCCGAAAAAGAGATCGATTGCAAACTGTGTACAAATTTTCTTTAAAGACGGGACGATGACAGACCGAATTGAAATTGAATACCCGCTCGGTCATCGCAGAAGAAGACAGGAAGGCATTCCGCTGCTTGAAAAGAAATGGCTCTATCATTTAAAGACAAGATTTCCACAAAAGCAAGTGGATCAAATTGTGTCACTCTGCCAAAATCCAAATCAATTAAAAACAACAACAGTGCCAGCATTTATGGACTTATTCGTCATATAAGGGGGAGCTAGTGTGTGGATCGTGAATGAAGAAAGAAGTCAGGCTGATTTAGCCGCAGCCTTTAAAGAACAAATGAACAAATCAGCTTTATTTCAAATTCCAGGCGTTCACGATGGAATGTCTGCGCTCTATGCGAAAAAAATGGGCTTTCAAGGACTCTATTTATCAGGTGCCGCTTTTTGTGCCAGCAAAGGACTGCCAGACCTCGGCATGATCCATTCAACAGAAATGGCTGAAAAAGCGAAGGAGATTATTCGAGCTTCCCAGCTGCCGCTTTTGGTCGATATGGACACAGGTTATGGCGGTGTTTTAAATGCAGCAAGAGCGGCAAAAGAAATGGTTGAGAGCAAAGTGGCAGCTGTTCAAATTGAAGATCAGCAAATGCCGAAAAAATGCGGGCATTTAAACGGGAAATCACTCGTTCCAGTAGAAGAAATGGTCGCAAAAATCAACGCCATCAAACAAGCGGCACCAACGCTTTTGGTGATTGCAAGAACCGATGCAAAGTCTGTAAATGGAATGGAGGATGTCATCCGCCGGGCCAATCTTTACGTAGAAGCAGGAGCTGATGCTATTTTTCCTGAGGCACTCATCACAGCAGAGGACTTCACGCATGCGTCAAACCATATTAAAGGTCCGCTCCTTGCAAACATGACGGAGTTTGGCAAGACGCCTTATTATCATGCAGACGAATTTTCTGTATTTGGATTTCAAATGGTCATTTACCCTGTGTCATCACTTAGAGTTGCTGCAAAAGCGTATGAGCGTTTATTTACAGAAATCATGGAAAAGGGAACGCAGCAGGGGATACTTGGGGATATGCAAACGAGAAAAGAGCTCTATGAAACGATTCATTATGATGAATATGAGGAAATGGACCAGCATTTAGCAAAAACGATCCTCCCGGAAATTGGGAAAGAACAGCGATAAAATGAAAAGCACTTCCTTGACGGAAGTGCTTTTTTTACGATGATGGTGTGGATGAAGAAGCCAATTTCATCTTTTCTTCAACTGTTTTCGTTTTTTCTTTTACTTTTTCAGCGTAAGTGAAGTCACCGTAGCAATACGGATAGCGGAAGTTATCTTTATTGCCGCCGCACGTATAGACCTCGGGGTTTCGTTTCACTTGCTTTTTGGAGTATTGCTTTGCCAGTTTCTCGGAATGTTTTCCCCCGTTTTTTGCAACAAAATCAATATAGCCGATTCCCATGTTATAGCTTTGAATAATGGTTTCCAAATCAACGCCTTTTTTCTTCCCATGCTTGTACATAGTCGAAAAATGATGGACTCCTTGTTTAATGCTTTTCTCAGGGTCATTGATTTCATTTCGTTTCAAACCAAGAGATTCAGAGGCCTGCATTGGATCTCCGCCCCTGCCTTTTGATTCTTGATACATCATACCGAGGATTAACCCGGTATACTGATCTAAATCTTGATCTCTTAACTCTGTTTCTACAAGCGGTTTGTAATCATCCAATCTCGACAAAACAATTGATTCCGTATCAATCGGCAGCTTTTTTAACTCCTTTTGATTAAAGGAGATGGCAATGGCTGCTAATACGAAAACAAAGAGAAAAATCGTGAAACAGCCTGAAATGGCAAAACATCCTGTTTTTTTCTTTTTCAAGGTCAGTTCACCCCTGTTTTGCCCCGCTTTTAAAAGGGAAGTACAGCCTTTTCATTATGCCATATCCTGTGCAGGATACCAAGTGAAAACCTTATAATCAATCATATCCAAACGTAAATTCAGATCTTGTTTTCAGCCTGAAGCAGAAATAAACAAAACCGATAATCAGCCAAATCATGCCAATGATTAATGCATTTGTACTAATGCTCGTTAACAGCCAAATACAAAACGCCGTCCCGCATAGAGGGATCACGGCATATCTCAATGTATTCAGTACACCTCTTTGTTTTTGTTTGACGAAAAAGTACGCAAAAACAGACAAATTCACAAAGGTAAATCCAATTAAGGCGCCGAAGCTGATAAAGGAATAAATGACTTCAAGTTCGCCAACGACTGCGGTTAATGAGAAAGCTCCGATTAACAAAATATTAAAAACAGGGGTTTTTAATCTCGGATGAATATACCCGAAGAAACGCTTTGGTAACGATTGATCTCTTCCCATTGCATATAAAAGCCTTGCTGCACTCGCATGTGACGATAAGGAGGAAGAAATGACAGCGACCATTGTGCCGGCTAAAAAGAACGAGTGAAGAAATGCGCCGCCCACAAATTCTGCAATTTCAAGTGAGGCTGCATCAGGATGTTTGAACTGCTGAAAATTTGGAAACACCTGCTGCAAAAAATAAGACGTCAAAGTAAACAGTACGCCTCCAATCGCAACTGTTAAGAAAATGGCAAGCGGAATCGTCTTTTTTGGTTTAATGGTTTCCTCAGACATCGTGGAAATGGCATCAAATCCCAGAAAGGAGAAACATAAAATGGTCGCTCCTGAAAAAATAAGCGCTGGATCTAAGCTCGCTGAATAAAAAGGCCGGGCTGACAATAACTCTCCACTGCCAGCGTTTTGCGTGAGCCCATAAATAACAAATCCAACAAAGGTGACAGCGACAATGACCTGAAATGTCACAAACAGCGCCGTAATGTTGGCTGTAAGCCGTATACCGATGACATTGACAGTCGTTATGGCGATAGCAAGTATGATGATCCAAATGTAATGAGGTACATCAGGAAAGGCTGCGGTTAAATAAGCACTTCCGATCGCAAAATTCACCATAGGCAGAAATAAATAATCCAGTAAAAGTGTCCAGCCCACAAGGAAGCCGACATGAGGATGAATACTTTTTTGCGCATATGTATAAGCAGATCCTGCTTTTGGAAAAGCTTTCACCATATTCCCATAGCTAAGCGCTGTCAATAGTAATGCAAGTAACGTAAATATATAAGCTGCAGCGACGTGTCCTTTCGTCAGCTGAGCAACAATGCCGTATGAATCAAATACGACAAGTGGATCCATATAAGCAAGCCCGATCACAACGAGTGGAAAGACAGTCAGGCTGCGTTTTAGTCTTGGCTCTTCAGTCAATTTGCCTATCAGCTCCTCTAAAAATGAATAAATAATGCTCATTTTAAAAAGAATGCTACCAAGTGTCAATGCTATTTGAATAAATCTTTTGTTTAAAGTGTGCCCGCTTTGCACGCCGGACGTTTTAGTATATGATGATACATAGAATAAGTCGTGATTTGACTAACAAGAAAGGTGAAGCGAAATGAAGGAAGAACTGAATACAAATCAAGAACAGGAACGGATGGAGCTGGATGAAGAAAGTTTATTTCTTGTCTCCCAAACGTTTAAAGCCTTATCTGATCCGACACGTATTCGTATTCTGCACCTCTTGTCTCAAGGTGAATACTCGGTAAATGATATCGCAGAAACGCTGAATCTCATGCAATCAACAGTTTCTCATCAGCTGCGTTTTTTAAAAAACCTTCGTCTCGTGAAATCTAGACGAGCAGGGACATCAATCTTTTACAGTCCTGAAGATCAGCATGTGATGGAAGTACTTGAACAAATGATTCATCATGCACAGCATGACTAATAAAAACCTTCCTATATGAGTAGGAAGGTTTTTACGCATGATGCATACGTGTTGATCGTTTACCTGCTTTCATCATTTGATAAGAAAAAACGACATAGTAAGCAGCTAACAGAAAAAAGCTGAGCATGGTCATGGCATCATCACTCACAATATGCTGATATAGTTCAACGACACCAATCTTTGTGAGCGAATGGTTCGTCAGCTCACCCAGCTTAAAACTAAGTCGAGATAAAAATAAGCATAAAATGAAGCTTTCAATCCATTTACTCGTTTTCACATAAAGACGGCCATTTTCTTCTTTCATGCGGATCGTCTCATAGGCATGAACGGCCAGACTGCTTCCAAAGAGCATACCAATAGCGGCATAGATGAAAATGCTGTGATTTTGCCAGCCTTCTAATAAGAGAATAAGGGCAGTGAGTCCAAATACATACATTCTCATCAAAAGACTGATCGGGCGCACAAGCTGATAGCGTCTCATTCGATTCATTCGAAAGATGATGCAGATCAGCATAATGCCCCCAATTATGAATAACTGCCACACGTGATGTGTCATGATGCAACCTCCTCCTGCATGTGCAGGGATGTAAACGAATGCTGGCTGTTCCTTATCTTTACCATTCTTTCATTTTTTATCAAATCAAAACCTACATTTATGAAAAAGAGGAAAAGCATGAAAATCGATCGTATTTTGTCTATTGTGATGCTGCTCATTAGCAAAAAGCAAATACAAGCGAAAGACCTTGCTGAACTTCACGAAGTGAGCGTAAGGACGATTTATCGCGATATTGAGACCATCAATCAAGCCGGGATTCCTATTGTGACAACACAAGGAGCAGGCGGTGGCATTTCGCTTGTTGACGACTATCGTTTAGAGAAAAAATTATTTACCGATGATGACATTGAGCTTATTTTAACTGCCCTTGAAAGCATGACGAGTGCATACTCCTTTAAAGAAAGTGAACATGTACTGAAAAAAATCAAATCTCTCATTCCGCCACAAAGTGATGAAAGCGAGAAACAGCACCATGTCTTTATTGATTTAAGCTCATGGGGGAAAGACAGCCAGGCAGAAAAGAAGCTTCAGCTGATCCATACAGCTGCTTCCGCGCATCAATTCATTCAATTCACTTATCGCAACGCAAAAGGTGAAACACTTCCACGTAAAGTGGAGCCTTATACGCTTGTCTTAAAAGGAAGGCATTGGTACTTGTATGCGTTTTGTTGTGTGAAACATGATTTTCGTCTATTCAAGCTGACCAGAATGACAGACCTCATCACCATTTCAGCATATTTCAGGCCGAAAAGAATCAAAAATGAAGAGAAGCCTTGGAATGACTCTTGGCATGAAGAACCTTCAGTCACAACCCTCACGCTCAGGTTAACGGAAGCATCAGTTGGCAAAGTGAAGGAATGGGTGGATGAGAACGAATTGATCATATGTTCAGACGGGACTTATCTGGCAGCATTGACTGTGCCGCAAGATGATTGGCTGCACAGTTTCCTATTCCATTTAGGACCGGACGTCGACATTGTTTCACCTCAGCACATCAAGGAAGCATTTGATCTCCAATTAAAACAATTTATGAAGCGATTAGAAACTTGACACACTGTTGTCAGGTTTCTTTTTATATGATGGGAGAAAAGGAGATGAGAATGTATGTACGATATCGTCACATTAGAGAAACAATGGGTCAAAGGGTTGTCTGTTCGAACAACAAATGAAATAGAGAAAACAAAAGAGCGGAAGATTGCACCGCTTTGGCAGGATTTTTTTGCGCAGCAGCTACATGGGGGGCAAGCTCCAGTCATAGGGCTGTATTCAGATTATGAAAAAGATGAACATGGTTCTTATTTATTTACAGCTGGGCAATTCGCGGATCAGCAGATCGAACATGTAAAAGAGATTCCTGCGTCCACCTATGCAAGATTTCAAACGAGAAAAGGACCGATTGAAGAGGTCGTGCTTGAAACATGGCACAAGATTTGGACGTGGGATCAGCGTCAATACCGCACTTATACAGGTGATTTTGAATGGTATGATGAAAGATCTATTGATCCAAAAGAAGCGCAAATTGATATTTATATTGCGGTTGATGAAAAAATGATTGCTAAAACTAATACCATTAGTTAATATAAAACTAACGATATTAGTTTTAGGAGGGCAATCATGAGATTAACAACTTTTGACCGTCTGCACCAGCTTACATTGATGCCGCGATTATTTCCGGTAAATTGCTATGTCTTTGAGGAAGAGGAAGGACTCATCTTAATTGATGCTGCTTTAAAAATGGCGGCAAACTCGATCATCGAATTTGCCCGTAAAAAGAACAAACCAATTCATAAGATTATTCTCACTCATAGCCATATGGATCATATCGGCGCATTAGATGAGGTGAAGAAGGCTTTTCCAGAGGCAGCTGTCTATTTATCAAAACGTGATGCACGCCTTTTTGAAGGTGACTTTTCCTTGCTCCCTGATGAACCTCAGCAAAAAATTAAAGGCAGTTTTATGAAAAATATTCATACAAAACCAGATGTACTTGTCGAAGAAGGAGATGAGATTGGGCCGCTCAAAGTGATTGCAACACCAGGGCATACACCCGGCAGCATTTCTTTATACGATGAAAGGTCAGGAGTTGTCATTGCAGGGGATGCCCTTGTGACAAAAGGGGACTTATCGGTTACAGGTGAGTTTCGGTGGAGCTTCCCGTTCCCGGCATTTGCCACATGGGATGCAGAAACCGCATTAAAAAGCGCTGAAAAATTACTAGCGCTGCGCATATCCTGTCTTGCTGCAGGACATGGTGACCTTATCATAGAGCCTCATGAAAAGCTTCAAGCTGCCGTTAAAAAAAGACAGTACCAGCTAAAAAAAGGAGGGCAGTAAACCGTGTCTCCAAGAATGGGAATTACACAAGAAAAAATTATGGATACAGCGGCTGCATTTGTTGATGAAGAGGGCTTCTCCGCTTTGACTATTGCTACATTGTCTAAAAGGCTGAATATCAGGCCGCCTTCTCTTTATAATCATGTATCCGGCCTTCATGAGATTCAGGCAGCACTCGCAGTAAAGGGGCTCTCCATGCTTTGTGAGGAAGGGATGCAAGTCACAGAGGGGCTAGAAAAAGAAGAAGCTGTTTTAGCCTTTGCCAGACAATATGTGCAATTTGTCCGAACACATCCCGGTCTTTATGAAGCTGCCTTTTCACATATGAACGAAAAAGAAGTACGACTTGCAGCAGAGCGCCTTGTTCAGTTTGTTCAATCCATTATGTCACGCTTTGGTGTAAAAGAAGAAGAAATGACGCATGTCGTCAGAGGACTGAGAAGCTTACTGCACGGCTTCGGTGATATTTCTAATAAAAAGGGATTTCAACGAAAAGAACAGCTTGAAGAAAGTGTGAGCTATGCGGTTCGGCTCTATATCACAGGTGTATTGCAAAAAGAAGATCTGTCTATTTGACAGGTCTTTTTTTATAGCAAATCGATATCATAAAGGAGTGTCCGTCTGGCACAATTTTTTAGCGAGAAAAACGAATAAAGATTTGACAGTTTTGTGAAACATGGTATGCTTATTATGTGAAATAATTCACATAGAGGAGTAGAGGCAGATGAAAAGAAAGCCTGTTTATGTGGAAACAACCATTCATGCACCTTTAGAGAAAGTATGGGAATATACGCAAAATCCAAAGCTTCATGAACAGTGGGATTTGCGCTTTTCAACCATTTCATTAAATGGACCTCAAGATGAACAGCCCCAAACCTTTTTGTATGAAAAGCATCTTGGTTTTGGGGTAAGTGTCACAGGGACAGGAGCATATCGAACTAGAATGATGGATGAACGGAATGAACGGGCATCCTCGCTTAAATTTAAATCGTCACACCCATTGTCTTTTATCAAAGAAGGCGGCGGTTATTGGAAATATGTGAAAACGAACGATCATATTGTGTTTCAAACGCAATTTGATTATGAACCGAAAGAAGGAAAAGGATGGGCGTGGGCAGATCGATTTCTTTTTCGCCCGATGATGGGGTTTATGACGGCCTTTAGTTTTGGCGCACTAAAGACGTGGCTTGAAAAGGGTACGCACCCTCGGTTGTTACTGGAGAGAACACTTGCCCATTATGGAATTTGTTTGCTGTTTGCCATCGTCTGGCTGTGCCAAGCGGTTATCCCTTTTTCACATTCTGCTTTTGATCATAGCACCGGGTTTCGGTTGTTTTATGCCCTTATAGGCGTATCATGGCTGATACCTAAGCTATCAAAGAAATATTTGTTCATTCTTCAAAGTGTGTTTCTGCTGCTGATGCTTTGTATCGGGATCCTATCCCCCCAAACGACACTTCATGAGCCGCTTGTGATGAGTGCATTTTTGATCCTATCCATTGCAGGAATGATTAATTTAAAAGATTGTATAGACGTATTTTCGATCAAACGAAAAAGGGGAGGTAGACATGGTCGTTCATCGTCATCAAGTAAAGGATTACGATAAGCTTCATCCAAAATTAAAAGAGAGATACAATCGTGCGTTTACCGCAGAAGGCACTATGGAGGAAATAGGCGGCGGAACGAGGCTCATTCGATTTTTCTTCAAAATTGGTCCACTGTTTCGCTGTTTTTTCCCTGAGAGAGGAAAAAACATTCCTTTCCGGATTGTGAATAAACCCTTTATGACAAATAAGGGAGAGGAGGGCATGCACTGGTTTCGTACGTTTTATTTCCCAAAGAAGGAACGGCACTTTGATGCAGATATGATCATTGATCAGAAGAGTCATAAAGTACTAGACTATTTTGGAAAGCCTAGACTTCTTATGTCAGAGCTTCATTTTAAAGTAACAAAGCATGGGTTCCTTCACATTCAATCCGGCCGGCAGAAGCTGCTCATGTTAGGACGTGAGTGGCCGCTGCCTTCATGGCTTTACGGTGTATCAGATGTCACAGAAGGCTACAACGAGCACGCGGGTGTGTATACCATTGATGTGCATGTGAAAAACCGATTGTTTGGGACCCTTTTTACATATAAAGGCCGGTTTACTGAAAGGGTAATGTCTCATTATGAATAAATGGCATTTGATATCAAGCCTCGTCTTCATGTGCTGTTTTATCGCCACCCGCTTGATGACAGGTCCGGTAGCAGAGTTATTTGTACTGATAGCCATTCTGTTTTTCCTTCCTGCAATTTTAGCCTTTTTTGTGAAGGAAGAGAGGGAGAGTAAGCCGGGGATACTGCTCGGCTTTTTAATGAAAGCCTTTCCATTAGCTGCTCTTTGTGCAACGGCTGCATTCATCTATCATTCTGCCTTGTTTGCATCGGGATGGTTTTTGTATACGATTCTTTTGGCGTTATATGGCTGTACTCGTTTGCTGAAAAGGGGAATCTTTCCGCTTCATGAATTGATCATCGATGGTGCATGGATGTATCTCGCTTTAGGAGGGCTTTGGTTTTGGCTGTACACGGCAGATATACAGGTGATGACCTTTTCACCAATCATCGTGCTTTTGACCGCTATTCATTTTCATTACTCGGCTTTTTTTATCCCGCTTTTCTATGGATTATTAGGGAGACAGCGAGAAAAAGAGACAGCTTTATACAAAGCGGCAGGCTGGGTGATTTTGCTGTCACCTGTGATGATTGCTGTTGGGATTAGCTTCTCCCGTCTATTTGATACGTTCAGCGTCACGCTATATGTCATTGCACTCTACTTGTACGGTATTCTTTGTATGAAAACAAGGTTTCGATCGACTGTGGCAAAAGTGCTGATTGTGTTTTCTAGCTGCGTCTTAATGGGAACGATCGTGCTATCTCTTCTTTATTCTGCTGGCATGCTCATGCGCGTGACCTACATCAGCATTGATCAGATGATTTGGTTTCATGGCAGTATTAATGCCTTTTTTGTTATTTTACCAGGTTTGATTGGATGGCTGATCGAAGGGCCAAAGGATCAATTGAAGCAGAAGGACTTTCCGATATCAAAAGTGCATGGCCGTTTTCATTTGATCTCTTTTCAAAAGGAAGGAATGCATGATCGAGAGAACCTTGGTTTAGTCGATTCACTTGATGATTTAAATGGAACGACATTTTCAGCTGATAGGGTGTCACCTGTGATTCGAAGGTTTTATGAGAACCCGATGGCGTTTACGTTAAAAGCAGCAGTCTGTTTTCATTGGTGGGTGAGGCCGTTTGTTTTTTTACTTCAGCCAGTTTTTAAGAAAATAGGCCAGCTCTATTTGGGGACATCTTGTATCCCGTATGAAATGAAGGGGCGTCTGACTACATTTCAACATCCTAAAGAAGGGCGAAAGAATGTCAGGGCGTGGATCCGTTATAACGAAAAAGGGGAGCAGGTTTTTTTTGCACTTTATGCTCATCATCACGATGCAGCTGCGGGCTATATGAATATTGCGCTGCCGCTTCCATATTCTCAGATGACCGTCATTTTAAAACCTTTTAATGAAAAGGAAGACTTTCTCTTAAAAAGTGCATGTCCAAAAGGCAGTACCGGTGACGAAGGATTGTATTTGCATACACCTTTTATCACCATGAAACTGCCAATGGAAGAAAGCTTTCATATGAAGCCGGAGACAGATAAAAGTCTCACAGCAGTTCATCAAATGAAGCTATTCGGTATTCCCTTTTTAACGATTCATTATCAAATTGACAGCAGGAAGCCATCCTGTTAATCAATGATGTCACATGGTTCACCGTGCCGAATGATGTTCACAATCGCTTGTCCATCACTCGGATGATGATCTGCATACTGGACTGGCAGCAGTGCAAAAAATACATAGTAGACAGAGAAGTAAGCAAATTGATAGAAAAATTGATGTTCTGGCAGGATATCATTGGCGATCATTGTATTCAGTATGAGAACACTGAGCAGGTTGCATAATGATCCGCCTAGGTAGACAAGAATATGCGAGAATCGGTTATTTTTCCTCATTTCTTCATAATGGCAAAATGCATCTAGAAAATAGATTCGTCTAATTTCAACAACACCTATTTTCAATACTTTTTTGCCTCTGCCAAGAGCAAAAGAAACCTTTGCGCCAAACATCCATGCGACCATAATATGGCCAAGCTGATGCAAGATGGCAACGATAGGAAGAATGACGAAAAACGACCAGCAAAATGTCCACATATCTGATAATGTAAACAAGTGTTAACCCCTCCCCAATATATTTGGGAGGAAGCAGTAGGATTATTTGCCATTTTACTGAATTCATTTTCAGGATGCAAATATTTAATACATGACGATAAAAACATTATGTAAACTAAAGGGAAGTTTTTGCGATGAATCGGCTTTTTGACTCTCTTTTTTTACGAAATGAATGTGCTACAATGAAAAAACAATAGATAACTCTAGTAAATGAACCTACCCTGAATGAAGAGGAGAGAATCAGATGGCAGATATTGAACAGTTTTTGGCGTTAGATATTCGTGTTGGGACGATCATTGAAGCAGAATTCTTTGCAGAGGCAAGAGTACCTGCATTAAAACTCAAGATTGATTTTGGTGAAGAGATTGGTCTAAAACAATCCAGTGCTCAGCTGACAAAACGTTATACGGCTGAGAGTCTTATTGGCAGACAAATCGTAGCAGTCGTCAATTTTCCGCCAAGAAGAATTGCAGGCTTCAAATCAGAAGTGCTTGTCTTAGGGGGTATGCCGTCAAAAGAAGACGTAGTATTACTAGCAACAGATGAGCCTGTAGAAAATGGGACAAAAATAGGATAATAAAAAAGACATCTTCCTGAGAAGATGTCTTTTGCGTATTGAGGCGGAATAACCACACGCCACATTCGTGTGTGTCTCAAGGAGACATGTTACCCGACTTACACAATTCAGCTCATCGCTTGATTAATATAGCATGAGGTGATCGGAATTGCAACCATTAAATGCTTTACTTCAGTTTTTCACGTCATTTCAGCAGAAAAATGACAAGAAATCAATTATTTGGATTATTTTTTCAAAAAATATTGAAAAGTCAGATCAGATTTTATAAAATGAATTCATCTTAGTTTGTTTAGTCGATAAACTAAGATGAATTCCAAGTGATGATCCGGTCATTAAAGGGGATGATTCCGTCATTCAAATCATTTGCTGTCTATGTGGGCTAAGCTGAAAGGATCAGATGTTCAGCTTCATTTTTACAACAAATTGAAAGCGCTTTATATTCTTTGTATTGACTGCTGCTGCCCTCCATCATCTGTTCATTAGAAGAGGCTAAGAGAAGAAGGGAGAAAGCTCATGGTAAGTGAGAATTTAAAAAAGATTCGTATGTCTGAAAAAGTGGGATATGCTTCAGGAGATTTCGCATGTAACTTAATTTATGCAACTGTCTCTACGTATCTATTATTTTTTTATACAGATGTGTATGGTTTATCAGCGGCGGCAGCAGGAACGATGTTTTTAGTTGTTCGCGCCATTGATGCGCTTGCAGATCCGTTTATTGGTGCATTGGTGGATCGAACGAACAGCCGTTTTGGCAGGTTTAGACCTTACTTGTTATTCGGTGCTTTTCCTTTTGTGGTACTTGCTATCCTTTGCTTTACAACACCTGATCTTTCTGAAATGGGTAAACTCGTTTATGCCTACATCACGTATGTTGGTTTATCGCTTACATACACATTCATCAATGTTCCTTATGGTGCTTTAACATCCGCAATGACAAGAAATAACCAAGAGGTTGTCAGTATTACGTCTGTTCGTATGCTTTTTGCTAATCTCGGAGGTCTAGTTGTTGCTTTTTTTGTTCCTTTTCTTGCGACTTTTTTGAGCGATAAAACAGGAAATACAGCTCTCGGCTGGCAGATGACGATGGCTTTTCTCGGCGTTCTTGGCGGTGTATTACTTATTTTCTGTTTTAAAAGCACGAATGAACGTGTCACGCTTCAAAAGCCGGAGGAAAAAATTAAGTTCAGTGATATCTTTGTCCAGTTACGTGTCAATCGTCCGCTTGTTGTATTAAGCATTTTCTTTATTATTATTTTTGGCGTGAACTCGATCAGTAACTCTGTTGGGATTTATTATGTGACGTATAACCTCGGCAGAGAAGATTTAGTGAAATGGTACGGACTCATTGGCAGTCTGCCCGCTTTAATGGTGCTGCCGTTTATTCCAAAACTGCACAAGCTGTTAGGAAAGAAAAAGCTGCTGAATTATTCATTATTGCTGAATATCGTAGGTCTTCTTGCATTACTTGTGATACCGCCGAGTCAAATCACTTTAATACTGATTTTTAGACTCGTTGCAGCTGCAGGAAGCATTACAGCCGGTGCTTATATGTGGGCGCTCATTCCTGAAACTGTTGAATATGGCGAATATAAAACAGGGAAAAGGATGGGCGGGCTCATCTATGCCATCATCGGATTCTTCTTTAAATTTGGGATGGCATTAGGCGGGATTGTGCCAGGGCTTGTACTCGATCGCTTTGGCTATGTTGCGAACCAAATGCAATCACCAGAAGCTTTACTTGGCATTTTAATCACGACAACGGTGATTCCTGTATGCTTACTGATTTTAGCGATGGTGGATATTAATTTTTATAACCTAGACGAAGAAAAACATAAAAAAGTCGTACGGGAGCTTGAGAATAGAGACAAAGTGTATATCGATCATATGGACGATTTTAAAATGTAGGTCTCTGAATGAGGAGGAAGTTCAATGAAGATTACTAACCCAGTGCTCAAAGGGTTTAATCCTGATCCAAGTATTTGCCGTGTAGGAGAAGATTATTATATGGCCGTCTCTACATTTGAATGGTTTCCAGGGGTGCAAATTTATCATTCAAAGGATCTCGTCCATTGGCGTCTTGCTGCGCGTCCATTGCAAAAAACGTCGCAGCTGGATATGAAGGGGAATCCTGACTCTGGCGGGGTATGGGCGCCGTGCTTAAGCTATGCTGATGGGCAGTTTTGGCTTATTTATTCAGATATCAAAGTAGTGGATGGCCCATTTAAAGACGGTCATAATTATTTGGTCACGGCAAGCGAGGTGGACGGCGATTGGAGTGAACCGATCCTGCTCAACAGCTCCGGCTTTGATCCATCTTTATTCCATGATCACAGCGGGAAGAAATACGTCTTAAATATGCTGTGGGATCATAGGGAAAAGCATCATTCCTTTGCAGGTATTGCCTTGCAGGAATATAGTGTGGCTGAAAAGAAGCTCATCGGACAAAGGAAGGTCATTTTTAAAGGCACACCGATTAAATTGACAGAAGCGCCGCATCTGTACCGTATCGGTGACTACTACTATTTATTAACGGCAGAAGGAGGTACCCGGTATGAGCATGCAGCAACGATCGCCCGGTCCTCGCATATTGAAGGGCCATATGAGGTTCATCCTGATAACCCGATTTTAAGTGCCTTCCATGTGCCTGAACATCCGCTTCAAAAATGCGGGCATGCTTCAATCGTTCAAACGCATACAAATGAATGGTATCTCGCTCATCTCACTGGCCGCCCGATTCAATCAAGCAAGGAATCTATTTTTCAACAGAGAGGGTGGTGCCCTTTAGGAAGAGAAACAGCGATACAAAAGCTTCAATGGAAGGATGGATGGCCTTATGTTGTAGGCGGAAAAGAGGGGACGCTAGAGGTTGAAGCGCCAAAGATCGAAGAAAAGGTTTTTGCACCAACCTATCATACAGTCGATGAATTTAAAGAATCAACACTAAATAGACACTTCCAAACATTAAGAATTCCGTTTACCGATCAGATTGGTTCGTTAACGGAGGAACCTCAGCATTTAAGATTATTCGGCCGCGAATCTTTAACGTCTAAGTTTACCCAAGCATTTGTTGCAAGACGCTGGCAAAGCTTTTATTTTGAAGCAGAGACAGCTGTTTCGTTCTTCCCAGAAAACTTTCAGCAAGCCGCAGGTCTTGTGAATTATTATAATACGGAAAACTGGACAGCACTCCAGGTGACATATGATGAGGAACTTGGCCGCACGCTTGAACTATCTGTCTGTCAAAATCTTGCCTTTTCTCAGCCATTGACACATAAAATCATCATTCCTGACGAGGTCACTTATGTCTATTTAAAAGTGACCGTTCGGAAAGAGACATATAAATATTCTTATTCATTTGATCAGAAAGAGTGGAAGGAAATTGATGTACCGTTTGAATCCATCCATTTATCCGATGATTTCATTCGAGGTGGGGGGTTTTTTACAGGGGCATTTGTCGGTATGCAGTGCCAAGATACGAGCGGCGAGCGTCTTCCTGCTGATTTTCACTATTTTCGCTATGAGGAAACAGACGAATAAAAAAGACAACTCGCTACGAGCTGCCTCTTTTTGAAAAATATATAGATCAGGTTGTGAGGGTGGCATTTTGCAGAAAAGCTTCTATGACAAGAGATGTCATCCCCAATACTGGTGCATTGTGTCCTAATGATGAAGGGAGCAGCTCTACATGTGAGCTGAATTGCGTATCCATTCGCGAGGATACCTCCTCCTTAATCACATGTAGAACCGCCTGATGTGATTCGATCACTTTGTTTCTTAAAATAATGGCTTGCGGGTTAAAGGTATGCAGGACGTTTGTGAGACCGACACCAAGGTAAAAGCCAAAGTTGCGCAGGGCATTGAGCGTTTTCATATCATTTAACTTGGCCAGCTGTTCCAGATCTTGATGGGAGATGTGCTGATCATCTGTTTGAAGAGACTGAAACAAGGCCTTCTCAGAAGCATACAATTCCCAGCACCCACGGTTCCCGCAGCTACATGTCGGTCCGTTAAAATCGATTGTCATATGTCCCATTTCACCAGAAAAGCCATACGCTCCTCTGTATAAATGATGATTGATGATGATGCCAATCCCGATGCCAGTGCCGATGCTTGCATAGATCAAATGGTCATAATGTTTAGCGGCACCAAAGATTTTTTCACCATATGCACCGGCATTTGCTTCATTTTCAATGAAGATCGGTACTTGGAATGTCTCTTGAAGCGTGGTTTTCAGATCAACATTTTTCCATTTTGAATGAGGCGTAAACACGATTTGTTCACCTGCATCCACTAAACCATGTATGCATAGGCCAATGCCAATGAGCCCGTATGGGGAAGAGGGCATTTGTGTGATGAGCTGCTGTATTAATTCAATTAATTTACGTATCGTCACCTCAGGAGAGCTGGGTGGGAGCTTGATCTGCTCTTCGTAAAGAATAGACCCTTCAAGGTCAGTTAATATGCCATTGACGTAATCAACGCCGACATCGATTCCGATGGAACAGCCAGCACGCTTATTAAACATCAGTAAAACCGGTCTTCTCCCGCCGCTAGATTCACCTTGACCGATCTCATAGACAAGATGTTCTTTCATTAACGTACTTACTTGAGAGGAAACAGTCGATTTATTTAATCCAGTGCGTTCAGATAATTTTGCTCTCGAAATGGGCGCATGCTGGAGAATTTCTTTTAATAAAAGTTTTTGATTTATTTTTTTGACAAAGTTCTGATCAGCGATATCCACGTTATCCACTCCATTTGTTTCGTCTTTAGATTAAGTTGAGAAGAGCTGCTTTTTTTCGCATGTATTCGATAAGAAAGATGATTTTAACTTTATTATAACGAAAATATTTTTAAAAAACTAAAAAATATGGAAAATTCAAAGTGATTTTTTCATAGATTGATCATTAGTTTGTTGTATCAACTTACAAAGTGTACTCAGGAGGAATGAAGAATGGCCAAATCAAATATGAAAACATTATACAGTCTAGAAGGAATCGGCAAGATTCAATATGAAGGAAAACAATCAAAAAATCCACTCGCTTTTCAATACTATAATCCAAGCGAAGTGATTGGCGGAAAAACAATGAAAGACCACCTGCGCTTTTCAGTTGCTTATTGGCATACATTGACGGCTGATGGAACAGACATGTTTGGAACTGGCACGATGCAAAGAGCCTGGGACACCTATAGCGGAATGGATTTAGCAAAAGCTAGATTGGAAGTCGCTTTTCAGCTTTTTGACCTATTGGATGTTCCGTATTTTTCATTCCATGACCGTGACATTGCGCCAGAGGGGGAGACGCTTCAAGAGACGAATCAACAATTAGACATCATTTTAGAAAGAATGAAAGAATACATGAAGCAAAGCGGAGTAAAGCTGCTGTGGAACACAGCCAATATGTTCAAGCACCCTAGATTTGTACACGGCGCTGCGACATCTTGTCATGCAGATGTCTTTGCCTACGCGGCCGCACAGGTTAAAAAAGGCATCGAAACCGCCAAAGAACTCGGTGCAGAAAATTATGTTTTCTGGGGTGGACGAGAAGGGTACGATACGCTGCTCAATACAGATATGAAAAGAGAGCTTGATCACATGGCGTCTTTCTTGCATATGGCTGTTGATTATGCAAAAGAAATTGGGTACACTGGCCAATTTTTAATCGAACCAAAGCCAAAGGAGCCAACCACTCATCAATACGACACAGATGCAGCGACATCCATCGCCTTTTTAAAACAATACGGATTAGATTCCCATTTTAAATTAAATATTGAGGCCAATCATGCGACACTGGCCGGTCATACGTTTGAGCATGAATTACGTGTCGCAAGAATTCATGGGCTGCTCGGTTCTGTTGATGCAAACCAGGGCAATTCGCTTCTTGGATGGGACACAGATGAATTTCCAACCGATCTGTATGCCACAACTCTTGCCATGTATGAAATTTTGCAAAATGGCGGTCTAGGGTCTGGCGGTCTTAATTTTGATGCAAAAGTGAGAAGAGCTTCCTTTGAACTTGAAGATATTTTATATGCTCATATTGCTGGGATGGATGCATTCGCAAAAGGACTGCGGGTCGCTCATAGACTCATAGAAGACCGTGTGTTTGAGGATGTGATAAAGCACCGGTATCGCAGCTTTTCTGAAGGAATTGGCCGTGACATTTCAGAAGGGAAGGCAAACTTTCATACATTAGAAGAATATGCGCTGAAACATCCTTTGATCAGAAACGAATCGGGAAGAGAGGAACAGCTGAAAGCCCGTTTAAATCAATACTTGTTAGAAGATTAATTGAAGGGGCTGACCTGTTTTGAAGGAGTGAAAACATGAAATATGTGATGGGAATTGATCTTGGAACGAGCGGGGTCAAGGCGATATTAGTGGATGAGAGCGGGAAGGTGTGCTGCGAAGCCTCTAAGCCGTACCGCCTCATTCAAGAAAAGCCTGGATATTGTGAGCAGCACCCCGAGGATTGGGTAAACCAGACAATGGCTGTGATGAAAGAACTGATGGCAAAGCAGCCTGTTCATTCAAGACAAGTTGAAGGCATCAGCTTTTCCGGCCAGATGCATGGATTAGTTCTATTAAATGAATCTCGCGAAGTGCTCCGCCCTGCAATTTTATGGAATGATACACGAACGACAGCACAATGTGCACACATCACAAAAAAGCTGGGAGACCGGCTGCAAAAGATCACAAAAAACCAGGCGTTAGAAGGATTCACACTGCCAAAATTATTATGGGTAAAGGAACATGAACCACATATTGATCAGCAAATCGACATGTTTTTACTCCCAAAAGATTATGTCAGATTTCGTTTAACTGGCGCTGTCCATATGGATTATTCTGATGCGGCTGGCACTTTGCTGTTAAATATCGGTGAACAGACGTGGAGTGAGGAGATTTGTCAGGCATTTGATATTTCTCCTCATATTTGCCCGCCTCTTATCACATCAGAGGCGGAGGTTGGTACACTTTTGCCGCACATTGCACGTGATGTTGGGATGAAAGAAGGCGCGAAGGTTTTTGCCGGCGGGGCAGATAATGCTTGCGGAGCAATTGGTGCTGGCATCTTGTCCTCTGACCGCACGTTATGCAGCATCGGCACATCTGGGGTGATTCTCTCCTACGAAGAGGATCATGAAAGGGAGCTTCAAGGGAATTTACATTTGTTTCATCATGCAAAAAAAGACGCTTTTTACACAATGGGTGTCACCCTCTCAGCAGGATATAGCCTTAACTGGGCAAAACACTTACTGGCTCCTGAGGAATCGTTTCAATCACTTTTAGAAGGTGCGGCGCATGTAGCGCCAGGAGCGAAAGGATTGCTCTTTACTCCCTATTTAGTCGGGGAAAGAACACCTCATGCGGATTCGACCATTCGCGGCAGCTTGATTGGATTAGACAGCAGGCATGAAAGGGCACATGTTGTCAGAGCTGTGTTAGAGGGAATTACCTTTTCGCTAAATGAATCTATCGCATTATTCCGGCAGGCAGGAAAAAACATAGATTCTATTGTGTCCATTGGCGGCGGTGCGAGAAGCCGGACTTGGCTTCAAATGCAAGCAGACATTTTTCAGGCTGAAGTCATCCAGTTAGACAATGAACAAGGGCCTGCTTTAGGTGCAGCCATGCTTGCTGCGGTTGGCTGCGGATGGTATCCGTCACTTGAAGTATGTGCCCATCAGTTGATCCATCAAGCTGCTGTTTATGAGCCAAATCAGCAGCATGCGGAAGTATATGCTGATCTATTTCATTTGTATCAAAGGATTTATACACAAACAAGAGACATCCATGCCGGGTTAAAGCAGTATCGTTCCATCTAACTGAGAAGGCTGCATGAAAGGAGGTGATGGGTTTATCACCTTAGGGATGACAGAACAATACGGATGAAAAAAGGAGAGGGATGGAAAATGAATTTGAAAAGATTGAGGCTTTTGTTTGTGGTGTGTATTGGATTTGTGCTGACACTGACGGCTGTGCCAGCTCATGCGAAAACGATTTATAATAATGAAATGGGTACACATAGCGGATACGATTATGAATTATGGAAGGATTATGGAAACACCTCAATGACACTCAATAACGGCGGGGCATTTACTGCAGGCTGGAACAGTATCGGAAATGCTTTATTTCGAAAAGGAAAGAAGTTTGATTCCACTAAAACTCATCATCAGCTTGGCAACATCTCCATCAATTACAACGCAAACTTTAACCCAGGCGGGAATTCCTATTTATGTGTCTATGGCTGGACACAATCTCCATTAGCAGAATACTACATTGTTGATTCATGGGGCACATATCGTCCAACAGGAGCGTATAAAGGATCATTCTATGCAGATGGAGGCACATATGACATTTATGAGACGACCCGCGTCAATCAGCCTTCCATTATCGGGATTGCGACCTTCAAGCAATATTGGAGTGTACGTCAAACAAAGCGTACAAGCGGAACGGTCTCCGTCAGTGCGCATTTTAATAAATGGGAAAGCTTAGGAATGCCAATGGGCAAAATGTATGAAACAGCATTTACTGTAGAAGGCTACCAGAGCAGCGGAAGTGCGAATGTGATGACCAATCAGCTGTTTATTGGACGATAAAAGCTTATAAAAAAGCCAGCAGTTTTTGCTGGCTTTTACTTTTTCTATGATAATTTTTCAACTTCCACTCTGCCAGAAAAGAACGTAGCGCCGCCGCCCATATCTGCCAATCGATCAGGTGTTAATCCATTCACTAAATGCTTTTTGCCTTTTTGATCTGCCCATAATCCTTGACTGACTACAACACCAGATAATACATTTTGACCGACTGACACGACAAGCTCACACTCTCCTCGGTCGTTCAACACACGTACCATGTCACCATCTTCAATTTTTCTTTCCTTTGCATCCTGTTCATTCATGTGAAGCTTCGGAAATTTCTCAAGCTTTTGATGCTTTTCATGAAGTGAGAAGGTGGAATTCAGAAAATTATGGTTCGGTCCCGGTATAAAGGTAAGCGGATAATCGCTTTCCTGATAAAGGGGCACATAGGTTGGAAGTGCTGGATACCCGTCTTTTTTCATTTGTTCAGAATAAAGCTCAATTTTCCCGCTTGGGGTTTGAAGCTTTAATTCCTGGAAAGGTCCACGTTTCGCTTTGATCCATTTCTTTTCTTTTAATGCCTCGTATGAAATGTCCTCATAATGCGGATTTTCTGGATGATGAAGAGCTTGTTCCATCAGTTCAGCATCTGTCTCGCGGAAGGCTTCATCTTCAAAGCCCATCGCATGGGCAAGCAGGCGGAATACTTCAGTATTGGATTTGCTTTCTCCGTAGCGTTCAATTACGGGCTCCTGAATTTGAATATAATGATGCCAGTATGATGTATAAAAATCCTCGTTTTCAAAGGCTGATGTCGCTGGCAGGACAATGTCTGCATACGTCGCTGTTTCTGTCAGGAATAAATCATGAACCACTGTAAATAAGTCCTCTCTCAGCAAACCTTCTCTGACTTTATTCGCTTCAGGTGTTACAACCGCTGGGTTGCACGAGTAGATAAAGAGAGAATCAACGGAAGGCTCTGCGCTTGTCAGCACGCTGCCCAGCTGATTCATATTAAATGATCTAGGCGTGCGTTCTTTTATTAAATCCGGCCGCTGAAGAGCTGTTTCATTATAGTTGAGAAAAGAAGAGTTTGATTTCATCGCTCCGCCGCCCTTGTGCAGCCATTGACCAGTCAGGGCAGGGAGGCAGGAAATGGTTCTAATACTCATCCCGCCATTATCATGGTGCTGCAAACCATTCCCAATCCGAATCAGAGAGGGCGATGACTCAGCGTACATTCTTGCAAGTGTAATGATATCGCCTTTAGGAACACCCGTGATGCGCTCAACTGTGTCTGGATCATACTGCTTTACATGCTCGCGCAGCTCTTTATGGCCGACCGTGTAAGCCTCTAAAAAGGCTTCATCTGTACGTTCCTCTTTAAAAAGGACATGCATGATGCCTAGGGCAAGTGCACTGTCAGTACCAGGCCGAAGCGGAATGAACCAATCTGCCATCCGGCCGGTTTGGTTCTTGTGAACATCAATTACGACAATCTTCGCTCCTTGCTTTCGTGCTTTTTGTGCCAAGGTGATTTGGTGCATATTGGTCGATACGGCATTGATGCCCCAAAAGATAAATAGTTTCGTATGAATGGTGTCTTCAGGATCTGCCCCAATGCTTGCACCCATTGTATATTTATAGCCAGTCGTTCCTGCTGACTGACAGATTGTCCGGTCTAACTGACTTGAACCAAGACGGTAAAAAAAGCGGCGGTCCATACCTTCTGCGTTGAGATTGCCCATGTTCCCATAGAAGCTGTAAGGCAGAATGCTTTCTGGCCCTTTTTCTTCGATCAGCTTTGTCCATTTTTGACGAATGGTTTCAATGGCTTCTTCCCACGTAATCGGTGCAAACTGACCTTCGCCTTTTTGGCCAACACGTTTTAAAGGAGTGGTCAGCCTTTTTTCATCATATAAACGGGCTGTGACATTACGCACTTTGTTGCATATGTTTCCTTGTGTGACAGGGTGATCCGGATCTCCCTGCACTTTCACGATCTTTCCATTTTCTTTATGTATTAAAAGACCGCACTGATCCGGGCAATCTAACGAACAAACTGATTTGAATATTCCGTCTTTCATCGCTGTATAATCGGTCATGAGTTTTCGGCTTCCTTTCTGCATTCCGTTATCACTTTGTATGGACTTTATTTTAGCATGTTCGGAGGAGGAAGGTAAGAAAGAGATGATGAATTGAAGAAAATGAAAAAAAGCCCCTGAAAAGGGACTTTTAAAAACGGGTGACTTGTACAGGAAATTCTTTTACCCCAAAAACAAACGTGCTTTGTATAGGTTTTAGCTGATCTGCAATACAGGTGATGTCTTGAAACGTATGGAGTAAAACGTCAAGCGCAATGTTGCTTTCAAGCCGGGCAAGCGGTGCACCGAGACAGAAATGAATGCCAAACCCAAAGCTCATATGCGGATTTGATTTCCGGTCAAGCCGGAACGTATCTGGATCTTCAAACTTCAGTTCATCCCGATTTGCTGAAGCAACCCAGCTGATGAGGTAGTCTCCTTTTTCAATGCGTGCGCCTGCAATTTCAACATCCTCTGCGGCGATTCGGCCAATGGCTTGGACAGGCGGATAATACCGCAGCGTTTCCTCAGTCAATTGAGGAATAAGAGAGGGGTCCTGCCGAACTGATTCAGTGATATGCGGCTGCTCTGTCAGCAGTCGTACGGCATTGGTTATTAAATTGGTCGTTGTCTCATTGCCTGCAACGAGTAGTAGAATACAAAAGCCAAGCAGTTCATTTTCCGTTAAACGCTCTCCATCAATTTCCGCTTGAATGAGAAGCGAGATCAAGTCATCGGCTGGTGTTTCTTTTCGTTTTTTGATCAAATGAGCAAAATAAACGGACAGCTCCTCTTCAGCGCGTTTCTGCATATCTACAACAGCCTGAATGGCTTCTTTTGATTCATCCTTAGCACCTGCCACGAGGGCATCAGAATGTTTTTTAATCAGCTCTCTGTCCTGCACCTCTGCACCAAGAAGCTCAGCGATGATCATCACTGGCAGGGGAGCTGCTAAATCTTGCACAATATCAAACGTACGTTGATCCTTAACTTGATTTAATAGATCATGTGTCAAGTCTTTGATCTTATCTTCTAATTGTTTGATCGCTTTTGGGGTGAACGCTTTATTCACAAGCGCTCTCATCTTTGTATGTTTTGGAGGATCCATCGTTAAAATACTTGTTTTAGACGTGCTTCTTCCTCGCTGTGAAGAAAACACTTTAGGCTGCTTTAGAACAGACTGGATATCTGCATATCGAAAGAGATCCCAGCACTTTCTTGTCTCATCATATCTAATATCACTCTCTGCACGCAGCTCATTGTAAATAGGGAATGGGAAAAGAAGGTCATCGGTAGAACGGATTTCTTTCATTGGAATCACATTGACATAGTTTTCTTTCACTTTCATTATGAACGCTCCTTTTTCACATGATTTCTCTTTCACGGTATCACCAGAAAAATATCATTTCAACGGACATGTTTTCTAAAATATGTCAATAGTCTAATCGAAAGATTCAAGCACATTCACCATATAGGAAAATAGAAAGTTATTAAAATGAGAGCGCTTTCTAAAAAATAGAATTGAAGTCACCGAAACCAAAAATAAAATGGTGAATTCAGTCGAACGAAAGGGCCCTATGATTCAAATGATCATAGTTCTTTTGATCTAAATTACTGTATTCGAAAAACACGGCTAACATACTTGCAGCAAGCTGCCGGCCATGCATTCGGGACTTTTGAAAAGCGCTGGCTCTTTCTTGACACGATTTCTCATCATGTTACGATAACTTACGTGTGAAAAACACGAACAAAAAGCGAACAAGGGAGAGGATCAATATCATTGATCAAAAGAAAGTTGCTTTCATTGGAGCAGGTTCTATGGCGGAAGGAATGATCGCAGGGATTGTACGATCAGGACAGATGCCGCTAGACCAAATTTACGCAACAAACAGACAAAATCAACTTCGATTGAATGAACTAACGAAACGATACGGAATCCAAACAGCCGCAATGGATTCATTTCCTTTTGAAGAAATGGATATGTTGATCCTGGCCATGAAGCCAAAGGATGCTGAAGCAGCACTTGAATCATTAAAACCTCATATTCGGCCAGATCAGCTCATCATGTCTGTCCTTGCAGGTGTGAAGCTATCGTATATTGAAGACATGCTGCACGAAGGCCAGCCTGTTATGAGGGTCATGCCAAATACATCAAGTACAATCGGAGCGTCAGCGACTGCTTTATCTGCTGGACGTTATGTGAAAAACGATCATATGAGCATAAGTCAGGCTCTTTTATCTGAAATGGGCGAAGTCTATACCATTCAGGAAGAGCAAATGGATATCTTCACTGGAATTGCTGGAAGCGGGCCCGCCTACTTTTATTTCTTAATGGAAAGAATCGAAGAAGCAGGAGAAGAGGCAGGTTTATCAAAGGAATTGTCTCGCCAAATTGGCGCGCAGACACTCCTCGGTGCGGCAAAAATGCTGCAAGAAACAGAGGAAAATCCTTCTGTCCTAAGAGAGAAAATTACGTCACCAAATGGAACAACTGCTGCAGGACTCAATGCATTAGATGATTTTGGCGGAGGAGAAGCGATCAAGCAAGCTGTCAAACATGCTGCCAATCGATCAAAAGAAATAAGCAATCAGCAAAAACAAAAAGTATCTATATAAATAGAGCTCAGGTACAGGAGTGATTAGGTGTACGCAGATAAAGAGAGAAAACGAATTGTTGTGAAAATCGGAAGCAGCTCTCTTACTAGCTTTCAAGGTGAGATTAGTTTGAAAAAACTAGAAAACCTCGTCAATCAAATTGTGAAACTCAAAGATGAAGGACACGAAGTCATTTTGGTTTCATCTGGTGCGGTTGCAGCTGGTTACCGAAAATTAGGATTTATTGATAGACCCAAAACACTGCCGGAAAAGCAGGCATCTGCCTCAATTGGGCAAGGGCTTTTAATGGAATCATATTCTACTTTATTTTTATCACACGGTTATATTGCCTCACAGCTCTTAATTACAAGAAGTGATTTTTCTGATGAAACGCGCTATCAAAATGTGCGTAACACAATGAACGTGTTATTAGATCGAGGCATCATCCCAATTATTAATGAAAATGATACAGTGACGATCAATCGGTTGAAGTTTGGAGACAACGATACATTGTCTGCAAAAGTAGCTGGACTCATTGATGCGGATTTCCTTGCCATTTTATCTGATATTGATGGCTTGTATGAAGATAATCCTCATACAAATCCAAATGCAAAGAGAATTCTTGAAGTGACAGACATCACAGAAGACATCGAAGCAGCTGCTGGAGACGCAGGCAGCAGCGTAGGTACAGGCGGAATGAAATCAAAGCTCGATGCGTTTAAAATATCAATGGCCGCAGGGATCAACGGCTTTTTAGGAAAAGCAGATACGCCTGACATTTTAGACAAAGCCATCAATGGGACAGAGGACGGTACTTATTTTACCGCTGACGAAAATGTAGCGCCGCTCAATTATAAGAAGCAGTGGATTGCCTTTCATTCTGGACCAAAGGGTGAGATCGTGGTTCAAGAGAAAACACAGGAATTCCTCATGCACCGAGAGGGAAGCCTTGATTCTGATGGGATTGTCAACGTAAAAGGTTCGTTTAAAAAAGGCGATGTGGTCCGTATTTTAGATCAAGATGGAAGAGAAATAGGTCTTGGCATTGTGAATTATGCGTCAGATGAACTCGCACGTAAGAGTGATTTGTTACAAGATGAGATCGTGCATGTCGTCGATCTTGAAGCATTTGTTTGTCATTTAGATTTATCGATTCCAGTTTGTTAACCAAAAGGGAGGAATTCCATGACACTGACAGCTGAAGTTGTCACATCGGTCAAAGAAAAAGCGAAAAAAGCAAAGCATGTTTCAAAAAAACTAAGTTTACTTCAAACAGAGGAAAAGAATGACGCGCTTCTTAAAATGGCAGAAGCATTAGAGCAAAACAGCCGCTTTATTTTACAGGAGAATCAAAAGGACTTAGATGCTGGAAAAGAAAAGGGCTTCACAGAGGCACTCTTGGATCGATTACTGTTAAATGAAGAAAGAATTCATGAGTTTGCTGAAAGTTTGCGGCTCGTGACGAGATTAACAGATCCTGTTGGAGAAATATTGGATGAATGGACTCTTGATAACGGCTTACACGTAAAAAGCCGAAGAGTACCGCTCGGCGTGATCGGGATGATCTATGAAGCGAGACCGAACGTCACTGTCGATGCAGCAGGCCTTGCCTTAAAGGCAGGCAACTCAGTGATTTTAAAAGGCGGTTCCTCCGCTATTTCTTCCAACAAAGCCATTGTCAGCGTGATCCATGAAGCATTGGATCAAACAAAGATTCCTCGTGATGCGGTGCAATTAATTGAACAAACAGATCGTTCATCGGTTCAGGCGATGTTTCAACTAAAAGAGTGGATCGATGTTTTAATTCCGCGAGGCGGAGCCTCTTTAATCAAAACAGTGGTAGAAGAATCCACTATCCCAGTGCTTGAAACAGGGACAGGAAACTGTCATGTCTTTATTGATCAAACCGCGAATGTGAAAAAAGCCATTGAAATCGTGATCAATGCAAAAACGAATCGTCCGGCTGTATGTAATGCACTTGAGACGCTGATCATTCATCGCGAATGGCTGAAAGAGAATGCAGCCTCATTAAATGAAGCTTTGCAGGAGCATCGTGTCACTGTACATGGCGACCAGGCAGCAGAGTCTTACTTTTCAAACGCGGTTCCTGCTGGAGAAGTGGATTGGACAGATGAGTATTTAAGTCTGGATCTTGCAGTAAAGGTAGTCGATTCAATTGACGAAGCAATCAGCCATATCGATCAGTATGGCACAAAACATTCAGAAGCGATCGTGACAGAAGATGAAAAAAATGCACTCACGTTTCTAAACGAAGTAGATGCGGCGGCTGTTTATCATAACGCATCGACTCGCTTTACAGACGGCGGTGCACTTGGCTATGGAGCTGAAATCGGCATCTCCACGCAAAAGCTGCACGCCAGAGGGCCGATGGGACTTCCTGCACTCACGACAACTAAGCTGCTTCTGTGTGGTGACGGTCAGATTAGAAGCTAGAAAGATTCAAGAAACACTACCTTTTTTATGAGGTAGTGTTTTTAACTTTATTTAAAAGAAATACACGTTATCCTACGTTTGCACAATTTTTCTTCATGACCTTCTCAAATTTAAAAAATTCAAATTCCTCTGGTGCTAAAGGTTCATTGCCTTGATGTGCTTCATGAGGTGCGTTTGGATCTGGATGGTGTAAGTGATAAAATTCAACTATTTGAAAGCCGCATTTATTGACATAAAAATGAATGTTGCGTTTTTCAAAGTATGGAGTCACAACCTCCCATACAATCGTTTCTGGATATTGCGCCTCGATGGCTTTCCATGCTGCCTGACCAATGCCCCGGCTGTGAAAGGATGATGAAATGTATAGCAAATCAACCGAGTTGTGATGTGTCTCTTGGTTGATTTTGATCACAACGCCGCCTGCCTTTTCACCATTTAGCATAATATGATAAACAATGTGTTCAATTGAATGAAAGGATTCATCAATCACTTCATCTGGAGGAATTGGTCCACCATGCGCATCGCCAAATGCATCGATCACGCCAGCTGTAAAAGCTTTCTGGAGCTCTTTTTTCATTGAAGGGAAGTCCTCTTTATTTGCTTGTGCTAATGTTACTTCATGTTGAGTTATTTTGTTCATTTTTTTATCCTTTCCATGCGTAGTGATGTTTCTGGATGTTATAATAAAGGATGGAGTTACTCCATAGTCAAGAAAGGAGCCTTCATCATGATCAATGATGTGCAAAAAACGTTTTTCACTGGAGAATTTGCCAAGCTATTTGATGTCAAAAAAGATACGCTTCTGTATTATGATAAAATCGATTTATTTAAGCCGGCTGGTGTTCACGAAAATGGATACCGTTACTATACACTTGAGCAATTTGACCATTTTATTGCGATTCAATCCTTGCGGGCTGTTCAATTTCCGATCAAAGAGTTAAAACAATATTTCACAGAACCTTCCCGCGAGAGACTGCAAAGCCTTGCGGCCGACCAAATAAAAAAAGTCAAACAAGAGATTGAAAAACTTCAAGACATCCAGGCTTTTCTTATGCGGGTGATGGAGACGACACATGAATTAGCAACTGTGAAAATAGGGGAGGTCCTGTTTCAAGAGCTGCCAGAAGAACCCGTTGTACTAAGTGCATCAAACCCGATCGATTTCAATACACCTGTAGAAGAAATATCACGTATTGTAGGGGAATTTTTAAAGGAAGTTGGCATAAAAGGGGCTGCGGCAAATGGTTCTGTCTTAAAAAAGGAGCAGTTCCGTAAACGGCACTATCATCAGTCAGATCAGCTGTTCTGCCGAATGGATGGCCCGGGGGCAGTCAAAAAACCAGGCGGGCTCTATGCGGTGATGTATGATCAAGGAACATTTGATGAGATCGAATCTGCTTATTCGCATTTGTTAGATGAAATCGAGAAAGAGGGCATGATGCTGGATGGAGATGTATATGAGGAGTATTTACTTCATTCGCTCATGTCTAAAGATGAAGCAGAGTATATAACGAAGCTCAGTGTAAAAGTGAAGAAGCGAGCAGATGACAATTGAAAAGAGGATAGACAGCATGTGACATGCGTGTCTATCCTCTTTTTTTGATGTTATCCCACTTGATTTTCGGCAAATTGACTCATATATAAGTCTGCATAGAAGCCTTTTTGTTTTAAAAGTTCGCTGTGCGATCCTTTTTCAATGATGCTTCCATCCTTCATGACTAAAATAAGGTCTGCATCCTTAATCGTTGAAAGTCTGTGTGCAATCACGAAGCTCGTTCTGCCTTTCATCAATTCATTCATTGCTTTTTGAATATGCATCTCTGTCCGTGTATCCACACTGCTTGTTGCTTCATCTAATATCAAGATCTTTGGATCAGATAAAATGGCACGGGCGATGGTTAACAGCTGGCGCTGACCTTGAGACAGGTTGCCTGCATCTTCTGTTAACAGTGTGTCATATCCATCTGGTAGCGTGCGGATGAAATCATCTGCATAGGCATGTTTGGCGGCTTTGATGACATCCTCTTTGGAAACGTGCTGCCTGCCATAGGCAATGTTGTCATAAATCGTTCCTTCAAAGAGCCATGTATCTTGAAGAACCATCGCAAATAATTCTCGTACTTGCTGACGGCTGAGGTCAGTTGTTTTGACACCGCCAATGCGTATGGAGCCCTGATCTAATTCGTAAAAACGCATTAAAAGATTAATGATGGTCGTTTTTCCCGCGCCTGTTGGTCCGACAATGGCAACCGTCTGTCCTTCTTGCACATCTAAATTCAAATCTTTAATAATCGGATGATCTTTTTCATATCCGAATTGAACTTGTTCAAAGCTCACATCGCCTGAGAGTGATGCAAGATCAATTGCCGCATCTTCTTCGGTACTTTCTTCTTCCTCATCAAGAATTTCAAAGACCCTTTCAGCAGAAGCGATCGCTGATTGAACTAAGTTTGCGACGCTTGATGCTTGCACAAGCGGCTGAGACATTTGCTGTGTGTATTGGATAAACGCCTGCACATCCCCGACACGAATATTCCCGTTAATGACTAGAATCCCGCCGGCTACACTGACTGCCACATAGCCAAGGTTCCCGATAAAGGTCATCATTGGCATCATTAAACCAGAAATGAACTGCGCTTTCCTTGATGATTCATACAGCTTTTCATTTAATTCATCAAATGTATCGATTGCTTTCTTTTCGTAGCCATACGCACGAACTGTCTGATGTCCTGTGAACATCTCATTGATATGTCCATTGATCGTGCCAAGCTCTTTTTGCTGCGCTTTAAAATGCTTTTGAGAAAATGACGTAATACCGCGAATCGCAAACAGGCTGAGTGGCAGCGTCAAACAAACAAGCAATGTAAGCAGCGGACTGATGAAGAGCATCATGACGACAATCCCAATGACTGTAATCACAGATGTAATCACTTGGGTGAGCGCCTGCTGAAGCGATGTATTAATATTATCGATATCATTCATCACACGGCTTAGCGTGTCCCCATGGGTTGTTTTATCAAAATAACGCAGGGGGAGACGTGTGAGCTTGTCATTTGCTTCCTGCCGTAATTCAGCAATGGTCTGTTGAGAGACACCAGCCATGACATATTGCTGAACGAATGAAAAGAGGGAGGCAACGACGTACAGCACGACAAGCAGTAAAAGAATTCGTGAAATGACGTCAAATTGAACGGCTGTTCCATTCGTAAAGCTGTCAAATAGGGAAGAGGTGGCATCCCCAAGCAGCTTTGGACTAATGACGTTAAAGACAGTTGAACCAATTGCTGCAATAAAGACGATGATCAGCTGAAATTTCCTTGGTTTTAAGTAGCCTGTCAAACGTAGCAGTGTTTTCTTAAATTCCTTCGGTTTTGCGGCTGGCCCTTTAGGGTGGCCGCCTTTATGCCCCATGCCAGAAGACATTTTCTTACTCATTCTCGCTCACCTCCTGACCTTCCTGAGATGCGACAATCTCTTGGTATACAAGATTGTCCTTTAATAATTGTTCATGTGTTCCGATACCTGCGATTTTCCCTTCATCAAGTACAATGATTTTATCACTATGCTTCACTGTACTGATTCGTTGAGCCACAATGATGAGGGCTGCATGAGCTTTTTCTGCTTCTAATGATGCCCGCAGCTTCGCATCTGTTTTGTAATCAAGTGCTGAAAAGCTATCGTCAAACAGATAGAATGATGGTCTTCTCACTAGCGCCCTTGCAATGGAAAGCCGCTGCTTTTGGCCGCCGGATAGATTGGAACCACCTTGATCAATTTCTGCATCAATTCCGCCATCTTTTTGCAAAACAAATTCTTCGGCCTGCGCAGTTCGCAGCGCCTGCCAGATGTCTTCATCGCTTGCATCCTGTTTGCCAAAGCGTACATTCTCGGCAATGGTTCCGCTGAATAAAACAGCTTTTTGAGAGACATAGCCCATTTGGTTTCTCAGTTTCTCCTGAGGCAGCTCTCTAATGTCTACACCATCTAGTGTAATCCGGCCTTCTGTCACTTCATAAAAGCGCGTCATCAGCTGGAGAAGCGTTGTTTTCCCAGAACCCGTACTTCCGATGATGGCTGTCGTTTCACCAGTTTTGGCTTCAAACGTGATACCTTGAACGGCCGGTTTCTCAGCATTTGAGTAATAAAATGACACATCCTCAAAGCGAATGGATTGAGCGGGCTTGTGAAGGTCAGTCATAGACTCTTCTTTGTCTTTAATCTTTGGTTCCATGTTTAACACTTCATTCATGCGTTTAGCTGACGCTTGTGCTCTTGGGACCATAATAAAGCTCATCGACAGCATAATCAGTGCCATTAAAATCATCATCGCATATTGAATGAAGGCAATGAGATTCCCAACTTCCATTTCTCCGGCATCAATTCGGTTTGCACCAAGCCAGACAATGCCGATATTCGTGAAGTTCATGATGATCAGCATAAATGGAAACAAGTAAGCCATTAATCGGTTGACTTTAAGACCAGTGTCCTTATAGGACGTGTTGGCTTCTTGGAATCGTTCCTTTTCATCATCCACACGGTTAAATGCACGAATAACGCGGATGCCTGAAAGAGATTCCCGCATAATTAAATTCAGCCGGTCTGTTTTTTTCTGAAGCTGGCCAAATAGAGGGATGGCTTTTCTTGACACCAAATAGATGAATCCGCCAAGAAGGGGGAGGGCTGCCAAAAAGATAAGAGACAGGACAGCATCCCTGGAAACAGCCAAAATAATTCCGCCCACAAGCATGAGCGGGGCCCGCGTCATCATTTGTAAAATCATAATCGTCACATCTTGGACTTGTTTCACATCATTTGTTGATCTAGTAATAAAGGAAGATGTGCCGATCTTTTGAAATTCTTCTAATGAAAATTGTTCGACATGCACAAACAGCTGTCTTCTCATATCACGGCCGAAGCCAAGTGCTGTCTTTGATGACAAGTAAGACTTCCAAATGGTGAGCAAAATGGCGAGTAAAGAACAAGCCACCATCCAGCCGCCAACCTTCCATATGTAAGCAATATCTCCCTGGACGATACCGACATCAACGATATCTGCTGTTAACGTCGGTAAATACAGCTGGAGCATACTGCTTAAAAAGGTGAGAATGACAATGGACACAACGGACAGCCGATACGGCTTTAAAAACGATAAAATTGATTTCATACGAATACCTTTCTTCCATATAGTCTTTTGTTCTGTAACCCATCATATACAATGAGGGATTATTTCTACAAATGAAATGTCTTCTTTTAATGAATTATTTATATTGTTCAATTTTAGAAAAGAAATCCTTCACAAACACATAAAAATCATGGGCAGAAGGAGACATTTCGCGCGTTTTAGATGCAATAATTCCAACCGTTCGTCTCACTTGAGGAAAATCGATCGGAATTTTCACTGTAAATCGCGGTGTTGTTTCATAAAAGGCGCTTTCGGGTAATAAGGTAACACCCATACCTGCCGAGACGAGACCTTTAATCGCATCCAAATCTTCTCCTTCAGATGAAATGGTAGGCTCATAGCCTGCCTGCTTGCAAGCATCAACCGCAATTTGTCTCAGCACATACCCTTCAGGAAATAACACGAAATGATCCCTTCTTAAATCACTTAAATGAATACTCCTTTGTCCGCTAAAGGGGTGGCTAACTGGTAAAAGGGCATAAATGCTTTCGGAAAACAAAATATTTCCTTCTATTTGAGAATCGTTTGTCGGTACGGGTCCTAAAAAGGCGAGATCGATATCTCGATTTTTGACCGCTTCAATGAGAAATTTATAGGATCCTTGACGAAGTAAAAAATCGACCTCTGGATATTCCTGCTTAAAGGCGGAGATGACAGAAGGGAGTACTTGGCTTGCTAGACTTGTAGGAAAGCCAATATTCACCGTTCCTTTGTGCGGGTCTAAGTATTCATCAATTTGCTCTTTCGCATAATCAATGGCTTTGAGTGCAGTTCTGACATGATCTAAAAATTGTCTGCCGATCTTCGTTAATTTGATATTTCGTCCTTCTCGTTCGAATAAGGCCACTCCAAGTTCTTCTTCTAAATTCGCAATCTGCCGGCTGATGGCAGATTGGGCAACATGTAAGTTTTCAGCCGCTTCTGACACGTGTTCACGGTCTGCGACTTCTACAAAATAACGTAACTGACGAAGCTCCATTTTTGCACTTCACACCCATCTATCTCAAAAAGAGATTGTTTTGATCTAAATTATATATTGTTTATATCAATTTGAAAACTTAAAATAAGTTACAGAGTTTGTGAGATTTTATTACTGTGAAAAAACGGATCTTTTAAACGGGGGAGAGAAACGATGACTTATAATCAACTACCACAACCACAAGGTCTCTACCGTCCTGAATTTGAACATGATGCATGTGGAATCGGACTGTACGCCCATTTAAAAGGGGAGGCGACACATAGCATCGTCAAAAAGGGATTACAAATGCTGTGCCAGCTTGATCATCGCGGCGGGCAAGGCAGTGATCCGTATACAGGTGATGGTGCCGGTTTAATGGTACAGCTGCCAGACGCTTTCTTTAGAAAGAACTGCAAAGAATTTGCACTTCCTGAAAAAGGCCGTTACGGGGTAGGAATGGTCTTCTTTTCAAAAGATGATGACGAAAAAACGCGTCAAGCCATCGAACAGAAAATCAACGGGTTCATTAAACAAGAAGGCCAAACATTAATTGGCTGGAGAACGGTTCCTGTCGATCCAGGAAAAATTGGTACTGTCGCAGCGAAGAGCTGTCCGGTTGTGAGACAGGTCTTTATCGGAGCAAACGACAACATCACAGATCGTTTGTCATTTGAACGAAAATTATATGTCATCCGTAAGCAGGCTGAGAACTGGGGAACAAGAGAGGAAAAGCAATTTTACTTTGTCAGCCTGTCGAGTCAAACCATCGTATACAAGGGGCTTTTAACATCAGATCAAGTCGATGCTTTTTATCTTGATCTACAGGATGAAACATTTGTTTCTGCATTTTCACTTGTTCATTCAAGATTTAGTACAAATACATTTCCTACATGGGAAAGAGCCCATCCAAACCGTTACTTAATTCACAACGGAGAAATCAACACATTAAGAGGAAACATCAATTGGATGAGAGCAAGAGAACAACAATTCGTATCTGAAGCCTTCGGAGACGATTTAGACAAGATTTTGCCAGTGCTGAATGCAGACGGAAGTGATTCATCCATTTTAGACAATGCCTTTGAATTCTTTGTGCTTGCAGGCCGTACACCTGCTCATACAGCAATGATGCTGATTCCTGAGCCTTGGACGGAAAACACGCACATGTCGAAAGAGAAACGGGCATTTTATGAATACCATAGTTCTCTCATGGAGCCGTGGGATGGACCAACAGCCATTTCCTTTACGGACGGGAAACAAATCGGGGCCATCTTAGACCGAAATGGATTGAGACCGGCAAGATATTATGTCACGAATGATGATCATATCATTTTCTCTTCTGAGGTTGGCGTAATTGACACAAATGAAGAAGATGTGAAGTATAAAGATCGACTTGAGCCTGGTAAAATGCTGCTCATTGATCTAGAAGAAGGACGAATTATTTCTGACGAAGAAGTGAAATCGACCATTGCGAATGAACTGCCTTATCAAAAATGGCTCGATGAAGAAATGGTCCACGTCAATCGCTCGGAAGAAAATTCAGAAAATTCTAGTATAATGGATGATTTATTGACGCGTCAGCGTGCGTTCCATTATACGTATGAAGACATTCAAAAGTATTTAATTCCTTTACTAGAGGAAGGCAAGGATCCAATCGGTTCAATGGGAAGTGACACACCGCTTGCTGTGTTATCAGATCGTGCGCAGTCTCTTTTTCATTATTTTAAGCAGCTGTTTGCACAAGTCACGAACCCGCCGATTGATGCCATTCGTGAGCAGCTCGTGACATCAACCATGACTTGGTTAGGTGCCGAAGGCGATATTTTACATCCGAATGAATATTCATGCCGAAGAATTAAACTTTATACACCGGTCTTAACGAGCGGACAATTTAACGGCTTGAAAACGATTGTTCATAATGCCTTTAAAAGCAAAACAATCCATACACTTTTCACCGATGATTTAAAGCGCGGACTGGATGCGATGTTTGAAGAGGCGGAAAAAGCGATCAGAGAAGGTGTCTCTTTATTAATCCTTTCAGATCGTGAAATGACAGCACAAAAAGTACCGATTCCACCACTTCTTGCGCTAAGTGCACTTCATCAGCATCTTGTGCGTCAAGGTCTACGGACAAAGGTCAGTCTGATCGTTGAATCTGGAGAGGTGAGAGAGGTCCATCATTTTGCCGCACTAATTGGCTACGGCGCAGATGCGATTCACCCTTACCTTGTCTATGAAACGTACAAACAGCTGATTGCAGACGAAGCGATTTCGATCAGCTTTGATGAAGCTGTTACAAAGTTTGGTAAAAGCGTGACAGAAGGTGTCGTCAAAGTCATGTCCAAAGTGGGAATTTCCACTGTGCAGAGCTATAGAGGCGCGCAAATCTTTGAAGCAGTCGGGATTAGTGAAGACGTCATTCAAGCGTATTTCACAGGAACAGCTTCACAGCTTGGCGGGATTGATCTTGACACCATTGCTCATGAGGCAAAACTCCGCCATGAAGCAGGGTATCAAGCAGCAACAGACCAGACACTTGAATCAGGCAGTGAATTCCAGTGGAGAAAAAATGGAGAGCATCATGCTTTTAACCCAAAAACGATCCATACGCTCCAGTGGGCATGCCGTAATGAAGATTACGATCTATTTAAACAATATACAAAAGCAGCGGATGAAGAAAGAATCGGCTTCCTCAGAAACTTGTTTGCATTTCAGCCAAAACAAAAGCCGGTTCGTCTGGAAGAGGTTGAATCTGCTGAATCCATCGTGCGCCGCTTTAAGACAGGTGCCATGTCATTTGGATCTTTAAGTAAAGAAGCGCATGAGGCACTTGCGATTGCGATGAACCGAATTGGCGGTAAAAGTAACAGCGGAGAAGGCGGAGAAGATCCTGCCCGCTTTACAGTAGATGAACACGGTGATGACCGCAGAAGTGCGATTAAACAAATCGCTTCTGGCCGATTTGGTGTAAAAAGTCATTACTTGGTCAATGCAGATGAACTGCAAATTAAAATGGCGCAAGGAGCAAAACCTGGAGAAGGCGGACAGCTGCCAGGAAATAAAGTGTATCCTTGGGTGGCCGATGTACGTGGTTCTACGCCAGGTGTCGGATTGATTTCACCACCGCCGCATCATGATATTTATTCCATTGAGGATTTGGCACAGCTGATTCATGATTTGAAAAACGCGAACCGTGATGCACGCATCAGTGTCAAGCTTGTATCTAAAGCCGGCGTTGGCACGATTGCAGCAGGTGTAGCAAAAGGAACTGCGGACGTCATTGTTATCAGTGGTTATGATGGCGGTACAGGAGCTTCACCGAAAACAAGTATTAAACACACAGGGCTTCCTTGGGAGCTTGGATTGGCAGAGGCGCATCAAACCCTTGTGTTAAATGGTCTTCGCGAGAGAGTCGTTCTTGAAACAGACGGAAAGTTAATGACTGGCCGCGACGTTGTGATGGCTGCGATTTTAGGAGCAGAAGAATACGGATTTGCGACAGCTCCACTTGTCGTGCTGGGCTGCGTGATGATGAGAGCATGTCATTTAGATACTTGCCCAGTCGGTGTTGCCACACAAAACCCAGAGCTTCGCAAAAAATTCATGGGTGACCCTGATCACATTGTGAACTTCATGATGTTTATTGCAGAGGAAGTAAGAGAAATCTTAGCGGAACTCGGCTTTACATCAATGGATGAATTAATCGGACGTACGGACGTCCTGGCGGTCAGTGAACGAGCAAAAGCTCACTGGAAAGCAGGTCAGCTAAACCTTGAAACACTGCTTTATCAGCCAGAAGGAGCGCGGACATTCAGAACACCGCAAAATCATAAAATTGACGAATCGCTGGATATGAATGAAATCCTTCCTTATGTGCAAGAAGCGCTGAATCATCAAACACCGGTTGATCTATCATTGAACATTCGCAATATCAACCGTGTGGCCGGAACCATTACTGGCAGTGAAGTGTCTAAGCGCTACGGGGAAGAGGGCTTGCCAGAGGATACGATCACACTCAGATTCACTGGTTCAGCTGGACAAAGCTTTGGCGCATTTGTGCCAAAGGGCATGTCTCTCTATTTAACAGGTGATTCAAATGACTATATCGGCAAAGGACTCTCAGGAGGCAAAATTGCTGTGAAAACGTCTGATCATTTTGTACAAAATGGACATGAAAACGTCATTGTAGGAAACGTTGCATTTTACGGTGCAACTAGCGGAAAAGCTTATATTAACGGCCGTGCTGGTGAACGATTTGCTGTTCGTAATTCAGGTGTACATGTGGTTGTTGAAGGAATTGGAGATCACGGCTGTGAATACATGACTGGCGGACGTGTCGTTATTTTAGGAGACGTTGGGAAAAACTTTGGTGCAGGTATGTCTGGCGGTGTGGCTTACATCCATACATCGGATGCGAAACAGTTCAAAAGAATGTGCAATATGGAAATGATCATGTTTGAAAAGCTCACAGATCATGAAGAAGAACAAGAAGTGAAGCAGATGATCAAGGAACACCTTGATTATACAAACAGCTCAAAAGCAGCAGCACTTCTTGAAAACTGGGAGCAAGAAAAGGATCAATTCATCAAAGTCATTCCGAGAAATTACAAAATGATGCTTCAAAGCATTGAAGAACAAAAACAAGCGGGCCTCAGTCATGAAGAAGCGGTGATGTTTGCCTTTGAAGCAAACACAAAACCGAAAAATCAAGAAACGGCAAACGGGCAAAAAGCAGCCCTCGCTCATTAAGAAAGGGGAGAGGACAATGGGCAAAGCAACAGGTTTTATGGATTATAAAAGAGAAAAGCCAAATGAACGTGACCCTCTCACTCGTCAAAATGACTGGAAAGAATATTCAGCTCCTTATACAGATGACGTATTGAAAAAGCAGGGCGCTAGATGTATGGATTGCGGAACACCGTTTTGTCAAATTGGGATGGAGATCAGGGGCGGCGTGTCTGGCTGCCCGATCTACAACTTAATTCCAGAATGGAATGATCTTGTCTATCGCGGGAGATGGAAGGAAGCTCTCGAAAGACTGCAAAAAACAAATAATTTCCCAGAGTTTACTGGGAGAGTATGTCCTGCACCTTGTGAAGGGTCATGTACAGTCGCTATCAATGATCCGGCTGTTTCGATTAAAAATATCGAACGCACGATCATTGATAAAGGTTTTGAAAATGGATGGATCACACCAAGAATTCCTTCAAGCCGTACAGGGAAGAAAATTGCCATTGTCGGCTCAGGACCAGCAGGACTTGCAAGTGCTGATCAATTAAACCAAGCAGGGCACGCTGTCACAGTGTTCGAGCGTTCTGACCGTCTTGGCGGACTGCTGACATACGGGATTCCAAATATGAAGCTCGACAAAGAAGTGGTCGAACGAAGAGTCAAACTTCTAAGACAAGAAGGCATTGACTTTGTGACGAACACAGAAATCGGCGTGGATATTACTGCTGATGAACTGAAAGAGCAGTTTGATGCAGTTATCCTTTGTACAGGTGCACAAAAGCAGCGTGATCTATTGATTGAAGGCCGGGAAGCAAAAGGGATTCACCTTGCGATGGATTATTTAACCCTTGCAACGAAAAGCATGCTTGATTCAGGATTTAAAGACAAAAACTTCATTGATGCAAAAGGAAAAGACGTGATTGTGATTGGCGGAGGAGATACAGGTGCGGACTGCGTGGCAACTGCACTTCGCCAAAAAGCAAAAAGTGTTGTTCAATTCGGGAAGCATCCAAAGCTTCCGGATACACGTGTAGGGGATAACATGTGGCCAGAACAGCCTTATGTCTTCTCGCTGGATTATGCTTATGAAGAAGCACAAGCAAAATTCGGAGAAGATCCGCGTCAATATTCAATTCAAACCACAAAAATTGTGGCAGATAAAAATGGGAAATTAAAAGAGCTTCATACCATTCAAATGGAAAAGGTGAAAAACGAACAAGGGAAGTTTGAATTTCATGAAATTCCAGGGACAGAAAAGGTATGGCCTGCTCAGCTCGTCTTTATTGCAATTGGTTTTGAGGGAACTGAACAGCCGCTTGTGAAACACTTTGGCGTGGACAGCAAAAACAATCGCATTGACGCAAAATATGGGGAATATACAACAAATGTAGAAGGCGTATTTGCAGCGGGAGATGCAAGACGCGGGCAAAGCTTGATTGTCTGGGCAATTAATGAAGGCAGACAAGTGGCGCACGAGGTAGACCGTTATTTAATGGGGAGTTCGGTTCTGCCAAAATAGGTCAAACAAAGGGTGTTACAATATAAAGAAAAGCCGTGACCAACGTGTGGTCATGGCTTTTTATGATTCAGAAATGGTATGGTTGATCAACACCTTTTTACGTTTAAACTGCGATACGACTAAACAGAGGAAGACAATCAGAACAAAAAGGGAAATGGTCAAAAAGCCAAACGTATATGAGCCAGTCAATTTTTTTAAACTGCCAAGAATATTAGGTAAAAAGAATCCGCCAATGCCTCCAGCAGCCCCAACAATTCCGGTCACAATCCCAATTTCTTTATGAAATACTTGAGGCACCAGCTGAAAAACAGCGCCATTCCCCATCCCAAGGCACATCATCCCCACAAATAAAAGCGCAATGACCACAGGTAAAGCTGGAAGACTGCTCACTCCTCCTAAGCAGATGGCGATGATTCCGAATAATGCAAGCAGTACTTTCATTCCGCCTATTTTATCGGCAATGAGACCGCCCACAGGCCGAAAGAAGCTGCCTGCCGCCACACAAAGTGTCACAAAATCACCAGCATGAATCTTCGAAACCCCATATTGATCTACAAAGAAAATACTGAGGAAACTGGAAAGCCCGACAAATCCTCCGAATGTGATCGCATAAAGCAAACAGAAAAACCATGTCGATTTCACTTGAAATACTGAAAAGTACGACCGGATCGGCTGAGGAGCGGGCTGATTTGGTGCATCTTTTGCAGTGAAAATAAAAAACAAAAAGACAAGACTTAACGGAATCAAAGCGAGCCCCATTACGGCATGCCACCCGTAAATCTCCGCAAGCCTTGGACCAAATAAGGTGGAGATTAGTGTTCCACTATTCCCGGCGCCTGCAATCCCCATGGCTACTCCTTGTAAGTGAGGAGGATACCAGCGGCTTGCCATGGGCAAAGCAACAGCAAAACTTGCTCCTGCTACTCCAAGCAAAATCCCAATTAGTACGAGCTCTGAAAGGGTTGTACCAGCGATAAACCCCCAAATAAGCGGAATAGTCGTTAAAAGCATTCCTATCACTGCGGTCTTTTTAGGTCCTATTCGATCGGTGAATAAACCAAGCACAATCCGAAAAAAAGAACCAGATAGAATTGGAATGGCTACAATCATGCCTTTCTCTACGGTTGATAAAGCAAAATCTTGTGCAATAAAAGCACCCAGCGCCCCTAACAAAACCCAAATCATAAAGCTCACATCAAAATATAAAAAGGAACCAAACAATGTCTTAGGATGACCACTTGATTTTAATTCTGAGAGTTTCATAAAACGCCTCCTCTATTTTGAATTTTCTGACTTAAAGATAGCGAGTTCACTTATGTAATGAAAGTATTATGTGAGAAAAATTGACATGAATAAACACTTTTTTACAAGTGTGTGCCATAATCAATCCATACAATGTGCTCGAGCAAGAGGCTTAGAAAGGTTGATTTCAGATGGCAAAACGCAAACTTGTGTTTATCGGAAACGGCATGGCGAGTATGAAATGTATCGAAGAGATCATTCAAAAGCAGCCAGAACATTATGCCATAACAGTCATTGGAAAAGAGAAGCACTCTGCCTACAATCGAATAAAACTTTCGTCGATTTTACAAAAAAGCGAATCATTCGCTGAAATTCAACTAAAGGAAAAAGAATGGTACACCGCGCATGACATCACATTGTACAAAGGAGAATCAGTTGTACATATCGATACAAATCGAAAGTGTGTCATGACAGATGCGCGCCGGGAAATTCCCTATGACAAGCTCGTCATTGCAACGGGTTCATCACCGAATTTTCTTCCTATTCAGGGTGTGTCCAAAAAAGGGATATACGCTTTTCGGACAATTGATGATTATGAGGCCATTTGTGCGGATGCGGTGCATTATCAACAAGCAGCAGTGATCGGAGGCGGCGTGCTTGGTGTGGAGGTAGCAGCCGGTCTGCAGATGGCGGGGCTTGAAACGACCATCATTCATCATACGGAGCGGCTGATGCAGCGCCAATTAGATGAAACAGCAGCCGGATTATTACAGCGAAAATTCATAAGAAAAGGCATTCAGGTGAAAACAAATGCCCATACGATTGCATGCTTAGGCGGTGAGAGGGTAGAAGGCGTTCTATTGAAAAATGGCGACATCGTGGATGCTGATCTTGTTGTTTTTACAACAGGTATCCGTCCGAATATACAGCTTGCAGAGAATCATGGCATACACACGAGAAAAGCCATTGTTGTCAATGACGTGATGGAGACTAATATCCCGAATATTTATGCGATTGGAGAATGTGCAGAGCACCAAGGAATGGTGCATGGCCTTGTTCAGCCCATTTATGAACAAGCAAGCGTGCTCGCTAAGCATCTTTTAGGAGAAAAAATCACACATACACCAAAGCCCATTTACTCAACAAAATTAAAAGTACCTGATTTGCCGATTTATTCTGCTGGATGTATTGAACATCATTCTCCGTTTATGTCAGCTGTGACTTATTTAGATGAAGAGCAAGAGGTGTATAAAAAATTCGTCTTTGAACGTCAGGCGCTGGCAGGTATTTTATTCGTCGGAGAGCTGGGGAATGCCGATCAGCTTTTGCAAGATGTAAAAGTGGGACGTGATAAAAGTGTGGTCATGAAAGCCCTTCATGAAAAGCCATCATCCCCACTAGATTCATTAAAAATGGAAGACCTCGTCTGCCAATGTCAAACCGTTACAAAAGGGACGATTTTAAAAAGCATTTCGGTTCATCAGCTGACAAACTTAGACGAGGTGAAAAAACAGACAGGGGCAGCAACTGGGTGCGGCGGCTGTCAAGAGCTCGTCCGTGCTTGCTGCCAGTTACCATCACATGATCAAACGGAATCGCAGGCCTTTTTTTGTCCATGTACAGAAGTAGAGGAGCAGACCATTTTTTCGTTTATTAAAAAACAGCAACCGGTGAATGCTGAAGAAATAAAAAGACATTTTCAATGGAAAACGAATCACGGCTGCGGCATCTGCCGGCCGGCCATTCAATACTATCTCGAGCAATTTCAAGGATCGGTGGAAAAAATCGGCGCTGCTGAACAGGAAGACATGTTGATTCCTCAATTATATGGAGGCCGGCTTGATCTGGATTTTTTGAAAATCATTACGTCTTTGTTAGAGAACAGGCTGATTGAGCAGGCAGAGCTGACAAAGCATAAACGAATACGGCTCATCGGTGTGTCAAAACAGGCGGCACAAATCGTCAAAAATCATTGGCCAATTATGCCTAATGAGAAAAGAAGACTATCTCATATCCTTTCATGCGACTGTAACGATCCAGCTGTCACGTCACTTGTGATGGAGCTGGAAAGACAAGTGGAAGATACACTTTTACCAGCTGTCACCTCCATTCATATCACCGGTGCTTCTTGCACGTGTAAACTTGCTCCAATTGATGACATCTGTCTGAAAAAGCAGCTGGGTGAATGGAACATTTATATAGGAGGCCAGCTTTTTTACACCTTGGCTCATTCAAGTGAGCTTATTCCTTTCTTAAAAGCGCTGCTTGAAGAGTATAGAAAAAATGCTTACTTTCAAGAATCCATTGGCGATTGGCTGTCACGGCAAGGGAACATTTCTATTCGAGAAAAGTTACTTGATGAGGAAATAAGAGAAGAGCTCTGTGCGCAATTTGACCAAAGCAGACAAGGAAATGTAAGACATAAGGATGTGAAGGTATGAGTCAATCTTTTTTACAATATGCCCAGCAAAAATCAAAGCAGGAAGAACAAAAGCGAGTGTTCCCAGCCCAATGTCCTTTTTGCAGTATGCAGTGCAAAATGCAATTAATCGAGCAGCATGTGGAAGGGCGAACACGCTACCAAACGATTGGTGTACACAATCCAACTACGCACGGAAGACTTTGTATGAAAGGACAGCATGCCCACCAGCACGCGCTTCATAAAGATCGCCTGAATCACCCGCTGATCAAAAGAAACGGACAATTTGTAAAAGCGACATGGCAGGAGGCTCTCGAAGAAATCAAAACAAACATAGAATCCCTTCAGCTGTCGCATGGCCATGATGTGATCAGTGTGTACGGAAGCGCATCAATTACAAATGAGGAAGCGTACTTACTCGGGAAATTTGCAAGAGTGGCGCTGAAAACGAAATACATCGATTATAACGGCAGACTATGTATGTCTTCGGCAGCAACTGCCGCAAATCAAACATTCGGACTTGACCGTGGTCTGACCTTTCCTTTAAGCGACATCAAGCATGCACGGGTGTTGATATTGGTTGGAACGAATATAGCGGAATGTCAGCCAACCTTTCTGCCCTACATTGAAGAGGCAAAAAACAATGGCGCTTTTCTCATCGTCATTGATCCACGCAAAACTCCGACAGCCCAAATAGCCGATTTACATGTCAGCCTCAAACCAGGGTCTGATGCCGCACTGGCAAACGGCATATTGCACATCATGCTGCATGAGCATTTAATCGATGAATCATTTATTCATCAACGAACATCAGGTTTCCAAAAACTAAAGGAGCACATCTCACGCATCTCCTTGCCAGACATTGCTGAGCAAACTGGCGTGACGATTGATGTGATGCAGAAAATAGCAAGGAAATTCGCGCAAGAAAAGACAGGTATGATTTTTACAGCAAGAGGCATTGAGCAGCAAATAGACGGTACAGCCTCTGTCCGTAATTTCCTGAATATTCTGCTTGTTACTGGGAAGATCGGCCGCTTTGGATGCGGCTATGGCGCAATAACCGGCCAGGGAAATGGCCAGGGAGCAAGAGAGCATGGGCAAAAAGCAGATCAGCTTCCAGGATACCGAGATATCTCAAACCCTGCTCACAGAAAAGAAATGGCTGAACGATGGAACATTGATGAAAAAGAACTTCCAGGAAAGGGCGTGTCTGCTTTTGAAATGTTTGAAAAAATGCAGGCAGGTGAAATCAAAGCACTCTTTTTAATGTGCTCAAATCCTGTCCAGTCAGGGCCGAACGCGCACTTGATTCAGCAAGCCATCAAGAATTTGTCCTTTTTTGTTTCCGTTGATTTATTTATGTCTGAGACAGCTGCGCTGGCAGATGTAATTTTACCGACTTCGTCATATTTAGAGGATGAAGGTACCGTGACAAACGTAGAGGGGCGCGTTACGCTTAGAGAAGCAACATATCCACTTAAACACCAAAGAAAGCACGATTGGCAAATCATTTGTGAAATAGCAGCTGTATTAGGCAAAGGCAGCCATTTTTCCTTTTCATCCGCAGAAGAGATCTTTGAGGAATTAAGAGCCGTAACAAAAGGTGCAAAGGCTGATTATTCAGGCATAACCTATGAAAGGCTGAGGAAGGAACAAGGCATAAGGTGGCCTTGTACTCATTTAGAAGACCCGGGAACTGAAAGATTATTTGAACATGCATTCTCACATTCTGACAGTTTAGCAAAGTTTGCCGTCGTCACACACGGAAAAAAGGCTGCAAAGGAACCCGTCAGTCAAGAATACCCTCTTTATTTAACGACCGGCAGGGTGATGGCTCATTACCAAACAGGCGTTCAAACAAGAAGGAGCACCTCTCTTGTTGCCAGACAGTTTGAAGCATATGCAGAGCTTCATCCTGATACAGCGAAAACGTATGGACTTCAGCACGGGGAGCTCGTGACCATCAAGTCAAAAAGAGGAAGTGTCATCATCAGATGCCGCATATCAGACACCATTCGAAAAGATACCGTATTTGTTCCATTTCACTGGAGCAAACATCAATCAATTAATCAATTAATTGATGATCAACTAGATCCGCACAGTAAAATGCCAGGCTTTAAATATTGTCCTGTACAGCTGTCAGCCTATGTGAATGAAAAACTATGTGAGAAATTTTAACATGTATTTTCCATCTATGTTTAGATTATGGTATTTTCTAAAAAATGATCACATGAGGGGTGTTTATTCATGAAAGAAAAACTCGTATTAGTGGGGAATGGTATGGCGGGCATTCGAAGCCTTGAAAACATTTTAAAAACAGACGGCGAACGCTTCGACATGACGGTATTTGGGAGTGAACCGCATCCTAACTATAACCGAATTCTTTTATCGAAAGTTCTTCAAGGAGATACGAAGGTCGAGGATATTACGTTAAACGATTGGAACTGGTATCAAGAGCATAATATTCAGCTGTTTACAAACGAGACCATTGTGAAGATTGATACAGAGAACCAAACAGTCACCAGTGATCAAGGACGGACCGTGAATTATGACCGATTGATTTTAGCAACAGGGTCCCTTCCATTCATCCTGCCAATTCCAGGGAGTGATAAAAAAGGCGTAACGGCTTTTCGTACATTGCAAGACACTGAGGAAATGGTCAATGCCTCTACCATGTACAAAAAAGCAGCAGTCATCGGAGGCGGACTCCTTGGGCTTGAAGCAGCACGCGGCCTATTAAACTTAGGCATGGAAGTGAATGTCATTCATCTCAGCTCTCATTTAATGGAACGCCAGCTAGACCCTATTGCAGGCCAGCTTCTTCAAAAAGCATTAGAAGAACAGGGGATGAAATTCCTGCTTGGAAAACAGACAAATGAGATTTTAGGAGATACAAGAGTAGAAGGATTATCATTTTCAGACGGCACTACACTTGAGACAGACCTAGTCGTCATGGCTGCGGGAATTAAACCAAGTAAAATGCTTGCAGAAATAAGCGGGCTTGAAGTGAACCGAGGTATTATTGTCAATGATTTCATGGAAACAAGTGTACCGGGCATTTATGCCGTCGGCGAATGTGTGGAACACAGGGGACAAACGTACGGATTAGTTGCTCCTTTATACGATCAAGCGACTGTACTTGCCAAGCATGTATGCGGCTTGAACCCTGCTCCATATGAAGGCTCTGTTCTGTCAACACAGCTGAAAGTATCTGGAGTTGATGTATTTTCAGCTGGTGATTTTATTGAAAACGATGAGAAAAAGGCGATTAAAATTTTTGACGAACAAAAAGGCATCTATCAAAAACTCGTCTTCCAGCAAAACCGATTAGTAGGCGCCGTCATGTTTGGAGAAACAAGCGACGGACCTCGTTTATTCTCGTACATTAAAGAAGGAATAGATATGTCGGATATGGAGAAGGTATCTGTCTTAACCTCCAATGATTCGGCGCAAGAAAGCACGATTGACAGCATGGCAAACGACCATATCGTTTGCGGCTGTAATGGCGTGTCAAAAGGGCAAATTGTAGAAGCCATTCAGAAAGAAGGCTTAACAACGTTTCAGGAAGTCAAGCAATGTACAAGTGCCTCACGATCTTGCGGAGGCTGTCAGCCTGTTGTCGAAGAGATTCTTTGGCATACGCTAGGTGAGGATGCAAGCCGGACAGGCCAAAAAGAAACCATCTGCGCCTGCACCACTCTTTCACGAGATGAAGTCATTCATGAAATCAAAGAAAAAGGCTTGCAGCATGTCAAAGAAGTAATGAATGTACTTGACTGGAATACAGAAGAGGGCTGTTCAAAATGCCGACCTGCACTGAATTATTATTTAGGCATGCTTTATCCACTTGAATACAAAGATGAAAAGAGCTCACGCTTTGTAAATGAACGGATGCATGCCAATATTCAAAACGATGGTACCTATTCAGTTGTTCCGCGAATGTACGGCGGCGTCACCAATGCAAATGACTTGAGGAAAATAGCCGATGTCGTCGACAAATATGAAATACCGCTTGTGAAAATGACTGGCGGTCAGCGTATTGACCTTCTAGGTGTCAAAAAAGAAGATTTACCAAAAGTGTGGGCGGATCTAGATATGCCATCGGGTTATGCTTATGGGAAATCTTTAAGAACAGTTAAAACATGTGTTGGAGAACAATTTTGCAGGTTCGGCACGCAGGACTCCATGGCTCTTGGAATTGCACTTGAAAAGAAATTTGAAGGTCTTGCGACACCGCATAAAGTAAAAATGGCCGTCTCTGCTTGTCCGAGAAACTGTGCAGAGTCCGGAATTAAAGACCTCGGTATCGTGGGGATAGATGGAGGGTTTGAATTGTACGCCGGCGGAAATGGCGGCACACACCTGCGGGCTGGAGATTTATTAATGAAGGTCAGTACAGCAGAAGAAGTAGAGCAAATGGCCGCAGCATACCTTCAATATTACAGAGAAACGGCAAATTATTTAGAAAGAACTTCTGCTTGGGTTGAGCGACTTGGGTTAGATCATATTCAATCAGTACTCCTGGATGATGAAAAACGAGCAGCCTTAATCGAAAGAATGAACATTGCGCTTTCAACATATGAAGAGCCTTGGCAGGAGCTTCGCGAGAGCCAAAAAGACACGAGACAATTATTTCAAAAAGCGACGGCTTCCGTATAAATCAATTGAAGGGATGAGATCATATGACAGTTTCAGTTGTTAAAGTTCACATTGGCACCCTATCAGATTTTCCGCTCCAGCTAGGGAAAACAGTTGAAGTCGGTACACTTGAATTAGCTGTTTTTCAAACTTCTAATAAGCAGTTCAAAGCCATTGAAAATCGCTGTCCTCATAAAGGCGGCGTTCTGGCTGAAGGCATGGTCAGCGGCAATCACGTTTTCTGTCCAATGCATGATTGGAAAATTGATCTTTCATCAGGAAACGTTCAAGCACCAGACCACGGATGCGTTAAAACATATGAAACATTCGTTGAAGGGGACAATGTCTTTATTTTATTGCCTTCATAAATGGTTTAGATCCTTCCTTTCATGTATATGCTGTATATAAATGCAGCAAGAAAGGAAGGAATTTTTGTGCCGTTCGTTAATATTTTGATTGAACTCTTAATCGGATTTTTCGCTTTATTTTTTATTACAAAATTATTAGGGAAAACACAATTTGCACAAATCACACCGTTTGATTTCATTTCTGCACTAATTTTAGGCGAAATGGTCGGAAACGCTATTTTTGATCCGGAAGTCAGGATTCAGCACATTTTATTTGCTGTTGCAGTATGGGGCGTTCTCATTTATACAGTTGAATGGCTTTCACAGCGCTTTAAATCCATTCGCGCTTTTTTAGAAGGAAGACCTACTCTTGTGATTGATAAGGGGAAGATTCGCTACAATCGGTTGAAGAAGAATATGCTTGATATCAATCAGCTGCAGACACTGGTTCGCGCAAAAGGCCATTTTGCCCTGAATGAAATTGAATATGCTATTTTGGAAACGGACGGCTCTGTCAGCGTTCTTCCGAAAATGAAATACGCCCCAGCCACAGCCGAAGATGTGAACGTGAAGGGAAAAGAAGTGAAATTGCCTAGAACGTTTATTATTGACGGCGAAATTTTAAAAAAAGATCTTCAAGAAGCCGGTTTTGATGAATCCTGGCTAAATGAGCAATTAAAAAAGCAGCATATTTCCTCTTATCGAGACGTTCTATTTTGTGAATGGATTGAAAATGAAGGGATTTATGCGATGCAATATGAAAAGTCTAAAAAAACATCCACAACATAAAAACGTGGGTGTTTTTTTGTGCGTGTACGGAATAGGATCAAAAAGAATGTTTGATGAAAACGTTCACAAAATGAGGGGGAGATATGTGATGAAATTTAGAAACGTATGGATGGTCATGGTCTTGTCTTTCTTTCTTTTTGACCCAGCTTCACTTCAAGCAGCAGAAGCCGGGCATAACCGCGTCCTTGTCGTTGATCAAAAGGGAAGCGGGACATACCGCACCGTTCAGTCTGCCATTGATGCGATTCCAGCAAACAATCAACAACCGGCAACGATCTATATTAAAAATGGCGTATATAAAGAAAAAATATTGCTTCCGCAAAATAAACCACACGTATCCTTTATTGGCGAAAACCAGCACAAGACGATTCTTACGTATGATGATACAAATGCAAGCACTGGGAGTACAACAAACAGCTCAAGCACAATGATTCGTGCAAACGATTTTTATGCAGAAAATATCACCTTTCAAAATACAGCTGGCAGACATGCGGGTCAGGCAGTTGCACTGTATGTGTCTGGCGACCGGGCTGTGTTTAAACAAATACGTGTGTTAGGCTATCAAGATACACTTTATGCAACAGGCACTGGGCGGCAATATTACGAAAACTGCTATATTGAAGGCACGGTCGATTTTATTTTTGGATCAGCCACAGCTGTGTTTAAAAGAGCTGAAATAAAAAGCCTTGGAAATGGGTATATTACTGCAGCATCCACAACAGAAGCACAAAGGTACGGCTATGTATTCATAGATTCTACGTTGAAAAAGGGAACGGCAGCTGCGCAATCGGTTTATTTAGGACGTCCGTGGAGACCTTATTCGGCTGTGACATTCCTCCATACAAAAATGGATGACCATATAAAAGCCGAGGGATGGCATAACTGGGATAACCGTAACAACGAAAGAACGGCCAGGTACAAAGAATTTGGATCGACAGGAGCAGGAAGCAGCCCAGCAAACCGCGTAAAATGGTCAACCATTTTAACCCAAAATGAAGCAAGTCAAATCACAGTTCAGGCTGTTCTTGGAGGAGCCGATGGCTGGAATCCAGAAAAGAGGTAAAGGGCTTGTCAGTTTTCGTCAAAGAAAGCTGACTTTTCTGTTTAAAAAACCTTTGAGAACAAACGTTCTTTTGTGTATAATGAACATATTCTTCTAAAATTGGCTGCAACAAAAAGGAGGGATTGCGTGAAGCGTTTTTCACAGCTCATGTTTTTACAAATATGTATCCTGTCGATTTTATTTCTCCCTTTTTCAGCAAAAGATGAACAACTCAAAGCTCGTGACGATTCACTTCAATGGATGACAGCTTTAGACGAATTCATACGAACAGCACCTGATTTAGAGGGCGCGATCTCTGGCATCAGCGTCCGCGATACTTCTGACACCTCCCTTATTTATGAACATCAAGCCGATATTCGTCTTACTCCTGCTTCTAATATGAAACTGCTCACATCAGCCATCGCACTTGATATACTTGGAGAAACACACACATTCCCTACAGACATCTGGATGGATGGTTCTATTCAAAAGAAAACGCTACATGGCAGCCTTTATCTTCGTGGCACCGGCGATCCGACTTTATTAGAGGAGGATTTTGCAGCACTCGCCAAACAGGTCAAAAAGGCCGGAATACATACCATTCGCGGACAGCTTGCGGCAGATGATACTTGGTTTGATGACACGAGATATTCCATTGATCTGCCTTGGAGTGATGAGGATCAATATTACGGTGCACAAATTTCTGCTCTCACGGCTTCACCGAATCAAGATTATGATGCAGGGACCGTGATTCTCGAAGTAAAACCAGGAAAAAAAGCAGGACAGAAAGCCGCCTATGATATGATCCCGAAGACGGATGTCGCTCAAGTCATCAATCAAGTGAAAACCGTTCCAGAAGGCGGAAAAAAGAAAATTTCTTTTAAGCGCTCTCACGGAACCAACAAGATAACGTTGACTGGAACCATTCCGGTTAAAGCAAGCTCATCTAAACAATGGGTAGCTTTATGGGATCCGTCCGCCTATGCTTTAGACTTAATGAAACGAGCGTTAAAGGCGGAAGGGATTCAAGTGAAGGGACCGCTGAAATCAAAACAAGTTCCTAAAAAAGCCAAAAAAATTGCTTCCCATACATCGATGCCATTATCAGAGCTGCTTGTTCCTATGATGAAATTAAGCAACAATACCCATGCAGAAATTTTGCTAAAGGAACTAGGCAAAAAAGTGAAGAACAAAGGGAGCTTTGAAGCTGGGCTGGACGTCATGAATGAACGGCTTCCTGCGTTTGGCGTTGATCCTTCGTTTGCAGTGCTGCGTGACGGATCGGGGATATCACCTATTAACCTTGTCTCCGCTAACCAGTTCACTTTATTTTTGACAAACATTCAAAAGGAAAAATGGTTTAAAACCTATGAACATGCGCTCCCTTTAGCAGGGGAAAGTGAACGAATGGTGGGGGGAACGTTAAGGAACAGATTGAAGGAACCAGCTACACTAGAAAAAGTACGTGCAAAAACAGGGTCGTTAACAACGGTCAGCACACTTTCTGGATATATTGACACGCAGGGCGGAAAAACGCTCGCTTTTTCCATTTTATTAAATCACCTTGTTGATGACGAAAAAGGGAAAGAGATAGAAGACCGTATTGTCAGCATACTAGCTGAGAATCTTTAGATTTAGAGAGAGAAGGAGAACCATCATGACGTTAGATAATAATCAATCTTTAGTAAAAACCATGTCCATTTTTCTCATCCCGCTTTTGCTAAGTAATATTTTGCAATCGATCGGACAATTAGTGTCTATTGTTCTTGTCGGAAGATGGATTGGAGAGGATGCAGTAGCTGCCATTTCTGCATTCTTTCCGCTTTTCTTTTTACTCGTTTCTTTTTCCATTGGCATTGGATCGGGGAGCTCGATCCTTATTGGACAAGCGTATGGAGCAAAAAATGAACAGAAATTAAAAGAAATTATTGGCACAACGCTTTCATTCACTTTTTTAATCGGAGTATCTTTAGCGATCATTGGAGGTTTTTTCGCAACTGATATCTTAAACCTCATGGGAACACCCGCTAATATCGTGGAGGAAAGTGCGGCATATGCCAGAATTCTATTCATCTCAATGCCGATCTTATTTCTTTATTTTGTTTATACGACCTTCTTGAGGGGAACAGGGGATTCGAAAACACCTTTTTATTTCTTAATGATTAGTACGGCAACGAATATTTTGATGCTGCCCATTTTATTATTTGGCTGGCTGGGACTGCCGGCGTTCGGCTTATATGGCGCTGCGTATGCTTCTGTGATTTCAACAATTGTGACGTTTATCATTCTACATATCTACTTATATAAGACAAAGCACCCGCTTCGCATTGATGCATCGGTGAGAAAGCATTTATTGATGAAAGGGGATCTATTAAAAACGTTATTAAAGCTTAGTATCCCATCAAGCATTAATATGATCCTTATTTCTTTATCAGAAATTGCCGTTATTTCTTTCGTCAACGATTATGGATCACAGGCGACAGCTGCCTATGGTGTTGTCAATCAAGTCGTGAGTTATGTGCAGATGCCGGCAGTGAGTCTTGGCATTGCGGTCTCAATCTTTGCAGCACAATTCATTGGTGCAGGGAATATGAATCGACTGAAAGATGTCATTAAAATTGGGTTAGGACTTAACTTTGCCATAGGCGGATGTATCATTATTTTCGTTTATATTTTTGCACCGCAGATTTTATCTATCTTTTTAACAGATCCTAAGACAATAGACATTGCCTATAGTTTGGTCGTCATTACACTATGGAGCTATCTCATTTTTGGAACGGCCCAAATTGTTGCAGCCACAATGAGAGCAAGCGGGACGGTTCTTTGGCCGACGATCTTTAGTATTTGTTCCATTTGGCTTGTAGAAGTACCAGTCGCTTATGTGCTATCACACTATACATCTCTTGGCATTAAAGGAATATGGATTGGCTACCCAGCTGCTTTTTTTGTGAACTTACTCCTCCAATACAGCTACTATCAGCTCGTATGGAAGAAAAAACAAATTGTCTCGCTTGTTCAATCATAATGTGAAAGCGTAAAGCAGCATATACATACGAAGATCTCTCACTTTTAAGGAGGCCGGATCTTCTATGTTTTTGAATCAAAGAAGTGAACTAATCTCGTACAATATCGGTGATTTTTCTTATGCCGGACCAGATTTCCAAGTGTTGACTTGGGGAGAAGGAACGACATTACATATTGGGAAGTTTTGTTCCATCGCAAACGAAGTGAAAATTTTTCTAGGCGGGGAACACCGTACAGATTGGGTCACAACGTATCCGTTTAATCAAATTTTTAAAGAAGCTGCCCATATTAAAGGACATCCCAAATCGAAGGGGGATGTTCATATTGGACATGACGTATGGATTGGATATGGTGCGACGATTATGTCAGGAGTATGTATAGGAAACGGGGCCGTGATCGGGGCAAATAGTGTGATCACAAAAGATGTGCCGCCATATGCAATTGCCGCAGGAAATCCCCAGCAGCTCATGAAATATCGATTTTCATCCGAAATAATCGAAAAACTGCAGTTATTAGAATGGTGGAATTTAGAGCTTTCAATCATCCAATCTATTTTTCACCTTTTACAATCTCATGATATTGAACGTTGTATAACTGTAATAGAAGATATAAAAAAGAAAGGCTGAGAAAGCCTTTCTTTTTTAGTTTAGCTGAGCCGTATGATGGTCAAGGTAGCACCTGCAGCACCGCCCCCGCCAACTAAAATAGCTGTGACAACTGCCCCAAAAAACTGCAGTGAAATGGTGCTTCCAGCTGTTATATTGACGATTAAAGTATTATTGAGAAACGAAGTAGAGATAACCGGTGATTGAACAGAACCAGGCACAGTATCTCCATTTAAAAGCAAACGTGTATTAATTAAAAGAGCTGTTGTGGTGTTGACTTGATACGTAATATAATATTTACCAGTTTGCAAAACGGTAAAAACAGTGCTCGTTCCGTTTGCGGTAAAGTTAGTAATGTTTTGTAAATTCGGCAGAGGAATATTCGTTCCACTAGCTACAGTGATAATGGTAGATCCAGAACTATTAGCAGCATAAAGTGCTGTATCCGTAAAACCACCTGTTCCAGTAGCCCCAGTAGCCCCAGTGACACCAGTAACACCGGTAGCGCCAGTAGGTCCGGTTGGTCCGGTGATACCTGTAGCGCCAGTACGACCAGTAGCCCCAGTGATACCCGTCGCACCCGTGATGCCTGTAGCGCCGGTAGGTCCAGTTGACCCAGTGCTACCCGTGGCACCGGTAGGACCAGTTAATCCAGTACTACCTGTGGCACCAGTAGGTCCGGTAGCACCAGTGCTACCCGTGGCGCCGGTAGGACCTGTTGATCCAGTACTACCCGTGGCACCAGTAGGTCCGGTTGATCCAGTGATACCAGTTGCACCAGTAGGTCCGGTAGCTCCAGTGATCCCCGTTGCGCCAGTAGGTCCGGTAGCTCCAGTGATCCCCGTTGCGCCAGTAGGTCCAGTTGATCCAGTGATCCCCGTGGCACCGGTAGGACCAGTAGGTCCCGTAATCCCAGTGGCACCAGTAGGTCCAGTTGATCCGGTAATCCCCGTGGCACCAGTAGGACCAGTAGGTCCAGTTGATCCAGTAATCCCAGTGGCACCAGTAGGTCCGGTTGATCCAGTGATACCAGTTGCACCAGTAGGTCCGGTAGCTCCAGTGATCCCCGTTGCGCCAGTAGGTCCGGTAGCTCCAGTGATCCCCGTTGCGCCAGTAGGTCCAGTTGATCCAGTGATCCCCGTGGCACCGGTAGGACCAGTAGGTCCAGTAATCCCAGTGGCACCAGTAGGTCCAGTTGATCCGGTAATCCCCGTGGCACCGGTAGGACCAGTAGGTCCAGTTGATCCAGTAATCCCAGTGGCACCGGTAGGACCAGTAGGTCCCGTAATCCCTGTCACCCCAGTAGGCCCAGTTGATCCAGTGCTGCCTGTAGCACCCGTATCTCCAGTTGCTCCAGTAATACCTGTAGCCCCAGTAGGTCCAGTTGACCCAGTGATCCCCGTAGCCCCGGTAGGTCCGGTTAATCCGGTGATCCCCGTGGCACCAGTAGGACCAGTAGGTCCAGTGCTGCCTGTAGCACCCGTATCTCCAGTTGCTCCAGTGATACCTGTAGCCCCAGTAGGTCCGGTTAATCCGGTGATCCCCGTGGCACCAGTAGGACCAGTAGGTCCAGTGCTGCCTGTAGCACCCGTATCTCCAGTTGCTCCAGTGATACCTGTAGCACCCGTAGGTCCAGTTGACCCAGTGATCCCCGTAGCCCCGGTAGGTCCGGTAGCTCCGGTAATCCCCGTGGCACCGGTAGGACCAGTAGGTCCAGTTGATCCAGTAATCCCCGTGGGACCAGTAGGTCCCGTAATCCCCGTGGCACCAGTAGGCCCAGTTGCTCCAGTGATCCCCGTTGCACCAGTAGGTCCAGTTGATCCGGTGATCCCCGTTGCGCCAGTAGGCCCTGTTGACCCAGTTGATCCGGTGATTCCCGTGGCGCCGGTAGGACCGGTATCTCCAGTTGCTCCAGTGATACCTGTAGCCCCGGTAGGCCCTGTTGACCCAGTGATCCCCGTGGCACCGGTATCTCCAGTTGACCCAGTAATCCCAGTGGCACCAGTAGGCCCGGTAGCTCCAGTAGGTCCAGTGCTACCCGTTGCACCAGTAGGCCCGGTAGCTCCAGTAGGTCCAGTGCTACCCGTTGCACCAGTAGGCCCTGTTGGTCCAGTGCTACCCGTTGCACCAGTAGGCCCTGTTGATCCAGTGATCCCAGTAGCCCCGGTAGGCCCGGTAGCTCCCGTAATCCCCGTTGCACCAGTAGGTCCAGTTGATCCAGTGATACCTGTAGCCCCGGTATCTCCAGTTGCTCCAGTGATACCTGTAGCCCCGGTAGGCCCTGTTGACCCAGTGATCCCCGTGGCACCGGTATCTCCAGTTGACCCAGTAATCCCAGTGGCACCAGTAGGTCCGGTTGATCCAGTGCTACCCGTGGCGCCAGTAGGCCCTGTTGACCCAGTGATCCCCGTGGCACCGGTATCTCCAGTTGACCCAGTAATCCCAGTGGCACCAGTAGGTCCGGTTGATCCAGTGATCCCAGTAGCCCCGGTAGGACCGGTAGCCCCAGTTGATCCGGTGATTCCCGTGGCACCCGTATCTCCAGTTGATCCGGTGATACCTGTCACCCCAGTAGGACCAGTTGGTCCAGTGCTACCAGTGGCACCAGTAGGCCCTGTTGATCCAGTGATCCCAGTAGCCCCGGTAGGCCCTGTTGACCCAGTGATCCCCGTGGCACCGGTATCTCCAGTTGACCCAGTAATCCCCGTGGCACCAGTAGGTCCGGTAGCTCCAGTGCTACCCGTGGCGCCAGTAGGTCCAGTTGATCCAGTAATCCCCGTGGCACCAGTAGGACCAGTAGGTCCAGTGCTGCCTGTAGTACCCGTATCTCCAGTTGATCCGGTAATCCCCGTTGCGCCGGTAGGCCCGGTAGCTCCGGTAATCCCCGTGGCACCAGTAGGTCCAGTTGATCCAGTGATACCTGTAGCCCCGGTAGCTCCAGTTGATCCAGTGATACCTGTAGCCCCGGTAGGCCCTGTTGACCCAGTGATCCCCGTGGCACCGGTATCTCCAGTTGACCCAGTAATCCCCGTTGCACCAGTAGGACCGGTAGATCCAGTTGATCCGGTAATCCCCGTTGCACCAGTAGGTCCGGTAGCTCCGGTAATCCCCGTGGCACCAGTAGGCCCAGTAGGTCCAGTGCTGCCTGTAGCACCCGTATCTCCAGTTGCTCCAGTGATACCTGTAGCCCCAGTAGGTCCGGTTAATCCGGTGATCCCCGTGGCACCAGTAGGCCCAGTAGGTCCAGTGCTGCCTGTAGCACCCGTATCTCCAGTTGCTCCAGTGATCCCAGTAGCCCCGGTAGGACCTGTTGACCCAGTGATCCCCGTGGCACCGGTATCTCCAGTTGACCCAGTAATCCCCGTGGCACCAGTAGGTCCGGTTGATCCAGTGATCCCAGTAGCCCCGGTAGGACCGGTAGCCCCAGTTGATCCGGTGATTCCCGTGGCGCCGGTAGGACCGGTAGCCCCAGTTGATCCGGTGATTCCCGTGGCACCCGTATCTCCAGTTGATCCGGTGATACCTGTCACCCCAGTAGGACCAGTTGGTCCAGTGCTACCAGTGGCACCAGTAGGCCCTGTTGATCCAGTGATCCCAGTAGCCCCGGTAGGACCTGTTGACCCAGTGATCCCCGTGGCACCGGTATCTCCAGTTGACCCAGTAATCCCCGTGGCACCAGTAGGTCCGGTAGCTCCAGTGCTACCCGTGGCGCCAGTAGGTCCAGTTGATCCAGTAATCCCCGTGGCACCAGTAGGACCAGTAGGTCCAGTGCTGCCTGTAGTACCCGTAGCTCCAGTTGATCCGGTAATCCCCGTTGCGCCGGTAGGCCCGGTAGCTCCCGTAATCCCAGTGGCACCAGTAGGTCCAGTTGATCCAGTGATACCTGTAGCCCCGGTAGCTCCAGTTGATCCAGTGATCCCAGTAGCCCCGGTAGGCCCTGTTGACCCAGTGATCCCAGTGGCACCGGTAGCTCCAGTTGCTCCAGTGATACCTGTAGCCCCGGTAGGTCCGGTAGCTCCAGTAATCCCAGTAGCACCAGTAGGTCCAGTTGACCCGGTAATCCCCGTGGCGCCGGTATCTCCAGTTGCTCCAGTGATCCCCGTTGCACCAGTAGGTCCAGTTGATCCAGTGATACCTGTAGCCCCGGTAGCTCCAGTTGATCCAGTGATACCTGTAGCCCCGGTAGGCCCTGTTGACCCAGTGATCCCCGTGGCACCGGTAGCTCCAGTTGCTCCAGTGATCCCAGTAGCCCCGGTAGGACCGGTAGCCCCAGTTGATCCGGTGATTCCCGTGGCGCCGGTAGGACCGGTAGCCCCAGTTGATCCGGTGATTCCCGTGGCACCCGTATCTCCAGTTGATCCGGTGATACCTGTCACCCCAGTAGGACCAGTTGGTCCAGTGCTACCCGTGGCACCAGTAGGCCCTGTTGCTCCAGTGATACCTGTAGCCCCGGTAGGACCTGTTGACCCAGTGATCCCCGTGGCACCGGTATCTCCAGTTGACCCAGTAATCCCCGTTGCACCAGTAGGACCGGTAGATCCAGTAATCCCCGTGGCACCGGTAGAACCAGTTGATCCGGTAATCCCCGTTGCACCAGTAGGACCAGTAGCTCCCGTAATCCCTGTTGCGCCAGTAGGCCCTGTTGATCCGGTGATACCTGTCACCCCAGTAGGACCAGTAGGTCCAGTGCTGCCTGTAGCACCAGTTGATCCGGTAATCCCTGTGGCGCCGGTAGGACCAGTTGCTCCAGTGCTACCCGTTGCACCAGTAGGTCCAGTTGATCCGGTAATCCCCGTTGCACCAGTAGGACCAGTAGGTCCAGTGCTGCCTGTAGCACCCGTATCTCCAGTTGCTCCAGTGATACCTGTAGCCCCAGTAGGTCCGGTTAATCCGGTGATCCCCGTTGCACCAGTAGGACCGGTTGATCCAGTGATCCCCGTAGCCCCGGTAGCCCCGGTAGGACCGGTAGATCCGGTGATCCCCGTTGCACCAGTAGGCCCGGTTGATCCAGTAATCCCCGTTGCACCAGTAGGCCCAGTAGGTCCAGTGCTGCCTGTAGCACCCGTATCTCCAGTTGCTCCAGTAATACCTGTAGCACCCGTAGGTCCAGTTGACCCAGTGATCCCCGTAGCCCCGGTAGGTCCGGTAATCCCCGTTGCACCAGTAGGCCCAGTAGGTCCAGTGCTGCCTGTAGCACCCGTATCTCCAGTTGATCCAGTGATACCTGTAGCCCCAGTAGGTCCGGTTAATCCGGTGATCCCCGTGGCACCAGTAGGCCCAGTAGGTCCAGTGCTGCCTGTAGCACCCGTATCTCCAGTTGCTCCAGTGATCCCAGTAGCCCCGGTAGGACCTGTTGACCCAGTGATCCCAGTGGCACCGGTATCTCCAGTTGACCCAGTAATCCCCGTTGCACCAGTAGGACCGGTAGATCCGGTGATCCCCGTGGCACCAGTAGGTCCAGTGCTGCCTGTAGTACCCGTATCTCCAGTTGATCCGGTAATCCCCGTGGCGCCGGTAGGCCCAGTTGCTCCAGTGCTACCCGTTGCACCAGTAGGTCCGGTAGCTCCAGTGCTACCCGTTGCGCCAGTAGGTCCAGTTGATCCAGTAATCCCCGTGGCACCAGTAGGCCCAGTAGGTCCAGTGCTGCCTGTAGTACCCGTATCTCCAGTTGATCCGGTAATCCCCGTGGCGCCGGTAGGCCCGGTAGCTCCCGTAATCCCAGTGGCACCAGTAGGTCCAGTTGATCCAGTGATCCCAGTAGCCCCGGTAGGCCCTGTTGACCCAGTGATCCCAGTGGCACCGGTATCTCCAGTTGCTCCAGTGATACCTGTAGCCCCGGTAGGTCCGGTAGCTCCAGTAATCCCAGTAGCACCAGTAGGTCCAGTTGACCCGGTAATCCCCGTGGCGCCGGTATCTCCAGTTGATCCAGTGATCCCCGTTGCACCAGTAGGTCCAGTTGACCCAGTACTACCTGTAGCACCGGTAGGTCCAGTTTCACCTGGTGCTGCTAAAAGTGTGTAATCTGGCGACGTATCTGGCGTACCTGAAGGTGGTGCAGAATCCACAATATACGTACCACCACCATAAGTGACCACTTGACCGACTGAATATGTTGGTGCCATAACAGGATCATAGGCTTCAATACCACTTAATCCGATCCCAGTAGGACCCGTAGGACCGGTTTCTCCAGAAGCAGCTAAAAGGGTATAGTCGGGGGAGAGTCCAGGTATTCCTGATGGAGCGTCAACATTGGCAATGTAAGTACTGCCATCAAACGTGACCACTTGCCCTGCATCGTAATCTTGTGATTGTGAGGGATTAAAAGGAAGGGCGCCGGTTAACCCGCCAGCAGGTCCAGTAGGTCCGGTTGGTCCAGGGGGACCTGCTGGGCCTGCCGGGCCTCTTGGTCCAGCTCTTTGATTTTGTTTTGATTGTTTTATTCCTTTTGCATTGTGGCAAGGTTGATTCCCTTGAGATATATTTTGTTTTGAATATTCTTGTTTAATGAATGGACAGTCTCTTTTTCGAGGACGGTCATGACGTGATCTTTTGTAATGAGGCTGTTCATGGTATTTACCGCAAAAGGGACATTTGTGTTCGAATTGATTGTACAAATTGCCCATCTCCTAGAATTGATATTTCATTCTATGTGCAAATTTTCAAATTGGAAGTAAAACCTAGAAAATCATCATTTCGAAAATCATCGAATCAAATCATTTAAATCTTTCATTGATTTGTGTTATGGTGTTGAAAGTATAAAATAGTATGATTTTTGACAGAAATGGGGACATCATATATGAGTCAATCAGTTTTACAAGGCAAAGCCTATTCCGTTTTAAATTTATCCTCAGTGACAGAAGGAGGTACCATTAAAGAATCTTTTGATCGTAGTATGGATTTAGCAAAGAAGGCGGAGAAGTGGGGTTATCATAGATACTGGCTGGCAGAACACCATAACATGGAAGGGGTAGCGAGCTCTGCAACGTCTGTTTTAATTGGATATATTGCGGGAGGAACCGAAAAAATTCGAGTAGGATCTGGCGGGATTATGCTGCCAAACCACTCTTCACTTGTCATTGCCGAACAATTTGGCACACTTGAGACATTGTATCCGGGGAGAATTGATTTAGGTCTTGGCAGAGCACCAGGGACAGATCAGTTAACAGCAAGAGCGCTTAGACGTAATCTTCATAACGGAGAAGATTTCCCTGAGCAGCTTGAAGAACTTCGTCAATATTTCAAACCGACCGGTCAGGTTAAAAAACATGTAAGAGCTGTTCCAGGAGAAGGCCTGGACATTCCAATTTGGCTCCTTGGTTCAAGCGGTTTTAGCGCTAGACTTGCAGGAGAACTTGGATTGCCATTTGCCTTTGCAGCACACTTCTCACCTAAAAATACAATTCCCGCATTAGAGTTGTACAGACAGTCATTTAGACCTTCTGATGTATTAAAAGAGCCTTATGCCATGGTCGGTGTGACGGTTTTTGCTGCAGATCAAACAGAACGGGCTGAATATTTGGCAACCTCTCATTATCAGCGGTTTTTAAGTCTCATTCGCAACACACCAGGAAAACTGAAGGCGCCTGTCGACAGCATGGACGGTCTTTGGAGTCCATATGAAAAGGCGATGGTGGATGAACAATTAAGCTCGACTATCATTGGGGATAAAGAAAAGGTGAAAACAGAATTAGAAGCCTTTATAGAAGCTACTCAAGCAGATGAAGTGATGATTAATTCGGATATGTTTGACCATCAAGAAAGAATGCGCTCGTATGAAATCATCGGAGAGATTTTTCAAGAGGCACAAGAAAAATAAACATAAAAAAGAACTGCACAGAGCAGTTCTTTTTTATTTAATCTTTTGTAAAAATGCGAAATGGTTGTCCAATTGGCAGAACAATACGGCCAAAATGTGTATTAAGAACAACAGCTGCAGAACCATAAAATGAAAGCAGAGAAATGATCAATTCTGCAATACCAGCCATGGTATGAGTCACATCATACATCACACCAAAAGTGCTAAGGGAAAGACCAATGAATAAGAAATCAATAAAGACGAAAATCAAAAATAACACTTTATGTGTTTCCATTGCACCAATCGTCATAAACAAGCTGAAAATCAAATAACCAATAAACGCAAAGCCTAGCTGTTTTGGATCTGCTGCTCCCGCAAGCGTTTTCCCAAAGACGCCGGCTTGAATGAGCCAAGTTGTTCCAACGCCCATCCAGAAAAGACCGAATGCGCCAAAAGCAGTGGCTCCAAAAATATTATGATGCTTTGAATCTTGTATGGACGCGATCAGCTGCGCGATTCCTCCAAGGAAGATAGCCCAAGGTAAAATAAGAGAAGTGCCATCTGTGATTCCTAGTTTTTGTGAGGACGCAACGAGCGTCACCATTGCTAAACCAAACAAACCAAGTGGTGTTGGGTCTGCAATTGATAATCGAATTGCTTGAACATTCTGTTTTTCCATAATGACCTCCTACAATTTGCACTTACAAAAGATACTCGAATTCGATAGAAACGTCAAGCTCTTTTTTAGTAGACACTTGCATCGTCTTCCAAATAAATCTATATTTAATACATATCAAATGTGATAGAAAAAGAGGGATAACATGAGTAAAGGCTTATCTGGAAAAACGATTGCCATTTGTGGAACAAGAAAAACAGAAGAAATGCGTACACTTGTCGAAAAACAAGGAGGACAAGCCGTTATTCGCTCTCTTCAAGGAACCGTATTTTTAGCCAAAGAGGATTTAAAGCCAGGCATAGAAACCTTTGTGAGACAAGGGGCCGACTGGGTGATCTTGACAACAGGCATCGGTACAGATACATTGATTGAGAGTGCAGAAGAGCTGCAGCTTGGTAAAGAATTTATGAACATTCTATCAAACGCACATATTGCTTCAAGAGGGTACAAAACCTTTGCTGCGCTGAAAAAACGCGGAATTCAGCCAGAGGTCTCTGATGAAGACGGAACGGTTCGTGACTTGATTTCAAAGCTTGAAGACAAGGAGTTTCAAGGAAAACGCGTGATGGTGCAGCTTCATGGTGAAAATGCACCAGCTCTCATTCAGTTTTTACATGACAAGGGGGCAGATGTTTTGCCGCTTTTACCATATCAGCACACACCTCCTGAACCAGAGGCAGCTGAAACGCTGCTGCAAGAAATGAAAGATGGACAAGTTCATGCCGTCTGTTTTACAACCGCTGTCCAGGTCCACGCTTTTTTCAAACTAGCCGCAGAGTGGGGCAGAAAAGAAGAATTGCAAGCATTATTCGAGCAGGATGTGCTTGCAGTAGCTGTCGGAAAAGTTACGGCTGAAGCTTTAAAAGAAGAAGGAATAGACCGAATTCTTGCCCCGTCACTTGAGAGAATGGGAGCAATGATTATAGAATTATCCCAATATATGAAAAAACAATCAGCACACATATAAAAAAAGCCTTTCACCAGGGGACTGACCCCCGTTTTTGAGACAGGGATCAAAACACCTTTATACAGCCAATTGCCGATAGTTGATCGGTGATTGGTTGTTTAGTTTTGTTTGAATACGAATGTTGTTATAATAATAAATGTATTCTTTGACAGTGCGTTCTACGATGGTGGTCGTAGTTCGATCAATGCTGTTAAGATAGAACGTTTCAGACTTTAGCGAGGAATGAAACGATTCGATGGAGGCATTATCAGCGGGCGTCCCTTTACGGGACATGCTCATGGTAATGCCTTTTATATGAACAGCTTTCTGATACTCGTAAGATGTATACACAGAACCTTGGTCGCTATGTAACACACAGTTTTCAGGCAGTGCTGGGAGCTGATCAAGTGTGTTTAAAATAAAGTCTGTGTCCTGCTTATCACCAATCGTAAACGCAATCACTTCTCCATTATATAAATCCAATATACTGGAAAGGTACAATTGTTTCTGTCCATAAGGCAAATACGTGATGTCCGTTACTAGTTTTTCAAGAGGACGATCAGACTGAAAGTTCCGATCCAGTATATTACCGGCCACGGCATAGGGCTGCCCATTCTTCTTACGCTTTTTCATTTTAACCCGGCACTGCCACTGGTTTTTCTGCATGATACGTTGAACAGTTTTATGGTTAATATGCAACCTCATTTTTAGTATGGCTGTGATTTTTCGATATCCATATCGATACTTGTGCTCTCGGCACAACGTGCCGATTTGTTCCTCTAGTTGTTTTTTAGAATGATTCTGAGTCAGATCTTTTTTCCATCTATAGTACGAAGCGCGAGAGATGCCTAAATGGACACAAATGTCCTGTACTGTCATCATTTTGCACAATTCTTCTACTAGTTTGATTGACGTTTCTTTATCAACTTCCTTTCCAATTCGTTGTACTTTTTTAAAACTTCATTCTGTTGACTCAGATAGCGATTTTCTGCCTGCAGTCTCTCTAATTCGGAAGAGTACTCGGGACCCTTTCCATAGGTATATTGTTTTCCAACAGGCTGTTCGAACCGGTGTGTATCCCCAGCCTTATGCCACCTCACCCATGTCTGAACCTGCGTTTTATTTTTGATATTCAATTCCTGCATGATCTCTTTCATAGATACGCCTGCCAATCTCATGTCTACAGCCTTCTGCTTGACTTCAACCGGATAACTCACTCTTGTCCCCATAGAAAAAACACCTCCATGTTTTATTTCGGATTACAACGATCCGTTTTCAAACTTGAAGGTGTTTTTTATTTGTCTCATCTTATGGGGTCAGTCCCCCAGATCAGTGAAAGGCTTTTTTGTTAGATTGTCCGTTTTCGATTCGTCCGAATTTTTTTGAGTACAAAGTAGAGAACAATCAGGACGATGGCAATGACCATAATGGGGGTTGTATAAGCATGAGCAACACTTTGAATATGATCCCATTTCGTCCCAAGCTGCATGCCAAGATAGATAAATAAGATAGACCAAGGGATGGCAGCTAATCCTGTCAAGAAAACAAATTTCAAAAAAGGCATCTTGGCAATACCCGCTGGAATCGAGATGGCATGACGGACAACAGGGATAAAGCGGGCGGTAAAGACTACACCGGTTCCATACCGATCAAACCAGCGCTCTGCAGTCGCGATATGATGTTCATGGATGAATAAATACTTTCCATACTTTGTTAAAAAAGGTCGTCCGCCGTACAGACCGATCCAGTAAATAAAACACTGGGCGAGCGTACCACCGATGACGCCGGCAATCACAGCTCCTACAAAACCAATTGTGCCTGTTGATACCATATATCCGCCATAGGCAAGTACAATTTCACTCGGAATGATTTCAATCATCAGTCCAAGTGCAACACCCGCGTAACCTAGGCTTGTCAGCCAGGTTAAAATTTCATTAAACAAGGTTCCCATTCATTTCACTCTGCCTTTAAATACGAATTTTCTTCAAGCATCCTTATAAGAGCCTATGCTTGTTTTTCTTCTCTCATGAGTATGCTTTGCATATATGCTAGCATGGCTGGCCGCATATCATGACGCATTAATCCAAGTTCTGCCGCTGCCTTAAACGAGCCGAGCTTATCACCAACATCAAATCTCATCCCATCTAATTGTGTTGCATAAATGGGTGATTCATGTGCAATGATTTTCAGTGCATCTGTCAGCTGGATTTCGTTCCCGGTACCTCTCTCGATTCCTTGTAAAATAGGAAAAATCGATGGTGTTAACAGGTACCTGCCCATGACGGCTAAATCGGAAGGAGCTTCATGAATTGCTGGCTTTTCCACTAAGTCTGTGACTTCAAACACTTGACCGTCTATTCTAGCTGGTCTTATCATACCATACTTACTGACATCTAGACGATCCACTTGCTGGACGCCAATGACCTCTCTTTGTTTGTCTTCAAAGACTTCCATGAGCTGAGAGAGTGCAGGTCTTTCTGACACCATGACATCATCACCTAAAAGGACCGCAAAAGGATCATTGCCAGTAAAATGACGTGCACATAATACCGCATGTCCAAGACCTAAGGGCTCCTTTTGACGAATATAATGAATATTGGCCATATCCGCAATATGTTTGATTTCAGCCAGCTGTTCTTCTTTCCCTTTTTCAAGCAACGTGTGTTCTAGCTCAATCGAACGGTCAAAGTGATCTTCAATCGATTTTTTATTTCTTCCTGTGATAATTAGTATATCTTCAATGCCTGATTGAACAGCCTCCTCAACTATGTATTGAATGGCGGGTTTGTCGATAATAGGCAGCATTTCCTTTGGCTGTGCTTTCGTTGCGGGTAAAAAACGTGTGCCTAATCCGGCTGCTGGTATGACGGCTTTTTTAATGTTCATTGAATCATCGCTCCATTTCTGATGGTTTATTTTCTGATGGAAAAACCCATAGGCGGCTTCCAGTAAAAGTGATCATCATGCCAAGAAGGGTACCAATCGCTTTACTAATGAATAATGAGAAACCTGCTTGCTGTATGACATATAAGACAACATAGGTGAGGAGGCACGCTGCGCCGTTGACTGTGGCCCACTTGATCCATTCCCACTTGTCAGCTTTCTTTTTCACTTGGAACGTCCATTTTCGATTCCAAACATAACTGTTCAGCATTCCTGCGGTATAGGACAAGCACTGTGCAAGAAAAGAGGGAACAAAGCAAGCAGTTAAAAAAAAGAAGAACAGAAAGTCAATCATCGTATTGCTAGCGCCTACAGTTAAAAATGCGGCATAGGTCCGAATATTTTTCTTTGACATGCGAAGGATCATCACCTCCTAGTGTTTGAGTGGGTGTATGAATACTGTACAAAAGCGAGTTGACGAATCAGTGAAGAAAAGATGAAAAAAACATGAACAAGCGATATCTGTTTTTTCACCAGCTCGTGATATAATTTGCTAGATGAAACGAACGGGTGGTGCACAAACATGTATTTAACAATCGCAGAAACAGCTGAATACTTAGAAGTATCTGAAACATATGTTGAAAAATTAATCCAGCAAAAAAAGATCCGTTACGTATTTGACGGGGAATCTTATCTCATTTATCAAGGGCAGTTTCAAACGCATTTAAAGCAGCTCGAGCAATATAAAGAGCTCGTCCAAGAGATCTTAAATGAACCGATTCCGGAAGATCCCGATGTAAAGGATGAAGATTAGAATATCTTTTCAATTTATTCAACATGGATTAATGGCCGTGGGTGATAGATAGAATAATCTCTATTTGAAAGAAGCAGAATGACCATTCATTAGCAGTAAAAGTAAGTGAAAATAATGGGGACAACTACTTTATGTGAAGCCGGTCAAAAAAACGAAATGAACATTTTAGAAGCGACTGATGAACCGAAACAGCCTTATGAATTATGCCATCAATGGCACGAAAGACTACTCAGCTATTCATTACGGCCTATTGAATGGTATAACCTAGCTGTTCTCCATTCTCCTAAACAATTTTTACTCCCGCGATGATTTTTATGGAGAGGACGGACAGGCTTTCCAATTAGAGGAGGAGGTTGTCATCACCAAAAGTGAAAAAGCACCAACATTACAAGCCGTTAGGCATGATTTGGTGTCTTTATTAGACTTTTCAATCACTAGATGGTTTCTTGAGGATGATGTCATCGATGCTTTGAAGCCAAAGTAGGTTTTATGAAACGGAGCATGCCGAAGTGAAATCACGAATGTTAGAGATCGCGGGTGATGTTCTAGATACATTTGCCGCTGAATGGGTCAGGGAACTTTTGGATCACGAGGACGAAGAATTCCTTTACCTACTCATGGGCAGCAGCCAGCAGTTTGCCGGGAGATGAGGGATTATATTAGAAAAATTGAAATCGATCAGTGAAAAAGAATTGCCGTTAGAGGCTTTTATTTGCCTGCATCGTTTCCGTTCTCACAAAATTTTGGATTGGATGGAGTCAAATTGCACCCATTTTCACGATCAGTGGGAAAGGCTGGCAGCCGTCAGCTGCCCAACCTGGGAGAGAATGAAATCTTGGCTAAACAAAAGAAGACCTTTCTGCTTCATTGCACTAGATACAATGGCAAACTGTGCAAAAGGGAATAGACCGGCTCTTGTGGAAAAATTTTCACCTAAAATTCTTAGAACTGATCAAAATGAAGTAGAAAAGATTTTACATGATGTTCATCAAAAAGATCCGGTTCCACGAGTGAAAATGAAAGTGTCCAACATCTTGGAGAACAAGCAAGACATTTGAATAAGCCTTTTTATTGGCTGACTCCGGTTTGAACAATCTTCATGTGGCATTTAACTTGTACATCTGCATCAGGATAAATGCTTTTCCACTTTTCTGGTGTTACTGCTTTGTCTTTTGATCTATACCTCAGGCCCAGCCCAAGCGGATCTATGTTTTGCTTTTTAAAGGATTGAACAAGGTCTTGTCCTTGCTGAGCGACACGTTTTTCTACTTCTTTTTCAACATGGTCCAATATAGATGGTTTATCAATTTTTTTGGACTTCATGAATTCTTTTAATTCACCTTTCAGTTTGATATCAATCATGATCTGAGGCTTCTTTGTTAGGTTTTCCGTTGGTTTAATTCGGTAAGACACATGGGATTTGATATTTTCAATGACGACATGGGTCTTTGCATGATCAGCCAATTGAAATTCGTAGATGCCATTTTTATGATTTTCAATCATCGCTTTAAATGTGAACGTGTCTTTTCCAGGGATATGACCGACCATTTTTTCATGATCAAACAGAGCGACTCCTGTGATCTTAATGACATTGCCTTTTTTCTTAATGTAGGGGAGGTATGCATCGACCCCTTTTGCCAGCATCTGATTCATAAAAATATGCTGATTGGTGACAGGTTCATTGCCATTTCGCATATTTTGGGCGAGCAGATCAGAAAGATATACACCTATATTTAAGTTCGTTTGATTCATTTTTGTGTATAATAACTCTTCCACTTCTCCGCCTACAATCGCAAACACTTGACGTGAACCAATGATAGGATCACGATAAATATAATTCATTAAATCGATCATGCCGACTTCTTTTGCTAACTTTTCACTGACTAAAATAACGAGCACCTGGCCCATGACTACTGGAAAAGGTGATTCTTCTGACACGAGAAATTGAATATTACTAATGGTGTTTGACTTTCCGCTTAATATTTGATAACTTCCTTGCTCTTGACTTTTAAAGACAGGGAAGACAAAGAAGCCCTTCATTTCTCCATCTTCCAATAAATCAAATCCTGCCGCCTGAGAGATATTTAATTCATCTAAAAGGCGGGGCTCTGCACAGCTGGTTAACAAAAGACTACACAACATGAGGCCCGTAAGTATATAACGTTTCATGCTCGTTTTTTCCCCCTCCTTTTTTTCAGCATCAGTCCAATGACCATACAGATAATCAATCCATAGTACAGAATGAATCCGCTAAATTCCACCCATTGATTAAAGGTTTCAAAAGAAGTTGCACTGGCAAAAAACGAAAACATGATCAGAATGAGGATGCTGAGCCCGATGAACGTGACGCGCTGGCTCGTATGAAGCATTTTTTTTGCCATTCGGCTTGCTGCCCATAATGGAATCGTGATATTAGGAATGATCAGAAGCAGCCAAAGAGACACTTCAATAAATTCAAAGCGCTGGATAAACGGAAGCTTCACAATGCTCGTTAACGTTAGCGTCGGCCATTTTGTTAATTTGAGCTGAGCACTTGAGTAATACGCTATAGAGACGAGAAAAGTGAGCAAGTTTAAGCATGTCGTAAATAATACCCCCATGTGAGCAAATTTTTGAGATGTCTGAGCTTGTTTAATAAAGGGATAATAGACAAGCAGCGTGCCAAAACCAGACATGGATAAGGATGCATCTTTGACTCCCACAAGCATTTGCGAAAATGTATGATCAAACATTGGGAACATGAAACGAAGGTGACTATATTTCATGGCATAAAAACAGATAAACGTCATCCAATATGTCAGTACAACACTAAAAAATGCCCATCCAGCAATGGTTCTAAAGCCGCCAGTATGAATGTAATACACAAGCAGCAACAGTACAGACGCAAACAAAAGACCAGGAATTTCTTTAAACAGCCATACATGGATCACATCCATGTAATGGATAAGAACGGTCAGCGACAAAGAAGCAAAATATAAGATATAAAGAATGTTGAATAATTGCCCAATCCATTTGCCAAATACATATTGCGTGATTTCACCAAATTCATCCGAAGGTGCCTTTTTAAACATCAAGTACATGAGAAAGATCATCACATTGACGCTCATGCCAGAAATCAAAATAGCGATCCATCCATCATTATTGATAGAACGAACAAGGTTTGTTTGAAAGTTTAAAATGCTGACACCGACTTGATTGGCATTGATGAGAAAAAACACAAAATAAGGGGATACTTGAAATTTCTCTTTGACAGAAGAAGAGCTCATGCCTTCACTTCCTTATTCATAAAAATCATTTTTCCCCTTGCGGCCTTGCTTCGGCTTAGAGCGATGGATGGTTTCATTTTGCGGACGTAAATTTTCCGGCCTTTTGTTCAAAAAACGGAGCTGAGGACGAATCAAACTGCCTTTTAAATCAGCAAGGCGCATTGGAAAAATAGGCTCTAAATACGGCCGGCCAATTGAAGTTAATTTCATTAAATGGGTGAGCAGAAAAGATCCCATCACAGCAATACCTAATGCGCCCCAAACCTGTGCTGCAACTAAAAAAGGAAATCTCAGCAGCCGAATGGCACTGCCCATTTTGTATATAGGCGTGACAAATGAGGCGAGAGCAGACAGGGCAACAATAATGAGTAAAATATTGCTCGTTAAGCCTGCTGCTACAGCAGCCTGTCCAATGACAATCCCTCCAACAATCCCGAGCGTCTGACCGACTTTAGCTGGGAGCCTTGAACCTGCTTCTCTTAGTAATTCAATCGAAATCTCTAAAAATAGTGCCTCAATGATCGGAGGAAATGGCACAAGATAGCGCGAGGACACAATGGTTTCTAATAAATCCTTTGGGATCAGCTCATAATGAAAGGTTAAAACGGCAACATATAAAGGTGTCGCAAAAATGGAAAATATCACAGCAAATATGCGTAACAGCCTAAAGCAAGAAGCCGCAATCCATGACATATTGTAGTCTTCCATCGTGGAAAAATACTCAAGTAAAATAGTCGGAGCAAGCAAGACATGAGGCGAACCATCCACTAATATAGCAATTTTCCCTTCTGATAAGCCTGAAGACACGCGGTCGGGTCTTTCTGTATTCAAAAACAACGGAAAGATCGTATTGGATACATCATAAAGCATTTGAGCGAGGTAATTCGCATCTAAAATCTGATCATAATCAACGTCCTCAATTCGCTGAAGAACCGTTTCGATGTTCTCCGGGTTGGCGATTTCTTCAATATATAACACGGCAACTTTTGTTTGAGAGAGCGTACCAACCGTCTTTTCCTCAACTTTCAGGTTAGGCGTCGGCAGCCGCCGTCTGACCAAATTTAAATTGGTATCTAAAACCTCCACAAATGCTTCCTGTGCACTGATAATCCCAAATTCAATTTCAGGCGGACCTATTTGTCTGCCTTTCTTTTCTTCAATCGGCAAAAGAAGCGTTTTGCCCCAGTCTGTCTCAAGTCTAATCGCAATGCTGCCCCGGTGAAGGGCTTCTTGCACTTTTTGAAGATCGCTCGTGATGACAGCCTGCTCAATGGGAATTCGTTCTTTCAGCTCTTCAAGAGTGGGTGACAGGTGCAGTTGTTTGAGGGAAGGGAGAATTTGTTCATGTAGAAGATGTCCATTAATCAATGAACGAAAAAAGGAAATCCTATACAGAAAATCTCCATTTCGAGACAGCTCATTTGTAAAATCAGCAGAACGTGACAATGCTTCAAATACTGAATTTGGGTCCTTTTGTTGTTTGTTTTTCTTCAGCATTTGGACCAGCTCCTTCGGCGATTTGCCTCTATTATCTAACCGATTGTCTAAAGATATGCATGAAAAAAGCGTTCAGCTTGATGGGCTGGACGCTTTTTTTCCATATAGAACGGCTTCTAATAATAAATCAGCTAGATGGACGGCACGCATGCTCGGTGAGTGCCCTGAGCGTTTGATGCCTGCTGCCATTTGCAGCTGACAGCCTGGATTAGACGTAACGATGGCAGCGGCCTTTGTTTGAGTGGCTTCTGTCATTTTATGATCTAAAATTTGCATCGACATCTTTGGCTGCAAGATGTTGTAAATGCCAGCTGAGCCGCAGCAACGGCCCGAATCCTTCATTTCTTTAAATGATACACCTTGAATGGCCTTCATCAGCACCCTTGGTGCATGCTGTACACCCATTCCGTTCCGCAAATGACAAGAATCCTGATAGGTGATGACCTGCTCTGGCAAAGCAAGCGGCATGCGGCGGTGAAATTCCAGCTCCACTAAAATGTCTGATATATCTGTGATTTTCTTTGAGAAGGATTCACTTCGCTTTTGAAAATCCGGATCATCGCAAAGCAAATGATCATAATCACTTAAAAAAGCGCCACAACCGCCCGCATTCATGACTATGGCATCCGCATCTATCTCTTCAAACGCTTCAATATTCCGCTTTGCTAACTGTTTCGCTTGTTCTTTTTCACCGCTATGGCCATGGAGCGCTCCGCAGCACGTCTGAATAGGAGGGACGATGACGTCACAGCCTGCCAGCTGCAAAAGCTGGATGGTCGCTTCGTTTGTGCTGGAAAAAACGGTGTCCATTAAACAGCCAGTAAAAAAGGCGACCCGTTTTCTCGCTACGCCGGCGGCTTTGTATTCCGGCAAACGGCTTTTTCGTTGACGCGGCACCTTTGGAAGCGCCTGTTCCATCAGGCGTAAGTGCGGTGGAAGCACCTTCAGCATGCCAGTTTTACGGGCGGCCGTTTGCAGACCAGATGTTTGATAAAATCGAAGAAGTCCTGCTGCTTGCCTCATTCGGCTTTGTGAAGGAAAGAGACCTTTAAACACTACACGTCTTACAAGTTTGACAGGAATGGATTGTTTTTTGTGCTGCTGAATGATGTCTCTTGCATCTTCAAGTAACCGTCCATATTTAACGCCGGAAGGGCAGACCGGTTCACATGCACGGCAGCCAAGACAAAGATTCAGTGAATGCTCGACATCTTCATCTGGCTCAATGACGCCGTCTCTCACCGCCTTCATTAAAGCAATTCGGCCGCGGGGAGAGTGTGTTTCTTGTTGACCAGATTCAATATAAGTCGGGCAGGAAGGAAGGCAGAATCCGCAGCGCATGCAATTGAGCAGCTCTTTTTCGTCCATTTGCTGCTGAAATGCTTGCTGAATCTCTGTTTGTTTAGAACTCATGAGACCACCACCCGCTTTCTTGCGGCTTTTCCGAACACTTTATCCGGGTTCATGATATTTTCCGGGTCAAGCGCTTGTTTGATCGCTTTCATTGCCGCAATGCCTTCTTTTTTAACTTTTAGTTCTAAGTAAGGGGCTTTCATAAGACCCACGCCATGTTCACCCGTAATGGTGCCGCCAAGTGAGACTGCTTTTTCAAAAATGGCCTGAAAGGCTTCTTCCACCCGTTTCATTTCTTCTTCATTTCTTGCATCTGTTGCACAAGTAGGATGCAAATTGCCATCACCTGCATGACCAAATGTACAGATTTTCACTTTGTACTGCTTCGCAATGTCTTCGATCGCCCGCACCATGCGGGCAATTTCAGACCTAGGGACTGTAGCATCTTCTAAAATGGTCGTCGGGCTTAACCGGGCGAGGGCAGATAAAGCGGATCGTCTCGCTGTTAAAAGTGCATTTGCCTCTTCTTCAGAATGAGCGATATTTACTTCTTTTGCACCGTGCTGCTGACAAACTTTTTCGATGCGCTGCATATCACGGGAAACCGCCTCGGGATGGCCGTCTTGTTCGATTAACAGCACCGCTTGAACGTCAGTCGGCAAACCGATTTTTGCAAAGTCTTCAACGACTTCCAGAGTCGGCTGATCCATAAATTCTAATGTGGCGGGGATGATACGCTCTGCAATAATCGCCGACACTGAAGCGGCGGCTTCCTCTAAACTTTCATATAAGCAAAGCATCGTTTGTTTTGTTTCTGGAAGCGGCAAAAGCTTTAGCGTAGCTTCAGTGACAATCCCAAGCGTTCCTTCTGAACCTACGAACAAACGGGTCATATCATATCCGGCAACGTCCTTTGCAAGCTTGCCGCCTGTTTTGATGATGTCACCGTTTGGGAGAACGACTTCAAGTCCAAGTACATAATCTCTTGTCACACCATATTTTAACCCCCGCAGACCACCTGAATTTTCATTAATATTTCCGCCTAATGTAGAGATTTTCATAGAGCTTGGATCAGGTGGATAGAAGAGGCCTTTCGCCTCTACTTGGCGAATAAGTTCCTGTGTGATCAAACCAGGCTGCACCGTTGCTGTCAGGTTTTCTTCATCTATTTCTATTAATTGGTTCATTCTTGTAAACAGCAGCACAAGTCCGCCTTGAGTGGGACATGTGCCTGCACAAAGGTTCGTTCCTGATCCTCTTGGCACGATCGGTATGTTATATGAGGCGCAGAGCCGGACAATTTGCTGGATTTCCTCAGCCGTATGCGGGCTTACGATGACATCTGGCATATGCTGAAAATTTGGTGTTGCATCATAAGAGTAGGCAAGCCGATCGGCTTTACTGTCCTGCATGTAAGACGCGCCAACAATCTTTTTTAATTGATTTAAAAATTCAGAATGTAACATACGCATTCAACTCCTATTGATGAGACGTATCGTTTCTTTCAGTATAAAAAAAGAATCGCCTCATGCCTATGGACGATTCTACAAAATATCAGGCTGTTTGCTTCGTTTTTTTGGATCATTATCTAATAGCATGAAGGCTAAATAAAAGAGCATGGCATCTTGCATGCGCTTTGGATCGAGTGTCGTTAAATCTTGGATTCGTTTTAGTCTGTAATGCAGTGTATTGATATGGACATGCATCGCTTCTGCGGTATATTTCAATGAGCAATCTGAGGTCATGAGTACCCGCAATGTTTTCACTAATTCAGGATAGGGGAAAAGAGGGGCGATCGTTCGATCGAGAAACACTTCTTTTGTTTCCTGACTGACTTCCTCCATAAAAAGTTCGAGCGTTAAATCTTCATCAAATACAATCGGGGTATCAGCATGGGCCATTTTTAATGCTCGAAAGGCTTGTTGAAACGATTGCTTCATCAAATGAGCAGCTGCTGGTTTTCCCGCTCCAATCAAAACCCCGGGCGAGCTCCGCGCCGTAAGGGAGGCATGGATGTGAAACAGGCGCTGCTGCAGGGCTTTACGATCATCTGCTGTTGTTTGCAGCATGAGTAAAAAGCGGCCATGCCCCCAGCGGACGATGATCTCCTGGATGTTGAGATGCAGCGTTTCCTTCAATTCTTTGTATTGATTCTGCTTCATAAACGATTCATCCTGACAATCGATCAGAACAACTGCACGCTCCTTGTTGATATCAAGCTGAAGCCGCGACGCTTTTTCAGTGAGATCAATCGCTGTCTCTGGCAGATGAAGCCAGTCGAATACAAACGCTTCGAGCTGACGTTCATCCGTTTCAGTTTCTTGAAAAAATTCATGTTCATGAATAAGCAGCTCGGTCATTTTTCTTAATATTTCGCCAAAAGGAGACACATGTACAGGATCTCCTGTCATTCCAATGACCCCGATGACCTCTTGCTTAAAATAAATAGGCAGATTGATGCCAGCTTTGACGCCTTTCATGTGCTGCTGGTCATCCTTTGTGAGAATTCGTTTCTGTCCTTCAAAAGATGTCAGATACGCTCCTTCATGAAATTGTCCAACGCGCGCTGGATCTGTGGCTGCAATGATGGTGCCGTTTGTTTGTGCGATGATGATTTCCTCAGTCAGCACCTTTTTAACCTCATCTACGATTTTTTCTGCCAGTGTCATTGTGAGCAAAACGTACCCCTCCGAGATGTTTCTTTTGACACTATCATACCATCATATGCTAGGACATATCTTTCTTTTCATGAGTTATGCTAAAATAATGAATGCACATGAAGAAGAAAGGAGACATAGCCATGTCGTTACTAAATCGCTTACAAGAACTATTAAAAGAAGGACAGGCGCTGACAGACTTCGAATATGATGAAGCGGCGCGCCGCAATTGGACATTAGAAGGAGCGAGAATAAAAGAAGAAGCCCGTTTTGGCGATGTATATATAGAGCGTGTAGACAAGGAATCAGAGAACATGATTCAAACAGAAAACCCCTCATTTCTAAACACACCGCTTACATATGTGAAAAAACATCAAAAAGAATTCATTTATATCGAATCCAAGTGGTTTGATGTCGTGAAAGTGGATGGCTTGGCCATTGAATGGGATGAAGTGTTTCAGACGTATACCGTCCTATTCGGTTTAAAACGTCCTAAAAAAGACACGAATATTCTAAAGGACATGCTATCGCCATTAAATGGTGCTCAGCTTCAATTTAATGGACAAGATGGCTTATTTGATGTGAATTTGCAGCTTCTTGAGCTTGAGAATATCCACGAAGATACGGCTTTCATTGACGTCATCTCGGCCGTGTATCGATTTTTATTCCGTATGATCATACAGCTTGAAATCAATGAATCAAAAAACGGCTCAAATTCCTGAGCCGTTTTTTTGTCCATCTATTCATTTGATGAAGGTGTGACAAACTGTACATCATGCTCTTTTCCATATTGAAGATAATCTTCATGTGGCTCCTGATTGGTCACGACGATATCAATCTCGTGCAAATCACAAAACGTGGTCAAGGCGTAATGATCGAATTTGCTATCATCCACTAATAAAAAGGTTTTGGCACTTTTTTGAACAAGCGTCTTTTTAATATCGGTTTCAAGCGGAGACGAATTCGTGACGCCGTGATCAATGGATAAACCAGTTGATGCGATAAAGGCTTTATTGACATTGTAAGCTTTTAAGCGCTCAACACTTTGATAACCAACGAAAGAATTCGTTTTTCTTTCAAGCATCCCACCAGTGGAAAAGATGGTGAGATTTTCATAAGGCATCGCCTGTGTAATGAAATCCACATTATTGGTCACAATGGTCACCTGTTTCTCCGTCAAATAGGGGAGCATCTCAAGCGTTGTCGTACCTGAATCAATAAAAATCATATCCCCGTTTTCCACAAAAGCGGCAGCCGTCTGACCGATCAATTGCTTTTTACTGAGCTGACGGATCTTTCGCTCCTGATACACGACTAACGTTGAGTGGTTCACAGCCACTCCGCCATACACTTTTTTGAGTACGCCGGACTCGACCAACGCCTGTACATCTCGGCGTATCGTGTTTTTTGAGACACCAAAATGCGCAACAAGCTCATCAAGTGAGGCAGATTCACGGTCAAACACATACTCTTTGATTTGCTGAATCCGTTTTGTTTTTATCATACTTCATATCTCCAATCAATCCGAATGTCCTTTTTCCATTATACCAATAAATTCTCTTACATGGATTAGGTCAATTGATTCTCTTTTCTCCTTTGATATAAAAGCGTATGATAGAAAAAAGAAAGAAACTAGAAAGGAACTTTCACTTCTATGAATCAATCAAACAACCCATTTTCAAAGCTTGCGAATTTTAGAGAAGTAGGGGGACTTCAAACAACAGATGGGATGGTGATCAAACAGAGAATGATTTATCGATCCGCAGACTTATCCCGTTTGTCGAAACAAGACATTGAGATATTCTCAGCACTCGGACTTCAAACCGTTTGTGACCTCCGTACAGCCTCAGAACGTAAATCACATCCGCCAAAGATCAAGGAACACGACAAAATCGTCCATATTCCGATGCAGCCTGACAGTAAGATGCCAAGTAAATGGACCATGTTTCGTATGCTGGTAACAGAAGGGAAGTCTCTCTCATTTACACCGATCATGAAAGAGTTATATCAAAGCATGCTGACAGAGCGTAAAGAAGAGATTCGTCAGCTGTTCACACTGCTTTCAGATCAAAGCCATTACCCGCTGATGCTTCACTGCACGAGTGGCAAGGACCGTACAGGTTTTTTATCTGCCCTGATTCAGTTGGTGGCAGGTGTACCGCTGGCTGTCGTTTTAAGTGAATACATGCGTTCCAATGAAGGCGTGCAAATGCTCGTCAGAAGGCAGGAACGATTTGTCCGATTGATGAGTTTATACCGGGTGTCAAAAGAACAAATTCAGCCGCTTGTCGGTGTGCAGCAAGATTATCTTGAAGATGTGCTGCACGAAATGCTGGAGACATACGGGAGTGCAGAGCGGTATTTAATTGAAGCCTGCAAAGTCCCTGAAGCTCATCTCAATGAAATGAAAAACATTCTGCTTACACCATCTGCTGGCATTCCATCACAAAAAGCGGAATAAACTTAAGATGAGGTGATGCAAAACATGCTGAAAAAGATCAGTATGACAGTTTTAACACTGATGTTGATGTTTGTATTTTTATTGATTCCTTCTAGCAGTCTAGCAGCTCGTGCAGTGCCAAAAGGGAAGCTTGAGAGCACAAGAGAGATGCGCGCGGTATGGATTGCATCGGTTTATAACTTAGATTGGCCCTCAAAGAAGGGGCTGCCCGTAGCAGAGCAGAAGCAAGAGTTTATTCGTTTGTTAGACGAAATCAAAGCGATGAATATGAATGCCGTCATTATGCAAATTAAACCAACAGCAGATGCCTTTTATCCTTCAGCATACGGGCCGTGGTCAGAATATTTGACTGGAACACAAGGGAAAGATCCGGGGTACGATCCGCTTGAGTTTATGATCGAAGAAGCTCATAAACGCGGCCTTGAATTTCACGCTTGGTTTAACCCTTACCGAATCACAATGAATCATACTGATCTCAGCCGTTTGTCTGCCGATCACCCTGCAAGACAACATCCTGATTGGACGATTGCGTATGGTAATCAGCTTTATTACAATCCTGGTATTCCTGAAACTCAGGACTTCATTATCGGCGGTATAGAAGAAGTTGTGAAAAACTACGATATTGATGCCGTGCATATGGATGATTATTTTTATCCATATAAAATAGCCGGTGTACCATTTCCAGATCAAGAAACGTATGAAACATATGGAAAAAAAGCATTTACACATATAGAAGATTGGCGAAGAGATAATGTGAATCAGCTAGTGAAGCAAATCAATGACACCATTAAGAAAGAAAAGCCGTATGTGAAATTTGGTATTAGTCCATTCGGGGTATGGCGCAACATAAAAGATGACCCGACTGGTTCAAACACCACTGCAGGAATGACCAACTACGATGATTTGTATGCTGATACAAGAGAGTGGATTCAGCAGCACGATATTGATTATGTTACTCCACAAATTTACTGGAGCATCGGCTTTCAAGCTGCCGCTTATGAAGTGCTGACGAAATGGTGGTCAAATGAGGTGAAAGGGGAGCCGGTTCATCTGTACATTGGGCAGGCGGCATATAAAATTAATCAAAACAGTGACCCTGCTTGGTCTGACCCGGAAGAATATTTTAGGCAGATTGAGCTGAACAGGCAGTCACAGCTTGTGCAGGGAAGCATGCATTTCAGCCTGAAGGATCTCAATCGCAACCCTTTGAATGTAAAGGATCGATTGATAGAAGAGTCATACCGCAAACCAGCTCTCATTCCAGAAATGCCTTGGCTTCATCAGAAAGCACCTAAAAAACCAATCATTCAATCTGTGAAAAAGACAGCGGATGGTGCGGCTTTACAAATCAAAAATGATTCGCATTCTACCGTATCCTATTATGCGGTCTATCGATTAACAAATAAAGGAACATATGAATTGCTGCAAACGGTTAGAAAAGAAAAAGGCGCCATAACAACGATTAAAGACCTCCCAGTCAATCAAAAGAAAATGGATACTTACAAGATTACGGCTCTTAATCGGCTTCATCACGAAAGCAAGCCTTCTACAAAAATAGTGAAATAACAGAAAAAGCATGAGTGAGATTTTCTTCGTTCATGCTTTTTTTCTATTATTCTTGTTTTAATTTTCTGAATTCAATCAAGCTTGGCATGAAGCAGCTGCTTGATTAATAAATATGATAGAAAGAGCTAAAGGGGGAAGCAAGATGGATTTTGAATTAACGAAAGAACAACAAATGATCCGCCAGATGGTCAAAGATTTCGCCAAAGCAGAAATTGCACCACTCGCTCAAACCATTGATGAACAGGCCGTATTCCCAGCCAAAACGTTTCAAAAAATGGGGGAGCTCGGCTTTATGGGCATCCCCTTTCCAGAGAAATACGGCGGCTCAGGAGGAGATACGATATCATATGCACTCGCTGTAGAAGAAATCGGAAAACAGTGTGCCAGTACAGGTCTTAGCTATGCCGCAGCCGTCTCCTTAGGCGCAAGCCCGCTTTATTACTTCGGTACAGAGGAGCAAAAGATGGACCACCTTGTCCCGCTGGCTTCTGGAACAGCACTTGGTTCCTTCGGATTAACAGAACCAAATGCAGGGTCAGATGCAAAAGGGACGAAAACAAAAGCAGTCAAAGACGGACAAGAGTATGTCATTAGCGGGGAGAAGTGCTGGATCACAAACGCCAATTTTGCCAGAACCATTATCGTCACTGCTGTCTCGGATCAAGATGAAAACGGCCGCCCGATCATCTCCGCCTTCATTGTGGAGAAAGGGCAAAAAGGGCTGACCATTACAAATCCATATGACAAAATGGGCGTGCGCGGTTCAGATACAGCAGAAATCATTTTAGACGGTGTACGTGTACCAGCCCAGAATATTTTAGGAGACCCAGCGAAAGGCTTTAAGCAATTTTTATATACATTAGACGGGGGGCGCATTTCAATTGCTGCGTTATCAGTTGGCATCGCACAAGCTGCACTAGATGCTTCGCTCTCGCATGCAAAAGAAAGAAAGCAATTTGGGCAGACCCTTTCTTCCTTCCAAGCGATTCAGTTTAAGCTGGCAGATATGGCGATGCAAATAGAGCTTGCCAGACAAATGGTGTGGAAAGCCGCTTGGCTGAAAGATCACGGCAAGCCGTTTACAAAAGAAGCTGCCTATGCCAAACTCTTCGCTTCTGAAATAGCGACAAAAGCAAGTCTTGATGCTGTTCAAATTCACGGGGGAACAGGCTACATGAAAGAATGTGGTGTAGAACGGCTTGTGAGAGATGCCAAGCTAATGGAAATTGGAGAAGGGACCTCTGAAATTCAGCGTCTAGTCATCGCAAGACAACTGTTAGCGTAATTCGATAATGAAAACGCTTACCATCAATGGAGGAGGAAAGCCATGATGTCGATTCATCCACAAACGATCGGCTCCCTATTAAAAGAGAAAAGGGAGCAGCACCCAGCACATGAAGCCATTGTGTATCCAGAACGTTCTTTACGTTATTCATATGAAGCGTTTTATCGAGAAGTCAAGGAAACTGGGAAAGGTCTTATGGCATTAGGGGTTCAAAAAGGGGATCATATCGCCATCATGGCGCCCAATGTACCTGAATGGCTTATGCTGCAATTCGCCTGCGCGTCGATTGGAGCCGTTCTTGTCACCGTGAATACGAACTTTCAAGCACAAGAACTCGCTTATTTACTCAAGCATTCTGATAGCAGCATGCTGTTTATCGTAGACGGCTTTAAAGAGACATCCTATGTCAAAATGCTTGAAGAACTCATACCGGAGCTTCAAAACGCTCATCAAGGTGAGATCACATCCTCATCTTTTCCTTATTTAAAAAGTGTCGTCTATATTGGCGAGCACACGCCAAAGGGCATGCGCAGCTGGGACAGTATTCACGCAGCTGCTAAAAGAACAGAGAATCATGAGTGGGAGAAACGAATGGATGAGCTTGCGCCTGATGATGTCATTAATATGCAATATACTTCAGGCACAACCGGCTACCCAAAGGGAGTCATGCTCAGCCATACAAACATTGTCTGCAATGCCAGACAAATCGCAGATTGTATGAAGCTCACCCAAAAGGACCGCATGTGTATCCCTGTTCCTTTCTTTCATTGCTTTGGATCCGTTCTTGGCGTGCTTGCTTGTCTCACAAAAGGAGGAACGATCATTCCAATTGAATCCTTCCATCCAGAGAGAGTTCTTCAAACAGTGGAAAAAGAGAAGTGCACCGTACTTCACGGCGTCCCGACAATGTTCATTTCAGAACTCGACCATCCGAATTTTCACCAATACGATCTGTCCACATTACGAACGGGCATTATGGCAGGTTCTCTTTGCCCATCCCATGTGATGAAAGCCGTCATTGAACAAATGGGACTAAAGGAGCTCACGATTGCTTACGGACAGACCGAAAGCTCTCCTGTCATTACCCAAACAAGAACGGATGATTCATTTGAAAGGCGGGTTCAAACGGTCGGCCGGGCGCTTCCTCACATTGAAGTGAAAATCACCGTTCCAGGCACGCCGGAGGAAGTACCAAGAGGAGAACAAGGAGAGCTGTGTACAAGAGGCTATCATGTGATGAAAGGCTACTATAAAAATGAAGAAGCCACAAATGAAGTGATTGATCAGGACGGCTGGCTTCATACGGGTGATTTAGCAGAGATGGATGAGGACGGCTATGTGAAAATCACAGGACGGCTGAAAGATATGATCATTAGAGGCGGGGAGAATGTTTACCCAAAAGAGATTGAGGATGTTCTTTACACTCATCCGGATATTCTTGATGCACAGGTCGTTGGTATACCTGACGAGACGTATGGAGAAGAAGCCGCCGCATTCATTCGGCTTAAACAAGGTAGGACGGTGACAATTGAGACACTCACCAGCTATTGTCAGTCGCAAATGGCACGCTACAAAATTCCTAAATATTTTTTCATCACTGACGAGTATCCAATGACCGCATCAGGGAAGATTCAAAAATTTCGTCTGAAAAAGCAGGCGCTTGATCTAATAAAGGAGTGAAGGCAGTGATGTTTCAAAAAGTACTGATTGCCAATCGAGGCGAAATTGCCCGGCGAATTATTCGAACGTGTAAAAGGCTCGGAATCCACACCGTCGCCGTTTATTCAGAAGCAGATCAGCATGCACTTCATGTGCAAGAAGCAGACAGCGCCTATCCGATTGGAGGCGCGAAAGTATCTGAAAGCTATTTAAACATGGAAGCCATCATTCGTGTAGCCAAACAGACAAATACAGATGCCATCCACCCAGGATATGGCCTCTTATCAGAAAATGCAGCCTTTGCAGAACGCTGCCGCAGCGAAGGAATCGCCTTTATTGGCCCATCCGCACAAGTCATTCAGCGAATGGGGAATAAAATTGAAGCAAGAAAAACGATGGCTCAAGCAGGTATCCCCATTGTACCAGGCGTTTCAGCTCCGCTGCATGATGCAGAAGAAGGGGTCAGTCAAGCGCAGTCACTCGGTTATCCGATCATGCTCAAGGCATCAAGCGGGGGCGGAGGAATTGGCATGCAGATCGTGCAAAATGACGAGGAGCTGTACAGGGCTTTTGAAGGGAATCAAAAAAGAGCGCAAAGCTTTTTCAACGATGGGACGCTGTATATGGAAAAGGTTATTGAAAACGCTCGGCACATTGAAATTCAGGTCCTTTTTGATTCCTTCGGTCATGGGGTTCACTTATTTGAGCGCGACTGCTCACTCCAGCGAAGACATCAAAAAATCATTGAAGAAGCACCAGCCGCCTGTCTTGATGAATCAGTAAGACATCAGATGGGGGAGATGGCCGTCAAAGCAGCCAAAGCGATTGGGTATGAAAATGCAGGAACGATTGAATGTTTAGTTGATCAGCATCAACACTTTTATTTCCTAGAAATGAACACAAGATTACAAGTAGAGCACCCTGTCACAGAAGAAATTACAGGCATTGACCTTGTCGAGGAACAGCTGAAAATCGCTGCATGTGAGCCGCTTTCCTTTAATCAGGAGGATATTCATCAAATCGGCCATGCCATCGAGGTTAGAATTTATGCGGAAGATCCCGTCACCTTTTATCCATCACCAGGAACGATCACTCGGCTTTCCACACCTGAAGCTCCGTATATCCGTCATGAGTCAAGCGTGAGAAATGGAAGCATCATTACCCCTTTTTACGATCCAATGATTGCGAAAATGATCGTTTACGGTGATACACGAAAACTTGCAATAGAACGATTAAAAGGGGCATTACAAGCATATGAAATAGAAGGGATCAAAACCAACTTACCGCTTTTAAGGGAAATGACCGGATCTTCTGCTTTCTTACAAGGCAGCATCACCACCGATTTTCTCATGAAAAAAAGGGAGGAAAACCGTTCATGAAAACTGTCACAATTCAAATGGCCGGAAACTTGTGGAAGCTTCTTGTGAAACAAGGCGATGAAGTGCAAAAAGGACAGGAGGTTGCCATTTTAGAATCAATGAAAATGGAGATTCCGATCGTTGCTGAAGAGGCCGGGATCATCAGTAAAGTGTATAAGGGAGAGGGAGAGTTTGTCGATGAAGGAGAGGTTCTTTTAGAACTAACAGAATAGGAGGGAGCCAGATGGCATTACCAAAGAGTGTGCTTATCAGGGAGGTCGGCCCGCGGGACGGACTGCAAAATGAATCAGTCTGGCTTGACACAGGCGAGAAGCGAACGTGGATTGATCTGCTCGCAGCAGCCCAGCTCCCTTATATTGAAGTCACATCATTTGTTCATCCTAAATGGGTTCCAGCCTTAAAAGATGCCAAAGAACTCACCCAATCCTTTAACAAAAAAGACGACATCACCTATGCAGCACTTATTCCCAATGAAAAAGGCTTAGCTCATTTTTTTGAAGCCAATCTTGACACAGGCGCTATGTTCATCTCTTCGAGTGAAACACATAACAAGAAAAATATGAATCAATCCATCCACGAAACACTTCCTGTTATCAAACAAATGACAGCTGATTTAAAAGCAGCAGGAAAAAACACGCGCGCGTATATTTCCACCGTGTTTGGCTGCCCATATGAAAAACAAGTGCCAATGGATCAAGTCCTCCGGTTAACGGATATTTTGCTTTCTTATGGCATTGATGAAATATCTCTCGGTGACACCATCGGTGAAGCCCATCCGCTTCAAGTAGAAAGGCGCTTAGACATTTTACTCGAACGTTTTCCTGCTGATAAAATCGCTCTTCATTTTCATGATACGAAGGGGATGGCTCTTGCGAATATTTATACGGCATTAAAAGCAGGGATCACCATATTTGACTCCTCCAGCGGCGGGCTCGGCGGATGTCCCTATGCACCTGGTTCCAGCGGAAATGTGGCGACAGAAGATGTGGTGCATATGCTTCAAAAACTAGGAATTGAGACAAATATTCACCTTCCTGCATTAATTAAAGCGGCAGAATGGATTGAAGCAAAAGTAGATCGAACCTTACCTAGTCACTGTTTACGTGCTTATCACTCTTAGACTATTTCATAAAGGATGAATAACATGACATCATTGGTCCATTTTTCGATACAAGATGAACAGATCGCTATCATGACCTTAAACAGGCCAGAACAAGCGAATTCCCTATCTGCTCCAATGCTGGAGGAGATCAATCAAATTATTCAAGAAATCAAACACGATGAAAGCATTCGCTGTCTTCTCATTACAGGAGCCGGTTCAAAAGTCTTTTGTGCTGGAGCAGATTTAAAAGAACGACGATTGATGACAGAAGCAGAAGCGAAAGGAGCTGTTCTTTCGATTCAGCAAACTTTTATCGAGATTGAATCTATTCCTGTACCTGTCATTGCAGTGATGAACGGACACGCACTGGGTGGAGGACTTGAGCTCGCGCTCGCTTGTGATCTCCGCATTGCACGAGCCGGAGCAAGACTCGGCCTGCCAGAAACAGGACTAGCTATCATACCAGGAGCCGGAGGGACGCAGCGCCTTCCGCGCCTCATTGGACTCGGTAAAGCAAAAGAACTTATTTTCACAGGCGCATCAATACAAGCAGAAGAAGCCATTCAAATCGGGCTGATTGAGCATATCTCTGTAGCAGATTCCCTCATGAACGATGCCATCTCTCTTGCAAAACAAATCATCAAAAATGGCCCGCTTGCCTTAAAAGAAGCGAAACAAGCGATTCAATCAAGCCTTGATCACGATTTGCATACAGGTTTGACAAAGGAATACGAAGCCTATCTACGGCTCATTGAGACAGAAGATCGAACGGAAGGTCTTCGAGCCTTCCAAGAAAAACGAACGCCTCAATACAGAGGCAGGTAGCAAGAAAGGGGAATGGGTATGATCGAAGAATATGAACTAAAAAAACAGCAGATTCTGAAAGGCGGGGCAGACCGATACCATCAAAAAAACAAAGAAAAAGGAAAATTGTTTGTCCGTGACCGCCTCCAGTTGTTATTAGATGAGGATTCTTTCATTGAGGATGCCATGTTTGCCGAGTGTCAAAATGAACATTTACCAGCAGATGGTGTTATCACAGGGACAGGGCGGATGAATGGGCAAACTGTTTGCGTCATGGCAAATGATTCTACCGTCAAAGCAGGATCATGGGGCGTCAAAACGGTAGAAAAAATCATTAGAATCCAGGAAACAGCCGAAAAGCTCAACTGCCCAATGCTGTATTTAGTTGACTCTGCGGGTGCTAGAATCACCGATCAAATCGCCATGTTTCCAGGCAGAAGGGGTGCAGGCCGCATTTTTTATAACCAGGTGAAGCTGTCTGGACGTATTCCGCAAATTTGTTTACTATTTGGTCCTTCGGCAGCCGGAGGTGCTTACATTCCTGCTTTTTGTGACATCGTCGTCATGGTCGAAGGGAATGCCTCAATGTACTTAGGCTCACCGCGAATGGCCGAAATGGTGATTGGAGAGAAAGTATCACTTGAAGAAATGGGCGGAGCAAAAATGCATTGCAGCATTTCTGGATGCGGCGATATTTTAGCAAAAACCGAGGAAGAAGCCATTCAAATCGCCCGCACTTATTTAACTTACATGCCTGCCAACTATACAGAAAAACCAAAACGGGCAGCCGCAATCGCACCTAAACCATCAGAGATCACCATCCAAGACCTCATCCCTAAAGGGCAGAATACCCCTTTTGATATGTATCAGCTCATTGATTTACTCATTGATGAAGGATCTTTTTTTGAAATCAAAAAACTGTTTGCCGCAGAATTGATCACAGGCTTTGGCCGCATGAATGGTCAGCCTGTCGGTCTTATTGCCAACCAGCCGAGGGTAAAAGGCGGCGTTTTATTCCATGACTCAGCCGACAAAGCGGCTAAGTTTATTCAGCTATGTGACGCCTTTCATATTCCACTCCTTTTCCTTGCCGATATACCGGGGTTTATGATCGGAACCAAAGTAGAACAAGCAGGCATTATCAGGCACGGGGCGAAAATGATTTCCGCCATGTCAGAGGCAACCGTTCCGAAAATATCCGTCATTGTTCGTAAAGCATATGGTGCAGGTTTATATGCTATGGCAGGACCGGCCTTTGAACCGGACTGCTGTCTTGCTCTTCCATCAGCACAAATTGCTGTCATGGGGCCAGAAGCCGCTGTAAATGCTGTCTATGCGAATAAAATTGCCGAACTGCCTGCTGAGGAAAGAGCGGCATTTATTCAAGAGAAACGCAAGGAATATCAGGAAGATATGAATATATATGAGCTTGCCTCTGAAATGATTGTCGATGGTGTCATTCCATTTGACCATTTGCGAGATGAGCTTTGTCATAGATTACAAGCCTATACCTCTAAAGAGATGACATTTACAAGACGAAAACACCCGGTTTATCCGGTCTAAAGGGGGCGGCCTCATGATGAACCTAAAACCAGCGTGGATACCCGAAGAGCAGATGATGAAACAAACACGCCTTTACAAATGGATGCATTCACTTGGTTTTTCTACTTATGATGCGTTCTATCAAGCTAGTATCGAGCGGACCGATTGGTTTTGGAGAGAAGCCGAAAAGGCGGTCGGCATCGTGTGGAAGAAGCCGTATGAAGCCGCATTAGGCCAAGATTCATTCATGTGGCCCAATTGGTACAAAGGCGGACGGCTCAACGTGGTCGAAACGGCTGTTGACAAATGGGCAGAGAATGAAGAAACCCAGCATCAACCAGCTGTGATGTGGAGAAATGAAGCGGGAGAAGAGAGAAGATGGACGTTCCTCGAACTTCAAGAAAAGGTCAATCGTCTCGCTGCTGGTTTTTTGAAGAAGGGAATACAAAAAGGAGATGTAGCGGTCATTTATATGCCGATGCTTCCGGAAACAGCTGCCGTCATGCTTGCCTTTGCAAAGATTGGTGTCATCTTTAGCCCGGTATTTTCTGGCTATGGAAGCGAGCCTCTTGCCGTACGTATTCGTGCATCAGGTGCAACCATTGTCGTCACAGGCTCTAGCGTGACGCGCCGGGGAAAGACGATCAACATGCGTGAATGTGCGGCAGAAGCGATCGACAAAACCAAGACTGTCCAAACAGTCATTGTACATGCTTCCTCTTCTACTGGATATAAAGAGGATATTCAGTTAAACGATTTGTTAAAAGAGGAACCACTGAGTAAAACGACTTATCTTTCAAATGAAGAGCCTCTTATGATCTTATACACGTCTGGAACAACCGGTACACCAAAAGGGGCTGTTCATACACACGCAGGCTTTCCTGTAAAAGCGGCTTTTGATGCCGGTCTTTGTATGGACGTTGCAAAAGGAGACCGTTTGTTTTGGCTCACAGACATGGGATGGATGATGGGGCCCTTTCTCGTCTTTGGCGGCTTGATCAATGGAGCTGCAATTGTTTTATATGACGGCGCCCCCGATTATCCAGATGAACAACACCTTTGGTCATTCATCCACGAGCAAAAAGTCACCCATTTTGGACTTTCACCTACTTTTGTTCGATCTGCGATGCAGCAAAACCTTTCAGACATTGAGCTGCCGCATGTGAAAGCCATCATATCTACAGGTGAACCGTGGAATGAAGCACCATGGCAATGGCTTTTTAACACCATTGGTCAAAAGCACATTCCAATCTTAAATTACTCAGGGGGAACAGAGGTTTCTGGCGGTATTGTAGGAAGTACGCTGCTTCGTCCAATCAAACCGATCCTTTTTAATGCGGCAATCTTAGGAATGGCGGCAGATGTGTATAATGAGGCCGGAGAGAGCGTTCTGAATGAGGTAGGGGAGCTTGTTGTGAAAAAGCCGTGGGTCGGCATGACATGTGGGTTTTGGAAAGATCCGGAGCGATATGAAGACACCTATTTTAAACGATTTGATGGGGTGTGGACGCACGGTGATTGGGTGATGCAATCAGAGGATGGCGCATTCCATATCACGGGCAGATCGGATGATGTCATTAATACAGCAGGTAAACGCATTGGTCCAGCTGAAATTGAATCCATTCTTGTCGGGCATCCAGCCGTACATGAGGCTGCTGTGATTGGAGTAAAGGATAAGGTGAAGGGAGAAGCACTAGTTTGTTTCATTGTGGCCAATTCACAGTCTTTCGAAGAAGCTGCACTCATTCAAGAGCTCAAAATACATGTTGGTTCATATGCGGGAAAAGCGCTCACACCAAAGGAAATTCATCTCATTTCAGCTTTACCGAAAACAAGAAACGGAAAAATCGTCCGTCGTTTATTAAAAGGAGCTTATGAACAGCAGCCTTCACCAGATCTTTCGTCTCTAGATAATCCTGATGTGTATAACAGCATTTGCGAATACTTGAAAAGGAAACAAAGTCCATAAAAAAAAGACAGGAGAGCGTCCTGTCTTTTTTATTGCACATGAAAATTCGTGCCATCTGTTGTTTCTTTTACAATACCTGCCCGAATCACAAAATCACCGAAATGTTCATGTTCCGCGCGTTCTTTTGCATAGCGGGGGAGAAGAGAGCCAAGCTCGTTTAAAATGTCTTCTTCTCCTACATTTTCTCGGTACAGTTTACTTAATCTGCTGCCATCAAACGCAGCGCCAAGATACATGTTGTATTTACCAGGTGATTTCCCGATAAAGCCAATTTCACCAAGCGCATGACGGGCGCATCCATTTGGACATCCAGTCATACGAATCGTGATTTCTTTATCACTTAAGCCATTTTCTTCGACAATCTCTTCAATTTTGTCAATTAAGCGCGGGAGGTAGCGTTCTGCCTCTGCCATCGCTAAGCCGCATGTCGGAAGAGCAACACAGGCCATTGAACTGCGGCGCAGTGCAGAGTGCTGCTGTCCATCTGACAAACTAAACTCCTGAATGAGCTGCTCGATTTGTTTCTTTTTATGAGATGTGACGTTTCCAATGATCAAATTTTGATTCGCTGTTAAGCGGAAGTCACCTGTATGAATCTTTGCGATTTCACGAATACCTGTCATCAGCGGATAATCATCGTAATCCGTGATACGTCCGCCTTCTACAAACATTGTATAATGCCATCTGCCATTGATTCCTTTTACCCACCCATAGCGGTCACCGTTATGATCGAAGTGATAATCTCTTGCGTCTAATAGGGAAAAACCAAGGCGGCGCTCAAGCTCTTCTTTTACATTCTCAAGACCAAGACGGTCCACTGTATATTTAAAGCGGGCATTTTTTCTCACCGAACGGTTTCCGTAGTCCCGCTGGATGGTGATCACTTGTTTGGCAATCTCTACAACTTGTTCCGGTGTACAAAAGCCAATTACTTTTGCAAGCTGAGGATAGGTCGCTGTATCACCATGAGTCATGCCCATTCCACCGCCAATCGCGACATTAAAACCGACTAATTGATCATTTTCAATAATCGCAATGAAGCCTAAATCCTGCGAAAAAACATCAATATCGTTAGCAGGAGGGACCGCCACACCAATCTTGAATTTTCTTGGCAAATAAAGTGGACCATACATCGGCTCAACCTCTGTATCAGGCGTTGCTGCTACCTTTTCCTCATCAAGCCAAATTTCATGGTACGCTCTTGTTTGTGGAAGCAGGTCATCACTTAATTTTTTGGCGAGCTCGTATACATCATGGTGCACTTCTGATTGATAAGGATTTGACGTACACATGACATTACGGTTCACATCGCCGCAAGCAGCGATCGTATCAAGCATAGTGGAATGAATGTCTTGAATGGTCTTTTTCATGTTCCATTTTAGAATACCGTGAAGCTGAAAGGTTTCACGAGTTGTCAGCTTTAACGTACCGTTTCCATATTTATGAGCAAGCTCATCCATTACAAGCCACTGTTTGGATGTAGCGATTCCGCCAGGCAGGCGGACGCGTAGCATAAATTGATAGGCAGGCTCAAGCTTTTGTTTTTGCCGTTCATTTCTCAGGTCACGATCATCCTGTAAATAACTGCCGTGATGCTTCATCAGACGGTTATCATCATCAGGAATACCCGCTGAAATCGGATCAAGCATCACTTCTTTTAAAGTACCCCGTAAATAATCACTTTTTTCTTTGATTTCCTCTACGTCGCTCGGAGGTCCATCCGGCGCTGTTAATGCTGTCTTCACCATGTAAGTAAAAGCTCCTTTCTTTCAAGCATTCAATCAATATACGTCACGCTGATAGCGTTTTTGCTGCTGCAAGTTGGCTAGATAGCTTTCAGCTTTCTCTTTGCTCATCGCACCTTCTTCTTGGATGATTGATAGAAGGGTATTATGAACATCATGCGCCATATGTTTTTCATCTCCGCAGACATATACATAGGCACCTTGCTCCAGCCATTCGAATAATTCTTTACTTTGTTTCTTCATTTGATGCTGGACATATACTTTTTCCTCTGAATCTCGTGAAAAAGCCACATCCATTTTCGTTAACACACCATCTTTTAACCACTTTTGCCATTCGGTTTGATATAAGAAATCCGTCACAAAGTGCTGATCACCGAAGAACAACCATGACTTTCCGTCTGCACCGACTTCCTCGCGCTCCTGCATAAAGGAACGGAAAGGGGCGATGCCTGTGCCTGGTCCTACCATAATGATCGGTGCTTCAGGGTTTTCAGGAAGCTTAAAGTTTTGATTGTGCTGGATATAAACAGGCAGCTTATCACCTGGCTCTAAGCGCTCCGCACATAAGATTGAGCAGACACCCTGACGTTCTCTTCCGTGAGCATCATATCTCACAGCACCGATCGTCAAATGAACTTCTTCTTCATTGGCTTTCAGGCTGCTTGCAATGGAATAGAGGCGAGCCGGAATTTTTCTTAAAATGGCAGTGAAGTCTGCCGCTGTTCCTTCAAAAGGACCGAAATCACGAGCAGCATCTACTAAATCTCTTCCTGCTATATACGCTTTTAACTTTTCTTCGTTTCCTTCTTCTAAAAGGGCCTGCAAGGCTTCGCTTTTTGTAAAGGACGCCATCTTTTGAAGAAGAGGTTTTGTCAATACGGTAATCTCAAAATGAGAGGTAAGTGCTTCTTTTAAAGGAAGCGTGTCGCCGTTTTTATGAACGGTTACGGCTTCCTCTGCATTCCATCCGCATGTTGTGATCAGTTCATCAACAAGCGCAGGATCATTTGTTGGATAAATACCAAGGCTGTCACCCGGCTCATAAACAAGTCCTGATCCTTCAAGAGAAAGCTCTAAATGACGGGTTTCTTTGTTAGAACCGCGGCCATTTAAGTTGATATTTTCAAGCACTTCAGCATAAAAAGGATTTGTTCTTGAGTATTCAGATGCTGCCGTTTGAGTGTTCGCTTCCGCTGATTCCTGCGGGGCTGCGGCTCCGCCTTCGCTAAGTGATGATGCCACCCCTTGAAGCCATTCAGAAAACGGCTCATCATAATCAAGATCACAGTCCACTCGATCGAAAAGACGCGTTCCGCCAAGCTCTTTTAAGCGCTCATCAAATTCTTTACCTGTTTGACAGAAGAATTCGTAAGAGCTGTCACCAAGTGATAGGACAGAAAAGCTTAAATGATCAAGCTTTGGTGCACGTCTGCCGTGAACATATTCATGGAAAGAAAGGGCATTATCAGGCGGATCTCCCTCGCCATGTGTGCTGACGATAATCAGTAAATTGTTTATTTTTTTCAGACTATTTGGTTTAAAATCTGACATAGAAGAGAGCGTCACTTGAAAACCTTTCTCTTCAAGATGTTGAGCTGTCTTTTTTGCTAACCCTTCAGAATTGCCTGTTTGTGAGCCATAAAGGACGGTCACATCTTTGCTGATAGGCTGCGCTGGTGCTGCGGCAGAAAGAGAAGGGGCTAGGGCAGTATTTTCTGATCCGGCTAAAGCTGCCTGTGCTGATAAATAACCGGTAAGCCAAATTTTTTGCTGATCTGTTAAAGTCGGAAGCAGCTGATTAAGCAGTTCTGCCTGCTCCTGACTAAACGGACTGTTCAATACATGAAGTTGCAACGATATCCACCTCACAAGGAATATAAACATAGATTAATTCGATAGGAATTATATATATAGGTTCAATTTGAACTTTACCGAAAGTTTGCCATTAAGTAAAATATATAATATTGATTGTCATGATTAAGATTTCTAATACCTTTGCAAGGTGACAGAACTTGAAGGTGAATCGCTTAACTGTATAAAGCATCTTTAGAAAAATGGGCCGTTTTGAATGAAGAGACGATCGTAAGGGATTGAAAAGGGGTGTATGAAAGTTAATGCAGATAAAGTTTAAAAATATAAAATGTTTTCGGCTTGTCATCTTGATTTTTCTCATTTTATTAGTAGCGTGTAATTCTCCACAGGGCAATATAAAAGATTCGTACAATAAAAATAAAACGACAGCACCTTTTTCAAAAAAAGGCATCCTGCTAAGAAAAGGGGAGACGAATTTACTTCTTATAAACAATAAAACGCCTCTAAAAAACGATGATTCATTGAATACACATCTTCTTATTGAAAAGTATAAAAATGATCTCATCGTTATGGATTTAACAAAAGTAGATTCTAAAGAGCTGTCACAGGGTCAAACGATTGAGGTTTGGTTTGATGAGTTACAAGAATCGTTTCCTCCTAAAGCAAAGGTCGAAAAATATAAAATCATGATGGATAAGTAGGGGGCAGGGGGCAGATTCTTTCTATCATGAAAAAGGAGAAAAACCTTAGAGTTTTTCTCCTTTTTTCAAATTATGCTGTTGGAAGTCCCATCACGGCTTTTACTTCTAAATATTCCTCGATACCGAAGTCTCCCCATTCTCTTCCGATACCAGATTGCTTAAAGCCGCCAAATGGGGCAAAGTAATCTGTTTCGGCGTTGTTAATGGTAATTTGACCGGCACGAATATGTTCAGCTACATATTTTAATGTTTTTTCATCTTTTCCAACCACATAGCCAGCAAGACCGTACACTGTATCATTGGCAATCTCAAGGGCATGATCCAAGTCTTGATATGTGATCACACTCATGACGGGTCCGAATATTTCCTCTTGCGCAATGGTCATATCATTTTTCACATTTGTGAAAATAGTATGCTTGGCGAAATATCCTTTGTCTAGTCCGTCCGGCTTACCAGTTCCCCCAGCAAGCAGGTGAGCACCTTCTTCAATTCCTTTTTCAATATAAGACTGCACGGTATCCCATTGCTTTTTGGAGACAAGCGGGCCAGTGGCGTGATCTTCTCGCGGATCACCAACTGTAAACTTCGGCAGGGCATTCAGCAGCGCTTTTTCAAATGCATCTTTCATTGATTCAGGAATCAGCACACGTGTAGCTGCGGAACATACTTGACCTGTATTCATCGCAATATGATGAACGGCTGTTTCGGCTGCCTCATCCACATCTGCATCATCTAAGATGATAAGAGGGGATTTCCCGCCGAGCTCAAGAGCCACTTTCTTAATATTGTCTGCAGCATTTTCCATTATTTTAGAGCCGACAGCACCTGATCCCGTAAATGAAACAAAGTCAATATCAGGGTGTGAGCTAATGCCGTCACCAATGACATCACCAGTTCCGTTTACTAGGTTGAAGACGCCTTTCGGTACGCCAGCTTCATCAATGATGTCTGCAAGAATCATTGCGGCAAAAGGTGTAATTTCCGCAGGCTTTAAGACAACTGGTGAGCCTGCTGCAATGGCACCCGCGATTTTAAGTGATGTTTGATTTGTTGGGAAATTCCAAGGTGTAATCAATCCGCTGACACCAATCGCTTCTTTTATAATGGTGTGTCCGCCGCGGTCCTCAGTAAATGTATACGATTTAAGTGCTTCCGCTGCTTTAGAAAAATGTTCATGTCCCATTTTGTAATGAACCTCTTCCGATACTTTCAGCGGTGCACCGAGCTCTTGTGTCATGACTTCAATTAGTTCATCCTTACGCTTTTCGTAGCCGCGCACAATGTTTTCCAGCATCTTTACGCGTTCATTTCGAGATGTTTTTGAGAAAGAAGGGAAGGCGGTACGAGCAGCTTTGACTGCCTTATCTAAATCTTCTTTTGTTCCTAAACTAATGGTGCCAATGACTTCCTCTGTAGCAGGATTGATGACTTCCGTCGTTTCGTTTCCTGTTGATGCGATCCATTCTCCGTTAATAAAATGTTTCTCTTGATTTCTCATTCTGACATGTCTCCTTTTTATATGTGATTCAATTCAATATTCTGTTTTCAGGTGATATAAAACTGTACCCACTGTGAAAAATCTAAAACGATGCAACTGTAAAAGAAAAAGTTTCTGATATAATACGCAAAGTGGGACATATGTCCTTTTCAACATCAGGGCATCTATCTTTTAATGGAACTAGACTGAAAAAGAAGGAGCATTTGAACGAATGAAAGGTGTTATTTTCGCTTTATTAGGAGGCGCTTGTATTACACTGCAAGGCGTAGCAAACGCAAGAATCAGCCAGGATATCGGGACATGGCAGGCGGCAACCATCACGCAGCTGACCGGCTTTATGATCGCACTGATCATTTTACTGATCGTACGTGACGGACACTTCAGGGAATATCAAAAGGTGCAGCCGCTTTATTTAGTAGGCGGTGCATTTGCAGCCATTATTATTTTCAATGAAGTGACTGCGATTCAAATGATCGGTGTCACACTGACCATCGCTGCTTTACTCATTGCTCAGCTGGCATTTACCTTTGCAATCGATGCAAAAGGATGGTTTGGTGTACAGAAGAAGAAAATGAAATGGCAGCATTATGCAGGAATTCTATTGATGATCGCAGGCGTAATCATTTTAAAGCTATAAAGGAGGGCGTCAGATGGAGGAGCTTCATGATGAATCTCTATTTTCCTCTTATCTCAAGGCACATGAATTAGAAAACGTCTTTCATCAGAAACTCATATCACACGTCAGCTTATGGCGCTATGAGCAAGGTGAGCTGATTTGTTCAAAGGGAGATCAGAGGGAGCACTTGTACTTGTTAGTAAAAGGAAAATTAAAGATTTTCACCACCACAAAAGAAGGAAAGACCTTCATTCTTTGTTTTAAACATCCTCTTGAAGCGATTGGAGATATTGAATACGTTCAGCAGACTGATATGGTCAATACAGTGGAGGCTGTCACAGAAGTACATATGCTAAGGATTTCTCATCAAGCGCTCATGCGCCATGCGAAGGATGACCCGCGCGTGTTAACCTTTTTACTAAAGGGCATCACAAACAAATTTTATACGAAATCAAACGATTTGAGCTTCCACCTTTTATATCCTGTAGAGGTCAGACTCGCAAGCTACTTATTGTCTGTGTTAACAGGGGATAACAGCGCGAGCGCACTGCGTCTTACTGATGCGGCGAGCTTAATTGGTACAAGCTACCGTCATATTAACCGGGTGATTCAGCAATTTTGTGAAAAAGGGCTGATAGAGAGGCGAAGAGGGAAGATTACGATTCTTGACCGGGAAGGACTCTTAGAAATAGCGGAGCGAAACATTTATGAATAGAAGAAATGAAGGGATTCAGACATGATCATAGGAATAGGATTAGCCATCACGGCTGGCGCACTCGTCAGCTTACAAACCATTTTTAACAGTAAGGTCAATGAGCAGACAGGCTCTTGGTCAACGACCACTCTCGTTCTAGGTATGGGCTTTATTGCTTCACTTTTGATGGGTCTTTTGCTAGAAGGAACCGGCATGTTTCAATTAAGACATATGGAAGCGTGGTACTGGATTAGCGGAGCCATTGGAGTAGGGGTGGTCATCTGCCTCGTTCAAAGCATCAAACGTCTCGGTCCGACTTATGGAATCTCGATTGTCCTGATTTCACAGCTCGGCTCCGCGCTTTTGTTCGATTCGCTTGGCTGGCTTGGGTTAGAGAAAGTGGAATTTTCCCCCGCAAAACTATTAGGTGTCATTGTGATTGTTGCGGGGATCCTGGTGTTTAAATTGACCAAATTGGAGTCAGCAGAAGAGGAGCAATCAGAAGAAAAAGGGCTGCCACAAAAGTAGCTGCCCTTTAGATCAACCGCCGCCATAGAACAGTTATCGCAGATAAACCATTTAAAAGGAGCCTTTTCATCAAAGGCTTTTTTTTCTGACCATAGGACCCCGTTTTATAGGCTTCCTTGTCCTTCGCGACAAGTATACTATAGGCGATTTTACGTTCTATTGCCTGAGTAAGTGATAGCGCAAAAGGGGCACTATCAATGACCAAAATTGACTCTGTATTTAAAAAACTAGACCTCGCATCTAAATTATATGTGCCAATAATACTTAAATAATCATCAATGACCATTGATTTCGCATGAATGGAATACGGACCTTCATATTCGTACAAATGAACGCCTGTTTTCATCAGTTCCTTTTTCGTGCTTAAGTAACCTGCAAAAGCTAATGGATTTGGCGTCGCTGTAAGAGAATTCGTGACAACTGTCGTTTGAATCCCGCTGCCTAAGGGAGTGAGGCCGTCTTTCATGGGTCGTGTCGGGATGACATAAGGCGTCTGTATGAGCACAGAACGCTTTGCCCGGTGAGCTAGATCGTTTAGTTTTTTGAGCACAAGAGGACGCTTATTGAAACGCTCCACAGGATTTGTAAAAAATGCAATCTGCTTTACTGAGGTGCCATCTGCTGCCCAGTTAAAGGACGACATCACAAAAGGTTCTTTCTCATGCACTGCCTCCTGATAGGATCTAAGCAGTTTCTTTCTTAGTTTTAAGCCTTTCTTTGCTTTTTGTTTGGAGAACACAGCTTTTGTTCTTTTCGTAAAGTTATGATTCCATAAATAAACGAAGTATTGCTCCATTTCATCTAATACTTTTCCTTTTTTGTCGTTATAAAGCAGCACATCGCGGTCAAATGCAAAGTCTTTCGGCGGCTGATCTGCAAAGTATTTATCACCGATATTTCTTCCGCCCATCACAGCCACTCGGCCATCTGCCAGCAGCAGCTTATCATGAAGGCGGTTATGCCACGTCCATGGCTTAAATAACCGAAAGGGCTCATAAAAACGAATGGCCATGTTCGGGTGATTTGCCACGGCATATCGTAAATCTTTTAGCGGTCCACGCAAACTGTGGCAGATGCCGTCTAAAAGCAGCTGAACTTTCACCCCTCGATCAGCAGCTTCAATTAAAGCACCTAGTACCCATTCGGCTGTTTTTCCCTTTTGAATGGAATAATAACTTAGGCGGATCATCCTCTTTGCCTCACGAATCATTTGGATTCTGGCCTGACCAGACTCAAATCCATCGTCAAGAAGCATCACTTGATTTGTGCCCTGATCATCTCCTGAGATCGAAGAGGCTTTATAGATACAATGTTCTTTGCATGTTTTTTGGATCGGTAAATAAAACAAAACAAATGCGGTCAAAAAGACATAAACGACATAGAGAAGGATCAGATAAAACAAAAGATGAAGCATTCGGATCAGCTCCTTTCACATAGACACAACTTTTCCTTAGTTTATGTCAAAAATAAAATTTCACTCATTTTCGCCTTTCATCTAAATACATGACAAAAGAATCATCTTGTTTTTATTGGGCATTTAATTATAGTATGAAATGAATAAGGGGGAATCGAATTGAACGAATCATTATTTAACATCCCAAGTGATGTATATCAAACGTTAAGTGAAACAGAACGTTATTTACTCAATTATATTCACCAGCATTTAGAGGATATCTCCACCTTATCCATTGTCACTTTAAGCGAAAGAGCCAATGTATCAACGGCCACGATTGTCAGACTGATGAAAAAAATTGGCTATAACGGCTATACATCCTTTAAATATCGATTGAAACAAGAAAAGAAAATGACAGATGCAAGCGACCAGCTCAAAAATATTGATGAAGACATCAAACTAGCGATTCGGAAAAATGAAGAAGAGGTTTTAAAAACGATACAGCTGCAAAGTATTGGACAAATTGAAGATGCCGTTCAAAAAATACATAATGCAGACAAAATTTATATTTTCGGCAGAGGCTTCTCAGAGATGATCGCCAAAGAGATGACCATCAAATTACAGCTCATCGGGAAAACATGTGAAGTACACGACGATCCGAATATCATTCGGCTGAAATCGCGAGACATTGAAAAAAGTGAGCTTGCCATCTTTGTTTCATTAAATGGCGAAACAGCTGAGCTTGTTGAAGCGTGTCAAAACCTCAGTATGAAGCAAGTCACAACCATTACGGTTACGACAAGAATAGATTCTACATTAAGCAAAATATCAGATATGACACTAGTCGGATATAAAGGGGAACAATCTTTCTTCCCAGATTATGAAGTCAGATCCCGTCTGTCTCTTCATGTCATTGCCCGCATTTTACTTGACGCCTATGTGATCCGAATGAAATAACCAATAAGAAAGCCTTCGAGAGTTTGATCTGGAAGGCTTTTTCTCATGAAAACCTTTACACATTCTGAAAACATTTTCACTGAATCGTATGAGATACTTTCTTTAGAGAAAAGAAAGAAGGTGAAACCAATTGATTTATACCTGCACCTTAAATCCTGCTATTGACCTATATATTGCATTAAAAGAAATGCGGGCAAATGCAGTCAATCGCACAGAAGATGAAGATTATCAGCCGAATGGAAAAGGCGTGAACGTGTCAATTATGCTAAAGAAATATGGCTTCACCAGCACTGCACTAGGATTTATTGCTGGGTTTTCAGGCTCTTATATTGAACAATCTTTAAAGGATCTCTCCATTCAAACCGATTTTATCTCGGTTGAAGGCATTACACGCATTAATGTTTTTATTAATACGACAGAAGAATACAAACTCGTGAATCAAGGCCCTGCAATTGAAGAAAAAGCGCTTCACGCCTTTCGTGAGAAAATTGCGGCTATCCCGCAGGGAGGCATCCTCATCATGTCAGGCAGTCTGCCAAAAGGCGTTCCTGCCAGCATTTTTTCAGAAGTAGCAGCTATTTGTCATCAACAGAAGGTCAAGTTCATTTTAGACACAAGCTCCGCAGCGGTTCTTGAGACGCTTCAATACAAACCGTATTTACTAAAACCGAATGAAGAAGAAATTGCTGCTTTTTTCGGTAAAACACATCCTTTGTCAGAAAAAGAACTCATTCAATCAGGAGAGAAACTCATTGAGATGGGTGCAGAGCAAGTGCTTATTTCCCGCGGGGGAGAAGGGGCTTTGTTCATTACGAAAGACGCCGTCTTAAAAGGAAACGCACCGACAGGCACTGTAGTAAATACAGCTTGCTCTGGAGATGCGATGCTCGCAGCCTTTCTTAGTAAACAGCTTGAAGGTCATTCATCTGAAGAGTGCTTACGTTACGGCATTGCAACTGGCGCATCTACTGCATTTTCTAAAGGCTTAAGTGATTTACATGACATTGATTCATTGATTGAGCAAGTACACATTCAGAAGAAATAAGGGGGAATAACACATGAGCCGTAAAAAAATTGTCGCTGCAACCGGCTGTCCAACAGGCATTGCACACACATTCATGGCAGCTGAAGCATTAAAAATCGCTGCCGAGCAACTAGGGGTCGACATCAAAGTCGAAACGCATGGTCAAGTAGGAATTGAAAACGCTTTAACTGATCAAGACATTCTGGAGGCCGATGGGGTCATTGTCGCAGCTGACAAAGATGTAAATACAGATCGTTTTCACGGCAAACCACTAATTGAAGTGCCTGTAGCGAAGGGTATCCGCACGCCAAATGAACTGATCCAAGGCATTATCAATGAAGATGCCCCCGTTCATCAAGTGAAAGGAAGAACTTCTGGAACGGAGAAACCATCTGCTCCTTCATCCTCTCAACAAAAGTCGGCAAATAAATGGATACACACCATCTATAAGCACTTAATGAACGGTGTATCACACATGCTGCCATTTGTTGTTGGAGGCGGTGTTTTAATTGCCCTTTCTTTCTTATTCGGTATCTACTCTGCTGATCCTAAGCACGAAACGTATCATCCGTTTGCTGCCTATTTGAAAAGCATTGGCGGACTCGGCTTTAGTTTAATGGTGCCAATTTTAGCAGCATTTATCGCTGATTCGATCGCAAGACGCCCAGGGATGGTCGTTGGATTTATAGGTGGTCTCCTTGCAAACGATGGAGGCGCTGGATTCTTAGGTGGTATTATCGCAGGTTTTGCAGCAGGGTATATCATCGTACTTCTTCAATTCCTGCTTCAAAAATTACCAGCATCACTTGATGGATTAAAATCAATCTTCATCTATCCTGTCATCGGTATTTTCTTAATTGGGGCTGTCATGACCCCGTTGTTAGTTCCAATCACAGGGCTAAATAATTCCTTAATGGACTTTCTCTCATCTGTACAATCCACAAATCCGCTGCTTTTAGGCTTAATTGTTGGAGCAATGTGTGGATTTGATATGGGCGGACCTTTTAACAAAGCAGCCTATGTCACAGGAACGGCTTTACTTGCAGAAGGTAACCTTTACTTCATGGCAGGTGTGTCAGCAGCATGTATCACACCGCCGCTTATTATTGCGATTGCTACAACGATTTTCCGAAAACATTTCACGCCACAAGAACGAAATGCAGGGGCAATCAACTATATTCTAGGAGCGACACATATTACAGAAGGAGCCATCCCATTTGCGGCCAAAAACCCGGTCGTTGTCCTGCCAATTATCATGTTTGGCTCTGCCATCTCTGCTATATTGACATATTTGTTTGGGGTACAGGTTCCAGCTCCGCATGGTGGATTCCTTGTTCTTCCGGTCGTCACAGGTGCATTCCAATGGGTGCTTTCCATACTAATCGGCTCACTCGTAGGTGCGATTCTCTACGGACTTTACCGTAAAAAAATAGACAACCCCGCAGTTTAAAAGGGAGGATGAGAAATGATGGAACATATCTATATGAATCTTCACGAAACAGCTTCTTCACAGGCTGGCGTGTTCGCAGCCATTGCTGACATTGCCTACAAAGCAGGTATTTGCACCTCACCAGAGGATGTCAAAAAAGGGTTAGCGGAAAGGGAAGCACTGAGTACAACCGGATTTCAAGATGGATTTGCCATTCCGCATACTCAAACAGAAGCCATCACGAAACCAGCACTTGTGATCGTCCGCACGGAAACAGGTATTGAATGGGACGCTTTTGATGGGAAGCCTTGCTTTTTCTTCTTATCCTTACTGATCCCTAAAAGTGAAGCAGGGACGACTCATTTAAAAGCTCTTTCAGCCCTTTCACGAGGCTTAATGGATGAAACGAAACGTCAAAAACTGCTGGAAACAAGAACAAATGAAGACATGCTTGCTGTATTAGAAACGGATATTTTAACTAGAGAGGATGTTTGATCATGCCTTTACTTTCAACAACACCAATGCTTGAGGCTGCGAAAAACGAAAAATACGGAATTGTGGCATTCAATGTGCACTCCTTTGACAGTATCTATTGGGTGCTCGAAACTGCCGCAGAATTAAAGTCACCTGTGATTTTGCAAACAACGGTTGGAACGGTTCAATCTCTTGGAGCAAAAGCGATTGCAGATACAGTGAAGGCGGCGGCTGATCAATATCAAATCCCAATCGGTCTTCACCTGGATCACTGCACAGACTTTGATGTGATTCTCACCTGTATCAGGGCTGGATATACATCCGTTATGATCGATGCATCTATGCACTCATATGAAGAAAATGTACGCCGCACAAAAGAAGTCGTGGATCTTGCCTTAAAAGTCGGTGTAAATGTCGAAGCAGAGCTAGGCAAGGTAGGCGGTGTAGAAGATGATATCGTCGTTGACGAAAAGGATGCTGAAAAAGCCGTTCCATCAGAATGCCGTCAATTTGTAGAAGAAACTGGAGTGCCTACTTTAGCGCCTGCGATTGGTACTGCCCATGGCATTTATAAAGGGGTGCCGGATATTGACTTTGACCGCATTGAACAAATTGCAGCGCTGGTCGATGTACCACTTGTCCTGCACGGTGGTTCCGCTGTACCAGATGAGGATGTCAAGCGATGCGTTGCACTTGGTATGGCAAAGGTGAATGTCTCAACTGAACTGAAAAATGCGTATTCCGAAGCAATACGTGATCATTTCTCAAACGAACCTGAAAGCTTAGATCCGCGTATGTATTTACAAAAAGCAAAACAAGCAGCGAAAGACATGGTCCAATCGAAAATACGAATCGTTGGCAGTGAGGGCAAAGCCCATCCGTTATATCAATAAGAAAAAAAGCAGAGCCGCTATCGCTCTGCTTTTTCACATTATTCGTTTTCCTTCATTTCATTAGATGTGCGTACTCGTGCATTTCCCATAAATATGACCGTAATCGCCGCAAGTGCAATCGGGAATAATGCAAGCAAAAATACGTACGTAATACTTTGTGACATCGCATCGATGACTTTATTTAAAATATCAGTCGGAATTTGTGAGCGGGCACCTTCTTGGAAAATAGCCTGTGGATCGCTTATTTGAGAAGGGGCTCCTTTCATTCCGCTAAAGGCATCAGCTAAACGATTTGTCAGCACATTGGTTTGAATCGTTCCGAAAATTGTTACACCGAGCGTCATTCCAAGTGATCTCATAAATGAATTGGTCGAGTTTGCACTGCCTCGGTAACGCGGCTCAAGATCATTCATTGAAGCTGACGGCAGAAGGGAGAAGCTGAACCCGACGCCAAAGCCTGATATCATCATAAAGAGTGTGAGCCACAGTCTTGCTGTATCTGGTGACATATTGGCAAGCAGCAGCATCCCAGCGAAAAATGAAATGACAGAAATAGTCATAAGACGTCTGAAAGGCACTTTCGTCTGCATCGTTCCGCCGATCATACTGCCAATGACTGATCCAATCATCATCGGTGTTAAAATGAACCCTGCACTTGTCGCAGATTCACCGTACACAGCCTGCACGAAAATAGGAATAAAGACAGCAAGAATAATAAATGTCCCGCCATATAAAAACGCCAAAATTTGAGATGTTGCAAATAATCGATTTTTAAACATCCAAAATGAGATAATCGGCTCCTCAGCCTTACGCTCAACAATAAAGAAGATCGTACCGAACACAAGAAACACAGCAAAAAGTGTGAGGATTTGCACCGAATCCCAAGCATAAGATTTACCGCCAAGCTCAAGCGCGAACATTAAGCTGACAACCGCAACGACAAGTGTAATAGCACCTGACCAGTCGATTTTCTGCTTACGATGTTCAAGCGATTCCTGATAGTATCTGGCGATCAAGAAGACACTGACAATACCAATTGGCACATTAATATAGAAAACCCAATGCCAGCCGATCGAATCCGTAATAATAGCACCTAAAAGTGGTCCGAGTACACTTGATAAACCAAAGACTGCTCCAAACATACCAGACATTTTCCCGCGCTTTTCAGGCGGGAAGATGTCGAAGATAATCGTAAATGCGATCGGAAGAAGTGCACCGCCCCCAAGCCCTTGAATGGCTCGGTAAATAATGAGCTGATCCATCGTTTGTGCGATACCGCACAGCGCTGATCCAATTAAAAAGAAAATAAGTCCAAACAGAAAAAAACGCTTTCGACCATACATATCAGAAAGCTTTCCGTAAATAGGCATTCCCGCCATCACTGCCACCATATAAGAAGCCGTCACCCAAGCAAATTTATCAAAACTGCCTAAATCTGCTACGATGCTTCCCATTGCTGTTGCAACAATGGTATTGTCCATCGCTGCCATAAAAATCCCTAACAGCAAACCGATGACAACAAAGCGAGTGGATGCCTTGCCTTTATCCACATGATTCATTTCATTTACCTCCTGCTTACGTTCTCTCATTATTTTTGCTATGATCAACTTAACCATAAAGTAAGAGAACATTTATCTTGATGATCAAGATAAATTGATTTTAAAGGGAGGAGAACAAGTTGTCAATAAAGAACGAGGCTGAAGACAGAGCAGCCCAGATCATACATACAATGAGGCGCCTCGCCACACGAACCGTTTTGTTCCACCAAGCGGCCGCTCAATCGCTCGGCCTTTTTCCAACAGATCTCAAATCCGCCGATTTATTAAACGAACTCGGTCCCCTCACAGCAGGGGAATTAAGTGAAAAAACAGGCCTTAGCTCCGGTGCAGTCACAGCTCTCATTGACCGGCTTGAAAAAGCGGGCTACGCCAAAAGAGAAAAGGATCCAAAAGACAAACGAAGAGTCATCATTGTTCCTCTAACAGCGGGGAAATCCCAGGTAAAAGAACTCTTTCGATCCTTATCAACATCAACGAAGGAACTCACAAATGAATACAAACCAGAAGAATTAGATTTAATTATTCAATTTATAACTGAAGCAGCAGATATCATGGAGCAAGAGCTGCAATTGCTGAAGTCTAAATCGTAAAAAGTACACTGATGCGGGTGTGCTTTTTCTAAGTGCATTCCTAATTCATGTATGGATTGCCTCGACTAGTGACATCTTCCTTACCATGGAAGTGCTCTATAACACTTTTTTATAATGGAGAAGCTCAAAAAAATGTTCTATTTAAAAGATTGTTCTAAAAACTACATTATAATTGTTATGACAAAAGTGGAGCTAACGCATTCTATAGTGAGCTTTTCAATTGCAACAATGTCATTTACATAATAAGTATTGTTTTTGTGTCTTAATTCCTATTTAATGACAAACTTTGTATTGGTAAAATTGACCTTGTCAATGAATAGGAAGGAGTGAATTCTTCTGGGCAAGATACTTGATGCAAAAGCACTAACAAGTGCCATGGACACAAGGGCAAAACACTATCAGGAACTCCGCGAACAAATGGTAGATTTAAAAAAGGCATTACAAGGTGTTGCCAATCTCGGTGATGACTTCACTGGGAAAGGTGCAGATAATATTAAAAGTTTCTATAAAGAGCTTGCTGGAAATGTAGACATGTTTATCAGCTTCATTGATAAACAAAAAGCCTTTCATGAAGGTGTTTCTGGGACACTGGATGATACGAGCTTTGGCGGCGATACCTTTGTAGAAGAACACTTTTTAGACAACGCAGTACATATGGGCATCAAGAATGCCAAAAGCATTGTGAAGGATCAAAAAAAGGCACTCAAAACGATTTTTCAAGACATTGATGACCTCATTTCCCTAGAGGTATTTGATAGCCAAACCTTTGATGAAAAAATAGAAGATGCGGAAGATGAACGAAAAAAGACGGTCAAAGAACTAAGAGAGCTTGATCAAAATTTAAAAGATGAATATGCTTTGTCAGAGACGGAGCAGCAAGCTACAATGGCATTGTACGCTGAAATGATGAATGCGACAAATGACGGAAAAGCGATTTCGCCTATGAATTTTGACAAGAAAGCGTATCAAAATAGCGAAATCTACAAGGCAAAAAGCGATATTGAGAAGCAAACTGCTGAATATCTGAAAATCAAAAAAGAACAAGAAGAAGCCCGCGAGATCGCAAAGGAACAAGAAGCGCTCGCCAACCGTCCTTGGTATGAAAAAGCCCTTGATTATGGGGGAAACATTGTCAATGAGCTAACCGGTGTGAATGATGCAAAACGAGCAGCTACAGGCGTCGATCCAATCACAGGCGAAAAGCTTACGGCAGGCCAACGAGTCGCTGCAGGTGGAATGGCAGCAGCCGGTTATATCCCTATCGTCGGCTGGGCAGGACGCATTTTTAAAGGCGGGAAAGCCGTCTATAAAACCACCCAAGCCACATCAGCTGCAGTCAGGGCAGTCGACATTTACAAGACATCACAAAAATCCTTTGACGCCTTAAAAACATCTCAAAAAGGACTATATGGCCTCACTGCAACCAACGGCTTCAGCGAAGCAATTACAGGCCGAGACATGTTTGGAAACAAGATCTCAAAAGAACAGCAGGAAGCAAGTATGAACGCGGCTCTGGGGATGCTTTTGCCGTTTGGGGCGAAAGGCTTTCGGGGGAAGATGGGAATTACGGGTAGGGAAAACGTTAAGTTCTCATCTAGCTTAGAAGATCATATAAGAAAAGTTGATCCCAATGTTCCAAGGAGAAGAGGAATTGGTGGGGCGCATAACAAAGATGAATTTATGAAAAATGATGTAAATATATTAAATGTTAAGAAGCATGATGCTTTGCCAGGAGTGGAAAAAATAACTTACCAAGTTCCTTCTTTAGATGCTAAAACAGGTCAAAAAATTGGATGGAAAGCAAAGCCATTTGATAAAACTGTTTATGATCCTAAGTTAATTTCTGATGAAGATTTTATTAAACGAGGAAAAGAAGCTGTAAATAATGCTTCTTCAAAAGGTGTTTTAGGGAGAGAATGGGAAGGTTATGATGGACAAGGTATAAAATGGAGAGGTTATACAGATAAGGATGGGGCAGTGACCTCGTTTTATCCTGAATTATAGGTAGGAGGATTCAGATAGTATGTTAAAAAAAATTTTAGAAACTCAAATGTTAAGAGATGAACACTTTCCTGTGGTGGCTTTCTTCAATGCCATTACTGATGATAGCTTTGTAAATATTGTTCAGCATTTATCTACGGGAGTAGGTTATGGAATTAACGATGTGGATTGCACATTTCCAAATGATCTGGAACCCGACGAGGAGCCCTTTCATGGAGTACTATTTGCACTTCATGATGATGAGGTTATTGTTGATTATCAAACATTCTACTATTATCTTGAGCAAGCCTGTAACACGTACATTACAGAGTATCCTCAGGATAAGAAAACTATTAGCGAGGTGTTAAGGAAGGTTTTTGAAAAATATAGATTGGCCAATTGACAGAAGCAACCTCTGAAAATAGTTGAGCAACTAAGTATTGAAATTAGTAGAATGATTAAAGACAATTCTAATTGATAATTTATAGGCTGAATAATAAATTAGGACTTAAATTACTATCAAATTTATGAATAAGTTGGAGAATAATGAGAAGAAATATAAAACTCGAAGTCCCTGTATTCAACATTCATCCTTTAAGAATAACTGAAGGTTGGATTGTACGTTATAATAATTTCAGGGAAATTGACCCTAAAAAGTTAGAAGCAGAAGATGATAGATGGTTTATGTTCACTGAAAGTTTATTACAACTTTATCATGAGAAATCATCAATAACATTGGATTTAGGGTGGTATCCTGATTTATCTTCTGATGGTAACTACCTTGTTCTAATAGTTAAAAATACAGATTGGGACAATCCTATTGAGGAATTCAGCTCGGATGACTATACCAAAGTGATTGACTTTATAGAATTTCATTTGAAAGAAATTACATCCAACTGGTGGAAATAAAATAGTAGATACTTAATTACTAACAAATTAACATCGCTAGTTTCTTCAGTTTTACTCGTTTATGATCAATTTTTGGGGCTGTAGGTACTCGAATGTGTTCTCAGAGTAATTTCATAATTAGGGGATTCAATATGTTTAGAGAATTAGATAATCTCTTATCTGCTGATACAACAGTAGATTCATGGTATGATGACGGGTGTTTGATTGCTAGTGAGATACTCTCTGATTTTAGCCAAAATGACTGGGAAGAACTATCAAATCAGGTGCTTAATAAACCAATAGAGTGGCAGCGTAAAATTGCTTATTGTCTGGATAATGAGTGCAATGAATATGAGCTAAATATTTTAATAGATTTGTTGAATACTAATGATAAAGAATTATTTGAGATTTGTATTGATACATTGAGAAGCTTCCCAATTGAAGAAGGCAAGAAATTGATATTGAAGCATCCTCAAATTTTAAAACGTGTAAATCATGTAATGGCTACTACTACGAATTCACCAGTAAAAGTAGTTCTTCAAGACTTTCTTTCAAAAATGAATTCAAATTAGTTCATTTTTAATGAGATTACGCAAAAAAACCTTGATCTGCTTAATGCCCTCAAGGTTTTTTGTGTTATTGGACTTCAAATTGAGAAAAAACCGACCAAAAGAGGGATGGGGACCCATCGTATGATAAAGACCAGCAAAACTAGGCGCTCACAGCTTTTATAGTGAGTTTTTTCGAATGAGGGGGATACTTTACATCTTTTTCTTTGATATAGATCAGAAATTCCTTTGAAGAAGTATAGATGTTAAACAATGAAATAGCAGGACATTTATATAAAAGACTAATGCCAAGCCATTTTAACGGCGAACTTCTTCATAAGAAAATGAAGTTGGTACAATAAACAGAAAAACATCCTCTAATAATGCATAGAGAATGCTGCTCTGTTTAGAAGAGGGAAATAATTTTAATTTATTTGTTAGATTCACAAATTCGGGTTCAATATTCCCCTTTAATTTTAAAAAATGACCCACGAATCGTTCCAGCAAGTTTAGACTTCTGCCTAGCAAATTTAAATTTCCCTTCTAATTCCTTTGGTACTTCCATACCTTCAGAAAGCTTAAAACCAACAGCACGTTTTTTCGGGTCATCCACTGTATACAGGACGTTAATTGCAAGACCATCCTCATAAAAGACGTAAGTCCATTTGATATTTTCCACTTGAAAACTTGCCGTTTCTAAAGGTTTTGCTGCAAACTCTAGTTCACGTTCTTCTTTTAACACTCGGTTCACATAATCAAGGGTATCCTGACTTTCGCTGGCAGGTAATACTGTAAATTCATGCTTATATTTGTTCATAAAGTAACGAGCCTCATTAGCTCGTAAGCCAGCAAGTGCTTCTGCTACAGGTGAAGACTCTAAACCAATCGTAGACACATTTTTAAAATCAACGATATAGGCCATTTCTATCCCTCCATATCCTTCTTATTTTCGTACAACAGGAATCCACATCTCACCAAGTAATAAGTCGTTTCGCTGCCCCATCTCTACCACTGCATTTGGTCCACCAACATAGGCGAAATTCTTTGCTTCAGGCAAGACTTGACCAAATGCAATACCAGTAAGCGTTTGATGCAATTCATCAGCGGTTTTAGCTTCCCCTTTAACGATTAGATATTCCCCTTTAGGAAATTGAATTACTCTGTCCGCTTCTGGTAATGATTCCTCTGTCATGACCCCGACATAATGCATCAGCTTGTTATTTACCGCTTCGTTTACGATAAAAATATAGTCATTTGAGGCAATGGCTTTTAAGGTGTCAAGCTTACCTTCTTGTGTGACTGCTTGCCAAAAGTCTGCTTTTTCCTTCGTGATGCCCGCATAGTCTGTGTAATGACTCTTAAGTTCAGTTCCAATACCTAACACGTGAAAGCTGTCTTTTTGTTCTAGTATATAATCTGCCATATTCAACACTTCCTTTTGAAAAATTGATCAAATGTTTTTTCTTTTCACTTGATAAATATATAATAGGCTTAAACCATGTCAAAAAATGATACTGTTTAGGGGGATCAGATGAAAAAAGTTGAACGGATTAATACCATCATGCGGTATATTAACAACCGCGCCAACTTTACAATTTCTGAAATCATGAGAGAATTTCATATCTCTCGTTCGACAGCAATTAGAGACATCAGAGAAATTGAAGCTATGGGGATGCCGCTTGTCGCTGAAGTCGGAAGGGACGGGGGGTATTTTGTGATGAACAATTCAGTCCTGCCAACTGTTCGTTTTACCGATAATGAGATTAAAGCTCTTTTTATTGCCTTTATGGCCACGAGAAACCAACAACTTCCTTATTTAAAGAGTCGCCAGTCTTTAGCTGAAAAATTACTAGGACTCATCTCAGAAACCCAGCAAGATGACCTTGTTCTGTTAAATCGCCTCTTGCTATTTGAAGGGACTAATCCGAATAATCCTGATCTGCTTGATTTGACAGATCTCCCTCATCCCATGTTAGAAAAATTAATCCAACTGCTTATTTTGGATCGATATTTACTGATTACCATGAGAGAGGAGAAAGTGATGAAGTCCTATCCTATTTACCTCTTGAACCTTTATCGTGAAAAAAGCATTTGGCTGATTGAAGGCTTTGATTTAAAGGAAGAGAAAAAACGGATTTTGCCTGTCGACAACCTCACAGATGTTGAACCATGCTCTACAAAAAATCGATTAAGCAGGAAAAAGATTTTAGAAAAACTAAGTAAGCAGGAGGAAGTAATCAACCTTGTCCTTGAACTTGGTCCAAAGGCAATTGCACAGTTCAAAAAATACCATCCTTTCAAAATGTCAATTTCTTATACGAATCCTTACCAAACTACAGCCATTTTAAAGACTTTTATCGATGTTAATCATTCAGAAGAAATAACGGAAATGACAAATTGGCTATTTTTCCTAGGCGATGATATCAAGATCAGGGAAATGCCTGTAGAAATCTTGGAAAGTTTACAAGAGAGACTACTCCTATATTGTCCATAATCAATGCTGGTTAGACCTCTTACTAGATACATGAACGTGAGTCGTATCAAAAAATTCTTGCTCCAAGTTTCGAACAAAATCTCAATGAACCACCAATCTTATTTCCATCTTCTTTAGATCTCAGCTGTTGAAGAAAGATAAATATGCTTTGTCAGAGACGGATCAGCAAGCTTCAATGGCATTGTACACTGTAATGATTGCAACAAAATGACAAAACAGCGATGCCTATGGATTTTGACAAGAAAGACATTAAAAAACATAAAAGGGGGTAATTTTATTGAATTTTTATGATGAAGATCTAATAAAAGATTTGGAATTAAAAGACCTTCTTAAATATGTCAAAGTACATAAAAATCCAAAAATTTATTTAGACTTAATAGAACAAAAATTTGATTTTGCTGGTTCAAAAATAGATTGGTTACAAACCAATAAACATTATAGTAAGAGCTCAAATCATGAATCGTTACTTCCTGATGCTCTTCTATTTATAACCGAATTAAAAGAAAAATATTTAGATAATAACTTACAAGTAATTTACATAGGGGATAACCTTACAGAGTTTGGGTACCAGTTTGAATTAAAACATTTAAAAGAGTTACTCGTCTATTTTTTAGATATCCCACAGCACCACTACTTTATATCCTTAAAAGGCGATTGGTGTATTTGTATTTCATTTGAAAACGATTTGGATTTCGGATTTAGTTTAAACAAAAAATAATTTTGAGCGTCACATATAAGAAAAATAAAAGATGTTAAGAAATGAAAAAACCTTGACTGGCTCTATACCATTCTAGGTTTTTTGCGTTTATTGGTTCTCAAATTGTATACAAGCCTGAAAGCACACTCCAATGGTGTGTTTTTCTTATGAAAAGAGCACACAATCGCTGCACAGCACGTGCTGAAGACATTTGGGCTTCTTTGATGCATGTGAGTTGATTAGACTTATAACAAAGGGAAAGAAAGGAGGAATTCCAACTGTACTTAACCAAAAGGGGCACGACGTTACTATCTATGCTGCTTCATACGACATCTTATCTATCAATAGAAGATTTACAGAATCGAATGAACGTTTCGACTCGAACCGTTTACGCTGAAATCAAGCGAATGAACAGCTGGCTGGAAACTCATCAGCTTAGTGGTGTGCAGCGAAAAGGCCAACTTGGCTATTATTTAAATCCTCATGAAAAAGAAATCATTATTCAAAAAGCTGATACCATTCTTGTTGGTCACGATTATGAACCATGTGTAAAGGAACGAAGGGCTATCTTGCTTTTAACCATTGCATGCAGCGAGCATTGCCTAAGAATAGATGATTTTATGAAGATGACAAAGGTGAGCCGAAATACATTACTCGAGGATATGAAACAGCTAAAAGAAGCGCTTTCAAAGCAGGAGATCACACTCCGCTATCAGGCAGCAAGCGGCTATGTCATTTCAGGGGACGAAAGGGCCATTCGATTGGCACTCAAACCTTATATACATTTCATCCGCACCATGATAAAAAACGAAAAAACGTTTCCGTCGTTTTGGTTAAAGGGACCTATTTCATCCAAACGGGTACACCATCTCCTCCAGCAGTCAGAACAAGAACTTAAGCTTGAATTTGCAGATGAGATGCTGGATCAGCTCTCTTTGGATCTCTTTTTCTACTTCAAGCGGATGAAGCTGGGGCATGCCGTACACATTTCAAACGAAGAAAAACGAACATTGCAGGAAACAGAGGAATGCTTGGCTGCTATTCGTTTCATGGCGCAGATTCAAAAAGAGGCCAGTCTCATTGTTCATGATGATGAGATCTATTTTCTCAGCACCTTATGGCTCAGTGCCAAAAAACAAAAACTTCCATCAATTAAAAAACCAGAAGAACATCTCATTCGCACCATCGCCAGACAAATGATCTTTGACTTTCAGCGATATGCTTGTATTTCCTTTCAAGAACCTAAAGCATTGGAGCAAAACTTAACAATGCATTTAATTCCAGCCTATTACAGGCTCATCTATCACATTGGTATGATCAACGAACTGACGGATTCTATAAAAAAAGCACAGCCAGAAGTGTTTGAAATCACTCAAAAAGTTGCTTGCCATTTAGAAAAGGCGGCCTGTTCAAAGTTGAGTGACCATGAAATTGCATATCTCGCCATGCATTTTGGCAGCTGGATGAGAAGAGAAGGAATTTCATCCATTGTCAGACGTTCTGTATACATTGTCTGCGGAGAAGGAATCGGCACAAGTAACATGCTGAAAACTCAGCTTCTCGAATTAATCGGCTACATTGAAGTACGCGGACTGTTATCAAAGCGTGCATATGAAGAATTAGCAGCAGTTGATGCAGATTTCGTTGTGTCCACAACACCTATTTCGTTTAAAGGAAAACCAGTTCATCTCGTTCATCCTATTTTAACTGCCTATGAGAAAAAAACATTACTTCAATACGGGAAAGGCTCCGAAGCGAAGATTGACGAGAATCATGTAAACGCTTTATTCAACATCATTCAGCAGCATACCATCGTACAAAATAAACAAGCACTGCTTCATGACATTCGGGAGCTGCTACATCCCACATATGTATCCTATCAGAAAGGGTGGAACCCAGTGTTAAATGATTTATTAACAGAACAAACCATCAAGCTCCACCAAACAGCAGACACATGGCAAGAGGCGATTACAAAAGCGGCGCAGCCTTTACTTGATCAAAATGCTATTAAACCAAGTTATGTAGAAGCCATGATACAGTCTGTTCATCAAAATGGTCCTTATATTGTCATTGCACCACAAGTGGCCATCCCACATGCAAGGCCCGAGGATGGCGTGAACAAATTGAGCATGACGCTCATGTCATTCAAACAGCCCATTTCGTTTTCAAAGGATGGAAAAAAGCAGGTGCGGCTTGTCATTGTGTTAGCTGCCATTGACAGCATGAGCCACTTGAAAGCACTCAAACAGCTGACCATGCTGTTAAGTGAAGAAAAACGCACGAAACAATTGATTGAAGCAGAAGATTTAGCATCGGTTCAAAAGCTAATTGATCAATTTTCACAAGTATAAAGGGGGAGTAAGAAAATGAAAAAAATTCTTGTTGTATGTGGAAACGGGTTAGGAAGCAGCTTTATTGTAGAAATGAATGTCAAAAAAGCATTAGAAGAATTAGGTCTTAAAGCTGAAGTGGATCATACCGATCTCAGTACAAGTAAAAATGAACAAGCAGACCTTTATATCGGAGCAGCTGATATTATTGACCAGCTGAATGACGGCACAAGAAATGTGGCTGGCTTAAACAATTTGTTAGACCAGGAAGCCATTAAAGACGTCCTTCGTCAACACATTTAAGTCATGAAAAAGGGGGATTCACATCATGATAGAACTGATCATGAACGATATATTGGGCACACCTGCCATTCTCATCGGTTTGTTTGCACTAGCCGGTTTACTTTTGCAGAAAAAATCAGCTGCAGACACTGTGTCAGGCACCTTGAAAACAACCATGGGTTTCTTAATATTAGGGGCGGGCGCTACAGTCGTCTCTGATTCACTTGGGGTTTTTCGAAAGATGTTCGAAGCAGCCTTTCACATTCAAGGGGTTGTCCCAAATACAGATGCTATGGCCGCCATTGCTCAAAAGGAATTCGGTACACAGACAGCACTTATCATGATTTTTGGTATGCTGGTCAATTTGTTACTTGCAAGATTTACACCTTTTAAATATGTCTTTTTGACTGGTCATCATACGTTGTATATGGCGGCGATGCTCGCCGTCGTTCTTTCGACAGCCGGCATGCACGGGTGGCTGCTCATCTCCACTGGCTCCATGATATTAGGTGCAGCTATGGTCATTGCACCCGCAATCCTTCAACCGTTTACGAGGAAAGTCACCGGAAGCAATGATCTCGCGCTCGGACACTTCAGTACTTTCGGTTATTTTACTGCGGGAATGATCGGCACATGGGTTGGATCTCCAGAAAAATCAACGGAAACCATTCAAGTGCCTAAATCACTCGGTTTTCTAAGAGATACATCTGTTGCCATTTCGATTACAATGGCTTTACTGTTCTTTGCCATTGCACCGTTTGCAGGAATTCCTTATATAGAACAAATTAGCGGTGGCACGAACTTCGCTGTCTTCATTCTCATTCAAGCGATTACGTTTGCTGCTGGTGTGTACATTATTTTAGCAGGGGTTCGGATGGCCATTGGCGAGATCGTGCCTGCGTTTAAAGGAATTGCCGATCGATTCGTGAAGGGGGCAAAGCCGGCACTTGATGCGCCAGCCGTTTTTCCATTTGCGCCAAATGCGGTCATTATCGGTTTTTTATGCAGCTTTGCAGGAGGCATTGTATCCATTTTTCTTTTACCTTTGTTTGGTTTAACTGTCATTGTCCCTGGACTTGTCCCGCACTTTTTTTGCGGTGCTACAGCAGGCGTGTATGGCAATGCAACAGGAGGGGTTAGAGGTGCTGTCGCTGGGGCCTTTGTAAATGGATTGCTTCTTTCCTTTTTACCTGCCTGTTTATTACCTGTGTTAGGAGCCCTTGGCTTTGAAGGGACAACGTTTGGAGATACAGACTTTGGTATCATCGGAATCTTGATTGGATTGATCAAGTTTTTATTTCAGCTATAAAAAGGAGGAGCCTGAGAATGACAGCCGTTTTTTCACCTTCACTGATGTGCATGGATCTAACGCACTTCCGTGAACAAATTCATCTTCTCAACACAAGAGCAGACCGGTACCATGTCGACGTGATGGATGGGCATTATGTGAAGAATATGACGTTATCACCCTTTTTCATTGAACAGCTTCGAAAACTGACAAATTTACCGATTGATGTTCATCTAATGGCTGAACATCCGCAGGAATTTTTAATCGATGCATGTATTGATGCAGGCGCAACGATGATTTGTTTACACCCAGAAGTCGTGCAAAAAGATGCCTTTCGAATCATCCGGCATATTCACCAAAGAGAATGTGATGTTGGCTTTGTTCTAAATCCCGCCACACCAGTTGCAGCATTAGATTCCTTTATTCATTTAATAGACAGAGTGACGATCATGACAATCGATCCAGGATTTGCCGGACAGCCTTTTATTAAAGAAATGCTTCAAAAAATTAAACAGGTGAGAGATATCAAAAAACACGGAGGATACTCGTTTTCAATTGAAGTAGACGGCTCTTGTAATGAGAGCACGTTCCGGCTGCTTGCTGAGGCTGGAAATGAGATTTACATCATCGGCACCTCAGGTTTATTTGGACTTCATAAAGAACTCAACACTGCTTGGGAAAGAATGAAGCAAATATTTGCAAAAGAAACAGCCTCAATCGAATCACGTTAGTAAAAGAGAGGATGAAAGCCATCCTCTTTTTTACGCAAATTTTACTAAAACATAATTCACTCACCAAAACTTACCCAAAAACAAATTAAAAATCACAAATTCATAATTGAAAGCGCTTTATTAATATGTTATCCTTCAAATATCTTTAGTAAATATTTAGTCAAATAACGATGAGGAGTTTGCCTATGACCACACTCAAAGATATTGCTCATGATGCAAAAGTGTCCGTTTCTACTGTATCCCGTGTGTTAAATGGCGATCAAACGCTTGCTGTTTCACACGCAACGAGACAAAACATCCTCGACATTGCTAAGAAGTTAAACTATACCCCAGTGAGAGCAAGAAAAGCCGATCAAGCAGAAGAAAAAAGCCCATCTGAATCCCCAGTCATCGGTGTTGTTGTCGCTCAATCCATTGACGAAGAATTAAATGATCCCTTTTTTTCATCGATTCGAAAAGGAATTGAAAAAGAATATGCCAAGCAAGGCTTGTCCACTCTCCATACCTTTCGCCTAAGAAGCATGGATAAAGGGGCGATACTAAAGGATATTGACGGTTTGATCGTCATTGGACGAATCAGCCCCGATACGGTTGAAAAAATGACAAATCGAATGGAACACATTGTGTTTATCAATCATTATGCGGATGAAGATTTGTATGATTGTGTACATGTGGATTTTGTCAGAGCGGCAGATCGCGCCATTCGTCATCTGCAATCTCTCGGCTATACACATCTAGGCTATATTGGCGGGAAAGAGCGGGAGCATTATTTCGAAGGTAATGCTGTGATTGAGGACGAAAGACAAACGACGTTTATGAAAAGAATGCAAGAGGCGGGAACTCTTCATATGGAAGACATCCACATTGGTGAATACTCCATGCAAGAAGGCTATACGCTTATGCAGCAAGCCATCAAAAAAGGAAAACTGCCGCAAGCCTTTTTCATTGGAAGTGACTCTATGGCAATCGGGGCAATGCGCGCTCTGCATGAAGCCGGTCTACACGTGCCTTCAGATGTATCTATTGTTGGATTTAATGACATTGAAGCCGCTTCATTTTCAAGCCCACCGCTTACAACCGTCAAAGTATATACAGAAGAAATGGGGGAAGTCGGGCTGAAGCTTTTGCTTGAGAGAATAAACGGAAGAAAACTTCCTCTAAAAGTCGTCGTACCAACAACACTCATCGAGCGAGGCAGTACATGTCTCATCCATGAAAGGGGGTGAACCATAGATTTCAGCACACAAAAAAGAGACAAAAAAGCAGAAAGCAAGCTGCTTAGCATGATGGCCAGATCATGCTAAGAACAAGGCAGCCTGCCGGTATGCTCTCTTATCTCTTAGAAAAGAATAGAATTCCAGTATAATGGACTTCCTTTGTTTCCGCAACTGCATGAATTCTACCGATTATCGTCTGAATTTTCAGTTATTAAAAGGAGGAAACCATGAATAAAAAAATCATGCTGCTGACTGCTGCCATGTTCTTGACCATGATTTTGTCTGCTTGCGGTAATAACAGCTCATCTGAAGCAAATGGAAAGGTCACCTTGACGCTATTTTCAACAATGAGCAACAGCGGGGAAAGAAAAGCGTTTGAAGAAGTCATTCGCGAGTTTGAGAAGAAGCATCAACAGATTCGAATCGATGCTAATTTCCCAGGCAACAGCTATGAAGATATGATCCGCGTCAAAATGGGAGCAAACGATATGCCAGACCTGTTTGATACACATGGCTGGGCCAAACTGCGCTATAGCGAGTATGTGGCTGATTTAAAAGAGATGGATTGGGTCAAACAGCTTGATCCATCACTCGACCAGATTTTAAAAGACCAAGATGGGAAAGTGTACGCTTATCCGCTGAATCAAGCAAAAGACGGGCTAAGCTTTAATGCCAATCTATTAAAGGAATATGGCATAGAAGTGCCTAGAACACTTGATGAATTAAAATCTGCTTTGCTGACAGTGAAAGAAAAGAGCAAAGGAGATGTTGTGCCGCTCTGGATACCAGGAGGAGATAACTCAAATATTGCCCAAGTCTTTGATGAGCTGGCGACGCCTTTATTAATCACCGATCAAAAGCATCAATACGGAAAAGAACTTGAAAACGGATCATTTGCTTGGTCTCTCTATACCCCGCTTGCACAATTCATGAAAAATCTGAAGGATCAAGACCTTTTAAACAAGGATGTCCTGACAGCGAAACTCTCTCAAGCGCCTGAACTCATGGCACAAAACAAAATCGCCTTCACCTTTGTCGGAGGATCCTTAGGACCTGAAGCAACAGAGCTGAATTCATCGATCAAAGTAGGCACGATGCCTGTTCCAGCCATTCATAAAGGAGATGAACAAAGCTGGATTGGCGGAGAACGTTTTACTGTTGCTGCTTGGAAAGGCTCTAAGCATCTAAAAGAAGCAAAACAATTCATCGATTTTTTAGCAAAACCTGAAAACGCAAAAAAAATCGCAGAGGGCACATCCTCTGAAACAGCTCTAAAACAAGTGAAAGCGAAAAACTATTACTCTACATTTTACGATCAATACAAACAGGTAAAGATTGAACCGTATTTCGATCGAAAATACTTACCAAGCGGAATGTGGGCGGTCATGGCAACAACGGGTCAAGAATTATTAGCAGGCTCGATCACACCAGAACAGTTATCAAAGAAAATGGAAGAGGAATATAAGCGTTTGAAAAAACAATAGCCGATGGATGCTGAAACAGGAGTGAAGCCAATGAATGACATCACAAAAGCAAAGCAGCCAGCCGTATTCACCTCTTTACCAAAACAAAAGATGCAAAAACGCCAGAATTCCTCACTTTGGTGGATGTACATGCCAGCTGTTCTCGTCGTCAGTACCTTTATCATCTATCCTTTTTTAAACGGCATTCAGCTTTCTTTTACGAATTGGAACGGTTTCTCACAAACTTATCAATGGATTGGTCTTGAGCAATATCAAAGACTGCTTCAGGATCAAGCGACATGGCTTGTTGTCAAAAACACGCTTCTCTATGGAATTGGGAGCACCATCTTGCAAAATATCATCGGACTTGGATATGCTCTTTTATTAAATCAAAGTTTAAAGATGAAAGCCATCACAAGAACGGTCATCTATTTACCTGTCATGATCAGCCCGATTGCGATGGGCTATATTTGGTATTTTGTGTTTGCTTACCAAGGCGGTGCCTTAAATGATGTGGTGACGCTTTTTGGATTCGATCAAATAAATGCGCTCGGCAATCCGGAATTAAACACATGGATCATTGTGCTTGTCAACACATATCAATTTGTGGGGATTGCGATGATCATTTATTTAGCAGGACTTCAAAGTATTCCTAAGGATTATTATGAAGCGGCTCAATTAGACGGCGCATCGAGCTTCCAGCAATTCAGGCGGATTACATTGCCGCTGCTTATGCCGTCGATCACCATTAATGTTGTGCTGAATGTCATTGGCGGGCTCAAGCTCTTTGATGTCATTGTAGCACTCACGGGCGGCGGACCTGGAGATTCCTCGCAATCCATGTCGACCTTTATGTATGATCTGTATTTCAAACGTCAGGATGCAGGCTATGCAGCGACGCAAGGGGTGTTCATGGCGGTCATCATCCTTGTCATTAGTGTCGCAGCGCTGATTTATTTCAAACGAAAGGAGACCGAGGTGTGATGGATAACGCCTATAAACGCAAGAAAAGATGGTACTCCGTCCTCGCACTATTGATCACATTGCTGCACCTCATTCCATTTTATATTTTGGTGACAACATCATTAAAGGGGATAGGAGATTTCAGTTCAAAATGGCTGTTTCCGAAAGCACTGCATCTTGAAAACTTCCGCACAGCATGGACAGAGGCTCAGCTTGGCCAGTCCTTTTTGAATACAGTGATCATTACGTTCAGTTCCGCTGTATTGCTCATTATCTTTGGATCTCTTGCAGCCTATCCGCTTGCAAGAAGGAACACAAAGCTGAATAAAGCAGTCTATGTTTTATTTATTGCCATTATGGTCATTCCACCGCTTACAGCCCTTGTCCCGCTCTATAAAATGGTCGTTCAAATCGGGATGATGAATACCTATCAAATTGCTATTTTAAATAATGTGGCTGCTTTTTTGCCGCTGACAATTTTCTTATACGCAGGCTTTATCCGGTCGACAATTCCAAAGGAGCTTGAAGAAGCTGCCCGTATTGATGGAGCAGGGACACTCAGAGTTTTTTTCACAGTCGTTTTTCCGCTTTTGAAGCCCATCACCGCTTCTGTATTAATCATTGCCTGCGTGTATATTTGGAACGACTATCAATTTGCTATCTTCTTTTTGCAAGATAAAGAGATGCATACACTCACAGTCGCCTTATCCCATTTTTTTGGTCAAAATCAGCATCAGCTTCAGCTCGTTGGGGCAGCTGCACTCATTGCGATGCTGCCAATGGTCACGATTTTTTTACTTTTGCAAAAATATTTTATCGCAGGGCTTTCACAAGGCTCTGTCAAAGGCTAGCCCAATATGGATGTGAAAAGGAGAGTCGTCTATGTCTAAAATTACATTTATCGGTGCAGGGAGTACCGTGTTTGCTAAAAATATATTAGGAGATTGTCTGTTTGTTCCCGCCCTTGCAGGGTTTGAATTCGCATTATATGATATCGACCACAACCGGCTGAAAGAATCAGAAACAATGCTGTCGCATTTAAAAGCAAATTACGGTGCAAACGTGACCATCCAGTCCTATCACAACCGCAAAGAAGCCTTAAAGGATGCAAAATATGTCATCAATGCCATCCAAGTTGGAGGCTATCGGCCAAGTACTGTCATTGATTTTGAAATACCTAAAAAATACGGATTAAGACAAACGATTGCGGATACGGTAGGGATTGGCGGCATCTTCCGCTCTCTTCGGACGATTCCTGTCATGCTAGACTTTGCAAAGGATATGGAAGAGGTTTGTCCAAATGCTTTATTGTTAAATTACACGAACCCAATGGCCACACTGACAGGAGCGATGCTGCGCTATACTCAGGTTCAAACGGTTGGTCTCTGTCATAGTGTGCAGGTGTGTACAAAGGACCTATTTGAATCTCTTGAAATGGAACATGAAGGCATTGAAGAAAAAATCGCCGGCATTAACCATATGGCATGGTTATTAGAAGTAAAACGGGACGGAAAAGACTTGTATCCAGAAATCAAAAGACGAGCAAAAGAAAAGCAGCAATCGCGGCATCATGATATGGTTCGTTTTGAACTGATGGATAAATTCGGCTACTATGTCACAGAATCCTCAGAGCACAATGCCGAATACCATCCATATTTCATCAAATCACGGTACCCTGAACTAATCGGTCAGTTTAACATTCCGCTCGATGAATATCCGCGACGCTGCGAGGAACAAATCAACAATTGGAATACAATGAAGCATGACCTTGTGGGAAACACACAGATCACACATACCCGCTCAAAAGAATATGGTTCCCGGATCATTGAAGCGATCGAAACGAACGTTCCCTTTAAATTTGGTGGAAATGTTCTGAACACTGGCGGGCTCATTGACAACCTGCCTGAAAAAGCCTGTGTAGAAGTACCGTGTGTGGCAGATCGAAGCGGCATCATGCCATGCTATGTCGGAGAAATACCTGAACAATTGGCAGGACTCAACCGAACGAATATCAGCTCACAGCTGATGACCATTGAAGCAGCGATCAGCGGTAAAAAAGAACACATTTATCAAGCAGCTCTACTGGATCCACACACAAGCGCTGAACTATCAATTGATGACATCGTGAATCTTTGCGACGACCTCATTGAAGCGCATGGGGATAGACTGCCAGCCTACAAAGAGGCTACACAGTATAGCGCTTCATCACCGTCATCAAATTAATCATGCTAATCAATCTTTTTTAAAAAAATAGGAGTCGGTGAAAATCACAGGAAAAAGAGACAAATGGATGAATTGAAAGTTTGTTGACGCTTTCATCTGTTTTGCAAATAAAACACACTGTCTTCATAATGAAAGAATCCGAAAAACGAAGGAGTCATTCATTATGAAAACATATGTGAAAAAGTTTATTGAAGAACTAAAAGAATCCATGAAGCATTACGGTGAATCTATCATTAAAATTAAGTCAAATCTATAATAAATGGATAAGGAACAAGACCTGATGTGCAAATGCCATCAGGTTTTTTTATACAAAAAATCACAAATAAATAGAAAAAATTCAGAAAAATAATTGACTGAAAGCGCTTTTAATATTATGATTACCTCAAACTTAACCATGAGTTACCCAATTAATCATCACTTTATTGGTTAACTTGTGATAAAGTTTGATGGAAATAAAGATGATGAATAAAAGGATGGTGACAAACAACGTGTCTAAAGAAGAAATTTTATGGGGCATCGCGCCTATTGGATGGAGGAACGATGACGTCCCAGCACTTGGCGCCGAAAACACACTATCTCATTTATTAAGTGATATTTGTGTCGCTGGCTTTGAAGGAACTGAAGCAGGTGGTTTCTTTCCAGAACCAGCTGTCTTGAATAAAGAACTAAAACTTCGCAATTTAAAAATAGCTGGAAAATGGTTTAGCAGTTATATGATACGAGATGGTTTAGCGGCTTCAATACAAGCATTCAAAAAGCATTGTCAGTACTTGCAAGACATTCATGCTAGTGTAGCTGTTGTCTCAGAGCAAACGTATTCCATTCAAAAAGAAAACATCAACATCTATCAACATCAGCCATCTTTCACAGGTGAGGAATGGGCACTGCTTTTAGAAGGTCTCAATGAATTAGGTCAAATAGCAAACAGTTATCATCTCAAACTAGTCTATCATCATCATCTCGGAACAGGGGTACAAACCTTATCAGATGTCACACGTCTTTTAGCTGGAACAGACCCTCGGTATGTTCACCTTCTATATGATACTGGACATATTTACGTATCAGATGGCGATTATTTATCCTTGCTCAAGCTGCATATCGACCGTATCCAGCATGTGCATTTTAAAGATGTGAGAAAAGAAGTGATGGAAAGCTGTCGTCAAAAAGAATTGTCTTTTTCTGAATCTTTCTTAAATGGATTGTTTACAGTACCTGGGGATGGCTGTATCGATTTTAATGAAGTATACCGTTTGTTAATCAGTCATGGCTATAAAGGGTGGATCGTCATAGAAGCTGAACAGAATCCTGCGATTGCCCATCCTTTAGAATATGCATTAAAGGCTCGTCAGTATATTGATGAAAACTTGGCTATTCATTCTTAAAGAGAACAGGAGAAAAGACCATGAACAAAAGTCAACAAACCAATTTAAGATCTATTATCCTAATTTCGACCTTTGGAGGACTTCTTTTTGGTTATGACACTGGTGTATTAAATGGTGCATTACCTTACATGTCTTTACCGAATCAGTTAAATTTAACAGCATTGATGCAAGGGATTGTGACAAGTGCATTATTATTAGGTGCAGCATTAGGTGCAGTCATATGCGGACGTTTATCAGATAGGTTCGGACGCCGTAAAACTATTTTTTACTTAGCCGCTCTATTCTTTTTTTCTACATTAGGATGTACTGTATCACCAAACGCTGAAGTAATGGTCTTATTCCGATTCTTATTAGGACTTGCAGTTGGAGGAGCTTCAGTCATAGTTCCAGCCTTTTTAGCTGAAATCTCTCCAGCAGAAAATCGCGGAAGAATCGTCACCCAAAATGAACTGATGATCGTATCCGGTCAATTACTTGCTTTTACCTGTAATGCATTGATTGGAAATTTATTTGGAGAGAACCCGTATGTATGGCGCATCATGCTACCAATTGCAGCGATTCCAGCCATTATTTTATTCTTCGGTATGCTAAAAGTGCCAGAGAGCCCAAGATGGCTTGTAACAAAGGGGAAAAACAAAGAAGCACTTCAAGTACTTCACCGCATTCGCTCAAAAGGAGCGGCGAAAACGGAGTTGCTCGAAATAGAGAACGCTTACAGGGAAGAAGTGAATTTAGATAAAGCGACTTTAAAAGATTTATCCACGCCTTGGATTAGGCGGCTTGTGTTTATCGGCATAGGAATTGCGGTTGTACAGCAGTTCACAGGAGTGAATTCCATCATGTATTACGGAACAGAAATTTTAAAAGATGCAGGTTTCGAAACGAAGGCGGCTCTAATTGGGAATATCGGGAATGGTGTTATCTCTGTCCTTGCTACATTTGTTGGAATTTGGCTGCTTGGCAAAATAGGACGTCGCCCTATGTTAATTTCAGGCTTGATTGGAACAACCTTCACATTACTGTTTATCGGCATTTGCTCTAATCTTTTTGCAGGAACAGCCTTTCTTCCATATTTGATTTTATTTTTGACGATTACATTTCTTGCATTCCAGCAAGGCGCCATCTCTCCTGTCACTTGGCTCATGCTGTCAGAAATTTTTCCTCTTCGGCTACGGGGGCTTGGTATGGGGGTAAGTGTATTTTGTCTATGGATGGTGAACTTTTTAATTGGTTTGACGTTCCCAATATTACTTGCTCAGATCGGCCTTTCGATGACTTTCTTCGTTTTTGTCGCTTTCGGAGTCCTGTCTATTTTGTTTGTGGTGAAGTGCTTACCGGAAACAAAAGGGCTGACACTTGAAGAACTAGAAATGAATTTCCGTAAGCACGATCAAACATCAATTGACATCACAACAGATCATCAAACACTGTCTTAAATAAAAGGAATGAAAACAAAGATGGTGTCGAACCAATTTGTGAAAATGGAGTTTCAACAGTAAGGAGTGTTCAATAGATGACCGTAATAGATTCAAAGCTCATTTCAATGAAAAGCATACTGCATGAAGCAAAACAAAAACAATATGCAGTAGGACAAATGAATATCAATGGTTTGCAATGGGTGAAAGCCATCTTACTTGCGGCAAAAGAGGAGCGATCTCCTATCATTTTAGCAGCATCTGACCGGCTCATTGATTATTTGGGCGGCTTTCACACGATTGTAGGCATGGTTGAAGGGTTAATGAGAGATTTGGAGATCAGTGTCCCAGTTTCTTTACATTTAGATCATGGCATGACTGTCTCTCGGTGCAAAGCTGCCATTGATGCAGGATTTAGCTCAGTCATGATAGACGGCTCTTCCTATCCTCTTTCACAAAATATTGCCATGACAAAAGAAGTTGTGCATTATGCCTCTAAAAGAGGTGTATCTGTCGAAGCTGAAGTTGGCTCTGTTGGAGGAATGGAAGATGGCTTGATAGGAAATATCATCTATGCTGATCCATACGAATGTGTGCGACTTGTTAGAGAAACAGGAATTGATGCCTTGGCCGCAGCACTCGGTTCAGTGCATGGCCCTTATCAAGGAGAACCGAAGCTAGGATTTGATGAGATGAAGCAAATAGCTGAACTCACAGACGTTCCGCTTGTCTTACACGGCGGTTCAGGCATTCCTGTTGATCAGATTCAAAGAGCTATCTCACTTGGTCATGCAAAAATCAATGTCAACACTGAATGCTTGGAAGCTTGGAATCAAGCTGTCCGAGCTCAACTAACTAAAAACAAAGCAACCAATGATCCACAAACAATTTTAACACCTGGTACAGAAGCCATTAAACAAGTTGTCAAGATGAAAATCCAACAATTTGGATCAAGTCAGCGTGTTTGAGCACATCTAGCAGACACTCCCATAGATAAGACGAAAAGGAAGATTAAGCATGATAAAAACGAAAAGAATCCAGCAAATAAAAGAATATGTGATCCAACATCAGTCTGTCTCGTTAGATGATCTTGTCACAACCTTTGGGGTGTCAAAAAATACGATTAGGCGAGACGTTCAAAAGCTCGTTGAAGAAGGACATATCCAAAAGGTTTATGGGGGAGTAGCAGCCAATCATGCAAGGCTTGAATCATTTCATGACAGACAAACACGAAACCAACTTCAAAAAAGATGGATTGCAAAAGATGCGGCTCGATTAGTAGATGATGGCGATGTCATTTTTATTGACTCTGGTACCACAACATTAGAAATGATTCATTTTATAAAAGAAAAGGAATTAACGGTTGTCACGAACAACTTAGACTTTATTGTACAAGCATTGCCTTACACTCAGCTTCAAGTCATTTCAACTGGCGGCCAATTAGAGCGGAAAACGAAATCATTTTCCAGCATTACTAATACAAATGATGTACTTCAATACAACTTCGATAAAGTGTTTATGGCCTCAACAGGGGTCTCTATTTCAAATGGAGTAACAAATTCATCGCCAGTAGAAACAAGCATGAAGGAAATGGTCGTCAAAAAAGGTAGAGAAGTGATTCTATTAGTCGATCATACAAAATTCAATAAATATGCGATGTTGACATATTGCCAGCTGGATGAAATCGACTACTTAATCACTGACGATTCTCTGGATACCTCCTATACAACCTTTTTCAAAAAGAATCAAATCAAATGGATCGTTGCTCCTTCACAAGATGAAAGTCAGCAAACTTTAACATGAAGGAACATGTCAAAAATATTTTCAGATAAGGCAGGGGAAAAAATGGACACAATCAGATTAACGGTGAGTCAAGCATTGGTCAAATTTTTAAATGCCCAGTACGTTGAATATGACGGTGAAAAAAAGCCTTTTATCAAAGGAATCTTTACTATTTTCGGTCACGGAAATGTGTTGGGGCTCGGTCAAGCACTTCAAGAAAACCCTGGAAGGCTCGAGGTATATCAAGGAAGAAATGAACAAGGGATGGCACATGCTGCAACGGCTTTCGCAAAACAAAAGCAACGTAAACAAGTAATGGCCTGCACCTCATCCGTTGGGCCTGGCTCTGCCAATATGATCACAGCTGCTGCAACGGCAACAGCGAATCAAATTCCACTTTTGCTTTTCCCAAGTGATGTCTTTGCCACACGACAGCCAGATCCAGCACTTCAACAGATTGAGCAAACATATGACTTGAGTTTATCGACGAATGATGCCTTTCGGGCTGTGAGTAAATACTGGGACCGGGTTTCAAGACCAGAACAGCTGATGTCCGCACTGATTAACGCCATGCGTGTTTTAACAAATCAAGCAGATACTGGTGCGGTCACAATTTCGCTTCCTCAAGATGTTCAAGGAGAAGCATGGGATTACCCGCTGTCTTTTTTTCAAGAGCGCACGCATTTTTTAGACAGAAATGCTCCTTCAGCAAGAAGTATTCAAGAAGCAGCGGCACTCATTCGTAAGAAAAAGAAGCCTTTCTTGATTTTAGGCGGAGGGGTGCGTTACTCAGAGGCGGCTGACGAGTTTGTCCAATTTGCTGAAACTTTTCATATACCCTTTAGTGAAACACAAGCTGGTAAAAGCTGTGTTGAAAGCAGCCACCCATTAAATGTAGGCGGACTTGGTGTCACTGGCAATAGTGCTGCCAATGAACTCGCTCAGAAGGCTGACCTTATTATTGGCGTCGGCACTAGATTTACAGACTTTACAACGTCATCTAAACGGCTATACGCAGACAGTGATGTTTTAACGATCAATCTATCCGATTATCATGCATCTAAATTAGATGCAACAACAGTCATTTCTGATGCGAAGATGGCACTCCTTGCATTAAAGGATGAACTAGCAAACTATCGAACAGGTTATCAAAATGAAATCAAAGAAGCAAAGCAGCGCTGGGCACAAGAATTACATCGGCTTCATCATATTCAGTACACTGAAACAGGCTTTACACCTGAAATCAAAAGCCACTTTGATCATGAATTAGATGAATATAAGGAAAAACTTCATACAACGCTACCTCAAACGACTGTACTTGGCTGTTTAAACGAATGGATTCCATCTGACGCCATTATTACATGTGCTGCAGGCAGTCTCCCAGGAGATTTACAGAGAATGTGGGTGACAAAAGAGCGAAACACATATCACCTTGAATATGGATACTCTTGTATGGGCTACGAAATTGCTTCTGCACTTGGAGTAAAAATGGCTGAACCAACTAAAGAAGTGTATGCCTTAACAGGTGATGGCAGTTATTTAATGCTGCATAGTGAACTTGTCACAAGCATTCAAGAGGGCTATAAAATCAATATCATTCTCTTTGACAACTCCGGTTTTGGCTGTATTAATAATTTGCAAATGGGCCATGGAATGGACAGTTTTGCGACTGAATTTCGAAAAAGAAACAAGAAAACAGGACAGCTTGATGGAGAGATTATGAAAATCAATTTTGCACAATCAGCAAAAGGTTATGGAGCAAAAACATACGAAGTTCATACACTCGATGAACTGAAATCTGCGGTTGAAGATGCTAAAAAGCAGACAGTCAGTACCCTGATTGATGTGAAGGTACTTCCAAAAACTATGACAGCAGGTTACGGTGACTCATGGTGGAACGTAGGTATCTCAGAAATCTCTGATAAAGAACAGATCAAAAAAGAATATGAAGAAAAACAGCAAAAATTAAAACAAGCAAGACAATATTAAGAAAAGCTATATGAAAGGTGTGTGCATAATGGCTGATTTAATTGTACCGAAACAAAAAAGAGACAAAGAGGGAAATGTGCTGAGCATCACACCTCAATCAGCAGGTTGGACCTATATTGGCTTTGAGGTGTACACATTGACAAAAGGTGAAAACCTTCGTAAAAAAACAGGTGAAAATGAGGTGTGCATTGTCATTCTCTCAGGTAAACTTCATCTCCAAACGAAAGAAGAGACATGGAAAGAAATTGGCGAACGAATGAATGTTTTTGAGAAAACACCTCCTTTCTCCATTTATATACCAAACGATGATCATTACGAAATTGAAGCCATAACAGATATTGAGATTGCCGTTTGTAGTGCACCTGGAAAAGGCACATATCCAGCTCGTCTCATACTTCCTGAACGAGTAGGGGTTGAACATAGAGGCGCAGGTAATATTGCAAGACAGGTTCACAACATTTTACCCGAACATGAACCAGCTGACCACCTGCTTGTTGTGGAAGTATTTACACCCGAAGGAAACTGGTCGAGCTATCCGCCGCATAAACATGATCAAGATAATTTACCGCACGAATCTTATTTAGAAGAAACGTATTATCACAAAGTAAACCCAGAACAAGGTTTTGTTTTACAAAGAGTATATACAGATGATCTTTCACTAGATGAGACAATGGCTGTAAGAGATAGTTCCGCCGTTCTTGTACCAAAAGGATATCACCCTGTGTCAGCACCACCAGGCTATGAAATCTATTATTTGAATGTCATGGCAGGTCCAGTGAGAACTTGGAAGTTTCATAACAATGCTGAACATGAATGGGTGATGAAAAACAAATTGAGTATGAAAAGGGAGGGGCGCTGATGCTAGACTTATCATTTAAACAAGATCGGCAGCTTGATGTTATTGCAATGGGAAGATTATGTATTGATTTGAATGCGAACGAACTGAATAGGCCGATGGAAGAGACGATGTCTTTCACAAAATACGTCGGGGGGTCTCCAGCCAACATTGCCATTGGTTTAGCAAGGCTCGGTATGAAATCTGGATTCATTGGAAAAGTCGCTAACGATCAGATGGGACGTTTTGCAACAAGCTACTTGGAAAAGAACAACATCAATACAGACGGCATTGTCATAGATCAATCTGGTGCTGTCACGGGTCTTGCTTTTACTGAGATTAAGAGTCCCGAAGAATGCAGTATTTTAATGTACCGAGACAATGTAGCAGATTTAAAAATCGATGTCCAAGAAGTATCTGAACAATATATCAAAAAGGCGAAAGCCTTACTCATCTCAGGCACTGCGCTAGCAAAAAGTCCATCAAGAGAAGCAGTATTTGTGGCACTTGATTATGCACGTAAGCATCACGTAACTGTCTTCTTTGACCTGGATTATCGTCCATACACTTGGCAAACCGAGCAAGAAACAGCGATTTATTACAATTTAGCTGCTGAAAAATCAGACGTGATCATCGGCACAAGAGAAGAGTTTGATATGATGGAAAAACTCATAGCAGATGGACCGTCAAATGATGAATTAACCGCCAAAAAATGGTTTTCACACCATGCCAAAATCGTTGTTATTAAACATGGGGGTGATGGTTCCATCGCTTATACGCAGGATGGACAGTCATATCGAGGCGGCATCTTTAAAACAAAGGTCCTCAAAACATTCGGAGCGGGTGATTCATATGCTTCAGCCTTTATTTACGGGCTGATGAACAACATGTCCATTGAAGAAGCTATGCGTTTTGGAAGCGCTTCTGCCTCCATCGTAATTTCTAAGCATAGTTCATCAGATGCCATGCCCACAGTTAAAGAAATCAAAGACTTTATAAACGAAACAAAAGTTGAACAATCACAACCAATTTAACCGTAGAGGAGAGAATACCATGGCTAAAACAACTGTCAAAACATTAAAAAATTATATTGGAGGAGAATGGGTAAATGCTGAAACAAGTCAAACTGAACCCGTTTATAATCCAGCAACAGGGAAAATCATTGCAGAAGTTCCCCTATCAACAAAAGGAGATGTAGAACGAGCAGTTCAAGCAGCAAAAGAAGCGTTTTCCAGCTGGTCTAAAACCCCTGTACCAAGACGTGCACGTATTCTCTTTAAATATCAGCAATTATTAGTCGAAAAATGGGAAGAATTAGCCGAACTGGTTACGCTCGAAAATGGAAAAAGCTTAACTGAAGCACGCGGAGAAGTACAGCGAGGCATTGAATGCGTCGAATTCGCAGCAGGTGCCCCAACTTTAATGATGGGAAAACAGCTGCCAGATATTGCGACTGGACTTGAATCAGGCATGTACCGCTATCCTATTGGCGTCATTGGCGGCATTACGCCATTTAACTTTCCAATGATGGTTCCTTGCTGGATGTTCCCGCTTGCCATTGCCTGCGGAAATACGTTTGTCTTAAAACCTTCAGAACGTACGCCTGTTCTTGCGGCACGGTTAGCAGAGCTGTTTGAAGAAGCGGGTCTTCCAAAAGGTGTTCTTAACATAGTCAATGGGGCTCACGATGTCGTTAACGGCCTGCTTGAACATCAAAACGTCAAAGCTATTTCATTTGTCGGCTCTCAGCCAGTCGCAGAATATGTCTATAAAAAAGGAACAGAGCATGGCAAACGTGTCCAAGCACTTGCAGGGGCTAAAAATCACTCCATTGTCCTAAAAGACGCAGATATAGATGCAGCCGTCAAACAAATTGTTGGTGCTGCCTTTGGCTCTGCTGGAGAAAGATGTATGGCTGCAGCTGTTGTCACAGTAGAAGAAGATATCGCTGACGAGCTCATTCAAAAATTAATCGCTGAATCCAATCAAATGGTCATTGGAAATGGCATGAATGAAGATGTTTTCCTCGGCCCAGTCATTCGGGAAAGTCACAAAGAACGAACGCTTCAATATATTCAATCAGGTATTGAAGAAGGAGCGAGTCTCATTCGTGATGGCCGCAAAGATCGTGAAACAGAGGGAGAAGGATACTTTATCGGACCGACTATTTTTGATCATGTAACAAAAGAAATGAAAATTTGGCAGGACGAAATTTTCGCTCCCGTTTTATCCATTGTTCGCGTTTCATCGCTTGCTGATGCTATTGAAATTGCCAATGAGTCTAAATTTGCAAATGGTGCCTGCCTTTACACTGATAGTGCATCAAGTGTGAGGGAATTCCGCGAGAATATTGATGCAGGCATGTTAGGTATTAATGTCGGCGTTCCAGCACCAATGGCATTTTTCCCATTCTCAGGTTGGAAAGATTCATTCTATGGCGACCTGCACGCAAATGGCACGGACGGTGTTGAATTTTATACTAGAAAGAAAATGGTCACCGCTCGTTATATGTAATACAACATACTCCTATCAATTTCAAAACAGCTGTGCGAAAAGCACAAAAACAGGAGGTCACTAGATGGAATTAAAGATTGGTGTTATTGGTATAGGTGCCATTGGTCAAGATCATATGAAACGAATTACAAATACGCTGTCTAAAGGAAGAGTGGTGGCTGTTACTGATGTGAACAGACAGCAGGCAAAAGCCATCGTAGATGCATTCAGCCTTGATGCACGTATTTATGAGGATGGCCATCAACTCATTCAATCAGATGAGGTAGATGCCGTTATCGTCACATCATGGGGGCCGACACATGAAGAATATGTGTTAGCTGCTATTGAAGCTAATAAACCTGTTTTTTGTGAAAAACCACTTGCAACCACAGCAGAAGGCTGCATTCGTATAGTCGAGGCTGAAATGAAGAAAGGGAAATTACTCGTACAGGTTGGATATATGCGCCGGTACGATTCGGGATATCGCGCTTTAAAACAAGTACTGGATGAAGGACAAGTAGGTGAACCATTAATAATTCATGCTGCACATAGAAACCAAACCGTCCCTGACACATATACAGGAGATATGTCAATTGTCGATACATTCATTCATGAAATCGATGTCCACCGCTGGTTACTAAATGATGAATACGTATCCGTACAAGTCATTGCACCTAAAAAAACGCAGCAAGCTGCTGAGCACTTACAAGATCCTTTAATAGTGATCATGAAGACGCAACAAGGAACCATCATCAACAGCGAAATATTCGTTCATTGTCAGTACGGCTATGACATTCAGTGTCAAATTGTCGGTGAAAAAGGAATTGCAAGTCTGCCTGATCCTGCCAGTGTCGTTTTGCATAGTCAGGCAACACGATCTACAAATATCTTAACAGACTGGCAGCATCGATTTAAGGCAGCCTATGACGAAGAATTGCAGGATTGGATCAATTCCTCCTTAAAAGGAGAAGTAAATGGACCTACTGCTTGGGATGGATATGTAGCTGCCGTAACAGCAGATGCTTGTCTTAAAGCAAAGGCAACTGGTGAGACAACACCAATCCATCTCCAAGAACGTCCAGCCTTTTATCATCAATCATTTGTCCCTGAAAAAGTATAATCAATTCAAAAGAAGAGGCTGCTGAAAGCAGTCTCTTTTTCATTCCAAAAAAGAAAAAATGCAGCTCCATCATGGGAGACTGCTTTTTTTGTTGTCTTCTAGTCAAAAAGTAAGGGTTTTCATCGTGATTCCAGCAAGGATTTGCCCTAGAAATCATTCTTTCTATTCATTCTTCATCAGTATCTATCAACATATTTTGAAATTGGGCCTAAACCCCAATATTAGGAAGATGAAAACAGGAGGAAATGAAACGATGAGGACGAGGATGAAGTGCGGCGTTGGTTTATTGATTTTTGCTTTGGTACTGAGCTTTTTACCGGTATATGATGCGAGTGCGGCAAGCACAACAATTGCAAAACGTGTAGGAAATGCAAACCCGCTCATAGACCACCACTTGGGCGCTGATCCGTTTGCGCTCACCTATAACGGAAGAGTGTACATTTATATGTCGAGTGATGACTATGAATATCACAGCAACGGAACGATTAAGGATAATTCTTTTGCCAATTTGAATAGGGTCTTCGTCATCTCTTCAGCAGATATGGTGAACTGGACAGATCATGGCGCGATTCCAGTAGCCGGTGCAAATGGAGCAAATGGCGGCAAAGGGATCGCTAAATGGGCAGGTGCTTCCTGGGCTCCATCAGCGGCGGTGAAAAAAATCAATGGGAAAGATAAATTTTTCCTTTATTTCGCGAACAGCGGCGGAGGGATTGGTGTTCTGACAGCAGACTCCCCAATCGGCCCATGGACAGATCCTATCGGAAAAGCGCTCGTCACGCCAAATACACCAGGAATGTCTGGGGTTGTATGGCTGTTTGATCCAGCCGTTTTTGTAGATGATGACGGCACTGGGTATTTATATGCCGGCGGAGGTGTACCAGGCGGTTCTAATCCAACGCAGGGACAATGGGCCAATCCGAAAACAGCAAGAGTCTTAAAACTAGGGCCTGATATGACAAGTGTTGTGGGCAGCGCCTCGACCATTGATGCTCCTTTTATGTTTGAAGACTCAGGGATGCATAAGTATAACGGAACCTATTACTATTCCTATTGCATCAACTTTGGCGGCTCCCACCCAGCAGATAAACCACCTGGTGAGATCGGTTATATGACGAGCTCAAGTCCGATGGGTCCCTTTACGTATAGAGGGCATTTCCTGAAAAATCCGGGTGCATTTTTCGGTGGAGGCGGTAACAACCATCATGCTGTGTTCAATTTTAAAAACGAGTGGTATGTCGTGTATCATACCCAAACGGTCAGCTCTGCCTTATACGGGGCAGGAAAAGGCTACAGATCTCCACATATAAATAAGCTTGTGCATAATGCTGACGGCTCCCTTCGAGAGGTTGCAGCCAATTTTGAAGGGGTCAAACAGCTTTCCAACCTGAATCCTTATCAGCGGGTAGAAGCTGAAACATTCGCATGGAATGGACGCATTTTGACAGAGGCATCTTCAGCTCCAGGCGGACCGGTCAATAACCAGCATGTCACAAACATTCAAAACGGAGATTGGGTGGCTGCCAGTAACGTCGATTTCGGATCAAACGGCGCAAGAACATTTAAAGCCAATGTAGCATCAAATGCAGGCGGAAAAATAGAAGTACGCCTCGGAAGCCCTGACGGCAGACTCGTTGGGACACTAAATGTCCCTCCCACAGGCGGAACAAACAATTGGCGAGAAGTAGAAACGACAGTAAAAGGAGCAACTGGCGTGCACAACGTATTTTTTGTCTTTACTGGAACAGGTTCAAACCTATTTCAGTTTGATTCCTGGCGGTTTACTCAATAACAAAGGATGACAAAATGATAGGAGAGTGGAAAAATTTGATTTCAATGATCAAAAAACCAATCTGTACTTTCTTGATCTGCTTCACCATGCTGTCTGTCATGTTCATCGGACCTGGTGTCACTGAAGTTTCAGCAGTAGATGCCAATATTAATATCAATGCAGAAAGACAAGTGATTCGCGGCTTTGGCGGAATGAACCACCCGGCTTGGATTGGTGATTTGACCGCACCTCAAAGGGAAACCGCTTTTGGCAATGGGCAGAATCAATTAGGGTTTTCCATTCTAAGAATTTTTGTAGATGAGAACAGAAATAATTGGCACAGAGAGGTCGCCACAGCCAAAAGAGCAATAGAGCATGGAGCTTTAGTGATCGCTTCACCTTGGAATCCTCCAAGCCATATGGTCGAGACTTTCAACCGTAATGGTACAACTGCAAAGCGTCTGAGATACAATCAATACGCTGCATATGCTCAGCATCTGAACGATTTTGTGACGTATATGAAAAATAATGGCGTCAATCTCTATGCGATATCAGTACAAAACGAGCCCGATTATGCACATGAATGGACATGGTGGACGCCTCAGGAAATCCTGCGTTTCATGAGAGAAAATGCCGGCTCCATTAATGCCCGCGTGATTGCACCAGAATCCTTTCAATACCTTAAAAATATATCAGATCCTATCTTAAATGATCCACAAGCGCTAGGAAATATGGACATTCTCGGAGCCCATTTGTACGGAACCCAAATCAGCCAGCTTCCGTATCCATTGTTCAAACAAAAAGGAGGGGGGAAGGAGCTTTGGATGACAGAGGTCTACTACCCGAACAGCGATAACAATTCAGCGGACCGCTGGCCTGAGGCATTAGGGGTTTCAGAGCATATTCACCATTCGATGGTGGAAGGTGACTTTCAGGCATATGTTTGGTGGTACATCCGCAGATCCTACGGCCCTATGAAGGAAGACGGCCTGATCAGTAAACGCGGTTACAACATGGCGCATTTCTCCAAGTTTGTACGCCCAGGATACGTCAGAATTGATGCAACGAAAAGTCCTGAACCAAATGTTTTCGTATCTGCCTACAAAGGAAACAATCAGGTCGTCATTGTCGCGATTAACAAAAACAATACAGGAGTCAATCAGCACTTTGTGATGCAAAATGGAACTGCTTCGCAAGCATCAAGATGGATTACGAGCAGCAACAGCAACCTTCAGCCGGGTACAGACTTAAATATATCAGGTAATCAATTTTGGGCTCATCTCCCGGCTCAAAGTGTGACAACATTTGTAGTCAAACGCTAAAAATTAATTGAATCACCAAAAGCCAATTTTCTTATTTTAAAAGAAAATTGGCTTTTTTTATGCAAATAGGAAGTTGATTTTTTCACTATGTTCTTACATTGGGTATAATAATGGCAATGACTTCAGGAGAGTGATCAATGTATGCCAAAGCATCAAAGCAAAGTATTAATGATCGATGACGAAAAAGAAATTTTGGAATTAATCAACACAGTATTAACAAGAGAAGGCATTGATCGTGTCATAACAGCTTCAACTGCCCGTGAGGGGCTCACGAAATTTCATCAAGAACAGCCCGATCTTGTCATACTTGATATTATGCTGCCAGACGGTGAAGGCTATGATATTTGCAGACAAATCAGAGAGACCTCCCATGTTCCGATTATCTTTTTATCAGCAAAGGGAGAGGAAACAGACAAAATTGTAGGACTTGCCATCGGCGGGGATGACTACATTACAAAACCATTCAGCCCAAAGGAAGTCGCCTACCGGGTGAAAGCGCAGCTGAGACGGCTCTCATACTTGCAGTCATTTCAAGCCGATCCCGTGATCAAAAAAGGGCCGTTTGAATTAAACGAGCAGCAAGCAGAACTGACGAAAAACGGCACGGTCATTGAGCTCACGCCGAAAGAGCTTCTGCTGATGACCTACTTCTTGCAGCATCCGAACCGCATCATCAGTAAAGAAACGCTTTATCAAACTGTTTGGGGGGAAGACTTCTTCGGTTCTGACAATACAGTGATGGTTCATATCCGAAGACTTCGGGAAAAAATAGAAAATTCCCCGTCAACACCAGAGTTTCTCGTTACAGTCAAAGGGCTTGGCTATAAATTTGTTGTAAAGGATGCGTAAGGATGAAATGGCGATTAACAGGCAGATATATGGTCTCTGTCATTATCGTGACCATAATCACAGTCTTTATCAACTTATTCGTATTTATGATTTGGCTCGTACTTCAGGCAAACAGCCAGCATAACGAGGAAAATACGCCGGAAACTTTTACAAGATCATTTGAACAATACGTCTCTTTTTCTGATCAAGGGATAACCGTAAACAAAGAAGGGCAGAAAGCCTTAAAACAACAGAATGCATGGATTCAAATTTTAGACGAAAATGGACAAGACGTGTATCATGCGCAGGCACCTAAAGGATTAAAGAACAAATATACACCGATTGACATCGTGAACTTACATAAATATAAAGATAAGCAATTATTATCGACCATTTATGCTGGCGGAAAAAAAGTAAAGGGCAAAGAATACAGTTACTTTATCGGATTTAAAGATCCTTCCATTGGAAAATACCTATTCTCGTTTGACACGAAGGATTTAGTAACAAGATTCAATATTGGGACGATGATTTTATTATCAATTGATGCCATCATAGCTTTACTCATTGGTTACTTATTCAGCCGGCAGCTCACAAAACCGCTCGGCCGTGCCATTCATAGCATCCAGCGGCTGGCAAACGGAGATTACACGACAAATCTGCCTGCTAAAGGAATTTATAAAGATGTCTTCTATAATATCAATCACTTATCAGAGCAGCTCGCTTCAAGCAAAAAAGAAAAAGACAAACTAGAGCAAATGCGTGAAGAATGGATCAGCCATATTTCTCATGATATTAAAACGCCGCTCGCTTCTATTCAAGGCTATGCAGAAATCATGAAAGACCCAAAGTATCCTCTTTCAAAGCAAGACATCAGACATTACGCGGGCATCATTGAGAATAAGTCATTGTATATCAAAGATGTTATGGAGGATCTGAATTTAACGACAAGGCTGAAAAATAACGGCGTCATGCTCAATAAAGAGCTGGTCAACATCGTGTCACTGCTGCGGGAAACGTTAATTGATATTTTAAACGATTCAAGATATGCGGATCAGACGATTGAGCTTCAAACGAATGAAGACAAGCTCATGCTGAATATTGATAAAATCCTCATTCGAAGAGCGGTTACCAATCTGATTTTAAATGCCCTCGTTCACAATGATCCTGATGTGACGATCATTGTACAGCTTGAACAAAAAGAAAAAACCCATATCACGATCCAAGACAACGGCAGAGGAATAGAAGAGGCAGAGCTGGAAAAAGTGTTTGACCGCTATTACAGGGGGACGAATACAGGAGTTTCACATGCTGGCTCTGGTCTTGGGATGGCCATTGCAAAGGATATTATCGTCAAGCACGGCGGGGACATCACGATCCGCAGCAGTGTAGGAAAAGGAACAACAATTGATATCCAACTACCAGCATAAAAATAGACAAAAAAAAACGGTTCTGTTCAACAACAGAACCGTTTTTTCACCTAATTATTTATTCTGAAAATACTTTGATGCCTTTCACAATGTTCCAAATGAAGAAGTAGATGGCAACAAGGAATGTCACTGCATATGTCCCAATTAAGAAAGGCCCCGCATGGCTGATATCTTTCATACCAAGTAAACCTGAACCAAGGATGCCAATACCAAAAATCAAATAAGGTATGACATGCGTCCATAATGATTTTTTCGCATGATATTTCACTTCGTCCTGACCTAAGAAATAGACGATAATTGGGAACAAAAATGGTGCGAAAAAGATACTGAAGTAACATAATGATGACAAGATTTTATTTTCTCTCAAAACGTTTCACCTCTATGATTTATTGACTACAAACACATTGTACTACCTCAACCTTAATCCGTATTAATCTGAACCTTACAGCAACCTTAAAAATGTTTACCTTTTAAAATAATTTATAAACGACATAATATAATATAGGTATTTAAATCTATTTTACCGAAAAAAATAGTTGACTTTGGTTTATCCTGTGTTTACAATAAAGTCGTAACCGATGCAGGAGTGTTACTGATATCATCAGGCACCACCAAGTCAGGTAAACATGTTGTACATTTGTACGTTGTTTGCTGAGATTTTGGTGTTTTTTTTATGCTTTTTTAGCAGTTTTAGGTAAGGTGGGATGAAGATGTTCACCGTCGTTAAAGTTTTAAACAATAATATTGTATTAGCTCTAACAGACACTCAAAATGAAGTAGTTGTTTTTGGTACAGGAATAGGCTTTAAGAAGAAAAAGGGTGATACACTTGATGAGAGCGCTGTCAGTAAGACGTTTTATTCTGATCAGACGTCTCCATTAGAATCTCAACTTGCCGCTATCCCAACTGATATCCTTTTATTAACTGAAAAAATCATTCATATGGGCGAAGAGATGTTGAATAAAAAATTAGGTTCTAGCATGCTGTTTTCGCTATCTGATCATCTTACCTTTTCTATTCAAAGGCATCAAGAAAAAATGGAATATGAAAACCCTATTGTATGGGAAATTCCACATCTATATTTTCAAGAATATCAAATTGGGAAAAAAGCACTTAAAATTATTCAAAAAATGATGGGAATTACTTTTCATGATACAGAGGCTTCACTCATTGCCCTTCATTTTGTAAACGCTCAAATAGATGGTCAGTCTATGGGAGATACGATCAAAATGACCCATCTCACGAAGGAAATCGTTAAGATTATTCAAAACATTTTCGAGATGGTATTAGATAAATCATCAATAGATTATTCGAGGTTTATCACTCATTTGAGATATTTTATTGTCAGACAAGAAACAAATCAACCGCCTCAGCAAATGGATGATTCATTAAAAGAATTAATTCAGGATCGTTATATGAAGAGCTATGCATGCGGTTTAATTATTAAAGAAATGTTAAAGCGGGAATTCAATTGGAATGTCACTGAAGACGAACTTGTTTTTCTAGTCATTCATATTGAAAGAATTACAAAGAAACATCAACAGAATAAATGATTTCTTTTAGGCGTGTTATGAAAAAGCATTAACCTAAACAAATCTCCATTTAGAAGTCTTTCTAATGGTGGATTTTGTTTAGGTTTTTTTTGTGAAAATGAAGGGGTGAAGACATGGGAAACAAAGAATTGGCGCAAGAAATTATCAAATTAATGGGTGGAACCGGCAATATATCTCAAAGCTGGCATTGTATTACGAGGCTGAGATTTAATATCAACGATGAAAAACAGGTGAAAGTAGATGAACTGAAAACAGTAGACGGTGTGCTGGGAGCGCAATTCCAAAGCGGACAATTCCAAGTCATTATTGGAGCAAAGGTTGCAGAAGTCTATGAGGAAATCGACCATCTGATTGGAGAGAGCAGCAATGATTCTACTTCTGCTAAAAATACGTCAAAAATGAATCCAATCGAAGTCGTATTCGATGTCATTAGCGGAATTTTCACACCCATTTTGCCGGCGATTGTTGGTAGTGGATTGATTAAAGGGATCATGGCTTTGTTCGTTAGTTTAGGCTGGATGACGGAAAAAAGCTCTACCTATGCTGTGCTTCAAATCTTTTCAAATGCAGTCTTTTACTTTTTACCTTTCCTCATCGCTTATTCTGCAGCGAAGAAATTTAAAACACGAGAATCTCTCGCGATGGCCTTGGCTGGGATTTTATTGTATCCCACGATGGTGGAAGGTGCAGTAAAAGGGGCAGATCCACTTAGTTTTTTAGGGTTGAGTATTCCATTATATAATTATACTTCTTCAGTCTTACCGATTATTTTAGGCGTGCTGCTGCTTAGCTTTGTCGATAAATGGATGACGAAAGTGATTCCAAAGTCCTTAAGTATCGTGTTTACACCAGTACTGAGCTTAATGATCACAGCGCCTCTTACACTAGCTTTCATAGCTCCTGTTGGAAACGTTTTCGGCCAGTATTTAGAGATCTTTTTCACTTCTTTATTCCATTTTGCTGGACCGATTGCAGGTTTATTAATGGGAGGCCTCATGCCTTTAATTGTGTTAACTGGGATGCATTACGCATTCTTCCCAAGCACGTTTGCCAGCTTTGAAAAAGTTGGTTACGATGTCATGCTGCTTCCGATGAACTTTATTGCCAATATGGCACAAGCAGGCGCCGTTTTAGGTGTCATCATTCGCACAAAACGAGTAGAAACAAGGTCTTTAGCGTTATCAACCTTGCTTCCGAGTTTCTTTGGTATCACAGAACCAGCCATTTATGGCGTAACACTGAGACTGAAAAAGCCTTTCTATGCTTCATTAATAGGCGGCGCAGTTGGCGGATGTTTTTATGGTTTATTCTCAGTCAAAACGACAGCATTTTCAATTCCAGGTATTACATCTCTGCCAACTTACATTATGAAAGGCACAAACAATTTCCAGCTGGCTCTAATTGGAATAGCACTGAGCTTTTTAGTATCCCTGCTAGTCACTATGTTCCTTGGTTTTAAGGAACCTGCCACAAAAGAAGAAGATCAGCCGGAAAAACAGGAGAAGCCATCTAAAAATCCAGAGAATGCAGTCAATCAACAAGCTGCCAGACAAGTAAATCCTTATGAAGTACAAGCACCTATAACTGGTAAAGTCGTTCCTTTATCTGACGTAAATGATGCCGTCTTTTCAAGCGAAATGATGGGCAAGGGAGTAGCGATTATACCTGATAAGGGGGTGGTACAAGCGCCGTTTGCCGGAAAAGTAGTGACCGTTACACCTACTAAACATGCAATAGGTTTGGTTTCAGATGATGGGGTTGAATTATTAATACATGTAGGGATTGATACCGTCACCCTAAATGGTCAATTCTTTGAGGTATTGGTGGAAGAAGGAGATGAAATCAACATCGGGGATCATTTATTATCCTTTGATATAGAAGGAATTCAATCAAAAGGATTAGATGTCGTGACACCTATGATCGTCACTAATTCCTCGAAGTACCTGGATGTTATTTATACAGGTGACTCTTATGTCAACGCAGGAGAAAATAAACTCTTAATGCTCATTCATTAATCAAAATAGAAGGGATGATTGAAATGAAAGAATTAAAAAAAGGATTTTCAGATAATTTTCTATGGGGTGGCGCAACCGCTGCCAATCAAATTGAGGGTGCATATTTAGAAGGTGGAAAAGGGCTGTCAACTTCAGACTTCGCTGCATATAAAGATCCTTATGCACAAGGAAAAGTGAACAACTTTACATTCGATGTGAGTTCAGCTGAACTAAACAAGTACAAGGAAAGTCCTGATGCATTTGATTTCCCAAAAAGACGCGGAATTGATTTTTATCATCGTTATGAAGAAGATATTGCACTGTTTGCAGAAATGGGATTTAAAGTATTTCGTTTGTCTATCTCATGGGCAAGAATCTTTCCAACAGGCTTAGAGGACAAGCCGAATGAAGAAGGATTGGCTTTTTACGATAAAGTATTTGATGAATGTGCGAAATATGGAATTGAACCGCTAGTAACGATGTCTCATTATGAAATGCCGATTACTTTAACAGAAAAATATAATGGATGGATGAGTAGAGAGCTTGTCCCATTGTTCGAAAAATACGCACGTGCGATTTTAGAAAGATATAAAAACAAAGTGAAATATTGGATTACGTTTAATGAAATGAATATGAACCTCAATAGCCTTTATACAGGTGCTGGAATTTTAGAGGATCTAGTAGACCATAAATTACAAGCTGCTTACCAAGCATCTCATCATCAATTTGTGGCAAGTGCCTTAACAGTGAAGGCTGCGAAGGAAATCATTCCAGATGTCCAAATTGGCTGTATGATTAACCAGATTGAAGCCTATGCAAAAACAACAAAACCAGAGGATCAGCTGCAGGCAGTCAAATCGAATCAATTGAATATGTTCTATCCAGATGTACAAGCTAGAGGCGAATATCCAACATACATGGTGAAATACTTTGCTGATAATCAAATCAAGCTGGATATTAAAGAGCAGGATGAACAAATTTTAAAAGAAGGCACGGTTGATTTTGTTGCGATCAGCTACTATATGTCACACGTAGCAGAAGCACGTGAAGATGCAGCTGAGCTAGCGGGTACGTTTGACAGTCCGATTAAAAATGAACACTTGGAATTATCACAATGGGATTGGCCAATCGATCCAATGGGTCTGCGCATTTCATTAATTAAACTGTATGACAGATACCAAAAACCTTTATTTGTTTGTGAAAATGGACTTGGTGCAAGGGATACATTGACACAAGACGGAAAAGTACACGATGATTATCGAATTGATTATTTGAAAAAACATATTGAACAGATGAAAGAAGCCGTAAAAGAAGGTGTTGACCTAATGGGGTACACACCTTGGGGCTGCATTGACTTAATCAGCTGCGGAACATCTCAAATGACTAAACGCTATGGTTTGATCTATGTGGATCAAGACGACCAAGGAAATGGTACACTGAATCGTTACCGCAAAGACTCATTCTTCTGGTACAAAAATGTAATCGCATCAAATGGAGAAGACCTATAAAAGCAAATTGAATGATGTAAAACACCATCTCAGGGCGCCTTAACCGGCTGCATGCGATGGTGTTTTGTTTTTTACGAAAACGTATCTTGACCTTGAAGTATACTTCAACCTTTATAATGTAAATATAGAAAGACAAAATTACGAAAAAGGGGTAACGATGGAGTTGATGACTAGAGGAGAACTTGCCAAACAAACAGGAATAAGCCCTGCCGCAATTCGTTACTATGAAGAACACAACATTTTACCTGTCCCGAGACGCCGTTCGAACGGTTATAGACTATACACAGAAGATTATATTGTGAAAATTCAATTGATCAAAGATGCCAAATCATTGGGTTATTCACTAAAGGAAATAAAAGAAATATTGGAAATGCTGAGTCAAGACATAGAACTTGATACTTTAAAAAGAATTGTACATCAAAAACATGAAGAAATTGAAAAGAAAATTGACAGTCTCCGTCTCATACAAGACCTTTTATCTAACTTATTAAAGACTCCTGAGAAAGAAGTACAAGTGTATCTCAAATCATTTCGTATGATGAATCAGGATGACGAATAAACATATCTGCTTAAAGTAAAGGAGAGGAAACAAAATGAGTATCGACATTTTTAATGGAGAACGTTCTGAAGAAAGTATTCAATTTGAAACATTATTCACGTCCCAAAGTAATAAAGAGAGTTTTGCTAGTGTCGAAAAAACCAAAAATCTTCTGTCTCAAATAGAAAATATAAAGCCTTATGCAATCGGAGACGATGTGAAATTAAAGAGTGAGATAAAGGAGCAGACTTTCGAAGAAATGCAGGTTTTCACATTGAATGACCAAATGTCGCAAAAACAAAAGGTGATTTTATATATACATGGTGGTGCCTGGGTAAACCAGCCTCTCGATTTCCATTGGTGGTACATGAATAAAATGGCTAGGTCCCTTAACGCCAAAGTGATCGCTCCTATTTACCCTAAATTACCTCATTACAGCTACCAAGATACCTATCCAAAAATTCTAAATCTATATAAAGAAATACTAAAAACAATTGAGAGTACCGATCAATTAACGATCATGGGTGATTCAGCGGGCGGAAATATCTCTCTTGGCCTTGCGCACCTCTTAAAGATGGAAGGTCTGCCGCAGCCGAAGGATATCATTTTATTATCTGCATGTGTTGATATGAGTTTAAGCAATCCTCTTATATTTGAATATGCCGATAAAGATCCCATTCTAGCGCCAGAAGGAATAGATGTCATTACAAAAATGTGGGCAGCAGATAAAAAGGTAACTGACCCATTAATCAGTCCAATTCACGGTGACTTTAACGGTCTTGCGAAGATCACTCATTTTATTGGAACACATGATATTTTATATCCAGATGCACTAAAACTTGATGAAAAGCTAACAGAACAAGGAATTGACATGAAAACCTTTGTTTATCCAGAAATGCTGCATGTATTTGTCGTCATGCCAATCCCTGAGGCACAAGACGCTCAGGAAAAAATCATTCAGGTGATAAATAGTTAGATGCTCTTTTCACATATCAAAATGCTCCGGCTTGAATATTTGAAAGCTTAGCGAAATGGGCTGCTTACTGAAAGCAGTCTTTTTCCATTCAACATGACATACATTTAGAATGTCAATCCGCCTCAGATTAAACATTCCTTAAATTCCATTTTTTGTTTACAACGTGCGGATTTCCTATTAATATGATACATATTCGGTTGTTCACCGGTTCATAAAGGAGAGTGACATGATGAGTGTTTTCTTTCTTCATCCCATGGCGCTAATCTTATTTACACTGCCTTTGTTATCTTTGGTATGGGGGATTGTTGGCTACTGCATCTTTAAGCGAGTTTACATCGTTCTTATCATCACATTTGCAGTCTCCACTATTTTCATATTTGCCTATACTGGGTTTGACATGTCAAATATGTATTGGGTCGTGGTCATGACCTTTTTATGCATGTGTACCTCTGTCATCACAAAAATCATTCGATATATGTATGCCCGCTATAAAAGAGCATAACGAAAAAGCTGATGGTCACAAAAATCAGCTTTTTTGTATCCATTCTTCATCTAGCGGAACCGCCCATTATCTGAAGTTTGGTATAATAGATCAGTATATTCAAAACGAGCATAGAAGGGCGAAGGGGACACAATGCACACATTTGATCTTACTCCAAAAGATGTAGAGTTAATAGACGAAGCAAAAAAGAAGATTACGAGCCTTTATGAAGAGGATAAACACCATGTAGGAGCCGCTATCCGCATGAAAACAGGAGAAATGATCTCGGCTGTCCATATAGAAGCGTATATCGGACGGGTAACGGTTTGTGCAGAAGCCATTGCAATTGGCAGTGCTTTATCGAATGGATATAAAGATTTTGATACAACATCCATATTCAGATGAAGAGGATAGAAGATTGAGGGTCGTAAGCCCTTGCGGCATCTGCAGAGAGCTCATTTCAGATTTCGGACCAGAATGTTTTGTCATCATAGAAATAGATGGCGAACTAGTCAAAGTGAAAATCGGGGAACTGATTCCACTCAAATATACTAGAAGTTGATGTACGACCTAGACTTAGCAGGAAGAGGGACGCATCAAGCGTTCTCTTTGTTACATTCCAGATAACTGAAAAATCGCTCCACAAAATCAGCCCCATGTATGTTCTCCATATGCGCCGTGTTAAAAATATATTGTTCCATATGCTCAAGCCTGCGCAGGCTGCGTACCAGTACTTTCCGATCCTCGTCAGAAAGATGAGGGTCATGATTTATCTTCAGCAATGCCTGTTTGACACGCGCGGAGACCTTTTCAACATATAGATGGTTTTTGGAAGCTGGCGGAATACATTGCGACAGGTCACAGCCTGTAAAGCGAACACCGTCAAGAATGCAGTTTTCAAAGTTGGCGATCAGCTTTTGTTTACCATTTCCCTCAAACGTTATATCCACTAGCTTACCGGTAAAGGTACAATGAACGATATTCGCTGCTTGTAAAATGCGGTCATTAAACCTGCATTGATAAAATGTACAGTTGATAAACGCAGCATTTTCCAATGTCATTCCTCTCATATCACAGGAGGAAAATTCGCAATTCGTAAAAACAGCCTCGCCTTTAGCAATCCCAACAGAGCGCAAATCGGAACGAATAAACGTACAATGCTCAATCGTACTACCTGCAAAGAATCTCGCATTCGTCAGATCACACGTATTAAATACAAGATGACGCAGCTGACAGTTCCAAAATATAGGTGAATGAACATTCGAGTTATTGATGGTCGTTCCGCTTATCGTTTCATGTTCATACCTGACAATATCAGAAAATATTTCGTTGTCTACTGACATTCCAGACTCAAGCCTTCTCATTGTGATCACCTATCATTTCTTCAGAATCTTTTCCAATGATGAATACCTTCCAGCAAGTTCATTTCGGTTTCACTAAGCGGTTGGCACTGACAAGTTATTATATCATAAAGCTAGAAACATAAAGAGGGTGGTCATCGTTTTGAAAAGCGCTTATATCAAAATGTGTATTTCACATTCATTTTTTGATCATTACATTCTGCAAAAGCCTGTACATGTGGAAAGTCTGTCATACGATGGCGTGGAAAACGAGCAGAAAGTGATGACCTGATGGTCTCATGTCTATTGCATGGCTGACAGGTGCTATCATGGAGAAACTAAGAAGGATGATTTTTTTATTTGTTTCTATTTCTGTTCCCCAGAATAGATATCCGCAACGATTTTTAAAAAAGCCTTCAAAGCACGTGTTTTATATCGATCTTTCTTCACGACAATGCCAATTTTCCAGGGAATATATTGACTGCTAATTGGTTTTACACAAATGTCCTCTCTGTACATATCCGTTAAAGGACTTGGAAGGATCGCCACTCCAAGTTCATCACGAACTAATGTCAAAAGCAAATCCCATTGTGTTGTGCTGTAAGCGATGTTGGGAACAAAATGTTCCTTACGGCAGCTATCTAAAATCACTTGACTCAACGCAAATGAAGAATCAAACAATATCCAGTTATCCTCTTTAAGCTGTTCGAGTGAGAGCTGTTGTTCATCTTTTAAAGCGTGATTTTTTGGTAAACAAGCCACAAATGGCGCTTCAAAAATGAGTTGTTCTTCTAATTCATGACTTTGCGCAGGTATGACAACAAAGGCAACATCTACTTCGCCTTTCTCAACGAGTTTTTCTACATGCAAGCCGCCCTCTTCAATCATTTCGAGCGTCACATCTGGATGCTTTTTAGTAAAAGACTTTGCCACTTTGGAAAAGAAAAAGGTACCAATTATTTGTGGCAGACCGATCTTTAAATGGCCGCGAATATGCGTCTCGGTATCACCCAGCTCCATTTGCAGCTCATTCATTTGCTGCAGCACCGCAATCGCTTTTTCATATACAAGCTGTCCTTCATCCGTTAACCTAAAAATTCGATTTGACCGATCGAATAGGATGACACCCAGTTTTTTCTCTAATTTTTGAATGGTTTTAGAAAGGGAAGGCTGTGCGATAAAAAGCTTTTCACTTGCTCTTGAAAAACTTCCACATTCCGCAATTGTTTTAAAAATTTCAAAGTCCCGTATGTTCATTTTATCCTCCCATTATTCCAATAAGGCATACTCATTATGATGATGATATATTGTACATGATAAACATTTATTTTTACACTGAGAATAAGGAGGGGGTAAGATGTCAACATGTAGAGTTGCTGTTGTGCAAGCTGCTTCTGTCATTATGGATAGAGAAGCTTGTATTGAAAAAGCCATTTCGTTAACACTTCAGGCTGGAGAAAAAGGAGCCAATATTGTTGTATTTCCTGAAGCTTTTATACCTGCTTATCCAAGAGGACTAGCATTTGGCGCCACAGTAGGAAGCCGTTCTCCAGAAGGAAGAAAGGACTGGCTTCGTTACTTAGAAAATTCAGTTCCAGTTCCTAGTCAAACGACAGACAGATTAGGAGAAGCAGCCCGCAAAGCTGGTGTCTACCTCGTCATTGGTGTCATTGAAAGAGATGATGAATCAAGCCGCGGGACTTTATATTGTTCCGTATTGTTTTTCGGACCAGATGGAACCTTACTTGGAAAGCACCGTAAACTAAAGCCGACAGGATCTGAACGACTCATATGGGGAGAAGGGGATGGCAGCACACTGCCGGTTTTCGATACACCATATGGTAAAATAGGCGCTTTAATTTGCTGGGAAAACTATATGCCATTAGCTAGAGCAGCGATGTATGCAAAAGGCGTCCAAATCTATATAGCCCCTACGGCAGATTCCAGGGAGCTATGGCAATCAACGATTCGCCATATTGCCGCAGAAGGCCGATGCTTCGTTCTATCTTGTAATCAATATGTGAATAAAGAGATGTATCCTAAAGATTTAGCCTGCTATGATGAATTAGCATCTTCTCCTGATGAAATGTGCCGAGGGGGAAGTGCAATCGTCGGTCCGTTAGGCGAATATATAAAAGAACCTGTCTATGGTCAAGAAGAGATACTGCTGGCAGATCTTGATTTGCGTGATATTTCTTCTAGTCAATTTGACTTCGATGTCGTAGGACATTATTCAAGACCTGATGTCTTCCAGCTCGTCGTCAATGAAGAGAAAAAAGAAAATGTAAAGTGGATGAATCGATGAAATCACACGAAAAAAAGAGCAGCCATCCAGCCGCTCTTTTTTCGTGTGTCAACCTTGATGAGTTTTTAATGGACCTTTTGTGATTTGAGAAAGCTCAGCATTAATATCAAAGATTTTAGCGTTGATGTCTGTTATTCCAAAGCTGGTTATTCTTTTAGAATGCATTTCAAGATAGTTTTCAGCTGCTTCTTTTGTTTCGAATAAGTAGATTCCGCCAGCCTCATTCTTCTCGGGATTCTCCGTCCATATTTTCCATATGAATCCGTCTTCCTCATTTATACTTTTCGCTAAATCAGAAAACTCTTTTGCCATTTCATCACCGAAAGGGCCCTTCATCTTAAAATCCATCTGTAATAAATGTGCCATCGTCATTCTCCTTATGTCGAAGTTGTAAAATACAGTTCTCCCAGCACTTCTTTCATTTGATACTGCTGCTGGGGAAGTTCTTTCTTCATAAAAGACCGTACATCTGATTGGTCAACATCGTACATTACTTCAATTTCTTTAGAAAATAGAAGTTTTTCTTTTTCGAGCAGGATTGAAACAGCTGGGCGCTTTTTCGGTTGAAGTTCTTCAGTGTTTAAAGCTTGCTTTAATCCTTCAACATAGACTTCAAATGAGCGGCCACCCGTGATTTTGACTCCTTTATTTTCTTCGTTGACGAAGATGATCGTTGGGAAACCTCTAGCACCAAGGTCTCGAACAAGAGTAAAATCTTGATCTAATAATTCCTGGCCGCTAGGCAGCTCCGCTTCATGGACTATCACATCTCCGTTAAGTCCAAGGTCGTTGACGATATCAATTAACACCGTGATATCCGATATATTTTGATTGAAGGCAAATAGCGCTTCTCTTGCACGGCGTAAAAAAGTATAGGCTAGTGCATCATCATGATGTTTTTGAATCACTTTGAACACGCGAGAGGGCGGGTAGGAGGATTGAACAGGATTGTCAATCATTAAGGAACCATCTATTGGCATGCGAGAATGTTCTCCAACCTCTCTCCAGTGACCAGCAACATCAGCAGGCTTATAAATTCCGTTTGCAGGATCAATTGGACCACCATGCCATTTCTCTAACAGTCCACCCAACACAGTCTGGAAATGAAAATAATGTCCATATTGCTCTTTCAATCGACGCAGGACAGGTTCAATTGCCCAGCAATGCGAACAAATCGGGTCTGTTACATAATAGAGCGTAATAGATTTTTTAGATTGTTGAAAATCAATCACCTGGATATCCTCTTCTTCACCTACACCACATACACCTGTTTCTATATCACAAAACATCTCATTGTTTTTCAATTTCATTTACCTCCTCAAATTATGCAGGAAACGCTATTCCCTATGTTTGTTTGAATCAATCATTTGCATTACAATTAGATCTTAAGACACAATGAGTAAGACCAACACCAATAATTTCTTCAATTTGTTGTTTATCCAACAGATTGATAGATGTGTTGAAAAAGGAGGAGGGATAAGATGACGCAGCCAAAGACAGACCCTCGGGTTTTAAGAACGCGTAAGTTAATCATGGAGTCTTTTATGAAACTTTCATCGAAAAAGGAATTTAAGGATATTACGATCAAAGATGTCACGGCAGAAGCCATGATCAACCGAGCGACGTTTTATTATCATTTTGAGGATAAATACGATTTGCTGGATAAAACGCTGTCAGAAGTATTATCGATTAATTTAGAAAGTATTCATTTCAATCATCGTAAACTAGATGAAGATACGATCATCAATATTTTTAAAGCATTAACGAATTTTCAACAATCTCTGCATAACCGCTGCCAAGTAGAATATGAAACTGAACTTGCTCCTATTGTGAGGGAACAGCTTGAAATTATTTTTTATCAATTGTTAATCAATCAATATACAAATGTCGAAAAGCAAATTCTGAAGGTCACAGCTGTTTTTTTAAGCTGGGGAATTCACGGAGCTTCTGTTGAGTGGAGAAAAAATAGTTCGCACATATCATCAGAGGAGTTTATCAAATCAGCAGTTCCATATATTTTGTCAGGGATTGATTTTAAACAAGCAGATAGTTGATTTGACAATTTTCAAAGGCTTCACTAATATAAATGCTATAGCATATAAATTTCATAGAGGGTGTTTTACATGGAGTTACAAGATTTAATAGGTTATCTCGTTCATCGTACCGATCTCAAAATGACAAATTATTTTACAAACAGGTTAAAGCCTTACGGGGTCACTCCTGAACAATGGAGTATTATCAGTATTCTGAGCAGTGAAAAGGGGACTACTCAAAAAGAATTGGCAGAAGGAATTGATAAAAATCAAACCACTGTCGTCAGAATGATCCAATCAATGGAACGAAAAGGGCTTGTCAAAAAAATCTATAACGAACAAGACCGGCGCTCACATCACCTGCTTTTAACAGAAAAAGGGCACGAGGTCAAAAAGGCCATTCTTCCTGTCGTCATGGATGCACACCAAACGGTAACAAAGCAATTAAGCGATGAAGAGATTCAACAATTAAAATTACTTTTGAACAAATTATTTCATTCACACTATGAATTTTGAAACGTCTAATCTGTAACAAACGATTTATACCTAATATATGCTATGACATATAATTTTCACCAGCTGAAAATTTGTCCATTTTGGACTGAGTGTTTCAGTCAAATAACTTAGAAAGATGTGATCACGATTTTCATACTTATTCTGCAAATGATATTGGCTGCTTTCTTTTTTGTAACAGGATCGAAAATTATATCAGGGAAAATGGCAGAAGAGTTCAAACGATTTGGTTTACCTGCTTTTTTTAATGTTTTAACCGGAGCCTTTGAGCTCATAGGCGCTGCTGGAATGCTGATCGGCATATGGATGCCAACAATAGCAATATTATCAGGCTTACTGTTAGGAGGCACGATGCTTGCAGCTGCCTTTACTCTGATCGTATTAGCCAAAGATCCCTTTAAAAAAGCACTCCCTGCACTTGTGTTATTCGCTCTCAGTATCGGGGTCAGCTTGTACCACATTCTTTAAGTTGATATCAGAATAAAACACAAAACCTAAACAAATCTCCATTATTCTAATGGCGGATTGTGTTTAGGTTTTTTTGCGATTGAATTGTTTTCGAAGAACTAGGCATGAGACAGCGAATACTGCGAAAGCGCCCGCTGATCCAGCAGCAAACACCAGCTCAAATTGTTCTGGTTTGGACTTGAATAACAAAGGGACAGAAAGAATGAGAGCGGCACCACTAAAACTCAATCCTAATATCAACATTGCCAATAATTTATTCATAGAAACACCTCTTACACTCAGAATTAGAACAATGGAAACGACTGATTCAAGAATCATTGTGATGATTTGACATCCTTTCACATTCCTAGTTGAAGTGTATCATATGGTGGCGGGCGATTGTAAAACACACAATTGTGAAATAAACTTTTTAAACGAACACTGTTCTTTACGAACGGTGTTCGTTATAATATAAATGTGATGTGGCTTTAAACGATTTCCATAAAGAAGAGGAGATGCATACGATGACGGCATTATCTAAGAAACAAAAGCAGATCGCTATTATTGGAGGAGGGCCTGGGGGGCTAACACTCGCCTTAATTCTGCAAAATTACGGTATACAAACTACTATCTATGAGCGAGAGATGCATGACAAGAGTCTTGAAAGAGGGGGATCACTGGATATTCATGAAGAAACAGGTCAAAAAGCTTTAAAAGAAGCAGGAGTTTATGAGGAATTTCAAAGGAACGCCCGCTATGAAGGAGAAGATTTCCGCTTACTTGATAAATCAGGAAGAATTTATTTAGATGAAGAAACGGAATCAGAGCAAAAAGGCACCCGCCCAGAAATTGATCGTGGTCTTTTGTGCGAACTGCTGTTAGATCAAATTGATGCTGAAAACATCAAATATGGATATAAACTAGAAAGTTGCATTTCACTAGAAAGTTGCATTTCACTAGAAAGCGGCATGACGGAGCTTCATTTTGAAAACGGAGTTGTTGAGACAGTTGAACTTGTAATCGGGGCAGATGGTGCTTTTTCTCGTGTGCGTCCTCTCTTAACAGATATTGATATTGAATACGCCGGACTCACGATGCTGGAACTGAATATCCTCAACGTAGAGATGAACCATCCTGATTTAGCTGCATTTAATAAACGTGGTAAGATGTTTGCTTTAGCTGACCACAAAGGACTGATTGGTCAGTTAAACGGAGATGGACGAATCAAAGTGTATGCAAGCCTTATGGTAGAGCGTAACTGGATTGAGACTTGTGGTATTCCGTTTCATCAAGCGAAAGAAGCAAAAGAACAATTATTAGAATTATTTAGTGATTGGGACGATCAGCTGAAAAATTATATTCGTTATGCAGAAGATGCCATCATTCCAAGACGGATTTATACGCTTCCTGTCGGTTTTAAATGGAACCGCCATAAAGGAGCAACGCTTATCGGTGATGCCGCTCATGTCATGTCGCCATTCGCAGGGGAGGGTGTAAACATGGCGATGTTTGATGCAATGGAGCTTGCACTTGCGATTGTTCGAAATCCTCATCATATTGAAAAGGCTATTGAAGAATACGAAGACAGGATGTACGAATATTCATCGGAGAAAGCTCATGAATCTGAAAAAAGTTTAAAGCTGTGTTTTTCAAAAGATGCTGCAGTCAAGCTTGCTGAAATGATGAATTCTTTTCAAGAAAACGGTGATTGATGCTCAATTTACTATTTGACTTTGACATGTTATAAAGAGATTATGAACAATTCAAATCGTCGTATTATAAGTCGTCGGTCTCGGCCGGCTAAAGAGCCCTTAAGCCGTGAACTCATTGTGAAAACTGCCTATGAGCTTCTAAAGGAGCAAGGGTTAGAGGGCATGAGTATGCGTAAGGTGGCTAAAGCACTCGATACGGGACCTGCATCTTTGTATGTCTACGTGAACAATTTTCAAGAACTAAGTGCTTACGTATTGGATTATGGTCTCGGCCAAATGGTTTATCCAGATTCAGTGAATGGCACATGGAAAGAACAGTTATTTGACATATTGCATACTTATTTCCTACTGTTATTCGAAAAACCTGGTCTTGCTGAAATTTCTCTTTCCACCATCCCGCAAGGAACGAACTTTTTACAGTTGACCGAACATATTCTCGCTGCATTGCATGAAGGCGGGATTAAATCTACATCTGCTGCATGGGGAGTAGACCTGTTACTGTTATACGTATCTTCCGTAGCATACGAAAAGGTCTCTTGGAAGAAACATGGCTCTTCGCAGATTTCAGATACAAAAAAAGCATTTCATGATGCAGACAAAACGCGGTTTCCTTTCATCCATAGCCTAAAAGAAGAAATGTTTGCAGGTGATACCGTATCAATGGAACGGTTCAGGTGGGGAATTGAAGTCATTTTGTATGGAATCCAGCAAGAAATCAATTAGAAAGGAGCACAAGCAAAAAGCAGTCAATGGCTGCTTTTTTTTTATATTTTCTTAACTTTTTCAACATATATAAAAAAATCTATATATTGTTTTTATATATAAAAAATTATATAATATAGTAGAATAAACAAATGAGGTGCTTAGGCATGGAAAATATAAAGAATTTATTAGAGAGCTATATTCCTTTAGCAAAATCTACGGCTAAAATGTTTGGACCAAATTGTGAAGTCGTTATTCATGATTTAACGAACCCTCAAGCATCTGTCATGTTTACAGTCAATCATCATGTGACGGGAAGAAAAATCGGTCAATCATTTGATCATTTGGTAAAGACTGTTTTACAATCAGAAGATTTTAAAGAAGATTATCTTGCTGGGTATACATTTAAAACAGAAGACAACCGTACCATTCGTTCTTCGACTTCATTAATTCGTGATTCGAAGAAAAAGGTGATCGGGGCATTCTGTATCAATTTTGATGTTGAAGCATTGAATCAAATGCAGCAATTTATAGATACTTTTCTTTCTACAAAAGTTGAAGTTCAAGAGAATGAAACAACATCAAATGATGATCTTGAAAATGTGGAAGGAATCGTAGATCAATTGATTCAACAGATCATTCAAAACAGTGTCCACCCAGTTATGAAACGTCATGAAAAAATTGAATTAATAAGGTTCATGGATGAAAAGGGAATCTTTTTAATGAAAGGTTCGGTTGAGAAGGTCGCATCTATGTTAGGTATTTCTAAAGTCACCGTCTATAGCTATTTGGATGAAATCAAACATAAATCGAATGAAGGGGAAACGAAATGAAAAGCATCCTTGAGGTAGGAAATCTAAAATCCAACGGACACTATGCATTTGCAACCATTCATCAAAACACGGTCTACGTTTCAGGACAATTTGCCATCAATCCCGAAACGAGAGAAAAAGAATTCGGCCCCATTGAAGAAGAGACATTACAAGCACTTAAGAATGTGGAGATGATTGTAGAAGCAGCCGGAAGTAAAAAAGAAAAGATTTTGCGTATGACATTATACATTTCGGATATTCATTTATGGGACAAAGTAGATGCGGTTTATACTCAATTTTTTGGTGAACATAAACCAGCACGTACTGTTGTCCCAACGAATGAATTACATTTTGGTTTCAAAATTGAAATTGATGCTATTTCTTATATTTAGAATATTTTTTTGCCTATGATATATAAAAAAGTATATTTTGTATAAAAAATTATTCGAAGGGGCTGATGATTGATGAATCAATTGATTTGTAACGATTGCGGTAAAAAGTATGAGATGACACCAACTCTATGGAAATGTGATTGTAACGGCGTATTAAACCTGGTGAAAGATACCCCTCAAATAGATATTGCGGCTTGGAATCACTACCCAAACTCATTATGGCGTTATGTTGAAACCATGCCATTTTCAAAAGGTTCAAAGACTTGGGAATCTGTGACAATGGGTGAAGGCCAAACTCCGTTAATCGTTTTAGATCCTAATGAGCCAAACACTTATGTAAAGGTTGATTATATGATGCCTACGCTATCCTTTAAAGATCGAGGAGCTGCTGTTTTAATGACAAAGGCAAAGGAATTAGGGGTATCAAAAGTCATTGCGGATAGCAGCGGGAATGCAGGAACGGCGATTGCCGCTTATGCAGCTCGTTGCGAGATTGCATGTGACATCTATCTAAGCGATGAAACTTCACCTAAAAAGATCGCTCAAATAAAAGCCCATGGAGCAACGGTTAAAGAAATTCACGGTACACGAGAGGATATTGCAGCCGCGGCGCAAAAAGCAGTAGACGCCGAAAACGTTTTTTATGCAAGCCATGTGTATAATCCTTATTTTTTTGAAGGAACAAAAACATACGCCTATGAAATATATGAACAAGTAAACGGAGCACCTGATGCTTTAATCATTCCGGTTGGAAATGGTACTCTCCTCCTAGGTGCGTATTACGGTTTTAAAGACTTACTTGAAAATGGTTTGATTCATAAAGTACCGAAAATCATTGCCATACAAGCGAAAAACTGTGCTCCTCTCGTGAAAGCTTATCAAAACGCGGTGGAATCAGCATCGCCTGTTACGAATACAGGAACTTTGGCAGAAGGAATAGCCATTGCTGCTCCGGCGCGCTCCAAACAAATATTAGAAGCTGTACAAGATACCAATGGTACATTTATAGATATTGAAGAGGATGAGATATTGAATGCACGCTCTAAACTAAGTGAGAAAGGATTTTATGTGGAAGTGACATCTGCCGTCAATTTTGCTGGCTACATGAAATATAAAAAGGAAGCAAAAGAAACAATCGTCATACCTCTTTGTGGTGCAGGAATTAAATCAAAATAACCAGATATGACTAATACAACTGATCCGGAATTGACCAGATGATGATATAGATAAAATGAACGCTCTCTATCAATAGAAGGGTATCTCAAAAGAGATGCTCTTTTTCTTGCCTAAATGTACAATCCCTTTTGCCCAAAAGTACAATTTCAATCAACTATTTCATTACGTAGAATAAAGAGGTGAATATCATGAATTCGATGAAAAAGGAGTAAGTGAATGGCTAAATTTTTATATAACTTAGGAAACTTTGCTTTTACTAAGCCGAAACGAATGTTAATCGGTTGGTTACTTATTTTAGCAGCTGTAGTTGCGGCAACAATAGGGACAGGCGTTTCATTTAATGGAGATATGTCGATTCCAGGAACTAAATCTGAAAAAGCGATGGATCTTTTGGAAAAGAAGTTCCCAGCAGGTGATGATGGGGGAACGATTCGTCTAATATTTAAAGCACCTAAAGATGAAACTTTAGAAGCAAAGAAAGTGAAACATAAAATTAATGAGACGATAAAAGAAATTAAAAAGGATAAAGCCGTTAAGCAGGTAACCGATTTATATGAGACCTTTACGATAAGTAAAGATAAGAAAATAGGATATGCGGATATTACGTATCGAATGAAAGCGGACAAGGTAAAGGAATCCTCAAAAGAGAAAGTATTAAATAGCATAAAGATTTCAAAAGATGCGGGCATCCAAACGGAATTAGGCGGCTCCGTCACATTCTCTGAAATTGAAGTAGGTGGGATTTCTGAAATCATAGGGATTGTCTTCGCCTTCTTGATTTTAGCCTTTACATTTGCTTCACTTTTGGTCGCAGGATTACCAATATTGACGGCTGTGATTGGGTTAGTAATAGGTGTGATGGTCATTTTAATCACCTCAAACTTTGTTGAAATGTCTGCATTTAGTCTCACATTAGCGGTGATGATTGGTCTTGCAGTAGGAATTGATTATGCACTGTTTATCATTTCAAGATATCGACAGCTGTTAGCAGAGGGCTACAATTTAAATGAGGCTGCTGCTAGAGCTGTGGGTACCGCAGGAAGTGCTGTATTATTTGCGGGCGTCACTGTTATTGTTGCATTATGTGGACTTGTATTAGTTGACATACCGTTTCTAGGTATCATGGGTCTTGTGGGAGCCTTTATGGTACTATCTGTTATGCTTGTTTCTCTCACGATTGTTCCAGCTATACTAGGGCTTCTTGGAGATAAGGTGAGTCCTTCCAGGCAAAATAAGTTATTTTCTAAATTACAGCCAAAAAAAGAGAAAAAAACAATGGGCTGGGCAAGATATATTCAAAAGCATCCGGGTAAAATAATGATAGGTGTCATTTTATTGACAGGATTGATAAGCTGGCCAGCACTTCATATGGAGCTTGGTCTTCCGGATAACGGTATGAAAGGCAAAGAAACAACTGAACGTAAAGGATACGATCTTTTAGCAGAAGGATTTGGCAAGGGGTTTAATGGACCACTTGCCATCATCATAGATGCCTCTCAAGCAGATAAAACGATGAAGTCCAAGTCCATCGAGGAATCATCAAAATTGTTAGAAAAAATGGATGGTATCAAACAAATCACGCCGGCGATCCCTGATCCATCGGGTGAGTACGCAATGTTAACAATCTTACCTAGAAGTGGTCCGGAGGATAAAGAAACGAAGCAATTAGTGAAAGACATTCGAAATGTATCGAGTGTGACTGACACAAAGTTTCTTGTGACTGGTTCTACTGCCGTGAATATAGATATTTCAGATAGACTCAGTGAAGCATTGCCAAAATTTGCAGGAGTCATTATTGGATTTGCTTTTGTGTTAATGATTCTTGTATTTAGATCATTCCTTGTTCCATTAAAGGCTGTACTAGGGTTTTTAATGACATTAACTGCTACATTAGGTTTTGCTGTCTTTGTTTTACAGGATGGACATCTTGCCCCATTGTTTGGAATACCTGCAGCAGGACCGTTGTTAAACTTTATGCCTGTACTAGTGACAGGAATATTATTTGGTCTTGCAATGGATTATGAAGTATTTTTAGTTAGTAGAATGAGGGAAGAATTCCTTCTATCTCATGATGCAAAGAAATCTGTTATTTCTGGATTACAGCATAGTGGCAGGGTTGTAACTGCAGCAGGCTTAATTATGATTTTCGTTTTCGCAAGCTTTATTTTTGCTCAAGACTTGATTATTAAAACAATGGGATTAACATTGGCATTTGGGGTTTTATTCGATGCATTTGTCATTAGAATGACCTTTATCCCTGCTTGTATGATGCTATTAGGGCGGGCAAATTGGTACTTACCAAAATGGCTGGCACAATTGCTTCCGCATATTGATATTGAAGGAGAGTCAATTGCCCAAAAAGAAAAGAAGATTATATAATGTTTTCTTTTTAAAATGTTAAAATCCTAATACCGCCATTGCCTCTTTAAAAGGCGGGCGGTATTTTTCGTGTTATGATGGGGTTTGGAAGGTGAGAATTTATGCTTAAGAAACGGATAGACCCATTTAATGAAATGATCTATTCCCGAATTCCCACGTTATTATGGGGCGTTCTTGTGTATGCTGCAGCGATGATTTTTCAGTTTTTAACAGCATCATTATCGCTTTCAAGTTTGTTTTTTTCTGGCCTTATCGCGATCCATCTCATTTTGCACTGGTGGTCATTTTATTGGTTCAAGAAGAAGCCTTGGATTTATTTCTTCATACAAGGAATCGTTATTTTACTTTGTGTTTTAGCTATGCAAGCTGCCTCTCCTGTTATTTTAATTGGTCTTTTACCGTTATTAATTGCTCAAAGCATCGGTGTATACTATCATACATTAAAGATTATTTTGACAGGACTTTGTTTTTATGTACTTTTTTTTCTAGCTCTTATTTTGGTTAATGATACAGATGATCTGACTGTCTACATTCCGATTTTATTTCTTATCCTTATTGTGGTCGTTGCATACTCTATCTTATTTTTTAGACAAGTAAAGGCTAGAATACGAACTCAAACGTTTCTAAAGGAACTCGAACTCGCACATCAGCAGGTGGAGGAGTTAACCCTTGCTAATGAACGTCAAAGAATGGCCAGAGATTTACATGATACCCTTGCACAAGGGCTTGCAGGCATTATTATGCAATTGGAAGCTGTTCAAGCACATTTAGTGAATCAAAATACCCAGCGTGCTCAAAGCATTATCAAGGGCTCAATGAGCCAAGCTCGAAAAACATTAGGTGAGGCACGAATGGTGATTGATGATCTTCGGAAGGATCGTCAGGATCAATACGATTTAACTGAAACAGTGAAAAATGAAGTAAATCGATTTACGACAGCAACGAATATTCCAATTCGTACAAAGATATCTGTACCTCAGAATATGTCACCTTTTTTTATTGAACATACTGTTTACATGATAAAAGAATGCTTAACGAATGTTTCAAAACATGCCAAAGCAAGCCATGTCGAGTTAGTGATGGTACAACAAGGTGATCACATCCATTTGGAAATAGCAGACAATGGAGTGGGATTTGATGAGAAAAAACGAGAATCCACTTTTGGACATTACGGCATCATTGGTATGTCAGAACGTGTTCGGCTGCTTGGTGGAGAGATCCATTTGAAAAGTAAAAAAAATGAAGGTACACAAGTAATAGTGAACATACCTTTGAAAAAGGAGTAAATACAGTGTCTTATCGAATTGTGATTGTTGATGATCATTATGTTGTGAGAGAAGGATTAAAATTAATTCTTGAAACAGACGAAAGATTTGAAGTAGTTGGAGAAGCAGAAGATGGAGGAAAGGGGATAGATGTCATAAAAGAAAAATCCCCAGACCTTGTATTACTTGACCTCAACATGCCTATGATGAGCGGGCTTGATATGCTTAGAGAAATGCAGACTCTTCAAATAAAAGTTCCTGTACTCATTCTGACTACTTATAATGAAGAAAAATTAATGATCCAAGGGTTACAGCTTGGTGCAAAAGGCTACCTCTTAAAGGATGCCAGCAGAGAAAACTTATTTAATACAATTGAAGCGGCCATTAGAGGAGACATTTTACTTCAATCAAATGTGGCCTCAAAGGTATTTGAATCAACCGTACACAAAGAACCTCAAGTAAAATTGAAAACAGACAACCACTTGCTTACCGAAAAAGAAATGCTCGTTTTGCAAGCAGTAGCTAGAGGGTTTCGGAGTAAGGAAATTGCATTTGATATGGGAATTTCCGAGAGAACTGTAAAAGCACATTTAACAAACATTTATCAAAAACTAAATGTGACATCAAGAGCTGAAGCCATTAAAACATCAATAGAATTAGGGATCATTCATTTTTAGATAATTGAACAAACAGGAGTCAAAGCCACTCTTGCAGAAGCACTTTTGTACAAACCTATGAGCTTGGGAAATAATAAAGAGACTACTTTAGGTAGTCTCTTTTTAAAAAGCATGGAGTTAGACTCTATATAAGAAAGAAGGTATGTGGGCTTTGGTTGAAGAAGTCTAATAAACAATGAAGTAAGATTATAAACAAAGGAGAAACCTATGCAACATGATCTTCTCAATCAATTATTAAAGATAACAGATGAAGAGGAACTGATTCTACAAAACAGAAGAGAGATAAATAAAGACATTTATACCAATCAGTCTAATTTTATTATAGAAAGTCAAAAATTTCTCAATCAAGAGAGTATGATTACGGTTCGAAAACATACACGCTTTGTGGATTTTCCTAAACATAAACACGACTACATTGAGATTAATTATGTTTACAATGGACAGTATAACCAAAAAGTAGGGAATCAAAGAATAAATTTGCAACAAGGGGAGCTGTTATTTTTAAACCAGCATATTGAGCATGAAACTCAAGCTTGTGCAGAAGAAGACATTATTATTAATTTTATCATTTTACCTCATTTTTTTGATTTTATCTTTTCGTTTTTAACGACTGAAAATAGAATTAGTAATTTCTTAATTAACAGTTTATATAACAGTACTCAAAATGGACAATTCCTTTACTTTAAAGTTTCAGAAGTAGAAAGCATTCAAGAATTAATAAAAAAAATTATTATTGAAATTATGTCTCCTGCTTTTATGTCTGAATCCACCATTAAATTGTATATGGGGCTTTTAATGGTGGAGTTAATTAAACACGCTGATAAGGCCGAACATACAGAAGACAATCCTGTACAACATTATTTAATTGTTGAATCATTAAAGTATATTGATGAACATTTCCAGAGTGCATCACTGAATGAATTAGCCACAAAATTAAGCCAGCCCGCTTATGCTTTAAGTAAAGAGATTAAAAAGGCTACCAACTATACATTTAAAGAATTACTTCAAGAAAAACGTTTAAATAAAGCGAAAGAGTTACTGGAAAGTACAGATATGCCAATTGCCTCTGTTATAGATCAAGTTGGATATGATAATGTAAGTTATTTCTATCGGATTTTTAAAAACAAATATCATCAGACACCAAAGCAATTCAGAGAACACTTAGCAAAAAGATAAGATGCTGCTAAATGTTCTTTTTTATTTTAAACAATTGCAAATAAGGACAATAAATAAATCATTTTAGACATTATTTTCTCCTTTTAGCTGGCTTAATATAAAGACATAAGCAAACGCTTTCATGCAAAGGGTGATTAAAATGAAGAAATGTTGTTTAGCAGTTGATATTGGTGCTTCTAGTGGAAGATTAATAGCGGGTCATCTTGAAGATGGACTTTTAAATCTAAAAGAAATCCACCGTTTCGAGAATAAAATGGTCCAAAAAAATGGCCAGTTTTGCTGGGAGCTTGATCGATTATTTGAAGAAATAAAAAAGGGAATCCATCAATGTAGTGAAATGGGATTATCTCCAGAAAGTATCGGTATTGATACATGGGCAGTAGACTTTGTTTTACTAGATGAATGGAACAAACCTTTAACAGATTTTGTTGCCTATCGCGATTCGAGAACAGACGGGATGATGGATGAGGTTTTTAAAACATTCATGAAGGAACGTCTGTATCTAGAGACAGGAATTCAATTTCAAAAATTTAATACGATTTATCAACTTTATTCAATCAAACAAAATCATCCGGAGATTTTAGAAAATGCAAAATCTTTTCTAATGGTTCCTGACTATTTTCATTATTTATTAACAGGAAAAAAGGCAAACGAATACACAAATGCCACTTCAACTCAGCTGGTTAATGCTTTCACAAAGAAATGGGATCATGAGATATTAGATCAACTAGGCATGAACAAAGAAATGTTCAAAGATATTCATCCCCCAAAAACAGTGTTGGGTACATTGACTGAAGATTTAATAGAGGAATTCGGCTTTAATATGAAGGTTATTCTCCCAGCCACTCACGATACTGGTTCAGCTGTCATTTCGGTTCCTGAGCAGGAAGAAACAATCTATATTAGTTCAGGAACGTGGTCTTTAGTTGGTGTAGAAAATCATTTTCCAATATGTATTACAAAAGCTTTAGATTACAATTTCACCAATGAGGGCGGCATTGATTATCGCTATAGATTTTTAAAGAATATTATGGGGCTTTGGATGATACAAGAAGTGAAAAGAAATTATAAAAATCAATTTTCTTTTGCAGAGTTGGTCGTCTTAGCTAATCAGGCTCAAACATTTAAATCCATCGTTAATGTAGATGATCCACGGTTTTTAAAGCCAGAAAATATGATTCAAGAGATTCAAAGTTATTGTCAAGAAACAAACCAGCCAATTCCATCTAGACCTGGAGAAGTAGCAAAATGTGTGTTTGACAGTTTAGTATGCAGCTACCAGCAAGCCATTAATCAAATTGAAGAAATTTTTGAAAGAACATTCAATCAAATTAATGTGATCGGAGGGGGTTGCCAAAATGAACTGTTAAATCAACTAATTGCTGACGCAACAAAAAAAGAAGTATACGCTGGTCCAGTTGAAGCAACCGCCATTGGAAATATTGTAGCGCAGTTAATGGCAGTTGGCGAAATTGAAGATATAAAAGAAGCAAGAACAATCATTAAGAACTCTTTTAAGGTTAAAAAATACACACCTTTAACAGTAACGACACCGTAAAAAAGAAAGGAAGAATATCACATGACAATAAGAGAAAATTATGAGATTGCGAAAAAAGAATATGAAAAATGGGGAATCAATGTTGATGAAGTATTGGAACAATTAAAACATGTACCGATTTCCATTCATTGCTGGCAGGGAGATGACATTGCTGGATTTGAAGTAAATAAAGGAGAATTGTCAGGTGGAATTGATGTAACGGGAAATTATCCTGGTAAAGCAACCACACCTCAACAACTAAGAGCAGATTTAGAGAAAGCGTTGTCTTTAATTCCTGGAAAACATCGTGTGAACTTACATGCCATTTATGCGGAAACAAATAGAGAAGTCGTTGAAAGGGATCAATTAGAGCCAAGACACTTTGAAAACTGGGTGAAATGGGCTAAAGATCAAGGTGTAGGCTTAGATTTCAATCCAACATTATTCTCACATGAAAAAGCAGCAGATGGGCTAACGTTGTCTCATCCTGATGAACATATCAGAAATTTTTGGATCAATCATTGTATCGCCAGCCGCAAAATTGGTGAGTATTTTGGTAAAGAATTAGGAACAGCATCCTTAACAAATATTTGGATTCCAGATGGTTATAAAGATATTCCAAGTGATCGACTAACGCCTCGTCAACGGTTAAAAGATTCGTTAGATAAGATTTTTGAAGAGGAGATCAATGAAAACTATAATCTTGATGCCGTTGAAAGTAAGTTATTCGGTATTGGTTCTGAATCTTATGTGGTTGGATCGCATGAATTTTATCTTGGATACGCATTAAAGAATAATAAACTATGTTTATTAGATACAGGACATTTCCATCCGACTGAAATGGTATCAAACAAAATTTCATCTATGCTGCTTTACAGTGACAAGCTTGCCCTTCATGTTTCTCGTCCTGTTCGCTGGGACAGTGATCATGTTGTGACGCTGGATGATGAGTTACGTGAAATTGGTCTCGAAATTGTTCGAAATCAAGCATTGGATAAAGTGATGATTGGCCTTGATTTCTTTGATGCAAGTATTAACCGAGTTGCAGCATGGACAATTGGAACAAGAAACATGATTAAATCGTTACTATATGCAATGTTAGTACCAAATGAACATTTAAAAGAGTTACAGGAAGATGGAAACTTTACAGAAAGATTAGCATTAATAGAGGAATTCAAAACGTATCCTTTCGGTGCAATCTGGGATTACTATTGTGAAAAAATGGGCGTGCCTGTAAAAGAAACATGGCTGGAAGAAGTGAAACAATATGAGCAAGATGTATTAACAAAAAGAAACTCTGTTTTAGCCTAAAAAATCATGAAAGGCTAACTAGTAAATTTACAAAGAGATACAGTCAGGGGAAGGGTCTAATAGATCAATTCCCTTGTTTATATTACAAGGATTCCTTTTTAGATGAATAGGTTACAACTCAATGTTTTTTCCACTCTACGCGTGCTAATTGAAGGGAATCATATTCATCTCACATGGAGAATACACAATAAAAATACTTATGAGAGAAGGGGCCTGCTTTTACTTTTCAGTCATCAGCCGACCAGGTAAATCTAAATATTCGTTAAGAGGAGGTTTTAAAATTGAAAGTGAGCTTATTTATTACATGTTTAATTGATACTTTCCAGCCGAATGTCGGTAAGGCAACAGTTGAGATACTTGAACACCTTGGTTGTGAAGTATCATTTCCTACATCACAAGTATGTTGTGGCCAGCCCGCCTATAATAGTGGCTATGTTGCCGAAGCCAAGCAAGCAGCGAAAAATATGATCCAAACCTTTGAAGATGCAGAGTATATAGTAACTCCCTCGGGTTCTTGTGCAGCGATGTTCCACGAATATCCACATATATTCAAAGGAGATTTTCAATGGGAGGAGCGAGCAAGGCGTCTTGCTGAGAAAACGTATGAACTAACTCAATTTATCGTAGAGGTGTTAAAGGTTACAGATGTAGGGGCACGTTTAAAAGGGAAAGCGACCTATCATACATCTTGTCATATGACACGTTTGCTAGGTGTGAAGGAAGCACCTTTTACGCTGCTTTCTAATGTAAAAGAATTAGAGGTTGAGCACCTTCCCAACGCCCAAAATTGCTGTGGATTTGGGGGAACTTTTTCTGTGAAAATGATGCCAATATCTGAACAAATGGTAGACGAAAAAGTGGAAAGTGTTGAACAGACAGGTGCGGACTATTTAATTAGTGCAGATTGTGGATGTTTAATGAATATTGGAGGACGAATAGAACGTTTAGGAAAATCAGCGCGGGTACTGCATATTGCAGAGGTATTAAATAGCCGTTAATTCAAGGGGGGGAACACGACATGAGCATGAAAATTAGTGATAAAAAATTTAATGAACGTATTGAGAAAGGAATCCAAGATTCTACGATGCGTGAAGCTGTGTCTACAGCTCAAGAACGCCTGTATACACGTCGTTTGGCAGCTAGTGAAGAGCTTGGGAACTGGGAAGAATGGCGCGATTTAGGGGAGCAAATCCGTCAACACACGCTGGAGAATTTAGATTATTACTTAATGCAATTAAGTGAAAATGTTACAAAACGCGGGGGACATGTCTTTTTTGCGAAAACAAAAGAAGACGCCGCTCAATACATGAAGGAAGTTGCAGAAAAAAAACAAGCCAAGAAAGTCGTGAAATCCAAATCAATGGTAACCGAAGAAATCGAAATGAATAAAACTTTAGAAGACATAGGTTGTGAAGTAGTAGAAAGTGACCTCGGCGAATACATTTTGCAAGTTGATGATCATGAACCACCTTCCCACATCGTAGCGCCGGCTCTTCATATGAAAAAAGAACAAATTCGTGATGTATTTCAAGAAAAACTAGGTTATGGAAAGTCGGAAGATCCTTACGAGATGACAAAATTTGTTCGTAAAATCCTGCGCGAAAAATTTCTTGAAGCAGAAATCGGTGTCACCGGTTGCAACTTTGCCGTTGCAAATACAGGATCAATCTGTTTAGTGACCAATGAAGGAAATGCGGATCTTGTAACTGCTATTCCAAAAACGCAAATCGCTGTAATGGGAATGGAACGTCTTGTACCAACAATGGAGGAGCTGGATGTACTCGTTGGATTGCTTTGCAGAAGTGCAGTAGGGCAAAAGCTAACGAGTTACATTACAACAGTAGGGCCTAAATATGAAGAAGAGGCAGATGGTCCAGAAGAATTTCACCTTGTTGTCGTTGATAACGGCCGTTCTGAAATCTTAGGGTCTGAGTTCCAACAAGTATTACAATGCATCCGTTGTGCAGCATGTATTAATGTATGTCCAGTATATCGTCATGTCGGAGGACATTCTTATGGCTCTATCTATCCGGGGCCAATTGGTGCAGTATTAAGTCCACTTTTAGGTGGATATGACGATTATAAAGAACTGCCATATGCATCAACTCTTTGTGCAGCATGTACTGATGCTTGTCCAGTTAAAATTCCGCTACACGAACTACTTTTAAAACATCGTCAAGTAATTGTTGAAAAAGAAGGACGTGCTCCTCTCGGTGAGAAACTAGCGATGAAAATGTTTGGAATGGGAGCATCATCTGCTGCTCTATACAAACTAGGTACAAAAATGGCACCTACAGCTATGAAGCCCATTGTATCAGGAGATCGAGTCTCCAAAGGAATTGGCCCATTAAAAAATTGGACTGAAATTCGAGAATTCCCAGCTCCAAGTAAAGAACGTTTTCGAGACTGGTTTGACAATCATAAAAAAGGTGGTGAAAAGTAATGAGAGGAACAGCTCAAAATCAGGAAGTTTTTTTAAATCATGTGGCTAAACAGCTAGGACGCGAAAGACGAATAAGTGGTGTTGTACGACCAGAGTGGAAGAATAACGTAAACTGGGATGTAATGAAAGGTTATACAGAAAAGGAGTTAATCGCTTCGTTCACAGAGCACTGCAGCAAAATTCATACCACTGTTTTTGAAACAACAAAAGATCACTTAGCTGAAGCTTTAAAGAAAATTGTTGCTGAACATGGCGGGGGGCCCGTAATGACAGCCCAAGATTCACGTTTCAAAGAATATGGCTTAACAGATTTACTTGAAAAAGAATGGCCGGAAGAAAATATAGAGGTACATGTATGGGATTCAAAAAGAGGACGTGAAGCGAATCATTCCCTCGCCGAAAAAGCCAATATTGGTATTACATTCAGTGACTATGCACTTGCCGAGTCAGGAACAATTGTTGTAAAAACTCATGAGGGACAAGGGCGGGCACTTCACTTTTTGCCGACTGTCTATGTCACGATTATCCCGCGTGAAACGATTGTGGCACGTATTACACAGGCTGTTTCTGACCTAAACCAACGTGTGGAAAAGGGAGAAGCTGTTGCTTCTTGTATTCACTTTATTTCTGGACCAAGTAATTCTGCAGATATCGAAATGAATTTGGTCGTAGGTGTGCATGGACCTTTAAAAGCTTTTTATTTCATTGTGTAAGGTTGGTTGATATAAAAAATAGAGTTTCCATTTGGAATCTCTATTTTTTATTGTAGTAAGGAGAGCAGGGGGGAGGCAGAAAAATAACCAAGCTTCTCAAAGAAAGCTTGGCTATTTTTTTAAGCGCTGTATCGTTCTTTTTCAATTTCTTTTAATGATTTTCCTCTTGTTTCTGGCGCCATGACTAATCCAATAATTGCAGCAATTACAAGAAACCCAATCATAATAGAACCTGATATTTTAAATCCTAATGTAGAAATCATCGTTGGAATCACAAGTGATATAAGGCCAACGGCTACACGCGCTGTACAAAAAAGGAATCCTTGTGCCTTTGCACGGTATTTTGTATGAAATAACTCACTTGACCAAAGACCATAAAATGCTTGAGCACCAAAACCAGCTGCAATTCCCCATAATATTACAAATATAAGCAGTTCAGTCATGCCCATTCCGCCATACGTAAGAGTAGCCCAAGCAGCAATCCCCATTGCCGCTCCTATGCCATACAATACACGTCTGTTCACTTTATCACCTAGTTTAATAAAGACAAAGTACGTTCCTAAAACGGTCAAAATCCATAAAAACGCTTGTAATAAATTTGCTTGTGATGATGAAAGCCCTCCAACGGTCTGATAAATATACGGCATGAAGTATCCCATTACACCAGCTACTAAGTTCCAAAAGCAATAGATCCCTAGTAATAAAATAATGGCATGACGGTTTGCTTTGATTGTGAATAATTCTTTGACTGGACTTTTTAATTTTTCACCATTTGCTTTTTGATTCTCTTCTTTTTGTTTTTCTTCTTCCCATATTTTTGATTCACTAATTTGTTGTTGCATAATCCAAGTAATTAAAGCGATTACAAATAATTGACCAAAAATAATTCGGCTTCCTAAAAGACCTAATGGGGCCAAGGCGACAGAGAGGAGTAACGAAATAGCTGGACCAACCGACCACGCTAACTGTCCCCATCCTACACGAGATGCACGTTCATTTTCAGGCGCTTCTTCTGCTATATACGTCCAAGCAGCTGGAATGGCAGCTCCTACGGCTACTCCAGTAATAATGTATCCAGCTAACAACATGGGGAAGTTAAAAGACAACATCGTTAATAAGACACCAAACATATAGACCAATAAATCGTATTTATAAATTAACTTTCGCCCATATTTATCAACCAGAACGCCTCCTATGAGGGCTCCTGCAGCTGAAGCAAATCCATTAGCACTCAGCGCTCCTAATAATCCCAGTTTAAAGTCATTTAAATTTAAATATTCCATCCAGAGTGTCAGGCCGCCAGCAGCAGCTACGATGGATGCTGCCTCCAAATAATTTGACATTGCTACAGTAATAGTAGACTTTAATCCGCCTTTTGCATTACCAGCCATATTTAAATCTCCTCTCAAGTACCTTCAAACGATACATCCGTTTGAATGCCTGTATTTTTGCTGTCTTTGTTTTCCTAAAAAATTATGCTAAGTAAAACAATTCATTTAAATCTACAGAGCGTGGACTGTTATCTGAATTTGTCTCCATGATAGGTGCCATGTAATCCCACCATTTTTTACAAATATCACTTTTAGCCATCTGGTTCCATCTATCTTCATTTTCGATTTCCAAATAAGCAAACAATTGGCCACTTTCTTTTTCTAAGAAAATAGAATAGTTATGAGCTCCATGCTGTTTTAATGCCTCAACCATTTCCGGCCATATTTCATCATGTCGACGTTTGTATTCATCAAATTGATCCTTGTGTACAAACATAATACTGGCTTTTCTTATCATCTCTCTCGCTCCTTGTACTGTAGAATAAATGAAAAAAATAAAGAAAGCGTTTGCAAAAAGCAATTTAATCTTCACAATAAAGTGATTTTTTCCCCTGATTTCTGCAAAATCTTTATTTTTCTTTGTTTATATGGTCATATTATTATAAAAACAAAAATAAAACAACATTTTTTTATTATTGGTTTTTGTTAATGTTGATTACGAGAGGGGTTCATCATAAATAAGGCAAGATAAAATTGTGGATATAGAAAAAGACAAACCTATATAGGTTTGTCTTGAACACGTATATACACAGAAAAGGAGAGACATTAATCTTCTATTTGGATTTGACTATGAAGCAGATTCACTCATCAAGGCTACAGAAGTAACATTAATATTTTTATCACGTAAAATGGCATGTGCATCATTGCTTAGTTTATCGTCAACAATAATGCGGCTAATATCACTTAATGAAGAGATATGAGAAAATTCACGGGATCCAAACTTACTAGAGTCGACCATTAAAATGGTCTCATGTGACCGTTCAATCATTTTTCTTTTTAAGAGAGCCTGCCACTCATTTGAATCACTTAAGCCGCTATTTAAGTCAATACCCTTACAGGATAAGAACACTTTATTCACATGATAATTTTCCAGTGAGCGCTCTGCTAGAGGTCCTACGTAGGACAACGATTTAGGAAGGAGGAGACCTCCTGTTGAGATCACCTGAATTTTTTCTTTCTTACTTAATTCTATGGCTACCTTAATGGAGTTGGTGATAACAGTCAAAGGAATATTCGGAAGGATTTTTGACATGTACCATGCAGTGGTACTTGCGTCAAGGATAATACGGTCGCCTTCTTCAACTTGCTTCACAGCTTCACGTGCAATCACTTTCTTTTCTAATACATTCGTAATTTCTCGCTCTGAAAAATCAACTTCTGATTCTTTTTCCTCAATACTAACTGCTCCGCCGTGGCTTCGCCGCAACTTATTTTCTTTCTCTAATTTTTCAAGATCACGGCGAATCGTTTCATCTGTCACAGAAAAAATTTCGCTTAATTCTGATACACGAATGCTGGATCGTAAATTAACTAAATCTACTATTTTTTGATGCCTTTCAGCTAATAACATGTGTAACTTCCTTTCGCTTTTAAATATGAATAAAAGAAAAACAGCATAAAATTGCCTATAAGGTTGTTGTTTTGTTTTTATTTTTGTTTGTTTTCATCATAACATACTTATAACTTCAAAAAAATGACCTTAAACAGCAGCAAGGTTTAGTATTTAACGCGAATGAAACAGCATTGTATCATTCATAAAATAACCACTTATATCACAATCAAAACAAACACAAACAAAGATAAAATGTTTGTTTGTGTTGACTTAATGTGTTTCTCGAAGTAATATGAGGATGTAAACGCTTTTGCATGAGTTTATCAAAAGTATAATTTTTATTTAGAAAGATATATATCAATGAAAACAAGGGAGAAGATGGAGATGAAAGACCTTTTGACAAAGAAAAATATACTAAAAGCACCTTTCCTTCAAGAAATGACCAAAACGACAGCAAACCTATATCGCTTAGGTTGGGATGAACGAAATGGCGGGAATATTAGTTATTTATTAAAAGAAGACGAAGTAGCAGAGTACCTTGACGTTCATGATGTGAAACGAACGGTGCCGATGATTTTTGATGGTGCTGAGTTAGCAGGGAAATATTTTATTGTGACGGGTTCGGGGAAATATTTTAAAAATGTAATAGATGATCCAGCCGCTAACCTTGGTATTATTCGTATAACTGAAGATGGCAAATCGCTTGATATTTTATGGGGGTTAGAAGAGGGAGGCGTTCCAACAAGTGAGCTTCCATCACATTTAATGAGCCATATTGAAAGATTAAAAGCAGATCCAAACCATCGTGTGATCATGCACTGTCATGCAACAAACCTTATTGGTATGACATTCACACACAGCTTGGATGAAGTAGCATTTACAAAAACTTTATGGCAGATGTGTACCGAATGCATTGTTGTATTCCCAGAAGGAATTGGTATTATTCCATGGATGGTTCCAGGAACTGATTCAATTGGAGAAGCTACAGCTGCAAAAATGAAAGATGTTCGTTCAGTTATTTGGCCACACCACGGAATTTTTGGTGCTGGAACTACAATGGATGAGACATTTGGGTTAATTGAAACAGCTGAAAAAGCTGCGGAAGTATACACAGTTGTATGTGCACAAGGAAGCGTCAAACAAACCATTACAGATCAACAGCTTCAAGACTTGGCAGATGCTTTTGGTGTTGTGCCAAGACAAGGAGTTTTAAATCTATAAAAATAGTCTTTCCTACAATCCAATATTAGGAGGTTTCAGTAAATGAACTCACAAACCAATGTTAAACAATTTCAAATGTACATTAATGGAGAATTTGTAAATGCTAGCTCTGGCGAAGTGATACAGGTGTTAAATCCGGCAACTGAAAAAGTGATTTCAGAAGTGCCAAGTTGTTCTAAAGAAGAGGTTCAAGAAGCGATTGAGTTTGCAGAAGCTGCACAAAAAGAATGGAAAAAGAAACCGGCTGCTGAGCGTGCAAAGTATTTAACACGTTTAGCTGAAGAAATTCGAAAAAATAGAGATTTTCTTGCACGCGTCATTTCAGAAGAACAAGGAAAAGTACTTGCTCTCTCTACTACAGAAGTTGATTTTACTGCTGAGTACATTGATTATATGGCAGGTTCAGCAAGGACGTACGAAGGGGAAATTCTTCAAAGTGACAGACCAAATGAAAATATAATGATCTTTAAAGAGCCAATCGGGGTTGTAGCTGGCTTTTTACCATGGAATTTCCCATTCTTCCTTGTAGCGAGAAAGGCTGCGCCTGCATTGGTAACAGGGAATACCATTGTCATTAAACCTAGTAGTGATACGCCAAATAATGCAATAGAATTTGCAAAATTAGTAGATAAAGTGGGTATTCCAAAAGGGGTATTCAATCTTGTAACAGGGCGCGGAGATACAGTGGGAGACGAACTTGCTTCAAATGAAAAGATTGGTTTAGTCAGTTTAACAGGGAGCGTGGATGCAGGTGTAAGTGTCATGAAAGCTGCAGCTCAAAATGTAACAAAAGTCAGTCTAGAGCTTGGCGGTAAAGCACCAGCTATTGTAGCTGAAGATGCAGACATTGATTTAGCCGTGAAAGCAATTGTCGACTCACGTATCATTAATACGGGACAAGTATGTAACTGTGCTGAACGCGTGTATGTTCATGAAAGTATCGCCGATCCATTTATCAAAAAAATTGTCACATCAATGAAAAATGTGAAATATGGCAATCCTCTCGAAGATGAAGGTTTAGATATGGGACCACTTACAAATAAGCAAGCAATAGAATCAATTGAAGCGATGGTAAACCGAGCTGTTGAAGAAGGGGCCCAAGTGTTAACTGGTGGAAAACGTGCAGATGTGACACCTGGATATTACTATGAACCAACAGTCCTCGTGAATGTAAAACAAGATTCAGAAATTGTACAGGAAGAAGTATTTGGACCGGTTCTCCCGATTATGACGTTTAAAGATTTAGATGAAGCAATTGAGCTTGCGAATGATTGCCAATATGGATTAACATCATCTATCTTTACACAGAATTTAGATACAGCGATGCGTGCTGCAAATGAGTTACTATTTGGAGAAACGTACATTAACCGTGAAAACTTTGAAGCCATTCAGGGATTCCACGCAGGTCGTAAGAAATCTGGAATTGGCGGAGCAGATGGTAAACATGGTTTAGAAGAATTTTTACAAACTCATGTTGTTTATTTGCAGCATAACTCAAACAAAAGATAAGAGAAAGACAACTTAATATTCCATGAGATGTATCAATGTTCTAAGAGTATCTCAAGAGAGATGCTCTTTTTTTGACTGAATGTACACCCTTTTGCCTAAAAGTACAATTTCACTCAACGTCTAACTATTTTTTCATTTGTTCTTCACCCCAATAGCAAATCGCATCTAATACAGGGATCAATGATAATCCCTTTTCCGATAAACTATATTCTACTTTTGGAGGCACTTGAGGATATTCTTTACGATTAATTAACTGATCTGCTTCAAGTTCTTTTAGTGTATTGGTTAATGTTTTAAAAGAGATTGCCCCAAGCATTCGTTTCAACTGATTATAGCGAATAGGCGCATTGTTTGCATATAAAGCATACAGTACCGTCATCTTATATTTCCCACCAATTAATGATAAAGTGTACCCAAATCCAGTTTCTTTTAGATCAGCATGAGCTGTAAAGGATTCTTTTGTCATTTTACACTCTCCTTAAGGTTAGTATCGCACTTTAATTACCGTACTTGTAGTACGTTATAGCATACAATAAAATGAATGTACATCAAAATATGATGAAAATAACAAAAAAGGGTGAATGAATCATGAAAACAATTGTCTATGCACATCCTTGGGATGGAAGCTATAATCATGCCATTTTGACTTCCATTACAGAAAATCTAGAAACAAAGAGAGAACCATTTCAAGTGATCGATTTATATAAAGATGGGTTTAATCCCGTTTTTTCAGCTGAGGAATTGAAGTATTTTCATAAAGGAGAAACGCCTGATCAATTAGTTAAGGATTATCAAAAGAAATTAAGTCAGTCAACTGAATTAATATTTATATTTCCTGTCTGGTGGTGGGATTTACCTGCAATTTTAAAAGGATTTATTGATAAAGTCATGTTAAGAGGTTTCGCATTCTTGGAAGATAAAAACACTGGGGCTTTAAAAGGTTTATTGACAAATATTAAAAAAACAACCGTGATCTCAACATCTACAACAGATAAGGATTATATAGAATCTGAAGGTGGGAATGCGATTCAAAGCGTTTTTATTAACAGAACTCTTGCTGACTTGGGAATTAAAAATGAAGACACCAAATGGATTCATTTTTCGAGAGTTAACTTAACAACAGATGAAAAGAGGAAAGTATTTTTAAACGAAATATCCCAAAGTATTTAATTTACTGTAGCAGCCAATAAGGAAAGACACAACCTTTACGACTGATCTAATTTATTGAGAAGGTGGTAGAGGTTGTGAAATTAAATATCGACACTCAAATATGTATTCTCTTTTTTAGTTTACATAATATATATTCTAGGAAGTTAAACAAACATTGAATTTCTCTTGTCTCAAAATTAAGTATACTTATCTTATTGAGACAAAATAGGAAAAATCAAAATCCAACGTTATTCGCCAGATTTTGATTCATCAAGATATTTAATGATTTTCGCAGGATTTCCGCCAACCACCACATTTGCTGGAACATTTTTTGTCACAACGGCACCAGATGCAATGACAGCATTGTCGCCAATTGTGACACCTGGATTAATAATAGCACCGCCGCCAATCCATACATGGTTTCCAATGGTGACTGGTTTGCCGAATTCAATGCCTTTTGCACGTTCTGTCGGGTCAAGCGGGTGTCCAGCCGTATAAATATGTACATTCGGACCTAATAAACAATGATGTCCAATGGTAATTTTACAAACGTCTAATAACACTGCATCAAAATTCGCAAAAAAATGCTCACCAATCTCGATATTGTATCCGTAATCGCACTGCAGTCTTCCTTCAAAAACGACATCATTTCCGCAAGCGCCTAATAATTCCTTTAAAATGGATGTTCTTTTTTCTTGCTGATTGGTTTGCTGATATGCGTATGTCAATTGTCTCGCTCTTTCACGATCTGCGATCAGTGTTTGGTCACTAGATACATAATGTTCTCCTTGGATCATTTTTTCCTTTTCACTTTTCATGTTGATCTCCTCCTCCCTTCTATTTAAATTGATGCGATATGATTACATCCTACCGCCCCCTTTATGTTTATTTTACCTTCTCATCATAACAATTGGGAAGGAATGATTTCTTTTGACTAGAATTGACCTTGTTCCTCCAGCAAGTTATTTACGAATCAGCAAGTCTCATTTATAATCGAGTAGATTTGTTCAATAACATATATATCTTTAAATGTGAGGGATTAGATGGAATTAAAGTGGTATAAAGCAATTATTGTGATCTTTACGATGTCTGGGATCTCCATTTCTACATGGTTTTCTCGGACACCGGAAGTGAGAGATTTATTACAAGCAAACACAGGAACAATGGGACTTATTTTACTCGGTTTATCCGTTGGTTCAATTGTTGGGCTTGTTCTTTCAAATGTATTCGTCCGCAAAAAAGGCGGCCGAGTGGCGATTGTGATCAGTGCTTTTTTGATGTTCCTTGGATTTACTACTCTTGCCATTGGTTCAACACTCTCTTCTATCTTTGTCGTCACTTCTGGTCTTTTTCTTTTTGGCGCAGGCTCTGGCATGTGCAATGTAGCGATGAACTTAGAAGGAACAGAGATTGAGTACAGCATCAAGAAAACCATTCTGCCTATATTGCACGCTTCCTTTAGCATTGGGACTTTAATTGGAGCAGGTGCTGGTATTCTTTTTATCCATTTAGGGGTTTCTGTATTGATACACCTTCTCGCTATTGCTCTTCTGCTTTTCCTCAGCATATTGATTTGTACACGGTTTATTCCGCACGGGACAGGAAAGGATCAGCATGAGAAACAGTCCGATACAGTTGAGCCTACTCAAACGGCATGGTTGAACAAACGAACAATATCTCTTGCGATGATCGCCTTATGTCTTGCGTTTGTCGAAGGCTCGGCCAATGATTGGATTCCACTTGCAATGGTGGATGGCTACCAAGTTTCACATTCCATGAGTACAGTCATCTATGCTTTGTTTTTGTGTGGCATGATTAGCGGCAGACTGATCAGCGGACGTTTGATCGATCGCTTTGGCAGAGTATTATTGCTAAGAGTTGCGATTTTATCAGCAGCTGCCGGCCTATTCTTAGTCATTTTGAAGATTTCACTTGTTGTATGTATGATATCAATCTTTTTATGGGGACTTGGCGCATCTTTAGGCTTTCCGCTGACCATCTCTGCAGCTGGCGATGATAGCCGGTACGCTGTCAAACGCGTTAGTATTGTGACCTTATCTGGTTACACAGCCTCCCTTTCCGGTCCTCCTATTTTAGGGCTGCTTGCCAATCAGGTTGGACTCCTTCATGCCTTTATCTTTGTTCTATTTGCCATATGTATTGCAGGAATCTTTACTAAAGCTGTAGCAAAACCACATTCATTACAAGCGACTAAAAGTGTCTGATCCTTTGTGATCATGGCACTTTTTTAAAATTTAAAAAATAAAATTGAAACCTTTCATGAAGTGAAACAGTCCTATAGATGTCGTGATGTTTATCGCTTTTTTAAAGAGGGAAAGTAAAAAAATAAGACTTTTCAAATAACTGAAAACGTGGTAAGATCATGAAAATAACCAGGAAGGGGTGAGAAAAATGAAAAAAAATATGCTATTAAAATTAGGTGTTTTATGCATAGCACTTGCAAGTTTTCATTTGTTCTCAATGCCTCATTCCGTTCAGGTATACCATCATGCTAAGGTGGTTGCCGATCAAGAATCACATGAAATGAAAATCGTCCAGACAATGGGCGATGAAAAGAAACAAAAACATGTGAACGCAGTATTTGCCGCATTTACAGCACTGCTGATTATTGGCAGTATGACAGCTGGATTTGCACGCCTCACTCATACTGATCGATTTGACCGGAAAAAGAAGCATTTACTTGCAGTGTTCTATCAATCTTCTTATTTCCGACAAGCTCGTGTTTAACCCAACCATCTAAATCAAAACAAAAATTGGGAGGTTTTACACGATGTTATTTTTCTTAAGAATTTTCATTCTAGGTCTTTTCTCTGTCACTTCACTTTCTCTTTTCGTCTACCAAGGAATTGAAGTAGTGCACGCCATTACAAGCATGTTTGGCAACCACGAGAGCTAAATGACCCGTATATAAAAGAAACCCCCTGCCAGTCGCAGGGGGTTTTCGTTTGCTTATTTATTATCATCTGGTGCAGGTTCAGGTGTCAGAAGGACATGAGTCACTTCTCCCTGCTCTTCCTCATCTACAATAAATGATCCATTGCTATAGCGGTCATTTGCTCTTAAAGTAGAAATATCAAGTGGAATCGTTGTACCTTTTTCGGTATCTATCTCAAGTGTATCGTGCAGCGCTGCAGCGATCACAGCCACAATACGGTGCGGGTTTTTCTTTAATTCTCTCAGCATAAGAACTCCGCGTTTCGCTCTTGATGTTTTATCAAATTCAGAGAGGTTCATTCGCTTTACAGCCCCTCTTTGTGTCGTGAGCACAAGGACATCGTTTTTCGGATCAATGATCTGGCCAGAGACTACCTCGTCCCCTTCCTTCAAGTTGATTCCTTTGACGCCGGCCGCTCTCGGTCCAACAACACTTACTTCTTCTTCATCAAACCACAAACCGTAACCATTTTTCGTTGCAATAAACAATTCCTGCTGTCCTGTTGTGACATGAACATCAACGAGTTCATCGTCACCTTTTAGGTTTAAGGCAACAAGCGGTTTCGAATAACGCTGCGCTTTATATTGAAGAAGCTCTGTTTTCTTCACCATTCCGCCTTTCGTAAAGAATAAAAGATATGAAGTTTCATCAAATTCTTTTATTGGAATGGCTTTTTGAATTGATTCCTCGCGATCAATCGAAATGATATTCGTAATATGCTGCCCCATGTCTTTCCAGCGTATATCTGGCAGCTGGTGAACAGGACAATAAATGTAGCTTCCTTTATTCGTAAACAGCAGAAGAACATCCGTTGTATTCATTTCAAACTGATGAATCAAACGGTCAGTATCCTTCATGCCAAAGTCCTTACCGTTAGAAGCAGCATAGGAGCGCTGGCTTGTCCGCTTAATGTAACCATCCTTCGTGACTGTGACGTATACATCCTCTGATGCGATCATCACTTCAAGGTTAATCTTAATTTCTTCGATTTTTTCCTCGATGACGGATCTTCTCTCATCAGCATATGTCTTTTTGAGTTTTTTCAGGCTGTTTGTAATGACCTTCAGCAGCTTTTTCTCGTTCGCTAAAATGTCTTCAAGCTCTGCTATGCGCACATCTAGCTCTCTTGCTTCGTCTCTTAATTGCGTAATATCTGTATTCGTTAAACGATATAACTGGAGTGAAACAATCGCTTCTGATTGTGCTTCTGTAAAGTCATATTTCGCCATCAAGTTGTTCTTTGCATCACGCTTATCATTAGAGGAGCGGATGGTGGCAATAACTTCATCTAAGATGGAAAGTGCCTTAATTAAGCCGTCGACAATATGGTGGCGTTCCTTCGCTTTTCGAAGCTCGTACGCTGAGCGGTTCGTCACCACTTCTTTTTGATGGGCAATATATGCATCTAGTACAGTGGTGAGCGTCATTAATGTCGGTCTTCGATTATGTATCGCTACCATATTAAAGTTATATGGGATTTGCAGATCTGAGTTTTTATATAAGAAATTCAGCACACCATTTGCATCTGCTTCTTTTTTCAGCTCTACTACGATTCGAAGCCCAGTACGGTCTGTCTCATCTCGGACCTCTGAAATGCCTTCTACTTTTCTTTCAATTCGGAACTCGTCCATCTTTTTGACAAGATTGGCTTTATTCACTTCGTAAGGAATTTCTGTGATCACGATTTGCTGGCGTCCGCCGCGGATGGTTTCAATCTCCGCTTTGCCTCGAATCATAATCTTTCCTTTTCCTGTTTCATACGCCTTCTTAATACCGTCTACACCTTGAATGATACCGCCTGTTGGGAAATCTGGCCCTTTGATGACCGTCATTAAATCCTCAACCGTACAATGCGGCTGTTCGATTCGTTTAATAACGCCATCAATGACTTCTCCCAAGTGATGCGGCGGGATATCTGTGGCATACCCAGCTGAAATCCCTGTTGATCCATTCACGAGGAGGTTTGGGAACATCGCTGGTAATACAACGGGCTCTTTACTTGTATCATCAAAGTTTGCGACAAATTCGACCGTTTCCTTGTCTAAGTCCTTTAAAAGCTCTGAAGCAATAGCAGACAGCCTTGCTTCCGTATAACGCATGGCAGCAGGCGGATCACCATCGATACTCCCGTTATTCCCATGCATCTCAATCAGTACATTTCGTACTTTCCACTCCTGACTCATTCTTACCATCGCTTCATAAACAGATGAGTCTCCGTGGGGGTGATAGTTACCAATCACGTTACCGACTGTTTTAGCGGCTTTACGGAAGTTTTTATCCTGCGTATTTCCTTCTGCATACATCGCATATAAAATTCTTCGTTGTACAGGTTTTAGTCCATCACGTGCATCTGGAAGCGCACGGTCTTGGATAATATATTTACTATAGCGGCCAAAGCGGTCGCCGATTACTTCTTCTAATGGTAAATCATGAAATCGTTCTTGTTGTGCCATGTTTAAACCTCCTCAGCTAGCGACAAGTTTTCATTTTCAAGAATGTTGCTTTCCTCATCAAGTCCAAAGGCTACATTCTTTTCAATCCATTTACGGCGTGGTTCTACTTTGTCACCCATTAGAGTTGTGACGCGGCGTTCCACACGTGCAGCATCATCAATTTTGACCCTGACAAGTGTTCTCGATTCTGGATTCATTGTCGTTTCCCATAGCTGGTCGGCATTCATTTCACCTAACCCTTTGTAGCGCTGAATCGTGTACCCTTTTCCAACTTTCTTCAATACGTCATCCATTTCTTCATCAGACCATGCGTACTCAATGATTTCTTTTTTCCCTGAGCCTTTGCTGACTTTATATAAAGGCGGGAGTGCAATAAACACTTTGCCATGCTCAATCAGCGGCTTCATATAGCGGTAGAAGAATGTTAAGAGAAGCACTTGAATATGCGCTCCATCCGTATCCGCATCTGTCATGATCACGATTTTGTCATAATTGATGTCTTCTACATTAAAATCGACACCGACGCCTCCACCAATTGCATGAATAATGGTGTTGATTTCTTCGTTTTTGAAAATATCAGCAAGCTTTGCTTTTTCTGTATTGATGACCTTTCCGCGCAGCGGCAGCACCGCCTGGAATTTACGGTCGCGCCCCTGTTTTGCTGACCCGCCCGCTGAGTCACCCTCTACTAGGTATAGTTCGTTTCTTGCTGGGTTTCTAGATTGGGCAGGTGTTAATTTTCCGCTCAGCGTGGCTTCAGACTTTTTCCGTTTCTTGCCGCTCCTTGCTTCTTCACGGGCTTTTCTAGCAGCCTCTCTTGCCTGCTGCGCTTTAATCGCTTTTTTCACGAGAAGAGTGGCTGTTTCCCGGTTTTCTTCAAGGAAATACGCAAGTTTTTCAGAAATAACAGCATCAACAGCTGAACGTGCCTCACTTGTCCCAAGCTTTCCTTTTGTCTGCCCTTCAAATTGAAGCAGTTCTTCAGGAATTCTGACAGAAATAATTGCAGACAGTCCTTCGCGAATATCAGTACCTTCTAAATTTTTGTCTTTTTCTTTTAAAAGAGCGACTTTGCGAGCATATTCGTTAAAGGCTCTCGTCATGGCCGTTTTGGCACCAGACTCATGTGTTCCGCCATCTTTTGTTCTGACGTTATTAACGAAGGAAAGGATATTTTCCGAATAGCCATCATTAAATTGAAAAGCAAAATCTACTTCAATGGACTGATGCTCTCCTTCAAATGAGACGACTTCACTCAGAACATCTTTTTCTTCATTTAAATAAGCAACAAAGGCTTCAATGCCTGTCTCATAATAAAACGTTTCTTGTACATCATGCCGTTCATCGATCAGCTCTATTTTTAACCCTTTTAATAAAAAGGCAGATTCTCTTAAACGCTCTGATAATGTATCGAAATTATAGGTCGTAACACTGAACATAGTAGGGTCAGGCTTAAAATGAATCAGTGTTCCCGTTTTTTTCGATTTTCCGATTTTTTCGAGTGATGTGACAGGTTTACCGCCGTTTTCAAAGCGCTGATGATAAATAAATCCGTCACGTTCAATTGTGACAGTGAGCCATTCTGACAGCGCGTTCACAACAGATGCCCCAACTCCGTGAAGTCCACCACTTGTTTTATATCCGCCTTGACCAAATTTTCCGCCTGCGTGCAGGACCGTTAAAATGATCTCAGGTGTCGGTTTTCCAAGCTTATGCATACCAGTAGGCATTCCACGCCCTTTATCTTGGACGGAAATGCTGTTATCTTTATGTATTTTGACAATGATATGATCTCCATGGCCAGCGAGCACTTCATCGACAGAGTTGTCTACAATCTCATAGACAAGGTGATGAAGACCGCGCGAATCCGTAGATCCAATATACATCCCTGGACGTTTACGGACCGCTTCAAGCCCCTCTAGCACCTGAATAGAATCATCGTTATAATCTACTTGCTGCTTTTTAACCAAATGCTTAATCCCCTTTCACTAACAAACATAACCGGCTAATCATCAAATGATCTCTCTAGATTTTAATGATGATCATGCTGCTCATTACTGTCCACTTTAATAAGCTGCATCATCATCATGCATGTGTCATTCACCAATACATGCTCTTTTGCACAGCTATGAGAATCATTCTACATTCTGCAATCAGAACTAGAAGTCCATTATAAACAAGACTGTTTCATAAGCCAAATGCAATCATATGATGGTTTTATCAAAACAGAACAAATGTTCTATATTGATCTTATCGCTCTTTTTCTCGATATGCAAGGCCGCCGATATGTCCCTGTCGCCTTATTTTATCGCTTTCTTTCAGAATCGCAAATATATTTCTGCAACAAAAAAGCAAAAATCCTTGAAAAACCAAGGATTTTTGACGATTTAATGAGTTTTTGTCATCGCATGAGCCACCTTGATACATAAATCCATGATGGCGACCTTGCCATTTTCCTCAATCAGCCTTTTCGCTTCTTCGTGATATATGCCTTGCTGCGCCCAAAAAACAGGTGCGTCTATTTCGAGAAACTCTTCTGCCACCTCTGGTAAAAACTCTGAACGTCTAAAGACATTGACGATATCAACAGGCTCTTTTATATCTTTTAAAGAAGCGACTGCTTTCACACCGAGTGCTTCATCGATCGTTGGATTCACTGGGATCATCTCATACCCGGCATCCTGCATCGCCTTAGACACCATATAAGACGTCCGGTGCGGCTGATCTGATAATCCAACAACAGCAATTCGTTTACTGCTTTTTAATATACGGCCGATTTCTTCTTTCGTAGGATTGTTCATCAAGACACTCCTTTTCCTCCATTTTAGCGAATTTCTGCTTAAAAACAAAGCCGAATCCATCTGCTTTCGATTTTTTCAAAAAAAGTTCCCCATGTTTTTCACAAGATCATGTTAAAATGTAAGACAAGAGGGAGAATATAAAGGAGTTATGCAGATGTTAATTGCTTTGATGTTTATTTTGGCTTATCTTCTCGGCAGTATTCCATCCGGTCTCATTGTCGGGAAAGCTGCAAAGGGTATCGATATCCGTGAACATGGCAGCGGAAACCTAGGTGCGACGAATGCATTTCGTACACTTGGCGTAAAAGCAGGGTCTATTGTGATTACTGCTGATATCCTAAAAGGGACGCTTGCTTCAGCTTTACCGTTTTTCATGCAGCTGGACATCCATCCCTTATTAGCAGGAGTTGCTGCTGTTATCGGTCACAGCTTTCCTGTCTTTGCAAAATTTAAAGGGGGAAAAGCAGTCGCTACATCAGGCGGTGTGCTGCTATTTTATGCCCCATTCCTATTTATCACGATGATCGCTGCTTTTTTCTTATTTTTATACATTAGTAAATATGTTTCACTATCATCTATGCTGACCGGGATCTATACATTCATTTACAGCATATTCACCAAAGACCTATTCTTAATCATTGTTGTTGCCGTTCTTGCTGGCTTTGTGATCTACAGACACATCGCCAACCTCAAACGAATTCTCAACAAAACTGAACCGAAAATCAAATGGCTCTAGCCGTTTCATCCATTTAAATATGTGGTAAAAGTAAAGAAAAGCTGTTTTTGCATCCTGCATTTTAAAAACAGCATGACTTCAAAAAGGGGCGATCACATTGAAATTAACGATAAAAGAAGATGCACTCAATTGGTACAAGGATGAATTAGATTTAGAAAAAGGTGATCAAGTTCGCTTTTTTGTGAGATATGGCGGGTGCAGTAATGTACAAAAAGGCTTTTCTCTCGGCGTCGCAAAAGATGAACCTCAAAATGCCGGCGCAACCGCTGAAATAGAAGGTATTACTTTCTTTATTGAGGAAAGTGATATTTGGTACTTTGACAACCATGATCTGCATATTGATTATAACGAGTCCGTGAAAGAACCAGAATTTCATTATGAATAAACAAAAAAGATACCTCATCCCTCGGGTATCTTTTTTGTTTTACACTTCAATATACAGCCCATACTCCTGAATCTTCCCTAAAGATCGTTCCTTTTGCAGAATTCTTTTTTGCGGCTCACCGATCAAGTCAAAATGAGGAAACCCTTCGCGGTCATGAATCCATTCTTTTTTTAGTCCATGTCTTTCTCCCCACTCAACTAACCGCTTCATATCCTGACAGGCTGCTTTTGTGACAGTATTGGCATTTGGAAAACGGTCATCGAGCCAGTAGTGTGTTAAAAAAGCAACTTTTCCTTGCTGGACAGCTGATTTCCAAGCGTTTAAATCGCTTCGTTTAATACCAAAAGCCATAAATTAAACCTGCTTCTTCGACTGTTCATATACTTTATGCCAGGCAGGAAAGGCTTTTCTAAATTGAATAGGTCTAAAGGTGTCTTTATCCACACATATATGTGAGGTTGTCCCTGTAATCGCTGTTTGTCCATCAGGTTTTTGAATTTCATAGCCATACACCGTTTTGAGACCATTATATTCTTCAATCCATGTATGAACGGATGCTGTTTCACCATACAGCAATGGTTTTTTATATTGAACCTGCAAGTCTATCACAGGTGCAAGAGCACCATCTGCTTCTAGCTGCGCATAGGAAAACCCTAATTCTTTAATCAATGCTGTTCTGCCGACTTCCATCCAAATTAAATAATTGGCATGATACACGATGCCCATTTGATCTGTTTCTGCATAACGGACTTCTATTTCTTTTTTGGATACATACACGTTTTCATCGCTCTCCTATCAAAACCTAAGGTCTGTCTCTGCCATTTTACCACATTCCAAATGGTTCTTCTAAAAAGAGGCAATAAAATAAACCAGGAATCCCTGGTTTATTCGGTATAACCATTCTTTCTTGCCGCTTCTTCGTCCTTGATCTCAGAACGCATCGCGTCAATACTCATTTTGCGGTTTTCGTTTTTTTGTTTGATCATTTGCTTTTCTGAATCTGTCGAAAGGGACATCGCTGCTTCAGATTCATCGATATTGTCAAGTGTGTTCTCGATCATATCTTGCAGCTTTTCAACATTATCAGAACGATCATCTGGATTGGATTGATAGGACTTGTCATTCATCACGATTCCCTCCTTATTCGCCCTTCGTCTGTATCACATCAGGCTGTTCATTTGATTTATTATGCATCTTTTTACCTTTATTCCGTTTGTATGCTACAGGTTTTGTCCCTAAATGGTCTGGTGTAAACTGCGCTTGTTTATCATGCTCTCTACCCATTATTCATCCCTCCCTCTTCTTTAGGATGAACGAAAACGGATAATTCATAACTTATTTCTGTCTAAATCGCTCTTCCAACTTTTCTTCAAGCTGGTTTAAAAATTCCTCATTGCTTAATAATTCTTTTTTATTTTCAAGCACAAGCTCTTCAAATGTGCGTCGTTTTCTTCTTCTCATTTTCACTCACCTCCATATATGTATGATTACATTTTCGCCAAAACATTTAGAAAATAAGCAAAAGAGCTGAATCATTATAGATCCAGCTCTTTTTCAATTTCTTTTTTTGTCAGCATTTGATGCTTCACAGACATGATGCGTCCTTTTTCATCTAATATGTATGTCGTTGGGTATGAAAGCACCTGATATCTTGCTTGAATGCCTTTTTGGTCCAATAAAACAGGAAAGCTCACCTTTAATTCTTTTGTGAATGCTGCCACATGATCCACACTCTTTTCAGTGGTCGTTAAATTCACCGCTAGTACTTCAACTTGGTCATTTTCGCTCCTAATCGCGTCTAGATCCGGCATTTCCGTCCTGCACGGCTTACACCATGTCGCCCAGAAATTGACGAGCACCTTTTTCCCTCGGTAATCAGATAACGAGGCGGTTTTGCCGTCAAGGGTTTTCAGTTCAAAATCAGGGGCTTGATCCCCTTTTTCAAGACCGATTGCGGGCTCTTTTGGCCCAAATAAATTCCACGCAAGTAAACCAATCAACACAAGTAAAACAGCGCTTGCCATTCCTTTTTTCCACATGATTGATCCTCCACTATTTTAAAAAAGAAGAGAAAGCTGTTGGATCGCCTTCTCTTCTTTGCTGTATTAGTTGCTTGCCAATTTTTCGCGAAGTACCATTTGAAGGATACCGCCATGACGATAGTAGTCAATTTCGACTTCACTGTCAAAGCGAACCACCACTTCAAACGTTTTCTCGTTTCCATCTGTGTCAATTGCTTTCACAGTCACGAGATCACGTGGACGAACTGTTTCGTCAACATGAACTTCAAATGTTTCTGTTCCTGTTAGACCATGAGTTTCTGCACTTTCTCCATCTTTAAACTGCAGAGGAAGTACGCCCATGAAGACAAGGTTACTTCTGTGGATACGCTCAAAGCTTTCAGCTAGAACAAATTTAATTCCAAGAAGGTTTGTTCCTTTAGCAGCCCAGTCACGTGAAGAACCCATTCCGTAGTCTTTACCTGCTAAGATCGCAAGACCTGTTCCATCCTCTTTATAACGCATGCATGCATCATAAATCGATGTCACTTCACCAGTTGGCCAGTAAGTTGTATAACCGCCTTCTGTTCCTGGTGCAATTTGGTTCTTAATACGGATGTTTGCAAAAGTACCTCTCATCATGACATGGTGGTTACCACGGCGAGATCCATATGAGTTAAAGTCTCTAGGCGATACGCCTCTTTCTTGCAAGTATTTGCCCGCCGGTGTGTCCTTACCAATCGCTCCAGCAGGAGAAATATGGTCAGTTGTGACAGAGTCACCGAACTTCGCAACGACGCGCAAGCCTTTAAGCGGTTCAACTTTACCAGGTTCAACTGATAGGTTTTCAAAGAATGGCGGGTTTGCAATGTATGTGGAATCTTCATCCCATTTATACAATGCATCATCCGTCGTTTTAATTTCATTCCAGCGGTCATTGTTGTCAAAAACAGTTTCATACTCTGAACGGAATAGCTCAGGTGTGACAGTGCTCTTAACGACGCTGTTGATTTCATCCATTGATGGCCAAATGTCATTGAAATAAACGTTCTCGCCATTTTTATCGACACCGATAGGATCTTTTGTTAAATCAATATTCACCGTACCAGCAAGTGCATAAGCCACAACTAATGGTGGAGATGCAAGGTAGTTCCCTTTCACAAGCGGGTGAATACGACCTTCAAAGTTACGGTTACCTGATAAAACAGAAGTGATCAGCAGATCATTTTCAGAGACTGCATCTTCAATTTCTTTCTCAAGCGGTCCGGAGTTTCCGATACATGTTGTACAGCCATATCCAACAATGTTAAATCCGAGGTCTTTTAAATATGGAAGAAGTCCCGAATTCACAAGGTACCCTGTTACAACTTTAGAACCCGGCGCTAGTGACGTTTTCACATAGTTCGGCACTTTCATACCAAGCTCACTTGCTTTCTTCGCAACAAGACCTGCTCCGATTAACACGTACGGGTTCGATGTATTCGTACAGCTCGTAATCGCTGCAATCGCAATCGCACCTGTCTTCATCACAGCTTTTTCACCGTTTGCAAGATCAAATTCGATTTGTTTATCAAGCTCCGATTTATCTAAGCCAAACCCTTGGTTACCAGCTGGGCTTTCGATGTGTTTATGGAACGTCTCTTTCATTTGAGAAAGTGGAATCAAATCTTGTGGACGTTTAGGACCAGATAAGTTTGACTCAATTTTAGAAAGATCAATTTCCACAATATCAGTAAAAATTGGTTCTTCTGCATCTGGCGTATAGAATAAGCCATTTGCACGAGAATATTCTTCAACAATATTAATTTGCTCTTCATCACGTCCAGTAAGGCGCAGGTAAGCAAGCGCTTCTTCATCTACTGGGAAGAATCCGCAAGTAGCACCGTATTCTGGCGCCATGTTCGCAATGGTTGCACGATCTGCTAACGGCAATTGTGCAACACCAGGTCCGAAGAACTCAACGAACTTGTTCACTACGCCTTTTTCACGAAGGACTTGTGTGACTTTTAATGCAAGGTCAGTTGCAGTTGTTCCGTTTGGAAGCTCTCCAACTAATTTAGCACCAATCACTTCTGGTACTGGGAAGTATGAAGGCTGACCAAGCATACCAGCTTCCGCTTCGATACCGCCAACGCCCCATCCAAGTACACCGATACCGTTAATCATCGTTGTATGAGAGTCAGTTCCAACTAATGTATCTGGGTAAGTGATGATCTCGCCATCTTCTTCAATCGCATGAACAACACTTGCAAGATACTCTAAGTTCACTTGGTGAACAATTCCTGTTGCAGGCGGAACAGCTTGGTAATTGTTAAACGCTTTCTTTGCCCAGCTAAGGAAGTTATAACGCTCTGCGTTACGTTCGAATTCTAAATCCATGTTAATGTTTAATGCATCTTCAGTTCCAGCTTTATCAACTTGTACTGAGTGGTCAATCACAAGGTCAACTGGAATTTCAGGGTTGATTTTATCCGGGTCCCCGCCTACATCTGCCATTGCTTTTCTTAAAGAAGCAAGGTCAACGACAGCTGGTACACCCGTGAAGTCTTGTAAAATAACACGAGAAGGTTTAAACGGAACATCAATTTCTTTTACCTCGGCAGTTCCCCATTTTGCCAAGTTTTCAACATGTTCCTTCTTGATCACTCTACCGTCTACTTGGCGAAGCACTGATTCTAAAAGTACCTTAATGGAATAAGGCAGCTTAGAAACATTTCCGATTCCTTGTTTCTCTAGTGCTTCTAACGAATAATAGTGATACGTTTTCCCATTTGTCGAAAACGTTTTTCTAGATTGAAAAGCGTCTTGTTTAGCGACTTGCTGCTGTTTCGACATGTCCAAAATCCCCCTTTTGATGATCAAGATCAATTTCAATTCTCAGAAAAATCGTCGTATTTCACCACAATTTTCTCACAATTTCATCTTAAAACAAATTCATACATAAGTAAATAACAATGCTTTTATTAAATTCAATAAGTTTAACTTATCATTAGGAAATGATTACTCTTCATAAACGAAGCGGGGCGGGCTCATACTACAAATGAGGTGATAGAACATGACAAAACGCAAAGCGAATCATGTCATGAATGGCATGAACGCAGCCAAAAGCCAGGGTAATGGCGCAGGCTATACGGAAGATGATCAGCTCGTTTTAACAGAAGAACAAAGGCAAAACAATAAAAAACGTAAAAAGAATCAATAAGAAGGAGCCAAACATCATGACGAATAAAAACACAGGGAAAGACATCCGTCAAAACTCTCCTAAGGAGCATCAAGGCGGTCAGCCTGAGCCGTTATCAGGCAGTAAAAAAGTGAAAAACCGCAACCATACAAGACAAAAGCACAATTCTCATCATGATATGTAATTATTCCCCTCTCATCCCGTGACCACACGGGATGTTTTAGGTCTTTCACACATTTCCATTTTCATCATATGATTTATTATGAGATGTGATGGAGGAGTGTTTATGGAGAATGAAAAGCAATCGAATTCCTCTGATTTTATTGAAATAGATGATTGGCTCAATGTTTTAATGGATGATCCATTTGCCTGGTATGATGAACACCTCCCAATTGATCTTTATGAAACAAGCCGTGATTATATTATCGAAATCGATGTCTCCACCTTATCGATCACTGATGTAAAGCTGACCTTCGCTGGACATGAGCTGACGTTGACTTACACAGTACAGCATCCAAATGGTGAAGGCGAACAGCCAATTGAAAAAAGCGTGATGCTCCCTTTTTATTTAAACGACAAAGACATTGAAACAGATTATGAAAACCGAATCATATCGATAAAAATTAAAAAATGTTCCGACCATCCAAACGGTACATTTTCCTTTCAAATCCCGCACTTCAAACATTAAGAGCCCACCTTTATATAGGTGGGCTCTCTTCCCGTTCGTTTCAAGTCAATACCTTTTGCGAACCACCATGGCCAAATAGTAGAGTCGCTATATGATAAAGTATTCTTTTTCTACTAATTGGTTTGGGTCATTCTAGTAAATGGGAGGCTATCAATGAAAAAGGGCGTTTATAGAGAAAATAGACATACATTTTTGTTATTTTCTTCTATCCTCTCTTCATGTAATATAAAATAGAGAGATAAGGGGTATAAGGAGTGAGAACATGTTAAGCGGCTGGTTTTTGTGGTTCATTTTATTTTGGGGTACAGTGATGATCGGATTACTCGCAATCGGTGGCTTTTTTATGTTTCGTAAATTTTTAAAACGATTGCCAAAGGAAGATGGGAAATCAGAGCTTGATTGGCAGGATGAATATATTCAAAAGAGCCTTCACCTATGGCGGGATGAGGACAAACAGCTGTTAAATGAACTCGTATTACCTGTGCCAGAGCTGTTTAGAGATGTTGCCAAAGAGAAAATTGCGGGTAAAATTGGCGAGCTGGCATTAAAAGAACAGGCTGCCAGCATTAATTTAGACTTAATCATTCGCGGCTACATTATGGCCACACCAAAGCGGGATCATAAGTTTTTACTGAAGCGCCTTCAAGAAAAAAACATTGATCACTCGCCATATGAATCGTTATTAAAATAACCTCCTTTAAAAAAGGAGGTTTAATTCATTTGAATCTGCTGCGGATCTAATTGTTTAGACAGCTTTCTAAACGATAAATACATGGCAACCCGCCAAGGCACGATCATGCCAAAGGCAAGAATCCAAAACATCCCGCTTAATGAACCATAATCAATAGAAGAACTTAGGATGGTTTTCATCCCGATACGAAGGATAAGAAGTCCAATGAGAATGAACACAAATGCTTTTGACCGTTTTAAGTAGATGTCATTGCCTCTAATTTCAAACTTCGATGTTTTGATTAAAAATATGGAGAAAAACATCCCTACTGTGATCGCTTCTAGAAATTCAGCTCCAGTTACCCGAAACATAGGAACAAAAAACATCAATGCGCCAGTGCTCATGAAAATAGGAGGTAAAATAATTTTTTTCGCAGTTGCAGGTTTTGCAGATGACTTAATGCGAATAAACATGACGGCCACCGCCATACATACCGCAATTATAGAAGAGATCAAGATCATCATATCAAATCATTCCTTTATTCTTTAAGGTCAGCCTATGTATAATATACTCCAATTGACGAAAAAAAACCATTCGCCGCGACTGTAGAAAACGATTTCAAAAGCCTGTAAAGCCGCCAAACAATGATGAGAACATGATGATAATCCATGTCAGTAGATCAAAGAACAGCAAAATCCCTACCACAATCATAATGATTCCGCCAATTCGCATGATGAGCTGCTGACGTTTTCTGATCCACGCCATTTTCGTAATGAAAAAGGAGAGAATAAAAAACGGGACGGCAAAGCCCAATATATACGCAATCATATACATGACCGCCGACTCAGGATTGTTACTCGCCAGTGTGATGACAGCGGATAAAATAGGTCCTGTACAAGGTGTCCATCCAGCGGCAAAGCCCATTCCGATGAGAATGGATCCAAAAAAACCAGCAGGACGGTTTTTGAACTGGATTCTCTTTTCGCCCATAAGGAAAGAGGGCTTGAATACACCAAGAGTCATAAAACCAAAGAAAATAATGAGGATGGCTCCAATTTGACGAATCGCTTGATGATAATCATTAAAAAACTTCCCGACAAACGATGTCCCAAAGCCAATCGCAATAAATATAATAGAGAACCCAACTAAAAAGAATAAAGTATGAAGCAGACTTCTTCTTCTCAGCATCACCTTCTCGGATTTCACTTCATCTATACTAACGCCCGTAATATACGATAAAAATGCTGGATAAAGCGGCAGACAGCACGGTGAAATAAAAGAAAGAAATCCTGCTCCAAATGCTAAAAAGTAATTCAAATCTGTCAAAAGAACACCCCCTTCTTACAATATACAATAAGAGATGACAAAATCATTTCATTTTTTTTACATCACCTCAATAAAGATGGTCTATTCTCTTAAAACCTTATATAATTTAATTTGACATCAAGATAATGAATCCTTTAAATTTGAAAATAAACCTTAAAATGGATATAATAGAATCGATTCTTTTTATCAAGATTTGCATGAAAGGAACATGACTTTGGTAAAAACATCATTATTAACTCAAATCGAAGAAAAAAGAGAAGAGCTGATGAAAGTTGTCTTGCATAATGGGATGACATCAACAGTGACCATCGAACATAGCCAGCAGCTAGATCATCTCCTCTTACAATATCAACGACACTTACACTCAAACTCAGCCAACTAATCATACTTCATGATATCAAACATGCCGCACCATTTTTAGAACAGTTGATATGTGTGACCATAAACGAAACAAAAACCTCTGACATAGGGGTTTTTTGTTTTTCACATGCTCTTGACGCCATAATAAAAACCACCTTCCCTGCTTCATTCATGCAAGTACAGTGGTTTTAAGCGTCTGATGAAGGTGAATTGAATAAAGAAAGGACAACGCTTGTCCATTCTTTAAAACCATGTTCCATCTATGATCATAATATCGTACGTATTATTTCGCTTGGTTGTTCATGGCTTTCATCATTTGATTGATTTTCTTCTGGGACGGTTTCATGCCCATTTGCATCATCATCATTCGAAGCATTTGTTCATTAATCGGTGGATTCTTTTTCAAATAGCTCATCATATACTTACGAGCAATAAAGAATCCGAGTGCAACTCCTGCAAGCAGTGCAACAACGCCTACAAGGATGACAACCCATAAATCCATAATTCTTCCTCCTTCATGTTGTCTCGTATAAAGTGTACTAAACAAAAGGCTATTATACAACATTTCACGTTCAATTTTATTTTTTTAAACAAAATTCCTCACTTTTACTGGATTGAGCCATCCGTGTTTCTTTGAACTAAAGTCCATCGCAAGAAAACAAGGGCTGATTTTTCTCAGCACTTCAAAAAACACCGCTTCTGCCTCATAACTGCCTGTGGCAGACATTTGAATATACCGGTCTTTAATAATAAATGCTGCAGTTCCTTTTCCATCTGGTAAGGAAGCGCTGTAAATCGAGCCTATTTGTGTATAGTGAATGTTCGTTAAGTTATTCATTAGACGCTGGTGCATATGAAAAGCAGGGATTCGTTTCGTCACATAATCCACTTGCTTCACAAGCATAACCAACTCATCGTCAGTGCGGTTCGTCCAATGTAACGACTCAAACAAATGAAACAAAATCGATTCTCTGCCAAAATAGTGATGCGCAAATTCATCCTCAATCCAATAAATATAATAATGACGTTCCATGTCTATCCCTTCCTTTCACATTTCGTCAATCTCGTTTATTGCTTGTATTATACAAAAATGTGAAAGAAAGAATTGTCTATATATGAAGCAAGAAGAAACTAGTTTTGTCAAAAAAACAAGAAAAAAGAAAAAAGTTTGCAGAGCGGATGAAAATGCTCTGCAAACAGATAGCAAAAAAGCATGATGCTTGGAGTTCGTTTATTTATTCAGCTTCGCTTTCACACGGCTGACTACATTGCTGACAGTAAATCCGTATTTCTCGATAATGGTTTCACCTGGAGCAGAAGCACCAAATTTATCAATTGCAATCACGTCACCATCAAGGCCAGTGTAACGCTCCCAGCCAAGTGAAGCACCCATTTCAATTGCAATACGTGCACGTACTGCTTTAGGAAGAACGGATTCTTTGTATTCGTCTGACTGCTGATCGAAGCGATCCCATGCAGGAAGGCTGACAACAGATGCGCGGATACCTTCTTTTTCAAGTGCCTTTTGTGCTTCAATGGCTAAACCAACCTCAGATCCTGAAGCGAGTAGAAGTGCTTCTGGCTGTGCATCAGCTGCTTCAACCACAACGTATCCACCTTTCTCTACTCCCTCATATGCCTTCTCTGGTGCCTGGTCAATCGTTGGAAGGTTTTGACGAGTAAGAACTAGTGCTGTCGGTTTATCCGTTGAAGATACAGCTAGTTTCCACGCTGCAGCTGTTTCATTTCCATCTGCTGGGCGGATAACGGAAAGGTTAGGCATCGCACGCAGTGAAGCAAGCTGTTCAACCGGTTCGTGCGTCGGACCATCTTCACCAACAGCGATACTATCATGAGTAAAGACGTAAGTGACTGGAAGTCCCATTAAGGCAGCAAGACGAATTGCTGGTCTTAAGTAATCTGAGAAAACAAAGAACGTTCCGCCGAATACACGAAGACCGCCGTGAAGTGCCATACCATTGAGCGCTGCACCCATTGCAAACTCTCTGACACCGAACCAAATGTTTTTGCCGGCATAATTATTTTTACCGAAATCATCCGTGTTTTTAATCGTTGTTTTATTTGATCCAGCAAGGTCAGCAGACCCACCAATAAAGAAAGGTACTTGCTTCGCAATGCCATTTAACACTTCGCCTGAAGATGCGCGGGAGGCAAGGCTTGAACCTGCTTCATAAACAGGAACCTCTTGATCCCAATTTTCAGGAAGCTTTCCTTCAATCGCAAGCTTCAGCTGTGCTGCCAGCTCTGGATATTCTTTTTCGTATTGCGCAAACAGTTCATTCCACGCTGCTTCTTTTTTCTGTCCAGCTTCTTTGACAGCTTCTTTAAAATGATCGTACACTTCAGAAGGTACATGGAAATCTTCTTCAAACGTCCAAGAGTAAGCTTCCTTCGTCAGCTTTGCTTCCTCGCTGCCAAGCGGTGCACCATGCACACCAGACGTTCCCGCACGGTTTGGCGATCCGAAACCGATCGTTGTTTTCACTTCGATTAATGTAGGTCTGTCTGTGCTTTGCTTCGCCTTTTCAATAGCAGCTGTTACTTCTTCGATGTTGTTGCCGTCTTTCACGTACAGAACTTCCCAGTTCATCGCTTCAAAACGATTCTTCACATTTTCAGAGAAGGAACGATCTAAGTCGCCATCTAAAGAAATGTCATTTGAATCGTAAAGAACGATTAAGCGGCCTAAGCCTAAATGACCAGCAAGTGAAGCTGCTTCAGAGGAAATTCCCTCCATTAAGTCTCCATCTCCGCAAATGCTGTATGTATAGTGGTCTACAACATGAAAGTTGTCTTTGTTATACGTTTCCGCAAGATGTCTTTCTGCAAGTGCCATTCCTACTGCCATAGCAATTCCCTGGCCTAGTGGACCCGTTGTCGCGTCTACGCCTTCTGTGTGTCCAAATTCAGGATGTCCAGGTGTTTTGCTTCCCCATTGGCGGAATTGTTTTAAATCGTCAATGCTCAGATTGTATCCGCTTAAATGAAGCATGCTGTATAGAAGCATAGAACCATGGCCCGCAGATAAAACAAAGCGGTCTCTGTTAAACCAATTTGGATTTTGCGGACTTACGTTTAAGTGATTCGTCCATAAAGCGTACGCCATTGGTGCAGCACCCATCGGCATTCCTGGGTGACCGGAATTCGCTTTTTCAATTGCGTCTATGGAGAGAGTACGTATTGTTGCAATAGATTTCAATTCAATCGTTTCCATATAAATCCCCTTCCGTATCTTGTGTACACCATTATCATAAATCTACTGTCCTTTTTTCACAACTATTTCACGCTGAAAAAGAAGGATTTTGTCACATTTAGTTTATCGATCACCTAAAAAGTTATGCAAATATGAAAAAAGACGAGAAAATTCTTCCCATCTTTTCAAAATTCAAGAAATCACAGCCTTAATGAAGGTTCTGATCTTTTTCTCTTTTTAATTTTTCTGGTGTAACATCGTTTCCTTCAGGGTCAACGATTTTAACAGTTTTAAGTGTATTTTTCATAGAAGAACGAAAAGCTTTCAAATACTCTTCTCTCAACTGCTTTTGTTCTGTTTTTTCAGCGTCTGATAAGCCGGTCTCTTTCGACTTTTTTGAAAGCTCATTTATTCTTGCAAGCTGTTCTTTAGAAATCATGACAAACTCCTTTAAAGCATTTTCTCTACATACTACTAAATATCAATCATTTTGACAACAAATCACGCTTTAGGTGGTAAGGTCTTTTTCGTATTCCTGATACCTTCTATGCACCGTTGCTTTTGAAATGTCAAAACCTAATGCCTGAAGAGTTGCGGCAATTTCGGCGAACGTCATGTTGTTTTTTCTTAATCGAACAATTTCTGAAATCGGTACTTCAATGCGCTCACGGCCAGGTGCATGGTCCTGCTGCCTTAGATTCAGTTCAGGCTGATATCCGCGCTCAACAGCCCTTTTCATCCCCCGCTTGATTTTCAGGTTATGAATTTTCCGTTGGTACTCTTCGACAACTCCTACAATCTCAATGACCATTTCATCTGCTTCTGAAAGCTCAAGCTCTCCTCTATGAAACACACTGTATACCTTTACGTTCTCTTTAAATAGACAATGAAGAAGTGCAATTTTTGCTTGTCCTCTTCCAAGACGTGTTTCATCTTGGATCAGAACGGCATCGATTGACTCTTCCTTCAGTGCAGCAAGCATTTCAAACACGCCATCACGATCTAGCTCATATCCACTTGCTTTTTCTTTGATGACTTTGACCACATTCATCTTGTGCATGGCAGCTAAAGCCAGCAGTTCTTCTTCTTGTCTTTTCAGCGAGGTTTCCTGCTCTTCTTTCACAGTGCTTACTCTCGCATAAATGATTGCGTTCATGTCTAAAATCGACCTTTCTACTGTACTGTTGCAAGTTGATATACGACTGGATGCTCTTTTTTGACGGGTATGACAAGAATGTCGCCAGGCTGGATTTCAGTTGAAGCAAGATCATTGTGTTCTGTTACCCAGTCAATAAATGCATTTTTGTCGATTGATTTGCTGTCATTTACTTGATCAGCTAACCCCCACAGAGTATCACCTGATTGAACCTCTATTTTAACATACTGATTTGAATCATTATGGCTTGTGACTGCAATAAGTGAGAGAAATATGCCAACGATGAATGAGAATACCCCAATAAAAATAATAGATTCTTTTAACCTCATAATGTCATCTCTCCTAATAGAATGTGTGTTCGCTCTTTCTGTCTCTCATTATAAATACGAACAAACGTTTCTGTCAAACGTTTTTTCGAACCTATGTTTGTACTGTTAGGAAAAACATGCTATAATTTCTTTAAAATTGACGTTTTGAGGTGCAAAAGATGACGAAGCTATCAAAAAGACAACTCGATATCCTGAAATTCATCAAAGATGAAGTAAAAAGCAAGGGTTATCCCCCATCCGTCCGTGAAATTGGAGAAGCTGTCGGTCTAGCATCCAGTTCAACGGTCCATGGACATTTAGCTAGACTAGAAACAAAGGGCTTAATTAGAAGAGACCCGACAAAACCTAGAGCGATTGAAGTACTAGATGAAGAGGAAATGAATATTCCGAAGAGTGCTGTAATGAACGTTCCAGTCATCGGAAAAGTAACGGCAGGCCTTCCTATCACAGCTGTTGAGAATGTAGAAGAATACTTCCCTCTTCCAGAGACATTTGCTGCACCAGACGAACAAGTGTTTATGCTTGAAATTATGGGAGAAAGTATGATTGATGCAGGTATTTTGGACAAGGACTATGTCATTGTGCGTCAGCAAAGCACTGCTAACAATGGAGATATTGTGGTCGCCATGACAGAGGAAGATGAAGCGACAGTGAAACGTTTTTATAAAGAAGATACACACTTTAGATTACAGCCAGAGAACCCATCAATGGAACCGATTATTTTACAGAATGTGAGTATACTAGGTAAAGTGATTGGCGTATTTCGAAATATTCATTAAAAAAAGCCGGTATTCATCAGCTGCTGATGAGAACCGGCTTTTTCTTATGCACAAGAATATGCAAGAATACTTGAGCTTGGGAAGGAACCAAATGTAAAGTTCGGCCATATAAAGCCAGTTGTTCGGCCAAAAGGCTGTGAGGAAAGAACGAACATTAAAAATACTTGGCCGTTTCTCAAAAGCACAATTGTCCATCTTCTATTACATCCTGCTGCAAATTGTACAGTTTGATGGCCTCCGCCTACACCTTGCCCAGATATAAACGACTGCATACTTTGAGGATGAGAGAGTGCTTGCTGATACTGCGAAATGATATGCTGCGGCGGAGCCGGCGGTGCTGAGTGTCCGCCTGAACCTTGCCCTGGCCAAGTAGCTCCTCCTCCAGTCGGAAACCCAGGAAACCCTCCACCTTGAGGAATACCGACAGATGGAAATCCTTGCATCTGTCTATCATATGAGTACCCATTCCACACACCTTCATAAGGATGATACATATTAAACACCACTTTCTTTAGACATTCATCACGACAGTATATGTCATAAATAAAAAAAGTGTGTTAAACGTCTAAATAGAAATTTTTCCAAAAGACGTTTCATTCTTCTTTAGAACGGTTAAATAATCATTAAGAAGAAAAATAAAAAAATGAAAACTTTTTGTCTCCCTCAAACGTTATATAATTAGAAACAAAAGAAATAAAAAACATTTAGATTTAATACTTGTAATATCACCGTAATTATTGTAACATTTGTAACATAAGAAGTTTTCATTGAGAAAAGGAGGCAATTGCCTTGAAAAAATTACTTGTTTTATTAACTGCTATTATGCTTATGATCTCATTACAAACAACAACATTGGCCGCTTCCAAGAAATCAGCCGCTTTGACAAATAAAGAAGCGTTACATATTGCCCTTGATGCAAGAGAACATTTTTGGAGTGCAATGTCAGGCTACAAAATTAAAGACCATTCTAATGTCAAATTAAAATCATTTACCTATAAAGATATGACGTACAACTATCTTTCTAAAACATTTGATACAAAGAAAAAATTAAACAGCTACCTATCTCAAGTGTTCACTCAAGATGCCATCAAACACGGTTTAAAAGATTATCAGTTCATTGTTCATAAAGGCAAAATGGCTGTTCCAGTCGGTGACGGAGACAACATGCTCAATTGGGAAAAAGCCACACCTAAACTCGTTTCTAAGAAACAAACAGTCCGCACATATGAATTTACTGTCCCAACACTTGATGGACGCAAAGTAAAACGAACTGTTACGTACGAAAAAGTACAAAAAGATTGGAAAGTCACACAAATTGACGCTGTCATCTAAATAAAAAACCAGGCCTCTCATCGGCCTGGTTTTTATATTGGAGAAAATTCAGTCATGCGGTCCAGCGCGTGAGCAAGTGATGATGCCGTGCGAAATTCATTAAAAGGAAGCCCGAGCTGTACTGCTGTTTGAGCAATTTCTGGTCTAATTCCTGAAATGGTCGTCTCTACTCCAATTAACCGAAGTGATGTGACAAGATCAAAGATTTGATGAGCCACCATTGTATCAATAATGACAACACCAGATAGATCAATACATAAATGCTGAACCCCTTTTTGCGAGCACTGTTTTAGCGTATTTTCTAAAATAATCTTTGCTCTCGCTGTGTCAATATCACCTACTAAAGGCAACAACGCAATCTGGCTTTTTAAAACAATCACCGGTGAACTCAATTCATAAATCATATCTCTTTGAGCCACAAGCTTCTTCGTTGTATTTTTCACATATTGCTGGATAAACACATGGATTGAAATATTAAACGCTTCAGAAATTAAATCATACCAATAAAAGATGCGGTCAATATCAATTTCATCTTGACGCTGTTTGATAAATTCTTTTAAGTAATGCAGAACCACTCTTTGATTGGACATGTATTCTCTCACGACATAATCTAATGGTGTATTTAAATGCTTTGGGTCACTGGCTAAATCCTCAGACCATTTTTTAAATTCAGTATGTAAATACGTCTTATCTTCAATAATAGCTCGTATAAAATGCTGGTAATAATCTTGATTCTGCCGTTTTAGCTCTGCTATGATGCTGGAATCTGTTGAACGATATATGGATTCTGGATCATCGTCCTCAATTGATTCATACCATGTTTCAGTCAGCTTCTCTGCATGCTGCATAAAAAAATCGTATAATGCACGGTTCTTATCCATAAGCAAATGTCCCTTCACATTTTCTTCTTGTCAGTCTTTGTACCTTATAGATTGATTGTACCACTGAATCTTTTTTCCCTGCCAGCTCGGATACGCTCTGCCATAAACAAAAAAGGCACCCGCTCGAGGGGTGCCTTTTCCTCAGATTTATTTCACAATGAATAATATTCTTTTCCCATCAGGAAATCCGCTTATTTGGTGCCCGACCCATGAGCCTGCTCCCCTATTATCAGATGGACTGACATATTGAACGCTTGCGCCTTTTCCTCCCTCAAGACAAACCGCCATCGGCCATTCATCCCGGTCAAATCCAGGTTTTGTCGGAATCCCTTTTAATGATTCTTGCCTGCGGGCATCTGCTCCATTCCTGTCAATGGTACACACATCTGAATGCCCTTTTCGAATGGCTTCTTGAATATGACTGCCTGTTTCAGGGTACCTTTCCTTTGGAAATTGAACGACATGATCATATCGATCAGCCCCTTTTGCTGCCTGCTTCTCTCCAAATCCACCTAACAACGTGCCCATCCATATCACAAAACATAAGGCGACAGCAGCGATCCAGCCTTTTCTCATCTTCAAAGCTCGTGCCCTCCACAAATTTCTTATGAAATAAAGTTGACTTGAAGGAAGTGAGTCATTTTTAATGTATGAGCGGCTGAGTGATGACATGAGAAAACATGAGCTGAAATCTGCCTAGCAACTAATCCATCAGAAAAAGCGAATGATCTCTTCAATTCGCCTTGTTCTATTTAGGATATTTCATCTACTCTATATAATGTTTCATTTTGTGAAGACATGCTTTTCATTTCGGACGGCTTCCCCTCTTCAACTGATGAGGATTGATCCTTATATTCTTCTGATGAGATCACTGTACCATGTGATTTGATCCAGCTAACCAATTCGCTGTTAGCTGATGACTGATTGTCTGGTAATAAAAAGTATTTCACTTTCCCTTGTTGAATAAGTGTTTTTAATTTGTTGACAGTCAGAATAGGATCTGTCCCATTAAAACCGCCTAAGGCCATGACATTCTCATCTTCATCAATGATATATGGCGCTGCGGTAACAGTCGTAAGTGTCGCAAATAAATACGTTTCTCCTGTTTGATGAGCCTTTAAATAAGTGAGTAACCCTTGATCGACACTAGATGTAAACATGTTCCCTCCTGATGAACTAGAGAGCTGGACACCTGCCTCTGGAAGTACAGCATTTCCTCCATATATTATTGGGGTGGCGGACCAGAAACCTGGAATCAGTAATAGCGTTGTCAAAGCAGTGATGAGTAGCCGTTTCATAATCAAATGTTTTTCTCTGTACATAAGCAATAGGATGGCGATAATCATCCCTGCAATAGCAATGGCATACATCCAAATACTACTGATTTGACTCGTATAGTTACTCAAAATATACCCTTGGAAGATAGCTGTAACAGCGATTGCTGCTGGAAGCAAATACGCAGATACTCCTTTGTTTACCGTAAATAACTCTCCCATCTTCTTAGCTCCTATGCCGCATAGTGCTGCAATGGGCGCGGCAAGCATAATGAGATAGTAATGGTGAAAGAAACCCGCAATACTAAAGAATCCGGCAGCAGGAATCAGCCATGCTGCCCAAAACATCGTTTGTTTCCATTCATTTAATTGCGTTTTTCTCTCCTTCCACCAGCTGATGATCATCCCTAAAAGCCCAAACAAAGCAAACGGCAGCATCCAGCTGATTTGACCTGACAATGCAGATTGAAATAAACGAAATACGCCGGGATTCCCAGTGCCATACATATTCATGCTTTGTTGACCTACAGCCCTTCCAGGCGGGGAACCTCCACCTGGACCATGCTGAGGTGGCGTCACTTGATTTTGGGATGGAGGCGGCTGATTTCTATTTGACTGATCCTCTGACAAATCGCCTAATCCCGAATTGTCTGGCATCACCATACCTGCTTGCTGGTTCATGTCACCAAAGGATTTCCCTGTCGTCTGTCCAAGCAGCCGTTCCGTGCCGTTATAACCAAAGGCAAGTTCTAACACTGAATTTGTTTGGCTGCTTCCCACATAAGGGCGCTCACTTTCAGATGTCATATCTACAGAAACTGCCCACGATAGAGATAAGCAGACTAATACGACCAAAGAGCATAGGAGAGAGAAAATTTTCTTTTTTAACGGTACGCGAGCAGCAATAAAATAGTAGAAAATAAATGCTGGAACGACCATAAACGCTTGCAGCATCTTCATATTAAATCCTACCGCTACCAAAGCGAAGGCAATAAGAAGCCAGCGCATCTTTCCGCTTTTTACAGCAAGCATTAAGAAATGCGTACCCGCAAGTAATGTAAAGACAAGCATACTGTCTATATTGTTCGTTCTGCTCACCGCTGCGGCAATTGGCGTGAGAGCCATAACGGCCGCTGACACCCTTGCAGCACCTTGACCGAAAGCCGGTTTTATCATGAGATAAAGAAGAAGAACAGACCCCACTCCAGCAAGTGCCTGCGGCAATATCACACTCCATGTATGAAAACCAAAAATAAGTGCACTGATGGTTTGAATCCATAAAACGACGGGGGGTTTATCAATTGATACGAAGCCAGTTGCATCAAATGAGGCATAAAAAAAGTGATGGAAGCTTTTGGACATACTTTTGACTGCAGCTAAATAATATTGATTGGCACTGTCATTCTGCCAAATTTGATAGGTGTAGAGAAATGCTGCAATAAGTAAAATCAACAACAAGATCATATCTATTTTTTTATTTTTCACTAATATCTCTTCTTTCTTTTTCATTTATTTCATTCAGCATAGCTTTTAAATATGAAATAGTGATGAACAAAAAAAGAAACTTTTCTGTATTTAACGATAAAAGAAGCCTGTCCCCTGTTAAGGAAACAAGCTGAATGCTCTATTTTTTATTGCGCTTTCGCATAGTTTATAAACTCAACAAAGGCAGCTGTCGCTTTTGGACCGCCATTTATCGTTCCGTTTGAATACCCAGCGTTATGAACTCCAACGATTTGCTGGTTCTGATCCAGCATGGCAGAACCTGAATTTCCGCTGAATGTATCAATCGTATAGTACGCTAGATTCGTATCTTCTCTCGTCACAGGACCCGACATCTCCCACTGTGACACCTTGCCAGTCGATCTCATTTTATCACCAGGATATCCTGAGATTTTAATGGTTGTCCCAGTCAAGTTTGTCACCTGGCGGATAGATCGGTAGCCGACCGTATTGCCAATGTTCGTATCGGTTTTAATCACGGCAAAATCATATTGGCTTGCACCAGTATTAATATACCCGCTTGGCACATAGAACTCCGTCATTTTTGCAGAACCGTTCACCGCAGTACTATCATTCATACCAGGATATACAGTCCCTTTCTCACTATAGCTTCTCGATGCTGTATTGTACACGCAGTGTCCGTTTGTCAAAATTTTGTTAGGAGCAATGAGTGTTCCCGTACAGCTTGAGCCGCCAAATGTAATATAAGCAATCGAATTGTATGGTGCCACTCTTGTATTTGCTACTTTGGTTCTACCATCGTCTCCAATGACGACTTTCGTTTGAAAATCTTTTAAATATTTTGATAGTGGTTTTACTTTTTCGCCAACAGTAGAAGAAAGATTATCCACTTTGTCAAAGGATGAGGGGGCTTTCGTATCATTGTGGAAATCACTTGAAGAAATCACTTTACCATCAGAAGTCACCATGTCATAATCAGACGTTAGTACTGAATCCGATGCGGCATGGGCAAAACTAGGCACACTTAAAGCACCAAAAACGAGAAGAGAAGGGAGTAACATTTTCACCTTTTTCATCATATTCCTCCTTTATGTCCTATATCAAAAATCATACGATTGTTTCATATTGGAGTAAATGAGAGAATATTCTTATTTTTTACAAAATATTTCATTTCCAAATTAGGTGTTTTGTATCTTCCCAACCTTCATTCTATCGATCTCTTTCTATGAGAACAGAAAAAACCGCCTAATAGGCGGTCTTTCCTCTTTGTCAGCTCCACACATCTTTTACATATCTATTGTCATTTGCGAGGGCTGTCAGCCAATTTTCAGCTGTTTCTCTCGAGCATTGTTTCTCGTTTTGATAAAGATCGATCAGTGTAGCCTCTACATCTGGAGCCATGACTTTTCCGTCTCCGCACACGTACAGATAAGCACCTTGATCAAGCAATTCGATCAGCATGCCGCCGTCTTCTTTCAACAAATGCTGGACATATACTTTTTGCTCATCGTAACGAGAATAAGCACGATGGATATGGACAATGCCTTTTTGCGCTGCAAGCTTCATTTCATCAAAATACAGATCATCTTCCTGAGGGTGACGGCAGCCAAAATATAGGTGGGCTTCGCCTAGCTGCTTCCCTTCCTTCTGCCACACTTCTCTTGCCTGAACAAATCCTCTAAATGGAGCGATTCCTGTACCTGGTCCAATCATAATCATCGGTATGTCTGATGAAGGGGGCAGCTGGAATCCGTCTTGTGCTTCATGCAGGAAGCAGGCTACTTCTTCCCCTTCTTTCAGACCACATAAATAGGTTGATGCGACTCCGGCATATTCTCCGCTGCCGCTCCATGCTTTACCTTTGACAACTGCCACTGTGATACTGACTTTTTCTTCATCTACCTTTGGCGAGCTAGAGATCGAATAATAACGCGGCTTCAAACCTGGTAAAAGCGCCAAAAAGTGTACAAATGGCAGCTCACACGCTTCATATTGATCTAATAAATCCAGCATGGTTACTCGTTTCTTTAAGATGGCTTCTTGATATGCTTCACCAGCCATTTGTTCAAGTTCTACGCGGTGAGGCGGACATACCGTATGTGCTGCAAGCTCTCTTAGCTGTGTACGTGTCGCAGGTTCTTGAAGCTCAACATGCGAGGCAAGTAATTCTTTGATTGGAATCGGCTGATCTAATGGTAAATGACTTGCCTCTTTATCAGATGAGAGCTTAATGCGCTGCTCTGGATCTAGTTTAAAGCGGCAGGTCACACGCTCAACGAGTGCATCACTATTTTTCGGCACAATCCCGATATGATCCCCTTCTTTGTATGCTTTGCCAGCAGGCAACTTCAGTTCAATATGTCTTGTCTGCCGCGTGCTTGTTTCTGATTGTAATTCTTCATTTTTCAATACAACAGCTGAAAAGGCATCATATATTTTAGCTACAGGACGCTCCACTAGCTCATTCGTATAAGAAACTGATAGGTTTGGTTTTTCCTTCCCCTTTTCTTGGAAGGTGAGCTTAAATTCTTTTGCAAGCTGTTCAAAGACAGTTTTCTGGAAGATTTCTTTATCCTCATCCATATCACCGCCTGCATCACCTTCTCCTAAATCAGCTACACGTTTGGCTCCTTTTCTTTCAAGAGCTTCATCAATCAGACGGGGGATCCGCTGGTACGTACTCGCCCAGTTTCGATCTCCGCATCCAAAGACCGCAAATGTCACGTTTGATAAATCCTGCTCCTCATCCTGCGCCAGCCAATCCACAAATTGCTTCGCATTGTCAGGCGGATGTCCGTTGTATGAAGCGGACACGATGAAGACAGCACCTGTATTTGGCAATTGGCGTGTAAAGTCATCAAGCGGCGCAGTGGTCACATCGAACCCTTTTGCTTTCCCATCTTCAGCCAATTCGTTCGCTATTTGCTTTGCCGTACCAAGATTTGATCCGTATAAAACTAGCAGCGGTGTACCGTGACTCGCCACTTTTGACTCATGAGATTTGGTGCTTTTCTTCGATTCTTCTTTCGGTGGTGCCATAAAGAATTGCTGGTTCCTTGGCCGCACTTTGATTTTAAAATCGTTAGGTTTAATTGTGAGAGATTCTTTTAAATCAAGCTCATAAGATGTGTGATCAATTAACTCTAAATTATGCAGGACCATCGCGAGAACGATCGTAGCTTCATGCAGGGCGAACTGCATACCGATACATGCACGCTGTCCATTCCCAAAAGGCTTGTAGGCATGCTGCGGGATTTTCTCAGGATGTGTAAACCGCTCTGGTTTAAATTCTTCAGCATCCTCGCCCCATACCGCTGGATCACGGTGTAATTTAGGGAGCAGAACAGAGACACTTTGATTTTTTTGAATCGGATATTTCCCCCCGATTACTGTGTCCTCTTTCGCATAAAGAGAGAACGTAGGCGCTGTTGGCCAGAGGCGGAGAGCTTCATTTAACACCATACGAGTGTAGCTTAGCTTTTGCACCTGTTTAAATGCCGGAAGCCCGCCCTGCAGTACCTCATCTGCTTCCTGAACGGCTTTCTTTAATTTCCCTGGATTCTTCAGTAAGAAATAAATCGCAAATGATAGCAGTCCGCTTGTTGTTTCGTGGCCTGCAATTAAGAAGGTGATGATTTGATAACGGATATTTTCATCGGATAAACGTTCACCTGTTTCAGGGTCCTCTGCATGCAGCATAAGAGACAGTAAATCATCGCCCGCTTTATCTTGTTTTCTTCGTTCCTGAATAATGTCATCTACTAATTGCTTCATAAAATCGACATGCTGGTCAAATTCTTTTCTTCTTTTGATCATGAGTTTATCTGCAATTGGCAATCGACTCGACTGCTCCATTGCTTCATTTAAGCCTTTCAGCATGCTGTCGATAAACGGATGCTGATTTTCTTTATAAAAGCTGTTAAAGCGAAAATCAAAACCGCAAAGGCCGATCGTATCTAAAGTCAGCTTTGTCATATCCTCAGCTACTTCAATTTCTTCATCGCGGCCTGTTCTTTGCCATTTTTGCACAAGCTGTGTGGCAATATCGAGCATCATCTCATGATAGCCCTTCATGGCCTGCTGGCTGAATGCAGGCATCAAAATTTGATGAGCCTTTCTCCAGTTCGGTTCTTCTGTCCAGCTTGTAAATAGTCCGTCCCCTGCAAATGCTCTTACTTTACTCAGACTAGTTCCAATAAATTTATCAAAACGGCTTTCGTCACATACTTCTTTGACAAGTTCATGGCTGGAAACAAAAATACTTGTTGCATTTGAAAATTCAAACTGAAAGATCGGCCCTAATTCATCTGCCAGCCGCCAAAAGGTTTGAGCAAGCTCCCCCTTTTTTATATGGGGAATATTTTTTAAAGGTCCGTATGTTTTTGGTTTTGGAATGATTGATGTTTGCTTCATATGCCCACTCCCTTTATTTCTTTTAAGATGCAACGCTGATGGCACGCCATAAACATTGCTCAATTTCCTCCAAAAATTCAATCGTTGGCTCTATTTCTTCTGCAAGAATTTGTTTATGCAGCTGCACAAAAGCACCAAATACAATAGATAAAATGGTTCTGCCTGAGAGGTTTGGGTGAATCCCATCCTTTTTCCCTTCTTCAAAGATAAGGAATAGCTCATGTAACAAATGCTGCATTTTCTCTTTGCTCGTCTCGTCTAAGTAATGGGACCGTTTATCAATCTCTAAGAAATACAGCCCGCTTGGATTCTCCTTTGTAAACAAAACTAAGCAATAAAATACATGCTTAAAGTACGCCCGAATACTTAACTTTGGATCTGGACTGTTTGTGTTCATTTTTTCGATAAATGCCGAAAGGCTGCGCTGGTACAAAATATTGACGAGTGCCTCCTTGCTGTCGAAATAACGGTAAATGGTGCCCGCTCCGACGTTTGCTCTTTTTGAAATCATCGGCATTGTGGTGCCATCAAAGCCTCGTTCAATAAATAGTTCCAGCGAAGCCTTCATGATCTGTTCTTGTTTATCAGTCACTGCTGGCATTTCATCCCCTCCTTTTAAAACGTAGGAATGAACGTTCATTCCGTTTGTGGTATATTATATTAATATTTTAATTTCATCTATTTATACTTAAACATACTTATTTTACTCCGTCACTACATTTTCTGAAAATAATAATAATTGAGAAATGATACCTAGTCGCATGACATCCAAAGGACTTATAAAGATTGTCAAATGTGTGTCATGCAGGTGTCATCAGCACTACACATTCATTCCTGATCGATTGGGGAATGAATATGGTCGTCATATGTATCAATATATAAGCTTCCATTACTTGAACGGACAGCATAAACAATGTCCTTTAAGGACAGCTGCCTTTTTTTCAGCTCTTCTTCTATCCATTGCTCTGTTAATTGATTTTCTTGTATGTTTTTTTGGATGAGTTTCCCGTCCATGATGACTTCAATCGGCATATAACGCTCTGCCTCCATGAATAAATGAAGGTCCTTCCGCGTGACTTTTTCAAACGAAGGGTATTTTTTCACTGACATATGCCCATCTGTTTCAATCATTGCAAATTCAACTTCGCTAATATCAAAAATGTCTTTTTCTCTCAGCTGCTGATTTAAATAATCAAGGGTATATCTCATCCCTTTCATATTCCCCTCAAGAATTTTTCCATTTTGTATGACAAGTGTTGGTTTACCCGCCATCAACCCTCTTATCTTCCGGCTTCTTAATGCAAGCAGGGAAATCACATAAATAATCATGACAAGTGACACAAAGGAAATCGTTGTGTGCTGAAACGGGAGCGTTGTATTAAACGCCAGGTTCGCTGCAATTGAACCTAAGCTGATGGCTGCTATAAAATCAAAAATATTCATTTGCGCAATGGTTTGTTTCCCTAAAAGACGTGCTCCTCCAAATAAAATCGCAAAAGCAAACATCGTCCGAAGAATGACTTCAATATGGTCAGGCATGCAAGTGTCCCACCTTTCAATTGCATCAAAAAAAGCCTTTTCCTTAGAAAAGACTCTTTGTTAGACTATGCATTTATTTCATCATTATTCAATTGGGCAGTACCGCTTTGTTCAAATTGTGATCGCAGTTCAATAATTGAGCTATTCCTCACATGATCTGCTTCTTGCTCAAGAAGCCATGTATAAAATCTTGCTTGCTCCGCTGTCTGCAAAGCCTGCATATATTTTTGCGAGGAACGCTTCTCTACAACGCGCTGCTTCATCCCCCGCATCTGCTTCCAGAATTGATAATAAGGGAGCTTGAGTTTGGTCATAAAGCCGCGAGCATCCTCAATGACATACCCCTCTTCTTTAATTGTATTATCATGAGAGACCGCCTGATACCATTTATAAAAAGACGTCCAATCATGGAAAACAGCCACTTCCTGCTTGCAGGATATTCCAAGCTGTTCACTTAATCTTTTCACTTCAGCGAATGGTGCTTTTTCATAGCTTAACTGCCGCTTCACAATATCAAGTAAAATGAGTTGATCTTGTTCATATGTGATAATATGCGGATCTTTTTCTGGCAAAATGACTTCAAACACAAGAGATACATGGTGGTCACGGACATATGATTTAATGTAATCAGCCTGCACGTCACTGAAGGTCTTATCAAATAGCTCTTCGACCCAGGAAGCATGCTGATTTTGTTTCACATGTGATGTATACGATTTGGATGTAAACACCAATTCATCTTCCATTTCATTATACCCAACAGTTCCTAAGTATCCATTTGCTTTATCATATACAGTGACAGGGAATTGCAGATGGTTCACTAAATGCTGCATTCTTGTCTCCGGACGCTCATCAATGTTAAAAAATTTATTGTAGCTTCTAGACACAATCTGCTTAGAAACCATATTGACAAACAAACCTCTTGCTTTCACATTCACATCATCCCATTGCCGTTCACTAAAAGCCTTTTTCGTAAAATTAAAAGATGAAATATGGTGCGGAAGTTTTAATTCCTGTACGTATTCATGCTGATCTAAATGAGCTAAAAAATCATCCAGTGAAATATCTGGCTGAACAGCAGCCGATTGTTTTTTCTCAGACGCTCTGTAGACTGGATTGTCAATTTCATGAGTCTCAATCCCGTCAGCTGTGATTTTCAACACCCGCAGCTGCCCCCCAAATTCAACCTGACCTTCTAGGTTATAAGACCTTTCCGCTGCGTGAATAGGCAGTCTGTATAAATTGCGATGCCCGTGAATTTGGATGATATTCAGCCCAGCCGTATTTTGAACAAATAAGTGATCAATATCATCTGAATATTCTCCTACGCCGTGAATGAGCTGCTGTGTTGAGACATGCAGAAGTTCTTCTGGCAAATGAGCGAGCCCGCCATGTGTAACAAGAAATGTCTGATCATGGTACGTAAAATAAGTAAGCTGATGAAAGGTTCTGACAAACTTTCGTACTTCCTTCAAATCAAAGTTTGCTGCTTCGATTTCAGGCACAGTATGACGATTAAACATATTACTTCTGACTTTTTCACCATGTGCAAACCGGTATAAATGCTGATCATGATTGCCTTCAATGACGATGACATTCCGGCATTCTCTATGGGCGATCATCCATTCTAATACTTCTTTGTTTTCTATTCCTCTATCAAGCAAGTCACCTGCAAAGATATAAAGTTCGTTTTCTTTGATGTCTCCTTGCAAATAGGTGGTAAGTGCGGTGTAACAACCGTGAATATCTCCGAAAACATGAATGGCCTCATATTGATCAAAGGATCGAGGCTGATAAGTCATCACTTGCGGATAATCCTCCGGCTGCAAAACAGTCACCCATGACGGGACCTTTTCTGTTTTTAACCGCTCGTTCATTTGATACAAAACAGATTCCCGCACCACTTTGTGAGATTCACGTGAGCGATTTTGCAAAAGAGCTGTTTCAAGGGGTACCTGCGTGAAATCGACGACATACACCCTGTAACGATAAGATGTCGCTAAAGACTTGTATTGAGAAATCGATTTACTTGAAATATGTGTCGCATCAATCACAGTAAAGTCTCCGCGCTCCATACGGGCTGTGAGTAGATCGAATAATAAAGACCAAACTTTGTGGTCATGCTTGCTTGAAATGTCTAGTTTCCCATTGACTGATAGCTGCGGCGGCTGAGTTAACAGCCGGATTTGATCCGCTGATAAAGTGTAAGGCTCTAAGCCTTGTTCTTTGATCCATGTTGATTTACCTACGCCTGGGAGACCTCGTAAAAGGACTAAAGTTCTCATATTGGTTCTCCTTTAATGAGTGATATTTTACCTATTATAGATAAATTATGGATAAATCTCAATCTTTTATTGATTATGGTAATATATAGGTAGAAAAGGAGGTTTTACGTATGTCTAATGGAGAGAATGTGGCATTCAACATGGGAGATCTTCTATTTCAAGTGTTCTCTCTTCTATTCATTGCCTTTATTGTGACAATCATTGTCATCGCGTTTCGCATGATCAGAAGAAAACGAATGGAATTGAAAAAAATCGAGGCAAGATTAAACAAAGTAATTGAAAAAAACGATTTAAAAGAGTAAAAAATCCGGAAGTTAACCGGATTTTTTTGTTTTCATCACGATACCTTGACGCTGCTGCATCAAAAAGAAAAAGACGCCTAAAAGAACAAGCAGACCGCCAAGCATTTGAAGCAGCGTGACTTTCTCTCCAAGCAGCCATACAGCAAGGATCGTTGCCCCAACAGGTTCACCTAGAATACTCATTGAAATGGTAGTCGCATTAACATAAGTTAATAGCCAATTATTAATGACATGAGACATAGTGGGAATGATAGCGAGCAATAAAAAGATTCCCCACTCTTTAGCCGGATAACCTATAAAAGGGGTTTGCTGAAGGAGATTGAATAAAATTAAAAAAAGACCAGCAAAACCAAATACACAAAAACTATAAATCCAATGAGATATTTTTCTTACAGCCTGTTGGCCTATTAACAAATAACAAACAACAGCGATCACACTCAAAAAGGATAAAAGATCTCCTAAGATGGCTTCCTTGCTATGACCAATATCTCCCCAGCCTATCATGAGGGCACCAACAATCGCTGCACACATCGTCAATAGAGCAGACATCGTCGTTCGTTCACGGAAAATGAGGAATCCGCCTAATAAGGAGACCATTGGCTGAAGGGCGATAATAATGGTAGAGCTTGCCACTGTCGTCAGCTTCAGTGAGCCAAACCATAACACAAAATGGAGTCCTAAAAAGAAGCCTGACATACATAAGAAAAACCAGTCTCTGCGCTTTATCGAGAGAAATTCTTCTTTTCTTGGCAAGATAAACGGCAGCATGAGAGCCGCCGCAAAAATCATTCGATACATACTTAAAATAGCAGCAGGTGCATTTGACCATTTCACAATGATTGCAGAAAACGAAATAGCAATTATCGAAATCACAAGTGGCAGTGCAATTGATTTCGTTTGAGCAGTTGTCTTGATTTCCATTAGCAGCTTCCTTTACATCAGCAGTAGATGAGCAGTTCATCTTGTATGTCGTCATCTTACTATGTCCATTCACCTAGTGGCAAGATGATTTTTTAAAACTGGCGTCAACTTGTTGGATGAAAAAAAGCTTTCATTACGAAAGCCTTCATTCATCATCTATTAACAGATAAATGGCCTGAACTGGACCATGAACCCCTACCACTAAATTCATTTCAATATCGGCAGAATTACTTGGACCTGATATGAAATGGATGGCACCTTTCGCCTGCTCCCCCTCTTCTACTGAGCGATTAAGAGCCGAAACAGCCTGAATCATTCGCGGAATAATCGAGCTTTTCTCTATACACACGATATACATCATTGGCAAAAAATGCAGCGCTCTCCCTTGACCTTGATGGGATGAAAGGACAACTGTACCTGATTCTGCAAGGGTATAATCACTGAACACAACTGCATATTTCGCTTGTTCTGCCTGCCTTATGTTTTCTTCTCTTGATAGATCTGTATTCCAGCAAGCGATGGAAATCCCATCTCGTTGCAAGCTGTCAAACATAGGGCTGAAACCATATTGTTCAAAGCGATGATCACACGATGTCATCACAGCACCCTCACCATATTCTGTCATCAACAATCGTAATACCGAGGACGCTTTCTCCGGTGTTGTTTCGACTACTCTTGTATGAATTTGCTGACATTGCTTTTTCAATTGCTCGACTAATTCATCTTTAGACAAACTTCCGTTTGTATCCCACTGGACTTGATGCTTCCATGCCGGCCGTTGAATAGAGGCAGATGGGGAAGAGTTTTTGCCTAATTGATGCTGGATATGAGATAAAAACGACTCTCGGTGAGAAATGGTCCCCTTCATCACTTCTCCTCCTTTTGTCTCTTTTTAAACCAATCCCTGAATCTTTCTTTACTTGGAACTGGCAGGTCACGAATATCTGTCCAATTCTTTAAAGAACCTATTCCTTTTGAAATTTGTCCGTTTGTCGCCATACGATTCATCAATGCAGGGGCTGCTTTTGTTCCAAATTGATACATCCCGGGAGACGCTGCCCCCATGCCAAACATTTTCATCGCCAGCATTTCAGCTTTAGGCGCTCTGCCCTCTTTTTCTACGATCACCTGTCTATGTTTAATCAATAACTCATGAAGTGGAATTTTCACTGGACAAGCATCCGTGCAGGCTGCGCACAGACTTGATGCAAAGGGGAGCTCCTTGTAGTCATCATAGCCGCCAAGAAGCGGTGAAAGAACAGCTCCGATTGGCCCGGGATAAATCGAACCGTACGAATGTCCGCCAACATGCCGGTAAACCGGGCATACATTGATGCAGGCTGCGCACCGGATACATTGGAGAACAGGCTGAAAGTCCGTTCCTAATATATTTGACCGCCCATTGTCCACAATGACCAAGTGGAATTCTTCTGGTCCATCAACTTCACCTTCTTCTTTTGGTCCCACAACAGAAATATAACTAGTTAATTTCTGACCGACTGCGCTTCTGCACAAAAGACCCACAAGGACATCCAGTTCCTCCATCGTTGGAACAAGCCGTTCCATTCCCATAACGGCAATATGCGTCTTCGGTATAGCCGTGACAAGATCTGCATTCCCTTCATTTGTTACAAGGCAGATGGACCCTGTGTTGGCCACTGCAAAATTACAGCCGGTCACACCAATATCAGCTTCTAGGAATTTTTCACGTAAGATGGCTCTTACAAAACTCGTCATTTCTTCGGGTGTTTCTGACATCTCATACCCTAGCTTCTCATGAAATACTTCCCGTATTTGCTCTTTCGTCATATGAAGAGCAGGTGCCACAATATGTGAAGGCGGTTCATGGTCATCCACTTGCAGAATATATTCACCAAGATCGCTTTCTACCACCTCACAGCCGACCTCTTCAAGCGCTTGATTCATCTCGATTTCTTCTGTGACCATTGATTTTGATTTGACGACCTTTTTGGCTGCTTTTTTCTGTGCCACCTCTTGAATATATGCTGATGCCTCTTCCTTTGTTTTCGCAAAAAAGACATGGCCTCCGCGTGCACTTACACTTTCACTTAATTGATATAAGTAGTCATCAAGATGCGTCAGCGTATGCTGCCGGATTTCCTCACCAAGCTCACGCCACTTTTCCCAATTGCCAAGCTCCTCGCTTGCAGTCAGCCGCCTTTTATACAGACGTTCCTGTGCTGAGGAGACAGCACCTCTCATGACAGCGTCTTCTAAACCTTTCCCGATCCGTTCTTTAAAGGCCTTTTCTCCAATTTTCATACTCATGTGCCGTTCCTCCTCTTAAAGTCCGCGGCTGTTTAATACTTCTGCGATGTGCATCACTTGGATGGGTTTATCAAGACGGTTCAGCCTCCCGCCAATATTCAGCAGGCAGCCGCAGTCAGCACCAATGATATAATCAGCGCCTGTCTCCTCTATGCTTTGTACTTTTTCGTCAACCATCTGCTCAGAAATAGGGGTCATTTTCACTGAAAAGGTACCTCCAAATCCGCAGCAATTTTCTGCGCGGGGCAATGCTCTCATCGTCAAATCTTTGACATTTGACAACAGCGTAAAAGGCGCCTCTTTAATACGCAGCAGTCTCGTCATATGACAGGAGGTGTGATAGGCTGCGTTCCCTTTCAGGCTTGCCCCTACATCTGTCACGTGTAATATATCAACAATAAACTCTGTTAATTCATATGTTTTTGCGGCAAGTGCCTCAGCTTTGGCCGACCACACTCGATCTTCTTTTAAAAGATGAGGATATTCTAAAAACATCGCCTTGCACGAACCTGATGGTGTCACAACATATTCAGCTGATTCAAAGGCTTTGATCATGTTCTTCGCTGCTTTGATTGTCTCTTTTGTATAGCCGCTGTTAAAGGCTGGCTGTCCGCAGCACACTTGTGCTTCTGGAAATTCCACTTCAACACCGAGTCTTTCCAATACTTCCACTGTCGCCTTTCCTACATTTGGCTGCATCGTGTCAACTAAACAAGTAACGAATAAATGGACTTTCATCGGCGAACTTCCCTTCTATTGCTGCATTTTGATTCATCATTCTGATCATCTGATGATTAAATAACAGGCCTTAATTTCATTTTAATCCCAAATTTCTGAAATTTCAACGAAGTGATTTGTCTAAAATTTGTACTTATGGCCTGTGTGACTAAATGAAAAAACGCCCTTTTCGTAGGGCGTTTTTTGATGTTTATTTTGAAATCAATTCACGAATTCTTTCTTCAATAGGTGTTAACGACCGGCCTAGTAATGTTTCGAAATCTTCACTTTCGACAGCTAAAGCACCATCGCGTATGCCGCTTTGAATGGCTTTGACAAATGGCACTGCTTCTTTTGGTACACCATTTGAAGCTAAAAAGTCTCCAAATGTGTCTACATCTATTTTTTCTAATTTAATTTCTTTTCCACTCACCTTACTAACAATTTGTGCAAGTTCAGTGTGCGATCGAAGCGGTCCTGACAGTTCATATATCTCCTGATCATGAACGGGAAGTGTTAACGCATTTGCTGCCGCTTCTGCGTAGTCATTTCTTGTTGCCCAGCCAACCTTCCCTTCGCCAATAGGGCTTAAAAATGGTGCACCGCTGACTGACGCCAGAATCGTGTCTTTTTCATTTTCTACATACCAGTTGTTTCTTAAAAATACATGAGGAATGTCAGAGGCCAAAATGGCTTCTTCCGTTTTTGCGTGGTCATGTGCAAGGACAAGCTGACTCTCTCTTGCATTGACAACACTTGTATAAGCAATAAACCTCACATTTGCTGCTTTCGCCGCTTCAATTGCTGCTTTATGCTGCTCGACGCGGTCTCCATCCGTCGTTGAAATGATCAACAGACGGTCAATGCCTTCAAATGCTGATGTCAGGGTGTCTGGCTGAGTAAAATCTCCACGGCGTACATCCACCCCTGCATCCTTCAAATGTGCTGCTTTTTGCGGATTTCGAACACTGACTGCAATTTGTTCAGCCGGTACTTTTGTGAGCAAATGCTTGACGACGAGCGATCCAAGTTGTCCTGTTGCACCTGTTACTAATAATTTCATTTGTTTGACCTCCTCATTTTTCGTTCAACGGTGATGTGCATTCGTTATAATCGAAATGGTTACAACAAAGGTGTAAAAAAAGCTCTAAAGTACGAGCTTTTTTATTCCGCCTCTGTCAATAATTGCTGAATTGTCACTTGCTTGAGGTGATTCTCAAGTGCAGCTTGTGCTTCTTTTAGTTCATGCCGAAGTCTCGTGTCCATCGCTTGACCAATCGGGCATGCGATGACGGGCTGATGAAAGTTAAATAATTCTTCATCCTCGCTTACATCTACAGCACGGTACACATCTAACAGCGTGATGTCCTCAGCCGGTCTTTTTAAATAAGCACCGCCCACACCGCGGCGAATCTCAATGAGACCCGCCCGTTTGAGCATTGCCATCATTTTTCGAACAATGGCTGGATTTGAATTCACGCTCTCTGCAATAAAATCACTAGTACACTCTTTTGGAACACCTGCAATAAATGACACAATATGAACAGCAATCGGATATCTGCTGCTAATTTGTTTCACAATCTTTCACCACCGTTGTAATCAATATAGTTACAATGAGTGATTTTGTCAATCAATAAACGGATTTTTCTTTCGATCCCAGTCCTCATATGCCATGATATCGTAGTTTTCTTCTGTATCAAGTTCAAGCGGGGCAATGCATTCAAGCAGATTCTCATCTGGGTCAAGAAAATAGATCGCTGCATGAAATTGCGGCGGATTATCGAGAACTAAAGGCTGCTTTTCTTCTGAAAAACCAAACATTGGGTGAATGCTGATGCCTCTTTCGATCAGCCAAGTCTTGATCTGTTCGATACTAGACGTTGTAATTTGAAAGGCAACGTGCCGAGTCGCTGGATGGTATGGAAAGTCATTTATATCTACTTTCCACAGACCAAGCCAGCTCTTTCCTTTCTCAATCCATAAAAAAGCAACTCGTTCATTTTCATGAGCAAGTGTCAATTCCAACTTTTCATAAAACGCAATAGATGCCTTCAAGTCACTCACAGGTAAATGTGCTTCATATAAACCTTTCATCATCATCAAAATCACTCCTTTTCTACCTTCTATTCTGCAGGAGTTGATGATATTCTGCCTCAGCAAAACGATGTATTTTATCCCTAACATTAGTTTGAGAGACATTGTATGTTTGACCCTTTGCAGATGGGGGAAGATGTTCAAATAAAATAAAAGAAAGGAGCGGTCCATATGCCTTGGACGATGAACGATTATCCAGCTTCATTTCAATCATTAGACAACGTCATTCGAAAAAAAGCGCTTGAGATTGCCAATAAAATGATCCAGGAAGGATATGAGGAAAATAGAGCCATTCCCATTGCGATCAGTCAAGCGAAAGAGTGGAAAAAGAACGCAACAGAGAAAGAGGTAGAGAATTTTTCATCTCATGGTTCTGTCAAACCTTCAGAGAGCAGCAGCTCCGCAAGACCAGAGCTCATGGATCATGCGCAGCATGTAGTAAAACACGAGGAAGGCTGGGCGATTCAAACAGAGAAAGCGAAACGAGCAAGTGAGGTCAAAGAAACAAAACACGAAGCAGTTGACCGGGCAAAGGAGATTTCAGCTAATAAAGGAACTTCCGTTGTCATTCATCGAAAAGACGGGACGATTCAGGACGTGTTAAAGCCGCAATAAGACCGCTCGTCAGCCGTCTTAGCGTGTAGACAAACCCTCGCATTCGGTGTCAGTCCTGCGTGCCGGTGCTCACGAATGTTAAATTCGCTCCGCTCCGGTACTCGTCCTTCCTAGGGCTGCAAAGGTTTTCTATCACGCTGAAGGAAAACAAAAGGCTAAAATAAAGATCATTTTAGTCTTTTGTCAACAATTTAAGACCGCTTGTCAGCGGTCTTATTTTATGCATTCTTTTCTTTTTTCGCTGGTGTTTTTCTTTTCTTAGGCGCTGCTTTTTTCGCTTTGGCTGGTTTTGATCGGTCGATAGATGCCTGTAGTGCGGCCATTAAATCAGTCACATTGGATGCAGGATCTTTTTTGCCTGTCGTTTCTGGTTGAACGGTATGTTCTCCAGATATTTTATCGCCAATTAAATTCATCAGCTGTTCTCTGTATTCATCCTGATATGCCGCTGGATCGAATGTCGTGGTCAGCTGCTCGATTAAAAGGAGCGCTGTATCTAGCTCTTTCTTGACAATGTTCTCCTCTTGGGGGATATTCGGTACATCTGATACTTGTCTAATTTCGTCAGGGAAATGAATGGTTTCCATCAGCAAAATATGTTCATAGCACCTAACGATCGCTAATTGCTCCTTTGAGCGGATCATAATTTTTGCCACACCAATTTTCCCCGACTCCTCTAAAGCTTTTCTTAATAATGAATAAGCTTTCGATCCGCCGGTATCCGGTGATAAGAAATAACTTCTTTCATAATAGATTGGATCTATCTCTTCAATCTTTACAAAATCAATGATTTCAACGGCTTTTTCTTCATTTTCTTTTCGCAGTTTTTCTAGCTCTTCATCGTCCAATTCAATAAATTTATTTTTCGCATATTCATACGCCTTCACAATTTGTTCTGGCGCTACCTCTTCACCGCAATTGGCACATACTTTCTTGTAGTTAATCGGCGTGTGACACTCTTTATGCAGCTGTCTTAATTTAATGTCTTTGTTCTCTGTAGCGGTAAACAGCTTGACTGGAATATTGACCAATCCGAAACTAATGCCGCCTTTCCATACTGTATGCATCGCGCTTCCTCCGTTCTTTTCTCCTTACTATGTAATGTTTTCATCAGACTTATGTATGTGATTGAAAATTTCATCCCACTCTAAGAACACATGATATAAGGAAGTGACATGCACAATGAAACCTATGCGATTAACACCTGCACATGATATACCTGCCGGTGCAGACTGGGTGTATGAATTAAAATATGATGGCTTTCGGGCTATTCTTGTATGGGAAGAAGACGAGATTCGTTTAGAAAGCAGGACCGGAAAACGGCTAAATAAGCAATTTCCTGAAGTGATGGATCAATGCGAACAATTAAGAGAACAATTGTCTCCTTTTTTACCGCTGACACTTGACGGAGAATTGGTCTTTTTAGTAAGTGAACAGCAAAGCGAGTTTGCGAAGGTTCAGCAAAGAGGCAGGCTGAAAAACAAAGAAGCCATACAACGACAGGCGGAACGATTTCCGTGTCATTTCATTGCATTCGATCTATTAAGCTGCAAAGGGAAACCTCTCGTTGATTCACCGTTGATGGAAAGAAAAAACCAGCTGCAGCAATTATTCCAAGAAGCAAAGCTCCCCTCCTCAGTTCAGCTAGAGCACCCTTCCCTGTTGCAGGTCATTCATACAGACCAAGACTCTGAATACATGAAAAACGTGATGACGACGTATTTAGCAGAAGGACTAGTAGCGAAAAAAAAGTCGAGTAAATGGCACGACAATACTCGTTCAAAAGAATGGCTGAAAATGAAAAACTGGCGGTATGTTTCTGTCATTGTCACCCGTTTTGACAAAGAAAATGGCTATTTTCAAGGTTCCATTTATCAAGATTCGGCTCTCATCGAGGTTGTCCAATTCAAGCATGGTTTTTCTAAAGAAGAAGAACAAACGCTGCGTACACTATTTCAGACAAAAGGCCAGTTAACAGGAGGATCATTATACGAAATCCCTCCTTCTATCGTTGCCAGCATTGCTTGTATATCCTTTGATGGATCGGCGCTAAGAGAGCCGCGTTTTTCTTCCTTTTTATTAGATGCTGATCCAGCAGCATGTACATTTCAGCAAATGCTCAAACAGCTGTATCCGCTCCCTGCTGCTATAGACGTCACCCACCCTGAAAAACCGATTGTCCCGGCTCTTCAACTAAACAAGGCAGATTACTTACTTTATTTAAGACAAGCGGCTCCCTACCTTTTGCCCTTTTTAAGTGAAAGGCGTCTTACTTTAATTCGGTATCCGCATGGCTCTGGAGACGAATTCTTTTATCAAAAGTCGACACCTGATTATGCGCCGGATTTTGTTTTAACAGACGAAGTTGATGATATTTCTTATACAGTCTGTAATGATCCTCGTACGCTTCTTTGGCTTGGCAACCAGCTGGCGATGGAATTTCATATCCCTTTTGAGACAAGAGATACGGATCGGCCGACAGAAATCGTCTTTGATCTAGACCCGCCATCTGTAAATGAGTTTCATCTAGCCATAGAAGCCGCTAAACGAATCAAAGCGCTTTTAGACGGGCTTTTTCTCACAGCCTTTATTAAAACAAGCGGAGGTAAAGGGCTTCAAGTCTATATTCCTTTAAAGAAAAACGCCTTCACATACGAAGAAACAAGACAATTCACCGCGTTCATATGCCAATTTTTATGTGAGCAAGCACCGGATCTTTTTACTCTGGAACGTCTTAAGAAAAAACGCGGCAATCGCTTGTATTTAGACTACATTCAGCACGATGCTGGTAAAACAATCATCGCTCCGTATTCTCCAAGAGGAAATGAGCTTGGACTTGTTGCGACACCCCTTGAATGGGACGAACTCTATCATGATGAGCTTCATCCTTCTCTTTTTACGATGCCGGCTGTTATAGAGCGTTTAAAGGAAAAGGGCGATCCGTTCCGCCGCATGAGGCACCTTGTGAATGATGATGCTTTTAGACAAGTCTTACATCAGCTTGCACACATGTGACCATCTCATCAGATGGACATTTGCGGTCATGACGCGTTACACTTATTCATTAGAGAGGAAGAAAGGGATGACTATTTTGACCGCACATTCATTTCGAAATACAGCTTTGATTTTCTTATGTCTTTCCGCAGGAATTGTGGATGTGATTGGCTATTTAAGCCTAGGACATGTGTTTACAGCCAATATGACAGGTAATATTGTGCTGCTTGGCATTGCAGCAGGAAGCTCCTTGCAGCTAACAGCCCTTCATTCCATCACTGCGCTAAGTGGATTCGTTTTAGGGGTTTTACTTGCAGTTGTAATAGGCGGAAAGCATGAAAAAACGTTTTGGCCAAAAGCCGTTACACGCATTTTTATCATAGAGGTAATGATTTTGCTTCTATTTGCTCTCATGACCATTTTCCCTTATACACAAGGTGCTTACTTTATGCTGATCATCCTTTTAAGTATGGCTATGGGCATGCAAACGGCGGCCGCTCGTAAATTGAATGTTGCTGGCATTTCCACAACCGTTCTTACGAGTACACTTGCGAACCTATTTGAAGATGCAGCCCAGCGTATATCATACCGGGAAAAAAGAAAGGCCCCTATCCAGCTTGTAAGCTTGATGCGAATAGGCTCTATTGTCTTCTACTGCCTAGGAGCGGCTTTAGCAGCATATACAGATCGTTACGATCCGTTTATCATCATTTGGCTGCCTATCTGCATTCTAGGGGTCATTGTGATCACGGCTACATTTAAGCACTTTCACCAATTGAAATAGCCAATCTCTAAATGGCTATTTCAATCACTGTGGTGAAACACTAATAACTTCTAACATAAAAACCAGGAGGACGCCCCATGATGAACGTGGAGCCATATGGAGAATATCCAGAAAACGTCCCAAATCCCCCATATCCGGGGTAACCGCCTAAACCAGAGAACACTCCAGGGCTCACATAATACCCGCCAAAGCCAATATGAGGGCCCACTGCTCCTCCGCTAAAACCGCCTCCATGAAAACCTCCATAAACACGTGGATACATACAATCACCTGCCTTCGAATCAGACCTTAACTCATCATATGCATGACAAATGGGGCGGTGCTCCTGCTTTTTCTCTTCCTTCTATGTACATTAGACCAATTTGATAAAATTTGAATGAAAAGTCCTGCAAAAAATTAAATTAAGCAAAGAAAAGTGACCTTTTTAACTTGTTGCTCTGCCCTATGTTTATTTAGAATAATGGAGCAGGTAATAAATTTGCACACCCCCTTTGTTGCGAATTCTTCTTATTAAACGTTCTTGCAGCGTTTAATAAGAAGAGCCTATTAAAACACAAAAAACCCTTGCTGACGATCATCAACAAGGGCGAGAGATAAATGGTATTAACCACCAATGATTTTTTCTGCAACTTCGAATGAACCCGCAACGTTTTGCGTCAAAACAGTCGCAGCAACCGCTAAACCGACAACGAATAATACTTTTAATCCTGTTTTCATCTTAAATCAACCCCATTCTTTTCATATGTAAATCCGCTTCTAAACTTTTGTTCAAGTAAAAAACAGACTGCTCATAAAGTGCTTGCTTTTCACAATATTTTGCTGCAAATTGTGATAGCTCTTTTACTTCATGATATTCATTCTTTTCTTCTAACTTTCTTAATTTCTCATCAATTTGCTGAAATCTTTGTGGCGCATGAGTTAAGTAAAGATCATGTACGATGCCTATTTTTAGCTGAAACACTTCATGAGAAGCATCTTTTATTCTGGCATATGCAGCCTCTATATATTGGCTTGCACGCTGCTTTTCACCAATCACACAGAGTTCCCGGCTGATCAGATACGTAGAATGGAAAAAGAAATCTGAATCATAATACTCTTGATGGGACAGTGCTTTTTCAAGATGGCGTATCGATTCCTTCGGCTTGTTCCAAAATGAATATAAAATGGCCACATTGTGATGAAGCTGAGCCAGCATAAAATCATCCTGCTCATTTGTCAAAACTTCTTCCGCCAGACGATAATTCTCAAGCGCCTCTTCATACCGGCCGATCTCCGTTAGATTCGCTGCTATAAGAGAGTATGAAAGGGCCGTTCTTCTTTCATACTGCTTGTGCCGCTTATAGACGTGCAGCGCTCTGCGGATATAGCTTAATGAGAGCATGATATGACTGAGCCGGTAATAAAGCCATGCCACTTTAAAATCGAAATCAGCACGTTCTATCTCACTTGGAATTTTATCTAAGAGCTTTTCAGCACTTTGATACATCTGCAATGCAACCTCATAATTACCTTGATGCTGCTCATACACACCTTCATAAAAATCAAAATAATAGGCAAGACGGTTAGACAGGTCATCTTCTTTTTTACCATAATGACCCTCTATGCTTTTCGTTGAAACATTGCCCTTTTGCCCTCTTAAATTGTACATAAGAATGTGATGTCTCTTCTCAAGAAGAGAATAGTATATGAGGATATCCGCATCGTCAATTTCCTCTACCGCTTTTTTTGCTTTGGCAAATAACCGTTCTGCCTCATCTGCATGATCTTTTTTGATTTCCATGTTCCAGTCATTTAATAGTGATGCCAATTCCGCAACAGGAACTTTGCTCATTCTACACCCCCAATCACCTTCAGCTGCAACACACATTTCACTAAATATGGAACTTCTATTAGCAATTGCTAATTAGTCCATTTGACATCATTTTAATATGAATCACTTAAATCTTCAATAACCGTTTCCATTGAAAGTGCGTTTCTTTCTCCTAGTCAATGATATTTGCGAAAAAATTCCGCCTTTTTTTAAAATAAACATCTTGAGATGAAATGAAAAAAGCCCAATGTCGAGGCTTTCTAATCTGATGATGGTTCATAGCAGCTTTTCATTTATCCAGTTTCTTTATATAATATGATCAATCACTTACACGCCTCAGTAGCTCTAGAAGGGAAGAGCGCCGTAAAACAAATTGTAGCTGGCGGGTCGCAAGGCAAGGGTTTCAGAAGCACCGAAAAGCACACGAGCTGAGACAGGTGAAATTCCTGTCGGTGAAATTCCGTAGGGAAGCGTGTTGCCCCTAGCCTATGCTTACGAAAGGAGTGCGGGTTCGAATCCCGTCTGAGGCTTATGAGGTAGATGGATTGGGAGGATAAAATATCATGCACGTTTTTGAAGAATACGTCAGCAAAATCGGTAACCCCGAGCTGAAGCAGCGCACTCAAGACATCCTACAATGGATAGAAGACACATTCCCTCAATTAGAGCCAAGAATTGCTTGGAATCAGCCCATGTTCACAGATCACGGCACATTTATTATTGGATTTAGCGTGGCAAAACATCACATTTCTGTCGCACCAGAAGCAAAAGGCATTGATCAATTTTCAGCTGACATTGTACAAGCTGGGTACGATCATGGAAAAAATCTGTTTCGCATGAAAGAAAGCTTGCCAGTTGATTATCCTCTCCTGAAAAAAATCATCGAATTTAATATCGAAGACAAAGCGGATTGTTCAGCGTTTTGGCGAAAATAAACAGTACCCCGATCTCAGCGTTAACAGATCGGGGTATTTTGCTGCAACAATATTATTTTGTTCTCTTCCCTAACAATTTCTGTTCAAGCCATTCATAACATGACAAGAGGGCATCAACGCTCTTTTGGCATATCGGCAAATATACAACGGCGACGGCTGTTAAACACGCTATAGCAGCTCCTGCTAATACATCAAATGGATAATGAACACCTACCCAAATCCTTGAAAAACCAACAGCACACGCAATGATCAGCCAATACATATGGCGTTTGTGAAACAGCCAAAAGATCAGGCAAATCGAAAAAATAAAGATGGTATGATCACTTGGAAAAGAGTTATTCACTTCCTTTTGAATCAAAAGATTGACGTGGCTCATTTCTGCAAAGGGCTGCTGATTAAAATAAAAGATCCCTGCGATTTTCCCAAGTAACTCGGCGAGTACGAAGGTCAGTCCGGCAGAAACGACCATCGCCCTATTGTACCTGCTGCGATTTTGAAACCATACGAACAGACACATGAGCGCTGCCAGCAGCACTGTATATTCAGCTAGTCCAATAAATATCGGATTCAAGTAACCATGATCGATACTAAGCTGATTCACCCACCTAAATAAATCTTCATTAAATCCCCGCATCTCATTTCATCCCTTTTTACTTGATTTACGATAAGGATAATTGAAATGAGATGCCTGCCTCCATCGATCGAACGAACAAACCATGGAATCATATGACAGGTTTGTCACTTTGCTGTCACCTGAACATCGTGTACTAACTAAAAACTCATCAAAGGCTATTAAATCACAGGAACAAAACTGCTATAATAGAACGTAAGTTTGTATTTTATCAAAAAGGGGTTACATCATATGATCAAAACGGTGGATGGAAACATATTAGAGGCAAGCGAAGACATCATTTGTCACCAGGTAAACTGTAAAGGAGTCATGGGAGCTGGATTAGCGAAACAAATCAAAAGCAAATATCCGAATGTGTACAAAGATTATAAACAGTTATGTACAGAACAAGGAGATGACTTGTTAAGCTCCATTCAACTCATCACAACAAAAGACGGAAAAACAATTGCAAACTTATTTGCCCAAGCTGGATACGGAAGAACAAGAAAGCAAACAGACTACGATGCCTTACGCAGCTGCTTTCAACATCTAAAGGATACAGTGACACAATCACCTGAGGAGAAAAACCAAACGTCCATCGCCATTCCATACGGAATCGGCTGCGGATTGGCAGGCGGCGATTGGACGATTGTTGAAGAGATGATTGAAGAGGTGCTGGGTGATTGTGAGGTGACGGTTTATCGGTTTAAATAAAGGGAATGAGAATTTTATGAAACATATATGACAAATACCCTCCTTTATTCGGAGGGTATTCTGCGTTAGTTATCGTCTTTATTTTTTATATAATTTAATACGGCTTCTTTATCTTCTTCATCGTCGGGTAAAAATCCGAACGTTTCATATTCCCAAACTGCGATTCTTTGCACATTGTCTATGCCTAATGAATAAACATCATCATATCCATACTCAATAGAGAATTTCCCTTTATAATCTAATTGGAGGGTAGCTGTTGTCCAAGCACCTAAATCATTTTGTATATATGCCTTTTTCAATGCTTCAAAAATTTCACTAAGTTCGTATAATAAGTGGATGTATGTTGACTTACTTACACTATATTTATGAGGAATTTGATGTCCATTAACATATTCATTTCCATTTTGTTCTTTAAAATAAAACACTATCTCAGCCGAATCATCAAGTATTTCTGCATACATCCAAACTTTATCCCAATCACATGGTATTAATTCATTAATTGATTCTGCTATTTTTTTATAATTTATTTCTAATTCTTCCATTGGGTTTTAACCTCCAGGTTGATTCTTAATAAATACTTGAGAATAACGTTCTCCAATTTTATACTCCACAGAGAAACTAACAGGTCGTAATGAATCTCCCTTATAGATAGGTTCAATGCTCACTGCTACTTGTTTAGGTGGATTTGAATTCAAGGCTTTCAACCACCGTTGCTCCATGGTGTACCATTTCCCGCCGCTTCGATTAATCTGTGAATTCATTGGAAGTAGGTTATCAATATCCCCAGAACCTTTAAAAATAGTTGCGATTAAATGACCTCCGTCATCATCTAGTAATCGATCCGGCTTACCTGAATTGGATTGGGCATATTGGTTTCTTTTGACCTCTCCGTATTTTAAATCACTTGCTTCGACTTTGACAATTCTTCCGTAGTGATCGGTTGTGTAGGTGTAGCCTTGCTTTGTTGAATAAACAACATTCGGTTTTAACACTTTTTTACGTTTCCATCTCACATAGTGATCTCCGTAACTAACAACAGTTGGTGGTGATTTTGGTGCCGGTAATCGTCTGCCTGTCTTAGAGATGCCATATCCTGAATTGTTGTCTAGACGCTTTGCCATAGAGAGGAGTTTATTTTTGAGATTTTCTCCGTCAAACACGTTATACGGCAGCTTCGGGCCGCCAGCCATTTGAAACTTTGGTGAGTATGGCAATAGATTCGGAATAGAGACTCTGTCTAATGATCTTGCTCCTTGTTCAAGCCCTTTCTTCACCGTCGTTTTAGCTGCAGTTCTCCCCGTTTTTGTAATGGCACCTGCTCCTTTAGAGCCAAAGACAATTTCTGCTAGAGAACCAGTTGCATAGGCGAACCAGTGTGATCGAGAATATGCATCACCATCGATGACTTCTTTTTGGAATGAGTCTGAAATCGACTTTCCAATCGCTTTCGACGTTTCAATTGGATGTGAAACAGCCGTTACGACCGATTCAACGGCACCTCCAGGATCTGTCACAAGATCGTAGATGCCAACTACTGTATCTTTGGCCACATCATATAGACCAACTGCTGCACCTTTTACAACATCAACGAACCCCTCTGATGCTTCTTCCTGCGCTTTGATCTGGAGAAGCTGGCTGTAATACATTTTTTGATCGTAAGAAAGATTTTCATATCCAATTTCGTCTACAATCTCAAAGTATTTCTCTTCTGATATACACGAAGGATCGTTGAGCTTTTCCTTCAATTCTTTGATTCTTCGTTTCTCTTTTTCTTCTTTTTTCACCTTTAAATATGCTTTCACCTGTGCATCGATTTTATCATGATTCTTGTACACATCTGTCTCATGAAACGCTTTTGCATCGTAATACATGGGCTGCGCATTTTTTCCTTTTCCTGTAGCAGCCATCATTTTTGCATAAAAAGTTGCGAGGTGTTTTTCGATCGCTTCTGATTTTGCGTATTCTGTTTTTAGCTCATGGTCTATTTTATGTAAAGCCTCAATTGCCTCTTTTCTTTTTTTGTTCGCCTCAGCTAAATGTTCATTGACCTCTTTACTTGAAAATACATTCAGTTCTATGAGATCACTGATGTCATCAAAAATAGTGGATAGGGCTTCTTTTTGTTCCTTGACCATATCTTTATTATTCTGAATCCCTTGTTTCAGTTGAGCGTCTAAGAAATGCTCATCAATAAATGTACTCCCGCCTAACGATTCATCATCAAGCTTTCCTTTTACCCCATCTAAAAAAGCTTTTTGCATATCAATAAAATCAAGATAAGTATCGGCATAAAGTGCAAGATCAGCATAAAAGGCTTTGATGTTATCTGCACCTTTACCTGTGAACTCATCACCTAATCCCGACACACTTTCTAATGCCTTTTTCAAATCTGTTATTTCTTCCCGAAGCTGTTCATAAGCCTTTGACCTTTTCTCAACAGCTGATATAAGGGAGGGAGCATCTAATATCTTCATATAAAAAAGACTCCTTTTATGGCGTATTCTTTTACTAGAATACCATAAGGAGTCTTACACTTTAATCCACTTTATCGTTTTTTAACCAATTATCCTCCGTAGTGGTGGATTAAATCTTATCTCTTTTATGACCCTGCACCTCTAGAGAAAAGCAACACTACCTCATTTTTAGCATCTGCCTGAGTTTGTTGTCCAGTAGGCATTCCAAGAATTGCACCTAATAGCAAAGCGGTAGTAATCATCATCATTATCTTTTTCATGATCATATGACCTCCTTTCCTATAAGCGTACAAGATTTCAAAGCCAATTCCAAGAAGTAGTTACTTTCTTCATAAAGATTTAACTTTTTATATATGGAGGCAACATCAGGAGCTAGAGCCTCTATATCAACATATGCTTTTCTTTCTTCCAAAAGACATAGCCCTTTCTTGATGTCCTCATAGCTTTCCCGTGGTGTGGTATAACATTTCTCAAGGATATTGAATTTCAAAATAAAGTTTGTGTTTTGCTGTTCTTTAGAGAAGCTTTTCCCCTCAGCAACCCAACTTATTGCCTGATCCAACTGATTTGATTTGTAGCTTGATCTTGCAAATTCATACGCACATTGTAAGTATGAAACAGGAGCTGACTGTTTTAGATCATCTGCGGAAATTGCTTTGTTGAAATATTCAATTGCTTCTATATGGTGGTCATCCTGAATTTTGAGAAATCCCAAATCATAATAAGCCAACGCTAACAATCTCTTATCATTTTTTTCAATCAGTCTATCGACACAATCCAAAAGCATTCGTTCAGCTTTGTCTAGTCTACCGTCATCAATCAAATTCAGTGCCAACAACATATTACAGTTTATGGTCTGTATGCTGTAGCCTTCATGACCTTTGTAGATGTCCTTTGCTGTTTGTAGATGATGATGAGAAAGGAGTGTGACCTTATTAAAATAGTAGAGTGTACCAATTTTATAATGGAACTCAGCCTTTTCAATTTCATCATGTACCTTGTCTAGTTGTCTCTCAGCTACTCTGAATAGGACTAGAGCTTCTGAATAGTTATTCTTTGCACTCTCATACATACCTTTGAAAAGATAAAAGTAAAACCTTAGCATGTCATCTGTTTTGACTCTTTCACTTTCTGTTATTGTTGGTTGCCCCACTAAATCCTCCATAAGTACCTTAAATCTGTAATCAAGAATATTGAAATAGAGTAAAACATCTTGATTTTCTTCCATTTCGCCTAACATTTCTTGAATCTCATCCCTCAGCTCTACTGCTTGTGAAACTTCCCTCTTTTTAATATGTAAATACCATTTGTTGAGCGTGTTTGCTACATCTACAGAAGAAATCAAATTCGACATCCCATTACCCCCTTGCTATCATTTCTTTTGTATAATTTTAACATGACATTTACAACATATGTAAAGACAAGGTGTTCATTTTAAAAGTTTTCGGTATCCCGCAAAATGCAAACATATGACTAATTGGCAATAGTAACATGTTCTTCTCGCATTCCGGCAATCGGGACAAGAACTTGTACCGATAAAATAAAAAGCCGCTAAAATAGCGACTTCAATGGGGACCATGTTCTTGTCCCTCGACAATCTTTAATAAACGGAGCAAATTTGTCCCTGGACAATTTTCTGTACCATTCATACGGAGTATCCCTCAACCGTGTTTAACCTCACATCGTGTCAGTTTTAAGTGCATGTGATTGATGTTCTTGTCCCTGGACATCTTTAATCAATCTTACATGGTCTAAAAGTTTCATGTTTAGCTTCATACTCTTCTATTAATCGGATTTTATTTCCATCAAATCTAATCTTTGATATACCATCAAATGAATAAAGTTGTTCTTCTTTTGCTTTAAAATACCATTCTACAAAAAATAAGGTATCATTTACTTGATGAATATTTTTTATCTTCCATTCTAAGACAACTTGCTTCAGTAACATTTTTTTGATCCACAAATGGACTTCCTCTATACCCACATACATTGCTCCATAACATTCGCGGTAGATAATATCATCAGAAAAATACGTATCTAAAAACGTAAAATCTCTAGTTACCCACATAAAGAAATATTCTTTTATAATTTCTTCTTTCATAAGTACTCCTCTATTTTTTAATTAAGCGCAGTTCTTAACTAGTGTTTTGAATCTATTATATCAAAATGAACAAAAAAAAAGTTCTTGGTTGGAATTTATGTCATTCTACACTCATTCGCTTTATTGGTGCACTTTAAAGCCTTGTTATAGTTGCTTTATGCATCTTTTTCCCAAATTGTTTCAAATAAATCCCGATGTATTTACTCTGTTCAAATGATGTAAATTCGTTGGTTTCGTTAATTTCATTCATAAGAAATCACCTCCTAAACATATATCGGAGGTGTTTTGGAAATTTTCAGGTGTTCACTGAATTGGTTCTATTTAATGTAAAATTCGTTTGTATAGAATGTACCAACTGTTTCAACATGGTTGCCATTTTTGTCATAGCGCTCTACGTCAACTCTGAATCGATAAGTGCCCTTCTTGTTACCTAGTGATTCCTTGATACCGAATTCATCGTACCGTTTTTCACCTGGGTTGAGTTCGTTCGGTGAATTCGTTTTGATCGTAACCCATTTCCCTGCAACTTTTCGTTGAGGAATAAGGTTTGGCCCACAAATGTAATCATTGTGATTCTGAATCGCAACAATCACAACCTTGTCCTTTCCTAAAGTATGATTTGCTTTTTTTGGATTAGCAGATACACCAAATTTTGATGCCATGCTCATCATCTCCCTCTTTATATTTTTGCGCTCCTATCCCTCGCCAAAGCACCTGCAGCCATACACCCAAAAGACGACTGTTCCCAAAATTTATCGTTTTCTTCGGATACGGCCGCTTTGTCTTTGATACGTTTCGCGTCTCGTCCCCATTATTTCTTCCCAATCGCGCGTCGTTATCGGATCAGCATCGCTCTTCTTTCGATTAGAACCAGGAGCAATGCTTTTAAATTGCTTTAATGTCTCTTTAGAAACAGAATCCCTGATCTTCATGTTCATACTCTCCTTGCCGAATAAGCACCACCTTACGCTATTCGCTTAAATAGATTTTGCAATGATGACTACACTCCGAGAGGATGCCAAGTACAGTCAATCATCAAGTAAAATGAAAAACTGTCCTCGATACGGCTGCCGCAGACCAGCTGCTATCCAGGCTCAGAATGTCCCTCTCGTATGGCCACATTCCTCAACACCTTTGTTCAGTATCCAGATACGTCATTGATAAGGGAAAGACGCGTCTCCCAATAAAAAAAGCGGACACCAATCAAGGCACTTAAAGTACTCAATGATCAGCGTCCGCAGGTTCTTCCTTCTGGACAAAATATTCACGTTCGTTTTGCTTGACTCATATGATAATCCACAAAGGAAATAGATGCTCTTTTTATCCCCGCTTTTTGATTTTTCTAGTTGTATGTTCTATTTTAGTAACAAAAAACGACCATTTTGGTCGCTTTTTTGAAATATATTCAATTTGTATTTCTTAAAAATGCCTTACCTCCACCATCACCTGCATTAAGCAAAACTCGGTATTTACAGCCACCCTTTAGATAAGCATTTGTTGAAGCACTACCAGCTCCGTCAAGTTTTAATTGATCACCTAATTGACGCTCTAATGATCCCGAGCATTTTTCATATAATATTCCTGAAACTCCAGATCCCCTACTAGTAATAGTCCATCTTCCATATCCATGATTACCATCCACATAGCCAGTATAAGCAAGGCCAGCCGATACTAAATCAATTTCACTATAATTTTCAGCGGCTAAAACATTACCTGCAGGACCTTCAGTTCATTTAAAACTTCTTGGTTTCTGAGAAAAGGGAAAAGGCCTTTTGCGTTGTTTGCCTCCTGTTCCTTTATATTTTCCTCCCTCACCTTCAGGGCCCTATAGACCTTCAACTCCTTGATAAGAGCATTTCTGACTTGTTTCTCATCGATCTCAGGCAGTAAGGACAATTGTTCTGCTATCAACTCTTACACCTCTTTATAACTATAAGATTTAGAAATTTGAAAACAAATAGAAATAATGCTATTCTTATCCTATTAAATCAAACACTGAAGGCGGCATCCCCGCAGTTGCGATACCCACTATGGAATTGATTATTTTACTGTTCACATTATTTATTATAAATTTCATGAATGGGGCTGATAATATGGAAAATCATTTTTATTCTTTTGTAGAGAAATTTACTACACTGTTCGATTTTCTTAAAACATCTATCATAGTAGGTGTCGCCTTGAGTGTTTGATTACCTTGACTCATCCCCTCTTTATCAAAACCTCTATAACCATTCTCAAAGAAACATCTCTTTTATTTAAATTTAAATGAACTGTTGTAACTTAAATTTGTGAATTGACCGTCACGTGTTATGATCTCAGGTTTGCCGTACATTGGCGTTTCAGCCAACACTACATTGTTGGAATGGCCATCTAGGATAATGACTATAACTTCTCCTTTTTCAAAAACGTTAGAGACTATATGTTTGTAAGGAATATTCGTGCACAAGGCCTCCCATGTTATAATGAATTGTGCAGATTCAATAGAACTAGGGCCTTGTGCTTCGGTTCTTTTATTTGCCCTGATGTGCTTGCAAATCACGCACTCACATTCTAAAGAGGTGTTCGTCCCTTAAATCTAAAGACAGATCAATCAAAGCCTTCACATCAACTTCAGTCAGAGCCACATCCAAATTTTCAGCCCAAGACTTTGGAACAACCAAGGTATTACCACTAAGGAACCTTACTAAAATGTCATCTTCAGATACTTTAAGTACATAACCTGCTTTATTAAGGGATTCTCTTTTTCCTTTCCTAGATGCTTTGATCCAGTCTCCTTCTAAGAATTTTCACCTGATAATCCTCCATCCTTTCCTGATCCGACTGTGCAGTTCATATTTTTTAAATGGTTCATAGAGGTGAACACGCTGTCCATCCTCTAAGCGGTAAAGTAGGAACCACCTTTTTAATCGTTTGCGTGCCATCTTAGGCAGCCACGTCTTCTTCTTTTTGATCATTCCCGTCAGAATCGTCTTTTACACTTTGAGAGGAATCTAAATTATTATCAGATGCTTCTTCAGTCTGCATCGGTTCACCTACATTAATCTGCTTTCAATCCCACCACTTTACATTCAATTTACATGGACTTTTTCTTTAATCTTAGTTTTTTCTGAAGATAAGCTCAATTCATCCTCTAACTGTTCCGGCTCATGATCAGCAATGTGAACTATACCACTGTGATCTACTGATAATTTATAATCAGACGCTCTGCATTTGAAAATATAGCGGAGAATATCGCTCCACTTGGACTTCGTACCAATCATTTCAGCAAGGTTTTGAATACTTTTTCTGAGACCTTCGTTGAAATTTGAAAGTCGCCTTTTTTGTGGGTGAATTGTGGATGATAGCTCCTTCATTTTGAAATATTAGAAACACCCACAAAAATAAAAACCCCCTGAAGCCAATGGCTCCAAGGGGTTTTTATTATTAATACTGAGACATATACTGATCGCGTTCCCATGGGTGTACTTGGGTTCTAAACATATCCCATTCGATTTCTTTTGATTCGATGAAGTGCTCGAATAGGTGATCGCCTAGTGCGTTGATCATGACTTCGTTTGATTTTAGCAGCTCGAGTGCTTCTGCAAGTGTTGCAGGAAGGTCAGAGATGCCGTTTTCAAGACGCTCTTCTTTGTCCATGACATAGATGTTTCTGTCGATTGGTGCTGGTGCTTCTAGTTTGTTTTTGATTCCGTCAAGACCTGCTGCAAGTAATACGCTTAGTGCAAGGTATGGGTTTGCAGATGGGTCTACGCTGCGCACTTCTACGCGTGTGCTGATGCCGCGTGATGCTGGGATACGGATCAATGGGCTGCGGTTTTGTGCACTCCATGCTACATAGCAAGGTGCTTCATAGCCAGGTACAAGACGCTTGTAAGAGTTTACAGTTGGGTTTGTGACCGCTGTAAAGCTTGTTGCGTGCTTGACGATACCTGCGATAAAGTATCTAGCAGTCTCGCTTAATTGTAAATCTGCTTTTTCATCAAAGAATGCGTTTTTACCATTTTTGAATAATGATAGGTTACAGTGCATACCAGATCCGTTTACACCGAACAATGGTTTTGGCATGAATGTCGCATGAAGACCATGCTTTCTCGCAATGGTTTTGACAACGAGTTTGAATGTTTGAATGTCGTCACAAGAACGGATCGCGCCTGCATATTTGAAATCAATTTCGTGCTGCCCTGGTGCTACTTCGTGGTGAGATGCTTCAATTTCAAAGCCCATTTCTTCAAGCTCTAGCACGATATCACGGCGGCAGTTTTCGCCTAGATCTGTTGGCGCAAGGTCAAAGTATCCGCCTTTATCGTTTAGTTCAAGCGTTGGCTCGCCTTTTTCATCTAATTTAAATAAGAAGAATTCTGGCTCAGGTCCAAGGTTGAAATCACTAAATCCTAGTTCTTCCATTTCCTTCAAGATACGCTTTAAGTTGTTACGCGGGTCTCCATCAAATGGTGTCCCGTCTGGCTTATAAATGTCACAAATAAAGCGTGCAACTTTACCTTTTTCTGCTGTCCAAGGGAAAATAACAAATGTGTTTAGATCTGGGTATAGATACATATCTGATTCTTCGATACGTACGAATCCTTCAATAGATGAACCGTCAAACATACATTTGTTATCGAGAGCTTTTTCTAACTGGCTCACAGGAATCTCAACATTTTTAATCGTTCCGAGAATGTCTGTAAATTGCAGACGGATGTACTTTACGTTTTCCTCATTTACTAATTTTACGATATCTTCTCTTGTGTACTTTGCCATTTCGTAAAACTCCTCCCCTACAAAAGGTAAAATGTGTATAGCAATGCTTTTGCTAATTGGTTAACGGAAGAACCTTGACATATCCCCCTGCCTAAAGGTCGTTCCTTGTTGGAAACGTCCAGCCTGAATGAGTTCTTTCTTCAGTAGCTTCCTGAGTTCATCATCTGTCAAGTTGTGCTTAGCTGCAGCTTTTTCCTCCGTCTTTGTATCAGACGATGGATTTTCTGCCTCAGCTTTGGCAAAAAGTTTTTTGATTCCTGCCATGTTTACACCTTGTTCGATGAGGTTTTTAATTTCTAGTAATTTATCAACATCATGAAAAGAAAATAATCGGCGGTTTCCATCACTTCTTGCTGGAAATACTAAACCATTTTCCTCATAATAGCGAATTTGTCTTGCAGATAATTCTGTTAGCTGCATGACAATCCCAATTGGGAATAAAGGCATTGAGCGGCGAATGTTATCACTCATCTCAACTGTCTCCTCCTCTTTGCTTAAATTTATTATATGTCATGTTATATTATGTGTCAACAACATGTTAGGAATATTAACATGGATTTTTTTATTGAGCAGGCACTTCAATAAAACCTTGTTCCAATAAGGCATCGACAGCACTGCAAATCGCATTTTTCACATGGGCATACGTGAGTCCGCCTTGAACGTAGGCAGTATAAGGCGGTCTGATCGGACCATCGGCTGATAATTCAATACTGGCTCCTTGTACAAACGTGCCCGCTGCCATAATGACATCGTCCTCGTAGCCTGGCATATAGCTTGCATGTGGTGTGACGTGACTATTAATCGGAGATGCATACTGGATTGCCTGACAGAACGCAATCATTTTTTTAGGATCCCCAAATTCGACTGATTGAATCAAATCCGTTCTTTTCGCATTCCACGCCGGGTTTGTTTGAAATCCGAGCTTCTCAAGAAAACGAGCCGTAAACACTGCGCCTTTTAAACTTTGAGCTACAACATGCGGCGCCAAGAAAAAGCCTTGATACATTTCTTGGAGCGCATACAGCGATGCACCCGCTTCACTGCCGATGCCTGGAGATGTCATTCGATAAGAGCAAGCTTCTACCCATTTTTCTTTTCCTACGATGTAGCCGCCTGTTTTGGCAAGGCCTCCGCCTGGGTTTTTAATGAGTGAACCGGCCATGAGGTCAGCTCCGACATGACACGGCTCTTTTAATTCAGTAAATTCACCATAACAGTTATCTACGAACACAATGATTTCTTCATTAATCTCTTTCACAAATGAAATCATTTGCTCAATTTCTTCTATAGTAAAGGATGGTCTTGACGCATAGCCTTTCGAACGCTGAATGCCGATGACTTTTGTTTTAGAGGAAATCGACTCTTTTACTTTCTCATAATCGACGGATCCATCTTGTCGTAAATCAATGGCTTTGTAGTCAATCTGGAAGTCTTTTAATGAGCCTGTCCCTTCTTTCCCGCGAATCCCGACAATTTCTTCTAGCGTATCGTATGGTTTTCCCGTCATATAGATCAATTCATCGCCAGGTCTCAGCACACCAAATAAGGCAATGGAAATTGCGTGTGTACCGGAAATAATTTGCGGACGCACAAGCCCGCTTTCTCCGCCGAAGACATCCGCATAAATCTTTTCTAATGTGTCTCTCCCCATATCATCGTAGCCATATCCAGTCGTCGGATTAAAGTGAGAGTCACTGACTTTGTGCTTTCGATAGCTTTCAAGCACCCGCCACTCATTTTGTTCGCTCTTTTGATCAATTTGCTGATGCACGTGTAAAATCTCTTGTTCTGTTTCTGCTGCTGCTTTTTCTAAAATACTGCCGTGTTTTAATGTGTGAAACATCTTGATTTAATTCCTTTCCAACATATACTTCTTGATTTGACCTAAAATGGTCTGATCCTCACCACTATATCCGGTGATGTCATATATCTCTGCTTCTTTTTGAAATTCTAGTGACTCCACAAGCGTTTCTGATTTTAATGCGGAAATGAGTTTGCCTTCATGCGCTGGAATCTTTACATGATATGGCTTTAAAAAGGCTTTTTTCAGCTCTGCCATAATATCCGCTTTTAACCTTTTTACATCTTCTTTGCGCTTAGCACTGATTAAGATGTGGCGATGCTTTGAAGATGGGATGAAATCTGGTCTAATTTGATCTTCCTTGTTATAAACAGTCAGCATCGGAATACGGTCCGCTTCTAATTCTTCTAAAAGCTCATGAACCGTTCGTTCGTGCCCTTCATAATCCTCATTAGAAGAGTCGATGACATGAAGCAAATAATCGGCTTCCTTCACTTCTTCAAGGGTGGAACGAAATGCGGCAATCAGTGTGGTCGGAAGGTCTTGGATAAAGCCAACTGTATCTGAAATCAGCACACTGTAGCCAGATTCTAATGTCATCTTACGTGTCATTGGATCAAGTGTCGCAAACAGCAGGTCCTCTTCATGACTATCCGCTTCTGTTAATTGGTTAAACAAAGTTGATTTTCCGGCATTCGTATAGCCGACAATGGCAATTTGGAACACACCATTTTTCTTTCGGCGCTCCCGGTATCTTGTTCGGTGTTCTTTGACTGCAGATAACTGCCCGTTAATTTCGTGAATGCGGTTTCGAATATGACGTCTATCTGTTTCAAGTTTTGTTTCACCTGGACCTCTTGCGCCAATTCCGCCCCCTTGTCTTGAGAGGCTGATCCCTTGTCCACTTAGTCTCGGCAGGGCATACTGAAGCTGGGCAAGCTCTATTTGCAGCTTCCCCTCTCTTGTACGGGCTCTTTTTGCAAAGATATCTAAAATCAATTGCGTACGATCAATAATTTTCACATCTAAAGCAGTCGCCAAAGCTTTTAGCTGGCTTGGAGAAAGCTCGTCATTAAAAATAATGACATCACATTCGAGTTCCTCGCAAAGCACTTCAAGTTCTTCTACTTTCCCTTTACCGATATATGTTGCACTGTCTTGTCTATTTCTCTTCTGCGTCATCACGCTGGCAGCTTCACCGCCAGCCGTTTTAGTTAAGGAAGCTAATTCTTCCATTGAGTATTGAAAGCGTTCATCCGTTACATGCGGCAATTGGCAGCCGACAAGGATCGCTTTTTCAGTCATTTCATGTTCATTCAACGTTAGTTGTTTCCTTTCTGTACTTAAGTTTTCAGTAGTACCATCATACCAAACACATCACACGTATACCACTATTCGGATGGTTTATTTTAGTGACTCTTTATAAAAAGGATACGCCATTTCAAGAAGGCGTATCCTCTTTCATTTGAAGATCGTGACTTTTAATGGTCAGCAGATCTTTTTTATCATAATGATCCACAAGAAGCAGTCTCATCGCTTGGGTTCGTATGGCCTTTTCAATGGTGTTTCGCACAAACCGGCCGTTGCTGAATTTTGCCGGGCTTGTGGTACTTTTAATGTGCATTAAATAATCCCGCAGCTTCCATTCGGCTTCTTGTGTAAATACATATTCTCTGTCTGCCATCATTCGTTTTGCAATATCCATGAGCTGATCGACTGTATAATCAGGAAAGCTGATGTTGATTGGAAATCTTGATTGCAGACCGGGGTTTAAAGAAAGAAAATGATCCATTTCCTTGGAGTAGCCTGCAAGAATGAGAATGAATTCGTGCTGTTTGTCCTCCATATGTTTTACAAGGGTATCAATCGCCTCTTTTCCAAAATCCTTTTCTCCTCCGCGTGCAAGAGAATAGGCTTCGTCAATGAACAAAATACCACCTAGTGATTTTTTAATTAAATCCCTTGTTTTTTGCGCTGTATGACCAATGTACTCACCAACTAGATCACCGCGTTCTGCTTCAATTAAGTGACCCTTTGAGAGCACATTCATTTCAAAGAAAAGTTTCCCGACAAGTCTTGCAACTGTGGTTTTTCCTGTGCCAGGATTTCCTTTGAACATCATATGAAGCGCTTGTTTTCCTACCTTTAACCCTTGTTCCTGCCGTTTTTGATTAACAAAAATCCAAGCATAAATCTCTTTTATGTTTCGTTTCATTTCATCCATACCGACAAGGCTGTTCATTTCACGCTCTATTTCCCGTAAGATGCTGTGTTTTGCCTCATTTTTCTGCAAGGCTTCTAGGTATTCTGCCTCTGAGTCTGCATCAACCAATACTTGCTTTTGTCCGTTAAGTATAATATTGATTTGGCCGTTGTTTTTATATGTGACAGCTCGCTCCAACGTATTCACCTCTCGCTCTTCTCTCTTTATTCTATTCGGGTGGAGCTGTAATCGTGACAATCGCCCGCTTAAGCCCAAGTTTGCTGTCAAAATGACCCGAGATACCGAATATTGTAGGGATTTCTGCGGTTTCCCAGGAAATGATGTGCTATTTCCATTGTATTCATCCCGTTTGGGCGGACAAACCAACAATTTGCTTTTTCTTAGAAAAATGTAGCTTTTTAATCACAAATGATGCAGAAAAGAGTCTCAATGATTTCCGCATTTTGTACAGGCAATTCTTCTATTTTCTCATAAAATAAAGACGAGGTGATGAATAGATGGTGAAAATTTTTATTGATCCTGGCCACGGAGGAACAGATTCTGGAGCTAGTGCTAATGGACTTTTGGAGAAAAATATAACACTTCAAATCGCGCTTTTATTGAGGGACATTTTGATTAGTGAATATGATGGGGTTTCCGTCCGCTTAAGTCGTTCAACTGACCAATCCGTCACTTTGTCCCAGCGTACGAATGCGGCAAACAGCTGGGGAGCTGACTATTTCGTGTCTATTCATATTAATGCTGGCGGGGGCACAGGGTTTGAAAGCTATGTGTATCCAGGCGTTTCAGCACCGACCACCACGTATCGCAACGCCCTTCATGATGAAATTGTCCGCTCGGTTGATTTTGCGAACCGCGGCAAGAAAACTGCGAACTTCCACGTTCTTCGAGAAACTTCTATGTCCGCTATTTTAACAGAGAATGGTTTCATTGATACGGCAGCTGATGCTAATAAGCTCCGCAACGCAACCTTCCTTCAAGGCATCGCTCGCGCTCATGCAACTGGTCTTGAAGAAGCCTTTCAATTGAAAAAAAAAGCAAGTAATCTTTATAAAGTGCAGGCAGGAGCTTTCAAGGTGAAAGCCAATGCGGATGAATTAGCAGCCACACTTAAATCCAAAGGCTTTGACGCGTTTGTTGTATTAGACGGCGGCATGTTCCGAGTGCAAGCCGGGGCTTTCCGTACAAAACAAAATGCAGATGACCTCGTCGCAAGATTGAAGCAGGCCGGTCACGATGCATTCGTTTTCCAATAAGCTGAAGCTGTTGTAACGAAACAAACCGGCTCAAGTCTTCTGCTGAGCCGGTTTGTTGTGTATTCATTTACGCTAAGATGTTGACGACAAATTGAGACCATGTTTCAAGACGATCGAAGTATTCAGGCTTTTTCAAATCGGCTGCTTTCATCCATTTTCCTGAGATTTGATCTGTTTCTTTTACTTCCACATGAGCACCCGGAGATAGCTCAAGCGCTGATAACAGTCCGATGTGCACACGGCCGACACTGTTGTCATCGTCATTGATTAAACCAAGGGTTTTCATTTCAAGTTTGTCTTCTTCTTGAATAGAAAGTTCTTCGTCCAGCTCACGATCTGTATTTTCTTTTAGAATCTCAGCAAAGTTTTTTCCTTCGATGAAATTCATATGCCCCCCAAAGCCAAGAGATAACTTATGATGTAAGCGAGTCTCTCCCCCGCCTTGAAGTCTTTCGTATACATACACTTCGTCCTCACGCTTAATCACGACATAAGGAATCGGCTGCTTGAAGTCAGGATTTTCTTCTGCATCGCCTCTTCGCATTTGCTCGAAGTGCTCTTCGATTTCTTTCATAATGGTGCTGATTGTTTTCTCTTCACTGTTCACACCATTAAACGCAAGTGTTTCGTTTTGAAACACGCGTGCGCGTGGTGCTACTAAAATGATTTCGTCCATTTTTCCCATGTTCGGTAACCTCCAGTATGTAACTATCACATTGTTAGAAATGGCAAAAAGCCAAAACGAGTGATGCGTTTTGACTTTTACGCTTTCCTTATGATTCATCTCCAAAGAAGAAGTCGTCATCTTTTAACGGCTCAACTGTTGCTTTTTTGTAGCCGTTCCCTTTCATTGAGAAGAAGTCATGCGACTTTGTTTTTGTATTGAGGCCATTCAATACAATAGGGTTGATCTCTTCTTCTTCAAAGTAAGGGGCAAATCCAAGGTTCATTAACGCTTTATTGGCATTGTAACGAATGAACTTTTTCACATCATGCGATAAATTGACTTGGTCATAAATATCTTCAGTGTAATGAAGTTCATTTTCATAAAGCTCGTTTAAAAGGTCAATAGAGAAATCATACAGCTCTTTTTGCACGTCAGGTGTTTGTTTGTTGTAAATTTCTTGTGCTAATAATCCAACGTACACACCATGAATCGCTTCATCACGCAAAATTAAGTTGATGATTTCACCACTTTGCATGAGCTTTCCTTGTCCATAGAAATAAAGCGGGTAGTAAAAACCACTATAAAATAGGAAACTCTCTAAATAAACAGAAGCAACCATTGCTTTAAAGAGAGAAATAGGATCGTCCTTTTGAATCGAACGGTATAAACTGACAATCATATCTGCTTTCTTTTGCAGGAATTTATTCTTCTTGACCCATTCAAACACTTCACTGATCGTTTCAGTTGGTGCGAGTGTCATGAAGATATTTGAGTATGATTTCGCATGCACCGCATTTTCCATCATTGCCATAAAGTTGAGTACTGCTTTACGCTGATGGCCGTCCACATGTTCAGCAACAATCGGCATCCCTGTATTTCCTTGTTCTGTATCAAGTAAAGTCAGTCCAGCAAGTACCTTCATGTACGTATCTCGCTCTTTTTCACCTAAATATTTCCATGTTAAGAGATCTCCGTTTAAGGAAATCTCTTCTGGAAGCCAGAACTGCTTTACATTTTGGTTGTAAAACATTTGTGTAAAATCGTCTTCGTGTTTTGACCAGTTGGCTGCATCATAAATTTTTGTCACGTTAAACTCTCCTTTAATCAAACAACACAAGAAAGACAGCCTTCCTGCCCTGTATCCTTCGTTCTTGCATAATAAAGTGTCTTAATGCCTTTATGGTGTGCATAAAGATCGATGCGGTTTAAATCACGCGTTGTCATCGTATCTTTTAAGAATAGTGTAAAGCTGATTCCTTGATCGACGTGCTGCTGAATCGTTGCAATCATATCGACCACTTTAAACATGTCCATATCGTACGCTTCTTTATAGAAGAACCAGTTTTGTGCTGAAAGACCTGGCATTGGGTAATAGGTTTTGCTGTTGCCGTATGTTCTTTCTTCGATACGTTCCATAATTGGCATCACAGAAGCTGTTGCCGATTGAACATAAGAAATGGAACCTGTTGGTGCAATACATAAACGATAGCTGTGATACATGCCATGTTCCGCTACAAATTCTTTGAGTGCGGCCCAGTCTTCTTTTGTTGGAATGTGCATGCCTTCAAATAGCGCTGCTGCTTTTTCTGTTTTTGGTGTGAAATCATTCTCCACGTATTTATTGAAGTACTCACCAGTTGCATAGCCAGAGCCTTCATAACGATGGAATGTTTCTCCTTTTTCTTTCGCAAGCTCACTTGAGCGTTTAATTGAATAATAGTTCACCATCATAAAGAACGTATTTGCGAAATCTCTTGCTTCTTCACTTTCATAAGCAATTTGGTTTTGAGCTAAATACCCGTGAAGATTCATCGCGCCGAGTCCGATTGACTTCATCGCTTTGTTCGCTTTTCGAACAGCTGGTGCATTGCGAATGTCTGTTGTTTCAGACACAAGCGTTAGTGAGTCTGTTGCAAGCTTAACCGTTTTTTCAATCGATTTGTTTTTCATGACATTCATGATATTTAATGAACCAAGGTTACAAGAAATATCAAGGCCGATTTCATCTTCTTGATCATAGTCCGTGTAAGAAGAAACCTCTGACGCCTGAAGCACTTCTGAGCAAAGGTTTGAGAATTTCACTCGTGAAATATGGTTCAAGGCATGCTCTCTGTTTACATTATCTTGGAACATGATATATGGATAGCCTGATTCTGAGCGTAGAACAGCCAATTTTTCAAGAAGCTTTCTCGGATTGACTTTTTCTTTTTTGACTTTCGGGTTTTCTACAAGCTCGTCATACATCTCTTCCATGTCCATCTCATCAAGATGCTGTCCATATTCTTTATAGACTGTATGCGGATAGAAGGTGTAGGCTGTTTTATCTTCTCTAGCAAGCTCGATAAATTTATCCGGGATGACGACTCCGATGGATAGTGTTTTCACGCGAACATCTTCATCGGCAGAGATTTTTTTCGTATCTAAGAAATCATTGATATCTCTGTGGAAAATATTCAGGTAGGCACTGCCTGATCCTTGTCTTTGCCCCATTTGATCTGCATATCTGAATGCATTATCAAGAAGCTTCATCACGCCGACGACACCTTTTGTCGCGTTTTCGACATCTTTGATTGCTTCGCCTTTTGCACGAAGTTTTGACAGGTTCAAACTGACGCCGCCGCCTAGTTTTGACAGCTGCATGGAAATATCAATCGCTCTTGAAATATCGTTTAGTGAGTCATTTACTTCAAGCAAGAAGCAGCTCACAAGCTCACCGCGTCTTTTACGTCCAGCGTTCAAGAAGGTTGGTGTACTTGGCTGGTACTCTTGATTGATCATCAGCTCTACAAACTCAAGTGCTTTTTCTTTATCTCCACCCGCAAAGAAAAGTGCTACAACTGAAATGCGGTCTTCATAGCGTTCAAGGATTTTCTTTTTATCATTTGTTTTCAGTGCATAGTCATTGTAAAACTTAAACGCACTCATAAATGATGGGAATCTAAATTTTTTGGCATATGCAGCTTCAAAGACTTCTTTAATATCTGCCATGCTGTATTGTCTTAAAAATTCTTCCTCATAGTAGTCGTTTTCTATTAAGTAATCAATCTTCTCTTCTAGATTGTGAAAAAAGACCGTGTTTTGATTAATGTAATCTACGAAATAACTATGTACAGCTTCTTTGTCCTTATCGAACTGAAACTTTCCTTCTTTTTGAATCATAATTTCGTTATTTAATTGTATCCACTTTGGAACCTGATTTTGTGACAATTCTTTCTACCTCCTGTGTAAACAATTCAACATCCCTTTTTGTTCCGCTTAGTTCAAAGGTGTGCAAAATAGGAACTTGATATTGTTTAGAAATCGTATCGGCGCTTTTTGCAAAATTATCTCCCCACACTTTGTTGCCACTCACCGCAACACCTAGTAAAAGGTGAGCATTTTTCTCTAAAAAGGACTGAGTGGTACTAGGGACTTGTCCAAATCCTGTCGTAAAGGTGACGAGAATAAACGGCGTATCCAAAAACTCTTCTCCAGTCAATTTTCGTTTGTCTGTAAAAGGGGTCTTGTCCAAAAAGCGTTGAACATTTCCTGTTTTTGAATCAAATACGATTTGAATCAATTCCATCACGACCTAGTTTTTAGTATTGTTGATCATTTCGTTATTCACTATATATAGTATACTATGTTTTTTCAAAACACAACATATAGATGTTCGAAACGAAAAAAATCAACCAACCCGGCCGAACCTTCATAGCCGAACTCGTACGTTCAAATAAATAGAGCAGAACAGGATCTAAAAATAGACTGCTCTACTCCCTATTCAACTGAAACCGAAATCTATCATAACACGAAAAAAAATCGCTTAGTAGACTAGACTTTTTGTTTTATTTTTTGTAGGCATCGCACTGTAAATCTTCTGACACTTCTGTAATTTCCACTTCAACACCTAATTCTTTTAGCACCGCTTCAAGCGCAGAGACGATTGAAGCTTCTCTCACTAATTCTTTCCCATTTACAGAAACGCTTGTTCCATATTCGAAACAGGAATCGTCTTCACAAGTTTGTTCCCAATGATTAATTTTAATTTTATGTGTCATGAACTCATCCTTTTCTGTCTAGATGTCTGATGCATGATTATAGTGTAGCGGCTTCACATTCATTTGTAAATTTACGTGCTTACTCTTCTTCATCAAGGTCATCATCATATTCTTCGTCGTCCCATTCATCTATGTATTTCGTTGTAACGAGAGTCAGCTCTCCTTCTTTTTCATCAAATCGGTACACATGTACTTGATCATCTTTCACAACAGCAAAATGATTATTTTTTAGTGCAGCAGATGATGGTAAAACGCCATCTGCATTTTCATGAGAATGGTTATTCCAACTTTCTTGTCTCGTTTCAATGTTTGAGATAGCGCACGATCCAAACAAGACAACAATTCCAATCAAAAGAAGGATCACTCTAATCCTTCTTAATTCAAGCTCTGCATTTTCCATATGAATCCCCTCACCCTTCTAATATCCAATAAGGAATGATACGGAAAATTGGCAGAAAAGTTTCATTGCATGCAAAATAGCCCCTCTGCACTGACAAAAAACGTAGCGGGTTCCGGCCGGTTTATTCGCAGAGGCATGGGGCTATTTTAAATACAACCTATCCTATTCTAATTCTAGATTTACATTCTTTTGAGGTGCAAATGTAGAAATGGCGTGTTTATAAATAAGCTGCTGCTTCCCTTCTGTTTCAAGCAGCACCGTGAAATTGTCAAACCCTTTCACTTGACCGCGAAGCTGAAAGCCATTCAGCAAGAATACTGTGACAAATGTATTGTCTTTGCGGATCTGATTCAAAAACTGCTCCTGAATATTAATCGGTTTCATGTTTCGTCCTCCTTGATTCTGATAACTACAGTTTCGCTTTAAGTCCAAGCTTTCCTGCTATATATGCGAAAATTTCCTCTTTTTTGTCTGAAAAGTGGCAAGGCGGTGTCATATCAAACCAAGTGACCGCCATTTTATTACGGAACCACGTGAACTGACGCTTCGCATATCTACGGGAATTTTGCTTTAATTGCTGGATGGCTTCATCAAGTGAGCAGTCACCTTGAAAATAGGCATACAGCTCTTTATAACCAATGGCTTGAACAGACTGACAATCCTTCAAACCAGATTGATAAAGTGCTCTCACTTCTTCAATTAAGCCTTCATCTATCATCATATCAATTCTTTGATGAATGCGCTCGTACAAAACCTCTCGATCCATTTTCAGCCCAATGAAGGCTGTATCATAAAGAGGAACTTCTTGATGCCCGTTTTGCATCTCCGACATTTTCTGACCTGTTGTATGAATCACTTCCAGCGCCCGGATCACGCGGCGGACGTTATTTGGATGAATAGCGTTTGCCGCATCAGGATCTACTGCCTTTAGCTTTTCGTGCAGCAAAAGCGCGCCGTGCTGCTGTTCAAAGAGCGTCATTTCTTCTCTAAAAGCAGGATCACTTTTCTCATCCGTAAATGTGTAATCATATAAAACAGATTGGATATAGAGGCCTGTTCCGCCGACAATCATTGGCGTTTTCCCTCTAGCGGCAATCTCTTTGATTTTCGCACGAACCAGCTGCTGAAATTCAGCTGTAGAAAAAGATTCGTCCGGCTGTTTAATATCAATTAAATGATGCGGGATGCCATTCATTTCTTCGGGAGTGATTTTAGCTGTTCCGATATCCATCCCTTTATAAATCTGCATAGAATCCCCGCTGATAATCTCTCCATTAAATGCTTTGGCTATATCAATGCTCAATTTGGTTTTGCCGACAGCCGTCGGCCCTACTAACACGATTACTGGCTGCTTCGCTTTATTCATAACATCACTCACTTTTACAAAACTGCCTACAGTATAGCATAACTTTTCTTACTCTCCTATCTCCTGCCCATTACCAGCCAAGCGGTTCATTTCCAACCACTTCATATGTTTTTCCTTTTAAACGATGCTTATGTGTTGGCCGCTTCTCATCTGGACTATAGACGACACCTCCATATGGAATGGGAACAGAATCGAGATAGGCTGAATAGGTGACTTCCTCGATCTCGTGATAATGTGTTCCATCCACTCTTGGAATTGCCGGCCCTGTGACCCCGTAGTACCTGTGAAAATGACCTCTTTCAAAGGAGGTGATCCCGCGATAAAAATGAGTATGCCGGTCGGTACTGCTACCATTTACAGGCTGAGAAATACCTTCTATTAAATGATAATGCCCCTCCGTTATATCTGTACGTGCTTTATATGCATGAGCATGCGGCGGACACTTTGCCCAATCAGATGGATACAGGCCCATTTCTAACATTCCTCCTTATATTAGGCGTTCACCCAAACATCTGTAGGCTGCTGGAATACACTGATGTCAGTTACAGTGATTTTATGAGAAAGGAGCCTTTTATTATGAATTATTTTGACGCACCTCCGTTTATTCAAGAAGACATGAGAAGACCTTTTGGATTTGGGTTTGGCCGACCTGGTTTTGGATTTGGGAGACCTGGGTTTGGCTTTGGCCGCCCAGGCTTTGGCTTTGGAAGACCTGGATTCTTTGGACCTCCATTTTTAGGTGGTTTTGCTGGAGGCCTGCTTGCTGGATCTCTGCTTGCGCCAGGATATGGCTATGGATACCCTTATCCGCCATACCCGCCATATGGACCATACCCTTGGTATTAAATATGACGTTTAAGTGAAAACATCCGTTCATAAAATGAATCGATTGACACACTCTTTTTTCATGGGTTAACATTTACTTTACCGACTGTTCAGTAAAGTAGGTGTTTTTTTTATGTCTAAAACCAAAAAAGAGCAAATTTTTGATGCAGCTGCCAGTACGATTTTAAAAGAAGGGTTAAGCCAGCTCACCCTTCAGCAGGTGGCAGAGCATGCAAATATGACCAAAGCCGGTCTGCTTTATCATTTTTCAAGCAAGGAAGAGCTCATCCAACAAATGAATGAGCATGCGATTCTTTGTTTTCGTCAGCAGCTCGAGACGTATCAAGAAACATACAAACACGAAAAAGCGCCTTATGTACGCGCATATCTATTGGCCACATTACATGATTTAGACATGCAGCATACGACCCAGCTATGTACAAGTATGCTGGCTACCATGTCATTTGATGATGCGCTGCTGCACCCTTGGCGTGCTTTTTATGCGGAGTTCAAAGAAAAAGCAGCTGAGGAAATAAGCGATCCTGCACTGAGTCAGCTGATCCGCCTTGCATGTGATGGGATATGGTTTTCAGAAATGTTTCAGCTAGAACCGCTGAAAAGAGAGGAAAAAAACCTTTTACTTCATCGGATTTTACACCTATTAGAGGAGGGATGATCATGATCCTCGGATATCTTTTTTTGGCTGTGGCCATTTTTTCAGAAGCCATTGGCGCCGCGATGTTAAAATTATCTCATGGTTTTACGCGCTGGAAGCCTAGCGCGGTTGTTGTGGCTGGCTATACACTTGCTTTTTATATGCTGTCATTGACGCTCAATATCATTCCGCTAAGCATGTCTTACGCAACATGGTCTGGGGTTGGTACGGTTCTCACGGCTATTTTTGGCGTGCTCTTTTTCAAAGAAACCTTGAACCAAAAAGCCGTCATTGGCATGGCGATGCTTGTCTCAGGGGTCGTACTATTAAATATGTCATAAAGGATGTGGGAGATGATGAAAGGAATACTCTACTTAACAGGAGCCATTTTGACGGAGGTTTTTGGGAGTACAATGCTGAAGCTTTCTCAAGGCTTTTCGCAGCTGCTGCCGAGTATCGGGGTACTGATCGGATTTGGATGCGCCTTTACTTTCCTGAGCTTGGCACTTAAAACCATCGAGCTCTCGTCTGCCTATGCAACCTGGTCTGGCGTTGGAACAGCTCTCACTGCTCTTGTAGGACTTGTGCTGTTTAACGAAACGATCAGCACGAAAGGCTACATCGGCCTTGCACTTGTCATCTGCGGCGTGATTGTCTTAAATCAATCCAAGAAGCAAAAGAACGAAACCAAAGCACAACTCGATCAAACCGAATGGACGTCATAAAAAAAGTCATTTTCTCCATATTTCTAGAGAAAATGACTTTTTTGTTTTAACGGCCGACTTGAATGGTTTCTTCTAAGGAAATGTTCACATTCCCCTGAACAGCTCTTGAAATCATACATGAGCTTTCGGCTTTATGCGCAAGCTTTCGGGCTAGCTCAATATCATGTGCGGAAGCGGACTCTTTGAGGGTGATGACAGGCCGATGAATGATTTCCTCATAAGTAAACACACCATTTGTCACATCTACGACGGCTTCAGAGCTCATCGATAGATCCTCTTTGTCTAATTGACTCCGCTCCATCATGGCTGCAAGTGTAATGATATAACACGTAGCCGCTGCACCTAAGAGCATCTCATCTGGATTGGTTCCAATACCTGGACCGTCCATTTCCTTTGGAATCGAAATCTTTGTTTTTAATTGTTCACATGCGATTGTACCCACATCGTTACGCAGACCGGGCCAGCTTGCCTGAAGATGAAAATGATGACGCGCCATATCCGTCTCTCCTTTTGTTATCACTGTTCATAGTGTAACAAGAATTCCCCTGCTTGTCTTAACATGTGCACAGCCCTTACGTATATTCTTCATCCAGCACTGTCCGAATCGCCCTGACATAACGATAGAATGTCTCGTTTTTTGTACTTGACCGTCTCCGAAAATCGAAACTGTCAAATAAAGCTTCACGCTGACTTCTACTAATCTCAAGCTGCACACTTTGCCCTGTTTTTGTAAGATTATTAATATTATGATTGCTTGTCCCGCTCAGGGTTGCGTGTGCGACAGCTAGTTCAGCAGAAAACCCGTTCCGCTCTAATGAGCTCACAATTTTCTCTGCACGATCGTAATCTGTTCCGCCGACGAGAGTATGGTCAATTCCTTCCTCGCCTTTGTATCCATGCACTGCTAAGATGTAATCATGTGCTTTTGCCTGCGCGACGCCGATTGGCTCATCAAAATTTGTACTTGTAATATGAAGTTCTGATGCATTCTCTCTTAGACCTTCAAATAAATACGTCGAAAAATCGTTGTCAAAAAAATGGACGATCTCGCTCACGCCGCCTTCGATCCTCCCGCCATGAGGTGACATCACAAGAAGGCGGCTGCCAGGCACTGGGTTGGCTGTAATGTTATAGCTGCTTGTTGATTCGTTTTCTTCAAGTTCTTTAAAATTTCGATAAATATCATTTGAACCGCTTTCGTCTTCCCCACCTGATGACACTGGCTCATCATGTTCCTGTGCTTGCATAGTATAATAAACGCCCCATCCGATCGCAAGCAGGAGAAGCAAAGCAAAAAACTTCTTCATTCCCGTTCTCCTTTAACAGATTTCTAAGCCGTTTCTATGATTAATATTGAATCATCATTTCTTATCATTTTTTCCACATTTTCTCTTCACGTTTGATCATAACACTCTAGATCATGAGATTCCTCAAAAATAAGATAATTGCATTTATATACACAGAAACGCCTCTCCTCTTTGAAAACAGAGTTAGAATAGTATGACAAAAAAATGACGTTATGTTTAATATGACCTAGTCCTATCCAGTCTGTTTTCTTTAATTCGGCTTTTTTTGATAAGGATTTGATGTTTTCCATCTGTCACGCATCACATTTATATGAGCATTGACCCTGTCCACAGCCCTCCTTTTTCGGCAAAATCCTTTGTTTCACTGGTTCTCTCAGAAGAACTCTCCCACCTATCATCGGCAGATTCTACGTGAATTCCACCTTTTTCTATTATTTTACAAAATGTAAGCGCTTTTCTTTTTTGAAAGACATAAGCAAGCCGCCAATATAAAGAAAAGGAGGGACAAGAATCCGAACCAAGCAGTTCTCATTCTCATAACGTAAGAGTGTACGAGAATGGATAGCTGGAATGGAGGGCATCACATGTTTGGATTTTCTATGGTGCAGATGGTCAGAACACATGCTAGTAAACTAGATCAGCCTTTAAGAGAGACCGTTCTTCACCTTTATAAACCTTTTAAATGGACGCCATGCTTTCTTCATCGTTTTTTCGAAGGCAGGCTGAAGAAGAAAAAGAAGCTTCGTGTGATCATTGAATTTAAGGAAGGTGCAGCCGAGGCAGGGATTCAAAGCACAAAGCAGCTCATGAAAAAAAGCAGAAAAACAAATATAAAACGGCATTTTTCACATATCGACTGCTGTGCCGCTGATCTAACGCCTGCTGCTTTAGAGGAGCTATTAGCAAATGGTGAGCATATTCGTAAAATTTATTTAGACCGGAAAGTTCATGCGCTGCTGGATATAGCCACACAAGCAAGCCATGCTGAAGAAGTCATCCGAAACGGGACAACTTTAACAGGAGAAGGCATTACGGTCGCTGTCATTGACACGGGAATTTATCCACATGAAGATTTAGATGGAAGAATTCGAGATTTATTGGATTTAGTCAAACAAAAAACAAAGCCTTATGATGATAATGGCCACGGTACTCACTGCGCGGGAGATGTCGCTGGAGATGGAGCCGCCTCAGACGGCTTATACAAAGGACCTGCCCCAAAAGCAAATCTAATTGGCGTGAAAGTGTTAAATAAACAAGGGGCTGGATCACTTTCTACTATTATAGAAGGTGTTGAATGGTGCATACAATTCAACGAAGACAACCCTGATGATCCGATTCATATTATCAGTATGTCGCTGGGCGGAGCTGCGCAGCGTTATGATGACGAACAGGACGATCCAATGGTGCGTGCTGTCAATGCGGCTTGGGATCAAGGGATTGTTGTATGCGTCGCTGCCGGAAACTCTGGTCCTAACAGCCAGACGATTGCAAGCCCTGCTGTCAGTCAAAAAGTCATTACGGTCGGAGCCTACGATGACCGGAATACACCAGAATCAAGTGACGATGTCGTGGCACCGTTTTCAAGCAGAGGACCAACGGTTTACGGGGAGGCAAAACCTGATATCCTCGCACCTGGAGTAAACATCGTTTCTCTTAGATCACCAAGGTCCTTTCTGGATAAACTTGATAAATCAAGCAGAGTCGATCATGATTATACAACGTTATCTGGCACATCGATGGCAACACCGATTTGTGCTGGTATTTGCGCTCTACTACTAGAGCATTCACCAGATTTAACACCGGATGAAGTCAAAACCCTGTTAAAAGAAAATACAAGCAAGTGGTCTGGGGATGACCCGATGGTTTATGGAGCAGGTGCAATTGACGCAGAAAAAGCAATCAAAGAATAAAGAAAAAAGCCCTTTACGTTTTGCGTAAAGGGTGTTGTTTGTCTCATTTTTAAGTGTGAAGTCTTTCATCTACTTGAGCAGCTGACATGTTATGCTTCGTTCTCATACATCTCATCTCCTTTTTGAATGTGCGTACGCGCTTCGATCACAATCTCAAAAAAAGTGGAGGATTCCTTGTACATGTCGCGTTCCTTATAATAATTAGCCGCATCAAGTGCTAATTCCTCTAAATCAGCAAACATTTTTTTATTTCTCAGACCAAAAAGGGCCGACCTCAATTGCTCACAGCCGTCTTTTTCTATATAGAGCGCCTGCAAAAATTGGAATTTCAACTGATAAATTTCATCTTCCAATACACAAGCCTCTTCCATTCCTATAGATATGGCCTCGCCCGCCCGCTTGATATCTCCGAGTTTAAAACAAGTAAGGGCAAGTGAAAACAACGATTTGATCATCGTGGATGCTTGATCTTTCTGATAAAGTGAAATAGCTTGTTCAAAAAAGACAGTCGCTGTATGATACGTTCCCATACTATAATGACAAGTGCCTAAGTTATTAAGAGCCATTGCTTTAAAGTAAGATGTGCATTCTTTTTGTTCCATCGCTTCACAGACCTTTAACGCTTTTTCTAAATAAGGAAGCGCTTTTTGATACTGATTAACATCAATCCAATTACCTGCCATGACAAAATCACATTGAATGCTTCTTTTTCCATAAAGCTGATGTTTCTTGTAGATGTCTCTTGCCTTTTTAGCGTAGTGCATGGAGAAATAGGTTTGTTTCATATGATAGTATACTTCTGCGATTTTATAGTAAAATTCTGCTTTTTCGATCTCATCTGTCACTAAAATCAGTTGATGTTCCGCATGCTTGTAATATGAAATGGCCTCGATATACCGGCGCTGGATAAACGCATACATTCCATGAAAAAAATGAAAATAATAGCCGAGTAAGCCTGTCATTTCATCTTCTGCATCGTCAATTTCTTTAGGAAAGGACACTGCTTGAAGCGTTTCACTCCCTGCATGGACTGGCGCTAAGTGCTGAAGCATCATTTGATGGCGAAAATCCATTAGAGAATAGTATAGGAGTAAATCTTGATCCTCTTCCATATCATGAATTTCTTCTTCAACAAGGCGCTTCATTCCGTTTGCCTGTTCAACTTCAAATTTGCAAATATGCGTGTACCATTGATTGATCTTTACACCTACTTCGGAAGATGGTATTTTGTGTGCCATCCACTTCAGCCCCATTCTATCATATCAAACTGATAACTATTATTTTACATAATTTATGTTTTCAAGGCAAATTGTAAGTTATTACATATTTTATGTTCAAATCGCATATTCCTATCTTTTTTACCAAGTTTAAATAGAGCACTTTTGCCCATCAAACTTTTTTACGCAGACGGATCGAATTCTCTTAGCACTTCTTTTAATGCATTAATATAGCGTCTAAATGCTTTTTTCTTTCCTTTTCTCGTCTCAAAATTATCAAAAAAAGCTTCTCTTTGCGCTGTACTAATTTCGAGCTGAACGCTTTCACCACTCGCATTTCGATTATTTATATTTTTGGGATCTGTACCAGAAAGCCGTTCGCCTTTTTGTACCATTTCTGCGGAAAATCCCCGATCTTTTAGTTCTCGTACAACGGCTCTTTGCATTTTTTCATTTGTGCCGCCAACGAGCGTGTGTCTTTTATCACTTTTATAGCCGTGGATGGAAATTGAAAAAGGATACGTTTTAATCATTTGAACCAAAATGGGTTCATCAAAATTGGTACTCGTGATATGCAGGTCCCGGTTATTGTCTTGCTTTGTACCTTCAAACAAATACGTAGAGTAGCTTTCTTGAAAGGCTTCTACAATTTCACTTGTTCCTGGTTCAATTTCACCTCCATGAGGAGAAAATACAAGTAAATCACTTCCGCCCTTTTCGTGAAATTCTATCTCATAACCGTCTCTTTCATATCGCATGAGCTGTTTAAAGCTTTCATATTGATCGCCTTGTTTTCGCTCTTTTTGATACTTTTCTACCTCTTGATGATGCTGCTTTTGCTCTTTTTTTTCTTGAACAGAATGGCTGCATTTCACCATTAAAAGAGTACACAGAATAAGAAAGATGAATCCACATATTAGTAGCCTTTTCATTTCACCGCTCCTTTTTTCTCTTAGGTGTCATCTTACCGCAATATTTTACTATCAATGGCTTAGAAAATTCAAAGGTTGTCCGGCTCATTTAAATGAATCAGGAGAAGTTACCTGTTTTTCATATGATCTAGGTATTTCAGAGGTCTTTAAATTTTTGTTGTGAACGTAAAAACTAAATCGTATGACCTCATTTCAATTTTAGTTAAAACCACCTACAAAAATGGCAATATTACTCTTTTTTTCAAACAAAAAAGCTGTAAACAAAAGAAGTAGTCCCCTTCAGTTTACAGCTAGTCTCTGTATATCATCATTACATTCTTAATTCATTCTCTAAAGCTGTCATCACTTCATCTTGCGTCAGTCCCTGTGCAAGTGAAATCTCACTCACTAACATGCCTCTTGCATCTTCAAGCATCTTCTTTTCACTTGAATTTAACGCTTTCTTCTGATTTCGTCTCATTAGATCTTTGACAACGTCTGCACCATCTTCGATCGCACCTGTTTTTAGCTTTTTCAGATTTTCATCATATCTTTGCTTCCAAGTAAGCGTGTCGTCGTTTGTTTCTTCTGCAAAATTGTTCATCACAACTTTCAGCGTTGCTTGATCTGCTACCGGACGTATACCTAGTTGATTGATTCTGCCTTTTGGGACCATCATCTGCATATTCGGCATTTGAATCAGGAAATATTCCTGCGTCTTACCTAAAATCTCTTTTTCTTCCATTCCTTCAATCACACCGGCTCCATGCATTGGATAAACAATTTTATCACCTATTTGAAACAAATCCGCCACCTCCGAAAGTATTCACAATATCATTATAACACATTTCGTCAGAGGATAAAAATTTATATTTTATCATGTTAATTTAGCACTAGTCAATTCTTTTTATTTGAGTTTTTTCAGAAAAAGCCTTTTTTTATAAAAGAAGCATGAGCATCCAGTCCTCATGACTCTTTCTTGCATATACTAGCATTGAGTCACATTTAGGAGGGATGACAATGTGCAAATGCAAGTGCAAACATTCCCACTCACACTGCCATAAAAAGCATGACGATCATTGCCATGAGGATCCATGTAAAGAAAAAAAGTTTTGTCATAAAAAAGATAAATGGTTTGAGAGCGATTTTTGGGATACCTCTCGAAGCTACGATCCCTGTTATTTTCCTAAAAGTGTCTGCAGCAGATGTAAAAAGCGTCGCAGAAGAAGACACAGCTACACAATTTAACGCTTGACGCTTTACCTGCTTTTCCTTTTCCCGGCTGAAAAGCCGGTTTTTTTCTTTCATATGGATAGGCTCATGAAGCAGATCTGTCTCATAGGATATGGCAACCTGACATAAAGGATGAGATATACATGAACGATATGAACAGCCAAATGAATCATTATCACCAAGAAAATCCCTATCACACATTTGAAAATGTGTATACAGCCAATCATGAGCATATGGTCGCGCCAAACATGCATGATCATATGAATATGCCAAACCATTATCATAGCGGCAAAAAAGATATGTATAACGCGCACCATCCACATCATCATTCAGTTTATTCACCGTTCCCAAATCAGCATGATACCTTTTCAAAGCATGTTCCAATGAAGGATCACCATCATCTAGGCCATTATGGTGGATATGGGATGATGCCACACCATCCATATGGTTATCAAGATATGCATATGATGATGCCAACAAACCAGCAAATGCCAGGCCATTATTACGGAATGAATCAACCAAATGCGCTATTTCCCCGCTATTACTAAAGAATGACAAAATAAGGGTATAATATCCCATTTAATACCATATGGTAATATGGTAACATTATAGGTAAATAATGGGTGTAATCATCTATTATTTACCTATATTCAACAAGGGGGAAGGAAAAAATGAAAAAAACGTGGACGATTCTTATGATGGGGATGCTCACATTGGTTATGGCACTGTCTGTACCGCTTTCTGCATCTGCTGAGGAAGCCGGCAAAGCAACAACCAATGCAAAACCAGCTGCACTTTACGCAAAAATTACAGGAGCAAGTAAGCAGGAATGGTCTTTTTCTGACATTGAGCTGACGTACAGCCCAAATTCTGTTCTAAGTCTTGGTGCGGTTGAGTTCACTCTGCCAAAGGGTTTCCAAGCAACGACTAAAGACATTATGAACGGTAAAGCATTAAAAGACAGCTACATTTTGAACAACGGACAAACCGTTCGTATTCCGCTCAGACTGGATTTACTTGGAATTTCCAAATATACATTAAAGCTTTCACATAAAGTACTCCCTGCTGCAGGTACATACACGTTCCGTGCAGAAAATCGAGCCATCAGCATCGGTTCCACATTTTATGCAGAAGATACGATTGATATTAATACACGACCAGTTGTGGTCACACCGCCAGATCCTTGCGGATGCTAAATAAAAAAAGCGCTCTTTTAAGAGCGCTTTTTTTATATCACATCACCCGTTTAAACATTTTCTCCATCTCATATGTCGAGTGATGAATGATGATCGGCCGGCCGTGCGGACAGGTGAATGGGTCCTTCGTTTGCCGAAGTTCATCTAATAAGGCTTTGATTTCATCATGACGCAAATGACGATTTGCTTTGATTGAGCCTTTACAGCTCATCATAATCGCCGCTTCTTCTCTTAGTTTCTTGATATCAACACGTTTTTCATCAAGCACTTGCTCTATAATCTCTTCGATCAATTCAGCCTCTTCACCTTTTGGAAACCACTGCGGATGCGACCGAACGATGTAGCTCCCTGAACCAAAGGGCTCTAAGAAGACCCCCACTTTCGCGAGAATATCTTTATGCTCTTCAATGATCAGCATATCGTTTTTAGAGTAGTGAAATGTTAAGGGGACGAGCATTTCTTGCACTTCCTGTTCGATCTCCCCCACCTTCTCACGATAATACTCATACTTGATTCGCTCTTGAGCCGCATGCTGGTCGATGATATAAAGCCCTCGTTCATTTTGAGCCAAAATATATGTGCCATGCATTTGCCCAATTGGATACATCACAGGGACGCGTTCGTTTTCAGGAATCGTTTTTGCATCTTCATGTAGAACCGTCTCTTCATATTCAAGTGAAGCGGCGGATTCCTCTAAATGAATACGCTCAGATGAGGTTTCTTCATAAAATACTGGTGATGATGCTTCTGTCTTCTCATGTTTAGGCATTCCGTATGCATCGGTATGACTTGTCTCGTATACGACCGACTCGTGCGGCTCCGGCTGATAGGTTAGCGGTGTTTCCGCTGGGCTTGCGTTCCTTTGTTTCGCATCAAAGGTTAAGGATTGCTGCTCATTTTTCACAGCTGGCATTGGTGCTTTTTTTGGTACTGAAGCACTTGGAATGAGCTGCTGCTTTTGAAATACTTCCTTAATTCCTTGTTTAATCAGATCATGAAGTTCCTGTTCTTTACTTAGCCTCACTTCTAGCTTCGATGGATGAACGTTCACGTCCACTAGAATGGGATCCATCTTCATCTCAATGAATGTAATTGGATGACGGCCAATCGGAAGCAGCGTGTGATACCCTTCATGGATCGCTTTCACGAGCGGAAAATGTTTGACATATCGGCCGTTTACAACAGAAGACATATAATTCCGTGATGCCCTCGTCACTTCTGGTAAGGAAATATATCCTTTCACTTCAAAATCAAGTGATTGTACGTGAAGCGGCAGCATTTTTTTAGCCACAGCTGTCCCGTAAATGGCCGCAAGTACATGACGCACATCTCCGTTTCCATTCGTCTGTAGCAGGACTTTCCCTTGATGACGCAAACGGATCGATACTTCGGGATGAGCTAGCGCAATTCGATTGACCACATCCGATATATTACCAAGTTCCGTATGAACGGTTTTCATATATTTTAGACGGGCTGGCGTATTGTAAAATAAGTTGGTGACCACAATCTCGGTGCCGCGGCGGCCAGAGGTTTTTTTCTCTGAGATAATCTTCCCGCCTTGCAAAGCTAAGTGTGTCCCAGCTCCTTCGCCAGTACTTGTTTTCATTTCTAGGTGAGAGACGGATGCAATACTTGGCAGCGCCTCTCCTCTGAATCCGAGCGTTCTAACACGAAACAGATCATTTTCATCTTTGATTTTACTCGTTGCATGGCGCTGGAAGGCGAGCTTACAATCTTCAGCATCGATTCCAACACCATTATCAATAATCCTGATAGAAGAAAGACCTGCTTCTTCTACATCGATTTCAATGACTGTACTTTTTGCATCGATCGCATTTTCCACAAGCTCCTTTACAACAGAAGCCGGGCGCTCGACCACTTCACCTGCAGCAATTTTATTGGATAGGTCATCGGATAACTGAATAATCTTTGCCATTTCTGCTCACCTCACCTTACATTATAATTTCTTTTGCAATTCATACAGCTTTGTCATTGCTTCAAGCGGCGTCATATCCATTAGGTTGTAAGACTTTAATTCGTCGATGACCGCTTGATCCTTCTGTTTTAGCGCAGCTTTCGGCTGCGGTTTTTCTTCTACTTCAAAGAAAGAAAGCTGCTGTTTTTCTACAGTCTTTTCTGCTTTTGGTGCTGTAGATACGGTTGGGGTCACGTCATGTGATCCGCTCTCAAGCTCCGTTAAAATAGTCTGGGCTCTATTAATGATGGCATCAGGCAATTCAGCAAGCTGCGCTACATGAATACCATAGCTTTTATCAGCTGCACCTTCTTTGATTTGATGTAAGAAAACGACCGTGCCTTCATGCTCTTCAGCTCGCACATGAACATTTTTTAGCTCGCTTAATTGGGATTCAAGGACAGTGAGCTCATGGTAATGTGTAGAAAATAGGGTTTTGGCCCCAATATGATCATGAACAAATTCAATGATCGCCTGCGCAAGAGCCATTCCATCATAGGTGCTTGTCCCGCGTCCAATTTCATCAAATAAAATCAAGCTGTTTTTCGTTGCATGCACCATCGCATTTTTTGCTTCGAGCATCTCTACCATAAAAGTACTTTGACCAGAAATCAAATCATCTGCTGCACCAATACGTGTAAAGATTTGATCGAAGATTGGAAGCGTCGCCTTTGACGCAGGAACGAAGCAGCCAATCTGCGCAAGAATCGAGATGAGCGCCATTTGTCTCATATACGTACTTTTCCCTGACATATTTGGTCCAGTGATGAGTAAGGTTTGTCTGCCTTTTCCCATATGGCAGTCATTCGGTACATATTCCTGGTGATCGAGCACTTTTTCAACGACAGGGTGACGGCCATCTTTGACATCCACGTCATCCTCTGAGAATTCCGGCCGGATATAACGGCGCTTTTCACTGACAGTCGCAAAGCATTGAAGCGCATCAAGCTCGCTCATTTGTTTTGCGAGCAGCTGTAATCTAGGAATATAGCCTTTTACTTGCTCCCTGAGAGCTGTAAATAGTTCATATTCCAATTCGTTAATATTTGATTCTGCTTCAAGAATCAGTGCTTCTTTTTCTTTTAATTCAGGTGTGATATACCGCTCTGCATTGGCAAGCGTTTGTTTTCTTTCGTAACGCCCTTCCTCCAGCAGATGTGTATTCGCGCGTGTCACTTCGATATAATAACCAAACACTTTATTAAACCCGACTTTTAAGGAGCGAATGCCGGTATATTCTCTTTCCTGCTGTTCAAGCCGTGCAATCCAGTCCTTTCCGTTTCGGCTGGCATCACGGTATTCATCTAATTTTGCATTGTAGCCATCTTTAATCAAATTGCCTTCTTTTATCGTCATCGGCGGATTTTCATGAAGTGCATCTTCTAATAAATCAAGGAGGTCACCACAAGGATCAATCTCATTCGCTCTTGATTTTGCCATATCCTCTGGTAATGAATGAACGAGTTGTTTAATATCCGGTACTTGTTTTAAGGATTCTTTGAGCTGGATGAGATCACGAGCATTCACGTTGCCAAATGCCACGCGGCCCGCTAAACGCTCAAGATCATATACTTGCTTTAATCGTTCGCGCAGATCCTCTCGCTCAAAGAAATGATCCATCAAGATTTGCACCATTTCCTGACGCTCATTAATTTGCGAAAGGCGAATGAGCGGCCGGTCAATCCATTGCTTGAGCAGTCTGCCGCCCATCGCTGTTTTTGTTTCATCTAACAGCCATAATAAAGAGCCTTTTTTGCTTTTTGAACGAATCGTTTCTGTTAATTCAAGGTTTCGTTTTGAGTAAAGATCGATTTTCATCGTTTGTTCAAGTTCAAACACTTGAACTTTCTGAAGATGATCCAAACTTCTTTTTTGCGTTCTTCTTAAATAGGCATATAGTGTTAAAAATGACGTTTTTAACTTTTCGTCTAGATGGGAAACGAGCCGCTTAGCTTCATCTAATAATTGATCACTATCTTCGTATGAAATGGTCGCTTGGCAGCGTTCTTTAAGGGTTTTGATTGTTTCCTCATCCAGCTGCTTTGACACCACAATTTCTTTTGCACCGACAGAATAAATTTCTGATACGACTTCATCTAATCGATCGATGAAAGCCGTCATGTTTTCACCTGTAGATAAATCAGACAGCGCAAGACCGTACCCATTTTGAAAGCTGGTAACAGACGCAATAAAGTTGTTCTCGTTTTCACTTAAACCTTTACCATCCATGACGGTTCCTGGTGTAATCAGTTGAACGACTTCCCTTTTGACTACACCTTTTGCCGTTTTAGGGTCTTCCACCTGCTCACAAATGGCGACCTTGTAGCCTTTTGAAATCAACTGTTCTATGTATGCAGAAGCAGAATGATAAGGAACGCCGCACATTGGAATTGTGCCGCCGTCTCTGCTTGTTAACGTAATTTCTAGTTCTTGCGCCGCTTCCTTTGCATCATCAAAAAACATCTCATAAAAATCGCCTAGGCGAAAAAATAAAAAGGCATCTTGATAATCTGCCTTGATCTTTAAATATTGCTGTATCATGGGCGTATAACTTGCCATATTTCTAATCCCTCACTATATTACTTTCGAATTCATACCATCTCTAATTATAGCATAAAAAATCACCTTTTTTCTCCTAGATCAGGCACAAAAAAACTAGGGGGATATGCGCCCTAGTCATTCCTTACTCTTCTGTCTCACCTGCTAGGAATTCTGGATGAATATCCTCTAACTCCTCATCCACTTCTTCTTCCCACTCGTGATCATCTTTTTCTTTCCAGCTTGAATCGACCTCTACGACAATTTTTGTTTCACCGACTACCTCAGCAATGAATTCACGCTCTGCCTGAACGATAATTTTATTGCCATTTGGAGAAATGGTCACTTCTAAGCAATTGGGCTGCTGCAATACTTTCGCAATTACTTCGTGCTCATCATCAAGGAAATTTTTATCTTTATATCTCAGTTTAATGATGTCTACATACTTCACACGCTCTGTGACGACTTCTGTTTTCGTGTTGTCGGCGTAAGAGTACCATACGTTAATATCAAATGTTCCTTCGATCTCAACGGTTTTACCGACCTTCTCAGCATCATACTTATGATTAATGATCCAACCACCTAGGATGCTGGTTGGTTTTTGCGATGGAGAAATGGTGTGTGTGCTTTGGGTGAATTTCCTCCCTTTTGCAACCACCGCTTTTGTAATAATTTCTCTGTATTCAGACATTCCGGCATGCCTCCTTGTTCTTGATCGTTTTATCTTATGCTGGGCATTCGTCTAGTGTGTCACGATTTTGAACTTCATGTTCAATTAAATTCATTTCTGTTTCAGTGTATGCATGGTCGCCCATAAACTTGCCTTGAAAATTGGAAAAGTTGGAGAGTGAGAGGTTTGGAAACGATGAAGCATGAAAAAGAATGGGTAGTGCTTTTCAAAAAATGTTAATAGGAAAGCAAAAAACCCCGCATCTGCGGGGTTTTCTCATTTAATGGAGCAACTTGGTGATGAGTTTTTTACTTTTGAACCGGTTTCTCCTAATAAGAGGTCACCGCCGGTTGAAAGAATGATTTCATCTGTTACTTGATTCGAAATCGTGTGCGCTACAAGTTGAAGCAGGGAATTGACTTCCATTTGTGATTCTTTGAATTCTTGAATCACTGGGATGTCATCCAGTTCTTCTTGCAGGGCATCGATTTTTTCTTCGACTTGTTTTAAGGCTTCATGTTTGCCGTAATGCTTTAAGTTCACAGCTTGTTTTTGAAGCGCCTTAATTTGATTAATAATCGTTGAAATTTTTGTATTTTCATTGATTTGCGCTTCTGCTTTTTTGAAGAAATCAACTTCTTCCGTTTCAGAAATCATTTTAGCGAGCTCTCTTGCACGCTCGACAATTTCTTTCTTTGAATAAAGTGTCATTTTAATTCACCTCGATAGCTTCTCCAACCATTTCTCCGTCAAGAGACCAAGTTTTGGCTTGTGTGATTTTCACTTTGACGATGTTGCCAATCGCTTCTTTTGGTGCTTTAAAATTCACAAGCTTGCTTTTACTTGTATATCCGGCTAGGATCTCAGGGTTGTTTTTACTTTCACCCTCTACTAATACTTCGACAATCTGCCCTTCATATTCCTTCATTTTTTTCGCAGAAATTTCATTCACAAGTGCATTTAGGCGCTGCAGACGTTCTTTTTTCACACGCATTGGCACGTTGTCTTTCATTTTCGCTGCCGGCGTTCCTTCTCTTGGAGAATAAATGAATGTATAAGCAGCATCAAACTCAACCTCGCGATAAAGCGAAAGTGTTTCTTCAAACTGCTCATCTGTTTCATTTGGGAACCCAACAATAATGTCCGTTGTTAATGAAGCATTCGGCATAGCTTCTTTGATTTTGCGCACAAGATCAAGGTAACGCTCACGGTCATATTTTCTCGCCATAAGTTTCAGCACAGAAGAACTTCCGGATTGAACTGGCAGGTGAATATGATCGAGAAGGTTTCCGCCCTTGGCAAGCACTTCAATTAAGTGATCATCAAAATCACGCGGGTGACTTGTTGTAAAACGGATACGCGGAATATCAATTTTTCGCAGCTCATCCATCAGGTGGCCAAGACCATATTCCATATCTTCAAAATCTTTTCCATATGCATTCACGTTTTGACCAAGAAGGGTAATTTCCTTATATCCTTCTGCCGCTAAACATCTGACCTCTTGAATAATTTCATCTGGGCGGCGGCTTCTTTCCTTGCCGCGCGTGTAAGGCACGATACAGTATGTACAGAATTTATCACAGCCGTACATAATGTTCACCCAGCCCTTGATTTTACCTTGACGGGCTCTTGGAAGGTTCTCAATCACGTCGCCTTCTTTTGACCAAACCTCAATGACCATTTCTTTTGAAAGGTAGCATTCAGATAACAGCTCTGGCAGGCGGTGAATGTTGTGCGTGCCAAAAATCAAGTCAACAAATGGGTGTTTCTTCAAAATACGGTTCACGACAGATTCTTCTTGTGACATACATCCGCAGACACCTAAAATTAAATCTGGCTTTTCACGTTTTAATGCTTTTAAATGTCCAAGCTCTCCAAACACTTTATTTTCTGCATTCTCACGAATAGCACAAGTGTTTAATAAGATAACATTTGCATCTTCCGTTGAGTTTGTTGGTTCATAGCCAAGCGCCATAAAAATACCAGCCATCACTTCTGTGTCATGCTCATTCATTTGACAGCCATATGTGCGAATATAAAACTTGCGGCCGTTTCCTAACCCTTGAAACTGCTCGTCAATTTGAAATTGATTGTATTCAACTTCTTCTTTACCCCGTTTTTTTGCATCTTTTAAGGAAGGCGGAATGTACACAGCTTCAAAATATTTGCTGTAGTCCTTCTCGGATTTTTTGTCCGATGAACTTACTTGTCCGCTCGCTTTTCTCTGCTCTTCATTCATGAATTTGTACTCCTTTCAAACCAAGTTCCACCCTACAGTATAGACTATTTTGTGATGAATTGAAAATAAATCATATACGGTTCTTCTATGAAAATTGCCTATTAGTCATAACCATTTTTCACAAAAAGAAAAAAGAGAGCCTGCGCTCTCTCAATCAAGTATGTTTAGTTTTTTTGCTTCTTCTTCAATGATTGTCAGTGCCCGGTCTAGTTCTTCTTTTGTGTGCTCGGCTGTGATGATGGCTCTAATTCTTGCCTTGCCTTTTGCCACAGTTGGGAAGGCGATGCCTTGGGCAAACACGCCTCGTTCTATTAAAGCCTTTGAGAATCGAAAAGTAAGTGCTTCGTCTCCAATCATGATTGGGATAATCGGTGTCTCTGTTGGGGCGACTTGAAATCCTAGGCTGATGACCTTTTCTTTAAAATAAGCGGCGTTCTCCCAAAGTATATCGATTCGTTCCGGTTCATCTAACAGCACTTCAATCGCTTCTTCACACGCTCTAGTTACAGCTGGCGGATGAGAGGTGCTGAATAAAAACGGTCTTGCTTTATGCTTTAAATAATCAATTAAAACCGCTGAACCAGCCACATAGCCGCCGAGCACTCCGACAGCCTTACTAAGTGTCCCGACCTGAATGTGCACTCTGCCGTCGAGTTTAAAATGGTTGACCGTCCCGCGGCCATTCTCACCAAGCACGCCCGAGGCGTGCGCATCGTCTACCATTACAAATGCATCATATGCTTCTGCGAGCCTGACGATCTCAGGAAGTGGCGCGATATCTCCATCCATCGAGAATACACCGTCTGTAACGATGAGGCGGACGCGGTAATTCATTGATTTTTTCAAAATCTTCTCCAGCTCTTCCATATTGGAATGACCGTATACCTTTTTATCTGCTTTTGTTAATCGGATGCCATCAATAATTGAGGCATGATTCAGTTCATCCGAAATGACAATATCATCTTTTGTCAAGATACTGGATAAGACCCCTTGATTGGTCGTAAAGCCTGATTGGAACACAAGTGCTGCTTCTGTCTTTTTAAATGAAGCAAGCTTTTTTTCAAGACGTTCATGCATCGTCATTGTGCCGGCGATGGTACGTACAGATCCTGTACCCGCACCGAATTCATCGATTGCCTCTTTTGCTGCTTTCATCAGCCTTGGGTGTGAGGTGAGGCCTAAGTAGTTATTTGAGGAGAGTTGTATGACAGATTGTTCATTTAATGTCACAGTGGATGATTGTTTTGAGTCGATCTCTTTCAAAGTTTGGTGGGTGCCTTGCTGCTTCATTGTGTCCAATTCATCTTGTAAATACGTGAATTCTTTCATCATTTCTTCCCCCTTTGATATGATGGCATCATCAGTACGACTTTTCCGCACGTACCGCTTTGCATAAGTTCAAATCCCTTTTCGAACTCTTCAAATGGCAGTGTATGAGTGACAACCGGCTTTACATCAATGGTATTCGTTCTTAATAGCTCAGATACTTGACGCCACGTCTCAAACATTTTTCTCCCCGTGATCCCTTGCACGGTTAATCCCCTAAAAACAATTTGATTCGTAATATCAATTGTTACTGGCCGTTCTGGCAAGCTTAGTATATTGACTTTCCCTCCATTTGCACAAGCTTCGAGTGCTTGATTAATGGCAGCTGGATGACCTGACATCTCACACATCACATCTGCCCCTTCCATCCGCGTGAGCTGCTTAATTATCGCGACTGGATCACCTTTTCCAATATCCACGATATGATCTGCACCCATTTTTCGGGCAAGATCGAGCCTGTATTCATTTTTATCAACAGCGAACACTTGAACAGCCCCGGAGGCTTTTGCGACAGCGATTGCCATTAAACCGATTGGTCCGCAGCCAAAAATCGCCACTGATTTACCTGATACAGGTGTGTGCAGTACAGTATGGACTGCATTTCCTAGCGGCTCTTGGATAGAGGCAAGCTCAACCGGCATTTGAGCTGGATTATGCCACACATTTTGTTCAGGCACTTTGACATATTCAGCAAAACAGCCATCAATGTCTACCCCTAAAATTTTCGTTTCACTGCACAAATGCTGCTGCCCTGTTAAGCACATATAACATTGATTACACACAACATGCGTCTCAGCCGATACAAAGTCCCCTACCTTTGCTCGTGAGACTTGCTTCCCCACTTTAACAACTTCCCCTGTAAATTCATGTCCAAAAATGTAAGGCGCTTTGACTCTTCCCTTAGCCCAGTCATCCCAATTATAAATATGCACGTCTGTTCCGCATATCGAAGTGGCTTTCACTTGGATCAAAACTTCATGATCTTTGATTTCTGGAATCGGCATCTCCATCATCACCGCTCCGTAAGCGCTTTCTTTTTTAACAATTGCTTTCATCGTTCCACACATGACGTACAACCCCTTTGTTAAAAAACTTCTCCCAATCAGATTTTAACACGACTTATTTTAGTCGTAAATACCACTGTCTACTAGAAAAAGACAAATGAACACCCCACATATTTTTTTGGATATTTTTCTAAAAAAAAAAAAGCAAATCTCCTTTCGATCGGAGATTTGCTTTCATCGTCAGCGTTTCTTTGAAACGGCAACATATAGTGCTGGCACAATGAATAAGGTCAGTATTGTTGAGAAAAACACACCTGATACAATGCAGATGGCCAGCGGCTTAAAGAGTGGATCATGACTTAATGCAACAGGCATTAGTGCAACAAGTGCCGTAAATGCTGTTAAGAGAATCGGTCTAATCCTTGCTCTTCCTGCTTCAATGACAGCTGTCTGTTGATCAAACCCTTGCTTACGCCGCTGTTCAATAAATTCGAATAGGACGACCGCATTTCGGACGACAATACCAGCCAATGAGACAATCCCCATTGTTGCCATAAAGCTGAATGGTGTTTGTGTGACAAACAGTCCGATAATGGCTCCTGATACGGCTAAGTAAACCGTTCCTAGAACTAACAGCGGAAGCATTAAAGAATTGAACTGGAAAGCGATGGTCACGTAAATGAGCAGCAAGACTACTGCAAATAAGAGACTAATTTCAATAAAGAACTGGGTCTGATTTTCATTTTCTCCACCCTGTGAGATGGTCAAATCCTTCGCTGTAGCGCTTTTCCCCACTTGATTGACGACTTCTTTCATATCGTCTTTAAACGAATCTGATGCGCCGGGATACGCCTTCAGCGTAATGGTCGGAACTCCATTTTCATGAGGAATGCTTTCGTACTGCTCTGTTTCTTTTTCTTTTACATATCGGCTAAGCGGCTCAAGTTGAGGCATACCGCCCTCATTTGTCTTCACAGGCACTTTCATTTCCTTTAGCTTTAACCCATTTTGATGTGTGCCTATATCCTGTTTCACTACTAAATCGATATCATTTGTTCCTTGTTGAAAGGTACCTAATGGCATCCCTTCTGTCACAAGACCAAGCTGTCTGCTGACAAATTGAGCACTGAGCCCATCCTCTGCCATCCGCTCGCGGTTTAATTCAAAAGAGATCGTTTTCACCGGCTGATTGACATCGTCCGTAATCAAGCTTGCCCCTTTGTCTTTCATTTCATTTGTCAGTGTTTCTTTGACATCAATGAGCTTTGAAAAAGAGTCACCCGCAACCGTTACTGTCACTGGCGCTCCAGTTGGCGGTCCTTGTACAATGGTTTTCATAAAGATTTCAGCCTCTTTGAATGTCTCTCGCAAAGGCTCGGTCATACGATCTATTAATGCCTTACTTGTCATCTGATCATTGTCTACTCTCACGACAACCTGACCCGTGTGGTCACTTGCATTTGAAATACTTTCATTAAACAGGTTCGGCACACCGCCGCCTGCAAAAATCGCCGTTTCTTCAATGCCTTTTTGCTGTTTGATCTCTTGTTCTATTTTCTTTAATGTTTCATTTGTTTTGTCTAATGTTGTTTCACTTGGAAGCGTGACAGTGACGACCACTTCTTTCTTATTCGCCGCAGGGAAAAATTCAAATGGTGTGACGAAAATAAGTAAAAAAGCAAGCGTTGCAACGAGCAAACCACTTAGTCCAATAACGAGCGGCCGCTTCACAATGTTTGTCAGCACACGGTCTGCATAGAAATCAGCCAGCCTTTTTAATGGTTTCCCTAGGAATCCCGGCTCTTTTTGACTGTTTTTGTTCTTTCTTTTCCGGTTCACAGTATATTGATAGACCGGTACAAGTGTCAGAGAAATCACCATGGACGCAAGCACAGTCGTCACTAGAACAGACGGTAATGCCCGAATAAATGAACCATTTGCACCTGATAGGAATACAAGCGGCAGGAAGGCAAACACAACAGCCAGTGTTGATGTCAAAATGGACCCTGCGACTTCTTTCACCCCTGCAATTGTTCCTTTAAGCGGACTTTCGTATTTTTTCATTTGTCTTAAAATATTATCATTCACGACAATGGCATCATCGACAAGTATCCCTAAAGCAATGATAAAGCCGATGATCGAAATTTGATTGAGGTCCACTTGTAAAAATGGCAGCGGAATCGTTCCAATTGTAATGGATAGCGGAATGGCGAGTGAAACGATAAACGCCCCGCCAATCGTGAGTCCAAGTGTGGTAACAATTATGACAGCAATGACCGCAACAATGGCTTCTTTTATTAAATCATTGAAAATGGTATCCACTTCACTTTTTTGTGAATAGTAGTCTACCCACTCCACCCCATTTGGCAGCTGCTTTTCTTTCTCAATGACATCACTGACTTTGTCATACATTTTAGGAATATCAAGCCCTTGTTTAATATTCACAGTAAATGAATAAGCGGGCTTTCCGTTATACGACACAATATCACTTTTCTGTTTTTCTACTTCTTTTAAACTGCCAAGCTGACTAATTGTGACCGGCTCTCTTTTCGTTTTTGAGAAAAGCTCAATTTTTTTAACTTGATCTAAGCGGCGGTCATATGTATCGATGGACAGCTTCACCTTCTCTTTGCCTGCCCGAATATCGCCTAGTGGAGATGTGTCAAATTCCTGATTGATGGCATTTGTGACATCAGTTACATTGAGCCCTTCACCCTCCAGCTTGTTTGAATCTAAGTTTAAAATCGCTTGTTTGTCATTGAAGCCTTTGATAATGACACTGTCTACCCCTTTGATGTCCTCTACTTTTTCCTTCAATGCACGCAGCGATTGCTGACTCTTTGCTAAGTCTGATGATTCACTCGACACAATCATATAAGAGCCAACCGGCACGCTGCCGAATTCATCCTTTACTTCCGGCTCCTTCACCCCGTCAGGAAAAGACGACGCAGCACTTGTGGTTTCATTCTTAATTTGACTTGCCACCTTTTGAAAGTCAGCTTGGTCCTCAATTTCAAGCACAATATTTGAGAAACCAATGGCAGAAACCGAGCTCGTTTTCTCTACACCGTTGATATCAGATAGGGCTGATTCCAGTTTATTGGTGACATCTCTTTCCACCTGTTTTGCATCTGCACCAGGAAAAACGGTAGAAATCGTGACGAGATTCGCCTCGAATTCTGGCAGTTCTCGTTTAGGAAGCTGCGCGAATAAATAGCCGCCAGTAATGAGAACGATAAAAAATAAAATAAAAACAAGCTTTCCTCTTTTCAAAAAAGCTTCAAACATTATTTCACCTACTTAAATATTTATTTTTGATGAAGTAAATTCAACTTAATCTTAATTTATCATCACGGTGAAAAAATGCAAGCTCTAATATGTCATTTTTATCTATTTCACGAACTGAATATGTTATATAAGAAATGTATAGCGGTAAACAAAAACAACCTGCTTACATGATGTAAGCAGGTTGAAAATAATAAAATTAGAATTATCGTGGTTCAACAATCAATTTGATGGCTGTTCTTTCTTCTCCATCGATCAGAATGTCAGTAAAGGCTGGAATGCATATCAAATCCACTCCGCTTGGCGCGACAAATCCCCTTGCAATGGCGACAGCCTTAACCGCCTGATTCAGTGCTCCAGCGCCGATTGCTTGTATTTCCGCTGCACCGCGTTCACGTAAAACGCCGGCTAATGCTCCTGCTACTGAATTCGGATTTGACTTTGCTGAAACTTTTAAAATTTCCATTTCTGCTCCCCCTTAAATTTACAATGGATAAGTGAGTGTTCATTAGAACAATCTTTGTTAGATGATGCTATTTTTTTGAAAATCCATCCCCAAAATGTTTTTCAAAAATAGCAGGCTACCTACCATTTTTACTATATTCACGATAGAGGGCGCATATTCCTTCTTTCTGATTAATATTTTTCTGAAATAAATATGTGAACATTTATTCAAAGAAAATATGGTCATCATTTATCAAAATTCGATCAATTTTGACAGCTTTTTTCGACTGTTCGTCAATTTCTACGATTACTGCACTTAACGTCGTTCGGCCTTCTGCAATTTCAAACCGTACTGGGAGACTTGTTTTGAATCGTTTAATGATCGTTTCTCGGTCAACACCTAAAATGCCGTCATAAGGTCCTGTCATCCCGACATCTGAAATATACGCAGTTCCTTTTGGCAATACGCGGTTATCTGCTGTTTGAACATGTGTATGCGTGCCCACGACACATGATGCACGGCCGTCTGTATACCAGCCCATCGCCTGCTTTTCACTTGTGGCTTCACCATGAAAATCAATAAAAATAAACGGTGTTCGTTTGGATGCTTCCGCAATTAATTCATCTACTTTTTGAAATGGGCAGTCAATTGGCGGTAAAAACGTACGTCCTTGCAGGTTGATGACAGCCAATTCTTTTCCTTGTTTTTTAATAAACGTGAGACCTTTTCCAGGTGTGCCTTCTGGGAAGTTAGCTGGACGGACCATATTAGCTGCATCATCGATGAAATCGAAAATGTCTCTTTTATCCCATGTATGGTTGCCCATTGTGAGCACATCAGCTCCTGCTTGCAGCAGCTCATGATAGATTTTTTCAGTTAGACCTTTCCCGTGAGCAGCATTTTCTCCGTTGACAATGGTAAAGTGCGGCTGATATTTTTTCTTTAGCTTTGGCAAATATTCTTTCAGTGTGTCTCTGCCAGGTGAACCGACAATATCTCCAACAAATAATATTTTCATGCGCTTTTGAACCCTTTCTCTTTTAAATTGATCTTCTTATCAGTGTTGCATATTTACACAAAAAAATAAAGCGGCGCTAAGCGCACCGCTCTATTTTGCATACTCTACTGCGCGAGTTTCTCGAATGACTGTCACTTTAATGTGACCAGGGTAATCGAGCTCGTCCTCAATTCGCTTACGAATATCCCTTGCTAGACGGTGAGCTTCAAGATCATTAATTGAATCTGGCTTCACCATAATACGTACTTCACGTCCAGCCTGTATCGCAAACGATTTTTCAACACCTTCATAAGATTCAGAGATATCTTCTAATTTCTCAAGTCTCCGAATGTAATTTTCAAGCGTCTCACTTCTTGCACCAGGGCGTGCTGCAGATAATGCATCAGCTGCCGCAACAAGAACAGCGATAATAGATGTCGGTTCTTGGTCACCGTGGTGAGAGGCAATACTGTTGATGACAACAGGATGCTCTTTATATTTCGTCGCAAGCTCAACGCCAATTTCTACGTGGCTTCCTTCTACTTCGTGATCAATGGCTTTTCCAATGTCATGCAGAAGACCTGCTCGTTTTGCAAGCTTTGCATCTTCTCCAAGCTCTGAAGCCATGAGACCTGCAAGATGTGCAACCTCAATTGAATGCTTCAGGACATTTTGTCCATAACTTGTACGGAATTTTAAGCGGCCGAGAATTTTGATCAGATCCGGATGCAGACCGTGAACTCCAACTTCGAATGTCGTTTGCTCACCCATCTCGCGGATATAATCATCGACTTCACGGCGTGATTTTTCCACCATTTCTTCAATTCGTGCAGGATGAATGCGGCCATCCTGGACTAGCTTGTCCAGAGCTATCCTCGCTGTTTCACGTCTAATCGGATCAAAGCCCGATAGTATAACAGCTTCAGGTGTATCATCTATGATCAAGTCAATACCTGTTAACGTTTCTAACGTACGGATATTTCGTCCTTCACGTCCGATAATACGACCTTTCATCTCATCATTTGGAAGATTGACTACAGATACCGTTGTTTCAGCCACATGATCAGCTGCACAACGCTGTAACGCAAGTGAAAGAATATTTTTCGCCTTTTTGTCAGCCTCTTCTTTCGCTCGGTTTTCAGATTCTTTCGTCATGACTGCAATGTCGTGGGAAAGCTCATTTTCAACTTGATCCAGAATGATTTGTTTCGCTTCATCTCGAGTTAGACTTGAAATACGTTCCAACTCGGCTTTCTGCAAACGAATCATATCATCCACTTTGCTTTCCATCTCTTCAATATGTTGTTGTCGTTCATTCAGAGAATGATCTCTCTTCTCCAACAGGGACTCCCGTTTATCTAAAGATTCGTCTTTGCGATCAAGATTTTCCTCTTTTTGAAGTAAACGGTTTTCTTGTCTTTGAAGCTCATTTCGTCTTTCACGAACTTCTTGCTCCGCCTCTACACGAAACGAATGAATTTCATCTTTCGCTTCCAAGAGCGCTTCTTTCTTCAATGCTTCCGCATCACGCTTTGCATCCTCAACAATTTGTTCGGCCATGTTTCTTGCGCCGGATATTTTTGCTTCTGCAATGGTTTTACGAACAAAGTAGCCAACAACTAAACAGATTAGGCTCAGCAAAATGGAGATGATCGTAAACATCGTAGGCGACATATTTTCACCTCCTCTTGCTATGAACTTGGTTTTACAAATAAAGTGTCGGCATGTACATTGTTTTGTGTCTCAACATACAGGGCCTTCACAGGGAATGAGATCCTCACTGCCCTTGTCAAGTTTAAATTAGTTATCAATCATGTTAAGAAAAACAAGTGATACATTCCCATTGTAATTGTGTCGGAAATACTTGTCAAGCTAGCCATCTTAGCGTTTGCAAAAGCAGATCAGAATTATTCTTGATTCAGCAGCTGATATACTTTATTGTTTACTTGGCCCAGTTTAGTGTTATTTTGTATATTTGAAAACAAAACAACGATGGTTTGCCCAGATTTGCTAAAGCTGTTCAAAATGTTGAAGCCCGGCATGACACCATGGTTTGAATAGCTACCGGGAGCAACATAAAATCCCATTCCGTATGTGGAGCTGCTTCCTGGCGTAAACATCTTTTTATAGCTCTTCTGCGAATACAGTTTGCCGTCTATCAGGGCTTGGTCAAATTTGTACATATCTATAGCACTCATATAAATATCTCCAGCACCGTAAAGCTGAGATAGATCGGGCATATACGGTGTAACCGCTTTGCTGCCTTTCAGCTTATACCCGACAGCAGGATAAGGTTCTTTTTCATATGTTTTGTAAAAGCCTGCATGCGTCATACCCGCCGGTTTAAAAATATGATTCGTTATATATTGTTCATAGGACTCACCGCTCACTTCAGCCACAATATAAGCAAGAACAGAATAGTTGGAATCCTTGTAGCTCCATTTGCCCGGCTGACGATTAATTCCCTGACGTTCTATGTCTTTTATTAATTCGTCCGGAGTAATTACACCATTTCCTTCAATATGGCCGTTTATTCCCGATGTATGTGTCAGCAGATTTTTCAAAGTAATCGTTTGTCCGTTAGGGAAATGAGGTAAATACGTGCTTACCGGAGCACTTGTCTGAAGTTTCCCCTTTTCCTCAAGCTGCAAAATAGCGGTTGCAATCAGCGCTTTTTGTGACGAACCGACATAAAAAGATGTCAAAGGATTATTTCGAATTTTTTGTTTACGGTCTGCATAACCAAAACCTTTATTTGTTACGATTTCTCCATTTCGAACAATCATGGCTGTTCCGCTGAAACCGATCCCATTTAAATAACTGCTGATTTTGTGATTACGGTCCACTGTTTTGATTTGTTCCTCTGATTTTTTGGCGGTTTTCCTTTTGACTTCTTTTTTCTGGCTGTTTTCTAAAGCTACAGCAGTTTTTTGAAACGGGTTGTTCTCTTCACTATTTCGATGAAGCACATTCCACATTGTTAAGCAAATCATCGCTGCTAAAAAAACAAGCACAAGTTTTCCCCTCTGACTTGGTTTTCTCCGTCTGCGTTTGGCAACAGTTCTTCTGCGGGTCGGACTTGTCATTATTTTTTCCTCCCAAAATAAATTCCATTTTGTACACTTTAGACGGATGAAATACTGAAAAAGTTGTCGAAAGTTTTTTGCAAAATAAAAAAGGCTGAGTTTTTCACCCAGCCTTTTTTATCATTTCATACTGATTTAATTTTTATTCTAATTCTAATTGTTCTAGCGCCTCTTCAGATTCCTGTTGCACTGTTCCGTTATTATCCAAACCGTAATGTTCGCGAATTTGCTCCTGGATCATCAGCATGATATCTTTATTTTCTTTTAGGAACTGTTTCGCATTTTCACGGCCTTGTCCAAGACGTTCCTCTTGGTAAGAATACCAAGCACCGCTCTTTTGTACGATATCTAGCTCGCTTCCAAGGTCGATGATTTCTCCCTCTTTTGAGATCCCTTCACCGTACATAATGTCTACTTCGGCAATACGGAATGGCGGTGCTACTTTGTTTTTCACTACTTTAATTCTCGTTTTATTCCCCATAATATCATTGCCTTGTTTCAGCTGTTCAGCACGGCGCACTTCTAAACGAACAGACGAATAGAACTTCAGCGCACGTCCACCTGGCGTTGTTTCAGGGTTACCGAACATGACCCCAACTTTTTCACGAATTTGGTTAATAAAGATGGCAATTGTTTTTGATTTATTGATAGCACCTGATAGTTTACGAAGGGCTTGGGACATCAAACGTGCTTGAAGACCAACGTGTGAATCACCCATGTCTCCTTCAATCTCTGCTTTTGGTACAAGAGCAGCTACAGAGTCAATAACAACAATATCAACTGCCCCGCTGCGGACAAGAGCTTCTGCAATTTCAAGTGCTTGCTCTCCTGTATCCGGCTGAGAAAGTAACAGTTCATCAATGTTGACACCTAGTTTTTGAGCATAAACTGGATCGAGTGCATGCTCTGCATCAATAAATGCAGCTTGTCCTCCCTGCTGCTGAACTTCAGCAATGGCATGAAGGGCTACTGTCGTTTTACCAGAACTCTCTGGACCATATACTTCGATAATACGGCCTCGGGGATATCCGCCTATTCCAAGCGCAGTATCAAGTGCTAACGAACCACTAGGTACTGTTGAAATACGTGTATCTGTTTGCTCTCCTAGTTTCATAATAGAGCCTTTACCAAACTGTTTTTCTATTTGTTTAAGAGCCATATCTAAGGCTGCTTGACGATCACTCATTCTATTGTTTCCTCCTTTATCAATTCCACTATCTATACTATACCTTGTTTTACGTCATTTGCCAAGAAAAAAACGAACACATATTCGATTTTTTTCTTGGCAGATTTTTAAGAAAAGAGTATTTTCTATTAGAAAAAACGCTCTTTTATAAAGGAGTAAACCTAACAAAAAACAAAATTAACTCTCTTTTAATAAGTTGAGTAAGTGATGCAGACCATATTTCACAGCACGCTTTCGAATGCCTGACCGGCTGCCTGTAAACATCCATTCAAACACGTCCGTCTGGTCTTTCGTAGATAGTCCAATGAACACTTTTCCAACAGGCTGACCCTCATGGGTATCAGGTCCTGCTACACCCGTAAAGCTAATGCCAATATCACTTCCGGTCAGCTTTCTAACCCCTTCAGCAAGCTCTAAAGCACACTCTTTGCTGACAGCACCATGAGAAGACAATGTTTCCTCGCGGCAGCCAAGTACCTGCTGCTTGACTTGGTTTGTATAACAAACCACACTTCCGTTCAAAATGGATGATGCTCCTTCGAGATCTGTCAGCCATTCGGAGAACATTCCGCCAGTCAGGCTTTCTGCTGCTGCTACTGTTTTCCCGTGCTCGTGCAAGGCTTTGGACGCTTCGCGGACAAGTGATGTATCCCCATATCCGTAGAAGTACTCTCCTACCCGCGCTAAAATTTGCGCTTCTGTTTCTTTTAACAGACGCTCTGTTTCTTTTTCATCCTCATGCTTAGCAGTCAGCCTTAGCGTCACTTCACCGTCAGATGCGAGTGGTGCAATCGTCGGGTTGGTTTGAGCATCAATTAAATCTTCTAGGTCTGTTTCAAGCTGCGATTCACCGATTCCGAAGAAGCGCAGAACAACAGACACGATCTTTTCCTTTAAGCCAAGCTTCTCAGAAATCAGCGGCTTTGCCTCGTTTTCAAACATCGGGTGCAGTTCACTTGGCGGTCCAGGAAGAAGCATATAAAACGTATCGTCTTCTTGAACAAACATACCCGGGGCCATCCCGAAACGGTTCACGAGCACATCAGACCCTTCTAGAACGAGTGCCTGCTTACGGTTGTTCGGTGACATAACGCGTCCGGTCTTTAGAAAGTAGTCTTGAATTGATTCAAATGCTTCTTCATTTAGTACAAGCTCTTTGCCAAGCGTACTCGCAATGGTTTCTTTTGTTAAGTCATCTTTGGTTGGTCCAAGACCACCTGAGAAGATAATAAAATTAGATCTTTCCTGCGCCACCTGAATGGCCTGTTTTAAACGCTCTGGATTGTCACCAACTGCTGTGTGGTAATAAACATTCACACCAATTTCAGCTAGTTGTTTGCTGATGAATTGTGCATTCGTATTCGTAATTTGCCCTAGCAATAGTTCGGAACCGACTGCAATAATTTCTGCTTTTCTCTCTGACTTCAAAGCGTACACGTCCTTTTTAGTTAGAATTCTTTAAAGCTTCCCAGTTTTTTGCAAAGTAATCCCAGCCTGAGACAACAGTGAAGAACACCGCTACCCACATCGCTAGATCACCAAACGGGAATGACACAAGTTCAAACGGCAGGTTATGCAGTAAAAGTGCAGAAATCGCAATGATCTGCGCCCATGTCTTCACTTTTCCAAGCATATTCGCTGCCACTACTTCACCGCCTCCGGCTAATACAAGCCTTAGACCTGTTACAGCAAATTCACGGCTGATGATCACAATCGCCATCCATGCCGGTGTGAGGTTGTATTGAACAAGTATAATTAAAGCAGCTGAAACAAGCAATTTATCTGCAAGCGGATCTAAAAATTTACCAAAGTTCGTCACTAAATTAAGCTTACGTGCGTAGTATCCATCAATCCAGTCAGTTGTTGAAGCAACAATAAACAGGATCGCTCCAACAAGGTGCGTCACTTCGATGCTGACGTCGCCAAAGCGCGCAACACCCCAATCTAGCGGTGCAAGCATAATAATCATAAAAACAGGGATCAAGGCGATCCTAGAAAGGGTTATTTTATTCGGTAAGTTAAACATGAAATCCAATCCTCCAATAATGCAATTTTATTATGTATATAATAGTAGGAACAAAAGAAAAGTCATCTACTTGCTTAAGATGACTTTTCCTTTCCTTTATTCACAATCACAATGTTTTGTGTCATGGTGTCCTTAGGGTCTAATTCGTACTTAAGTGTCTCATCATTTACCTTGATATCAATTCCAGACGCATTGCCTAGACGGATATCGACCTGAGAAAGATCAGACAGGTCTGTTTTAAACGATTCGCCATCTTTTAGTTCACCCATCTTCAGCACTTTTCCAGATTCGTCTCTTACACGCAGCCATGAAGCTTGCGAGGCAGAAATTTTTAACTCCATTTCGTCTGCACCTGATACTTCATACGTTGTTGTCGAGCCTTCTGTATTCGTCGCCTTTAAAGATACAGTTTCATCGTCTTTTGATGAATCATCTTTTTTAGATGATTTTTCTTTATCATCTGACGAAGCTTTTTCTTTTTTCTTTTGATCTTTTGCAAGAGATGAACCCTCAGATACTTCATATTTAGATTCTGATTGCTGAGGGGCCGCCTGATTATTCTTCTGTCCGCTATCATGATTGACCGCCTGCACGATCACATAAATGATGGCGATGACCACAATGATGCCTCCAATAATTAAAATTGTCGGCAATAGTTCAAGCACTTTCGAAGCAGGCTTTGGCAGCTCTCTTTGCGGCTTAATATTCGATAATTTATCAGATACTTCATCGTTATACGTGCTTGGAACATCTTTACGAAATTCTTCGAACAATTGTTCAGGATTCAGTCCAACGGCTTCGGCATATTGTTTAATAAACGCTCTGACGTAAAATTTACCTGGAATAATATCATAGTTTCCTTGTTCGATTGCTAGCAAATAGCGCTTTTGGATCTTGGTCACCGTCTGAAGATCCTCCAGCGACATCCCTTTTTCCTCTCTGGCCTCAACGAGCCGTTTTCCCAATTCAGTCAAAACAAACACCTACCATTACCATATTAAAAATCGAAGCCGGAAAAACCAGAATGATCAAACACTTGTGGTTCTTCAGCGTGTTCATATGTAATCTCTTCGTCTGCGCTATTCCGCAATTCAATGATATAGTCGAAATCATCCATTGTATATTCTGAATTTTGAATAAAGATGTCTGGATGCTCGACCACCTTCGTTGCCGGCAGTCTCATAATTTCCCTTAAAAGCTGCAAGTGCTTCTCAGAACCTCTTCTTGTCGACACAATCCCATCAATTATAAAGACGTTATCTGGGCTGTATTCATCTGCGATCAGTTGACTTCGGATCGTCTGTTTCAAAAGAGTTGATGATACAAACAGCCATCTCTTGCTTGCACAAACACTTGAAGCCACAATTGATTCTGTTTTTCCGACACGCGGCATTCCGCGAATCCCAATCAATTTATGTCCTTCTTTTTTAAAGAGTTCAGCCATAAAATCAACAAGAAGACCGAGCTCGTCTCTTTCAAAACGGAACGTCTTTTTGTCATCGGCATCACGCTGTATGTATCTTCCATGACGAACAGCTAAGCGGTCACGAAGCTTTGGCTGTCTTAATTTCGTTACTTTTATCGTTTCCATTGTATTTAAAATTGATTCAAGCCGCTTAATTTGATCTGTGTGGTCACAGCGTAAAAGCATTCCGCGTCTTGATACATCAACACCATTAATTGTCACAATATTAATTGAAAGCATCCCCATTAGAGAAGAAATGTCTCCTAAAAGTCCGGGACGGTTTACCTGTATCTCATATTCAAAATACCATTCGAGCTTTGCCAAATGATATTACCCCCTTCATTGTGGCAAATTTTTACCTTCCTTTATCATAAAGCATTTTCACATTTTTAGAAAGCACAATGTTGTGAAACGGTTAAAATAAAAAGAGAGGCACAAACGACCTCTCTTTTTGTTTAGTGCGAGCTATTATTTTCAACTAGCTTGACCATCATATTTGCAATGGCACGCTGCTCATCTTCTGATGCAACGCTCCAAAGGTCAGCAAGTACTCTTTCCTGCTCGTTCTTTGCCTCAACTTCGTTAGCTAGATATCCGCCAATTTCATACGCAAGGTTATTGATAGTCTCATCTTCTAAACCTTTATCCTGCGCATGATTTAAGCGATCACCTAAAAAGTTTTTCCAATGGTCCCAGTTCTCAAGTACAGACATGTCGATTCCTCCATTCGAAAAGATGAATTACAGCCATAGCTTTTGTCATGGAGAGACGAATTATACACGTTTTTTAACAGTACCAGCCGCCATTGACAGATAAAATTTGACCTGTGATATAACTTGACTGTTTTGAGGCGAGAAACCAAATGACATCTGCAACCTCCTCAGGCGATGCAAGCCGGCCAAGCGGAATTTCTTCTTCCAGCATTGCGATGTCTTCCTGCGTAAAACGATTCATCATGTCTGTTTTGACAGCACCTGGCGAGACAGCATTTGCTCTAATTCCACTTGGAGCAAGCTCTTTTGCTAATCCTTTGATAAACGCATTTTGCGCACCTTTGACCATGCTGTACAGCACTTCACATGATGCTCCCGTTTCTCCCCATATCGAGCTGACCGCAATGATATGGCCTGCTTTCTTTCGAATCATGGCGGGTAAAAGGGATTGGGTAAGCTCATATGGACTTGTGACATGAAGCTGCACCATACTGGCTAATACGTCTTTTTCTGTGTCTGTCACCAATCCGACATGGCTTCTGCCGCTGTTTAAAACAAGAATATCTGGACAGAGCGGCAGACGGCTGACAAGCTCATCTGCTCCGCCCGTTTTAGATAAATCGGCTTGAACGACGTGCGTTTGAATGGAATATGCCTCATCCAAATGAGCGGCGAGGCGCACAGCTGCCTGTTCATTTTTATGATAATGGAGCATCACATGGCAGCCTTCTTGGGCAAGCTTTTTCGCTGCTGCCTGCCCAATCCCGCCACTGGCACCTGTTATCAGCGCCCAACGACTCATCACATTGATTCCTTCTTTCTATATAGAATACCTATTCTTTTCGTTTAAATGGGAACCAGTTGGCTGATCCGAACAATTTCACCATTACAGGTACGAACAATGGTAGCACAACGAGTGCGTACAGTAAAAGTCCTGTGAGGACAAGTGTTGCAATCTGCAGGAGAGACAGCACACCTGATGGAAGCATGGCGGCAAATGTTCCTGCCAAAATAACAGCAGCAGACATAATGACAGACCCCATATTTTTCATTGATTCAGTCATGGCAAACTGGATGTCTTTTGTTTTGTATTCATTGAACCGCTCCATTAAGAAAATCGAATAATCGACTCCGAGCGCCATTAAAATCACAAATCCAAAGAATGGTACAGCCCAGTTAATGCCAGGATATCCGAAGAAATGGGTGAAAATAAATTCTGTTACACCGATTGCTGTAAAGTAAGTCAATATGAGTGAACCTACCAAGTAAAGCGGCATGACAAGCGAACGGAACAAGATCACCAAAATAAGGAAAATACCAATCATCATGTAAAGCACTGTCTTATTGAAATCTTGGTCTGACAGTTGTTTTAGATCAGCGTTCATACTTGATACACCTGAGACGCCAAATGATGCATCTTTTAGGTTTGTTTCAGGAAGTGCCCGCTCGACAGAAGCTTCCACTTGTTTAATCGTCGACAAGGCGTCATTTCCATATGGATTTTTCTCTAAAATGACATCAATCTTTGTCATCTTGCGATCATCTGACATGTATGAATCAAATACTTGCTTGAATGCTTTATTTTTCAAGACGTCTTTTGGAATAAACCAGCCGGCCATGTCTTGATCTGGTGCATTTTTCAGTTCGTCTAAGTAGTCACCTGCACCCATTAAGCCGCTCGAAATTTTCTCCAGTCCTTTCACACTTTTGTTCAGACCGTCTGTCAGCTTGGTCAGGTTATCCCCAAAGCCGCCAATCTTTTCTTTCATTTGCTTTTGGCCATTAATGATGTCCCCCGCTCCATTTGCAAGCTTTGGCATATTATCAGCTAGTTGTCCTTGACCTTTAGACGTTTGATCCAGTCCATTTTCAACTGCATCTAAGCCAGCAATGAGTTCATCGATTTGATTCGTCAAGACTTTTTGCTGCTCAGAAGCTTTTGCGATAAAGGCATCAGCTGCTTCAAGCTGCTTTCTAGCTTCTTTCGCTTGTTTGGCATAGCTGTCTGCCTGTTTCGCCCCTTCTTGCAAGGTCGCAGAAAGTTCATTGTACGAAGCTTTAATCGCTTGATACGATTGATTTTCTTTTACCTGCGGGATTTGCTTTTCAAGGGTACTAAATTGTGTATTTGCTTGTTTGATTAACGCTTTTACATCTGCTGCGGCAGAGGATGACGTATCCACTTGCGCTAATGCTGCCTTTAATTCTTTGGAAATGCTTTTATACAGTGAAACTTGCTGATTCACTTGTATGACTTGAGCCATTAATTCCTTTTTTGCACCTTTGATTTCATCTTTAATGGCTGCTACACCTTTTTTATTTTGGTCGATGCCGTTTTGCAATTTTCTTAAGGATTTTTCAACATTTTGAATCCCTGTTTGCACAGATTCTGTACCAGAAATCAATTTGTTAATGCCTTTTCCTGATGATTTGATTTGCGGTGTTTGATCCTCAATGGATTGACTCATTGTCGTCAGTGCATCTTGGATATTTTTCAAGCCTTCATTGCTTTTATCAAGTCCTGTGTTTAGTTCTTTGGCTTGTGATTTCACGTACAGATCACTCAGCCCTTTACCGACAGGGCGGGTGGCACTTCTCACTTTACTGACCCCATCTGTTTGTTCAATTGCACGGCTGAGTTTTTCGATGGCAATCAGCCCTTCATTGTTGTCTAAAAGGTCAGATGATTTCACAACCACTGTTGCCGGAAGTGCTTCACCCGGTCCAAACTTATCAGAAATGGTATTGAATGCGTTAACCGATTCGTATTTATTACCAATTTCATCTAAGCTGTTATAAGAAAGAGTTCCTTTATACATGAGAATTGGCGGAAGCGTAATGATTCCTACAATTAATAAGCTGAAAAGCGGTTTCTTAAATGAAAAACGGCCTGCTGTTTCCCACATTTTTGACTGCGGATGGGCAATATCGCCTTTAATCGGCCAAAATAACACCTTTCCTAAAACTGCCATAAAGAACGGCACAATCGTGAGAAGAGCCACAATGAGCACAGCAACCCCAACTGCTACTGCAACAGCTGATTTATAAAGCTGGAATTGTGCGAGACCAATACATGTAAAACCGATCAGAACCGCAATTCCGCTGAATAAGACGGTCTTTCCTGCTGTTTTATACGTAATCAGAATCGCTTCAATTTTATCTTTACCGTGTGCGATCTCTTCCTTAAAGCGGCTGAGAAGCAGTATGCAGTAGTCCGTTCCAATTCCAAACATGATCGCGACCATAAAGATCTGAGTAAAGGTCGAGAGAGGAAAGTCTACATATTTCACTAAATAAGCCACGATCGATTGACTCACCAAGTAAGACAGTGCCACTGCGACTAAGGGAACGAAAGGCGCCACAGCTGACCTAAAAACAAGAATAAGGACAACGAGAATAAACCCAATCGTAATGAATTCTGTTTTCTTCAGGCCTTCCTGCGAACTTGTGATAACATCATCATCAATTAACGGCTGCCCTGTCATTTCAAATTTCAGATTTAAGCTTTTCAGCTTTTCATTGACTCTTTCTTTAAAATCGGACGCTTTGATTTTGTTTGAGTCATATGTAACTGGAACAAGGAGTGTCGTTTGATCTTTAGAGAGCATTTGTTTTTTGATATCTTTATTGGCTTCAAAGTAAGAAGTGATGTCCTCTATGTGGAGATCTTGATCTTTTTCTAAAATATCCATTGCCTTTTTTAAAGATGTTTCTCTTTCTTTCACAATGTTCTTTTCTTGAAAGACAATGACGATTGATTTTTCTGTATCGCCGTTTTCAGACATTTTCTTTAATAACTGATTGGCATATGAGGACGGGTAGCCGTCTGGTACAGAAATTTGCCCCTTTTCTTTTGTTAATTGCGCCATATTAGGAGCGGTGATGAGTAACACTGCCGCTAATACGATCCACAGGATCGTGATCAGCCATCTACCCTTTATGATTGCTCTCATTAGTACTTTGTGCCTCCTCTTCGATGATCACTTGATAGATCTTTTCATATGTTTGAATAAATGATTCCATTTCTTTTTCTTCAAGCTTTTCAAAATAAGATCGAACCAGATCTTGAAGCTGCTTTTCCATTCGGCTGACCACATCTTTGCCCTCTGGCGTGACGTACAGGTGAACATTTCTTCTGTCAGCTTGATCATGTTCACGAAAAATATAGTTTTTCGTAAAAAGACGATTAGTCATGGATGTTACAGCACTTTTGTTTACATTACATACATAAGCAAGGTCCGTAGATGTACATCCTGGATGTAAATTGATGTATCGAAGCGAGTAATATTGATCAAGCGTCAGCTCTTTATCAAGCTTTTCGGTGATCATACTCGAGACTTTTTTCTCCATCCAGAGATAGACATCTGCATACCTCTGGATAAGCTGGGCAATTTTATTTTGTTCCATACGCTGCTCCTTTTTAGTTTAAGTGTTTAACTATTAAAGAGTTTAACTAATGTCCAAAACAATTGTCAATGAATATCCTCCCAAATAAAACGGCTTTTTCAATGAACATAAAAAAGACAAACTCTGCCGATATGAGTTTGTCTTTTTACATTTATTTTGTTTTTGGGACGACTTTGAAAACAGACATCCGTTCTTCATCAATTTCTTCGTCTAAAATTTGCTGAATATCAGCTAATTGAATTTGTTCCAGCATTGAGACGACATCAAATAAGCTCATGTCTAAGAATGCATATCGAGTAAATTGGTTCGCAATATATTCTGGAGAATTCATGGCTTTTAAAAAGCTGCCGATTTTTTTCTTGCGCGCGAGTTCAATTTTCTCTTCTGTCATGAGGCTTTTTGCTTGAAGAAGGGTTTCTTTTAATACCTTTGCGAGTTGATCAGGATCATTTGTATCCCCGCCAACTGAAGTAAAGCCAAAGCCGCCCTCTTCTGTATAATCGTAGCTGAATGTTTCATCAATTAAGCCTTTTTCATACATCTGTTCATATTGTAAGGAGCTTTTGCCAAACAGCGTCTCTAAAATGAGGTTCATCCCAAGCTCATGCTTTAGCAGCTGATTTCCTTTTTTATGCGGATTCTTTGTTTTCAAACCGAACATACATTTAGAGCCTTGTACGTTCATTGGAAGTTCGTATTCTTTCCGGTACACACCTTCTGGCTCATTGATGTCTTTTCGTTTGATCTCCGGCTGGTCTGTAAATGGCTTTTTCGCCTGATTCGCTCTGACTTGATCTAAAATTTGCTTCGGATCAACAGGCCCGACGACGAATAGAAGCATATTGCTCGGGTGATAGAACGTTTCATAGCATTCATACAAATGATCTTTTGTAATAGGGGCAATGCTCTCTACTGTTCCAGCAATATCTATTCTCACAGGATGCTCTTGATATAAATTTTCAATCAGACCAAAGAATAAACGCCAGTCCGGATTGTCATCATACATGTTAATCTCTTGGCCAATGATGCCCTTTTCTTTTTCGACTGTTTTTTCAGTAAAATAAGGCTCTTGAACAAAATCAATGAGTGTCTCAAGGTTTTGCTTTACATTTGAGGTGCTTGAGAATAAATAAGCCGTTCTTGTAAACGTTGTAAAAGCGTTTGCGGATGCTCCCTGTTTACTAAAAGTATGAAACACGTCTCCATCTTCTTTTTCAAACAGCTTATGCTCTAAGAAATGTGCAATACCGTCAGGCACTCGAATCATGTCTTCTTTGCCAAGCGGCACAAATTCGTTATCGACAGAGCCATATTTTGTTGTAAAGGTCGCATAGGTTTTGTTAAACCCTTGCTTTGGCAGCACATAGACGTCAAGACCGCTTTCCATTTTTTCGTGATAGACCGTTTCTTGCAGCTGATCGAATTGAATTGTTTTCACTGTCATGAAGCACCCTCCGTTCCTTTAAGAAAATAGGTCGTATCCCATTCGATTTTCTGACCCACTTTGATGATGTCCTCTTTTGTCACTCGGTCTAATGCTTCTAAAAAGGAATCAAGGGTTTCCCCAGTTGGCACAACGGCATGCTGATACAAATATTCTGCTGTTCCATAAGACGTATCGATCGTTTCAAGCAGCTGGTTTTTGACGACTGCTTTTGTTTGATCAATCGCTTCATCTGAAAAATCACCTTTTTGCATCGCTTCAAATTGTTCTTTGATGATGTCCACTGCCTGCTGGTAGTTGCCGACTTCAATCCCTGACATGACCATCATCAAGCCTTTAAAGCTTTCAAGTCTAGACACAGCGTAGTAAGCTAGACTTGCCTTTTCACGAACATTAATGAATAGCTTAGAATGCGAGAAACCGCCGAATATGCCATTAAACAAATGCAGCGCCGGATAATCTTTATCTGCAATCGTTGTATGTGTGCGAAAGCCGATATTCAGCTTGCCTTGTTTTACGTCCTCTTCATCAATGACTTCTTTTGGTTCATTTTGAGGTCTTTTTGATTCAGCCTGCTGTTTGACTGGTTCTCTTTCACTTGTTTTAAAGTATTGAGAGACCATGCGGCTGATGTCTTGTTCGTCAACATCTCCGACAACATAAAGATCAAGCTGGTTTGATTGAAGCGCATGCTCATAAGCTTCAAAGAGCGAGTGAGGTGTGATTGCGTCGATGTCTTCCATTTCGCCATTGACGTGCAGCGCATATGGTTCACCTTTACACATTTCCTGCACAAGTCTTAAGTTCGAATAACGCATTTTGTCATCATAAACTGCCTGAATTCGCTGTTTTAATGTGCGTTTTTCTTGATCCACATATAATTGACTAAACACTCCTTCTTCAACATACGGGTGGAATAATAGGTCAGATAGTAAGGCAATCCCTTTTTCTAGTAAAGGGGTTTGATCCTTTAAATATTTTTCATTCGCCATTTCTAGGCGAAAGGTAATGATGTGATTCTCACCTTTTTTCGCCATGTCGGCGGAAACGGTTGCTCCATAGAGCTCATCAAAATAGGCACGCAGTGCGCCTGTTTTCGGCATTTTTTCTGTTCCTCTTAACAGCACATGCGGGAAAAGAGAACGCATGGTGACGTCATCTTTGGATAGCGGTGCAAGCATTTTAAAAAGGATTGTCACGGTTTTAAATTTTTCTGTTTTGACAATATGAGTATGAAGACCCGGTGTGTCCAGTGTCTTCTCTTGTAAATACGTCATGAGAAACCTCCTTTGTTCATCCTATTTATTATGTATTAGAACATAGCTGATATATACGTGAAACAGCCATTTAATAGACATTATATCAATCAGAGGAAAGGATAGGAAATAAAAACGCCTCTGCTCATAGCAGAGACGCCAGTCGTTATTTCATTCTAAACGGCCACCAATTCCATTTACCAAAAATACGAACCATGACCGGAATAAAGAGGGGCAATACAACAAAAGCATATAATAAAAGTCCAATGAGTACGACTGTTGCAATTTCAACAAGCGATAATACTCCTGATGGCAGCATAGCAGCGAACGTACCTGCTAAAATGGCCACTGCAGAAATAATAACAGAACCCATATTTCTCATCGCTGATATCATCGATGCTTGTACATGCTCTCCCTTCCATTCATTAAAACGATCCATAAGGAAGATGGAATAATCGATCCCGAGGGTCACAAGAATGACAAAGCTGAAAAATGGAACAGCCCAGCTGACACCATCGTAGCCAAAAAATGTTTTAAAGATCCATTCTGTTAACCCGATTGATGTAAAGTACGTTAAAATCAGTGAAAGTGTTAAGTATATCGGCATGACGATTGACCGTAATAAAATAATTAAAATAATAAAAATACCAATTAACATGAAGATAACAGTTCGAATAAAGTCACCGTCAGACGTTTCTTTTAAGTCCACATTTAAGCTTGAGATACCAGATACACCGTATTTGGCATTTTTGAGTCCACTTACAGGTAAATATTGATCAAGGGTTTCCTCAATTTTCGCGACACCTTTCATCGCTTCATTGCTGTATGGATTCACATTTAAGATGACTTCAAAAGTCGTTAATTTACGATCTGGAGACATATACGTATGAAAGATTTGCTTAAATTCTTGGCGTTTCAGCACTTCTTCTGGAATAAACCAGCCCGTTATTTCTTCATCTGGCGCTTGCTGAAGCTGCTTTAAGTAGCCGTCAGCCTCGGTGAAGCCGCTTTTGACCTGCTCAAGCCCTTCAATACTTTCACCTAATCCATCTGTTAACAATGTAAGTTTGGATGAAAGCTGGCTAAATCCTTTTTTGATGGCTTTTTGGCCGTCTGTCAGCTGATCTGCACCATCTTCGATTTTAGGCATTTCTTTAATCAATTGTTTTTGGCCCTCATTTGTTTGGTCAAGGCCGTCATAAATTTGATCAAGCCCATCCATGAGCGCTTGCACTTGGCGTTTTACTTCTTTTTGCTTGCTTGATAAGGTTTGAATCACTTGATCTGCCTGCTTGATCTTTTGCTTAAAGTGAGCGGCTTCCTCTTCATATACACTCATTTGATCCTTTGCTTGATCAAGCATTCCTTTTGTTTCTTTGAATACCTTCTTGATTTCTTTATATTCATCCATGTCTTTTACTTCTGGAAGACGATTTTCTAGTGCTTCAAATGATAGATTTTCATAGGATGCCCTTACTTTCTTAATGGTTGTCATCAGCTGCTGATTCGATTTCGCATGGCGTTCAAGTGTATTCACCACTCGCTCTAGCTCTTGAATCATCGTTTCGCTGCTGCGATATTCTTGCTCTAATTCTTTTTTCGCTTTTTTGATTTTACTTCGAATGGTGCCGACGCCTTCCTTACTGCGTCTCACTCCATCTTCTAAAGAGATTAAGGATTCCCTGACTTCTCCGATACCGCTTTTGATTGCTTTTGTTCCATCAATCAGCTGGTCAATGCCTTGAGCGGATTCTTCAATTTTTGGTTTTTGTTTGAGAAGAGCGAGATTTGTTTCGGTCAAGCCATCTGAAATTTTCCCGATTCCTTCATGGCCTTTGCCGAGTTCTCCTCCAAGCTCTTTCGCTTGAGATGTGACATAAAGCTGGCTCAGCCCGTCCCCAACAGGCCGCGTGACACTGCGGACTGTTTTGACTTCGTCAATGTCATTTAATTTACGAGTCAGTTTTTCAATCATGACAATCTTTTCCTGATTATCCAGCTTATGATCATTTTCGACAAGCACATTCAGCGGCAGCGCTTCACCAAAGCCAAATTGCTCTGATATCGTATTAAATGCTGACACCGACTCATACTTATTCCCAATTTCATTTAAACTGTTATAAGATAGGGTGCCGTCGTACATCAGAATAGGAGGCACTGTAATAAGAGCGACTAACCCTAAGCTGATCAGCGGCCTTTTAAATGAAAAACGCCCAGCCCATTCCCACATTTTACTTTGCGGGTGCCGAATGTTTTCTCTTTTAGATGGCCAGAATAGAGATTTTCCGAAAACAGACATAAAAAAGGGAACGATGGTGACAAGGGCAATCAGCAGAATGCCTACTCCAACGGCAACACTAACGGCTGATTGATACAATTGGAATTTAGCAAATCCAATACTTGAGAAGCCGACTAACACGGCTAAGCCGCTGAAAAATACCGTTTTCCCTGCACATCGATATGTGACGATAATCGACTCTTTGACATCACGGCCTTGACCGATCTCCTCTTTAAAACGGCTTAACAGCAGGATGCAATAATCCGTTCCGATACCGAACATAATGGCTACCATAAAAATCTGAGTAAAATTAGATAGAGGAAATTGTGTATATTCTACGAGAAAAGCCACAATACACCGGCTGACAGCGTAAGAAATGCCTATCGTAATGAGCGGAACAACAGGTGCCAATATCGATCTGAAAACAATGATTAAAATAAAGAAAATAAAAATCATCGTGATAAGTTCAGTTTTCTTCAGACCTTGTTGAGAGCTTTGAATGACATCTGAATCCACAAATTTTTGACCCGTTATTTCATATGAGACATGATAGGGCTTTAAAACTTCCTCAATTTGTTCTTTAATCTTCACAGCTTTTGTTTCGTAGTGGTCGAATTTGAATGGAACAAGAAGTGTACTTTTATCCTTTGATAAAAGTTGTTTTTGAATGTCCGGATCTACATGAAAATACGAAGTAATTCCGTCAATGTGGAGTTCTGGGGCATTTGACATAAGTGCAGCTAAAGCCTTTTTTAATTCCTGCTCTTTCGCAGGGAACAGATGTTGTTCGGAGAATACAAGCACACCTGTATCTTTTTTCCCGTTCTTATCTGACAGCTTATCCAATAGGTGAAGTGCCTCAGCTGTTGGTGTCCCCTCCGGAACCTTTAATTGCCCTTTTTCTCTTGTTAATTCCTCTAAATCGGGCGCAGTAATAAACAGAATCACAGCTGTTATCATCCACACCACTAATACAATCCATCTTGCTTTAATTATTTGCAACATAGCTGCTTCAAGCTCCTTCTACTTCTTCAATCAATTTGCTGTATTTGAGCGTGTCTGAAGTGCTGACTGCGTCTCCTTCAAATGGCAGGATGACCTATTCAATTGTCCTTTCGTGTTGAAGAAGCATATCTCCATCATCAGCACGCGAGCTCAATTTCTGCCTAAAGAAAGACAGAAAATGAATGTTTTTGAACACCTCCAATTTGGGATAATTTAAAAGATATTACTATACATTAGTTTAACTATCAAAATTTTACATGTCAATTTATAAAAAAGAAAAAAGATGGCAAAATACCATCTTTTTTCTATATTTAAACCGTTTTCAATCGTTCACTCTCATCCTCTTCATCTGGCTGGATGAAAAAGAGGACCAAAAATAGTGAAATGAGACTGCAAATGGTCGAGAGAATAAAAACAATGGAGTCCCCTTTATCCATTAGATAGGCAAAAATCGGAGGTCCTAAAGCAACACCGATAAAACGCATACTGCTATAAAATGACGTAATGGTACCGCACTGCTCTTTTTCAATTCCTTCTGTAATCAGCGCATCAAGTGCAGGCAGCACAATACCGATGCCCACTCCGCCAATGCTTAAACAGATAAACAATACGAAAAAGCTGTGATTCCACCATAAAAAAATATAAGAAAGTGATAACAAAGCCATCCCTACGATTATAAAGATTCTCATTTTTCCTTTTTCTTTTCCAATCGTTTTTCCAGCAATGTAGGAACTGATTGATAGAAAAAGGAGCGGAATACTTAGCAGGAGCCCTTTTTTAACGCCCTTTATTTGATAAGCTGCCTCTAGGTTATCGGATAAGTAAAAAAGCACACCAAAAAGAAGAAACATAATAAAACCGCCAATAGCAAAAATGGCATAAAGCCACCGTCCCTCATGCTTAAAAATGGTCTTTGTTGATTTTAAAAATTCTTTAAATGTAGGCGGGTCCTCCTCTTTTTTCGCCGACTCTACCATGAACAGTACCATGAGAAAGCTGATGATCGAAAAGAACGGAATGAACCAAAACGGCACAAACCAAAACCATGAAGCAAGAAGTGCCCCAATAATAGGGCTTAGTACCTTACCTGCTGTATTAGAGGTTTCAATGGCGCCAAGTCCGGCACTGACCTCTTCATCATCATGAAACAAATCTCCAATAAACGGCATAACGACAGGTGCGGCTCCAGCTGAACCAATCCCTTGAAGGACCCTGCCAAACAGAATCCACATATAAGGTTCTTTCATGATCGTTGAGGCGACTGCTGCCACAGCTCCTCCAAGTCCAGCGATTAAAAGACACGGCAGCAGTACCTTTTTCCTCCCAATCCGGTCTGATAAGTAACCGGCGATTGGAATACATAAGATGGCTACAACCGAATATACCGTAATAATGAGAGAGACTTGAAAGGAAGTAATCGAGAGTTTCTTTTCTATCTCTGGCAATACTGGTATTAACATCGAGTTCCCTAGTGTCATGATTAGAGGCACTGATGATAATGCAATGATATTCTTTTTACTGACTGTTTTCTCGCCCAACATCATTCACCCAATTCTATATACTGTTACGTATTAGTGTGGCAAGTTTGACGAGTATTATGTATGGGCGAACAAAAAGCAGCCGCCTATGGAAGCGACTGCTTATTAAAATCGTTTGCGTATGACATGAAAGCTGAATTTATCCGCTCGAAAATAATTGAGGGAGTATAAGACCGGCTGATCATCCTGATCATAGTGCATTTGTTTCAGTAATAACAACGCCGTTTCAGGGTCACAATCTAGAATCGGTGAGACCTGATCGTGGTAGCCAATTGGTTCAATATCAGCAACTGCATATTTAATCCCGCTGTGCGGTTCTCTTCCAAACAGCTCAAAAAGAGACTCTTCTTCATGTGTAAAAGAAGCGGGAAGATGTTTGACCGGAATTTTATCTAAACAATAAACAACTGGCTGCCCATCTGCCGTTCGAACGCGTTCCATTGAAAAAATCCCATCAGATTTATCACACTGAAAACGAATGACATCATTCTCTGTTGGCTCCCCTTCTTGCGAGGATAAAAAGATGGTGCCAGGCGTCATATTGACCTGCTCAATCATTTTCGTAACACTTGTCAGCTGCTCTATGCCTGTCGAAAAAAGCGGTCTTGAATTGACGAAAGTCCCTACCCCATGCCTTCTAATTAAATACTTCTCTTCTTCTAATATACGAAGGGCCTCACGCAGTGTCGCTCTGCTCACACCTAAAAGTTTTGAGAGCTCAAACTCAGAAGGCAGTTTTTCTTTTTCGGCATATACACCTGTTTGAATATCTTCTTTAATACGGTCAATCACTTTCAAATATAAATGGCGATTGTCTGTTTTGGTCGACATGTTTTCCCTCCGTCTAATCAATGCAAATGATAAGATGAGAAATCTCTATTCCGAGATAAGTTGAACATAACTATATCATGTTTTTGCAAATAAATAAATAGTCTGACATCCAGTTAACATAATCATACTATTGTTTACTGTTTTTCAGGAAAGCTCTCTTCAATTTATGAAGAGAGCTCGTCATATTGTTCTTTTGAGAGAAGAACTTCTCTCGGTTTACTTCCTTCATACGGGCCTACAACGCCCCGCTCTTCCATTGCGTCAATGAGACGTGCCGCCCGGGTATAACCGATGCGAAATCTTCTTTGCAGCATAGAAACAGAAGCCGTCTGCATACCGATGATCAATTCTACTGCTTCATCATATAGATCATCTTCCACAGCCGCAAGCTGATCCTGCGTTTCTTCGCTCGGAATCATTTCCTCTTGGTATTGTGCTTTTTGCTGTGTGATCACGTGATCCACAACATGTTCCACTTCTTCATCTGATAAAAAGGCGCCTTGCACACGAACCGGCTTGTTTGCACCAACAGGTAAAAACAGCATGTCCCCTCTTCCCAGCAGCTTTTCTGCGCCTCCCATATCAAGGATCGTCCTTGAATCGGTTTGTGAGGATACGCTAAAGGCAATGCGGGACGGGATGTTGGCTTTAATGACACCTGTAATGACATCGACAGAAGGTCTTTGTGTGGCGATAATCAAATGTATTCCCGCAGCACGAGCCATTTGAGAAAGTCGTGTAATGGAATCTTCCACATCAGAGGAAGCGACCATCATTAAATCTGCAAGCTCGTCTACAATGACAACAATATAAGGAAGCTCTGGCTGTTTAGCATCTTCTGTTTGATTCATCCGTTTAATGTAATCATTGTATCCTTCAATATTTCTTGTCCCCGTATGCGAAAACAATTCATAGCGGCGTTCCATTTCGCTGACTACTTTTTTAAGGGCCTGCGATGCTTTCTTAGGGTCTGTTACGACAGGAGCCAAAAGATGCGGAATGCCGTTATACACATTTAATTCAACCATTTTCGGATCAATCATCATCATTTTCACTTCGTGAGGCTTCGCTCTCATGAGAATGCTTGTGATAATACCATTGATACACACACTTTTTCCGCTTCCAGTCGAACCTGCTACAAGCAAATGCGGCATTTTGTTCATTTCAGCAAGCACAGCTTCACCCGAGATATTACGGCCGAGTCCAATGAGGAGCTTAGCATTTGGACGGTCATTTTGCTTCGATTCTAATACCTCTTTTAATGAAACCATAGCAATTTCTGCATTCGGAACTTCGATGCCGATGGCTGATTTACCAGGAATCGGCGCCTCAATACGAATGTCCTTTGCTGCAAGGGCAAGGGCTAAATCATCACTTAGATTGACGATCTTGCTGACCTTCACGCCGACATCTGGATATACTTCATATTTGGTCACAGCTGGACCTAAATGAACCTGTGTGACTTTTGCTTTCACACCAAAGCTTTGGAATGTTTTTTCAAGTTTTCTTGCATTTTCATAAATATTTTTCTTATCTGTTTGCTGACCTGAATGCTGAGGCTCTGCCAAAATATCAAGTGACGGCAATTCATAATCTTTGTTTTCAAGTTCTGTAAATGTCATCGGAGGCGCCTCTTTTGGTTCATCGGCTGTATCTGATTGAACTGGTGCACTTTGCACAGAGTCCTGAAGAGGCGCTGTCTCTTTTGCCGCCTGCTTTTTTTGAACCGTCGGGGTGAGAATGTCATCTCTATCTGCAAAGCTTGAAATAATCGGCTGGCTATTATCAGAAGACGGCGTTTCCTCTTCGATCAAGATCAGATCATCCTCGTCTTCTTCTTGAATGCGTGAACGTTTTTTCTTTTCACCTGTTTTCTGAGAGGTCGCGCTCTTTTTGGCCTGCCTGATTCCTTTCATATCTTCAACAAACGCTTTCCACTGCTTCACCATAAATTGTGATACAGGAATCGTCACTTTTTTCACCATTTCCTGAAGGGATCGGTTTGTCATCAGGACAATTCCAATCAGCATCAGAACAATCGCCATGATTTGCGAGCCTGCTTGTGCAAATAAGAAATAAGAAGCAGCGAACAAGACGGCTCCGATCATGCCGCCCCCTAAATCAGGCGATCCTGTTTCACCTTTCATATCCATCAAGAAAAGCTCAAATGTATTTCTAATCACACTTTGAGAGCCAATGACGCCAGCAGATGAAAGATGCTGAAAGAGCTTCACATGTGACAAAAGCAAGATGCTCGCAATGATGCAGTAGAGACCTGCTTTTCTTCTTGTCAAAATATCTGGGATTTGTTTTTTCCAGAAAATCGTCACACCAAAAAGAAATAATCCGATAAGGCAGAGAATGAACCATTCACCTGCAAAGAATCGGAATAGATGTACAAAGGTTTGTCCAACAACGCCCAGCTGTAAAATGGCAATGATCGCTATGGCAATACAGACTAACCCATTTAATTCATATTTCAGTTTTAGCTGTTTATTTTGTTTTTTTCTCGTTTTCCGTTTTCTCTTTTTAGCCATACTCATCACCTTACTACGAAAGAAAATATAACCTACCGAAAGATCAGAAAGAAAGCAGCCTGGTTTTGGCTGCATCTTGTTGTAAGTTTTCCCTTTATTATAGCATAGAATCATTCATATGAGTCGGTTTGATTGGTGTCTAAATGTAACTTCAATCGCTTGCCTGGTGCAAGTTCTTGATTGAGAAAATCCATTGGATTGGTGCTCATGACTTGAACGATTTCTGCTTCATCTTCTTTCATTTCAACCATCACTGGCACACCTTGAATGTTTACCTGCTGGAGCTTGCGTTCTCCCTGTTCCTCAGCGTAAATGGCTTCATATGGCATAGGCGTATATAAAATCATTGGATCAGCCCCTCGTTTTGAGATGCCCTGTCTCCGATAAGTTCATTCAACTTTTTTATTGCTTGTCCTACACCGCCCACTTCATTCATGAGTCCGTATTCTGCTGCCTCATGACCAACGACATTTGTTCCGATGTCTCTCGTCAAATTGCCTTTTGAGAACATGAGCTCTTTAAACTTCTCTTCTGTAATGTTGGAGTGGCTTGTGACAAAGTTAATGACTCTTTCCTGCATTTTATCTAAGTATTCAAAGGTTTGCGGAACACCAATCACAAGACCTGTTAAACGCACAGGATGAATGGTCATCGTAGCTGTTTCTGCAATATACGAATAGTCACACGATACAGCAATCGGGACACCTATCGAGTGGCCGCCGCCAAGCACAATCGAGACAGTTGGCTTTGATAAAGAAGCAAGCATTTCTGCAATCGCAAGTCCCGCTTCAACATCTCCCCCTACTGTATTTAAGATGATCAGAAGACCTTCTATTTTAGGGTTTTGTTCAACGGCTACGATTTGTGGAATGACATGTTCGTATTTGGTTGTTTTATTTTGCGGTGGAAGCTGCATATGGCCTTCAATTTGTCCAATAATGGTGAGGCAATGGATATTTGTATCTTGCGGCAGCTGCGGAACGGCTGTTTCACCAAGCTGCTGTATTTTGCTCATAATGCTGTCTTTTTCTTCTGGCTTTCGCTCAGGCTGCTGTTCATTCTTTTCGTCCATTTGTCTCCATCCTTTCCTCAAACTCTTCTCCTATTATGAACAAATAGGGCATATTCCATCCGCATTCCTCATGCCACATCAAAAAAGCCCAAAGAGCTTATGCTCCTTGGGCTTAGCGTGTAGACAAACCCTCGCATTCGCCCGCAGTCCTGCGCTTCGGAGCTCACGAATGTCAAATTCGCTCCGCTCCGGTGCTCGTCCTTTCTAGACTGCAAAGGTTTTCTATCACGCTAAAAAGAAGACAAAGTGCTAAAATAAAGTTCATTTTAGCACTTTGTCAACAATCTAAAGCCCCAAGAGCTTATACTCTTTGGGCTTTATCATCACACTTCCATAATAATTGGAATGATCATCGGCTTACGTTTTGTTTTTTCATAAAGGAATTGATTTAGCACATCGCGCATGGATTGTTTCAATGTTGACCATTCAACAATTGAGTTTTCCGTTTGCTCTTTGACAATCCCTTTGACCATTTCTGTTGCTTTCACAATCAGCTCTTCGGATTCTCTTACATAGACAAATCCTCTTGTGATGATTTCAGGTCCAGAAATTAATTGTTTCTTTTGTTTATCGAGCGTAATGACAACAATCAAGATGCCGTCTTGAGACAATAGACGTCTATCGCGTAACACGATGTTTCCGATATCACCAACGCCAAGACCATCGATCAAAATGTTTCCTTGGTGAACTTTTTCACCGATTTTGACATTCTGTCCTCTAAACTCAACAACATCTCCTTTATCAATCAAGAAAATGTCACTGCGTTTCATGCCTACTTCTTCAGCAATACGAGAATGTGCTTTTTGCATACGATATTCGCCATTCACCGGAATTAAATACTTCGGTTTTAGTAAGTTCAGCATTAGCTTTAACTCTTCTTGGCAGCCATGTCCAGATACATGTACACGTTTTTGCGCAAAAATGACTTGTGCTCCGCTTCTTGTAAGGAAATCCACTGTTTTAGAGTATGTGAGTTCTTGTCCAGGAAGAGGTGTAGATGCAATCACAACTGTATCATCTTTTTCAATATGAAGCTGTTTGTGATTTTGCTTCGCCATTTTTGTTAAAGCAGCAAGCGGCTCTCCGTGGCTTCCAGCGGTCAGGATAACCACGTCGTTTTTCGCCATTTTCTTCACTTCTTGAACGGGTACAAATAATTCTTCGTCTGCTGTAACATAACCAAGCTTGATCGCCAGCTGAAGGGTTGTCATCATATTTTTCCCTGCAACGGCAAGCTTACGGCCATTTTGATTTGTTGCATTAATGATTTGCTGCACGCGGTTAATATTAGATGAAGACACAGCAACGATCACACGATTTTCAGCATTGTACATCGCATTTGAGATTTCGTCTTGGACGAGCGCCTCAGAAGGTGTATAGCCTGGTTTTTCAGCATTTGCACTGTCTGAAAGTAGTGCTAAAACGCCGTTATTTCCAATTTTCGCAATCTCTCCGATGTCACAGGCTTGGTTAAGCGCTGGGGTTTGATCAAATTTAAAATCACCTGTGCATACGATTGAACCAAGAGAGGTTTTGAAGCTGATCCCAACTGAATCAGGAATGCTGTGATTCGTTCTAAAGAACGATACTTTTGTTGTTTCAAAAGTAATAACTGATTTTGCATGTACCTCACGCAAATCAGCTTTTTGATTGAAGCCATACTGCTTTAATTTTTCTCGAAGTAACGCAAGGGTCAGCTTCGTTCCGTAGACTGGTACAGACAATTTGCTCAAGCAATGGAATACGCCTCCGATTGCTTCATCATGTCCGTGGGTAAGAAAAATTGCTTTCACCCGATCAGCACGCTCTGTTAAATAAGAGATATCAGGAATGACGACGTCAATGCCCAGCATTTCATTTTCTGGATGCATTAAACCTGCATCTACTACATATATGTCCGAATCAATCTCAATGACATATAGGTTTTTTCCGATTTCTCCAACGCCTCCGAGTGCAATAATTCTTACGTTCTCTGTATTTTTCTTTTTCAAAATTCTTATCCTCCTAGTCTCAAGCCCGTCCATCATCGCTTAATGCTATTATAACTGAATCTAATTTTAGAAAACAAGATGAAGTCACATTTTAAGAAAGTGTTTATGTATAAAAAACGGTCATACTCAGGGACATCTGAGAATGACCGCTTACGAAATCTTTTGTTTTGATCAGCTGTTTAAAACGCTGCTTAAATCCAGTCTCTCTTCTTCTGACAAAGGCAAAAGCGGAAGACGAACAGATCCGACGTCTAGTCCTTTCAGCTGAAGGGCTGTTTTGACAGGCGTTGGATTTGGTGCTGAGAAAAGCTGTTTCATGATTGGAAGCAGCTTTTGATGGATCAATGCTGCATTCGCTGTTTGGCCTGAAGCATAGCTTTTCAGCATTTGCTGCATATCCAGTCCTACGATATGAGACGCAACCGAGACAACTCCTTTTGCACCAACAGATACAGCTGGAAGTGTTAAGCTGTCGTCCCCTGAATATACGTCGAAATCTTCTGGCGTCTCTGCAATGATTTTTGTCATAGCATCAAGATCGCCGCTTGCTTCTTTAATGGCAACAATGTTAGGTATTTGCGCAAGCTTAATCGTTGTTTCTGGTGCTAATGAAGCTGCCGTTCTTCCTGGTACATTGTAAAGCATGACAGGAAGAGATGTAGACTCGGCAATGGCTTTAAAGTGTGCATACATGCCTTCCTGTGATGGCTTGTTGTAATAAGGTACGACAAGCATCACTGCATCAACGCCCGCTTCTTCTGCTTTTTTCGTTAGTTTGATAGACGCATTTGTATTATTACTGCCTGTTCCTGCAATGATTTTACAACGACCATTTGCTAATTTGACCGATTGCTGAAAAAGAGCGACTTTTTCTTCATTCGATAAAGTTGGCGATTCGCCTGTTGTCCCTGCAACGACTAAGGAGTCACTGCCGTTTTTTAACAAGTAATCAATGAGAATTGATAGCTTTTGGAAATCGATGTTGCCCTTTTTATCAAAAGGTGTAATCATAGCTGTTGCGATATTTCCGAAATTCATTTTTTTCACCTCATCATGATTCAATCACATTTATCTTGAAAGTTCAAACACTTCATGCAGGGCATTGACAGCCGCTCTCATGTTTTCTTCGTTCACTAACACCCAAATGGTCGTATGACTGTCAGCCGATTGTAAAATCGGAATGTTTTGCTCGGATAGAGCCGTTACAATTTTCGATGTGACACCTGGTACACCCATAATGCCTGCGCCAACAGCTGATACTTTCGCACAATTTGTTGTCACAATTGGTGTATAGCCAAGTTCTTTTAGGATCGACGTTGCCTTTTCAGTCATTGCACCTGTCACTGTATACACAATTTCACTCGGTGTGATGTTGAAGAAGTCGACACTGATTTGTGCGTTTGCCATTGCTTTGAAGACCTCTGTTTGTACGCTGTACTGACCTTCTTTTGCAGGGACTTTGATTTGTGTCACATGATTGACATGTGCAATACCCGTAATGAGGCGGTCATACACATCATGGCTCATTTTATCGGAGTAATGTGATGTAACGAGTGTGCCCTCATCATCAGAGTATGTTGAACGGACCCTCATTGGTACTTTTGCCTGCATCGCAATTTCGACAGCTCGCGGGTGAATGACTTTTGCCCCTTGATATGCGAGGTTGCAAATTTCCGTATATGTCACGACTCTCAGCGGTTTTGCATTTTCAACAATGCGGGGATCTGCTGTCATAACGCCTTCTACATCTGTAAAAATATCAATAAAGTCTGCCTGCAATGCAGCGCCTAAAGCAGCAGCGGACGTATCACTGCCACCTCGTCCGATTGTTGTCACGTCTCCATTTTTCGCGGCTCCCTGGAACCCAGCGACAACGACAACATCATGTTCAGACAGTGCTGCCTCCAGACGTTCGCACTTCATGTCAATAATTTTCGCACTTGTATGCTCCTTATCTGTCACAAAGCCCGCCTGAGCTCCAGTCATCGCTACAGCCTTTAGACCGTTTTCATTCAGCATACTTGAAAACACAACAGCTGAGATATTCTCTCCGCAGGAAACAAGCAAGTCTTTTTCTCGATTTGTCATGTTCTGCGCGCTGCCGTAAAGCAGACCAAGCAGCGTATCTGTCGCATAGGGATCACCTTTTCGTCCCATTGCAGAAACGACAACAACCGACTTATAGCCTTTCTCTTTTGCACATAAGATATGTGCAAGTGCCCTTTTTCTACCTTGATCATCTTTGACAGATGTACCGCCAAATTTTTGGACAATTATTTTCACTGTTTTCACTCCAAGTTCATTCTGACGTAACAGAAGAGAGCAGGCGAAAGATGCCTAACTCTCTTCTGTTCGTCCTCATCATCCATTGAATGTTAAACTAATTTTAATGCTTTTAAGCTTTCTGCAATTTGAACTGAGTTCCATGCAGCGCCTTTAAGCAGGTTATCAGATACAATCCACATATGGAACCCGTTTGGACGGTCCAAATCTTTCCGAATGCGGCCGACAAATACGTCGTTTTTCCCAACAGCATCTGCAGGCATTGGATAAATTTGCTGAGACGGATCATCTTGCAGCGTAATTCCTGGTGCATCTTTTAGAATTGATTTGAGGTCTTCCACTGTTGCATCATTTGATTCTAGTTCGACGTAGACAGATTCTGAATGACCTGTTTCAATTGGAAGCCTTACGCATGTTGCCGCTACTTCCAGCTCAGGCATATGCATGATTTTTTTCGTTTCATTGATCATTTTCATTTCTTCGAATGTATAACCGTTGTCTTGGAATTTATCAATTTGCGGGATCGCATTAAATGCAATTTGATAAGGCATGACTTCTGGTGTTACATCCTCTTTATTTAAAATGGCTTGTGATTGGCTGTATAGTTCGTCAATGGCTTCATGTCCCGCACCTGATACTGCTTGATACGTAGAGACAATGACTTTTTTCATTCCATATGCCTGACGAAGCGGTTCTAATGCCGCTACCATTTGAATCGTTGAACAGTTAGGGTTTGCAATGATCCCTTGATGATCATGCAAATCTTTTTCGTTTACCTCTGGTACGACAAGAGGGATGTTTTCGTCCATACGAAAAGCACTTGTGTTGTCAACAACAATCGCACCTCGTTTGACTGCTTCAGGAGCCAGCGCTTTAGAAACATTTCCTCCAGCACTGAATAATGCGATGTTCACTCCTTCAAAGCTTTCAGGTGTTGCTTCCTGAACAGTGTACTCTTGACCTCTGAATGTCACTTTTGTTCCAGCAGAACGTTTTGAGGATAGTAGAGTAAGTGTATCCATTTCAAAATCTCTGTCAGCTAGTGTTTTTAACATTTGTTGACCGACAGCTCCAGTCGCTCCAACTACAGCTACATGCAATCCTCTTCCCATCAGTAAAACTCCTTCCGACCCATCCATGATTCTTTTTTTTCGGATGGCCATCCTATGACTTTTTACATTTTATTTTACCATAGAAAAGCAAGGCTTGAAGCATCTTTTTTGAATCTTTCATGATTTTCTAGTGAATCTATTATTCGTTTGGTCCAATTAAAATTGGTTGAATTTGTCTATGCTGGAGTGCCTCTTCTACTGTTTGAGATAGCAGATCCATGTTCGCGACCATAGATGTCGGTTTTTTGAATGGATCATCCTGACCAAACGGAATAAAGAAAATATTCTTTGTCGACATCAGCCTCATCAGATTTGTACCATTTAAACCTAACGCATCATTTGTTGAGATACCTAAAACGACAGGTCGATGATTCCGTATGGTTGCTTTAGCAGCCATTAAAACAGGACTGTCTGTCATGGCATTTGCAAATTTCGCCATCGAGTTACCAGTTAGAGGAGCAATAACCATACAATCAAGCGGCAGCTTAGGCCCGAGCGGCTCTGCTTTCACGATTGAGTCAATCGCTTGAAAACCAGTCAGCTTCTCAATCCGGTCGATCCACTCGGCTCCATCTCCAAATCTCGTATTCGTGCTCTGCACCGTGTACGACACCACTGGACGCACCTCTGCCCCTTCTTTTACAAGCGCTTCGATTTGCGGAAAAACAGCTTCATACGTACAGTGGGAACCTGTTAAACCAAAACCGATTCTTTTCCCTTTTAATGTTGTCATGATTCCATCCCCCTTTTTTCCTCCGCAAGTTCACATAAAAGCCCGGAAAGCACTTTTGCAATGATTTGTCCTGCTGTTTTTGGTGCAACAATCCCCGGGAGTCCTGGTGCAAGAAGTGCCTTCACTCCGTGCTTTTGTGCAAAGTCAAAGTCTGTTCCGCCTGGGCGTGAGGCGATATCCAAAATGAGTGTCTTTGGTGTCATGCTGACGATGACAGATGAATCTAATACAAGACTTGGAATGGTATTGATGATAATATCAACATCCGTTACTTCCTCTTTTAACTGGTCCATTGAAAATGGATTAAGCCCCATCTCAAATGCCCGCGCTAAATGTGCTGTGTCTGCCGCCCCTACTTTTACGTCTGCCCCTAGTGCCCGAAATGTGCGGGCAATGGTGAGTCCTGTTCTTCCAAGTCCGAGAACAGCGACATGAGACCCGTGAATCGTATAGTCCGTTTGCTGAATGGCCATCATGATAATTCCTTCAACTGTTGGAATTGAGTTATATATGGCAATATCATCTCGCTCAAACAGCTTCACAAGCTTCCGGTTCACCTGCTTTGCCAGATTGTCTAAGTACGTATTTGAAATACCTGAGTACAAGATACAATGGGCAGGGGTTCTTTCTAAATATTTAGCTTCCAGCAAGACCTGCTCGTTTGAAAAAACGGTAGCAACAGCGCCTTCATCCGTTGTCCCAGATACTGGCAGGATCATACTGTCTACTTGTTCGAATGGAAGTTCAGACATTTTCAGCTTTTCAGCACCGATAAATCCATGATCCAGCTGGTCAAATCCAACCAAAAATACTTTGGCATGCTGCTGTGACAACTTGCGAATAATTTCAAGCTGCCTTGCATCTCCCCCGATCACCGCAACCGTTAAACCGCTCAACATACTGACCGTTCACCTTCTTTATTTAAAAAAGTCTGTAATATTTTCTGAATCTCCCTTTCAGCATATGAGGAGAGGATTCAGCCTGTGAACGAATCAGAGAGAGAAAAGAAAAAGAGCACCCATTATTGCGGGTGCTCTTTTTCTCCGTGCGGCTGAAGTTCTTCAGGCACATCGAGAATGATCATATCTGATCCTATTTTTTGAATGTGATTCCACGGGACGCGGATGTCATTTCCTTGTTTTCGAAAGCCAAACCACTTCACGGAAGGTATAATGAGTGCTGTAATTTGACCGTCCTGTTCATTGATTTCAAGGTCGGTTTGTCCAAGCACGCCAAGCCGCTCCGCTCTTTTAATATCGACGATCTCTTTTCCTGACAGTTCACTCAGCCTCAAAATCGCATCACTTCCCTTCCGTATCATATATGCAGCAAAAGGAAGAAATAGACCGTCCTGCTCTTTTCAAGTTATGTATAATGTGAGTTGGTATACCAAACAGGCTTAAGTTGATGAAAGCAATTATGATCTTTTAGCATTCTCTCCACTCGTTTCACCATGTCTTTTACATGTCCCGGATCATAGGAAAGCGTCCAGATGATAGATGAAAAGCAGCTCATTGCTGTATAGATGGAAAAAAGAAGCCAAAAATCGTTTATGGACTGCGTACTCACGTATTGATCCAGTTGTCCAGCTGAGAACGGAATGCTGCTTTCTCGACTAAATAAGGACAATTTATAAAAGTCATGAACCGGGTCGCCCCAGTCGGATTGATCGAAATCAATCACACCGGCATATTGATTACCTTGTATGATGATATTCCCTAAATGAAAATCATCATGCTGGAACTGGTTAGGCCTCTCTTTTACCGCATCAACATTCGACTTGATAAAATCTAATACAAACTGATCATTGGAAAACGTCACGCCACTTGATTGATAGGCATGTACATACCGTTCATGTTTTGCCATGACTTTCTCATCCCACGGACGAACATGAGAAGGTGCACGGCATGTATGCATCAAACTTAGCTCTCTCGCTGCCCGCCTCCCGATTTCATACTGCTCTTCATTTGTAAGTAGATGGATGGAGTCTCTAGCATTCTCGCCTTCGATAAAGGAGAAAATACGATAGGTACAGTTTAGTTCAGCACTCATTCCAATCTCAATCACTTCAGAACAAAGAATCCCTCGATCTTTTAACTTCCGCTGAAATGATGCTTTTCTTTTATAACGCGAATACGTTTGAATGTCTGATAACTTAAGCACCAGCTTTTCACTAGATGATATTGTAACCAAAAAGGTACGATCTCCCGAAAAACCAGATGTCATGGCTTGGAAAGAAGCTTGTGTCAGAAGTGGAGAGAGCTGTTTCAGCTTTTCATGTTCCATGAAAGCAGAACCCCTTTCTTCTTTACCTACAATAAAACGGCAGACTTTTTTGAGTCTGCCGTGTTGTTTACATTATGATGGCTGATCACCCGTCGGACTAATAAGCGAGAGCGCATAATCTTCTGTAAAGATGCGTTTAGATAAGTTATTCACGCCGTCTAATGTGACGCTGTTGATTTCATCAATAATTTCATCGAGTGTCCGATGTTTGCCAAGGAGCAGTTCATTTTTACCGTTTCGGCTCATTTTGCTGTTTGTGCTTTCAAGGCTGAGCATAAGGTTTCCTTTCATTTGCTCCTTAGAGTTCTCTAGTTCTTTCTGCGTGATTCCCTCACGCTTTAAGACGTCTAATGTTTGTAAGATGGTCTCAGAGAGCAGGTTTAGCTGCTTCGCTCCAGTCCCGCCGTAAATCGTCAGCATTCCATTATCTGCAAATGAACTGTGATAGCTGAAGACGGAATAAGCAAGTCCTTTGTCCTCTCTTACATCTTGGAATAATCGGCTGCTCATGCTTCCGCCAAGAACATTATTTAAGACGATTAAGTCATAGATGCCCTTATCTCCAGCTGGAAGGCCATTAAAGCCCAGGCATAGGTGCGCTTGTTCCGTTTCCTTTTTGCGTGTGAGCTTGTCATAATGAAATGCTGGAGCTTCTACAGGCTGCTTTTTCCCTTTTCCTTCATAAGAACCGAACAGCTTTTCAACCTCACGAATAAAGGTCTCATCTACGTTCCCTGCAACAGAGATCACGACGCGGTCCGGCGTATAGAATTCATCCATATATTTTCTAAGCGAATCTCCGTTAAAGGTAGAGAGTGTTTCCTCAGTTCCTAAAATCGGATATCCTAATGAATGATCCCCATAAATGGCTTTGCTTAATAAATCATGAACGATGTCATCAGGAGTATCCTCATACATTTTAATTTCTTCGTACACCACATTTTTTTCTTTTTTCAGCTCTTCTTCATCAAAAGCTGAGTGAAAGAACATGTCGCTTAATACATCGAGGGCATAGCCAGCATGTGAATCAAGCACCTTCGCATAGTAGCAAGTGTATTCTTTTGATGTAAAGGCATTCACCTGACCACCAATGCGGTCAAAGGATTCTGCGATATCACGTGCAGATCTTGTCTTTGTCCCTTTAAAGAACATATGCTCTAAAAAGTGTGAGATCCCATTAATTTCAGGTGTCTCATGTCTAGAGCCTGTTCCAATCCAGACGCCAATTGCGACAGACCTTACAGTGGGATTGTTTTCGAGTACAATTCTTACTCCATTTTGGCATGTATACGTTTTGACCAAGTTTTGCTCCTCCTATTCAACAAACAGATCGCATCACGGATGTCTTTTTTCACTTAGGAGGTCAGAAACCGTCCCTAATTCATATCCTCTTTCCTTGATTTGAGTGATAAGTGCGTCAAGACTTTTCGCTGTTGCATCTGTTGGATGCATTAATATCATCGCCCCATTGTGAATTTTCCCAAGCACCCGCTTTTGTAAAATAGCCGGGGATGGTTTTTGCCAGTCGATGGTGTCTACTGTCCACATAATGGTTTCCATGCCTTCTTGTTTGGCAAGCTTGACTGTTTCTTCTTTAAAGCTTCCGCTTGGAGGCGCAAACCATTTTGGTTTCTTCCCAAGGGATTCTTCAATTTGGCGATTTGTTTTCGTTATCTGCTCTAATGCTCGTTCTCTTGTCAGTGTGCGCATATCTGGGTGATTGTATGAATGATTTCCAATTTCATGACCATCTGCCACGATTTTTTTAGCAAGCTCTGTGCTTTTTTTCACCCATTTGCCTTCTAAGAAAAAGGTCGCCTTGACTTGATGCTTTTCCAGCGTTTTTAACATGTTGATTAAATGCTCGTCACCCCAAGCTACGTTGATGAGGAATGCATTCATTTTTTTATCTGGATGTCCCTTATAAATGGGCTCTGGACCAAGCTCATGTAAATGAATAGATGGTTTTGTTTCATTAAAAACAAGCAGCTTTTCATCGAATGACCCCTGTTTCTTCATTTTTTCATAAGAGGCATCGATATCAACTGTCTGTCCATTTAAGCCAGGCATCTTTTTCCACACTTTATCAATCTTAGCATTTTGCGCCTTTACTTCATAGTCAGAAGACTTCGATTCAATTTCCTGAAATAAAATATCTTTTGAAACAGATGCAACCTCGGCATGCTCTTTCATTGATTCAATATATGTAACAGCAGCCGGCTGCTTCATCGTTTGATATGACACGAGCAGTAAAAATACAAACACAATGAATGGTAACGTTTTTTTCAATGGTTGTCCCTCCCCTTTACCACAAATTATGACGGGGAGAAACAAGCTAGAACTATTGTTAGCGCAAGAAAAGAAAGAAGCCTGGCACGGATACCTGGCTTCTAACACATTTTATTTGATCTCATTAAGACTGCTTTTCTTCTTTTTCCTTTTCTTCACGTAAAACAGCTTTCCGAGAAAGGTTCACACGGCCTTGTTTATCGATTTCAGTGACTTTGACAAGTAATTCATCGCCAAGTTTCACGACATCTTCTACTTTGCCCACACGCTCAAGCGCAAGCTCAGAAATATGAACAAGTCCATCTTTTCCGCTGAAGATTTCAAGGAAGGCACCGAATTTTTCAATGCGTTTGACTTTACCTAAGTAAAGCTGTCCTACTTCAACTTCTCTCACAAGATCTTCAATGATTTTCTTCGCTTTTTGGTTCATATCTTCTTCTGTAGAAGAAATAAAGATTGTACCATCTTGTTCAATATCGATTTTCACACCGGTATCTTCAATGATTTTATTGATTTGTTTACCGCTTGGTCCAATGACATCGCGAATTTTATCTGGATTGATTGTCATCGTTAAGATTTTAGGTGCATAACGAGACAATTCTCCTCTAGAAGCAGGAATCGTTGACAGCATGCTGTCTAAGATTTCCATTCTTCCTTTTTTCGCTTGTTGAAGAGCCTCTTCTAAGATGTCTTTTGACAAGCCATCGATTTTGATGTCCATTTGAAGGGCTGTGACACCTTTTGATGTACCTGCCACTTTAAAGTCCATATCTCCAAGTGCATCTTCCATTCCTTGAATGTCTGTCAGCACTGTGTAGTATTCCCCAGATTTCACAAGTCCCATTGCAATCCCTGCAACTGGTGCTTTAATTGGAACACCCGCATCCATCATCGCAAGTGTGCTTGCGCAAATACTTGCTTGTGAAGTAGATCCGTTAGATTCTAATACCTCTGAAACGAGGCGAACCGTATAAGGGAAATCTTTTTCGGATGGAATGACTGGTTCTAGTGCACGTTCACCTAGTGCACCATGTCCGATCTCACGACGGCCTGGACCGCGCATTGGACCTGTCTCACCAACACTGAATTGCGGGAAGTTGTAATGGTGCATGAAGCGTTTTGATTCTTCAACACCTAGACCATCAAGAATTTGCACATCGCCAAGTGCACCTAATGTACAAATACTGAGCGCCTGTGTTTGTCCTCTTGTAAATAGGCCTGAACCGTGCGTTCTTGGCAGAAGTCCTACTTCTGAAGAAAGTGGACGGATTTGATCTACGCCGCGTCCATCTGGACGTACTTTCTCTTCAGTGATCAGACGGCGAACTTCGTTTTTGACAAGCTTGTTTAATACATCTTTCGCTTGTTTAATCGTTGCTTCGTCACGTTCTTCTGCTTCAAACTTCTCAACTACAGCTTTTTTCACAGCACTGATCGCATCCTCACGCGCATGCTTCTCATGTACTTGAATCGCTTTCAGCAGGTCAGCTTCAGCAAGTGCTTTTACTTCGTCTGCTAACGTTTGATCTACTTCATATAAAGGAATATCGATTTTTTCTTTACCGACTGCCTTCACAATTTCTTCTTGGAATTCAATTAAGCGTTTGATCTCTTGGTGACCGTACATGATCGCTTCAAGCATTGTCTCTTCCGGCACTTCATCAGCACCAGCTTCTACCATGTTGATCGCATCTTTTGTTCCGGCAACCACAAGATTGATGTCACTTTGTTCAAGCTGCTCCACATTTGGGTTAATGATCAGCTTTCCATCCACTCGTCCTACTGTAACGCCGGCGATTGGTCCCTCAAATGGAATGTCAGACACACATAAAGCTAAAGATGAGCCAAACATTGCAGCCATTTCAGATGAACAATCTTGATCCACACTCATGACGATACTAATGACTTGTACTTCGTTTCTAAATCCATCTGCAAACAGCGGACGAATTGGTCTGTCAATTAAGCGGCTCGCAAGGATAGCCTTTTCACTTGGACGGCCTTCTCTTTTAATGAAGCCGCCAGGAATTTTACCTACTGCGTATAGTCTTTCTTCGTAGTTCACAGTGAGCGGGAAGAAATCAAGTGGTTTTGGTTCTTTAGAAGCTGTTGCTGAGCTAAGCACAGCCGTATCTCCGTAGCGTACGAGGACCGCTCCGTTTGCTTGCTTTGCAAGCTGGCCAGTTTCAACTGTCAGTTGACGTCCAGCCCAGTCTATGGTGAAGACATGTTTCTCTTGTCCCATTCTGAGATAAACTCCTCTCTTATCGTAAAATTTTAGTTAGTTCTTATTATGAACAAAATGATTTTCACATATCAATGTGAAAGCTGTATGTAGAAGGGTATTTGCCATTCTTTCAACATTTTAACCATAAAATATTAGTGATTATACGATAAAAAAGCGGGAATCCTCCCGCTTTTTACGATTATCGACGTAAGCCTAGTTTGTTAATTAACTCACGGTAACGAGTTACGTCTTTATTACGTAGATACGTAAGAAGATTACGACGTCTACCTACCATTTTCAAAAGACCGCGACGTGAGTGGTGATCTTTCTTATGAGTACGTAAATGCTCGTTCAAGTTGTTAATTGATTCTGTTAGGACAGCGATCTGAACTTCTGGAGATCCAGTATCAGATTCGTGTGTTTTGAACTCATTAATTAATTGCGTTTTACGCTCTTGAGTAATTGCCATCCTGTTTCACCTCCAAATCATGTTAGCCCCATCTACCTCGCAGCCGTCGGTGAAGTCGGCCTGCCAAGTAAGTGGTTTTAAAGCTACAGGAATAATCATACTAAAAATATGCTGAATTTGCAAATGGTAGAGCAGTTTTTCTATGATTTTTTTGTTTGCTTATGCTGATCTTGAAAAAACTGAATCGCTTCTTCTTTATCTTGACTGATTTGAGCCGTCAGCTCCTGAATTCCGTTAAATTTTCGTTCACTGCGAATGCGCTTGAACCATTGTAATTTAATCGGCTGGCCATATATTTCTTCGTTAAAATCAAAGAGGTTTACTTCAATGGCAGGCTGATCAGGACGTTTTTCATAAAATGTTGGTTTATAGCCGACATTACAAACACCGTCATATACTTTACCTTTTACTTCTGCTCTTACTGCATATACCCCTGTTGGCGGAATAATGTATTCAGCAGATAAGCCGACATTAGCTGTCGGAAACCCGATCGTCCGTCCGCGTTTGTCTCCATGGATGACAATGCCGCGAAGCTGATAAGGTTTTCCTAAAAGCTCGCTCACATATTCAACATCCCCATTTTTTAATGCGGAACGGATGAGAGTGGAGCTGACTTTTCGGTCTTGATTAGACAGCTTAGGTACGATGGTTGCATTGATACGGCCTTTTCCGTATTCGTCGAACGTTTCCATTGTGCCTGCACCAAAACGGCCAAACGTAAAATCAAACCCCGCTACTGCGTGCTTCACATTCAATTCATCCAAATATTGATCCACAAACTCTTGAGGAGATAGAGCTGCAAAACTCTCGCTGAATTGTACGATGTATAAATAGTCAGCGCCCAGCTGTTCGATAAAATCAATTTTATCCTCAAGCGGTGTAATTAAGTCTTTTGGTTCCCGTGCCTTTTGCAAAACATGAGATGGATGCGGATGAAAGGTCATGACTGCTAAGGCCAATCCTTCTTTTTCCGCAATGCTTTTCGCTTTGTCAATGACTTTTTGATGCCCAAGGTGAACACCGTCAAAGTACCCTAAAGCCATGACAGACGGGACTTGATCCTTTTGATTCAATGTATGTGGGTGTGAAATATGTATAGTCTTCACGAGATGTCACCTTTTCTTTAAGATTGCTTGTCCTGAGATAAGATCTTCGCCGGCTTCATCAGGTTCTGTTTGGTCGGGTGCTTTTTATAAATCGCCAGACAACGGCCTGAAGGAGCAAATACAGCGACACGATCCGACTCTGCGAAATGAGCAAATTCATCAGGCATTGGCAGGACTGCACCGTTTTCCACTTTACTTGCTAATGTATCATTTATCTCCCATTTCGGCAAATGATTGAGCGCACGCTCGATCGGGACAAGGTGCTCATCTACAGTTCCTTCCTCGCTTATATCTCGCAGCTCATCCAGCGTGATACATTCATCAAGTGTAAAATCACCAGACCCTGTACGAATGAGATGTGACATGTGGGCTGGAAACCCTAGTTTCTTCCCGATATCAACCGCTAAGGTCCTCACATATGTTCCCTTTGAACATAGAACGGTAAACCTAAATGACACGCTACCATCCTCATATGTGACAGGTGTAGTCCGCTCGATACGGTGAATAGTAATTTCTCGGCTCGGCCGCTCAATTTCAATGCCTTCTCTTGCATATTCATAGAGCTTTTTCCCGCCAATTTTCACAGCAGAAAACATGGGAGGAATTTGTTTAATGGTTCCTTCAAACTGCTTCAGCGCCTCATCAATTTCTTTTTCTGAGATCGGTTTTTCCACCTTTTTTTCTTCTACGATCTCACCTGTTTGGTCTTCTGTTGTTGTAGAAAAGCCAATCGTGATTTCTGCATCATACGTTTTCGATTTATCTGTTAAGTATTCTACAATCTTCGTTGCTCTTCCGATACAAATAGGGAGAACACCTGAAACCTCTGGGTCGAGGGTGCCTGTATGGCCGACTTTTTTTGTGTGCAAAATTTTTCTTACTTTAAACACACAGTCGTGTGAGGTCATGCCTCTTTCTTTATGTAATAAAAGAACACCATTTATCATCTGCGTTCTCTCCTTTCATAAACGATGAAAAAGGACAGACGATCATCGCCTATCCTTATTTCAACGTCTTATTCGTGATCTTTTGTGTTTAATTCAGCAATCAGGCTTTCAATTCGATTTCCGTAATCTACAGATTCGTCGAATTCAAAGTGCAGTTCTGGTGTTTTGCGAAGTCTGATTCGATTGCCAATTTCAGAGCGGATGTACCCTTTAGCCTTTGCAAGACCTTTTAAGGTTTCCTCTCTTTTCTTCTCGTCGCCAAGAACAGAAATGTAGACTTTGGCAATTTGCAAATCACCGGATACTTCGACATCAGTTACAGTCAAAAAGCCGATTCTTGGATCTTTTAGCTTTCTGCCTAAGATGTCGCCCAATTCTTTTTTCATTTGCTCACCCACACGGGTTGCTCTCATACTCATGATCTTATCACCTCTAATTAAAACCACTCAGTTTTCGTGATCGTTCGTTCAATTTCAGGAAAAGAATCGATAAAGCTTAATACACGCTGAAGCTCCTTTTCCACTTGAACCCGAGATGAGGAAATCACGGCGATTCCGATTGATGTACGCTGCCATGTATCCTGGTAATCCATTTCAGCAATGGTTACATTGAATTTATGACGCGTTCTTGTCAATATCCGCTGAAGAACCGCACGTTTTTCCTTCAGTGAGGATGCATCATAGATCATGCACTCACATTCGGTATAACCGATCATTTTCTTTCGATTTCTTGCATAACGAATGATTCCATGACATCACCTTCACGGATATCATTGTATTTCTTAATGGTAATACCACATTCATAGCCTTGTGAAACTTCTTTCACATCATCTTTAAATCGTTTTAACACGTCAACTTCGCCTTCAAAAATAACGACGCCGTCACGGATTAAGCGGATTCCGCTATCTCTTGTAATCGTTCCTTCAGTTACATAACCGCCAGCAATTGTACCGATTTTAGATACTTTGAACGTTTGACGGACTTCAACTTGACCGATGACTTTTTCTTCATATTCAGGGTCAAGCATTCCTTTCATCGCAGCTTCAATTTCATCGATGACTTTATAGATAATGCGGTGCAAGCGGATATCAACGTTCTCAGTCTCAGCTGTGCTCTTCGCATTTCCATCAGGACGTACGTTAAAGCCAATCACGATGGCATTAGAAGCACTTGCTAAAATGATGTCTGATTCTGTAATCGCTCCAACACCCGTATGGATGATTTTCACTTTTACGCCTTCGACTTCAATTTTTTGAAGAGCTGCTGTTAATGCTTCAGCAGAGCCTTGTACGTCTGCTTTCACGATCAAGTTGATATCTTTTACGTCACCTTGTTTGATTTGCTCAAATAGGTCGTCTAGAGATAATTTTGCTTTATCTGAACGCTGTTCATCCAGCTGTTTAGAAGCACGCGCCTCACCGACTTGACGAGCTGTTTTTTCATCTTTGAATACGAGGAACTGATCCCCTGCATTCGGTACATCGTTTAAACCAGTGATTTCAACAGGTGTAGATGGTCCTGCTGTTTTCACGCGGCGGCCGATGTCATTGACCATTGCACGTACACGGCCAAATGTATTTCCGACAACGATTGGGTCACCTACATGAAGTGTACCTGTTTGAACAAGAAGGGTTGCAACAGAACCTCTTCCTTTATCAAGCTCAGCCTCGATGACAGTCCCTTTTGCCGCACGATTAGGGTTGGCTTTCAGTTCTGCTACTTCGCTGACAAGAAGGATCATTTCGATCAATTCGTCAATGCCTTCACCTGTTTTCGCAGATAGTGGAACGAAAATGGTTTCGCCGCCCCAAGCTTCTGGTACAAGACCATGCTCAGTTAATTCCTGCATCACGCGGTCAGGGTTCGCTGTTGGTTTGTCAATTTTGTTAACAGCGACAATGATTGGCACTTCTGCCGCTTTCGCATGGTTAATCGCTTCAATTGTTTGAGGCATGACACCATCATCTGCTGCAACGACTAGAATTGTCGTATCCGTTACTTCGGCACCACGTGCACGCATCGTTGTAAATGCTGCGTGTCCAGGTGTATCAAGGAACGTAATTTTTTTGCCGTTTTCTTCAATTTGGTATGCACCGATATGCTGCGTGATTCCACCTGCTTCGCCTTCGACGACTTTTGTCTTACGAATGCTGTCAAGAAGAGTTGTTTTCCCGTGGTCAACGTGTCCCATGATCGTTACAACTGGAGGGCGTACTTGCATATCTTCTTCTTTATCTTCAACTTCATACTTTTCAAGTTCAGTTTCTTCTAAAATAATGACTTCCTCTACTGGAACACCATATTCAGAAGCGATTAATTCAACTGTATCTTTATCAAGTTCTTGGTTGATCGTTGCCATGACACCAAGCATCATCAGCTTTTTGATGATTTCAGCTGTTTCTTTTCCAAGCTCATCAGCCAGCTGGCCGACAGTCATTGAATTTGTAAATTCAATTTTTTCAGGAAGCTCTTTTTTAGGCTTCACAGGTCTAGCTTGCTGATGCTGCGATTTGTTATTTCCACCGCGTTTATTTTTGTTTTTATTTTGGTTGTTGTTTTTTTTGTTTTTATTAAATTGATTATTCTGCACGTCATTCTTCTTTCTATCATTGTTTTTGTTAGATGATTGTTTTTTTTGTTCTGCGGGTTTCTCGTTAGCTGTCTCTTTTGCTTTGGCTTTTTTATAGATAGCGTCTAGCTTTTTCACAGTGTCGTCTTCAAGCGTCGCCATGTGGTTGTTCACTTCCACGTTCATATCCTTAAGCGCTGCTATAATATCTTTACTTGAAACATCTATGGCTTTTGCGTATTCATATACTCTCACTTTAGCCATTCGTTCACCCCCAAATAAATTAATCGAGCAAGCTTATGAGCTTCTTAGCGAAGCCTTGGTCAGTGACAGCGACAACTACGCGAGCTTCTTTCCCAATAGAACGTCCGAGAACGGAACGGTCTTCAACTTTTCTAACCGGAACATTATAAAATTTGCATTTGTCAGATACCTTTTTCTCTGTGTTAGATGAGGCATCTGCTGCAAGAAGAACCAGCTTAGCACGCGCATGTCTAATTTCTTTGATCACCAGATCTTCTCCTGACACGACTTTACGAGCTCGATTTGCTAGACCAAGCAAAGGATACCATTCAGATTCATTCATTAGGTTTTTTCACCTTTTCAGCTAGTTCTAGTAATTCTTCAAATATGTGTTCGTCAATCTGTGTCTGAAATTGCTGCTGTAAACTGCGTTTGTTCTTTGCCGCAAGAATGGTTTCTTTATCGAGAGAAAGGTAAGCTCCGCGTCCGTTCATTTTTCCGGTAGCGTCAACAGACACTTCTCCTTCTTTAGAACGAACAACACGGATCAGTTCTTTCTTTGGTTTCATTTCTCCCGTCACGACGCATTTTCTAAGCGGGATTTTTTTTCGGCTTTTCACCTTTAATATCACCTCTTATTCGTCAGATTCCTCAGCTACTGGTTCAGCCTCTAAGAAAAGAGATTCAGAGTCTTCAGTTCTTGGGAAAATACCGAGTTCCCTTGCATCTGTTTCGCTTTTAATGTCGATTTTCCAGCTAGTCAGCTTCGCTGCAAGGCGGGCATTTTGACCTCTTTTACCAATTGCTAATGACAGCTGATAATCAGGGACAATGACTGTTGTCGCCTTGTCTTCTTCATTCACAATGACATCAAGTACTTTTGATGGACTGAGCGCATTGGCAACAAATTCAACCGGGTCATTAGACCAATGGACAATGTCAATTTTTTCGCCTTTTAGCTCATTGACAATTGCTTGTACACGCTGACCTTTTGGTCCAACACAGGAGCCAACTGGATCAACATCAGGATCATCTGTACGAACAGATATTTTAGAACGGTCCCCAGCTTCTCTAGCAACCGATTTAAGCTCTACAGTACCATCATAAATTTCTGGTACTTCAATTTCAAATAAACGCTTTAAAAGACCTGGATGTGTTCTAGACACATAAATTTGTGGTCCTTTTGTTGTTTTTTCTACTTTTGTAATGAACACTTTAATGCGGTCATGTGGTTTGTATTCTTCATTTGGCATTTGTTCATTGACAGGAAGAAGAGCTTCGATTTTGCCAAGTGACACGTAAATGAATTTACTGTCAATCCGCTGAACGATTCCCGTCATAATGTCTTCCTCGCGGTCGATGAACTCAGTGTAGATCACACCACGCTCTGCTTCTCTCACTCGCTGCGTCACAACTTGTTTCGCTGTCTGAGCTGCAATGCGTCCGAAGTCTTTTGGTGTGACTTCAATCTCAACGACGTCACCAACCATGTAATTCGGGTTAATATTGGCTGCATCATCTACAGAGATTTCAAGGCGAGAATCATACACTTCATCTACAACATCTTTTCTTGCGAACACGCGAATCGTTCCCGTTTCGCGGTTTAAATCAACACGAACATTTTGTGCTTGATTAAAATTACGCTTATATGCAGAAATGAGTGCAGCTTCTATCGCTTCAATGATAATTTCTTTACTAATACCCTTCTCTTTCTCAAGAACAGTCAGGGCATCTAACAACTCACTACTCATTTTTATGGTTCCCCCTTATATCAATGAAAAGGTTAATTGAACGAAACTGCTAATCTTGCGTTAGCTATTTTTTCGTATGGAATATTGATCTCTTTCTTTCTTGTCTTGATCTTCACTGTCACTGTTGCAATCTCACCATCAAAGCTTGTAAGCTCACCTTCAAATGCTTTTTCACCATCAATTGGTTCATATGTTTTCATGAAAACATTTTTTCCAAGTGCTTTTTCAAAATCAGCTTTTTTCTTTAATGGGCGCTCCGCTCCAGGAGAGGACACTTCAAGAAAGTAGTTTTGGCTAATCGGATCTGCCTCATCAAGCTTTTCGCTCAAGGCTTCGCTCACTTTGGCACACTCTTCGATATCGACACCTTTATCAGAGTCAATAAACACGCGAAGGAACCAGTTTTGACCCTCTTTGACAAATTCAACATCAACGAGTTCAAGCTGTAAGCCATCTAAAATTGGCTGCACCATTTCGCTTACGACATCCACTACTTTTTTGCTCATTCTCTTCCTCCTTGTGCTTTCGATAAACGCTCTTATCAATCATTCTGCATAAAAACCCTGCTTTATGTGAGCAGGGGGAGCAGAAAACGGATGAATAATGTCGAGACAAAAATTGCCTGTTCAATACAAAAGAGCGGGTTTCCCCACTCTTGTCTCGGTAATCGTTAGCATTTCCATAAAAACTATACCATATCCAATTTTTTTATGCAAATGAAGTTCCTTATTCAGCAGGCATTCGTCATCGATTCTTTTTATTCATTCTTTTCGCATGTTCACTAATAAGTGCTGCCTCCCTGCTTCCTTTTATAATGCGGAAACCGTCATAATCTGGATAGAGCGAGTCATCGTCCTGAATGCTTGTTAAAATCCAAAATTGACTGCCAGCCCCTCCGAGCTGCTCTACCGCTGACAGCCAGCTCTGATATACGTCAGGACGAGCTGATTGATTTTGATAGCCAAACTCTTCTAGCACAACTGGCTTTCCGATTGACTTCCCGCGGGTGATATGGTCTTCAATCCATTTCACTCCCCAGGCAGCAGACTTGCTCCAGTGATCTGGGTACAGATGATAGGTTCCATAATCGATATTAGGAAGAGATGTTAAACGGTCCCAATCGACGCCTTCTCCTCCTCCGTAAAACCAATCTTCATGTCCTGGTATGCGAAAGAATCCTTCATCTCCTACTGCAACAAGATGGTGACGATCCAGCGATTTGATCCATGTACTCATTTCATCTGCCCATTTGACTAGTACATTTCCCGTTGGATCTGACTGCATCCGCGGCTCGTTGGCTAATTCCCAAGTCATAATAGCTGGATCGTCTTTATATTGAACACCTGTATACGTATTGGTTCTTTCTAATACATAGCGCACATAATTTTTGTAAGCTTTTTGAATACGAGGATCTGTATAGAAGGCATCATGCGATCCTGCCCCGAACCACTTCACATATTGATTCATACCGCCAAAGTCATCCCAATTGTTTACTAGTGGGATCACAAGCTTTATTCCTTCCTGTCCTGCTTTATAAATCGCATAATCTAGTTTTTGAAAACCAGATTCTTCATAGACGCCTGGACTAGATTGTAAGACTGAGTTTTCTTGAGGAGCCCCGTCGTGAAAGCCCCAAATCCGTATGACCTTTAAATTCATTGCTTTCATATCATCGAACACAGCATCTACCATTTTTTTAGATTTGTAATGGAAATAGTAATTATTTGTGCCGGCGAAGTAAAATGGTTGATTGTTCAGTGTAAATTGTGTACCAGACGTCTGCACATAAGCGGCAGCCTTCATCGTAAGCGAAAACCAGCCAGACCATATAGCGGCTATAAGTATGAAGCAAGACACTCTTTGAGCCCACTTTTTCATTTACATTCTCCTCACAATCTATCTCTATCCTTCTTGAGGCAGGATTACGTCTAGTTGAAACGGTGTTTGTTCATTTGAATCAAGTTCAATCGTCTGCTGTTTGAGCATTTTATTTTCTTTACCGATTCGAATCTCATATGTTCCGTGAAATGCTGGACATTTCACATGGCCATTAGCATCTGTTTTTTCAACTCTTTGCGTCGTCCACTCGTTTAGAAGCTTTTCATAACGTCGTCCTGCTTCATTTAAAGACCAATCATAATTCACGATGGCTGCATGTTCACCTCTCCAATGGGCACCTGCCCAAAATCCCCACATCAGCACTCCTTTTACGGCTGGATGACTAAATGCGACGCGATATAAAGCTTCCAGGTTATCCGCTCTTCTATTAGGGTCAGGGTGAACAGAATCGTACTCTGTGACCCATATTGGAAGACCAAGCTCAGCCAGCACATCGAGCCTCTCTTTGACAATGACTGGATCGACCCGTTCTTCAAAATGGCCTTGAACCCCAATCGCCTCAATAGGTGCGCCTAACTGACGCAGTTCATTGATATGGGCTTTATAGGCATGGTGTTCACCATAAGAGATCACATTATAATCATTCACAAACAATAGTGCTTGAGGGTCAATTTTTTTCGTTTCTTCATACATCCACTTCCAAATATTTTTCCCAAAGCGATCTTTAAAAAATGAACCATGCATCATTTCATTGTTTACATCCCAATGCCGGAACCTTCCCTTAAAGTGATTGCCCGCATGCTCAAGCCGTTTTTTCATGGCTTCATATACTTCGTGATTCGGCAGTGACCTTAGCCAGCTTGGATTCGCATCCTCTACCTCCCAAAATAAAGCGTGCCCCCTCACTGGAAGCTGATGTCGATCTGCAAAATTCAGCATCGCATCTGCTTTTTCGTAGGTGATTTTCCCTCTTTCTGGCTCATTCGCATACCATTTTGCTTCATTTTCAAAAACAGCCCAATTAAAATGCTTCACGAAAAAATCAGCATATTGTTGATTAAATAACACTTGATCATTCATCGCTGAACCAAAGGCGAATTCATGTCTGATTTGCTTTATTTCAACCTCTATACCTGCTATTGGCTTTTTTTCGCCGTTTGTCACGTTGATCACAAGATCTCTTTGTCTATGCTCTGAGATTCGATCATCCGCCTCTTTTTTCCACATCAGATTTTCCTGCCCATTTTCGCCTCTATTGAATGAATGATGAAGAAAGCTTCTTTCTTTGACCATGTGAAATCACCCTTATCTTCATTGGATTCATATTACCTATTCAAACTGCCGGCCAGAAGCCGGCAGCTTGCTTTTAACCTCTTAGTTGATCAGACGATGGTATTCAGCATAGGCAGTGGCCATATCCACTTGAGACCAGAAGCGGTGATAAGTGAAAACTGGTGCGCCATTCTCCCATTTGCCTGTAGCTTCATTAAATGAAGACTGATATTTACTTTCGAGTGAAGACCATGCTGGATCTTGTTTAATCTTCGGACGAAGATCAGCAAAACTCGTATAGACCCCATTCCCTCCTCGCTGCGGGTCAGAAGGAATGGTGCTGGCTCCAGGAATTTGATTTCCTTGACCAAATGTCCCGTTCCATCCATTTGGGAAATACACTTCTTTTCTAAAGAAACGGTCATAGTCTTCTCTATCTTCCTCTGTCACTATGCCGACGCCATCATTGTAATTCCATGCAACCTCTAGGAGCTGCGCAGCTGCATCTTTCGCTCTTGCACCAAGCGCTGTATAATCACCTGTTTCCTGCTTTGTGGCTGCAGCAAAGAATATCAAAGCTTTGGCTAGACTTCCTAATACGCCCGTATCCTGAGTCGGATCTTTAGTTACAGCTGTTAAATTTGGATTTCCTGTTGCAGACTGGAACCCGTTCCAAGTATCAGGCTGTCCGCTCCAAGCAATATTTCCAGGAAGCCAAAACTCTCCAGGCGCACTTGTTGTAGCAACTGAAACATTCGTTCCTCCTAGAATTCTCTGTCCTTGTTCATCTAAGAAATAACCCTCTTCATCTGACACAGGACGGCTGCCGATAAAAATGTAGTCTAAGGCATAGCTGACCCATTTTGTTATGACAGATTTGGCCATTTGGACATTTTCAGATGTTTTGTCGCCATCTTTTACAAAAATATAATAAAGCTCTGCTACGCGCTCCATTGGCCACGCCTGCATTCCAAACCAGTTATTTGAAGGCGGGTCAAGGTAAACAGGTGCATCTTCATATGCCATATCATAAAAAGTACTTCTTCCTGCTGGATAAGCGCTATAGTCTCCATTCCAGCTATTGGTTGCGCCTCCTGCTATGGCTCCTTCTTTCGATTGAAGCCATACGTAAAATTCAAGCTGTCTCTTTAAAGTTTTTTCCCAATCGCTTGCCCCGGTAGCAGAAGATGGCTTTAAGCCTCCTTTATCTGAGGATAAAGCATAAGCAGCGACAGGATTTTGATATCCTTGATGACAATGGCTCGCTCCGATACGCCATGACCAGTTTGCATACTCTCCAAGTCCTCCGCCCCAAGAGGTATACCATGCCATTAAGTAATGACAGGCACCCTTTCCGTTTCCAGGATACGGATTCCCCTGCTTCCCGCTTCCAATCGTTTGAAAATATTTATCGTACATGCCGTAACGGAGGAAATCCCCCATTTTTTTCGCTTTATCAAGATAAGCTGACCGATTATAGCCGAGCTCCTTTGCCCAATACATCGCTTGTATCGCGCGCGCATCAGCATCCGTTGCATTCGTATAGCGCCACTGGGCAGCTGGAGCTTGATTTTCTTTTGTGAACAAGCTCATGAATCCTTCATTCGGCTTGCCAAAAGATTTATCGTCTTGTGATGGATGAGGGATGGACTCCCATACAGATTCCTGTGGACCACGCTGGAATGTGTTCACATATGCCGCTTTATGTGATGGGTTGAGCAAGTTGCCATAGCCATACCAGTTATCTACGTCAAGGAGCCAGTGCATTAAATACGTTTCATTCGTCCCATAGGTTGATTTCAATTCACTATCAATTGGATCTTGACCAGCAGGACGAGCACCGGTCAGTTGGCTTGGGTATTGATCCGGAAATGGTTTCTCTGCTGCGTATGTGGCTGGGCTGGACGGATTGTAAGCGTTCATATGCGGCTGCTCATCATTTCCATCTTCATTGACTGGAATGATGTACTTCTCCATATTGTCCCAAGCTGCCTCTAATTTGCTCCAGTCCCCTGTGTAATGTCCGTACAGCACCTCAAGCCACAGCCAATAGCTATATGCTTCTGAAGTTGTCATATGCCCGTAATCAGGTGCTTCGCAAATGAGTGTCTCGATTGAATGATACGGAATTCCTTCTGGTGAAAAATATCCATTCGCATCGCTTTTAATTTGATGATAAAGCGTTAAAAACCGTTCTTTGTTTGACAAGTCCTTCACCCTTTCAATAAAATCGTTGATTTTTATTTGTCTGGAAGTGTGCCAAATACTAAAACACCATCGTCAAAGACGGGAATCTTTGTTGTTTTTTGCATATTGGATGTTAATCCTTGATAGGAATAATCATTTGAGGCATCCCATATATTCGATCCATTTGGAGCAGATAATCGAAATTGTATTTCCTTCTTATGCTCAGATTCTCCTCTAGGAGAAATGGCTACGCCCGTAAAATCGATTTCTGTAAAATAGACGCGGCTTGATGCGTCATATACTTTTAAAGGCGATAAGGAAGCGCCTTCATTGTAGGCTGCTGTCACTTGAATATCCTTTTCAGTGAATCCATTTGCAAAGAGCTCGCTCAGATTGACGTAATATCTAAAGGATAGTGTTTGACTGCTTCTTGCCGGCCAGCCGGACCTGTTGTATAACACTGCTTTCACTTGAGTAGATGTTGTATCATTATGCATCACAGCTGCCTCTACAAAAAACTCATCCTCCACTTGTTCTTTAGGCGGGAAATTTGGCAGCTTTGATTGCCCTTCACCAAACAGCTGCACCATTTTGGCGATATTTCCAGTAAAGGCGGCATTATAATCGGTCGCCACCTCGTTAGATATATAATCAGAGATGTCATCATCATATTGATCCTGTGCATTAGGACCCCCTACAAGCGCTCCATAAAGAGTGTGCCGGTGAGATGGAGGATTTGTCAGCTGGTTCGACCATGAGCCATGTGCAGTACGGTGGTGCGGGTGCTTCGGCGGATTCTGGCCAAACCCAACGACGTAGCTTCTATTCAGCGGATTATCACCTAACATATAGTGAGTTTGCTTAATCGCAAACGATTGGTATCGATTTTTCTTTTCTTGATCAGATACCCAATCAGCATAGACAAAGGCTAAAAATGATGCATTGGCGGCATAACGAAGTGAACCCCATTGATCCAGCCATGCCAAGCCGCCAGGCGTATAGGTGATTCTTTCTACTTTTCCATTTTGAACAAGACCTGTGGTCCAGTAATCAAGATTGCGCTCTGTCGATTCTATAAATCTGTTTTCTTTCGTGATTCTTGCTAGTAAGATTTGTGAAGCAAAAAAAGTATTGTCCCATGACATGGTAAACGTATAATCCCAATCCTTCGGCCATTCTTCTACCGCTTTTAATGCTTTGTTTAAATAGGTTTCTTCATTTGTCGCCAAGTACAGCCAGATTCCACCCCAAATAAGTTCGTCAACATAGCCGCTCCAGGAGTTGTAAAATGGCTGCGCATTGGTGACACAATCTGTATATTTGCCGCGATACCTGTCAGCAAATGCATATAGCTGTTTGGCGTGCGTTAAAAGCTTTGCTGCATAGGACGCATCTGTTTCTTTAAAAATGATAGAACCTGCTGCTAAAGCCGCCGCAGTTTGTGCAGCTACTTCTGTGCCAGGACAATGTTCATCAATTTTAAAAGCTGGCCGGTTCATCGGCATCACTTCTGCTGGTCCCCACCAAGCGTGATCGGCGTTTCCATCACCTACTTGCGCCCAAAATTCATTCGGTCCTGTATGTGCTTTCAAAAAATAATCTGTTGCCCACTTGATTTGATCTAAGATCTCATCAAGCAATTCTGCTTTTTCATAAGCTTCTCGGTATTCATATACTGTCCATGCAAGCACGGCTGCTGAGTAAGCCATCGGAAGTCCAAATTTCACATGATCTCCTGCATCATACCAGCCGCCAGTTAAGTCATGCCCAACATCCTTCCCGTCCTCTAGTCCAGAATCTCCCCGCCAGTTAAGACGATTACTTTCCGGAAGCCGGCCTGACCGCTGCGCTTCATAAAACAGCATGGATTTTTGGAGAACCTCTACATAGTTGTAAGATGCCATTTCTCTATTGCTCACCCCTTCTTTTTAGTGAAACATTGATCAATAGACGCAACCGCCTCCTTTCTATCCTTCGTTTCGTGATCTGTACAGTTTTGAAAAGAATCAAATATGTTTCAAAAATAAGCATAGTAAACAGCAATCAGCTTTACGCTCATCGAAGGTTTTCTCTTGATTCTCCTTCTGACTGTACCCAGAATGATCATATGTCGCTTAAGAACATTTCAGACGGCGAAATTCTCTTTTGAGCTCTATTTGGGTAGAAAGAATGACATACAATCTCTTCTCTTAAAACATCACGCTAAATCAAGATATATGAACGAATAAGAAAATAATTCCAATTGATAAGAAATCTTTATTAGTTAACATAATAAAATTATTGTATATAGAGAAAAGAACGCCCTTTTAGGGCGCTCTTATTTATCACATTAAAATAAAGAAAGCTGGTTTTGATCAGGAAGTGCTTCTAAACAGCCTTGACGATCTAAATATTCAAGGATGGTCTTCGACACTTTTCCGCGTTTTTGTAAATCTTCTTTTGAGAGGAATTCCCCATCTTGCCGCGCGCGGACAATATTTAACGCAACGTTTGTACCGAGGCCAGGGATGGAGTTGAATGGCGGTATTAATCCGTCTCCATCAATGATAAACTCTGTTGCACTTGAGCGGTAAAGGTCCACTTTTTTGAAGTGGTAGCCTCTTTCACACATTTCAAGGGCAAGCTCTAGTACAGTTAATAGGTTCTTTTCTTTCGGTGATGCATCTAAACCTTTTGAATTAATATCGTCCATAACAGCTCGAATCGCATTCGATCCTTTTGTCATCGTTTCAATATCAAAGTCATCCGCACGAACTGTAAAGTAAGCCGCATAGTACAGAAGTGCATGATGCACCTTGAAATAAGCAATACGAACAGCCATTAACACATAAGCAGCCGCGTGGGCTTTAGGGAACATGTATTTGATTTTTTTACAAGAATCAATATACCAGTTTGGTACATTATTATTCTTCATTTCTTCTTCCCATTCAGGAGGAAGTCCTTTTCCTTTACGAACAGATTCCATGATTTTAAAGGCAAGTGACGGCTCTAAGCCTTGATAGATGAGATAGACCATAATATCATCACGGCACCCAATTACTTCACTTAGTTCACACGTTTTATTGTGAATGAGCTCTTGCGCATTTCCGAGCCAAACATCCGTACCGTGTGATAGTCCAGAAATCTGAACAAGCTCTGAGAAAGTCGTTGGTTTTGTATCCTCTAGCATTTGCCGAACAAATCTTGTCCCAAATTCCGGGATACCGAGTGTGCCTGTTTTACAGCCAATTTGCTCTTCTGTGACACCTAGTGGCTCTGTCCCTTGGAAAATCTTCATGACTTCAGGGTCATCTGTTGGAATCGTTTTTGGATCGATTCCGCTTAAATCTTGAAGCATACGAATGACCGTTGGATCATCGTGCCCAAGAATATCCAGCTTCAACAAGTTATCGTGGATCGAATGGAAATCAAAATGTGTCGTCTTCCAATCGGAACCTGTCGCATCTGCTGGGTATTGAATAGGTGAGAAATCGTAAATGTCCATATAATCAGGCACAACGATAATCCCGCCTGGATGCTGGCCTGTTGTCCGTTTTACTCCTGTACAGCCTTGTACAAGCCGGTCGATTTCAGCGCCTCTCATATGAAGGTTATGATCTCCTGCATAGCCTTTTACGTAACCATATGCTGTTTTTTCTGCAACGGTACCAATCGTACCTGCTCGGTATACATAATCTTCACCGAACAACTCTTTCGTATAGTTATGTGCGATCGGCTGATATTCACCTGAGAAGTTCAAGTCAATATCAGGGACTTTGTCTCCTTTAAAACCTAAGAACGTTTCAAACGGAATATCATGTCCATCTTTTTTATACGGCGCTCCACATTCTGGACAGTCCTTATCAGGAAGGTCAAAGCCTGAACCAACAGATCCGTCATTAAAGAACTCAGAGTGCTTACAGCTTGGGCATACATAATGAGGTGCAAGTGGATTCACTTCAGTAATCTCTGTTAATGTCGCAACAAGAGATGAGCCGACAGATCCCCTTGAACCAACGAGATATCCATCATCAAGTGATTTTTTTACGAGCTTATGAGAGATTAAGTAAATAACGGCGAAGCCATGACCGATAATACTTTTTAATTCTTTCTCAATGCGGTCTTCTACGATTTTCGGCAAATCATCTCCGTAGATGCTGCGCGCCATTTGATAGCTCATTTCCCGTATTTCTTCATCTGCACCTTCAATTTTTGGTGTGTAAAGATCATCTTTGATAGGTTTAATGCTTTCGACCATCTCAGATACTTTTTGCGTATTTGTTACGACGATCTCTTTCGCTTTTTCGTCTCCTAGGAAGGAGAAGGCTTCGAGCATTTCATCTGTCGTTCTAAAATGAACTTTTGGCAATTCATGGCGGTTCAGCGGATTCGCTCCACCCTGTGATGAAATTAAGATTTTACGATAAATTTTGTCCTCTGGATGCAGGTAATGTACATTTCCAGTCGCCACAACTGGTTTATTCAGCTTTTCGCCAAGCTTGACAATGTTTGTGATGATTTCTTTTAACGCACGTTCATCTCGAACAAGCTCAAGCTGCAGCAGGTGCTGATACACTTCTGGCGGATGTACTTCTAAATAGTCATAAAATGCTGCAATGTCTTCTACCTCATCAGGGGACTTTTGCATCATTCCTTCAAATACCTCACCCTTATCACAAGCAGACCCAACAATTAAACCTTCTCGATATTTCTCAAGCTGAGAGCGCGGAATACGCGGGACCCGGTAGAAATAATGAATATGAGAAAGTGAAACAAGCTTAAATAAATTCTTAAGACCTGTCTCATTTTGAGCAATCAAAGTCGCATGGTAAGGACGTGAGCGCTGGTAAGCATTCGACTGCCCCATGTTTTCATTCAATTGATCGTGATAGGCAATCTCTTTTTCAGCCGCATCTTTTAGCATCTTCAGCATGAGATAGCCTGTCGCCTCTGCATCATAAATCGCCCGGTGATGCTGCGTCAGTTCAATATCGAACTTTTTACAAAGGGTGTTCAGCCGGTGATTTTTAAATTCTGGATAAAGGAACCGGCCAAGTTCAAGTGTATCAATGACAGGGTTTGACGCTTTATCTGTTTTTAACAGGCGTTTATACGCTGCATTTAAAAAGCCCATATCAAAGCTCGCATTGTGCGCAACAAGGATATCTTGTCCAATCCATTCTTTGAAATCCCGTACGACGTCGACGACATCTGGTGCATCTCTCACCATATCATCGGTGATACCTGTTAATTCGATGGTGGTCGCTGATAACGGGTGATGGGGATTTGCAAATGCCTCAAAGCGGTCTATGATTTCCCCGCCTTTTATTTTCACTGCTGCAAGCTCAATGATCGTGTCATAAACAGCTGAAAGTCCAGTTGTCTCGACGTCGAATACGACATACGTCGCATCCTCTAACAAGCGGTGCTCTGGGTTATACGCAATCGGTACCCCGTCGTCTACTAAGTTGATTTCCACACCGTACATCATTTTGATGCCATGCTTTTTACTTGCTGCATACGCATCTGGGAAGGATTGTACAACGGCATGATCTGTCAGGGCAATTGCTTCATGTCCCCATTTTTTTGCTTGTTCAACAAGTCTGCCAATGCCAGTGACAGCATCCATTTGGCTCATAGGGGAATGTAAATGAAGCTCCACACGCTTTTCACCCTCAGGTGCTGTATCTTCTTTCAGCTGCGGTTTCATTTCATTGACATCATTAGCGATCATGACAAGATCTCTGACAAACGTATCATTTTGAATGCTTCCTCTTGCTTTCACCCACATGCCTTTTTTCAATGATTTCATCAGCTGAGCATCTTCTTTTTCTCTTGCAAACATTTTGATCAGAATACTGTTTGTATAATCTGTGATCTTAAAGATACAAAGCGTTCTCCCGCTTTTCAGCTCACGCGTTTCTGCATCGAATACGTAGCCTTGAACGGTAATTCTTCTTTCCTCGTCCATGATACTGTCAAGCGTACGAATTTCTTCATTGTCTTTGATTTGATAGCCAATCATCAGAGGGCCTGACGGAGCTTCATTCTGCTCCTCACTTTCTTTCTTCTCCATCTCAGTGAGGGCTTGCATGGCTCTTTCTTGATCTTCAGCAAGCTTTTGTTCTCTGAACTTCTGAATCTCTTGATCTGATACAAAAATTTCTGTATCGAATTGCAGCTCTGGAAAGCCCACTTGTTTAAATGCGGCCTGGAGCATCGGGCTGTACTTCTTCTTAATAGCGAGTGCCTCTGTTTCGCTTTTCGTTTTAATGATGATTTTATGTCCAGACAGCGATGGTTTTTGCTGCTGAAGCAAGCTGATGATTGGGGGAGAAATTCCTTGAAGTTCTTCCACACAATGTGACCAGTACGATTGCACGAGTTCTTCAGATATGTGCGGATCACTCACTTCAATCGTACAAGTGATTTGTGCAATATGTGAAAATGCATTTGTCAGCCTGCTGAGAAACATGGCGTATACTTTGTAAGGCAAAAGCGCCTTAAATTTAAAAAGGAAATGCCAAGTTTTCGTCGCCTTATGCACCGTCAATTTGACGATTTCTCCTTCTTCAAAGTAACGACTGAGGTCATCATCTGTCATTTGAATCTGATTGAGTAATATATGAAATTGCCGCCGTGTGATCGGTAATTGTTCATCCAAGACAGGACCCTCCTTTTGTCAATCAGAAAGGTACCTCTTTTCTACAGGAGGTACCTTCATTTTTTTGTTCGTTTTATGCTTGGCGTATAAATGAAATCAGATCATCAACAGATACTTCATGTGATTCACCTGATTTTCTAAACTTCACTTCTACTATACCTTCTTCTGAACGTTTTCCGCAGCTAATACGAATTGGCAGTCCAATTAAATCACTGTCTGCAAATTTTACTCCTGCACGCTCCTGGCGGTCATCGAAAAGTACGTCGAAACCTTCATCTTCTAATCGCTCGTACAACGTTTCAGCCAGTTCTTTCTGCGCATCGTTTTTCATATTTAATGCAAGGAGGTGAAGGTCATATGGTGCCACTGTTTCCGGCCAAATGATTCCTTTCTCATCGTGATGCTGTTCAACAATCGCTGACAGCGTTCTAGAGATGCCGATGCCATAGCAGCCCATAATCATTGGCTGCGCACGACCATTCTCATCGAGGTACGTTGCATCCATCGACTCAGAATAACGAGTGCCCAGTTTAAAGACTTGTCCTACTTCAATCCCTTTTGCAAACTGGATTGTGCCTTCCCCATCTGGAGAAACATCTCCTTCTTGAATCAAACGAAGATCTGTGAATTCTTTTACTGACACGTCACGTGCAGGATTGACATTGACATAATGATAATCCGCTTCGTTTGCACCAGCGACAGCATTTGTCATTCCCTTCACAGCAAGGTCCGCATAAATATCGACTTCTGCTTCCAGTTTAACAGGTCCAACAAATCCAGGCTCAGTTCCAATGACTTCCAGCACTTCTTCACGTGAAGCAAGCTCGACAAGCTGTGCTCCTACCAAGTTTTTCACTTTCACATCATTTACTTCATGATCGCCTCTAGTAAGGATCAGAACATACGCATCATCTGCTTTAAACAAAACAGATTTAATGCAAGCAGCAGGGTCAACTTCTAAAAATTCAGCCACATCTTGAATGGTTTTCACTTGCGGTGTGTGGACTTTTTCAAGTTCTTTGAAGTCCGCAGGATTTGCTTCTTCTCCGTGATATACAGCCTCAGCCATTTCAATGTTTGCAGCATATGAGGAAGTATCAGAATAAGCGATGGTATCCTCTCCGACTTCTGAAAGCGCCATGAACTCATGCGTATCTTTTCCTCCCATTGCCCCAGAATCCGCAATGACTGGTCTAAAATTGAGACCCACTTTTGAGAACACATTAGAGTAAGCCGTAAACATTTTGTTGTATGTCTCATCAAGGCTTTCTGGTGAAGAATGGAATGAGTATGCATCCTTCATAATAAATTCACGTCCGCGCAGCAGTCCAAAGCGCGGTCTCTGTTCATCACGGAATTTTGATTGAATTTGATATAGAGTTAAAGGAAGCTTCTTATACGATTTCACTTCGCTGCGTACTAATGATGTGATCACTTCTTCGTGGGTTGGGCCAAGCGCAAATTCGCGGCCATGGCGATCCTTCATACGCATCAGTTCTGGACCGTATGTATACCATCTTCCTGACTCTTGCCACATTTCTGCCTGCTGCAGCACTGGCATTAACAGCTCAGCTGCGCCTGCCTTTTCCATTTCCTTGCGGACGATCGATTGAATATGCTGAATGACTTTATGCGCAAGCGGCAGATAATGATAGATTCCACTTGTATTTTGTCTAATAAACCCAGCTCTTACTAAGAGTTGATGGCTTTTTGCCTCAGCATCTGCCGGCACCTCTCGAAGAGTTGGAATGAAAGTCAGGGATTGTCTCATGTCGTTACACCTCATTTATGAAATAGGACTTCTCACAAAAACTCTTGTTTCCCGGAATGAGAAACAAGAGAGAATGGTTTTTATAAAAATAACCGCTGAATGTCATTCCACGTTACCACTAACATTAACAGCATGAGGAAAGCAACACCGATAAAGACAACAAGTGCTTCCTTCTCACGATTAATTGGTTTACCGCGAATGGCTTCAACAAATAAGAATAGTAAACGTCCTCCGTCTAATGCAGGAATCGGTAACAAATTCACGATGCCTAGGTTGATACTGAGGAACGCCGCAAACTGCATTAATGTTAACACACCTTGTTTGGCTACTTCTCCTGTCATGTCATAAATTCCAACAGGACCTGCTAACATGTCTAGTGAAAATTGTCCTGTGACAATTTTTTGCAAGTTCGTTAAGATCAGACCTGCCGTTGAAATGACAGTTGTTCCAGAAGATGAAATAACTTTCAAAAATCCATTTTCCGTTGGCGGATATGATCCGAAACGGCCAATGCTTTTCCCATCTGCTTTTACAGCTTCTGGTACAACCTGCACAGTGCTTTCTTTGCCGTCTCGGTCAATGACGACATTCATTTTTTTCTCAGGGTTCTTTTGAACTGTTTGAACGACGTCTGTCCAAGAATTCATTTTCTCGCCGTTAATGGACACGATGTGATCTCCCTGCATGAGTCCAGCCTCAGCCGCCCGGCCGTCTTTCGTCAGCTTACCGAGTACAGGATCATCAACGGTTACCCCTTGAATAAAACCTAAAGCAACCAAAATTACATACGCCAGGATAAAGTTCATAATCGGTCCAGCTGCGATAGCTTTAATTCGCTGCCAAACTGTTTTTGAACCAAATTGACGATTGTATGGTGCGATTTGAATTTCTTCACCATCTGCAATATAGAAGCTTGTTTGACTGACATTGTAGCCAGTCAGAATATCTTCATTTCCAGCTTCATATCCCGAGATTCTCATAGCATGATCTAAATCAATCTGCTCAACTTCGATGACAAGTGCATCAGGATATTTTTCTTTATCATTTAAAATGATCTTTTCTACTTCATTTTGCTCATTGAATAAGAGCCCCACTGTATGACCTGGTTTAATTTCGATAACTTCAGGGTCCTCTCCAGCCATTTTAACAAATCCGCCAATAGGGAGAAGTCTAATGGTATAAACGGTTTCTTTTCGTTTAAAGGAGAAAATCTTCGGCCCAAAACCAATTGCGAACTCGCGGCATAAAATCCCCGCGCGCTGCGCCATAATTAAATGGCCAAGCTCGTGGAAAAAAACGAGCGTTCCAAAAATAATAATAAACGCAATCACTGTATTCACGAACATACCACCTTATGTGAGGATTGATTGAACAAAGTCTCGTGTATCTTTGTCCACTTCATGGATATCTTGCAAACTAGGCGTTGAAATCACATGATGTCTAATTAGTGCCTTTTCAATCAATTCTTCAATTTGCAGGAACGTTACTTTGCCTTTCAGAAATGCATCGACTGCCATTTCATTTGCTGCATTAAGTACAGCAGGCATTGTCCCTCCTATTTTACCTGATTCATAAGCAAAATGTAAGCAGCGATACCTGTCAAAATCCGCTTTTTGGAAATTCAATTGTCCAATCTCCCAAAGGTTCAATGATTTCGCTTCTTGTAACGGCGCCCTGTCGGGGTATGTGAGTGCATATTGAATAGGCACTCTCATGTCTGGTGTCCCTAACTGAGCCATGACGCTTTTGTCGTGAAATTCCACCATCGAATGGATAATGCTCTCTTTATGTAGCAGCACATCAATTTGTTCATAAGGGATATCAAACAACCAATGTGCCTCGATCACCTCGAGCCCTTTATTCATCATCGTCGCTGAATCAATGGTGATTTTTGCTCCCATCGACCAGTTCGGGTGGTTCAGCGCTTCTTCAACCGTAACACCTTCAAGTTCAGTTCGTTTTTTTTCTCGGAAACTACCACCTGAAGCTGTCACGATTAAGCGTTCAATATTTTTAGCTTGTTCACCTTGCAGGCATTGAAAAATAGCGGAATGCTCACTATCGACAGGAAGTAAAGGTACATCATATGTTTTAGCGTACTCTTTTACTATATGACCAGCTGTCACAAGTGTTTCCTTATTTGCGAGAGCAATCGTCTTTTTTTGTTCAATGGCCTTTAATGTTGGAACAAGTCCAACACTTCCTACAAGTGCATTGACCACTACGTCCACTGCATCATAGGTCGCTGCCTCGATGTTGGCTTCATCACCAGCAGCCAGCTTCACATCGTATGCAAATGAATGATTTTTTAGCATGTGATAGGTTTCTTCGTCTACACAGCCGACGAATTCAGGCTGAAAGCGCTCAATGATCGGAATCGCCTTTGCTATATTTCTGCCAAATGTCATGGCTTTCAGCTTAAACTTGTCCGGGTGCTGACTGATCACATCTAACGTTTGTTCTCCAATTGATCCTGTTGCGCCTAATAGCGAAATATATTTCAAATTGCCACTCCTTCTCTCGTTCAATAAGTTTCTATGAGGTTAGCTGGCAAACGTTGCGAGCAGTAAGTATAAAAACGGCAGAACGAATAAAAAGCTGTCAAACCTGTCCAAAATCCCGCCATGGCCAGGGAGAATTGTCCCTGAATCCTTCACATGATAATGACGCTTTAAAGCAGATTCCACAAGGTCGCCAAGCTGTCCAAAGATACTGAGTAAAAGAGTAATAAACATCACAAGCAGATATGATGGCAAAAATCCTGTAACCGCCTGAAACACAAGTGACAACACGACCGCCGTGACGATTCCGCCGATAAATCCTTCTACTGTTTTGTTTGGGCTGATTTCTGGCCAAAGCTTTCGTTTCCCCATAGATTTTCCAATAAAATAGGCTCCTGAGTCAGTAGACCAAATAATCACTGCTGCGAAGAAGATCGCACTCATGCCATATAAGCCTCTAATTTGGATAAAATAATAGAAACTAACGCCAATATATAATGTGGCTAATACAACAAAAGCAACCTCATCGAATGTGAAAGAGTTTTTGCTCAAAACTGTATAAGTTAAAAGTATTAAGACTGCAAATAAAGCAATCTGCATTTTTGATGCGTCCACGTTTGGGAAGAAGCTGTTGTCTCCGCCCATTAAAAGCCAAAGCAATATTAAGCTGACAATACCAGGAAAGCTGAAAATCGAGATCTTTTTCATTCTTAAAAGCTCAAAGAGAGCGACACTTCCCATTAAATAAATCAGCAGGGTAAATGGCATCTGTCCATATATAACTGCAAGCAAAAAGACTGCAGCTGCCAAAACACCCGTCAAAATTCTTTGTTTCATCTGCACCACCCTCTAAATTCCACCGAACCTCCGGCCGCGGCGCTGGTACTCTCCGATAGCGCCTATAAGGTGCTCATCAGAAAAGTCAGGCCAAAGCACATCCGTAAAGACAAACTCGCTGTACGCAATTTGCCAAAGCATAAAGTTGCTTAATCTAATTTCTCCACTCGTGCGAATGAGCAAATCCGGATCTTGAAGAGATTCTGTCATTAAATAAGCTGAAAACATCTCTTCTGTGATGTCTTCTGCTCGAAGCTTACCTTCTTTGACCTTTTCAGAAATTTGTCTGCATGCGGAGACGATTTCTGTGCGCCCCCCGTAGTTGAGCGCAAAGTTTAAAACGAGCCCGTCGTTATTCGCCGTACTCTTTACTGCGTTCTCTACCGCTTTTTTCGTATGCTGCGGGAGGCCGTCTGGATCACCTGTTAAACGCACACGGACATTCTCCTCGATGAGTTCAGGCAGGTAGATGTTTAAAAATTCTTCAGGAAGTTTCATTAAAAAGTCTACTTCTAGTTTTGGACGTTTCCAATTTTCCGTAGAGAAAGCATACAAAGTCAGCACTTTGACATTTAGCTCATTTGCAAGCTTTGTCATGCGCTTGACGACTTTCATTCCTTCATGATGACCTGCTACCCGTGGAAGAGCACGTTTTTTCGCCCATCTTCCGTTCCCATCCATGATAATGGCGATATGTTCAGGAATTTCTCCATTTAATATGTCTTCTTTTGTCAGGCTTTCTAAGTTGGAAGCTGCTGTTTGCTGATTCTTCCAATTTTTGAGTATATTGAGCATGAGATTCCTCCATCACCCAAAAAGGTTGCGTTCCCGCTAAATAATATAGTCATCAACAGTATTAACAAAAAAACCCCCTGTAAACATGAAGAGGGTCTTTTCACTATTATCTATTGTACATAGTTTTTTCTTAAACTTCCATGATTTCTTTTTCTTTATCTTTCGTCACGTCATCAATTTTAGCGACATATTCATCTGTCAATTTTTGGACATCTTCTGTTGATGATCTTAATTCATCTTCAGTGATCTCCCCATTTTTCTCAAGCTTTTTCAAATCATCGTTTGCATCACGACGCACGTTACGAACAGCTACTTTTGCTTCTTCTGAGTATTTTTTTACGACTTTCACAAGCTCTTTACGTCTTTCTTCTGTCAGCGCAGGAATCGCAATGCGGATCACATTTCCGTCACTTGTTGGCGTGATGCCAAGATCAGACTTTTGGATCGCTTTTTCGATATCACCGATTGCTGTTTTATCGTAAGGTGTGATAATCAGCATACGTGCTTCTGGCACTGTGATCGACGCAATTTGGTTAAGCGGTGTTTGTGCACCGTAATAATCCACTGTCACTTTATCAAGCAGTGAAGCATTCGCACGGCCTGCACGAACAGTTGCAAGCTCACGTCCGTACGCTTGTACGGCTTTTTCCATTTTTTCCTTCGTTTGGTTCAATACTTCTTTTGACACGTTATTTCCCCCTCACGATCGTTCCGATTGATTCGCCGTTTACGGCACGTTTAATATTTCCTTCTTCCATAATGGAGAAGACGATTAATGGAATGTCATTGTCCATACATAATGAGGACGCAGTAGAATCCATTACAGCAAGCCCTTCTTTAAGTACATCAAGATATGAAAGCTTATCATATTTTACTGCATCCGCATCTGTACGAGGATCAGCACTGTAGACACCATCTACATTATTTTTCGCCATTAAAATGACATCTGCTTCAATTTCTGCTGCTCGAAGTGCTGCTGTAGTATCTGTAGAGAAATAAGGATTCCCTGTTCCAGCAGCAAAAATGACGACACGTTTCTTCTCAAGATGACGGATCGCTTTTCTTCTTATGTATGGTTCTGCAACCTGTCTCATTTCAATAGAGGTTTGCACTCTAGACTGAATGCCAAGCGTTTCTAGGCTGTCCTGTAACGCCAGTGAGTTCATCACTGTTGCCAGCATCCCCATGTAGTCTGCTGTTGCACGGTCCATTCCTAGATCACTGCCTGTCTTCCCGCGCCAAAGGTTTCCTCCGCCTACAACGACTGCAACTTCAACATCAAGCTCTGCAATTTCTTTTACTTGCTTTGCAATTGATTGAATGACAGTTGGGTTAATTCCATTTCCAGCATCACCCGCTAGTGCTTCGCCACTTAGCTTCAGTACAATGCGATTATATTTCGGTTTGCTCATGATAACCTCCAAGTGTATACTATACCGTCTCTTATTATGCGTAAGAAACTGCCTTTTGTAAATCAATATCCTCTAAAAAATAGGGAACACAGTGCTTGTGCTCCCTAAAAAAGCCCCAGAGAGCTTTTCAAACATTATTTTTTCACTTGGCTCATAACTTCTTCAGCAAAGTTGTCTTGACGTTTTTCGATACCTTCGCCCACTTCATAGCGAACATAAGTTTGAACAGTTGCGTTTTTCGCAGCTACAACTTGTTTCACTTTTTCATCTGGGTTTTTAACGAACGCTTGGTCAAGTAAGCAAATTTCTTCGAAGAATTTGTTTAGACGGCCTTCAACCATTTTAGCTACGATGTTTTCAGGCTTTCCTTCTTGAAGCGCTTGCTGTGTTAATACTTCACGCTCACGGTTTGCTTCTTCTTCTGACACTTGGTCACGAGAAATGTATTTAGGGTTTACAGCTGCAACGTGCATTGCGATGTCTCTTGCAAGCTCTTCGTCAGTTGTTCCGTTAAGAACAGCTAACACACCGATACGTCCGCCCATGTGCAGGTAAGAACCGAATGCAGCATTATCTTCTTTTGTGATGACAGAGAAACGGCGTAGAGTGATTTTCTCTCCGATTTTCGCAATTGCAGATGTGATATGCTCTTCAACTGTTGAACCGTTTTCCATTTTAGAAGCATGAGCTTCTTCAAGTGTTGCAGGTTTAGCAGCAAGCAAATGATCAGCAAGTTCGTTAAGAAGTGCTTGGAATCCTTCGTTTTTCGCAACGAAATCAGTCTCAGAGTTCACTTCTAGGATCACCCCTGTGTTGCCGTCAGTTTTGATAAGAGTTAATCCTTCTGCCGCAATACGGTCTGCTTTTTTCGCAGCTTTTGCGATTCCTTTTTCTCTTAGAAGGTCGATTGCTTTCTCGATGTCACCATCAGTTTCTGTTAACGCTTTTTTACAGTCCATCATACCTGCACCAGTTTTTTGACGCAGTTCTTTAACTAATTGAGCAGTAATTGCCATTTTACATTTCCTCCTTCTATGTTAAAACACGGATTACTAGGTGAAAAAAAGGTGATAAAAGGCATTTCCCTCTTATCACCTTTTGAATAGGTTACGCAGTTGTTGTTTCAGTTTCTGTCGTTTCTTCTACAACAGCTTCTTCTTCGCCTTGTTTAGACTCAAGAATCGCATCTGCCATTTTAGCAGTTAGAAGTTTTACAGCACGGATTGCATCATCGTTTGCAGGGATCACAACATCAATTTCGTCTGGATCACAGTTTGTGTCAACGATACCGATGATTGGGATATTCAATTTACGAGCTTCTGCAACTGCAATACGCTCTTTACGAGGGTCGATAATGAAAAGTGCATCCGGAAGACTCTTCATGTCTTTGATTCCGCCTAGGAATTTTTCAAGACGCTCTAATTCTTTTTTCAGTTGAACGACTTCTTTCTTAGGAAGAACTTCGAATGTACCGTTTTCTTGCATTTTTTCAATATCTTTTAAACGTTTAATACGTTTTTGGATTGTTTCAAAGTTTGTTAAAGTTCCACCAAGCCAGCGTTGGTTCACATAGAACATACCAGAACGGATTGCTTCTTCTTTCACTGAATCTTGTGCTTGCTTTTTCGTACCAACGAAAAGGATTTTTCCTCCGTCAGCAGCAAGGTTTTTCGTGAAGTTGTAAGCTTCCTCTACTTTTTTCACCGTTTTTTGAAGGTCGATGATGTAGATACCGTTACGCTCTGTAAAGATGTAACGCTTCATTTTTGGGTTCCAACGGCGAGTTTGGTGACCGAAGTGAACACCAGCTTCTAGCAATTGTTTCATAGAAATAACTGACATTTTGTTGCCTCCTAATATAATGGTTTTTTTTCCTCCGCTTAAGTCATGTTCACATAAAACTGCGCCACGGCAGCACCTTTATACGAATCATTAAGCGTGTGTATTTAACACCAAGAAATAATATAACACATGATGGACTGACAATCAAGAATCCTTTACAGCTTTCCGCTAAATTTTAATAAAAGCTCGATTTCTGTTTTGCCAGTTTTCATTTCTTTCGCTATTTCTTCTAGTGACCGCCCTTCATCATATAGGGTCTTCACTTGGTCCTCGAATGTTTCTTCTATTTCACTTTTAGAAGGCAGAGAAGCCTCTGTTTCAAGTTGTGGAACGGGTTCGTTTACCTTCTCTTCCTGCACCTCAACTTCGCTAAGGAGAGCCGACAGGTGCTCTGGTACGGGATCTTCACTTTCGACCGATTGCTGGGATTCAATTGGTGGTTGTGGCTGCTTTGGTGTCTGAAGATCCGATTTCAGCTCTTCAGCAGAAAAATCAGGGGAAGCGGCTGCCGCTTTTGATAGTTTGTCATTCTCTTCTTTGACCTCCATCAAAAATGCAGCCAGGGTATTTTCCGTTTCTTCTAGAAGTTCTCGCTGCTTTTGTTCTGTTGCCTTCAGCGAATTCATTCTCGTATATAAAATAATCACAAAATAAATAAGTGCAGCATGAAGCATGAAGCTAATCAGCCATAACATATTTTTTCACTCACTAACTCTTTAAGATTGAATGGCTTTATCAAGCAGATGCTTAAGCTTGAACAAGGCCTTTGAATGAATTTGCGAAATGCGCGAGGTAGATAAATTGAGCACTTGACCGATTTCCGTTAATGTCAGTTCTTCTTTATAGAAAAGACTGATCACAAGCTTTTCTTTTTCTGAAAGCTCTGTGATTTTTTCAGAAAGCTGTTCAATTAATTCATCTTTCAGCATTTTCTCTTCTGGAGTCACAGACTTCTCGTCGCGAATCATGACTTGGACGTTCTCTCCGTCTTCTTGATCATGCAGCTTCTCATCGATTGAGAGCAGATTTGCAAAGAATCCTTCATTCATCGTTGTGACGACATCCTGTTCACTCATGCCGAGTTCCTCAGCCACCTCTGTCGGCGTCACATTACGCAAATAACGCTGTTCAAGCTTTTCAATAGCCGCTTCTACTTTTTTTGTTTTTTCTCTTGATGTACGAGGCAGCCAGTCCTCTTTACGAAGACCGTCGATAATGGCCCCGCGGATTCTGAAGGATGCATATGTATCAAACTTCAGATCTCTTCCGGGGTCAAATTTTTCAAGGGCATCATATAAACCGAGCATCCCTAGACTGATCAAGTCTTCTTTATGCACTGACTTCGGGAGACCGATGGAAATTCTTCCAACATGATATGTGACGAGCGGCATATAGCGGCGCATAAGATCATCTCCAGCAGCTGGGTCTTTCCACTCTTTCCATCTAGCCCATAGCGCCTGATCTTCGTAATTTAAGGATTGCATCTTTATCCCCCTATACTTCCTTAGTTATATCTTCATAATGCCTTGCTTCACAGTACGGATCTCAAGCTCTGCCGTAAGCGGATCGAATTCGATTGTACGGCCACTGTTTCCGCCTGTATCCTCACTAATAATTGGGATATGATGAAGAGACAGATGTTCTTTTACAGCTGAAACGTTTCTAGGTCCAATTCTCATTAGATCATTGGTTGACTTAAACTTAAACATTTCCGCCCCGCCAGCAAGTTTTGCCTTTAGCGCATGTTTGCGTGCGCCTGCTTTTAAGAGCAGATCAATTGTATGCTTGACACCTGTATCTGCATATTTAGCCAAGTTCTCCACCGCCCCTTTTGAAAGAGAGGAATCTGGAAGCATAACATGGACAAGGCCTGCCAGCTTTTTGTCTTGATCAAACAAGACAAGCCCTACGCAGGAACCAAGACCGGATGTCCGAATGCGGTCCGGTGATTTAACAAGCTGAACATCCGCAATACCAACCTTTACAACTGCCGGAATTTGCACGTTCATTATAGGTTACCTAATGCTTTGAATAGTTTTTCGAATGATTCAAAGTCTGGTAATAGAAACATATTTCCTTTCAGCTCTTGCTTATTTTGATCATCAAAAATAGATGTATCAATCACAATCGCCTGATCCCCAAGAGGACTGAATTGCATCAACCCTTCACTAATGACAGCCCCGAACATATCGAGCGTGACATCTGGAACACTTGGGTAAAGCTGCAATTTGGTTAAATCGGCAAGGGCTGATAAATAAGAGCCCGCTAAAATATTTCCAAGTTCATGAAGTGCTGACGTCCCCATCTCATGTTCATGAATCGTATCAATATCAAATGCCGGATCCTGGACAAGCTCTCTTACAAATTGCTCTGCTTGCTCAAACGGCATAATGAAAAAGATTGAGCCGGTTAAATCCCCTTCCATTCGCAGGAAAATGCTTGCAACAGGAAGGTCTGCACCGCCAAAGAAATCCATTAAATCTTCAAACGAGAGAACCTTGACAAAAGGAACAGCCATATCGATTTTGCGATCCAATAGGTTGGCAAGAGCAGACGCTGCGTGGCCTGCCCCGATATTCCCAACCTCTCCTAAAATATCTAGCTGTTCATCTTTAATTTCGTTGAAAATGCTCATTTCACATCCCCCTTAATGAACAGGTGCACCTTGAACGCTCTTGTCGAGGACAGCACCGGCATGAATGATATTGAAAAGACGCTGATCATGCTTAATGATACCTGTCACCCATGACTGTCCTTCTTTTTCAGCTGATTCAGGAGAAGATTCTACTTCTTCCTGATGGACGGTTATGACATCATTTGCTTCATCAACAATCCAGCCGACTTCAATGTCACCAACTTGTACAATGATCATTCTTGTTTCATCTGTAATTTCGTTGTCAGTAGAACCAAGTCTGACTCTCAGGTCAATGACAGGTGTCACGACACCGCGTAAATTAATAACACCGCATATATAAGGGGCAACGCCAGGAACTCTTGTCGGCTGCTGCCATTTTTCAATGGACTTTACTTCTGATACTGAAATGGCGTATTCTTTTTTGTTTACGATAAACACAATCATCTTTTCGCCAGTTTTGATATCTGTACTCATTTCAGACCGCTCCTCTATTGTTTTTTACTTGATCAGTGCATTACAGTCAACGATGAGTGCAACTTGACCGTCACCTAGGATCGTTGCGCCGGATATCGCAAATACGTTTGGCAGATAATCTCCTAGTGATTTCAATACAACCTCTTGCTGACCAATAAATGAATCGACCACAAATGCTGTCAGCTTGTCTCCTTTACGAACAACAATGATGTGCAGTTCTTCCTCTAATTCATTCGCATTTGGTACGTGGAATTGTTTCTTCAAGTACACGACCGGTACGATAAATCCGCGGAAATCAATCACTTCACGATCATGCGTTTGCAGGATGTCACTTTTCTTAATGACAGCCGTTTCAATAATAGAAGAAATCGGAATCGCAAATGTTTCCTCTTCTAGTTTTACAAGAAGAACGGAAATAATCGATAATGTAAGCGGAAGCTGGATCGAAAATAGTGAACCTTGTCCTTCTGTTGAGTTAATGCTTACAGATCCGCCAAGTGATTCCAGCTTGTTTTTCACAACGTCAAGACCTACACCGCGGCCTGAGATGTCAGAAATCGTATCAGCTGTAGAGAATCCTGCTGCAAAGATCAATGAATCAATTTGATGATCTTCAAGTGTTTCTGCTTCTCTTTCTGTGATAACCCCGCGCTCTAATGCTTTTTCAAGCACCTTTTTACGGTTAATTCCGCCGCCATCATCTTCTACTTCAATGAAGACATGGTTTCCGCTATGGTACGCTTTTAATAGAACCGTACCTTTTTCCGGCTTGCCTTTTTTCACACGTTCTTCTGGTGATTCAATCCCGTGATCTAGACTGTTTCTGAGTAAGTGCAAGAGCGGATCACCAATCTCGTCGATCACTGTTCGATCAAGCTCTGTCTCAGCACCCTCAATAATAAGCTCAATTTTCTTATTAAGCTCTTTCGTCAATTGACGAATCATACGCGGGAATCTGTTAAAGACAGTTTCCACAGGTACCATTCTCATGTTCAGGATGATTGATTGCAGGTCTCCAGAAATACGAGTCATTCTTTCGACTGTGTCTGTGAGTTCGTTATTTTCTAGTTCTTTCGCAATCTGCTCTAATCGGCCTCTATCAATCACAAGTTCTTCAAATAGATTCATAAGAGAATCAAGACGGTCGATGTTGACACGAATTGTTTTCGTTCCGCCGGCAGCTGCACCGTTATTGCCATTTGCTTTTGGCGCATCATTTGCTGGCGCTTTCGCAGCAGGAACGGATACTTCTTCTTTTTTCTGTTCAGGCTGCGCCTCTTGCTTTTCAGCTGGAGCTGCTTCTTCAAATGCGGAGACTTCAGAGATCTCAACCTTCTCAACCTCTGAGATCGCCGTGACGATTTTCTGCACTTCGTCCATCGGCAGTTTAGAAAGATAAGAAATGCTGAATTCTGATTCGAAATCTTCTGATTCTAACAGCTCTGCATTCGGAACGGTTTTGACAACCTCGCCTGCTTCATTTAATCTTTCAAAAATCATATAGACACGAACGGCTTTTAGTAAGCACGCTTCACTTAATGTCACGTTGAGTTCATAGCATTTGAAGCCTTGCTCTCTCGCTTCATCAAGAACTGTTCGTTCAAATTCGTTATAATCTAAGTCATTAGCAGCTGCTAATGCATCTGCTGTTTCAACGCTTGAAGCTGCCTCAGCATGGCTTCCTGTCACATCTAGCTTTTTACTAATCTCTGTGACATCACGTTTCCCGTCTCCTCCTTCTGCAATCGATTGAACCATTGCTTCAAGATGATCGAGTGCTTCGAACATCGTATCCATTGACTCAGGAGTGACAATCATTTGTTCATTACGGATAGCATCAAACATGTTTTCTAAATGATGCGTTAAGTGAGCCATATCATCAAAGCCCATCGTTGCACTCATGCCTTTCAATGTATGAGCCGCTCTGAATATATCATTCACTAGCTGCAAGTCGGTTGGGTTCTTTTCTAAATCAAGAAGTTTTTCATTACAAGTTTGTAAGTGTTCTCTGCTTTCATCTAAAAAGATATCTAAGTATTGGTTTACATCCAACGTGTTCACGCCCTCTCTTTTTTCATGGAGCTTATAATTGCATGTGCGATGTCATCCACATGCCTTGTTTCATGTGCAAGGCCTGCTTTAATGACTGATTTAGGCATTCCGAAAACAACACATGATTCTTCTTTTTCTGCAATGACTTTCGTATGACCGCTTGCGACCATTTTTTTGACACCTTCAGTACCGTCACTGCCCATACCTGTCATAATGACAGCGATTTTCTCGTAACCCTTTATGCTGCTGATGGATTCAAATAAATAGTTAACAGATGGCTTGTGCCGGCTTTCCGTGTCTTCAGGGGACAGCCTGATAACAAGTGAGCCCCCTTGGTCATGAAGTGACATATTCATTCCACCAGGAGCTATGTAAGCCACTCCATTTTTCGCGATGTCTCCATCTTGCGCTTCTTTAATCGTAATTTGTGATAAATGATCTAATCTAGTAGCAAGTGATGCCGTGAATCCTGCTGGCATATGCTGCACAATCAATATAGGTGCCTCGATGTCCTTAGGCAGCTTCGTTACGACTCGTTGAAGTGCCCTTGGCCCTCCTGTAGATGTTCCGATAGTAATAATCTTTCGGAGTGAGCTGCCTTTTACAGATGGCAGCCGGGGTGCAGCCACTGGACTTGGCGGCTTTATCACCGGCTTAGGAGACATCTTCTCTTCAGTGCGTTTCCTTGACAGTCCTGCCGCAAGTACCCGCTCTACAATTTGCCCCCTCACTTTGTGCAAATCGAGCGAAATACTTCCCGAAGGCTTTGTCACAAAGTCAAAAGCACCGAGTTCTAAGCAATGGATGGTTAAATCTTTTCCTTGCTTTGTCTGGCTTGACACCATAATCACGGCAAGGTCGTGTTCAGCCAGAATTTGCTTTAATGCTTCTGTCCCATTTAAAACAGGCATTTCCACATCTAATGTGACAACATCTGGATTCAGTTCCTTGATCCGTTTTAAGGCATCTTCCCCATTTCGCGCCGTTCCGACGACTTCTATTTCTTGCTCGGCACTTAGAAAATCACTAATGAGCTTTCTCATAAAGGCCGAGTCATCTACTACTAGCACTCTAATCATGAGTCCACCTTCCTCCTTTTAAAAAAAGAGGACAACTTATCTATAAACGTATGCTGTTCTCTCCGTGCCTCTCTTATCTGCTGATGATATAGTGTTTCTGCCAGCATCTTAATGGTTTTACTCAGCCTTGAATGAGGCTGCTTCATATAAAATGGAATTTGTTCTGATACTGCTTTAGGAACCGCAGGATCATCAGGCACAGCGCCAGCAAATACAAGTTTTCTGTGAAGAAAAGATGTGACCACTCCTGCTAATTTCCGGTAGGTTTCAGACCCTTCTGACGGGGTTTTGCACCGGTTAACAATGATTTGCACAGACCGTTCAAACTGATGAATGGCTAAGTGTTTAATCGCGCTGTAGGCATCCATGATGGATGTTGGCTCTGGCGTAGTCACAACGACCACTTCTCCTGCCGATAAGACAAAAGGCAGCTGATCTTTTGACAAGCCGGCTCCCATATCAAAGAAAATACAATCGAAGTCCTGCATCATTCTTTCCATCTCTTCCAAAAAGAACGACCATTGATCTTTATCTAAAGAAAACAGCTGTTCAAGCCCGCTTCCGCCAGAAATGTAATATAGGTTATCCGTTCCTTTTGTCATGGCTGCTTGGAAGGATTTTTTTCTAACGAGAACATCTAATATAGAACTAGTCGATGTTTTCCCTAGTAAAATATCAATATTCCCCATCCCAAAATCAAGATCAATCACTAACACTCTTCTCTCTGTACTTGCGATAGACAGTGCCATATTCAGTGTCAAATTCGATTTACCTACCCCGCCTTTACCGCTCATGACGGCAATGGTTTTTGCCTGTCCGCTGGCGTTAAGAGGAGCCGGTGTGATCATTTGACTCTGCTGAACTAGTTTTCTTAACCCTTCTGCTTGGTCGGGCTTCATGATTGTAAAACCATCCTTGTTAGTTCAAGAGGCGAGCCTTCAAGAATATCCTCAGGCACATTTTGACCATTTGTTAAAAAACCAAGTTTGATTTGAGAGTCAGCAATGATTTGAAAAATGGTTCCCATCGTGTCCGTTTCATCTACTTTTGTAAAAATGAATTGATTGATTGGAACGTGTTCAAAGCGTTTGACCATGGCTTTCATGTCTTGATACTTCGATGTAGCACTCATCACAAGAAAACTTTGAATGCTCTCATCAAATGGAATAATGTCGGTCAGCTCTTTAATATACGCTTCTTCTTTAAAGTTACGACCTGCTGTATCGATGAAGATATGATCATACTCTTTAAAGGTCTCTTGGGCTTTTACAAAATCCTCTCTTGAATAACAAACCTCAAGCGGTGCATTCAGCAGTTCAGCATATGTTTTCAGCTGTTCGATCGCTGCAATCCGGTACGTATCGGTTGTAATAAAAGCAATTTTCTTTTGCTGCTGAATGGCCGTTTTAGCAGCCAGCTTTGCAATCGTTGTCGTTTTACCAGCTCCAGTTGAACCGAACAAAACAATGTATTTTGAAGAAATCATCGGCTCATCAGAGGTTTTAGCTGGCAGCATATCTGTCAGCAGTTGTTCAAGTTCTTTTTTTATGTGATTTTCTTTAACCGCACCCTTTGTTAAAAGACCCTTCAGGCATTCGTCTCGAATGGCATCATCAAGTCCTTGATCCTTTAGCTTTTGATCGATTGCTATGAGAGGATCAGGCAGAATACCCGCATGCCGTTCATTCCTCACATATTCTAAAGGCTGGGTATGAGAAGGCGCTGGTTTCGCCGCCTTGGGAGCAAATGAAGGCTCTTCGGGCAGCTTTTGAACTTGTTCCTTTTTTGGTAATACTGGAAGAGGCGGCGCAGGGTTTAACCCTTTACCAGCTCTTTCCTCGAAATCTTGATCCAGCACTGCAATCACTTCGACCATTTGCTGTTTCTTCAAACCGAACAGTTTGCGTTTGACAACGGTTTTAGAATTTAAAATAACGGCATCTTTCCCAAGCTGCTGCCTGATTTGAATCGTTGCCTCCTGCATAGAATTTGCTGTGATTTTTTTCATTTTCATTAGATATCCACCACTCCGATGCTCTGTACTTCCACATTTGCTTCTAGTTCGTTATAAGATAGTACCGGTAAATCTGGGAAATATCTTTCTAACAACTGCTTAACGTACATTCTTATAGGAGGTGAGCATAATAGAACCGGCGTTTCCTGACGAAGCGAAAGCTGTTCAATTTCTCTCGCCACTGATTGAATCACACTTTCAGAGGATTCTGGATCTAACGATAAGTAGTTTCCATGCTCTGTCTGCTGAACGCTGTCTGCAATCACCTTTTCTACTCGGCCTGAGCATGTCACAACTTTAAGTGATTCATTTTCTCTTGCATACTGTGCGGTAATCTGTCTTGCGAGCGCCTGTCTAACATACTCTGTTAATAAATCTGTATCAGTCGTTAATTTTCCGTAGTCTGCAAGCGTCTCAAAAATGGTGACAAGGTTTCGGATAGAGACCTTTTCTTTCAGCAGCTTCGCCAGTACTTTTTGAATATCACCGACTGCCAGCGGATTTGGCGTTACCTCATCCACTAAGACAGGATAACTTTCTTTCAGATGATCGATTAATTGCTTCGTTTCTTGGCGTCCGAGCAGCTCGTGTGTGTTTTGTCTAATCTTCTCTGTGATGTGAGTAGACACAACAGACGCTGGGTCCACAACCGTATAGCCTAGCATCTCAGCCTGATCTTTTTCTGCTTCTGATATCCATTTAGCCGGCAGGCCAAAGGATGGTTCGATTGTTTCAATTCCTTCAATCGGATCATCATCAGGCGTTGGGGACATCGCTAAGTAGTGATCAAGCAGCAGCTCACCTTTTGCTACTTCGTTCCCTTTAATTTTTAACCGGTATTCATTTGGGTTCAGTGCAATATTGTCCCTGATCCGGACGACTGGAATGACAAGCCCAAGTTCGAGGGCAAGCTGCCTTCGGATCATCACAATTCGGTCTAACAGGTCACCGCCCTGATTTGCATCAGCGAGCGGGATGAGGCCGTAGCCAAATTCAAATTCAATGGCATCCATTTGCAGAAGATGAATAACACTTTCTGGACTTTTCATCTCTTCTACCTCTGCTTGTTCCTCCAGTACCTCTTCGATTTCTTCTTGGTCTTGTTTGTTTTTCGACATCAGGTATGCGCCAAGGGCAAGTAAACCTGCGATCGGCCCTGTCAAAAGGATGCCGATTGGTGTAAACAGCCCAAGAAGGAAGATCGTGCCTGCTGTCACATAAAGCATGGCTGGGAATGCAAAGAGCTGCCCTGTAATGTCTGATCCAAGGTTTCCGTTAGAAGCGGCTCTCGTCACGACAATCCCTGTTGCCGTTGAGATGAGGAGTGCCGGAATTTGCGAAACGATTCCGTCCCCTACCGTTAATAGGGTAAAGTGAGAAGCTGATTCTTGAATCGACATTCCTTGCTGAAGCATCCCGATAATGATTCCAAATATAATATTGATGATGACGATGATAATACCTGCGATGGCGTCCCCTTTAACGAACTTACTGGCACCATCCATCGCTCCATAAAAGTCTGCTTCTCTCGCTACTTTTTCACGGCGGTTTCTTGCTTCACTTTCGGTCAGCATTCCTGCATTTAAATCTGCGTCAATACTCATTTGTTTACCTGGCATCGCATCGAGTGTAAATCTTGCCGCAACCTCTGATACACGCTCTGCCCCTTTTGTGATAACAATAAACTGAATGATGATCAGGATAAGGAAAACAACAAGACCAACGAGGACATTTCCTCCAACAACAAATGAACCGAACGTTTCGACAACCTTTCCAGCATCTCCTGTTGAAAGAATAGAACGTGTTGTAGAGATGTTTAGCCCTAAACGAAACAGCGTTAAGAGCAAAAGCAACGATGGAAAAATTGAAAATTGCAGTGGTTCTTGCATGTTCATTGTGGTGAGAAGCACGATAAGCGCAAGAGAAATATTAATAATGATTAAAATACTTAACAAAATGGGCGGAAACGGTATGACCAGCATCGCCACAATTAAAATAACACTGAATAAAACAGATAAATCTCTTGCTGACATGCCTGTTCTCTCCTTTTAAAACCAAAAATTCATAAAATCTTTTGTTTCGTTTTATAGACGTAAGCTAAAATTTCTGCGATGGCCTTAAAGTATTCTTCCGGCACCGCTTGGTCGATGTCGACCTGATCATAGAGCGCGCGGGCAAGCGGGCGGTTCTCTACAGTCATGACATCATGTTCTTTCGCAATCGTTCTAATTTTCAAAGCCAAAATATCCGTTCCCTTCGCCACAACATAGGGCGCGTCCATTTTTTCTTCATCATACTTTAAAGCAATGGCATAGTGGGTTGGGTTTGTAATGATGACGTCCGCTTTTGGGACTTCCTGCATCATCCGTCTCATGGCCATTTCCCGCTGACGCTGTTTAATCTTTGATTTGATGAGCGGGTCACCCTCTGATTTTTTATACTCATCTTTGATGTCTTGTTTGGACATCCGCAAGTTTTTTTCATAATCAAATTTCTGATACATATAATCAAGCCCTGCCAAGATCAGAAGAGCACCAGCAGCATACAGCCCCATAATCAAGGTCATATTTGCGACGAAATGAAGGGTTTCCTCTGCTGTTAATAAAGGAAGCCGCAGAATTTCGTCAAAGTGCATCCAAAGAGCGATAAATGTCGCAAAGCCAACAAAGCCAATTTTCAAAATGGATTTTAATAGCTCTACGAGGGCTCGAATACTGTATATCCGTTTAAACCCTTTGATTGGGTCAAGCTTTTCTAATTTCGGTTTGATCACTTCTGTTGAAAAGAGAAAGCCGACTTGTAAATAGTTACTGATAATCCCCGCCAGCATGCCAACACCAAGGATTGGCATGAGGAGGAGCCCTGTTTCTTGAAGCAATTCCAAGAATAATTGATGAATATTAGATGTGCTAACTTTCATTAGCATGGTTGTTGAATAAAAACGTTCTATGAGCGCGATAATCCGCTCTTTCATAAAAGGCCCAATAAAAAAGAATGATAAAAAGATTAATAGAAATGAGATGGCTGTATTGACGTCGGTACTTTTGGCAACCTGTCCTTTTTTACGTGAATCCCGCCTTTTTTTCGGCGTTGCTTTTTCTGTTTTTTCACCTGCGAAAAATTGCAAGTCTAGTCTAAGCCTTGTCATCATGACGAACCACCGACCAATGCTAAGAAATTCCTCATGGTGAGTACAATCGTTTCAAATGTATTTTGGACAACACCGAAGATGACGCCCATACAGATGATGATCATAATAAAACTCACACCCATTTTAATAGGAAGTCCAACCACAAATACGTTCATTTGCGGAACTGTACGTGCCACAATCCCCAGCGCCAAATCGACTAAAAACAGACTTGCCACGACAGGTGCCGAGATTTGAAAGGCGATGATAAACATTTGGTTGAAGCTCTTTGCGATAAAGTAAGCAAAGGATTCACTGCCGAAATTCAGCGCGTATTGATCAACTGCAATGTATTGAAAGCTGTAATAGATTCCATCAAGCAGCAAGTGATGTGCGTTTGTTGCCAGCATCAACAGCAATGTGACCGTATAAAAAAACTGTCCCATCAGCGGTGTCTGCGCCCCTGTTTGCGGGTCAATAATATTGGCAATCGCAAAACCCATTTGAAAATCAATGAATGAGCCGGCAATTTGAACAGCGGACACCATGATGTATGCAATCAGTCCAAGCAGAAGTCCGACCATTGCTTCTTTCACCGCAAGCATCATATAAAGACCGTCTATGTCGAGTGCTGACGGTTCTTTTATGGTGCTAAAACTAATGACAGCTAAAAACAGTGAGAATCCAACTCTGTGTACAGCCGGGATCGTTCTATGCGCTAAAAGCGGTACTGTCACAAAAAAAGCGGTGATCCGAATAAAAACTAAAAGAAAAGCAGGGAATAATTCTATGATTGACATCGCTGGTTAACCTGCAAATCGATCTAAATTCGAGAACAGCTCTGTCGTAAAGGACACAATTGTTGAAAGCATCCATGGACCAAACACAACAAGTCCAATGAGTACAGCAACAATCTTAGGAATAAACGCAAGCGTCTGTTCTTGAATTTGGGTTGTCGCCTGAAACACACTGACAATCAGTCCCACAATGAGTGCGAGCGCTAGAAGCGGCCCACTCACAAGCAATACTACATACACTGATCTTTCAGCCATCGTAATGACAAATTCTGAACTCATGTTTTAAGCACCTACTCTAAAAGCTTTGCAGCAAAGATTTCACTATCAAATACCATCCATCGACTAAAACAAATAACAATATTTTGAAAGGGAGCGATATCATAACCGGCGGAAGCATCATCATCCCCATTGACATCAGAACACTTGCGACCACCATGTCAATAATTAAAAATGGAATAAAGATCATGAAACCAATTTGAAATGCCGTCTTTAATTCTGAAATGGCAAAAGCGGGAACCATCGCCGTTAATGGAATATCTTTAATCGATTCAGGTGTATCCATTTTTGCGTAGCTAAGAAATAAAGCCAAATCTTTCTGTCTCGTATGTTTACTCATAAACTCTTTAATAGGCACTTCGGCTTTTTCATACGCCTGATTTAACGTGATGTCATCATTTAAAAGCGGCGTCAGCGCCTCTTTATTAATCTGTGAGAACGTGGGCGCCATGATAAAAAATGTGAGAAACAAAGCAAGTCCAACAAGCACTTGGTTTGGCGGCATTGAGTTGGTTGCAAGTGATGTTCTGACGAATGAAAGAACAATCACAATCCGTGTAAAACAAGTCATTAAAATGAGAATGCCCGGTGCAACCGAAAATACAGTTAAAAGTAATAGAAGACGGACAGATGTGCTGATATTTCCTGCACCGCTGGAATTAAATAAATCGATAAACTCATTCATTTTGTTTCGGGCCTTTCTTTCTGACTTCTGATTGGGTCTTTTTCAATTCGGCTAGCTGCGCTTTTAAATTGGCTGAAAAAGAAGAAGTGGTCGTCTGATCATGTTTCTTTATCTGCGATGTGAATTTTTGAACCATTTTTGGTAAATCGGTTTTGCTTTCCATCGCTTCTTCATATTGTTTCACGATTGCTTCACATTCTTGTTCATCATCAATCTCTTTTAGCAGCTGGATTGAGTCTGCTACGCCGACAACTAATACTCTTTTGCCCACTTTGATCAGCTGGACTGAACGGTTTTGTCCGACTGTCGTTCCGCCAATATTTTCAACATATCGAAATGGTTTGAGTAAGCGGTTTTGCTTACCAACAAATCTCACCAATCCATAAATAAGCAGGATGACAAAAAGTAAGGCACCAATCATTTTGACAAAATCCATAATGGAGACAGAAGAAGAGGGAACTTCTTCTGCCGGATTCGTTTGATTGTCAGTGGTTTTCTTCTCTGTATCCTTTTTGCTTTCTTTCTCATCTTTGAGCCAGTCATTCACTGTGCCATTCTCAGGATCTTTCGTTTCGGCAAACAGAGAGGCAGGCTGCATCGTCAAGAAAAGCATAAAACTGATCATTGCTATACATATCAAACGTTTTTTCAACAAATCTTACACCCTTTTTTAGCCTAACGTTTTATTAATTGCTTCAAGTACGCGGTCTGCCTGGAATGGCTTCACGATAAAGTCTTTTGCACCTGCTTGGATCGCGTCAATAACCATTGACTGCTGTCCCATAGCAGAACACATGATGATTTTTGCAGAAGCATCGATTTGTTTAATTTCTTTTAGTGCAGTGATTCCGTCCATTTCCGGCATGGTGATATCCATTGTGACAAGATCAGGAGATGTTTCTTTGTATTTTTCAACTGCTTGTGCGCCGTTTTCTGCTTCTCCTACTACATCAAATCCGTTTTTTACAAGAATATCCTTGATCATCATTCTCATGAATGCTGCATCATCTACGATTAATACCTTAGTAGCCATTTACTTATTCTCTCCCTATATGTTTGTTTATTTTAAATTAGAAAGTCTTTCTGACTGACTTAAAATATCAGTCACACGAACACCAAAGTTCTCATCAATGACAACGACTTCCCCTTTGGCGACGATTCGTTTGTTCACTAGAATGTCTACTGGCTCACCAGCAAGTTTGTCCAGTTCAATGATACTTCCAGCTGAAAGCTCAAGAACTTCTTTCACACTGCGCTGAGTTCTTCCAAGTTCCACCGTAATGGAAAGCGGAATGTCCATCAGCATATCAAGGTTTCCTAGCTGGCTTGTTGTATGCTGAGGCTCACTGAACGATTCAAATTCAACTGGCGCCACATTTACAGGTGCTGCCGGCTTTGGCTTTGCCTGTCTTTTCGGCGGTGCTGCTTGCTGCGCTGGGGCAGACTGCGTTTGCGGAGCTGCCGGCTGAGGTTCAGGTGCACTCACTTCTTCTTGAACCGGCTCTTCTTCTTGGGCAGGATCTGTTAATTCTGCAATTAAATCCTTCGCAAATGTAATAGGATAAAGCTGCATAATATTTGAATCGATGAGTTCACCTATTTTTAATCTGAAGGATACTTTGACAAGCATTTCTTCAGCTGGAATGCGGTCTGTCCCTTCTCCTTCTTTCACATCAAGTAATTCGACGCGCGGCGGAGAAATATCAATCTTTTTATTAAAGACAGTCGACATGGATGTCGCAGCAGAACCCATCATTTGGTTCATTGCTTCTTGTACTGCACTTAAGTGAATCTCACTTAAAGAAGGGTCAGCATTTGTCCCGTCTCCGCCCATCATTAAGTCCGCAATAACTGCTGCATCTGTTTGCTGGACGACAAGCAGGTTACTTGCGCTGAAACCTTCCGTATAATTCACTTCAATAGCGACATACGGATGAGGAAATTCCTCATTCAGCATACTTTTTTGAATCACTGTAACAGTTGGAGTTGTAATCTCCACTTTTTGATTTAATAGGGTTGAAAGTGCTGTTGCAGAGCTGCCAAATGAAATATTTCCGATTTCTCCAATGGCATCTTGCTCCATTGCAGAAAGGATTGTATCAGGCTCTATATCGTCATTGCTGCCTCCTTTAAGGAGCGCATCGATTTCGTCTTGTGATAATTTACTTCCGTTATTCTCCATCTTCTTCACCTCTTATGTCGTGATCTAGAATTTGAATCGCCTGTTTCCGATTCACGCGGCCGGCCTGTCCCAAGAATTTCGGTTTATTTCCGACCATAACAGTAAGAGGCGCATTTACTGGTTTGTCCAAGGCAATACAATCACCAATTTCCAAATTCAAAAACTCTTCCACCGTCATTTCCGATTGTCCCAGCTCTGCGACTACCGGTATTTTTGCCTTCATAATCCGTTTTTCAATGGCCTTTGTTTCTTGCTGTTTTGGTTCATTTCGTTCAGACTGCATCCAGTAGTGTACAGACAGCTTCGGAATAATAGGCTCTAATACAACGTGAGGAATACATAGGTTAATAACCCCGCTTACCTCGCCAATCTGTGTATTAAGAGAAATGACGACAACTGTTTCGTTTGGTGACACCATTTGAACAAACTGGGGATTTACCTCGAAATCTGCCATTTCAGGCTCGATGTCGGTTATGGACTGCCACGCTTCTCTGTAATTTTCCAAAGCTCCCTCAAACATGTTTGAGATAATCTTTGTTTCAATTTCTGTAAGTGATTCTGTCTTATTATGACTAATGCCAATCCCGCCCATCAGCCTGTCCATCATCGCATAGCCGATTGTTGGGTTTACTTCAAGCATGATTCTTCCTTCAAGCGGGCTGACATAAAATAAGTTTAATAATGTCATATTAGGAATCGAACGAATAAATTCTTCGTATGGTACTTGGTCAACCGAGCTGACAGTAATTTGAATATATGATCTTAGCTGCGCTGAAAAATGCGTGGTGAGCAGTCTAGCGAAGTTATCATGAATCCTAGTTAAACTTCGAATCTGGTCTTTTGAAAAGCGCAGTGCACGTTTAAAGTCATACACCTTCACTTTTTTCGTCGTTTCCTCTTTTTTCAGCTCTTCTGCATCCATTTCGCCTGTTGAGATGGCGGATAATAATGCGTCGATCTCATTCTGGGAAAGCACTTCTCCTGACATTTCTTCACCTCCATCGCGTTAATTAATCGCCTCTATTGCAGATTAAAGGAGGTTATATATACTTCTTTCACCTTGCCATCTTGCAAATAGTTATTCACTTTGTTTTTGACTTGTGTTTTAAAATGTTCTCTGCCTTTTTTGCCATCAAGTTCATCTGCATTCGTGTCTGATAAAATGTCGATGACAGCATCTTTTACCTGGAAACTTCTTTTCTCAAGCTCTGATTTTGCTTTTTCAGAGTCCGTTTCAATATTCAGGACAAGTTTGACAGCATTTCCTTCAGATTTTAAATTGGTGATAATCTCAGGAATTTCAACAGAAGCTTTTACAACTTCATCTGCTGTTGGCTCTTTTTCGGCTTTTGCTTCGTCTGACCCATTCAGCAGAAAAAAGATGCCTGCTCCAATTCCGACGATGGCAATAATCATGATTAGCATTACTACGACTAATTTCTTCTTCATTCAAACTCCTCTATTCCTTGATTCAATGAAATGACTTGGATTTTTCTGTAGAAAGAAATGATTTTCTCTTGAAGCTGCTCTTCATCTTCTTTCACAACGAATTTCTTTCCATTGGCCAAAGTAATGGTCGTGTCTGGAAAACTTTCGATTTGCTCGATATGGAGAGCGTTCAGCATAAATCCTTTGCCATTTAATCTTGTTACTTCAATCATATTAAGCAGAGAAGCGAGCATCCGCTCCCCCTACCTCCTATCGTTTCAGATTCACAAGCTCTTGCAGAATTTCATCAGATGTTGTGATCGTCTTTGCATTCGATTGGAATCCGCGCTGCGCGATAATCATTTCGGTAAACTCGTCTGTTAAATCAACGTTTGACATTTCAAGTTTCCCTGTTTGAAGTTCACCTGTTCCTTGACTTCCAGGAGCGATGGCATTACTTGGCGCACCGGAACTGAGCGTTTGGCGGTATAGGTTATCCCCAATCTTATCTAATCCTCCTGCATTACTGAATGACACAAGTGATATTTGCCCAACAGTACGAGAAACGTTGTTCTCAACAACAGAAACTGTCCCATCTGGCCCAACACTAACACTTGACACATTGTCGCTTGGAATGTTGATTCTTTGCCCATCCATGCCAAGTAGATAGTTTCCATCAGGTGTTGCCAAATCCCCATTTGAATCAGGTTTGAAGTTCCCTGTTCTTGTAAATAGGATTTCACCTTGCTTTTGAATACGGAAAAATCCATCTCCATTAATATAGAAATCATATGGTTCGTCTGTATTTTGAGAAGAGCCTGGTTTCATGATTTTATCAATAGAAGATAAAGATGATCCTAAACCAACTTGTTTTGAGTTGATTGAACCAGAGTTGTTCGTCGGTCCACCTGAGCTTGAAATGGTTTGGCTGACCATATCTTTAAATGTGATACGGCTTTTTTTGTATCCGTGTGTATTGACGTTGGCTACGTTGTTGGCTACCACATCTAATTTTGTTTGGAAGTTTTTCATTCCGCTAATTCCTGAGTAAAGTGAGCGTAACATTTATTTTCCTCCTCGAATTACTTCGTTTTTTCTCCAACTGCTGTAACATCCCAAGGGCTGATTTTCGTTCCATCTTCTAAAACAAGTAAGTATTCATTGTCTATGTTTTTAACAGACTTCACAGTGCCCGATATCTCTTTATCATCCAATTTGCCCGATACTTCTTTACCAATCCAGCCTACATACGTCGTAAACGGATCTTGGTGTGCAACAAATGTAGACATGAGCTGATTCAGCTTGGTGATCGAATCGTTCATATTGGTTTGCTGTTCTAAAGATGAAAATGTCGCAAGCTGCGTGACAAACTCACGGTCATCAAGCGGATTTGTCGGATCTTGGTTTTGAAGCTGCGTGAGCAAAATTTTCAAGAATTGATCTTTGCCAAGCGTATCTGTTTTCTTTTCTGCTTTTGAAGAAGTGTCTGCTTGTGCGGCTGTTCTATTCGTAGCATCAACTGTTGCCATTAGATCTCCTCCTCTTCTTCATCTGACCCAACAAGAGCGTCCAGTACATCTTGAAATTCTGCTTCCTGTTCATCAGTCTGCTGGAAATTCTGTCCTTTTGGCTGCTGCTGCTTGTTTTCTTCACTAAACTGTCCAAATAACGGCTGCTCATTTGATTGAAGCGGTATATGGAAACGGTCCACTTGAACCGACATATTCGGAAGCGCCTGCTTGAGCTGCGGCAGATGATGCTCTAACAGCTCTTTCGCTGCTTGCGTCGAGGCTGTAATTTTACTAGCATACATACCGTTTTGCTTCGTTAGCTGAATGGTAATGAATCCAAGATTTTCTGGATTTAATCGAACGGTAAAGCGTCCGCTTGAATTGCCAAACGGCGTGAATTTCATTTGCTTCCACGTGTTTAGAATTTGCTGATCAACTGTTCCCGGCTTCTCATCAGTCGTTTGTGTCTGCTGAACAGGAGCCGCTGACTGCAGTTGGAAAAACTGCTTATGACCTGGCAAAAGTGTATGGGTCATTATTTTTTCAGAAGCTGGTGCAGCAGCGCTTTGTCCTTTAACGACTTCTTTTTTGATGAGCCACTCAAGAGATGCATTCCCTTTTACAGGAGAAGAGAGTGTAGATTCTTGTTTTGGAGAGATTAGTTCTTTCAACTCTCCAAGTGAAATTTTCCACTCTTTGTCAGACCCTTTCGCATTCGCCATCATATGGTCGATTAACTGATTAAAGTGCTTTAGCTCACTTTGAGTCATCGAATTCAGCTTTGGCGTTGATCCCTGCGAGAAGAACTGCTCTTTTACTTGCTGAATGAGTTTTTCATCTACCCCGTTTTTCGAAAGAAAGTGGATAAAGTCTTGACCTTTTCCTTCAATATCCTGCACAAGTTTCGCATCAAAGCTTGGCGGCTGTTGATTGAGCAATTGATAGATGAAGAAGTGGACTTGTATGAGCTGTTCACTATGTTCAGAACCTGGCTTTTCCGCTTGATCACCGTAAATGGAAGATTCCATTTTTTGAAATAATTCTTCAAGTGATTTGAGATCAGATGATTCAAGCGTTTGACCTTGTAGTGTTTGAAGCGCACTTAGTAGGTCTGCGCTCATTCCTTCTTCAGGTGATTGCATCCATTTTTCAACAATTTGCATCGCATCATTGATAGAAAGAGAGGCTGCAGCGGCTGTCTCAGCATGAACAGGACCGCTTTGAGCGCCTGCTCCGCTAAGCAATTGTTTAAACAAACCTCGTGCAGATGCGGCGCCGTCTCCTTTTAGCCCTGAAAGACCTTGAGAAGATTGCTGTAAGGCTCCAATATCCAATAGCTTCACTTATTGTCCACCCCCATTTTCACTTTCTTCTTTTTTGGCAAGCTCTTTTGTAAACGTTGCTGCCTTCTGAGGTGTCAGTTTTGCTAATATGTCTGTCAGTTTATTTTTGCTCAGCTCTTCAAGAATTTTTAACGCCTCTTTATCACTTAATTCTGATAAAATTTTGGCGGATTTTCCTGGGTCCATGCTTTCATAAATGCTGGCGACCTTTCCTTTTGTCTGCTGATTAGAGGATGCCGCTGCATCAGAGGACGTCCCTGCCGAGTTATTATCTGACGTGTTATTTGATGAGCTGTTATTCGATGAACTGTCATTGGCTGACGTATTCTTTGCATCATTTTCAGATGTTTTTTCAAGTGAGTTGATTTTTTGATTCAGTCTTTTAATCTCTTCATCACTTGTTTTCAAATCTTTTTGTGCAATTTCGAGTTCATTTTTTTGCTCTTTAATGGTCTTTTTCAGTTCTTTCAACTCTGCATCGCTTTGATCATTAGGTGAAGATGACGTTTTTGAGGTGTCATCTGAACCAACTAAGCTGCTAATCACCGGAATGTTTTGGAGCGGTTTTTTTAGATCAAAACCTGCCATATAAAGGATCGTGCCAGTGACAATCACAAGCACAATCAATGGGATGATGACAATAAACAAGATCCATTGAAATTTCCCGCCGCCTGATTCCTTCGTTTTTTCCTTCTTAGGCATTCATCTCGACTCCTAATGTCCTTGAAACATGAATTGGCTGATAGAGATATCATCCATTTCTTTCATTTCAATTGCCTTATGTTCAAGGGAGAACTTTTCAAATTGCTTTTCTTTCATTTTTTCAAACTTTTTAAACTCAATGTTTTTTTCAGTTAAATCAGATTGTTTTTCATTCATTTGATGGCGTTTCATGATCACAAGCTGCTGATAATGCTGGATGGTGTTATCTAAGTTGGTCACAAATTGCTGGTAATGACGCATTTCTTGAACACTCATTCCACTTCTCAGCTTTTCTTCTTTGCTTTTTTCCATTAGCTCTTTTTTACTCATATTTTCATAGAGTTTTTCAGCAACTTGCTCAAATGCCGAAACGGATTGTTGGTATGCTGCGAGTGACTTGTCTTTTTCACTTTCTTTCAGTTCTAAGAGCTTTTGAAATTTGTATTGATATCTCACTGTTTTTGTCAATCCTCTCTATTCATCAAACTGAGCAATAAACTCACACTGTCTTCAATAGATACAGCCTCTTCTACATCCTGCTTCAAAAAAGAAATCAGGTGAGGGTAAGCCTGCATGGCCTCATCAATATCTTTGGAGGAGCCTTTTTTATATGCTCCAATATTAATGAGGTCTTCAGCGTTTTGATAAGTGGATAAAAGCTGGCGGAACCGGTTAGCCGCTTCCTTGTGATCATGACTTGCGATATTGCTCATGACACGGCTGATACTTTTCAAAATATTAACAGCGGGAAATTGTCCTTTGTTGGCTAAAGCACGATCAAGTACAATGTGACCATCCAGGATCCCCCTCACTGTATCAGCGATGGGCTCGTTCATATCGTCCCCATCAACAAGCACTGTGTAAAACGCTGTGATGGAACCAAGTTGATTTGTCCCAGTTCGTTCGAGCAATTTTGGCAGTATAGCGAACACTGAAGGTGTATATCCTTTTGTTGTTGGCGGCTCGCCAGTTGCGAGTCCTATTTCCCTTTGCGCCATGGCGACCCTTGTAACAGAATCCATCATGAACATGACATTTTTGCCTCTGTCCCTGAAATACTCCGCAATAGCTGTTGCTGTATACGCAGCTTTCAGTCTCGTCAGTGCAGGCTGGTCAGAAGTTGCAACGACAACAATGGATCGCTTCAGTCCTTCAGCACCTAAATCCTTTTCAATAAACTCACGAACTTCACGGCCACGCTCTCCAACAAGAGCAATGACATTCAGGTCTGCTTCTGTCTGCTTTGCAATCATCCCCATTAAGGTACTTTTTCCAACACCGCTTCCGGCAAAAATTCCGATCCTTTGACCAGTGCCAACTGTGAGCAGACTGTCAATGACTCTAACACCGACACCCATCTTTTCTCGAATAGGTGGCCTGTCCATTGGATTTGGGGGTGACTGATCTGTCGAAACAGGTGCAAGTCCTTTTGGAAGCATACTGCCATCAAGCGGATCACCGAAGGCATCAACGACTTCACCAATTAAACCAGTCCCTACTTTGACCTTCAGCGACTCACCCGTCGCTTCAACAAGACTTCCTGGTGAAATATTGGATGCTTCTACATAAGGCATGAGCAGAATGTTTTCATCTCTAAACCCTACGACCTCTGCTTTTATCGGATGGTGCTTGCTCCCTTTTTTATGAATGAGACATACATCACCGATCGAACTCTCCGGTCCCTTCGATTCAATCATCAGCCCAACCACTCGATTGACTTTACCAAATCGTTTATAAGGATCAGCGGTTTCAATCGTTTCTTTTAGCACATCCATTTTCATTTGTGATCACCTGAATCAATGACTTCTAATAATTTTTCTTTCAACTGATTCATTTGGGTATCAACACTCGCTTCCACTTTTCCAAAACTTGTTTCTACGTAACAAGTTCCTTTTGGCGCTTTTTCATCCGAGTAAATGGCAAGGTGTGTATCCTTTTGAAGGATTCTAATCAATTCGTCTTTATATTCCATCACATGCTCGTAATGTTCAGGGTCAACATAGATGGAAATATCATCATATTCTTTCACTTCTGAAATGACCTGCTTCACAAGAGCCAAAAATGGATCTTTCGTGTCCTCAGCTGCATTCCAAACGCGTTTGGCGAGTTCAAAAGCGAGTTCCACAATTTGCTCAGCAGAGCTTTCAATTTTTTCTTCGTAGTCCTGCCTTGCAAGACGAACGATGTCATTTGCTTGATCAAGAATAGCTTGGTACTGCAAATTCGCATCTGCTTCGCCCTTTTGGAAGCCGTCTTGATAACCTGCTTGTTTCGCTTCTTCAATGAGCTGCATTCTTTCTTCTTCAAAATTAGTCCGGCGCTGATTGATTTCAGCCATTGTTTTTTCCAGCTCACTGTTTGCTTGTTCTAATATGCGGCTCGCTTGATCTTCTGCATCACTGAGTACAAGCTGCGATGCTTCGGTTTCATTGACAAGCTCTTCTTCGTGATGTTCTCTTTTAAAGTTTACTTGCTGTAAAGGAATCGTTTGCCGTCCTTGTTCAGGAATAACAGATGTTTCATGTTTGATAATCCTAGACAATGATATCGTCTCCTCCGCCTCGAGCTATGACGATTTCTCCAGCTTCCTCAAGTCGTCTTACGATGCTGACAATACGGGTTTGTGCTTCCTCGACATCTCTAAGCCGGACAGGCCCCATAAACTCCATTTCTTCTTTGAATGTTTCGACCATCCGCTGTGACATGTTGCGGAAGACAATTTCTTTGACCTCTTCGCTTGCCACTTTGAGTGCGAGCAATAAGTCATCATTTTCAACATCTCTGATGACGCGCTGAATCGCTCTGCTGTCAAGAGTGACAATATCTTCAAAGACAAACATACGTTTCTTAATTTCATCCGCAAGCTCTGGATCTTGAATTTCAAGTGTGTCTAAAATGGTCTTCTCAGTAGCACGGTCTACACCATTTAGCACTTCTACAACCGCTTCGACTCCGCCCGTTTGCGTATAGTCCTGCGTAAAGGTTGAAGAAAGCTTTTGTTCAAGAATACGTTCCACCTCATTGATGATCTCTGGAGATGTGCGGTCCATTAAGGCAATACGTCTCGCAACCTCAGTTTGTACTTCCTCGCCTAACTCAGATAAAATTTGCCCAGCCTGCACTGGATCCAGGTAGGAAAGGATAAGTGCAATCGTTTGTGGATGCTCATGCTGGATAAAGTTTAAAATTTGTTCTGGCTCAGCCTTTCGAGCAAAATCAAATGGTTTCACTTGAAGAGAGGATGTCAGCCTGTTTAAGATGCTGTCCGCTTTATCCTCACCAAGCGCTTTTTCAAGCACTTGTCTTGCGTACATAAGACCGCCCTGCGATATGTAGTCCTGCGCGATGGCAATGCTGTGAAACTCTTCGATGACTTCATCTTTTTTAGCAGTATCTACACTTCGTACATTGGAAATTTCTAATGTTAATTTTTCTATTTCGTCTTCAGACAGATGTTTGTATACAGATGCTGACACGTCTAGCCCTAAGGAAATCATTAGGATTGCTGCTTTTTGTCTGCCTGTTAGTCGATTTGGATCTTTTCTCGACATGTGTATTCCTCCTAATCCTCGGACAGCCAGCTACGTAGCAATTTAGCAAAGTCTTCTGGTTTTTCTTTTGCCATTTTTTCAAGCTGATTTTTTCTCACCATTTCTTCTGTTTCTGGTTCAGTGTCAATATCAGGAACATCGATTGGTGTACGTTCATCAAACTCAAACTCTTCTTCCTCATCTCTTCTACGCTTGCGTACAAGAAGAATGATAAGAGCGATAATTGCAAGTAGGAGCACACCGCCTACAATATAAACCCAGATTGGAATATTGTTTGAAGGGTTATCTGCCGCAGTTTGCTGTTTACCGTCTAATTTTGATACAGATAAAACGATTTTGTTATCTAAGTCTGCTTGAGTGAGCGCTTGACCATTTGTGTATTCTTTATCAATCGATGTGCTAATGATCGTTGAAAGAATCTTTTTGATATCATCTTGTCTTTCAGCCGTTAAAGAGTTTACATCGTTTGCAGTTGGTGGTTCGACCAATGCTTGAATGCCAACATCTCTGATTTTATAAGGACTTTCTTTGATATCTTTATGAATGCGGTTGACTTCATAATTGATACGATCTTCGCTCTTTTCGTAATCTCCGCTTCCATTCGCTCCATCGGCACCTTGATAATTTGTGACATCATCGTCACCTGTTCCAGCAGTGCCTCCAGCTGCTGCGCCATTACCTGAATAAGTTTCAGCAATCTTTTCGGCGCTGACAGCAATTCCCTGCATGTTTTCTTTATCAACAGGTTCTACAAGGTCTTCTTTTCTTTTTTCTTCAGTAAAATCAATGTCTGTTGTGACCGATACAGCCACTTTATCTTGACCCATCATTGTTCCGAGCAGCTGCTGAATTTTTCTTTGAAGATTCTTTTCGATTTCCTCTTTTTTCTGCTGCTGTGCATCCATTCCACTTGCATAGGAATCGGAGCTGGTGTTTAAGTCGTAGTAGTTGGAATCTTGGTCCATAATGACAATGTTTTCTGTTTTTAAATTCGGCACACTTTTTGAAATAAGATGATAAAGGCCTTTTACTTGCTGCGGTGTAAGCGTGTAGCCTGGCTCAACTTGCAGCACAATGGATGCTGATGCATTACTTTGCTCTTCTCCAACAAAAACGGAATCTTTTGGCAGGTTAATCATCACTTTTGAATCTTTAATCCCATCAATCGTGTTGATCAGATTGGATAGTTCTGTCTGAGTTGCGTCTACTTTCAGAACATCAAATTCATTATCTGTTAAACCGAAGCCTGAATTGTTTGCAAAGAAGGAATAATCAATGTTGCCTGTCTTAGGGAGCCCTTCAGATGCGAGTGTTACTTTTAAAGAATCTGCTTGCTTTTCTGGAACGAGAATCGTTGTTCCATTGTTTGCAAGTTCCGATTTAACGTTTTTGCCATCTAGTTCCTGTTTGATTTGTCCAGCTTCTGCCTCAGACAAGTCTCTAAAGAGCGGAACCATTTTTTCAGAAGAAGCAAAGATGCTAACAACCGTAATAATGATTGCTAGGGCAGCAACGCCGCCAATCATGAGTATTTTTTGTAATTTTGATCGATTTCGCCAAAACTCAACTGTTTTTGTTCTTAATTGCATTAAAGTACGATTCATCTTAACCCCCGGTCATTCCATTCAGTCTTTTTTTGTCCACCAGCACCTCCTACATCTGCATTCTCATAATCTCTTGGTACGCTTCGACTGCTTTATTTCGAAACTCTGTTGCAGCTGTGAGTGTAACACTCGCTTTTTGCGCGGCAATCATGACTTCATCGAGATTGACATCTTTTCCTTGTGCAAGCGCATTTGTATACTGGTCTGATTTCAGCTGTGATTGATTTAATGCCTCAATGGAATTCTTCAGCACATCAGAGAAATTCGTTTGACTTTTAGGTGCAGCCGCCTGAACGGGCGTTGCATTCGTCAATTCACTTGCTTGCTGAGCAGTTTGAAGCTGGAAAGGAGATATTGCATTAACCAATTATTTTCACCTTACTTTCCTATTTCTAAAGCTTTCATCAGCATGCTTTTATTCGCATTTAGAGCAGTCACGTTTGCTTCATATGATCTTGAGCTGCTGATGAGGTCGACCATTTCTTTTAATGGATCGACATTTGGTGTTTGAACATATCCATTTTCATTGGCATCGGGATTTGTAGGATCATATTGAAGGTTGAATGGAGTTTCGTCTTCAGTAATCTTTGTTACTTTGACGCCGTTTCCTAATTTGCCGCTTGAATTCATACTTGAGTTCAATATAGATGAAAACGATTCACCTGACGGCTGTAATGTGACAAGCTTACGTCTATAAGGCTCCCAGTTGCCATCAACCTGTTTAGCTCTTGTTGTATCCATATTTGCAAGGTTTGAGGATACAACGTCCATTCTGAGCCTCTGTGCCGTTAATGCTGAGGCCGAAGCGTTCACTCCTGAAAAAATCGACATCACTTACCTCCTGTCAAAACTGTTTTAAGAGAATTGAATTTCCCGCTCATTCTTTCCACCAGCGCATTATACTGAATTTGGTTTTTAGCGAGTTCACTCATCTCTTGATCAATATCGACATTATTTCCGTTTTCTTGATAAGAAGTACGGTTGCTCGAAACAACTGAATAATTAGACCCTGTTTTAGAAAAATCAATGTGACCTTGGTATGTTTTTTTAGCATCTAATTTGATTGACGCATCATTTAGCATGTCATGGAATGTGACGTTTTTCGACTTGTAGTTCGGTGTGTCTATATTTGCGATATTATTGCTTATGACTTTTTGCTTAACATTCGCTCTGCCCAAGGCATTCTCAAGGTTGCTTATCGTTCCAGAAAATATATCCAAAACCATATACCTCCAATCATATGTATTTCATTCCATTTAATCATGTCGAGATTTGTAAAACCATATGTTCATTGTAAGAAATAATAGGATTAAAGTCTATGATGTATATGTAAAAAAAACTCGTAATATATATCTATTTTACGAATAGGTATAAAGGCCTAGATTCAAAGCACTACAGATTTGTAAGGGGTTTCTTGGAAAAAAGAGTGACATTTTTCGGACAAATCCTCATTTTTTCACATAAAAAAACCCTTTTCAGCATTTATTTCGGCTAAAAAGGGTTTTTGATTAATGAGATTTTAAATTTTCGAGTTCAATTAAAAATTTGTTGTTTAACACTTTGATGTACGTTCCCTTCATTCCAAGAGAACGAGATTCAATCACGCCTGCACTTTCTAACTTACGTAAGGCGTTTACGATCACTGAGCGCGTGATCCCTACACGGTCTGCAATTTTACTTGCAACGAGAAGACCTTCGTTTCCATCCAGCTCTTCAAAAATGTGCTCAATCGCTTCAAGCTCACTGTATGAAAGAGAGCTAATCGCCATTTGAACAACCGCTTTGCTTCTTGCTTCTTCTTCGATTTCCTCTGCTTTCTCGCGAAGAATCTCCATTCCAACAACTGTTGCCCCGTATTCAGCAAGAATTAAATCATCATCTGTGAATGTATCTTGTAAGCGGGACAGGATTAACGTACCTAAACGATCTCCTCCGCCGATAATTGGAACAATTGTTGTTAAACCTGATTGGAATAAGTCCCGGTTTTCAATCGGGAAAGCTGTATATTCACTGTTAATATCAAGGTTTGAAGACGTTTCAGGGACATTGAATAGACTCTTTGTATATTCTTCAGGGAACTGACGATCTTCAAGCATTTTTTTCATACGTGCATTTTCGATTTGTTGATTAATGGAGTAGCCAAGAAGCTTTCCCCTTCTGCTTAATACGAAAATGTTTGAATCAATGACATCTCTCAGTGTTTCTGCCATTTCTTTGAAATTAACTGGTTTCCCCGCTGCATCTTGCAGCATTGAGTTAATAATCCTTGTTTTTTGTAGTAACGCCATAATAATGATCCTCCTAGATTACTTTATTCATTTGTTAAAGTATAAATTGACTTAAATCTTTGTTATTTGCAATCTTTCCTAGCTTCTCTTCGACATACTGAGGTGTAATGGTCACTGTCTCCATCGTAATATCAGGCGCCTCAAATGAAAGCTCTTCAAGCAGCTTCTCAAGTATGGTATGAAGCCTTCTTGCACCGATGTTATCTGTCTCCTGATTGACATGATAAGCCACTTCGGCAATCTTATGAATAGCATCGTCAGAAAATTCAAGAGATATACCTTCTGTTTCAAGTAAAGCTTTATATTGCTTTAATAATGCATTATCTGGTTCCGTTAAGATTTTCACAAAGTCTTCTATACTTAATTTATCTAATTCTACACGGATTGGGAAGCGTCCCTGAAGCTCTGGAATCAAATCTGATGGCTTTGCCATATGAAATGCACCTGCTGCAACAAACAGCACATGATCAGTTTTAACGGCACCATATTTCGTCATCACAGTTGAACCTTCTACAATCGGTAAAATATCACGCTGAACCCCTTCACGAGAAACATCTGCAGATGATGCACCACCGCTTTTGGCGATTTTGTCGATTTCATCGATAAAAATAATTCCTTGCTGCTCTGCTTTGTAGACCGCTTCCTGACTGACTTCATCCATATCAATCAGTTTTGAAGCTTCCTCAGCCGTTAATGCCTTTCTTGCTTCTCTGACAGTCAGCTTTCTGCGTTTTTTCTTTTTAGGCATGAGATTGCCGAGCGCATCCTGCATGTTCATACCCATTTGCTCCATACCCGAGCCTTGAAGCATATCAAACATGGAAGGCTGCTGTTCTTCTACTTCAATCGTAACGTAATGATCTTCAAGTTCTCCCATCGCCAGCTGATGAGCGATTCGCTTTCTTGTCGATTCGAGTTCCACTTCTTCATTTGAATGATCTCGATCACGGTCATCTTCATCAGAACCGCCAAACAGCATCTCAAACGGATTTTTCACAGACTGGCTTTTTTTCTTGCCAGGAACAAGTAAATGAACAAGACGTTTATTTGCTTGTTTTTCTGCTTCCTCTTGAACATCTTTCATCTTTTCTTCTTTGACGAGTCTAATCGCTGTTTCAACTAAATCTCTCACCATGGACTCTACGTCACGGCCGACATAACCCACTTCAGTAAATTTCGTCGCTTCCACTTTAATAAAAGGCGCACCAGAAATTCGAGCAATTCTGCGGGCAATTTCTGTTTTCCCCACACCTGTTGGACCGATCATTAAAATGTTTTTAGGAACGACTTCATCCTTTAGCTTATCATGCAAAAGACTTCTTCTGTAACGGTTTCTTAAAGCCACCGCCACTGCTTTTTTTGCATCAAGCTGACCAATGATGTATTGATCAAGCTTTTCAACTATCTCTCTTGGGGTGAACGGCTTTTTCTCCATACGTCTCATGTCCTTTCTATTCAAGCTCTTCTAAAGTGATTTGATCGTTCGTGTAGACACAGATTTCTCCGGCCGTTTCAAGAGCGGCCTTTGCAATTTCTCTCGCTGAGAGATGATCACCTGCATGGGTTTTGAGTGCTCTCCCGGCGCTAAGCGCATAGTTGCCGCCTGAGCCAATGGCCAAAATCCCATCATCTGGTTCGATGACCTCTCCTGTTCCAGAGACAAGCAGGATGCTTTCTTTGTTCATGACGATGAGCATGGCCTCAAGCTGCCTTAGCATCTTGTCACTTCGCCATTCCTTCGCTAGTTCTACGGCTGCCCGCTTTAAATTACCACCATATTCTTCAAGCTTTGTTTCAAACTTTTCAAAGAGTGTAAAAGCATCGGCTACTGAACCTGCAAAACCTGCAAGCACCTTGCCTCCGAAAAGACGGCGCACTTTTTTTGCTGTGTGTTTCATCACGACAGCCTGCCCGAAAGTGACTTGACCGTCGCCAGCCATTGCACTTTTTCCTTTATGCTGAACGGCAAAGATGGTTGTTGCATGAAATGATGACATGAAAAAACCTCCTTTTAGGATCGTTTAAAAGCCCTTGGGTGATGAGACATGTACGTGTTTCTTAAAGAATCTTTTGATACATGCGTGTACACCTGTGTAGATGATAAATTTGAATGACCGAGAAGTTCTTGAACACTTCTCAAATCCGCCCCCTCGTTTAAGAGATGCGTGGCAAAGGTGTGCCTTAACATGTGAGGATGGATATGTAATGTACCTGACGCCTTTTTCATTAATTCAGTGAGAATGAATCGTACACCTCGGTCTGTAAGAGGCGTCCCGCGCTGATTCAAAAACACATGAGTATCAGCACGGTCTTTCCCTTTAGATTTCAGCTTCTGCCTTCCATCCTCTAAATAAGTAATGAGCGCTTCATGAGCATATGACCCGAAAGGAACATACCGTTGCTTGCTGCCTTTCCCATGAACAAGCACTGTATCCATCGATAAATCAAGATCAGATTCTTTTAATGAACATAACTCACTGACCCTCATACCTGTTGCATAAAGAAGTTCTAAAATGGCTTGATTTCTTTGCCCAAGCGGTGTGCTGACATCAGAAACTGTAAAAAGCTCTTTTAGTTCCTCTTCATACAAAAATGAAGGAATCCGCTTATCCTGCTTTGGTAAGCTAACGAGTAAAAAAGGATTTTCTTTCACAAGCTGTTCTCTTAATAAAAATTTATAAAAGCTGCGAAGCGCAGAGACTTTCTTACTAATCGTTCTTCTTGTCAGGCCTTTTTCATAAGCTTCTGTTAAATAAATTCTCGTATCTTGATAGGATACCTCTTCAAAACCGTCTATTCCTTGAATGTTCATAAATCTGACAAACTCTTCAATGGCTTCTGTATATCCTGAGATCGTTAAAGCTGAATAGTTTTTTTCAATTTGCAGATATTCAATGAATAAGTGGACAAGACGCTGTTTATTCGTCATTTTTACACCTCTTTAAGGCTTTTAAATGGTATCACATATCTTGCTTTCCGTGCAATGTTTTACTACAGAGATTTCGAAATAGTTTGAATAGTTTCGATTGCGCGCTTAGCGTACTCTGCATAACGTTCTTGTTTGTTTTTAATTCGAACTCCTAGATCTTTCAGCAAACCGAAGTTCGCATTCATCGGCTGGAAGCTTTTCTTGTTTGTCGATGTGATGTAGTGAGCCATACTGCCAATCGCCGTCTCCTCAGGAAGTGTCACAAGCTCTTCTCCTTTGACAAAACGAGCGGCGTTAATTCCAGCCACAAGTCCGGACGCTGCGGACTCGACATACCCTTCAACGCCTGTCATTTGTCCGGCAAAGAATAGATCATCTCTATTTTTAAACTGATAAGTCGGTCTTAAAAGACTTGGCGAGTTAATAAATGTATTACGGTGCATCACGCCGTAACGAACAATCTCTGCTTCTTCAAGGCCTGGAATCAAACGGAATACTTCCTTTTGATCGCCCCACTTCAGATGTGTCTGGAAGCCAACGATGTTATATAAAGTACCTGCTGCATCATCCTGTCTTAATTGAACAACAGCGTAAGGTCTTTTTCCTGTTTTCGGATCTTCCAGTCCTACTGGCTTCATCGGACCAAACAGCATCGTTTTCTTTCCTCTTTTCGCCATGACTTCAATTGGCATACAGCCTTCAAAGAAGATTTCTTTTTCAAATTCTTTTAATGGCACAGTTTCAGCAGAAATGAGTGCCTCATAAAAACGATCGAATTCTTCTTCTGTCATTGGACAGTTTAAATAAGCGGCTTCTCCTTTGTCATAGCGTGATTTCAAGTACACCTTATCCATATCAATGCTGTCTTTCTCTAGAATAGGTGCCGCTGCATCGTAGAAATAGAGATATTCTTCTCCTGTTAACGATTTTAATTCTTTTGAAAGTGCTTCTGATGTCAGCGGGCCAGTCGCGATAATTGTCGGACCTTCTGGTATGCTTTGCACTTCTTCTTGAAAGACAGTAACATTCGGATGATTTTTCACGCGGTCTGTCACGTTTGCTGCAAATTCATGACGGTCTACTGCAAGCGCGCCGCCAGCAGGAACTGAGCTTTCATCTGCTGCTGCGATAATAGCTGAATCTAAATGACGCATTTCTTCCTTTAATACACCTACTGCATTCGTTAAAGCATTCGCACGCAGTGAGTTGCTGCATACAAGCTCCGCAAATTTATCTGTGTGGTGAGCCGGCGTTTGTTTCACAGGTCTCATTTCATATAAATTGACTTTAATCCCTCGTTTAGCGATTTGCCATGCAGCTTCACTTCCAGCTAAACCGGCTCCGATCACATTTACAAATTGACTCATTGTACAACTCTCCTATTTCGTAAGGTCTGTTTGATGACATAAAAAAGCAGGTGAACAAGGCTGCTCACCGCTATTTTTGTTGTTCCTCTTTATAATCACAGTTGACACATTGAACTTGAACGCCTTTTTTCAGCTTTTTCTCTACAAGCATATTTTCGCATTTTGGACACTTTCTTTCAATTGGTTTGTCCCAAGAGACGAATTCACACTCTGGAAAACGATCACAGCCGTAAAAAATGCGGCGTTTTTTCGATTTTCGTTCAACAATGTTTCCTTCATGACATGACGGGCATTTGACCCCGATATCTTTGACAATTGGTTTTGTGTTGCGGCAGTCAGGAAAGTTAGAGCACGCCATGAACTTGCCGTATCTACCCATTTTGTACACCATCGGATGTCCGCACTCTTCACAATCAACACCTGCGTATTCCGGCTCAATCTCAACTTCTTGCATCTCTGCTTCAGCTTTTTCTACCCGTTTTGCAAAGTCTTGATAGAAGCTGTCGATAATACGAACCCATTCGATCGTACCTTCTTCAACACTATCAAGTTCCTTTTCCATTTTCGCTGTAAATTCAACGTTAATGATTTCAGGGAAGAATTCAATGATTAAGTTGAGTACAATCTCTCCAAGCTCTGTCGGAGTAAATCGTTTATTATCAAGTGCGACATAGCCGCGCTTTTGAATTGTATCTAATGTTGGTGCATACGTAGATGGACGGCCTATACCGAGCTCTTCAAGTGTTTTGACCAATCTTGCCTCAGTGTAACGCGGAGGCGGCTGTGTGAAGTGCTGTTCCGGTTCGATATCTTTTGAAAGAACTGTGTCCCCTTCTTTCAGATCAGGAAGCATTTTGTCCTTTTCCTCTAGCTGGTCGTCCTTTCCTTCCACATAAACCTTCATAAACCCAGGGAATTTTACTTTACTGCCATTCGCACGGAAAGTAAGACCGTTATGATCAAGGTCCACACTCATTGTATCAAGAACAGCCGGCGCCATTTGGCTTGCCACGAATCGTTCCCAAATCAATTTGTACAGACGAAGCTGATCGCGGCTTAGCACGTGCTTGACATCTGCCGGTTTTCTTAACGTCGAAGTCGGGCGAATGGCTTCGTGAGCATCTTGTGCATTTTCATTCTTTTTAGCTGTTCGTTTTGTTGTGTTTAAGAAATTCTTGCCGTACGTCTGATCAATGAAGGCAGATACTTCTTCAATCGCTGTATTGGAAATACGTGTTGAGTCCGTTCTCATATATGTAATGAGACCGACTGTACCTTCTTTACCAAGATCAATTCCTTCATATAATTGCTGTGCAATCATCATTGTCTTTTTCGCACGGAAGTTTAATTTTCTTGCAGCCTCCTGCTGTAAAGTAGAAGTCGTAAACGGAACAGCTGGATTACGTTTACGCTCTTTTTTCGTTACTTTCTCTACAGAGAATTTGCTTCCCTTTAATTTCGAAAGGATTTCTTTTACATCTTCTTTTGTTTTCAATGGATGTTTTTTGCCATTGAGGCCAAAGAAACTCGCTTCGAAGCTTTCTTTTCCTTTTAGGAATGTACCGTCAATTGTCCAGTATTCTTCTGGTTTAAATTCATTAATTTCATTCTCGCGATCAATAATCAGGCGGAGTGCAACTGATTGAACACGTCCGGCACTTAAGCCCTTTTTCACTTTCTTCCATAAAATCGGACTGATTTTATACCCAACGAGACGATCTAATATCCGTCTTGCCTGCTGCGCATCAACTAAGTCCATATTGATCATACGTGGATGCTTAAAGGAATCTTTAATCGCATCCTTTGTAATCTCGTTAAAAACAACGCGGCAGTCAGAAGAGAGGTCAAGGTCAAGGCTGTGTGCTAAATGCCAAGCAATCGCTTCTCCCTCTCTATCGGGGTCAGCTGCGAGATAGACTTTCTTTGCTTTTTTCGCTGCTGTTTTTAATTCTTTTAAAACTGGGCCTTTCCCGCGAATCGTAATATATCTCGGTTCAAAGTCATGCTCAGTGTCAACACCGAGCTGACTTTTCGGTAAATCCCTTACGTGCCCCATTGAAGCTTTTACTTTATACTTTTTTCCTAAATAACGCTCAATCGTTTTCGCCTTTGCTGGCGACTCAACGATGACTAAATAATCAGCCATACTCAAAATCCCCCTTAAGAGGTGTTCTCTCTTTATACATTTCACAATTCATATTTATGTTAATTGCACCTATCTAACAGGCAATCATTAAAAATTCTTTATGATGAACATCATTATAAACACGAAAAACAAAGTGTAAACTTAAATCCTCACTATTATTAAATATTCCGATGTCTTTTGTCAAACGATATTTTTATGAGAGTTCAGTATATTGAACGCTGTGGAAGGAGAATTCCTCTAAAATATCCTTTGTGGAATGAACAAGCTTTGCCCCCTGCTGAATGAGTCTTGCCGGACCTGTGGAATTAGAATCAAAGATGGATCCAGCAACCGCAAATACTTCTTTGCCTTGCTCAAGCGCTTGATAGGCTGTAATAAGAGAACCGCTCTTTTCTTTGCACTGAATCACGATGGTCCCTTTCGTCAATGCACTAATTAAACGATTTCTCATTGGAAAATGCCACTTTTCTGGTTTGACATAAGGCGGGTGCTCTGACAAAAGCAAATGATGTTCGCCCATGTATTGAGCCATTTGTGCATGTTCTTTTGGGTATACATGCTGAAAGCCGCCTGCTATAATGCCGATTGTTTTCCCTTTTTTCCTGATGCACTCTTTATGTGCCAGTCCATCGATTCCTTTAGCTAAACCACTGACAATCATCCACTCTTCCTTGACAAGCTCACCAACAATTTTCTTCACACATGCTTCTCCATAAGACGATGGAACTCGCGTGCCGACTACACCTAAACTTTTTTCTTCATTTAAATATGATACGTTTCCTTTTAGGAATAACACAGGGGGAGGATCATAAATATTTTTTAGTGTGCTGGGATATAAGGGTGATGTAATGGGAATCATGTGAATGTTTTGCGTTAAATAGGCTTGAACGATATGTTGAAAAATGGGGAATTCATTTTCTTCAGCTTGTTTTAAGCGGGTAAAGTCGATCGTTTGTAATGACCGATCCTGTTTAAAATGATGTGTTTCTTCATTTATATATAGTTCAGGATCGACTTTCCACCATTTTGTTAATAATGAGGGTGAGATGAGGCCTTTTAAGCGGTGAAAAATCATTCTTTCGGACACGTTGTACATACCATTCCTCCTGTTTAAGATAGAAAGAAGAAGACTTGTCAAAGAACAAGTCTTCTTGTGTCATTAATGCGTTTTACAAGCTTCGAAGAGATTCTTCTCTTTTAATACTTTAATCAACGTTTCTCCCATGACAGATGGTGTTTCTGCCACTTCAATTCCACATTCACGCATTGTTTTTACCTTTTCATCAGCTGTGCCTTTACCACCAGAAATAATAGCACCAGCATGTCCCATACGTTTTCCTGGAGGCGCCGTTTTACCGCCAATAAAGCCAACGACTGGTTTTGTCATATTTGCTTTTACCCATTCAGCTGCTTCTTCTTCAGCCGTACCGCCGATTTCACCGATCATAATCACAGCATGTGTTTCAGGGTCTTCATTGAATGCTTTTAACACATCAATAAAGTTTGTCCCATTTACCGGGTCTCCCCCGATTCCTACAGCTGTCGATTGACCAACGCCAGCTTCTGAAAGCTGATGTACCGCTTCATATGTAAGCGTTCCAGAACGAGAAACAACACCCACATGACCTTTTTTATGAATGTAGCCAGGCATGATACCAATTTTACATTCTTCAGGTGTGATGACACCTGGGCAGTTTGGTCCAACTAGTCTTGTCTTTTTCCCTTCCATATACCGCTTCACTTTGACCATGTCAAGCACTGGAATATGTTCAGTAATACAAATGACGAGATCAACTTCTGCGTCAACAGCCTCTAAAATGGCATCTGCCGCAAATGGTGCTGGTACATAGATAACAGAAGCGTTCGCTCCAGTTGTCTGCACTGCTTCAGATACAGTATTAAATACAGGAACTCCTTCTACTTCAGTTCCACCTTTTCCAGGTGTGACACCGCCAACAATATTTGTCCCGTACTCAATCATTTGTTTTGTATGGAACAATGCGGTTGAACCGGTAATCCCCTGAACAATTACTCTCGTATTTTTATTAATAAATACACTCATTTAGGTTCCCTGCCTTTCTGCTCTACTTGACTAAAGATACAATCTTTTCTGCCCCGTCAGCCATAGACTCAGCAGAAGTGATATTTAAGCCTGAATCACTCAGGATTTTCTTCCCTAATTCAACGTTTGTTCCTTCAAGACGTACAACGAGTGGTAATGTTAAGCCGACTTGTTTCGTCGCTTCAACAACACCTTCTGCAATCACATCACATTTCATGATGCCGCCAAAAATGTTCACGAAAATCCCTTTAACATTTTGATCAGATAAGATGATTTTAAATGCTTCCGTTACTTTTTCAGCTGTTGCACCGCCGCCAACATCTAGGAAGTTTGCAGGGTCCCCGCCGTAATGCTTGATGATATCCATTGTAGACATCGCAAGACCTGCTCCATTGACCATACAGCCAATATTTCCATCTAGAGAAATGTAGCTTAAGTCATATTTAGATGCTTCAATTTCTTTTGGATCCTCTTCATCAAGGTCACGGTATTCTAATATATCTTTTTGTCTATATAAGGCATTGCTATCAAAGTTTAATTTTGCATCAAGTGCCATGACTTTTCCATCGCCTGTTACAACAAGTGGATTAATCTCAGCAATTGAACAATCTTTTTCAATAAACGCATTGTAAAGGCTTGTCATAAACTTAACAGCTTGGCCAACTAATTTTGTTGGAATATTAATTTTAAATGCCACTTCTCTCGCCTGATAGCCTTGCAGACCAATCGCTGGATCGATGACCACTTTGACGATTTTTTCTGGCGTTTTTTCTGCTACTTCTTCAATTTCAGTACCGCCTTCTTCAGATGCCATCAACACAATTCTTGATGTCGCTCTGTCCAAAACTAGTCCAACATAGTATTCCTTTTGAATATCGCAGCCTTCTTCAATAAGTAAGCGTTTTATTTCGCGCCCTTCAGGCCCTGTTTGATGTGTGACAAGTGTCTTGCCGAGCAATTCCTCTGCAAACCCTTTCACTTCATCTTTCGTTTTTGCAATTTTTACCCCGCCTGCTTTACCACGGCCGCCTGCATGAATCTGTGCTTTTACGACATATACAGAGCTCCCTAGCTCTTCTGATGCTTTCACTGCTTCATCAGGTGTAAATGCTACTTTACCATTTGGAACTGAAACCCCATATTTTCTTAGGATTTCTTTTCCTTGGTACTCATGGATATTCATTTCCCATCCTCCCAACATATGTAGAAACAAAAATTATAAAATAGACTGCGCTTTCATTTTAAAGAATAAAAAAGAGAATGTCTAGGGTTCTATGTAAAATCGTAAAATCCTTCTAAACATTCAAACTTTTATTTTATTAAAAATATAAATTTTTCAGCCAAATCACTTATTTTACCTTATTTTTTCATTTTTTGATCTAACCTGTAGATAAACGAAAAAATTTCTGCTACAGTATCGTATAACGCTTCAGGAATCTCCTCATCTAATGTTAAGTGGCGCATGAGTTCGACTAAATTACGGTCTTCCTGGATAGGGACTCCCGACTTTTTTGCTTCTTCAATAATATGATCTGCCACATAGCCGCTGCCTGTTGCAACGACTTTTGGCGCCTTTTGTTTTTCTTCATCGTAATGCAGAGCGACCGCTCTTCTAAGCGGTTTTGAATCCTTCATACTCGTAAGTCCAGCCCTTTCTCGCTGATTTTATGAAAGTGTTCATCTAGAAATTGAGACGGATCTACTGGCTCTTGTCTCTTTTTTGCTGTAATTCCCGTTAAACTGTATCCTAGCGCATTTAAATTCTCCCGAACAGCCGGAATCATCGGATTAATGGTTCCTTGCAGTTCATGGGCTGTCTCGACAGTAATGGACATGACCTTTTGCTGAATCGTACAGTCTATTAAGGTTTCTTCAAGGTTTTCCATGTTTAAATAAAACATCAGGCGGCACTGAGAAATATCAATAGAGCCATCTTTTTTCTTATGTCCCTTTAGTATAAAGGTTAAATCTTGAACACTATGTTTTGAGAAAAGAGGATAGGAAATCATCATTTGACTGACGGCTTGGGTCTCCTGTTGCACAAATAACTGCCCATTCAATCTATGAAATAATTGATCCACTTCTTTTTTAATGGGCTCTGGTAAATCAGCCTGTCTCACATCATTTAAGGTAAGCTTTAATTGGTGCAGCTCCTGACTTTTGACATCCTGGCTGCCTTTTTCAAGCAGTTTCAGCATACCAATTTCATCACGCACACCTATTGCCTTTTTCATCGTCATAAGTAAATCGAGCACATCGGTTTTATTGCTTAATGTTGGTTCAGTCTGCTGCACCACCTGAGCCAAAGCTTTCGCCTCTCTTTTTGACAGGAAGGGAAACTCTTTTTGCAGTACAGCTGCTTTTGCGTCAGGCTGAGAGCCTGCCTGCTGGAGTCCTTGAAGCAATGCTGTGAGCTGTTTTAAGTTAGGTTCTTGCTGCCCGTCTGCACCTTGTTTCATCAAACTTGCCAGTATCCGCTCAATTTGCTGAGGCGGGATTTGCAGCTCTTCTTTTGGACTTGTTGACTGCTGCACGTTTGTCTGAGGAACTTGGGACGGCTGACGCTCTTGAACGATTGCGGCATGGCTATTTTCTTTTTGCTGAGAAGGATTGAGCTGAGTCGTTACTGGTGAATTGCCACCTTGCTTCGCCTCGTCTTCTCTCGCTGCTAGAAGGACCGATAAGAGCTTTTCTGAATGGACGGCTGTCTCTGCATCTACAACTGACCGAACGGCTTGTATAAGGGTCTGTGTGGCATCTGTGTGCTTCGGAAGCTGTGTTAATTGATTTAATAGTGCTGTTATATCCTGATGAAGGGCAGAGGGTGATTTTACGGCTAAAATAGATTGAAGCACCCCTTGCTGGATCGGTAAATCTTTCTTTAAAGCAAAGAGGAGGGCCTGGAGCCCTTTCTTCACATCAGCTCCTTGAAGCTGTTCGATCCACTTCACTGCCGTTTTTAACTCTCCTTCGTTGATGACGGACTTTTCCTTTAAAAAAGCTGTAGCTGTCAGCATGTTTTCAAGCCCATTTTTCAGTGAGAGACCTTCTAATAGTTTGGCTGCTGCATCCTTTAATGTCTTAGGATCTTGATCAAATTGCTGAACGGGTCTTAGTTTATTGAGGCTGCCTCCACCCTCTTGTTCAAATTGGAACCAATAAAATGCGTCTGCTTTAAGCTGAGCCGCCAGCTGTGCTTTTATTTTCGTTGAACCTATTTGAACAAGGGCTGTATCATCTCCAAGCATTTTTAGTACTTTACCGAGAATCAGCCGATGAACATTATCCTTCCCTTCGGTGTTTAATGGAACCGATTCGGCCGTATTCAGCCGGCTATTCAGTGCTGTATGTATGTCCTCAACTCTTGTCATCACAGGCAGCCTCCTTAGATTAAAATTTATGATATAACAGATTTTACTGGCGCAAACGATAACCGGTGGATGGGGGTAGCACCGTGTGTTTGAATCGCAGCCAGGTGCTCTTTCGTTCCGTACCCTTTATGTTTTTCAAATTGATACTCAGGATACTTACGCCCGTACTCTTCCATCATCTGATCTCTTGTCACCTTTGCAATACATGCACCTGCTGCAATGGATGCACTTTTTGCATCTCCTTTGATGATATTCTCTTGGTGAGTAGAAAGCGGGAGTGTCATGGCATCTATGAGTAGATAATCAGGTGTATGAGTTAACTGCTCTACAGCTCTTACCATCGCCAGTCTTGATGCTTCATAAATATTGATTTCATCAATCGTAGCCGCATCAACAATGCCGATTCCGATATCAAGTGCTTCTTTTTGAATTAAATCATAATAAGCCAATCTTTTTTTCTCAGATAATTGCTTTGAGTCGTTTAAACCGAGCAGGACTGTATTTTCCTTTAATATAACGGCTGCTGCCACAACTGGGCCGGCAAGCGGTCCTCTTCCTGCTTCATCTATTCCAGCAATACATGTGTATCCTTGCGCCTTTGCTTTGTTTTCAAATTGCATCATGTCATCCCATGCCACGCGAAGTGCTTGCTGCTTTTCTCTCTCTTTGTGCCACTTTTCTATCAGTTTTTGGACACTTTTTCTCGTATCATCTTTCACAAGCTCGTGAATGTAGGACTCGTCGCCTGCATGCTTTTCTATAAGTTCTTTTATTTGTTTCACCGTGTACATAGGCTTTTTCGCAGCCTCCTTTTTTATATCGGCAGTTTTTCGCAAAAAATAAAGACCCGCATGAGCTGCGTGTCTTTTAGCTTTCAGGCTTCTCAAAAGTGAGGGGACCAAATTTTTCTGTTCGAATATCCCGAATAATGATTTCGGTGGTTTTGTCATAGTTTATGAATCCCCCGCTCATTAGACAGCCGCGCTTAGTGCCAATTGCATCAAACAGCTCAACCGTATCTTCAGGTATCTCCGCTAGGTCATAGCGTTTTTTTAATCGCTCTGGGTAGTTCTCTTCTAGAAAACGAAGGGCATACACAGCGACATCCTGTAAATTGATGATCGAATCTTTGATCGCTCCAGTCACCGCAAGTCTGAGTCCTACTTGCTCATCTTCAAACTTCGGCCAGAGGATTCCAGGGGTATCGAGCAGTTCTAGTTCTTTCCCTACCTTTACCCATTGCTGTGATGTCGTAATACCAGGCCGATCTCCTGTTTTGGCAATGTTCTTTTTTGCTAAACGATTGATTAAGGTCGATTTGCCGACGTTGGGAATCCCGATAATCAGTGCTCGAATTGCACGTGGTTTGACGCCTTTTGCTTTCATGCGGTCGAATTTTTCTTTTAAAATTTCTTTTGAAGTCGTGATGATCTGATTTAACCCTTGTCCATCGACAGAGTTAATGGCAAGTGACCGAACGCCTTGCTGCTCAAAATGCGCCTGCCACTCCTTTGTCATACGAGGATCTGCTTTATCTGCTTTGTTTAAGAGCATGATTTTGGGTTTGTTTTGAAGGATTTCTTCGATCATTGGGTTTCTAGAGGACATCGGAATTCTTGCATCGGTTAATTCAAATACGATGTCGATGAGCTTTAATTTTTCTGTGACTTCACGTCTTGCTTTTGCCATATGGCCTGGAAACCATTGAATCGTCATAGGTGCACCTTCTTTCTTCTACCATTATCTTTATACATTGTACAAAAAAAGAGCCTGTTACAGGTAACAAGCTCTTTCCTTTGATATCATTATCGTCTGATTTCTTTGATACGAGCCGCTTTACCGCGAAGTTCACGTAGGTAGTAAAGTTTCGCACGACGTACCTTACCGTGACGTACAACTTCGATCTTAGCGATTTTTGGTGTGTGTACAGGGAATGTACGCTCAACGCCTACACCGTAAGAGATCTTACGAACTGTGAAAGTTTCGCTGATTCCACCACCACGACGCTTAATTACAACACCTTCAAAGATCTGGATACGCTCACGAGTACCCTCGACAACTTTAACGTGTACACGTAAAGTGTCACCAGGACGGAACGCAGGAAGATCAGTGCGTAATTGTTCTTTTGTGATTTCTTCAATCAAATGTTGCATCGTTTTCAACTCCTTCCAACAGATGCTCATGTCCTCTTTCTTCATTGCAGCGGAACATCGTTTTCAAACTTGGATCAGCAAGCCGTCCAAGTCACAAGTAGTATCATACCATACCTCTATGCCGTGTGCAATACAATCTAGTCATTATGAAGCTGCCAAAGCCATCTTTTTTCTTCATCCGTTAATGTTTTGCAAGAATCGATCAAATCTGGTCTTCTTGTATAGGTTCGCTTCAAGGATTCTTTGCGCCGCCACTCTTCTATTTTGGCATGATTTCCAGAGAGAAGCACATCCGGCACTTTTAGTCCTTTATAATCCGCTGGCCTTGTATAGTGCGGGTGCTCAAGCAGACCTGTACTGAATGAATCTTCGATGTGAGACGCTTCTTTTCCAAGCACATGAGGCAAAAGCCTGACCACACTGTCTGCAATCATCATCGCTGGCAGCTCTCCGCCTGTGAGGACGAAATCTCCGATTGAAATCTCATCTGTGACAAGATGCTCCCTGATGCGCTCATCGTAGCCTTCATAGTGGCCGCAAATGAACATAAGATGCTCTTCTTTTGCAAGTTCTTCTGCCTTCTTTTGTGTATATCTTTCCCCTTGAGGACAGACAAGAATGATTCGGGGTTTCGTGCTTGCTTTCTTCGTTAAATCTTCTACCGCATCAAATACGGGCTGCGCTTTCAGTACCATACCAGCACCGCCGCCATACGGATAGTCATCCACTGTTTTATGCTTATGATCCGAATACTCTCTAAAATTGACGACTTGAAATGAGACAGCTTCTTTCTCCTGTGCTTTTTTTAAGATCGATGAGTGAAGCACACCTTCGAACATTTCAGGAAAAAGGGTTAAGAAATCGATTTTCATTCGTCAATAAGTCCTTCCATCACTTCAATGTGTACGGTTTTGGATGAGATATCGATCTTTTTGACGACAGATGGTATATATGGAATGAGGGCATCTTTTTTGCCTTTTCTTCCAACCACCCACACATCATTTGCCCCTGGCGTAAGGATTTCTTTGATTTGGCCGATCAGCTTGTCCTCTTCATCGTATACTTCACAGCCAATGATTTGGTGGAAATAAAATTCTCCTTCGTCTAATGACCCAAGATGTTCTTTTTCTACCTTTAAGATTGATTCTTTCAAATGCTCTGCTTCATTTAATGAGCTGATTTCTTCAAATGTGATCAAATCAAACTGTTTGTGCTGGCGATGTGATGCGACAGTCACTTTCAGCGGCTCGCTTTGACCTTGCTTAAAAATATAGAGGACGCTTCCCTTTTTGTAGCGCTCTTCTGGGAAATCCGTCTTTGACACGACGCGTACTTCTCCGCGCACTCCGTGTGTATTGACGATCTTTCCAACATTCAACCATTCTAGCTCCATGTTCTCAATCACCCCTGACGTATTTCCACAATGGTGCCGTCTTTCACGACGATGACATTGTCTTGCATCTTGTCATCCCATTTATCACCTATTTTTACTTCAACCAATGCATCCACTTCTGTTTCTTTCATTTCACTTCCAAGCGGCAAAATATGCAGCTGCTCTACTTGAAAATCAATTTGCCGGATCTTCTCTTGCCTTTTATCGATCGCTTTTTGAAATTGAGGGATGGCTTCTTGCTGATGTGGTTCTTTTTCATGTTTTTTTAGTTGAAAATATAGTTGATTGCATTCACGTTCTAGTCTTTCTTTTTTCTCCAAAAAAGTCGTTAACAGTTTGTCCTTACTGCTTTCAGTTAATACTTGCATCACGGTGACATGTTGAATGATCTGCATCTTCCTTTTTGTCCCCCTATCCGAAGGCATTTGTCCTCTACAGTATAACGAAAAATAGATTTAAACGTGTAAAAAAAGGGGAGGTCCTAAGCCCTCTCCCTTTTTAGTCAGCAATCTCAAGTTGAACTTTCTTAGAAGACTCTGCACTTGCTGCAAAAATGACTGTTCGTATCGCTTTTGCTGTACGTCCCTGCTTTCCGATCACTTTTCCGGTATCTTCAGCATTGACAGACAGTGTGTAAATCACCTGCTCATCTTTTTCTAATGAAGATACGTGAATATCTTCAGGGAAATCAACAAGTGGCTCGACGATGGACACAATCAATTCTTCCAAGGACAGCTCATTCATTATTTGCTGTTTTTCGCATTATGAAATTTTTCAAGAATTCCTTGGCTTGAGAAAAGGTTGCGAACTGTATCAGATGGTTTCGCACCATTTTGAAGCCATTTAAGCGCTAATTCTTCGTTGATTTTCACCTCAGCTGGTGATACCACTGGGTTGTAAGTTCCAACTGTTTCGATGAAACGACCGTCACGTGGTGAACGAGAATCTGCTACAACAATACGATAGAAAGGAGATTTTTTTGCTCCCATACGTTTTAAACGAATTTTTACTGCCATTTTACTAGCACCTCCGAAAATATTTCAACAAGATAGTATATTAACAATGATAAAAGGGTTTGTAAAGTGTTTTTTCTTAACAACGGTTTTATCATGTATAACCAATTACATAAATGGTAATTTAAAGCCCTTTTTCTTTCCTTTGGACATGTTGGTCATTTGCTTCATCATCTTTTTCATTTCATCAAATTGCTTTAAAAGGCGATTGACTTCCTGTACAGATGTTCCGCTTCCTTTTGCAATCCGTTTTCTTCGGCTTGCATTGATGACCTCTGGCTGTTCTTTTTCCTGAGTCGTCATTGATTTAATGATCGCTTCGATGTGATTGAGCTGCTTTTCGTCTACTTGGACGTTTTTGAGCCCTTTCATTTTACCGGCTCCCGGCATCATTTGGATCAGTTCATCAAGAGGACCCATATTCCGAACTTGGCCAAGCTGCTCGAGGAAATCATCGAGCGTGAAGCTCATTGTCCGCATTTTTTGCTCAAGCTCTTTCGCTTTATCTTGGTCGACGTTTGCCTGTGCTTTTTCAATCAGCGTGAGCACATCTCCCATGCCAAGAATTCTTGATGCCATCCGCTCCGGATGGAATGGTTCAATCGCATCAAGCTTTTCTCCTAGTGCAGCGAATTTAATCGGCGTGTTGGTGACAGCTCGAATAGAAAGTGCTGCACCGCCTCTTGTATCACCGTCTAGTTTTGTTAGAACGACACCCGTTAAACCAAGCTGTTCATTAAAGCTTTTCGCGACATTGACAGCATCTTGACCTGTCATAGAGTCAACAACTAGGAAAATTTCTTCTGGATTCGCTACTTCTTTTACTTTCTGAAGTTCATCCATTAATTCTTCATCGATATGAAGACGTCCTGCTGTATCTAAAATGACATAATCATGGTGTTCTTCTTTCGCTTTTTCAATTGCCTGTTTGGCAATTTCGACAGGGCTGACTTGATCACCTAATGAAAACACCGGCATATCAAGCTGTTTCCCGAGCGTTTGAAGCTGCTGGATTGCTGCTGGTCGGTAAATATCAGCAGCCACCATCATCGGCTTGCGATTATGTTTTTTGCGAAGTAAATTGGCAAGCTTCCCAGTTGTGGTTGTTTTACCTGCCCCTTGAAGACCAACCATCATAATGACGGTCGGAGATTTTTTCGCTACAGCGATCTTACTCTCTTCTCCGCCCATTAATTCAGTGAGTTCTTCTTTTACAACTTTAATGACCTGCTGTCCAGGGGTAAGGCTTTTCATGACCTCTTGTCCAACTGCCCGCTCACTTACCTTTTTCACAAAGTCTTTGACTACTTTAAAATTGACGTCAGCTTCAAGAAGGGCAAGGCGTACCTCGCGCATCATTTCTTTTACATCTTGTTCTGACACTTTTCCTTTGCCGCGGATTTTTGAAATCGTCTGCTGCAGTCGGTCGGCTAATCCTTCAAATGCCATACTGTGCCGCCTCCTAATCTAATTTCTCAAGCGATTCAATTAAAGCTTCTGCTTCTTCTGTTTGCGCAGAATCAGCTACAAGCTCTCTCATTTTTTTGAGAAGTTCTTTACGCTCTTTAAATTTCTTAAACAAGAGCAGCTTTTCTTCATATTGTTCAAGCATCGCTTCAGTCCGTTTAATATTATCATAAACAGCCTGCCTTGATACTTCATATTCATCCGCAATTTCACCGAGGGAAAAATCGTCTAGGTAGTAAAGCGACATGTAGCTCTTTTGCTTTGCGGTCAACAACGATTGATAGAAGTCAAACAAGTAATTCATTCTCGTTGTTTTTTCAAGCGTCATGGGCTCTCTCCCCTTTGTTAAGTTCATTCCCTTTACATCAACTAAGTTTACACGGTTCTCTTCTGAGTGTCAAGTTTTTATCTTGTCACTTCATGAAGCGGCGTATAAATAAAAATGCCAGCAGTTTCGCCGGCATTTTTTTGTTAGTCTTGTTGATCAATTACGTCTGAGAATAATCCATACACATACGATTCTGCATCAAACTCTTGCAGATCGTCCACCTTTTCACCTAAACCAACAAGCTTCACGGGAATGTTCAGCTCATTTCGAATCGCAAGAACGATCCCGCCTTTTGCAGTACCGTCAAGCTTTGTTAAAGCAATCCCTGTCACATTTGTCGCTTTAGAAAATTCCTTGGCTTGTGCCATGGCGTTTTGACCCGTTGTCGCATCAAGAGCGAGCAATACTTCATGAGGTGCATCAGGAACCTCGCGCTCAATGACTCTCTTGACCTTCTCCAGCTCTTTCATCAAGTTGACTTTGTTTTGAAGTCTTCCTGCTGTATCGCAGATGAGGACATCCGCATTTTTCGCTTTTGCTGATTGAACGGCATCATAGATCACCGCTGCTGGATCAGAGCCTGCTGTTTGTTTGACGACAGGAACACCTGAACGTTCTCCCCACACTTCAAGCTGCTCGATGGCACCGGCACGGAACGTATCACCTGCTGCTAAAATGACGGATTTCCCTTCATTTTTCAGCTTGTTTGCAAGCTTGCCGATCGTCGTTGTTTTCCCAACACCGTTGACGCCTACAAATAAAATGATATTCAAACGCCCGTCTTCAATGTTCAGCGCAGAGATTTGTTCCTCTCCGCTATTGTAGATATCAACCAGTTTTTCAGAAATGACCGCTTGTACTTCGCTTGGGTCTTGAATGTTTCTTAATTTCACTTCTTTTTTCAGCTCATCAATCAGTTCCATCACAGTTGTGAAACCGACATCAGCGCCGATCAGAACCTCTTCCAGCTCTTCAAAAAAGTCTTCGTCGACTTTGCGGTAGCGGGAAATCAGTTCATTTACTTTTCCTTGGAAGGAGTTTCTCGTTTTTTCGAGTCCATCTTTAAACTTTTCTGATACTGAATCGGTTTGCTGCGTAAATTTTTCTTTTAATTTCTTAAAAAAGCTCATTGGTTCAAAAACCTCCTTTAATTACTGGACAAGCTCTTTCGTTTCTTCTAGTTTGACAGATACAAGCTTAGAAACACCTGATTCCTGCATGGTCACGCCGTAGAGCACATCGGCTTCTTCCATTGTTCCCTTGCGGTGCGTAATGACAATGAACTGTGTTTCCTGGCTGTATTTCTTTAAATATTGCGCAAAACGGAAAACATTTGCTTCATCAAGTGCCGCTTCTACCTCATCTAACACGCAGAATGGAACAGGTCTCACTTTTAAAATAGAGAATAGTAAAGCGATCGCTGTTAAGGCTCTCTCTCCGCCTGAAAGAAGGCTTAAGTTTTGCAGTTTTTTCCCTGGCGGCTGCGCGACAATATCAACGCCAGAGTTGAGTAAATCATTTGGATCTGTCAGCTTAAGATCTGCTCTCCCACCGCCAAATAATGCTTGGAAAACAGATTCAAAATGCCCGCGGATTTGAGAGAATGTCTCAGAGAAACGCTTTGTCATCTCTTGATCCATTTCTTCGATGACTTGGAATAATGTATTTTTTGCTTCTGTCAGATCATTTCGCTGTTCTGTTAAGAAGAGATAGCGTTCATTCACACGTTCATACTCGTCAATGCTGCCTAAGTTCACTGTTCCAAGCTCTTCAATCGCTAGTTTGATCAGCTTCACTCGTTTTCTTGCTTCATCTGGCGATAACGTCAACTGATACATCTCTTTTGCTCCTTCAAATGAAAGAGCATATTCATCGTTCAAATAAGCGATCAGGTTATCGAGCTCGACTTCCATACGGCCAAGCTTAATCTCTTCATCTTTTAAGCTTGTGGTGAGCTGCTTATACAAACGTTTTTGTTCTTTAAGCTCACGTTCAGCGAATTCTAATGTTTCAGAAAGAGCGAGACGCTGCTTACGACGCTCTGAAATGAGGGCGGTTGTTTTGTTTTTGTTTTCCAGCTTCTCTTTCGCCGCTTCTTCCAGCTGTTCGGCTCCGCTTGAACTAGATGACATTTCACTTGTTAAGAGTGACAGATCTTCTTTTGTTTCCATCAGCGTCTGTTCAGCCTCTTCTAATTCAGCCATTAAGCTCGAAAGCTTTTCTTGTTCATTCGCTAAGGACTGCTCTTTTTTGGCAAGCGAGATTTTCAGCTCTGTTAATTCAGCTGAAATGGTTTCCTTCGTTGAGCTTTGCGTCTGCTTACGCTTTGTTAATGTATTGATTTCTTGATCAAGAGCCGTCAGTTTCTCACCTATAGAGGCTTCTAGAGCGACCTGCTTTTTGTCCTTATCCGCGAGTTCAGTAGAACGCTGCTGCAATTCTTCTTTTTCTTGATCATAGAGCTCAAGATGAGCATTGATATTTTTTTCTGCAACTTGCAGTTCGTATAGCTTCCCTTTGAGATCTTGCTGCTTTTCACGAAGCGTTTCGCCGCGCTGACGCAGTTCGTTTAATTGGCCTTCGTTAGCTCCGATCAATTGCTTTGTTTCTTTTGTTTCTTTTTCAAGGATCGTTGTTTTCTCTTCCATTTCAACGAGTTGCTTTGTTAACGTTTCGATCTCCCGGTTTCTTGAAAGAAGAGAGTTGTTCTTTTTCTTTACGCCGCCACCAGTCATTGAACCGCCGGGGTTTACGACATCTCCATCAAGGGTCACGATGCGGTAACGATGTCCAAGCATTTTCGCCAGTTCATTGGCGCCTTTTAAGTCTCTAACGATCAGCACAGTTCCAAGCAAATTCTGCATCACCTTTTGATACTTTTCGTCAAAAGAAACGAGGTGACTCGCTACGCCGATAAATGCACCGTGCTGCTCTGCTGTTTGAACATCTCTGAGCTGAATTGTTCTTTCTTTGATCACGTTCATTGGCAGGAAGGTTGCACGTCCAAAGGAGTGCTGCTTTAAGTAACCAATCGCTTGTCTCGCAGCTGCTTCATTTTCTGTAACGACGTGCTGCGTCGCTGCACCTAGCGCAATTTCAATCGCTGTCTCATACTGCTGATCCGTTTGAATCAGCTCTGCAATGGCACCATGAATACCGCCTAACCGTTCTTTTGCCTTTAAGACCTCTTTCACTCCTTGGAAAAAACCTGAGAAGTCTTCCTGCATGGATTCAAGCATTTCTTTTTTGGATTTTGCCTGCTGTACGTATTGATAGGCTTGGTAAAGAGCCGTTTCTTTTTTCTCGTATTGACGCTTTATTTGCTCAAGCTTTTGTTCTGCTTCTCTAAAGCGTTTGACTTGAGCCAGAATGTCTTCTTCCAGTGCTGAAAGCTGCTGCTCAGCTTCTGTTTTCTTTTCTTTAACAGACACCCGTTCTTCGATATGTTTTTGGTTATTTTGCGTCAGCCGCTCTAGCTGCATCGCTGCTTGGCGCTGCTGTTCTTCTAGTAATTTACGTTCATTACGGATGGAAGCCTGTTCATTGAGCAGATCAAAATAATCGCTTTTCAGCTGTTCAATTTGACCTTCCACATCTTCACTATGAAGCGACAGTTGATGCTGCTTTGTTTTCACTTCATCTTTTAGCTGGTGCACTTCTTTTTGCAGGCTGTCCCGAGTGATTTTCTGCTGCTCAATCTTTTCGGTTAACAGCGACTGCTTTTCAGTTAAACGAATGAGCGTTTCTTCAAGCTGTCCTTGGTTTGCGGCCGCATTTTTTTTCCGTTCTTTTAGCACTTCTTTTTTACCTTCAAGCTTTTCTAATTCTTCACTTGTGAAAAGAAGAACTTCTTGCAGGTCATTAATTGATTCGTCAAGCGCTTGAATGCGGTCTCTAGACTCTTCAATTTTGGCTTCTTTTGCTTGGATATCTGTAGACTGCTTCATTTCATCTTGTTTGAAGCGCTCGACTGCTTCACCAAGTGTTGTCCATTTTTCATGAAGTGCTTCGATGTCATGGACAGTTAGGGCAATTTCGACATTTTCAAGCTCTTCTTTTTTTTGCAAATAGTCCTTTGCAATGGATGCTTGCATTCTTAATGGTTCTACTTGATCTTCTAGTTCATGCAGAATATCTTCTACTCGGTTTAAGTTGTCCTGCGTTTCAAACAGTTTATTTTCGGCTTTTTTCTTTCTTGTTTTATATTTTAAAACGCCAGCCGCTTCTTCAAAAATACTTCTTCTCTCTTCTGCCTTGCTTGATAGAATTTCCTCTACCTTTCCTTGGCTGATGATTGAAAAAGCTTCCTTTCCAAGACCTGAATCCATGAAAAGATCAATAATATCCTTTAAGCGGACAGATTGATTGTTTATGAGAAATTCACTTTCGCCTGAACGATAAACCCTTCTTGTCACACTGACTTCATGAAAATCGATCGGTAAAAAGTGATCTTCGTTATCTAACGTTAAAGTCACCTCTGCTAGATTGACTCTTTTTCTTGAGTCACTTCCTGCAAAAATGATATCTTCCATTTTTCCTCCGCGGAGGCTTTTCGCTGATTGTTCTCCAAGTACCCAGCGGATGGCATCGGTAATATTACTTTTGCCGCTTCCGTTTGGTCCAACAACAGCTGTGACCCCTTTAACAAAGTCCACGGTCACTCGCTGTGCAAATGATTTGAATCCTATCACGTCTAAACGTTTGAGGAACATGAGAGTGATCCTCCTTATGTATTTAAAGTACTATCATCTTACCATATGAAGTGAAAAAAGATGATGGAAAACAGAGTGAAATCCCCCTGAATAACGAGGGGGATTTTATTGGTTCATATGATGTTTCTGCAATTTAGCAAGTGCTTCCTGTGCAGCGTGCTGTTCTGCTTCTTTTTTAGAGCGTCCATTTCCAATTCCGAGCACTTCACCTCGAAGGGATACATTTGCTTCAAATTCCCGGTTGTGTGCAGGCCCTTTTTCATGCAGGATACGGTATTCAAGCACACCTTTTCCATCGCGCTGTACAAATTCTTGCAGCTGGCTTTTAAAGTCCATGACGTGCGAGAATGCTCCATCGTTAATTTTCGGATAAACGTACGCTTCTAGGAACCGTTCAACCGGCTCAAGTCCTTGATCTAAATAAAGTGCACCGATAAACGCCTCGAATACGTCCGCTAAGAGTGCTGGGCGTTTTCTGCCGCCTGTCATTTCTTCGCCTTTTCCTAAAAGAACAAGGTCACCGAAGGACAGCTCGTGTGCCAGTGATACAAGTGACGGTTCACATACGATCGCCGCTCTTAGTTTCGTTAAATCTCCCTCGCTCATCGCTGGATATTTTGCAAATAAGAATTGAGAAATGGTCAATTCTAAAACAGCATCTCCTAAAAATTCAAGTCTTTCATTATCCTCGTATGGCTTTTTCCGGTGTTCATTCACATAAGAGGAATGGGTAAAGGCTTGATATAGAAGCTTTTCATTTTTAAAGTGTACAGAAATGCGCTGCTGGAATTCTCTAAATTGCTCTAGTTTTTTGCTCTGTTTCTGTTTGTCTTTATATTGTTTTGGCATAGCAACCTCCAGGTAGGCGTAATCGCCTTTAAGGATACTGATTATATGGAGTCTCTCTTTCTACATGCAGGGAAACATTGCTCCCAGCATCTGAAAAAGGCTGACAATTGATCAGCTGAATGTGTTGAAACTAACATAAATTTTCAAAGTCCCGTCGAAAGTAGACGGGACTTTGTTACGCTTATTGCTGGCTATTTATGTAGTTCACAGCGTCACCGACTGTTGCAATTTTTTCAGCATCTTCGTCAGAAATTTCCATATCGAACTCATCTTCAAGTTCCATAACTAGCTCAACTACATCAAGGGAATCAGCGCCTAAATCTTCTTTAAATGAAGCTTCCATTTTCACGTCAGCCTCATCAACGCCAAGGCGGTCTACAATAATTTTTGATACACGCTCTAATACGTCTGCCATTGCCTTTCACCTCCCCTCAAAGTATTATAGTTGAATTGTTTTTAAAAAACTAGAGAAAACCTAATGAAATTTTGATATTTCTTAGGACATGACCATTCCGCCATCTACTTGGATGGTTTGGCCTGTAATATAACCTGCTCCTTCTGAAGCTAAAAAGACAACGACGTTGCTAATATCTTCAGGTGCACCAAAGCGTGCGAGCGGAATTTGCTTGAGCATTTCCGTCTGTACATTTTCATCAAGCTTGTCTGTCATATCTGTTGAAATAAAGCCTGGTGCTACTGCATTAACAGTAATATGACGGGTTGCCAGCTCTTTTGCTGTTGTTTTCGTTAATCCGATGACACCAGCTTTTGCTGCAACATAGTTTGCTTGTCCAGGGTTACCACACACACCAACGACTGAAGCCAAATTGATGATTCTTCCGCTTCTTTGCTTCATCATTTGACGTGTCACGGCTTTTGTACAGTTAAAGACACCTTTTAAGTTTATGTTAATGACATCATCCCATTCATTCTCTTTCATTCTCATGAGCAGGTTGTCCTTTGTGATCCCTGCATTATTCACAAGAATGTCAATTGAACCAAAGGTATCAATTGCTTGTTTCATCATGGATTGTACTTCTTCAGCATTTGAGACATCAGCTTTCACAGCAAATGCCTGCTGGCCGAGTGCTTTGATTTCATCTACGACTTCATTTGCTTTTGCTTCGTTTCCAGAATAGTTCACGACAACATTTGCACCACTTTTCGCTAGATCGATCGCGATGGAACGACCAATCCCGCGTGATGCTCCTGTTACAACGGCTGTTTTATTTGTAAGCATCAAGAATCCCCCTTGAGTGTTTGAATGGCTGCTTCAATTGTTTCTTGATCTGAAACGGAAATCGTCGTCAGACGGCGATTCACTTTTTTCACAAGACCTGAAAGCACTTTGCCAGGACCAATTTCAATAAATGTTGTCACACCTAAATCAATGAGGCGTTCCACACTTTCTTCAAAACGAACTGGAGAATACAGTTGTTCAATGAGCTTTGTCTCAATTTCATCACGAGAAGTTACGATGTCTGCTGTTACGTTTGAGATGACCGGAGTTTTCGCATCTGCAATGTCCAGCTTTGACAAAACATCTGTAAATTTTTCAGCGGCTGGTTTCATTAATGCAGAATGGAAAGGTCCGCTTACTTCAAGGGCAATTGCACGTTTTGCGCCTTTTTCTTTCGCTTTCTCTGAAGCAAATTCTACTCCTTTTGCTGTACCAGAGATCACGATTTGACCAGGACAGTTTAAGTTAGCGAGCTCTACAAGGTGACCGCTCTCTGTCACTTCTTTTGTCACTTCTTCAAGTGCCGCTTTGTCTAAGCCAAGAATTGCTGCCATGGCGCCTTCTCCTGCTGGAACAGCTTCATTCATTAATTCTCCGCGCTTTCTGACTGCATAAACAGCATCTTTAAACGAAAGTGCGCCTGCTGCAACAAGGGCAGTGTATTCACCAAGACTGTGTCCTGCTGCATAATCTGCTTTGATTCCGCTCTCTTCAAATTTCTTTAAGATGGCGATACTTGTCGTTAAAAGAGCTGGCTGCGCGTTAAAGGTGAGCGTCAGTTCTTCTGTATCCCCTTCAAAAATCATAGAAGATAAGTCAAACCCGAGGGTATTGTCTGCTTCTTCAAAAACAGCTTTAGATACTGCTTCTTGGTCAAATAAATCTTTTCCCATGCCAATTTTTTGAGAGCCTTGGCCTGGGAATAAAAATGCAATTTTAGTCATGCTGCTTTACCTCCAATTAAGACTCTTTCGTCGTTTCTTTTTGGACTTCTTGATGAATGATAGCTGAAACATCTTTTTCTACGATATCACGGGCCTGACGAATTGCATGGAAAATGGCATTTTCATCAGAAGAGCCGTGCGCTTTAATAACAGGTGCCTTTAAACCAAATAAAGCGGCACCGCCATATTCGGAGTAATCCATTTTAGATTTCATCTGCATTAATTTCGGCTTCATCATGCCTGCTGCAATTTTTGCTGTAAAACTGGATGTTAATGTTTCTTTCAGCATTTTAAAAACAGAAAGGGCTGTGCCTTCAATTGTTTTAAGCGCAATATTTCCAGTGAAACCATCTGTGACAACAACGTCAGCAACACCTTCTAATAAGTCACGGGACTCTACATTCCCTACGAAATTCAAGTCTGATGCTTTTAATAATTCAAAGGTTTTTTTCGTTAAATCGTTGCCTTTTTTATCTTCTGTTCCTACATTTAACAGTCCAACACGCGGATTGCTCTTTGGGAAAACACGCTCTGCGTAGATTGATCCCATCATGGCATATTGCACGAGATGTTCTGGTTTAGCATCAACGTTGGCACCAACATCTAGTAATAAGAAGCCGCTGCCATCCAGTGTTGGCAAAGTTGGGGCAAGGGCTGGTCTGTCAATACCGTCAATTCTGCCTACGATAAACAGTCCCGCTGTCATGAGGGCGCCAGTATTTCCTGCTGAGATGCAGGCACCTGCTCGTCCCTCGGATACTTCCTGCGCCATTTTCACCATAGATGAATCCTTTTTACGTCTGACTGCACGCACTGGTTCATCCGTCGGTTCAATGACTTCTTTTGCATCTAAAATTGTGATGCGGTCGTTGTTTGTTATGTATGGTTTGATTTTGTTTTCATCGCCGACAAGTGTAATCTCGATATCTGAAAATGCTGTTAAGCTTTTTTGCACACCGTCAATAATGGCTTTAGGGGCATGATCTCCCCCCATTGCATCGACTGCAATTCTCATATTACGTGCCACCTTTTACTTTTGTTTTGAGCGATACATGACGAAGTCACCTGAGAAGACAACTTCCTCACCAACATAGCTGTTTACTTCAACTACGGTTCTTCCTTTTTCTTTATCATGTGAGGCTACTTTGGCTTTAGAGACGACTCTTTCGCCTTGTTTCACCTGCCTTGTAAACCTGATATTCGCTTTTGCTGTCAAAGCCAGTTCATCGTCAATGACGGCAACTGCCAGCGAATTTGCCTGGGCGAAGAGATGATGTCCCCTGGCAATTTGGTTTCGGCTGAATACATGCTCTTTTCTCACTTCTAAAATGGAAATGGCTTGGTCATCAAGTTCTACATCAATCATTTCTCCAATCACTTCATCCAGTGGAAGTGACTTTACTTCATCCTCTAATGTCTTTTCGGCCACATGCTTAATTCTTTCGCGTAATTCAGGGATCGACAGCTCTAAACGATCAAGACGAACCGTTTGTATGCTGACACCGAATTTACTTGCCAATTCTTCATCAGTAATGAATGGAGTCGAGCTGATCGTTTGCTGGAGAAGCTTTTGACGTTCTTTTTTATTTAGTTTCATATGCAGACACCATCCGTACAATTATGACTAGGTACTAATAGTAGTATATAATCTCATAGATGATAAATCAATCCTTGTTTCAAAAAGACAAGAAAATTCCTCCAGCGTTTGATCAGCTTAATTTATCTCCTCCCAGCACACCGCTGTCTATCAGCGTTTGCCGGAGTTCTTTGTATTCGGGATCAGTCCAAAAGGCGTCCGATTGGACAAGATCTGCTGCATCTTTTCTAGCCGTTTCCAGCGCTCTATAGTCGTGAACCATATCTGCTACCTTAAATTCTGGCATCCCGCTTTGTTTTTTACCGAAGAAATCTCCGGGTCCTCTTAGTTCTAAGTCCTTTTCAGACAGCTCAAAGCCATCGGTTGTTTCGGACATGATCCGCATCCGCTCTTTCCCCGTTTCTGACTTCGGATCAGCCATTAAAATACAAAATGATTGATGCTCTCCTCGTCCGACCCGGCCTCTTAGCTGATGAAGCTGAGACAGTCCGAAGCGGTCTGCATCATAAATGACCATGATGGTTGCATTCGGTACGTTGACCCCAACTTCAACGACTGTGGTTGAAACGAGAATTTGTACTTCATTTGCGGTAAAGGCTCTCATGACCTGATCTTTTTCATCACTCGCCAGCTTCCCATGCATTAAGCCGATTGACCACTTGCCGCGGTATGCCTCAGTGAGCATGCTATGGACATCAAGCGCATTTTGCACATCCAGCTTGTCTGATTCTTCAATGAGCGGACAAATAATATATGCCTGTCTGCCTTTTCTCAGCTCTTTATCCACAAAAGCAAGAATTCTCTCAAGCATGTCATGCTTCACCCAATACGTTTCGATTTGTTTTCTGCCAGCTGGCAATTCATCAATGACGGATACGTCCATTTCTCCAAAGACAGTGATCGCAAGTGTTCGCGGAATAGGTGTGGCCGTCATAAATAAGACATCTGGGTCCTGCCCTTTACTTCGCAGTTTTTTCCGCTGCTCTACGCCAAACCGGTGCTGCTCATCTGTGATGACAAGACCGAGCTGCTGAAATTCGACTTCGTCTTGAATGAGTGCGTGCGTGCCGACTAATATGTCAATCTCGCCTTCTTTTAAACGTTCAAGCAATTCTCTGCGTCTTTTTCCTTTCACAGAGCTTGTCAAAAGGGCGATATTCAGCCCCCATTTTTCAAACAGCTGGTAAAGTGAATCGGCATGCTGCTCTGCCAAAATTTCTGTTGGGACCATTAATGCACCTTGAAAACCTGATAAATGAGCGGCATAAAGTGCAATGGCTGCAACAGCTGTTTTCCCTGAACCTACATCTCCTTGAAGCAGCCGGTTCATTCGATATGGAGACGCCATGTCCGACATGATTTCATCAAGTACTCTTGATTGTGCCTTCGTCAGCGGAAATGGCAGGCTGTTAACAAACTCAAAAACAGCCTCTTTGGAAAACGGATGCTGGATGCCTGATGTTCTCTCTCGTTCTTTCTTTCTAATCGCCTGCATCTTCAGCTGAAAAATGAGAAATTCCTCGTACACAAAACGGCGTCTTGCTTGCTTGAGCGAGTCTCTTGTTTCTGGAAGATGAATGGCTTTTAATGCTTCCTGATAGGACATGAGTTTATAGGCAGAGACAAGCTGCTTTGGCAATGGATCTTCAGCTTTGTCTGCATAAAGTGACAAGGCCTGCTTTACAAAGCGCCTCATCATTTTCACGGTCACATTTTCTTTTACTGAATAAACGGGCTCTATACTGCCATCTTGCTCGTGCGTGCCTTTTTTAAATTCCTGCACCATGATAGATTGACGGTTTTTATCCCATTTTCCTGTAACGGAAACTGTATCACCTAACACAAGGCTTCGTTTTAAATATGGGCGATTGAAACAAATCGCTGTAATGAGAAAACGCCCGACAAGCAGCCTGAATGTCAGCCTGCTTCGTTTTTTTCCATAATAGGTGAGAACGGGCTCACTATGTACTTTTCCTTCAACTGTGACACGTTCGTCATGTTTGACTTCTTCTAAGTTACGAAGCTCATAGTCGTCATATCGATAAGGAAAGTAGCCGAGTAAATCGGCTACTGTGTAGATTCCAAGTTCATTGAGTGTTTTTTCGGTTTCCTCTCCAATCCCCTTCAGGACAGAGACATTATCTTGCAGTTTCTGTATCACGAGATGAGGTCACACCTCCGAAAATCTTCTTTTCAAGCTCTCTTGCTGTCGGTGTCGCAGCGAGACCGCCTTGTGCAGTTTCGCGAAGAGCTGTTGGCATCGTTTGACCGATTTTGTACATCGCATCAATGACTTCATCACAAGGAATGCGGCTTGTGATGCCAGCAAGAGCCATGTCTGCTGCGATCATGGCGTTAGATGCACCCATTGCGTTTCGTTTCACGCAAGGTACCTCGACAAGTCCCGCTACTGGATCGCAAACAAGTCCAAGCATATTTTTCAGTGTAATCGCCATTGCTTCTGCAGATTGCTGCGGTGTACCGCCTGCCATCTCGACAATCGCTGCTGCCGCCATACCTGATGCAGAACCTACCTCTGCCTGACAGCCGCCTGCTGCACCGGAAATGCTCGCGTTATTCGCCACAACAAAACCAAATGCGCCAGAAGTAAATAGGAATCTGACCATTTGTTCCTTTGTTGGCTTTAATGTTTCTTTTACTGCAAATAACGTACCTGGTACAACACCTGCTGAGCCTGCTGTAGGCGTGGCACAAATGGTTCCCATTGCGGCATTGACTTCATTTGTTGCAACTGCTTTACTGACAGCATCTAATATCGTATGACCAGACAGCGTTTTGCCTGATGCGATATAGGCTTGAAGTTTGACCGCATCTCCGCCTGTTAACCCTGATAATGATTTCACACCCTTCAGCCCGTTTTCAACGGCCTGCTCCATCACTTCTAGGTTGCGGTACATCTGGGAGAAAATTTCTTCACGTGACTTCCCTGTCACTTCCATTTCTTGCACAATCATAATTTCTGAAATGGAGGTATTCCGTTCTTCTGTTAGCTGCACGAGTTCTTTGACGTTTTTAAACATCATTCATAACCTCCTTGTTGTTACTCTGCAATTTGTGTGACTTGAATAATGTTTGGCAGCGTTTCAAGCTCTGATAGGACAGCTGGGTCAATATTTTGATCCACTTCAATGGTCATCAGTGCCTCTTGCCCGACATCTTTACGCGCCACTTCCATATGACCGATGTTGATGGCGAATTTCGCTAGGACATTAGCAACTGCCGCAATCGTCCCGTAGCGATCGTTATGAACCACAAGAATGGCAGGGTGATTCCCTGAAAGCCTGAGCTCAAAGCCATTTAATTCTGTGATTTCAATTTTACCTCCGCCGATGGAAATCCCGATTAGTTCAAGGCTTCCGTTCGCATCTGAAATCTCTACTTTTGCTGTATTCGGATGCGCCGGCACCGCCTCTTCTTCTTTAAATTCAATGTCGATCTCTTTGCTTTTTGCAATATCGATCGCTGTTTTGATTCGTTCATCAAATGTATCAAAGTCAAGAACACCGCCAATAATGGCGACATCTGTACCGTGTCCTTTATACGTATCTTTAAAAGAACCATAAAATGAAACGACAATTCGTTTCGGTTCTCTTCCAAATAAGCTGCGAGCTACTCTCCCTATACGAGCCGCACCCGCTGTGTGCGAACTTGATGGCCCAATCATGACAGGTCCAATAATATCAAACACACTTCTAAATTTCATAGGTCTTCCCCTCTCATCACCACTCGCGTATGGTTTGGTTCTTTCTTTAGACTAATGGATTCATTCGTTTCCCGCAACTCATTTCACCGTGGAATGGCTAGTAAAAAATTGCAAAAGAAGAAGAAGGGCTTTATTTGCCCTTCTTTCGTTATTCAACCGCCAAAATATATGAATAAAGCGGCTGTTTTCCATCGTGGACTTCAACTTCTACATCTTCAAATGTTTCTTCAATAAAGGCTTGCAGTGCATCCAGTTCATCAGATGATGCATCTTCCCCTTTAATGATGGTGACAATCTCATCATCTTCTGTCACCATTTTGGTGAGAAGTTCTTTTGCTGCATCTAATTGATTTTTCGCTGTTAAGGTGATTTTCCCGTTGAACAGACCCATATAGTCACCTTTGGCAATGTCGATGCCATCAATTTGAGTATCTCTCACTGCAAAGGTAATTTGCCCGCTTTTCACATGGTCAATCGCTTCTAGCATCGCTCTTTCGTTGTCTTCATTTGAAGCTGCTTCATTGAGAGAAAGAAGTGCCGACATTCCTTGAGGAACGGTCTTCGTCGGAATGACAACGACCTCACGGTTTGAGACAGTTGCCGCCTGTTTAGCTGCCATGACAATATTAGAATTATTAGGTAAGATAAAGACGGTTTCGGCATGTACGCTTTCTATTGCTGTGACAATGTCTTCTGTGCTCGGATTCATCGTCTGTCCGCCTTCAATGACGACGGAAGCTCCGATGCTTTTGAACAAGTCAGCAATTCCTTCTCCCATTGCGACACTGACGACGCCAAAGCGCTGTTTTTCAGCAGCAGGTGCTTTTGGTGCAGCAGGCACATGTTCTCTTTCTTCGTTCACGATTGAGCTATGCTGCTCTCTCATGTTTTCTATTTTCATATTAATTAAGCTGCCGTAGAGCTGTGCATAGGATAAGACATCTCCTGGCTGCTCTGCATGAATATGAACTTTCGCCAGTGTATCGTCAGACACCACAAGAAGTGAATCTCCGAATTCACTTAAGTCTTCTCTGAAGGCATTCTCATCAAAGGACTGTTTGTCTTCTTCAAATTTCACCATAAATTCAGTACAGTAGCCAAATTCGATATCTTCTGTGTTCATGTGGCTTTGCGCACTTTTATGATGCTCAGCACTAACGAGTTCTTTTAGCGTAGGTAAAGAAGCCGCTTTAGGAGGAAGCTCTTCTCCTCTTAATGAAGCAAGGAAACCTTCATATACGCATAGAAGTCCTTTACCTCCACTATCGACAACACCCACTTCTTTTAACACAGGAAGCAGATCTGGCGTTCGATCAAGTGATGCTCTTGCTTCCTCAATCGTTAACTCTAAAACGCGGTCAATTTGATCCTCTGCTGCCGAAACAGCAACCGCTTTCTTTGCTGCATCCTTTGCAACTGTTAAGATCGTTCCTTCAATCGGTTTCATCACGGCTTTATATGCTGTATCAACACCCGCCTGTAAGGCAAGAGCAAATTCTTTTGCATCAATCGTTTCTTTTTGTTCAATATGTTTACTGAAACCTCTAAAGAGCTGTGACAGGATCACGCCAGAGTTTCCTCTTGCGCCCATCAATAACCCTTTCGAGAGGGCCACGCCGACCTTCCCAATATGATCGGTATTTGTTTCTTCAACTGCTTTTGCCCCTGAAGTCATCGACAAATTCATATTTGTCCCCGTGTCTCCGTCTGGCACTGGAAAAACATTTAACGCATCAACAATTTGTGCGTTTTGAGAAAGATGGTGAGCACCTGCAAGAATCATTTTTGCAAATGAACGGCCATCAAGATTTCTAATAGACAATATATTTCCTCCTTACTACGGGTTCGTAACTTTTACTCCTTGTACATAAATGTTGACCGAGTCAACAGAAAGTCCAATTGTGTGAGAAATCGTGTATTTGACTTTCGTTTGAACATTATGTGCGACTTCTGATATTTTTGTACCGTAGCTGACGATGATGTACATATCAATATGAATGCGGTCTTCTTTTTGACGCACAAGAACACCCCGGCTGAAGTTCTCTTTGCGGAGAATATCCGTCAAGCCGTCCTTAATTTGATTTTTGGACGCCATGCCAACAATACCATAGCAATCGATCGCAGCGCCTCCTGCCACCATTGCAATGACTTCATTTGATATATCAATTTGTCCGTATTTCGTTCTAAGTTCAATGGACACATTGGTTCCCCCTTTTTGAGAAATTGCCCTGAGTTATCACTATTTTACTATAAGACCCTTCTTTTTAAAAGAAATCATTCAATCCGACCCAATCCTACTTATACTATAGCCTTGATTTTTTATCAAGATGTCAAGGTATTTTTCTTGAAAGAGGAGTAAACAATCCTTGCAAACCCCTTGAAGCTGTGGTAAATTATTAAAGTATCTTGAGGCATCTCTAAGTACGTATATGAAGAATATGATGATGTTTTCGCAGTTAGGAGGGAAACAAATGGCACGTAAATGCGTTATTACAGGCAGAAAAACAAAAGCTGGGAACAACCGTTCTCACGCAATGAACTCTACAAAACGTACATGGGGCGCGAACCTTCAAAAAGTTCGTATTCTAGTGGACGGTAAGCCTAAAAGAGTATATGTATCAGCTCGAGCTTTGAAATCTGGTAAAGTTGAGCGTGTATAAGCAAGAGTAAACGCCTGCTACAATAAACTGTAGCAGGCGTTTTTATGTGGAAATAAAGGAGATTACTCATTAATCTTTTTTAAATGAACCAAGCATCGCACGGACAATGCCGCCAAGAAATCTAGGCAGTTTGATTGTATAAAATTTCATTTTGTCCCCCTCCTAAAAGTACCGCTTGCAGCACAATTGAGCTTAATCAGCCATCCACATTGATAGGTTGGTCAATCTTTGCTTCTTACCATTATTAATATGCCTTCATGAAAAGAAAAAGTACCATTTGAGTGGATGAGTTCGTTACTAATACATAGTGTGGAACCAGGCTCAATATGACAATTTTTCAGAGGATATTTGAAACCTTTTAATGTCAGCTTTTCAACCGATGTACCAAAGGGCAGAAACGACACATATTTTTTATCAGGGTCTTCTTTTATTTCGTATGTACCTGGTCCAAACATTTGAATGATATTTTGCTTATCTACAAGAGTGATGTTCTGCTTGTGCTGAATGCCTTGATATAGAAGGTGAATATTTCCTAGAAAGTGATCAGCCCTTCCTCCTGTAATGCCGTAGATGTGAATATGCGCTGGGTGCTGGCGCATGGCCCAGTTCAGCGCAAGCTCTAAATCGGTTTCATCCTTTTCAGCCTGAAATACATTCAAGGCAGGCAATTTCTTTTTCAGCTCACAAAGCTCTTCTTCTGTCACACTGTCAAAATCACCAAAAGCCTTGGCAGGCATGATGCCGTGCTCTAGTAAAAAAAGCGTCCCCCGGTCTACACCGACCCAGAGAATATCGTCCTGTGATGCTTCCTGTTCAAGGGGCGGGATGTATTTAAAAGGACCGCCGGCTACGATATGTATGTGCATGATATACGCTCCTCTCCATGTAAAAAGAACCAAAGATCAGAGTGACTTTGGTTCCTTTTTTTACGCTTCTCGAATGGCCTGAATGGCGGCTGCACGGTTGTTTTTACCGTATACCGCTGAGCCGGCCACAAGTAAGTTAGCGCCCGCCTCTTTACAGCTCTTTGCAGTCTCTACATTGACACCGCCGTCTATTTCAATGAGTAAGTCTGCTAAGCCCTTTTGTTCGCTAAGGGACTTCACTTCTTTTACCTTCGTGAGGACAGAGGGAATAAACGCCTGTCCGCCAAAACCAGGATTCACCGTCATGAATAAGACAAGGTCTACGTCCTCTAATACATGCTCAATCTGAGAAACAGGTGTGTGCGGGTTCAAGACGACACCTGCTTTTACACCTTGTTCTTTTATGTGCTGTATCGTCCGGTGCAAGTGCGGACAAGCCTCTACATGGACAGAAATAATATCAGCACCTGCTTTTGCGAATGCAGGAATATACCGGTCTGGCTGCTCAATCATTAAGTGAACATCGAGCGGCAGCTTTGTATGCGGTCTGATTGCTTCCACAACATTCGGCCCAAATGTAATATTCGGTACAAAATGGCCGTCCATCACGTCGATATGAATGTAATCCGCTCCGCCTTGCTCCACATCACGGATATCTTTCTCCAAATTGGCGAAATCTGCTGATAAAATGGAAGGGGCAATATAAACCATGAGTTAGTACCTCGGCTTTCTGTCTTTGATTTCAGTTAAAAACTCTAAATAATGCTGATAGCGATACGCTCTGATTTGCTCTTGTTCGACCGCGCCTTTTACCGCACAGCCAGGCTCTTTCACGTGCAGACAGCCTCTAAACTTACAATCTGCACTCCGCTCTTTGATTTCTAAAAAGTAAAGGCCTAAATCTTCCGCTTCGATGCCGGTAAATTCGAGCGAGCTAAAGCCAGGTGTATCTGCAATGAGCCCTTCTGCTGTACGAATGAGTTCGACATGTCTTGTCGTATGCTTCCCCCTTCCAAGATGAGAGGAAATATCATTGGTTTTCAGCGCCAAATCAGGACTCATCGCATTTAAAAGGGAGGACTTACCTACACCAGACTGACCGGCAAATACAGTGATTTTATTGTGAAAATGCGGGGTCAGCTTTTCAATTCCGTCTCCCTCGATCGTGGATGTTACATGAACATCATATCCAATTTGCCGATAGTCCTCTGCATAGCCTTGAATACTTTCACGCTCTTCATCTGTTTTCAATAAGTCCATTTTTGTGATACAGATAATCGGCTTAATATCATTTGCTTCCACCAGCACTAGAAATCTGTCTAAAAGCGATGTGCTAAAGGTCGGTTCTGTCGCAGAGAAAACGAGCACCGCTTGATCGACGTTACTAATAGGCGGACGAACAAGTTCGTTTGTCCGCTCTTTTACTTCTAATAAATAGCCTTCTTTATCGTTATCCGCTTGATATACGACATAATCTCCAACTAGAGGTGTGATTTTGTTTTTTCGAAAAATGCCTCTCGCTCTGCACTGAATCACTTTTCCACTTTCTAGAGACTCATCGAGCACATAATAAAATCCGCTTAATGCTTTAATAATTTTGCCCTCAGGCATAAAGTCCCTCCTTTATTCATCGTCAGGGTATTCGATTGTTTTAGAGCTTACGACTTTATCATCAACCGTCACTTGATAGTATCCTTTTTGACCTGGTTCAATCTTAAATTTAATGGTCCGTTCAGTTGGTGCAGTGATGTTAAAGGTTTCATATGAATCAGAAATGCTATGCTCAGCATCGTCAATGGAAATCTGAACGGTCATCTCTTGCCCTTCAGTGACTGGCTCATACGGGATGGCAATCTTCTCAGTAACCGTTTTAGCCGGTTTTTTCTTCGGTCCGAGTGAGAAGGTGATCTTAACCGTATCCCCTGGTTTCACAGCAGTACCTGCTCCTGGCTCCTGCTTCATGACCTCACCTTTTGGTACATCATCAGAATACGCTTCTTTTTCATCAAGCTTTAATCCGTTATCCTCTAAATAATTCGATGCAGCCTGTTTACTATATGTCGTTAAATCCCGCAAAGTAATATCGGCAGGACCTATGCTGACCGTCAACGTCACTTCTTCATCTGCTGCCACAAGCTCAGTACTCGCTGAAGGTTTCTGTTCCATGACAATCCCAGATTCGGTGTCATTATCATTTACTTCCTCCACAACAACTTGCTTAAACCCTTTTTTCTCTAATAATTCTTTTGCTTTATCGACCTTTTCACCTGTTACATCAGGTAATTCGGTCTTTTCCTTGCCCGAACTTTGGTACAGCTGAATCTCGGTGCCTTCTTTTACCTTTGTGCCGATTTTCGGGTCTGTTTTGACAACAAGCCCTTTTTCAATTTTCTCATCAGCGATCTCTATTGGTTCAGAGGCGACGGTAAAGCCAGCTTTCTTCAAGGTGTCCTCTGCTTTTTCAATCGTCATGCCAGATACATCAGAGACCTCAACATCTTTTGGAAAGAGCAGTCCGGGAAACACAGTGATGGCTAAAATGGTCGCAGCAGTTAGAATAAACAGGATGGATGCCACAACCCATGGCCATTTTTTTCGTTTCTTTTTCGGCTTTTGTTTCTCTTTTTTCTTCGGTTTTTGCACCGGATGGACAGCTGTTTTTTCATTGTCTTCATCGACTTGATGATCTTGAATGATTGGGATCGCTTTCGTTGCTTCATGATCCTCTTCAATGACAAAGCGTTTTTCTTTTAGTCTTGAAGGGTCGAAAGCAGTTTGCAGATCTTTTTGCATTTCAGATGCATCTTCATATCGATAAAATGGATCTTTGGCCATTGCCTTTAAAATGATGTTTTCCACGCTTTGTGGAACAGAAGGATTCCACCTTCTTACAGATGGCGGCTCTGATTGCAAATGCTTCAGCGCAACACTGACAGCTGATTCCCCTTCAAATGGCATGCGTCCAGAAATGAGTTCATAGAGCACAATGCCAAGTGAATAGATGTCTGACTTTTTCGTCGCAAGACCTCCGCGGGCTTGCTCTGGAGACAAATAGTGCACGGATCCTAGAACCGAATTTGTGTGGGTGATGGTCGCTGAGCTGAGTGCAATGGCAATCCCAAAATCAGTGACTTTAATATTCCCCATGTTGTCTATTAATATATTGTGAGGCTTAATGTCCCGGTGGACGAGCTGCTTTGCATGGGCTTCTTCCATTGCCGCAACCACTTGCTCCATAATGCGAACGGCTTCTTTCGGATGAAGCGGGCCATTGGCATGTATGTATTCTTTCAGCGTCATCCCCTCGACATATTCCATGACAATATAATAAATGTCATCTTCTTCCCCTACATCGTAGATGCTAACAATATTTGAATGATCTAAACTTGCGGCTGACTGCGCCTCACGCCGGAAACGTCTAATAAAATCATCATCGCTTGCAAAGTCAAAGCGCAAAATTTTAATCGCGACTTCGCGATCTAAAATCATATCCTCCGCCAAATAAACGTTTGCCATTCCGCCTCCGCCTATGACGCGAAGAATCTGATAACGGCCGCTGATCCGTTTTCCGATCAACACTTGCTGTCACCCTCCTCTGGCTGGGAGGAGATTTCTAACAATACTGCTGTAATGTTATCTTCACCGCCGTTGTCATTCGCTGTTTGGATTAATGCTGTTACTTTTTCATCTGGTGCGGTCGTTTGGTTTAAAATATGAATCAAATTCTCTTCTTCTACTTTATTTGATAAACCATCTGAGCAAAGCAGGATTTGATCTCCTGGATCCACTTCAAAGGTATGTGCATCGATTTGAACGTGTTTATCTGTTCCTAATGCTTTTGTAAGCACATTTTTTCTTGGATGATATTCTGCATCCTCTTTAGAAATTTCACCTGTTTTCACAAGCTCATTTACAAGTGAATGGTCATCTGTTAGCTGGGTCAGTGCTCCTTCTCTTAGCAAGTAGCAGCGGCTGTCGCCAATATGGGCAATTGTGACCGTTTGCAAATGAACGAGCGCACAAACAATGGTTGTCCCCATTCCTTGGCATTCCTCATTGTTTTTCGCATGTTCATATACTTGATCATTAATGTCACTTATTTTTGAGATTAACCAGCTTTCTTGCTCTGCTGGTTTTGCTGGGATTGATGATGTTTCTTCCCAGTATTCTTTTAAAGAAGAGACGGCCATCCTACTGGCGACATCACCAGCAAGATGACCTCCCATTCCATCTGCTACAACAGCTAGAAGGGTGTCTTCTTTTGCTTCAAAAATACCTGCATCATCTTCATTATGCTGACGGACTTTTCCTGTATCGGTTTGAAAGGCTGCCCTTATCAACATTCGTCACCTCGTCTCTTCCTGACGCTCCTTCGCTCTTAGCTGACCGCAAGCAGCATCAATATCATGGCCTTGCTCTCGTCTAATTGTTACGTTTACGCCGCGTTCCTTCAGCGTTTTTTCAAATAGGAAGATTTGTTCTCTCGGTGTTCTTACATAATCCCTTTCCGGTACATAGTTCACCGGAATGAGGTTCACGTGGCACTTGATTCCTTTTAATAAGTCTGCAAGCTCTTCTGCATGATGAACTTGATCATTTACTCCGCCAAACAGGCCGTATTCAAAGCTGACACGTCTACCTGTTTTTTGAATGTAGTATTCAATGGCTTCCATTAATTTTGGCAGCTTATATGCTTTATTGATCGGCATCAGACGGCTTCTGATCTCTGTGTTCGGTGCATGCAGAGAGACAGCAAAATTGATTTGCATTTGCTCATCAGCGAATTGATAGATCTTTGGAATGATTCCGCTTGTCGACACTGTAATATGACGCGCGCCAATATTTAAGCCGTTGTCATGGTTGATGATTTTAAGGAAGGCAAGCATTTCGTCAAAGTTATCAAACGGTTCGCCAATTCCCATGATGACAACCGAGCTGACTCTCTCATCTGTTTCGTCAAGTGCCTGCTGCACTTTCAATACTTGAGCAACGATTTCTCCTGCTTCAAGGTTTCGTTTTAACCCGCCAAGTGTAGATGCACAGAATGTACAGCCAATTCGGCAGCCAACCTGAGTTGTAACACAGACAGAGTTTCCGTATTCGTGGCGCATCAGTACTGTTTCAATCGTATAGCCATCATGTAATTCAAATAAAAACTTGATCGTTCCGTCTTGAGACGTTTGTTTGATCACGGTTTTTAATGTAGTGATCGCAAATTGATTTTTTAATTTTTCTCTTAAATCCTTTGAAAGGTTAGACATATCGTCAAAGGATGTCACACGTTTCTCATAAAGCCACTCGAAAATTTGAGCTGCGCGGAAAGGCTTTTCGCCTTGTTCTTTTAACCATTCTTTCATTTCGTGAAGCTCAAATGAGTAGATCGACGGCATTTCTGTCTTCAGTTCTTTTCTTACTTTTTGTTCTGTCATTTTTTATCCCTTCTTTCTCATGCTGCAAATAAAGAAACCATCTGTTCCGAAATAATGAGGAAGAATTTGTACACTTCCGTTTTGAACAAACGGAGCAACCTGCTCAGGCAGCCGTTCATTAAGAGATAGATCGGGTTCGAAGTCTTGGTGTTCTTGTAAAAACGCATGAATCACTTGTTGATTTTCTGTTGGGTCCATTGTACATGTACTGTATACAAGGGTTCCGCCCGGTTTTAAAAGCGGGGCCGCTTCCTTTAAAATGGCCTGCTGGATAGCCGCAAGCCTTGCTGAGTCTTCTTGTGACTTTGTATATTTCATGTCTGGTTTTCGTCTAATGACGCCAAAACCGGAACACGGTGCATCAATGAGAATACGGTCAAACGAAGCTTCGCTGTAATAGTCTGCCGCTTTCCTTGCATCAAGTGCTTTTGCCTCAATGTGAGTAAGGTTCAGACGTTTTGCTGCTTGTTTAATGAGTTTCACTTTATGTTCATGTAAATCAAGTGAAACAATTTTGCCCTCATCATTCATACGTTCTGCAATATGTGTTGATTTTCCGCCAGGAGCCGCACAGGCGTCAAGCACCGTTTCTCCCGGCTGAGGGTCGAGCGCTCTTGCGACAAGCATCGAGCTTTCATCTTGTATCGTCACATAGCCTTCTTGAAAAGATGGAGTTGAGACGATAGACCCTTTCATGAGCTTGAGCGCATCTTGAGATAAGTCGCCAAGCTCCGTTTCGATGCCTGCATCCATTAGTTTCTGCTGCAGTGCCGTGCGGTCAGTTTTCATTCGATTGACACGAAGGGTTTGCTTTGGCGGGACTAAATGAATGCGGCACATGCTTTCTGCCGCTTCAAACCCGTACGCCTGAACCCACTCCTGCACAAGCCACAATGGGTGGCTTGTCTCAATGGACAGCCGCTTTACGGGATCTTTGATCGCATCAAATGACGGAACGCCTTCTCTTTGCACGGAACGAAGAACACCGTTCACAAGTGAAGAAATGCCTTTGTGCCCGCGCTTTTTCGTTAGCTCGACAGCTTCATGAATGGCTGCACGATCTGGTATTTTTTCAAGGTACACCATTTGATAAAGAGACATCCGCAAAAGCTGCATCACCCATGGAGCGACCTTTTGCGGTTTTTTCACAAAGGGCGTCAGCATATAATCTAATGCCAGCTTATTTTGCAGTGTACCATATACAAGCTCTGTTAACAGCGGTTTGTCCTGATCAGCTAAGTCTTTATCTTTCATGACTGACTGCAACAGTAAATTACTGTAAGCTTGATTTTGTTCGAGTTTGATTAAAGCGTCCAGCGCTACTTCTCTCACATTACTTTTCTTCATTCATTAACCCTAATTTCTGTCCAATTTCGATATTTGCGCCTCTTAAGAAGTCTTCGCCGCTCATTTTTTTCTTACCAGCTGGCTGCACACCTGTTAATAAAAGGCCTTGCTCATTCCCCGTTCCAATGACCGGACCTTCTTTTTGAAGTTCAATCACTTTCCCTGGTTCTTCTTGCACTTGAAGCGGAACCTTTTTCGCTTCCCATACTTTTAGATGAGCGCCGTTCCATTCAGTATAGGCAACTGGCCAAGGATTTAGCCCGCGAACTTGGTTGTAAAGCTCTTCACCGGTTTTTGTCCAGTCTAACTTTTCTTGCTCCCGCTTAATATTTGGTGCGTATGTGGCCGCTTCTTCATTTTGCGGAATTGGAGAAATAGACCCGCTTAGAACATTTGGCACCGTATCTTTTAGCAGCGTGGCACCAGCTGCACTTAATTTGTCATGCAATGTTCCGACATTGTCTAATTCATCGATTTCTACTTCTACTTTACTGATCATGTCACCTGCATCAAGTCTTTCTACCATGTACATGATGGTAACGCCTGTTTTCTTTTTGCCTTGAAGGATCGCATAATGGATCGGCGCGCCGCCTCTTAGTTCTGGCAGGAGCGAGGCATGAACATTGATACAGCCAAACTTAGGTTCATCGAGTAATCGCTTTGGTAAGATTTGTCCAAATGCCGCTGTGACAATTAAATCCGGCTGTAATGCAAGCACCTTATCAATTTCTTCATCAAGGCGCACCTTTTCAGGCTGCAACACAGGAATGCCGTGCTTTAAGGCTTCCACTTTTACAGGAGGCGGTGTGAGCACTCGTTTTCTTCCTTTTGGGCGGTCTGGCTGCGTGACGACCCCTACCACTTCGTATCCTTCTGTTATTAGTGTTTGCAGCACAGGTACTGAGAAATCAGGGGTTCCCATAAATACGATACGTGCCATTTTCTTCACCCTTCCATTTCCGCAAGTTCTTTTTCTGTATACGTTTCAATGATTTTTGACGTAAATAAAATGCCGTCTAAATGATCAATTTCGTGCAATAAAGCTCTTGCTAAAAATCCGTCTGCTTCTATTGTAAATGGTTTGCCTTTCTTATCAAAGGCTTTTACCTTCACATAGTTCGGTCTCTCTACAGTGCCGTATAAAGATGGAAAGCTCAGGCAGCCTTCAATATCTGTCTGGCTTCCTTCTACTTCAAGCACCTCGGGGTTCACTAAGTCAATTCTGCCAGGTTCTTCCCCGATATCTACAACAGCGATTCTTTTTGAAATACCGATTTGTGGTGCTGCTAGTCCAACTCCATCCAGCTCAAGCATTGTATCATACATATCATCCAGCAGTTTTTTAAGCTTTTTATCGAACGTCTCGACGCGCTCTGTCTTTTGTTCAAGCACTTCTGCCGGATGTATGACTATTGGTTTTACTGCCACTTACAGCCCTCCGTTTTACATCATCATATATGGATTCATATCTATTGAAATCATCAATTGTTTTTGTTCCATTTCCTTTTGATAATGGTCTTGTATTTTCCGTAGTAAACTTGCCAGTTCATTTTCCCTTTTGTATTTTATCACGCATTGATACCGATATCTATCTTTGATCTTAGCGATTGGCGATGCGGCCGGACCAAGGATTCGAGTATTCGGTGCACAGTTCATTTTTAGGAACTGGACAATTTGATCAGTGACATGTGCTGCCTTCGTCACTTCTTCGTGTGACACTGTCACCATCGCCAAAAAGTAATAAGGCGGATAGGACTGGTGGCGGCGATGCAGCATCTCCTGTTCATAAAAGGCTTCGTAGTCATGCTGCTTCGTTAATTCAATACTATAGTGAGAAGGTGTATACGATTGAATAATAACCGAGCCCGCTTTTTCATGGCGCCCTGCCCTGCCGCTGACCTGCGTGAGAAGCTGAAATGTTTTTTCACTTGAACGAAAATCAGGGATGTGAAGGGATGTATCCGCACTGAGAACACCAACAAGTGTGACATCTGGGAAATCCAGCCCCTTTGCAATCATCTGCGTCCCGAGCAAAATGTCCGCTTCTTTATTGCCAAAAGACGTAAGAAGCTTTTCGTGAGCACCTTTACGAGACGTTGTATCCACATCCATTCGGATCACACGCGCCTCAGGCAACACCTTTGTCAGTTCTTCTTCTACTCGCTGCGTGCCAGTTCCAAAGTAGCGAATATGCTCACTGTGGCATTCTGGACATTCAGCAGGTACTGGTGCTTCGTGACCACAATAATGGCACTTCAGCCGTTTTTGATAGCGGTGATAGGTAAGAGAAATTTCGCAATGAGGACATTGCTCCACATATCCGCAATCACGGCACATCACAAAGGATGAATAGCCTCTTTTGTTCAGAAATAAAACGGCTTGTTCTTTTCTTTCAAGCACTTCCTTTAACCTGATCATTAATTCTTCTGAGAACATGGAGCGGTTGCCATTTCTTAGTTCTTCTCTCATATCAATTAACGAAACGTGCGGCAGCTGCTGCTGGTTGACGCGGTGCTTGAGCGAGAGCAATGTATAGACGCCTTTTTTCGCACGTGCATAGGTTTCAAGTGAAGGTGTTGCACTGCCTAATACGACTGGACATTGATGCCGCACTGCTCGTTCAATGGCGACATCCTTGGCATGGTAACGAGGCATTTCTTCTTGTTTATAAGAGGATTCGTGCTCTTCATCTATAATAATCATGCCTAAGTTTTCAAATGGTGCGAAAACAGCAGATCTTGCGCCAACGACTAGTTTGACTTCCTTGCGATGGATTTTCCGCCATTCATCATATTTTTCTCCTGTCGATAAGCCGCTGTGAAGAACGGCTACATTTGAGCCAAATCGTTCTTTAAATCGCTGCACCATTTGAGGGGTTAACGAGATTTCAGGAACTAAAACGATCGCTTCTTTTCCTTTTTGAAGAACATGATCAATTGTCTGCAAGTAAATCTCCGTTTTGCCGCTTCCTGTCACTCCGTGCAGCAAAAAGGTTTCGTGCTGGTCCTCACTGACTGCTTGATGAATATGTTTTGCCGCCTCTGTTTGCTCAGGCGTGAGATCAAGTGATGCAGATGGTGTAAACTCCCGATCACGGTAAGGATCCCGGTAAACCTCTTCATAGTTTTCTGTTAACAGCCCTTCTTGAATAAAGGTTTTAAGCGTTTGAGAACTCGCGCCTGTTTGCTGCTGCAAGTCTTTCGCTAAAAAGGTTGTCTCTCCCGCTTGAAGCAAGTAAAAGATCAGTGCCTTTTGTTTTACCGCATTTTTCTTTAGCTGCTGCTGCTTTTCTTCAAGTTTTTCTTTCGATACAGCCAACTGGAGCATGCGGACCTTTTTCTTTCCAGATTTTTGCGAGACATGGTATCTCACCTCTAGATGACCTTTTTGGACATGCTTTTGAATCTGTTTTAATTGTTCAGCCGGGATGTCAGCATAAAGAATGCTCTCTCGCTGACCGAAAAGCTCTTTCAATGACTGCGGAAGTTCTTCCTCTGATAGCACCTGTATTTCTTTTTCATACTTTGCCTTCATGGCTGCGGGCAGCATCGATTGAAGTGCCGTAATATGATAGGACAATGTTTTTTCCGTCAGCCAGTGGGAAAGCTCCAGCAGCTCATCTGTCAGAACAGGTGATAAATCAAATAAATCGACTATCTCTTTGATGCTTCCTGTCTTGATGTCTGTTTCCTCTTTGACTTTTGTCACAAACCCTTGAATCTTCCGCGGGCCAAAGGGAACGACCACCCTCATTCCCGCTTTGACGAGATCTTTGAATCGATCTGGTACACGGTAATCAAATGGCCGGTCAATGGCTTTCGTTGTGACATCTACGATGACTTCAGCAATCATGCGCGATCACGCTCTTCTGGAAGCAGCTGTATTGCCTCCTTTAAAATTTCAAAAGCGAGGTCTTTTTTGCTCATCATCGGCAGCTCTTTTTTCGTTCCATCTGCTTTGATGATCGTTGCCACATTGGTATCTGTGCCAAAGCCTGCACCTTCTTTAGTGACGTTATTGGCCACAATCATATCTAGATGCTTGGATTCAATTTTCTTTTTCGCATAATATTCTACATCCTGCGTTTCAGCTGCAAATCCGACCAGCACTTGATGCTCTTTTCTTTTCCCCAGCTCTTTTAAAATATCTTTTGTCCGGGTAAATTCAATGTCCAAAGCGCCGTCCTGTTTTTTCATTTTATGAGCATATGTCGTGACAGGGGTGTAATCGGCGACAGCTGCTGATTTTATGACAAGATCAGCTTCTCCGTATACATCTAGCGCAGCTTGATACATATCTTCAGCTGATTCAACGTGCACTACATGTACATGGTCAGGTTCAGTTAAAGAAACAGGTCCAGAAATCAGCGTAACATCTGCCCCCATTTGCTGAGCAGCCTCTGCGATCGCATAGCCCATTTTTCCACTAGAACGATTTGTAAAGAATCGGACAGGATCGATGACTTCACGTGTAGGACCTGCTGTCACCACGACTTTTTTTCCTGAGAGCGGTAAGCTTTTTGGCTCTTCAAAAAAAGCACGGATGTGTTCCACAATTTTTTCAGGCTCCTCTAATCGCCCTTTTCCAATGTAACCGCAGGCTAAATAACCTTCACTTGGCTCAATAAACCGGTAGCCGTCTTCATATAATGTGCGAATGTTCCGTTTCACAGCGGGGTGATCGTACATATGCACATTCATCGCTGGAGCGATCCATACAGGCGCTGTTGAAGCAAGCAAAGTCGTCGTCAGCATATCATCTGCAAGTCCAGCGGCCATTTTTCCAATCGTATGTGCTGTTGCAGGGGCAACAAGAATGAGATCGGCCCAGTCAGCTACGTCAATATGCGCAATGACTCTTGGATTGTTTTCTTTGAATGTATCTACATATACCTCATGCCTAGACAGAGCTTGGAAGGTAAGCGGAGACACAAACTCACGAGCAGATTCCGTCATAATCACTCTGACATTTGCGCCCGCTTGTACGAGTTTACTAGTAAGTGCTGCTGCTTTATATACAGCGATTCCTCCACTGACACCGAGCAAAATATTTTTTGACTGTAACATTTGTTTGTCCCCCTTAACGGCCTTTTTCACAAATTCGTCTACAATTCAAAAAAGTCAAAACCAATCATAGTTTTGACTTTTTTGAACGTATCGTATCTGCATTGCAGAAGCGATGTGTTATTCTTGATCCTCTTTTTCAAATGTCAAAAGACCAGCGTCGATTTCTTCTAGTGCTTTGCCTACGAATTTGTAAGACTTTGTGTTTTCAATCTGCTGATCTTGGTGGATCTGCATTTCACGTGCACGGCGTGCAGACACTGTTACAAGTGTATATTTTGAATCAAGTTTGTTCATCAATGAGTCAATTGAAGGATCTAACATGGTTTATTCTACCCCCAGCATTTTTTTATATCTTGGTGCGACTCTGTCTCTGCGCAGGTGTTCTGCAAGGACGATCGCTTTGATTCTTTCACAAGCCAGCTCGACATCATCGTTTTCAACGACATAGTCGTAAGCATCCATCATTTCAATTTCTTCTTTCGCAGCGGCCATTCGGTTTCGAATGAGCTCTTCAGATTCTGTACCGCGAGTAATGATGCGGTTTTGAAGTTCTGAAAGACTAGGCGGTGCAAGGAAAATAAAAAGACCTTCTGGGAATGCTTCTCTTACTTGAAGTGCGCCTTGCACTTCAATTTCAAGGAAAACATCTTTTCCTTCGCTCAATGTCTGTTCTACATAGTCAACAGGCGTGCCGTAGTAATTCCCGACGTACTCTGCCCATTCTAACAGTTTTTTGTTTTCAATCATATGTTCAAATTCTTCCCTGGTTTTAAAGAAATAATCGACACCATTTCTTTCACCTTCACGCGGTTTGCGCGTTGTCACAGAAATAGAGTATTCAAATTTCGTATCTTCCTGGGAGAAAATGGCTTGTCTGACCGTTCCTTTTCCAACTCCCGAAGGTCCAGAGAGAACGATTAAAAGTCCTCTTTCTTTCATAATGGCGTATTACCCCTGCCCTTCATCTATGATTTCTTCTTTTACAGAAAGTCTTTGCGCGACAGTCTCAGGCTGAACGGCAGATAAGATGACATGGTCACTGTCCATAATGACAACAGCACGGGTTCTTCTTCCGTATGTAGCATCTATGAGCATGCCTCGATCTCTTGCGTCTTGTATCATTCGTTTAATCGGTGCTGATTCCGGACTGACGATCGAAATCATCCGATTCGCTGAAATGATGTTTCCAAATCCGATATTGATCAACTTTATGGTCATCTTCTTTCGTCCCCCTGTAATATAAACGTCTCTAGTCTCGCCGAAAGAGACGCACTGTAAACAGCATACACAATGACTATTCTATATTTTGCACTTGTTCTTTTATTTTTTCAATAGCACTTTTCATTTCAACCACCAGCTTTGTTAAATGGTGATGGTTCGCTTTTGATCCAATGGTGTTCACTTCACGGTTGAGCTCCTGTACAAGGAAGTCAAGTTTTCGTCCGGCAGCACCGCCTTGCAGCAAGATTTGCTGAAACTGCTGAAAATGACTTTTTAATCTCGTGATCTCTTCTGTAATGTCACACCGGTCAGCAAAGATGGCTGCCTCTGTAGTCAGTCTGCTCTCGTCAAGCGCCTCTCCGATCCATTCTTGCAATCGCTGATTCAATCGTTCTTTGTACTGACTCACAACCTCTGGTGCAAAGACTTTGATTTCTTCTGTATAGGCCTCTAGTTCAGAAAGCCTCAGTTCACAGTCTTTTTGAAGGGATGCTCCCTCTTGCTCTCTCATGAAGCAAAGCTCCTTGACAGCAGCCTCGCAAGCTTCCATCAGCAGCTGCTCTAACTGTTCATTTCGGCTGGCTGACTCTTCCACCTGAACGGCAAGCTCCAGCCCCAATAAGTCATGTGCATGCTGAATGCCTGAAATGTGATAGCGTTTCTCGAGGTCTTTTGCGGCTTTCATGTATTCATCAAGCAGCGGCCAGTCGATCTGTAAGGACCGGCTTGCTAGTTTACCGCCTTCAATCGTGACAAACAGCTCAATTCTACCGCGCTGCACGTGACGAAGAATGATCTTTTTTAATGTATCTTCGAAATATAAAAGCGGCCTCGGCAAACGGGCATGAACCTCTTTAAAACGGTGATTGACCGATTTTAGCTCAACTGACACTGTCAGTTCTCCATCCGTTTTACTCGCTTGGCCGAATCCCGTCATACTGCGTATCATGTCAAAACACCCAATTCTTTCATATTAATAAAATGAAAAAGGTAATAGCAGACACTATTACCTCAAAATTATACCATAATCAATTATTTTTTTCTTGTCAAAAGTGATCCTGCCAGTAAAAAAGTTGGCAGTGCAGACATCCCGATGATCAGCAGCCAATCAATCGGTGCAACCGCGACCGTTTTGAAAATCGGCTGAAGCGGCGGGTAATAAATGACCACAAGCATGAGCAAAAGTGATGACAAAACCGCACCGATCAAATAAAGGTTCCCAAATGGATTACGTTCAAAAATGGACCGTTCACTGCGGCAGTCAAATACATGAATGAGCTGCGCCAATACAAGCGTACTAAATGCGACAGTCTGTGCATATTGCAGGTTGTTTGGATCGCGGTGATACACAAATATAAATGCCAAAAGGGTCGCAAGTCCGATGAGGAAGCCTCTTGAAATGACCTTCCAGCCAAGCCCTCTAGCAAAAATGCCCTCTTTCACATTCCGCGGCTTTCTCTTCATGACATCGCCTTCTGGCTTATCCATGCCAAGTGCCATAGCCGGCAGACCATCTGTGACAAGGTTTACCCATAAGATTTGTATAGGAACGAGCGGCAGCGGCAGCGCGAGCAGCATCGCAAACAGCATGACCAAAATTTCTCCGACATTTGATGCCAGCAAATAACGGACAAACTTACGAATGTTTTCATAAATATTCCGGCCCTCTTTAATGGCGGATTTTATGGTCGCAAAGTTGTCGTCAAGTAAAATAAGAGAAGACGCTTCTTTGGCTACGTCTGTTCCAGTGATGCCCATGGAGATGCCGATATCTGCTTGTTTAATGGCAGGCGCATCATTGACCCCATCACCTGTCATCGCCACAACATGCCCATTTTTTTGATAGGCTTTGACAATTCTCAGTTTATGCTCAGGGGAAACCCGTGCAAAGACGTATACATTTTCAGCCGTTTGCTCAAGCTCTTTGTCGCTCATCTGATCAAGCGCTTTTCCGTCGAGCACCTGTCCTTGCTTCGGTAAAAGGCTCAAGTCTTTGGCGATCGCTTTGGCCGTTTCGACGTGGTCGCCTGTAATCATGACCGTTTTAATCCCGGCATCCCGGCACTCTTTAATCGCTCGTCTGACTTCAGGACGCGGTGGATCGATCATGCCCTCTAACCCGATAAATGTTAAATCGGTTTCAGCCTGCTGTACAGAGGTGATTTTGTCTGTCAGACCGACTTTTTTATACGCAATGGCAATGGTTCTAAGCGCCTGTCTTGCTAAGCCTTGAATCGCAGCTTCTGTTTCTTGCCTGTGAGTGGCTGAAAAAGAAGCTGTGCGCCCGCCGTGCATGATATGACTTGAACGGTTCATTAGTACATCCGGCGCACCTTTTGCAATGACATACCGCTCTTTTTGATTCGTTTCAACGACGACTGACATCATCTTTCTTTCTGAATCAAAAGGAAACTCCTCAATGACATGAAATCCAGCTTCGATGAATTGCTCTGTAAAACCCGCTTTACGTGCTGCGGTAAGGAGCGCCCCCTCTGTCGGATCGCCATCAAGTCTCATCTCCCCGTCTTTTTCAACGATGGTCGATGTATTACAAAGCGCCCCGTATAATAACACCTTTTGCAGGCTTGGGTGCTTGTCGGCATGGACGATTTCTCCGTTTAAGGTAAAGTCACCGGATGGCTCGTAGCCTGTGCCAGAAATATTCCACGTTTTCCCCTCTGCCCACACATGGGTGACGGTCATTTTATTTTGCGTCATTGTTCCTGTTTTATCTGAGCAAATGATTGACGCGCAGCCGAGAGTTTCCACCGCCGGGAGCTTTCTGACAATCGATTTCTGTTTGATCATCCGCTGCACCCCTAAGGAAAGTGCGACAGTGACAATCGCCGGCAGTCCTTCTGGAATCGCCGCAACAGCAAGAGATACTCCCGCTAGGAACATATGATACAATTCATGTCCTTGCACAACACCGAGAACCACAACGAGCACTGTTAAAAATAAAGCAGCCACAATCAGAATTTTCCCAAGCTGCTCGAGACGTCTTTGCAGCGGTGTTTCCATATTACCTGCTGCATCCAGCATGCCGGCAATTTGTCCCATCGCCGTATTCATCCCTGTACCAATGACAACCCCTACGCCGCTGCCTCTAGTAACAAGCGTCCCCATAAAGGCCATGTTCGTCAAATCTCCAAGCGAGACATGGCTGCTTGAAATCGGACTTGCGTGTTTGACCGCTGGGATGGACTCACCAGTGAGAGCGGACTCCTCGATTTCTAAGCTCTTTGTTTCTAGTAATCTAATATCTGCCCCAATCCGGTCTCCGCTTGAAAATTTCACAATATCCCCTGGCACGAGATGTTTAGACGGGATCTTGATCCATTCATTATTTCTCCTTGCATACACGTGCGGAGTTGATAATTCTTTTAATGCTTGAAGGGATTTCTCCGCCCGGCGTTCTTGATAAAAGCCGAGTACACCATTAATCAAAACAATGGCTACAATCGCAACAGCATCAATGTATTCTCCTAAAAAGGCAGAAATGATTGTTGCTGCAAGCAAGATTAACACCATGAAATCTTTAAACTGTGCTAAAAAAATGATCAGAGCCGACGCCTTTTTTCCTTCCTGTAATTCATTAGGCCCGTGTTTTTCAAGCCGCTTTTGTACATCTTTTTCTGACAGTCCGTCACCTATCGATGTATTCATTGTTTTTAATAAATCGGTTTGGTTCAGTTCATGCCAATTCATTTGACCTCGTCCACTCCTCTTTTGTTCTCTCTCATATGCAGTGTTCTATAAGCCAGTTTATTCAGACTCGTCCTAAATCATGCTATAATAATAAGACTGCCTAAAGAACGAGAAAACGGAAGTTCTTTCAGTAGATTTGTGTGAAAGAAGAGGGTGTATCCAACATGTCATTTGACGGCATTTTTACATATGGTATGACAAATGAATTGCAAGAGACATTAACTGGCGGGAGGATTTCTAAAATCCATCAGCCATATAAGCACGAGCTGATTTTTCATATTCGGGCAAACGGGAAAAATCATAAGCTCCTTTTATCGGCTCATCCGAGCTATGCGAGAGTGCAGCTCACTGAGCATCAATACGACAATCCAAGCGAGCCGCCAATGTTTTGTATGCTCCTCAGAAAGCATCTTGAGGGCGGCTTCATTGAACGTTTTGAACAGATTGGATTTGACCGGGTGATCGTGCTTCATGTAAGAAGCAGAAATGAAATTGGTGATGAGCAAACGCGTAAGCTTTACATTGAAATCATGGGACGTCATAGTAATTTCATTCTGGTAGAGGATGGAACGCAGCAGATCATTGATGGTTTGAAACACCTTTCTCCATCTGTGAACAGCTATCGAACGGTGCTCCCTGGTCATGAATACCTTCTGCCGCCTGCGCAGCAAAAATTGAATCCTTTTGACGTGACAAAGGATGATATTTTGAAGCATTTACGCTTTCAAGAAGGAAAGATCGCAAATCAAATTGTCGATACCTTCTTTGGAGTTTCTCCGCTGTTTGCAAAGGAAGTTGTACACCGGGCCGGTCTTGCCAATCAAGAAACAATTCCAAATACACTGCTCGACATGTTCCAGCTCATTCGCATGCATTCTTTTACACCGCAGCTCACAAGAAAAGACGGAAAAGAGTATTTCTATTTATTAGAGCTTCAGCATGTCCATGGCGAGATGAAGACATTCGACTCACTCAGCCAGCTGCTTGACCGCTTTTATTTTGGAAAAGCTGAGAGAGATAGAGTCAAACAGCAGGCAGCGGACCTTGAACGGTTTGTCGTAAATGAAAAAAAGAAAAATGAAAACAAGCTGAAAAAGCTAAAAAGAACCCTTGAAGAATCTCAAGGTGCACACAAATATCAGCTCTATGGTGAGCTGTTAACAGCCAATTTATATGCGATTAAAAAAGGGGATAAAGAAGCGACTGTCATCAATTATTACGATGAAGACGGCGGAGAAATCACGATTCCGCTCAAAACAAACAAAACCCCTTCTGAAAATGCCCAGGCATATTTTACAAAATATCAAAAGGCAAAAAATGCTGTAGAAGCTGTAAATGAACAAATTAAGCGGACACATGAAGAAATTGCTTATTTTGAAGAGCTGATTCAGCAGCTGTCCTCTGCTTCACCGAAGGATTTAGAGGAAATGAGAGAAGAGCTTGTTGAAGGAAAATATTTACGCGCCAAACAAAAGCGTCTCGCCAAAAAGAAAAAACCGGCTGCTATTCAGCTCGAAACGTATGAATCATCCCAAGGCATACCAATTTTAGTCGGAAAAAACAACAAACAAAACGAGTATTTGACTACAAAGGCAGCTGCTCGTGATGATATTTGGCTGCATACAAAGGATATTCCTGGGTCACATGTCGTCATCCGTCACCAAGCACCTGATGAACAAACGCTGCTTGAAGCGGCTCAAATTGCCGCCTATTTTTCAAAGGCAAAAGAGTCCAGCTCCGTACCTGTCGACTATACAAAAATCCGGCATGTGAAAAAACCAAACGGAGCAAAGCCAGGCTTTGTTACGTATGATCAGCAGCAAACATTATTTGTCACACCTGACGAAGATCTTGTGCTCAAGCTGAGAAAATAAATAAAAGAAGCCGATAAAATCTCCTGTAAGGATTTTATCGGCTTTTTCTTTGTCGTTTTTTTCTTTCGATGTAAAGGGCATCAAGTGCGTCAATATCCTCTTCTTCAAGCAAGGATTCAATTGCCGCAGCCAGCTGTTTTGTCCGGGCGGGGCTAGCACCGCTTGTAGAGACTGAAATCGTCACTTTTCCTGCTTTGACAACCTTCGGCACCATCACATTGCCGAGCTCAGATTGGCTCACACAATTCACGAGCTGGTGAGGCTGTGCTGTTTGTGCAATCCATTCATTTACCGAAGGGTCGTTTGTAGCAGCTACAATGAAAAACGCATCCTTCAAATCTTCAGCGCCCACCTTCTTTTCCTTCCAATTCAATGCGTATGTATCAATGAGGCACGCCATCTCTTCAGAAAGATCAGGACTCACAACAGTTAGATGGCAAGGCTCCGTACACAATGTCTTTGCTCTTCTTAATGCAACAGATCCGCCGCCGGCGATGACCACTTGTTTATTGGTTAAATCAAGATGGACTGGAAGCATGGCTTTCTCCTCGGAAACGAAACGCATCGTCTTTGTTTAAAATGGTTTCTTGCACGCGTTCAATATAAGCCGCTTTGACATGCGGATGAAAGCCAATATACCGGCATACCCGGACATCTTTCAGCCGCTTTCTCGCCTGAGCGGCTTCACTTTCAATTTCTTTCATTAAAATCCCCGTAAACAGTAAGTAAGGAACGATATAAACAGGCCCATCGTCATCTTCTGATAACTGCGCGAGAACATCTCGATAATTTGGCTCACATGCTGTAATAAAACACGGAAGAACCTCTGCATGCGGAAGCAGGCTTCGGACATCGTCTGCAATGCCAAACACATCTCGCTTCACATCCGGATCAGAACTCCCGCGGCCAATTAAAAGAATCCGCGCGCGCTCGCCTTGATATCCTGCTTCTTTAATTCTTGCGGCAACCGCTTTTGTTACTTCTTGATTCACCCCGATCGGCTTTCCATATGTGACCTTCACTTGCGGGAAACGCGCACGCACTTTCTCAATTTCGACCGGGATATCCGATTTGGCATGCATGGCAGTCAAAAGGAGGAGCGGGACGATTGCAATGTGTGTCGCTCCTTTTTTCACACAGGCCTCAAATCCTTCTTCTATAGAAGGGTCCGTCAGCTCTAAAAAACAAATTTCTTGTATATCTGCTTTCACTAACGGCATACAGCTTTTCATAAAAGAAATGGCCTTATCTTGTGCTTCTTTCACCCTGCTTCCATGCCCAACATAAAGGACAGCTTGTTTCATGCGGCTCCTCCCTCTCACTTGTTTTCATCAGACGAAAAGACACGATGTATGCACGTGTCTTTTCTCTACCATTCTCATTTCTCGATTAATGCGGGTTCAAACCAGTTCAGCTTTTGATGAAAATGAACGACATCTCCAACAACAATTAAACTTGGATGCTCGATCCCTTCTTTTTCAACAGTTTCAGACAGTGTCGCAACCGTGCAGCAAGTTGTCTTTTGCCTCGATGTGGTTCCCCAGTGTATAAATGCAGCGGGTGTTTCTGGGTCCCGTCCATTTTTTAAAAGCAGGCGCTGCACTCTTTCCACGTTTTTGACACCCATGTAAATCACAAGAGTATCAATCCCTGTAGCCAGCGCCTCCCACTTTTCTTCAAAATGTTCATCCTTTTGATAGTGGCCCGTGACAAAAGCAACATTTGAGCTGAATTCACGATGTGTCACAGGGATGCCCGCATAAGCAGCCGCTGCAATCCCAGAAGTAATTCCTGGGACGACCTCATACGGAATTCCGTGCTCAGCTAAGCATTCGATTTCTTCACCGCCGCGGCCAAAGACAAAGGGGTCGCCGCCTTTCAGCCGAACGACAACGTTCCCTTCCTTTGCATGAGCCACAAGCGCTTCATTGATGGCTTCCTGCCTCATTGTATGATGATTTGGCAGCTTGCCGCAATAAATCAATTCCGCCTCCGGTTTGGCATGGGCGAGAATTTCTTGATTGACAAGACGATCATATAAGATGACATCTGCCTGCTGTATCGCCTTATGGGCCTTTAATGTGATTAAATCTGGGTCACCGGGTCCAGCACCCACAATGTATACTTTTCCCATCTTGCTTTTCTCCCCCTGCCATCAGGCGATTATTTCGTTGTTCCTTTTACATAATCAACAAGACGCTGTTTAGATTCCTCACGGGATAATTCCCCTGTATCTAATACAAGCTCAGGCGCAGCAGGCGCTTCATACGGTGAATCGATTCCAGTAAAAAATGGAATTTCACCGTTTCTCGCCTTTTTATATAACCCTTTTGGATCACGCTCTTCACACACGTTCAGATCACATTTGACAAACACTTCGTGAAATTCTCCCTCTTCGACCAACTGTCTGACAGTGTGGCGGTCTTCCTGAAATGGAGAAATAAAAGCAGTGATGACAATCGTTCCTTGCTCCACAAATAATTTCGCCACTTCTCCGATCCGGCGGATGTTTTCTTTTCTATCATCATCTGAAAACCCTAGATCTTTATTGAGTCCGTGCCGCACGTTATCGCCGTCAAGAACTGTGACTTGGTAGCCTTGTTCAAACAGCTCTCTTGCAGCTGCATTCGCGATCGTTGATTTACCTGACCCGCTTAGACCTGTAAGCCAGATAATGCCGCTCGTATGATTGTTTTTTTGTTGATATTCTTTTTTTGTAATAGATGAATCATGCCACACGATATGTTCGTTGCTCATGTCATACCCTCCCGTTAAGATACCGTCGTTTTTAATCCTTCGATTAATGTTTCAATGACTTCTTTTCGGCTGAACGTGCTTGGTGGTAATTCACCGTTTCTCAGCATTGTTCGAACCTTTGTACCTGAAAGAATGACATGCTCGCTTTTGTCGTGAGGACACGTTTTTGGAGTGGCCATCGCTTCACATGTATTACAGTAGAAGCTGTGTTCAAATTTTAATGGAGTAATGCCGATTTCTTCGCTTGTAAATTGATCAAATAGTTCCTGCGCCTCGTATGTGCCGTAATAGTCACCAACACCTGCATGATCTCTTCCGACAATAAAATGGGTGCAGCCATAATTTTTCCGTACTAGCGCATGAAAAATGGCTTCCTTTGGTCCAGCATAACGCATTGCAGCAGGAAAAACACCTAAAAAGACGCGGTCTTTTGGATAATAACCGTCCAATAACACTTGATAGCTTTTCATTCTTACATCTGCCGGGATGTCGTCAGATTTTGTTTCACCGACAAGAGGATTTAAAAATAAACCATCGACTGTTTCCAGTGCTGTTTTTTGAATATATTCATGAGCACGATGAACCGGGTTTCTCGTTTGGAAACCAACAATGGTTTTCCAGCCGTTTTCTTGAAAATGACGTCTTGTTTCTTCTGGCTCATACGTAAATTGAGGGAATGGTTTTTCACTGCGTTTCGTCAGTGTAATTTTTCCGCCAATGTAAGTATCGCCGCGTTCAAATAATTTTTTCACGCCTGGATGATTGCGGTCATCTGTTTTATAGACATTCACCGCTTCTTTTTCCTTATCTGGTGTGTATTGATCCTCTACTTCAATGACCCCATATACAGTTCCATTGTAGGATAAGCGCACGATATCGCCTTGATGGATTTCCGCCGCCTTTTCTTTTGGCACTGGCAGTGTAATAGGAAGAGACCAAACGACACCACTTGCTAGCCGCATATTGCTTACAACTGCTTCATAATCCGCTTTTGTTAAAAACCCTTCAATTGGGCTATATCCGCCAATTGCAATGAGTTCAAGGTCTGCAAAGGAAATCGCATCTAGTTCAATTTCCTTCGCAGCCGTGCTGAGATCATATTCTTCATTTACTCGATTAATTAATACGCCACCATGTGGTGTTAAACTCATTTGTTCATCTTCCTCTCAATGTTCATATTTATTAGATGTTAATAGTCGGATTTATGATTAAATCCCGCCGCCCTGTTCATGAATAGAGCTGCTTTCATTTTTGACTGCTTTCATCAGACTCAGCGCACCAAGTGAGGCAAGCAGTACACTCATCATGATAAAGATAGAGTAATAGTCTCCTTTTAAGAAAAGGCTCACAAGCAAATACGATAGGCTGAGTGATAAGAAAGGTGAGACCACCCATACTTTCAGCATTTTTTTCACAACATGTTTGTGAAAAATGTTAGGCCCGCCTTTTGCCATTCCAAGCCCGATAATAGACGAGGAGGTGATTTGCGTAAGTGGAACGGGCAGCCCAAAAATAGAGCTGACGATGACAAGCCCGGCACCGGTACTCGAAAGTAAAATCCCTTCGCCTGTTTGATAGCGGGTAATTTTCTTTCCGTTTGTTTCCAGTACTCTTCTGCCTAGCAAGAGGGCCCCTGCTGCGACGAAGATTCCGCCGTAAAGTGTTCCCTGCCCAACTGACAAAACGCCTGAAGCGACGAGCGGGCCGACGGCATTTGCCACATTGTTCATACCGGCTGAAAATGCCTCTAAAAATCCGCTGAGAATTAATACGATAGATAAAATAGCTGTGCCTTTTTTAGACAGCTTCCGTTTAGGGAACATTCTGATGATTTTGACGACAGCAAAGGTAAAAAGAAAGGCGAAAAGCGGGATGATGACCCAAAATGCCACAATCACTAAAATGGATTTCACAAACAAAACTTTATATGCGACTGCCACACCAACTACAGCCCCTACTGTGACCTCACTTGTTGATAAAGGAATCGCCATCAGATTTGCTATGAAAAGTGATAGTGCAGCAGAACCAATGATAATACAAACGATTTCAAGTGTAATGACTGATTCTGGCATAATACCAGAGCTGATCGTTTTGACGACCTCACCGCCGCCAATCACTGAACCTGCTAAAATCCCAACTGCACAAAAACTGAGCGCATAAATGGGCTTTTGAATGGCACCTGATCCATACGCAATGCCCATAGAAGCAGCTGCTCCGCTTGCGCCTATGTTTAAAGCAAAGAATAGACTAAATAAAATTGCGGCGATTTCCATACATTATGCTCCCTTACTCATGTAATCCGCACTCTGTCTTTGCTGTGCCTGACCATCTGCCAGAACGCAGATCATCTGCAGTAAATGCTGGCTGTGTACACGGTGCACAGCCGATACTTGGATATCCTTGGTCATGCAGCGGATTATAAGTAAGTTCCTCTCTAGATGCATATCTCCATATGTCCTTCCACGTCCAATGGATGAGGGGACATACTTTCACTGATTTGAATTTTTCATCCTTATTTAAGAAATTCGTCCCTGCTCGTTTTGGTGACTGCTCTCTTCTTAAACCAGAAAGCCATGCTGGATAACCAGATAAGGCTTCTTGCAAAGGAATGACCTTACGCATATGACAGCAGCTTTGAGGATCTGTTTTCCATAATTGATCACCGTGCTGCTCATTTTGCTGTTCAACCGTCAGCTCAGGCGTTTTCAGTACAATATCTAAGCCCGGATATCTTTCCTTTACCGCATCAATTGTGTCGTAAGTTTCTTTAAAATGCAGACCTGTATCTAAAAAGACAATTCTCGCATCTTTTTTTACTTTTGCAATCAGATCAATTAGAACGATGCCCTCAATCCCAAAGCTGCACGCATATACGAGCTGGTCACCATAATGACCGTACGCCCATTTCAGTACAGACAGGGCTCCTTTATACAAATCATCCTCTTGAAATGTAATGGACGGCTCTTGCCAATTTTCATAAGTTAACATGATTTCTCCCCTTCCGGAGTACCGCTCATATTGCTATTTTCCGCACTACTTTAATCTAATTTTTTCGTTTTTTTCCACTTGAATCACTTGACCGTCCTGAACAATTAACGTAATTGAACCGAATTTCATATCCCCAATCAGTTCTTGCATATGCTTTACTAAGTCCTCATCCTGATTTTGTTTCACTTCCATCTCCTCTTCCTCCTCACCGTTAAAATAAAAAAACTTTCTTTCAGTCCGAAAGAAAGATGAGGAAGCTCGCAATTTCCTTATCTTTCAAAATAGAATCATTTTGCAGGAAGTAGCACCTTGCGAATCGCAGGTTGCCGGGTTTCATCGGGCCAGTCCCTCCACCTCTCTGGATAAGAGTTTCAATTTGTCTTAAATATTAACACAATTCAAACAAAAGTCAACCCGACTTTATTGATAGGATTAGTTTTTATTAAAATTTGAGTCTATTTTACTATTTTTACCCAAATAAAAAAGCCGTGCGGGCAGGCACAGCTTTAAAATTGTTAACGATGGACTTTGACTTTTCAGACCGTTTCTTCCATCCAAGATTCAGAGGAAGGGTCTTGTCTCCAGCGTTTTAGTTTGTTCATCGCAGACGGCTCAATCGCTTTCAGTTCAAGTGCCACGTCTGTCAATGTGTCATAGTCTGTCAGGGTGACATATGGAATATTTTTTTCTTGAAAAGCGGCCGCTGCTTTTGGCAGTCCGTATGTGAAGATTGCGGCAACTCCTAGTACCTCGCAGCCCTCAGCTTGAAGAGCAGCAACCACTTCCAGCACACTGCCTCCTGTGGAAATAAGGTCTTCGACGACGACAACCTTTTGGCCTTTCGATACGGCCCCTTCAATTTGATTTCCTTTGCCGTGTGCTTTCGGCTTACTTCTGACATAACACATCGGGATGTTCAAGCGGTCTGCTGCTAATGCCGCATGCGGAATGCCTGCTGTTGCAGTACCCGCGACAACCTCTGCTCCCTTGAAATGAGTGAGAATCAAATCTTTTAGACCTTCCGCAATGTCGTGTCTGACTTCTGGATATGATAATGTGAGGCGGTTATCACAATAGATCGGTGATTTTATACCGCTCGCCCATGTAAACGGTTCGTCTGGTTTTAATGAGACCGCTTTGATTTGTAATAGATGTTTCGCGATTTTTGATTTCATCTGGCAGTCACTCCCACTCTTTCAAAATTTGATGATAGGCTTCTAATGGTTTATCAGCTTTTGTGATTGATCTTCCGACAACAATTTGTGAAACACCTTGCTCTTTTGCATAGGCAGGTGTCGCCACACGCTTTTGGTCATCGGTTTGATCATTCGGTAAGCGAATCCCTGGCGTTACAGTGAGAAAGGAGGGTGAGATATGTTCATGAAGTGCTTTAGATTCATGAACAGAGCAAACAACCCCGTCCAGTCCACTTTCATATGCTAATTGTCCATACCGGATCACAGTCTCTTGCAGCGGACGGTCAATGAGTAATTCGTTTCTCATCATGTCTTCTGACGTACTAGTCAGCTGGGTCACTGCAATAATGCCCGGACGGCTTTGTCCAGCAGGAGTCCCGCTTTCAAGTCCCTCTAATGCAGCCTGCATCATTCGTTTCCCGCCAGCAGCATGCACATTGACCAAATCAACGCCAAGTGTGGCAAGCCGGTTCATCGCTTTTTGGACCGTTGTTGGAATGTCATGTAATTTTAGATCGAGAAAAATGCGGCAATTTTTTTCTTTCAGCGCATCAAGGATGGCAGGTCCTTCTTGGTAAAACAGCTCCATGCCGACCTTCACAAATAATGGTGTCCCTTCAAAGGGATCTAAAAAGGCAAGCGCGTCCTGCCCTGATGGAAAATCAAGCGCGATGATGGGCAAGTGCTTCATGTTTCCAGCTCCTTCCGATACATTCCTCTACAGATGAATAACCATATGCTGCTAACACATTTGGCAGCTCTTCAATGATTTCCGGGCAAATAAATGGATTCACAAAATTCGCTGTACCGACAGCGACTGCACTTGCACCTGCTAGTAAAAATTCAAGTACATCTTCAGCACTTTGCACTCCGCCCATCCCGATAATCGGAATAGAAACCGCTTGACTCACCTCATGCACCATACGTACAGCGACAGGTTTGACAGCTGGTCCTGATAATCCGCCTGTTTTATTGGCAAGGATGGGTTTCCCCGTTTTTAAATCTAAACGCATCCCAATTAATGTGTTAATCATGGTGAGCCCATCCGCTCCAGCAGCTTCAATCGCTTGAGCAATTTCTACAATATTGGCTACGTTAGGTGACAGCTTGACATAGACAGGTACGGAAGAGACTTTCTTGACTGCTTTTGTCAATGATGCTGCCATATTTGGATCTGTACCAAAGGCGATTCCGCCGGTTTTAACATTTGGGCAAGAAATATTCAGTTCAAGGGCATGAACATTTTTTGCTTGGCTGATTTGCTTGGCTACTTCAACATAATCTTCAACCTGTGAGCCAGCAACATTCGCAATAATAGGCGTATCAAACTGCTCGAGCCAAGGCAATTCATTTTCAAGCACGCCTTTTAGACCTGGATTTTGAAGGCCGATTGCATTGAGCATACCAGCTCCTGTCTCAGCAACCCTTGGAGTCGGATTGCCAAATCTCGGTTCAAGGGTTGTGGCTTTGATCATGATACCGCCCAGCAATGATAGGTCATATAAGGATGCAAATTCTCTCCCGAATCCAAAGCAGCCTGATGCAGGGATAATTGGATTCTTTAAAGATAATCCCGGTAACTCAACGTTTAGCATGACAATGCCACCTCCTCTGCTTTAAAAACAGGTCCATCAAGACACACTTTGACATAAGGTTTGTCGAGCTGATCGGTATGACAGACACATGCAAAGCAGGCACCAATCCCGCAGCCCATTCGTTCTTCCATCGAAATGTAGACAGGCTTATCAGGATACGTGTCTTTCAGCGCTTTTAGCATAGGTGTTGGACCGCAGGAAAGCAGCACATCAAAGCTCAGGTTTTGCTCTTTTATCACATCTGTTACAAAGCCTTTAGCACCGTATGTGCCATCAACCGTTGCAATAAACGTATCGCCGAGTGCTTGAAATTTTTCCTCGTAAAATACATCCTTTTTCGACTGAAAGCCGAGGACATGCTTTACGATGACACCTTTTTTCGTTAAACGCTTGGACAGTTCATATAAAGGCGGTACGCCAATTCCGCCGCCGACTAGTAATGCCGTCTCTCCGGGCTTGACGACTGAAGGATCATACCCGTTTCCAAGCGGCCCTAATACATCGACTGATTCTCCCTCCCGCTTTTGGGAGAGGAGATTTGTGCCCTCGCCCTCTGCGCGGTAAATGATGGTTGCTTCTTTTTGCTCGGCATGAATGTTGGCAATACTGATCGGTCTTCTCAGCAGCGGTGTCATGGATTCACTGACCTTTAGATGAAGAAATTGTCCAGCCGTTTGAAAGGAGTCCACAAGGTCACCTTTTAATGTCATTTCGTAAATATGATCAGCGATCTCTCGGTTCGAGACGACCGTCAAGTATGCTTTTTTCATATCGTTACTGTCACCTCAGCATTCGTTTTCACTTCTGGCATTTCATCCGCTCTAAATGTCATGCTCTCAAGCACTCTTAAAATGGCTTCTGCTGTATCTAGAGACGTTAAGCAAGCCACTCCGTTTTCAACAGATTCACGTCTAATTCTAAAGCCGTCTCTTGCCGGCTGTTTTCCTTTTGTTAATGTGTTAATCACGAATTGGGCTTCCCCGTTTCGAATAACATCAAGGAGATTTTTGCCTTCCTCTCCAATTTTGCCGACCACACTTGATGGTATGGAGGCTTGTTTTAAATAATTCGCCGTTCCTTCTGTTGCTAAAATATGATAGCCGATCGAATGGAATCTTCTTGCGATCTCAAGTCCTTCTTCTTTATCCTTATCAGCCACTGTCAGAAGAACTGTTCCGTCATTAGGGATTTGAATGCCTGATGCAATCAATCCTTTATAAAGAGCTTTTTCGATCGTGACATCTTTCCCCATGACCTCACCTGTTGATTTCATTTCAGGCCCGAGTGTAATATCCACTCTTCTTAATTTTGCAAAAGAGAAGACTGGAACTTTGACGTACACTCCTTCTTGCTCTGTATGAAGGCCTTCTTCGTAGCCATAATTTTTGAGCTTGTCTCCTAAGATGACTTTTGTCGCAAGGTTTGCCATCGGAATGCCTGTAATTTTACTTAAGAAAGGAACCGTCCGGCTTGATCTCGGGTTCACTTCAAGTACATACACTTCACCTTTTGATAGGACAAACTGAATGTTCAAAAGCCCAATAATGTTGAGTCCTTTTGCAAGCTTGATCGTGTATTCTGCGATCTTTGCTTTGATGTCCTCAGACAATGTTTGCGGCGGATAGACCGCAATCGAGTCACCAGAGTGAACTCCGGCTCTTTCAATGTGTTCCATAATGCCTGGGATTACGACAGTTTCTCCATCAGACACCGCATCTACTTCAATTTCTTTTCCTGTCAAATACTTGTCAATTAACACTGGATGCTGCGGGTTGACCTTCACCGCATTCTCCATGTAGTGAAGAAGCTCAGCTTCTTGATACACAATTTCCATCGCGCGGCCGCCTAATACATAGGAAGGACGGACAAGGACTGGGTAGCCGATTTGATTGGCAATCGCTACAGCTTCAGGCACAGACGTTGCTGTTTTCCCTTTCGGCTGCGGCACGCCGAGTGTTTCTAACGTTTGTTCAAACTTGTCCCGGTTTTCTGCGCGGTCTAGGTCTTCTAGAGAAGTTCCAAGAATTTTAACCCCTCTATTTGATAATTCATCTGCTAGGTTGATCGCCGTTTGTCCGCCGAACTGAACGACGACTCCTTCAGGCTGTTCAAGGTCGATGATATGCATGACATCTTCTACAGTGAGTGGTTCAAAGTAGAGCTTATCTGAAATACTAAAGTCTGTTGAAACCGTTTCAGGGTTGTTGTTTATAATGATCGCTTCATAGCCTGCTTGTTTAATTGCCCACACTGAGTGAACAGTCGCATAATCAAATTCAACCCCTTGTCCAATTCGGATAGGACCTGAACCTAATACGATAACGCTTTTCTTGTCTGTACGTTCTGATTCATTTTCATCTTCATACGTGCTGTAGAAATATGGTGTCTCTGATTCAAACTCTGCCGCACATGTATCCACCATTTTGTAGACAGGTACAATGCCTGCTTCTTGTCTTAGCTTGTAGACATCCGCTTCGTTCATCTTCCACTCGCGGCTAATGTAGATATCTGAGAAGCCTTTTTCTTTCGCTTCTTTTAATACGTCTGTATTGCCTTTTTTTTCTTTTAATGTCTTCTCAAAGGCGATGATGCCTTCCAGCTTATGAAGGAAGAAGTAATCAATTTTTGAGAATTCATGTATTTGTTCGACTGTATAGCCTCTTCTAAGCGCCTCAGCGATATAAAATAATCGTTCGTCTCCCGCTTTGATAATCCGTTTTTCAAGCACTTCATTTGTGATGTCTGCTTCATCTTTTAATTCAATGTGATGCACATCGGCTTCAAGTGAACGTACAGCCTTTAGAAGAGACTCTTCTAATGTGCGGCCGATCGCCATGACTTCACCAGTTGCCTTCATTTGCGTACCAAGACGTCTGTTCGCAGATTCAAATTTATCGAACGGCCAGCGCGGTATTTTTGAAACGATATAGTCAAGAGCCGGCTCGAAGGCTGCATAGGTTTTACCTGTGACTGGGTTCATCATTTCATCAAGCGTTAAGCCGACAGCAATTTTCGCTGCCAATTTGGCTATTGGATAGCCTGTCGCTTTCGACGCAAGCGCAGATGAACGGCTCACACGCGGGTTTACCTCGATGATATAGTATTGAAAGCTGTTTGGATCAAGTGCCAGCTGAACGTTACAGCCGCCTTCAATGCCAAGTGCACGGATCAGCTTAAGCGACACATTTCGAAGCAGCTGATATTCACGGTCACTTAACGTTTGGCTTGGGGCTACAACAATACTGTCACCAGTATGGATGCCGACAGGGTCAAAGTTTTCCATGTTACAAACAACGATTGCATGGTCACCGCTGTCTCGCATGACTTCATATTCAATTTCTTTAAAGCCTGCAATGCTTTTTTCAAGTAAGCATTGTGTGACTGGGCTTAGCTTCAGACCGTTTTCAACGATTTCCTTCAGTTCTTGCTCGTTTGTACAAATTCCGCCGCCCGTTCCGCCTAATGTATAGGCTGGTCTGACGATGACAGGGAAACCGATTTGATCTGTAAACGCCATCGCTTCTTCCAGGTTATGAATGATTTCACTTTCTGGTACTGGCTCATTTAGTTCATTCATTAAATTACGGAATAAATCTCTATCCTCCGCTTTTTGGATGGCTGACAGCTTTGTACCGAGTACTTCAACGCCGCATTCAGCTAATACGCCAAGGTCTGACAATTCAACAGCAAGGTTTAATCCAGTTTGCCCGCCAAGTGTTGGCAAGATCGCATCAGGGCGTTCTTTTCGAATGATTCGTGTTAAAAATTCTGGTGTCAGTGGTTCGATGTATACCTTATCAGCCATTTCTGTATCTGTCATGATGGTCGCAGGGTTAGAGTTCACAAGAACGACTTCATAGCCCTCTTCTTTTAGCGCTAAGCAAGCCTGTGTACCTGCATAGTCAAACTCCGCTGCCTGACCGATGATGATAGGACCTGATCCGATTACTAAAATCTTTTTGATGTCTACGCGTTTTGGCATACTTCTTCCCCTTCTTTCTCAGTCGTATGAATCATTTCCATGAATTGGTCAAATAAGTAGTTTGCATCTTCTGGACCCGGTGATGCTTCTGGGTGGTACTGAACAGTGAATGCTGGTGCTTCTTTATGTTTTAATCCTTCAATCGTATTGTCGTTTAGGGCAATATGTGTGACTTCGAGCACGTCTTCGTTAATACTGCTAACCGTGTAGCCGTGGTTTTGAGACGTCAGTGTCACCTTGCCAGTTGCTAGTTCTTTCACCGGATGGTTTGATCCTCTGTGGCCAAATTTCATTTTTTCTGTGCTTGCACCGCATGCTAGAGCAAATAATTGATGTCCGAGGCATATACCAAAGAGCGGCACCTTTCCAATCAATTGCTGAATCATCTCAACGGCTTCCGGTACATCCACAGGATCTCCAGGTCCGTTTGAAAGCATGATACCATCAGGCTTTAGCTGCAGCACTTCATCTGCAGTGATGTTGTATGGCACCACAATGACGTCGCAGTCACGTTTATTGAGCTCGCGCAAAATGCCATGCTTCATGCCGAAATCGACAAGGACAATTCTTTTTCCTCTGCCTGGGCTTGGGTACGCATTTTTCACAGATACTTGACTCACTTGATCTGTTGGCAGCTGCAATGTTTGAAGGCGGCGGACAACGTCTTCCACTTGTTCATCAGGTCCTGCAAATGCCCCTCTTAAAGTCCCTGCACTTCGAATCATTCTAGTCAGCTTCCGTGTATCGATTCCGCTCAGCCCCGGAATGTTTTTCATTTTTAAATATTCATCGAGCGAATATGAAGAGCGCCAGTTTGAGGGCTTTTCACAAAGCTCTTTCACAATCAGCCCTTTCACAAACGGTGTGATCGATTCAAAATCGTCACGGTTAATGCCATAGTTGCCGATAAGCGGGTAAGTCAGTGTGACAATTTGTCCGCAGTATGATGGATCAGATAAAATTTCTTGATAGCCCGTCATCCCTGTATTAAAGACGACTTCTCCGACTGATGGTTCTAAGCTGCCAAAGCCTGTTCCTTCGAATACTGTTCCGTTTTCTAGCACTAAGCGTCTCTTCATTTTACTAGTCTCCCCTCTTCATAAACGACTTTCCCAGATGCAAGTGTCATGACCGGCCATCCTGATACAGTCAATTTGTCAAACGGTGTATTTTGCCCTTTAGATAAGAAGCTTGTTTTATCGATTGCCATTTCTTTGTTTAAATCAATAAGTGTGATATCAGCTATGTGCCCTTCTTCAAGCTTTCCGTATGGAAGAGAAAATGCTTCTGCTGGTTTAATTGTCATATAATCAACGAGTTCTTTTAATGTCCATTCGCCTGTTTTGACAAATCGTGTATACAGAAGCGGGAACGCTGTTTCAAGTCCCACAATTCCAAACGGGGCACGCTGCATGGTTTCGTTCTTTTCTTCTTCTGTATGCGGCGCATGGTCTGTTGCGATGAAATCAATCGTTCCATCTAACAGTCCCTCGATCAATGCCTCGCGATCCTCTTTTCCTCTGAGCGGCGGGTTCATTTTATAATTTGTATCAAGACCTGGAATGTCCGTATCACACAACAGCAGGTGATGCGGTGACACCTCAGCCGTCACACGGATGCCTGCTTTTTTTGCATCGCGTACGACCCGCACAGATTCTTTCGTACTGATATGACATACATGATAATGACAGTTCGCTGCTTCTGCTAAAAGAACATCTCTTGCAATATGCACCGATTCACAAATGGACGGTATTCCGTTTAACCCATTTGCTTTTGAAAATTCTCCTTCATGAACGCACCCGCCGTAAATGAGCGAGTTATCTTCACAGTGCGCCACAATCGCTTGATCAAGACTTGCTGCCTGTTTCATCGCTTCGTACATCATACCTGCTGTTTGGATGCCTACACCGTCATCTGTAAAAGCAAAGGCGCCTGCTTCTTTTAGTGCTGCAAAATCCGTCATCTCTTCCCCAATTTGTCTCGTTGTGATGGAGGCGTATGGCAGCACTCTCACAGATGAGGTCTCTTCGATTCGATTCATCAGCCATTCCATTTGCTCTTTTGTATCTGGAACCGGCCTTGTATTCGGCATCGCTGCAATCGTCGTATATCCGCCTCTTGCGGCTGCTTTAGAGCCTGTTTCAATCGTTTCCTTTTTCTCTCCGCCTGGCTCTCTTAAATGCACATGCAGATCGATCAAGCCTGGTGACACAAATAGCCCTGCTGCATCAATAACCTCTTCTCCGTCTTCTCTTTCTAGGTGACCGATCGCTTGAATCACTTTTCCTTTTACCCTAATATCCTGCTGCACTCTTTCACCTGTGCTTGTTAAGATAAACCCGTTTTTAATGAGATATGACATAGACAGAATCTCTCCCTTTTTGATGTAGTGTGCTATTTTGAAAAGCTCTTTTTAATACGGCCATTCGGATATAAACACCATTTTCCATTTGCTTGAAAATCCTAGACTGCTTGGACTCTACTAGTGAATCATCTATTTCAACACCTCTGTTTACTGGTGCTGGATGCATAATAATCGCGCGTTCTTTCATTTTGTTTGCTCTGTCTACTGTTAATCCATAAGTTGATAAGTAATCTTCGCTGCCCATTTTTTCAGCGTGCCGTTCATGCTGGATTCTAAGCAGCATCACCACATCAGATTGTGCGATGGCTTCATCTACTTGGACATACGTTCCGTGAGGGTTTTGTTCATCCTGGAAGAAAGCAGGCCCTGAAAAGAGGACTGTCGCTCCCAGCCTTGAGAGAACCTCAGCATTTGATCTTGCCACCCTGCTATGTTTGATGTCTCCATGAATCGAAATCGTTAAGCCTTCAAAGCCGCCAAACTCTTCAAAGATGGTCATGAGGTCAAGCAGTGATTGGGTTGGATGCTGTCCGCAGCCATCTCCTGCATTGATGATCGGAATTCCAACCTTCCCGATCAGCTCGTTATAATATTCATCGGTGCTGTCTCTGATCACACATGCCTTTACTCCGATCGATTCGAGTGTTTTTACCGTATCGTAAAGTGTTTCGCCTTTTTGAACGGAGGTGCTTGCCGCATCTAAGCTTAGGACATTCATCCCTAGTTTCTTCTCGGCTACTTCGAAGCTAAAACGTGTTCTTGTGCTTGGTTCAAAGAAAAGGTTTGCCACAAATTCTCCGGCTAATCCATGTTCTTGTTTCCCCTTTTTGAGTGCAGCTGCTTCTTCAATCAGCTGTAAAATCTCTTCTTTTGATAAGCTGCTCATTGTCGATAAATCATTCATTTTTTCTTCCCCCTCTAGTTTTTCATCACTTTCAGGTTCAAAAAAACCCTAAGCCTCGGCAGCTTAGGGTTCTCCAAAAGAAGCAGCGGCACTTTTGTGCATTCTGCTCCATTTAGAACCCTTGTCAGCCTCACTGGACTTCTTTTAAAAGGTTTTCTGTATTTGATTCATTTGAGTTGTCATCTTCTGCTTTTTGATGCGGCAGGATCAGATTTAACAGGACACCCGTAATCGCAGCAAGTGCCATTCCAGATAGGGTGAGATTGATTTGTTTCACCTCAATGAATGCCCCGCCAATCCCAATGACTAGGATGACTGATGCGATAATGAGATTACGCTTTTCTTCAAAATTCACTTTATGATCAATCAGAATTCTCAAGCCGCTTGAAGCAATGATTCCAAAGAGCAGGAACGAAACGCCTCCCATCACCGCGGACGGCACTGTACTGATTAATGCTGAAATTTTTCCTACAAAACCGAAGCAGATCGCAAACACGGCTGCTCCGCCGATGACGAAGATACTAAACACTCTTGTGATGGCTAGTACGCCAATGTTCTCTCCATAAGTTGTTGTTGGTGGTCCGCCAATAAGTGAAGCGAAGATCGTCGCCGCACTGTCTCCTAAAATGGAACGGTGAAGACCTGGTTTTTTAATAAAATCTTGTCCTACGACCTTACTTAACACCACTTGGTGGCCGATATGCTCAGACATTGTGACAAAGGCTACCGGCACCATCACTGTGAGAATACTTAAGGTCACAGCAGGTGTATAGTCGACAAATGGCACAACGAAGTCTGGTACAGCAAACCATTTTGCGTCAATGACCGGCTGGAAGTTCACGATGCCTTGTGTTAAGGCAAAGAGATAGCCGCTGATGATGCCGATTAATACTGGGATTAAGCTAAGGAATCCTCTTAGGAAAATCATACTGATAATGGTGACAGCCAGTGTGAAGCCAGCGACCATTAAGTGCTTGAGGCTGTAAACAAGCTCGGTTGCATTCGGATCAACATACATCGCCATGTTGACTGCTGTTCCAGCGAGTCCGAGTCCGATGACCATAATGACTGGTCCTACGACCACCGGCGGCAGAAGCTTCATCAGCCAGCCTGTGCCGAGCCATTTAATGAATAGGGCGATGAGTGCATAAGCGACACCCGCCATGAAGGCGCCAACCATTGCGGCTCCAGGGCCGCCTGTTGCTTTCACATTCAGTATGGGGGCGATGAAGGCAAAGGACGATCCAAGATACGCCGGAATTTGTCCTCTTGTGATGATTAAGTAAACAATCGTTCCCACTCCGCTTGAGATGAGTGCGACGGCTGGACTCATATCAATGATTTTTGGTACAAGAATGGTCGCACCAAACATCGCAAACAAATGCTGCAGGCTAAGTGACAGCCATGTGAATGGTTTTGGGATATCTCGAATGCCTAAATTGGCTTTTTGCTGACTCATGATTTTCCTCCTAGATGTGTCCTTTTTCATTAAAAAAGCCTCTTTGCGAGTATGCGCAAAGAGGCCTAGATAAGCCGGACACGTCATGTTGGCCGTGTGCTCGGTGTCTCTATTATTGCCCTCTTTGCAAACTCTCTGGAATGCATTTAAAAAGGTTATTTTTCATATATAGCGACAAGGTCGTTTTGATCTACTTCATTGAGCTGAACCATGACTGTCTCTGCTTTTGAAGTCGGGATGTTTTTCCCGATATAATCCGCTCGGATCGGCAGCTCCCGGTGTCCCCGGTCGACGAGCACAGCCAGCTGAATGGAAGATGGTCTTCCTACATCCACAAGGGCATCCATAGCTGCTCTCACGGTTCTGCCTGTAAACAGGACATCGTCAACAACAATAAGTGTTTTGTCATTAATGTCAGCTGGTATGTCTGCACCCTTTACAAGCGGGTCTTGGTTGTCTGTCTTTTTTGTCAGGTCATCACGGTATAGCGTAATATCAAGTTCACCTACAGTGACTGGATTCCCTTCAATTTGCTCGATGCGCTCTGCAAGGCGCTTTGCAAGATGTATGCCTCTTGTCTTGATCCCGGCAAGGATAACATCCTTCATCCCTTTGTTGCGCTCAATCATTTCATGTGCAATTCGGGTAAGCGCTCGTCTGATCGCTTGTTCATCAAGAATGACTGCTTTTTGTTCCATCTTTTACACCTCTTTTTGACAAATAAAAAGCCCCTTCTGCAAAGGGCAGAGAGGGGCGTTCATTTGTGCGTACGCGTGCACAAATTGATCCGTTATCCTTCTCAGCCTCTCTGGACTGTTTTAAAGAATCTCAATTTCTTCGTTTATTATTTCAAAAAAAGAACGGCCTGTCAATCGTTATTTCTTAATGAATCGATAAAGCCCTGCATATCAGCTGGAATTGGTGCTGTGAACTCGATATATTCTCCTGTTCTAGGATGATCAAATCCTAAAACACCTGCATGCAGCAGCTGTCCATTAAAATCGACTGTTTTTCTCGGCCCATATTTCGGATCTCCTGCAAGAGGATAGCCGATATATTTCATATGAACACGAATTTGGTGTGTTCTTCCTGTTTCAAGACGGCACTCGACAACTGTGAAGTCTTTAAAGCGTTCAATCACATCAAAGTGAGTGACGGCCTGTTTTGCATTTTCTTTTGTAACCGTCATGCTCTGGCGGTCTTTTTTGTCTCTGCCAATTGGTGCATCGATTGTACCTGTATCATGCTGGATAATACCGTGGACAACGGCCGTATACTTTCTTGTGACAGTTTTAGCCACCAGCTGATTGACGAGTGACTCATGTGCCATATCGTTTTTAGCGACCATTAACAGCCCAGACGTATCTTTATCAATTCGGTGGACAATTCCAGGACGCATCACACCGTTAATCCCTGATAAGTCTTTGCAATGTGCCATCAGTCCATTTACAAGTGTTCCTGACACATGACCCGGCGCTGGATGAACGACCATTCCTCGTGGTTTATTTACGACTAACACATCTGCATCCTCATAATAAATATCAAGATCCATTGGTTCTGCTTCTACATCTAGCGCTTCCGGATCTGGAATCTCCACTTTGATTTGATCTCCAGCTTGTACTTTGTAATTGGCCTTTACTTGTTTCCCGTTTACTTCGATCAGCCCATCTTTTACCCATTGCTGGACTTGGGTTCTTGACCATTCTGGTTCTGTCGTGCTTAGAAATTTATCTAGCCGTTCACTCGTTTGTTCTTCTGAAACGGCAATATTTACTTGATTCATGTAGTTGACTCCTTATTTTTCTTTCCATCTAACAGCATTTGAATGAAGAGCAGAATAACCCCTACACAGAGAGAAGAATCTGCAATATTAAAGATTGGGTAGTGATAATCCCCAAATACGAAATGAGCAAAATCAACCACTTCCTGACGGAAAATACGGTCGATAAAGTTTCCGATCGCTCCGCCAAGCATTAAGGCCAGCGCTACTCCCAGCAGCTTGTCCTTTTGTCCATGTTTTTGTAAGTAATAAACAATTCCCGCAATAACAACGAGTGTGATCACATAGAAAAACCACATTTGCCCTTGGAGAATTCCCCATGCGGCTCCTGAATTACGGTGAGACGTGATATAAAAGAATCCATCAATGACTGGAACAGAATCACCGAGCATCATATTTTTGACAATGAGCCATTTTGTTAATTGGTCTAAACAAATGATAACGAATGCGATTATGTAATAGAACACACACGTTCCTCCATCTTCATACTTTGATCTTTAAGCATTTTATCAAGAAAACAGAAAGGAGTAAAGAAACTTTAGTTGACAGACAAAAACCTCCCTACATGTGGAAGGCTTCAAAATGAGAATCATTTGATTCGTAAGGATAAGGAGTGAATGCTTTTTTCTCGTATTGCTTATGATATAAAAAGTCGTCAGCCGTGCGGGCGGTAGGAAGAATACTCATTTGTTCAAGCGGAATCACATCTCCTGTCGCCTCACATATGCCATAGGTTCCTTGTTCGATTTTTGCAATAGCGAGAGACACATCTTGCAGCTCTTCTTTGATGTGATAAAGAAGTGTGGTCGTTTTGACCTCATTCAATGTGACATGCTCAGCGGGTGAACGAAATGATGCGTATTCAAACAGTTTAGATTGCAGCTCTTCTTTCATTTGAAAGAGTTCCGTGTAAATCGTCTCTAGATCGCCATTCATGTCGCTATTTCAACTCCTGCCCTGTCGTGATAATCATATTGTTGCCCCGCCTGGTTACTTTAAAGCCATAAGATTTTTCCTTTCGTTCTAAACGCTGTCATTTTCTCATAAAAGAAAACGCCCCGCATATGACGGGGCGCGAGCTTGTGATATCGCATTGTTAATTTTGGTAATATTTCTCCACGATTTCAGCATTTTTCAGCGACAATGTTGGGTATTTCGGATTTGCACCAACGTCTTTTGAAATAATGCGGGAACGCTCGCACAGTTCTCCTTCTGCTTTTTGAACCACAATTCGTCCTGATGCATATTCAGGCGCTGATGTATCTGCATGCTGCTCATCTTCTACCGTTAATTCAGAGATGATAAAGAGCTGCTTCACATCTTCTTTAATGGATGCAAGAAGGTTTTTCACTTCATCTGTCGCATAAAACGTCACACTTGCTTCAAGTGAACGTCCGATGACTTTCTCGTTACGCGCAATCTCCAGCGCTTTTAGCACATCGTCACGTACTTCCATAAAGCGGTCAAACTTCGCTTCTGTCGCTTCAGCTTGAGGAACTGTTACACCTTCTGGCATATCTGTTAACTGAACACTCGGCTCTTCAACAAAGCTTAAGTGGCTCCATAATTCATCTGCGGTATGCGGAAGAATTGGTGCAGTCAGCTTCACTAAAGCCATTAATGTTTCGTAGAAGACCGTCTGCATGCTGCGGCGGTCTGGATGATCGGCATGCTCAATGTAGACGACGTCCTTTGCAAAATCGAGATAGAAAGAGCTGAGCTCAATCGTACAGAAATTGTGAATCGCATGATACACGACCGCAAATTCGTAATCATCATAGGCTTTTTTCACTTTATCAATCAATTTGTTTAATTTGATCATGATGTATTGATCGACTTCGCGAAGCTCTTCTACCGGCACGGCATTAACTGCTGGGTCAAAGTCAAATAGGTTCCCATGCAGGAAGCGGAAGGTATTACGGATCTTACGATAGACTTCTGCTACTTGTTTCAAAATATCATCAGATACTGGATGATCGGCTTGATAGTTGACTGAAGATACCCAAAGTCTTAGAATCTCTGCACCAAGCTGCTTCGCAACCTTCGTTGGATCAATCGTGTTGCCTAATGATTTACTCATCTTACGTCCTTCTTTATCAAGCGTAAAGCCATGACTTAGGACACCTTTATAAGGTGCTTTTCCAGTGACAGCAACTGCTGTTGATAAAGAGGAGTTAAACCAGCCGCGATATTGGTCAGAGCCTTCAAGGTAAAGATCTGCCGGACGGACTAGGTCGTCTCTTTCTTCTAAAACGGCTTGGTGAGAAGAACCGGAATCAAACCATACATCCATGATATCCTGCTCTTTTGTGAATTCACCATTCGGGCTGCCTGGATGTGTAAAGCCTTCTGGCAATAGCTCTTTTGCTTCTTTTTCAAACCAAATATTCGAGCCATGCTCTCTAAATAATTGAGATACATGCTGAATGGTTTCGTCCGTGATGATCGGCTCACCATTTTCCGCATAAAAGACCGGAATTGGAACGCCCCATACACGCTGTCTTGAAATACACCAGTCACCTCTGTCACGCACCATATTGAACAGGCGTGTTTCTCCCCATGCTGGAACCCATTTCGTTGCTTTAATATTGTCTAATAACGCTTCTCTAAAATCTTTAATGGATGCAAACCACTGAGCTGTCGCACGATAAATCGTTGGTTTTTTCGTTCTCCAGTCATGCGGGTAGGAGTGCGTGATAAAGTCGAGCTTTTTCAGCGCACCTTTTGCTTCAAGCTGTTCTGTGATGGCTTTATTGGCATCCTCGTAGAATAGTCCTTCAAAACCAGGCGCCTCATCTGTCATCACACCTTTTTCATCTACTGGACAGAGCACATCAAGACCGTATTTCATACCGACAATAAAGTCATCTTCCCCGTGGCCCGGTGCTGTATGCACACAGCCAGTTCCAGCATCCGTTGTCACGTGATCGCCAAGCATCACAAGAGAATCTCTATCGTAAATTGGATGTGCTGCAACGATTTTATCTAATTCTTTACCTTTTAATGTTTTCACAACTTCGCATTCTTCAAAGCCGAGTGTTTTTACTACTTGTTCAACCAGTTCAGATGCAACGACATAACGCTCAGCACCGACTTGAAGAACACTGTACTCTAAGTTTGGATGAACACAAATGCCAAGGTTTGCAGGAAGCGTCCAAGGTGTTGTTGTCCATATAATGAATTGTTCGCCGTTTTCAAGAACGCCTTTGCCATCTTTTACTTTAAACGAAACGTAAATCGATGGTGAACGTTTGTCTTTATATTCAATTTCCGCTTCAGCGAGGGCAGATTCACTTGAAGGAGACCAGTTAACAGGCTTTAATCCTTTATAAATATAGCCTCTCTTCGCCATTTCACCAAAGACAAGGATTTGCTGCGCTTCGTATTCAGGCTTTAATGTGACATATGGATTGTCCCAGTCTGCTCTGACGCCTAATCGCTTAAACTGGCTGCGCTGACCTTCAATTTGCTTCCAAGCATACTCCTCGCATAGTTTGCGGAATTCTGCTGTAGACATTTCTTTGCGTTTGACTTTTTTATTTTTAGTGAGAGCTGTTTCAATTGGCAACCCGTGTGTATCCCAGCCCGGAACATACGGTGCATGATACCCGTTCATTGATTTAAAACGGACGATAAAATCTTTTAGGATTTTATTGAGTGCATGCCCCATATGAATGTCACCATTCGCATATGGAGGTCCATCATGCAAAATAAACGTCGGGCGTCCTTTAGTCCGCTCTAAAACCATTTGATAGATGTCTTTCTCTGCCCACTCCTCTTGGATTTCAGGCTCTTTGTTCGGCAAGTTCCCTCTCATCGGGAATTCTGTTTTCGGCATTAATAAGGTGTCTTTGTAGTTCATACCCATTCCTCCACATGCAAATTCTGATTAAAAAACAATAAAAAAAGCCCTCTCATCCCATAAGGGACGAGAAGGCTTGTCTCGCGGTACCACCCTTTTAGACAAGCGATATGAAAGAACCGCTTATCCACTCTAAAATCGTAACGTGATCAGACGCCTTTTCTTACTGGTTTTTTTCAGAAAAGGAACTAAAGGGGTGATCTCATTGCAGCGTCTCGTAATGTCAGGCTTCCACCATCCCTGATTCGCTTTATTACGCATGTGACAGCTGCGAGTGTCCCTTTCAAACGTTTATCTCTTGTTAATTTATGATGGTATTATATGCAACATGAGCACGTCATGTCAAGATGATGCGCTTATTCTTTTTCATCAAAGACAGCGTCTACTTCATATTCCAGTAAATGATCCCAATCGTCATTTTTCAGAAGATCAAGCTGCGCTTCGATGAGCATTTGGAAACGTGTTCTAAAGACCTTCGACTGTTTCTTCAGCTCTTCGATTTCCATTGCAATTTTTCTTGATTTTGACAGCGCTTCGTTGATAATACGGTCTGCATTTTTCTCTGCTTCACGAATAATCAATTTTGCTTCTTTATCCGAATGGCGCTTTACGTCTTCTGCTGCTTCCTGCGCCACAAGAATCGATTTGTTTAATGTCTCTTCAATTGTTGCAAAATGACCTAGTCTTTCGTCAAGCTCGTTTACTTTGTCTTCAAGCTCATTCTTTTTACGAAGTACGATCTCATAGTCTTTACGTACTTGGCTTAAAAACTCGTTTACTTCATCTTCATCATAGCCGCGAAAGCTTTTTGTGAACGTTTTATTATGAATATCATTAGGTGTTAATGGCAACCTCGCCACCTCCAGATTCAAGTTCGTTATGTCAGAAGCTCAAATGTTACTTTGAATTTATCTTTTTTGGTCTTCCCATCAATCGTTTTGAGGCTAAAGCGGCCAAATCCCCGAACAGAGAGCTGATCGCCTTCACCGATTGTAAAGGAAGGGTCCTCTGTGACTTTCCAATTGACTTTGACAAGCCCATTTTTGACTAAAAGCTGTGCTTTTTGCCGAGACTGACGGCTGACAGCAGCACATACAGCATCAAGCCGAAGTGAAGAAATGGTATCTTCTTTGATATCAGTCTTCGTGATCACTGGCTTTATTTCTGCCTGCGTGATTTCCTCTAATGAAACGGCTGCTCTGCCGACATGTGTCAGCTGCGCCCGCACAAAATCGGCGACACCACTTGTACAAATAAACTGCACATCTTCCTCTGAAAATAATAGATCTCCGAATTTTTGACGCTTCAAGCCTGTCCCAATCAATGAGCCGAGAAGCTTCGGGTGTTCTAAGGAAATAAACTTTTTCGCATAGTTCACCTGAAAATATGACAGCTCAACATCTTGAATTGAAGGTTCTAAATAATCAGGATAAATGAGGGCTCTTTTGCGCTCAGCTCCCTCATACCCGCCAAAAAACATGATCCCAAGTTCTTCGCCATGCTGGATGACGGACTCAGTAATAAATTGCTCACGCGGATCAAGGAAATCTGTTAATTTCATTCGATATTGGTCGAGTGCGATTTTTTTCCAGCCTAACACTTGGTCGACAAATGGCTGTTCGTCTTTTCTAAAATGCTGATAGATATCGCTCATTTTGTTCCCCTCTTATGTAAAAGAGCCTGGCAGTGCCAAGCCCGGCAGCCTGTTTACATGAAGCGCACAATCATATTGTAAAGACCCGTTAGTCCATATGATGATGCAAAACGAATCACAAGCAATGCCACAATCGGCGAGATGTCAATCATGCCGATTGGCGGAATAATTTTACGAAATGGTTCTAAATACGGTTCGCAAATATTTGTCAGAAAACGGCCAATCACAGTTTCTCTTGCAGATGGCACCCATGACATAAAGATGTAAATAATAATTGCGAATGAGTAAATCGTTAATACAGTCTGTAAAAACTGGAAAATGTAATATAGAATCACTATGATTTACCACCTCTGAGGTTCTTCCTCTGTCAATAGCTCTGATATTGTACCAGATACATCTACATTATCAGGTGTGCAGAGGAATATATTCGAGCCAATACGCTGGATGTCTCCACCGATTGCATAAACGGTTCCGCTTAAGAAGTCAATGATTCGCTTTGCTTGATCATGCTGAATGCGCTGCAAATTCACGACGACCGCACGTCTGTTTTTAATATGGTCTGCAATCTCCTGCGCCTCTGCATAAACACGCGGCTCACTTAACACCACTTTAGAGGATTTTTGCACGCTTTGCAAGCTGACGACATTTTGTTTTCCTGTCTGCGGGCGATCTTGAAATGCTGCTTTGTCCTTCGTTCCTTTTTCTTCTTGAACGGGTTCTCTTTCTTCATCAATATATTCGTACTCATACTCTTCATCGTCGAGAGTGAAAAAGCTTTTAAACTTATTTTTTATGCTCATGTCACGCACCTCCTGTTTCATTTCCAACAAGTGAAGAGCCAATCCGAACGAATGTCGCACCTTCTTCAATTGCGATTTCAAAGTCATTTGACATGCCCATCGATAAATGCTGACAAGGTGCATTTACTTGGTTAAGATGTTTTACTTCTTCTTGAAGATTTTTTAATGTTTTAAAACAGTTGCGAATCACAGTGTGATCATCTGTAAATGGAGCCATCGTCATCAGTCCAGCAATTTCAATCTGTTTGAAATCAGCTAGCTGCTTTACAAATGGAATGACGTCTTCGCTTTTCAAGCCGTGTTTTGACTCCTCAAGAGATGTGTTCACTTGTACAAAACAGCAAACTGTGTGATCCGCTCTTTTTTCAATTTCATTCGCAAGAGACATCCTGTCGAGCGAATGTAAGTAGTCAATTGACTGAATGACAGATTTCACTTTTCGCGTCTGTAAACTGCCGATGAAGTGCCAGCTAATGTTTTCATCGGTTATGGCCGCCTGCTTTTCAAGTAACCCTTGGTCGCGATTTTCACCAAAGTGCATAATTCCTGCTTCCTTGGCTTCTTGTGCTCGTTCAATTGAGACATACTTTGTCACAGCGACGACCGATACATCTGCTGGTTGTCTACCGGCTCTTTTACATGCTTCGTTTATTTGTTCATTTATTTGTCTGAGATTCTCTCGTACATTCAATTGCACTTATGCCTCCTTAAACCCGACAAAAGACATCATACGTCCTGTTTTCCCTTGATCACGCCGGTGTGAGAAGAAAAGCTGATCATTGCAGCTTGTGCACATCGAACTGACATGTATGTTTTCTTCCTTTATTCCTGCATGAAGCAATACGTTTTTGTTTAATGTTTTCAAATCAATTTTATATTGTCCTGGTGAAATCTCGGAATACACATCCTCTGTTGAAAAAGGAAGCTGTTTCACTTGATCCATGACTGCGTCATCGACTATGTAGCAGCAGCTGCCAATGGATGGTCCAATGACGACTTGAATATGATCGGCCTTGGCATCTTCTTGGCTGACCCATACATCAACCATCTTTGCACCAATTTGCTTGACGGTTCCTTTCCAGCCGGCATGAGCCGTTCCAATTAATCCGTTTTGCGGAGCTAGAAAATAAAGCGGAACACAATCAGCGAAACAAAGAGCGAGCATCATGTTTGTCTCAGACGTATATAAACCGTCTGTACCAGGCAGTGCCTCATGATAATGAAGACTTCCTCTTCCTCTTTGCTCCTTGGTGACTTTCAGGATGCGATCCTCGTGTGTTTGGTCTGCAAACACCCAATCAGAGAGCGGCACAGCAGCAGCATCTGCTATGACTTGACGATTCATTTGAACACTAGAAGCATCATCTCCTACATGGAGTCCAGTGTTCAATGATTGATATGGAGGTAGGCTAAAGCCGCCATTTTTTGTGGTAAACCCGGCCAATACCTCTTTACCAGAACATGTCATGTTCGTCCAATCATGAATGGTCATTGCATATGGTGATTTCTGCTGAAAGGGGTCATATTTGTATGTCAAAGCTGCCTCCCACCTTTCATTCATCTCTCTTTATTTCGCTCCTATTTTACCACAAGACATGCATAGACAGTTAGTGGGATTCATTAAATATTACACTCAAATGTGCCCTTTCTGCAGGTTTTTTTACAAATTGATATGAAAACGTAATCTTTTTACCCGAAAAAGACATTGTTTGCTAAGAATGAAGAGTTTGTTTTAAGGAAAAATTGAATGATTCATTGAGGAATTATACGAATTAAGAAGACAAGCGGACAAGTATCACATCTTCGCCAATTTTTACTATATTTCGCCATGGGACAATCATTTCCTCTTCTTTTCCGAAAAATCCCATCATTTTACCTGTGCCGCCAATAATAATCGCTTGGATTTTACCGCTTGTGACATTAATATCAATGTCCCCAATGGTGCCTAGTTTTTTCCCGCTGGATACATCGACGACATCCTTGATTTGGAATTCAGAAATACTGATCATCTGTCCTTCCCCGCCTTTCGTTTTCTACTATAATATGTATGATGGAAAAGCAGGGACGCAGACCAATAGTTTCTTTTATCTACAATTTGCTTAAATGCGGACGGCCATTTCTCCACATGACATCTACCGGACATTCAAAAAAAGAAGAAAGCAGGCCGCTTGTCATCATCTCTTTTGTTTCTCCTTGATCAAAAACCGATCCATTTTTTAATAATAAGGTATGCTGAAAAACAGGCAGAATCTCCTCTGCATGATGGGTCGTATAGAGCAAAGTAGGCGCATCAGGCTTAGCTGCAATAAATGAGATGGTCTCCAGCACTTGCTCTCTTGCTAAAAAATCAAGACCCGTCACAGGTTCATCTAAAATCAAGAGCTGCGGATCATTCATTAAAGCCCTCGCAATCAAGACTTTTTGCTTCTCTCCCTGTGAGAGGGTTTCATATGTTCTGTTGGCATATTTGAATGAACCAAACGCTTTTAATAGATCAATGGCTTTCTCTCTCATTTCATCAGTCGGGGTTTCATAAAGCCCGATAGAAGCAAATGCGCCGCTCAAAACAATTTCAAAAGCATTGTCGTCTCTGTGCAATTTCTTTTCAAGTCCCGCTGAGATGAGACCAATTTTCCTCCTGAGCTTTTCACCAAGAGCTTCCTTGCCAAAGACATGCCCCAGCACTGTCATCTCGCCTGACGTGGGGAAATAATAGGAGCAGAGCATATTTAATAAAGCGGTTTTCCCCGCACCATTTAAACCGTAAAGCACCCAGTGTTCCTGCTTATTTACCTGCCAGTCAACAGACTGCAGCAGCCATTTCCCATTTCTTTTTAATGAAACATTCTTCAATTCAAGTGACACCATAACTTCCTCCTGAGTAAAAATTCTGAATATACAAATAATGAATGTTTACAGCATATCGTAAATGCTCTTTCTGGTAAACCTCATATAAAAAAGCTGTTCCAATTTAGGAACAGCTTTTTTTACAAGGTTACGAAATTTCAATTCGTACGCCTTCTTTTATATCAGGAAACGTGTGCGGGGATGCAAATACAGCTCCTGGTAATACATCATCAAACGGCTCTTGGAAGTAGATCGAAATATGGCCGAGCTCTTTAAAGTTGTCATTTGCTTTATTGCCTAGGGCTGTGATCGTGTACGTTTGATCGCCCACTTGAATGGTTCCGCCTAGCTTCAGCGGCTCTTCTTCTAGATGTTCGAACTCATGAATGACAGACATATCTCTTAATTCCTGCGGCGCTGCGGGTCCAAATAAAACAATCAGCTTATCTTCTTTAAATTGCGGGACTAAGATCCCAATTTCTTTTACGACAGATTGTGTTACCATGTATCTCGATTCCTCCTTTAATACGTTTAATACATACCGAAGCTGGCAACGTATGCGATCACAACAGATAGAACCCCTGTAATAAGACGGCTATACAAAACAGCTGGTACCCCATATTGTACCGTTTCCGGCTTCGCTTCACCAAGTGACAACCCCACTGGAATAAAATCACACCCTACTTGACCGTTGATGGCAAATAGTGCAGGAAGTGCAAATTGAGGCGGAATGTTTCCTAGTGCGATTTGACTACCAATCAGAACACCGATGACTTGGGCAATGACTGCTCCAGGTCCTAAGACAGGTGATAGGAACGGCAGTGTACAGACCACAACGAGCAGTAAGAGCCCCCAAAGAGATCCAGCCAAAGGTGATAGAAAATGGGCAATCAGATCACCGATTTTTGTATAATTGATAATTCCAATTAACATACTGACAAATGCCATGAATGGAATAATGTTTTTCAAAAGCATATCAACAGAATCACGGCCAGCCTGGTAGAACGTACCGGTGACTTTCCCGATTCCGCGTGAGAATCTCATCAGGAAATTGCCTTTTTCCTGCCGCTCAATATTTTCCTCTTTCAGCTTTGCATACGTTTCTTTGAAATTCTCTTTGTCAATCGACTCACTGTTTTCCTGACCTTCTGCTTTCGCCTCACCATCAGATGCTTCTGCATAGGAAATATCTTTTTCTGTTACGCCTGATACGAAGATATCTTCTGTAATATGTTTAGCAAGCGGCCCAGAAGGAGAGGATGCCAAAACGTCTACAGTTGGAATGCGTTTCATTGGATAAAGTCCGATTCGCGCTGTTCCCCCGCAGTCAATGACAACACACATCATTTCATCTTCTGGTATAGAGTTTTTAAAGCCATCACATGCTTCTGTCCCTGTCATTTCTGCAATTTTACGTGCAACCGGGTGAATGCCTCCCCCTGTAATGGAAACAACCTTTCTTCTTTTACCAGTTGGTTCAAGCTCTAAGCCTTCTCCCCATCCGCCAGCACCTTTTGCAACAAATACTTTGTGGTTTGTCATGTCTAACCCTCCCCTATTGTGAATTCGCTTTCATTTTTCCTGCTAAATATTTTGTAATCCATTCAGTAATGATTCCGCGTAGTAAAATGACGACGATCCCGACTAAGAAGTAACGAACAGCAAGCTCTGACATTGAATAACCAGCTTCTTTAATCCCGTTCGCAATTCCTAAGTAGACAAATAGTTCTCCTGCGTTGGCATACGGGAACAGTGATGTCACCGGATGAACAAATGAAACAGCTGAATCATAGAATGCTGGTTTTTGTTTTTCAGGTAAGAAGCGGCCAAACGTATAAGCCATTGGGTTTGTCAAAATAAGTACAGATAAGATCGGCATTAACGTGTAGCGCAAAATGGTATATTTCGCTGCAAACTGAATGGCTCTATTCACTCGCTCTTCTCCAATAAATTTCATGACAGCATAAGTGAAAGTAAGTAACACAACAAGCGTTGGAACGATACCTGTAATCAGACCCATGAACTGCTTTCCGCCGGCTTCAAACATTCCGATAAAGTGCTCTCCAAACCATTGAATCCATTCCATGTTTCATCTCCCCTTTCTTTAGTTCACATTTGTTATATTTTTTTTCGAAATCGAGACAAGTGCCTGCTCAGCCGCCATGGAAAGTGCTTGCATGACAGCTGGCGCTTTTTTGCGCTTTTTCAACGTTTTCTTCATCATGTGGTGCTCGTCCAGCACAGCCCCTACATGCTTGCCTTCATATGCAGGGACTTCTTTAAATTTAGATAAGATCGACACGCCGCCAAGCACATGGCATTTTTGAATGATATACGATTCATCCACAATGATGAGCGCAATGGCCCCAGGGCCAACTTTGCGCCGTTCCATTCCTGAAAATAAGTGATAGCCTTGTTTCCCTCTGTAGTCATCAATCAGTGAGTCCATGCTTTTGCGGTAATACTTGATTTGAATAAAAGATAACCCATACTGCACGATGAGAATGATACAAAGTACGATTGCTAATTTTTCCATAGCTTCACGTCCTTATGATTGAAATAAGTGATCTTGTAATGAACGCAGCTTCCAGACGGTTGTGTTTGAATCAAGCTCTACATCATCATGAGTCAGGAACTGTCCTAATTTGATGTCTTTTTTCGCTACGACTTTTCCGCTGATTAAGCCAATTGGAATGTGACCGTTCGTTTTCATGTCTTGATGCGTTTCAAGTACACCTCTTACGGAGTATCCGCCAATTCCGTCAAGTGATTCCCCTGCTTTAATATCTCTTTTCGCAACAGCGACTGTTTCTGACACTGGTACACCAATCGGGTGGATCGATGAATCATGCTGTAAGACCGCTTTTGCGATGGTAACAGGTGTTTCAAGACTCGCTAAGTGGAAAGGACGGTAAAGCGTGTAGTGAGGACCTTTTCCAACTTTTAAGTAACGAAGCTCTTCATCTACTGGCTCTAGATCACTCTTGACGATAACGAATACGCCTGGAGCAAGTCCATTTACATATTCAACGACTCCGAAGTTATCGAGCACGCCGCCTTGTTGTTTTTGATTCAATTTATCTGCTACATTCTCTAAATTTGCTTCGACTCCGTGCATACCGACTTTATCTGGCAAAAGCCCTGTCGCGTTACTTAATAAGTTCATTTCTGCCATTGTTTTTGTTCCGTCTTGGAAGGCAGCGAGCATATGTGCACTCATATGTTTACTATCTGCTTCTGCTTTACACGTATCTGGATTTGCTTCTGGGAAGAATGGGTTGTTCTTGCCTTTCCCAGCAACGAGCACCTCAAGTCCCATTGTTTTTGCAAATTCATATAATTCTAGTGTTGCTGCCGGTTCGTCTCCAGCTGATCCAGAATAAACAAGTCCTGCATTTGTGAATAATTTATGCATCACCAAACCGATGGTAATATCAACTTCTACATTTAAAAGAACGAGATGTTTCTTTGAATTAAGCGCTTCCAAAGATATGTTTGCTCCGACCTCTGGCACTCCTGTTGCATCTACGACAACTTCCACAAAATCTGATTGAATCACTTCTCTATAATCATTTGTGACGACCATTTGATGCGGCTTCGCATGCTGCTTGTAAAAATTCGCTGCCTTCTCTGCTGCACTAAGGTGAATATCACAAACACCTGCTACAATCATGCCTGGAATTTTAGAAATTTGTGAAATAAGTCCAAAGCCCATTTGGCCTGCCCCAATAATTCCTACTTTGATTGGATCTCCACTGCGTTCTCGAGCTAACAACTGTTGATAGATTGACATCTAAATCATCCTTTCAGGTTTTCTTGCTTCTCGGGTAGATTGCTAGAAAAATAATCTGAAACTTTTAACAAATGTTATAAAAATTAACAAAAATCTGTTTCTTGTAACATTTGTTATTTTATTTATCATTTGTTATGAACTTAGTTTATATGATGTGTCAACTTTGTGTCAAGATAAAATCGATAAAATTTTCAATCTTTTTGAGTCTAAAGACTCAAAAAAACTACCTAATCATATTAGGTAGTTACTTTAATAAGGCATCTCCTGTTCGTTCATCCGTAATTAATACATGAATTAATCCACCTTCTAATGCTGCCCGGATCGCTTCAACTTTTTCTTCTCCTCCAGCGACACCAATGACTAGCGGGATTTCTTTCAACTTTTGCGGGCTTATGCCCATTACCCTGTCGTTCCATGGGTGAGGATACACTTCCCCTTGGTGATCAATAAAGTTATAGCAAATGTCACCCGCTACATCCTTCGCTTGAAGAATATCCTCCTCACCGCTTGTCATATAAGATTTCACCATCGTTGAATGCTGCGGAACCCCGCCAATCCCGACAACCGCAATATTTGATGTTTCTCCTAATTCAATCACTTTTTTGATTGACGGCTGCCGTATCAGTACATCCTTCGCTTCTTTCGTATCAAGCATGACGGGCACATGTAAAAACTCACATTTAGATTTGAGTGCCTCTGTGCATCTCGCAATAATATAATTGGCATGGATATCAACATCTTCGTTTCCCACACCCCCGACAAGCGGAACAAATGTCACGGATGGGTAGTGCTGAACTGACGTAAGCGCTTTCGCCATTTCATGCAAAGTCGTTCCTGAGGAAAAACCGATGACTTGTCCATCCTTCATGACTTTTAATAAAAAGCCTGCCGCCGCAGCGCCGATTCGGCTTTTTGTTGTTTCTTGGCTGAGCGTTTCCACACAGACTACTTCTCGCAGCCCGTATTTCCGCTCTATTTTTCTTTCTAAAGATCCATATTGTTGATTCATTTCATCATGAATAATGATTTCCACGATTCCTGCTTCACGTGCTTTTGCCAAATATTTCGATATGAGCGAACGGCTAACCCCAACAGCATCTGCTATTTTAGATTGAGTGGCGCCTTCTTCATAATACATATGCGCAACCTTAATGAGCAGCCTTCTTTCATCATGGAATGTCATAATAACCCTTCTTTCCGCTTAAGTGTTCCCTAACAAATGATATCTAAAATAACATTTGTTAAAAACAGATTAAATGAAAAAAATAACAGAGTCAATACTAGAGACGCGCTCTTTCCCAGAATGAAAAAAGCCGCACATGAAGCGGCGGCTTTAAAAGATGTTTTTATTCATTTGTTTGATGGCTGCTTTTTCAAGTCTTGAGACTTGTGCTTGAGAAATCCCGATCTCTTCAGCGACTTCCATTTGCGTTTTTCCTTGGAAGAACCGTTTGCGGAGAATCATTTTTTCTCGATCATTCAATCTGCGCATTCCCTCTTTTAAGGCCAATTCCTCTACCCATTGTGTGTCTTTGTTCCGATCATCACTAATTTGATCCATCACATAAATCGGATCTCCTCCGTCATTATAGATCGGTTCAAACAAAGAAACAGGATCTTGAATCGCATCTAGGGCAAAGACAATTTCCTCATGAGGCACTTCCAGCACTTTGGCAATGTCTTCTGCCGTTGGCTCCTTGCTTGTCTCACTAATCAGCCTCTCACGAACCTGAAGCGCTTTGTAGGCAATATCTCTTAGTGAACGAGACACCCGAATTGGGTTGTTATCACGCAAGTATCGACGGATTTCTCCTATGATCATAGGGACCGCATAAGTTGAAAATCTGACATTGTGGCTTAAATCAAAATTATCAATTGATTTCATTAATCCGATACAGCCTACTTGGAAGAGATCATCCACATACTCGCCTCTGTTGTTAAAACGCTGAATCACACTTAAAACCAACCGCAAATTGCCATTGACTAGCTTTTCTCTTGCTGTATCGTCACCCTCATCTTGCAGCTGTCTGAACAATTTTCTCATCTCTTCGTTTTTCAGAACAGGCAGTTTGGAGGTGTCGACTCCGCAGATTTCCACTTTATTTCTGGACACTTTTTTCCCTCCCTACAGGAGCTGTTGTACAAAGTTCAGTATCTCCTTGGGATGGAAAAATATGCACGAGTGATGACGAGAATCATGAGAAAAGAAGTTGATTCCTTTGACAGCAAAGGGACAGAGCTTTTCAAAAATTTTTTTTAGACCATTTTGTTAAATTCTTTTTGTAATCGTTTAATAATTCTTTTTTCAAGCCTTGAAATATACGACTGGGAAATGCCTAGCATATCAGCGACATCTTTTTGGGTTTTTTCCTCACCGCCAACCAAGCCGAATCTGAGCTCCATGATCTGTTTTTCACGGTCATTTAATTGCTCCAGCGCTTTTTTCAAAAGTTTTTTATCTACATTTGCTTCAATATCCCGTGTGATAATATCATCATCTGTTCCAAGTACGTCTGATAAAAGCAGTTCATTTCCGTCCCAATCAATGTTGAGCGGCTCATCAAACGACACTTCTGAACGAATTTTATTATTTCGGCGCAAATACATCAAAATCTCATTTTCAATACATCTCGAAGCATATGTCGCAAGCTTGATCTTTTTTTCTGGGTTAAATGTATTGACTGCCTTAATCAGGCCAATAGTTCCAATACTAATTAAATCCTCAATATTAATCCCTGTGTTTTCAAATTTTCTTGCGATGTAGACCACCAACCGCAAATTTCTTTCGATCAGGATAGCCCTTGCTGTTTGATCACCTTTTGGTAATTTGACAAGCAGTTCCTGCTCTTCATCCTTTGATAATGGCGGCGGCAACGCCTCACTACCACCAATATAATAAATCTCATCACTCTTAAGACCTAGCTTCATGAGGAGTTTATACCAGTAGTAAGTGAGTTTAAATTTTAATTTTTTCATCTTCTTCTCCCTTCTAAATGTCAAGTTGACCTCGTAAGATAAAAGACATCACCAAAACTTAAGACACCCCTTGGATGATTTTTCCGTCTAACATATCTGGATGAATGATGGATTGAAATTCCTGATCTGCTGATAAACCGCTCAGACTCATACCTACAAAACACTTGGCTGGCTGGATCATATGCGTTTTTGAATAAATGATGACCGTATCTGGTTTTAAGCATAGAAGAAACCCGTGATCATGACCGACCGCTCGATATGGAACAAGTCTTAAACGATCAAGAAGCGGAAATCGATCATCGAGCTTTTGCATCACTTCAACAGGATGAGACTGCTTCATAAGCTCTATAAATGGCTCTCCGCAAATGGACATGAGTTGATCTGCTTGAACGATCATCACAGGTGTTTTCGTCATAGGATCATACAGCTGATTGCCAGAATCGACGAGTCCCTTTAAGCGGATGGTCTCTCCTTGAATGTGTATCTCCGCAAGGACTTGTTCATCAAACTGTCTTTTTTTCGCACCGACCTCTCCTAATCGTTTCTTTGAAAACAGCCAAATCGCAGGAAAGCCGGTTAAAACGAAAAGCCAGCTAATGGGATCACCAAAGCCATCATTTTGTGAAATCAGCAGCCCGTCTTGAATAACAGTATTGGTTTGTAAAAACGAATGAACCCCGATCATGCCTCCTCCCATCAAAAATGTGACAAAGTAAAAAGCAAACAGGTTTTGAAAAAAGAATCGAAATCTTTGAAATCCAAAAGTTGCAAGCACGATCAAGACAGAAAAAAGCATTTTGCCTAGAGGGTGTGACACAAACATTGCAAATGGTGTAAAGAGCAAGAGAACAATGCTCGATCCAATCAGAGCTCCTAACATATATCGCCGTTTTTTTACTTGTCGTTTGAGAATAAATGCAGTGAGTAAGAGAAGCAATAGATCAAAACAAAAGTTTAACAGCCAAATCACATCTAAATAAATGACCACCTTCTGCTCCTTTCATCTGAAACAAAGAATCAAAAGCAGTACTTGCACTTGTTTGTACCAGTATAAAACAGCCAAGAGATGGAAGTCTGTCAATTCTTGTTGGGGATGATAGAGAACTTTTGGTGGATTGTTATTGTTTTTGTCGAGGAATGAGAGCGCAAAGCAAGAGAGTGTGCTTCCGGACAAGCTTTTAAACAATGATTCGAAACGAAAAAGACACGCTCCAAGGAGGCGTGCCTTTCTTAAGGATTATTTTTCATTGATATTTAATGTGCCTGGGGCTTTTTGTCGTGTGACATTTCCATAATCATCCCGCACAATCACTTCAATGACTGCACCTTTTGCTTTGGCGGTAGAAGTAGCTGTCCAGTAACCTTCATATGTTCCCTTGGCTACCTCACGAAGCGGCAGCTCTGTTGTATTTTGCAGCTTTGATCTCGCGTTTGTCAGCGGCATGTGAATGACAAACGTTGCGTCTAGCTTTTCTCTGCTGTTAAATGAAATTTTAACAGACTCACCTGATGATAGATTGACATTCTCTGCTGGTGTCAGCTTAGAAATCTCAGGCGCTTCGTATTGAACATCGATATCGACTTTTTTAGTCGTTTTGTTTCCTGCTGCATCTTTTGCTGTTACTTTGATCGTATTTTTCCCGTTTTCAAGCAGGATTCTTGCAGAATATTTCCCATCTTTTATTGCTGCTTTTTTTCCATTCACAGTGACTTGATCAAGATGATCATCCGTTACCTTTCCTTCTACAGTGAGTGATTCTTTGTTAGACTTTTCCCCTTTTTTTGGTGTATCTATCGTTAACACTGGGGCTGTTTGATCAATGATCACCTTGACTGATTTGGATTTTTTCGTTGCGCCTTTATCCGTAACAGTAGCAGCTGTGAATACATGCTCTCCGCTTGACACTGTAACCTTCTCTTTGAAAGCACCCGACTGATCTGCTTTCACTTTGGCAATCTCTTTATCGTTTTGATAGATCGCTACATCAACCCCTGGAGAGGCTTTCCCTTCAATCTCCAGTTCATCTTTGTTCGTGATCGTTCCAGCCTTTGGAGATGTTATTTCTGGCACATCTGCTTCATATTGGACAAGCGCACGAATCATATAATTTCCCTCTTCTTTTGGAGAAGGAGAAAAGGCACCGCTTGTCAGCTGCCAGCTTCTTTCAGCATTCGGTCCATCTTCATCTGTTGCAAGGCCTGGAGATTCCGTATTCTTTTTCGTTTGAATATAGACAAGATAGAAATCTCCATCCACCGTAATGGCTTGATCTTCTAAATCTACTTTTGTCCATTCACCATTACGCAGCGCATTCGCTTTAAAAGGTCCCGCAATTTTCTCACCTGGAGCGCCGTCCTTCCCAGAAGCATCATACACTTCAACCGCAAATTCATTCCCGCCAGGGGCTGGCCACTCTGTTGTCCAGAAACGGAAAAGCCCCCCTGTGACCTGTGCTTGTTTCTTCCCTTTTTCTAATGAAAATTTCACCGCCCAGCCATTACCAGGATCATAGAACGCCCGTGCATTTTCAGCTGTTCCGTCATCGTAGCCAATTTCGCCAGCAAAACCGATGAAAGGTTCCAGATTGATTGCTTTTTCAAGCGGCTTTTCTGTCACGTCGGCTGTAAACGAATATCCTTTAAACCCTTTCGCAAATACTTTGACTGTATACACACCGCTCAATGCCTCTAGAGAAAACTCGCCAGATTCATCTGTTTTCACCGGCTCAATTTTCGCATCCTCTACAAGATAAACCGTAGCATCCTTTACTTTTTCACCCGTTGTTTCATTGACAATTGTGCCAGATATCGTTCGTTTTTCTAGTGGCTGTAACGAGAAATTTGCCTCTGCTTGATCATTTGCAGAAATATTGACTTTTTGTGTGCGTGATTCAAAGCCATATGCTTCAGCTTTCACTGTAAATTCCCCTGCACCATGAGAAAGCTGATATCTCCCTGTCGCTTCATCTGTGTATGTGGACTTGCCGCTTTCAAGAACACTGATTTCTGCCTTCATCGGAAGAGCTTTGATAGATGGGGCATCTAAGCTTTTTTCCTTTTTCATCTGGACATGTTTTTCTTTTATTTTAGCAGGCTTTGCGCTTTTCGGATCGACGGGTTTCTTCTGCTCCTGTGCTGACTTTTCTTTTTTGATGACGCCAAGCTGTTTCTTTGCCTTTTGAGGCAAGGCTTGATCTGTTATTTTCACATCATCTAAATAAAAACCGTCTTTTGTCACACTGCCATCCGTTCTTAGCTGAAAAATAACTCTCACGTTCTGACCTTTGTAAGCAGATAAATCTACTTCTCCTTTTGTCCATTCACTTGTTTTGCCTGTGTAGGCTGCCACTTGGACAGCATCTTCCCCCTCAGGCTGCACATGAATATGCACATAGTCATAATTTGCTTCAAGGTCATGCCAGTATTGATATTGTAAAAAGGAGGAGCCTGACTCAGGTACAGCAATCATCGGCATAGATAAATGAGCATCTGTTTGATTTTCATAAGGACTGTCTAGGTTTGTAGCGTAGACATGATCTCCAGTAAAGGCCTTTTTCGGACCGGTGGTCGGCTTCCCCCACTGCCAAGGATCTTTTGTTCCCCCACTAAACCATCCACTTGGCCAAGCTTCAAAATCTTGCGAGTAGCCAGTCGTGATGGATGTTTTAATCGGAAGCGTATACGGTTCTGATGCAGCTTCATTTTCTCCAAAATCTTTCACAATCCATCGGTACGTGACGTTTTCTCCCTCAAGTTCTGGGAGCTGAACAACATATGTCCCTTTTAAATGATTTCCATCCGTTCGTTTTGCTTGCAGCGTCTCCCTTTTCCCTTGATCCACTTGATAGCTCAAGGAGACATTTGTCACAGCTACTTCATCTTCTGCTGTAATACTTAGAGGTGTTGGCGTAGAGGCAAAAATTTCATTCGGTCCTTTATGAGAAAAAACAGGTGGTTCTGTATCTTCTCCTTCTTTTGTTACCTGTCCTTCAATCTTGCCAATTCCATCTGTTAATGCTGTGATGGCTTCTTTTGCATCAACTAATCCTGCCCCATAGCCATTGTTAGGAGATTCCGGGAATTGCTGATCTGTCAGCGGTTTTGCAGTATCAATGAGAATTTCTTCGATCTCTTCAACAGACAGATCTGACTGTACTTGGCGCAGAAGAGCCACAACAGCTGAAACGTGCGGACCTGCCATCGAGGTTCCATTCCAGCCATCCTCATACCCTTTCCCAGGAATAGAAGAACGAATATTTACCCCTGGGGCCGCAATATCTGGTTTCATGACCCCATATGGAGAGGGGCCTTGCAAAGAGAAAGAACCCAGTTTGTTGTTTTGATCTGTTGCACCCGTCGCAAAGGCTTCGGGATAGTTCGCAGGATTTGCAATAGATCCCTCACCGCCAGGGTTAAATAAATCCGTATTACCAGCTGAAAACTCTGGGAAGATGTCCGCTGCTCTCCAAGCATTGACCACATCTTTATACCAATCATCAAGACCAGGCCCACCGCCCCAAGAATTATTGACCACATCTGGCGCCTTTTCTGGATGAGGGGTTCCGTTTTCATCTTTTGGAGCTAAAATCCATTCACCTGCGTCAAGCAGATCAGCATCTGATCCACCATCTTCTGAGAAAGCTTTCACCGCGATCCATTTTGCACCTGGTGCGACTCCAATTTGATTCTCTCCATTTGGCTCAGAGCCAACCATCGTTCCCGTTACATGTGTACCATGCTCTAAATCATCGTATGGCGCTTTAGAACCTGTCGTTGCATCGTACCAATTGAATTCATGAGAAGGTTCATTCGGACGTGCAGGGTCAAATCCACGGTATTTTTCTTTTAATGCAGGATGATCCCATTCCACACCTGTATCAATACTTGCCACAACGGTACCAGTTCCGTCATAGCCTAAAGCCCACGCTTCTGGGGCATGAACTTGAGAAATATTCCACTCGATTCCATCTGCTGCTTTGATTTGTTTGTTTTTCATTGAAGTCTTCAAATCAACAGGACGATGGATTTGACGGATTTCATTTGGCAGCACTTGTTCTACTTCTGGGAAGGAAGCTACCTTTTCCATGACTTCTTTCGTTCCCGTCACAGCGAGACCATTCACAATATAGTACGAATGAATATCCTTCACTTGCTTTTTCTTTTGGGCTTTTTGTAAATAAGCAAGCAGCGCTTCCTGCGTCTCTTCAGACGTCGCTCTTAGTTCTGATACGACAGCTGATCTTTTTGTGTACTGCGTTTTAGCTGCTGTTAACTTTTGTTTTTTGGCTTTTGACACAGCATCCTTCGCCACTTTTTTGACATTGGTTTGTTCCTTCATTTTGACTAAAAAGGTCACCTTGTCTTCTTGTTGAAACTGTTTCATTAATCTAGATGAGATCTTTGCTTTTGTTTTCTTGGAGGAAACAGCTTCCTCTTGATATGAGGTAGAAGTCGATTTTGCTTGAACCATCCCAAAGCTTGTCATCGTTAAAGTACCAATCACCAAAAGACTCATCAAACGATAGCCGGCGGTTTTGCGAAACTTCACTTTCAATCAAATCCCTCCTCCTCAAATGGTCAAACAGTGTATGGGTTTAACTCCTCCCTTTCCTTTGTTCATGACAAGATTCATGGTGTTCTATTTAATGTAGTCAAATAAAGTTCATCATTTTGTCGCTTTTTGTAATAGGATTTAAAAATGATTCTTTTTACTTAATCACTCTAAGTCGAAATACATGTGTTGGATAAAGTAATCCAGACACATTTAAGACTTTTTGATTAGTAGTGATGCGGGTTTCTTTATATATTGAACATGAAAAAATCCCCTTCCGGTGGAAGGGGATGAGTGATACTCGATTAACGTTTATTACGGTTGCGCAAGAACGTTGGGATATCCAGCGTATCATCGCTTGATTGTGTATTTTGTCTCGGCTGAGATGATGACTGCTGATGTTCCTCACGTTTTACTTCACGTTTTTGAGGAATGGATTGATTTTGCTTTAATCCTTGCCCTAATGGATTTCTTTGTGGTTTTGACACCTCTGGCTCTTGCTCAATAAATCCAGTTGCGATCACGGTTACCACAATTTCATCCTTCAAGTTATCATTAATGACAGAACCGAAAATCATGTTTACATCTTCATCAGATGCAGAAGCCACAATGTCCGCTGCTTCTTGTACCTCATAAAGACTTAGGTTCGTACCACCAGTAATATTCATGATGACACCTTGTGCACCGTCGATTGCCGTTTCTAGAAGTGGTGAAGAAATAGCTTTCTTCGCAGCTTCAGCGGCACGATTTTCACCAGTCGCAACACCGATACCCATAAGAGCAGAACCTTTATTGGACATGATTGTTTTCACGTCAGCAAAGTCAAGGTTGATTAAACCTGGTGTAGCAATAAGATCTGAGATCCCTTGAACACCTTGTCGTAGCACGTTATCTGCTGCACGGAATGCTTCAAGCATTGGCGTGTTTTTATCAACAATTTCAAGCAAGCGATCGTTTGGAATCACAATTAAAGTGTCAACTGCTTCTTTCATAGAAGCAATTCCTTCGACTGCTTGAAGCTGACGCTTTCTTCCTTCAAATGTGAAAGGACGAGTCACGACTCCAACTGTCAATGCACCAGAATCTTTTGCGATTTTTGCAATGACAGGTGCAGCACCCGTACCAGTTCCACCGCCCATACCAGCAGTAACAAAGACCATGTCTGCGCCTTTTAATACTTCTTCAATCTGTTCTTTGCTTTCCTCAGCAGCTTTTTTACCGACTTCAGGATTCGCACCTGCTCCAAGCCCTCTTGTCAGCTTAGCACCGATTTGCATTTTCGTTTCTGCTTTTGATAGATTTAACGCCTGTGCATCTGTGTTGACTGCAATGAAATCGACACCTTGTACGTCATTTTCGATCATTCGGTTGACAGCGTTATTTCCGCCTCCACCTACTCCGATTACTTTAATTGATGCTAGGCCGTCTATATTTGTTTCAAACTCCAACATGCTGAATCCTCCTAATCCGTCGAAAATCTAATTCTATTCCCAGAACATATTAAATAGTTTTTTCATTTTGCCCGGTTTTTTATTTGTCTCTTCTTGTGCTTTTTGTTTTACTTTCGGTCTTGGCTGCGCTTCTTTCACTTGTGGTGCAGAAGAAACCGGCTCCATGGATGCGCCTACTTCATGAAACGCCTCATCCGGCATTTGGAATCCAACTTGTCTGCCCTGAATCTTTGCATTGCGATAAGCAAAGTGGATCAGACCCACTCCTGTCATATACTGAGGTTCTCTCACCCCAATATAATTTGGACTTGCAATTCTAACATTGTTTTGCAAGACCGTTTGTGCAAGAGAAAGGATACCTGGTATAGCTGCCTGTCCACCTGTTAGAACGAATCCGCCAGGCAAATCATGGACACCCATATTTCTTAATTCCTCTGCCACAAAGAGCAAGATTTCTTCCAGCCGAGCCTCGATGATATTAGCCGCTTCAAGCTGTGTATACGTCTGTTTCTGATCGGTACCGATGACAGAAACTTCAAATGTTTCTTCAGACGATGCCTCATCATAAAACGCATGTCCAAATTGTTTTTTGATTCGTTCAGCTTCTTCAGTAGAAGTTCTAAGTCCTATAGACAAATCTTTTGTAATGTTCTCTCCGCCCAAAGGGATACTGTGAGTAGAATAGAGATGCCCGTTTTCAAATACGGAAATCGTTGTAGATCCGCCGCCAATATCGACGAGAGCTACCCCTAGATTTTTTTCATCTTTCGATAATGCTGCTGAGCCCGATGCGAGCGGCTGCAAGCAAATATCCATAATTTCAATTCCAGCTCTTTCTACACATCGGAGCCAGTTATGTAGAATCGTTTTAGAACCTGTAATTAACGATCCATCCACCTCTAGCCGAACACCAAGCATTTTTTTCGGATCAGTGATCTCATCTCTTCCGTCGACGATAAATTGTCTCGGGATGACGTCTACGACGAGATGTTCTTGAGGAATAGATACTACCTGTGCAGCATCTAAGACACGTCTCACATCTTCAGCATGTATTTCTTTGTTTTCACTAGATACTGCGACCACGCCGCTCGTATTCTGAATATGAATGTGGTTTCCGTTAATTCCGACAATCGCCTTTTGTAAAGGAAAACCTACCATTCTCTCAGCCTGTTCAAATGCTTGTCTAATAGAATGAACTGTCTCATCTATATCAACAATCGATCCTTTTTTTAACCCTTCTGAAGGGACATTTCCAACACCTATAATGTTAAGCGAATCATCCGCCATTTCTCCGACGATGACTTTTATATTGGATGTACCGATGTCAAGGCTGACGTAAATTTCATTGTTGTTCATTCTATGGCACCTCCTCACATATCAATACTTTCTATTCTATTATTTGCTGAACAACAATACAATGAATGTGTTTTTACAAGTGTGTAACAAAACTTAAAAAATCAACATTTTTTATTAGGATTACTGAAAATATTCGTTACATCATATGTATATCCTTTTTTATGACTCACTTTTTTTCTTTTTTTCTCTAGAAATTGTCCATTTTGTTAGTAGAATTCTTCGAATAACTGCTATATTTTGAAACAATCTAACGCCGAAAGCAAACATTCCGACTAAATACAAGTCTACACCAAGATGGACGCCCAGAAAAGCTAAACTTATTGCAAGTATAATATTAAAGAAAAAGCCTGATACAAACACTAGTTCATCGTATGCCCCTTGCAGATGTGCCCTGATTCCACCAATCAATGTATCAAGCGCAGCAAGTACAGCGAGGGAAAGATAATTAGAATACTCATTCGGTATCGTAAAATTTGTTAAGAAACCGATCGCAACTCCTATGATTAAGCCAAGTACAGGAAGCCACATTAAGATTTTCCCTCCTTTACATCGTCAAGAGGCTTCAACTCGTTTAACTGAATTGCACCGTCATATGCTTTTAATTGAATTTGCTGCTTCGGCTGGCTAATACTTAAGCCGAAATTTTCCTGAGCAAACAAATCACCAATATCTGATACATTTAAACGGCTGTATAATTTGTCGGCCTGATCGCTGATCATCTTGATGGTCACTTCATCACCATCTAAGCTGTAGCCATCCATTTTCGTCGTGCCATTAATATCTCGAATCACACTTGTATTAATCACACGGTGGTCATTAATGGAAATATGTTTTGCCCCATACATATTGGCTTCGTTGATTAGCTTTTTCAGAAGATCAGGGGGGATATTTTTCACTTCTTCCCCGGTCAGATCCTTGGAGAAGAGCTGAGAGATGTCAACTTCAATTCCCTCCCCTGTCACTTCTGTAAAACCAGCCTTTTCTTTTAAATCTTTTAATGTTTTAGTTAGTTGAGCTTCTTTTGATTGATCTCCTTGATGACCATACTTTTTCAGCATTTCATCGTATTTATCAATTTCTTTCAGCAAATCCAATTCTTTACTTTTAGATGCAGATAATTCCTCTCTTAGCTCCCACACATCGCGAGTATCACGAACTTCGGGCTTTTGCAATGAATTAAATTGGATGGAGACCATGATGCCGAATATCACCATTAAGGCTGTCAAACTAAGTAAAGGCTTCTTTTTCCTCAACACCACTCACCTTTTCACTTTTAATCTTTGTGTTTTAAAAGAGGATTCATACGAATATCCTTTTTTTCAATCGTCATCGAAATTTGATCACTTGTCAGCTGATCGACCACTCCTCCTGCAATATTTAATGCAGGTATTAACACAGCCGGATCACCAATAGCAGAAATAACAAATGGCGCTGGATGCTGAACACCGTCAACTGTGACAACTGGGCCGTTACAATGTATGTATGATTGGTGTGTAATTCTTTGTCCATTAATAGATACGGCAGAGGCCCCTGATATAAACAGTTCGTTTATCACATGAAAAATGTGGCTCTCATGAACAATGTAATTATTGACATTTTGTCCACTCGGGATATAAGATGCATCTTCAAGGGATACTTTTACCCCTTTTCCTTTTACACCGATCTCTCCTGTAAACATCCTGTATTTCTCAACATCTTCCAATACATTAAAATACTGCTCTTTTTCATTTTTCAAATTGGACTCAGTGGCTTGAACCTGTGATTGAAGACTGTATAATTCTTTTTCAAGTTTCTGATTCGCCTTTTCTTGCTTTGTCAGCTGACTTTTCAAGGAGTATTCTTTTTTCCATTGCTCTGTTCGAATGACATCTGCCTGATGCTGCTTAGTATATTGGTATGAAAAAGAAATCAGAAAACCAAGAACAAGCATGACAATTGAGAATATAACTGTTTTGCCTCTCAACGTTCATCTTCCTTTTTCTTAGATTTAAACGCTTCAAAATACGTCGCGACTTCCATATGGATTGTGCCTTTTTCAGATGGCGAAAGTTCTTTTACAATGGCAGGATAGGTTTTCATTTTATCAGCGAATGTTTTAATTGATGCAATCACGGTGTTCCCGTCATTCATATAAAATTTAACGAGCCACTGGTTTGAGCTTGTTGGCACATAATATATTTCTGAGATGAGTTCCTGAATAGAGGCTGGCAGCTGATTTAAAGATCTAACCGTTTGCTTCAGCTTCTCTTTATTGTCCCAATCAACAAAAATAGGTCCTGCATGACTTGGTGTGACTTCTTCTGGTAATGCTGTCCCATTTTCAAGAAGCTCATAGTATAAATTTCCCTTTTGAAGATACGCAATATTGGCATATTCTTTGACAGCAATACTAACCTTATTTGGAAAATGTTTTTTGATACTGACACTTTTAATCAGTTTGTTTTGTTTAATATGATCTGCTGTTAAATCTTTATTTAAATTCCAAAACTCTGTTTCGCCTTCTTTAATCTGGGAAAGTTTCACAAGCTGTTTTGTAGGGACATGCTCATTACCCGTAATAGTTAAAGAAGAAATTTTACTGATTGGTGTCTGCAAATAAATAATGATTAAAACCATGATAAAAAACAGTAGAATAAAAGAAATTAGTCTCCGATTCGCTTTCTGCTTCCTTTGTTCTTTAATTTTAGGAATTCGTTCTTCTATATTGACGATCTTTTCATTTTCATGATCAGGCCGCATATATATTCTTCACCCCATTCAAAGCTGCTTGTCCACACCTTTGGGTCATCTTTTGATGAGAAAACAAACGGCATTCTTTCATGCCGTTTGTTTTCCTGTGATGCCATCATTCATAAAACTTGCTTTTAATTTGCTTCACCGATAATTTCTACTTCTGTATGCAAATCTACATTGTAGTCATCTTTAATTTTCTTTTGGATGTACTGGATTAAGTCCAGCACGTCTTGAGCAGTAGCCCCGCCAGCGTTTACAATAAAGTTGCCATGCATATCAGAGATTCTTGCGCCGCCAATTTGGTACCCTTTTAAATTCGCTTTTTCTACAAGCTGTCCTGCATATTCAGGCAGCGGATTTCGAAAAATACTTCCGGCACATGGTCGATTATAAGGCTGTGTTTCCTTGCGATAGTCTTTATTTTGCTGCATTTTCTTTGTGATTTTCTCGCGATCATCCTGTTTGAGCTTAAACACGGCCTCGAGAACAATGCCTGGTCGATCCTTTTGAAGGACAGACGTTCTATAGCTAAAGTTCATCTGCTCATTTGTTAGCCACTCGATGCTTCCATCTTCAAATAAGATTCTCGCTTTCACAAGAATCTTACTGATATCAGATCCGTGCGCACCTGCGTTCATATAAACAGCGCCGCCAATAGACCCTGGAATACCAGCTGCAAATTCCAGCCCTGAAAGACCCTGCTTACTAAGAGACGTTGCAAGCCTTACAACAGAATAGCCGCCGCCAACTGTAATTTCTTCATCATTTACAGTTAAATGATCAAGTCCAGCGCCTAACTTCAGGACGACGCCACGTATTCCTTTATCAAGTACGAGTAAATTTGACCCTCTTCCAATAACCGTCCAGTCCGCGTGGTGTTTTTTTATCTGATCCATGATCGTTTTAACTGAATCGATATCTTTAGGAACGATCAATAGATCTGCCGGCCCGCCTATTTTCATTGTCGTATGATTTGCAAGCGGCTCATTTTCAAGCACTTTACCGACTTGCGCTTCTAATAATTCATTCTTCAAGTTCTCCATATTACCCTCCGCCTTACCTAATATCATTCCATCATGTAGTCGTAATTTCTTTTAATACATTATATAAACGTCCAGCCGCATCTGGTACTCCAAGTTCTTTTGTTAAACGGCTCATTTCGTTTAATTTTTCTTCATTACCAGCAATTTCATCAATGGCATGAAGGAGGCTTTCTCCAGAAAGCTCTGATTCTCTTAAAACGATTGCAGCGTCATGCTTTTCTAGTGATCTTGCATTGATTTCCTGGTGATTTGCCGTCACGTATGGGCTTGGAATAAAAATAGTTGGAATTCCAAGGGCTGTTACTTCAGCAATCGTTGTGGCACCGGCTCTTGCAACAATCACATCAATCGATTTCAAGTACTCCGGCATTTGATGCAAGAAAGGCTTTGTGATCATATTAGGTGCTGCACCTTTTTCCTTTAGTTCGTTCAGCACTTTTTCATAATGAACCTCACCCGTGATATATAAAAGCTGATAGTTCTTAGCCTTTAATGCATCTTGCATGTCAATAACTGCTCTATTAATCGGCGCAGCCCCCCGGCTCCCTCCAAAAATAAGAACCGTTTTTTTCGTTTCATCCAGTCCAAACTCCTTCAGAGATTTCCCCTCTTTTATAGAGACGACTTCAGAGGCTCTAGGGTTTCCCGTAAATACAACCTTTTCAGAAGGAAAATGTGCCTTTGCTTCTTCAAAGCAGATGGCTACCTTATCAACATATCTTGCTAGAAACTTATTTGTGATACCAGGCAGGCTGTTCTGTTCGTGAATAATGGTCGGGATTTTCATCTTAGAAGCTGCATAAACGACAGGGCCGCACACATAACCACCTGTTCCAATGACCGCATCTGGCTTAAATTCTTTTAAGTAAGATTTGCTTTTTTGAACGCCTTTTAGAAATCTCATCACCGTTTTTACGTTATCAAAGGAAAGCTTTCTTTTAAAACCTGAAATTTCTATGGATTTGAAAGGGATATTTTCTCTTTCTACAATTTTCTTTTCAAGTCCATTTTCAGTACCAATGTATAAAAATTCTACATCAGGATGCAGTCTTTTCACTTCTTTAATAAAAGCTAAGGCTGGATAAATATGTCCGCCTGTTCCGCCTCCACTGATTACTATACGCATTATACCATTTCCCCTCAATTTTTTTCTGCTCTGAACAAAGTATAAACCCTGTTTTAAACAACAGGGCTCCGTTAAAACCTGTAAAGAAGAGTCGAAAAACATGTTTCCAATACAAAATCTGTCATTTCTACTCTTCAAATCATTTTTTTGTACTTTTGCAAAATAAATGTCATCATGGTTTCATGAACTAGCAGCATTAATATCTAGCGTACCTGCTTACATTCAAAAGTACGCCAATTGCCATCAGCATTAATGTCAGTGATGAGCCGCCATAACTTAGGAATGGGAGCGTGATACCTGTCACAGGGATAAGTCCAGTAACAACTGCGATATTAATCATCACTTGAATGGCAACCATTGAAATAATACCAACTGCTAGGAAACTTCCATATAAGTCTGGGGCTCCAAGTGCTATTCGTATGCCTCTCCATAATAGAACACTAAAGAGCAGCAAAATGAGTGATCCTCCTATAAAGCCAAGCTCTTCAGACAATATTGCAAAGATGAAGTCTGTTTGAGGTTCAGGTAAATAAAAGAATTTTTGTCTACTTTGACCGAGACCCATTCCGAACAGACCGCCTGGACCAACAGCGTATAAGGATTGAATAATTTGAAACCCACTGCCTAGTGGATCTTCCCAAGGATTTAAGTACGATGTAATTCGTTTTATGCGGTAGGGCGCTGATAAGACTAGTGCAGCGAATCCGCTGAGCCCTAAAAGACCGAGAAATATAAAGTGAGCAATTCTCGCACCTGAAACAAATATCATAATAATACAGGTTCCAACCATTACCGTCCCTGTTCCCAAATCTGGCTGCAGCATGATGATGGCAAATGCAGAAAACACAATGCCTAATGCTGGTGCGAAACCTTTACGAAAGGATGTGATATTTTTTTGTTTTTCAGATAAGAATTTTGCAAGAAACGCAATCATCGCAAGCTTCATAAATTCAGAGGGCTGAATACTAAACGCACCGACACCGATCCAGCTTCTTGATCCATTTCTCTCCATACCGATACCAGGAATAAGTACAAGCAGCAAAAGGAGAAAACAAACAGCAATCAATATCTTTGACCAAGTCCGCCACGTCCAATAATCGACTCGCATAATGAAAAACATCGCGATAACTCCGATTCCGGCAAACAAAAGCTGTCTTTTTGCAAAATAAAACGAATCATCAAATTTATACGATGCCCACACAGCACTAGCGCTGTACACCATAATTAAACCAATCGTCAATAAAAGTAACGTAATGACAACAAGCAAAAAGTCCGGAGAAGTTTTCTTATTCGTCAAGAGACCGACACCCCAAGCATAATTTCATTTGGGCTGTCAGTCATACGAGAGACAAGCCCTTATTTAAGCATATGCACGGCGTTTACAAACATGTCTCCACGTTCTTCAAATGTTTTATGTTGATCCCAGCTTGCACAAGCCGGGGATAATAAAATCACGTCTTCTTCTTCAGAAATGTTAAACGCCGCAGGTACTGCTTGTTCAACATTATCGACATGTTTTACGTGATGTATTCCCAGTTCTTCACCAAGCTTCACAAACTTAGGTGCCGTCTCACCAAATGTGATAATTCCTTTTACATTTTTCATAAAAGGTTTCAATTCATCAAATTCATTGCCGCGATCAAGCCCGCCAGCTAGTAAAATGGTCGGCTGATTAAAAGCTGACAATGCTTTACTTGTTGCCAGTATATTGGTAGCTTTACTATCGTTATAGAATTTTCTGCTTTGAATTGTATCTACAAACTGCAGACGATGCTTCACTCCACTAAATGTCGTGAGAACGTGTGCGATTGCTTCATTTGAACAGCCTGCATTTTTCACGACACAAATAGCTGCCAAAATATTTTCTTGGTTATGCTCACCAGGAAGAACAACATCCTTTAAATCGATGATATGTTCATTCATGTAGTAGATCGCACCATTTTTAATATACGCACCATGGTCTACTTGCTCTTTCACTGAGAAAAACACTTTTTTTGCTTTTGAAGCTTCAGCCAGTTTTACGACTGATGGATCATCGAGGTTAATAACAGCTATGTCATCTTCAAGTTGATGTGCGTATACTTTCTGCTTTGCTTTTTCATATTCATCACGAGTGTGGTGATAGTCTAAATGTGCATCAAAAATATTTAATATTAAGCTGATTTTAGGTCTGAAATCAACTGTTCCCATTAACTGAAAAGAAGAGAGTTCAGTTACGATCCACTCATCGCCAGCTGCCTTTGCAGCGACTTCGCTGGCAACTGTGCCAATATTACCTGCCACTAAAGTTTTTTGACTGTCTTGTTTCAACATTTCATAAATCAAAGTCGTGGTAGTGGTTTTTCCATTTGATCCAGTAATCCCAATAAAAGGAGCTGAGGTTAAATGATAAGCTAATTCTATTTCCGTCCAAACTGGAATTCGTCGGCGAAGCGCTTCTTGAACCATCACATTTTCATATGGAATTCCTGGATTTTTAATTAAAATCGTAATTTCTTTATCATCGAACATACGAAGAGGATGGCTGCCGCAAATGACATCAATCCCCTTTTCAGAAAGAAGCTGAGCAGGTTCATTTTCTTCAAACGGCTTTTGGTCATTTACTATGACATTTACTCCATGCTCATGAAGAATTGAAGCTGCCGCATATCCGCTTTTTGCAAGACCTAATACTAGTACATGTTCGTTTTTTAACATTTGCATCTTATTCAATTATAACCACACCTCGATGTAAATTCCTAAAACAGCAAGTAATAAACCAGCTGTCCAGAAGGTGACAACTACTCTCCACTCAGACCAGCCAACTAATTCATAGTGGTGGTGAAGCGGACTCATCTTAAAGATTCTTTTTCCAGTTGTTTTAAAGGAGATCACTTGAAGAATAACGGATAACGTTTCGACAACAAATACTCCTCCAATAATGACAAGTAAAATTTCAAGCTTTGTTAAAATCGCAATTGCTACAATCGCTCCGCCTAAAGCAAGCGACCCTGTATCACCCATAAATACTTTTGCAGGATGCGCGTTAAACACAAGAAACCCAAGAACGGCTCCAGCAACAGCTACTGAAAAGATCGCTACATCGTACTGTGATTGATTCCAAGCCAATATAGCAAAGGCTCCAAAGGCAATAGCCGCGGTTCCAGATAATAGACCATCCAGTCCATCCGTTAAGTTCACGGCATTAGAACCTCCGACAAGCATGAAAACGACAAGGATAAAGTAAGCCCATCCTAAATCGAAGCTCACATCTGTTCCTGGAATGCGAATAGTCGTTGCAAACTGATAATAATGGAAGACTGCATAAAAAATCACTGCGATCACAATTTGACCAATTAATTTCTGTTTCGATGTTAAACCTAGGTTTCGTTTCATCGCTACTTTAATATAATCATCTAAAAATCCTAATAGACCGTAGCCAAGCGTGACAAATAACAATAAAAACATTTCTGGACTAATCTCAGAAAATTTGTTGATCATCACAATCGTTGTAATGGTAATAGAAAAGATAATCATAATTCCGCCCATTGTCGGAGTACCTGATTTCTTTTGGTGAGACTGTGGCCCTTCTTCTCTAATACTTTGACCAAATTTAAGCCTTCTTAAAAACGGAATAAAAATCGGGGATAAAAGAACACTGATTAAAAATCCCATTATGATTGTAAACAATATCACCTGTTCAAGCATCGTTCTTTACTCCTTCCGAATTTCCAAAGCCGTTTTCCATCAGAAAATCACATTCATTATTAAGGTATTCATTCGCGTTCTTCGTATGTTGTTTTTGTACAAAATGCTTCATTTCATTACACTCTTTTCATCATTTTAAGATTTGTTTAGATCTAAAATAGCGTCCATAGCAACCTTTGCATCATCAAAATCGTAAACTTGATCGCCGACGATTTGATATGTCTCATGACCTTTACCCGCTATTAAGACTGTATCGCCTTTTTTCGCATTGGCAATTGCAAAAAAGATGGCTTGTTTGCGATTCACAAAACTATGATAATATGCGTCTGGAACCCCATTTTCCATATCCTTCAAAATAACTGAAGGATCTTCGCTTCTTGGGTTGTCTGATGTAAATACAGGTTCATCTGCATACTTCACAGCGATTTGGGCCATTTGAGGACGCTTTGTTTTATCACGATCGCCGCCGCAGCCTATCACACAGAAAATTTTGCCCTCTGTTAATTCTCTACACGTTGTCAGGACATTTTCTAAGCTGTCAGGTGTATGGGCGTAATCGACGATAACAGGGAAATCTTGATCACAGTTCACAAGTTCAAATCGGCCTTTGACTCCCTCCAGCTCTTCAATAGCACTTACAATCGTTTCAAATGTTAAGCCAGATACGATCCCTACTGATACAGCTGCTAGGATGTTGTACACATTAAACTTACCGATGAGGGCAACTGTCACATTTTTTGTGCCAATTGGAGTGATCAAATCAAATTGAGTTCCCTTCGGTTTGATTTGAATATTCTTTGCCATTACATCTGCTTTTTGCTCTAAGCCATATGTCATGACTTCAGCAGCTGTCACTTTTTCATAATAACTTGAAGCGTCATCATCTGCATTTAAAATCGCATGCTTCGGCTTATCGTGATGAAAGGCACTGCCAAGCTGTGAGAATAGCAAGCTTTTCGCATGTTTATATTCTTCCATTGTGTTGTGGTAATCAAGATGGTCCTGCGAAAGGTTTGTGAAAACGGCAATATCATAATCACATCCATGTACCCTGCCAAGATGCAGTGCATGTGATGATACTTCCATAATGGCTGTGTCTACATCTTGGTCAAGCATCTGTTTAAAAGTTTTCTGAAGTGTGACACTTTCAGGTGTGGTGTTTTTCACATCGAGAATGTCATCATTCACCTTCATATACATCGTACCGATTAAGCCAGTTTTCTTTTCGGCTTTTCTCATCATTTGTTCAATCATGTGTGTTGTCGAAGTTTTTCCGTTTGTTCCTGTGATCCCAATGAGATTCAGCTTATGAGTTGGCTGCTCGTAAAACGCATCAGCTATTCTTGCAAGAGCTCTTTGAGAGTGTTTTACAATAATGACTGGTACTTCTGTTATGTTAAGAGGGTGTTCTGCTACAATCGCTGCAGCCCCGCTTTTCACCGCTTTTTCAGCATAATCGTGTCCATCTACTGTATAGCCTTTTATACAGACAAAAAGGCTTCCTTTTTTCACCTCTCTTGAATCCATTTCAATGGAAGTGATATCAGGATTTTCGTTTATTAATTCGTTGTTTTCACTTTTAAAGTATGTAAGGAGTTCTTGTAATTTCATTTCATATCAAACCTCTCAAATTCGTTCACGTGCATGTCTTGTGAAAAAAACACACAGTCTATATTTTATCGTAAAAAAAAGGATACATCCAGCGTATTCCTTAAGTTTCTCTTGGAAAAAACACACTTTAGGCTCTTTTTTTCAAACAGACCTTCTCTTTCAACAAAAAGAGGCAGCCGAATGAGTGCGGCTACCCTCTGTTCATTCTTTATTATTCATCGTTTAAGTATAATCTGATGGTGGAGCCTTCTTTGACTTTTGTCCCGGCAGCAGGCGATTGCTTCACCACTTTACTGCCAGTTCCAGAAGCATCGATCTTCAGGTTAATCAGTAAGGATTCAAGGTCTGAAACAGATCCCCCTACAAGATTCGGTACTTCAATGGTTTTTGTGTCCAGCCACTGGTACTTCTTTTCAATTTGTCCTTTTCTTTTTTTCACACCCATCTCAGGCAGGCTGTCCCGCATAATATGCCCCACAATTGGTGCTGCAACTGTCCCGCCAAATTGAATGGTGCCTTTCGGGTTATCTACTGCGACATATACAACGATACTTGGATCATCAGCAGGCGCAAATCCGATAAACGACACAATGTGATTATTTTCCATGTACTTGCCGTCTTTTACCTTCTGTGCTGTCCCTGTTTTTCCGCCAACTCGATATCCTTCAACAAATGCATTTCGGCCAGTTCCTTGAGCGACTACACTTTCAAGCGCATATCTGATTTCTTTTGATGTTTCTGCTGAAATCACTTTCTTTTTGGCAATCGGCGATTGCTTTTTCACAACCTCTTTTGTGATTGGATCTATCCATTCTTTTGCAATGTATGGCGTGTAAAGTGTTCCGCCATTTACCGCAGCTGCTACGGCAGCCACTTGCTGTATCGGCGTAACAGATACACCTTGACCAAAGGCAGTTGTCGCCTGCTCTACAGGGCCAACTCGGTCCAGCGGGAACAAAATGCCTCGCCCTTCCCCTTGAAGATCGATTCCTGTTTTTTGGCCAAACCCGAAATTTTTAATATAGGAAAATAATTTATCCTTTCCTAGACGATCGCCTAGCTCAACAAAGCCGGGGTTACAGGAGTTTTGAACCACTTCTAAAAATGACTGTGATCCGTGTCCGCCTTTTTTCCAGCACCTAAGTCTTGCACCATCAACTGTCACAGAACCGCTGTCAAAAAAATGATCGCGTTTTAAATTGACTTTTTTCTCTTCTAGTGCTGCTGCAAGTGTAATAATTTTAAATGTCGAACCTGGCTCATATGTGCTCCACACCGGTAGATTTCGGTTAAACACTTTCGAGTCAACTGATTGATAATCCGCTGGATCAAAATCCGGTCTGCTCGACATCCCAAGCACTTCACCGTTCTTCGGGTTCATCGCAATTGCAATCATCCCATCTGGGTTATATTTTGCCTGCGCATTGTCTAATTCCCGTTCTATAATGGTTTGCACCTTCGCATCGACAGTTAACTTCATATCAAGACCATCTTTAGGTGGTGTATAATCATCTGCTTCATCTGGCATTTTCTGCCCTTTTGCATCGGAATAGAACTTGACAGAGCCTTTTTCACCTTTTAGGTCATCATCATAATAGGCTTCCAGTCCAAGTAACCCTTGATTATCAATTCCAGCGAAGCCAAGCACATGAGAAAGAAAACTGCCAAACGGATAGTGTCTGATGCTGTCTTCCGCAACATAAACGCCATCTAAATCAAGCTCTCTAACTTCTTTTGCTTTTTCATGAGATACTTTTCTGCCTTCTGGAGAAATTCGTTCGATGGATGTTTTCTTTGTGACGTGCTTGTACGCTTTCTCTTCAGACATATTCAGTACTGCCGCCAGTTTTTTGCTTGTTTCTGCCGGATCTTTAATTTGCCGCGGGACGACCAATATAGATGGGGCACTTTTGTTCGTCGCAAGCTCTACCCCATTTCGGTCCAAAATATCTCCCCTTTCTGGTTCGAACGGGAGGTTCCGGCTCCATGAATCTTTTGCTAAGCTTGTGAGCTTCTCGCCCATAATAAACTGTACATATCCTAATCTAGTATCTATGATGAAAAAAATGATCACCCCAAACAGCAGCACGAAAAGCAATCGTTTTCTCACTGTTACACTTGATACTCGCACGCCCGGTTCACTCCTTACATACATATGGCTTGTTTCCATCATATGCAGGCCCGTCCTTATGTAGAACGTCTCGTCTATCCCGCTTGGCTCGGCAAAAGAAAAAACCTAGCAAGTAGTTTGCTAGGTTTTGCAGTTAATTCGGGCTTTTAAATGTCACAGTGACGACTTTATCTGAAATCTCCGCTCCATTTTTCACACTTTGTTTGACAGCATATCCTTGTCCTTTTGTTTCGATATGCACACCGGAAATGGATGCATATTGAAGGACTTCCCGTCTCGACCAGCCTGTCATATCAGGCATTTTTATCGTTTTTCCTGCTGTTTTCAAGAAAACTTTCTGGCTTTCAGAGAATTCAGAGCCTGCACTTGGCCACTGTCGTTTAATGGAGAGACCGTCGCCGATGACAACAGGCGTTAAGTTTTTGTTTTTGGCTTCTGTTTCCGCCTGCTTCACTTCTAAATCTAAGAATGAAGGCATTGTTTCTTGTTTCACTTTTTGTTCGCCTGATTTTTTATCGTCTGTTTTTGTTGGTGCAATATTTAAATATAGCAGACTATTTTTCATCACTGGGTTAAAGATTTGTGCAACTGGGGCAGAGCCAGTTTCTGTAGCAGACAGCTGCGGCTGCTGTACAGCTACATAAACGAGCAGCTTCGGATCATCTTTTGGCGCCATTCCCATAAATGAAAAGACGTAATCGTTTCTTCCTTTGAGATAACCGCCGGCACCGCCAATTTGTCCTGTTCCTGTTTTCCCAGCAACGTCAAATCCTTTGATTTGGTAAGGCTGGCCTGTTCCAATCTTCGAGGAAACCACCTCACCTAAAATGTCACGGACTTGCTTTGCTGTATCAGAGGAAATTGGTTTTCCAGCTACTGTTGGTTCGTGCTGTAAAATCGTTTTGTTTGTGTTCGGGTCTGTAATATGATCAATGACATATGGCTTCATCATCGTTCCGCCGTTTGCTATCGCTGTCGCTGCTTCGATTTGTTGAATCGGTGTAATGGCAGACGCTTGACCGTAAGCCGTCGATGCTTTGTCATATTCGTATCTGTAATTGATTTTACTAGACGCTTCGTTCGGTAAGTCAATACCTGTTTTGTCATAGAAATGGAACTTCTGCAAATATTGTTCGTAGCGCGTGAAGCCTAATTTTTCTTTTGCCAGCTTTGCAAAAGCTACGTTAGACGAACGGAGAACCCCTTCATGAAAGTCAATTTTTCCCCAGCCATTTCCATTGTTGTGATCTCTTACAAGGCCGCCTCCTACTTTATAAGTACCAGATTGATATTTATCATTGCCTTGATAGACCCCTTCTTGGATTGCCGCAGCAAGTGTAAAGATTTTCATTGTTGAACCTGGTTCAAACGCATATGAAATGACATCATTGTTATAATTCGTAATGTCTAATTCATTTAAATTAAAGCTTGGCCGCTGTCCCATCGCGAGCACCTTTCCCGTTTTTGGGTCAACGACTGTGGCAATGATTTTCTTCGGTTTATATTTTTTGGCAACCTGCGTCATACTTTCTTCAAGGAACGCTTGGATTTTTTGATCGATGGTCAGCGTGACATTTTTTCCATCCTTCGGAGCGACAATGTCTTCTTTACTATTTGGAAGAGCCCATCCGCTTCTGTCACTGTTATATGTCACATAGCCGTCTTTTTCTTTTAAAAATTTGTTCAGTGCCTTCTCAAGTCCCATCGCGCCTGACATGTCCTTCGTTGCCTCATCTAATCTTGCATAACCGATCAGATTCGACGCAAACATGCCGTTTGGATAATATCGCTTCGTGTCTTTTTCAAATGCGATCCCTGGAAGCTTTAGCTTTTCAATTTTTTCCTTTGTTGAAAAACTGATGTCTTTCCCAGCTTTACCAAACTCAACTTGGAACGCATCTTTTGTATTCAGACGCTTTAAAATTTCGCTTTCGCTCATATCAATGACTTTTGACAGCTCTTTTGCTGTCTTTTCTTTGTCGACGACATGCATCGGGTGCTTTGGATCGACCGTCATTTTCTTGCTCATGATCGCAATGAGCTTATAGACAGACGTATCCTCGGCAATTACATTCCCATTTCGGTCTAAAATAGACCCTCTTTTCGCTTCAAGTGTTTTCTTCGATTGATATTGTTCATTTGCCTTTGCGGCTAACACTTGGCCATCGACCGTTCCTGTAATCTGAATATAGATAAAACGTGCAAGGATGATAAAGAAAAACAGGGCGAAGCAAATACTCGCAATTGCCGCGCCTCTGTTCATCATTTTATTCTTTTTAGGCATCGCCATCTTAATCGACCTTCTTAACATCTTTCGAAATGCTTAAGCCTGCTTTTTTTGCAGTATCAATGACTCTCTCCGGTTCACTCAGCAAGTCTTTTTCTTTTTGAAGCTCAGTGATCTTCTTCGATTCTAAAGATACTTGCTGTTCTAATTTCTGGACTTCAATATTAGCGTGATAGACAGCAAAGGCTTTAGAAATGATGAGAATGGAGCTGCACATAAGAGCCATGACAAACATGACAAGTAAGATTTTTTCACCAAGTGTGATAGAACCTCTTCTTTTAATAACAACCGATTGGCCTTGCTGCTCTGTTTGATATTGTTTTACTTCTCTTTGGTAAGCCAAATTACTCATAAGAAACCTCCTTTTTATCATCATCTATGGTGTCGTTTTACTTTTTTTCTGCAATTCGGAGCTTCGCTGAACGGGCACGGTTGTTATGTTCCAGCTCTTGTTCTGATGCAACGATTGGTTTTCTCGTGATCAGCTTCAGCTTTGGTTCAAGTCCTTCTGGAATCACTGGTAGTCCGTGCGGAAGTTCTGGAAGAGAAGACATTTCTTTAAATGTACTTTTACAAATCCGGTCTTCAAGTGAATGGAATGTAATGACAGAAATTCTCCCCTTCGGATTGAGTAACTCTATTGCTTGTTCTAGTGCTTCTTCAAAAACTTTCAATTCATCATTGACAGCAATTCGGATCGCTTGAAACACTCTTTTTGCTGGATGTCCGCCAGTTCGTCTTGCAGGTGCGGGAATTCCTTCTTTGATAATGTCGACAAGCTCACCTGTTGTTTCAATTGGTGCTTTTTTTCTAGCTTCTTCAATTTTGCGTGCGATTTGCTTGCTGAATTTTTCTTCCCCATATTTGTAGAAAATCCGAACTAGATCTTCAAATGGCCATTCATTCACCACTTGTTTTGCCGACAATGCGGCTGTTTGATCCATTCGCATGTCAAGAGGTGCATCATGGTGATAACTAAAGCCTCTCTCTGGTGTGTCGAGCTGAGGAGATGAAACCCCAAGGTCAAAAATCACACCGTCTACGCTTGTAATGCCTTGTTCATTCAGACGTTCTTTTAAATATCGGAAGTTGCTCTTTATGAAAAGAATGTTCGCTTTTGAATCCGCGAGCTTCTCTCGTGCATGATCCAGTGCAGCATCGTCTTGGTCAAATCCAATCAATGTACCTTTTTCTGATAGTTGAGATAGTAAATATGAGCTATGACCTGCTCCGCCCAGCGTGCAGTCTACATATGTACCGTCTTCTTTGACGTTTAAACCGTCAACTGTTTCTTTTAATAATACTGTCTCATGTTGAAACATGATGTTATGGTCCCACCTTTTTCAAATAGAAATGAATGTGTAGAAAGCTTGCTGCACAAGGGATTATTATATATCAAACCCAATCATGTTTTCAGCAATTTCAGCAAAAGAATCTTCTTGCTCTTCTGTATATTGTTCCCAGATCGACTTACTCCACAACTCAATTCGATTTGAAACGCCGATGACCACACATTCTTTTTCGAGTTTTGCATATTGGAGTAGGTTTGATGCGATGTTAATGCGCCCCTGCTTGTCCAGATCACATTCAACTGCGCCGGAGAAGAAGAACCGGGTAAACGCACGTGCATCTTTTTTCGTTAACGGCAGTGCTTTGAGTTTCTCTTCAATTAGTTTCCACTCACTCATAGGGTAGCCAAATAAACATTGATCAAGCCCTCTCGTCAGCACAAACTGTTCTCCGAGACCGTCTCTAAATTTAGCAGGGATGATCATGCGCCCTTTTGTATCAATCGTATGTTGGTATTCACCCATGAACATGATAATCAGAGCCCCACTTTCTCACCCTTACTCTCCACTATCCACCACTTCTCTCCACAAAACTTATTTTACACTGTTTCTACATAAAAAAAAACCCTGAACTAGTCAGGGTTCATTAAAACTTTATTTCAAAGTTTGACAATTTGCTGCTTGTTTTGAAATGAAAATGGCAGATTTTTGAACGTTTTGAAGAATTCTGGACCATATTTGTTTAAAAAGTACATGATATTCCAAATTCTTTCTTGCGGGGCATCTAATGGTTTTAAGCTGTTTTCAATCCGTTCAAAATCTCGAAGGATATATCCTTCCTTCTCTTCCACACGCTGCGCCACCTTTTGATAAACAAATTGAAGCTGATCTTCGATAAATTTGGCATTTTTATCTAGCAGCTGCTCGAAGTTTGGTTCAACCTTCAGTGCTTCTTGCCTCAATACACCATGAACATTCGCTAATTCACGTTTCGCTTGATCAACGGCTTGAACAAAGCTGTCTGGAAGGCTTTGCTCAAAGTGAGCCTCTTTCTTTTCTTTTACTCCGTTTGTGAGCACTTCTTCTAGAGAAAGTTCTCTGACAGGCAGCTTCTTGTCGATGTGTCTTTCAAGGATGGTCACGTGCAGTCTTGGAAGAACAGGTGCCATCTTTAATTTAAAATGCTCAAAAATTCCTTTCAGCTCTCCCCAATAGTTGACTTCACCGTGTCCTGCCATAAAAGCAAGTGTCGGGAGAAGGGTTTCCTGCATTAAGGGACGCGTCACCACATTGTTGCTGAACCGTTCTGGGTGCTCCTCAATTTCCTGCAAAAGCTCTTCTTTTGTCCACGTAAGCCCCACTTCTGATATAGAAAACTGGCCGTTTTCTTTTTCAATAAGGAAGCGCTCTTCATCATATTCGTAAAACAGGTTCGCCTGATTGTCACCAGCTTCAATGATCGGCTGATATCCCGCTCGTTTCATGGCAGCCTGCGTTTCATTCAAACGAGCTGTGACTGCATCATTTGTCTCGACAATGTGCTTGAATAACGTACGCTCAAGTGGTTTGACGCCTAAGTCTCCTGAATTAAATAAAAGCAGTCCATCTTCTTCAAAAAGGTCGCATACAATCCATTCAAAGAAATCAGTAAACGTTTGTGATTTGCGTAAACATCGAAGAAGCTGATCAAGCAAGTCATTAGTATACGCGGATTCTTCATACGTTGAAAACACATCGCGGAGCCATTTTTCTGTTTTTTCTTGATGCAGAGGTGTTCTTTTGGCCGCAGTTTTTTTGACGTTATGTAATGGCAGCTTTTGCTTGACTGGACCTTTTTCGCCGGATGTGTAGACAAAATTAATTTCATCTACGTCATGATCCTCACCTGCTACCCAAAAGACTGGAATCACAGGAACGCCAAGCGCTGATTCTTTTTCTTTTGCGAACTGAATAATGGATATGATTTTATGTATGGTATAAAGCGGTCCTGAAAGTAGGCCTGCCTGCTGTCCCCCAACCACCATGACACTCCGTTCATCACGGATCTTTTCAATGTTCTGACGCATCGCTGCTGATTCAAACTTTGCGTGGTATGCGCTCATATAATCCGCTAAAGCCTCGCGCGGGAAGCTCATTTCCATGAGATCGTCGTATCTTTTTTTCCATGTGTCTTCAGAATGTATATCATAATCAAAAAAAGCAGTCATCTCTTTTTTTTCTTGTATATAATCACGTATGAATAAATTCTGACTTCGGATGGAAAGTTCAGTCAATTGCATGTTTAGAACTTCCTTTCTTCAATAAATAGTTAGTTTCCCGAAAAAAGTATAGCATGTAAATGAGCTCACTCAAAAGATTTTGTTTGCTTTTTTTCCAATACTTCCAAGCTTCGATTAAAGAAAGTAAGATGTGGCGCCAGAATCTCTTGAGCTTGAGCCTTTTTTAAAAGATAGCCAACGATGGCTTTTCTTTCGGTTTCACGGCCTTTGACGATATCTTGAAGCATTGACGATTGATTGGCGGCCGTTTTTTTACAAATTGAAACGAGGTGTGACCAGAGACGCTCTTCTTCTGCCAGACCTAGAATGGACAATGCTTCTTCAAATGCACATTTCATCATGTATTCATATGCAGGATTTGCGATCAATTCTCCATTTTTCACACGCAATAAAGCCGTGAGCGGGTTAATGCAAACATTAACTAGCAGTTTTTCTTCCAGCACTCTTTTCCATTCATCCGTATAAATCATCTGAAAATGGGCCGGCGTTTCATTCAAAGCATTTCTCACATCATCTGTATCCTCAGGATGAAAAGCTCCCCACTTGATGACACCGATCCCTGTATGGTTCACAGCATGGTCTGATACCTTCATGGCGCCGTGCTCTACGACACCTATATATATCGAATGCGACGTGTCCCATTTTTCTAAATCTAATAAGTGGGCCATGCCATTTTGTAAAAATAGGATTCGCTGACGAGGTAATGTTGATAGTTCATCAAGCACCTCTTGCAGATGGTGATATTTCACTGTCACAATCAGCAGATCAAATCCTCCTGTAATCCCTGCCCTTGCCTCCGCAGACGCCCGGAATGTCTCTCCTTTTACCGTTCGCTTAATTCCTGATGTTCGAATCTCCTCTGCTTGTTCTTTTCTTCTTGTCAAAACAGTGATGTCATGATGCTGTGATAAATAACTGGCACAAAGCAGACCAATCGCACCGCCGCCAATGATTCCAATGTTCAACTGCCGCACTTCCCTTTTTCTGTTTACTTCATCATATCAACCATTTTAACAGTTTCAAGCCGCGATGCAAAAAGCAGATAGCGCACCGCGATTGAATTTTTTTAATTTAAAAACTATAATAATAAGTGTAAAAACTTTTTAAGGCGGATGGGATGAAAACGCCTTCAATGACATCACTGTCGACATTATGTGTGTAAGGGGGAAGATCATATGACACAAGTAAAACGACTTCTAATCAATTACAAAACTTTAGAGGAATTTAAACAATTTAAGGAATATGGTATACAAGAACTATCCATGCTTGAAGACCTTGAAAGTAATATGATTGAAAATGACAGCAACTCTCCATTTTACGGGATTTATTTTGGAGATAAGCTGGTCGCACGTATGAGCCTTTATCAAGTGGACGGCTCGACGACAACGTATTTTGACCACAATCATGATTATTTAGAGCTGTGGAAGCTGGAAGTGCTTCCTGGGTATCAGCGTAAAGGGTACGGCGAGGCACTTGTTGATTTCGCCAAATCTTTCGGATTGCCAATCCGGACCAATCCTCGCGTCAAATCTGCCGGTTTTTGGGATAAAATGGGCTTTGAAGCAGTCAAATATGATATGGAACGCGACAAAGGGGAAAATCCACTCATCTGGGAACCTGCCCATATCCAAAAAAATACAGGTGAATCTGCTTAATACTGATGGCAAAACGCCCCTCCTTTCTCTGTGAGGGGCGTTTTCTTATTTAGCATATTCTTTTAAGTTGATATTCTGTTTGACTCTTTCAACAATCCCAATGAGTGCCCGGTAATCTTCTTCTGTCATTTTTAATTGCCGCTTCAAGTGTTCATTCTCTTCCGTGAGCGACTTCAGTTGATGCTGCGTGTCCGCTAGTTCTTCGCGTAAATCTGCAGAGCCAGCAGGTTCTTTTTCAAGCTGCTCTAAGAACTGAATCACTTCTCGCAAGGTCAATTCAGCCTGATCTGAAGTTGCCTTTTCTTCTATCGTTAACGTATTTTGTGGTAAACCCGAGGAATGAATCCCAATCTTCTTACGCAGTTCTTTCCGCTGTTTTTTCGCCAGCTCAATGCCTGCCTGATATTGTTTTCTGACGTATGAATTCCACCTGAATCCACATGCTGCAGCCGTTCTTGACAACGCTTTTCCGACTTCTTCAAATGCGGAAAGCTGCGTTCCTCCATCTCGAATGTGTCTTAAGACGACTTCTGCTAAAAGTAAATCTTCATCTTGCGTCCATGCGTCCTGCCTTGTAATCGTCAATTGATCATCCCCCCTGAATCTGAATACCACATCATATGCGCTTACTAGAGTAGATAGACTATTTGCAGGAGAGAAACCTAAAAAATAGACAAATAAAAAAACGCAAGGGAAGATTCCCTTACGCTTTTTTATCAAGCATTAGTTGCTTTTTACGTCTTTGCCTTTGTATGTTCCGCAAGATTTGCAGACACGATGAGAAATTTTCATTTCACCGCATTCTGGGCAAGCTACCATACCAGGTACTTGTAGTTTGAAATGCGTACGACGCAATCTTTTTTTCATTTTAGAAGTTCTTCTAAAAGGTACAGCCATTATTCCCACCTCCTTAAAGAGTTAAGATTCATTATTTTCTTCTAAGAGCTTCTTCAAGCCTTCCAGACGCGGATCAATTCGGTTTTGATGTGCATCTTCCGAAATGACTGCCCAGTCATTCCCTTCCTGTGGTGCAGCACCTTTTACGTCTGTTTGGTCGCAAAAGATTTGCATCGGCACTTCAAGAAGAATTTCTTCCTTGACTATAGGCGTTAAGTCGATGATATCGTCTTCTACAACAGATACGTCTTCATCTTCTATATCGTCTGTCTTATGAAGTACAAATAGTTCTTTCGTTGAAATCGCAAATGGATAATTTACATCAACAAGCGTTCTTGAACAAGGCAATGTCATTTCACCTGTGATGGTTAAATCAAATGCGACTTGCTTTGATTCGATCACTCCAGTCCCTTTCACCTCTACTGGTGAAATGCGACGTATATCTGAATGAAGGCTAGTAAGTTCATTTAAGTCAACCGTCTCATGAAAATCGAAGCTGTTTTTAGCTTTTTGATGTAACTGATAAACTGTCCATTTCAATTGTATCACCTCTAAGAGCAACAAACATGATTATAGCTTTCATCATGCTATTTGTCAATATTTTTTCTTTACAGTCCTTTGTGATGTCAGAGCGTTGTTTGACATCAGTTCACGGAATGCCTACACTGAAAAAAATGGGCTTCATTTTTCCCTTATGCTACTGTAGCATAGACCATTTAACCATAGCAAGAAAGGCGGAACATCTATTGAAAGCAACAGGAGTCGTTGTCGAGTACAATCCATTTCATTATGGACATGCCTATCATGTTCGCCAGGCGAAAACACATACCTCCTCAGATGTAGCCATTGCCGTCATGAGCGGATCTTTCCTCCAGCGCGGAGAACCTGCTATCGTCTCCAAATGGGCACGTACAAAAATGGCATTGCAAAACGGTGTAGACATCGTATGTGAGCTTCCATACATCTATGCAGTGCAAAAGGCAGAAACCTTTGCAAATGGCGCTGTGTCTATTTTAGACGCTTTAAAATGCCGCTCCCTTTTTTTCGGAAGCGAGGATGGGGACATTAAAGCATTTGAACGAACAGCTCACGCTTGGCATGAGAAAAAAGAAGAAATTGACCTTTTCACAAAAGCAAAGGTCAAAGAAGGGCTTAGTTATCCGGCAGCTTCTGCCGCTGCGTTTCAGGAAGTCATTGATCCTAAACACTTACTGGATCTGTCTAAGCCCAATAACATTTTAGGCTTCCATTATGTCAAAGCCATCTTAGAGAGATCTCCTCACATAGAGCCCTTTACCTCTCAAAGAATTGCATCCGGTTATCATGATCAAGAGCTTCCTAAACATCAGAAAATTGCAAGCGCGACAAGCATCCGAAAAGCCTTAAAAGAGAACGGGTCATTTGAAACTGTCGCCTCTTATCTCCCGGAAGCTTCGCTTAAGCAATTACATGACTATTATTCTTCTTATGGTCTTTTACATACGCAAGAAGACTATTTCAGCTTCTTAAAACATGTGTTTCACACAATGGATACAGCAGAACTAGAAGGCATCTATGAAATTGAAGAAGGCATCGAACACCGCATGCAAAAGGCGATCACACATGCGTCCACCTACGAGGAATATCTATCACTTGTGAAAACAAAACGATATACGTGGACAAGGCTGCAGCGGATGAATACGCACCTTTTAATGAGGGTGAAGAAAACCGTTATGCATGAGCTGCTAAAGAAGAAACACGCGCCATACATTCGTTTACTTGGTATGTCAAAGAAAGGTCAGCAATACTTATCTCTTGTCAAAAAGGAATTGGACGTACCGCTTGTCAGCAAGCTGTCTTCCTTTTCACATCCTGCCCTTGATCTTGACATTCGCGCTTCCCGCGTCTTCAGCCTTCCCATCAGCGAACCAATGCAAACAAAGTTAACAGAAGCAGAATTTAAAACCTATCCGATCCGCTATGATGAAGAGACTGGTCTCTTCCAATCTTGATAAAAAGAGCAGCCTTTGATGAAGGCTGCTCTTTTTTCACTTAAGATGCTTTCTCTTTTAACTTGTTTAAATAGTTCAGTGCGTCCTGCATAGTGTCCACAGGAACGATTTTCATATTACTTTTAATATCTTTCGCTGTTTTCACTGCATTTTTGTAGTCTGAATTTGGATCACCTTTATCGTTTGGTGCAAAGAAGATATCTTTTCCTGCTTTATCTGCTGCAACAACCTTTTGATCTATTCCGCCAATTGGCCCGACCGTACCATCAGCGTCTATCGTTCCAGTCCCTGCAATCGCATAGCCATGTGTTTCGTCTTCTTTTGTCAGCTGATTATAAATTTCAAGTGACATCATTAAACCTGCCGATGGACCGCCGATATTTTCAATATCCACCTTAATTGAAGGCGACACTTTCACATTTCGGTCTGTAAATAAAGATACGCCAATTCCGACTCGATTCGGCTCTTCTTTAAAAGGCTTCAACTTCACTTTCTGCGTGATATCCTTGCCGTTTCGTTCAAGGACAAAACGGACAGATGTACCAGCTTTTTGACGGCTGATATACGACACCATTTTATCAGCAGAATCATACGTTTTGCCATCAACGCTTTTAATCCGGTCGCCCACTTCAATTTTGCCGTAAGCAGGCATGCCTTTCATGACGTAGCTCGCATATACCCCATTAAACGTATAATCTACTTTTTTGCCTGCTTTTGTATACGCTGCAATCATGGCATTTTCTTGAGAGCTTTTCATCAGCTGAAGCTGTCTTTTCATATAATCTTCATCAGACTCTCCGTCCGCTTTAATATTTTCTTCTGGGACGATTTCGTCATATTTATTCATTTTCGCAAGCAAATACGTATACGGATTGGCTGGACCTACTTTTATCGTCATAAGAGAGAAGCTGCCCTTCTCGCCGTATCCACCATCCACTTGAATGTGAGGGGCAATCTCTGTTGCATCACCCGGCTTTGTCACGTAATACGGCAGTTTAACAAAAGTTAAGCCAAATAAGACAAGAACAATAACAAAAAAGCTGAGCCAGCGAATATTCAATTTTTTCATTCGATTAACACTCCCATTTATCAATGACATCTTTCAGTTTACCTGTTAATTGGTCAGCGGCGAGTTCACCAGCCTCAATCATCTCCTGAACCTGAGTGAATGAACTGGAGCTGAATGTTTCAAGCCTCGGCCGAATCATGAGATCTGCATGAATGGTTTGGTGACGGACCAATTCATTTTGAAGGATGTCCAAACTTTGCATAATCACATCCGATAATCTCGTCGCCTTTTCTGTTTTTTTCACCCTAGATACATCAGAGGCGATAATAAGGTCTGCGCCCATTTCTTTTAAAACAGACACAGGAATGCGGTCAACAACCGCTCCATCCACTAGCTGTCTGCCGCCCATTTCGTGAGGAACAAACACGCCTGGAATGCTGATGCTTGCTCTGACTGCTTGTGAGACAGACCCTTCTTTAAACACAACCTTCTCCCCTGTTTCGAGGTCACAGGCAACCACCGCAAGGGGCATTCTTAATTCTTCGAATTTTTTCCCATATGTAAACGTGTGAATCAGCTGCAAAATTCGATTTCCTTTTAAAAGACCGATTTTTGGCAGTGTATAGTCAGCATAATACTTTCTTCTGAAGACAAGTGCAAGTTTTTTCATTTTTTCTACGTCTTGTCCTGCCGCATAAAAGCTCCCGACAAGTGCGCCAATACTGCTTCCAGCGATCATATCTACCTGTATCCCTTGCTTCTCAAGACTAGACAAAACCCCGATATGCGCCATTCCCCTCGCACCCCCGGAGCCTAGTGCAAGCCCGATGATCGGTCGCTTCATGAAAATCCACCCTCCTCTTTCTATGCATATATACGAATCTATAGGTCTAAACATGCCCCTACTGCTCGTATAGTAATAGAAGACAGGCTCGGCTAGTTTCTTTTTCTATAATCACGAGCTCGCCAATAGATCATACGGCAAGGGGCGAAATCTCCATGAAAAAATGGAACACTCTGTTCATCGCTGCTTTTTTTATTTTCTTAACAGCCACTGTGATTACACACCCACAAGCCTCTTTGCAAGCATCGAAAAATGGACTTGCAATGTGGTGGGAGGTTGTATTTCCATCATTGCTTCCTTTTTTTATTTTGTCCGAGCTATTAATTAGTTTTGGGATTGTCAGATTTGTCGGGGTATTATTAGAGCCATTTATGCGCCCCATCTTCCGGGTGCCGGGTGTAGGGGGATTTGTACTGGCTATGGGAATGGCTTCAGGGTTTCCTTCTGGTGCGAAATTAACGACAAGACTGAGGCAGGAAAGGCAGCTGACGCGGATCGAAGCAGAGCGTCTCGTTTCCTTTACAAATTCATCGAATCCATTGTTTATTTTCGGTGCAGTGGCTGTTGGTTTTTTTCATCATCCAGCTTTAGGCATTGTATTGGCCAGCGCTCATTATTTAGGGAATCTCGCTGTTGGTGTGACGATGCGGGCATATAAAGCGCGGCATGATGCACACCTAAGAAGCCGCAAGAAGTTTTTATTCCCGCCGTTTAAAGAGGCATTCAATGCTCTTCATACAGCAAGACTCGCAGAGAAAAGACCGCTCGGCCAAATTTTAAGTGATGCAGTCATGTCATCAGTCCAAACACTCTTTATGATTGGCGGCTTTATTATCTTATTTTCTGTGTTTAGCAAAATGCTGTCAGTTGTCCATGTGACAGACCTTTTATCCATCGGGCTCGGATATATGCTGCAAACGATGCATCTTCCGCCAGAATTAGACCTTGCCATGATTGCCGGTTTATTTGAAATCACATTAGGAAGCCAGATGACGGGGTCACAGGAAGTCACCCTTCTCGCTAAAACCATTGTCGTCAGCTTTATTTTAGGATTCAGCGGGTTCTCTGTTCAAGCACAAGTCGCTGGCATTTTAGCGGCAACCGATATCCGCTTTAAACCGTTTTTCTTCGCCCGTTTGCTTCACGGAATTTATGCAGCTGTTTTTGCCTTTTTATTATTCAAGCCTCTTTATGTCTCTCGATCAGATATGGCTCTCCCAGCGGGTGCCTTTGATGCAAGCCAGCAGGTCGTCATGTTCAGCAGCGTGCTTTGGAATCAGCTTGTGAAAGCCGGTCCCTTCATCACACTTTGCAGTATGATAGTGTATATCGCGCTATACTATCGGAAATTAAAAAATGGATGAGTGCCGGGTGCACTCATCCATTAAATTTTTCCTTCAGCGCTGCTTCTACCTCTTTTGGTACAAGATCGTTGACTGCCCCATGATATTTCGCTACTTCTTTGACGATGCTGGAGCTTAAGAAGGAATATTGATTGTTGGTCATCATAAAAAACGTTTCAATTTCATCGTCTAACACTTTGTTCATTGAGGTGCCTTGCATCTCATACTCAAAGTCCGTCACAGCTCTTAGTCCGCGTAAAATGACTTTGGCTTCTTTTTGCTTCGCATAATCAACAAGCAGGCCGTGAAACGATTCAACTTTGATATTTGGCAGCTCCTTTGTTGCTTGGCGAATAAGCTCACACCGTTCTTCAACAGTAAATAACGGTTTTTTAGATGAATTATTTAGTACACATACATACACTTCATCAAAAATCTTTGCACCTCTTTTGATGATATCCAAATGCCCCAATGTAACTGGATCGAAGCTGCCCGGACAAACGGCTATGTTCCCCATGCTAATTTCCCCGCTTTCTATAGATCGTAATACCAGTCAATCCGTACAGTTCCTGTCTTGTGATGTGGAGCTGCCCTGCTTCTTCTGGCAGCTTCACATCTCTATCATGCTCACACACGATCACGCCGTCATCTGTTAACAAGGCGTGCTCGTCAATCATTTCAAGAAGTGCTTTTAGCTGTTGATCTTTATAGGGCGGATCAAGGAAAATGGCTTGAAAGGATTCCTCTCGTTTCACAACAGCTGCAAGTGCACGCTTTGCTTCATTTCGAAACACTTCACTTTGATCCATTAGCGACAATTGATTCAGGTTGCCTTTAATCGTCTGAATCGCCTTCATATCTCGATCAACGAATATGCAATGATCGAATCCTCTAGAAAGCGCTTCAATCCCTAAACCACCGCTTCCTGCAAATAAATCAAGAGCCCATCCGCCATCAAAATACGGGCCGATCATATTAAATATTGATTCTTTTACTTTATCTGTCGTCGGTCTTGTTGATTGACCTGGTACCGCTTTAAGTGTGCGGCCTTTTCTCGTTCCAGAGATGACTCTCATTTTTCCACCACTTTTTCTACTTGCTTCTATTCGTCATTGTTTATGACAAAAAATTCAACATTATCTTACCACATCACTCCTCAAGGAACAATGCAATGATATTCATTCATTTTCTATGTATAGATCAAGAAATACGGGGTCATACTACTTATAACAGCATCTGATGTGGTGCTGTTGCCAACCGCGGAGAAGACTTACGTTTCCCCATAAGTTCTTCCTCCGGTTTCTCCTCTCCCTTTGCCTTCTCCTTAATGAATCATTAAGAATAGAAGGACCCCGCGGGTGATGCCGCGGGGATTTTTTTGTGTCTTTAAAAGCCCACCTTATAATCATACTCTTTTGCTTTGTCCAATTTGGATTCGTACTCTAATTTAATAAAAGGTTTATATGAAGGCTCAACACGTTTCACAAATGGTAACGAGCTGAGTTTAGCCATATGGCGCTCAAGATCATCCATATCACAATAGATCACAGCATATTTCATTTTCCTTGAAATATAGTGAACATTTCCGAATTTTCTTAGCGCTTTTGACTGCTTTAACGAATGCAGCCAGACGACCATCCCTTGACGTTTGGTTTCCATCTTTTCACCTGCCGCTTTTCAATTCTTTTCATTCATTATGTAAAAGACGAGACATTCAAGTCTCGTCAAGATACTTTACAGCCGCAGCTGCCACCTGATCCACAGCCACCGCCGCATGATGATAGACCATCAAAATATGGGTTCCCTGTTGGAACTTTAATATATGCTGATACAGCTTGACCGATTTCAATACTAATCTCATCTAAGATGGATTGAATCGCTGTTTCTGCTTTTTTGAAATCAACCACTGTATCGTGAAGATCTAGCTTTCTTTTGACCTCACGCATTTCCTTTGAGATCGTTCTATAGTCCGGATGATATTTGCCGAACCGCTGCACATCCTCATACTGCTCTTTTACTTTTGTAAAATGGGCAATAATTTGTTGGGCTTCTTCGTCTTGCTGGAGACGCTTAAAGCAGTTGCGGTAATGTTCAGCCTCCTCCGACTGAAGAATCATGGCAGCCAATTGATTTGCTTCCTCTTGGAGCTCCACAGATTCGATTGTCGCATACATAAATGTTGCACCTCCAATTCATAGTTTACCACGAAACCTATGGATCAGAAAATGCTTTTACGTGACAAATACATCCCATGTTTCTCTTTTCTGTTTATATTCTGGATGACGGGAATTCAGCACAACAGTCATTTTATGCTTTCCTTTTGAAAGATGCTTGACCACAAATGCCGCAGTATACTCATTCCCTGCACGTTTCCCGTCTACATACACTGTAAAATATCCCGCCTTCTCGTTCTTTTTTAGACGCTCTGGCTGAAGATGAAAATCTTGAAGTGTACTTTCTATATAGACAGACGACCCTTGCACTTTGTATTTCAAAAAGCCTTGCTGCTTCATTTCGCTTTGGGCTTGCTGCATGACTGGTACTGCTGGGTCTTGCTTAATCACTTGCTCTTCTCCATGTTGACTTTGACACCCGGTGACAAGAAAAAGCAATGCGCCTATTGACAGCATCCATTTCATCATCTGATTCTCCTTTCATCTACTTTTATAGGATGCTCAGGAAATAGACATCTTAATCAACTCAAAAAAGCCTCAACCGGCTCCATTTTGATTGCGCATTGCTTGGAACATTTGAATCATCATTTCAGCCATTTGGACGCTATTGCTCAACTGACTCACACGATGAGGAATGGTTTTTTCGTAAAAGTTCATTTTATCTAATTCAAAGGACGTTAGATTTTCAGGATGTCGCGTCAGCTGTCTGTACCAGATAGGACGCTGCCTTATGAATTTGATTCGCTCCTCTTCGGCCATGACAAATTCCTGTACTTCTTTTCGCACCAGAAGCATCCCCTTTCACTTAATCTTTCCTGAAGGAGAATGGGTGCTGACTGCCTCCAGATGAACCTTTCTTTGAACCATTGGATGAAAATTGGCCGAGCAAGCTTTGTAAAGAGGAAATAGACTGGCTCATTTTGTTAATCTGTTCATTCATTTGATCAGCGTCCATTTTTTTCACAGCAGAAACCATTTTAGACATAAAATCTGCTTTTCCTGCTTCACTTGGCTTAGAGGCTTTTTCTTCTTTCGCATCTTCAGATTTCGATTGCCGGTAAGGTGACCACATCTCATCTTCCTCACCAAACATGATCCAATTTTCGTATACACTTTGCCAGCTTTTTTCTTGCGTTTGCACTTCTTGAATTAACTTCGGATGGCGTCTGACGAATTGTTTAAATTCATCAATGGATGTTTGTTTTTGCTTGTTTGTCATATCCTCACCCCCCATACAAATGCCTACTATACTATATACACCAGCATCTGTTTTGGTGAGCCTCTTTTTAAACATCAAAAAAACAGCTGCGACCATGCAGCTGCTTTCGTTTAAGAAGTTTTCTTGATGAAATTTTGGGTGTAATATTTTTCTTTCACCCCTACGCCAAGATGCGTGTAATCTTTATTTAATAACGCCTTCCTGTGACCTTCACTATTGAGCCAGCCCTCTACCGCTGCAGGTCCATCGACATAGTTATAGGCAATGTTTTCACCTGCGAGCTGAAAGCCCACCTCGCCTCTTTCTAACCGGTCTTTCAGCGTACCGTATTTTTTAGATTCATGGGAGAAATAATGATTCTCTTTCATGTCCTCACTATGCATGAAGGCCACTTCAGAGGTTTCATCATCCCACTTTAAGATCGGCAGGTTGTACTTATGGCGGATAATATTGGTCATATCAAAAATTTGTTTTTGACTGGAAGCTTCGATATCTTTCCACTTTTCGCCTGATATCGCCTCAGGTTCTACCAATTGACCTCGGTAGACCACCTCATACGGCTTTTGTTTCACAAATGTATCTGCGTTGAAGGCCCTGATACTTGAAAGGGTGCTTTCAAACTTATCCATGTAAAGCTGAACATACACATCATCTCCCACTTTCACAGTGGGTCTTGTATTCATATCATCTTCTGAGAATTCAAAGCGGTATGAATTTTGTTCATCCTCCACATGAATGTAAGGTGCAATTTGTGTTTTCTTAAATACTTCACTCGTGGCTTGACCGATTTTAAACGGTTCTACATTCAGACCGTCTCCTGTAGCAAACAAGGTCACCACTTTACTATCCTTTACCCCTACTTGAATATAGTGCTTCTTCGATTGGTTGTAAATCCACCAGTCATAATCATATGCGGAAGGATCAATTCGATCTGGTTCTCCCAGCTGTTTAAGCACTTCGTTTGAAGATTTCCCCATAAAGGACATGAGCCCTTTTTTTGGGATGTTGATCGGCTTATCGCTAGATGTTTCTTCATTAGACACCTTCGGTTCATTGCTGTTTTCTTTTTCTGGTGAAGATCCATATTGAATAAAAAGAACGTACGTTCCAGATATAATCAGGAGGATGAGGAGTGTTTTGAGCACAGTTTTCAAATAAACACCTCCGTTAAATTGGCAAGGTACAAAAAGTACCTTCTACTGTCATTTAAACAAAACTTGCTCCATTTATCAACGACAATACAGCCTATTTAACACGAATTTAAAATATGCCCCTCTTAATGAAGAAATCCTTGTCCATGATCTTGATCCTGTTGAGAGATTTCTGTCAGTGCCTCTCCCGCGCGATCATTTGATAAATCTTCGACTGATAAATCTCCAAGAGCGACAATCCCTGTTAATGCGCCGTTTTTCACAACGGGAATGCGGCGGAGCTGATGCTCTGACATGAGCCGGACAATTTCTTCAAGTGTTGCATCTTCTTCAGCTGTTAATACTTCCTTTGTCATCAGCGAGCCTACTTCCTGTGAGTTTGGCTTTTTTTCTGCAATGCCTCTAAGCACAAGGTCACGGTCTGTCACTATTCCTACGAGCTGATCTCCGTCAACCACTGGAATGGCACCAATATCAGCATCTCTCATTTTGACTGCTGCTTCATACGTATTGTCATCTTGATTACATGTCACTACTTTTTTGGTCATAATATCTTTGATTTTTTTCGTTTTCACGTTGATTCCTCCATCCGTTATTTTCTTTATTACTGTAACCAGCTTATAAAAGAACATACCTTTCACAGTTGAAAGTTTAACGCTTTCATACTATGATTGTCAGTAAAGGGAAATTTTATAAGGAGGGGTTTTGGGTGAAGTTTGAAGGTACGGGGATTGAAAAGGTATCAGCTGACTTAAATAAATTAGATTTCATTATGGAAAGTGAAGGATTTGTACGAGCCGATCAATGGGATTATGAGCGTGTGACATACGACAGAAAGTACAGCATGGTAGAGGGAACCTTTTATTTACGGATTTCCGGCTACGCCACTGAAGGAGATGTCGGTTCCAAAAAAGCACACATTCAGCTTCTAACACCGTTACTTGGAAAACATTACTATCCACATGGCGTTGAATACGGCGAAGGCGAAGAATTCCCTAAGTCTCTCATCCAATCAAGCAAAAAAACACTTGCACAGCTGAAGGAAAAACTAGAAGCCATGACGGCTGAAGCATAAAACAAAGGGCTGAAATGATCTTTATTTTAGCCCTTTTCTAAGATGAAAGCACAGCCAGATGGCTGTGCTTTTTTTATTCATATTTCGGAATAAGCGCATCTGGTACGGCATCTTTTGCTCTTTCTTTTCTTGCCCAGTCAAAGAAGACAACAGCAAGAATAGAGCCGTACACAATCTCCTGAATAATTTTCATCAAAATCGCACCTAGCTGCTGGTCCTCTAGCAGCGGCAAGGTGTGGAACATATCAGGGCCAGTGAGGGCAAGGCCTGCAAGCATATCACTTGGCACACATAAATGCAGTGCTTGTATCCATGCGCCGGCATCTGAATAGGTTGCATAGATCGGTGCTTCACTAAACATGATGAGTGCACAGGCCGGTGTCATCAATATCCCGTCTGCCATGATATATCCAAGCTTCAAAATGCCTGTGATCTGCGGCTGACTTTGAACTTTATGGACAAGCGGCCACCACATGAAAAAGGCAGCGATAAAAATAACCACCGTCATCACTGCGTGGTAAAACGGATCTGTTTTCACAAAATCAAACACAAGCGGAATGTGATACAGCGAAAACAAGCCGTTAAACCCAAGCAGTGCAATTAAAGGTTTGGAAAACAAACGGAAAACAGCTTGAATACCTGGTGTTTGAATGATCCGCTCCCAAATAGCTGGAGGCAATCCTGTAATAAGGAGAGGCGGGATGACTAAGTACAGCACCGCCATTTGCGCCATATGTGCACTAAACATAATATGCCCCATTAAATCAATTGGGCTTCCTTTCACAGCATATAACAGAACAAGCCCCGTCAGAAATAACGTTTTCTCTTTCACCGTCGCACGGTGCTTTCCCTTTGTCACAAGAAGCAGATAAAGAGCAGCTGCTATCACAATACAAGTCAAATAATAAGGGCTCCATAAAGCCCGAAATCCGAAAATTTCTAAGTTCTCCATTGCTGCGCCTCCTTCAAGGGCAAAGCGGGTTTACCACCATATAATGGTCAAAAAGGCTAATACGGTAATAAACGCAACAAACACACCTGAGTATAGAAACAAGGCGGGTGTTTCATGCCCTTTTTGGTTCATGTGCATAAAATAATAAAGCTGAAAAGCCACCTGAATGCCTGCAAGCAGTAAAATAAATGGTACTGCGAACCAATTCCCAACGTCTTCTGAGGCGATCGTTAAAAACGCAACAAATGTTAATCCAATCATCAAGCCGAAAGAAATGAGCTGATGCTTCATTTCTTCGGCATTTTTCTTTTTACGATATACAAGGTCGACTTTGGACTGATTTGTGTTTTTATTTCCCATTCTTATCCCACCATTCCCATTAAATATACAACGGTAAAGATGAAGACCCACACAACATCAATGAAGTGCCAATAGAGACTAGCCACATAATATTTCGGCGCATTGTATAAATCGAGTCCGCGTCTCATATTTCGAATCATAAGAGCGGTAATCCAGCAAAGTCCGAAGGCGACGTGAGCTCCGTGAGTTCCTACAAGTGTATAGAAGGAAGAACCAAGAGCAGAGCTGGTAATCGTAAATTCATACGCATGCACATAGTGATAAAACTCATAAATCTCAACCCCTAAAAATCCAGCACCTAAAAGGACCGTGATACCAAGCCAAAGCTGCATCTTTTTAAAGGCAAAGTTTTTCATATGATACATGGCATACACACTCGTTAAACTGCTTGTTAATAGAAGCATTGTGGCAATAAAGACAAGTGTGAGGTCAAACATATCAGTTGTTTTTGCTCCGCCTGCATTTGAGTTTTTCAGCGCCAAATAAGTGGCGAAAAGCGATGCAAACAGAACGGTTTCTCCTCCAAGAAACAGCCAGAACCCGACAAACTTATTCTTCCCTTCTAACGTGGCCTTCTCGGGAGAAGCCGGAAAGGTTTCCGCCGTCATTTTTTGTGGTTCCATTATGCTTTCACCCCTTTATCATCGTCGTCAGTCAAATCTTCTTTGTGAATATGGTATCCATGATCATCTTTCAAAGACCTAACCAGCATGGTCGCAAACGTAATACCAAGACCAATGAAGATCACCGGAAGCCCCCAGCTGTGCTCTTGACGATACATGAAACCAAACGCTGACACAAATAGACCGAATGAGATAATGACAGGCAAAATGGAGTTATTCGGCATGTGAATATCATCGAGCGGTTCAGATGCTGTCATTCCTTTTTTACCATCCATTTTTTCAATCCATAATGGATCTAGTCCTCTCACAAGCGGGAGCTGTTTAAAGTTGTATTCTGGCGGAGGCGAAGAAACTGCCCATTCAAGTGTTCTTCCATCTCCCCAAGGATCGCTCGATACCCGCTCTCCTTTTGCTGTTGTCCAGATGATGTTAATCAGCATGATCACAACAGCTACAAACATAAACAGTGCCCCAATCGTACTGACTAAGTTCCCAAGCTCGAGACCCTGACCTGGCAGGAACGTAAAGACCCGGCGCGGCATGCCCCATAAACCGAGAAAATGCTGGATAAAGAAAGTTAAATGGAAACCGATGAAAAACAGCACAAAGCCAATTTTTCCAAGCTTCTCATTCAGTATTTTTCCAAACATCTTCGGCCACCAGTAATGCACACCTGCTAGAATACCGAATACAACCCCGCCGATAATGACGTAATGGAAATGCGCGACAACAAAATACGTATCATGGAACTGATAATCCGCTGCAGCTGCTGCAAGCATGACCCCAGTTACCCCGCCAAGTAAGAACGACGGAATAAAGGCAACAGAATAAAGCATCGGCGTTGTAAACTTCACATTACCGCCCCATATCGTGAGCAGCCAGTTGAATACTTTAATTCCTGTTGGCACCGCAATTGCCATGGTCGCTACAGCAAAGATCGCATTGGCGATAGGTCCGAGCCCCGTAGTGAACATGTGATGCGCCCACACCATGAATCCAAGGAAACCAATCAATACAGTAGCGAACACCATGGACGAGTAACCAAACAATCTTTTTCTTGCAAACACCGGAATGATCTCAGAGAAGATTCCGAATGCCGGCAGGATCAAGATATATACTTCTGGGTGTCCGAAAATCCAGAACAAATGCTCCCAGATGATTGTATTTCCTCCAAGCTCTGGATTGAAAAAGCTCGTGTCAAACATTCTATCAAGCATCAGCATCGCAAGCCCTGCTGTCAGCGGAGGGAATGCGAATAAAATAAGTGCGGAGGCGACAAATGTCGTCCAAGTAAAGAGCGGCATTCTCATATACGTCATACCAGGCGCTCTCATATTAATAATCGTTGCAAGAAAGTTAATTCCTGCAATCAGCGTACCAATACCCGCGATCTGTAAACCTAAAATGTAGAAATCCATTCCATGCCCTTCTGAATTCAGTGTGAGCGAAGCGTATGCAGTCCAGCCTGCATCAGGTGCTCCGCCCATAAACCATCCAAGGTTTAAGAAAATTCCTCCGAAAAAGAATAACCAAAAACCAAGTGAATTCACAAACGGAAATGCTACGTCACGTGCACCAATTTGAATTGGTACTACCGCATTCATTAATGCAAATAACAGCGGCATAGCTGCAAGGAAAATCATTGTCGTTCCATGCATCGTCATGATTTCATTGTAAACCCCTGCACTGACAAAATCATTTTCAGGGATGGCTAGCTGAATACGGATAAACATCGCTTCTAGGCCGCCAACCAAAAAGAAAAATCCCCCTGCCACTAAATATAATATGGCAATTTTTTTGTGGTCAACCGTTGTCAAGTAATCCCATAAGACAGCGCCAAACCCCCGCTTTTTAGCTATTGTACTCACCATGAAATCCCCCTCTTATCTCCCATTTGCCCCTTTTCATATAGATGTCTTTCTTCACGATCCTTTAAACAGACTATGTCTGACAGATGACGACTTCTCGGTTGTAGAGACATATTCGGGAGCTCTTAACAAAAACTTCACATCGATCACATACCCTCTTGAATATTTGCTCTAGTTGTTACTCGATTTTAAGACCTTTTAAATACTCGTAAAGTGCATCTGCTTCTGAGTCATTTAATTTAGGGTACGTTCCTGTCATCTTATTACCTGGTTTAAAGCTTTCTGGATCTTTCAGCCATGCTTTCACATTTTCTTTGTTCATGTCTTTAATTCCAGCTACTTTCGTCCGCTCTCCGAAGGTCGCAAGGTTTGGTGCAGTCCTTGCTGCTTCCGGCCGTTCGTCACCAGGCTCTACTGCGTGACAGCTTAAGCAGTTTTTCTCTTTAAATAGCTTTTCACCCTCTAAAGCGAGATCTTTTGTGGATTCAGGCTTCTTGTAATCAGCCATTTTTTTCGTCCATCCTAAAAACTCATCTTGAGAAAGCGTTTTAACTTTAAAGTCCATTAAAGCATGTGACGGCCCGCACAGCTCCGCACATTTCCCGTAGAAATATTCCCCTGCATCTTTCGTTCGTTTCGAGTCAAAGGTTAAATAAAATTTGTTCTCATTATCTGTGTTTGTATCAATTTTACCGCCAGCCGATGGAATCCAGAATGAGTGTTTGACATCGGACGCTTTCAGCTTAAAATATACCTTCTGATCTGTTGGTACGATCAATTCCTGACTTGTGACAATCCCATAATCAGGGTATTCAAATTCCCACCAATATAAGCTGGCTCTTACATTGACAACAAGTGTCTTTTCAGGATCTCGTTTTTTCTTATCCATAGCGCTTGTATCCCCTAGTTCAAGCGTGTATGCCACAACAGGTACAACGAGAATAATGAGTAGAAGAATCGGAATCGCTGTCCATGTGATTTCCAGGTTGCGGTTCCCTTCCACCTGCTTTGGAATCGTATCTTCTCCCACTTTAGAACGTTTGAATTTAATGATGACGTAAAAGAAAATGATCGATACAACAATGACGACAAGAACCATAATGAGTGTACTCAGTACCGTTAGGAAAAACTGTTTATCTGCTACTTCCCCAACAGGCTTGAGTGTTGATAAGTATGGTTCACCACAGCCCGCCAAAACGAGCGTCAGTAAGAGAAACAGTGAATAAACACGCCATTTTCTTATCATAATTTGTCCCAACCCCTTTTGCTTGATCTCCTTTGCCTTTCGCTTTTTACCTCTTATTTATAAAATCACTTCTCACCCATCAATAACCCCCGCCTCTTATAAAAGCACTTACATTTCCTCTTTTCATAAAAAAATGATGTTTTTACTCAAAATACCATCTATGTATAAACAGAAAGCCGCCTAAATAGAACTGAATATCAGGCGGCTTTCATAGTTGTTAGAAAATGTTGTGTTATAAGATATAGCCATTGTTTTGATGTGATCAAAGTGTATTTCACTCTAGAATAGTGTAATAATAATCATCGCTACGAAAAAGATGGTTAAGTAGTTTAATGAATAAACGAACATGAGCGTTGACCACTTCATGATGTCTTTCATTTTAAAGCCCATAAGGCCAATAACAAGCCATCCAATATTAAGCAATGTACCAAGTGCGACAATCGGCCATCCTAATCCACCTAAGAAAAATGGAAGCGGAAGAAGACATGCTGTCCAAATGATGATCTGGCGTTTTGTGACTTCAAAGCCGTAAACAACTGGCAGCATTGGAATGCCCGCCTTACGGTAATCTTCCGTTTTCTTAATCGCAAGTGACAGGAAGTGCGGGATTTGCCAAATGAACATAATCATAAACAAAACCCAAGCCATTGTGTCGATTGTACCTGTGACAGCTGTCCAGCCGATTAATGGCGGAACCGCGCCAGATACACTTCCGATAACTGTATTGATGGTGTAATGGCGTTTAGACCACATGGTGTAAAGAACCGCATAAGTAAAGACTCCAATAAATCCAATCACTGCTGATGTAATGGTTGTCATCAGAAGCATAATGAGTCCTAATACAACAAGCAGAATGCCAAATGCATACGCTTGCCCCGGCTGAATTTTACCTGTAACCGTCGGTCTTGTTTTTGTTCTTTCCATTAATATATCAATATCACGGTCAAACGCATTATTAATTGCGCATGAACCGGCAATAATAAGAGAAGAACCAATCATTGTTAACAGCACAATATCAAGATTTCCAAGAAAACTCATACCTGAAAAATAAAAAGCAAGCCACATTCCAGTAAATGTCGTAATGAAATTGGAATTGACGATGCCCATTTTAATCAGAGCAAGAAAATCTTTCCACGCTGTTGTTTCTTCTATTTGTCCATGAATAGCTGCTTCCGCGGCTGTTTTGGAATTTGCCAATGTGTATAACCTCCCTTGCCCAAACCTTCAAACGAACGAATGACACGTAAAATCATTACAACTCTATCATACAAGATAAACAGCTGTAAAAAAACATCCTATTAAATAATAAACGACAAACTTGAAGTTATTTGTGAACTTTTCGTGAATTTATTAGGATATATGTGTGTTTCAGAAGGCGGTGCAAAATGAAATATTCTCTCCTCTATTTCTATCAGACTGTCAAAGAAAGATCAAGCACTCTAAATCTGTAAACTTTGTGAACTAACATATCATTTTTTTGTGAACTTTGGTCAATATGAATTGCAACAGAACACGCATTTGGCTTAAACTTGAGAGCATGTGAGGTTTTCATTTACATCAGAAGTTTTTTAGAGAAGGTGAAATAATTTGATGAAATTTGCTTTAAGGCTATTGAGCGTGATCACAACGTTTGTGATGCTGATCGTACTGATTGGCGGTGCGCTTGTGACGAAAACCGGTTCGGGTCTTGGCTGCGGTAGACAGTGGCCCCTTTGCCACGGTCGTTTCTTTCCTGAAATGAACCCCGCTTCCATCATCGAATGGAGTCACCGCATGTCAACAGGGGTTTCCACCATTCTTGTTCTGGCACTGGCGGTCTTATGCTGGAAAAAAATTAGTCCAGTATTCCGTGAAACCAAATTCTTGGTCATCATGTCCATTATATTCTTAATGCTTCAAGCGCTGTTAGGAGCTCTTGCCGTCGTATTTGGCTCTAACGCACTTATAATGGCACTGCACTTCGGTATTTCACTCATTTCATTTGCTTCAGTATTACTGCTTGCACTTCTTGTCTTTGAAGCAACCAGATCTGAAACAAAGCTTGTGAAGCCGCTTCATATCGGCAAAAAAATGCAGTTCCATATTTATGGAGTGATCACGTATACGTATATCGTGGTATATACGGGTGCTTATGTGAGACATACAAAGTCAAGTCTTGCTTGCTCTGTGTTCCCGTTTTGTTCAAAAGACGGTGCACTTCCAACGTATTTTAATCAGTGGGTTCAAATGTCTCACCGAGCAGCAGCACTTCTTTTATTCGTCTGGATATTTGTCGCAATGTTCCATGCCATGAAACATTATAAAGAACAGAAGCAGATTTATTATGGGTGGATTATCTCAGCCATTCTGATTACACTTCAAGCCATTTCAGGTGTGATGTCTGTTTATTCTCATCTTGCACTTGGTTACGCGCTGGCTCATTCATTCTTTATTTCTTGTTTGTTTGGGGTACTATGCTACTTCTGCTTACTCATTGCCCGGTTTAAATATGAAAGCAAAGAGCCATTTAGATAAGAATTGTATCCCCCTATCATGTGAAGAGGGGGATTTTTTATTGTTGTTTTGCTTCTTCGAATAGCGAGATGGCCTTTTTGCGTCTTTCCTTGTGATCAACTGTCGGCAGCGGGTATGTATCACCTAGCACACAGCTCGATTTCAGTTGTTCATCTATCGGCATTTTACTTGGTTCATGAATCCATTTTTCATCAACATGCTCTAGCTCTGGTACATATCTTCTAATATATTCCCCGCTTGGATCAAACCGCTTCGACTGGGTCGTTGGGTTAAAAATACGGAAGTACGGCACGGCATCTGTCCCAACAGAAGCTGCCCACTGAAATCCTCCGATATTCGAAGCCTCATCATAATCCACAAGCTTTTTTGCAAAATACGCTTCTCCCTTTCTCCAATCAATCAAATAATCCTTTGTTAAAAATGAGGCGGTGACCATCCTTAAACGATTATGCATCCAGCCTTCCTCATTTAACTGTCTCATCCCTGCATCAACGAGGGGAAAGCCTGTTTCACCTTTACACCATGCTTCAAACAGCGTCTCATCTTCATTCCATTTCATCCCTTGAAACGCCGAATTGATTTCTTTTTCTTTCATCTCTGGATAATGAGCATAAATCATATGGTAAAAATCTCGCCACGCCAGCTCTTTGATAAAGGTTTCTCTGCCCTCGTCTTCAAACAGTGCTTCCTCATGTACCGCATGAAAGATCGTTCGAATTGAGATGGTCCCTGTTTTTAAGAAACGTGACAGCTTGCTCGTTCCAAAAACAGATGGCATATCTCGTTTTTCATGGTAACGTGTTAGTCTTTTTTGGATAAAGTCATGCAGCGTGTTCATCGCTTTGTGTGAGCCGATTTGATCAAATTTTCTTGAGCATCTCATGATTATACTGCGTAGTTTGTCATTCCCTTTGTGTGAAAGTGACTCATCACAAATCGTATGAGCGCTACTGAGAAATGATTTGTCAACTTTTATCACAATCTGCTTCTCTTGCTTTCGCCATGATTGATAGTATGGAGTAAACACTTGATAATGAGTGCCATCCGCTTTTAAAATATCTTGCGCCCCGTGAAGGTGTGTATCTTGCCATTTTGACACATGAATGCCCTTCTTTTCTAAAAAAGCGGTTACTTGATGGTCACGCTTTTGACCGATTCCCACTTGATCTTCATTAAAAAAGACAGCTTTGATGTCATAGACATCGATAACTTGCTGAAAGGCACGCAAGACATCTCCATAGAGAAGGTGAATATACGTTTGAGATTCTCTTGCTTCCTTGACGAAATGCGCCAAGTTTTGAAAAAAATGTTCGTTGTTTAAATCGAGGTCCATTTCAGTAAAAAATGGATCTAGATGATAAAGAGCAAATAATTTGTACTCGTGTTTTTTTGCATATGTGATCGCTTTTGATAAGGCGATATGATCATCTAATCGCATATCCCGGCGAAACCAAATCACAACAATGTTTTCCAACCTTCTTCACCTCACTCTATAGTGTAATCACTCTCACTGGCTGCTGCACATTTTAATGCGCTCAAAAAAAAGACACATCACGGTGGATGTGTCTCACTTATTATTCAGGCTTTAATACGATTAACAGATCACCGGTTTGAATCGGTTCTCCATTTGTCACATGTATTTCATCTACAACCGCAGAAAATGGAGCTTGTACAGTCGTTTCCATTTTCATGGCTTCATTGATCATCAAATGCTCACCTTGAGAAATTTTCTGCCCTTTTTCCACGAGTACTTTGATGACAGTGCCTGGCATTGATGCGGCGATGTGATTTGGATTCGAGCGGTCCGCCTTCATTTTTTCTTGAACAGAGGATTTGATGCTTTCATCCTTAATCACTACTTCACGCGGCTGGCCATTTAACTCAAAGTAAAGAACTCTTGTGGCATCTGGATTCGGTTCACCAATTGATACGAGTTTGACAATCAGAGTTTTTCCTTTTTCGATTTCTACCTCAATCTCTTCTCCAAGCCTCATCCCGTAGAAGAACGTTGGTGTATCAAGAACAGAGATGTCACCATAGCTTTCTGCTGTTTGGACAAATTCAGAAAAGACTTTCGGATATAAGGCATACGCAATTGCGTCTTGCTCTGTTAACGTCAGGTCATGAGATTCTTTGAACTGCTTCTTAATGTCTTCAAAGTCCACTGGCTTCAGCTTCTCACCAGGTCTGACAGTAAGAGGCTCTTCCCCTTTTAAAATCAGTTTTTGCAGCTTTTCTGGGAATCCGCCATGCGGCTGGCCTAAATAGCCTTTAAATAATTCCACAACAGAATCCGGGAAGTCTAGTGTTGCGCCTTTTTCATAAACATCTTCTTCTGTTAGATCATTTTGCACCATATAAAGTGCCATATCTCCAACTACTTTAGAGGATGGTGTTACCTTTACAATATCACCAAACATGTCATTCACACGTCTGTACATTTCCTTTACTTCATTCCAGCGCTCGCCAAGACCGACACCTTTCGCCTGCTGCTGCAAGTTACTATATTGACCGCCGGGCATTTCATGCTCATAAATTTCTGTATGAGGCGAATTCATGCCGCTTTCAAATTCATGATAGTATTTTCTGACGGAATCCCAGTATTGAGAAAGGCGTTCGACAGATTGGACATTCATGTCTGGCTTTCTTTCATGTCCATCTAAAGCATAATAAAGTGAGCTTGCACTTGGCTGCGATGTGAGTCCTGCCATAGAGCTGACGGCAACATCCACAATATCAACACCTGCATCAATCGCTCTTGCATAGGTGAACAGTCCATTTCCACTCGTGTCATGCGTATGAAGATGGATAGGGATCGTAAGCTCATCTTTTAAAGCAGAGACTAGCTCGTAGGCTGCCTGCGGTTTTAATAGCCCCGCCATATCTTTAATACCTAAAATATGTGCGCCGGCAGATTCAAGCTCTTTTGCAAGAGATACATAGTACCCAAGATCATATTTTGGACGAGATGGATCAAGAATATCCCCCGTATAACAAATCGCCGCCTCTGCCACTTTGCCTGATTCCCGAACAGAATCAATGGCAAGCGTCATGCCTTTGACCCAGTTTAAGCTGTCGAAAATACGGAACACATCAATGCCTGCCTCGGCTGATTCTTTTACAAATGCTTTGATCACATTATCTGGATAGTTTGTATATCCGACAGCATTTGATGATCTTAATAGCATTTGGAACAGCGTGTTTGGCACTTCTTGACGAAGCTCTTTCAATCGTTCCCAAGGATCTTCTTTTAAGAAACGGTACGCAACATCAAATGTAGCGCCGCCCCACATTTCCATACTAAACAGCTCTGGCCATAAACCTGCTGTTGGCTGAGCAACTTTCTTTAAATCATGTGTTCTAAAGCGTGTCGCAAGCAGAGATTGATGCGCATCCCTAAAGGTTGTGTCAGTTAAAAGGACGCTACTTTGTTCTTTCACCCAGTTGGCAAGCCCCTCAGGTCCATGCGTATCTAACAATTGTTTTGTCCCAGACGGAATCTCTTGATTGAGAGGAAGCTTCGGTACGTTTGGCTTGTCAAAATGAGGCTTCTTTTTCTCCGCAATACCCGGGAACCCATTAATGGTAACGTTACCAATATAAGTCAACATCTTCGTTCCGCGGTCTTTTTGCTTAGGGAAATTAAATAGCTCTGGCGTTGAGTCGATAAACGATGTATCGTACTCCCCTTTTAGGAACTTCTCATGCTTAGCCACATTTTCAAGAAATGGGATGTTAGTTTTAATTCCGCGAATCCTGAATTCTTGTAAATTTCGAACCATTTTAGCAGCCGCTTGATCAAACGTGAGCGCCCATGTAGACAGCTTGACCAATAGTGAGTCGTAATAAGGTGTAATGACCGCACCTTGGAAGCTGTTCCCTGTATCAAGACGTACACCAAATCCCCCACCTGAGCGGTAGGCCATAATTTTTCCTGTGTCTGGCATAAAGTCATTTAAAGGATCTTCTGTTGTGACCCTTGATTGAATGGCAAAGCCGTGTGTAAAGATATCTTCTTGCTTTGGAATACCAACTTCTTTGCTGTGAAGGTTATGCCCCTTTGCAACAAGAATTTGGGTTTGAACGATATCGACACCTGTAATCATTTCTGTGATCGTGTGTTCTACCTGCACCCTTGGATTGACTTCAATAAAGTAAAACTCTCCATTTGCAACTAGGAATTCTACAGTCCCTGCATTAATATACGATACATTCTGGGCCAGCTGGACAGCCGCTTCGCAAATATCTTCACGCAATTGATCTGTTAGAGACACACTTGGCGCCACTTCAATGACCTTTTGATGCCGCCTTTGAACAGAGCAGTCACGCTCATATAAATGAATGATATTGCCGTGATTGTCTCCAATCACCTGCACTTCAATATGTTTTGGATTTTCAATCAGCTTTTCAACGTATACTTCGTCATTTCCAAAAGCAGCTTTTGCCTCTGACTTCGCACGGTCATAGGCTTCCTTCAGCTCTTCTTTTGATCTGACAATCCGCATACCCCGGCCGCCGCCGCCTAGTGAAGCTTTAATAATAAACGGGTAACCGTATTCTTCACCGAATTTTTCGACTTCTTCGACCGAATCAACTGGTCCGTCACTTCCTGGAATGACTGGAATACCAGCTTTTTTCGCTTCATCTCTCGCCTTTACTTTATCTCCAAACATATCTAAATGCTGAGAAGTTGGACCGATAAATTGAATGCCTTCCTCTTCGCATCGTCTTGCAAAATGAATGTTTTCGGATAAAAATCCGTAGCCTGGATGAATCGCATCCACGTCATTTCGTTTTGCAATTTCGATGATCCCCTCGATATCGAGGTAGGCATCAATCGGTTTCTTCCCTTCTCCAACTAGATATGCTTCATCAGCTTTATAGCGATGATAAGAGCCCGAGTCTTCTTTGGAATAAATGGCTACTGTACGTAAATTGAGCTCCGTACAGGCCCTGAAGACTCTGATAGCGATTTCCCCTCTGTTTGCAACTAGAACCTTTTGAATTGTTCTCTGTGACATTCTCACTCCTCCATATCCCTTAAAATTTTATATGTACTCTATAATAAAGGAAGAAATGAAAACTGTACACTTTTGTTTTCTAAAGATTCAAAGTTTTCTGCAATCCATTTTTTTCAACTGATGGTTTGCTCATTGATTTTTTCTTTTTGTAACGCTCTTTATATTCAGTAAACATGCTGATATTCAGCAGCATTCCCATACAGATGCTAAGTAAAATGATAGACGATCCCCCGTAGCTGATAAACGGAAGTGTCACCCCAGTAATTGGAATAAGACCTGAAACACCGCCTAAATTGATACAAGTTTGGATCGCAATCATGGAGGAAATTCCTATTGCAAGCAAACTTCCAAACGGATCTTCACACTTTCTCGCAATGTAAAAACCTTTCACGACGATGAAACCAAGAAGAGCGAGAACAAAAAACACGCCGAAAAAACCAAGCTCTTCTGAGATAATTGCCATGATAAAATCTGTGTGCGGTTCTGGAAGATACCCGTACTTTTGAACGCTTTCTCCTAGACCGAGTCCAAAAAAGCCGCCTGATCCAATCGCATAATATGAATTAATCAATTGATGCCCAGTAGCCCCTGCATCTTTAAATGGATCTTGGAAACTCTCAAAACGTCCGAGACGATTTTGCGTGAAAATTTTATCCCAAAAAAGAATAATAAACGGGGTCACGACGACCATTACTGCACTAAATAGCGCCAGCAGCTTCGCTAGCGTTTTGCCGCTAAAGCCTGAGCATAAAATCATCGCAAGGGCAATCATGCCAATGATAAAGGCTGTCCCATAGTCTGGCTGCAAAATGATAAATCCGCACAGGATAGAGACAATCACGATTGGAGGCGTGACACCTCTTAAAATATGATCAATATAATGCTGCTTTTTGGCATACACCGCAGCAAGATAGATGATGACGACAATCTTTACAAATTCAGCTGGCTGAAGACTAAAAGGGCCTAATTTGATCCAGCTTCTTGCGTTCCCTGCAATATGACCGCCAAAGTACACATAGATGAGGGAAAAAACTGAAATCAGCAGCATACCAATCTGGAATTTCTTATTTGAAAACAGCTGATATGGAACTAATGCTGTAAAGATCAAGATGACTGCTCCAACAATCATAAATAAGAGCTGTTTCTTAAAAAAGTTATCTGGCGCGGCATCGTATCTGATAACAGATGTAATCATACTTGAGCTATACACCATAACCAAACCAAATGCGCTGATTAAGATAATGGCGAACAATAATGAGTAGTCATACGATTTTAGCATTCTCTTTAACATATAATCCTCTTCCTAACGTCTGTTTCTACTGCTTGATATCTTCTTAGCTGTTCTTATTCTACTACATTTTCTCCGTTTGATCCCGTTTTACCTCTTTTATATTGTTCGTCATTCATGAAAGAATCAAGTCCGTTTGCCGTCAATCCATCAAAAGAAAATAGGGGACAAAAAAACTCAAACTTATGTTGTGGAAGTTTGAGTTTTCAATCGTTATTTTTTTGTGAACGCATCATGAAGTGCGGAAAGCTCTCTCTCAAGTTTATCGAGTAGTTTCTTGCCTTCATGTTGATCAACTAATCCAAGCCGGACAGCAAAATCAATCTCTCTCGATAATCCGAACATTTGAGTATCTAAAACCTCTTCATAAAGAGGACATTGCGGCATCGTTAAGTTGTCCATTTGCACTTGGATCAATTTTAAAATTTTATCTGCATCCAATTTTAATAAAGCCAGTGCTTTTTGCCGATGATCGACTAAAATTTCTGACGCCAAAAGTATCCCTCCGTTCCCCAGGCGAGTACCTAATTCTTCTATTTATCATAAAGCGAAACGCCCAAAATTGCAAGCAGATTTGTACAGTTCGCTTTGTGAAAATAAAAAGAAGACATTTCTCATTAAAAGATACTCATCTCATATTTTTCACTCATGAGCTCAAGCAGCTTAATCCCAGCAATACTATTCCCTTTTTCATCCAGGGCAGGACCGAAAATTCCGATTCCAAAATCATATGGTGCCGCTCCCATAATCCCGCCTGAAACACCGCTTTTAGCAGGTATGCCGATATTAATGGCAAATTCCCCGCTTGCATTATACATGCCGCACGTCACCATAAAGGTTTTACAAATTCTAGCGACATCTTTTGAAAGAATTTGCTTGCCCGTCTCTGGATGTCTGCCATCTAATGAAAAAACACAAGCAATTTTCGCCAAATCTAAGCTGTTCATCATGATGGCGCATTGTTTCGTATACACATCCATGACCTCTTCTACGTTCCCTCTAATAATATGATATTGCTTCATATAATAGCACATAGCCCGGTTAATCATCGATGTCTCAAATTCGGATGCGGCTGTTTCTTTGCAGTATGTAATGCTTTTGTCATTTGCGAGCTCTCTAATAAAGCCAAGCAGGCGGTTCAGCTGATCTTGCGGAGTCGCTCCTCTTATTAAGCTTGTGACTGCAAGCGCTCCTGCATTAATCATTGGATTCAGCGGCTTATTCGGACTTGCTGTTTCCAGCTTAATCATTGAATTAAACGGGTCACCTGTTGGCTCTTGTCCAACAAATTGAAAGACTTTTTTTGGCCCTTCTTCTGAAAGCACGAGCGCAAGGGCTAATACTTTAGAAATACTTTGCAGGGTAAAGCGTTTATCTACATCTCCTGCCGAGTGGCAAGTATTACTCACATGGTACACAGCCACAGATAAATCCGTCTGATCCGCTTTGGCGAGAGCGGGAATATAGGATGCTACTTTGCCATCTTTGGCCACTTTTTTTGCTTCTTCTACAAATCGCTGAAGCTCTTCATTGTCACGACATGCCATGCCCAACATCCTCCCTATCTTTCATGTACGATTAGTGTGTACAAGGAAAAGCATGTTTATGAAAGTGACAAAGCAGGCGAAAACTTCTATAATTTATGTTGGAAAGGGGTTGTCTTGAACATGAGCATCATTCAAATTAAGGGGAACGTAAAGTACAAGATCACCATTGATCCAAGTGTATGGATTTTTGATGACCGCAAATTTTTAATGGATTCATTTTTTGAAAAAAGCACGGCAAATGAAGAAAGTCAGCTGGATCAGGAGCTTGACCAAGAGCGGGTGATCAGAGAAGGACAAACACTTCCACCCACTTTAAAAACAGAGAAGAAGTACGAAAAGGAAAGACTCATCACAGGCAGCTTCGGGATGAAGCTGGGTGATATGCTGAAAAATGCAGAACCGCTTGAACATGCAGACACATGCGAATTTGTCACAGAAACAGAGACAGTTGCTGTTCCGCTTTCTCAGGCAATGGAAAGCATTGCACACTTCAGCCAAAATGGGAAGCCGATGACTGAAGAAGGACCAATCCACGTTTATTTCGCAGATCAGTCCAACCTCACTCAGCCGATAAAAGGTGTCAAAGAGCTCATCATTACATAAGACAGAGGGTCTGGACTACAGCAAATCAGCTGCAAGCTGTGCAAGTCCAGATCTTTCTCCTTTGACAAGCTTGACATGTCCAGATATTTGCTGACCTTTGAACCGCTCAATGACATACGTAAGCCCATTATTTAAGCTGTCTAAATAAGGATGATCAATCTGCTCCGGGTCCCCCATCAGCACGATTTTACTTCCCTCTCCGACGCGCGTTAATAATGTTTTTACCTCGTGTTTCGTTAAATTCTGCGCCTCATCAATGATGATAAATTGATCAGGAATACTTCTTCCACGGATATACGTTAAAGCTTCCACTTGAATAGAACCAATTCCCGCCAAAATCGCATCAAGTTCACCAGGTTTTTTTGTATTAAATAAAAATTCCAGGTTGTCATAAATCGGCTGCATCCATGGTCTGAGTTTCTCTTCCTTTTCACCTGGCAAGTAGCCTAAATCCTTGCCAACAGGGACAATGGAACGGGCTACGATCAGTTTTTTAAACATGCCGAGATCCTCTGTCTGCATTAATCCGGCAGCAAGTGCAAGGAGTGTTTTACCAGTACCCGCTTTTCCGATCAATGTCACAAGCGGAATATCACGTCGCAATAGCAGCTCTAGGGCCATCGTCTGCTGAACATTTTTCGGACGGATTCCCCAAACATGCTCTTGATCATAAATAAGCCGTTTCACATGCTCTGCTTTTTGATCAAGCATTCCTAAAGCAGAACCGCCTTCATTCCCCTTCATAATGACAAATTGATGAGGGTTTAATGGTGCACTTGTGACTTCTTTTATCGGCAATTGACTTTGCTTATAAAATGTATTCAATTGCTCGGTCGGAATATAGAGCTCATGATAGCCGTTATCAATGTCTTCGTTTTGCAGCACACGGTCACTTAAGAAGTCCTCTGCTTGGAGACCTATAGCATCTGCCTTTACCCTGACTAAGACATCCTTACTGACCAAAATGACAGGCCGGCCGTGAGGCTTTGTTTCTTCCTCTAAGCTCAAATTTTTCGCGACCGCTAAAATCCGATTATCGTTCGTTTTTTCAATAAAAATTTCTTGAAGTTCATGGAAAGAGCGGTGATTCAGCTCGATGCGCAGCGTCCCTTTTGATTCTAGTGTAATTTTTTCATGCAGTTTCCCTTTCGATCTCAAACCGTCGATTAAACGTGAGACGCGCCGGGCGTTTTGCCCAACCTCGTCCATGTATCTCTTTTTCGAGTCTACTTCTTCTAACACAACGGCCGGAATGACGACCTCGTTGTCTTCAAATGAAAAGATTGAATTCGGATCCTGTAATAACACATTTGTGTCTAATACATAAATTTTACTCAGGTCCTTCGCCTCCTGATCGGGGTTTCATTCATCCTTGTCTTTCCCAAAACGATTGTTAAAATATATGTTTTCATGAATAAAGTTAGAAGGTTAATTCAACAATAAAATAAATCATGCAGTTTGTGAAGGAGGGAATATAAATGCGACTATTTTTGACATTATTCATGATTCAAACGATCATTCTGTTAGGCGCTTGCCAGCAGCAGGAAAAGCCAGAGGCGCTGGATGAGCAAGATGGACGCCAGCACTTAGTAAGGGTGTCTGACTCATCGAAGAAAAAGACAGATCAAGCCCGCCCATCCACAGATGTTGCGGAGCATCTTGTCAATGTGACAGAGCACGTAGCAGATGTCAATGATGCAACGGCAATCGTCATCGGCCGCTATGCTGTTGTTGGTATTGATGTAAAAGATGATTTAGATAGAAGCAAAGTAGAAACCATTAAATATTCAGTTGCAAAAGCGCTGAGAAATGACCCGGAAGGTGCAAATGCTGTTGTAGTTGCTGATCCGGATACAGTCAGCCGTTTAAAAGAAATGGGCAAAGAAATTCAAGCAGGCCGTCCTGTAAGCGGTATTATGGATGAACTGGCTGCCATTGTCGGCCGCGTGATGCCTGAGATGCCGAAAAATGAGATCGACCGTAACGAAAAGGATCCGACAAATGATCCGAATAATCAGCTCAAAGAACGAGATCAAAAACAGTTAGAAAAAAATCAGAACGACCAATCAAACCATCATATGAATCAGAAGAAATAATGAGAACGGCTTATATCTCCTGTGATATAAGCCTTTTTCTACGCTGATTTTAAGTGACTGGAAAACATGCTATAATAAATGCATTAAAGTGAGGTGAAAATGATGAGAGTGAAGTGCTCATTATGTGAAAAGCTTGAAACCATTGATGATGATACACTTGTTGCTAAACGGTTAAGAAACCGGCCAATTCATACATATATGTGCGATGACTGCCAAGAACGCATTAAAATAAAGACTGAAGCTCGCATCAAAACTGGCAGATTCTCTCTTTATCAGGATCCTGCGACAAAAGAGAAAAAGAAGAAAAAAGGAAAGAAAGAACAAAAGACATAAAAAAAGACCTGACACATGTTCAGGTCTTTTTTTACGTATTGACTGTTCCTTCTTTTTTCGCACGATGCAGCCGTATTTTATAAATAATCAAAATGGCAGCTGCCACAACAAGGCCTTCCGCTACTGGCAGGAAGATTCCTAGAAATGTGAGAAACGTGCAGCCAAAAATCAAAAACAAATAAATCACGAGCGCTTTTAAAATCGGTAAACGTCTTGCAAAGCCGAGCTTAAAAACAATAATCGCTAAAACAAGGATGGTGCCATATAGGAGCCACATCCCTGTTTGAGGATTTTCATCGACACGAAACAGCATCGCGAAAAAGGATAGATTTTCACTTACTTCCTGATCATTCAAAAAGATTCCCTCCCCTTATCTTTCAGGGTTCTATCTTTTTAATTCTTCATGGAATTAAGATAATCCTGCTAGCTTTTTCTTCTTCGCTGCTTTCTCACGTTCGTTTTTGTCTAAAATTTTCTTTCTAAGACGAATTGATTCAGGTGTAACCTCACAGTATTCGTCTTCATTCAAGTACTCAAGAGATTCCTCAAGTGACATAATGCGAGGTTTTTTCATGCTAACTGTTTGATCTTTCGTCGCTGAACGTACGTTTGTTTGTTGTTTCATACGGCTTACGTTTACAACAAGGTCGTTCTCACGGTTATGCTCTCCAACAATCATCCCTTGGTATACTTCAGTACCCGGCTCAACGAAGATCACACCGCGCTCTTCAACACCTTGGATTCCGTAAGCAGTCGCTTTACCTGTTTCCATTGAAACAAGTACACCTTGACGGCGTCCGCCAACTTGACCAGACTGCATTGGCTGGTAGCTGTCAAACGTATGGTTCAAAATACCAAAACCACGAGTTAATGAAAGAAATTCAGTTGTATATCCAATTAAACCACGTGATGGCACTGTAAAGATCAGGCGAACTTGACCGTTACCATTATTGATCATGTCAATCATTTCACCTTTTCTTGCACCCATTGATTCCATAACAGAGCCAGTATGCTCTTCTGGTACATCAATTTGAACGCGCTCAACAGGCTCACATCGAACACCATCAACTTCTTTTACAATAACTTCTGGCTTCGATACTTGTAATTCAAATCCTTCACGTCTCATATTCTCAATGAGAATGGATAAGTGAAGCTCTCCGCGTCCAGAAACAACCCAAGCATCAGGTGAATCAGTTGGATCTACACGAAGACTGACGTCTGTTTGAAGCTGCTGCTCTAAACGCTCTTCGATTTTACGTGATGTCACGTATTTTCCTTCACGGCCTGCAAATGGGCTGTTGTTTACAACAAACGTCATTTGAAGTGTCGGCTCATCAATACGAAGGATTGGAAGTGCTTCTTGGTGTTCTACCGGACAAACCGTTTCACCTACGTTGATGTCTTCCATTCCAGATACAGCGACAAGATCTCCCGCTTTCGCTTCGTTGATTTCCACTCGTTTTAACCCTTGGAAACCAAAGATCTTTGTCACGCGGAATTGTTTCACAGTGCCGTCGACTTTCATCAAGGCTACCTGCTGTCCTACTTGCATTGTTCCTCTGAATACACGGCCAATTCCAATTCTGCCAACATAATCATTGTAATCAAGTAGCGCCACTTGGAATTGAAGCGGCTCTTCATGGTTATCAACCGGGCAAGGAATATGGTTCACAATAGCTTCAAACAAAGATTCCATGTTTTCATCTTGCTTGCTCGCATCGTTACTTGCTGTACCGTTGATTGCTGATGCATAGACAACTGGGAACTCAAGCTGTTCTTCTGTTGCATCCAATTCAATGAACAAGTCAATCACTTCATCGACTACTTCAGCCGGACGAGCAAAGTCGCGGTCAATTTTATTGACGACAACGATTGGTGTTAAGTTTTGCTCAAGTGCTTTTTTCAGCACAAAGCGTGTTTGAGGCATACAGCCTTCATAAGCATCCACAACAAGGAGTACACCATCTACCATTTTCATGATACGCTCAACTTCACCACCGAAATCGGCGTGTCCGGGTGTATCTAAAATATTAATGCGTGTATCTTTATAATTTATCGCAGTATTTTTAGCTAAAATCGTAATACCGCGCTCTCGCTCTAAATCATTTGAATCCATGGCTCTCTCAGCGATATTTTCATTCGCACGGAAAGTACCAGCTTGATGGAGCAATTGGTCAACAAGCGTCGTTTTACCATGGTCAACGTGGGCAATAATTGCGATGTTGCGAAGGTCTTTTCGAAGTTTCACATTTTCATCTCCTAAAATAATTAGATAACTTTCATATTATATCACAATCCCCTTTAAATGCCGATCGTTTTTCTGTAAACTTATATTAACTCTAAAAAAAGGGATGGGGACATATGAAACAAATCAAATGGCTTCTATTATTATGTGCATTACTTGCAGTTGTCAGTATGGCGTTTATTGGGGTAACTCTTGCAGAAAAAAACATACTGGGTATATGTCTAAGCATTGTATTCGCCATGATTTTCATGGGTACAGGATTTACATTAAAAAGAAAATTAAACGTGCAATCATAAAATTAGTTAAAAGCCTTTTACATTCTATATGTAGAAGGCTTTTTATTTTGAGTAAAAACAAGACAAATCACCTATGAAAGCTTCATTCATCAGACGGAACGTATCTTGAAGAGTTGACAAAAGTAAGCAATCTGAACCCCTCCATTTTTCGACAAGAACTTTTATAGTTCTCCAAAACCAAACATAAAGTTACAATTTTCCTATTCTTCCACAAAGTTTCTCATGGTATGCTTTTCTTGCAACAAAATTTAACAGAAAAGGGAGAGAAAAGAAGCATGAAGAAGTTTTTGAGCAAATCGCTCAGCTCTGTTGTATTTTTCGCTTTAGCTATCATTCTTACTTTCACAACAGTAGCTCCTGGGCAAGCAAGCGCTGCAACTTTCAAAGGAATTCCTTTTGAACAGCAGCAAATCATTAAAGAATTATTGGAGAAAAACGAGCGTGTCATCAACATTCTCATCAATTCATTTGTTGAGGAAGACAACAACTACACATTTGATGTGAAAAAAGCTGTTGAGCTCGGACTAACTGAAGAAGAAGCGGCGACTGCTGAGAAATTCTTAGATCGCGCAGCTGTTCTTACAATCGTTTTCAGTGAAAGCATCACTAAAAACGAAAAAGGGAAATTGGTTTTTGATGCAGCAAAAGCTGTTGAACTTGGTCTTACAAAAGAAGAAGCGGCTAAATTCGAAAAGCTTTTCAAATCAGTGATCAGAATTGCTGATCTTGCTGGTGATGCCCTTGTTCTAGACAAAAAAGGAAACGTTGTAATTGATTCAAAAATCGCAAAAGGTCTTGGATTCAGCTCTACTGAATTACTTGTTTTCAACCAAATGCTTAAGAAAATTCCTCAAGAGCAATTGAAAACGTTCTATGATGCAGTTCAAATTGCGAAAGAAAAATTAAGCTAAGCTAGAAAAACCCCCACCTGGTTTATCCAGATGGGGGTTTTTTATTTCAGCCAATAAAGAATGATCATCACGACATATCCTATACAAAACGCGATACTTGCTCGATATAACAGCTTGCCATAGTAGCGCTTTTCAAATTTTCTTCTTTCTTCCTTTTCATCTATATATGGCATGAGATCAGGAGTTTGTATAAAGGTTATTGGCTCTTTCATTTCGTGATAAAGGTGTTGGCAGCTCTCGCAGGATTGTAAGTGCTCTGCAACAATTTTATTTGTTTCTGCACTTGTGTCCCCCTCTATATAAAGTGGTAACAATTCTTCAATCAAATAACAGCTCATTTATTGAACTCCTCACAATGTAGCTTTCGCTTCAGCTCTAATCTGGCTCGATGAAGGGTTGTTTTGACTTTAGATAAAGTCCAATTCAAAATTTCTGCTACTTCTTCATATGACAATTCTTGAATATCTCTTAAAATAAGGACCTCCCGGTAGGAATCCTTCAGCTGATAAATATGATGCCACAGCCTTTCGATGTCAGCTTGTTTTTCAATGTGATCTTCTGGTGTCGTGAACGACTGCTGCTCTAAGAAATCCATTTCCTCTACGTTCGTAAAAGTCCATTTTACTTTTCGGCGATAATCATTCACAAATGTGTGATACGCAATGGTATAAAGCCATGTTTTTATACTTGAATGTCCCTTAAAGGAGGACAACCCATGAAGTGCCTTCATAAATACGTCCTGCGCAAGGTCCTTGGCCGTTTCCATATTTCCCGTCCGGCGATATAAATATTTGGTGATTTCCTGAAAATATTCTTCATAGATTTTTTCAATTTGCTCTGCTGGTCTGGACATCAAAAATAAAACCACACAGTCATCCAAATCGATAAAACGATAAAAAAGAAATATAACGAGTAAATAAACCCTTTCATGCGTTTTAAATCGTCATAGTCATTCTGACTTTCCATCGGCGCTGAAGACTGCTTTTTACCCGTGTCCACATGCTGAAATTGCTGCTCGTGTGCCTTCATCCAGCTCGCTGCCTCGGCTCCCAGATCCCCTTCTTGATACAGTTCATATAAGTCTTGAAAGATGGCTTGTTTTTCTTTATCTGTCAAAACGATGCACCTCTTTTGTTCGTCCATTCACTTCATAGATTTTATGCTCATTTGATCCGAAGGTTTGGATGATGACAAGCCATGAAATGTCGATGTTCCCTTCTTTGTCGATCATCTTCACAGGTTTTATTTGTTTTTTATAAATCGTATATGGTTTATACCTTTTAAGTACTTGCTGATAGACGTCCTCCCGATCTTGATTAGATACTGCGTGCGGGATTGAAGAATCTGATTGTACTCTCAACTCAATTCCATCATCCCCTTTAAACAGATTGGCGACATGAGAGAAACGGTTAAACGTATATTGTTTGCTTTCACTAGTACCTGTTTCTTTCCTTACGTCTTTTGGCGTTTTCCCTATGATTTTTAACAAATCTTCATCGCTGACGTTCCCTTTTTTCTGTTGAAGAATCGTTTTTGACAGCTTAAAGCTGATAACTTCTTTTGTTGAGCCATTAAACAGAAACTCCGATTGATCTTTAGTTGTAACCCTCACTTCATGCTGCCAATTAAAATAAAATTCATCAATGCCTGTGATTTGATAAGCTGGCGGCTTTAAATTTAAATGTTTATAAATACTGTTGATCCTGTTTTTTATCTCCGTTTCTGTTAAACGGATGCCGTCTATATCCTTTAATTGAAAGATGGCGTTTACGTATCGCGCTTGTCGAAGCGTCCCTTTTTTCCAGGTGGCAGACGCTAAACTGTCCTCTTCATTCTGAGACATTTTTGGCAGAAGAAGAACGTCCGTTTCTCCGTCCTCTTTTTGTACAGTCAATTGAATGCGATTGAGATCTATTGACCGCCCGCTTCTTTCGAAAAATTCAATGGTTTTTTTCCTATATTCTTTATCGGTCATCTCCTTTCCCTCTACACGACCTCGATAAGAATATCCGCTTAATTCACCTGTAAACGGAGAAATATTCACTTCATACTGATCATCTGCAAACACGTAATGGTAAGGGATAGGCTGATGACTAGTATTTAAATACAGCGATTGATTCTCCGGTACAAATTTTGAAGCGAATGCTTTTGCACTTGCTGCTGATAAAGGGCGATATTCTTCTGAAAAAGTATCTACCAGTTCCGTTTTGGTAAATTGGAACATGGTATGAGGAATATTGACAACCGGGTTGAGTAACAGCAGAAAAAAGACAGTTATACAACCAACGCCCCACTTCCTTAATCTCAGCTTGTCCCGTAGTAAAGCAGATAACAAATCAATCGTCATAAAGCTTCCTGCTGCTGCCGCTAAAATGACTATCGATTTAAATGAAGATTGGAGCTCATGCTTCGAGATAGAAGGATAAAATATATAAAGCAAGGCTGCGAAAATTAAGCCATAGAAGAAAAGCAATTCCTTCCACTTTCGGTGCCAAAACAAGCGAAAGAAAAGGTGCAGCAGCAAAGCGGCAAAGCAAGCCATAACCAAAATGGTGATCATATCTCTCCATACTAGCCCCGTATCACCGCTAAGAAAGAACTTTTTGCTTTCAGCAAACACAATAAACACTGTTTGACATAAAGGCAGAAGTAATACAGATAAATCAAAAACAAAGAACATACCTTTATTTTTTAAATAAGGAAGAGTAATCACATAGTACAGTGATGCAAGCAAGACATACCCATAAATGAGAAATTGCATGAAATCTGTCAGCACTTCAAATGTTTCGATCGTATACTGTCTAGACAGAACTTGGTGGATCATTTCAACTGTCATCCCGCCAAGCAGAACAACTCTTAATACGATTCCAGCATAAAATACATAACTACTCCTCTTTTCTTTCCATATGGGGAGTGTTACGAACAGGACAAATAGTCCAAGTACACACCATTGAATGATGTGGATACTGTACTCATTTAAAATAAAATACCTTTCAAAATGGAGCGATAAATCACTAAACAAATCAAACATTGATACACAATCCTTTACTTGAAATTAAGGCCTCATTCGTATAGACATCCGCCTTACCAAAAAGTTTCAGGAAAAACAAAAAATCACTTCATTCTCATGAAGTGATGTCGTTTATTTTTTATTTCCGCTTCCTTTTATGTAATCATGCAAGATTTTTTCACAAATGGATCGATTTCCAGCCACTATACTGTTTTTGTCTAGGAACGTAAGACGTTCTCCGTGAATATTTGAGTAAACGGCCCCTACTTCATCAAGCAGTACGCAGCCCGCTGCATAATCCCACGGCGCAAGCCTTAAGGTGACATATGCGTCACTTCTGCCGCTTGCAATATAAGCAAGCTCAAGGGCAGCTGATCCAATCGTTCGTGTCCCTCTCACGTCACGCACAAGACGGGCAAATGGTTTGGCGTCAAAATAAGGGCTTTCAATCGCCCATGTCGGATTAATACCCACAATGGCTTTTTCAATCTCCACATCTTTTAATGGCGGGAGCAGGATATCGTTCATATAGGCTCCTTCTCCTTTAATGGCATGGTAGAGCTCGTCATGAATGACGTCATAAATAAGACCGATTTTCCCCACACCATTTTCAAATATCCCGATTGAAATGGCAAAGTTTCGTTTTTGATGGACAAAGTTCATTGTGCCATCGATCGGATCAATGATCCACACAATTCCATCGAGTGAGGTGACCTCTTCCCCTTGTCCCTCTTCTCCTAAAATGTGATGATCTGAAAATGTCGACTGTATTTTTTCAATAAAAAAACGTTCTGTTTCTTTATCGATATTCGTGACTAGATCATTTGGATTTGATTTTGTTTCAATTGATAGACCTTCCTGCATGGACGCTTTAATACGGCTTCCTGCTTCTTTTACCCAGAGCTTTGCAAGACGGTCAATTTCCACCCAGTTTGTCATCAGATTGTAAACCTCTTTTCTATGTAGGACCTATTTGTAATAGCATACTGATATTATGTACGTAAAAGCAAGAAAAAAGCAGCTTCATACAAAAACGAACCGATGAATTGGTTCGTTTTTACCTCACGCTGTTTTACCCTTGAAGCTGCTCCCATTCTTTTCTTAGGCGCTCAAGCTTTCGTTTGCTGCGTTCGATTTGGATGTCATCTTTTTGTTCGATGGCTTCATGAAGCGTAGAAAGCTCATAATCAACCTCTAATCTCCACACAGCGATGCGATTTTTCTTCTCCTGTCTATAGCCCTGCTTCACGATTTGCTTCATTGGTCAACGCCCCTTCCAGAGAATGATTCATTCCTTGTCAGTTTTCATTGATAAAAATTCAATCGATAAGAGAAATGGTTCTTGCTTATATCGTATGAAGCGATCGCATAACCGCAACGACATTCTGAAAATTGTGTCTTTACCTATTAATGATGTACCACAAATTGAAAGGTTTTAAACGCTGCACCACGCCCTTTTATCTGCCGGTGCATCTTTTTTTGAGCTTGACCCAAGCTATGATAAAATATGATCAGCGAAAAGATACAGGAGGCATAACATGAGTGAAATACGTTTTAGAGATGAAGATTTTGAAACATTCACAGTTGATGGTTTAGATGAACGAATGACTGTATTAAAAGAAAGAGTCCGTCCAAAGCTTGAGGCACTTGGCGAACATTTTGCACCACTTCTTTCTTCTATTACAGGAGACGAAATGTTTGTACACGTCGCAAAGCATGCTAGAAGATCTGTCAACCCGCCAAATGATACATGGGTTGCTTTTGCAAACAGTAAGCGTGGATATAAAAAACTTCCTCACTTTCAAATTGGACTTTGGAAAACACATGTCTTTGTCTGGTTTGCGCTCATTTATGAATCTCCAGTGAAAGGTGAGTACGGCCAGCTATTTGAAAAAGAGCTAGACACCATCCAGCAGAAAATACCGCAAGATTTTGTATGGTCTAAAGATCATATGAAACCAGATGTCATGCGTCACAGCGAACTAGATTCCGAACAGCTGAAAACGCTGTTTGAACGTGTTCAAACAGTGAAGAAAGCCGAGCTTCTGTGCGGCATTCAGCTGCCTAGAGAGGAAGTCGTTCAAATGAATAATGAAGAATTTCTATCGAAAATCGAAAATGCCTTCCGCACGCTGACGTATCTATACCGCTTCACACAGAAAGAATCTGTATAAAAAAACGAGCCCTTATAGGCTCGTTTTTTACATACGTATAATAGCAGTCTCTTCTGCCTCTCTTGCGGTTTTCACTGCACGATAAGGGGAATACCCGCTTCCCTTTTCAAACGCCGCACAATGCGTTTTTTCCTCTGCTTTTGATGGCACAACCTCTTTAAATCGTTTATAAGCATCTAATAACTCCTGCTTCGCAATTCCTTTTTCATAGGCTTTTTCAACAGCCTGAAAAAATGAAATGACTGCAATTTTTTCCTCTGTCGTCCAGTCGACATCCATTGGATATTGATATTCCATTTACTTGTCCCTCACTTTAACACTCATTTCTCATTTGAACTTTTATTATAGCATCTGTTTGATCAGAAACCGATTGATTTTATGCTTTACATTCCGATCAGTTCATAATATAATTCTTTTGTTTTATGCAATGAAATCTGCTGTAATTGGCACAATAATAGCAGGTATTTCGATGAAGGTGGGAAAGCAATTGTCACAACATGATACACCCTTATATACTGGACTAAAAAAACACGCAGCAACCAATCCAGTCCAATTTCACATTCCAGGCCATAAAAAAGGAGCCGGAATGGATCCTGAATTTAGAGCATTCATTGGCGACAATGCATTAAGCATTGACCTCATTAATATAGAACCTCTCGATGATTTACATTCACCTCGAGGGATGATAAAAGAAGCACAGGAGCTTGCTGCTGAAGCCTTCGGTGCTGATCATACGTTTTTCTCCATTCAAGGCACAAGCGGCGCTATCATGACAATGGTGATGACGGTATGCGGGCCTGGAGATAAAATTATCGTTCCGCGTAATGTCCATAAATCAATTATGTCCGCGATTGTATTTTCTGGCGCAGTTCCTGTTTTTATTCACCCAGAAATAGACAAAGAACTTGGCATCTCTCACGGTATTACACCTGATTCAGCCAAAAAGGCGCTCATTGAGCATCCAGATGCGAAAGGGTTGCTTGTCATTAATCCAACGTATTTTGGTATTTCAGCTGACTTAAAATCAATCGTAGACATTGCCCATTCATTTGATGTGCCTGTCCTTGTCGATGAAGCACACGGTGTGCATATACATTTTCACGATGAGCTTCCCCTCTCTGCGATGCAGGCAGGTGCCGACATGGCAGCAACAAGTGTCCATAAACTCGGCGGCTCTCTTACGCAGAGCTCTATTTTAAATATGAAGGAAGGGCTTGTTTCAAAAGACCGAGTGCAATCGATTTTGAGTATGCTGACGACAACGTCCACTTCTTATTTGCTCTTAGCGTCACTTGATGTCGCTCGAAAACGATTAGCCACTGAAGGAAAGGCACTAGCTGAAGAAGCCATTCGTTTGGCTGAATCAGCGAGAGACCGCTTGAATCAAATTGAAGGCATTACCTGCATTGGCAAGGAAGTACTCGGTTCAGCTTCCACTTACGATTATGACCCAACGAAATTAATTATCTCCATTAAAGACCTTGGGTTAAATGGACATGATGTCGAAAAATGGCTGAGAGAAAGCTATCGAATTGAAGTAGAGCTCTCTGACCTTTACAACATTTTATGTATCGTTACACCTGGCGATTCAGATGAGACAATTGATACGCTCGTGACGGCGATGCAGGAAATTGCCGCAGCCTCTACTCGTGAGAGCGGCAAACAAGCAGTAACGGAAGTGCTGCTGCCTGAGATCCCATCCCTTGCTATGACGCCGCGTGACGCCTTTTACGCTACAACGGAAGTCGTTCCATTTAAGGAAGCAGTCGGCCGCATTATCGCAGAGTTTGTGATGGTGTATCCGCCAGGTATTCCGATTTTTATACCAGGTGAAATTATCACAGAAGAAAATATATCGTATATCTTTAAAAATATTGAAATTGGTCTCCCTGTCCAAGGACCTGAAGATTCAACGCTTGAAATGATCCGTGTGATTAAGGAACAAAAACCAATTTTATAAAAAAGAAACATGCAGCCCAAATGGAGCTGCATGCTTTTTTATTTATTCAGAGGCTTCATCACAGCAATGACAGTGACCGCATGTTCCGTATAACGTTGTCACTTTTTCATTTTCAAATTGATCAATGGTTTCATTGCAATCTTGACAAATAATTGTACCCACGTACATTCCCCTTTTCTTCATTCATAGTTTGAAAGCGTTTGATCTATTTCTTATTTCTATAATATGATGTCACATTTAAGTTGTCAACGGTTAATTGTATGACACATTTAATCATTTTTTATAAATATGTGCTTTTTCTTATCATATTGAGGGAACGTTTCAATTGTATTTTGCTTCATATCAATTCTGTAACAATTGAGTAACAATCGAAAATTGTCAAAAGGGACATGATACACTAGAGTGACTAACAGGGAACAAGCTCCTAAAAATGTTGGGACAACCCCAAATGATTTTGAGGTGAATAGATTGAATTTTATGAGGACACTTCTCATTATATTCCCCATGCTCTTTGTACTTAGTTCATGCTCATTTGCGTATATCATACCGAATCAGACCGACCAAGTCCGTCATATTCAAAAACCGAGAATTCTCTTTTTTACTGATGCAGAAAACCTTGATAAAGAAAGCCCTTATTATGATGCAGTCCTCGATTTAAAAAATGAATACCCTAAGGAAATGTCAAAAATGATTGTAAAAGAAGATCGTAAAGGCTGGAAAAATGAAGTGGACGAATTACCGGCTATTTTACTTGTCAATGATGAAAAAGTGATCGTGAAGGTGGAAGGAAATGTCCGCAGTAAACAGGAGATCTTATCGCCTTTATGTCATGCTTTAGACCGCGTCAATACAAACTAATGTTATTTACCTTGCACTTATATATATCCATATGAAAAAACCCCTCACCTCATGAGGGGTTTCAAATTGTTGACAAAGGGCTAAAATGATCTTTATTTTAGCTCTTTGTCTTTTTTTCAGCGTGATAGAAAACCTTTGAAGTCTAGGAAGGACGAGCACTGGCGCGGAGCGAATTTGACATTCGTGAGCACCAGCGCGCAGGACTGACAAAGAATGCGAGGGTTTGTCTACACGCTGAAACCCCTCACCTCATGAGGGGTTTTTCATATGGTGTTCAGGGCGTCAAAAAAACCCTCTCCATCAAGGAGAGGGTTTCATAGGTTTCATTATTTTACGATGTGGATTGGGCTTCCGATTGCTACTTCAGCCGTTTCCATTGTAATTTCACCTAATGTTGGGTGAGCGTGAATTGTCATAGCGATATCTTCAGCAGTCACTCCAGCTTCGATTGCAAGGCTAAGCTCTGAAATCATATCAGAAGCGCCAACACCTGCGATTTGAGCACCGATCACTAGACCATCCTCTTTACGAGTGATCATTTTCATGAAGCCATCAGTTGCATCAAGAGAAAGTGCACGTCCGTTCGCTGCGAATGGGAATTTCGCTGCAACGATTTCGATTCCTTCTGCTTTTGCTTCTGCTTCAGTGTATCCAACAGTTGCAAGTTCTGGCTCAGAGAATACAACAGCAGGAATACCAAGGTAATCAATTTCAGCTGGCTCTCCAGCGATTGCTTCAGCTGCAATTTTACCTTCGTAAGAAGCTTTGTGAGCAAGTGGTGGTCCATCAACGATGTCACCAATTGCATAGATGTTAGATACGCTTGTACGGCATTGTTTGTCTGTTTTGACAACTCCGCGGTCAGTCAATTCAACACCAACTTGCTCAAGACCAAGCTCATCAGTGTTTGGACGACGACCAACAGTCACAAGTACGTAATCAGCATCAACTGTTTTTTCTTCGCCTTTTACTTCGAACGTAACAGTGACACCATCAGATTTTTCTTCAACGCCTTTTGCAAGAGCGTTTGTATGGATTTCAACGTTTCCTTTTTTCTTCAGGTTACGTTTAACCAATGAGCTCATTTGCTTTTCGAAACCTGGAAGGATTTCGTCTCCACCTTCAAGGATCACAACTTCTGTTCCAAAGTTTGCATAAGCAGTACCAAGCTCAGTACCGATGTATCCACCACCGATGACAACTAACTTTTTAGGTACTTCTTTAAGCGCTAAAGCACCAGTTGAGTTGATCACGCGGTCTGTGTATTTAAAAGTAGGCAATTCAATTGGACGAGATCCAGTTGCAAGAATTGCATTTTTGAACGTGTAAGTCTGTGCTGAATTATCATCCATTACACGTACAGAGTTGCTGTCTACGAAATAAGCTTCACCTTTGACGATGTCTACTTTATTTCCTTTAAGAAGACCTTGAACTCCACCTGTTAACTTATTAACAACAGAAGCTTTCCACTCTTGAACTTTTGTGAAATCAACTGTTACGTTTTCAGCTTTGATACCCATGTCTTCAGAATGCTTAGCATTTTCAAAACGATGGCCAGCATTGATTAATGCTTTTGAAGGGATACAGCCAACGTTTAGACATACACCGCCAAGTGTTCCTTTTTCAACGATTGTTACTTTTTGTCCAAGCTGTGCAGCACGAATAGCAGCTACATATCCACCAGGACCTGCACCGATGACAAGAGTATCTGTTTCGATTGGGAAATCTCCTACTACCATGACATTACGCCTCCATTAAAATTAATTGTGGATCATTCAATAAACGCTTGATGTGGTTAAGGGCATTTTGCGCAGTAGCTCCGTCAATCATACGGTGGTCAAAGCTTAGGGAAAGAGCTAAGACTGGAGCTGCAACGATTTCGCCATCACGAACAACCGCTTTTTCAGCGATACGGCCAATACCAAGGATCGCTACTTCTGGGTGGTTGATGACTGGAGTAAACCATTGTCCACCAGCAGAACCGATGTTTGTGATTGTGCAAGATGCACCTTTCATTTCAGCTGGAGCCAATTTACCATCACGTGCTTTTGTTGCAAGCTCATTGATTTCGTTAGAAACTTCGAAAATCGCTTTGCGATCTGCATTTTTTACAACTGGAACTAGCAAGCCTTTTTCAGTGTCAGCTGCAATTCCGATGTTGTAGTAATGCTTTTGAACAACTTCATCTGTTTTATCATCGATAGAAGTGTTAAGTACTGGGTACTTTTTCAAAGCAGAAGTTAGAGCTTTTACAACGTAAGGCAAGTAAGTTAACTTGATTCCTTGATCAGCTGCAACTTGTTTGAATTGTTTACGATGTGCAACAAGGTTTGTTACATCAACTTCATCCATTAATGTTACGTGAGGAGCTGTATGCTTAGAGTTCACCATTGCTTTTGCGATTGCTTTGCGGATTCCGCTCATTTTCTCGCGAGTTTCTGGGAATTCTCCTTCAAGAACTGGAGCTGCTGCCGCTTTTGGAGCTGCTTCTTCTTTCGCACTTTCAGCTGCTTGAGGTGCTGCCTCTTGAGCTGCAGAACCACCATTAACGAAGCTGTCGATATCTTCTTTTAACACACGGCCGTTTTTACCAGAACCTGCAACTTTGTAAATTTCAACGCCTTTTTCGCGAGCATATTTACGTACAGATGGCATAGCGATTACGCGTTTGTTTGGATCAGCGTCTACTTGCTCTTGTGCGCCTGCACCAGTTGCTGCTGCCGCTTCTTCTTGTGCTACTTCTTTCTTCTCTGGCTCGTTACCAGCTTCAGCAGTACCTTGTACTTGAGCTTCAGTTTTTGCTTCGCCTTCTTCTTCGCTGCCTTTAAATTGAAGATTTTCGTAACCAGGTGCATCAAACGTAATGATTGTTTGTCCTACAGTTGCAACTGTTCCCTCTTCAACTTTTAATTCTAATACTTTTCCTTTAACAGGTGAAGGAATTTCTACAACTGCTTTATCATTTTGTACCTCTGCTAAAACGTCATCTTCATTGATTTCGTCGTTTGGTTTAACAAACCACTTAACGATCTCACCTTCGTGGATACCTTCTCCGATGTCCGGAAGTTTAAATTCAAATGCCACTGTTTTTCGCCTCCTAGATTTTGTTGAACCCTTGTTGTGTATATTTACACGGTCATGTAATTGATAAAGGGGAAGAGAAATAAATTCTTTTCCCCTCTGTCATTTAATTAAAATTCAAGAACTTTCTTCGCTGTTTCAAGTACATCTTTATGGTTTGGAAGCCATACGCTCTCAGCTTGAGAGAAAGCAAATACAGTATCAGGTGCAGCTACACGAAGTACTGGTGCTTCCAAGCTAAGGATCGCTCTGTCATTGATTTCAGCTACTACGTTTGCAGCAATACCAGCTTGTTTTTGTGCTTCTTGAACAACGATCGCACGGCCTGTTTTTTCAACAGAAGCGATGATTGTTTCAATATCAAGCGGGCTTACTGTGCGAAGGTCGATCACTTCAGCAGAAACGCCTTCTTTTTCTAGCTCTTCAGCAGCTTTTAGTGATTCGTGAACCATTGCACCGTAAGTGATGATTGAAAGGTCAGAACCTTCACGTTTCACGTCAGCTTTACCGATTTCAATTGTGTACTCTTCTTCAGGAACTTCCTGACGGAAAGAACGATAAAGTTTCATATGCTCAAGGAACACTACAGGATCGTTGTCACGAATTGCAGAAATTAAAAGTCCTTTTGCATCGTAAGGTGTTGAAGGAATAACAACCTTGATACCAGGCTGTTGTGCGATAAGACCTTCTAAGCTGTCAGCGTGAAGCTCAGGTGTGTGAACTCCCCCGCCGAATGGAGAACGGATTGTCACTGGAGAATGCCAGCGTCCGCCAGAACGGTAACGCATACGAGCCATTTGTCCAGAAACAGAATCTAATACTTCGTAAACGAATCCGAAGAATTGAATTTCCATTACCGGGCGGAATTCTTGTAGTCCAAGGCCAATAGCAAGACCGCCAATACCAGATTCAGCAAGTGGAGTATCGAATACACGATCCTCACCAAACTCTTTTTGCAATCCTTCAGTCGCACGGAATACGCCGCCGTTTTTACCAACGTCTTCTCCGAAAACGAGAACGTTTTCGTCATTTTTCAGTTCTGTGCGTAACGCATCAGTGATCGCTTGAATCATTGTCATTTGCGCCATGGCTTACTTCGACTCCTTCTGTTTGTAAATTTCAAGCTGTTCAACTAAGTTGAATGGTTTTACATCGTACATGTTTTCAATCAAGTCAGTGACTTTTTGCTTAGGCTGTTCGTCAGCTTCTTTGATCGCTTGTTTGATTTGTTCTTTTGCATCTTCAATCACTTTATTCTCTTCTTCTTCAGACCATAGGCCTTTGTTTTCCAAGAATTTGCGGTAGCGTACCAATGGATCTTTTTGCTCCCACTCGTTTTCATCTTCTTTTGTACGATATCTTGTTGGATCGTCACCAGCCATTGTATGTGGGCCGTAACGGAATGTAAGAGTTTCGATTAATGTTGGACCTTCACCATTTACAGCGCGCTCACGAGCTTCAGCAGTTGCTGCATAAACAGCTAATGCATCCATACCGTCAACTTGTACGCCTACGATACCAGCTGCAGCTGCTTTTTGCGCAATTGTTTGTGCAGCAGACTGCTTTTCAACAGGTGTAGAGATCGCATATCTGTTGTTTTGGACAACAAAAATCGCTGGCGCTTTGTAAGCCCCTGCAAAGTTAATACCTTCGTAGAAATCACCTTGTGAAGCTCCACCGTCACCAGTGTAAGTGATTGCAACAGCTTTTTTACCGCGCTTTTTCAAACCAAGAGCTACACCAGCAGCTTGAATGATTTGAGCACCGATAATGATTTGCGGTGAAAGTGCATTCACATCTTCAGGCATTTGGTTACCAACAAAGTGTCCGCGAGAGAACAAGAATGCTTTTGTTAGCGGAAGACCATGCCAGATTAATTGTGGTACGTCACGATATCCTGGAAGAATGAAATCTTCTTTCTCAAGTGCAAAGTGAGTTGCAAGCTGAGAAGCCTCTTGTCCAGCTGTTGGCGCGTAGAAGCCAAGACGTCCTTGACGGTTCAATGAAATTGAACGTTGATCTAATACTCGTGTAAACACCATACGGCGCATTAATTCTTTTAATTGGTCATCTGAAAGATCCGGCATTGCCGCTTCGTTTACGACTTCGCCTTTTTCGTTTAAAATTTGAAACGTTTCAAACTGCTTTTTGATGGCATCAAATTGCTTTTTGCTATCAACAATTGCTTTTTTTGTTTTTGCAGCCATTCTAAAGTCACCTCTTCCTTTCTTTTAACAGTCCATTTGTCGTGAATCCATTTATACATACAGATATAGGATAACCCAAAATACTCATATGACTCCTGTATATAATAGCCACTAAGATCGTTGTCGAAACATTGGTTGACCACTCGTTTTTGAGTCCTTCTAACTGTATTAACGATAGTTCACAAAAAACTAATACAACTTCTGTTAACAAGGAATAGTTTACAACAAGAAAAATAGTCCGTCAATTGATTTAACAGCTTTATTTAAATAAATGTATTCGCTTTACTTTTTATGGTGAACTGTATCAATCTGTTTAACAAACAACCTAATCTGTACTAGTATAGAGTGTACTGCTGTACTACAATAGAAAATGTTTGTTTTTGTCGAAAAATAAAAAAAGAGCTGTTTTTCAGCTCTTTTTCGACTCTTGATCTGCTGCATTATACAAAGCCTTTTTATGATCATTCAATTGATCTGTATATCGATTGAACTTCTTACTTTCTTTTCTGACTTTGCTATATGAACGATTCACGGTCTTCAGCTTGGACTTCAGTTCGTCATATCCGAGATCCTTTTTCTTCAAAGATTGATACAAATGCTGGTCTTGTTTCAGCGCCTTTTGATACTCCTTGTAAAGCTGATCATATGACGCATATCGTTTCTCGATCGATTTGACCGTTTGATCTGCTTTCTCTTTTAACTCCGCATCTTGCAATCGTGCGGCAGATTCCTTTACCGTTTTCAATTCTTTTTTCGATTCATCCATACTGTCTTTTTCTGTTTTTAAATGTTCTTCTCGTTTCGCTGCCGATGCTAACGCCTGATCAGAAAGGCTTGCCACTGTTTTTGTATGGTCCTTCGTTGTTTGGATCATTTTTTTATACAGCTTCTGCTCTTTTTCTTCATAGCTTTGCAGTGTACCTTGCTCTTTTTCGAAGGATGCTTCTTTTTCACTCATTTTCGTCATTGCGTCCTGCATATCATTAAACGGACTTTGACCTCCGCACCCTGTCAGCAAAAGGGTACATATCCCCGCTAAAGCAGCACCTGCTTTCATGCTTCTTTTCATCTGTCTCATGACAAGGTCCCCCCTTTACATCTCCACATACCACTATAATTTTTATAGACGTTTGTGACAAGGAAAGAGGTCAGTCAAATGAGGCGGAGAAGATTTTTTTCAAGCAATAGGCGCATGACTATACAAATAGTGCATTCATACATAGTTTATATTACACGCTTCGCCTTCACTTATGAGAGGCCGAGTGTATTTCCAAAGGAGGTCAAAAGTATGTCTAATTATAGTCATGGAAGTATGTATGGTGGATACGGCGGTTACGGGTATGGATTCGGTGGTGGATATGGCGGCGGCTGTTGTTACCCAAGTTATGGCGGTGGATACGGATGCGGATACGGCGGCGGACGTACATTCGCTTTAATCGTTGTGCTTTTCATCCTATTAATTATCGTTGGCGCAGCATTCTTAGGCGGCGGTGGCTGCTGCTAAGGCTGTTTAAGCCTCTGACCGGTCTCATAGGACCGGTCTTCTTTATTTCATTGCATATGTTGTGTATCATTTTATATACTTTACATACAAAGGAAATAGGAGTGAAGTTTTGTGATTACCATGGATGATATCGTAAGGGACGGACATCCCGTCTTAAGACAAACAGCTGAAGCGGTCGAGCTCCCGCCGACAGAAGAGGAAAAACAGCAATTAGCTGACATGATCGAATTCGTCAAAAACAGTCAGGATGCTGACATTGCTGAAAAATACGGACTAAGACCCGGCGTTGGATTGGCAGCTCCGCAAATCAATATTAGTAAACGAATGATCGCTGTTCACTGTGAGGATGAAGACGGAGAAGAATACAGCTATGCTCTGTTCAACCCGCGTATTGTCAGTCATTCAGTCAAAAGAGCTTATTTAGCGACTGGTGAAGGCTGCTTATCAGTTGATGAAGCCATCCCTGGATTTGTTCCTCGATATCAAAAAATCAGGGTCAAGGCCACTACGCTTGAAGGAGAGGACATTGATATCCGTCTAAAAGGGTTCCCTGCCATTGTCTTTCAGCACGAAATTGACCATTTAAATGGCATTATGTTTTATGATCATATTCAAAAGGATCAGCCGTTCGCTGAGCCAGAAAACTCTGTTGCGATCGGCAGATCATAACATAAAAAAGAAGACCCGGCGATCTAAGGGTCTTCTTTTTTATTCTTCAATGAGGCCAAGATGGGTCAATGCATGGAATATGCCGTCCTCATCTACTGGCTTAGTCACAAAATCAGCCAATGCTTTCAGTTCACTCACAGCATTTCCCATCGCCACGCCTGTTCCAGCAAACGAAATCATTTCTCTATCGTTCAGTCCGTCTCCAAAGGCAATGGTATCCTTTTGATCGTAAGGAAGTCTTTCGATGACTCGTTTGATTCCTTCAGCTTTTGATCCGCCTTTTGGCAGAACGTCTGTTGACAGCTCATGCCATCTGACAAGGTCAATTTCTTCGCGGAATGCCTTATACACCACTTCCTCTTCTGCCTTACAAAATAACAGCATTTGAAAAATGTCGTTTTCTTTAAAGAAAGATACATCGTGCTCAGGATGCTCTGTTTTTAAAGTACCGATTCCTTCATGGATAAACGGATGATTCGGCACAGACGCCTTCATCGTTTCTCCTCCCATAAAAACAAGCGGATGATCATGACGATCCGCTGTTTCATAAATCCGCTCCATCAGCTCCTGCTTCAGCGGATTGCCGTAAATAACGTCTCCCTCATACATGACATACTGACCGTTATAAGCAATGAATGAGTCAAGCCCTAATTCTTCTAAAATGGGCCGAATCAGAAAAGGAGAACGCCCAGATGCAATAAAGAGATGATGACCTTTTTCTTTTAATAAATGAACCGCTCGCTTCGTTGACTCAGGTATATTTTTATCATGGTCATATAAAGTACCGTCGATATCAAAGAAGATGACTTTTTTATTCATATCTCGCCCTCCTGCTCTTCGTTATGTATACACACTCCCTTTCATCATACAGAAAGATTTCCGCTTTCGAAACCAATTCCTTTTGAAAACGCCTATTTCCCACATATAACCATGTAACATTCAATAGAAACATCATATAATACAAGTATATAGAGAGACCGGAACACGCTGGTTAAGCTTACTTCAACCCGAAAGGAGGCGGCATGTGATGCTTCGTCGTCTGCGTAAGAAAATTCGAAGACAATGGAAGGACATGCTTCGTAAAAAATCGATTGCTTAAAGGGATCTTCCGCACATTTGCCGAAGGTCCTTTTTTCTCAGAGACTTTTCTTATGCGCGTTTTTTTAATATAATAGAATAAGCGAGTGTAACATACGGTATTTAAGGAGAGATTTGGATGATATATAAGGTATTTTTTCAGGCAAGTACTACTGAGGTACCTGTAAGAGAACACACAGATTCACTATACGTTGAAGCGGTTTCTGAAAGAGACGTACGCGATAAGTTGAAAAAACATAACTACAACATTGAATTCATTCAGCCTGTAGACGGTGCTTTTTTAGACTATGAACGAGAAAGTGAAAATTTTAAAGTATTGGAGCTATGAGAGGAATGAAATTTGTTAAAAACGATCAGGCGGCAGTTTTTGCGCTCGGCGGTTTAGGCGAGATCGGTAAAAACACGTATGGCGTTCAATTTCAAGATGAAATCATTTTAATTGATGCAGGTATTAAGTTTCCTGAAGACGAGCTTCTTGGAATTGACTACGTCATCCCTGACTATACGTACTTAGTTAAAAACGAAGATAAAATCAAAGGTCTTTTCATCACTCACGGACATGAAGACCACATCGGCGGTATCCCTTACCTTCTCAAGCAAGTGAATATTCCAGTTTACGGCGGCAAACTCGCAATCGGCCTACTTCGTAATAAATTGGAAGAGCACGGTCTCTTGAGACAAACAAAACTTCATATTTTTGAAGAAGAAGATACCATTAAATTTAGAAAAACAGCTGTGTCTTTCTTTAGAACGACACACAGTATTCCAGATTCTTATGGAATTGTCGTCAAGACACCTCCTGGTAACATCGTACATACAGGTGATTTCAAGTTTGACTTTACTCCTGTTGGCGAGCCTGCCAATTTAACCAAAATGGCTGAGATCGGAAAAGAAGGCGTTCTTTGTCTTTTATCTGATAGTACAAACAGTGAAATCCCAGAATTTACGATGTCTGAAAGACGCGTAGGTGAAAGCATTGATGACATCTTTAGAAAAGTCGATGGACGCATCATCTTTGCCACGTTTGCTTCCAACATTCACAGACTTCAGCAAGTGATTGAGTCTGCTGTTGCCAACGGCAGAAAAGTCGCTGTATTTGGACGCAGTATGGAGTCTGCTATTGATATTGGACAAGATCTTGGCTATATTAAATGTCCAAAAAACACGTTTATTGAACATAATGAAATCAACCGCCTTCCGGCAAACAAAGTGACCATTCTTTGTACTGGAAGCCAGGGTGAACCGATGGCAGCTCTTTCTCGTATTGCGAACGGTACTCACCGCCAGATTTCTATTAACCCTGGAGACACTGTTGTCTTCTCATCTTCACCGATCCCAGGTAACAATATTAGTGTAAGCCGCACCATTAACCAGCTTTATCGTGCAGGTGCTGAGGTCATTCATGGCTCGCTTAATAATATTCATACATCTGGTCACGGCGGACAAGAAGAACAAAAACTCATGCTCCGTTTAATTAAACCAAAATTCTTTATGCCGATTCACGGTGAATACCGCATGCAAAAAACGCATATCAAGCTTGCGAATGATTGCGGCATCCCTGAGGAAAACTGCTTTATCATGGATAACGGTGAAGTTCTTGCACTTAAAGGTGACGAAGCAAGTGTCGCTGGCAAAATTCCATCAGGCAACGTGTATATCGACGGAAGCGGTATTGGCGATATCGGAAACATCGTTTTAAGAGACCGCCGCATTCTTTCTGAAGAAGGTCTTGTCATTGTAGTCGTGAGCATGGACATGAAAGAATTCAAAATCTCTGCTGGTCCTGATTTGATCTCAAGAGGTTTTGTCTACATGAGAGAATCTGGAGACCTGATCAACGATGCACAGGATTTAATTTCAAAGCACCTTGAAAAAGTAATGGAACGTAAGACAACTCAGTGGTCTGAAATCAAGAACGAAATTACTGACACCCTTGCACCTTTCCTTTATGAAAAAACAAGACGCCGTCCAATGATCCTACCGATTATTATGGAAGTGTAACCATAAAAAGAGACACAAGCCGCTTGGCTGTGTCTCTTTTTTTCACTATTCATTGAAAAAAGCGCATATATACAAGGTACACATGCGGTTTCTCATTTTTATTGAATTGGGAGATGCTTAAAGCTTCTGACATCAAACAAACCCTTTGTCGTCATTTTCACATCAGGAATGACTGGGAGTGCCAAGAAGGACAGCGTCAAAAATGGATTAAAATCTAAAGTAAAGCCTGTTTCTTTCAACGCTTCATGGAGTGCATGAAGGCTTTCATTTACAAGATGTGCCGGCTGATCTGAAAGTAAACCAGAGATCGGTAATGGCAGCGTATGAAGAGACTGGCCCTCTTTGACAACCGTCAAACCGCCCCCTGCTTCTTTTAATGCGTCAATGGCTTTCACGATATCAGCATCATTTGTGCCAACCGCAATTAAATTGTGAGAATCATGCGCAACCGTTGTTGCAATTGCGCCCTTTTCTAATCCAAAGCCGCTGACAACCCCTATCCCCATTTCAGATAAGCCTTGATGGCGTTCGACAAGCACCATTTTTAATACATCTCTTTCTGTATCACTAGTGAATTGTCCGTTCGTTTCTGAAGGAGAGATTTGTTCTAATTTTGTTTCTAGCTGATTCGGAATAATGCGAATGACATTCATTTTTTGATGAGCTGTGATAGGCAGAGCCAGATCCTGCTCTTGAACGTCTTTAGCATGAACAGATTGTAATAAGGCTGGACTCGGTGCAATTTTTTCCACACCTGGCTTGTACTCTCCATGCTGCGCCACCAATTCTCCTGCAATAAATACGCTGGTGATGTCTACTTGATGAAGATCAGAGACAAGCATAAAATCAGCATCAAAGCCTGGCGCAATGGCTCCCTTTGTTTTGAGGCCAAAACACTCCGCTGCGTTTAAACTTCCCATTTGATACGCTAAAAATGGGTCTAATCCTTCTTTTATAGACATACGTACTTGTTCATCAATACTTCCTTCAGCCATTAAATCATCTAAATGTTTATCATCGGTACAAAAGAAAAAACGTCTCGCATTCTTTTCATTCACAGCTGGTAAAACGTTTTTCACGTTTTTGGCAACAGAGCCTTCTCTCAGCATGACATACATGCCTCGTTTTACACGTTCAAGGGCTTCGCCGGCTGTTGTTACCTCGTGATCTGTTTGGACACTAGCTGTGCGGTAAACGTTTATTAATCGGTCCGTTAAGCCTGCTAGATGACCATCAATCAATTTATTCTCATTTTGAGCATCAAGCAGTTTTTGAAGCATATCTTCTTCCGCCTGCTCCACACTGACGTAATCCATCACCTCGGCAAGACCAAGAACCTCTTTCTCTTGATACAAAGGCTTTAAATCTTTCGCTTTTAAAACAGCACCTGATCGCTCAAAACTAACTGCCGGTACGCAGGATGGCAGCATGAAATAAATATTTAAGGCAGCTTTTCTCGCTTCTTCCAGCATAAAACGGATGCCTGTGATCCCTGACACATTGGCAATTTCATGCGGGTCTGTTACGACAGTTGTCACACCGCGCGGGACGACAGTTTTGGAGAATTCAGCAGGGGTAACCATGGAGGACTCGATATGAACGTGGCCATCAATAAAACCGGGTACAAGCATTTGACCTGCTGCATCCAGCTCCTGTTCTCCCTCGTACTCTCCAATCCCTACTATTTGTCCATTTTCAACAGCGACATCAGCGTCTAGCCATTCCTGGTTAAACACGTCCATAACCTTCGCATGTTTAATCACTAGGGCTGCTTTTTTTCTCTTTGCAGCTACCTCAATTTGATGTCTGAAAAGCTCCTTATCCAACGACACTGCCTCCTCCAAGTAAACAATATAATGTTTCTTATCGTAAACGAATCTGTTTGCCCAGTCAATGACATTTAGAGAAAATCATCCAGATAAAAAGACTGATTTTTATTTCTGAATAGTGATAATTGCATGAAAAATATGATGATTGACTTTAGCTGTTTATGCAGAACAAAACAGCCCTTTTAAATGTCTTCTTCCCTCTTCACTGTCCACCTCATGTGTACACAATCATATAAAAAAACACCCTGCCCAGGGTGTTTAATAATCGTTCTGCATTTCTCGTTTTTCAAAGCGTCCGATATCGGCAACTGCCCCAATGACAATCAGAATATCTTCTTTTTGAATCATTTCATCTGCGAGCGGTGAAACAATCACTTCTTTTCCACGCTTAATCGCCACAATATTAATGCCATATCTCGCTCTAATATCGAGATCTAAAAGAGAATGTCCTGCAAGCCTGCTGTTAGCAACGATTTCAATGAGGCTGTACTCATCTGACAGCTCAAGATAATCTAATACGTTATTGGAGATGATTTTATGTGCAATTCGTCTGCCCATGTCCCGCTCTGGATGAACGATGCGGTCAGCCCCAATTTTATTTAGTACCTTTTCGTGATAGTCGTTTTGCGCCTTTACTGTGACCATTTTGACGCCAAGCTCTTTCAGCATGATCGTCGTTAAAATACTGGCCTGAATGTTTTCACCAATCGCAACGATGACATGATCAAAATTGCGAATGCCGAGATTTTTTAAAACAGATTCGTCCGTCGAATCACCAATGACCGCATGTGACGCAATTTTCGCGTATTCGTTCACTCGATCTTCATTCATATCCATGGCCATGACTTCAAGTCCTTCTTCGCTCAGCGCCTTGCAAATACTTCCGCCAAAGCGTCCAAGACCAATGACTGCATATTCCTTTTTCATGTTCAGACTCCTTTTATCTCACTTACCATGCATTTTACTACGGTTTGATTAACGAATCCATATGCGAGCGAATTTTTTTGCGGAACGCTTCACTTAAGTAAAGATCTGCTCCTTTTTCAATTTCACTGCGGTAATGACCTGGCGGAGCCATTTCTTCGCTCTTTTGAAGAACTAAAAAGGTTAAACAGTCTGCATATATTTGATCACCTATTTTGACATCGACAAAAGCTGGACGATATGTGCCCTCATAGACGCCTTCTCGTTTGTACAAATATCGAATGGCATCAAAAGGAACCTCATATAAAACGCCCTCTGTTTCTCCGCCGTCTTCTACCATATCGGCTCTTGATCCATCAGGCCTTACCAACGTAAATCTAGTTGTAAAGCCGTTCAGTGCACCGCCGCCGATGATTTGTTTAAAATAATGATCAACTTCCGCCAGTTTAAATCTTGCATCATCCATACAGGAGCCATAGGCAAAATAATAGAAGGATGCCGGCTTCTGCTGCCACAGTCTATATTCCTTCCAGCAGCCGCTCTCGATCTCCTTCAGCGCTGATGCCTTCTGCTTTGGTAAAGTGTATGTAACAGCCGCCACCAGCCCTTGGTCTGTCATGACATCGACCACCTGCTTGTCATACCCTTCCTCAAGAAAATCTATCTTATTCAGCGTGCTTACGGTTACCTCGTACAATTCTCCATATACTGTGCTTTTCTCTTCTAGAACGCACGCAGGGTATCCTTGACCTGTATCATAGATTCTGCCGCTGATCCAAGCTGATTTAGCTAATGGCCTGCTTTCTTTCATATACGACTCGTGGTGCTCTTCATGCTGCAAAAGCGTCCCATATACAAATAAAGCTTTCACCTTCATGAAATCACGTCCTCTCGCCTTGCTGTTGTCTGCATTTTTGCCACACAGGTAAATAGATATGAAAAGCTGTACCTTTTCCCAGCTCACTGACCACATCCATCCTACCGTGATGATCTTTTAAAATCGCTGCACAGATGGTGAGGCCAAGCCCCGTCCCTTCTGTTTTCGTAGAGAAGAAAGGATCATATATTTTCTGAATATCCTCTTCAGACATCCCTTTTCCTTCATCTTGAATGGTAATTTTCCATTCGTTCATCACTTTTTCTGTTGATATGTATATGCTGCCGCCTTCGGGCATTGCCTCAATGGCATTTTTGATTAAATTAATGAACAGCTGCTTCATTTGATTAGCGTCTGCTAATATAGCGCCGGCATCCTGCTTTTTAAATGGCTGTTTGAGATCAATATTCGAAAGGACTGCATTGGTTTTCAGCAATGTAATGACCTGCTCTAACAGTCCATGAAGCTGAACTTCTTGAAAATGGACAGACTGCGGCTTTGCCAGCACAAGCAGCTCACTTAAAACAAAATCAATCCGTTTAATTTCGGAAAAGATAATGTCAAAATAATCGGTTCTTTCAGGATATTGTGTTTTCATCAGCTGCAAAAAGCCGTTTACTGAGGTCAGCGGATTTCTGACTTCATGGGCGATTCCAGCGGCTATTTGTCCTGCAACGGCTAACTTTTGCGCCTGCATTTGCACTTGTTGATTTGATCTTTCAAGTTCAAGCTTTGCCAGCTTTTGTTTTGTAATATCTGCAACTGTTCCAATACCTCCAGTAAACTGGTGCTGCTCATCAAAGTAGAGCTTATAATGAACGTCTCCCCATACTTTCTTCCCCTCTTTATGAAGAAGCTGCAGCTCGATCCGCCCTGAATCTTTATGCTCTTTGATGACAGATGACAAATGCTGAATAACTCTTTCTTCTTGATCAAAGTACTGATTGTACATCGTACCTAGACATTCATCTATGTCATAGCCGGTCATTTGTTTCCATGCTTGATTTAAGAAGATGATGTGCCCTTTTTCATCTGTTTCAAAGACAATTTCTTGCAAGTTATCTGTAATTCGATTCAGCCGCTCTGTCAGCTCGTGTGCTTCTTTTTCTCTCTTATTTAGATCTGACACAAGTAAATTCAAGCGGTCTACATATCTTGAGACAACCCAGATCCCTGCTAACACAACGACTGTAAAGGCTAGATCGAGCGGCCAATTAATTTGATAGCCGCCTAGATAATAAAACAAATCCCAGCTTATGATTAAGATAAATGCAAGAACAGATAACACGATCCGCACTTGATATGTTTTGTTCAAATGATTCCACCTGCCGCCCTGAGATTCTTTGTCAATTGTACCATTTTCCACTTATTTTTTGAGGGAGATGGGGCATTTTTAAGGAACTTTTTTAAAGAAAAAATAGCCTGTTCTCAGCACAAAGGAAGAGAGCAGGCTATTTTGATTACTTCTGAAGAGCTTCTTGCAGCTCTTTTAACAGCAGTTCTGCGCCTTCAGCGCTTAATGTAATTTGACCATTTCCATATTCATGGTTCTCTGATGTAATCTCACCAGTCATGAGACAAACGCCCTCTGGCTGATATTTTTTCAAGACGATTTTATCTCCATCTATAAAAAATTCCATACTGTCTTTAATAGCGATATCAAGTGCTCTTCTCAATTCGATTGGCATCACAATACGCCCTAGTTCGTCTACTTTTCTTACGACTCCGATAGATTTCAATTTCGTTCCCTCTTTCTTTCATTAGCTCAAGATCAATCTGTTTTTCACCAATTGATATATCGTAGACGTAAGAGATTCTTAAAAGGTTTCTCCTCTATAAAAATTTTTTTCATAAAAGAAAAAACAAAGGGAAAATTTATTGTGATTGTCAAAATGATACTTGAATTTTACAGATTCATTTCAAGGTGATCACAAACCCCCACAAATGACATCAACCCTCTGAACTTTTAAATGTAAAATTGTTTAAAACAGCAAAAATAGAGATTGGGTGAAAACATGTTTCAAAATGCCGAAATTGGAATTGATTTAGGAACAGCTAACATATTGGTTTATAGTAAAAATAAGGGAATTATTTTAAATGAACCGTCCGTCGTAGCAGTTGATACAGAAACAAAGACTGTACTTGCCGTCGGATCAGAAGCGAAAGAAATGATCGGGAAAACACCTGGGAAAATTGTTGCGATCCGTCCGATGAAAGACGGTGTCATCGCTGATTATGATATGACAACAGATTTACTTAAACAAATCATGAAAAAAGCAGGAAAAAATATCGGGTTTACCTTCAGAAAGCCAACTGTCGTTGTATGTACACCTTCTGGTTCAACAGCTGTTGAGCGCCGCGCCATCAGCGATGCTGTGAAAAACTGCGGAGCAAAACATGTGCATTTAATTGAAGAACCTGTTGCAGCTGCAATCGGTGCTGATCTTCCGGTAGACGAGCCTGTTGCGAACGTCGTAGTCGATATTGGCGGCGGAACAACAGAAGTTGCAATCATTTCATTTGGCGGCGTTGTCTCTTGTCATTCGATCCGAATTGGCGGCGATCAGCTGGATGAAGATATCATTACGTTTGTCAGAAAGAAATATAACCTATTAATCGGTGAACGGACTGCCGAGCAGGTGAAAATGGAAATTGGGTATGGTCTCATTGAGCATGAGCCTGAATCATTAGAAGTGCGCGGGCGCGATCTTGTGACAGGTCTGCCAAAAACGATCACACTTGTCTCTCATGAAATTCAAGGCGCCATGCGTGAATCACTTCTTCATATTTTAGAAGCGATCCGTGCCACATTAGAGGACAGCCCTCCAGAGCTAAGCGGAGATATTGTAGACCGCGGCGTCATTTTAACTGGCGGAGGCGCTCTTTTAAATGGAATACAAGAATGGCTTTCTCAAGAGATTGTTGTTCCAGTCCATATTGCAGCCAATCCCCTTGAATCTGTTGCAATTGGAACAGGTCGTTCATTAGAAGTGATCGACAAATTGCAAAAAACTTTAAAATAATCTTCTTGTTCTACTTCTTTTTTTGTCATTTCGATCATATCGTGAGAAATGGATAAACGTGAAGGAGGAAGAACATGTTGCTTGATTTAGGTAAACGGGTCGTTGTCACAGTCATTTTAACGGGTATTATTTTAGGAGGAATGAGCCTGTCGTTTTCACATATGCCGCCTTCTAATGCACAGCCTGTGAAACAACTGAACCGCTAAAAAAGCCGCACGAAAGCGGCTTTTTTATTTTGGCTTTAAACGGGCTCCCCATTTTCCTTTTCGGTCATAAATCTGATATGATGAACATGACTAAAGGAGGGGTTTTTATGAGTTCATTTGAAAAACAACTAGATCAATATGCGAAGACCATCGTTGAAGTCGGTGTGAATGTACAAAAGGGGCAGGAAGTCGTTGTATCCGCATTTACTGAATCTGCACATCTTGTTCGTCTTGTAGCAAAACACGCGTATGAGCGCGGGGCGAAAAACGTACATATCCGCTGGAGTGATGGTGTTCTCACCCGTTTAAAGTATGAACATGCACCGCAAGATGTATTTGAGCAATTCCCTGAATGGGAAGCACAGATGATGGAAACCATCGCAAAACGCGGAGGCGCTTTTATTACCATCCTGTCAGAAAGCCCTGACCTTTTGCGAGGCATTGATTCGAAAAAAATCGCTGCACAGCAAAAAGCTGCTGGTTCAGCACTACATACATATCGTCAATACGTTCAATCTGACAAAGTCGCTTGGACAGTCGTAGGTGCTGCATCAAAAGAATGGGCGAAAAAGATTTTCCCTGATCATACAGATGAAGAAGCTGTCACGTTATTGTGGGATCAAATCTTTAAAGTCGCACGCGCTGATCAAGCAGATCCAGTTGAGGCTTGGAAAAAGCACGATGCGTCATTAAACGAAAAGGTCAAAATACTCAATGAACGCCACTACCACAAGCTTCATTATGAAGCACCCGGCACAGATTTAACAATCGAGCTTCCAGAGCAGCATATTTGGGTAGGTGCTGGCAGCGTAAGTGAACGCGGCGTTTCGTTCATGGCCAACATGCCGACAGAAGAAGTCTTTACCGTACCGAAAAAAGACGGTGTAAACGGGACAGTCTCAAGCACAAAGCCGCTCAGCTATGCTGGAAACATCATTGATGAGTTTTCATTAACCTTTGAAAACGGCCGGATTGTGGATGTGAAAGCAAAAGAAGGCGAAGATATTTTAAAATCTCTCGTTGAAACAGATGAAGGCTCTCATTATTTAGGTGAGGTTGCCCTCGTACCAGATGATTCACCAATTTCTAACTCAAATATTCTTTATTACAATACACTTTACGATGAAAATGCATCAAACCACCTTGCCATCGGCAGCGGATATGCGTTTAATATCGAAGGCGGAAAAGAAATGAAACGAGAAGAATTGGATGCTGCGGGTGTGAACAGCAGTATTACACACGTTGATTTTATGATTGGTTCAAAGGAAATGAATATTGACGGAATCACAAAAGACGGGAAACGCGAACCGATCTTCCGAAATGGAAACTGGGCGATTTAATCAAAAAAAGACATCCACATTTGGATGTCTTTTTTGTGTTATGCGTAAAGCTCTTCAAGTCTTTTTTGGATGTCTTGATCTGATAAAAACTCATCATATGTTGTTTGTTTATCGACGATGCCATTTGGCGTCACTTCGATAATCCGGTTTGCGACTGTTTCAACAAACTGATGATCATGAGATGAGAAGAGCATGGCTCCTTTAAAGCTCATGAGACCGTTATTCAGCGCTGTAATGGATTCTAGGTCTAAGTGGTTCGTTGGCTCATCCAGCAGCAAAATATTCGCTCCAGACAGCATCATTTTTGATAACATACAACGAACCTTTTCTCCTCCTGATAAAACACTTGCTTTTTTCTTCACTTCTTCCCCAGAGAAAAGCATACGTCCTAAGAAACCACGCAGGAAGCTTTCGCTTTGATCATTCGGAGAATATTGACGGAGCCAATCAACGAGATCAACGTCATTCCCTTCAAAGTATTCACTATTATCTTTCGGGAAAAAAGCTTGTGACGTTGTGACGCCCCATTTAAATGATCCGCTGTCTGGCTCCATTTCACCAGCAAGGATTTTAAATAATGTGGACACAGCAAGCTCATTACGGCTTAAGAACGCAATTTTATCTTCGCGGTTCATAATAAAGCTGACATTATCCAGTACTTTTACACCGTCAATTGTTTTTGATAGACCTTCTACTTGAAGGACATCATTTCCGATTTCGCGCTCTGGCGCAAAATGAACATACGGATATTTACGTGAAGACGGCTTAATGTCGTCTAAAGAGATTTTATCAAGCAATTTCTTTCTTGATGTCGCTTGCTTGGATTTAGAAGCGTTCGCACTAAACCGGGCAACGAATTCTTGAAGCTGCTTAATTTGTTCTTCTTTTTTCTTATTCGCTTCTTGGCTTAGTTTCAGCGCTAACTGGCTGGACTCATACCAAAAATCATAGTTACCGACGTATACTTGGATTTTTCCGAAATCAAGATCCGCAATATGTGTACATACTTTATTTAAGAAATGACGATCATGCGAAACGACGATGACGGTATTTTCAAAGTTAATGAGGAACTCTTCGAGCCACTGGATTGCTTGTAAGTCCAAGTGGTTCGTCGGCTCATCGAGAAGCAGAACGTCAGGCTTGCCAAATAAAGCTTGAGCTAAAAGTACTTTTACCTTTTCAGAACCGCCAAGCTCAGACATTTTCTTCGATTGAAGGCTTTCTGGAATGCCAAGACCCTTTAATAGGATCGCTGCTTCACTTTCAGCTTCCCAGCCGTTTAATTCGGCAAATTCACCTTCAAGTTCTGCTGCACGAATCCCGTCTTCATCTGAAAAATCAGGTTTCATATAGATCGCATCTTTCTCCTGCATCACATCATATAGACGTTTGTGACCCATGATGACGACTTTCAGCACTTCAAACTCTTCGTATTCAAAGTGGTTCTGTTTTAAAATCGCTAAACGCTCGCCAGGACTCATATGAACATCGCCCGTTTGAGGCTCAATTTCGCCAGAAAGAATTTTTAGGAACGTTGATTTACCAGCTCCATTGGCACCAATTAATCCGTAGCAGTTGCCAGGAGTGAATTTAATATTTACTTCTTCAAATAGTTTACGATCAGCAAAGCGCAAACTAACATTATTTACTGCAATCATTTATTAATCCTCCATCACTCATTCATCATTATGAAGTATAACATGAATAACGTTTGATAGAAACGTCTCTCGCTAAGAACGAAGGCTTTTTGTCTATTATGATATAATAAACGGGAATGATTGATTGAAGGAGTTCGGGCGATTTGAGATTACTCACACTGATGGAATACTGTTTATTGATTTTCTTTATGGGCATTTATTTATCTGCAACAGGCTTTAATGCGAGGGACTTTGGCCTTTATATTGGGCTTGTCCTCATTTACACACTGGTTCACATCTTTTCCAAACGCTTTTTACAAAAGCGGGGCAAAGAAAACCAAAAGATCGGATTGTTTCGATCCGTTTTAGCCATTACCGGATCTGTGTTCGCTTCTGTTCTTGCGATTGTGATCATTGTGACGGTGCTCACACCAAATTAAAAACGACCCTTCTGTAAGGGTCGCTCGTTCAAGTACCTTTCTCTTGCCCATGAGAAGGTGCTTTTATTTTGTCTGTCGAATATCGCCAAATGGGAAGAAAACAAATTCTGATGTCCCGACAACCCGATCCTTTTCAATGAGGCCAAGTCCATTTCGGCTGTCCATGGAATTGAGTCTGTTGTCCCCCATCACAAAGTAATCGTTTTTCGGTACTTTTACTGGACCAAAATCTCCAGTTAAATGCACTTCATACTCTTTCGCATGCGCCTTGTTCTCTTTTAAGTAAGGCTCATCTACTTTTTTACCGTTAATGTAAAGCGTATCATCCTTCATTTCAATCGTATCACCTGGAAGGCCGATCAATCGTTTGACATAATGAATCTTCTGACCATCTTTTCCATTAATAATCACAATGTCACCGCGTTTCACACCACCGAGATAGTTAATGGTTTTGTTGACAAACAGCTTTTCCCCGTCATGAAGTGTCGGCTCCATTGACTCTCCTTCCACTACATACGGTTCAAATATAAATGTACGGATGAGCAAGACGAGCGCAAGTGCAATTAAAATGGCTTTGATCCATTCAAACAGTGAACTTTTCTTCTCTGTTTTGGCTTGCTTCGCATCAGATTGAATTTCATTTTCGTTTTGTTTGTTTTCTTCGTTCAAAATACTGCTTCCTCCTAAGACTTTCTACTAAAAGACATAAAACGTGAATTGATTAACTTTACTTTATCATATGTCAATTAAAAATTCACAAGACAACCATCTAATTAGATATTTTTTCCTAATTCACTGATAATTAAACAAAAAGAAGCACCGTTTTACACGATGCTTCTCTTCTGCATTACGCTTCTTGTCTGACTGGTTTTTTCAAAATACCCAGTAAAATCGCTGTCACAACGGCACCGATTAAGATGCTGATGATATAAAGAACTGGATGATTTGTTACCCAGAAAACAAATAGTCCGCCATGCGGTGCAGGAAGCGTCACTCTGAAGAATTCCGTTAATCCGCCAGCAACTGCTGCACCAATAACAGCTGAAGGAATCACACGAAGAGGATCTGCCGCCGCAAACGGGATCGCTCCTTCCGTGATGAAGGCAGCTCCCATGAAGTAACATGTAATCCCTGCTTCACGGTCACGTTTTGAAAACTTATTTCTAAAGATCGTTGTTGCAAGTGCAATACCTAGTGGTGGAACCATTCCGCCTGCCATAATCGCAGCATGCGGTGCATAGTTGCCAGCAGCAATCATCGCAAGACCAAATGTGTAAGCCGCTTTGTTAATTGGGCCTCCCATATCAATTGCCATCATACCAGCTAAAATAATACCCATTAAGACAAGGTTTCCCGTACCTAATGATTCAAGCCAATGTGTTAATCCGTCCATCACCATTTTCACTGGTGTGTTGACAATATAATGCATGATAATGCCTGTGAAGAAAATACCGAACAATGGATACAGCAGAACCGGTTTAATCCCGTCGAGTGTCTGCGGTACGAATGTGAATACTTTTTTGAGCAGCACAACAATGTAACCTGCTAGGAAACCAGCAATCAATCCGCCTAAGAACCCTGCACCTGCTGCTGACGCCATAAAACCACCGACCATACCTGGCGCAAAACCTGGACGATCTGCAATACTCATGGCAATAAATCCAGCTAATACCGCAACGATTAAGGCAAGTGCATTATCGCCGCCAATTCCTTTTAAGACAGCTGCAAATGAATTAAATGAAGGGTCCTTAGGATCTGCTGAGTTAATGCCCCAGAAGAATGAAATCGCAACAAGAATACCGCCTCCGACAACAAATGGAAGCATGTTACTTACACCACTCATTAAGTGCTTGTAAAATCCGCTTCTTCCTTTGCCAGATGATTCATTTTCCTCTTTAGAAGAACTGCCGCCTGAACCTTTATAAATCGGCGCATCTTGATTGATTGCTTTTTCAATTAATTCCTGTGGACGGCGAATACCAGCTGTTACAGGGACTTCAATGACATGCTTGCCTTTAAAGCGTTCCATCTCTACTTGCTTGTCCGCTGCCACAATGATGGCTGGTGCTTCTTCAATTTCTTTTGCTGTAAGGGCATGTTTAATACCGCCAGAGCCGTTTGTTTCAACTTTAATGTCAACGCCCATTTCCTTTGCTTTTTCTTTCAAAGCATCTGCTGCCATAAATGTATGGGCAATACCTGTCGGGCAGGCGGTTACCGCTAAAATTTTAGCAGGCTTTCCTTCTGCAGCCGGCTCCTCTTGAACTTCCTCTTCTTCTTCATCATCTTGATCATGTGTATTGATGATCTCAATGATTTCATCTTCAGTCGCCGCTTCAAGGAGCTGCTTTCGAATTTCTTCACGCATAAGAAGTGTGGATAAACGAGAAAGTGCCTCTAAGTGCGTGTTGTTTGCACCTTCAGTTGCGGCAATCATAAAGACAAGATGACTCGGCTGTGCGTCTAGTGATTCATAATCTACACCAGCAGTTGAGCGGCCAAATGCAATGGCAGGCTCTTTTACACTTGCTGTTTTAGCATGCGGGATGGCAATTCCTTCGCCAATACCAGTAGAGCTCTGTTTTTCACGATTGATCACAGCTTCTTTGTAGCCCTCTTTATCATTTAACTTGCCTGCTGTATCTAAAACAGTGACCAGCTCTTCAATGACTGCTTCTTTCTGCTGGCTGTCTAATTGAAGCTTAATGGTATGCTTCGTGAGTAGTTCTGTAATTTTCATGATGACTCCTCCTTTAAATGCGTGTGACTTTTACTTGTGGTAATAGTGTGTCAACAAGCTCTTTTGTGCCAAGCTCCTCAGAAAAGGCTGTAGCGCTTCCTGAAGTAACACCAAGCTTAAATGAATCTTCAATTGAAAGGCCTTTTGAAACGCCGGCTAAAAACCCTGCAACGACTGAATCCCCTGCTCCAACTGAATTAACGAGCGTTCCCTTTGGAACATTGGACTGAAAGATACCTTCTTTACTGAATAAAAGAGCGCCATCTCCAGCCATGGAGACGATGACATGTTCAGCACCTTGTTCTAACAGCTTTTTCCCATAAGGAATTGCATCTGCTGCTGATGAAATACTCGTCTCAAACATTTCACCAAGCTCATGATGATTTGGCTTCATTAAGAACGGTTTCATGTCTGCTGCTTTTTTTAACGCTTCGCCAGAAATATCAAGAACAACTCTTACACCTTGCTCTCTGCAAACTTCAGCAATACGCTCATATGTGTTATGAGGTAATGAAGAAGGAATGCTGCCAGCTAAAACCACGACATCTCCTTCAGTCAATGAAGAAAATTGAGATAGAAACGACTCAAATTGCGCTTCAGTAATTGATGGGCCGAGTCCGTTGATTTCTGTCTCTTCACCTGTTTTTAGTTTCACATTGATTCTTGTATCTTCTGACACCTCGTGAAAGGCTGTTTGTAATTGTTCGTTCTGTAAAAAATCTTGAATATATTTGCCTGTAAATCCACCAATGAATCCAAGTGCTTTTGATTCAACACCGTGACGTTTTAAAAGCCTTGAGACATTGATTCCTTTACCACCTGGATATTTTTGATCATAGGTTGAACGATTTAAACCGCCGACTGCAAAATCCTCCACGTGTACGATGTAATCAACTGATGGGTTTAAAGTAACTGTATAAATCATGTTTTCACTACCTTTATAACCGTTTTTTCATGGTAATTATCGAATGAATCCTCTTTTGCGTCGTTTGTGATAATGGTGGCTTCCTGTAAACTAGCAAAGGCTGAAAACGATATTTCGCCAAACTTCGAGGCATCTGATAAGATATAGGTTTTTTTCGCCTGTTTCATGGCTCTTTTTTTCATGAGTGCTTCCTCTGGATCAGGCGTTGTAAAACCCGCCTCGGGATGAATGCCGTTTGTCCCAACAAAGCTTTTGTCAAAACGATAATTTTCCATCGCTGTCAAAGCTGCGGCTCCCACCATGGCTCCTGTTCGATGTTTCACTGATCCGCCTATCAAGTAAAAAGTAATGCCTTTTCTCATAAGTGCTTCAATGTGCATCACACCGTTTGTCACTACAACAATATCTTGATCTGGATCGATATATTCAATCATTTGCTGTGTGGTTGTACCTGCATCTAAATAAATACAGTCGCCCTGTTTTAAAAGAGATGCCGCTGCCTCTGCTACCAATGACTTTTCTTGAAGGTTTTTGGCAGATTTCTCAAATACATCTGGTTCAAGGCGAATACTCGAAATCTTGGCTGCTCCTCCATGAACCCTTTTAAGAAATCCTTTTTCTTCAAGGGCTGATAAATCTCTTCTAATTGTAGATTCAGACGCATCCGTCATCATCGTTAAGTCCTGTATTTTAATGACATCATTTTCTTCTAAGCTGTCGATAATGAGTTGATGTCTTTCCGGTGTTAACATGAGAACACCCCTTTTGAAAACGTATTCATTTTGCGCGCACCTTTATTGTAATCGCTTTTTTCAACATTATCAATACAAAACAATCAAATACATTCAATAACTATCAAAATCTTTCACCATGGTCATCTTACCTTTATATGTACCATTTGTAAACTGAAAAATATGTGACATTATGATGAAAGTCATGATATTAGCATTTCTATCATTTTTTATTTCATTCAATGGAACTAAAAAAAGCTTTTATGCGATTTGCATAAAAGCTTTTGGTGTGTAATGAAGGCGAATGTAGACCATTTGTATGCTTTTTTCTTCTCCGAATTATTCATACCTGAGCGATTCAATAGGGTCTAGTCTCGCTGCTTTATTCGCAGGAATTAACCCAAAAACAATACCAATGAGCATACTAAACAGTACGCCTCCACAAACCACTTGCCAAGATACGAGAGACGGCCAGCCGGCAAATAGTGATACTAGCGAAGCGCCGCCTAAACCAAGTGCAATTCCCATCAGCCCGCCGATGAGTGTTAAAACGACAGACTCAATTAAAAACTGAACGAGAATTTGCGCCCTTGTTGCGCCCATCGCCTTTCGAATACCGATTTCTCTTGTCCTCTCTGTCACAGAAACGAGCATAATATTCATCACACCGATGCCGCCGACAAGTAAAGAGATTCCGGCTATTGAGCCAATGATCGTTGTCATAACGGACGTTATTTGACCGATCCCCTCTGCGATTTCTTCCATATTGATCATTTCGTAAGCATCTTCTGTATGATGATTTTCATTTAGTATGGCAGCCGCGCTCTTTCCTACTTCCTTCATTTGATCCGCATGTGCGACTTGAATAGACAACTTATCATATTCATTCATACCAAATGTGGAGGTGAGCATCGCAAATGGGACATATATTTCATTCATATCAAATGAAAACATCCCTTTCTGTTTTGCTAACACACCGATGACTTCAACTGGCTGTCCGTTCATCCAAATCAGTTCACCTAATGCCTTTTGTCCATTGAATAGTTCTTTTTGTAAGCCATCCGAGATGAGGGCAGCTCTTCTGCCGCTTCTAAAGTCAATATCTCTTAAATTCTGTCCTTCTGCGATTTGTAATGAATGTACATCCGTATACCCCTCATTTATGCCGTTAACTGTCGCATCAACTGTCGTATCTTGAAATCTCAGCTGCATTCCTTGTGCAGTCGAGGAGGCGACCTGCTTCACCCCATGGATTGTCCTAATGCTTTTTATGTCTTCCTCAGTAAATGAGGCTTCGAATAAGGCATTTGGATTTGCATTTAACTCTTCGTCAGAAGGCGTATATGTCATATCAATGGTATTGTTTGGACCTGAAATCGATCCTTTTAACATTTGCTCACCGCCTTGACCGATCGCCACGACTGCAATGACTGATCCAACACCAATAATAATCCCAAGCATCGTTAAAATAGAACGTAATTTATGAGCTAAAACCGAATTCAGCGCTATTTTGATATTTTCAAAGAGTTTCATTCATAGCGTCCCCTTGTATCCATCTATCTTCAACAAGCCGTCCATCTCTCACAACGACCGTACGGTTTGTGTACGCAGCTATTTCTTCTTCATGTGTGACAAGCACAATCGTTGTCCCTTCCTCATTCAGCTGTGTAAACTGTTCCATAATTGACATGCTTGTTTTTGAGTCGAGCGCACCAGTCGGTTCATCTGCTAAAATAAGCTGAGGCTTATTGACAATCGCTCGTGCAATGGCCACCCTTTGCTTTTGTCCTCCTGACAACTCACTTGGCATATGTTTCATTCGATCTGCCAAACCAACCTTTTCAAGCGCCAATTCCGCACGTTCTTTTCTTTCCTTTTGGCTGATCCCAGCGTAAATCATTGGCAGTTCAACATTGCGCCTCGCATTTAACCTTGGCAGGAGGTGAAATTGCTGAAAAACAAATCCAATGGATTGATTTCGAATGACCGCAAGCTCTTGATCCTTTGCTGCTGACAGCTCTGTACCTTGAAAATGATATTGTCCTGTCGTCGGGCGGTCTAAACAGCCAATAATATTCATTAATGTTGACTTTCCAGAGCCGGACGGGCCCATAATGGACATATACTCGCCTTTTTCAATGACAAGATTCATGTCACTTAATACATCAAATGTTTCGTATGCGACCTCATAGCTTTTTGTTACGTTGGAAAGCTGAATCATTCAGCATCCACTTCCATTCCGTCATACATATCATCTGTTGGATAAGCAATGATTTGATCCTCTGCCTTGACACCTTTTGTCACTTCAAGATCATGACCTGACGTTTCCCCTATGACCACTTTTACTTTTTTCAGTACATTTTTTCGAACAACATAAACGTATTGTCCATCAGTCTCTTTTTTTACCGCTGTTTCAGGAATCGTTTGCGCTTGGCGTTTATCTGTTTCAATTTCCATGATCATTTTAAAACCAGGCTTCGCCTCAGGTTTCTTTCCTTTTATTTCAACTTCAACAGGATATTGAACCGTTTGATCGCTCGAAGTTGTTTCGGCTGCAGTCTGGACAGGAACAGCGCCCACTTTTTTCACGACTCCTTGCCAGCTCTTCCCGCGAATGACATCAGACGTTACCTTCACTTTTTGTTTCTTTTTGATTTTGATGGCATCATACTCTGAGATCAAACCCCGTACAATCATTTTTTTCTCATGACCAATATGGATGATCGGCTGCCTTTCTTCCGGCCCCCCTGCTCCGGCCTCTTGCTCAATGGAAATGACTGTTCCATCAATTTTACTATGTACGGTTAAATCTTCTATTTGCGCCTTTACTTTTTCTTGGCTGATCTCTGCTTGCTTTTGTTCTAATTCAGCCGCTTTCAGTTCTAATTGAAGCTGATCTCGCTCGCTTTTGGCATTAGCGTCAGATCCGCCTGCTTTTTTCTCATCTAATTCACTCAGCCTTTTTTGCAATTGTTCCAGTTTTAATGTACTTGACTCAGCCGCTAGTGCTTGCTGCTGCTCCTCAAGCTCCAGTTCCTTGTTTTCATATGTAAGAAGCGGCGTTCCAGCCTTTACCTTTTCCCCTTCTTTCACAGCAATTCCCTTCAATTTCCCCTTTTCCTCTTCTTCATAGATGAACTGCTCTTCAGAGAACGAAAGTGTCCCGGGTGTCATCACCGTAGATGTGATTTCTCTTGGCATGAGTTTGACTGTTTTAATCGCTGCTGTAGAAGCAGGCTTTGCTTGGTTTTTCGCAATATTAAATCCAATAAATAGTCCGATCACAATAATTAAAATAGATCCGATGATGATTTTCTTTCTCATAAAAACCTTCTACCCCCAGCTTACTGATATGTTAATTGCTGTTCCTACATATTGAAAAATTAACGATAAGATATAAAAAACGCCTATAATCACCCAAGAAATTCTCGGTGATATACGCCCAACTCGAATGAATAAAAAGCCTGTTAAAACAAGATTCCAGATCACAAAAAGATCGATATTGGCTAACACCGCCTGCCATGGACCAGAAATTCGAATGAGCGCGTTTAACGAGGTAACCGTGATGTCTTTTGGAACATGAAAAAGGATGACTGCCAAATGAGAAATAATCGTCCCAATGATCGTAACGGGCGTAATGAACAGGACCGCTGAAAACAACTGCCGAAATGATGCATCACCTTTCGCTAAAAATACGATGAACTTATATATAGCTGCATTGATGACAATGCCAAATACCAGACCAATGAGCGTCACCACATAAACAACAGGTACCGGCAAACTTAAATCTGCCCACATTCCCTTATTTACGAGCTCAGACAAATAAGTCACAACGACTGTTAAAATAAACACACAAGATAAAGGCCACCAAACAACTGGATGTTCCCATACTCTTTTCAGGTGCTCTGATGGTCTTGTGCTCACTCCCATGATCGTAGGTTTTTGCATGTTTTCTTTCATCAAATGTCATCCTCTCTATGTCAAGCAAGTATGCAAACGCACAATGACGCTCTTTTTCTTTCTATTTTATCAAAAGATTGCCAATAAGTGATCGATCATTTAATTTTCTTATTTTCGTTGAGAAAAAATTTTATCTATTATTCTATTTTCACGAATGAAACCCTTCAAATGACCTCATGATCCGACCATATTCATATCAAGAATCGTGCTTTTACTGACTTAAAAACATTTTATTAAGTAAACAATATGTCTTTCGGAATAAATATCCTTTTCTTTTGGATTCGCATGGTCTTAGATAGACACAACAATTTTTTGTTAAAATAATCCTAGTAATTTCGGCAAATCCCGGCTTTATAGGACTATGATTGGTTTCTTTTACAGAACAAATAAGTCTTTAGTATCAATACTTTCATATTAAAAAATTAAAAATAAAGGGATTTTACTTGATCAAAAGTTATTTTTTCATATAATGTAAAATAGAGGTAGGTTAAATGATAGTGGAAATGGAGTCAAGTGAATGTTAAGAGAAAAATTGAAAATGCAATTGATTTTACTGTATGAAAAGGAACAAGAAGCATGGCAATACTTTCGAAAGGAAAGAGAATCGATTTATCATGAGCTCAAATTACTTGATATGAAAGAAAGCAGACCTTCTAACGACAAAATATACTACGCTGCAAGATGTGTAGATATTATTAAAGAGAAAAAGGGAAGCATTGTGAGCACAAAAGAATTAAAGGAACAGCTTCAAGCTCAAACAGATTTCAATGTGAGACGAATCAGCGAATTGTATGATCTCATTCAGCAGCTCGATCCTCACATTTCTAAAGCAAGAAGGGGATGTTTTATTTACGAAGATCACACCCAAGCACCTCTACAAACTTTTCACACATAAAAAATTGGTTACAGCCGGGTGGCCATAACCAAATCCTCTAATATCTATTATCCACCACTTACAGGAGGAATGAGTGCAACAGTGTCCCCGCTACGCACTTCAGCATTTCCCCTCGTATATATTTCGTTGACTGCAACCATTACATTTTGTGCAGCATCAACACCATATACCTCCTGTAATTCTATTTTAATCTCATCAACCGTTGTTTGATCTTTTTGAATGATGATTTGTTGTTTACCGGCCTTCTCAGCAAGGCCGGCGAACAATAACACATTAATCATGCTGATCACCTTCTTTCTCTGCAAGTTGAAGATGGCTAGGTTTACCTTCTGGATATGAAACCGTTTCAAGCTGATCACCTATCCAGGCCTCTCCATCTTCCCAATATTCTTTTTTCCAAATAGGAACGATTTCCTTGATTCGTTCAATAGCATATTCATTGGCTTCGTAGGCAGCCTTCCTATGAGGAGACGAAACGGCGATCGCAACAGCAATATCGGTTATCTCAAGTGTTCCAATTCGGTGCACAATCGCAGCTTCAGTGTCAGGCCACCGATTCTTCATTTCTTGTCCGATTTGCCTTAGCATGTTTTCAGCCATTGGTATGTATGCTTCGTAGGTTAAACGCAATGTTTTCTTGCCGTTTGTCCATTCTCTGACCGTCCCGATAAACGTTGTAATGGCTCCTGCCTTTCGTCTTGTCACATGCTGAATCAATTCGTTTACCTCAATCGGCGTTTTTGTTATTTTAAAAAGTTCGCTCAAAACGTGCCGCCTCCCTTCAATAAGTGAAAAGCAAATGTCATCCCGCGCTTATCAAAAGCTGAAAACACAGGAAACGGGTAATTTTCGGTTAATGGATCCTCTTGAGAAAAATAAATAGCTGCTTGTATATTAGAAAGAGTCGAAAGGTCATTAAGCTCCTCTTCATTCTTTACACAAATGATTTTGCGATAAGGCGCCTGTTTGTACCCCTCTATGAGAACAGCGTCTAGCGGAAGATGCTGACACATGTTGAGCAGCTGCTCTAACGTGATGTGCTGCATCGAAAAGTGAAATTCACCTTCTCCTTCCACACCTGCGGCATATGCACCTGCCTGAATATATCGATCAGAATCTTTTTCTTTGAAAAGACGATCTGGTGTCCCGCCATGTCCATGGTGTTTAAAGCAGCCTAGCTTCAGCCCTTCACATTCAGCCAGCTGACAGAGCTTTTCGATCAACGTGGTCTTGCCGCTATTTTGATAACCGACCACCTGTAATATGCTTAATTTGTCATCCAGCATGAAGACCCACCGCCTTTGTGCTGAAACAGCAGAACATCAACTTGATCACCTGCTTGAAAACCTCTTGTTCCCCCAGGCAGCACGATGAAACAGTCAGCCTCTGCAATAGAGGTCACTGCACTTGATTTATCAAGACCTGTTGGAGTCACACTGATCTGACTGCCAGTGAATTGAAGGGCCGCCCTGACAAAACGAGTGAACGGATTGGCTTTTGGAAAATCATGTGTGAGTTTCGCCTCAGCAAAAGTGGGAAACGGATTTTCTTTCCTATACCATTTATAAATGATCGGTTTCACAAATAATTCAAAGCCCACAAAACAGGCAGCAGGGTTTCCGGACAGCCCAAACAGCAATTGGCCATTCGGCATTGCAGCCACAGTCGTCACACTTCCAGGTCTCATGGCTACTTTATTAAACAGGACCTTGGCTCCCAGCTTTTCATAAATGGCAGGCAGAAAGTCAAAATCGCCCACTGACACACCGCCTGTTGTGATCAGAATGTCTACCTTGCTCATGGCTGCTTTTACTGCATGATAACTTTTGTCAAAATCATCGGAGACTCCGCCTAAATCAAGCGGCTCAGCTCCGGCCTCAAGTACTTGCGCATAGACCATACTAAGATTACTATTTCTAATCTTGCCGTCCACCATGGCATCACTTACTTGAAGAAGCTCTGTGCCTGTTGAGATAATGCCAATCACCGGTTTTTTGACAACTGGCACTACCGCATATCCGAATGTCGCCAATAGAGCCGTGACTCCAGGAGTGACTTCTGTTCCTTTTTTGACCATCACGTTTCCTTTGAGTACCTCTTCTCCTTGACGAGAAATATTGTCACCCTTTTTCAGCGGTCTTTTCAGTGACATGAATGATTTGCCGCCTTTTTCAAAAGTCTTCGTCAGTTCAATCATGATGACGACATTTGCGCCATTTGGAATTTTTGCTCCTGTCATAATACGGATGGCCTGAAAGGGACCGATGGTTTTTGCTGAGACCATTCCTGCACCAATATGATCAATGACCTCGAATTCAACTGGATGCGCACTTGACGCTTCTTTTGTATCTTCTGCCCGAAGCGCAAAGCCATCATACGGAGAACGATCAAAAGCCGGAACATCATGGTCTGCCAAAATATCTTCTGCAATAAACCGTCCAAGGCTGTCTTTTAAAGGGGCCCATTCTATTTCTCCATGTTTTTCGTATTGGTGGACTTTCTTTATGGCCTCTTCTACTGGTATTGGCTGCCGTCTTTCCATCACACATCACTCCTATATCCCTAGCAGTCTTGCTAGTAATGAATTGGCTTCTTTTTCATCATTAGTTCCATGGATTAATGCACGTCCCCCTTTGAAACAGACCATTCGGTAGTTTTCGTAGCGTACATGAATTAAGAAATCGTTTACTTCCACCTCACATATAGATGAGAGCCGCTCTTTTATATGCTGAAATGATAGTTTTGCTAAATCCTTTGATACAATTTGAACGGTGTCACGTCCGCAAAGGACCGTCGATTTTTTACGCTGATCATGTAAATAAGGATAGGTCCTTGCCGTGCCGCAAGTTGGACAGGTCTTCTCTTGAGTGCGAGATAAATCCATTTTAAATGATGTAGACTGCCAAAGATCAAACGTGACAAATTTCCGCTCGATTTGCTCTTCATGCCCTGTTAAATATTTGAGTGCTTCTGTTTGCTGATAAGCAGAAACCATTTGAACAGCAGGTGAAATAATTCCCGCTGTATCACACGTCAAGCCGCCAACAGGCATTGCCGTGAACACACATGATAAACATGGCGTTTTATCCGGCAATATGGTCATATACATCCCCTGACTGCTCACACAAGCGCCATATACCCACGGCGTCTTCGTTTCTAGTGATAAATCATTCATCACCATTCTTGTCTCAAAATTATCTGTTGCATCAATGACGATATCTGCTCTCTGGAATAACGGCCTTAACAGCTCCGCCCCTGCATCTTCAATCAGGGCGTGTATCGTTACTTCATGATTGATCTGCTCGAGACGTTTTTTTGCCGCTGCTGCTTTTGGCACATGTGCGTTTGCATCATGTTCCGTGTACAGCTGCTGCCGCTGTAAATTTGAAAATTCCACATAATCACGATCGACAATCGTAAGCGTACCGATGCCAGACCGAACAAGCCCTTCCGCAGAGGCGGTACCAAGAGCACCGGCTCCAACGATCAGAACATGACTTTCAGCCAGCGCATGCTGTCCTTTTTCCCCAACCGGAGGGAACAAGATTTGTCTTGAATATCGATCATTCAATGCTGTTCTCTCCTCACCGTTTTTTATGTATCATATCATACCGTTTTCAGGTAAATCGCTTCTTTTATTGATATTACGAAATTCGTTTGATGTCACGTTCAGTTCTTCCTCTGAAACGATGCGCACTTGAAGCTTTTGAAGCAAGTCCTTGACGGCAAATTTATTCTCTTTTAAACACGCACGAATAAAAGGCAGAGAGCGGCGGTGATAAAGCGCAAACAAAGGCTGTAATCTGCCCTGAACAAGCGGGATAATGGCATCTGTGTGCTCACTGCAATAGGACGATAATACTTTCGCCGTTTCCTTTCGTATGAAAGGCATGTCACATGCCGTTACTAAATACCATTCTGCCTCTTGCTTTTGCATCGCCGTATATATGCCGGCAAGCGGTCCGCATCCGCGCACCTCTTCATCATCTAACCACACACTTTGTTCACCTCTTGCTTTGAAAAAAGGAAGAAGCGACGGATGGCTGATGATAACCGTCTGCCCTTCTAAAAGCTGCTCTTTCACATGCTCATATAATGATTTCCCTTGATACATATAACTTGCCTTTGGCTCTCCAAAGCGTCTGGAAGCGCCTCCAGCTAAAATGACATTCACTACGTGCATCCTCTAAGTCCTCCTTTGATATGGTTGTTCTAATCGCACTCCTTTCGCATACTTTATTGGTAACATGAATAAGGAGGGTCTATCGATGAACAGGCGCCATGCTTCTCCCCTATTCCATGATTTATCTCAAGAGAATTTATACTTAAAAGCTGAAACTGCCAAATATCAACAAATGATCTCTGATTTACAGTCCTCATATACGTATTCTAAAAATAAGAAGTTAACTCAAGAATATCATGAGATGAAAAAGGATTTCACGCAATTAAAACAACAATTGGATGAAATGACCAATGATCAACACGATGCTGCCTCAAAAATACAGGAACTCTCCTACAGCAAATCAGAATTATTACATAAAATTGTCCTTCTCCATGAGATGCTGCAAAAGGAAACCTATCATAGAAGAAAAGAAACCGAAGAAAAACACAGGCTGCATTTGAAAGTTGTCAAATATAAGGAAATCTCTCAACAATTAAATGAGCGGATAGAGGATCAAGATAAACAGCTTGCAAAAGAGGAGAAAAAAGGAAATACTTTATCCGCAGTGATTGAGAAGCTGCAGCAAACATTAAGCGATAAAAATGCAGAGTTTCATGTATTACAGGAAGGCGTCAGACACCTTCAAGAGCGTTTTTATGAAACACAAGAGAAATTGCTGCAAATAGAAAAAGCAAAAGAAGCGATTTTTTACGAAACGCTCACAAGCTATCAAAAACAGTTAGCAGAAAGCGAAGAATGGATCGCCTCTCATTTTGCTGATATTGACCAGTCAGCAAAAACAAATACACAGCCATTCTCACGAGACCGCATCCTGCAAACGACAGAAGAAATCGAACCGATCTTGAAGAAACTCAACGAACAAGTTCAAACACTTCAGGAACACGTTGATGCAGTGCAGCGTAATGGAGAAGTCATGACAGTCAAAATCGACAGCTTCAAAAAACAGCGTGATCACCTGCCCAAGGAACGCAAAATTGTCTATACAGTTGATCAAAAGAAGTAATTCTCGAAATAAAAAACTGCTGGCTTTTACGCCCAGCAGTTTTTTATTTATTCGTCTTCTGTTTGAATGTCGCCTTCTAAAATATACTGTCCACGATAAGGCTTCTTCACTTCAGGGTACATTTTAATTAAGCTTTGCATAAACGTTGTCATATTTGGGATTTCAAGACCGCTCTCTTTTTCGATCTCTTTTTGAAGTTCTGAGCTTTTAATCGCTGCATTATGACGTTTTAACGTTTTAATCGCAGCTTCACGAAGCTTCGCTGCCTTAGAGCCAGGACGAGCTGTGCCTCTTCTGCGTCTTGTCGATCCTTCAGGAATACCTACAGGTGCACCGTTTAGCTGTCCTGTTCCTAAAGATGATGATTGTGGTTGTGCCGGCTGCTGGTAGCTTCTCATTTCTTGCGCAGCAAGCTCAGCTAATACAGGCAGTGAATCCGTCTTTCTCTCTGTACGTACTTCTTTTTTTGTATCTGACACTAGACCTGTTCCTTGACGGTCTAATTCTCTTAATTTTGCATAAATCGCATCTCGCTCAATTTGATATTCACGGATGACTTTTACTTCTGCCTCGTTTAATTGTTCCAATCGTAAACGTAACGCTTCCCTCTCATTAAACAATGGATTTCCCCCTCATCATATAAAAAATATTCTATAGTAAATATTAGATTAGAAAACTAATTTTATCAACTATTTTTTTATCATTTTACAGTTTGCTAACAGATAGGTATTTTCAACTAAAATTTTGCCAAAGAGGAAAAATCGGCACCCATTTCATTGCCACTATAGGCTTTTGACAAACCTTAAAATATTGTAAAAAAATTGAATAAACGCTTATACTACTTGATTTATATAGTTATTTACCTAACTGAAATTTCTTTTGTGCAAAAACGTTCTGAATAGTAAAAAGTTAAAATCTTTACATTTTCATTTCAAAACAAAAATGTAAATAGGTCGTTATACCTTTTTGTTTCAGGGATATTTTTTAATAAACTCCCTCATTTTCTCTTTTCTTAGGAATAACACCTACATAAAAACTCATCCGAAGCCATATGCTTCTTATTTTTCTCCATGAAAAAACCCCCATTTATGGGGGAAAAGCTTATTCTGCAGCCTTTTCAGACTCAGAAAGCACTCGATTGACACGTTTTTCAAGCATTTTCATTCCGCTTCCGCCGGCTTGGAAGTGGCGCAAAGCACCTGTTTTATCAAATACATAGTATGCCGGTACATATTCGTTTTCAAAGGCTTCTGTTAAGTGATGATCACTGTCCACAAAGATTGGCTGCGTGATTTCATGCTCTTTCGCAACTTCTTTGATTTTTTCTAGATCTAGGTCATCCTCTGAACGAGGCATATGAACTGCCACAACGTTTAGTTGATCCTTGTATTCATCACGGAATTGATTGACTTGAGGCATTGCCTCTTTACAAAGATGACAGCTGACTGACCAGAAATGAATCAATGTTGGTTTGTCACCAATCAAATCTTCTTTTGTTACTTCTCCATTTAACCATTCTTTTGCACCAGTTAGTTCTGGCATTGGTTGACGTAATTTCATTATGAAGCGCCTCCATCCATTGTATGTGTCGAAACAAAAAGGTCTAACATCAGTTAGACCCTCCTGTTTCTTCAGTTATCAATTAAAGTGTTTTTTGACCAGGTTTCCAGTTCGCTGGGCAAAGTCCACCAGTTTGTAATGCTTGAAGAACACGTAATGTCTCATCTACATCACGACCGATATTGTTGTGGAATACTGTTTGGTATTGTAATTCGCCTTCTGGGTTAATGATGAATAAACCGCGAAGAGCAATTCCTTCTTCTTCGATTAAAACGCCGTATTCTCTAGATACTGTGTGGTTAGTATCAGCAGCTAACGGGTATTTTAATTCACCTAGACCATTATCTTTACGGTCTGTATTGATCCAAGCAAGATGCGTGTGGATTGTATCAGTAGATACACCAATGATTTCTGCATCTAAATCTTCGAACTCGTCATAACGATCGCTCATTGCTGTAATTTCAGTTGGGCAAACAAATGTGAAATCCATTGGATAGAAGAAAAGAACTGTCCATTTGTCATTCTTCATGTTTTCCTCTAAACTTACTTTACCAAATTCCTTGTTAGCAAGTACTGCTTCCATTTCAAAACGTGGAGCTTGTTTTCCTACAAAACGCTCTGCCATATGTAAATCCCTCCAAAAAATAATATCTTTATACAGTCTTCTTAGCTGTATATAAAATGAGAATCAAAACTTAAAATTCTCATTTAGTTAATAACTTCACAATTACAATTATAATACTTATGCGATTTTTAGTCAATATTAATTAATAATAAATTTAATTAACGATTTGTCACAATTCCTGCTCTTCTTATCAAAAGTTTAACATGACTTGCATAAGGGAACAAATGATTAGCTTCTCTTTTAGAGCATACATAGAAAGGTTTTGAAGATTATGAGAGCATTTCAACAAGTAGATTGGGTTTCCATTATCCTCAATATCAGTATGATTTTGCTAAAACTAGTCGCCATTTTTGCCATTTACTTTATCATCAGAGCCATAGGAAACAAGATGATTAAGCGCGCCTATTCAACATTCGCTGAAAAGCATGAAGTCTCTTTATCAAGAGCTCAGACACTGCAAAGTTTGACGTTAAATATTTTCGCCTACTTATTGATTTTTATTCTAGTTGTGATGATCCTCGACTTATTTCATTATAACCCGACCGCTTTGCTGGCAGGTGCGGGCGTTGTGGGACTTGCGATCGGTTTTGGCGCTCAAGGTTTAGTGAGTGATATTGTGACCGGATTCTTTATATTATTGGAAAAACAATTTGATGTAGGAGAATATATAACGGTCGCTGGCTTTGATGGGATTGTCGAACAAATTGGCCTAAGAACCACGCAGCTTCGAAGCTTTGACGGCACCCTTCATTTCATTCCAAATCGCAGCATACTGAATGTCAGCAATCATTCAAGAGGAACGATGCAGGCACTCGTTGATATTGAGCTGTCACCGGATGAAAATGTGGATCAGATGATCACAGCCCTTCAAGCTGCCTGTGATGAGGTGCGAGAGGAAACTCCGCAAATTATCGAAGGTCCTCAAGTTGTCGGCGTAGAGGCGTTCGGTTCTTCTTCACTTGTGCTGCGCATCATAGCGAAAACTGAAACAATGGAGCAATGGCGAGTGGAACGAATCTTGCGCAAAAAATTGAAAGAAGTACTCGATATAGAAAAAGAGCAAAAAGAACCGGGATCATAATCTACCGGTTCTTTTTCTTGTTTTATTGAACACGCTGTTCTACTTCTTGGCAAATTTCATCAGCCGTCATACCTGATGCTGTAATAACAGATGCCTTTGTTGTTGTGTCTGAAATGCCAAGAACATTTGAATCTAGTCCTGTGACGACATAACAGTCACACTGATCCATTTGCTGTTCATTTTGAATACGTACGACATCATACCCTTTTTGCTTCAATAGTTCTTCTACATCGGATAAAGATTGTTCTACACCAATTCTTGTCATAATCAAGAACACCTCCTGTTCATAAGGTGTACAGGAGGCAGCTCGATTATTCATTCGCCAGCTTGCTTTTTAAAATAAGCCGTCATGACTTTCACAGCTGTTTCAATTGCGTTTTCATCAGGCTGGAGCTTTGCATGGTGCAGGCCGTATTCTGAATCGACCCCTAACCAAAACATGAAGCCGGGATACTTTTTCAGCATGTACCCAAAATCTTCTCCTGTCATGGCTTCTCTGCATTCAATCACATTTGCTAGCCCTTCTTCGGCTACATATGACATAAATTCCTCAGTCAAATCCTTTGAATTGTCCACTTCGTAATAAGATGAAGGGTATCGAACGGTTGCCTTGCATTCGTAGCCAATTTCAATGCCTTTTGCCAATGCTTCAATTCTCTTTCTCACCTTGTCCATAGACTCTGGAGATAATGTGCGAATGGTACCGTCAAGCTTTGCATGCTGCGCAATAATATTTTGAGCCGTTCCACCGGTAATCGTGCCGACTGTAATGACCGCACTATCAAGGGGATCGACATTACGCGAAATGACCGATTGCAGCTGACCTACAAGTGCACTTGCAGCAACAACCATATCATTTGCTAAATGAGGATATGCAGCGTGTCCGCCTTTTCCTTCAAGCTCAATTACAAGCTCACTCGTATTGGCAAATAACAAACCAGGCTTTGTAGCAATTGTTCCAACAGGATATTCAGGAGCGATATGTAGCGCTGTAATAAAGTCTGGTGTCCATTTTTTCAATACATCACTTGCAAGCATCGGTTCAGCTCCGCCTGGACCTTCTTCTGCCGGCTGGAAGATAAATAATACGTCTTCTTTGATCGGTTCATGGACGAAATGATCAATGATACCAAGTGCAATGGTCATATGAAGGTCATGTCCACATGCATGCATCTTTCCTTCATGCACAGATTCAAATGGATACCCTGTTTCCTCAGGAATAGACAGACCGTCCATATCTGCACGATAAGCAAATACGCGCGTTGGATTTGTTCCCTTCACTTTCACAAAAAGCCCAGTGCGCCACGTTTCAATCTCAACTCGATCTTTTGAATAGGTATTAAGGTGCTGAATGAGATACGCTTGTGTTTTAAATTCTTGGAAACCAAGCTCAGGGATTTGGTGTAAATCTCTTCGAATGGATATTAATTGCTCACGATTTAACAAGTGAACTCACTTCCTTTCTTCTATACGAATAAGACGTGGATATCTCATCCACGTCTTTGTCTTCAGCTGCGAATTATATGAATTAAAGCTGACGCAGTTCTTGTTTGATTTCAGTCTTACCTTTTGTTTTCTCATCAATGTCTTTGATTTTCTTAGCAGGTGTACCTGCTACAACTGTGTAAGGCTCTACATCGTTTACAACGATTGCACCAGCAGCTACTACTGCACCTTTACCAATTGTCACGCCTTCTAGAACAACAGCGTTCGCACCGATGACAACGTCATCTTCTACAACAACTGGTTTAGCAGACGGCGGCTCAATGACTCCTGCAAGAACAGATCCAGCACCGATATGACAGTTCTTACCTACTGTCGCACGGCCGCCAAGCACCACGTTCATGTCAATCATCGTACCTTCGCCGATCACAGAACCGATATTAATAGAAGCACCCATCATAATGACTGCATTATCACCGATTTCAACTTGGTCACGAATGATTGCCCCTGGCTCAATACGGGCTTTAATGTTTTTCAAATCTAACATCGGAATTGCAGAGTTGCGGCGGTCATTTTCCACGACAACATCTTCAATTTTATCTTTGTTAGATGCTAGCGCTTCTTGAATTTCGCTCCACTCACCGAAAACAACTCCAGTGTTTCCTGTGATGAATGTTTTTGCATGTTCACCAAACTCAATACCTTCTAAGTCACCTTTGATATAGACTTTGACAGGTGTTGATTTTGTACTATTTTGAATAAATGAAATAATTTCATTAGCGTCCATTTGTTTCATGTATGTATGTCCTCCTCTTAATTTATACTTCATTACTGTACCAAAGGAGTGTTTTAATGACAAGTGAAAGAGTCATCTCCGCAATGGAAAATAAAACAAGCGGGACCGATTATCCCGCTTCTTGCTGGTGAAGCTGAACAAATTGTCTGCCAAAAGATATTAATTCGTCTTCTTCCTCCCCTTCTGGATTCAGCTCAATCTTAACTGAGGGCAGGACAATGTCACCGCCAAGCTCCTTCACTTTTTCTTCAATTAGGTCAACAGCTCCGCAAAAATGTTCGTAAGATGTATCGCCAGAACCAAATACTGCAAATGCTTTTCCCGTTAAATCAAGCTCTTCCATTTCTTCATATAAATCAATAAAATCATCCGGAAGATCGCCATCTCCCCATGTATACGCACCTAACATAATGTGCGAGTAATCATTGAGCAGCTCGGCATCAATATCCATCGCTTCATGCCGGTCTACGCTGGCTCCTGCTTCCGTTATACCTTTTTCAATTAAATCTGCCATCGCTTCTGTATTTCCAGACATCGTGGCATATACCAATAAAACCTTTTCTGTCACTTTTTCTTCCTCCTTATCAATGAATCAATGCAGGCTCCTCATATGGCCTGACAAACTTACTTTCATATAAACCCGCACAGAAAAAGTTTTCGTTTTGATTGGCTACACGAAAACCATGTCCTTTGATCGTATCAAACCATTTGAGCTCTTTTTGCTCAATATCAAGCTGATACACTTTAGAAAATCCGTGTTCGTCTTGTGAGGTGGTCACATACACAATGCCATTATCCTCTGACACATCCAAAAATGATTCTTCTCTAGCAAAGGCCTGTGATTGAATATCATGCAGAATATTTGTATGTAAATCTAAAATTTGAACAGATCCTTTTTTGCCTTTTTTTGAACCTAACGCACAAACAAGAAGATGTTCATGACAGAGCAGCATAGAAGCTGTCATGCGGTGCTCCTCTCTGTTTAGAAGAAAAATATGTTCTCTTTGCAAGTCATACACCCATATTCCTCCGTGAACCTCATGAATCTGTGTTCCAATATAAAGATGGTCACCTGCAGCACATAAAGAACGAATGACCGGCGGATGATTCACATGAGCAAATGGCTTCATAATTTCCCAGGAAATTCCGAAATCATTTGACACATAGATACTATGTTTTCCATGCGCACATACAAACCCATCTTTGCGTCCTGTAATAGACCAAACGACTGCATTTGTTGGAAATGAAGATAACGCCCATGTGTTGCCTTCATCTCCTGATCTAATTACTGTGCCATTTTCACCAACACCGAATAAATAAGGGCCAATATAGCTGATCGCATGGATTTTATGCTTGAGCTTAAACAGCTGCTGCCATCCGCTCTCCACACTATAGTGAAAAATACCTTCACGTTTTACAGCAACAAAGTATCCACCGCTTTTAGATGCTGCAACGGCTGTTGCTCCTTTATGAAACATGATTTTCAACTCGTTTCTCAGATAAAGCAGCCCACGTTAAAAAGCTCGCAGCAAATTCCTGACAGCACGCCACATCTTCATCTGTATCTGGTGCAAGCTCCATTTTTAATGTTTCAGGAAAAACAGATGCACCCGTTGATTTCAGCATGTCATGGAATGTATGGACAGCCTCGCAAAACTTCGGATAGCTGTAATCACCCGATCCAAAGACAGCTGCTTTGATGTGGCTAAGTTCAAGAGTAGAGACCTCTTCATAAAAATCCTCTGCTTCATAAGGCAAATCTCCATCACCCCATGTATAAGAACCAATGAATACGTAATCGTATGAGGAAAGGTCTTCTGCATTCGTATCATCAAATTCCATCATTTCTGTATCGATCCCTTTTCCTTCAAGTGTTTGCTTTAAGATCGCTGCCATATCTTCCGTATTTCCAGACATACTCGCAAATGCAATTAGTGCTTTCATCTATCGGTCACCTCATCTAAATGATAATCATTTTCAATTATTATATGTACACTTTAAATGATAATGATTTTCATTGTCAAATGATTTCATAAAAAAAAGTACCTCCTAATTCCAAGAAGGTACTTACACGGCATCATTCTCAAGCATTTCTTTAACCACACCGACAAAAGCTTGCACCTGTTTTAACTGAAAAGACGCTTCATAGCCTAGCAGCCATGTGTCACGGCCGATTTGCTCTCCGTTCACATCAACAAGCGGTGTTTTATAAACACTTTTTTCGTGGTCATATAAGGTAACAGAAGGCAAAATGGCGTAACCGATGCCGTGGTAGGCCATTTGTTTACATGTTTCAATTTGGTCTACTAAAATCGTCTGCTTTGGAGACACTTTAAACTTTTGGTGCCACCAGTGCTGGATTTCCTGATAATACGTGCTGTCGCTTTTAAATTGGATAAATGGCCGCTCTGTCTTGATTAATTCATCTACGTCCTTGATCACGGAATCGACTAAATATAAATGATCTGTCATCAAGTATTCCTTTGTCCCCTTCCAATCAGGGTTACCGCGAATGATTCCTATGTGCACGTGATCTTCATACAAGCTTTTGAGCATTTCACTGCTCCAGCCAGTAACGAGTGATACTTTGGCATTTGGATATTTTTCAACATACCGTTTTAACACCTTTGGCAGCCAGTGCTGTCCAATAATCGACGCCACCGCAAGCTTGAGTGTACCGTGAATATCACCCTCAAGTTCATCAATTCGCTCTCTCACTCGATCCTGTTCAACCGTCACCTCTTTTGCAAATTGAATAATCTGTTCACCTGCCGAGGTCACAGTCAGCCCCTTTTGTGAACGAAAAAAGATTTTGGTTCCCCATTCCTTTTCGATCGTCTGCAATCTTTGAGATAATGCAGGCTGAGAGACAAAGAGCCGCTCTGAAGCCTTTCTCATATTCAATTCTTCACTTAGCACAACAAGCATATGTAACTCCTGAAGCTGCATGGGCGTCCCCTTTCTCTCTATAAGTTTTTCTTATTTTATATGCTCATTATATAAATTTTAACTTATGAAGGCAAAAAAAATAAGCTGGGCTGCAGCTCATTTTTTTGCGGAATGAATGACCTCATTTAAGCGCTTTAATACAACTCGTCGAGTAAAAATGCCTTCAAAGACCTGCTCCTCATTTTCTACACAAACAAATCCATTATTCGTCACAGCGTGAACGCCTTTTAGTACAGGATCTGTTGTTTTAAGTCTCGGAATATCCTTCAGCATGACTTCTTCAACCTTCAACTGATCGAGCTTCTCGAATTCGATTCGTTCTAAACCGAAGATTTTATCCATAATCATATTCGTTCCAATTAACCCGTGTAAATGATAAGAAGCGTCTAATACCGGTATAGCTGTATATCCTGTTTTTGTTAGAACCAATAGGGCATGCTCAAGGTTATTTCCAATTTGAACATGTGCGACTTTATCTGCATCAATCATATGCTCGGCTACTGTGGACTCAAGCAATTGAGTCGGTTCTATCTCTATCATGTTTCTTCGACCCCTTTTCTCTCAATCATCAATCATACATTCCCCATTACGATTAAGCATAAACTAAAACGAATTTTGTCGAAAGATTTTTTCTGCATAAAAAAGATACTCAGCCCCCGAGTATCTAATAGAATGTTAAACCAATATTAATTCTCAAACCTTACTCTGTCATACAATGTGATCAATTGCTTATACGTATTGTCGTCGACATTTTTTGTTCCACATTCTATATCATTGATCTCACTGCTTAGTAATTCGACAGCATATTCCTGATTCAGCAATACGTTTAATAATAGCTTTTTCTCTTCTTCATTAAAACGATTTTCGATGACGCTCATTCAACATCAGGCCCCCTGTTTCATATATGCTTTTATATTGATTAGCAGGCTTTTGAATGTCTGCTTCCTCTCTATACAGCTAGAATAAGGAACTAGAATCGAATCGTCAACCGCACGTTTCGACAAGGTTTGGAGAAAAATGACGGAATTTATTTTGTGTATCGATTGGCATAGCAAAATGCTGCATATGAGTCGGGTTTTATTTTTGCTTCAATTCCCATAGCTGTGATCATTCCGGTCATTTCCTGAATCAGCTCTTTCGTACTTCCTTTTTTGCCAATATCCAGATGGGCTTCAAAACGAAGGTCTGCCCCTTCCTCAGCAAACGGAAGAAGCAAATCCATCAGTTCTGTTAAAGGCCCCTCAAGGATGTCTGCACATACCTTTTGGCTAAACGCTGTCTCTAATGAAATTTTTTCTCTAAGACTTTGCACAGGCCTCTTGATCACTTGTTGTGTGAGACAGCCCCATGCTCCTTTGCCAATCCGGTGGAGATGAATTGCAGTCATAAATGTTGTGACATTTTGATTGACCTGAGAGTCCGTACCAATTGATAACACATAGGCGGATCTAGGGTCTTTTCGAATAAAGTCTTTCATTCTCATGACGACATCAGAAAACGCTAAATGATCTTCAGAAAGATTGTAGAAAAAAAGAATCACTCACAGAAAGGAACTCCTTTTTAATGGTCTCTTATCCGAAAAATGCGCTGATTGATCATCTTCCATTTGTACATATCATCTATGATGATCCATGTATGCTGCCGCAATAAACGAAGGAATCCTCAGAAAAAACATTTCATACGATTCAGCTTAGGATTGTAGAAGCTCAAAAATCTCAATCGAAATCATATCAATGTTGTCAAATGGGAAAGTATTTGGCTTATCCCCTTGTTGAAAAACAGTCAATTCAAACGTTTGATTCTTTTCGAAATACTTAACACTACAGATTTTTTCACCGTTCACTTCGAAATAACGCTGTGCCGGCTCGTTTGCAGCTTCTGCTGTCTCTTGAAGACTTTGCAGCCTTGTAATGATACCCATTAATTGTGACATTCTAAAAAAAGACTCCTTTCAAAAAAACAACTCAAGATGAACCCGTATTGATTATACACAAGTCCTACAAAGCATCATACCATAAAGTGTTCTCAGATGATATTTTTCCTCTTGAATTCAAAAAAAGAAAAAGAATCTGTTTTTTTAGTTTGAGTCTTTTTTCTCATCTCATGCACCATGATTTTTATAACCCAGCAGATCTCATCAGCCGTTTCGCAATTTCATCAAAATCCTCTTTTGAAATGCCTGGAGCAAACTCTTCCGGTAATTCTCTATAATCTGGCACAGGTGCACCTTGCGGGGTGCCCTCAATGACTGTCAGCGGTTTTCCATCAATCGGATGGCTGCCTTTCCAAATTTTATTAATATCCTTGTAATCCGTATCACTAAATGTATAGAGCTTTGTATGAACATTCTGATCTTCAAATTTTCTCGCTGAGTCAAAGTATTTGTTGTCGAGGTTTGGGATTGGCAGCATCTTCCCCACATCTACTCCTGTAGCGACTTCAAGTGCCTTTGCATATGCCACAATATGCACGCCGCCCCTGACAAGTAAATAACCGATCATCTCTCTTGCTGTAGGATGGTCCGTCATTTCATATACGCGCATTTTGTGCGTACGTGCTCCGCATTCAAGAAAGAAATTATGGAGAAGATCAAGAATGAGGTTGCCACTTGAGAACACATTCTCTCCGGTCCAAGGTTTTGCCATTGAATCAAACGGATAGCCTGTTTGGGCTGTTTGAATAAAATGCTGTGTATTTCGCTTATCGACAGCTGCCTTCATCGGCGTCGTATCTGGGTCCCCGCCATGGGTGGTTCCTGTAATCATGAGATTGATGGCTGTGGTTACAAGCTCAACATGACCGAATTCTTCAGCCGTAATACTGGATACGAGGTCATAAAACGGTTTAAGTTTTCGTTTTCCTCTAAAGTTAAAGGATTGAAACATGTAATTATTTAATGTGGACATTTCACCGAATTTTCCGCCGAGTAATTCTTGCACAGCAGCGGCACCATTTGCATCTGGGTGATCTGGCCTTGGCAAATCAATGAGCAGCCGCGTGTCACGTTTGATCATGATGTTTCCCTCCTACCGTCTAACTATCATCACTTAAGATGTATGGAAGGTTTGGGCTGTCCTATGCATGAAGGGAAAGATTGAAGCACAAAAAAAACTTGGCGGGGGTAGCGCCAAGTTTTTTGGATCTTGATCTGATAGAGGGGTTGGGGAACAGAGAGTAGCTTCTCTCTATAACTAAATGATAATGATTATCAGTTTCATTGTCAACCATTTTTTATTTCTTTTTTCTATCAAAAAAAAGCAGCCTTCAAGGCTGCCTTTTGTTTACATTTCAGTGTGATAGAAAACTTTTGAAGTCTAGGAAGGACGAGTACCGGAGCGGAGCGAATTATACATTCGTGAGCACTAGCACATAGGACTGACAACGAATGAGAGGGTTTGTCTTCACGCCGCATCTTCAAATTAATCCATCTTGCTCATATAAATAAGCATACGGAAGGTCTATAAACAAATACATATCTCCCTCTAAAGGATAAGAAAACGTACGTATCCTCTCACCGGTTTCTAAATCACTGTAAATATCGCTGAAAAATCCTTTTCCGCTAATTCTCATTTGAAGAATATTTGCTAGGAAATAAGGACGCCAGCTCCAGTTTTTTTCGATATACTCCGGCTGAAACAGCCATTCTTCTTCTTTTTTGAACACATTTCCAGTGATTTGAAAGCCTTCTTCATTACACATATAAATCCGGAAGCTGCAATCTGTTAGTTCGAGTGCCAGCTTTTGAATGAGCTCATCATTTGTGCTGCACGATTTCTTTAAAGTCGTAACAGCTTGATGAATTCGTTTATAGAATGTTTCAGAATGTTCGTAGACCGCTTGCAGCTTCTTTTTCTCATGGGCAATAAATTGCTGGAATTCTTCTCTAAGCTGATCTTTTCGGTGGTTTCGGTCGATTAATTCTCCTGCAGGCTCATGAAGATAGAACCCTTGAAAATATCTCCCGCCATTTCTCCAAGCATACTGCAGCTGGAAATTTGCTTCAATATCCTCATAAATTAAGGCTGCTCCTATTTTTCTTGCAAGCAATGAAATGCTGTACAAGACATATTCATAGGAAGGAGATGGAGCCGATGCCTTTAATGCCTGTAAATCTATTTTTAATAAATCGGGTGAAAGCAAGGCAATCCGGTCCAGATTACTGCTTTCTTTTCCTATATTTGAGACGGCGATTTTAATCCCATATGTACGATAATACGTTAACGTATGGTATAGCTGTTCAATGTCGCCGCTAAACGTATGCTCTGCAAACTCAATAACAAACCGGTTAAGCTGAATGCCCCGTGCTTCATATTCCTTTAAAAGTTCTAAAAAGCTTTCTCCATGATCCAGCATGAGGATATTGGCATCATGATTAATAAAAATGAGCAAATCGTCATCTGCAGTTGTGAAGAGATCAAGTGCTTGAGTCAATACTTTGTGATCTACTTCCAATTTATATTCGTCAGGAATAGATGAATCCGTAAAGAAGGAGCCTAGGCTGACCGTTTCTGACTCAAGCTTCATTCTTCCTAGAATCTCATAGCCTATCACTTTTTGCTCTTCCGCACTGAATATTGCTTGATAGTGCGGGAAAACATCTTCAATATTCGTTAAAATATCCAATGGATCGACCATTTTCATCACCTGCTTCTCTCTTTGTGTGATTATACCACATCAAAAGCAGGTCTTACATCGTCAATCAAAATGGTGATTGGTTGAGCCATTGTCCCCCATCCATCGTGATACAATCTCCATTTATATAAGACGCATGCTCAGACAATAAAAAGCTCACAAGCGCTGCAATTTCCTCAGGTGTGCCCAGTCTGCCAAGAGGAACACTATCTAATGTTCTTTGCGCTGCCTCTTCAGATTCCCATAGTTTATCTGCACCGCCTGTTCTCTCAATTGGACCTGGTGCGATCGCATTGACGCGAATTCGATATTGCTTCCCCCATTCCACAGCAAGCGTTCGAGTGAGAGACAACACACCGGCCTTTGCTGCCGCCGAATGCGCCACGCCTACACCAGCACCCCATGCATAGGTGGCCACCATGTTAATCATACTTCCCCTTTTCTTTTGACGAATCCAGTAATTCCCCACTGCATGGCTGCAAAAAAATGTACCATTTAACACAATATCAATGACAGCCTTCCAGCCGTTAGGAGACAGTTTTTCTGCTGGCACTAAAAAGTTTCCTGCTGCGTTGTTAATGAGGGCATCGACATCACCAAATGTATCCACTGCAAACTTGACCATTTGGTCAGCATCCTCTGGGTTTCGTACATCCATTTGGAAATAAGCGACCGATCCGCCCTTCTGCTTCATTTCTTTTGCCGTTTTTTCCAGCGTCTCTTCCGTTCTACCAGTAATCACGACATTCCAGCCTTCAGCTGCCAAATGAGCAGCCATCGCCTTCCCCATACCGCTTGATCCCCCTGTGACAATCACTGTTTGTTTCGTCATTTGTTCTCCCCCTCTGTGTCATTTGAATGACTATTCATTCATTATTGTCTATCATATCATGATTGACCCTCGGTGCACCATATGGGAGATTATCCAAATATGATGCTATACTTAATTTTATTTATAAAGGAGTCTTATATGAAGCAGCTTTCCCGCAGACAATTTTTAAAAGGAGCAGCTGGTGCGAGTATTCTCGGTTTTTTGGCTACAAGTTGTGGATATGGATATGCCAGGTACATTGAGCCGCGCATGATCGATACCGTGTCACTGACCATTCAAGATGCTCAGCTTCCAGCTTCATTTGACCAGTTTAAAATAGCCCAATTTAGTGACGTTCATTTGAGTGATACATTCGCTGCGAAGAATCTAGAAGCCATCGTCCAGAAAATCAATGCTGCATCTCCAGATCTCATTGTGTTCACAGGTGATCTCGTTGATTTTCAAGCATCCTCTGAAGAGCATGAAAAAGCGAAGGCTTATTTGAATAAGCTTCATGCTCCGTTCGGTAAGCTTGCCATCTACGGAAATCATGACTACGGACCATTTGGCGTGGAGCTTTATGAGAAAACAATGGAGGCTTGTGGATTTACTTTATGTAAAAATGATGTGTTTCTATTAGAAAAAGATCATGCGCATATTCAGATTGCTTCACTGGATGATCTCATGATGAGCCTGCCTGATTACGATTTGATCAAACGGGAAGTATCAACTGATTTATTTACATTACTGCTCGTCCATGAGCCTGATGCCGCATTAGAGCTGAAAACCACACCTATTAACTTGCAGCTTTCCGGGCATACGCATGGCGGTCAAGTGCAGCTGCCTTTCTATGGACCGATTCTCACAGCACCTTACGGCCGTACATATGTAGAAGGTTTATACGGCAGTGATCAGCACCGCATCTATGTCAACCGTGGACTTGGAACAACGCGGCTGCCGCTTCGGTTTTTAGCCAAACCCGAGTTAACCTTTTTTACCTTGACATCTCGCGTATAAATAGAAGCCAAACCGCCCTCTCCTGCATATGTATAATCAAAGATCTTTCTCATGACAAATGTTAGGAGAAACCTTACGGGGCCTGATTCCGTCCATATAGTATGTCAAGCGACGGCATCACGGCTTCTTTTATTTGAGTAAAAGGAGTGTGCTTTGGTGCTTCGATACACGGTGAAAAGCGGGGAAACCCTTGCTTCTATAGCACTTGATTTTCGAACAACAACAGATGCCTTAAAGGCTGCAAATCCGTCACTTCAAGCTCGCGAGCCCGAACAAAATGAGGTCATCATTATTCCTGGTTTGCCGGATCCTAATACGATCCCTTACCGCATCTTTGTTTCGATTTCAACGAAACGTCTTGTTTTGTTTTCTGGATCACAGCTTATTCGTTCGTATCCGATTGCAACAGGGAAAATTTTAAATATGACACCGACAGGTTCTTATTATATTGTCAACAGACAGCCAAACCCAGGAGGTCCCTTTGGCGCTTATTGGCTGAGCCTCTCAAAAATTCATTACGGCATTCACGGTACGAATAACCCGTCTTCAATTGGTAAAGCTGTTTCTAGAGGATGCATTCGCATGTATAATCAGAATGTCATCGAGCTTGCTTCACTCGTTCCAAACGGAACACCTGTGACCATTAGCCAGTAGATGAAATCAATTGTACGAATGGTTAAAATTTTATATGATATAAAGTGGGATCTTCAGGTTAAGGAGCGTATTTATGGATATTTTTAAAAACAGAAATTTTGTTCGTCTCTTTTTTGCGGCACTTGCTTCGCAAATGGGGACAACAGTAGGCAATATGGCGTTTGCCTTTTATTTGCTCGACCATTTTAGTCATCAGCCCGCATACGCCACATTGGCTGAGCTTATGTATTCTCTTCCTACTGTCTTTGTCTTTTTTATGGTCGGTGTGGTCGCAGACCGGTTTGATCGTAAAAAAGTCGCAGAGAATTGTGATTGGATACGAGCTGGGCTGACGATTGTATTATTCATCGTTATTTATTTTAATTCACTGCCACTTATTTTCTTGATCTTGTTTATTCGAAGTGCCATTACGAAATTCTTCTATCCAGCTGAAGCTTCTCTCGTTCAGGCCATTTTAAATAAAGATCAATATGCAAAAGCCGCTGGCTTAAATCAAATGCTGTTTAGTTTATTTATGGTATTTGGCGTTGGACTCGGTGCCATTATGTATAAAACGATTGGTCTTCACGGTGCCATTACAATTGATTTAGTCAGCTTTATTATTTCAGGCATCCTGATTCGTTCATGTAACATTCCAATTGAAGCGCGTCAGCCAAATGGACAAGCTGGCTGGAGAGGCATGACCATTAAAACGTCTCTAAAAGATTTTAAAGAAGGCATACTGTATATTTTAAAAAATAAATTATTGGCTTCTTTAATTTTTGGCTTTTTTGTTTTCGGTCTAGTCAATGGCGCATTTGCCGTTCTTCCGATGTTTACAATGAAATATGGACTTTCACCGGACCATTTTGAGCTGCATACATCCTTCTTTACAATTGCGATCGGTGCAGGATTGCTCGTTGGAAGCTTAATGGGCTCTGTCCTCGCTAAGAAGGTAAAGATGCAATATCTCATGTCGATTCCAATTCTGGTCGCAGGTATTTTGATTTTTGTCCTTGGTTCTACCCATACATTATGGTTGTTTTATGTCACATCATTTGTCATTGGTACATGCATTGGCCCAGTCAACATTGTCATTGGCGGCTGGCTGCCTAGAATCGTCCACCCTCGCCTGATGGGCCGTGTGTCAGGATGGGTTGATCCGCTTACTATGTTTGCTCAATCAATGACATTAGGTCTGATTGCTGTATTATTTCCAAAACTCATCACAAATGTTTCTTATATTTATTACGGAATGGGCTTTATTATTTTACTCGTCTTCCTTTTTTACTTCATTACACTGCCAAAGTTCAGCAGAGAAGCTGCCGACTTAGACGTGCAGCGTGAACTAAAGGGTCAGGGAGTTCAATAAGTAAATAGCAAAAAGGACTTTCTTTTCAGGAAAGTCCTTTTTGCATGGCTGAAACATCCTTCATGTCATTTCCTCTGCCCATAGAATCTGCTTGAAGCATGCATAAATAAATCACATTTACCTCGCTTTACTTCCCCCCTCCATCCATTTAGCACTTCTCGTTTTGTTTTGTTGATCCATTTTTTCTTGTTTTTCACAATAAAATTCCTTTACATCATTAAACGTTTTATAGTAGGATAGTCAGGTTGGAGGTGAAAGAAATGCTAAAAAGTTACTATTTTATTCATACAAAGAATGAACAAGGACAGTTTGTTGTACATACAGAAGATTGTGCATTTTTAGGTGATGCTGCAAGCCGTACATTGATTGGCATGCATATGAATGGGGAAAGCGCCATGGGCGAAGCCAAACAAATGACGAATGAAACGGACTTTAATGGTTGTTTTTATTGCGCTTATTCTATTCATACAAAATAATTCATCTGCTTACATCATATAAAAAAATATCATTTGAGAAACTACCCATTTTAATAAATAGGTAGTTATCATGAACTAATAGTTCACTTCATTTATATTTCATTCAGTCAATTCTTCTTATCATTCCTTCTATTGTTCAACACCCATCCCTCTCATTTTTTCGGCTGATACAATGCCAAGAATAAAATCATATAGACAATACAAGCTGTCCCTATCCATTGGAAAAGTCCGAATGGCTCTTTTAACCAGAAAACTGTCGTAACGACTGCTGCAAGGGGCTCGACACTTCCAATTAAGCTCGACTCTTTTGGTGATAAGTATTGCAAACTTTCTATGTAAAACCAAAAAGCGATCATCGTTCCAAATATGACCACAAATAATAAATAGACATACGCTTCAAAAGGTAAATGAGTGAGATTAACCTTCCAAGGAGGATGGATCAAGCTAAGGGCGCCTCCTCCTATCAGCATCGCCCAGCCGACAACCACTAGAGAATCGAATTGTTTTAACAGGCTGATTGGATATAACGTATAAAACGAGAGCGCCACAGCCGATAATATTCCCCACATCACTGCCGCAAATGGAACGGTTAATGTTGAAATAGAACCATTCGTCAATAAGAAAAACATGCCTGCTAAAGCCAATACCACTGTGACCAGATCTCTTCTAGTGAAGGTTGATTGCCTGCGAATGACCAAATACACGATAATCATAACAGGGGCTGTATACTGCAGCAGCGTTGCCACAGCAGCATTTCCATGTTGAATGGATGCCATATAAGTATATTGAACAGCCAGCATCCCCATTAGTCCAAATAGAAGGATTTGCATCACTGTCCTCTTCTTTTGCCACACACCCATCAGATGTGTTTTTTCTTTTGTCATCACATGAACAAATAAAAGCAATCCCCCTGAGATGAGCAGCCGGACCGTCACAAGCCAATTGACATCAATCCCATATTGCTGAAACAATTTTTGTGAAATCGTTCCTCCTACACCCCAGCAGATGGCGCCTATGAGTACAAGTAAAATGCCCTTTCTCCTATTCATTTTCATTCTCCTCAATTCTTAACAAATCATGATAATATAGTTGATAGTAGTTCACTTTGTTACATATTGATATATTAATTGAACATAAAAATAAAAGAATATTGAGGAGAATTATGCACAACCATCATTTTCTGATTGACTGCAACCTGAAAGAATTAACGGAGCATTCCACGACAACATGGCCTATTGCTCTTTATCATACGAAGATTCGTCATCATAGAAGCGGCTATATTCCTCTTCACTGGCATGACGAGTTTCAATTTGTCTTTATTTTAGAGGGTGAGGCTGAATTTCATATCAATGAAGAGACATTATATGTAAAGCAAGGAGATGGCATTTTCATCAATAGTGGCTGCCTGCACATGGCAAAAGATCCGAATGGGACGGCATGTACTTATGTTTGTTTAAATGTCTCTCCCTACTTCATCACAGCGAATGAATTATTCACCACTTTTGTCCATCCTTATATGCATGCGAGCCAGACAGCTTATATTTTACTCAACCAAAAAGATCACTGGCCTAAACATATTTATCAATGTATTCAAACCATTCAACAATTAATTGATGAAACTCCAGTCTATTATGAACTTGAACTCAATATTCAGCTCATCACCATTTGGAAAAGCTTATTACAAAATGGCTTCCAAATGAAACATGATGCGCGTAAACACGATAAAAACGAACGGATGAAACACATGCTGAATTGGATTCATCAGCATTATCATGAAAAGATCCTTCTCCAAGATATTGCTCGTGCAGGACAGCTTAGCCGCTCAGAATGCTGCAGATCCTTCAAAGACATTTTAAAGAAATCACCTATGCATTATGTAAATGAATATAGAATTCAGCAAAGCCTCATCCTGCTTCAAGAAACGGATCTCACTATCACAGAAATCGCTTACCAAGTAGGTTTCAACAGCACAAGCTATTTTATCAATTTGTTTAAAAGAATAAAAAATACGACACCTTTAGCATATAGAAAATTAAAACAGCTGGATCTTCTCCAAATAAAACAGGTAGAGGAAAACTGATGGCAGATAGCTTGTTTACTAAAATGCAGAAGGTGTTTTAGACCTATCATGAATGGCAATTGTAAATACAAGCGATGAGAATCCCATCGCTTTTTACAATAACTCTATTTGCAATTTACTAATAAAAACGTATAATTTATACTAAGCACAGGAAGACGAAAGACAAAGGAGAGAAAAAATGGACGATTATGCTCATACTAAAGACATAGAACCTACAGCAGAAAACATCGCAAAAGCCATTTATACTGTTAACCGCCATGCTAAAACCGCACCAAACCCCAAGTTTCTTTATCTTTTGAAAAAACGCGCGCTGCAAAAACTATTGCAAGAAGGTAAAGGAAGAAAAGTGGGCCTACATTTCTCTAACAATCCCAAGTATAGTCAACAACAGTCCGACGTGCTGATTGAAATTGGAGATTATTATTTTCACCTGCCACCAACGAAAGAAGACTTCGAATTTTTGCCACACTTAGGAAATTTAAATCAATCATATCGCAATCCGAAAGCGAATATGTCATTAAACCGAGCAAAGCAAATACTTCAAACGTATGTCGGTTTAAAAGAAAAACCTGCCGCCACAAAACAAAAATCACATTACACAAAGCCCGTCTTCAAACGTCTCGGGGAAAGTTATTTTTAAACAGAAAAAAACCACTCATACCGAGTGGTTTTTTCGTTTAGATAATAAAATGATCGACTTTTTCAATCAACTGATGAATTTCTGGTTTACTGATTTGATCATCTGCCCCGATCGTTTCCCCTTTATGACGCAAATCTTCAGTGATTAACGAAGAGAAAATAAGAATCGGAATGGAATTTGTTAAAGGATTGTCCTTCAGCAGTTTTGTTAGCCGGTGGCCATCCATTTTAGGCATTTCAATATCCGTAATAATCATATCAATTTCTTCTGTGACACTGATTCCTTTGCTGACAAGGTCCATGACATGATCATATGCCTGTTTGCCATCTTCAAAGGTCACAATGTTTTTATAGCCTGCTTCGGTTAATTCATTTGTTAATAAACGCATGAGAAGCGGAGAATCTTCAACGACATATAGTTTCTTCCCTGTTCTTCTCTCGTCTTTCTCACCGTCAAACATATGATACGTATCAACACCAGAAGCGGATTCAATATCATAAATGATTTTTTCGTAATCTGGAAGGAAAATCATTTTTTCATCAAGCTTAATGATGCCCGTTAAATGACGGTCCATCCCTTGATTGAGTGCAGTCGGTTTCTCAATCTCTTCCCAGCTGACGCGGTGAATTTGTGATACCGTTCCTGTATGGAACACAAATTTCCGTTGGTTGAATTCAGTCACAATATATTTCTCTTGTTCTGACTGATCTGACTCGACATTAAAAAAGGAAAATAGATTGATGACTGGTAAAATCTCGCCTCGTAAACTAATCATCCCTTCTACATCTTGGTGAGAGTGCGGTACAACCGTCACCTCAACCGGCTGAATGATTTCTCTTACTTTCATGACGTTAATGCCGAATTGATTTGCACCAATTTCAAACTTCACAATTTCCAATTCATTGGTACCAGAGTCAAGTAAAATTTCTTGTTTGTTTAAAGCCACGGAAATCCCTCTATTCTTCAATATAAGATTGTACTTTTTATATCGGCAGCATAGGAAAAAAGTTGACGTTTCTTTACGCTTTCTCTCGAACGAATTGATGAATCACAAGTCCTATCGCTGCAAGGATGAGCAAAGAGCCTAGTGCAAGGCGGCTTGCGAGATTTCCGTGCTCTGCAAACAGCAGGGTAACTGAGCCATAAATGATCGGCCCGATAATGGAAGATACCTTCCCTGAGAATGCAAAGAGGCCAAAAAACTGTCCTCGCTTTTCCTTCGGTGTCAGTTCAATAATCAAGATTCGTGATGCCCCCCAGCTTGCGCCAAGTGAAATCCCGAATAAACTGCCCGCTATCCAGAAGACCCATTCGGTTGCCGCTGTCACAGCCAAAATGAGCGCCACAATTAAAATGACATACACGACTGTAATCGATCGCTTTGCCCCTATCGCTTTTGTGATATAACCAAACAGAAAGGAGCCAATGATACTTGAAATGGTCGACACAAGATAGAGCAAAATAAATTGCCCAGCGGTAAAGCCAATGATGATTTTGGCATAAACAGCCATCATCGCAATCGCTGTTTGTAAAGCATCATTCATAAAAAAGAAAGCAATCATAAAGATAAAAGCTGGCTTGTACTTTTTCATCTCTTTAAACGTGTGAATAATCTCTTTATACCCGCTGAAAAAAGACGCCTTTTTCTCTCGCTGAGGCAGCGGATAAGGATCTTTTACAAAAAAGAGAAAAGGTAGAAAGAATAGAAGGAATAAAAGAGCTGTCGGAATAAATGCTTCATGAAACTGGTCATTGCCGACAAGTAAATAAACAGAGAGACCGACAAGTGTTCCTAAATAGCCAACGGCGATACCAAATCCTGAAATAAGCGGGATTTCTTCCTTTGTCCCAAGATCGGGCAAAATGGTGTCATAGAAAACCAGACTAGAATGATAAAAAAACTTTGCGATCACAAACAAGGTGACCACGACCAATAAAGAAACAGGCAGCCCAAACCATTCACTTGAGAAATCAATCCCAGCAAAAATCCCCATCATCAACGTACAAGCAATACATATGAACGTAAACATCGTAATATAGCGTTTCTTTTTCCCTGTACGATCAATCAGCACTCCGTATAAAGGTGTAAAAATGACGAGAAAAAAGCTGGCTAGTGCGTTTGCATAAGAAATAAAGGTGCTGGCGATCTGGTCCATTCTCGCACTGTCCCCGATCGTTTCCTGCAAGTAAAATGGGAAGAAAATGGTGATCATATTTGATGAAAAGATCGTATTTGCAAAATCATACAACGCCCAGGCCAGCACAGGTGCTGTCAAAAACAGCCCAAAGCCTGCCCCTTTTTTCTGTGCGGTCTTTTTTCCTGTTCTCAATCGATTGTCTCCCTTCCCTGCCTCATTTTTCACTATCATTCTATTTTATGTGCTGTTTCCCTCTTCCATACAATAATCTATGAAAAAAAGCACCTCTTACCATATAGCGGGACTGACCCCATAAGATGAGACAAATAAAAAACACCTTCAAGTTTGAAAACGGATCGTTGTAATCCGAAATAAAACATGGAGGTGTTTTTTCTATGGGGACAAGAGTGAGTTATCCGGTTGAAGTCAAGCAGAAGGCTGTAGACATGAGATTGGCAGGCGTATCTATGAAAGAGATCATGCAGGAATTGAATATCAAAAATAAAACGCAGGTTCAGACATGGGTGAGGTGGCATAAGGCTGGGGATACACACCGGTTCGAACAGCCTGTTGGAAAACAATATACCTATGGAAAGGGTCCCGAGTACTCTTCCGAATTAGAGAGACTGCAGGCAGAAAATCGCTATCTGAGTCAACAGAATGAAGTTTTAAAAAAGTACAACGAATTGGAAAGGAAGTTGATAAGGAAACGTCAATCAAACTAGTAGAAGAATTGTGCAAAATGATGACAGTACAGGACATTTGTGTCCATTTAAGCATCTCTCGCGCTTCGTACTATAGATGGAAAAAAGATCTGACTCAGAATCATTCTAAAAAACAACTAGAGAAGCAAATCGGCACGTTGTGCCGAGAGCACAAGTATCGATATGGATACCGAAAAATCACAGCCTTACTAAAAGTGAGAATGCGTATTAACCATAAAACTGTTCAACGTATCATGCAGAAAAACCAGTGGCAGTGCCGGGTTAAAATGAAAAAGCGTAAGAAGAATGGGCAGCCCTATGCCGTGGCCGGTAATATACTGGATCGGAACTTTCAGTCTGATCGTCCTCTTGAAAAACTAGTAACGGACATCACGTATTTGCCTTATGGACAGAAACAATTGTACCTTTCCAGTATATTGGATTTATATAATGGAGAAGTGATTGCGTTTACGATTGGTGATAAGCAGGACACAGACTTTATTTTAAACACACTTGATCAGCTCCCAGCACTGCCTGAAAACTGTGTGTTACATAGCGACCAAGGTTCTGTGTATACATCTTACGAGTATCAGAAAGCTGTTCATATAAAAGGCATTACCATGAGCATGTCCCGTAAAGGGACGCCCGCTGATAATGCCTCCATCGAATCGTTTCATTCCTCGCTAAAGTCTGAAACGTTCTATCTTAACAGCATTGATCGAACTACGACCACCATCGTAGAACGCACTGTCAAAGAATACATTTATTATTATAACAACATTCGTATTCAAACAAAACTAAACAACCAATCACCGATCAACTATCGGCAATTGGCTGTATAAAGGTGTTTTGATCCCTGTCTCAAAAACGGGGGTCAGTCCCTAGCAGAGGTGCTTTTTTTCATTATCTCTTCACAACAATGGTACTTGCAATCAAATCGTGAAGTGCTTGTTTTTTCTCTGTGAAAAAAGCAATGATATATCCAATATATAAGATCGGAGACAAAAAGCCTTTTGCAAAGAAGCGGCCAGTTGCACGCCCGAATGTGACCTTTTCGCCTGTGACTTTTGTGACTTTGATGCCAAGAGCCATCTTCCCGAGTGTTCCTTGTAATTTTGATGATTCCATGATGGCGTAATAAAGCCATGTCACCACGGTCCCCATCAAGACTGCCCCTATATAGAAAATGATCAGTCCCATAATAGCTTCCCATTCCTCATCCGTTATGACGGTTGAAGAATAGTAATAACTGTCGTCATCCATCATCAGAGCTGCACCTGGGCTTGAGACAAAAAAGACTGACGCCAAAATAAACATGATAAAAGCAATTGGTACTCCGATAATGATACCGTCCAAAAGATGTGCAAGAAAACGATAGCCTACGCCTGCTAGCTCAGGATGCTTCTTTTCTTGAATGTGTGGTTCTGTTATGTTGGTTTCCATCCTATTTCTCCTTTATTATGTATGTTTTCTATAAATTTCTTATAATCATTCGTTATTATATCCTATGAATATAGCAAGATCAATGCAGCTTTACACTTTTACATACATTTTAGATCAGTTTGATCTAAATGATTTATGTGAATAAATACTGAAAATTTGTGAAAATCATGGCACTTCTAGTTCTTTTACCTCCTGATTTTTTAACATTTTGTGATATTTTCGTCTTGTTTCCATTCTTCTGTTGACAATGATTCTTCAAATGGTACAATAGTCAAGGATTTTTTAAAGAAAGGTGTTCATGATGGGAACTGTCGTATTATTAAAGAACAACGAAATGACTGTAATTGAAGATATTTGCGAAGCTGATTATTTAGATATGAAGCATGGTTTGTCAAACGATGACACAGCTTATATCTCTTGGTACGAAGACTACGATACTGCTTATGGATATTGATTTCATTTCATAGATGAAGCGTAAAAAAAGGCGATACAACCAGAGAATAGGTTGATCGCCTTTTTTACGTTTGTAAACTTCTTTCACTTTCAGGTTCCACATGAATAAAGATTTGCGCATGCGGAAATTCGAGCTGAATCTTCTCTTCAATTCGATCACATAATTGGTGAACATCTTCAATGGTTGTCTTTCCATCTACAATCAAATGGAAATCAATATATTCCTCTGCACCTGACCGCCTTGTTCGAAAGTCATGATATTCAATGAATTCTTGACTGAATCCTTGAATGATCGCTTCAATTGATTGTTCTTCCTCTGGTGTTAAACGAGCATCAACAAGCGGCGGGAAGGCTTCCTTCATGAGTTTAAACGCTTCACGCATAATAAAGAGGGCCAGAATCATTCCAATGATCGGATCTAGGAAATACCAGTCGGTTAATGCCACAAGCAATAAACTGAATGCCACCCCTAGTGACGTATACACATCCGTTAAAAGGTGCAATGCATTTGATTTCATGGCGACTGAATGTACTCGCTCAGCCTCTTTGTTCACAATTCTCGATACAACAAAATTGATGAGCGCGCCTAGCAGCATGACCACAATGCCAAGCACGGGCAGCTTAACTGGCTCTGGATGCATTAATTTGTGAACACATTCGTATATAATCCAAATGCCAGCAACGAAAATCAGCAGGGTCTCAATCGTTCCAGAAATATTTTCGACTTTTCCATGTCCATAAGGATGTTTAGAATCTGCTGGCTTTCTTGAAATACGAACAGAAATAAATGCAATAAACGACGCCATTAAATCGAGAAACGAATGAATGGCTTCTGATAAAACCGCAACAGATCCGGTTAAGAGACCTACAATGATTTTTAAGATGACAACAAATGTGTTGCTCAGCACGGATAGAAACGCGATTTTCGATGTCTTCGCTGATTGTTCCATCTATCGTCCTCCTTTAGGAGATCGTATGTCTATGAAAGCAATTCCCATGACCATGATTCTCACGTTCTTTCAGTTTACGCAGTTTTGCCGTTTTCTAATCATCTTCATCACAGCCTGTATTTTCTCTTGAGGTTACGCTATAATAAATGTTGCTCTTTCTTTAATATATCACTCATGCGGTGATGGATAGGAGAATAGACTACATATAACGATATCCAGTGCCTTTCGCAGGTGACATTTATGCAGTGAATGGTAAAATAGGATAAAAACATAAATTTTTAAGGTGATGAGAAATGGAGCATTTGCTGAATCCAAGAGTAAAGGATATTGAAATTTCAGGCATTCGAACATTTTCAAATCTCGTATCGTCATATGAGGATGTCGTTTCATTGACGATAGGCCAGCCCGATTTTTATACGCCGCATCATGTCAAAACAGCTGCCAAAGCAGCCATTGACGAGAATTTCACCTCATACACTCACAATGCTGGGTTCCTAGAGCTTAGACAAGCGATTCAGCATTATATCAAGAAGAAAGTGAATCTTGATTATGATGCAGAGTCAGAAATCATTGTGACAACAGGTGCAAGTCAAGCAATTGATGCTGCGTTTCGAACCATTTTAACAAAAGGCGACGAGGTCATTTTACCTGGACCTGTATACCCCGGATATGAACCGATCATTCGAATGTGCGGTGCCATGCCCGTACATATCGACACAACGAATGCCGGCTTTAAATTGAATGCCAAGCTGATTGAGGATGCGCTAACGGAAAAGACAAAGTGTGTGGTTCTTCCTTACCCTTCAAACCCGACTGGTGTCACGCTTTCAGAAGAAGAATTGAAAGAAATTGCCCAGCTCCTTGAAGGAAAAGAAATCTTTATTTTATCCGATGAAATCTACAGCGAGCTGACATTTGACCGGCCGCATCATTCAATTGCCTCTTTCTTAAAAGAACAGACCATTGTCATCAATGGACTGTCTAAATCTCATAGCATGACTGGATGGAGAATTGGATTTTTATTTGCTTCAGCTCCAATTGCTAAACATGTATTAAAAGTACATCAATATAACGTGTCTTGTGCCTCGGCTGTCTCACAAAAGGCGGCACTTGAAGCTGTGACAAATGGTGTGGATGATGCACTGATCATGAGAGAGCAATATAAGAAAAGACTCGATTATGTATATGATCGGCTCATTTCTATGGGGCTTCCGGTGATTAAACCTTCTGGCGCTTTTTATATTTTTCCATCCATTGAATCGTTTGGGATGAGTTCCTTTGATTTTTGCATGGAGCTGTTAGAAAGTACAAGACTTGCGGTCGTACCAGGCTCTGCTTTCTCTCCACTCGGCGAAGGGTATGTGCGCCTGTCTTATGCTTATTCACTTGAAACGCTGAAAGAAGGACTTGACCGGCTAGAACAATTTGTACTCGAAAAACGTTCTATTCATTCGCTAGATTGAAACAACGGCTCTCTTGCCGTTGTTTTTATTTTGCAGGAAACATGATGTGAAATACAGTGCCCTTTTCAGGCTGACTATCCACACGGATCGTCCCGTTATGATTTTCTAAAATATTAAATGTGACCATGAGGCCAAGTCCTGTTCCTTTTTCCTTTGTGGTTAAAAAGGGCTCTCCAATCCGCTTCATCACCGATTCAGGAATGCCGATCCCTTCATCACGAATCGTGACAAGTATTCCATCACCTTCTGCTTTGGCTGTGATGTCTACCTTTCCTCCGTCCGGCATGGATTCTACGGCATTTTTGATTAAATTGATAAACACTTGCTTGAGCTGATTTTGATCTCCGTTCATCAGGAGACCCTCCTCTATCTCACTTGTGTTCATTAAAATGCCATTTAAGTTCGCTTGTGTTTCTAACAAAGCTGTGACTTCGCTGATGATTTTTTTCAAATCAAGCGTCTGCATTGAGGACGTTTGCTGCGGTTTCGCCAGCATTAGCAGTTCACTCAAGATAATTTCTATTCGGCTCAGCTCAGAGAAAACAATCTCGAAGTATTGATCGCGATCTTTTGTTTTCGGTTTAATGAGCTGTAAAAAGCCTTTGATGGCGGTCAATGGGTTTCTGATTTCATGTGCAATGCCAGCCGCCAATTGGCCTGCAATCGATAATTTTTCAGAGCGGAGCATGAGCTCTTCTGTCTGCTTACGTTCGGAGATATCTCTTAAAATAATTTGAACCGCTGTTTCTCCAAAAAATGTAGTTGGGATACAGACCATTTCTGTATAAATCAGCTTATGTTTAAACGTATGACAGCTCATTGTGACAATCTCAGAATCTGATGCTCTTTCAATAATACGTGATAAACTCTTTTTGACCTTTTGCTGATCACAGGAATGAATTTGATGAAAGATATCCTTTCCTATTAATTTATCGTAATGCTCTGCTTCAAATAATTTAATGCCAGATTCATTCATAAACACCCATTTGTGATCATGGATGACCGCAATCGTATCAATGGAATTTTGAATGAGCAGCTGATACCTCTCCCGGCTTTTTTGAAGAACGGTTTGAAATTTTTTACGGGATGAGATGTCCACGAGCAGTAAAAGCTCTGCCCGCTGATTTTGATAAATCGTCGGTGATGACTTTACCTCAATATGAATACTGCTCCCATCTTGACGCTTCCATATCTGTTCAATCATTCCGACTGGAAGTCCTTGCTGCAGCCTTGTTATTCGGCTTCTGACAATGTCATGGTACTCTTCAGCAATAAAATCAAACGCGGACTTGCCGATCATGTCATCTCTTGCACTTACCCCCATTAATTGCAGCATCGCATCATTCGCATACACAATTTTCCCTAAAGTCGTAATACATAACGGGTTTGGCAGCATGGCAATCAATTGTTCAGCTTCACCGACATTTTGGAAAGCCGGCAGACTGCCTAACGACTGTTCTGCTACTTTTGATGTTGTTTGAAATGCTGCTTTTTGGGGCTCAGTATCCAGCACCCTCATTTTCAGGATCATTTCTCTACTTACTTCGTTGTCTAACCCATCACAAGCAACAAAATCAATGCTTGCTTCGATCCATACAGCTGTCAGATCACTTCTTAGCAGTCTAAAGTGGCAAACCTCTAGCATGTGCTGATTGTAAAAATAACTTTCGACGAGAAATTGATCTTCGGTATGAACAAAGTCTTTCAAAAAACACCCTAGTAAATCCTTTTGTTCATAGAGCAAAAGCTGCTTACAGTTGGAAGAAATGTAGAGAAAGCGGCCATTAGAAGAAAGAACGGCATGTAAATCGATGTTCGAATACAATTGATTCGAATCTTTCATTTGTTGTTCCATCGTCGTCCGACCCTCCTTTTCATTTTTTAGGGTTGTCCTTAGATTGATGTATAAAAAAGATTCGCTAGAAAACCCGTATTTTCCTTCTGTCATCGAGGGAAACGTCCATATTTTCAGCAAAAAGGGAGCACTTTCTGCTGCTGTGCTCCCTGCGGTTTATTGTTTTTCATATTTCTTTTGTAATTCAACGTACTTATCCACAATTTTACTTGGGATGTTTTTAATAACAGGATCCTTATCTGAGACATAAGGTGTCACGACACTAAACGCCACCTTTGGATTAGAAGAAGGATAATATCCTCCAAAGGTTAAGTTGTACGTTGAATTTCCCCACCAGCTGCGGTTGGCACCATAGTAGAACGTTTGCGCTGTACCTGTTTTTCCCGCGACATCATGCTGACCAAATCGGCCAGCGGCAGTTCCGCCTGTTGATGTGACCATTTTCAGTCCCGTTTTTACGCGGTCAATATCTGCTTTCGAGTTGTTAATCGTATTCAGCACCTTCGGCTCATATTTTTTTACGACTGGGCCTACTTCATCCTTCTTCGTTGGAAGATGAACACTTTTCACCACTCTTGGCTGAATACGGCTGCCTCCATTGGCGATCGTTGACATGTATTGCGCCACTTGAAGCGGTGTATACGTGTCATACTGACCAATTGCTTCATCAAGCAAGAGTCCGCCGACCGTCTTAGGATGCGTCTGCATCCCGCTTGATTCCTGCGGCAGATCGATCCCCGTTTTCACGCCAAGACCGAATTGCGCATAGTAGTTTCTCATTTTTTGTAAGTGCTCAGGCCTTGCAGGTAACGGACCATCCTTTTGATAGGTGATGCCCGCCATTCTCATCGCTACTTGGAACATGTAGACGTTGGAACTTTTTTGGAGTGCTTGAAGGTCATTGACCCATCCTAGATTTTTATAAGACTTTTTCGCCTTTCCATTACTCCCTGCAAAATAGAGCGGTGTATCCATATAGGCTTGGTTGTGTGACATCCCGTCCTGATAACCGCCAAGTACTGTGGCTCCTTTGACAACAGAGCCCATTTCGTACTGGGTCGTAAATGTTCCGATCGCATAATCTGTGACGTCTCTGCCGTCCATTTTCTTGCCTGACATCGCGAGAACATCCCCTGTGTGAGGGTCCATCATGACGACAAAGGCACGATCCATCATATAGTTTCTCGCGCTGGCAGATCTAAGCTCTGATTCAACAATTTTGTCGACTTCCTTTTGCAGCTCCATATCAAATGTCAGCGCAAGATCAAGTCCTCTTCGTCCTTCTGTCCGCTTGATTTCATCGAGCAGCTTCCCGCCAACCTGTGTATATTGAACGGTCGCTTTCTCTGGGTTTAGAAAATCCTCGTATTGATATTCTAAATAGCTCTTCCCTACCCGGTCATTTCGCGAGTAGCCTCTTGCCATATAGTAATCTTCACGCTCTTTAATGATTCCTTGCTCTGGTGTAGTCACACCGCCAAGTACATTATAAAGGGTCTTTTCATACGGATATTTTCTTGTCCAGTCGTTGATGACGTTCACACCAGGCAGTTCATCAAGATGCTCTGAGACAAGTGAAATTTCTTCATATGTCAGGCTTACGGATGAAGTTTGTTTTGATTCTTTCGTTTCATCGAGTAAAGCCACTTTTTCGTCCCCTTTTTTCTCTTCGTTTGGGTTCATTGCCTTCACGATTTGAGGCTCAAAGGCATATCCGCCTGTAAATCTACGGTAGATCGCTGCAACAGCTTTTTCCTCTGCATCCTTTTCGATCGCTTTGACTTCTTTCTTTGGGACACGCTCTACTTGAAGCGGATAGACATCCTTTGCATCGATATCTTTTTTCTCCGCTTTTGAAATGAGTTTATCCGCTTCTTTCGGATGGCTCGCCAGCCAAAAATCTCGAATGTCACGCTCTCTCAAAAAATCAGTATCCATTTTTATATAAGTCGCAAGTTTTCTTGCTACCTTAATCTTATCCTCCGCTTTCACACCGCTTTCTGATGTATAAACGATGGCAGGTACACTTTCGTTATCAACGACGACTCTTCCTCTCGCGTCATACATTTTTCCTCTTGGAGACGGGTATGATGCTGTTTTGACCTCTGTTCGGTTGGCTTGCTTTTTATAATCTTCACCATTGACGATTTGCAGCACACCCAGCTTGATCACAAGTCCAGCAAATAAACTAAATACAGCGAAGAAAAAGAGATTAATTCTCCAGGCGTTCCGGCGCTTGATTTTTTTTTGCTCGGCAGCACCTTGATGCTGTTTCTCTCCCACTTATGTAGCTCCTCTCATCCTTTTCAATCTTTTACAATTACCACTCATTATTGTAACACTTTTGTAATAGTTGTTACAGCGAAACGAGTGAAAAAAAGCTGTCAATCCCTAATCTGCAAAAAAATATACTAACACTTTAAAATATTGGTATGTTTATGTCGTTTTCTTTAAATGGAAGAATTCCCTATCCTTTGATATGAAGCGGCTCTTACGATGACTTTAACAAAAATGACAAACTTGCATTGTCAATGGAGGATGCTGGTACGTTTATAACAAAAAGTCCATGTTATGATTTTTTGTGAGAAAACAAAACAAAGATTTTAGGAGGAGTTACAATATGAAGAAGAAATCATTCTTTTTTTCAGCGCTGACAGCTGCTGCACTCATCACATTCACTGGAGGACATTCAGCTGATGCGAAGGAGCTTAACCTGAAACAAGTAATAAATGTACAGCATCAAGCTATTGATCTTCATACACTAGCAGCAAAATTACATATCTCTTCAGATGTAAACAAGCTAAGCAAGTCGAATCAAAAAGAGATCGAAGCTCTATTAAACAAACTGATCAAAAGCGGTCAACCTGTTACAGGAACAAAAGTAGTGAAAGAAGTAAACAAAGCAAAACAAGAACAAAAACAAGAATCAGTGAAAAAACCAACTGCTTCTAAACCAAGCACTCCAGCAAAAGAAAACACAAGCAGCAACACAAAAGCTGACCAAAAAGACACAACCGCATCAAAAGCAGACAGCAGCTTAAATGCATTTGAAAAAGAAGTGGTTGAGCTTACAAATAAAGAGCGTGCAAAACAAGGCTTAAAGGCCCTTTCTGTTGATTCTAAATTAAGCAAATCTGCTCGCGCAAAATCTCAAGATATGAAAGATAAAAACTATTTCTCTCATACAAGCCCAACTTATGGATCTCCATTTGATCAAATGAAGCAATTCGGTATCACTTACAAATCAGCAGGTGAAAACATTGCCCAAGGTCAAAAATCTCCTCAAGAAGTTGTGACAGCATGGATGAACAGTGAAGGCCACAGAGCGAACATTTTAAACAAAAGCTACACACATATCGGTGTTGGTTATGTGAAATCTGGCAACTACTGGACGCAGCAATTCATCGGAAAATAATATCAAGAAAACCTGTCCCTATTTGGGACAGGTTTTTAGTTTGTTTTGAGGATGCTGCAAACTATTTGACCCATAATTTATAGATGCTCTGGGTCCCGCTGTTTTCTTCGCCCTGTTCGCTCAGCTTTTCATAAAGGGACTTCGCAAGTGAGAGCCCTGGCATTTCTTCCCCCATCAGCTCTGCTTCTTCAAGTGCAATGCCCATATCTTTGATAAAATGCTTCACATAAAACCCTGGCTCGAAATCGCCTTTCAGCATTCTTGGTGCAAGGTTTGACAAAGACCAGCTGCCGGCTGCACCTGTTGTGATGCTTTTGAGCACCTGCTCTGGATCAAGCCCTGATTTTTCGGCATAGGCCATTGCCTCTGCGACACCGACCATTCCCGCTGCAATGGCAATTTGGTTACACATTTTTGTATGCTGACCGCTTCCTGCCGGTCCTTGATATTGAATGTTTTCACCCATTTGCTCAAATAGCGGCAGACAGGCTTCATAGGCTGACCTTTCTCCGCCGATCATAATGGCCAGCGTGCCATTTTGGGCTCCTATGTCTCCGCCTGATACAGGTGCATCTAATGTAAATATACCTCTTTCCTTCGCTTTCAACTCAATTTCTTTTGCAAGCTGAGGCTTCGATGTTGTCATATCAATGAGATATGTACCTGGCGCAGCATGTGCCACAAGCCCATCTTCACCTAAATAGATCTCTTCTACATCAGATGGATATCCCACCATTGTAATGACGGCATCTGCACTTTCTGCAATCTCCTTTACTGCCGGCTTCCATGATGCGCCTTTTTGAATCAATGCGTCTGCTTTTGCTTTCGTTCTTGTATAAACGATCACTTCATAGCCTGCATCCATTAAATGTCCTGCCATACTGCGACCCATTACACCGATTCCTATAAAACCAACTGTTTTGATTTGTGCCATTACTTATTCCTCCTTAAAGAGACTTTGTCAATCCACCATCAATGATCAGTGTTTGACCTGTCATATATGTATTGGCTTCTGATAAAAGAAACATTGCATATGCTGCAAATTCCTCTGGCTGGCCGTAACGGCCAAGCGGGATCGCTCGTTCAGCCTGTGCTTTGATTTCTTCAATCGTTCGATTCTCTCTTTGTGCGCGGTGCTTTTCCAGCTGTTTCACACGGTCTGTTTCAATTTTTCCCGGTGCTAACGTATTGATCAAAATACCATCCTTTGCAAACTCCAGAGCGGCTGTTTTTGTCCATCCGGCTATGGCCGGTCTAAATGTATTCGACAGCATCAAGCCCGGGATCGGTTCTTTCACTGACATTGACGCAATATTTAACACACGTGCGCCGCGTTTTTTCAAGTAAGGCAATGCCTCTTTTAATAATCGAATATAGCTGAGTAAATGAAGCTGAAATGATTCGATCCAATCTTCATCTGTTAAGGTGTCGAGCGTTCCTGTTTTAGGCCCGCCTGTATTGTTCACAAGAATGTCTAGACACTTCTCATCACCAGCCGCCGCTTGAACAAGCGCCTTGATTTGCCCGGCGTCAGATACATCACATACTTGATAAGTCAGCTGTCCTTTGACAAGCGGAGACAGCTCATTGACTGTTTCCTTCAGCTTTTGTTCATGTCTTCCCGAGAGCATCACATCTGCTCCCTCTTTTGCTAGAGCAAAGGCAATCGCTTTTCCGATACCTTGACTGCTTGCAGCTACCAATGCTTTTTTTCCAGTTAGATTGACATCCATGTCAACACCTCCTCTAGTTTATTTTATCATACAAAAAGAACCTTGCTCACATCGCAAGGTTCCTTTCCGCTCATTACACCTTAAATCGATCAACCGCCTGACGCAGTGCCTGGCTTGATTCGTTCAGCATTTCAGTTGAGGTTTTCGTTCTTTCTAACACTTGAACTTGTTCATCTGTAGACGCATGCACTTCCTCAGCTGAGGCAGCAGATTCTTCTGAAATGGCAGCAATACTTTGAATGGAGTCACTCATCTTCTGCTGTTCTTCTGTCATTTCATTAATCTGTGTATGAATGCTGTCGATTGAACCGACAAGTGCCTGCATTTCCATTGTGATGCTGCTGAGAGCCTCACCTGTTGCATTGATGGCGGCACCTTGTTCCTCATTCATTTTACTTGCTGTTGTCATCGCTTCAGCCGCCTTCTTCGATTCATCTTGAATAAGTTTGACGGTTTCACTAATGTGTTTTGTTGACTGCGCAGATTGTTCAGCAAGCTTTCTCACTTCTTCTGCAACTACAGCAAACCCTCGTCCGCTTTCTCCTGCTCTCGCTGCTTCAATGCTTGCATTCAGTGCAAGTAAATTCGTTTGATCCGAGATTTCAGAGATGGCGGTCACGACATTTTCAATATTTTTCGTTTTATGCTCAAGGTCTAGCAGCATTTGCTCAACCTTTTTCGATTCTTCGTTCGCTTGTGATGATTTTTGGACGAGCACACCAAGTGCGTCAAGCCCTTTATAGCTTGCATCTTCAGATGATTTTGAGTTGGTTTGCATTTGTGAAGCGAGCTCACCCATATGGCGCACTTTCTCATACAAATGCTCTGATTTTTCATTAATCGTTTCTGCATCTGATGCCTGCTTAGTCGCTCCTGTTGCCACCTCTTGAATGGCCGTTGCAATCTGTTCGCTAGACAGCAAGGTCTCATTTGAAATGTGGGTCACTTCATCCGCTGATTTCACAACTTGGTCTGAAGCCCCTTTCACTTTTTCAATTAACTCCCTGATATCCTCGGTCATTTGATTAATGCTTTTCGTGAGGAAACCAATTTCATCTTGGGATTTCACTGCAAGCGTACTTGTTAAATCGCCTTCTGACACCTTACGCACATGCCCTATTAGACGCTTGATTGGCGTTGTAATGCTTCTTGCCAATAAGAAGCTGAGGATCATCGCAAGAATAATGGCAATGACGGATATAATGATACTTGTCTGATTCATTTGTTCTGTGATCCAAAGAAGTTTACTTTTTTCAAAGCTGACACCAACCGTCCAATCGGCTTCTTTGATTTTAGATATGACCGTCAGTTCTTTGCTGTCATCAACACCTGAGTTGTCAAGCGCTTTTTTCACAGAAGGGACCTTTGATATGTTTTTTCCTTGCTCTGTTGGATGCGCCAAAAGGGTGCCTGTGCCATCAACTAAGAAAGCGGTCCCCTTATAAGGAATCTCTTGTTCATTTATATACGTTTGAATAGAGGACAGCTTCAAATCAAGTCCAGCGACCCCAATGACTTTTCCATTTTTGACAATCGCCTTCGTGGCTGAGACAATCACTTTTTTCGTTGCTTCATCGACATATGGATCTGTCCAAACGACCTGTTCAGGCTTTTCTGCTGCTTGTTTAAACCAGCCTTGTTTCGATGGATCATATCCTTCGCCAAGATCGAACTCCGGAAAGCCGAACATTTTTCCGTCACTTGTTCCAATATAGGCAAACGAAATGAGCTTATCCTGTTCCTGCATGTTTTTTAGTTCATCGTTTTCAAAAGCCAATGTTTGCTTGGTTTGTTTTCGCGCAAATTCTTCAGTCATTGTACTTGTTGCGAGTTTATTAATTGTATTGCCGTAATTATCAAGCTTTTCTGTAATAATGTCTTTCATGCTTTCTGCCGTTGCTGCTGCGGTGGTTTTTGCATCTCGTTCAATCAGTGGTCTTAACACTAAGTTGGAACCCACTTGAACAGCCACGACGGTTAAAATTAAAATAACTGAGATGAAAACAGCTATTCTCACTTGAAGTTTCTTAAACATCTCATCACCCCTACATCTACTTTCACACCTTAATTTATATATCGGCAAAATGATACCGCATTCAATAGTTGTAAGAAAATTTAAATAGAAAAAACAAGCCTTATTGGCTTGTTTTAAGTAAAATATTCAATTTTTGCAGAAGGAAAGTACTGATCTATATATGACTCTAAAGTCTTTCTTAGTTCTTGTTCCTCATCTTTTTGATAGATATATTTTCCTATCCCGTATCTTCCCCACTTGTATCTTCTTTTTTCTTCGTCCAACTCTAATTTTGATTTTGGGTAGTTTTTTTGAATCACACGCTTTGCTGGTTTTGTAAAGCGATGCTGAATCATCTCAAAGGTGATATCGTCTCTCACATCTTCAGGAAGAGCTGCATCAAGCTTTTCAAATAGAACTTTATATCCTTCCTGCCAGCCTTCATGGATGTAGATTGGAGCAACAATAAAGCCTAGAGGATAGCCTGCTTTTGCGACCTTAACAGCCGCTTCAATCCGCTGATCTAGCGGTGATGTGCCGGGCTCAAAATATTTAATGACATAATCGGCATTGATACTAAAACGGAATCTTGTCCGGCCATTATGCTTTGCATCTAACAGATGATCGACATGATGGAACTTCGTGACGAAGCGAAGCTTTCCTAAGTCGGTCTGCCCAAAGTATTCAATCGCTCGTTTGAGTGTATGTGTCAAATGGTCAATTCCTACGATGTCTGAAGTACATGATGCTTCAAATCTCGTGATATCCGGCGCCCGCTCGTTCATGTACTGCTCTGCCTGATCTAATATTTCTTCTACATTGACGTACGTTCGAATGTACGGCTTACTTCCCATTGTTGTTTGCAAATAGCAATAATGACAATGTCCCATACACCCTGTTGCAAATGGGATCGCATACTCTGCAGATGGTTTAGACGAGTCAAACTTCAATGTCTTCCTCACACCAATGACAAGCGTTGACTTCGCATTACGATACTTTTGCAAGTCATTTTTTCCCGGAATATTTCTGACCTGGTTGTGTGAAGTCGTTTCTCTTATTTCGATTCCCATCCCCTCAAACTTTTCCTTCAGCTCTCGTCCTAACGGGTACTCTAACGCCCGGGGTTCAATGTAAACAAGCTGGGGAACGAAAGGTTTGATCATATTAAGCACATCCTTACCTTTAAGGTTTTCATACCGTTACTTTAACCGCACAGGATGGCTTTTATCCTTTCTAAAATCTCCCTTATTCAAACAAGTCTTGATAAAGAGCTTCTGCTTCTTCATATGTTGGAAACACAGCATCATCAGGTGCTAGTGGATGATACGTTTCAAGTAAAAAGAGGGCAAGCTCTTCTTCGTTGTATGGATGTGAAACAATTTCTGCTTCTTTAATTTGTGCTACGTTTGCAGCATGTGGATTTCGATAAATCACATATACTTGATCACCCGGTTTGTAGTCTGAGAAAGGCAATCTGGTCACCTCCATTTTTTAATTATAGGGTGCCCTTCTCACAGCCCAATATGACTCAATATGATAAAATTCGACAAAAAAACCAGACAGTCTCACCTGTCTGGTTTTCATTCACTTAGTTCTGTTGAAACGTCTTCTTGACGAAATCAACCACTTCTTCTGTTGTGCTAAGTGATAAAATATGCTCTTTAAATGATGCAGCTTCTTCTTTAGAAAGCTTGCTTAGCTGCGTTCTAGCTGGAAGAATGGATGTTGCACTCATTGAGAATTCATCTAATCCTAATCCAAGTAGAAGCGGGATTGCGATTTCATCTCCTGCCATCTCACCGCACATGCCGACCCATTTACCCTCTTTATGCGCTGCTTCGATCACAAGCGTAATAAGACGTAAAATCGCTGGGTTGTAAGGCTGGTAAAGATAAGACACTCGTTCGTTCATTCGATCAGCAGCCATTGTGTATTGAATCAAATCATTCGTTCCAATACTGAAGAAATCTACTTCTTTTGCAAATTGGTCTGCGATGACAGCTGTTGATGGAATTTCTACCATCATTCCGATTTCAATGGAATCAGAAACGTCTGTACCAGCGGCAACCAATGCTTCTTTTTCTTCAAGTAAAATGGCTTTTGCTTCTCTAAATTCTGATAACGTCGCGATCATAGGGAACATGATTTTCAAGTTTCCATATGTACTTGCACGAAGTAAGGCGCGTAGTTGTGTTCTGAAAATCTCCTGCTCTTCCAGGCAAAGGCGAATGGCTCTATAGCCAAGGAACGGGTTCATTTCTTTTGGAAGCTGCAAGTAAGGAAGTTCTTTATCGCCACCAATATCTAGTGTGCGGACAACCACTGCTTTCCCTTCCATCTTCTCTAAAACTGTTTTATACGCATCGAACTGCTCTTCTTCTGTAGGAAGCTGGTCTCTGCCCATGTATAAAAATTCAGTACGGTACAATCCGACTGCTTCGCCGCCATTTTCAAGTACACCTTTTACATCTTCAGGTGTTCCGATATTTGCAGCTAGCTCTACGTGAACGCCGTCTTTTGTAACCGTTGGCTGGTCAACAAGTTTCGCCCATTCCGCTTTTTGAGCTAAGTAGTCTTCATGCTTTTTTTGATACGCTTTCACTTCATCTTCAGAAGGCTGAATGATGACGTCGCCGCTAATACCATCCACAATGATCAGATCATCGTTTTTCACCGTTTTTGTTGCTTCTTTTGTCCCAACAACTGCTGGAATCTCCATAGATCTTGCCATGATCGCTGAGTGAGAAGTACGACCGCCGATATCTGTTGCAAAGCCTTTGACAAATTGTCTGTTCAGCTGAGCAGTATCAGAAGGTGTTAAATCTTCAGCAATGATGATGACTTCTTCAGAAATCATGCTTGGGTTTGGAATGTCAACGCCTAGCAAATGGCCAGTCACACGTTTCGTTACGTCGCGAATATCCGCTGCACGTTCCTTCATGTATTCATTGTCCATTGCTTCGAACATTGTGACAAACATTGTCGCTGTTTCTTTTAAAGCAAACTCAGCATTTACTTTATCAGATTTGATTTTATCCTTTACTGGGTTTAGCAGTTCAGGATCACTTAACACAAGAAGGTGGGCAGAAAAGATATCTGCTTTGTCTTGGCCAAGCTCTTTTAGCGCATGTTCTTTAATTGCTTCAAGTTCTTGTTTAGAAACATGAATTGCTTCTTCAAAACGCTTCACTTCTGTCTCTGGATCATTGATGTCTTTTTGGTGAACTGTTAAATCTGGTTCTTCCAGACGATACGCTTTTGCAATCGCAACGCCTGCTGAAGCACCGATTCCTTTCAGTTGTTGCATTACTCGCCTAGGCCTTCACTTTTCATTGTGTCTTTAAGCGCAGCAAGTGCATCGTTTTCATCAGAACCAGAAGCAGAGATTGTGATTGTAGCACCTTTCGCAATTCCTAGAGACATTACACCCATAATAGATTTCAGGTTCACTGTTTTACCATTATATTCTAAGTTGATATCAGCATCATATTTACTAGCAGTTTGTACAAGAACTGTTGCAGGACGTGCGTGAATTCCAGAATCTGCAGTTACTTTGAATGTTTGTTGAGCCATTTTTATCAATCTCCTTTTTATACAATTAATACATCCACAATATTATATCATACTGCCGAGCTTGTCATCTAACAAGAACGGCAGTTATGAAAATTATTTTGAAATTTTCATGATGTTTTCTTGTCCAGCCTTGATTTCACCGGATGCTTGAAGGTCAATAAATTGTCCTTCACTTAAGTTGGTAAATACAATTGGAGTCATCAAAGATGGTACTTCAGACTTAATTTTATCAATATCAACCTCTAAAAGTTTTTGACCGATTTCTACTTGATCTCCCTCTTGTACAAATGCTTCAAATCCTTCTCCTTTGAGGCCGACCGTATCAATTCCGAAGTGGATCAAAATTTCAAGTCCACCATCAGACTGCAGGCCAATGGCGTGTTTCGTCGGGAACACATTTAAGATCTTCCCTCTTATCGGTGAAACAACCGTTCCATCTGTTGGCAAGATGGCGAAACCGTCACCCATCATTTTCCCTGAGAATACTTGATCTGGTACATCTGTAATTGGATGAAGCTCCCCTGTAATTGGTGAAGCAAAAATTTCTTCCCCTTGCTCATTTTGAAGCGGCTTTGCAATAACTTCTTCGACCTGCTGGCTGACTTCTTCTTTTGCAGAAGGGTCTTTCGCTGGACGAGGCGTGCGGCCTGCAATGATGTCCTGCATTTGTGTTTTTAAGTTATCAGAGCGCGGGCCGAAAATGGCCTGGATGTTGTTCCCTACTTCGAGAACACCAGAAGCGCCAAGCTTTTTCAAACGGTCTTTATCCACTTTCTTCTGATCATTCACAGTGACACGTAAACGCGTGATACAAGCATCCAGGTGCTTAATGTTTTCTTGATCACCCATTGCTTCAAGGATTTCATAAGGCAAGTCATTCCCTTTTTCAGACTTCGCCTCACTTGCTCCGTCTGCTGCTTCATCCTCGCGGCCAGGTGTTTTCAGATTAAATTTGCGAATGGCAAATCTAAATCCGAAGTAGTAAATGACAGCAAGTACGAGACCTACTGGAATGACGAGCCACCAAGCAGTTCTATTTGGCAGGATACCAAATAGGAAGAAGTCGATTAACCCTCCTGAGAAGGTCATCCCGATTTTCACGTTTAGAATATCCATTATCATAAAGGATAATCCAGCGAATACACAGTGAATCGCAAATAATACTGGTGCAACAAACAAGAATGAGAATTCAAGCGGTTCAGTGATCCCTGTAAGGAAAGAAGTAAGGGCCGCTGATCCCATAATTCCTGCTACTAGCTTTTTATTCTTTGGTTTTGCTTCATGGTAAATCGCAAGTGCTGCTGCTGGAAGACCGAACATCATGAACGGATATTTCCCTGTCATGAATGTACCAGCTGTCAGCTGAACACCATCTTTGATTTGCGCCATGAAAATACGCTGGTCACCACGGACAAGCTCTCCTGATAAGCTCTTGTAGCTAAAGAACTCATACCAGAATGGTGAGTAGAAAATGTGGTGCAGACCAAACGGAATTAATGATCGTTCAATGACACCGAATACAAAGGCAGCCAGCGGCTCATTCGCTGCGAGCAGTCCTGTTGAAAATGAGTTCAGTGCACCTTGGATTGGCGGCCAAATGACTAGCATCAATAGCCCTAAAATAAGTGCTGAAATAGAAGTAACGATTGGAACAAAACGCTTACCAGCAAAGAAGCCAAGATATTGCGGTAGCTCAATTTTGTAAAATTTATTATACATATAAGCTGCTAATACCCCAACGATAATCCCGCCAAAAACGCCGGTAGACAAGGTCGGTATGCCGAGCATATTAATATATGCTGGATGGCTTTCCTTGAAGAACTGGGCCAGTTTGAGTGAATCGGATGGAATAGATCCGTTAGCCATTAATACGGCACTCATCGTGACGTTCATGACAAGGTAACCGATGATAGCGGCAATCCCTGCCACTCCGTCTCCATTGGCAAGACCGATGGCAACCCCTACAGCAAATAATAGCGGAAGATTCGAGAAGACGATGTTCCCCGCATTCTCCATGACACTTGCAACAAGCTGAATTGTATCATTGCTTAAAAATTGAGCTACATCAATCAGCTGCGGATTTTGCATCGCATTCCCAAGTGCCAGTAAAATACCAGCAGCAGGAAGGATCGCAACTGGAAGCATGAGTGCTCGTCCAATTTTTTGCAACACACCAAAAAGTGATTTAAACACTGGTTGAACCTCCTTTTGTTTTCGCTTACAACATACATTTGGGATGCTCCCTGACGTACATTTCATAATTAACCGTTTACATTTCACTTTCAAACGCAAAAAAAGGCATGGTGATATAAGGTTGCGCAAATAACAGGATCTTATCCTGTATTTACCTTAAGTCACTCATGCCTGATCGAATCAGTTACACGTTTCAAGGAAACTATGAAATTTTATTTGTCAATCTGTACAGATGAAGTGTCAGGTAGACGGCCTCAGCATCCTGTACAGGCTTTTTCAATGCATGCTGCAAAATTTTGATCATTTTCCAAGCAGTATTGTAGCATAAAGGATATTCATTTTTCAATAGATGAAGCAATTTTTCTGGCTCCTCTAATGATTCTCCCCGTTTAATACGCTCAATTGAAAACGTAATATGGCGTAATAGGCGTAAATAATGAATACTTTCTCTGTCTACTTTCATATGAAATGAATCTTCAATGACTTGGACCATTTGTGTAATGAGCTGCGAATGACGGTTCACTTCAGATAATGGCCGATTCGTCAAAGCTGAATGGATATGGAGCGCTATAAAGCCAATTTCTCCTTCTGGCAGCTTCGTTTCGACATCTGGCCGCTCGTTAATCAGTTCAACGACTTCCTTTGCAACCTCGTATTCTTTCGGGTAAAGCGATTGCGTCTCAAGCATAAAAGGGTTCGTGATATCATAGCCTTGCTGCACCCGCTTAAAACTAAACGCAATATGGTCGGTCAGTGCAACATGTATATGCTCATTCAATCGTTGTCCCATTTTTTCTCGTATATGATAAATGACGTCATTGGCAAGCTCGATCATGTTCTCATCAATATGATGAAGCAGCTGTTTATATTCTGTTTGTTCCTTCGTGTTTTTTAACACAAACATTTTTTCAAACACGTCTTGATCGAGAAGATCCCCCGATTTTTTACCGAAGCCGATCCCTTTCCCAATCAGAACCACTTCGCCCAAAGAAGGGTGTCTTGCGATGATGACATTATTATTTAACGCTTTATCAACGGTGAAGGATTCCATGAACATCCCCACCTCCTTCTTATTCAATCCCTCTTATCGTACAAAACAGATGAAACGTGCGTCAACGATTGTTTTTCAAAACGGTTGTTGTTCGCTCAATCAGGCGAAATGGCAGCATTCTTTTTTCTGATTTCTCTCCCTTTAATGCCCGATCGAACAATTCAAACGCTTCCTGTCCCATTTGTTTGAGGGGAATATGAATGCTGGAAATCCCCAAAGCCTCACTCAATTGGTTATTTTGAAAGCTGAGTATGGCTGGTGATTCTCCTACTTTTATGTCATGACGCTGCGCCTCTAATAAAAAGCCTGCAGAGACTTCGTCATTTGTGATGAATAAAGCTGTAGGACGATTTTTCATTTCCTGCCATTCTGCAAATAATTGCTTCCCATCAAGCAGAGATAACTTCCCTTCGATGACCCAATCCTCATCAATGGTCTGCCCGAGCGATTGCATCATGTCTTGATAAGCCTGAAGTCGCGACTCGCTATTCGCTCCTTCTGTTCTGGCGAGAACGATCGCAATTCGTTGATGGCCGCATGCCACCAAATGATGCAGCCCTTCCTTAAATGCTTGATCATGCGCAATCGACACGGTTGAGCATTGATCGTGCGGTGCAGGATGACAAAATATAATCGGACCTGATTCCTGCCACTTTAAAATGTGACCATCACTTAACGCATTTGAACAAAATATTAAACCATCTACACGGCGCTCTTTTAAACTCATTAACGCTTCTTTTTCTTTTAATGGGTCATATCCTGTTTGAAATAAAGCAAAATGCATGCCGCGCGCCTGTGCTTTTTCTGCAATACCTGTGACGAGAGCGCTGAAATAAGAGTGTTCAATGTTTGGAAGGACAATGCCAAGCATATTCGAATAGCCCTTCGCTAAATGGACCGCCTGGATGTTTCTCGTATACTTGAGCTCTTTCATCGCTTGTAGAACACGTTCCCTTTTTTCTTCTTTAACATAAGGATGCTCATTCAACACACGTGATACGGTTGTCACAGATACACCCGCTCTTTTCGCAATCTCCCTTATGTTTGCCATTTTTTCTCCTACTTTCTCTTGATATGGTAAGCGTTTCATACTTTAAGATGTATGTGAGCTGAACAAATCACTGGATGGAAAGGGGAATTCAAGATGGGTTTCATCATATGGATTATATTATGTATGACTGTTTTGTTTTCTGCTCGTTTTGCATTACATCCTTTAGGAAAAGAACATAAAATCAAACCGTTTCAATCAATTGATGATTTTTTTGTTGATAAGGATCGAGAAGAGTGATAAAAAATCACGATGACACTTCCAATCCCTGGACGTTCATCGTGATTTTTTTCATTACTTGATGATCGTCAGCTCTTTCGGATAATTGGTTAAGGTGACTGGACCATCTGCCGTAATGAGAACATCATCTTCAATTCTTACGCCGCCGACTCCTGGGACATAAATTCCTGGTTCGATCGTATACACCATACCTTCTTGCAGAAGGTCGTCATTTGCCTGACTCATAGAAGGAAACTCATGAACAGAAACCCCTAGCCCATGTCCGAGACGATGAGGGAAATATTCACCATATCCCGCTTCTGTGATCAGCCCGCGGGCTTTTAAGTCAAGATCACCGATTCTCACGCCGGGCTTACTCATTTCAAGTGCTGCCATTTCTGCATTTAAGACGGTTTGATACATGTCCTTTTGCTTTTCAGAAGCTTCCTGATAGATGAATGTTCTTGTGATATCTGAGCAATATCCATCGACAATGACGCCAAGGTCAAATAACACAAAATCGCCTTTTTTTAAGGCTGCCTGTCCCGGATTTCCATGAGGCTCGCCTGATTTTTCCCCAAAGAGAACCATAGTTGAAAAGGACATACCTTGAATGCCTTTTTTCTTTAGTTCATATTCTATGACAGCGAGCACTTCTGTTTCTGTGATTCCTTCTTTTAAGGCGTTAACCCCAATCTTTACACCTTCATCTGCCAATTGAGCCGCTTTTTTGAGTGTAGCAATTTCAGATTCATCTTTAATCAGTCTGAGCTGATTGAGCGCATCTTCAGCCCGGACGAACGTTTCTGCCCCGGTAACAGCTTGGAGCTCTTCTGCTCTTTGAAGCGGAATCGATTCTTTTTCAATCGCAAGACGCGCCGCTTGAATACCTCGTTTTTCTATCGCTGATTGAATGAAATCAAATGGATTCTCATGATCTTCATATCCAATGATATCGCCGGACCATCCTGCATTTTTTGCCTGCTCGACTTCCATTTTAGGCAAAATAAAAAATGGTTCTGCCTCTTGGAACACAAACAGCCCCATCACTCTTTCATGCGGCTCTGTGAAGTATCCAGATAGATAAAACACATTTTCCTTTGTATGTATAAATGCACCTTGAATGTCTTCTTTCTTAAGCCAAGAAGACAAGCTCTTCATTCGGTTCATCATGATCCTCCTCACACGTTTTACTACTGGTCTATTGTATCAGTTTTTGCTTTATTTCGCACAAAAGCGCACTGGCATGAATCCAGTGCGCCCTGATGATTGATTTAAGATGCACGAAGCAGACGCAGACCATTTAAAATGACCAAAATCGTACTTCCTTCATGCCCGATGACACCAAAAGGCAAATCAAGCACTTGTAAGAAATTCGCACAAATTAACAGACAGATCACCGTTAATGAGAAAATAATGTTTTGCTTAATGATTCGATTCATTTTTCTTGAAAGACGGATCATCTTTGTTAGGTTATTTAAATTGTTCTTCATTAAGATGAGATCCGCTGTTTCTAAGGCAACGTCTGTGCCTCCGCCCATCGCAACCCCAACATCTGCTGTGGCAAGCGCTGGTGCATCATTGATTCCGTCTCCTACCATGATGATTGAATTACCTTGTTTTTTTAATTGATTGACCTCATGTACCTTTTCATCTGGAAGACATTCAGCCACTACGGTTTGGATGCCGGCTTCCTGCGCAATCGCTTCAGCCGTTTTTTGCTGATCTCCTGTCAGCATGACGGTTTGGATGCCTAAATCATTTAGTTCTTGAATCATTTTTTTGGCTTCAGGTCTGATTTGATCCTTAAGGCCAAGACAGCCAACAACTTTTTCATCCTTTTGAACGTAGACCACTGTGTATCCTTGCGCGGAAAGGTCATCACCTGTCTCTTCAATCTCGCGGTCGATTGACGCCTTACCCGCAAAGTCTTTCTTCCCAATCCGCCACGTTTCTCCATTTAATTGTGCTTTCACACCAAAACCAGAGGTTTCTTCAATGGTGACATGGACTGATCTTTCTGTTTGGTGTTCTTTTGCCATATCAGAAATTGCTTTCGCTAATGGGTGGTTTGATTGACTCTCAATTTGATAGAGTGCCTGGTAGAAAGCAGATTCATCCTGCCCTTTAGCCATGATGACTTGTTCTACGGCTGGCTTCCCGCTTGTAATCGTCCCCGTTTTATCAAAAGCAATCATGCTGCTCGTGCCTAGTTTTTCTAAAAAGACACTTCCTTTGACAAGCATTCCATTTCTTGCGCCATTTGAGATCAATGACAATGCTGCTGGCATGATGGATGCAACTAGAGCACAAGGTGAAGCAACGACCATAAACACCATAGCCCGGTAGAAGGTTTCACTCATACTCCAGCCGAGGACAAAATGAGGCAGAACCATTAAAATCGCAACGGTGATCAGCACACCTTTTACATAGGCACCCTCGAATTTTTCGATAAATGCCTGGCTTGGCGAAACACTTTCTTGAGCGGATTCAACAAGTTTAATAATTTTATGGAATAACGTTTCTTCATTATGTTTCGTGACTTCTACTGTTAAGGAACCATTTAAATTCACTGTTCCTGCAAATACGTCTTCCCCCTGCCCTTTTTCCTGTGGAATAGATTCGCCTGTGAGGGCAGATTCATCCACACTTGTTCTCCCGTTTAAAATGACACCATCTGCTGCAATGCGTTCCCCAGCTTTGACCATAATCCGGTCACCTGGTGTTAATGATGAAGCGGCGATTTGAATGGTCGTACCGTCTTCTTCAATTAAAGTTGCTTCATCTGGTGCAATGCTCATTAATGCTGTTAAATCTTTCTTGCTTTTATTTGACGTATACGTTTCAAGCGCACCACTCAGTGAGAAAATAAAAATTAAGATAGCGCCTTCTGCCCAATAGCCGATTAGAGCTGAGCCTATTGCTGCGAAAATCATTAAAAGTTCCACATTCAAGGTCTTCGACGAAATCGTTTCTTCAATTCCTTCCTTCGCCTTTGCAAAACCTCCAATAACAAATGCTAGGACGAAAAGAGGAATGCTCCACATGCTCTGATCCTTTAGAATCCATCCAATTAAAATGAGAATCCCCGAGATTCCTGCTGCAATTAATTCTCCGTGCTGTGCCCATTTATGTAAGGACCATTTCGATTCCTTTTGATTTGTCGTTTGGTAAAGTGCTGTATTCTCATTCATGATTGTTTTCTCCTCTCTAATTGATAATCTTTTTCACATTATCAATCGTTACCCGTTTCTTTTTCCATCTATATTTTCTGCTATTTCAAGCTTTTTATTGGTCTGTAACTCATTATAACAGGTTCTGATCAATTTTCAATTAATAATTATTATAATTTCTTTTTGATAATAATTATCATTATTGATATAGATCGTTCCGTCTTCTTCTGAGCACAGTGTATTCAGATGAAAAGCAAACGAACACAAAAAAGAACCAACAGAATTGGTTCTTTCACATAAAGGATTTGTTCTACGAATTTGTCCACTCTTTGATTTGTTTTTTTGTCAGTGGACCTACATGATTTTTCACCACTTCTCCTTTTTCGTTAATCAAAAAGGTCGTTGGGATGGTGATGATTTGATATTTCTTCATCATTTCTCCGTGTTCATCTAGGATGATCGGGAATGTAAACCTTCTGTCTTTCACAAATTGGGCAACAGCATGTTTACTTTGTTCAGCACCTAGTAAATTCACGGTCAATATGTCAACATCACTCTGATTTTCTTTCACAATCTGTTCAAATTCGGGCAGCTCCATTTTGCAGGACGGGCACCATGTTGTCCAAAAATGCAAAATGGTCTTTTTCCCTTTTTCGGGAACCATCTGCATGTCACCATTTAATGTCGGCGCCTCTATCCTTGGCGCCATCACAGGCTCTTTTGCTTCTGCTGCTGCGCTCATGAGAAATAGAAGCACGCTCATCATCAGAAGACTGGCGGGTAGATGTTTACGATTCATCATGATCTTCCTTCCCAGTTTTCTTATAGCTTGCCCGCTCGATGATGATGACATTCAAGCTTTTTTCAATGTAAGGAACATTGAAACGCCGAGCTCCTTACAAATCGTCGCATAATGCAGCGCAGTCAACAGCAGCATGCCTGTGTTCATCCCTAAAATGACCCCCATCATATTCAAGCTTTCAATTGAACCAAGGAAATACACCATAGAAAAAGAGACGACATGCACCCATATATTATGTAGGAACACATCTTTGATGAGCCCCATTCCGATTAAACATGCTTGAAAAGGCATCACAAACAGATGGCATAAAAAGTATGGCCAAAGCAGCTGTAAATAGACAGCAGCTTGCGGTGAATCAAAAAAAAGCTGCGTGAGCGGGTAAGCAAAATAATACATCACCATCACTGCCGGCACCCCATATCCAAACGTTATGAGAATCGCCTGTCTAACACGTTTTTTCACAAGATCATACTGGCCTAAAGCATAGGCTTCAGAGACACTCGGAATCATCACAATCATGATGGAATGAGCGATAAACGCCGGGAAAAAACCGATCGACATTGCGACACCAGCCAGCATGCCGTAATGATCAACAGCAAGTGTTCCAGAAATGCCTGCTGCCACGAGCGCTCCTTTGATTAAAAATGGTTCAACCGCATTGGCAATCGCATGAAAGATGCGCATGCCCGTTGTCGGAATGGAAACGGCTAATAGGCGCTTTCGCACATCACTTCCTCTTAATTCAACAGACCTGACATTCACAGCATTTTTTGCCATGACGTATTGGGAGTATAAATAAATAAAGACAACAAGATCACTCGCAACAATGACACCAATGGCGATGAGTACTGCTGTTTCAATATCAAACGAATACCAATGAAAAAACAAAAACAAGCAGATAAGCTGGATCGTTTTCTTCAGCATATTGGCTAAAGCAATTCTGCCCATTTGCTGCTTTCCCATAAAATAGCCGCGGGCAATGGAGGTAAACGCAATAATCGGGATAAGTGACAGCACCAAGCCTTTCATAAGCGGATGATACGACTGAAACACTGGAATGAAAGGCAGTACAATGGCTGCTATAGCTGTTGTTGTACTTGTCACCACAAGTGTCATTTTAAAGGCATGACGGAGCATGCTTTTGTGGAGACGTTCATGTGATTCTGCAATGAATTTAGAAATGGAGACTGGCAGCTCTAAACTGGCGATCACAAGGACAAGCATGATGATTGGAAGGATACTCATATATAAACCCATTCCATGTTCTCCAAGCTCTCTCGCTAAAATCATATTGACTAAAAACTCTATACACTCCGCAATAAAAGCTGCGACAGATAGCAGAATGACCCCTTTTACAAATCGATTCATGTAGCCTCCCCTTGTCTAAAGCAAATTCTTTTCACATTCTATGAGACAAGTCCAAAAAATATTTTAATAATTGAAGACAAAAAAGAGCAATCTCATTGATCGCTCTTTTTCTTTATACGGCAAACACGTGACGTCCGATGCGTTCTACAATTTTGCGGGAACGAATCCAATGATCTGTTGCCGTTTTTGGATTATAAAAATAGATAGCCTTTGTTGTTCTGTCATGCTCTTTTACTACCTGCTTCACCGCTTTAATGGAATCTTGATCTGCTTTATCATGAATGCTTCCATTTGATACTGGCTGGAAGGCATTTCGCTGATAAATCACACCTTTAACGCTGTCAGGAAAAGAACGATGCTCCACCCTGTTTAAAACAACGCTTGCCACCGCTTTTTTCCCTTCGTAAGATTCACCTTTCGCTTCAGCATGTACCAATCGAGAAAGCAAATCCATTTCTTCATTAGAATACTGTTTGCCGCTTGCCTTATTCGTCGTTTCAGATTTTACTTTTTTCTTTTGCTTCGGTTTTGAAGACTTTTCTTCTGTTGACGTACTTAGCAATTTCACTTTTGGCTGACGCTTTTCTTCAGAAAATGCCGGGATGACTTGATCGTGGTCTTGATCTATATATGAAAGCTGATGTTTAACAGGTGCTTGTGAAAGTTCGTGACTTAATGTGCCTTGCTGCTCTTGTATATTGTCCATCTTCATTGCTGCAACGAGCATAAGGATGACAAAAAGAGCTGTATGAATTTTAATCATTCGCCTTTTTCCTCCTTTAATCAAAAGTAGGCTGTAAGATACTTGTCCACTCTAACAAGAGCTCATTCTATTTTCACGCACAAAGATTTACATGCCTGTCCAAATTCCGTCATTAAATGGCATGTCCTAGTTGAGCGCACATAAAATGGAATTGTTAGCGCTTAAAAATGTCCCTTTTTCACCTATCATCATCCTTATGCTCCTGATTATGGGTTATTACATTTTCTTTTCATATGTATCAGAGTGGTTTGAAGTGTGACAAAAGAACGAAAATAAAAAAGCTTTCTCTCATCAATGAGAAAAAGCTTTAGCTTCTTGCTTCTGTAAGATATTCAAAAATAACATCTCCACCATGTTTGGCAATCCCGCGAAAATGTTTAAAATCATCTTGATTCACCAAAACAGAACGAAACGTTAAAAAGTCATCTTTTTGGATGGTCACCTGTTTTTCTGTCCCATTCCGTAAAGATTCGAGGATGGTGAGGATTTGTTCTTCAGTCAAAAAAACCGCTCCTTTTCAGCCATGATCAATTATTAAATATACCATTCGTTAGAAGAGCATACAACGAAAACAAAACAAAAACGTCTTTATCCTTTACATTGGTATGAAAATATTGCAAAATACTTTTTAATAGGGAATGAAATCTGTTTTTAAAGGAGAGGGATCGGTTGAAGATTGCAAAAATTGGAAATGTGATCGAATTTAGAAATGGTTTAACAGGTGTAGTTGAAAAAGTGAATGAAAACTCTGTCATTGTGGATGTCACCATTATGGACAACTATAGAGATTTAGAACTGGATTCACTAACAGTCGTTAATCATAAAAACTATAAAATCATCAAAGACTCCGTACATTAATTTGCAATCCTCAATTCAGACGATCGGTACATACGTATATATAAAGCAAATTTGGCTCGTTTGACAACTTTGCTCTATTTGAACAATCACATATGAAAAAGACTGATACCACTTAAAGAGGGTCAGTCTTTTTGCGTATGAAAGGTTTGCATTTCCGCCTTCGTCTTGTACATCTCGACTTCCTCGGGTGTAATCACTCCTTTATCAATCAAGAGGGCAATCACTCCAAGCAATGTGGAGGCACTCCATTTATACCGTTCTTTGTTTTGATGTTCAAGCATTTGAAGCTCTTCCTTTAGTTCCATTAGCAGCTGCTCTGCCCGCTCTTCTTTGTTTGCCAACTCAAACGCCTCCGTTTCTCATTCATTGCCTCTATTTTATCTTACATCAAATGAGATAAGCAAAAAAAGCATGATCCCTCTTTACAAACATACGTTCTGTCATGTATAATATGTTTACGAGCTGGTAGCCCCCAGCCGTCCTAGCAAGTTCTATTCCCATTCGTATGAGAAGAGTGACATGACTCTTCTCTTTTTTTTATGGTTGATTCGCAAAAAAAGACATGCATCCGGCATGTCTTTTCCTTTTTTCTCATTTTACATATCCATCATCAAACTTAGTTTGCAGCATTTATGGTTACTCAGGACATATGGAAAACGACTTTTTTATACGACTCAAGGAAATCCCCATTAAGGACGATTTGCAATCCCTTCGCAGTGACATTATACCTGTGCTAGCCCGCCATCTACGAACAATTCAACACCCGTCAAGTAACTGCTTTCGTCTGATGCAAGGAAAGATACAGCGTTTGCTACTTCTTCAGGTGTCCCAACTTTTCCAACTGGAACAGTATTTCTGGCATTTTCCATCGCTCCTTCAAGTGCATCACCAAAAAGCTCATCGTATGCAGGTGTAAGAATCACTCCTGGACTTACCACATTTACACGAATTTCAGTACCTTTTAGGTCAAGAATCCAGTTGCGAACTAGTGCTCTTAATGCTGCTTTAGATGCTCCATATACACTAAATGCTGGGTTGCCAATTGATCCAGCAGTAGAGCCCGTTACAATAATAGAACCTACTTTGTCCGGGAATAGTGATAGCGCTTTTTGAACAGTAAAAATGGTTCCTTTCACGTTAATGTCGAACGTTCTATCAACCTGCTCTTCAGTAATTTCACCTAATGGAAGGAAGTTGCCGATGCCTGCATTAGCAAAAAGGATGTCCAACTTACCTTTTTCCTGCTTTATCATGTCATATAGTTTGTCTAAGTCTTCAAGCTTAGAAATATCACCTTGAACACCGGTTACGTTCTTGCCAATTTGGTTAACAGCTTTATCAAGTTCGTTTTGTCTACGTCCCGTGATATAAACATATGCACCTTCGTTTACAAATTTTTGTGCTGTAGCAAGACCAATCCCACTTGTTCCACCCGTTACAAGCGCTACTTTACCTTCAAATTTCCTCATACTTAACACTCCTTTAGAATTCATATTATTTTATGTCTAGTACCTTTAAGTACTTGAAGAACAACTTACAAGTAATAGTATCCTTCAGTAAGCACATTATCGGAAGTACCCACTTTTTTGTGATATAGTAACTAAAAAGTAACAAATGTGGAATGGAGAGCTTTAGACATGAAAAAATTTAGCTGTGGGTTTGAAGTGACAAAGGAAGTGATTGGCGGAAAATGGAAAGGACTTGTATTATACTTTTTAATGAATGGACCAAAGAGAACGAGTGAATTAAAGCGCATTATCCCAAATATAACTCAGAAAATGCTGATTCAAACTCTTAGAGAGCTTGAAGCCAGTGGACTTGTGACCAGAAAGATGTATAATCAAGTACCGCCGAAGGTTGAATATTCATCCACTGAACTTGGAAAATCTCTTAAACCTATCTTGCAGGAGCTCTGTCAATGGGGGAGCCAATATGCGGAGCAAGAGTATGCAGAAGGTGAATATGAAATTGTACAACCAGAACAACTAAAGTTAGGATAGATGTAGCTGCTGAAGTAAATGCTAAACAACTTCAATAGCCTCACCTAACAGATGAGGAACAGTCATGAAATAAATGAGATAGTCAACTTTGAAAGTGAAGTTCTAATCAGAAGTGTCATGGACTATATTCAGGAGAGCTTTGATGAAATTCAAAAATGAGCTGTTTCCAATGTTAAAGAGAAGGTTCAGAAACTTAACCAAACAATAATGCCTATGATCTCATAATAGGCATTTTTTCTTTCGGATAAAAAAGAAAAGACGTACAAATTGTACGCCTTCATCTGCTTCTGTACTATCAATTTTTCACTGCATAAAAGTCACAGTTAGGTTGCACCTTAGGTCACACTTTTTCATACAATTCTCATGAGTATTTTCAGGTGTGACTTTTTCCACTTTAATGTGACACCATTTCGTTTCATACTCCGTCTCACACAGCGGAATAATTACCGATTATCAATCGTCTCCGGATACATATCATGGTTCATCATACGGTATTCTGCCATTTCCTCATATTTCGTCCCAGGTTTCCCGTAGTTCGTATACGGGTCAATGGAAATACCGCCTCTTGGCGTAAATTTGCCCCAAACTTCAATATACCTTGGGTCCATCAATTCAATCAGGTCGTTCATAATAATGTTCATACAGTCCTCATGGAAGTCACCATGGTTACGGAAGCTGAACAAATATAATTTTAACGATTTACTTTCGACCATGATTTCATTTGGGATATAGCTGATATAAACTGTCGCAAAATCTGGCTGACCTGTTTGCGGACAAAGTGATGTAAATTCTGGGCAGTTGAATTTCACAAAGTAATCTCTATTTGTATGTTTATTTGGAAACGTTTCAAGCACTTGTGGTGCATAATCAAACAAATAATTGGTTCCTTGGTTTCCTAGTAGCGTGACACCTTCTAATTCTTCTGGTTTTCTTGTCGTCATGTCATCTCTTCCTTTCTATACGCCTCGTTTATTTCCCCACAATAACGTGTGCAGCTGCGGCAGCACTCTTACGCGGTTTAAGTCTGGATCTTGCGCGACTTGATTCACAAGCGCTTCATATTTCTTTAATAAATGCGTTAATAAGTACGCATCATCACCTGTCGTTGTGTCATCATTTCCTACCTGCAAATAAAAAGGAAGCTCAGGATATTTCGCATGAACATCCTTCGCATACGCCAGATCACGATCGTCAAAAATCACGACTTTCAAGCTAGCATGCTGCAATCTATTCCCGCTTTTCAGCTCATCTATAATACGTGTTAGTTTCGTAAAATCTGTTTTCATATTCGAGCTTGGCGGCTTAGGAGAAATGGTTAAATCATCAATTTTCAAAAACCATTCCTGATACATCGTCCCTTGTGTTTCAAGCGCTGTATCAATTCCTTCTTCATGCAGCAAATCAATGAGGGATTCCATTTGTTTTAAAAGCGCCGGGTTTCCCCCTGAAATGGTGACATGAGAAAAAGCCTGTCCGCCTATTCTTTTTAATTCTTTGACAATGTCTTCTGCCTCAAGCCACTGAATGTCATGCTTCGCTGAGCCATCCCATGTAAAAGAGGAATCACACCAGCTGCACGAGTAGTCACAGCCAGCCGTTCTGACAAACATGGTTTTTTGTCCAATGACCATTCCCTCTCCTTGAATGGTTGGACCAAAGATTTCTAATACTGGAATCGCTTTAGCCATTGATCTCAACTCGTTTCGGACGGTAAATGCAATAGCTTGTTGGTGTCTCTCTGACAAAGACCTGAACACATGTCGGCTTGTTCGCTAAAGTTGATAAATACGCTGCGACTTTGTCATGTACGGTCTTTGCCACCACCTCAGTGGTTGGCATCGCGTATCGATCGTTTGATGAGAATTCCTTATGATCATTGAGCAGCGTGTGATCGTACTGCCCATGAATGAGCTTCTTCAATGTACTGAAATTGACAAGGAAACCCGATTCATCTAGCTCGTCTCCCGCAATCGTGATATTGATGGTGTACGTATGACCATGAACACGGCTACATGCGCCCGCATCTTCCCGCGGGATGAAATGGGCAGCAGATACATGCATGTCTTTATTTAATTCAAATGAAAATGGATGATCGGTTTGTGGATAGATTTGAGAAAGCATTTATTTTGCCTCCTTCATTTCCATATAAGTGTCATAGCCATTTTTCCGCAGCTTACACGCAGGACATTCCCCGCAGCCATCAGAGATGATGCCGTTATAGCAAGTGAGCGTTTCATTTTTCACAAAATCCAGCGCATTAAGCTCGTCTGCCAGCTTCCATGTTTCTGCTTTATTCAGCCACATCAGTGGTGTATGAATCACAAATGGTTTTTCCATTGCTAAATTCACTGTGACGTTGCAAGATTTCACAAACTCGTCACGGCAATCTGGATAGCCGCTAAAGTCTGTCTCACAAACACCTGTGATAATATGTCTTGCTCCAATTTGATACGCTAATATAGAGGCGAAGGATAAGAACACTAAGTTTCTTCCTGGTACAAATGTGGAAGGAAGCTCTCCTTCTTTTTCCTCAATGTCAATGTCATCTCTTGTTAAAGCATTAGGTGCCAGTTGATTTAAAAGTGACATATCTAATAGATGATTCTTCACACCTAATTTGTCAGCGATTCTTTTGGCGACATCAATTTCTTCTTGATGACGCTGATTATAATGAAAGGTCACTGTTTCTACCTCTTCAAATTGTTGAAGTGCCCATAATAAACAGGTCGTACTGTCCTGTCCCCCGCTAAAGACAACGACTGCTTTTTCATTTTTCATTTTCTGTTCTCCTCCTTTTGCAGATGGTACAACCGTACAGCACTGCATCTGAAAGGCTCCTGAAAACCCCTATTTTTCTCAAAAGAAAAGACACCTTTACATGTGTATGAGGTGTCCCAGCCATAAAAAATAAAAAATGCCACATCCAAGGATACGGCAAGTCCTTAGTTTTTTATAGAGGGTTTTGCTAGAACCTCTCCCGTCTTCACGGATTTTTGTTCAATTTTCACAGAGGATAGTGTACCACATATTTTTCATACAGGCTATCCTTTCTTTACTTATCTAGCGGTACAGGCACTTTTTTTAGACAAAGAAAGAGGATAAAAAAGATGCTGACATAGCCAAAAACCGGATAAACCGTTGAAATCAGTGTACCGTAACCAATTTTACTAATCACATAGCAGCATATGAGGATAAGGGATATCGTAAAGATGCTGTTCATTCGGATATATGCCCTCACTTGTCTCTCCAGCCCGTATAAATTGCCTATGACGGATGTAAAAACTTCACCGAAGATGACAAATAAATAAATGAGATGAATCGAGTTTGCAACTTGATACACCACCTGGGCCATTGGAATATCAAACGCCTCCAGCATATCTAATGAAGAAAGAGATAAGAAGCAAGCAAGCAAAATGAGTGTCAGCATGACACCCCCAAGCACCGCTCCCTTTTTAATGACTGCTTCAGAGGTCATTTCATTTGCGACGGGTACTAACACTGCCTGTGACAGTGCTAAATTAAAGGCACCATATGACACTGCTGATAATATCCACTCGCCCTCACCCATTTGCAGCGCAAGAACATAACTTTCACTGCTGCTAAACACAAATGAATCAAGAAACACGATCATTGAAAAGAAAATCAGCATTGGAACGACAAGCACGTTGACGCCAAATAGCCCTTTTGAACCTTTAAAGAGTACAATGACGCTCAGAATGATCGTCAAAAAGATCCCATATTCCTTCGATATACCAAGTTGTTCTTCAAAAATAGCCCCTGCGCCTGAAATCATCACTGAGGTGACACCAAGTAAAATAAAAAACATGACAATATTAATATAACGACTCGCAGCTGCGCCAAATAAAAAACGGTTCATATCTTGATAAGATTCTGCTTCGATTCGTTTCGAAATCAGCATCATTTTTGCCCCAAGACCAGTAAAAATAACACCGCTAATCAGGATTCCTAATAGTCCAATCCAGCCAAAACGAACAAAAAATTCTACGATTTCTTTTCCTGTCGCAAACCCAGCTCCAACCACTGTTCCTACATATACAAAGGCAAGCTGAAAAGCGGATTCATTTGAACGTTTCATGTGACCCCTCCGCACCCATCACTTTCGATTGTTCCTTTTTTATCCTATGAGACAAGTTCCTTGAAAAGAAGGACAAACCATGATTAAATGCAAAAAAGGATTTTTATTCCCCTTTGAGCAAAACAGTTGAAAGTCAAAATAGGTCAGAGTATACTATAGTCAAAGATGGTCAAACAATAGACCATTTTCTTTAACATTCATTGGTCAAATAAAGTCAAACTTTATTTTAAGGAGGTCATGGCAAATGCGTTGTCAACATTGTCAAGTAAATGAAGCAACTATTCGCCTGAATATGCAAGTAAATTCGTCCCGGAGCCAAATGGTTTTATGTGAAGACTGCTATACCTCTTTGATGGAGCAGTCAAAAATGAAAATGGGACCTCAGCTCTTTGGAGGAAGTTCATTCTTCTCTCAGGCAGCAGGTCATGCCCCAAACATGGAGCAGCCAAAGCAAAAAGGCTTACTCGATGAGCTTGGCCGTAACTTAACAGATGGAGCAAATGCTGGTTTAATTGATCCAGTCATTGGCCGTGATGAAGAAGTCGCAAGAGTCATTGAGATTTTAAATAGAAGAAATAAAAATAACCCTGTTCTTATTGGTGAACCAGGTGTTGGGAAAACAGCGATCGCAGAAGGACTCGCGCTCAAAATTGCGAGCGGCGATGTGCCAAATAAATTAAAGAACAAACAAATCTATTTATTAGATGTCTCCTCACTTGTCGCAAACACAGGTGTACGCGGTCAATTTGAGGAAAGAATGAAGCAGTTAATCAAAGAACTGCAAAGCCGTAAAAATATCATCTTATTTGTAGATGAAATCCACCTTCTTGTGGGCGCAGGATCTGCAGAAGGATCAATGGATGCTGGAAACATTTTAAAACCAGCCCTTGCAAGAGGCGAACTGCAGCTAGTAGGTGCGACGACATTAAAAGAATATCGCCAAATTGAAAAAGATGCTGCACTCGAACGGCGCTTCCAGCCCGTCATCGTAGATGAGCCAACACAAGATGAAGCGATCGACATCTTAAAAGGCATTCAAGATAAATATGAGGCCTATCATGGTGTCACCTATTCAGATGAAGCAATCAAAGCGTGTGTTCAATTATCTTCGCGGTATATTCAAGACCGCCATTTACCGGATAAAGCCATTGATTTAATGGATGAAGCTGGTTCAAAAGCGAACCTCTCCATTGATGCAGCAAGTGAAGATGAGCTGACAAATCGATTAGCGGAAATTGCCGCAGAAAAACAAGCTGCGCTAAAAGAAGAACAATATGAAAAAGCAGCGAAGCTTCGCGATGAAGAAGAAGCCATTGAAGCAAGACTTCAAAACAAAACAACTGAAAAAGAGCATATCGTTACAGCAGAGGACATTCAGGCCATTGTGGAACAAAAAACAGGCATTCCTGTCGGGAAACTCCAAGCAGACGAACAAACTAAAATGAAAGAAATTGACGTCCGTCTAAAAGCACGAGTGATTGGGCAGGAGCATGCGGTTGATAAAGTGGCCAAAGCCGTGAAAAGAAGCAGAGCTGGATTAAAATCGAAACATAGACCAACAGGCTCCTTCCTTTTCGTTGGACCAACAGGTGTCGGGAAAACCGAATTGTCTAAAACGTTAGCTGAAGAATTATTCGGTTCAAGAGATGCGATCATTCGTTTAGATATGAGTGAGTACATGGAAAAACACTCTGTGTCCAAACTCATCGGTTCTCCTCCTGGTTACGTTGGACATGATGAAGCTGGCCAGCTGACTGAAAAAGTGCGCAGAAAACCATACAGCATCATTTTGCTGGATGAAATCGAAAAAGCACACCCAGATGTACAGCACATGTTCCTGCAAATCATGGAAGACGGCCGCTTAACAGACAGCCAAGGCAGAACGGTCAGCTTTAAAGATACAGTCATCATCATGACAAGTAACGCAGGCACCGCAGATAAAACAGTCAAAGTGGGCTTCCAATCTGATCAGGAAGAAGCGTTTGAGGAACAATCACTCATTGATTCACTGAGCAGCTACTTCAAACCAGAATTTTTGAACCGTTTTGACAGCATCATTCAATTTGATTCACTAGACAGAGAGGACTTAGTGAAGATTGTTGATCTTCTGCTCAATGAGCTGTCAGAGCAATTAAAAGAGCAGAATTTAACAGTTCATGTCACAAATGAAGCAAAAGAAAAGATCGCAGAGCTTGGATATCATCCTGCATTTGGTGCTCGTCCACTTCGAAGAACCATCCAAGAGCACGTTGAAGACCAAATGACGGAGATCCTGCTTGAAGAGGAGCAGCTTTCTGGATTTACTGTGGATGTTGAACATGACGAAATCGTCGTAAAAAAAGGATAACTACATCTTCAGGATGATATGCACCTCCATCATGTTGCGGCGTCTAAGTTCCATCTGAACGCCGACGCTCCCCCGCCTCTTTTCCTTTACGATAAAAGAAAAAGAGGTGGAACACATGATGAATTGGAGCTACGATCTTGTCAAAATCATATATGAAGAAAAATTAAAAGAACTGCTTCATTTAGATGAACCAGCTCAAAACGATTAAATGGAGACTCCCTTTATATGAGAGGGAGTTTCTTCTTTTACATATTTAGAAAGCGCTTTCGTCAAAAATTCTTCACAGAAACTGTCTTAATTTTATATTCTGACTAAAACCATTCTAGAACACACCGATATTAACTATAGAAAAAGATAGTTAAAGGATTTGGTGAGATAATGGACAAAACATCGTTAATTGGTATTATTTTAGCATTTATTGCACTAGGTGTCGGTATGGTTTTGAAAGGTGTGAGTCTAACTGCTCTTCTCAACCCGGCGGCTATATTAATCATCATTGTTGGAACGGTTGCAGCTGTTGTCATCGCATTCCCTTCTAGTGAAATTAAGAAAACACCAAAATTGTTCGGCAAAATTTTCAAAGACAGCCAGCTTCCAACGATTCAAGAAATGATCCCTCTATTTTCAAACTGGGCACAAATTGCGCGTCGTGAAGGTCTTTTGGCATTAGAAGCAAGTCTTGAGGAAGTCGATGATGATTTTCTAAAGAACGGGTTAAGCATGGCAGTTGACGGCCAAAGTGCTGAATTTATTCGTGACGTCTTAACAGAAGAAGTTGACGCCATGTCTGAACGACATCAGTCAGGTGCATTAATCTTTACACAAGCTGGTACATACGCTCCGACGCTAGGGGTACTTGGCGCCGTTGTCGGACTTATTGCCGCACTTGCCAACATGGGAGATATTGAGGCACTTGGTCATGCAATCAGTGCTGCCTTCGTCGCCACACTGCTTGGGATTTTTACCGGGTATGTATTATGGCATCCATTTGCCAACAAACTGAAGCGTAAATCAAAGGAAGAAGTAAAGCTTCGTCTGATTATGATCGAAGGTATTCTGTCTGTTCTTGAAGGCCAGTCTCCAAAAGTCATTGAACAAAAACTTCTTATGTACTTACCAGCAAAAGAACGTGCAAATCTTGTCATTGAAGAAGGAGAAAATCAAAATGGCTAGGAAACGTAAAAACCATGATCATGAAGACCATGTAGATGAATCTTGGCTTATCCCTTATGCCGATCTTCTGACGCTTCTTCTCGCCCTCTTCATTGTGCTTTTTGCATCTAGTTCAATTGATGCGGCAAAATATGAACAGATGGCTAAGTCTTTTAATGTAGTTTTTACTGGCGGTACCGGTGTTATGGATCAATCCAGCATGCAAAGCACGGAAGAAACTGAAAACAGCAACCAGGTCAAGAAAGCAGCCGAGGAAGAGAAAGATGAAGAAGCCAAAGCAAAGGCTAGGGACCAAGCGGTTCTCACAAAGGTCAAAAAACAGGTCGATTCATTCATTGCAAATAAAAAACTTGGTGCCAAGCTCGAAACAAAGCTTACGGATGAAGGACTTCTCATTACGATTGAAGACAGTATCTTCTTTGATTCTGGGCGGGCAGTTATTCGCCCTCAAGATGTCCCGTTAGCAAAAGAAATCTCAAAACTGCTCGTCATTAATCCCGCACGTGACATTGTCATTAGCGGACATACAGATAATGTACCGATCAGAAATTCAGAATTTGAATCAAACTGGTATTTAAGCGCCATTCGCGCTGTGAACTTTTTAAATATTCTTCTTGAAAACAGCAATCTAAACCAAGAGAACTTTAGTACAAAAGGATACGGCGAATTCAAACCGATTGCCTCAAACGATACAGCAGAAGGCAGAAGTAAAAACCGGCGTGTAGAAGTACTCATTTTACCGATTGAGAAAAAAGCGAAATAAAAAAAGAAGCCAGGGGCTTCTTTACAGATTGTTGACAAAGGGCTAAAATGATCTCTATTTTAGCCCTTTGTCTTCTTTTCAGCGTGATATAATACCTTTGCAGTCTAGGAACGAGTACCGGAACGCAGGACTAACGCCGAATGCGAGGGATTGCCTGCGCGCTGAAAAGGAAGCCGGCGGCTTCCTTTTTATTTAGTCTTGATGATCATATAAATGCTTTGCACGCAGCCCTACATGTTTGAGCATATCGATGCAGGCATCTTTCTCTTCTTCGCTCAGGACACTGATCATCTCATGAATTTCTTTCGCATGATCTGGGAAGATGTCATCAAGCAAAGCTCGTCCCTGCTTGGTAATATGCGCAAATGTCACTCTGCGGTCTTCTGCACAAGCCTTGCGACTGAGGAGTTCTTTCTTCTCCAATTTATCGACCACATACGTGATGCTGCCGCTTGCAAGTAAAATCTTATCACCGATTTGCTGAAGCGGCTGATCACCTTTATGATATAGCAATTCTAGCACAGCAAATTCAGTTGGATTCAGCCCGTGCTTCACAATATGTTTGTTCATGTGATGATTAATTGAGCGATAGGCACGTGATAATACAATAAATAGTTTCAATGATTTTTCAACATTATGATTTTCCATTTTTTATCATCCTTTATGAAATGCAACCTACTAATGTGACATTAATAAACAATAAGTAAAATGTCAACATTTTGATCCATCTTTAGCACGAAAATGAGACCAGAACGAATCACCTAATTTTTTAAAAATCACACAAGTCATCGTAATAAAGATAGGTTCAATGCTATAATAAGTCTATTAGGTAATACGTTGGAGCGATGAATGATGAGTATACTGAAAGGGTTTTGGAAAAAGATCAGGCTTTACCTTATTTTGGTCATGCTTCCAACCCTAATCATTAGTTATTTTATCTACGAAAAAGAAACTGAAAAAATCGATTTAAAGAACAAACAAACTGCTACACTTATGTTAAATATTCACAAAAACCAAATGAATTATTTAATAAGTGAGACAGAAGCGAGATTAACTTCCCTTGCCATGGGATTTGACCAGCCGCTTGAGACGAAAAAAGTACAAAACATCCTAGAGAACATCTATAAACAAGAACCTCGTTTTTCAGGTCTGTATCTCCTAGACAAAAAAGGAAATGTAACAGCAAGCACCACCCCGTTAAAGGAAAAAATCAACCTATCATTCAGAGATTACTTTAAACGCATTCAAGTGACCAAGCAGACCGTGATCACAGACAACTATGTGAGCCGAATTACAAAACAGCGGATTCTCTCCATTTGTGTGCCTGTTCTCGATGAAAACGAAGAGGTCACCAATGTACTGATTGCCGCCATTCAAATTGATTATTTAAGAAATATTATGAATGTATTGAACCCTGATCTTCATTTTAAGATGCTGAATCAAAATGGACATGTCGTGTTTACAAGCGGTCCACAGCCAGTACCCGAGGGCGGCAGCACCGTGTCTACATATTTAGATGAAAACAGCTGGAAGCTGGAGGTCTTTCCGCAGCGTGCTTCAACTAGTGAAGTGCTGTCTGTGATGCTCATCCCTTTATCCAGTGCGTTTATTTTATTAAATATTTTATTCACACTCGTCCAATATATCGTGTTAAGGCGGCAAACTCAGCAGGAGCGTCATGAAAATGAAGCGCAAAAGCTTGAATTGATCGGAACACTCGCAGCAAGTACAGCACACGAAATTCGCAACCCATTAACAGGGATTAGCGGATTTATCCAGCTATTGCAAAAGAAGTATCATTCAGAAGAAGATCAGCTCTATTTTTCTGTCATCGAGGAAGAGATTAAACGGATCAACCAAATCGTCAGTGAATTTCTTGTATTAGGAAAACCAACGGCAGAAAAATGGCAAAATAACTCTGTAAAAGAAATTGTAAGTGAGATCATGCCGATCGTTTTCTCTGAGGCAAACCTTTATAATGTGGAAGTGGATTTGCAAATCAATACGATTCAAGATGTGGGCGTGTATTGCACAAAGGATCATATTAAACAAGTCGTTTTAAATGTAGCAAAGAACTCTTTAGAAGCGATGCCAAACGGCGGTCATTTGAAGATTGTAATCGAAGCTGAAAAAGAACATGTCATCATTAAAGTAGAGGATACAGGTGAAGGCATACCAGAAGAGATGTTAAAGCACATCTTCCTCCCCTTTATTACGTCGAAGGAAAAAGGCACAGGTCTTGGGCTTGTCGTGTGTAAACGAATCATTTCGATGTATGGCGGAACAATTGATATTCATAGCGAAGTGAATAAAGGAACGACTGTTATGATCATGCTTCCTTCTGCTCACTCAGCATAACTGAAGATGTCAGCCGGTTTTGCTTATGCAAGACCGGTTTTTCATGTCAATAAGAGGGGCGGTTCACAGATAAAAGACTCATTTGAGACACAAGATCATGAAAGGAGGGGGCAGATTGTTTCTCATGAAAAAGAAGATGCTGATACTCATTCATCAGGTTGTCCAGTTCTTGACTATATTTAATTGTCTTCTCACCAGTGTACCCTTCCACTTGAGCAGCTTCTACCATTTGTTTTCTCTTCTCATCAATGGACATCAGCAATTGTTCTTTCCTTACATAAATATTCATGATCTCAGCTCCCGCAATGAATTCGACTGTCTATGCTCAAAATGATCCGACACCAAAATTATACTTTATTTGTAAATTAAATTAAATATGCTTATTTTATTTAATTTTTTACAGCCTAAAGACCTTTTACCCAATCAAATTTGGGGGTAAACTTCAAATTTGGACAGGACTGACACATTGATTAAACAGAATTTTATCCTATGCAGAAGATCAAAATCAACTATTTTCTTTCTCATTTCATGTCTAATTTCCTAAAAAAAAGCTGATCTTCCGCCTCATGCGGAATGATCAGCTCTATCATTAAACCGTTTCTTCCTCGTAAATCGGCACCCAGCCCTCAGTTGTGACAAATATGCGAACTGCGACCACTTTGCGGTCCTCTTGAAGTGTAAAGTAATGACGAATGTTTGGCGGCACAGAAATTAAATCACCTGGATTCAATCTCACATCAAAAAAGACGCCATCCTTGCCTTGAATAGCAAAGATTCCGTGCCCGCTCACAATAAAGCGTACTTCATCATCTGTATGGTGATGCTCACGTTTAAAGTTTTGGAGCAGCTCATCAAGATTTGTAGTGGCATCAGACAATGAAATGACATCCTGCGCTTTGTACCCTCTTTTTTCAGAAATACTTTGGATTTCCTTTTGGAAAACAGTCAAAATCTCTTCCTTTTCCTCATCAGTTAAATCATACTTTTCTGATAAACGGTTTGGCAGCTTTTCAATATCCCAATGCTCATAAATGACCCCTTGGTTTTCTAAATATGATGCTACCTCTTGCTCGCTTTCCAGTAATGTGTTTTCTTCGTTATGAATCAAAATCGTCGCCATGTGCTTTTCCTCCTTTTTATCTTACAAGCTGCTGTTGATAAAGCGCTAATTTTAAGTGATAGCTAAATAAAAATTCATATGCTTCTAATACTCGTTTTGCTTCAAAGGCTGTTTTTCCCCAGACCGTGATGCCATGATTGCGAATGAGTACAGCACCAGATGACGCCTCTAGTGTCAGATGTTTGGCAAATTGCTCTGCAAGCTGCGGAATATGAGCTGGATTTTCAATAATCGGAATCGACACTTCTGCATCCTCTTCCCAATAACCAAGCGCTTTGATGATTTCGTTGCCTTTAAAACGAATCTCTCCCTTATCCCCATACAGCTCTGACATCACATTATTATCGATTGTATGGACATGGAGGCAGCAGCCTGCTTTCGTCCGTTCATACACGTACGTGTGAAGCAGTGTTTCAGCTGATGGTCTAAGCGGCTCGTTCGGATGATGGGGCTGGCCTGCTGCATTTACTAGCACAAAATCTTCGTTTGTTTCTTTTCGTTTATCTTTGCCGCTTGCCGTCACCAAAAACGTGATTGGATCATCCGACACCTTGATCGATAAATTACCGCTTGTTCCGAAAAACCAATCTCTTTGGGCCAGTTCACGTTTAACGTCTGCTAGCTCCTGCCAGCGTTTGCTCTTTGCGTCTGCCATTCCTTCACTTCCTTTATTTGAACAAATTGCGCGTGTAGATCAATAAATGTTTCATACTCCTTATGTACGAGCCCGAGCTCTTGACATTCATTGAGCAAGTAGTCTCGTGCAAACGTAAGATCCGCATGCTTCGCCGCCTCCACATCAGTCACTGAATCTCCGATCATGATGATGAAGTCATCCTCACGAGTCAGCTTTCGAATGATTGAGGGCTTGCAGCATCCACAGCCATTTTGACATTGCGTATCGCAGGCATGCGGCCATTCAATCTGAATATGGTCTTCCCCAAATGATGCATGGTTGCAATAAATATCGTCTCGATCGACAATTCCTTCGAGGATAGGGTAGACAAAAAAGTCCATCCCCCCGCTAAGTACATAGAAAGGAATATCTGCTTTTTTTACCTCATACACAAATTGCTTAAATCCTTCTCGAATCTCTGTATCCTCTAAAATAAATGATTGAATGGCATCCTTCTGATCACTTGTCAGCAATTGAAACATTTGCCCGACGCCTTCTTGAATGGTGATTTCCTTTGACAGGACACCATCCTTCAGCTTCGTCCATTCACTTGGTGCAAACTGTTTCATGATGCGGATGATATTATCATTTTTTGTAATTGTTCCATCAAAATCACAACATACAATTGGTTTTTTCATTATTCTGCTACCCTTCCCCAAAGATCAAGTGCCGCTTTTAAGTCTTGGCAGGAAGCCGCCTTATCTTGGATGGACTCTTCATGAATCACGGCATCAATGATCGAACGAAATGCCTTCCCTCCGCCGATGGCTCCCCGCGGATGTCCGTGAATGCCTCCACCTGCATTTATCACATGATCAATTCCAAAATCTTTGATTAATACTGGAACCATTCCTGGATGAATGCCTGCTGACGGGACAGGGAATGTTTTTTGAACCGTATCCTCTTTTACGCAAGCTTCATAGATTCCAAGGGCATCTTTTTTCGGAAGTGCAACCGACCCATAAGGTGAGGGGAAAAGGCTCAAATCAGCGCCAGCATATCGATTTAATTTGCCTAAAAGAAGAGAATGCGAGAATCCATATTCAGGAGAGGATGTCAAAGCACCACTCACAGCGGGATGCGCCATAATCGGCAGTGGAATGTCTGGGTCCTCAGCTAGGCTTTGCATGACATCAAGGCCGTAAGCAAAGACATTGAATAAGAGCGCATCTGCCCCAAGTTCAGCGGCCTTTCTCGCCCGATCCTTCAGGTCAAAGGTTCTGCCCGTTAAATTGACAGCATACAGCGTGCGGTGTCCTGTCTCTTCATAGGTTTCTTTTAAAATCGCTTTTCCTTCTTTGATTCGCTCTTCAAAAGGAGCTAATGGACTTTCAAATAAAATTTCATCGTCTTTGATGAAGTCAACCCCGCCTAATGCCTGTAAACGGAGCTGCTCTTTTAAATCCTGCATATCACGGCCGATAACGCCTTTAAAAATACTCATCAATAATGGACGATCAAACACATTTACCTTTTTTCGAATGCCATCAATTCCAAATACAGGTCCTGGCAGGCTTTTTTTAAATTCTTCAGAAAATTGGATATCGACTAGCTTCACTTTTCCGTCTAGTGAAAGCTTTCCAAAAATCGTCGTGAAAACTGCTGGTAAATCAGCTGAAAAGTTTGCCTCAGGATAAGCAATCGTCACCTCTGATTGATAAAGACCATTTTCGGCTGGAGCAGCTTTTTCTAATACTTTTTCAACTCGGCCTTTATGCTTTTGAAGCTGCTCCTTTTTGAGCTGCGGCAAATCCGTCCATGATCCAACTGTTAAACCAAGCGCGATCTGCTCCGCTTTTCGATTTATTTGTTCATCCTCTCGATGTGTTAATACGTATGTTGCCAGTAATTCACTCACTAGGAATCCCCTTTCGATTGCGTCATGCATATGTTCAATAAAAAAACCTCTTCAAGTGCTTCTTGAGCGCCTTAAAGAGGTTGTTTCGTGTCATTCGTCCGAATCTTATCTCTCAGCGCTTGCTGCAAGAATTAGCACCGTGCTTCATGGAAGTCGGTTGCCGGGCTTCATTGGGCTAGTCCCTCTGCCTACTCTTGATAAGAATATTCAATTTTCTTAAATATTGCCTGAATTATCGCACCATTTTTTTATGTTGTCAATGGCTTTTTTTCAAAAAGATTCAAGGCAGCGATGCGCTGAGCAGCTTCTTGTAACCGCTCTTCGCTTGTTAGAAGTCCTACTCTCACGTACCCTTCACCGTGAGCACCAAAGCCATTACCTGGCGCAACCACAACATGAGCCTTCTCTAATAATAAGTCAGAAAAGGCTTCAGATGTATATCCTTCCGGCACCTTTAACCAAGCAAAAAATGATCCCTTTGGTGCACTGACTTCCCAGCCAATTTCTTTGCAGGCAGCAATCCATACATTCCGCCTTTTCTCATATCGATCATTTTGCACCTGTACACACGTTTGATCGCTTAATAGGGCTTCCGCTGCTGCATCTTGAGTGGCTTTAAACAGGGAGACAAACAGATGATCCTGATAAAGCTCAATGGCTTCAATAACAGATGAATTTCCAGCTGCAAATCCTACTCTCCACCCTGCCATATTGTACGTTTTAGACAAGGTGTAAATTTCTATTCCCGTCTCTTTCGCTCCCTCTATTTGCAGAAAGCTGAGCGGCTTTTCTCCATCAAATCCAATGCCGCCATATGCAAAATCATGGACAACACATAGCTTGTGATCTTTCGCAAATGTAACGGTTTCTTCAAAAAATGAACGGCTTGCCGTAGCCCCCGTCGGATTGTTGGGGTAATTTAAATACATTAATTTTGCCTTTTTCTTATCATCTTCAGGCAGCAAATCGTAGTCAGGTAAAAAATGATTTTTTTCAAGAAGTGGCATGGTTACCATTTGCGCTCCAGCAAGCACAGCGCCTGACCAATAATCAGGATAGCCAGGATCAGGGACAAGAAGCGTATCACCCGGATTCAGCAGGCATTGCGGCAGCTCAACAAGCCCTGCTTTCCCGCCAAATAAAATCGCAATTTCCGTCTTTGGATCAAGTGTGACGCCATATTCTCTTTCATAAAAAGCGGCAGCAGCCTTTTTTAATTTCGCTGTTCCACGGAATGAGGAGTATTGATGATTTTCAGGTTTTGCTACCGCTTTCTGCATGGCTTTTACAATGTGCGGAGGAGTTGGCTGATCAGGATTTCCCTGCCCCAAATTAATGATATCTGCCCCTTCCTGCACTTTTTTCTGCACCTTTTGGACAAGGGACGCAAAAAATTGTTTCGGTAATTGTTTCAACACATCTGATTGCTGGAATTCCATTTCTTCACCTTCTATTCAAGTTACGTGACAATACAATCACTGTAATGGATTGTTTTATGAATTGTAAAGCAATTTTGAAAAAAGATTGACATGTAAAGCAACGCTCTGATAATATCTTGAATTAAGAAATGCAAACAGACACGAAACAATTACATATTGATTTCTCTTATCGAGAGTTGGGCGAGGGATTTGGCCTTTTGACCCCAACAGCAACCGACCGTTAATACCACTGTGAAGTGGGGCGCAGCAAGTAACGCGCCAAGACAATTGTCTTATAGGGCACGGTGCTAATTCCATCAGACGTATGTGCTGAGAGATAAGAGAGGCTTTGAGCATACACACCATCAAGCCTCTTTCTCTCAGGAGAAAGAGGCTTTTTTATATGATTTGGAGGGGAAGCAATTGGTTACACTTACGGCATCATATGAAGAACTAACAGAAAGCTCGGCAGTTGCACTCGCAATTAGACTTGGTTTGATCCAAGAAAGCAGTCATTTGACATGTACTGAAATTGGTGACGGGAATTTAAATTACGTCTTTCATATTTATGATCACAAACAAGAAAAAGGATTGATCATCAAGCAGGCGCTGCCTTATGCAAAGGTGGTTGGGGAGAGCTGGCCGCTTACATTAGACCGGGCAAGAATTGAAAGTGCCGCCCTGATCAAGCAGTCAGAATATGCGCCGCACCTCGTACCAGCAGTCTATTATTCAGATACAGCTCTTGCAGTGACAGCCATGGAGGATCTATCTCACTTAGAAATCGTCAGAAAAGGGCTAATTGCCGGAAAACAATATCCGCATTTATCTGATCATGTTGGAGAATTTTTAGGAAAAACACTTTTTTACACATCTGACTTTGCTACAAATCCTAAAATCAAAAAACAATTTGTGAAGCAATTTACGAACCCTGACCTGTGTGATATTACAGAAAAACTCGTCTTCACAGACCCTTTCTTTGATAGTGAAACAAATGACTTCGAAGAAGAATTAAGAGAATCAGCAGAAGCGCTTTGGGCAGATCTTGAGCTGCAAGCCAAAGCAGCGGAATTGAAGCGTATCTTCCTGACATCAGCTGAAACATTGGTTCATGGAGATCTTCATACAGGCAGTATTTTTGCAAATGAGACTGAAACGAAAATCATTGATCCAGAATTCGCGTTTTACGGCCCCTTTGGATTCGATATCGGCCACTTTATCGCCAATCTGTTCCTGAATGCTTTATCTCGCGAGAATGAACACGAGCAGCAGCACCTTTTTGACCATGTCGTCAATGTATGGGCAACCTTCAAAGAAGTGTTCACAAAAGCTTGGAAAGAGGACAGCATTGAAGCGTTTAGTGTATCGGACAGCTTTTTAGAAACAACCTTTGACCGGATTTTAAAAGAAGCGACAGGCTTTGCCGGCTGTGAGCTTGTCCGCCGAACAATCGGTCTTGCTCATGCCGCTGATCTTGATGCGATTCCATCACCAACGAGACGGATTCAGCAGAAAAAAGCAGCACTGACACTTGGAAAAACATTTATCAAACAATATCATACAGTGGAAACAGCGTCTGATCTCGTCGCATTATTCCAGCCATCTGTAAAGGAGTGACGGGTTTTGTCAAAAGAATTGGAAGTCCCCCGTTCTGTCGAATGGGAAGAAAACCGTATTCACATTTTAAATCAGCAAAAATTACCGGCCGAAACCGTATTTGAGCATTTATATACGAAAGAAGATGTGTATGATGCGATTGTGTCATTAAAAGTACGCGGAGCGCCTGCGATTGGCATTACAGCAGCTTTTGGGCTGGCGCTTAGTGCGCAAGCCATTGAGACAGAAGAAATGGATGTGTTTAAACAAGAAGTCATTCGAATCAAAGAATATTTAAACAGTGCTCGTCCAACCGCTGTGAACCTCGCTTGGGCATTAGACCGGCTGCTGCAGCGCATTCAGCGTGCAGCATCAGTGAATGCAGCCAAAACAGACCTTGTCCATGAAGCCATTCAAATTCAAATTGAAGATGAAGAAACATGCAGACAAATCGGTCAAAATGCTCTTCAGCTCTTTAAATCAGGTGACCGTATCATGACCATTTGTAATGCAGGCTCCATCGCAACGAGCCGGTACGGAACAGCCCTTGCTCCCTTTTATTTAGCCAAAAAGAAAAATCTTGATCTTCACATTTATGCATGCGAAACACGCCCTGTTCTTCAAGGTGCTCGTCTGACAACATGGGAGCTTATGCAAGGCGGCGTGGATGTGACGCTCATTACAGATAACATGGCAGCCCATACGATGAAGGAAAAGCAAATTTCTGCTGTCATTGTTGGAGCTGACCGTATCGCCCGTAATGGAGATACAGCAAATAAGATTGGAACGTTAGGTCTTGCCGTTCTAGCCAAGCATTTTAACATTCCGTTTTTTGTAGCAGCACCGCTTTCAACCTTTGATGTATCCACCCGCGACGGGTCAGATATTCCAATTGAAGAGCGCGACCCGCTGGAAGTAAAGGAATTAAACGGCGTCCCCATTGCACCGCCTGATGTTCAGGTATTCAATCCCGCCTTTGATGTCACTCCTCATCATCTTATTTCAGGCATCATTACAGAAAAGGGAATTATCACATCGAACTATGCAGAAGAGATTGATGCTCTTTTCGCCGAAAGCATCTCCCAATGATCGCAAAAAAGCGCCGTGTTCTTGTCATTTAAGAGCACCGCGCTTTTTTGTTTCTTGATTCGTTTTTGTTAAGATTTCTTTTTTTTGTTCTTCTGTCAAAACGTTCATTTTGACACATAGTGACGTAACGGCATACATTTTACCTTTTTTGCCCCAAAACATGCCAGCGCCCTCCTTTTTCCCTCAACCAACTTTTTTAGCTTAATAAAAGGATATGTCGCTTGACAAACATTTGGAACAGGTCAATCGATTTATTTTTGAACAAATGGGATGCCTTCTAATTCAAGGAGGACCGCTTTCATGTCTGTCTTCGATCCTGCATAGCCCGTCAGAGACCGGTCTTTTCCAATCACCCTGTGACATGGAATAAAAATAGGTAATGCATTTCGTCTGTTAGCTTGTCCGATGGCTCTTACAGCCTTTGGATTGCCAATCGCTTCTGCAATGTCTGTATAGCTTTTTGATTGACCATATGGTATGGCCGACAATGCTCCCCACACCTGCTCTTGGAACGGGGAACCTGCTTGCTTGAGCGGGAGATCGAATACTTGACGCTCACCCTTGAAATATTCATCTAGCTGCTTTTTCGCTTCTTGTAAGACAGGCGTATCTGCTTGCTTTAGATTCGCTGCCTGCTTTTTTGCTAAAAACGGTTCATCATCAAACATCACCTCGATGATGGCACCATCCTTTTCTAGTATGTATAATTCCCCGATAGGTGCGTGATAGACGGTATAATACACGTTACTGCTCTCCTTCTTGTTTCTGCTGCCTAAGTGGCAGCGTGAGATGGAAGACGGTTCCTACGCCTTCCTCACTTTCTACCTCAATGGTTCCTTGATGCTCTTCAATAATTTTATAACTAACCATTAAGCCAAGTCCAGTTCCTCTTTCTTTCGTTGTATAAAAAGGCTCACCTAGACGCTTTAGCTTATCCTCTGCCATTCCGCAGCCTTCATCACGCAGTGAAATGACAATATGCTCCTCACCCTTCCGCTGAATGCTCACATAGACATTTCCTTTGCGCGGCATGACTTCAATTGCATTTTTTAAAATGTTAATAAAGACCTGCTTTAATTGGTTTTGTTCACAATAAATGAGCGGAATCTCATCCAGCACATTGAGATGCATTTGAACATTGCCAAGATTCGCCTGTGCGTGCAGAAGATCCATCGTGTCTTTCACAATCTGCACCACATTTTTTTCTTCATATACAATGGCTTGCGGTTTCGCTAAAATCAAAAATTCGGTGATGATGGATTCAATTCTTTTCAGCTCTGATGTGATGACATTGAAATAGAGCGAATACTCCCCTTCTATATTTCCTTTTAACAGCTGAATGAAGCCTTTTAAGGCTGTCATCGGGTTTCTAATTTCATGAGCAATTCCAGCGGCAAGCTCTCCGACCACATGAAGGGTATCTGATTTTCTCACCCGCTCTTCTAATTCCTTCCGCTCTGTCACATCTCTAAAGATCGCCAAATTCATATTATGGATAATGTTGCGTTTAAAAGAGAATTCCAGGATACGCTGATCTGGATGGTTCAGTACAAACGGAACCTCATTATCCATTTCATCTAATGACATCGCCTCGGCAGGCTGAGCCAAATTTTCTATTTGATAAGGGGCAAGGATGTGGAAAAGATTCATTTCTGTTAAATGATCGTCCTTCAATTGAAGCAGCTCGCTGGCAGATGGATTGACTTCAATAATTCGGTATTGATTATCAAAAAGAACAATGCCGTCCATTGATCCATTAAATACTTTGCGGAATTTAAGCTCACTTTCGCGCAGCTCCTGCTCCATTCTTTTTCGATCACTTACATTACGTAAAATGGTTAAGTGCTGTCCTTCTAATACCGCATGCTTTGATGTAAACTCAAGCTCTTTATACTGTCCATTTGCCATTTTGAACAATAGCTCTTCCCTTATTTCATGATTCCGGATATAGCGTCTTCTTGTTGGTCTATATCTCTTATCAGATTTGACCAGAAAATCGGTAAGTTTTTTGCCAATCAGCGAGTGCATAGGTAATTCAAAAATTCGGCAGGCTGATTCATTGGCTTTCACAATCTCTCCATCGTCCGCCCATATGATGATGGCATCCATTGCATTTTCGAAAATTTCTCTAAAACGTTCTTCACTTTTTAACAGCTTCTCTTCCATCAGTCTTTTTTCTGTAATATCCCGCATGATGGACATATAAAAACCACTCATCACATTTGATGTGATGGTGAGTTCAAATAGTTTTTGCTGGCCAGATTGAAGGGTAACAGGAAGCTCCCCTTTTGCTTTCCCTGTTTCTTTAAGTGACGTTAAAAGATGCTGCAAGGCGGGAAGATTTTCTTTTTCGACAAATTCATGTAAATAGCGATCGGTTAAATCAGTCTTTTGCAGCTCAAAGCTCTGACAAAAAGAATGATTCGCATCAATCATGCAGCCATCCTGATCAAAAATGACCATCCCGTCAATCGCTCGGTCAAACAAATCTTTGAACAGCTGCTCATTCATGGAGCGTTCTCGTTCTAATATTTTCTTTGAGGAAATATCTCGCATAACCACTATATACTGCTGATTCATAGTGTCGTGCTCTGCGACAAATTCAATGTATTTTGTTTCGCCATTTTCCAGCTGAATGGAGATTTCTCTTTTTAACGTACCTTTTCGAAAAAATAGATCGAGTGAGCATTCAACTTTATCTTTCGGGATGCCGTATAGGAAATCTAGAACGGATTTATTGAGGAGGTCTTCTTTCGGTGTCTGGACAAGCCTGCATGTTGCTTCGTTGGCTTGGATGATGTTGAGGTGCTGATCAAATATAAAAATGGCATCGAGCGTCTTATTTAACAGCATTTTTTGCTGCATCAACTCAGTTCGCAAATATTCGTTCTCTTTTTCTAATTTTCTGATATCTCCCGCAGGGGTTAACCTATTGCCATCGAGCGTTTCAGTCATTCTCTTACACTCCTTTTCCAGCCTCATTCCTCTACAATATTTCTACAATATTTTCATTGTTCCTTCATTCGACTCATAAAAAAAGATAACTTTTTACACGAAGACTGTCTCATTTATTTCATTTGGATGACAGGATTGTATAACGATTCACTTTTCTTACGCTTCTTTTACAACCGTTCTACAATTTCACATCAAATAGCGAATTAAGCCAAAATGTATTTTAGAATGTGGCAAATAAGGGAACAGTGCACTTAGAACATTTATGTTCGAAATCGAGCAGGAAAGGTGATGTTATGGCATCTTCACGAGATAGTTATTTTGATAATGCGAAATTCCTTCTGATTTTTCTAGTTGTTTTTGGTCATTTGTTAAGATCATTCATTCATGATAATGACTGGATGCTCTATTTATACAAGTTTATTTATACCTTTCACATGCCCGCCTTTATTTTAGTTTCTGGCTTTTTTGCAAAAGGGTTTAGAAAACCGGGCTTTATGAAAAAAGTCGCCGTTAAGCTGATCATCCCATATTTAATCTTTCAGGTGATCTATTCGGTTTACTATTATCTATTACAGGATCAAAGCATGGCCAATTTAAATCCAATTGATCCGCAATGGTCCTTATGGTTTTTAATTAGTTTATTCTTTTGGAACTTGCTGCTTATTCCTTTTTCAAAACTGCCGTTCCACTGGGCGATGATCGTCAGTTTATCAATTGCATTACTTGTCGGTTATGTGGACAGCATCAGCGATACACTCAGCTTATCACGTACGTTTGTCTTCTTGCCTATGTTTTTAGCTGGATTTTATTTAAAAAAGCAGCATTTTGAATTCATCCGTACAAGCAAAGGAAAGCTTGCAGCACTTTTTGTATTAATGGCTGTGTTCCTGTTTTGCTACTTCTATGAATTTGATTATTCCTTCTTATTTGGCTCAAAGTCGTATGCTTCTCTTGGAGATGAAGGAATGATTGCGGCGATGAAACGAATGGCATGGTATTTGCTTGCATTTGGCGCTACATTCAGCTTCTTTGCATTAGTTCCAACACGCCGTTTCTTCTTTACAAAATGGGGAACAAGAACGTTATATGTTTATTTATTACATGGCTTTGTGATCAAACTGCTAAGAACCACTTGGTTTGATGACTGGGCGCTAAATGCAGCAAGTGTACTCATTTTATTGCTGCTGACCATTTTGTTAACCTTTACCCTGTCTAGCACTTTTGTCAAAACCGTTGCACAGCCAGTGATTGAGCTCAAAATGACCAATCTCATGCGAACAATCACCGGCAGGCAAGGCAGTTATATCAAATAAAAAACGATCCTTCATGGATCGTTTTTTTCTATTTCTTATTCTGCTGACATGCAGCATCTTTCTTTGGCTTCACCAATGTATCAATCCATTTGCTGCTGTTAATATCTCCAAGCTCACTGCCAAATTCCTCTTCTAAAATATCTGGGTCCATTGGCTTTTTATGGTCCTTCATCTCTTTGCTCTTCATATGCTTCTTAGTCACGAGATGCTCCCCCTTGTTTTCCTTTATGAGAATTTCGGTTTGCCTGACGATCTCTTGATTGTTCGTCAAATTGAGTTTGTCCTTGATCATGTGCCATGCTTTCTGTCGGCGTCATATTATTTGTTAATGCTTCATTTTTCGCTGCTTTTCTTTTCATCTGCATTCAGTCCTTTTTTGACAGGTTTAGTTCTTCTCTTAATTGGTCAAGGAGTTCTTTCATTTGCTTGACCGTCACTGGCTTTTCCTCAGGTTTTAACTCATAGCCAATTTGTCCATTGGCTTCTAGCGTGGCTTTTTTGAGACAGCTGATGTCAGTGATGCCTTGCTGCTTTAAACGCATTTTAAATTGATCCCTTGTGAGCCTTGTTTTCTTCAGCTTATGATCAAGCATTTCGCCATCCTGTAAAATCACGACCGATTTTCCTGAAAGCAATTTTTCAAAAAAATCCGATTGAATCGACAGCTTTTCCATAATGACAAGTGCCACAATAAAGATGGTAGCTGCATAAATGGTTTCAAGTAAATTATGCTCAATAAAGGGTTGGATAATAATCGATCCGATTGAAATCATAATCACTGTTTGTTGTACAGTTAATTGACTAATGGATTTAGGCCCTGCTATTCTCAGCAGCAAGGTACCAACTAGCAGCATGACAATTGCTTTCCATAATACATCCAGCACGTCTCGTTCACCTCTTACCTATAGATTGCGAACATCCCATATGATTTAGCCAGTTAGATAATGGAAATAAAAAAACAGCATTCAAATGGAATGCTGTTTAACCAATAATGACGCGCTCTTTCGGATAATGATAATTTGCTTCGCTTTCTCTCCGGCCTATTAAATATAAAAAGCTTGGAATGCCGATCCGGCCAATAAACATGACCACCATGATAATACATTTACCAAACACAGTGAGATCTGAGGTGATCCCAAGTGACAGCCCCGTTGTTCCGAAAGCAGAGCAAACTTCAAATAAATTTTCAAGAAGTGTATTATGCTCTGTTAAGGATAACAGGAACGTAGCGCCAAAGACCAAAATAAACGCCATCATGGTTACCATAAGGGATTTATTAATATCCGCTTGATGAAGCTCTCTCTTGAAGATTTTAATGGACTTATTTCCCCTAGCAAAATGAAACAAGGCGAGTAAATTAAGAGCAAACGTAGTTGTCCGAATTCCGCCCCCCACAGAGCTTGGGGAAGCCCCGATAAACATGAGCATACATAAAAATAAAAGCGTCGGTTCCGTCAGCTGCGTAATATCTAACGTTGTCAGCCCACCGCTTCTTGTTGCAGTCGATTGGAATAAAGAATAGAACAAGATTTCGTGCCAGCTTTTCCCTACAAAGCTAAACCCGGCTTCAAGTGCATAGATTCCAATCGCTCCAACAACGACAAGGCCGCCGAACGTGAGCGTGGTGATTTTTGTAAACAATGAGAACGATGCGTGCTTACGGTCCTGATTGAACAAATAATCCTTTACTTCCACAAGCACAGGAAAGCCAATCGCTCCAAAGATGATCAGCAGCATCGTAATAAACTGGACGAAATAATCATCTTTGTAAGGGATAAGAGAGCTCCCTGTAATATCGAAGCCACCATTGGTTGTCGCACTAATACTTGAGAAGAAGCCATGCAAGAAAGCGCTTTGCACATCGTAATACTTGAGAAAATACATGCTTAAAATCAGCCCGCCGACAAACTCAATCAGCAAAATTAAATATAAGACCTGCTTCATTAGTTTCACAATTCCAGATAAATTGCTTTGGTTTTGATCTGCCATGATCAGCTTTCTTTCTTTAATTCCAATTCTTTTTCGCATGACAAGCCATACGAAGGTACCGAGCGTCATAATGCCGATGCCTCCAATTTGCAGAACAAACGCAAGGATCCACATCCCTGCCACACTAAATGTTTGTGAGGTGTCGACAACAGTCAGTCCTGTAACACTTACCGCACTCACCGCTGTAAACAAGGCATCAATGAATGTCCATTTGACTCCCTCTTGATGAGCCACTGGCAGGCTGAGAAGAATAAACGACACGGTCACAGCAAGAAAATAATAAAGGGCAATCAACTGAAAAGCTGACAGCCGGTCAATTAGCTTTTTTATAGGATTCATTGTCATTCCTTCTTTTATCTATCTTTTCGAATACCTTTATCATTTTAATGAAAAGAGACATGATTTTAAAGCTATTTTATGCTTTATTTTCTTTTTCATCAAAAAGAAAAAGACATCCTGTAAAAGAATGTCTTTTCCTCTTTCTTATTTTGCTTCTAGTCTTCTGATTCTTTCGTTTAAATCAGGGTGTGTTGAGAAAAGAGAAGCTTTTCGTTTACCGCTGATTTTCAGCGTAGCGACTGCTGTTTGATCATCATCTTTGATTCTTGACGTGTACGCCTCAAGTGAACGAAGCGCATGAATCATTTTATCTTTACCTGCAAGGTCGGCTCCGCCGCGGTCTGCATGGAATTCACGGTGTCTAGAATATGCAAACACGACAAGGCTTCCTAGGATAGAGAAAATGATTTGAAAGACAATCACAGCGATAAAGTGAACAATCGGCACAAGCTCTTCACGTGAAACAAAACGGCTTGCGATCCATGCCGCAATTCTTGAAAGGAACACAACGAACGTGTTGACGATTCCTTGAAGCAGCGTCATCGTCACCATATCACCATTCGCAACGTGAGCGACTTCGTGGGCGATGACACCTTCAACTGCTGCATCATCCATTTCATGAAGCAATCCAGTTGATACCGCAACAAGTGATCTTCTCTTAGAAGGACCCGTTGCAAATGCATTGACTTCAGATGATTGATAAATACCAACCTCAGGCATTTTAGAAAGGCCTGCTGCTCTTGAAAGTCTGTGCACGCGGTCAACAAGCTGCTGCTCATCATATGTTAATGAATCCTTTTCTGGATTTAACACGCGTACACCCATCATCATTTTTGCCATCCAGCGAGACATTGCAAGTGACATAAACGAGCCAACAAAACCGACAACTGCACTGAATACAAGAAGATAAAGGATATTAAGTCTTCCGTCTGCTCCTATATAAGAACCAACACCAGTTGCTGCACTAATAACCGACAGTACAATACCAATCGTAGTGATAACAAGAATGTTCGTTAATATAAACAGAAATATTCTCTTACCCATACATAACCTCCGCTGTCATATTAAGTTCAAATGAACTTATTAATAAAATTATAAAAATAAACGTCTCAAATTGCAAGGAAAAAGGAATCACTTTCTCTGTTTATCATAACGGCTAAAGCCCCATCACATCAATATTTACGACATTTGCCCCAGCAGAAAAGTGAACAAATTGTGACGCACAGGTTTGAATATGAGTTTATTTTGCATTTTCATCAAAAAGAGACTATGATGTTGAATTAGATCAATAATCACGTTTTGACGTACAAATGAGGTGGAACATGGTTACTTTTAAATTAACGAGAATTGACATGACAAGACTTCTATATTCTCTAAAAGGAGAGGGAGATCTGACTCCGCTTCAGCTTTTGAAACTATCTGTAAAAAATGGCAAGGGGCATGACTATGATGAATTAAAGATCCCGTCTTTTTTTGAGAAGCTTGAACGGCGGAAGCAAAAATCAGAGCATGGTCTTTCTACAAATGAAATTGTTGAGCTTGGCAACTTGTGTGAGCTGACTTCTCTTAAATCGACGGCGATTCAAAATTGGATCAAACGTGATATTAAAGATATGATTGGCCATCCAGAGCTTGGCAAAAAATACTCTATTGATCAGGTCGTTATTTTATTAATTGTCAGGGATTTAAAATCAGTTTTTGACTTCGATAGCATTCGTATGATCTTATCTGCCTTATTTAACACCATCACAGATCGAACAGATGATATTATTAGTCCAATCCGTTTTTATGAAGCATATGCGCACGTCCTTGATTTTATTTATCACCATACACAATTTCCATTAAAGGAAACAAATTTACGAGAAATAACTGAGGAGCAGACAGACAAGCTCCATGACGAGTTTACAGAATTGACGAAGAGCCAATGGCATTTGATTAAAGGAATTATCAGTTCTACCGTCTTCTCTGTATTTACTTCTCATTTGCAAAGTACAGCTCAAGAAATGATGTATAATACGCTTCAGCTGAATAAGGGATAAATAAGAACCGAGGTGACCTTCATCATCTCGGTTTTTTTGTACAGCAATTGCCAGCATAAATGTGCGGCTTTTTTTTCAAAATAAGAAGGCGCAACAAACATGAGGTGAAAGGAGGAATATGAACATGGCAAATCGAAATCAACTTCTTGTTCCTGGAGTAGAACAAGCTTTAGATCAATTTAAATACGAGATCGCGCAAGAATTTGGCGTCACTCTCGGTTCAGATACAGTCTCACGTGCAAACGGTTCTGTTGGCGGTGAAATCACAAAAAGACTCGTTCAACAGGCTCAATCACAAATGGGCAATCAATCTAAATAAAGACATGGTGAAATACGCCGGAGCTATTCTGGCGTTTTTTATTGTTCATATGTGTGCTCATGCCGGTTTTCGCGATAAGGAAACGGTGCACCTTTCCCTTTTTGCTTCACATGTTCTCTTTTTTGTTCAGCGGATGGATTGTTCTGATCCCTGCCGTTTTTTTTTGCATGTTTTTCCGCATCACCACGTGATGTGCCGTTCCAGTGTCTTCTTTCATCAGGATCAGTTGATTGATTTTTTTTTTGCTCTTTATCGAAAGAATGATCCTTTTCTTCCTTTAAGTTGTTGTCTTTGCTTGCATCATCAGGTTTTTGAGGCTTTTGAACAGATCCTTGCTCTTCCCTCTCTGCCTCCTTCTGCTCTTTGTCCTCAGCTTCAGGAGCCTCTTGATCTGGCTGCATCTCTTCGCTATCGTCTGTCTTTACGTCTTCTTGTTTGTCTTTATCTGCTTGTTCTTCATCATGTTTCTTAGGATCTTCTTCCTTCACAGCATCGTTATCTGCTCCGTCTTTATCCTTTTTGATGTCTTCATGTTCTTTATCTTGCATTTCTTGATTTCTAATATATGTTCCTGTTGAAATGCCTGCCTTTTGAGCTTTTTCTCTTGTTTCCATGTCACTTTCCACAGTTTCCAGCTTATAATTGCGTTTTTGATATTCACCAGAAATGGTGTTAATTTTGCTTTTTACGTTTGTTTTATATGTATTGTCCTGCTTGTTTTCATAAACGGTTGAAATATAAATACTTTTAGAATTGTTCACATATCCTTTTTTGTCACAGTCATCTATAATTTCCTGCACGACTTTGGTCATGTCGTTTTTTTCTAAATCCTTCATACTCGCCAGTACTTGCTTTGCATCTTTATTCAGCGGTGTGACACCGATCACTTGATAATTGTGATCAAGCTTCAGCTCAAAGCTTGGGTTAATATCAATTGTCATATACGCATATGCTTTTTGACTTGAGAAAGATGGCATCATAGTAAAAATTACGACAATAATCGCTGCTATTGATAGGATTCCTGCATTTAACGGACGTAAACGAAGCAGGTCAAAAAAACCGGCTCTTTTTCTTTCGAGACGTGATTCATTCGGAAATGTCACTTCTTGGCCGATTTCATAGTTTTGCTCTTCATATTTTGTCCGCAGAAATTGTCCATCAGGGGTCAGCAGCGTGACATATTTTTTGTTTTTCTCTACTATAATGCCTCTTCTCATGAATTAAGCACCCCTTTAAGGTAATCTTTCAAATACACATAATCACCTGTCATAATGATCGCCATCGCAATGATATATTTTCTATTTCTCTCAATCGTTTTGCGGCTGACTTCCACTAGCTTTTCCAGCTGTTTGACGGGCAATTGTTTTTTCTGAAATAAAATGGTTCTCAGCTCATCGTGTTCAACGAGTGTATGGGCTACTTTAATGGCATTTTGCCTGGCATCTGCATGCTTTGGTGAATGCTCAAGCAGCTCTTGAAACGTGAGACCGTATACTTTCAATCGTTCTTTAAAATGTTCAATCTCTTCTCTTCTATGTTCTTGTTCGATTAAACGCCTATATTCATTTGCAGAGAGCTCGGCTTCAATCATGCTTTGAGAGTATTCGCCATTCTCACTTTCTTGCAGGTCCATTTGAACCGTTGGCGCATTTCTTGCTTCTTTTCGAATATAGTCAATCACTTTTCTTTTAATAATTAATTCTGCGAAAGCAAGCAGTGAGTTTCCTTTTTCGGCAGAGTATTTTTCTATCGCTTCATTAAAGGCGATTAAGCCTATGCTGAATTCATCATCTTTTTCATCTATATATCGTTTACAAACGGATGAAACCGTCTTAGCGACAAATGGTTTGTATTGCTCTATTAATGCATTTTGCAGTTCGATATCACCTTGTTGAATACTGATAGCCGACTGCTCTAATGTTTGCTTTTTCTTTCCTTTTTTAAACAAAAGGCTAAGCAATGGTTTCACCTCAGTTCTCCCTATATTACTCATTTATGATAGCTAATTTATGAGGGAAGCGCAAAGGAAGAAATGAGGAATTCATTTCCTGTTACTCAATTATGACATGTTTGTCACCATCTACTTTACAATGTTTCGTCTAAAAGCAAAGAAATAAGGGGGTATCTCCCCCTTATTTGTAATATACGTGTTATGAAAATGAAATGATATTTCTTTCAAAAAACCTACTCTCCCAGGCGCGCCTCTTGCTTCTCCTCGTTTTCCTGCCCGCCTTTTCTTGATGGACTTGATAAAAACCAGCCAAATGCTGCAATTGCGAGAAGCACTGTCCAGAAAATGACTTTCCATAATGCTGAATGGATAAAATGAGACGATACGACCCCAATAGCTGGATGTGACAGTGTATAAAGCGTGAGCTTCACACCCACCCATCCGACAATGACAAATGCTGCTGTTTCTAGGCTCGGTCTTGTTTTGAGCAGTTTCACAAAGACCGTTGCTGCAAATCGCATAATAACAAGACCAATGATACCGCCTAAAAGAATGACAATAAATTGACCGCCATCGAGTCCACCGATTTGCGGAAGACTTGTTTTTGGCAGTGTCACAGCTAAAGCGACGGCCGCTAAAATGGAATCTACAGCAAAAGCAATGTCAGCAAGCTCTACTTTCACGACTGTTGCCCAGAAGCCGCTTTGTTTCACATTTGTTTCAGTTTCCTTTTTCTTAAATACGTGTGATTTTAAAATATGGTGAATGGAAATATAAAGAAGATAAATTGCACCAATGGCTTGAACTTGCCACACATCCACTAAAAACGAAATAAGAAACAGAGAACCAAACCGCATGACAAACGCACCTGCAAGTCCGTAAAACAGTGCCTTTTTTCTTTGTTTTTCAGGAAGGTGTTTGACCATCACGGCCATGACCAGCGCGTTATCAGCTGCTAAAATCCCTTCTAATCCAATCAGTACGAGCAGAACCCACCCGTACTCTAAAATAATAGCTGCATCCATCATCATTCCTCCTTGTTTTTATCTATTGTCCCACAACAGACAAAGGCTTATGAATGCAAAAAAGACCTTTGCCTGTAATGGCAAAGGTCTTGCTAGACATGTGATATGTAGAATCATGCCAACAAAGCCGATGAACATCAGTCCATGTAATGACGACTTTGTTTCCGGTAAAAACCGGACGCTACTCCCCTTTGGCGGGATTTAGAATATTTAGATTACTTATATCATAATCAATAGACACTCGATTGTCAACAGGTGACTTCTGTTCGATCCATTGATTAGGCAGTTGGCGTTTCTGTTTTTCTTTTTCTTCGTTTTAGCAATAAGTAGAGAACAAACAATAACACAACACCGATCCCAATTGGTAAAAGATAAGGATCTATCATGGCGCCAACCTCTTTCCAGTTCTCCCCAAGCATAAACCCAAGATACACATACACAAACGTAATTGGTGTAATTGCCAAAAACGTATACAGGCAAAAGACCCACACATTCATCTTGGCAATACCGCACGGAATGGAGATCAACGTTCTGACTCCTGGTATGAACCGGCCGCTGAATGCGACGAATCCGCCATGCTTTTCAAAAAAAGCATCCGATTTATCAAGCGACTCAGGTTTTATAAAAAAGTACTTTCCATATTTATTTAAAAAGGGTCTGCCGCCGTAACGTCCTAACCAGTACAAGGTCAAAGGGCCAGCCACGCCGCCAATAGAGCCAGCCGCCACAACACCGATAAAAGCCATGTCCCCTTCTGAGACCCAGTAACCCGCAAGAGGCAAAACCACTTCAGCAGGTACAAATTCAATGCATAATGCGAGGAAGATGCCAAAGTATGACAAGTTCTTAAAGGCATCAGCTAAAGAAATAATAAAATCTTCGATGTTTATCAATCCCTTTCAAACATAATCATTTGACTGATTCTATCTCTTTTAGAATCACACCATATATTAAACGAATAAAACCGAAGAAACGATTCGCTTTTCGTCGTTTTTTTACATTAAATTTGATTTTACTATAAAAGAAGGGTGAAAAAAACGTTGATTATTGTATTTAAGTGAAGGAAAGGTGAACACAGAAGCCATTCGATCCGATATATTAAGTATATGTCTGTTTTAAAGTACAGGAGGTTTTCTTACATGACCCATTTAACAGGAAGCTACAATGGATGGCTTGTCTTTCTGTCAATCGCTGTCGCCGCTGTTGCCTCCTACTCAGCTCTTCATATAGCCAGCAGGGTAGCACAATCAAGCGGTGCAAAGAAAAAGGTATGGCTGCTCATTGGTGCAATGATCATGGGAATGGGGATATGGTCGATGCATTTTATTGGCATGATGGCATTTCAAATGCGTGTTGGCATCACATATGATACATACTTACTGATTTTATCGATTTTGGCCTCATTTATCGGTTCCTTGATCGCTTTTTCAATATGCATTCAAAAGCAGCTCTCTAGAAGACGGCTGCTCATTAGTTCAATCACCATGGGTTCAGCTATTTGCAGCATGCATTATCTTGGAATGGAATCAATGGCCAATGTCTCAATCAGCTATGATCCAGTCCTCTTTTTTCTTTCGTTTTTCATTGCTGCCATTACCTCCTACTTCTCATTGAAACTCTTCTTTCGTGTTGACCGCACGAAAAGTAAACGGGAGAATTATCTTTTAAAGGGTCTTGGTTCAATGTTGATGGGCGGTGCTATAGCAGGTATGCATTATACTGGTATGGCTGCCTCTACCATGTTTTATCATTCAAATGGACAGGCTGCTATAGGTGGATCTCTTGAAATGTCGCCATTCAGTCTGTCGATTTTTGTCGGCTTAATGACACTTATAGTCCAAACACTGATGATTTTTGGTGCCTATATTGATCACCGGATCATGACGCAGTCAGATCAGCTGAAAGAAAATGAACAACGGTTTCAATCGCTTATCAAACATAATATAGACGGCATTATCGTGTTATCTGTCGATCGAAAGGTTCTTTCTGCAAATGACTCTGGTAAACAAATCTTAGAGTTGTGCAATTCTAAGATTGGTGATGATGTCAGCCAATATGTGATGCCGACTGAGTTGTGGGAAGAATTTATTTCTCAGTCAAAAAAAGCTATCACACGCGAAGCAGAACTGAAAGCAGCAGATCGTTTTTATTATTATCATGTCACTTACATACCTGTTCATGTGAACAATTCACTCGACAGCATTTATCTTGTTTTAAAAGATTTAACGCAGCAGCGGATTGCAGAAAAAGAAATTCATGTGATGGCACATTATGATGCACTTACAGAGCTTCCTAACCGCCGCCACGGCATCAATCATTTAAATGATGTTCTCTCCGCTCAAGAAAAGTCAAAAACATCAACAGCGGTTCTGTTTCTGGACTTAAATCGTTTTAAAATTATTAATGATGCACTCGGGCATAACATCGGAGATTTACTGCTGAAAGCTGCCGCAAATAGACTGACACAATGTTTACCGGACAATGGCTTTATCGCAAGACTTGGCGGCGATGAATTTTTAATGATCTTTCCCCACATGGATCATGATACACATAAAGTCGAACAATTTTCTAAAAATATCATCCATCAATTTGAACGTCCTTTTTTCATCCAGAACCATCAGCTCATTACATCAATCAGCATTGGGATCGCCATCTCTCCGCAAAATGGCAAAGACGGGATGGAGCTGATGAGAAAAGCCGATATGGCCATGTATTTATCCAAAAAACATAAGCAAAGCCGTTATGAGTTCTTTACCGAATCCATGGAAAGATTAAGTGAGGACAGGTTAAACCGGGAGCTGGAGCTGAGGGATGCCATTCAAAGAGAGCAATTTGTCCTACACTACCAGCCGCAAGTCAGTGCCAAAACAAGAAAGATGACTGGGGTTGAAGCCCTTTTGAGAATGAAGGCACCAGATGGTTCCTTAAAATCACCTGAGGCTTTTATTGAGCTGGCAGAGGAATCAGGTCTGATCATTGATATTGGCAGATGGGTCATAGATACGGCTGGCAAGCAGGCAAAAAGGTGGTATGACGATGGGCTGAAGATTCCTGTGGCTGTCAATTTATCTGCGAAACAATTCAATTCTGAAGACTTAATTGATTTGATCAAGCTCACACTGAAAAAATACGACCTGAAACCGTCACTCTTGGAGCTTGAAGTCACAGAAAGTATGACAATGGACAATATCAAGCAATCAAAACAGGTGTTAACGTCGCTAAAACAGCTTGGCGTCCGCATTAGTATTGATGATTTCGGTACAGGCCACAGCTCATTAAGCTATTTAAAGGATTTACCGATTCATCGACTGAAAATTGATAAATCCTTTATTGAGGATATTTTAAGTGATTCAAAGTCTGAACAGATTACAGGGGCTATTATAGCGATGGGACACCAGTTATCTCTCGAAGTGATAGCAGAAGGTGTTGAAACGTTTGCACAGGCTCAGCTATTATCTGCCCAGGGCTGTGACGACCTGCAGGGGTTTTATTATGCCAAACCGCTGCCAGCAAGCGATATTGAAAAATTCATCGCCTATCCGGCGCTGCTTGACACATAAAAAAGGTGCCAATGATGGCACCTTCCAGCGTGCAGACAAACCCTCGCATTCGGTGTCAGTCCTGCGTGCCGGTGCTCACGTATGCTCAATTCGCTGCGCTCCGGTACTCGTCCTTCCTAGACTTCAAAGGTTTTCTGTCACGCTGAGCTGAGAAGAAGACAAAGGGCTAAAATAAAGATCACTTTAGCCCTTTGTCAACAATTTAAAAGGTGCCAATGATGGCACCTTTTCGTTTTATCTAAATAATAAATGCTGACTGTGAATACCTGCTTTTTTCAATAGACTAATCAATTGCTCTTGCTCTTCACGCGTCAGACCAGAGAATGCACGCGCAATTCGAAGAGAGTGGATCGGATAAATCTTGTCAAGATAGCTTCGCCCTTTTTCCGTTAAATGGGCATAAACCGACCGTTTATCCTTGGGGTCCTGTTCTCTTTCAATGAAACCATTTCGTTCTAATTTGTCAATTACGTACGTCACATTCCCGCTGACTAGCAGGAGTCTTGAGCCGATTTGCTGAAGCTTTTGAGCACCTCTTGTGTACAGTAATTCAAGAACGGCAAATTCAGTTGGATTGAATCCATGCTCTTTGCTGTCTCTAATACTGTGTTCTGAAACGCTTTTAAATGCTCTTGCAAAAACCTTGTAAAGCGTCATTGAGCGTTCTACTTCTTCTTCATTAAACGATAGTCTCATCACATATCTACCTCTTATAATATTTTTTTAACTTCAAGGCTGTCTTGCGGTGCAGTTGGAGCCTTTCGTAAAAAATAGAAGTACGTTTTTGAAAACCCTTTCAACCACATAAGTGACTCCATTCGTGTTATGTATAAGGTTTCGATATAAACTTTTAAAATCCTTCTTATTTTTCACAATCATCTCGAAAAAAAGCTTTTTCAGCAAACCATCAAGATGCGACACACTTTAACAAAATCTGTAAAGAATCTATGGTTTCTTGCACTTCATTCGCCAAATTTCTACAAAATTCAATATTGCTATAATATTAAACACAAAAAAAGAACCCTTTATGTGACATACGCACATTTCAAGGGATTTTTACAAACAGCGCTCTGTTTTGTTGAAAAAGAAATGATACTCTTTTTTTAGGTCACTAATTGTCATGTTCTTGGCCGCATCAGGGCTGTAAACCCCTAATGAACATAGCTGCTTCGTATAATAATGTCTTTCCTTTGCTAAAGCTTCTTTTAATATACGCCGCACCGATTATCCCTCCTATCAAGTGATTTGGATCGGGTGCTTATGAAGACTTCTTATACAAATCATTTTGCATGGCTCTTAGAAGCGCATGTGCATTCTGACCTGCAGCCTGCATGAATTGCTCGAGCAATTCATCCCTCTTCACATCTAATGCGATGATTTCTTTTGCCATACGAATGATCTGTGCTTGCTCCATCATATGCTCCTCCTCCTATGTCAATTCACCATGATTATATGCCGCCGTAAGATGTATTGCACACTCCCTGTAATCTTTCCTTCCATGGTTTTTTCATTTTTTTCGTTTTTGTGTTATATTTTCTAACAAACGATAGGTTTTTTCACTTCTCGTTCTATATAATATGAAGAAAAGACTTGCAGGGGTGAGTATATGACGCAGGAAGATGTATCTTATAAAGATAAAAAAGTCATTTCAATCGGGATTGTCAGTGAGCTAACAGGGCTTTCCGTCAGGCAAATCCGATATTATGAGGAACGTAAACTCATTTACCCCCAGCGCTCAACAAGAGGCACACGGAAATATTCTTTTGCAGATGTTGAACGTTTGATGGACATCGCCAATAAACGGGAAGACGGTGTGCAGACAGCTGAAATTTTAAAAGACATGAAGAAAAAAGAACAAGCGCTAAAAAGCGGACAATTTAAGAAAAAAATGCTGGAAGGCCAGATTAACGCACACTTTCGGTATAAAAATCGTTAAACAAAAAAAGAATCGCTTACTCTTTAAAATCAAAGCTTTATTCGTATTGATTGCTTCAATTGCTGAATGAAAAAGAGACAGCGATGGCTGCCTCTTTTTTAACTAACGCACCTGTTAAGTGCAATGAGTTAGTGTCCATCGATTCGTTCAGGAATCGAAACGGTTCGTTCATTGACCACATTCCCCGTGTTTAGAGTCGTTTTGGGTTCAATTAATAGCAAATGAACTTCTTCTTCAGCAATTGGCTGATGTTCAATTCCTTTAGGAATTACAATAAACTCCCCTTCATTAACAGGTATTTCATTATCCCTGAAACGGATGACCAGCTTCCCTTTACATACAAAAAACATTTCATCCTCGTCATCATGGTGATGCCAAATGAATTCACCTTTAACTTTTACCATCTTAATGTATGAATCGTTCAATTCTCCGCTAATTCTAGGATTCCAATAATCATTTATTTGCAAAAATTTCTCTTGGACATTCGTCTTTGAAATCAATAGATTCCCTCCTCATTCATTGGAAACGTCTGTTTATCTTTTTCTAGATAAAATTGCCTACCTCACCATCCTCCTCATGATCAGATACCAAGGGACACAATTAGCATCAACCTCTTATATCTTTAAGTTTACTTATTCCTTTGGATCACGTAAAATCAAAAAATAACGTATAGTTAATCACAATTTGTGATGCAAAAAGGAGAGTTATTTTGGATATTAAATCTTTGGAAGTGTTTAAAGCCGTTGCAATTGAACAAAGCATCACAAAAGCGGCACAGAAATTGAATTATGTGCAGTCCAATGTTACGGCACGAATCCAACGTCTTGAACAAGAATTAGGAGTTCCTCTTCTCTATCGATATCATAAGAAGATATCTTTAACACCTGCAGGACGCGAACTATTGCCCTATGTAAACAAATTACTCTACGATTTCGAAGAAGCGATAGAGGCAGTAAAGCTTTCCTCTACTCCGCGGGGAACTTTACACATTGGATCTATAGAGTCAACCGCTTCTACAAGATTGCCAAAAATTTTTGCCGAATATCATAAGAATTTTCCACAAGTAGAATTGAGTATGTATATGGCACCTACAGTAGATCAAGTAAGTGCTATTCTCAACTACAAGGTAGACGGCGCATTGGTAGATGGGCCCATTCTTCATCCAGAAATTATGGAGTATCCTGTATTGGACGAATCCCTGGTCCTGATTACAAGCTACTCCTCGGAGCAATTCCAGGTAGAATCAATTTTACACGAACCATTGCTCTCGTCATTCGCTCATTGCATCTATTTGGGGCGTTGGCAGCAATGGCTTGAGAGCAGTGGTTATCCTCCTATGAAGGTAATGGAATATGGTACTTTAGAGGGCGTGCTTAAATGCGTTGAAAACGGTCTGGGAGTTACCGTATTACCAAAATCTATGGTTGAATCTCGGGTGCAAGGCGGCTTTACCTGTCATCCATTACCAGAGCCACATAGAATAGTGCCCACTGTGTTTATAAGGCGCCGCGATTCTTACATGACCAGTGCTCTCTCACACTTTATGGAGTTAATGGGTATAACTGATTTGTGATAAAAAAGAGGATAGGAGAGCTCATTTTTGTCAGCTCTTCTATCCTTTTAAAAATACCTTGACTTTTATTTAGAGAATGCCTCAGACCCTTCAACAACCCCTACAAAGTCAATTAGCACACCGCCTCTTTCTGGATCTTCTTTCACCCGCAGGGCAAGTGCCTTTTTCTTCCCGGTTTTTGCATCTTCATAATTCGCATGGAACACATGAATGCTGGCTTCTTCCAATTGAAAATCCTCATATGAAAGCGTGTCTATGCCCCATTCTTTTTTCAGTTTCAGAATGTCATCCGGGCTCGGTACCGCACCTTCGACGTAGACGTCTTCCATTTTTCTTTTATTTCCTTCGGTGATGGCTTCAAGCATATGCTCTGCAGCCACTAGCCTTCGGTCTTTCCCCTCGTCCTCCCTTTGACATGCACTCAGCAAAAACATACACATCAAAACGAATAAGAATTTCTTCATGTTTCTCTCCCACCTTCTCCTTAAAATGTAAAGGATGGAAGCGCTATATGCAATCTTTATACAAAAAAAGACTGCAAAACGTCATGTTTTACAGGCTTAGATTGTGGACAAAGGATGGTCCTTTGTCTACCTTTCAGCGCGATCTGAAAACCTTTGAAGTCTAGGAAGGACGAGTACCGGAGCGAAGCGAATTGAACATTCGTGAGCACCGGCACGCAAGGACTGACACCGAATGCAAGGGTTTGTCAGCGCGCTGAGACTGCAAAACGTCATGTTTTACAGTCTTCTTGCTACATAAGTGTATGAAGGAACGCTGTCGCAATACCAAAATAGATAAGCAGTGATAAAATATCATTCAATGTTGTAATGAGCGGCCCAGATGCAATCGCAGGATCGACGTTTAATCTGTGTAAAATAATAGGCACGATCGTACCTGCCATCGTTCCAATAATCAGTGTGGCAAGCAGTGAGGAACCGACAACAAATCCTAAAATCATATTGCCCTGCCACACCATTGCGACGACTGTAATAATGATGGAACAGACAATCCCAATGTAAATACTTGTTCGGAGCTCTCTAAAAATCAGGCGCATAATGGTTTTTTTCGTTAATTCTTCTTTTGAAAGCCCTCTAATGACGACGGCAAGCGACTGTGTGCCTGTATTCCCTGTCATCCCGGCGATCATTGGCATGAAGAAGGCTAAGGCGACGACTTGCTGAAGGGTATCTTCAAAGTAATTTAAGATACTGCCTGAAATCAGCCCAATGAATAAGAGCAAAATGAGCCACGGGAGACGGCGGTATGCCGCAACAAAAGCGGGCGTGTCGAATGTAATATCTTTACCAGAGGCAGCGAACTTCTCATAGTCTTCTCCTGCCTCTTGAATGACGACATCAATGATATCATCGACTGTGACGATTCCGACGAGGACATTGTTCTCTTCCACAACAGGAATGGCAAGAAAATCATACCGTTCAATCAGCTTTGCGATTTCTTCCTGATCTTGAAAAGCTCCAACGGCAATGACTCTTGTAAACATAAGATCCTGCACTTTTTCATCTGGTTCACCTAAAATGAGATCCCGGTACGACAGAACCCCTACAAGCTGTTTTTGATCATTAATGACATATAAATAGTTGATCGATTCTGCAATTTCAGCAAAGCTTTTCAGCTTTTCAACCGCGTCCTGAACCGTATAGTGCTGAGGAATCCAAACGTACCGGTTGGTCATGATCCGGCCTGCTGTCTCAGCAGGATAATTCATGAGAAGCTGGACGGCCTTTGATTCCTCTGCCTCCATGTTTGATAAAAGCTGGTCTTTCAGCTCATCATCCATTTCATCAAACAAGTTGGCTAGGTCATCGTTATCCATTTTGTTTGTGACGAAGGTGGCTTTGTCTTTTCCTACTTTTTCAAGCACAATTTCTTGGTATTCGCGCTCAAGCTCACCCATCATTTCCGTCACATCATCGATTGTTAAAAAGCTGAGGAAACGGCCACGGTGTTTTTCTGGAAGTTCTTTAAATAAATAGGCCATATCATATGGCTGAAGTTCTTCCATAATGTTTTTAAATTCTTTGCGTTTGCCATCTCTTAATAAAATAATGATTCTTAAAATGAGTTCATCGTACGTAATGTTCTGTATCATCGCTGTTACCTCCCCAAAGTCAGGAGATACCCGAATCCCTTAGAATGTGCGGGGTCAGGATCTCCTCTGTCTGATGCGTCAATCTGATCTTTTGACATACTCTCTATGTGTCTCGAATCGGGATGATCCATCCCCACACCTCCTTTTCTCATAAAAAAGCACCTTCAACCGAATGAAGGCGCTTTGTAAGCATGACAAAATAAACACTTGCTCCTTCAATCGTAGAGCTTTAGCACTGTACGGCATAGGATCAAATCCAGCTGCATTAAAAATCACCTTATGTCGATGATTTCTGTTGACCCATTGGCGTCTTTGGACATTTTTGGGCAGCAGCGTATCTCCATACAGGAGCCTCACCTAACGAAGTCTCATATTGTTAACACACTGAGATTACAGAAAAAGCGGAATGATGTCAATAAGCAAGATGCCAAGTAACCTTATGTATTCGCTTACTTTTCAAAAAAAAGAGCGATAGACAGCTCAGCCATCGCCCTTTTCATGTCTTTTTATTCCTCTTCCGGCTGATTCATATCCTCTTGGGAGAGGAGATGAAAGGAATCATGCAAAAACAAAGCATATCCTTCTCCATCAGGATGCGGAACGTATTCCGCGTGATCCATTGTTTGCTCTTCTTCTTTTTTCTTCATATTCTCTCGCCTCCTTTCCCGTAGTTTGTCCCAATGAAAAAACCTTACACATGAAAGTGTAAGGTTTGGTCATAGCTTAATCATCCCATTCTTGCTTCAGGATTTTGCCTGTTTTAGCGGAAATCTCAAAATCAACTTCCTCGCCGCTTGGTGTTGTGATTTCAATTTCGTAAATGTACACACCATTTTCTTTATCTAGATCAGAATCTGTGACTGTGCCTTTTACTTTTGCAAGAGCCATTTTTTCAGCCTGTTTTTTCGTGATCTTCACGTTCTGTTTCTTTTCTTTGACTGGGTCATTCAGCGCTTTTCCAGTTTTTGCATCGACATATACTTTATATTCAAAGCCGCCTTTTTTGATCTCGACCTCATACACCCATTTTCCTTTTTTACGCTCAAGATCCACATCATCCACATAGCCTTTCACCACTTTTAAGGCTGCTTTTTCAGCTTGTTTCTTTGAAACAAATGGCGATTTCTTTTGCACGACTTGCTCGGCGTTTGCTGTTTGATTTGTATTTTGCGCTTGAAGTGTGAAACCACCTGCGACAAGAGTTCCCGTTAATGCTGTAGCTACTAGTATTTTTTTCATCATGTTCATTTCCTCCTCTGTTTGATTTCTTCTATATCTTAAGAAAACAAGATGATAAAGGAAGGAAAGAAACATGAGAATATCATGAGAAAAGGATTAGTTTTCGTACGTAATGCCCTCAATATCTCCTGTATAGGCGTTCACAAGCACCTCTGCCTCTCTGCCGTCAGGCAAATCCAGCTCCACCTCAAATACGAGCATACCGCTGAATGTTTCAAGATCAGCATCATCCACTGTTCCGCCAACTTCTTTGACGGCAATTTGGATGGCTTCCTCGACGGTGATTTTCGTGAGCTTCTTTTCTTTAGAGGTTGGTTTTTTCTTTTCTGCTTCAAGCACCTTAAATGACTGTTTGCCGACCTCGACTTGATACAATTCTTTTTTTGATTGGATGGTAAAAATGAAACGATCTGACGTCTCCTTTTTTTGAATGACGGTTCCGCTCACCTTTTTAACAGCTGCCTCTTCTGCCTGGAGCTCAGCATTTTTTTCATTTGTCTTCTGATAGCTTTTTAACTGTCTAATTTCTTTCATTTGACCGCTTGCAGAAGATGCAATGATTTGATAGATGCCATTTGCATTTTCGAGCGTCATTGTGTAGTCCTGTTTATGATTGATTAAATCAATATGTGTAATGTTTCCATTATAGTCTTTTGAGATCATTTTTTTCATTTCTGCTTCACTTAATATTTTTTGATCAATGGTTTGGATCATGAGCATTGCAAAGGCCGCAAGAATCACAAGACATCCTGCGAGCGCAAGCACCATTTTCGTTTTTCTAGACATGCAGCGCCTCCTTCCTATTTCCTATTTTATAAGGAGGAAATGAGAAATTGATGAGAAAAGACCCATTTATTTCTGAAAAAGAATGGTCATGGCTGTTCCTTCGCCGATACGGCTGTCTACCTTCAGCTCGGCTTCATGTTCTTCTGCAATTTGCTTCGCAATTGAAAGACCGAGTCCGGTTCCGCCCGTCTCACTGTTTCTCGCTTCATCCACACGGAAAAAGCGGTCAAAGATTTTCGGCAGATCCTCTTCTTTTATGCCAATTCCTTGATCAATCACTGAAATAAATGGCTTGTCTCCTGTCCATCCGCAGGTCACATCAACTGGCTCTCTGCTATATTTGACCGCATTATCAATTAAGATAGTCAAAAGCTGTTTGATTTTCTCTTCGTCTCCTTCTGCGATCAGCGGCTGTTCTGTCTGCACATGAGATTGAATCGTTCGATTGGTAGCCACTTCAAGTGTATGACATAGCTGCTTGCACAAATGACCAAGATCAACCGGCTTCATATCCAAGTATAACGGCTGGCCGTTTTTCGCCAATGTCAGTAATTGATCTGTCAGTCTTTTCATTTTTTTCGCTTCATCATGAATCGCTTGGGAGGATTCTTCTACAACCTCTGGACGTGTTTGCCCCCAGCGTTTGAGTAAATTGCTGTAGCTCATAATGACGGTAATCGGTGTCTTCAATTCATGGGAGGCATCATGCAAAAATTGCTGTTCTTTTTCATAATGCTTCTCGAGAATCTCGGACATTTCATTAAAGGTTTGTCCCATTTGATATAGTTCATCCTTTGAATCGCCTGTTAATTCAATTCGTTTAAACGCCTTCTCTTTCATACTTGCCTTCATGGTATTCGTCATTCTGCTAATCGGCCGGACAATTTGCTTTGTTAAAACGTGGCCTGCAAAATAGGAAAGCACAATAAACAAAACGCCGGTAGCGATTAAAATCATTTTTAATAACGCTAAGTTCTCTTCCGTATTTTCGATTTCTTCATATACTTGAAGTGACATAATCTCACCATTTGTCCAAATGACCGGAATAGCAGCGAACGCAATCATATGCTTATTGTATTCTTTGATTTCTGCTGTCTGGCCAGATTCGTATGTAAAAGGCAGTGAGCTAAACGTTGATTCCTTTGTGACAGTCAGTTTTGACTCTCCCGTTTCTGTCACGACACGGATCATACCATTTTGAGGCAGGTACGCCTTCAGCAGCTCCGAGGACGGAAGACCCTCTTCCTCTGATTTTTTTAAAGCAATCGCAATATTTTCAGCCACCTCAGACAAGCGGGACATATCTTTTTGCGTCAAGGTCATCGAAAAAATAAAATAAATGGCTGTATGAAACAAGAGCACCATTAAAAACAAAGACAACGACGTATAAAGCTGAATCTTATTTTTTAATCTCATTCTTTATCCTTTCATCACATAACCCACACCTCTCACTGTGTGAATCAGCTGTTTTTCGAATGGGTAATCGATTTTTTTCCTTAAATAACGGATATAGACATCTACCACGTTTGTATCACCGAAATAATCAAAACCCCAAACCGCTGTTAAAAGCTGATCTCTTGTGAGCACTTGCTGCTGATGGTTCAGTAAGTGAACAAGCAGGTCATATTCTCTCGGTGTGAGTTCAAGCATTTGCCCAGCCCTTTGTATTTCTCTTGTTTTCTCGTTGACCGTTAAGTCTGCTATGCTCAGCTCTGTCTCCTTTTCTTCTTGTGCATGTATATTCAACCTTAGCTGTGCACGAATTCGTGCTAATAATTCTTCTATGTCAAAAGGTTTTGTTATATAATCATTCGCCCCAAGATCGAGCCCGCTTACTTTATCAGGAACACTTCCCCTTGCTGTAATCAAAATAATAGGTGTCGCTGTATTTGTCTTCCGAACCCTTCTCAGCACTTCAAGCCCGCTTAACTCTGGAAGCATGACATCAAGCAGTACCAAATCGAAGCTATCTTCTTCAAGAGCCTGAAGCCCGTCTATTCCTGTCTCTTTGACTGTCACCTCATATCCTTCATATTCAAGCTCAAGTGACAGCACCCTTGCGATTTTCTTTTCATCTTCGACTACGAGTATCTTCCCTTTGTTCATCTCTATCTCTCCTATCTAAAAGGCAAGCTTGTCTTTCCATTATTATATGTTGCCTTTCTTATTTGGAACAGTCACAATCTTCACATCTATTTTTTTATGGAGGCAATTATTTTTGAGAAAAAACATTTAACTTGAGCCTTCTTCTCAAGTTGTTACTTCATCTCATTATTTTTTAGTCTGCCGCTTTTAGTTCTATTCACCCATTTTCATCTGTACAGGTGCAACCTCACTATGCAGCATTTCCTTCTTTTTCATATGATATCAAGAGTTTTCTTCAAAAGGCGAGCTCTTTCGTCAATATGTGAGGAGAACTGCACTTTTGATAATAGATTGATTATTTGAAAAATTATTACAATTGACCCTTTCCGATCAAAAGTTTCTTTTATACAATAACATTATGCAGCCTGAATCTACTTTGAAAACAAAATAAGGAGGGCTTTCTTATGAAAGGTGAAATTCGCTTAATTCCGTATGAAGTAAAAGCCAATGTGATGGAAGCGAAAGAGACGCCGGAAAGTATTCAGGAGATTAAAGCACCCGAACTTTGGTCAAGTGGCTTCAAAGGAAAAGGCATAACCATTGCTGTCCTTGATACAGGCTGTGACACAGAGCATCCCGACTTAAAAGATCAGATTATCGGTGGGAAGAACTTTACCGATGATGACGATGGAGATGCTGAAAATGTAAAAGACTATAATGGGCATGGTACCCATGTAGCAGGAACGATTGCCGCAACAGATCAAAATGGCGGAATTTTAGGGGTTGCCCCTGAAGCCAAGCTTCTCATCGTGAAAGTTCTTGGCGGTGAAAATGGCAGCGGAAAATATGAATGGATCATTGATGGCATCAACTATGCCGCAGAGCAGAAGGTGGATATTATCTCCATGTCTCTCGGTGGTCCAAGCAATGAGCCTGCCCTGCAGGAAGCCATTCAAAATGCGGTAAAAAGCGGTGTGCTTGTTGTGTGCGCAGCAGGAAATGAAGGGGACGGGGACGAGCGTACGGAAGAGTTCTCCTACCCAGCAGCATACAATGAAGTCATTGCCGTCGGTTCTGTTTCCCTTGCTAGAGAATCCTCTGAATTTTCTAACGCGAATAAAGAAATCGACCTCGTCGCTCCAGGAGAAGACATTTTATCCACTCTCCCTAACCATAAATACGGCAGGCTCACAGGGACTTCAATGGCTGCCCCTCACGTAAGCGGTGCACTAGCCATTATTAAAAATGCCGAAGAAGAAGCGTTCCAGCGCAAGCTGACAGAGCCTGAGGTTTATGCTCAGCTTGTCAGAAGAACCCTTCCATTAAAACAGTCGAAAGCCCTTGTAGGGAATGGATTTTTATATTTAACTGCGCCTGATGTCCTTTTAGAAAAAACATTGGAAGCAGATCTTTTATCTCTATAGCTTAAATAGAGGTCCTGAGAAAAGATAGAATTTTCTCAGGATTTTTTTAATTAAAATTATTCAAAATTTACTTTGACGAAATGAAGTGAACGTTATATAATCGAACACAATAAATTCATAGTTTGAGAGTCGGTAATTCGATTACACGTCGAATTTTAATTGGGAAGACCGGTGAAAATCCGGCGCGGTCCCGCCACTGTGAGTGAGGAGAGCTTTTCTCAGGAATCCACTGTCATTAGGATGGGAAGGATGAAAAGCTTGCAGATTCACCAGCCAGGATACCAGCCGCTCTATCACATCAAACCCCCTACGGTTGATAGGAGATGTCGGAAAAGCGTCAGTGATACTCACGCCTTATTTCGCACACACATTTTGTCTTTTAAACCAGACATTTACCTCATCAATCATGATCATGAGCGTAAATGTCTTTTTATATTTAGAGGAGGAATTGGAATTGACAATTGTTAAAACAAGTAATCTAGGCTTTCCGCGAATTGGTTTAAACAGAGAATGGAAAAAAGCACTTGAGTCTTACTGGAAAGGTCAAACAGACCGCGAAACCCTCTTAAGCACACTGGATGAACAATTTTTAACTGCCATTAAAACACAAATCGATCAACAAATTGATGTTGTTCCTTCTGGAGACTTTACCTTCTATGATCACGTACTGGATACCGCTGTTATGTTCAATTGGATTCCAGAGCGCTTCCGCAGCTTAAAAGACCCGCTAGATACATACTTCGCGATGGCAAGAGGAACAAAAGATGCCGTCTCAAGTGAAATGACAAAATGGTTTAATACAAACTATCACTACATCGTTCCAGAATACGAAAAAAGCACAGAATTTAAACTCACACACAACAAACCGCTTGAAGCTTACGAAAAGGTGAAAAAGGCGTTTGGTGTTGAAACAAAACCGGTTGTACTTGGTCTATATACATTTGTCTCACTTTCTAAAGGTTATGAAGCAAATGAAGTAAAAGAAATCCAGCAGCGTCTAGTGCCGCTTTATACTCAGCTTTTAAAAGAACTTAAAGAAGCAGGCGTCAAATGGGTTCAAATTGATGAACCTGCACTTGTCACAGCTTCCAGTGAAGACGTAAAAGCCGTAAAAGAAATTTATCAAACGATCAAAGAAGCCGTACCTGGGTTGAACATTCTTCTTCAAACATACTTTGATTCAGTAGATGCGTATGAAGAGCTTGTCACATATCCTGTTGAAGCAATCGGTCTTGATTTTGTCCATGATCAAGGGCGCAACCTTGATCAAGTGAAAAAGCACGGCTTCCCGAAAGATAAAATTTTAGCAGCAGGCGTCATTGATGGAAGAAATATTTGGAGATCAGATCTTGGCGAAAGATTATCCTTTATTTCTGAAGTCATTGCTGACGTTCAGCCGAAAGAAGTATGGCTGCAGCCATCAAGCAGCTTGCTGCATGTGCCAGTTGCCAAACACCCAAGCGAACAGCTTGAAGAAAAACTATTAAACGGACTGTCTTATGCCACTGAAAAGCTGGCTGAATTGACACTGCTAAAAGAAGGTTTAACAAAAGGAGCAGCTGCCATTGATGCTGATATTAACGAAGCAGCACAAGCACTTCTTACCTTAAAAGAGTTCGCAAAAGGAACAAATGCGGATCTAACAGCGGAACGCAACAATCTTTCATCGAAAGATTTTAAACGTCCAGCTGCCTTTGAAGAACGCCTTCGTATCCAAAACGAATCTCTTGAGCTCCCGCTTCTTCCAACAACAACAATTGGCAGTTTCCCGCAGTCTGCCGAAGTGCGCAGTGCTCGTCAAAAGTGGCGCAAAAATGAGTGGACAGATGCAGAGTATGATGAGTTTATTAAGAAAGAAACAAAACGATGGATTGATATTCAAGAAGAAATTGGTCTGGATGTGCTCGTACATGGGGAATTTGAACGTACAGACATGGTTGAATACTTCGGCGAGAAGCTAGCCGGATTTGCCTTTACGAAATTTGCTTGGGTACAATCCTATGGATCACGCTGCGTGAAGCCGCCAATCATTTATGGAGATGTAGAGTTTACAGAGCCAATGACAGTGAAAGAGACAGTTTATGCACAAAGTTTGACAGAGAAAAAAGTCAAGGGCATGCTGACAGGACCTGTTACCATCTTAAACTGGTCTTTCCCAAGAACGGATATCTCTCGCAAAGACATTGCTTTCCAAATCGCTTTCGCTTTGCGTAAAGAGGTAGAAGCTTTAGAAGCAGCTGGTATTCAAGTGATCCAAGTGGATGAGCCTGCGCTAAGAGAAGGACTTCCGCTCAAAGAAAGTGATTGGGCAGAATATTTAAACTGGGCAGCAGAGTCATTCCGTTTATCCACATCATCCGTTCAAAATGAAACACAAATTCATACACATATGTGCTACAGTAACTTCGAGGATATTGTCGATACAATCGAAGACTTGGATGCTGACGTGATTACAATTGAACATTCACGCAGTCATGGCGGATTCCTCGATTACTTAGAAAAACACCCGTATTTGAAAGGACTTGGACTAGGTGTTTATGACATCCATAGCCCGCGCGTTCCATCTGTTGAAGAAATGAGCGAAATTATTGATGATGCGCTGAACGTTTGTCCAACAGATCGCTTCTGGGTGAATCCGGATTGTGGTCTAAAAACTAGACAAGAGCCTGAAACCATTGCTGCTTTGAAAAACATGGTCACAGCTGCTGAAGTCGCTCGTAAAAAGCTGGCGCAGCACGCTTAATTGAATGTCTCTCCCCTGCTGAACTCGGCAGGGATTTTTTATGCGCAAATTGGCCTGTTCGATCTCCTACTATGATGATTTCTTTTCTAGCATGATTCGTTTATACTAGAGAAGTCAGTCGAACAAAGGGAGGAAGACAATGAATCACGAAGATTTTTTACAACGCGCAATTGATCTTGCAGTAGAAGGAGTCAATAGTGGTACTGGCGGTCCTTTTGGAGCAGTCATTGTCAAGGATGGTCAGATTATTGCAGAGGGCAGCAACAACGTGACAACGAGTAACGATCCAACCGCACATGCAGAAGTCACAGCCATTCGCAAAGCGTGCCAAACTCTACATACATACCAATTAGAAGACTGCATTCTATACACAAGCTGCGAGCCTTGTCCGATGTGCCTTGGCGCTATTTACTGGGCTAGACCAAAAGCTGTATATTTTGCTGCTGGACATCAGGATGCAGCGGATTCTGGTTTTGATGACTCATTTATTTATGAAGAAATCAACAAAGAATACGAATCAAGAAATATACCATTTTACAAACTGACACCTCAAAAAACCCTTGCGCCATTTGAAGCATGGGAAACATACGATAAAAAGAAAGAATATTAAAAAAAGACACCTGCTCGTAAGCAGGTGTTGCGGATTGTTGACAAAGGGCTAAAATGATCTTTATTTTAGCCCTTTGTCTTCTTTTCAGCGTGATAGAAAACCTTTGCAGTCTAGGAAGGACGAGCAGCGGAGCGGAGCGAATTTGACATTCGTGAGCACCGGAGCACAGACCTGACACCGAATGCGAGGGTTTGTCTACACGCTGGACACCTGCTTGTAAGCAGATGTCTTCTACTATTACTCCGCCACTTCAAGCTCTACTTCAATGTTCCCTCTTGTTGCTTTTGAATATGGACAGAATTCATGGGCAGCATGGACAAGCTCTTTCACTTTGTCATGATCATGACCTTTCGCAGACACAATCAGCTTTACGCCAAGCTTAAAGCCGCCGTCGCTTTCATCTTTTAAAAGACTGACATGTCCTTCTACTTCCGATTCTATTTCTATCCCTTGCTTCTTCGCTACGTGTTCAAGTGCTCCTCCGAAACAAGCTGCATAGCCTGCTGCAAATAATTGCTCTGGGTTTGTTCCAGTCTCTCCATCTTTCTTGGCGTTAGGCATGACAATGTTATGGTCGAGCACACCATCCTCTGAACGAACATGTCCAGCTCTTCCATGCTGTGCCTTTACTTTTGCTGTGAATAATGGTTTCATCTTCATCTCCTCCTTTATCTATTGATCCTTTTCACGTTCTATTCATTTCTCAAACATTTATCGCACATTGAACAATTTTTCATTTTTCGTCTGTATTTATTTTAAAAAGGAAGAAAATCTTATACAATGATAAGTATGACAAAAAATAGTTGGTGACTGACATGACAAATGAATTTGAACATATGAAGCTGGAAAATCAGCTTTGTTTCTTGTTATATGCAAGTTCACGAGAGATGACGAAGCAGTATAAACCGTTATTAGAAGAATTAAACATTACGTACCCGCAATATTTGGCACTGCTTTTATTGTGGGAGCATGGAACATTAAATGTGAAAACGATGGGAGAGCTTCTCTATTTAGACTCCGGTACACTCACGCCCATGCTGAAACGAATGGAGCAAAATGGACTCATTATCCGAGAACGTTCAAAAGAGGATGAGCGGTCTGTACAAATTCGTTTAACGGAATATGGAGAGCAGCTAAAAGAAAAGGCCACTGCGATTCCGTCTCACATGCTGACTGGGACAGGCAGATCGGAAGAAGAGCTAAAAACACTGCGTGCCTCTTTACATGAGCTTTTGCAAAATTTAACACAATCAAAAGGCTGAGGGAATGTTCCCTCAGCCTTTTATAATGTCTATTATTGTGCGACAGCTACTAGTTCTACTTCGATGTTTCCTTGAGTTGCTTTTGAATATGGGCAAACGCCGTGTGCTTTATGAACAAGTTCTTCTAATGCTGACTGCTCAATTCCAGTTCCTTTTACCTCTAATTGAACGCCTAGTTTGAAGCCGCCATCTGAACTGTCTTTTAATAAGCTGACATGTGCTGTAACTTCACTTTCAAAGCGAATACGCTCTTGTCTCGCTACCATTTGAAGGGCTGAATCAAAACATGCAGAGTAGCCTGCTGCGAATAATTGCTCTGGATTTGTTGCTTTTTCAAGTTTTTTTGCTCTTGGTGTTCCAGGCATTGCTACATCATGTTCAAGTACACCATCTGTTGAAACAACCTTACCTTCTCTTCCTCCGACAGCTGATACCGTTGCTGTAAATAAAACGTCTGACATGAATATAACCCTCTTTCTCTCCAATAATGTTTTCTACAATTGAATTGTACACAATTTAAATTACAGAGTCAATCAATAAATACTCTTTTTTAAGTTTTCCTGCCTGAACCCTTTTTATGAGTATGTCCGGAAATTGTTAGGCAGTAAAAAAAGCCCTTTAACAAGGGCTTTTAGATCGTGTCATGCTGCGGATTCGGTTGTTCTAGCGTATGGTTTCTGTTATCTGGGTCGGCATTTGCTGCTGCCAGCCACAATGCCATAATGGTGATACTTGTACAGACGACTGCCCATTTTTTAAAATTCATATAAACAATCCCCTCTCTGAATATAGATTCGAGCATGTTCCGCTTCCCCATAGAACATGGAAGATTTTTCATAATCCCCCATTTCATTATAATACTTTGCGGTATCTAATGCCAGCTCCTCTATATCTGGATATGCATAGGCAGACTCTAAAAAATGGAAAATCCGTTTAATATGCTCAGCATCTTGTCTTAAATACAATGCTTCTAGAAATATGGTTTTCTGAATATGAATGTCATCTTGAAGAGCTTCTGCTCTCTTCATACATTCTTCTCTGTAGTGTAATGCTTCTTCGTGTTTTCCTTGTTTGTATAATATCTGAGCGGCTGTATAAAGAGGGTCTATAGATCGACGAAGATGGTCGGATTGATTTTGATCAAATAACGAGATGGATTCTTTCATTAATTCGAGTGCGCGGCCCAAGTCTCCCATTCGGTAATAACTGTTGCCCATATTAAACAAAGAGGAGGCAATAAAACGCACATTTTGAAACTCTCTTGATCTCGCAAGTGCTCTTTCGAGATGTGGTAATGCTTTTTCATGCCTTCTCATATCATCGTAGTTACCGGCCACAATAAATTCACACTGAATCGTGCGAAGCGCATACAGTTCATGCTGAACATAAACATCCAGCGCTAGTTTAGCATGGTGCATCGAGATATGAGTTTGTTTCATGTGATAATATATTTCTGACATTTTAAAATGAAATTCCGCACGTTCAATATCATCTGATACAAAAGAAAGCTTATGCTCTGCCTTTTGATAAGACGATATGGCAGCAATATACTCCCTCCGCCCGAATTCATACATGCCTCTAAAAAAATGATAGTAGTATTCAAGCATGCCTGTGACATGCGTTTGATGCTCATCTATTTCTTTCGAAAGCTCGGAAAAGTTGGCGCGAAGCTTTCCTTCCTTTAATGGCTTTAAATAATCGAGCATGACCTCATGCCTAAATTCCATTAAAGAAAAATAGAGAAGCAAATTCTGATCTTCTTCCATTGAATCAAGAGAGGTGCGAATTTCCTGCTTTAACAGTTCTGCTTGTTCGGAATCAAATCTGCGGATTAATTCATACCACTTGTTGATTTTCACTCCAATATCCGAAGAGGGAATGATTTTCGCCATACGTTGCCTTCTCCAATCTTCTCAAAATATAAAACATTACCATATTTTATCATACTTGACCGGAGAAATACAAAAATGAAAGGAAAAAGAGAGCCTGTTGTCACAAGACTCTCTTTTAAATTCGTTATTCTCTTATTTGTCCTTGACCACGAATGACAAATTTTTCAGACGTTAAGGCTGGCAGACCCATTGGCCCTCTTGCATGAAGTTTTTGCGTACTAATACCTATTTCCGCTCCATAGCCAAATTCAAAGCCATCTGTGAAACGAGTAGAGGCATTATGATAAACAGCGGCAGCATCGACAGCTGTTAAGAAAAGGGCTGCATGCTCATCGTTTTCCGTAATGATCGCCTCAGAGTGCTTAGAGCTATATGTTTGAATATGCTGAATCGCTTGTTCTATGTTTTCTACAATTTTAATACTGACGATCGGTGCTAAAAACTCCGTTGCATAGTCCTCATTTGTCGCTAATGCAGCACTAGGAGCAAGCGCGCAAACGGCTTCATCACCGCGTATTTCTACCCCATTGGATTGAAGGGCTTCAAATAAAGAAGCACCGTAGTTGTTTGCCCATTTTTTATGAATGACAATGCTCTCGATCGCATTACAAACAGAAGGTCTTTGAGTTTTGGCATTCAGCACAATCCGCTCAGCCATTTCGTTTTTCGCTGTTTCATCAATATAGATATGACAATTTCCTGCACCTGTCTCAAGCACTGGCACAGTTGACTCTCTCACAACAAGATCAATTAAATTCTTCCCGCCGCGCGGAATGAGGACATCCAGGTATTCATTTAAAGTGAACAGCGTTTTCGCCGTTTCACGGCCAGTATCTTCAATTAATTGCACACTGTCTACTGGAATATCCGTCGTATGAAGCGCTTCATGAATCACCTTTACAATCGCTTTATTACTATGAATAGCAGAGGAGCTTCCGCGCAGAATCACAGCATTCCCAGTTTTCAAGCAAAGGGTCGCAGCATCGACTGTCACGTTTGGTCTTGCTTCATAAATCATTCCAACCGTTCCAAGCGGTACACGAACCTTTTCGATGAACAGACCGTTTTCTTTCTGAATGGTTTCTAACGTTTCACCGATTGGGTCTTTTAGCTGAATGAGTTGAAGGGTCGCATCTGCAATGGCTTCAATTCTCTCTTCCGTGAGTGTGATCCGGTCAATGACAAATGGCGTGAACTGCTTTTCCTCAGCAGCCTGAACATCTTTTTGGTTCTCTTCTATTAAATAAGCTGAAGATGCTTTTAGTGCACTGGCAATGGCGTGCAGGGCAGCATTTTTTTGTTCCGTCGTTTTTAGAAGCAGCTGATCTTTGGCTGCACTTGCTTTTTTTGCTTTTTCAAGAACTTCATTCATCGTATTCCCTCCTCAGTTTTGTACATGCTGTACCCAGTGATCTCGGTGTATGACCTCAGGCTTCTCTTTTGCAAGCTCGTCACTTCGCATTCCTTTAATGCCGAGAAGCTCATCGGAGGCGTACAAGGTTTGTCCTTTACCAACTAATCCGTTTGGACCGACGACTTCTACGACTTCTCCTTTAGAAAAGTCACCAGCGACATCAATGACTCCTGCCGGAAGAAGGCTTCTGCCATTATGCAAAATCGCCGCTTCCGCTCCTGCATCAATCATGATCTTCCCAGAGACCGGTGAGTGGAATTGAATCCATTGACGGCGGTTGTTCACAGCTGATAAATCCTGTTCACCGATATACGTTCCGTCGCCTTGACCCGCAAGAATACGAAGAAGCTTGTCTTCTCCAGTGCCTGTGCCAATGAAGACTTTCACGCCAAGTGAAAGTGCCGTTTGTGCAGCAGACAGCTTCGATTTCATTCCGCCTGTGCCAACCTTTGAACCGGTGCTCTTTGCATATGAAAACAATTCTTCTGAAATGTGGGTCAGGACATCAAATCGCTTCGCCTCAGGATGCTCATTTGGATTTGCATCATAAATGCCATTGATGTCTGTTAATATGATCAATTGGTCTGCATGGATTAATCCACTGACAAGAGCTGACAGCATGTCATTATCCCCAAAGGTAAGCTCCTCGATGGAGACTGAATCATTTTCGTTTATGATCGGCAAGATTTTTCTTTCAAGCAGCTCCATCATCGTTGCGTAAGCATTTCGATATCTTGTTCGATCTGAAAAGTCATTACGTGTTAAAAGCATTTGAGCAGGTGTCATATGAAACTGTGAAAAAAGCTCTGTATATTTCTGCATTAACAAACCCTGACCAACGGCAGCGGCTGCCTGTTTCCCCTTTAAGGTCACAGGTCTTGATGGATAGCCTAAACTGCCAAAGCCTGCTGCAACGGCTCCTGATGAAATTAAAATGATTTCATGACCTGCTTCTTTGAGCTTTGCTATGGCTCTTACATGATCCTGCATCTTTTGTTCATCAATGGCTCCTTTTTGCTCTGTTAATGAACTGCTGCCAATTTTTATGACGATCCTTTGCTTTTTCATCCTTGATTCCCTCCGCTATACCTTTAGGCACAAAAAAATCCCTATCTCTCCTTATGTAAAGGACGAAAAGGGATTTTCCGTGGTACCACCTTCATTGAATAAGCATGCGATCTGCTTATTCCACTCAACTCCTGTAACGCCAGGCACGCGCTTAGATTTTTCCTCTAAGGCTCAAAGGGCAGGTTCAGCAGCTGTCTGCGGCAAATGTTTCAGCACATCATTTGCTCTCTTTACGCATCAGTTCCTGCTTACTATTCCTTTTCAACGCTCGTTAATTTTTTTATATTATCACCAATTGCTAAAGAAAAGTCAAGCGGTCAATTAAAGACAATCGTTTTATTCTCATGAACAATAATGCGATCTTCAAGGTGCCATTTGACAGCACGTGCAAGCACACTGCGCTCAATTGTCCGGCCAATATTTTTTAGGGCTTCCGCATCATCCCGGTGATCGACCCGCTCAATATCCTGTTCAATGATCGGGCCTTCGTCTAAATCATTGGTGACATAATGAGAAGTCGCACCAATTAATTTGACTCCCCGCTCATATGCCCGCTTGTATGGGTTTGCACCAATAAACGCTGGCAGGAAGGAATGATGAATATTAATGATTTTGTTCGGATGCTCTTCAATGAATCCAGGCGTTAAAATTTGCATGTATCTAGCAAGCACAACCACATCAATGTCGTACTCTTCTAATAAGGCGAGCTGCTCTTTTTCAGCTTCTTTGCGAATGTCTTTGTTCGCCTTTACAAAATGGAATGGGATTCCAAGCGATTCTACTGTATCTTTTGCCGTTTCATGATTGCTGATCACAACTGCGATTTCAGCCATTAAATTTCCGCTTTGCCATTCCCACAGCAGCTCATGCAGACAATGAAGCTCTTTTGAGACAAAGATTGCCAGCTTTTTAAGCTCACTTGCACGCGACATGCTCCACGTCATTTGAAATGAGGCTGCGATTGGCTCAAAACTATTTTTCAATTGATCCATATTCGCCGAGATGTCTTTCCAATCAAATTCAATTCTTAAAAAGAACCGGCCGCTTTCATGATCGGTTGTGTATTGGCTCGATTCAATGATGTTCGCTCCGTGCTCAAATAAAAAGGAAGAAACAGCTGATACAATACCAGGCTGATCTGGGCAGCTGACAAGTAATCTGCCTTTTTGCTCGTGCTTTTGTCTGTGTAATTCAAGTTTCTCTGTAATCAATGTTCTCATGTATCATGACCTCATTTGCGTTTTCATTCTAATGAAATATTATACTGGACTGGAAAGAGAAAAAGCAATGAAGAGTCTATTTTTTATTGAATATTCATTCAATTCTGCACCTAGCGTGATATAATGTGAGTAGACCTTTTATCACAAAAGGAGTGATGGAGATGAAAAGCATGACTTTGTTTGGTAAAGTGAGCTTTTGGCTCGGCATCGTATGTCTGATCACAGGTATTTATCTTTTTATGGCCGGTGAGAGACTCATTCCTTTGCTCACATTTGGTGTCTGTTTTCTTCTAGTGAGTCAGCTTTACCGCAAAAATGAAAACGATTCCAATCATCATTCGATGTAACAAAAAAGGGCTAAAATGATTTTTATTTTAGCCCTTTTTCTTCTTTTTCAGCGTGATAGAAAACCACTTATTCAATGATTTTTAACCCGACCGCCGCAGATAAAATCAGTGCGATAAAGAATATACGTTTTGCGTCCTTCGACTCACCGTAAAACAGCATGCCGACAATGGCTCCTCCAGCAGCTCCAATGCCAGTCCAAATGGCGTATGCCGTTCCCATCGGAATTGTATTCATCGCAAGAGAGAGCATGAGAAAGGACAGCGAAAATCCAGCTGCAATGAATAAAATCCATTTGACATGCCGGTCTTTCTGGAATTGATTCATCATGGTGACACAAAGCATTTCTAAAATGCCTGCACCAATGAGTAAAAGCCAGCTCATGATTCAGTCTCTCCTTTCTTTTCACCTGTGGTTAGTTTAAGTCCTAATACACCGCTTAAAAGCACCATGATTAAAAGTAATTTCACTAGCTGTACCGGCTCCCCCAGTACCATACCTACTATGACAGTACCTGCTGTCCCAAGTCCGGTGAAAACGGCATAAAGTGTGCCAACTGGCAGTACAGTCGTGGCTTTCAGGAGTAAATAAAAGCTGACGACAATACAAACGATGGTTGCGGCCCATTCCAATAAAGAGTCAGCATATTTCAACCCCATCACCCAGCCGACTTCAAAGATCGCCGCAATCAAGACGTTTCCCCATTTCATCTAATCCCTTCCTTTCTGAACGATTCCAAGCAACAAAAAAAGCCCGGAAATCGATCGTTTGATCAAATCTCCCGGGCTTTTATCCCTCCGTGTCCATACGGTCAATTGTCTAGACCCTATGTGTTTTCTCTCGGTCCAGACTGCGCCACCCGCACGGAACCCTAGAAAACCATTTCTTAATAAGCAGATCTGACTTAAAGCAGATTCTGTGTGTCAAAATTGTATCACACCCCGAAATACCGGTCTACCGCTTAGCTTCCCACATGCAAATATACTTGTTCATTTTTCGAAAGAATTTTTATGGAACCGCCGTATACTAAGTGTTAGAAACAGGTCAACTGATAAAGAAGATTTGCGTGCTGTTTTCGCGTGCTGCGAACTGAAGGGAAATGAGCGTATATGACAATCCATTTATTTTTTATGACATTGACGATCAAGCGTAAATACAAGGACATGGAGACCGTACTTTACGAACAAGAAGTTGAAGCATTTTATGAAGAAATGAAACAGAAGCAGCTAAAATATATGAACTAAAACAGGAATGAGAAAAGGAGGAGATTGACATGTTTATGATGCTTGATTGTAAACAGGATCTATACCGCATTCCTTAAAGCAACGATACGTCAATGATCACATCGCTGATATAATGAAATCAGATTGATGCGATGAACGTTCAACTTTAGGATGATGTATTTACAGATCATCCGTCGTACCCCAAACAATGCTGAAAAACATTTTATAGAAAATCAAGAGGTGGCTTCATATGATGATGACCGATGAACAAAAACATGAATTTTATCAAGCACTTGTTGACAAGAATCCGCAATATGACGGCACATTCTTTGCCTGTATTAAGACAACCGGTATCTTCTGTCATGCCACATGTACGGCCAGAAAGCCAAAATTTGAAAACTGTGAGTTTTTCTTTACAGCGGAGGAAGCACTGCTGGCAGGGTATCGCCCGTGCAAGCGCTGCACACCATTAACATACCCTAACAGCATTCCTGAAGAAGTCAAAACACTCGTTTCAGCAGTAGAAAAAAATCCTGAAAAACGCTGGAAGGAAGAGGACTTCCGCCAATTAGGGATTCACTCTGCCACAGCTCGAAGAAAGTTTAAAGACATTTACGGCATGACCTTTGTTCAATATGCAAGATCACGCCGAATGGGGCTTGCCTTTAAAGAAATTTTGAACGGAAAAAAAGTAATCGATCAGCAGGTCACTTTCGGCTATGAATCTTCAAGTGCCTTCAATGATGCATTTACGAAAATTATGGGAAATCCCCCTAAAAAAGCGCAGATTCACATTCTCTATGCTAATTTTATTTCCACACCGATCGGGCGCATGATGAGTGTGACAGATGCCACACATGTGTATTTACTGGAGTTTATGGACAGGCGGGGACTCGAAAAAGAAATTGAAACATTAAGAAAGAAGCTTCATGCCCGCATTTTAGTTGGAGAAACAAACGTCCATCAGCAATTAGCAAAGGAATTGGCCTTATATTTTGAGAAAAAGCTGACCAAGTTTACTGTACCGCTTTCTTTACATGGCACCCCTTTTCAAATGAAGGTGTGGGACCAGCTCTCACGCATTCCAGCAGGCGAAACGAGATCCTATCGAGATTTAGCCACGAAACTGGGCGATCCGCATTTGGTTCGTGCCGTTGGTAATGCAAATGGTGCCAATCAATTGGCGATTATCATTCCCTGCCACCGCGTGATTCAAACAAGTGGTGAGCTTGGAGGCTACGGCGGAGGGATTGAACGGAAGAAATATTTACTTCAGTTAGAACAGCGTGCATAAAAAAAAAACGGCTCTGCTTATTCGGTAAGCGAGCCGTTTTCTCCGTTACGGGTGATGCTGTATACATCAATGATTTGGTCCCATTTTGAAATGGTTTTTTCTTTTTTCATGCCCATTTTTAAAGCGACCTTCACCGACGCTTCATTCTCAGGACGAATTAGGCTGACCATCCGTCTGACCTTCATTTCTTCAAATCCATAGGTAAGGCAGCCTTTTGCAGCCTCAGCAGCATAGCCATTCCCCCACGCCGCTTTCTTTAGCATATAGCCAATCTCAAGCTCGGTTTGTCCTTCAATGTTTTGCAGGACAATGCCGCTTTGTCCAAGTCGTTCATTTGTTTCTTTATCTTCAATGATCCATAGCGAGGTGTGGTACATGCGGTCATTTTTTTGATTCCATGCAATCCACTCTTTTGTCTGCTGTTCATCCTTCAAAGAAGGATAATACTTCATCACTTCTTCATCCTGAAACAGCTCGTCATATAAAAATGACGCATCATGTTCATTCATCGTTCTCAGTTTCAGGCGCTCTGTTTCAAATACTGTTCTTGTTTGAACTGTCATTGATGATCCCCCCTTTTTTACTTGCTAAAAATATCTCCGAACAATCCATTTGAATCTGGGGCAAAGTAATGGAAGCCCGCACCGGTTAAACTTGCAGCCAGCGCTGTCCACATCATTAAACTGACGGTCATCCACACCGCGACTTGCTTTCTTTTCGTTCCAAAGCTCATGCACATCAAGGCCGCTAAGTGACTGCCGATGATAAAAGGTCCTATGAGCGCTAACCCAGGCAGACCGTATCGTTCCCAAATTTTTCTCGCGCGCAGCTGCTTTTTCTCTCCTTTTTCATCACCTTTTTCCTCTTTTCTTTTTAACCACCATGCTTTAAACCGGTCCACGAACACAATAAGAAGCAAGACTGTCAAAAAGTTGCCGATGAATCCAATCACAGCTGTTGTCACAGGATGCAGCCCACTTAAGATTGCGAATGGAACGACACCAATCACTTCAAAAAAAGGCAAGGCAGCCAATACAAAAACGAGTACATATCCCCATACAATATCCAAAAACAGAACCCCTTTTCATTTTTGTCCTCTCCCCATTGTAATGAAAAAGACAATTCCATTTCTACATTTTTTTAGAAAAAGAAAAGCACATCGGATAGGATGTGCTCAGTTTACATTCGTATTTTCATTTTTCTTATTTGTCCGGCGCAGTACAATGAATATAAGCCCTATTAAAATCACAATAGATAGCAGACTTTGCAGCAAAATCACACTTGGTGACGTCCAGCCAATCCATTCGAAGATAAGCTGCGGTCCGAAAAAGATGAGTGGAATCAATGAAACGACATTCGCCTTTAAGATTGCATTTAATACAACGATACATAGCAGCATGAGCAAAATGACGCCCCACCTCTGGCCAGAAGTAAGGACAAGTAGTGGTGTGCCGACTTTTTGATCCAATAGTTTGATTGTCACCATCGCTGTCAGCTGAAAGATTCCTAACATCCAAAAGTAGAGAAATACCCGGCTGCTTGTTTGAAAGGCGGACGCTCTAAACATCACAATGATCATGATGACATTGGCCACTAAAACGAGCGGATATCCAATCAAAGCAAACCAAGAATAGGATAAGTTTTGGCTGATTGCATCTGCTAAAATCATGTAAAAAAGCGATCCAATTAAGAAAGCACTGACAAACGGCACCCAGTCTTTATGGTTTCCTGACAGCTCTTTTGCCAGTTCATCAGCATAGCTCCGCGGATCTCCGCCGAACACATCCTCACCTGTTTTGCCGTCTTTTTCAGCCTCAACCGCATGTGCTGTCAGTTCGTCCATCAGCTCATCGATTTCATCCTGATTTTTTCCCTTTGATATGAGATAAAGTTGCAGCTCTAGTAGAATGTGTCTTGTTTCTTTTGATACCATAATCTCACTTCCCTTTTTGTAATAAGCGGTTTACATTTTTTGAAAGCTCATTCCAGCGGTCAATAAACTCTGTGAGCGCTTGTTCTCCCGCTTGTGTGAGCGTATAGTATTTCCTTTTCGGGCCGGTCGCTGACGCTTTTGTGACGGTGGTCACCAGCTGTTCCTTTTGCATACGCAGCAAAATCGGATAGATACTGCCTTCACTTATTTGATCAAACCCATAATGCGCGAGCTTCTTCGTCATTTCATACCCATAAATTTCGCCCTCAGAAATAATCGACAGCAGGCAGCCTTCTAAAATTCCTTTTAGCATTTGTGTGGATGTTGTCATGATTGTTCCTCCGATTCCAGTACCTTGCATCACAAGATAGCTTTATCTTACCATACACTATCTTGCCATGCAAGATACTGGCACAGAAAAAAATCACCGCTTAAAGGGTGATTTTTACGCCCAAGGTTTATCTGTCCCAAGTGCGTCAGCAAGCGCCTTACTATGTTTTCGGCGGCTTTTTCTTTCCTCTGCCCGCTGCTTCGCTGTTTGATGAAGCATGATCTCTTCTTCTGTTTCCGGCATCACCTGCGGGACTCGTTTAGGCTTTCCGTTTTCATCTAATGAGACAAATGTCAGAAATGAAGTCGCTGCGAGTCTGCGCTCTCCAGACATCAAGTTTTCTTTAATGACTTTGACGAACACTTCCATAGAAGACGTACCCACCCATGTGACATAGGATTCCAAGCATACTGACTCCTTTTGTCCAATCGGCTCTAAAAAGTCAACAGAATCCATTGAAGCTGTGACCGTTTCACTGCGGCTGTGTCTTGCTGCCGAGATGGAGGCAATGTCATCTATATAACTCATTAATTTCCCGCCAAATAACGTTTGGTGGTTATTCGTATCGAGAGGGAATACCCTGCTGGTTTTAACAACTTTCGATTCCTTGCAGTATTTGAAATTTTCTTCACTCATCATCATAGCTCCTTCTTGCTGTTTTCGTGGATGCGGAACGACTTTTATTAAACACTATTCTTTTAGGTTTGTCTAAACTTTTTGCTTTAGTCTTATGTGAGAGATTTTCTTTCGGAAATGTTTCAACCATGGCTAGAAGAAGGAATAATAGAACTATGAATGAACAAGGAGGCCATTTAATGGATTCTATGAGAGCAGAGCAATTATACAAAATGCCGCAATGCATGAGTGAATACGACGATTTAGAAGAAGTTCTTTTATGCAGTCCTATTTATATGGAAATCAAACAAATTATTAACGAAACCCAGAAACATTTTGCGAAAGAAAATATTTCTCAAATGAAAGCAGTCGCTCAGCATAAGCAATTGATCCAAACCCTTAAAGATCATCAAGTACGGCCCATCCTGCTCCCGCCGAATGAACGCTTCCCTGAGCAAGTCTTCACTCGGGATATTGGGTTTACGATTGGACATACACTGTTTGTTTCAAGTATGGCCGCTCCGGTTCGGCAAGGGGAAGAACAATACCTAAAAGAATGGGCACAGGCAAAAGGGTGGTCAGCTGTCACTTTGACAGACGGAACGATTGAAGGCGGCGATGTGCTTGTGGATCAGAACCATGTGTTTGTTGGCACGAGCAAAAGAACTAGTCCAGCCGCTATCTACCAGCTCAAAAAGGAACTGCCGGATCACGACATCATTCCGATTCACCTTCCTCCTCACATTTTGCATCTTGATTGTGTGATGAATATTCTGTCTCATGACGAGATCATCATTTATCCTGAAGCGTTCAAGCAAAAGGATCTCCAGCTGCTCAAAACGTATTATGATTTAATTGAAATCAGCGAACAAGAGCAATTCACACTTGGACCAAATGTTTTATCCATTGGGCAGAAAAAAGTGATCAGCTTGCCCAGCAACCAAGAAACAAATGCTGCGTTAACCGCTCACGGATACACCGTTATTGAAGTGGACTTTTCTGAAATTATTAAATCTGGCGGCTCTTTCAGATGCTGCACATTGCCTATTCGGCGTTCATCTATTAAAAAAGCCAGCATGTAGAACAGCTTGTCTACTTGCTGGCTTTTGTCTAGCTTGTCCTATTTTCTATTATATAAATGACAGGCGACTTCATGTCCTTCTTCCACCGCTTGTAATGCCGGCTTTTTTTCAGCACACACATCCATCGCGGCAGGGCATCTTGTTCGAAATACACAGCCGCTTGGCGGGTTCACTGGACTTGGAATTTCTCCTTTTAAAATAAACCTTTTGCGTTTGTCCTCTACGTCAGGATCTGGAATGGGGATTGCAGACAGCAAGGCTTGTGTATATGGGTGAAGCGGTGTTTGATATAATGCATCACTCGTCGTCAATTCGACGAGATGACCTAAATACATGACACCGATCCGGTCGCTAATATATTTCACCATTGACAAGTCATGTGCAATAAAGAGAAAAGTTAATCCTTCCTCTTTTTGCAATTTTTTCAGCAGATTCACGACCTGCGCTTGAACGGAGACGTCTAGTGCAGAAATCGGCTCATCTGCCACAATAAATTTTGGCGCTAAGGCAAGTGCTCTTGCAATGCCGATTCTCTGCCTCTGTCCTCCGCTAAATTCGTGCGGATAGCGGGTGGCAAAATCATAGCTTAATCCTACCGCTTCGAGCAGTTCTTTCACGCGGGCAATCCTTTTCTTTTGACTGCCATAAAGCTGATGAATCTCCATTGGCTCCAGCATAATATCTTTTACTGACAGTCTTGGATTTAACGAAGAATACGGGTCTTGAAAGACCATTTGCATTTGCCGGTTGAAATCAAATGATTCTTTTTTAGAAAGGTGGTGAAGACTTTTCCCTTCATATAAGGCTTCACCATCTGTTGGTTCATAAAGACGCATGAGCACTTTTCCAAGTGTGGATTTGCCGCAGCCAGACTCACCAACGAGACCAAAGGTTTCACCTTGTTTCAGCTGAAAAGAGACACCATCCAGCGCTTTTAAGGTTCTCCCTTTCGAAAGGTGAAAATGTTTTTTAAGGTTGTTTACTTGTAAAAGTGGTTCAACTGTCATGTATCGCTCCTCCTCTCACTTGGTAAATACCGCCTTGCACCTGCCCATTCCTTTTCATATGAAGTGCCAGAAAGGGAAAGAAGCTCAATTTGTCTGCCGGTTTTAGGCGAATGAAGCATCATCCCGTCCCCAGCGTAGATTCCTACATGGCGGACCGCTCCCTTTCCGTTTTCATTTGCAAAAAACAGCAAGTCGCCTTGTTCTAAATGGTTTGATGTAACCGGCGTTCCTTGAACTGCTTGGTCACTTGCGTCTCTCGGCAAAAGATATCCGCAAGCTTTGTACATGCTGTAAGCAAAGCCTGAACAATCATAGCCAAAGCTGCTCATGCCTCCCCATAAATAAGAAAGGCCAATAAATTGTTTTCCTGCGTCTACGACATCTTTGCCGGTCATAGAGAAAGCTTGCGATACTGGGCGTACATCCGCTTTGTTGATTTCTCTTATTCCTAATGGGGTGACAACATGAAATTGATCATCTGTTTCTTTGGCGGCTGCCAGCTCTGTTAAAAAGCTAATCTCCATATCAGGTTCCCCGTTTTGATAGAGTGTGGCTTTTTTCTGACAAACGATAAGAGATGCAGCTGACGCACTTCCCTCTGTTACTTGTTTTAATTGCTCAGCAGGCATATAGCCTGGATAGCCTTGCGGATGTTTCCGGCTGGCCTGCTGCGGAATGACGACTTTCATCCAGCCATCTGTCTCTTCTAATCCAATCACTCGTCCGCCGAGCAGTACTTGAGATTGAATCAAATTTTCTTCACATAAAGCCAGCTTTTCTTCATATGTTTGCTGGTCAATCCATTCTTTGATGTTGATGGAGTCCTGAAGTACCTTTCGATCGATTTCTCGGGGAGACTGCGGCGCTGTCCAAACGTTAGCGACTGGAACCTTTGATTCGTATATCATCATGAGACTCCTTTCACCCCTTGAATGCCTAACCCATGATGCAGCGGTAAAAATATATCTTTTCCTTTGTACACGATTCCTCCGTCTATCATGTCCTCTTTCAGCATAAGCGGGGCATCAAAATCGCAGCGGGTGATATTCGGCTGGCTTGCGGCGAAATGTGCCGCTGCTGTAATGCCAAGCTTTGATTCAATCATACTGCCAACCATGCACTGAACACCGTATGCTTCGGCAAGGGCATTGATTTTTAATGCTTCTTTTATGCCGCCTGATTTCATTAATTTTAAATTGATCAGATCACAGCTTCTCATTTCAAGCACCTTGATTGCATCATGAAAACTGAAAATGCTTTCGTCTGCCATGATCAATGTTTCAGTTGCTTCCGTCACACGACGCAGGCCTTCGATATCTTCTTTCGGCACTGGCTGTTCTACTAATTCAATATTCAGCGCTTCCATTTTTCGAATAGCTGTGATCGCTTCCTTCCATGTCCAGCCCTGATTGGCGTCGAGCCTGATCTGAATGTCTGGCCCGACTTTTTCTCGAATCCGCTTGATCCGCTGTATATCAGTGTGTATATCATCTTTTCCTACTTTGATCTTTAACGTCTGAAAGCCTTCAGCTGAGTATTGCTTCGCATCTTCTGCCATCTCAAGCGGCCGGTTTACACTGACCGTATAGTCGGTTTCGAGCTGATGACGATATCCGCCAAGGTATTGATAAAGCGGAAGTCCTGCCTGCTTTGCTAAGCCATCATAAATGGCCATATCGATTGCAGCTTTTGCGCTTGTGTTGCTTGCGAGCACGCGGTTCATAGCAGAAAAGATTTGTTCATACTCTGCCAAGGAAGCCCCGAGCAAAATGGGTCTGATCACTTCACAGATGGCATAGTCGATGCTTTCCAGCGTTTCTCCTGTAATCACCGATGTGGGAACTGCCTCTCCGTAGCTGACATCACCTTGATCATATGTGATGATAACGATCAGAGATGCTGCGTCATACACCGTTCTTAAAGCGGTTTTGAAAGGCTTTTTTAGCGGTACACTTGTTCTGCATGTACGAACATCGACAATTTTCATTTAATCGCCTCTTTCGCTGCAACGCCTGGAGAAATGTGCAGTTTTTTCCCTGCGGCATCTAGTGCAGCCTGCACGCCCATCGGAAAGGCAAAGTTCGGTGATGAATGACCGATCCGAAAGCCGCCGAGTGCGGGTTTCTTTTGCGGCACAATATAGGTTTCCCACAGCTGTTCCAAGGTTAAGGACTGGTCTTTCTTTTTTGGTTCACATTGATGAAAATCTCCAATGATGAATCCGGCCGCATCATCCAATTTTCCAGCAGAGGTGAGGTGCTGCATCATGCGATCGATTTTATAAGGCTCTTCGTCAATATCTTCAATGAACAACAGCTTTCCCTTCGTATCAATTTCAAAAGGTGTACCAAGTGTTGTCACGATGAGAGCAAGATTCCCTCCTATAATGTCACCTGAAACGGTGCCGGGGTAGAAAGTATGAAGAGGTGACAAGTGATGCGTATACGTAAAGGCCTTCGGCGTGAACAGCTGCAAAAAGGTATCCTTCGTATACGGATGGACCTCTTCAAGCCCCACATCAGAGGAAAGCATTGGACCATGAAAGGTCACAAGACCGGTCTGCTGCTGGATGGCCGTATGTAAAAACGTAATGTCACTATAACCCCAAAAGATTTTTGGATTCCGGCGAATGAGGTCATAATCAATGGCTTCCGCAAGTCTTCCAGTTCCGTACCCTCCGCAGGCACAAATAACTGCTTTGACTTCTGGATCTTGAAACATGCCATGAAGATCTTCCACTCTTTCATGATCACGCCCTGCTAAATACCCGTACCGGGAATCGAGATACTTCCCTTTTTTCACCTTCAGCCCAAGGCTCTCTAAAAAGGCAATCCCTTTTGCTAATTTCAATTCATCAGGCGGGCTTGCTGGTGCGATAATCCCCACCGTATCCCCTGTTTGAAGCGCCGCTGGCAGCTGGTTCATGCCAATCCCCTCTTTCTCTTTATTTCTTACAATCTATGGGCATTTTCTCCATAACATGAACAAATAAAGGAACAGACGCTTTTGTTCAAAGCGTCCGTGTTCCTCATTCCCTTCAATTACTCTCCATCTACTTGCGCCCATTTCAAATCGATATACCCAACAGGGTGGCGGACAATTCCCTTCACGCCCTCTTTTTGCAAATGAACTTGGTTATAAAAATGAATTGGAATGATTGGTGCTTCTTCAATGAGAAGTGCCTCTGCATCATGAAGGATGCTGTTTCTTTTTTGTTCATCTGCTTCCTTTCTCGCCTTTTTCATCAGCTGATCATAGGTGTCGTTTGACCATCCAGTCCGGTTCATCGCATTCCCTGTTTGAAAGCTCTCTAGGAAATTAATCGGATCTGCATAGTCTGCTAAAAATGAACTTTGCGAGAATTGGAATTTCAGTGCCTTTTGATCTTCTGCAAATACATTGGCTTCCATGTTTGCAAGCTTCACGTCCACACCCAGCGCTTCTTTTAGTTGCTGCTGGATGGCTTCAGCTTTTTTCTTGTTCTCAGGCTTTGTGCTATATGTTAATGTGACGGGCGGCAGCTTTGAATAGTTCTCTTCTTTCAGCCCTTTTTCTAATAGTTTTGCAGCTTCACTCGTATCTTGTTTGACAAGATCACCGCCAGCTTCTCTGAAATCCTCACCCTTTGAATCTAAAATCCCCGGTGAAACGAAGGCGCGGGCTGGCTTCTCTTTATTTTTCGTGACATAATCCACGATATCTTGCGGATTGATCGCCATTTGAAAGGCTTTGCGAATGTTCTTATTTTGAAAAGGTTCCATGTTCACATTCAGACGATAAAAGAACAGTCCAGCCTGATCTTCAATTTGTACATCTTTATTTTTCAGCAAATTTTCACTTTGTTCTGCTGGGACGAAGGCAGTATCTAAATCTCCCGATTGATACATTTGATAATCAGTGTTTCGATCGCTGATCATCAGCCACTTTACCTGATCCAGCTTGACTGATTTTTTGTCCCAATACGTCTCACTTTTTTCCATAGTGAAGCTCTCATCATGCTTCCATTCTGTCAGCTGAAACGGTCCATTCCCAACAAAGGTTTTGGCATCCTTTGCCCAGTTTGGATCCTTCTCTGCTACCTTCTCATTGACAGGGAAAAAGGCAGGGTTTGCGGTCATATTTAAGAACGATTTCTGCGGGTATGCCAGTGTGACCTTTAGCGTTTTGTCATTTTCAGCACTGACTTTTACATCCTCTTTCTTTCCTTTTCCGCTGTTAAATGCCTCTCCGCCTTCAATCATGTAAGCTAAGAACGATGCAGAGGAGCCTGTTTTCGGATCAAGCAGACGCTTCCACGCATATTCAAAGTCACTCGCTTTCACTGGATCACCATTCGACCACTTGATGCCGTCTCTTAAATGAAATGTGTACGTTTTTCCATCCTCTGAAATTTCCCATTTTTCCGCCATTGCAGGAGATGGTTCGTGCTTTTCATTCAGCCTCGTTAATCCCTCCATTAAGTTATTCAGTCCTTGCCACGATACATTATTAAAACCAATCGGCGGGTCAAATGACGTCGGTTCGTTTTCGTTATTTAAGGTTAATACTTTCTTTTCATTCTTGTTGCTTGATGATCCTTTACCTGCTTGCTCATTGGCTGTACATCCTGCGAGCAGCATGATGATGAACAAACAAACACTAATGATCCACCCTTTTTTTCTCATGAAAAACTCCCCCTTTGTGTTGAAGATAACATCGCTTGGTTCGCTCGCTCATCCTGGAGCCAGCAATGCACTGTATGAGTAGGTGACCGCTGCGTTTCGTGCGGCATGATATGATCACACACTTTCATGGCAGCCGGGCAGCGATCGGTATACGGACAGCCCTTTGGCGGTGCAAATAAATCAGGCGGGCTTCCTTCAATCGGAATCAGTTCATCTTTCATATCAAGTCTTGGAACGGATTGCAGGAGTCCTTTTGTATAAGGATGCTGCGGACTGTAAAAAATATCTTGCCTTGTTCCGGTTTCAACCATTTTCCCTCCGTACATGACTGCTACCCGGTCGGCAACTTGGGCTACGACCCCTAAGTCGTGTGTGATTAATATAATGGTAACCCCTGTTTTCCTCTGAATCTCTTTAAACAGTTCTAAAATTTGTGCCTGTATGGTCACATCCAGCGCGGTCGTCGGTTCATCTGCGATCAGCACCTTTGGCTCACAAATCAGTGCCATGGCAATCATGAGCCGCTGCCTCATTCCCCCGCTGAATTGGTGCGGGTATTGCTTTAATCTCTCCTTCGGCTGCGGAATACCAACCAAATCAAGCATCTTTATGGCGGCTTCTTTCACTTCTTTTTTCGTCAGCTTTTGATGCTCCTTCGCCGCCTCCATCAGCTGATCCCCTATTGTCAAGGTAGGGTTCAGTGCCGTCATCGGATCTTGGAAGATCATCGAAATATCGACACCTCGTATGGCGCGCATTTCTTTTTCAGATAATGACAGCAAGTTGCGGTCTTGAAACCAGATTTCTCCCTGATCGACATGCGCGCTGTATGCAGGCAGAAGCCTCATAATGCTTTGTGATGTCACACTTTTCCCGCAGCCTGATTCTCCCACAATGGCTAAGGTTTCTTTTTCATATACATCGACATTCACTCCGCGTACTGCTTGAACTGAACCGCCGTATGTCCGAAAGCTGACGTGCAGATCGATGATTTGTAGAACTTTTTTCAAAGCGCCATCACCTCTTCATCTTTGGATCAAGCGCATCTTGCAAGCCATCACCTAAATTGTTAAAGCAAAACATCGTGAGTGAAATAAAAAATGCCGGGAAAAATAAACGCCACCAATGTCCATTGTCTGACAGCACAGTCGGCAAAGCATCATTGGCCATCACGCCCCAGCTTGCAAATGGTGCTTGAATACCTAAACCGAGAAAGCTTAAGAACGCTTCAGCAAATATCGCTGTCGGCACAGTCAGGGTCATTTGGACGATAATCGGCCCCATCGTATTCGGCAGCAGGTTGCGGCGAATGATCCGCAGGCTTTTGGCACCAAAGGTCTTTGAGGCAAGGACATATTCCTGGCTTTTCAGCTGAAGAACCTGACCTCTCACAATTCTTGCCATTCCAATCCATCCGGTGACAGTGAGCGCTACAATAATGGTGACAAGCCCTGGGCCCATGAGCACCATCAATAAAATGACGACAAGTAAATAAGGGAGTCCGTAGAGCACCTCGACAATCCGCATCATGACATGGTCATAGCGTCCGCCTTTATAGCCGGCTATGCCCCCATAAATCACACCGATGGCAAAATCAATCAAGGCTGCCATAACACCCACAAATAACGAAATGCGAGCTCCGTACCAAGTCCGAGTAAACACATCTCGTCCAAGCTCATCTGTTCCAAACCAATGAGCAGCCGAGGGCGGCAGATTTTGCATCGAAAGACGCTGCTCTGTCACACTATTTGGCGCAAGCAATGGACCTAAGACTGCCATGACAAAAAGAAAAATCAGAACCGATAGACTAAACATCGCAAGCTTATTTTGCTTCAGCCGCCTCCATGTATCTGCCCAATAGGAAAGAGAGGGTCTTTTAATGGCATGGGCTTCTGTTTTCTTTTGCTCTCGAGGAGAAAACCATTCGTCCGGCACTTCAGGATGCCTGTTCGGTGGATCATGCTGAAGGTGTATACTCATGCCTTTCCTCCTTTCTGATGCAGCTGAATCCTTGGATCAAGGAGACGATACGCCACATCGACAATGAAGAGAAGTGTGATTAAAATAATGCTGTAAAAAACAGTGGTTCCCATGATGACAGGATAATCACGGTTGTTAATGCTCTCGACAAAGTATTTTCCCATTCCAGGAATGGCAAATATTTTTTCAATGACAAAACTTCCTGTTAAAATACTTGCGACAAGTGTTCCAAGAATGGTCACAACGGGTAAAAGTGCATTTCGAAGCGCATGTTTAAATACAATTTTAAAAGGAGAAAGTCCTTTTGCTTTGGCCGTACGGATATAGTCTTGCGACAGCACTTCAATCATGCTTGACCTCGTTAACCTGGCGATAATGGCCATTGGGCCAACAGCAAGGGCGATTGTAGGCAGCACCATATGCATTGGACTTGTCCACATCGCTGTAGGAAAGAGCTGCAAATTGACAGCAAGCTGCTGAATTAATAAGGTAGCAAAGATAAAGTTTGGAATGGATATACCGAATACAGCAATCGTCATGGCGATGTAATCAATCAAACCATTATGCCGGAGGGCAGCCATAACCCCTAGCAGAATGCCAGAGATAACAGCAATCAATATTGAGATAAGACCAAGTTCTAATGAGACTGGGAAGCCTCTCGCCAATAGATCATTGACACTTTCAGAAGGCTTTTTAATGGAAGGACCAAAATCAAAGGTAACAATGGATTTTAAATAGATGACATATTGAACATAGAGTGGTTCGTCTAAGTGATAGTAGCTTTCGAGGTTTCGCTGGACGGTTTCGTTTGTATTTCGTTCTTCATTGAAAGGCGATCCTGGGATGACCTTCATTAAAATAAACGTTAAAGTCGTAATCGTTAAGATCGTAGCAATCATCGCAATAAAACGCTTGAGCAAAAAGCTGGCCATCTGCTGTCTCCCCCTCACTTAACAAAATGTTGTACGTGCGGCAAGCTCTGTCATGACAAGCATTGCTTGATAGGCTTCTAATATATTGTCTGCCTGGTACGTCACCGTCGTTGTTCCTTCTATGATGGCAGTACCCGGCATTAAATTCGCCCATTCAGCTTGTCCATAATTGGCAAACTCAATCTTAAGCAGCGGCTGATCAGGAGGCGTCAGCGGCTTCATTTGATCAATCTGTTTCATCGCGGCTTCCACTTGCTGCGAGATTTGTTGATTGACTTTGGCTGGAGGTAAGCATTTCACAGCAGATCTTGAGATGGTCTCTTTCACTGCCACTGTTTTCACACCAGGCATCAGCTTTTCTGCCTCAAGTGCTGCTTGATCATCCCCGCAAACAAGAATCACCGGCACACCATAGTAGCCTGCAACATACGCATTAAAGCCCATTTCACCAATTGGATGATCATTTATGTAAAAATGTCTGACCCCAAAAATCATACTGTGTGACATCACACCTTTCATTGATGCCCTTGCATGATAGCCTAAAAAAACAGCTGCATCATAGGTTTGATCCAATCCTTGCACCATTGAATAAGGCTTTACGTCACCTGATATGAGAACTGCCTCTTCATGCAGTTCTTCGATCAAAAGATTATTCATTTTAGAATGACTGTCATTGACCAAAATGTCGGTGGCACCATGCTGAAGAAGCGCCTCTACACAGGCGTTCACTTCACCCGTCATAATGCGTCTGCCACGCTCATAGTTATGCTGGCGTGAATCAACAAATGTATGATCAGCTAGACCAGTAATTCCCTCCATATCGACAGATAGATAGAGCTTCATTCCCATCCCCCTTTAATTAAACATAAAATTTGTGTATATTTTTCTAAATTTTCTAAAAAATTATATGAGAACTTGATTGATTTTTCAATACAATGTCCGAAAATAAGGAGTTTAGACTCAGATAATACAGGTCAAACGGCTTTTTTAGAAAGGATTTTTTTAACAAATAAAACACCACTGACTATGTCTTTAGTGGTGTTTATCCGCTTCGTTGATCTGCGATTTCAGCTGTTCATATTTCTTCATGGTTTGTGTAAATAAATCATCAAACATCTGAGGTGCCTGCTGTTGAATGACCTCAGCACCTTCTCCTGTAATTCCCCCTTTTGTCGCCACTCTATCGACAGTTTCAGCAAAGGTTAGGCCTCGTTCTACGAGGATCTGGCCAGTTCCTAAAAGGGCATACGTTAAAAATTCATTCGCTTCCTCTAAGGAAAGATCACTATTTCTCACAGCCGCTTTCGCCATTTCTTCAAAAAGAGCAGCGATAAAACCAGGAGATGAGCTTGTCAAATTGCTCGCCGCATCAAACCGGTCTTCCTCTACCTCCCTGACGATGCTAAAAGCTGAAAGCAGCCGGTGCAAACGCTCCTTGTCCTCACGTCCTGCGGCTGCACCATGCGCAACAAGGGACACGCCTGTCCCAACAGCTGACGTGAGCGTTGGGATGTATCTGGATACTGGCTGCGCTGTATGCGCCTGTAACTTTTCTAATGTCACAGCTGCTGCTACTGATACAATATGTACCGCTCTCCCTTTAGAAGGCAGCTGATCCAGAACATTTAGTACAGCAAGCGGCGGCACGCAGACAAACAATATATCACATGACGCAGAAAGTTCGTCTAATGAACAAATGTTGATTTCTTGGTGCTTTTCTTTGAGCTGATGAAGGCGCTCCGTTTCACTTCTTGTATGGATCATGATTTGATGAGCAACCAGCACCCCATTTTCCAGCCACTTTTGCACCATCATATCAGCCATACTTCCATATCCAATGATTCCAATTGTCTCCACAGTTTAATCTCCTCTATCTTGCTTAGATTTACTACTTATTTTAACAATTTCCCACAATGTTTTCATTTTTATCCCACACTTTTTTCATACGATAAAGTCAGTCCCCACCACATACGGTAAAACACCCAAACACATACATGAAAAAATCATTGAAAGAGAGTGATTGAAATGACAGAGCACAAAGATGACAAACAAATAATTGAACAACCTCAAAAACAGAAAAAGCCAAACGGCTGGTTTAAGCCATTTGTCAGCGGTGTTGTAGGCGGTACATTAGCGTTAGGTGTCTACGTTCTTACGCCATATGCTCAGCATTCATCAGACAGCACCGCAAATGATTCGGCAGCAAAAACAGAAGCAGTATCGACAAATCACACGAATTCGTCAAAAGCAACAGCCGTCCAAACATCAAATTCATCAAGCAGCATCTCCAGTATGGTCGAAAATGTATCACCAGCTATTGTCGGCATTACAAACTACCAAGCGCAAACTCAAACAGACACGAGCTTTGGCGATTTCAGTACGCCTTTCGATGAATCACAGCAAAACAAAAGCAGTCAAGAGGAAGAAACCGGTACAGGCTCAGGAGTCATTTTCAAAAAATCAGGCAATAAAGCCTATATCTTAACAAACAACCATGTCATTGAAGGGGCAAACAAACTAACCGTATCCTTACACGATGGCAAAACCATTGAAGGAAAACTGGTTGGAGCTGATCCGCTCACTGACTTAGCCGTTGTGGAAATTAGCAGCAGTCATGTGACGAAGGTGGCGGCATTAGGCAATTCCTCCTCACTGCGTGCTGGGGAAACCGTCATTGCAATCGGAAACCCGCTTGGTGAAGATCTTTCAAGAACGGTGACACAAGGAATTGTCAGCGGCGTCGACCGAACAGTCTCTATGAACACATCAGCAGGCGAAAGCAGCATTAATGTCATTCAAACAGATGCAGCTATTAACCCAGGTAACAGCGGCGGTCCGCTTCTGACGACAGACGGAAAGGTTGTGGGGATCACGAGTATGAAAATCTCTGAAACAGGTGTTGAAGGCATTGGGTTCGCACTGCCAATCAATGATGTCAAACCAATCGCTGATCAGCTTCTCACAAAAGGAAAAATTGAACGTCCATATATCGGCATCAGCATGCTGGATCTCGAACAAGTTCCAGATGTGTATCAAAAAGAAACTCTCGGACTTAAAAGCAGTCAGCTCGATCAAGGCGTGTACGTCAAAGATATCGCCGCAGGTTCACCTGCCGCCAAAGCTGGCTTAAAGTCAGAGGATGTCATTACCGGCATCAATGGGAAACAAATCAAAACTGGCAGTGAATTACGTCATGAGCTATACACGAATGCAAAAGTAGGAGACACCGTGAGCATCACCCTCATTCGAAATGGAAAACAAGAAACAAAGCAGGTCACATTAACACAATCTGAATCTAAGCAGGTCAGTTCCTAATAAAAAAACAGCTCAGTTGATGAGCTGTTTTTTTATGAAGACTGAATTGGCGTTAGTCTTTGTTCAATTTCTGCGCGTTTATGCTCTAGGAACGGCGGAAGGGCTAATTGATCACCAAGTTCGTCCACCCCTTCATCCACTGTAAACCCAGGGCCATCGGTTGAAATTTCAAATAAAATACCATTTGGCTCTCTAAAGTAAAGAGCTTTAAAGTAAAAGCGTTCTACAACACCAGAGTTCGTAAAGCCTGCTTTTGAGATTTTTTCATACCATTTTTCAAGCTCCTCTGCATCCTTCACGCGAAATGCGACGTGATGCACACTTCCTCTGCCGGAACGTTCAGAAGGCCCTTCTGTTTTTTCGATCACATGAATTTCTGTTCCAGCACCGCCATTTCCTGACTCAAAAATGGTCACGATCTCACCATCATTTGATTGTTCACGTGCTCTTTCAGTGAAACCAAGGATGTCCGTTAAAACACGGACCGTCTTGTCAGCTTCTGCAACGGTTAATTCAACTGGACCTATACCTCTAATCGCAAACTCTGCCGGAATATCGTCATGCACTGGCGGTGAGCCTGCCTCTTGCGTATTCGGTTCTACTGTTAAAAACAGCTGCTGCCCTTCTGGGTCTTTAAAACGCAAAGCAGGTCTTCCGCCTCTCAAGGAAGCTGTTTCTTGCTGCACGCCTTTATCTTCAAACCGCTTTTCCCAAAACGTGAGTGCCTCTTCAGAAGAAACGAGAAGACCTGTGCTTGTGATCGCATTTGTCCCTTCCAAACGGCGGGCAAGCATTGGAATTTCAAAGAATGTTAGCTCTGTTCCTGGTGAAGCGACCTCATCTCCATAAAACAAATGATACATAGACGGGTCATCCTGATTGACTGTTTTCTTTACAAGTTTTAAGCCAAGGATTTGGCGGTAGAAATCAACATTTTTCTGAGCATTGGCTGTTAACGCAGATACGTGGTGAATCCCATTGATTTTCATTATTTTCACTCCTATTTCAAATTATCTCGAATTCGAGATAATATCCTTATGAATAAAATAGTTCATTTTTCAAGAAAAGTCAACCATTTGGCTGCACGTTTACTGGATGTTCGGTTTTCGGTCATTAAATTAACATTAAATCAAAAATAAACTTTCATTGTTCGTTTTTAACACAACATTTACCCTAATATCTCCAATAAAAGAACACTTTTAAATACAAATACGAAAATCAGAAAATTTTTTTAATTCTTGTTTTCCTAAAATCGTATTACAATGAACAAAATACATGTCACAGTAACGTACGAAAGTGATGCAGGAGGTCGTGTGTAATGAACAAAGAACAACCAGCGTTAAAACAAGACATCGGCTTATTTTTCGCCCTATCTCTTGTCATCGGGACCATTATCGGGTCAGGCGTCTTTATGAAGCCAGGCAACGTCCTTTCCTATTCAGGAAGCTCAGACATCGCATTATTCGCTTGGCTGTTAGGTGGGATCTTGACCCTTGCAGGCGGACTGACTGTCGCTGAAATTGGTACACAAATCCCGAGAACCGGCGGTTTGTACGCCTATCTTGAAGAAGTGTATGGTGAATTTTGGGGCTACTTATGCGGCTGGGTGCAGATTATTATTTACGGACCCGCCATCATTGGTGCACTTGGTCTTTATTTTGGTTCATTATTAGCCAATTTATTTTCTCTTTCGACTTTGTGGTCTACAACGATCGGCATTATCACCGTTTTATTTTTATGTATCATTAACATCATGGGAACAAAATACGGCGGATTTGTTCAGGGGCTGACTACTATCGGAAAGCTTGTCCCAATTGCCGCGATTATTGTGTTTGGCATATGGAAAGGTAACGAAAACATCTTCATGGCCGTCAACGATAGTATCGCTCAAATGAACTTCGGTGCAGCGATTTTGGCTACGCTGTTTGCCTATGATGGCTGGATTTTACTTGCTGCGCTTGGTGGTGAAATGAAAAACCCTGAGAAACTGCTTCCTCGCGCGATGGCAGGCGGAATTTTAATCGTGACGGCTTGTTATCTCTTTATTAATGTCGCACTTTTGCACGTGCTGCCAGCTGATCAAATCGTCCAGTTAGGTGAAAATGCGACAAGCACTGCTGCTACCATGCTCTTTGGACCAATTGGCGGGAAAATCATTAGTATTGGGATCATCATCAGTATCTTTGGCTGTTTGAACGGAAAGGTTCTTTCATTCCCACGTGTGATTTTTGCGATGGCAGAGCGAAAGCAGATTCCTTTCGCCAACGCGATTTCGCGGATTCACCCAACGTTTAAAACACCTTGGATCGCTGTATTTGTGCAAATTTTGATCGCCATTGTGTTTATGATCGTCAGTAATCCAGAGAAACTGTCTGAGGTGTCGATTTTCATGATCTACATCTTTTATGTCATGGCCTTTTTCGCCGTCTTTAAGCTGAGAAAACAAAACAGCGGAATGAAGCGTGCGTACAGTGTACCACTTTACCCGCTGACACCGATCATTGCGATTATCGGTTCATTATTCGTTTTAATCAGCACCATGATCACCGATTGGAAAAGCTGCCTGATCTCCATGCTGATCGGGATGGCCGGACTGCCTATTTATTATTATATGAAAAAAGCACAAAAAAAAGCAGAGCACTAATCAGTGCTCTGCTTTTTTCCCTTCTTTACAGCGTAATAGAAAACCTTTGCAGTGTAGGAAAGACGAGTACCGGACCGGAGAGAATGTGACATTCGTGAGCACAAGAACAGAGGACTGAGAAAAAATGCGAGGGTTTGCCTACACGCTGAAGCAGAGCGCTAAACGGTCTCTGCTTCATTTTTTATATTGTTTGATCACTTTGTATGATTCGTTTAAATATCTCATGAGCCGGTATGGCTTACTAAGCACGCGGATTGGGAGCCTTGAGATAAATCCATTCAGGTTCGACTTATATTCCTGCGTGATCCGCTTTGGCTTTGTTGCTATTTTCTCGTATACTTCCTTGTAAAATTCCTTCATGATGTCGACTTGCACACTGATCTTTTGATGACACTCTGTACACTCAACGCTTTTCATCTGATCATTCACATAAACGATGCTGTGGAGGGTCTCTTCTTGGCACCGAGTACAGTGTAGGTTTGCTTCCATTTCGGTTTGCTTCAAGATACACAGCTCCTTTCTCGTTTGATGTTGCTCTTGTTATATCATTCGAACGCTGCCAGTCTTTTATTGAACGGATGCTTCCTTTAAAATGGCTGCCGCCGTTAGTTCGTCTGTCACCAGTACTTGGATGAAGCCGCCATTTAAAGCCCCTAAAATGCTCTCAGCTTTATGGGTGCCTTCTACAACAGCGATGACCGTTTTGACGCTCTTTAATTGTTCCAGCGATAAGCCAATGACCTTCTGATTCAGTTCATCTTGGACAGGTTTTCCTTCTCCATCAAAGAAACGAAAGCCAATATCACCGACAGCCCCTGATTGCCTTAAACCAGATAAGTCCTCTTCTTTTAAATAACCGACTGTTTTTAAAGTTGACCCTTTATGCGGGTTGCCAATACCGATGAGGGCAATATCCACATTTCTGCCTTCTTCAAGCACAGCTTCTATGTCCTGCATCGCCATAAGCCGTTCTTTTAATTCTTCTGTTTCTAAAATCGCAGGGGCATATAAATAGGAACACGTGCCGTTCATTTTCTTTGCCAGCTCATATGCCAGCTGATTGGCATGAATGTCGACCGCCTGCCTGCCCATTCCGCCCTCTAAAGGAATGACCTTCACATCATTTCTTCGTTCAAAAGGATATTCTTTGACAAGCTCAGCTAGCGTCGTGCCCCATGAAATACCGATTTTCTCCGCATTTTTCATGTTTTTAGACAAATAATAGGCGCCTGCTTGACCGACTGCCCGCTTCACCATCTCAGACATTGTCCCGACACTTGGGACAACGACCGCATCTGTTAATTGAAAGGTTGTTTCTAGCTGCTTTTCAAGTTCCACCGTATGAATGCTTTCGTCTTTAATGTACACTTCAACGATTCCCACATCTTTTGCTTTTTGTAAGAGCTTTGAAATGACTGGTCTTGAGACATTGAGCTTTTTTGCAATTTCCTGCTGCGTCCACCCGTCTGTATAATAAAGATGAGCAACTTTGACGAGCTGTCGTCTTTCTTCCCAATTCAGCATGTGACATCATCCTTTTAATATACTATGATTACCAGTATACCAAACATTCGTTTCCAATTGGAACAATTGTTATGAAAATGACAAAAAGAGCGATTAACTCTCCGCTCTTTTTCCCTCAGTATATTTCGGCTGATACGTTCTCCCTCCGTCTAACAGGATAATTTGTCCGTGCAAATAACTCCCCTCGCTACGTGTGAGAAATAAAGTGAGTCCTGCAATATCCGCAGGCTTTCCTAATCTTCCGATGGGAATGAGTGATTGCAGCTGCCGTTTCTCCTCTACAGTAGGATAGAGCGTATCAAGCATTTGAGATTCAATGACGCGGGGGGCAATCACATTGATGCGTATATGATGCGAACCTAGTTCTTTTACGAGCGAACGCATCAATCCAAAAGCCCCTGCTTTTGATGCATAATATTGAATACCGCCGCCTGATCCGGTGATTGCCGATCCCGATCCAATAATGACAACACTGCCTTCCTGCCGCTCACACATATAGGGTGCCAACGCTTTAATGCAATAGTAAAGACCATATAAGTTCACAGCCAGTGTCTTTTTCCAAAGTGAAAAATCGACTTCTAAAAAAGGCAGTGATTTTGTCATTCCTGCTGAATACACAAGGTGAGCAATACCGCCCAGCTCCCTTTCAGCTGCTGATATCATTTGCTGAACACTTTCCCACGATGAAACGTCAGCTTGAAATATCAGCAGCTGGGGATACTGTGTCTTTAAGAGCGAAAGTCCCTTTTCGTCTATATCTGACACGGCGACTTGGTGCCCTTCTTTTAAAAATCGCTCAGCAATTTCTTTTCCGATCCCTTGGGCTCCGCCAACGATGAGAACTGGTTTTTGCACATTAGCCAGCACTCTCACCCCCATCAAGCATAATCGCCGCGCCATCTGTAAATGCACCATAGGATGTACTGAGAAACACCGTCATATGGGCCACAGTCTCCTTGATTTGCTCTGTATCAGGAACCAAATCGAGAGGCGGCGGCAGCAGCGCAAGCACCCGGATACCTTTGTCTTTAAATTCTCTCGCTAACCCTTTTGTCATGGCATTCAGCATAGAATTCGATGTAGCATGTGAGATCCCGCCATCACCTGTGATACTGCCTGATGACGATATATTAATGATGCAGCCTTGCTTCTGATCAACCATATGCCATACAGCAGCCTGACTGGAAAGAAAGACGGTATTCACAGCCGATTCCACTTCATCTACCCACTCATCTGGGCTCACGTCATCAAGCTCCGCGTCTGCTCCTTGTTCAGCTTGATTGACCAAAATATCCAGTTTACCGCATGTATCAATCACTTGCCTCAGCATCCGTGTGGCATCACGCGGCGTTTCCAGCGGGTTCTGAATGATACTCGCTTGACCGCCCATTTTTTGAATGTCTTCACGAATGGTTTTAGCCTTTGATTCATCATGAAACGTGTGTAAAAAAACATGTGCACCTGCCCGGGCTAAAGCCAGGCAGATGGCTTCTCCAAATCCATCTGTGCTACATGTCACAAGTGCCGCTTTCTGATGAAGCTGGACGTGCACATGCATCTCCTCCCTATCCCTTGTTTGGCCATTATTTTCTCAGCTTACTCACGATATCAAGTGCTGCTTCATAAAAACCTTCTGAGATGGTCGGATGCGGATGAATCATTTTCGCCATCTCTTCTGCTGTTCCTTCTAAATACATAAAGGAGGAAGCTTCTGAAATCATCTCTGTGACGTGCGGGCCAACCATCGTCGCACCAATCACTTCACCATAGGCTGTATCGTATACCAATTTAATAAAACCTGTTTGCTCGCCTGCCGCTAGTGCTTTACCACTTGCTGCTAAATCAAATCGTTCTGCCCGCACGTTAAGTCCTTTGGCTTTTGCCTCTTTCTCAGTCAGACCGACACTTGCTACCTCTGGTAATGTATAAATACATCTAGGCATGATATCAGCGTTCATTTTTTCAGACACACCGCAAATATTACTGACCGCAACAGCGGCTTCTGCCATCGCTGCGTGAGCAAGCTGATAGCCGCCAGCGACATCCCCAACTGCATAGACACCTTCCACGCTTGTCTGCATCTTGTCGTTCACCTTGATAAAAGGACCATCCAGCTGAAGGTCAAGCTGGCTGACAGCAGAAACGCTAGGTCTTCTTCCTACACAAACAAGCAGTCTTTCAGCCGTAAAGATATGCGTCTCTCCTTTATCGTCTGATGCATGAACCGCTTTGATTCCTTCGCTTTCCGTCACCTCTGTCACAGTGGTTTTTTTCGCGATATGGATGCCTTTTTTCTTTAATTCTCTTTCTAGCAGCTTAGATGCTTCCTCATCCTCTTGCGGAATAATAGACGGAGCCGCTTCGATAATCGTGACTTTTGATTGAAGACTCTGGAAGATACAAGCCAGCTCAAGTCCAATGACACCGCCGCCAATGATGACGACAGAAGCCGGAATATCTGGGATGTCAAAGATTGTATCACTTGTGTCAAATTGAATGTCTTTAAGGCCTGGTATTGGCGGAACGGCAGGTGAAGATCCAGTAGCAATGATGAGTTCTTTCGTTTCGATCGATTCTGCCCCATCTTGCTTTTCAATCTCAATCCGGTGCTTTGTAACAGCTGTACCTCTGCCGTTATATACATCAATCTTTCCTTGCTTTAATAAAAAGGCAATTCCGCCTCTGAGCTTTTCAATGACGTCATCTTTGCGCTTTCTCATTTTATCGAAGGAAAGGACCAAATCACCTGTTTCAATTCCCCAGCTTTTCGCCTTCTCAATTGATTCAATGACTTCTGCATGTTTGAGCAGCGTCTTTGAAGGAATACAGCCCCGATTTAAACAAGTACCGCCTAGAAAATCCTCTTCAATCAATGCGACCTTCCGTCCACGCTCAGCTGCTTGAAGGGCGGCAGTATACCCGCCAGGCCCTCCGCCAATGACTGTCAGATCATACGTTTTCGTCATCCGATTCATCTCCTACATTAGCAATTCAAATGGTTGTTCAAGCACTTTTTTAAGATCTGTTAAAAAGGCAGCCGCTGGTGCGCCATCTACCACTCGGTGATCAAACGATAAACTAACGCCCATCATCGGCCGCACCTGAATTTCTCCATCTACTACAACAGGTTTTTCTTGAATGCGCCCAACCCCTAAGATCGCCACTTCTGGCTGATTAATAATCGGGGTAAAGGTATCAATGGCATACATCCCTAAGTTACTAATGGTAAAAGTGGACCCTTTCAGCTGGTCTGGCAGCAGTTTTTGATCACGTGCGTTTCGGCCGATTTCTTTCGCCTCTTTTGTCAGCTGTTTTAACCCTTTTTGGTTCGCATGAGAAATGACTGGAACCATTAAGCCATCTTTTACAGCGACAGCGAGACCAATGTGCACATCGTCATGGAAATGGAGCTCATTTTGTTCAAACGTCATATTGATATGCGGGTGACGTGTGAGTACGTTGCTGACCGCATGAATGATAATTTCTGTGAACGACAGTCTGTAGCCTGTCTCTTTTTCAATCGCTGGCAATAGCTGTTTGCGTACTTCTTTCGCTTTTGTCATATCGATTTCACTTGTTAATGTCACGTGCGGTGCTGTAAAGGCACTTTGTGACATGCGGTCAGCAATCACTTTTCTCATGCCAGCTAGTTTTTGTGTTTTCGCTGGAGAAGACTCTGCTGTTTGTGCAGCTGCTGCCGTTACATCACTCTTCATAATTTTTCCGTGTGCACCAGATCCAGCAACATTCGCTAAATTGATTCCTTCACGAGCAGCCACTTTTTCTGCAAGTGGTGACACACGCTGATCTTTCTCACTAGAGTGGACGGCCGCCTCGACGTCACGCTTTTGAACTCTGCCTTTAGGTCCTGTGCCAGATACCTCATGAATCGCTACATGATGATCCTTTGCCGTTTTTCTCGCCGCAGGTGTGGCACGTACTTTTTCATTAGGTGTTTTTGGGGCTTCAGTAGAACTGGATGAAGCCGCTTCTGATGAAGACGATTCGCTGCTGCCTGGTGAATCTTCATCTGATTGTGCTGGCGGTTCACTTGGCACCTGTTCATTTGCCTCTCCGATGTATCCAATGACAGCATTAACTGGAATTTGATCATCGGCTTCATAATATTTCTTTAGAAAAATACCATCATCATAGGCTTCCACCTCAATATTGATCTTGTCTGTCATAATTTCAAAAAGAGGCTCACCGATTTCAACCGAATCTCCTTCTTCTTTAAACCATTGAAGCAAGGTGCCGACTTCCATCGTACTGCTTAGCTTCGGCATAAATATCTCTTTTGGCATGATCTTCTCCCCTTTACTTAAGAGCGCACAAGCTCTTTTGCTGCTTCAATAATATCTGGCACTTGTGGAATGACCGCTTTTTCCAGCGTCGGGTTGTATGGTATTGGGACCGCAAGACCGCCAAGTCGTTTAATTGGAGCATCTAAGTAGTCAAAGGCTTCACTTTCCGCTATCATACTTGCAATCTCTCCGCCATAGCCGCCTCGTTTTACCGCTTCATGAACGACGATACATTTACCTGTTTTCTTCACAGATTCGATAATCGTTTCTTCATCTAATGGGACGAGTGTTCTTGGGTCAATGATTTCAACATCGATTCCCTCGGCTTCTAGTTCCTTCGCCGCTTCTAACGCTTTGTGTACCATAATCGCTGTTGCTACAATCGTGACGTCTTTCCCGCTTCTTTTCACATCTGCTTTCCCTAGAGGAATGGAATATTGCTCTTCAGGCACTTCACCGATTGTTTTATATAAAAGCTTGTGCTCGTAGAAAATGACAGGGTTGTCATCATCCATCGCCGCTTTTAAAAGTCCTTTTGCATCATAGGCTGTTGAAGGCTGAACCACTTTAAGTCCTGGAATATGCGCCATCCACGCTTCTAAGCTTTGGGAGTGCTGCGCCGCTGCCCCCGTTCCTGATCCTGCTGGTGTTCTCACGACAAGCGGAACCTTTCCTTTTCCGCCAAACATGTACCGTGTTTTGGCTGCTTGGTTCACAAGCTGATCCATTGCGATTGTGATAAAGTCAGAGAATTGAAGTTCTAAAATAGGACGCATACCAGTTAAAGCCGCTCCGACTGCCCCACCTGCGATGGCAGCCTCTGAGATAGGTGTATTGCGAACACGCTCTGGACCGAATTCTTCAATCATGCCGCGCGTGACCCCAAAAGCACCTCCATATACGCCGATATCTTCACCTAAAATGAAGACATCTTGGTTTTCTCTCATTTCCTGACTCATAGCCTCTCGAACGGCTTCTAAATATGAAATCTCTCTCACTGTTGTTTTTGTCACGTGATTCCCCTCCTAATTAGGCGTATACATCCTCTAATAGTGTGTCAATTGACGGTTCTTTACTGTTTTTGGCGAATTCTACAGACGCTTCAATTTCCTGCTTCGCTTCTTCCTGTAAGCTTGCTGCCTGCTCTTCTGTCAAAACATTCAGTTCAATCAAGAGAGACTTAAAGCGTTTGATTCCGTCTTTTTGTCTCCACTCTGTCTCTTCTTCACGTGTACGGTATTTTTTCGCATCACTCTTAGAGTGACCCTTCCAGCGGTACGTTTTCATTTCAATGAGTGATGGGCCTTCTCCCGCTCTCGCACGACTGACTGCTTCATCTACTGTGTTCATAATTTCGACCATGTCATTTCCATCAACCGTTTTCCCTGGCATTCCGTAGCTTTCTGCTCTTGTTGAAATGTCTTTAATGTTGATCATTTCTTTCACAGGGCCAGACATGCCGTACTGGTTGTTTTCACAAATAAACACAACTGGTAAATCCCAAATAGACGCAAGGTTTAATGCTTCATGGAAGCTGCCTTCATTTGTGGCGCCATCTCCGAAGAAACAAAGAACAACAAAGCCTTCCTGCTTCATTTTAGATGTGAGCGCTGCACCTGTTGCCAGCGGGATACCTCCGCCAACGATTCCATTTGCCCCAAGATTTCCTTTTTCTAAGTCCGCAATATGCATGGAGCCGCCTTTTCCTTTACAATAGCCGGTTTCACGTCCAAACAATTCAGCCATCATTTTATTGACCTCGGCCCCTTTTGCAATACAGTGACCATGTCCTCGGTGTGTGCTGACGATCTTATCTTTATCTGCTAATACGGCAATCGATCCAACAGCTGACGCTTCCTGTCCAACACATAAATGAGTAGTGCCATGGATAAGTCCTTTTGCAAAGAATTGATCGACCTTTTCATCAAAATATCTCACCAACCACATTTGTTTATATAAATCTGCTAATTTCTCATGACTAATCTGTTCAGGCAAAGTGATTTGTTTTTGCATTTCTTCTCTCCCCTTTACATTTGTTCTTATGTGTTACATTTGTAATTATCATACGTTTAAGTGTCATCGAAGTCAAGCATTTCTCTCTCATTTTTAAGCGTTTTCATCTTTTGTCAGAAAAAAAGAGAAAGGCAAAGCCCTTTTCCAAAGAACTTCTCTTTCTCTTTCAATCTCATACACTCATTCATCTGGATACATCATGATTTTAACGCTCTCACCCTCAGGATGCCTCGCACATTCTATCGCCTGAAGCAGCTGGCTTAACGGATAACGATGCGTCACCATCTTTTCAGTGTTGACTACTTTTGCTTTCAGAAGCTCAAGGGCTTCACGATAGTGATATGGATGAGAGGAATAGGCTCCTACTACCTTCACTTCATCATTGAAAAATCGTTCAGCAGGAATGGCCACATCGCCCTTTGGAAAATGAGCAAACACCAAAATCGTCCCGCCTCGCGCTACAGCCTGAAACGCCTCTTTTAAAAGCGCACTGCTCCCAACAGAAATAATGACGAGGTCTGCTCCCTTTCCATCTGTTTCCTTCATCACCCGGTTTTCAACCGGCTCAGCAGCTGGATGGAAGGAGGCGTCTGCACCTAAACTCCTCGCTTGCAGCAGCCTGTTCTCATTCACATCTGTTATCATCACTTTCCCAGCCAAATAATATTTGGCGAGCTGCAATTGAATACAGCCAATTTGCCCCGCTCCAAGGATCAATACGGAATCTCCTGGGTGAACAGGAGCTCGTTCAAACCCATGCAGACAGCAGGCAACCGGTTCTACCATCGCCCCTTGCTCATACGATACATCTTTTGGGAGCTTGCCCATCGTGTGCTTGACATGTAAAGCAGGTACACGGATATATTCTGAAAACCCGCCCGGCTCTACATTTGTGGCTGTAAACTGCGGACACATCGTATAAAATCCCTTTTGACAAAAGTCACAGGTGAAACAAGGCACATGATGCGCCACATAGACCCTGTCTCCCGTCTGGACATTTGTCACGCGCTTGCCGGTCTCGACAATATCACCAGCGATTTCGTGTCCTAACACCGTTCCAGGAGGTACTGTCTCATGCGTTGCTTTGTAAATATCCGTTCCGCATAAACCGCAGGCTCGCAGCTTTAACAGAACTTCATCATCACCGATTGCTGGCCGGTTCCGCTCCTCATACCGAATATCCTCTGAAGAATAAAAGACAGCTGATTTCATGTAGCAGCATCCTCCTTTTCATCACCCTTCGCAAAATCCTGTAACGTTTGAACAAGCTGCTTGTACTCACTCATCTCACTGGATATCCAGTAGCGCCCTCCGAATATACGAGATGGCCCCACCCTGACATAGACTTTCCCGATATGAGGATAAGGCTTTAAAAATAGCTTTCCTTTAATATCAGAAACTGCATATGTGTGCCATCTGCCAAAAGCGCCTATCTTCAGTTGATCTTCACTAATGATGACGTTTGTCGGCTGGTTCAGTCCCGTGATACTAGAAAGTATGAGAATAGGCAGCGTATAAACGCCTAATACAGCTAACGGCTCAGGTCCTGCTGACCATAACGTATAAAGAGACCAGAGAAAAAATAGAGAGATGAGCACAGCCGGAAGAAAAATAGACAACACTGCGGACGTTCGGCTATAAGCATGATGCTGCATGAGACTTCCTCCTTTCAAATCACTAGAAGGAGCCGCGAAAGCTCCTCCAGAAAATAGCCCTCTACTTGATATGATCGATGATTTTCTCGATATCGTCTTCAATGCCAAATCCAGTTAAAAAGGATAAGGTTTGAATCACAGGTGTCCCTTTTGTATCACTTACAGGCGTTGTTGTCACAATTAAATCGGCGCCCTCTGCTTTTTGCGGGACTTCAGATGCCTTACACTGTTCCACCACGACATCATATCCTTTTTCCTTTAACGTCTCTTCCACCTTTTTAGCCACAACCGTTGATGTTGCAACTGCCGTTCCACATGATACTAATATTTTCTTCGCCATTAGAATCCCTCCAGCTCATTTATTGTTCTTTTTGATCTAAGCCCATTTCTTTCGCATACTGCTTTTTAATATCATTTCGCACCCAGTACCATAGAAGCGCATAAGCCAGAGCACAGATGATCGCTGCAATAAAGTAAGGGTTGCTCGGATCAAGAAGTCTCACCATGATCCAAGGAATGACGTGAGAGCCAAGGTCAATACCTGAAATCATGTTTGCCCCTTCTGGGAAATCAAAGCCGACTGCTTTCCCCATGGTTGTCGCAAGCGGTGCAAGGTTCGTTGCGATAAAGAAGACAATCATTAATGTAAAAATACTGTTAATAAGACCGCGAATAATATTTCCACGAGCAGCTGCAACTGCCCAGACAACTGTAAATGGCAGAACCGATAAGTCAGCAAACGGGAGCATGCCATTGTAAGGGAGAACAACAGCGAGCAAAATCGTAATCGGCACCATTAAAAGGGCTACCGCCATATTCGCTGGATGACCAATAACAATCGCTGTATCTAAACCAATATAGACATTTTTTCCTGGGAAACGCTTTTGAATATAAGAACGAGCGCCCTCAGAGATTGGAATGAGCCCTTCCATTAATAGCGCAACCATTCTTGGCATTAAGACAAGAACTGCTGCCATTTGAATACCGAGCGTCATCACACCTTTTGCATCATAGCCGCCGAGAAGACCAATAATGATACCAAGTATGAGACCCATCACAAGCGGTTCACCAAAAATGCCAAAGCGTTTCTTCAATGTTTCTGGATCAGCATGAATTTTGTTTAAACCAGGGATTTTATCAATGATGCGGTTGGACGCATACATGAGCGGGGCAAAGTTGACCGTTTCAGCATGAGCCATCGATACGCCTTTTAATCCGAAATGGTGTTCGATTGTCGGCGCCGTCCAATCGGCTAATTTTAGCGTGATCGCAGAGACGATCAAGCCGACAGCAAGAGCCAAGAACATATTATGATAAGCGTAGTAAGTAACAGAGGCTGCGAAAATCAAATGCCAGAAGTTCCAAATATCCACATTCAGCGTTTTCGTAAAGTTTACGGACAATAAGATGACATTTAATAAAAGCACAAGAGGAATCATGAGCGGGGCAACGGGTGTACCAAAGGATATGGCAGCTCCAATCGGCCATCCAACATCCAAAATATCGAGCTTTAGCCCAAGGGAATTAACCATGGCTTTTGCTGCTGGCCCAAGTCCGCTCACGAGCAAATTAATGACAAGATTGACACCGACAAATCCAATTCCGATCGTAATACCGGCCCTGAAGGATTTCTTAAAGCCCTGCCTTAAAATCATACCGAAAAGCGTCATAATAATCGGGAGCATAATAGTTGGTCCAAGGTCTAATATAAAATCGACGGCTTGCTTGATCATACATCCACCTCCTGAATTTTTCAGATAAAGCGCTTACATATTTTCGTGAATGGCTATTGGTTTAGTTCTTGCTGAAGCACGTCAACTGCTTCTTCGTAAGATGTCATGTTTGAGAGCTTTGTCATCACTTCTTCTTTTCTAAAAAGTGTCATCAGCTTCTCCAGCATCACAAGCTGTTTGCTAGGCTCAGAGATTGCTAGGACAAACACAATTTTGGCTTGCACTGTTTCATCAGGGCTTCCCATCTTATGAAAAATGACAGGTTCCCTTAAAGTAGCTACACTAATCGCTGGTTTGTTCACATGCTCAGGATCTGTATGCGGAATCGCTACCCCAAAGGCTGCAAGTGGAAGGCCTGTAGGATATGTTTTTTCTCTTTCAAGCACTGCTGGTAAAAAGCTCGATTTAATGTACCCTCCAGCTTCTAACCGCCCTGCTAAATATGTGGTCACCTCCTCTCTCGAAGATGCTTCGAACTGCAGCTTAATCAGTTGTTCATCTAACTCAAACAAGCTGTTCAAACAACCACCCCTTTCATTTGGTATAAATATGAACACATGTAACAAAAGAAAGAACATTTTTAGAATAGAACCTTTTATAAAGCGCTTACAATCATGAGTTCTAAAAAATGTTCAATACTGTTACCTTTGTAAAGATATTATAATATTCAAAATTATAAGTCAATCTCCCTAGGGAAATTTAAATAAAAAAAGACGCAGTCATCACCGCGTCTCTTCCTTCTAATCTTCTATACTGCTTGTTAAATGTGGCTTCCTATATCTAAAAATTCTGATACAAATAGATTGTCTGTCTGCACTGCCATTTCTTCCTTTGTGCCAATTTTTTCGATTCTTCCTTCATTCATCACCACAACACGATCAGCAATATCGAATGCTTCTTCTTGATCGTGTGTCACAAAAATGGTGGTCATTTGAAAGTCACGATGAACTTTTTTCAGCCAATGCCTTAATTCTTTCCTCACCTTTGTATCAAGTGCACCAAAAGGTTCATCTAAGAGGAGTGCCTTCGGCTGAACGGCAAGTGCGCGTGCCAGTGCTACACGCTGCTTTTGCCCGCCTGACAACTGATCTGGATACCGCTGCTCAAACTGCGTAAGCTGAACAACCTCTAAAAGCTCATGTACCCGCTCTTTGATGTCTTTTTTAGGCAGTCTTTCTCCTCTAGGTTTCATTTTCAGCCCATATGCCACATTATCAAAAACCGTCATATTTCGAAAAAGCGCATATTGCTGAAATACAAAACCGATCTGCCGTTTTCGTACTGGAATGTGTGTGTAATCCTGATCTCCAAATAAAATCTGTCCGTTATTGGCGTAATCAAGACCTGCAATGATTCTTAATAACGTCGTCTTCCCCGAGCCAGACGGTCCTAGTAAAGAGATCAATTCACCATTTCTTATCGATAAATCCACGTTTTGCAAAACCTTTGTCTGACCAAAATGTTTTGATATTTGTTTTGCTGTAATCCCCAAGGCCGATCCCTCCATTTATGTTGACCGCTTGCCAAGCCGGTGATCCCTCTGCTGAATGATTTGCTTAATGATTAAAGTAATGACAGCCACAAACGCCATGAGAGACGCCACAGCAAAAGCGGCTTGAAATTGGTACTCATTGTATAAAATTTCGATATGAAGCGGCATCGTATTGGTCATGCCTCGAATATGACCTGATACAACCGACACGGCACCAAATTCACCAATCGCTCTTGCACCGGCTAAAATGACACCGTAAAAAAGAGCCCATTTGATATTCGGCAGTGTCACAAAGAAAAAAGTCTTCCATCCGTTTGCACCAAGTGTGAGCGATGCTTCCTCCTCATGAATGCCTTCATGCTGCATAAACGGGATTAATTCTCTAGCAATAAACGGAAATGTAACGAATATGGTGGCTAGGATCATGCCTGGTACAGAATAAATGACTTTCCATCCATTCGCCATAAGCCAAGGTCCTAAAAGCCCGTTTGAACCAAATAAAAGCACAAATACAAGTCCAGCAATCACAGGCGAAACGGCAAACGGGAGATCAATCACAGTCGTTAACAAACGTTTTCCGCGGAAATTAAATTTTGTGATAAGCCATGCAGCACTCACCCCAAAGATCATTTGAAGCGGCAAGGTGACGACGACAATGAAAACAGTCAATTTGATCGCCGCGAGTGTATCTGGATGTGAGATGGCCAGAAGGTATGAACTCCACCCTTTCTCAAATGCCTTTGAAAAAACGGCGATCAGCGGTATGAGTAAAAATAAAATCAAAAAAGCATACACGACCGTAATCAAGAGGATTTTCACCCCTTTAGATTCGGTTACAGGACTTTTATACTGAACATGGCTCCGATGACTAAGCTCTCTCTCCAATAGTTTCACCTCACGTATACTTGTTTTTTCCGCTCAACATACCACTGAATGCCGTGAATCAATAACAGGATGAAAAACGAAAGAAGCAGCATCAAGCATGCAATCGCTGCTGCACCATGATAATCATATTGTTCAAGCTTGGACATGATCATCAGCGGTGTAATTTCTGTTTTAAACGGAATATTTCCAGCAATAAACACAACAGAGCCATATTCACCTAGTGCTCTTGCAAACGCAAGTGAAAATCCAGTCATCACCGCAGGAAACAAGGCAGGCAGCAGTATGTGAAAAAAGGTCTGTCTCCTTGTCGCTCCAAGAATCGCCGCAGCCTCTTCTACTTCCTGCTGCAGCCCTTCTATGACAGGCTGAACGGTTCTGATAACAAATGGAATGCCAATAAAAATCAGTGCCAAAATAATCCCAATCGGCGTGTATGCCACCTTGATATGCAGAAATTGACCAATCCATCCATTAGGAGAATAAAGGGTGGTCAGGGCAATACCTGCAACAGCTGTTGGGAGAGCAAAAGGCAAATCAATGAGAGCATCTAAAATTTTCTTTCCAGGGAATGTGTACCTGACGAGAACCCAGGCAATCAATACACCAAACCCTGCATTGATGAGAGCAGCTGCAAAGGAAGTCGTCACGGTCAGCTGAAGCGACTTCAATACTCTTGCATCGGTAAAAACCTTCCAAATCCCCTCTGCTCCTAATGAAGCCGTCCAAATAAATACCATGGATAAAGGAATGACGACAATCGCACTCACATAAACGAGCGTCACCCCAAGGCTCAGCCCAAATCCAGGCAATATACGTTTTCTTTTATTGGCGGCTGCATGTGCTTTCTTCATCACATCGCCCCCTATTTTTGTCCGCTGTATATTTGATCAAATAATCCGCCATCATCAAAAAATCTTTTCTGCGCTTTTCTCCACCCGCCAAACGCTTGATCAATCGTCACCATATCAATCTTTTTAAACTGGTCTTTATATTTGTTTAAGACTTCTGGATTTCTAGGACGATAATAGTTTTTCGCCGCAATTTCCTGCCCTTTTTTAGAATATAAATAATCTAAATAAGCCTTCGCCACTTTCTCTGTTCCTTTACGTTTCACATTTTGATCTACGACCGCAACAGGCGGCTCCGCTAGAATACTAATCGATGGGGTGACAATTTCAAATTTGTCTTTGCCTAGTTCGTGCTGCGTTAAATAGGCTTCATTCTCCCATGCAATTAACACATCCCCAAGTCCGCGTTCAACAAAGGTCGTTGTGGCTCCGCGTGCACCTGAATCAAGGACTTCGACATGTTCATATAGCTTTTTGACAAAATCCTTTGTTTTTTCTTCATTCCCATGAAATGTTTTATCGGCGTAGGCCCATGCAGCTAAGTAATTCCATCTCGCACCGCCGGACGTTTTCGGATTTGGCGTAATGATGGACACACCTGGCCGAATCAAGTCGTCCCAATCTTTAATATTTTTGGGATTCCCTTTCTTCACAAGAAACACAATGGTCGATGTATACGGTGTTGACTGATTTGGAAATTCTTTTTGCCAATCTTTTGAAAGCAGTCCGCGATCTGCAATCGCATCAATGTCATACCCTAAAGCCAGTGTTGCCACATCTGCCTCAAGTCCATCAATAATCGATCTTCCCTGCTTTCCTGATCCACCGTGAGACTGCTTGATCGTGACATCCTCACCTGTTTTGTTTTTCCAATACGTCTGAAAGGCTTGATTGTATTCCTGATACAATTCACGTGTAGGATCATACGAAACATTTAACAGCTCAACCTTTCCCTTTTGCTTTGAAGCTTCGTTTGCGTTTGAGCATGCAATACTCGTCACAGCCAAGACGAATATAATGGTCACGACCCAGATCCATTTCCACTTTTTCATGTTATCCCGCTCCCCCGTTATCAAAAATAGTGACACCAACCTTGCCGTTTCATACGCAAAAAAGACCCTTAGCCACCTGAAATACATCACAGTCCTGTACTTCAAATTGCCAAGAGCCTTCGGTTGTCCGATCAGCTATGTATGATTGATGTTAGTCTATATATTATTCAAACTATTCACAGGTGTCAACTCTGTTTTTTCATTTAAACAAAAAAAGAAACGCCATCTTGAAGAAGCGCTTCTTTTCCCGGGAAATGGTTTTAATCGGCAGAAAGCTTTAAATTGACACCAACAGCGGTTCCATTTCTCGAGGAGTCAGCTACTCCAGTAAATGTCCCTGCTTTTCGATCAATGAGTAAAGCTTGCACATTTCCTATATCAATAGGTGAACTGCCAAAACGATGACCCATATCATTTAGCTTCGTTCTCACATCAAGGGGAACACCTACTTCGTAACGGTAAGAAGTTGTACTGTTTGTATAAATCCGCGGCTCTTCCACCGCATCTTGCAGCTCCATGTCGTATTCAAGCAAGTTTAGGATGGTTTGTGAAACAGAAGCAATAATAGTCGTTCCACCAGGTGAGCCCACAGTCATGACCGGCTCGTTATCTTTGAATATGATGGTTGGAGTCATACTGGATAATGGACGCTTATTCGGCTGGACTTCATTTGCTCCGCCTGGTCTTGCGTCAAAATCTGTTAGTTCATTGTTTAAGAAAAAGCCATATTCCGGAACAAGGATCCCTGTACCAAATAACTGTTCAATGGTTGTTGTGAATGACACGACATTTCCCCACTGATCGGCAACAGTAAAATGAGTGGTCTCGCCAATGGTTTTATCTTCTGGCTGCGGGACAATTGGGGATGGATTTTTTTCCTCCTCATACGCCCATGGATCTCCTTCTTTCGGGTTTTTGTTCATTTGATCTAATTGAATGAGAGAAGCTCTTTTTGAAATGTAATCATCGTCTAGTAGTCCTTTTAGTGGAACATCTACGAATTCGGGGTCGCCTGCATATGCAGCACGGTCAGCATAGGAGAGATGCATTGTTTCAGCTAGCAGCTGATATTTTTCGAATGATTTGGGGTCATATTGTGATAGATTGAAGTGATCTAGTATTTTGAGTATTTGCAGCATAAACACACCGCCTGAGCTTGGTGGAGGCATACTGGCAAGCTGGTATCCTTTATAGTCCCCCCAGATAGGCTTGTCAGTCTTGACCTCATAACGACCGAGGTCATCAGTTGTCATCGTCCCGCCAAAATCTTGGACTGTCTTTGCAAGTGCTTTTGCTACTTTTCCTTCATAAAATGCTTTGCTTCCTTTTTTTGCAATGAGCTTAAATGTTTTCGCAAGACCTGGCTGTACAAGCAGATCGCCTTCTTTGAGCGGCTGATCATCTGGAAGAAAGATTGGCGCTGCGGCCGTTTTTTTCAGCTTTTCTTGATGATCTTCAATGGCTTTTGCCAGAACAGAATCGATTTCAAATCCATCCTCTGCAAGCTGAATGGAAGGCTCAATCAATTCCTTCATCGAACGGGTTCCCCACTTATCTAATGCTGCTTCGAGACCTTTTACTGTCCCTGGAACACCAACCGCATTACCGTGTGTGGACCGCTCAGCAAATGGGATGACTTTTCCCTCATCCGTTAAAAACATGTCAGGTGTTGCGCCCTGTGGTGCTCGTTCTCTACTATTGATGATGGATGTTTCTTTTGTCTTTCCATCATAAACCATCATAAAACCACCGCCGCCAATTCCAGACATCATTGGCTCTGTCACATTCAGTGCATACTGGATGGCAACAGCAGCATCCACTGCGTTTCCACCTTTCTTCAATACATCAGCACCTACTTCTGATGCCAGCGGGTGAGCAGTAGCCACCATGCCATCTTTACCAACAGCTACTTTACTCCCATGAGATTCGTTCGCATTGACTTGGCTGACAGGCAGAAAAAACGAGAAAACAAACAGACATATGGACAAAACAGTTAGAGAAATGCGTTTCATGAACAACACCCCTTCCATATTCTTACTTTGACCTTACCGACTTCTTGACCAGAATACAATAGATTATTCTAAAATTTCAAAAATTTTCATTCTATCATCCTACATTTCCCAAATAAAACATTGTTTTTCAAAACATATGACGCACTCACTCATTAGGAATAAAGACACACCATTTCCAACGATTCAGCTTCAAGGTATAATAAACACAACAAAGAGGGGGAAAAACATTGAACAACAAATGCAGATTATTTTGGGAAGACTATTGGAAAGAGAAATCAGAAAAAGCACCTGCTGACGCGTTTGTTTCGGCGTGGGCTTTCGGCTCAGATCCTGATCATTTGCTTGATCTTGTCAAGCAAGGAAAAAAAACAGCCACTTGTTCTGGACACCTTTTTTATGAAAAGGAACAGGAGCCACTTCCACAACCCGGACAATATGCGGTCATTTTGGACAGCCAAGAAGAACCAAAAGCCATCATTGAAATTACACATGTTGATGTCATGCCAATGAATGAAGTCCCCGTATCATTTGCACAAGCAGAGGGTGAAGGCGACTTATCTTATGACTATTGGTACAGAGAACATAAAGAATTTTTCACAGAAGCACTCCAATCATACGGTTTAGAATTCAAAGAGGATATGCTTCTTGTTTGTGAACGGTTTAAGCTGATTCATTCAGCTTCTTAGCCTTTAAGCGGCGCCAAATATGGCCCGCTTTTTTCGTTGCTTTTCCCCTTTTCGAAAAAGGTGTGTTGAGATCACATCTTTAGGTCAGAATAAGATCAAATAGAAAAAGTGAAGAAATTTTCGACTACACCTGTTTTTTTTCGACAAAAGAATATATAATTATTTGATGTGTGCATTGTCTCATTTATACAATGGAGGGTTTTTACATGTTAAAAAGGAAAAAAGACAAGTTTTCCGTCTTGTTAACGGAAATTGCTAAAAATTTAGATGAAACTGCTGAGTATTTTGTTAGCTATAAAGTAACAAATCAAACCACTCTGAAAGAATTTTCTGACACATTGAAGGAATATGAGACAAAAGGTGATAATCATGTTCATACCATGATTAAAGAGCTGAACAAAGCCTTTATTACACCGATTGAACGTGAAGACATTCTTCAATTAACGAATAGCCTCGATGATGTTTTAGATGGAATTGAGCATTTTTCCGCAACATTAGAAATTTACTCAATCACAAGCTCTGACGAACATATCGACAAATTCAGCCACTACATCAGAGAGTGTGCGAAAGAAATTTTAATCACAATTGATCTACTAGCTGAAAATCGCTTGAAAGATATTCATCCGCACGCAATCAAGATCAAAGAGATTGAACATAATTGTGACAATCTTCATCGTAAATCATTAAAGAACTTGTTTGGAAAAGAAACAGATCCAATTAAAGTGATTCAATACAAAGAAATTTACGAAACACTTGAAGAAATCGCTGATTCCTGTCAAAGTGTTGCCAACAATCTAGAAACAATCATTATGAAGAATGCGTAACGGGGTTAGTTAAACATGGACACATTACTCATCCTTACCATACTTATTGTCATTTGTGCACTTGCTTTTGATTTCATTAACGGGTTCCACGATACAGCAAATGCCATTGCGACTTCAGTTTCAACGAAGGCATTAAAGCCTAGACATGCAATCATCATGGCAGCGTTCATGAACTTCTTAGGAGCAATGACATTTACAGGTGTGGCAAAATCCATTACAAAAGATATCGCAGATCCATTTACACTTCAAAACGGCTCTGTTGTGATCTTGGCTGCTTTAATTGCGGCCATCACATGGAACTTGCTTACTTGGTATTACGGGATTCCGAGTAGTTCTTCACATGCATTAATCGGATCAATTGCAGGAGCGGTTATTGCCTCTGCCGGTTTTGGCGCTTTAAACTATTCGGGATTCATTAAAATCATTCAAGCACTTTTGCTTTCACCTATCCTAGCTTTCGTATTGGGATATATCGTGTATACCATTATCAAAATTATATTTAGAAACAACAATCTCGCAAAAACAAATAAACAATTCCGACGTGTTCAAATTTTAACGGCTGCACTGCAATCGTATACCCATGGGACAAACGATGCGCAAAAAGCGATGGGAATTATTACGATGGCTTTAATTGCAGGTAATTTGCATACAACAGACGACATTCCTTTCTGGGTACAATTCTCTTGTGCGCTTGCAATGGGACTCGGTACTTCTATCGGCGGCTGGAAGATTATCAAAACAGTCGGCGGTAAAATTATGAAAATTCGTCCAGTAAACGGAGTATCTGCCGACTTAACGGGTGCAGCTATTATCTTCGGTGCGACGTTTATTCACTTACCTGTTAGTACGACTCACGTGATCTCATCTTCTATTCTAGGTGTAGGTTCTGCACACAGAGTCAAAGGGGTTAACTGGGGTACGGCAAAACGTATGCTTGTCACTTGGGTGATTACATTACCGATTTCAGGAACTCTAGGAGCTCTTATATACTTTGTGTTAAATGCGATTCTCTAATATCAAAGACCTGTCTAACAGGTCTTTTTTTATTTGCCCACACACTTAAAACCCTTTTTCTGCAGGACATTTTTTCATGAAGCAGGGTTTCCAATCATATCCATAGAAATAAACAAGTATTCATCTGTCTATGGGAGAGAAGAACATGCTATTATTTTTTCAATTGACTGTATGGTTATTGCTAGGTGCTCTTGCAGTGTATGTATTTGCGGTTTGGCGCTTTGAACAAAAAGTAAAAGAAAAGATGTTTGCCATTCGTAAAACGTGGTATTGGATTTATGTAGCGGGAGCTGTTGTGTACTGGACAAATGACCCTTCTTCTATCTTCACCGATTGGATGCACTACTTGATCATTGCCGTATTTTTCGCATTAACTGATGCTTTCATCTTTCTTAGCTCCTATATTAAGAAACTCGGAAATCATGAGCTGGAAACCGACACCCATCAACTCCTTGAACAAAATAACGATCTGCTTCATTCTTACCTCAATAAACTAAAAACGTACCAATACCTATTGAAAAATGAACCGATCCATGTATATTATGGAAGTGTAGAGGCATATATAGAGGGAATTGAGCGGCTGATTTATTCTTTTGCCGACAAGATGAATATTCAAGCGGTGCTTTGTCCATACGATATGCAGGAACAAAAAGACGACCTGCTTCGGACACTTGACCAGCGGGCTCTTATTCAGGCGAAGCTTGACAGGCAGGAAGTATATTACGATGATTTCGGTCATTTGGTGCTCATCCCATTTTCTGTAGCAGATGCTCACTTTGTCATTAAGCTTACCTCCGATGAGATTGTAACGGAGTTCGACTATTTATTAATGACATCACTTACAACAATTTATGACCTAATCTTGCCTGACGAAGAGGAAGGTGATGAAGATGGACCACGCACTTCAAGGGGATAACAACAATCCTAAGAAAAACCCTTTTAAGATTTTAAAGAAAAAACGCCATATCAGTATGGCCGATTATAAGGTAAGCCCCCATACTGAGCGAATTTTTAAAAAGAATGAACAGCTTCTGGATGAGTATAAAAATAAAAAGGCTTGATTACACTAAAGGACGCGGAACGAAATCCGCGTCCTGCTTCCATTTTCACATAGACTTGCATACAATACACTATACGCTGCAACGATTGAGGTGCCAAAATGAAAAAGAAAATCAAACAACTGAGATATGTTCAGTTTGCCGAATATCAGCCGTCCCCATATACGAAGCGTTTAATTGAAAAGAGTGAAACAGCCATCCAATCATACAAACAGAAACACTCACTGATTTAACAGTTTAAGCAGCTTCTCCTTCGTTTTAGGACCGTATACCCCATCACTTGTCAGACCGTTCACCAGTTGAAAGCGCGCTACGGCATTCGCCGTTTTTTCTCCGTAAACACCATCGATGCCTTTATCTGCAGCCGATTTATCAGGATAAAAATAAACAGCAGCAAGCGCTTTTTGGACGAGGCGTACGTGCTCTCCCTTCGTTAGAGGCGAAGTCACCTTTAAAATCCCATCTGGCAGCTCATACATCATTTTTCCATCATTTCGATAAATTTTGAGAACCTGTCCAATTTGAATCTTGTTCGGGTCGCTAATGTTATTCCACTTCTGAAGATCTTGAACTGTGACGTCGTGAGCTTTGGCAATACTCGTTAACGTATCCCCGCTTTTGACGACATACGTGATGACCGTTTCAGGGTCTCCTGCCGTTTCAATTCCTTTTTTAAATTCATCCCATGTAGCGAGAAGCAGACGCGGACATGCTTTTCCAGACCAGTGCTGATGTGTGACCACATTCGCTAGTGGAATATTATGCTCTTTCAGCAGCTTTTGAATGAGCCATTGCGCATGTTTGACCGCTTGCTGGAAATTCCCATCTTCATTTTCACAAATTTCAATCCCGATCGACTTTCTGTTCCCATTTCCATTTCCGTCCCCTGCATGCCAGCCATTTTCATTTAACGGCAGATGCTGAAAGATTTCATGATCATCCACTGTAAAGTGCCAGCTTTCCGCTGTCGTTGGGCGTTTCACATATGCCGCATGACTTTTTGCATCCGCTCCCTTTGACGTGTTTGCTGTGTTATGCACCGTCACATACATCGGTGTCATGGCGTATCCTGGGCGGTTCCCGTTTCCAACTGGAATAAAATCTTGATAAATTTCTACCATGTTCTGCACTCCCTTTTGCTAAATTGAATTGATCTTTCTCATCAATTGGTGGCGTTCGTAAGACAACTTGTGTTTGTTTTAGTGATAAGACTATGGTAAAATTTGAATTCAATCCACTCTTTTTAGTAATGGAAAACGCAAAAATGAAGAAAAAAACAGGAATTAATTCCATTTTTCCTTGATTTTATGTTAAAATTGTTAAAAATAAGCCGATATTAAAAGTAAGTAATAGCTTCATTAGCTATTTAGTCCTATACGGACTTTTCTTTTACGCCAAAAACAGAACATACGTTTGCTTGGAGGTTTTTAAATGACTGGTTTTTTAACCCATTTAGAAGAAGAGATTAAGCGGTTATATGCCAAATTACAAATAAGCGGTCCTGCTTATAGAGACATGCAAAGGATCGCTTCTGAATTTCATGTATGGGTCCACTATGAGGATACTGGCAGCATGATGATCAAACATCAAGGTCTTTACAGTATTATATTAAACAGATCTCTATCGTCAGAGGAACAATGGCAGGATTTTGCCCACGAGCTTTGTCATGTGCTGAAGCATGCAGGCAACCATTTCAAGATGCACAAACTCTTTCGAGAACTGCAAGAGTTTCAGGCTAAACAATTCATGTATCACTTTTGTGTGCCGACCTTTATGCTGATGCAAATGAAGCTTCCAAACCTTCGGCAGCAAGCCATTTTGCACATTGCGCAAACATTTCACGTCACCTGGGCTTTCGCTGAAAAGCGGCTCGCCTTGTTCGAACAGCGGAAAGCAGGCATTCGCTTCCAACAAGAGTTTACATCTTATTTAATGAAAGCCGAGAAGGTCGCGGAAAAAGAAGCTGTTTATCAAACGTGAGGTTTATTCATAAAGATTTAATACTTGCTTGAGTACATTTGTGTACCGATAAAATTGCTCATTTTGCGTTTCACGGCGATAGCGCCGTCTGAAGTCTTGAAAGAATGCTCTTCTTTGAGCCTGACTGATTTCAAGTTGTACACTTTTTCCGGTTAGACATTGATTATTAATATTGTGAGGGTGTGTTCCAGAATAGCGATCAGATTCAGATAGCAGCACTGCGGGAAATCCATTAAGCGTTAAACGTTTCACTGTTTCTGCCGCTTTTTCTCTGTCTGTCCCGCCCACTAATGTTTGAAGCACCTCCGTTTCCCCGTAGCCATGGAGCGCAAACGTGTAATGATGGGCATGCACTAGAGAAAGGCAGACCGGCTCATTGAAACGTGTGCTTGTAATATGAAGCACATGATTGCCTTTCACTTTAAGGCCTTCAAATAAATACATAGAATCATCACTTGCAATTTCATGAATGAGCTCACTCACGCCAGATTCAATTCCCCCAGCATGAGGGGACAAAACCAAAAGCTGATCTCCTTTCCGCTCGTGAAGAATTTGATAGTCGATTCCCTCTCTTTCATGAGCGGAAAGCTCTTCATAACTTTGATATGTATCAATGATTTGCGTCATTCCATCTTCCCCATTTCTCTATATGAGCATAAGTCTACTGATCTTAAATTCTTTTGTAAAGGGATTTCGCATGACCTATCGACTTAATACATCCTTAAATTTTCCTTATCTTTTCGGCTATCTGTTGAATTTTGAGAAAAAATGACCGATAATTGAAATGAATAGAACTTTTGGACTATATGAATCTTTTTGCATTCTCTCTCATAAATTAGAAATATTGTGATCTACATCTGGAGGAATTCATGTTAAAAAAGAAAACCACCATCACCTTTGTCATCTTAATCCTTAGCTTCGCTGGTATCATTTACTGGAAATGCTTTTCTCTTCAAGGCGTATCTCACGGAACCTTTATCCGCTCGATGACATCACCTGACGGAGCATATATCATCAACACCTATCGACATAGCGGAGGGAAACTAAAGGAGAACGCAGTTAGAGCAGAGATTGAAAACAAACTCACCCACCGAAAGAAAACGATTTACTGGAAATACCCTGACAAAGACCCTCTCATCAAATGGAAAAATGGACAGCTTGTTCAAATTGGGCATGAATTTTTAAATGTGGTAAAGGGAGAAACATACGATTATCGCTTTGACCGGAACAAAAGAAAATAGCGTATCAAAAAAACGAATCCCTCTTGGATTCGTTTTTTACGTTGACATCACATGCTGCATGAATTCTTTCATTTCTTTACTTACGCTCGTCAGTCGTTCCACAATTTCACTAAACTCTGTCACAAGTAAAGCCTGCTCTGATGATGAACCTTTCATATGGTCCATACTCTCAAGTAATGTATGTATATTAGAGGAAATTCCTTGCAGTGAGCTTTCAATGTTTTCTGTTGCACGTGAAGTTTCACTTGAAAGCTTTTGAACCTCACTGGCTACAACACTAAATCCAGCCCCCTCTTTTCCTGCCCTGGCTGCTTCGATTGACGCATTCAATCCCAGCAAACTCGTTTGTTTCGAAATGCCCTTAATCATTTTTGTAATATCAGATGTTTTTTTCGAGCTTTCAAGTGTTTGCTGCGTTTGTAAGGTCATTTCCTCACTTGTCGCAGAAAGCTCTTCTGAATGTGCCGCCACCACATGGACCTTTTCTTGAATACTTTGAATGATGTCATTTAATGACTCCATATATGCTTCAAGCTCTAATTGATTTTTAAGTGGAAAACCTAAAGCGAGTGCGCCGATCACTTGTTGATTTTCATCAAAAATTGGCAGACCCATTGCATTTAACGGTATTCCGTAAACCGATTCAGGTACAAACGTACTTGATGTTTCACCTCTGAGCGCTTTTTTCATATTTAAATCATCTGGTTTAATGAGTTCTCCAGCACGAATTTGAAAATCCACATCTTTCGATGGCAAATACAGCAAGAATTTCTCTCGATCAATGACACCCATCGTCACTTCATTTTTTAAAATCTGCATCATATAAGGTGCTGCTGTCACAATACTCTGTAGTATATCCAATTTCTCTACCCCCTTATATAGTTTATCGGTCGTTCTTCTTAAATTAATAGTTACTTTTTAAAATAATCATGATGATTAGAAGAAATTCTTCATATTTACGAGTAAAAAGAAGTAATTTCCTTTCTATATTCAAACGTATATTTGCTATAATTAATGAATCAACATATGATGAAATGGTCATGTAACCATTTTGTGTATTCATTGGAGGCGCATGTTGTGACACAACCCATGAAATATGAGCGGGCAATCGTCATTGGCGGAGGTATCACCGGGATGCTCGCTGCAAAAGTTTTATCAACGTTTTATGATCAAGTCTTAATTATTGAAAAGGATGAACTGCCAGACTCTCCTGAGAATCGTCTCGGCACTCCTCAAGCCTTTCATCCACATAGAATGCTGCCACTTGGCAAGCAAATCGTTGAATGTCTATTTCCTGGTTATACAAAAGAGTTACTGGCAATGGACGGATTTAATACCATGCATCAAACCTCTCGATTTATCACAAAAGATGGCGAGTTAACGCTCACTGATAGAGAAGAAACTGCCGTCACAAGACGCGCAATGCTAGAGTGGGTATTGATGCAAAGAATGGTAACAGAGGAACGTGTGCAGTTTTTAGATAAACATGAAGCCATCTCCCTTCAGTTTAAAGAGGGAACTAATCAAGTCATGGGGCTCATCGTGAAGGACCGGCAAGTAAAACCTGGCAGCATTCACGAAATGAAAGCAGACTTAGTGATCGATACGTCTGGAAGAATGTCTAAGTTGCCAAAATGGTTGAAAGACGCTGGATTAACCTTGCCACAGACTGATGAGTTACATGTGTTTCTAGGATACAGCACAAGATATTATCAAATACCATCAGGTGCGCCACCCCTACAATCAATGGTTGTAGTTGGCCAGCCAAACAAGCAAATTCCAACAGGGCTGTTTGAACGGGTTGATCATGATTTAGTAGCTGTGCTTCTTTCTGCAGCTGGCGGTTCACATTATCCAACAACGGATGCTGATCAATTTGATTCAGAAACCGCTGCACTGACCCACCCCGCGATAGCAGAAGCCATCCCCCATTTAACGCCCTTTACAAAACCAAAAGGATTTAGAGTTCCTTCTTGCGTGAGACATCACTATGAACACATGCAGGATTGGCCAAGTGGATTATTGGTGATGGGCGATGCCTTGTGTACGTTAGATCCCATTCATGGACAGGGCATGACAAAGGCAGCCCTCGAAGCACAAACACTTGACCGTATGCTCAAACAAGCACAAAAAAATGAGCGGCTGTCTTTTGAAAAGGACACATTACAACAAATGCAGCAAGCGAGTGAACTTGGCTGGTGGCTTTGTGCAATTGCTGATATGGCGTGGGACGGTGTCGAGTTAAAAGGAGAAACAACCATCCCCCACTTGACGTTCGTACAGGAATTTTTAAATCGCTACGTACAATACGCCATTGTCACAAAACAGCCTGAACGACTTGAAGCGTATCACCGGATGCATTCTTTCTTAACAGAACCGAGAGAAATCATCAACTTAGAACAGCTGAACGACATGATTCAAGCTGACACCTCAGGAGAAACCGCCGAATGGTGGAAGCAATGGGAGCAAAAGAACGATGAAGGCAACCGAGCTTTTTTCCATGAAGCGGTTCCTGACTTCCGTCTAGAGCACTTTCTGTCATTAAATTGAATCAAAAAAGCCCCTTTAAGGGGCTTTTTCATTAACGTAATAATTGAAGTACGTTTTGCGGCTGTTGGTTTGCTTGAGCTAACATTGCTTGAGATGCTTGAGAAAGAATGTTGTTCTTTGTGAACTCACTCATTTCTTTCGCCATGTCAACGTCACGAATACGAGACTCAGCAGCTGTTAAGTTTTCAGCAGAAGCACCAAGGTTATTGATTGTGTGCTCTAAACGGTTTTGGACTGCACCAAGAGCTGAACGCTGTTTAGATACAGCGCCGATTGCTGCGTCGATTTTTGCTACTTCGGTGTCAAAGTTAAAGCCTTCTTCATTAACTACAATATCTTTTACAGTTAAAGTTTCTGCATCCATTTTGCCAATCTGTACGTTGATATTTTGCTCAATGTTTGCACCAATTTGAAATTGGAATCCTTCCTCAACGCTACCATCCAACAGATTCTTTCCGTTAAATGCTGTACGCTGAGAAATACCATCAATTTCATCCACCAAAGCAGTGAGTTCTTCTTGAATAGCTGTTAAATCTTCTGTTTGTTGAGTACCAACGTTACCCGCTTGAACTGTCAATTCACGCATACGTTGAAGAATCGCATGTGTTTCAGTTAATGCACCCTCAGCTGTTTGAATAAGAGAAATACCATCTTGTGCGTTTTTAGACGCCATTTCTAATCCGCGGATTTGTCCACGCATTTTCTCAGAGATGGCAAGACCTGCTGCGTCATCTCCTGCACGGTTGATACGAAGTCCAGAAGAAAGCTTTTCCATGTTCTTTTGCCCTGCACCATTGTTGGCAGACAAACGGTTCAATGTGTTAAGTGCTGCGATATTGTGGTTAATTCTCATGTTAAATGACCTCCGTGTGTTTGAACCAATTGGACGTCCTTATCCAAAAGTTCTAAATTAGAATTTTTTTGTAAGCCTTACAATCCATTTATCGAACTTTAATGGAATATGTTTAACAAAAAAGGAATAAATAAGGATAAAGTCTCATTAACTATGATCGTTTCGCTAGAGTATGCCAAATTTAAAGGTCATTTTTCATGATTTATAACAGGGGTTTAAGAATCATAAGACTGGAGAAAACTCGAAGAATAAAGCATAAAAAAAAGCCCCATAAAGGGGCCTGTCATTAACGTAGTAATTGAAGTACGTTTTGTGGCTGTTGGTTCGCTTGTGCAAGCATTGCTTGAGACGCTTGAGAAAGAATGTTGTTCTTAGTGAACTCACTCATTTCTTTCGCCATGTCAACGTCACGGATACGAGACTCAGCAGCTGTTAAGTTTTCACCAGAAGCACCAAGGTTGTTGATTGTGTGCTCTAGACGGTTTTGGACTGCACCAAGTTTACCACGCTCAGTAGATACTTTATTGATTGCAGCATCTACTTTGTCTAATAAAGCATCTGTATTAGCAGCTGTAGCAGTTGTTACATCATAATCTGCTTTCAACATATCAAGACCAGCAGCAGCAGTACTCATGTTACCAATATTAACAGTTAATTGTTGAGTTTTGTTAGCACCAATTTGGAAAGTAAATCCATCTGTTGCTGTACCATCAAGTAATTTTTTACCGTTGAATGCTGTACGATTAGAGATACCATCTACTTCATCTAAAAGGTTGTCGATCTCATCTTGGATCGCTTTAAGATCTGTAGTTGCATCTTGCGTACCAGTGTTACCCGCTTGAACAGTTAGTTCACGAACACGTTGAAGGATTGAGTGAGTTTCAGTCAATGCACCTTCAGCTGTTTGGATAAGAGAGATACCGTCTTGTGCGTTTTTAGATGCCATTTCTAATCCGCGGATTTGTCCACGCATTTTTTCAGAAATCGCAAGACCTGCAGCGTCATCTCCTGCACGGTTGATTTTAAGACCAGAAGATAGTTTCTCCATGTTCTTTTGGCTTGAAGCGTTGTTTGCAGACAAACGGTTTAATGTGTTAAGTGCTGCGATATTGTGGTTAATTCTCATTTCCTATTACCTCCATGTATGTGGGACCTGACAGACGTCCTTGTCTGAAAAAAGTCCTTTATTCTAGGGCTTATCAACCCTGACAATTCTATTATCGGACGTGATTATAGGATGTTTAGCAGATTTTTAAAAAAATATCGCATTTTTATCATGATGTTAATCCTAACTTTGAGAATTCTATAAAAATAAAAGCTGCTGATCTCTTATCAGCAGCTTTACAATTTATGAATATCAGTATTGCTTGATATCAAACATTAAGATATTTTGGTACACCACGTAATCCTTCTTACTTGTGAAAGGTCCTTTATTATGTTCATCATTGATTTCATAGAAATTCATCCCAATTCCAAAGCTTCTTTCTTTATACCAGTTAAGAAAATCGTTGATTTCTTTCATTGAGAGCAGATAGTCCTTTTGCAACCCGTTGATCATGGTAATTGAAAGTATACCTTTTGTTGCTTCTTCATTAGGTTTTGTTCCGTCTTGATCTTTCGGTTCTTCTGTTGAACCATCACCAGGTTTTGTCCCGTCCTGATCTTTTGGTTCTTCGGTTGTGCCGTCACCAGGCTTCGTTCCGTCCTGATCTTTCGGTTCTTCGGTTGAACCATCACCAGGCCTTGTCCCGTCCTGATCTTTTGGTTCTTCGGTTGAACCATCACCAGGCCTTGTCCCGTCCTGATCTTTTGGTTCTTCCGTTGTGCCATCACCTGGCTTTGTTCCGTTCTGATCTTTTGGTTCTTCCGTTGTGCCATCACCTGGCTTTGTTTCACCTTCAGCAATTTGCAAATCTTTTAATGAAATAGATATCACTGATTTGTAATCACTTTTAATCGATTTTGAATGAAAATATTCCTGAAAATTTCTTCCACCTATGATATATATCGTATCATCAAGTGTTACAGCACTTGACCCCACTCTAGCTTCAGGCAATTTGCTTATACTTTTTTTCACAGAATTAGACTTAACATCATAATATTGTGTATAAGGTGAGATTATGCTAGACCTGTCATCGTCATACTGACCGCCAGCCATAAACAATTTCCCCTGATATGTTGTAAATGCAGCCCCTAGTTGATAAAACTTCAATTGTGATTTTGTTTGTACCCATTGATTTGTTTCAATGCTATATTCATATACGTGGGCGTTTTTGTGATTACTTACTGTTCTTTCCCCACCTGTAACATAAATTTTATTGTTAATAACTTCTGACATTGACATTCCCGTAAATTGCTGAGGAAACATTTTTAATTGTTGCCATTTATCCGTTTTTGTATCATAACTATAAAAATTATGTTCTTGATAAGGACTTTTATTCGTTGCAAGAATATAAATTTTATCGTTTTCTTCAGTCGCAATAATATCTCCATTTGTCACAGCAGAACTTGGTATTAAGATTGGTTTTTCCGACCATTTATCAGATTCTGCATCATAAATATCAATCGTATTTTCGCTCTCTCGGTATGCTCCTCCAATGACGTATATTTTCTTACCTATAGCCACTGCCGTACTATCTGTTCTTTTTCTAGGCATATCTGCTTTTGAGCTCCACTCATTTTTATGAGGATCATACATGTAAGTATTTTTATTACTAGATGATTTTTCACTACTTCCCCCAAAAACAAAAATCTTCCCATCTACTACTGCGGAACTAGAATGAAGTCTCTCTTCCGGTAAGTCTGCTCGCTTCTTCCACCCATTTGTCTCAGCTGCATGAGCTTTTAGCGGATGAATTGTGACCATCATAAAAATAGTCAAAAGCACTAAAAATAAACCTTTTTTCATCTTTTCTTTCCTCCATATCTTAAATATCCCTCCTTTTATCGACATATTTGTAATAAAATTTAATTTTTATCATTGTACACCAGAACAAATATCCTCAAATTGCACCTGTTATTTACCCTCACACATACATCACCGGTGTCGATATTTTAATAATCTTCCCGCCTCGACGGTAAAATCTTGGGACGCGGCGGCTTAAGGTGGCGATGACTTCGTAGTTGATTGTATTGAGCATTTCGGCGATTTCATCGACAGAAATTTCTCCACCCTTTTGACGGCCGTAAATAACGACTTCCTCGCCTTGCTTTGCTTTCATTTCTCCTAAACTGATCATCGTCATATCCATGGTGACGCGGCCAGCAATCGGCATTCGTTTTCCACGGAAAAGCATAAATCCTCGATTGGATAATGCTCGTGAGTACCCATCTGCATAACCGATTGGTATGGTTGCTATCACTTCATCAGGTTTTGCTACATAGGTTGCCCCATAGCTGACGGTCCTTGGCTTTGTCACCATTTCCTTCACGAATGCAATCCTTGCTTTTAAACTGAGAGCGGGCTCTAGCTGAACAGCATCTAAACTCTCAATGTATTGCGAAGGATACAGTCCATAAAGTCCGATGCCTAGCCGTATCATATCTGCGCTAAATTCAGGAAATGCGATGGCAGCCGCTGTATTGTTCATATGTACCGTGGGCAAAGTAATGCCTTGTTTTTTTAAGAAACGAAGAAAATCAATAAAAATGCTGTGCTGCAGCAGTGTGAAATCAGGGTCAGGCTCATCCGCAGTGGAGAAATGCGTAAATATTCCATCCCACCTCAGGTTTTCACTCTTTTCAAGCGCCTCCACCACCTCTAACAGCTCTTCCTTTGTCCGTACACCTAATCGTCCCATCCCTGTGTCAACATTGACATGAATCCCAAGGCGATGCTGACTTTCTTCTTCCGCTAAGATCTCATTTGCTTGAACAATCCAGTCTTCTCGAAGGCCGGATAGGTCAATTCTCCAGGCTGCAGCCCTTTTCACACAGTCGAGCGGGGTAAATCCAAGGACCAGAATCGGTGCTTCAATTTTTGCTCTCCGCAATACAATGCCTTCTTCCAAGCTGGCAACCGCAAGCTCTGTCGCACCGCTTTCTAGTGCCTGCCGCGCTACTTCAACTGAACCGTGTCCATAAGCATTCGCCTTTACCACAGCCATGATCTTGCTTTTCCTTGGAATATGCGCTTGAATGGCTTCGATATTTCTTTTAATCGCGTCAAGATTGACCTCGATCCAGACTTCCCTGCAAAGCTTTTGCATGTATGTTTCCTCCAGTCATTTCGATATCAATGTTCGTTTTCGTGTCTAGTCTATCTTTATTCATTTTTGAGAAAAACATTCAACCGCAATGATTGAACCAGCTTTTGTCTTGATGGACATAAAAAAGAAACCACCTCAAATGGTGATTTCTTCTTTATGAACAGTCATTTATTAAACCGCAGATTTCATCATTGAATCAATTTCATGATAAATCTCCTTCAGATTTTCTCGTTCAGTCAAATATTCGGCAGTGCTCTTACGAACAGGGACATCAAATGCCAGAAAGGTGAGCGTGATCGTTGATGATTCCTGATCATTCATAGTTAATCTCAATTCAAGTGTCGAGATCTCTTCATTATTATCACTCTCAACAGATTGTTCAATCGGCACACCATCTTCTAACATGTCAACTTGTTTCAACTCTTTCAAGGAAAGCTCAGTGACTTCAAACCTGAATTTTCGAGATGAGCCGCCAGGTTGATGTGTAATAAAGCGCATTACCTTTCGCTCATCATCAATCGCAAAACCTTTATCAACATTTTGTGAAAAGATATATGTTGATGCCTGAAAACCGTCTTCTTGAAAAAGCATCATCATTTTATCTAATAATATGTTTGGATCATTCTTTTCTTTTTGTCTTTGCAATCTACCAGCTATGAATAAAATGACCATTCCCCCGATGATGCTGAGAGCCGTCCCCAACCCATTCCCTACATCTACAAAAACAGTAAAGCCTAAAATAGCAACAATATAAGCGATTACAATACCTATGATGAATACCACACCGAGCTCCTCCTGTCATGAATCTTCATTGTTATATTGGTTTAGCCATAGTATAGCATCTGGATTTTGATTGAAAAAAAATCTACTATAGACTAAACAGATACTACATTCATTTCACTTTTTAAATAGAAAGGATTTTTATGATGAACCTCTACACGACAGACGAAATCATTGATGCTCTTTTTAAAGCCTGGTCCTCTCAATCTAGTTCAAAATGGAGTAAAGAAAACCCGGCCAATGGACAATGCGGTGTCACTTCTTTAGTCGTCCATGATCTTTTAGGCGGAAAAATAAACAAAACCGCATTACCCAACGGATGGCACTTTTACAACGTAGTGAATGGAAAAAGAATCGACTTTACTTCTTCACAATTCTCGGAGGAAATCGTTTATATGGATGTACCTTCAAATCGAGAAGAAGCATTTCAAGATACGAATGAGGATCAATATCGATATTTAAAAGAAAGAGTCGTAGAATATTTAAACATATCATATTCATGAAAACAGACCATAAGAGGTCTGTTTTCATTGAAGTTCAATAAAGTGTTTAAAAGATAGGTAGTAAGAACTCACACATGCCTTCTTCTTCTCTATATCGCTCTATAATAGGTACCTGACGCATGTTCAATTGATTGTTTTGGATCATTTGAGGCAATTGTCTCCAAAACAAATTCACTGTTTCAGTTGTATGTGTCACCGTAAACACAGCATACGTTCCTCCTTCAAAATGACCAGTCTGAACCATTTGATCTTTTGTGAAATCTCTATTTGTCATAAGCATGAGGTCGTATCTGCATTTTTCTGATGGAATTTTTCCAGGATCATCTTGAGGAACACCATATATACCATATTCCTTTAATTCATCATTTAAATGATGTTGCTTAATCCATTTTTTAAATCTCTTCATCATCTCAAAATTCTCTTTGCTGCCATATGATCCGATATTTCTCATATACACCATTTTCATATTCGTTAACATTTCAATTTTGTCATTCATGATTTCCCTCCAACTCGTATTGGAACACTGGCCAATCATTCCTTACAAACAACGGTAACATCCTTTAAAATATAATGCAGTAGGATATTAAAAATAATGTAATGTATGATGAAAAATACATATTTTTCAAGATTTGAATCTTTAAAACAAAAAAGAACGGACAACGGCCGCTCCCTTTCTATTACGATTCATTTTTTGAAGGCTTAGCACATTGAAAACCAAAAAAGCCATTAAAAAGGCTCTTTTAGTTTAAGCAAAATAACCGATACTAGATGTATGTCCTCTTTGGGCTTCATTATGGATATCGTTTGACGAAACATAGCTAAAAGCACCTAACACACTGACAATTATAAATACGGTTGCTACTGACTTAAATTTCATAAAGACAGTCTCCCCTTTTAATTTGGTGTTGGAAATATAGAATCTTCTCGTAAAATTCGTTTGAGCGTTCTATATCTCCTGCTTTATTATAATGCTTCGCTGCATCTTTCGCTAAATCTTCAAGATTTGCAAAAAAAGACTTTGATTCCAAATAAGCCATTGACTCTGTTATACGATTCACATTGTTATCTATATATAGTGATTTCAACATAATGAATGTATTTATAAAAATATCATCCTTTAATTTTTCAGCTAACTCGATCCCATAGTTTAATGCATATAAACCTAAATCACTCTGATTATCTTTAAAGTATGATTTTGTCAACATGACCAGCGGATCAAGGATTTTGTTTAAATGCTCATATCCCTGTTCTTTAAACGAATGAATAGATTCATTAAAATATTTAATTGCCATTGAAAGATTATTGTTATGAAAATAACTCAACCCTAAATTATAGAGTGCTGATCCTTTTAATCGTTTTGTTGAATTGTCGGCGGCTTTTTCTAGTGCGTGTTGAAAATGGGGTATTGCTTTTTCGGGGCAGCCCATATCTATATAGTTTAATCCGATCACAAAAGAACATTGTATTTCTCTTACAGTGTATGTATCTTTTTCTCGATAACATTGTATCGCCTGTGCGATATGGTGCATAGACATGTGGGTTTGTTTCATGTGGTAATAGATTTCAGCCATCTTGTAATTGAACTCGGCCCGTTCAATATCGTCACTGACAAGAGACAGCTTTTTTTCTGCCCGTTTATAGAAGGTAATCGCATTTAGGTATTCATAGTTTTCAAATTCATACATGCCGTAGAAAAAATTGAAGTAATACTCGAGTAATCCTGTTAATTTCTCTTGGTCCCTTTTGATCTTCATTGCGAGCTCCTTGAAGTTAGCCCGCTCTTTCCCATTTTCTAAAGGATTCAAGTAATCAAGCATTAATTTATGTCTGAACTCCATGAGTGAGAAATACAATAATAAATCTTGATTTTCTTCCATATGATCAAGCATTGATTTGATTTCCTCTTTATATGCTTCGGCGTCCGGTACGTTAAATCTTTGAATATGATAATACCATTCATTGATTTTCAAACCGACGTGAGAAGAAAGCACTTTCTCCATCAGCCCCTACCCCTTCCTCTATTTTCCCTATAATGACATATATTATCATTTTATGAACCATTCGACACCGAAAAGAAACCGCAAAAAAGCCCTATAAAGGGCCCTGTGAATGATAAGATAAAAAGACTTCTATTCATAAATAAGCACCCAGTATTCCGCCCCAGGTTCTCCTTCTTCTACAACAGCCTTCCAGCCTCTTTTTTGATAAAAAGATAAAGCTTTGTGATTTTCGGAGACACATTTGAGGGTGACCGGTGTTCCCAAAACTTTTATCGCTTGTTTGAGCAGCAGATCGCCAGCCCCTTGACCAGCAGCTTCAGGATGTACAAACAAGAGATGAATAAAACGATCTGGTACATATAGAGAAATGAATCCAAGGATTTTATTGTTCTCCTCAGCTAAGAAAATTTGCTCTTCCTGCGTATCTTGATCAAAATCTTGCAGATTGAGTTCTTCTGGATTGAGCCAGTGAAAGCTCTGGCGCCGTGATTCTAAATAAATTTGCCTTAATTGTGGATAATCGATCGTTTTTGCTTCTCGAATGAGCAATAGAATTCCCCCGTTTTTATTGAAATGTGAAGCAGCATTATTTAACTCGACACTTCTCCTGCTTTTCTACCAAGTTTCATTGATAACTGAACGCCAATCATTAACGAGACGATGACAAGCATTGCCACAATGGAAGCATAAAAATGTCCGCTTAGATCGAAAACCAAGCCAATGAAAAACGGACCGAATCCACCCACGATGTACCCGCCCATCTGCGACATCGCGGACCATGTTCCGGCTTCCTCCGGAGTGCTCGTCTCCATAATCGGAAGCATAAGCGCTAAAGGAAATAATCCACCTGCACCCATACCTAGGAAAATGACGGCTGGCAAGATCGGCATTGGCAGAAGAAGAAAGATAAGACCAATGAGTTCAGACAAACTGCATAAGATGAGAAATAATTTCGGTTTTCCTAATCGAGTAACGACCGCTGGAACGAGTAGTGCCACCGGAATCTGAATGAGTGTAAATATGGTCAAGAGCATGGCAGCATATTGCGGACTGTTTCCGAAACTAAGAGCAATCGGTGAAATCCATGCCGTCAAAGAATAAAACATACTGGACATAAAGCCAAAGAACAAGGTGAATTGTATGGCCTTTTTGTTTCTCAACGGCAATTTTAACGGCAAAGTTACATGATCACTCTGCTCATTTTTGCGAACTAAACCGACCCATAGAATAAGTGCAATCACTCCTAGAATAGCCCAGCAGGACAACGCAAATGGAAGATGATGCTGGCTACGCAGATAAATTGGAATGGTGAAGCCGGATGCGAGCGCTGCACCTATCGTCATCGAAATTGAATACACACTGACGATACCAGGATTTCTCGGGAAATATTTTTTAATAAAACTAGACAATAAAGGACCCGCGAAGCTAATCCCTACACCTCCTGCAAAAGCAGTCATGAGCAGGATAGCAACCGATTGGCTTGTACCACGCAGTGCGGTGGCAATCGTGATAAGAAGAATCGAGAAAAACAGCGTTCTCTCTAAACCAAACCGCCGGCTGAGTATCGTCGCAACAGGAGCAAATATTCCCATACAAAGAACAGGCAAAGTGGTCAAAAGACTTGCTGTCAGTGCGTTTACGCCAAGCTCTGATTGGATCATGCTCATCATGGAAGCTACGGAAGTAATGATCGGACGTAAGTTTAATGCCGCTAAAAATAAAGCGGCTAAATAATATATTTTTTTCATCAATACCCTTCTTTCTCTCTCATCTTGTTAAGGTTACTTTGAGTATAAATCTGCTGCATTCATTGATCAATACAATAATTCGTATTATGATGATAGGAGAAAACTATCATTTACGAAAGGAAGACAAATGGATACCCGGCATATTACCTATTTTATGGCTGTATTCAATCATTTGCATTTTACAAAAGCTGCTGAGCAGCTAGGCATATCACAACCTACACTTAGCCAGCAAATTCGACTGCTTGAAGCAGAAGTTGGGATGCCGCTCTTTGATCGAATCGGCAAAAAAGTCGTTGCTACCGAAGCTGGTTCGCTGCTTTATCAATATGGCATGAAAATGCTTCAAGCTGAAAGAGATGCAAAAAATGCGATGAAAGAACTATTATCAGAAAAACGAGGAACCGTTCGTCTCGCAGTACTCCCCTCCGATCTTGATTTTCAGCTGGTGCCACTTTTTGTAGAATTTAAAACACTTTACCCCGAAACCAATCTGAAGGCATATTCAAATATCTTCGTTCGTGACGAAGTCCTTTCACATAAAGTAGATCTCGGCATCGGACTTCAAGGGCCTGCGGATAAGCGTCTCGTTCAAATTCCACTTGGTAGTGAGCCCTACGAATTATTTGTTCATTCAGAAAGTGATTTCGCCCAAAAGAGTGAAGTGACTTTAGAAGAGCTGACTCAGCATGCGTTGGTCATGTATCCGAAGGGATATCTTGGAAGGGATTTAGTAGATGACGTATGTAAAGAACAGGGTGTTGAACTGGACACTGCCATGGAGGTTGGGTCTGCATCTTCGCTATTGCAGCTGGTTGAAGCGGGAATCGGCGCAACCATTCAGCCAAGAGGATTACTAAAACAACATTCGACGTGGCCCAATATTGTTTCGATTCCTATTGCTGAGCCAGCACCTGTCCGGCACTTGGAATTAATTTATTATGCAGATCGATTTGTCAGCAAAGCACAACAGCAGCTATCTGAATGGCTGATAGACTTTTTCAAATCAAGAACAAATTAAAAAGTGAGGTTAACACATGAAGAATGCAAACAGCATATTTACAAGAACAAACCGAGTTGTTATTCGCCAATTCGATAGACAGGATATTGAAGCATTTTATCAATATCGAGCAAATCCTTCTATAGCAAAATTTCAATCCTGGGAAAACTACACATACGAAGATGCTGAATCATTTGTTCAACATCAAATGGCACAAAAACCTAATCAACCGGGGACATGGTTTCAATACGCTATTGCCTTATCTGAGTCCAATCAGCTGATAGGAGATTGCGCCATCCATACGCTTGACAGTGAGCCAAGAATTGTTGAAATAGGTTTTACACTCGCGCCTGAATACCAAGGAATGGGCTATATTCATGAAGCTCTGAGTGCAATTTTCGAATATATTTTTATAACACTAAACAAACATAAAATCATTGCCTTTACCGATGTGCGCAACGAAAAATCCATTCGAGTGCTGGAACGTTTAGACATGAGACGCGAAGGACATTTGCTGCAAAATTATATGTCTAAGGGACATTGGGTTGATGAATATCAATATGCCATGCTTCAATCTGAGTGGGCCGCTAAGCGTCATTAAACATTTATTTCCTATTCAAAATTCCTAAATAAGCGCTCCATGGACCCACATCGGCTCGATATCGTTCCGCCATGACCCGAACAATCTGGGACATATGTGTGAAGTCATGGACAACCCACGCAGAAAGTAATTCGCTCACTTGCACGACCCCAAACTCCGGATGAACGCCCTTTTTCTCTAAATCAAGGCCTGAATGTGTCATACGCTGAATGTATGCCACATTCTCCATCCGCACATGATGAAACTCAGAAAGTGCTTGTTCTATCTGTCTTTCAGATTGGTTCAAATGGGAGTAGCGGTCAAACGCAGGAAATGGTGTATTCTCTCCATCAGCAAGAATCACATTTAATCGAGGAATCCAATTGAATTTCTCTGCTTCAATCAAATGTTCAATGACTTCAACTGGATTCCACGTTCCCTCCCCTTCCCGGCTGTGAAGCCAATCCTTCGATAAACCCGACAAAAGACTTTCTAACGTGTGAGGAGTTCGACTCAACATATCCAAAGCTTCATTTAAATTGAAATTCATGTGGTTGCTCCTTTATCCATTTTCTTTATTCTAATGGATTTTGGATAGATTGTAACTCATACCTCAAGACAGATAAAGGTGCTTATGCCTTTTATTTTCTTTGACTATGGATCATTTGATCGATCAACTCAAACATTTTTTTCATGAATTAGATTAAAAAAAGCCCTTTTCAGGGGCTTTTTTTGGATTCGTTCTGATTGATTAGCTCTCGTTTGCCAACATGTACGCTGCAGTTTCATGCATATCTTTCAATCCTGATCTCTGTGCGTACTCGGCCACAGTGATCGCACTTGTCGTCAGAAGTTCTATTATATGTTCATCCATTCCTGGCCAAGTTCTCCCGCCTGCTTTTTCATACGCATGGATAAGTTTTGTTAACCCTTCTTTCCCAAAGAGAAGCTGATGCGACAAAAAGTCTACAGATACATCACCAATCCCCACTTCAGACCAATCAATCACACCCGTCACACATTGATTTTCATCAATCAGAATGTGGCCAGGATGCAAATCTCCATGCTTCACTCCCACGAAAGGCGGCCATAAAGAATCTTTAGCTAGCCAATCTTGCCAGCGCTCCCATAAATCGCTGTTAATGGTGTATTGCGATTTGACACGTTCCATTCGCTGTTTCATTGATCCTCTTAATTCATGAGCACTGAGCATCTCCACACCGATTGTTTTAAAAGGCTGTTGATCTAAGGAATGTACATTCGCTAGAACTCTTCCTAATGATTCGTAATAGGCGTGCGGTACATTCGTTTGGTCAAAACTCCACACATACGATTGCTTCTCCACATCAATACTAGCCGCCGGTACCCCCTCTAATTGTTTATAAGCAATCAGACTTTCTGTAAAGATAGACCACTGAGGGACCTGAAATTGAACCTGCTTACTCATATGATCTAATGTCTTTTTTTCTTGTAAAGTATGTTTCATTGATTCAGGTCTGCGAGGCACTCTTAATATCCATTGATCACCATGAAAATCTTTGACATGTGCGACACGGAAATCAACACCTGATTCATTTATTTTGACGGTATTCTCTGAAATATCTAATCCGTGATGATTGGCTAACTGCTTTAATTCTAGTCTATTCATATTCATTCCTCCAATTGCTCATTTAATCATGATCAATAGGCATCATTAATATCATCACAAAAAACCACAAAAGGCTACTTTATGTGGTCAGAGTAAACAAAGCTAGACTTATGCCTTTCTTTGTATTATAAAAACATACAAAAAAGACAGAACAATTATCTGCCTGTCTTCTAGTGAAATTGCATACTTTCCCGCTGAAGATCATTAAAAATGTGCAGACTACCCCGTTTACTCCGTTTGATGAAAACAGAGCCTTTGTACATATGAAATTACTGATTGTTCAAAGTTTGCTGGCGTAATCTTCCTGCATGCATCATCTTTAACCATCCTCCTCTTTGTCATATAAAGTTACTATACTTTATTTAAATATGACTTTCAATAAGACTACGAAAAGAAGGATTTAAAATCATCCAACATCCTATTGATTACATTTAATATAATAAATGTATTTACTTGTGTTAAGATATGGTTATTGATTCCATTAAACTCAAAAACCCGATGTACTATGAATTATGAGTGTATGAGTGGCAATTAGAACAAATCAAATGTAGCTAAGTCATTTAAAGGGAGAATTGATATGACTCATTTAGAATTCGTATTCGGCTTGCTTCCAGTAAGTATAATCATCGCTTCTTTTATCGTCACATTGTTTGTACAAAAAGTTTATTTCATGCCAGTTGTGAGCTTTATCATTTTGCTCATCCTGACATTTACACTTTTTAATGTCTCTTTCTTAGGGTGGTCAGTTGTTTACACTTTAGGCTCATTCATTGCTTCATATATAGCATTATTCATCATGAAAACTTTAAATAAAAAGAGATCTTAAACTACATTTTTAAAAGCCCTTTTGAGGGGCTTTTATTCTTTCACTGGATGAATGTCTTCTCCTAAAAGAGTGGTAAGAGACTCTCCACTATCTTCTAGAAACTCCGCTATTTCTTGCAGCTCTTTATTGATACGGTCATTCCTTGGCATATCAGGATTTAACAAAAGAATGGAGTGAACAGTCGTGGCTGCTTCGTACAAGACATTTTGATCTTTTATCTGTTTGATGCATTGTTTCATACGATCGAAAAACCATTCAATCTCTTCAATGTCTTCCATCGGATAATGTGCCATTTTAAAAAGATTCTGCTGACGAAGGTCTTGTCTTTCAAAAATTTGTTCAAGCTCTTCTCTACTTATATATAATTCAGAAGATTCATCATCAATCTCTACTACCTCGACCATCACATCTTCAGCTGTATATAACTGCTCAATAAAATCATCGAAAGTATCCGCCAGCTTAAAATCGACTCCCATTTCTAAATCAAAATAGTGAATAGGCGGGTGTTCCTTCGTTTTTCGATAATCCATTGCGATCCATGTATCTTCCTCTCCGCTGATGATCACAAGTCCCTCCGGCAGCTCCAATTCATCACTTAACTGGGAACTATTCATGATGCCATCATCTTTGGCGATTCCTCTTAGATGGTCAAATTGAACATGATCCTCAGCCCATGAATTCGGTTGTTCCGTTGGAAACGCATTACGAACTGTAAAGCCACCATTCCATTCTAAGATGAGCTTTTTATATGTATCAGGTAAAGCGACACCAAGTCTTCCCTCTGCTTCACGAATTTTTTCCTCATCTATCTTTTCTAACGTGAAAGGACTCTCTTCTTCTTTCTCCCAGAATGATTTCAAAGTGGATGCCTCCCTATATCTATTGAGGTTAGTATAACATTGACCAACTAATCATTTACCATTTTAAAACCTCAAATTACAAACCTGTTCAATCCCTTCCTCCAATAAAGAATTTATCAGTAGATATAAAAAAGATCTGACTGGAGTACCAGCTAAGTACAAGGCACTTAAAGTGCTCAATGCCAGCATCCTCAGGTTATTCCTTCTGGACAAAATATTCACGTTCGATTTGTTTATCTATATCATGCGATGATCCACGTAGAAAAAGATCTTCTTTTTCTCAGTTTGTTGACCAATAGACACAAAAAAACCTTGAAAGGCATTAGTCAATCAAGGTTCATTTTGTTACTTCATCTTCACTGCTTCTTTCATTTCCTCTATTATTTTATTAAACCACTGTAAAGGGTTTAATGAGATCGCCGGAAAATAGATTTCTGCATTATTATCGATAAAGTTTTCTTTTTCCTGTATTGTTAAAGTACTATTCAAAAAATCCTGACAATCCTTTATAGTAGACAGCAGACATTCTTTACTAGCTTCATGAATAAACTCATCAATCGCTTCTTCTGGGGAATCGATATCCTGATGAAATGTGCCACCTAAAAAATCTTCTAACTCTTCTAAATAACTGTAACTCTCATTCATTTTATCATCCTTCTTTCTATTTAACAGGGTATCCCGTTAAAATAAAACCCCCATTCTCATCTTTTTTCAATATAATTTTCGCATTTGTAACATTCTCGACTACTTCTGAATTTCTCGAAACACTTTCTGCCAATTACCTCTCCATCACCCTTATATTTTAATAGAGTAACATAACGTGATGTTACACATTTCTTCTCACGACAGAAAAAGCAGACTCTGCAAAAGTCTGCCTTTTTCACCTTTTGAAAATTAAGTATACAATGACTCGTTTAACCACTCTTCACAATGTTCTATCAGCCACTTCAAATATTCCACATATTGACCGACATGAAAGCCGTCACAAACAGCATGATGTACTTGAATGGCGACTGGCAAGATGATTTTTCCTTCTTCCACCTTAAATTTGCCTAACGTAAATATCGGCAGTAAATAAGTTTCATCTGTAGATACATTAAGGTTAAAAGAAGTAAAATCAATCCAAGGCAGGCTTGAAATATTGAACATATTTTCTGGCATATGAGGTTTCGGAAATAGTTTGTTACTTTCGCTATAAGCTTCAATATCAGCTACACAGCTTTTATAAAACTGAGCAAAGTTTTCGTCATAAGGCGTCCAAATACTTGAAAATGTCTTTGTTTCTTTATTTAGAATCGTATAACTAGGATTTAGAAGATCCCAGTGACCAAGTTCATCGTTCACTAGATCCATCCGAAACTCCGGTATTTTTTGCACAGCCCTTGCTAACAAATAAATTTGCACAGGATATACTTTTAGATTTTTTTCTTTTAATATTGCATGCAATTTCGTGATGTCTAGATCGATCACCAGGCTATATGAGCATCGGGTTACCTTCGTATAATGATGGAAGTGTTCTTTTCTCGGATAATTATCTATTTGTTTAAACATTTTTATCTCCTCCTGAATGTAATTTCATGAATTCAGGAGGAGACTTTATCTGTTTTCACCACCACAATCATCCTTTCAAGTGATTTGTCATGTTTCTGTCCATTCAAAGTCTACCATGAGTTTTGCCTACGATAAACCCTGCAGCAACTCTTCATAAGTGAGCTGGCTGAAGTATTGAAATATTCATTCTATTAGTATATTTAAAGAAGAGGAACTCGAATAAAAAAGCACCTTCTATCGTAGAAAGTACTTATCTTATATTCTAGCACTAGCTTTTTTATAATTTTGAAGAAAATGATGACCTTCATTTAAAAAAACTAGAAAACGCTTATTCATAGTTTCAATAACGATTCTATCTGGTTGACCATATGGAGCACCAATTCTATAATCAATATTATCTGCAATTCCATACTTGTCCGACTCTTTAATACTAACGATTTGATCAATTGGTATTTCTGTTTTAGATAAACCAAATTTTAAGACTAAGTATTTTTCACCAAAACTGTAACGGGTTTTTAGGAAAACAGTAAAAATAAAGAAAAGTGCTAATAAAAAGATTAACATAATTACATATTCCATAGAATCACTCTTTTTTATACTTTTATCTAATTTTACCATGTTTTTTACTTTTTAAAACCAACAACTTTAATAGAAGTATTATATATGTTTTAATTCACCCTAGTAAGGCATGTTCTATGAAGGTTGGTCAGTTGGATAGTAATATTCTTTGTCGTATTTATTGGCGTTGAAGCATCTTTTAGAACGATCAATAAAATGAGGCATCGAACCAATAAAGACTAACAAAAAAAGCCCCTATATAAAGGGGCTTTTGATTTATTAACGTAATAATTGAAGTACGTTTTGTGGCTGTTGATTCGCTTGTGCAAGCATAGCTTGAGAAGCTTGAGAAAGAATGTTGTTCTTCGTGAACTCACTCATTTCTTTTGCCATGTCAACGTCACGAATACGAGACTCAGCAGCCGTTAAGTTTTCAGAAGAAGCACCAAGGTTGTTGATTGTGTGTTCTAGACGGTTTTGGACTGCACCAAGTTTAGCACGCTGTGCAGAAACTTGTTTAATAGCCCCATCAACGATTGCTAACTGATCATCAAATCCACCATCGTCATCAGCTGCAATTGTTTCAAATTTAGATACATCGATATCTTTAACAGACTTACCTGTCTCAACTGCACCATCGTTGTCTGTAACGCCTAAAGCAGCAGCGCTCATATCTTGAATGTTGACTTTAATTTGTTGTGTAGCATTTGCACCAATTTGGAATACTAAAGCATCACCAGGAGTTGCTGGGACTGCAGGTGTACCTGTACTTGGATCATCTGGATCTGTCGGCGGAGTTGCTGGTGTGCCAGGTGTACCTACTCCATTAAACGTACCATTTAATAATTTTTTTCCGTTAAACTCAGTACGATTAGAAATACCATCGACCTCTTCAACAAGCGCTGTGATCTCATCTTTAATTGCAGCTAAGTCTTCACCTTGCTGTGTACCAGTATTTCCAGCTTGAACGACTAGTTCACGAACACGTTGAAGGATGGAGTGAGTTTCAGTCAATGCACCTTCAGCTGTTTGGATAAGAGAGATACCATCTTGTGCGTTTTTAGATGCCATTTCTAATCCGCGGATTTGCCCACGCATTTTTTCAGAGATTGCTAGACCTGCTGCGTCATCTCCTGCACGGTTGATTTTAAGACCAGAAGAAAGTTTCTCCATGTTCTTTTGGCTCGCACCGTTGTTTGCAGACAAACGGTTTAATGTGTTAAGTGCTGCGATATTGTGGTTAATTCTCATTTCCTATTACCTCCGTGTAATTTTTTTAGAGAGCTTATCTGTAAAGTCCATTTGGATGAGAAGCTCTTCCTTAGAATTTTTTGATTTCTAAGGCATGTGTATAGTAGTAACGCAGAGCACCTTTTGGCTCTCTAACTTTACTACCGTATGTAACATCAGTTATGGCAATAATCATGAAACCTCCTTCTATTCATTCAAAATGATTAGTCTTGTCACTTTTACGAGACTAGATACCCGCCATAACAATGAGTATTATGTTACCTACTATAGACTGAACTTCCATATATTTTAGTTTGTGGAATTTGTTAAATTCACAAATTAGACACATTTAACAAGAAGAAATATCTCGTCCATGTTGTCACATTGGCTTATGTTAAGCTTGTGAAAAAACCAAATTGATGTATAATACAATTGATGTATGATGCATGAATTGTAGGAGGTTGACCTTTTGAAAAGAGAAGATGCCTTAAAACTAAGAACAGATATTAAGAAAATGATTATATTAACTGGGGTTTTCGAATCTCAAAATTTGCCGAATGGACCATTTGAAAAACCTCTACCAACTTCTCAAATGATGGCGTTAGAGGAACTAGAGATGGAAAAATTAACTGTTTGGCAACTATCCAATAAACTTAGATTAGAGACTTCAACTGTAAGTAGATTGGTAGATAAGTTAGTAAAAAAGGGACTTGTTTATCGTGAAGTAAATGAAAAAAATAGAAGAGAACTTTTTCTGCACCTCACAGAAAAAGGTCACATTACTGTTAATCGCTTAAGAGAACAATCCCTTACATTTTATCAACGCATCCTCAATAATTTATCAGAATCAGAACAAAAAATTGTTGTGGATGGTTTTGAATTATTTATTGATTCTATTTCTAAGTCTTTTGATTAGAGTGAGGTCATAACCTTTGGAGGATAAAATGAGTTTGGATTTTGAACGTCCTATTATTGAACTAAAAGAGAAATTTGATGAATTAAAGAAAATGATGAAAGAAAATAATGTAGATTTATCGTCAGAAATTCATTTATTAGAAAAACGTTTAAATAAAATGCAAGATGAAATTTATTCTAATCTTACAGCTTTTCAACGAGTTCAAATTGCAAGGCTACGTAACCGGCCCACGACATTGGATTATATACCTTTATTGTTTACAAATTTTTTCGAACTTCATGGTGATCGATTATATGGTGATGATCAAGCAATGATAGGTGGTATTGCAAAATTTAAAGGAATGCCCGTTACGGTTATAGGTCATCAAAGAGGTAGAAGTACAAAGGAAAATATAGAGAGAAATTTTGGAATGGCTCATCCAGAAGGTTATAGAAAAGCGCTAAGGCTTATGAAACAAGCTGATAAATTTAATCGCCCTATTATTACATTTATTGATACAATAGGCGCCTATCCAGGAAAAGGGTCTGAAGAACGTGGAATTTCTGAAGCGATAGCTCGAAATCTATTGGAAATGGCTACGCTTAAAGTGCCAATTGTTTGTATTGTAATTGGAGAGGCATCAAGTGGTGGAGCTCTTGGCATTAGCGTCGGTAACCATATCCATATGTTAGAGTATTCATGGTACTCGGTCATTTCGCCAGAAGGAGCAGCATCTATCCTATGGAAGGACGCTAAGTATGCTCCAGAAGCTGCTGAACATATGAAAATTTCAGCAAAAGATTTAAAACAGTTAGGAATGATTGATGAAATCATCCCTGAAATGAAAGGTGGAGCACAAAATGATATAAAATCACAGGCAAAAATGATTGAATCTGTGATCGAATCATCTCTAAAAAAATTGATACCATTATCCTCAAAAGAGCTTATACAACAGCGATATGAAAAGTATAGACAAATAGAAAATATGTAAAGTTTATATTACATTTAGGAGAATTTTTACAAAAAATTCTAAATAATTTGTAAGTAACCTCTTAAAGTAAATATGCTGATACTATTAAAAGGTGTGAAATCAGTATGAAAAAGGATTTTCTTCCATCAATACTTTTTCTGAATGTCCTCAAATCGTCTTCATAAAAAAACAGACCATGCATGGTCTGTTTTCATTTTTCCCATATGTTTTGAGATTCTCCATCTCTCAGTCGCCGAGCCATATCTAAAGCAAAATAAGTCAAGATGCCATCGCATTGGGCACGTTTAAACGACATTAATGATTCTTCAATTACAACATTTATGGATTTAATATGAAACTTGTTTATAAAAGTACATCATTGAAAATTATTTATAATGGTACTTAATGCTTTCTTTAGTACAACCTTATCATCATTTGACAAGTTTTGAAGCGCTGTCTTGTTCAGCTCAATTGTTGCTGCTTCAACTTGATCTCTAATGACTAAAGATTTTTGAGTAGCCTTTACTAAAATATTTCTTCGATTGTTTGGATCTATTGTGCGTTCAATTAAGTCAGCTTTTTGCATTTTATCTAAAATGCCAGAAACGGTTGAGGCTTCTAAAAAATAACCCTTGTTACGCAAGGGTTTCAACGATGATTACGATTGGGCTACCTCAGTTATAGTTTTTTGATTGTTTAGCTCGAAGCCTTATTCTGCTTAAATTATAAAATAATAAACCGGATAAAGATTCTACCCTTTCCCTGTATAAAGAATTGGTCAAATTAATCTGATAACGTATTTAATCAGTGTGTGCGATAGCCTTGACTTCAATCAATTGCTCTGGGAAAGCCAGATATGTCACACCAATGAGACTGCCAGCTGGTCTGTGTTGACCTAAGTATTCCTTGAATAGATCTATGACCGTTTCGGAGTGTTCTTGTGGATTTGTTAGAAAAATTTCCACATATGCAATGTTGGATTTCGTGGCTCCCAATTCCACCAATACCCGATCAAGGTTCTCAAATGTTTGTAGAGTCTGAACTTCAATATCCTCTTTACCAACGAACATACCATTTTTATCGTATGAAAACTGACCTGAAATGTAAATTGTTCCTTTAACGCTATATCCTTGGGTAATACCGTGATCCCATAGATTGTGATTGTAGGTTTTAATATTAGTCATTGTTTTCTCTCCTTTATTTCAAAGTAAAGTAAGTATAAAATGAATATAAATAAAAAAATAGTACGCACTATTTAGATAGCTACTATCAGAAAGGATAGTGTCAATATGAGTATGGCTGATTATAGAAAAACGGGTAATATCCAAGAGACACCTTTTGGATATACTTTATCAGTTATAGGAGGCAAATGGAAAATGCTAATTCTGTATCTCCTTTCGGAAAATCAACCCGTTCGTTTTAATGATATGAAAAGGAGACTTGGAACGATTACCTTTAAAACATTGAGTGCACAACTTAAAGATTTGGAAGCAGATGGGATGATTATACGAAAGGAATATCCACAAGTCCCCCCTAAAGTGGAATACAGTCTTACAGATAAGGCAGAAACACTTTTACCAATTTTAGAACAGTTATGTGATTGGGGAGAGAAAAATCGAAGTAATTAAATTCTTTTTGTATACATAATTCAAAGTATTGACTATGAAGATACAAAAGAAAAGCAGCTTTTGATAAAGCAATGGAGCGTATAGGGAACTTCTAATCTTAATGAAAAAGATAGTAATGATTAGGCCCCATCCGTCCCCATAAAAACAGACCCTGCAGGGTCTGTTTTTATTTTGCCTATACGTTTTGAAGTTGTGTTTTGATCAATTGAAACAGCAATGAAAATAGCAGATAATATTCAAATAAAAAAAGCCCCGAAAAGGGCTTTTTTATTAATAGACTCCATGCTTAACCAAAGTAGCCGTTTTCTGCGGTTTGAAAATCATTTAAGGAATTTATATGTACAGTGGTTGTAATCCCCATTAATAATGTAAGGCTTAATATCATAACTTTCAAGTGCTTCATTCAGCTTCCTCCTCCATCCATGTCAATTTTTTGGCCTGTGATTCCAAACCTTCATCAAAGTATTTTGATGCCAGTTTGTAATTATCCTGCTTTTTATAAAATCTTGCTGCCATAATTGACAATTCTGCGGCATCTGTCCAAAGTTTTTGATTTTTCAGTACATCAAGAGCTGCGTCGAGCTGAATTTCATCATCTGTTACATATATTAAATGTATGATATTTAACTTAGCAATATACGCATTGTCAGCTAATTCATTCGCTAACATGAGTGACTCGTTGTGTGCATCCAGCCCTTCAGCTTTTTTATCTAACTGGAAGAGTACACGCGCTAACATGTAATTTGTTCTCATATACAGTGGTTTGTGTGGCTTTTTTAATTCAACCGAAAAGACATTTTGTAAACATTCTAAAGCTTGCTGAAGCTTTCCTTGACGCTCATAACATATCCCAAGATTGAAATACCCTAGCGCTTGTGGCAAATCAACTTTAGATTCTGCTGCTAAATTAATAGCATCCTTATAGGTGGATTCAGCTTGTACAAATTGGTTTAAATCCATCTTATTTGATGCGATTACCATTAGAGTAGTAGCAACTCGACTCTCTTGTAAATCTGCTGATTTAAAGCTTTCTAAAGCTTTTTTGGCGTGGTTAATGGAGAAATGATTTTGTGCGATTTCGTAGTATGCAATTGAAAGCTGATAATTAAATTCAGCACGTTCTAAATCGTCAGGAATGTTTCGAAGTCGGGTCTCTGCAATATGATAATAGTTGATAGCGTCTGAAAAGCGCTTTTTATAAAACTCATACATGCCATTGAAGAAGAAACAATAATACTGAATCATGTCATCCGTTTTCTGCTTCTCTTCAATGTCTATTTGCTTCAATATATCTTTTGATCCCTCAAACTCCTGTGCCAACATTTTGTATCTGGAATCAATCAAGTTAAAGTATAATAAGACATTTTGATCTTCTTCCATATTTTCAAAGGCTATTACGATCTCTTTTCTCTTATTTTCAGCCTTTAGAATGTCCTGTTTCTTTATATATCCGTACCAATCACCGATCATTTTAGCAACAAATGGGCTTGCTGCTTTTTCTCCCAAACAAACCTCCCCCTGTCCATTCCTTTATTTTCCCTATAATTACATATATTATCATCCGTTTGAATATTCCACACCGAAAAGAAACCGCAAAAAAGAACAAAAAAAGAGAGACGAATTCACCTCTCTGGTATGCCTTTTATTATTTGATGATACTCCAAATAAATCTTCCACTAGTATGGCCTGTTTTTTGTGCCCAAGCTTACTAAAGGAAACTTGTTTTCATAGCAATATGTTCTCCGAGATTTACTTTAAGTGGATCTTTATTTTTTTCTAAAAATTTAGCAATTTGATTTAGATTTCCATTAATTTTATCGTTGATTGGCATATTGGGATTCAATAAGAGAACGTTGTTAATCGTAGAAGCTACTTCATAAAGATCATCTTCATCTCTTGTTTTTTCAATGTGATATTGCATCTTTTTAAAAAACCATTCAATTTCGTTCAAATCAACCATTGGGTAATATTGAATTTTTTGCAAATTACCTTCATCAAGGACGTCCAATTCAAATATGGCTTCAAGTTCTTCTTTACTTAAATGAACTTCAGAAAGTTCATATTCACCCTCTGCTGCTTCCTCATCGGCAGTGTACTCAGCTGTATAAAGCCCCTCAATGAATTCATCAAAGGAATCTGCTAATTTAAAGTCTTCTTCCATCTCAACATCAAAATAATGAATTGCAGGATTCTCTTTCGTTTTTTGATAATCCATCGCTACCCAAGTATGGCCATCCCCGTTAATCAAAACAAGCCCTTCTGGCAGCTCCCACTCTTTTATTAAGTAGGCACTATCCATAATCCCCTCATCTTCTGCAATTCCCAAAAGATGATTAAATTGAATATGATCCTCAGCCCATGAATTAGAGTGAGTGGTTGGAAAAGCATTATGAATTATATAACCGCCATTCTGTTCCAGTATGAGCTTTTTATATGTATCTGGCAAAGTGACTCCTAGTTTCTTTTCAGCCTTAGCTACTTCTTCTGCGGTGATCTTTTTTAACGTATAGTAACCTTCATCGTCTATTTCCCAAAAAGATTTCAAAGTTTATTTCCTCCTAGTGTCATTTAACAAAACCATTTCATGAACTTATATTCTATTAAATTGTTTTTGGTGGTGATTGTATGTCTTATCTTGAGAGAAAGATTTATTGAATTATTTATAATATGAGTCGCTTTCGTAAGAATCCAACAATTGATGACATGAAAAGAAAAACAGGTAAAGATGAGACGACTGTTAGGCAAGCAGTCAAAAACCTTCTGCCAACTGAGAAACAATCTGGCGGATAAAGTTCGTCCCCAATTCGTCCCCATTCAAAAGAAACTGAACAAATATTCATTGTTAAAAAAACAAAAAAACCCTTGCTACGCAAGGGTTTAAACGATGATTCCGACTGGGCTCGAACCAGCGATCTCTACCCTGTCAAGGTAGATATATAGAATCCTGTGATTATCAGCGATATCCTCTATTCACTCATAAACCTTGATACACAAGCTTTCTTTATCCTTCTGTATCCTCTTGTGTTCCTTCGTATTTTTTAAAAACTAAAAATTTTGTTACTTTTTTGTTACCTTTTTATGCGCCTGTTTTAAACCTATGCCTGCCTATAAATTTAAGCTTTATCACCATTAATATATTTCACTAACATAGCTGCTGCGTACATAAAGAATGCAGCGATTAAACCATTTACCATACTCCCAAAAATGACAATCAACATCTGTCCTGCATAATCTGCCCATGTCTTATCTGGAAATACAGCAATGTTCCATATACTCACCAGCATATAGAATCCAGTCACAATGATAAACGTCCAAACAACTAACTTTGATTTGAGCATTTACTGACAATCCCCCAACATCCATTTTCTTCTATGATAACATGGGTTCTTTTCAAATCCTCAATTAATTCATCGTAATCCATATTCTTAGCTCCATCTAACTGAGGTTCTAATCCCTTCTTATCTTGTTATCCTTTCAAAACGTATATGAGCAATACACTGAATTGGTTTCTTCGTATGTTGAAAAATGTTCTTGTTCCAAATAACCTTCAAATCCCAAAGCAGCTTTAACTATATTTTTACTCTTAAACAACATATCTCTTTGAATATCATCATCCCTCATGCCTGAAATATCGTCCATAAACATTGCGTGTAATTTAAATCTATTTTTCTCATATTCAAATCTAAGAACCTTCACTTGTATCCCCTATTTTCTTTTCCATAATTATACACAAAATTTGAGCGAACTGAAAAGAATACCGTAGCTTAAAACGGCAGTATTCCAAATGTGGAATTTCCCACTATAGGTTTAATCGACAGTTAATTCATAGACTCCCTAAGTTCAATTTAGGCAACTTAATACCCTTATTGAAAATGAGTGTATTCTTCAACATATCGCCAAAATTTACGATGAGTAAACTGGATATAGATAAAACTGAACAGGGGACAAGCTAAACAATTTCAATATCGTTCTTTTTCTCACCTCTTGCAAGGATAAGCAAGTCTTTAAAATAATTAACCGTCGCTTTGCTGAAACTGTCCATTATTACTGCCCAGGAAAACATTAGACAAATAATTACAGGAACTATGTATATCATTGCAATAGTTGTAGCAATATCTAAATTGGTTGCATTAGGGGCGAATTCTATGTTCCTGAGAATGGTACCAATTGCGGCAGCGATAATTGTTGACATTGCTCCAATAAAGAAGAAGAATCTTTTTTGGTCATTAACATGATTAATCCTATCCATTCTAGCAATAGCATGTGATATATCTTCCGTATCTAATGATTTTAGAATCATCATCTTCTTTTCAAATTCGGTATAATCTTGCCCATCTCTAGGGAAATTCTCTGTTAAGTAAACAATGAGTCCACGTGAACTCAACTCCACCAAATTATGCTTTAAATTTTGCTTAGTAAACTTCTGTTTTCTCAATTCCTTAATTTCTCTATTTTCCTTCAGTGTGCTTCTCATTTATAGTCACCTCATGGATAATATCGGAAACTGCGCTTGCGATTGAAGTTGTTTGAGGCTTTTTTAAAAGTCAACAAGACTTTTTCTCTAGCTAGCATATAATCATATTGTTGAATAGAATGTTATCATTAGTCAAAAATGGGAAATACTTTAATGAAAACTACACGATTCGACAAATTATGAACAAATTAAATGTTAATATTAGGATGTCTATTAGCGGTTCAATAGATACATAAATTTGAGAGGGAGTGTCATTTATGAATTTGAAAAAAATCATTGGAAGTGTTTTAGTTACAGGGGCTTTGTTTGTATCTGCTGTCCCAGCACATGCATCAGATCCAGTAAAACCAGGAGATTTAACACCTATCCGAAACAAACACAAAGGCTATGAGTATAACTGGCTTGGTTATAATAGTCAGGGAATAGCACAAGTTCGTGTTTGGTTTAGAGATGATGATGGAGACTCATATTATAGAACATTCGATTGTATTGATGTTATCAATGGAACATGTTACGTCTACAAATGAGTTTAAACCTACCCCAGATCGGGGTGGGTTTTTGTTTAATCATACCTGTTTTTGTAAAGTTTTTCATCAGCACTTTCTTGCATTGTCTTCCTTGCTTCCGCTATTAATGAGATAGATTTAATCTTTCTTTCATCTAACATATTTTGCTTTACACCCCTTCCACTTTACACAGTTTTATAGTTAATTTATAATACTTCTATTAATTGGAACAGGATGATGAATATGGCACCTAAAATATTTAAAATACATGATTTTTTTATAGAATTCGAACTCAAGCAAATACTGCAATACTACAATGAAATGGAAAAATACAATCAAAATTCCCTTCAGTCCTATGAAGAATACCTCGATGAAGCTACACAAGGAATGGATAAAGAAGAAGCACAGTATTACGTGGAGAGAAATGATGATAAGCTTTATGATTATGTAATTAGACATCCTCAAATGATACGTAGAACAGTATTTCTGGAGATATACTTTTCATTTGAAAACTATCTTAATTCTAAATGTAATGATCTACAAAAAGAGAAAAACCTCAATCTGAGTTATGAGGATATTCATGGCCAAGGAATTAATAGAGCAAAAACTTTTTTAACAAAAGCTTGTTTAATCACTGAGCCATTCAACACTGGTTTATGGCGAGATATTGTAGACTACGGAAAAGTAAAAAATGCTATTGCACATAATCAGTCTATAGTTAAAAAGAAAAAATACTCAAGTATAAAACAGCTTCCTGGATTAAGTGTAGAACACGAGATAGATGAATATACATTTTCCTTTATACTAGAGGAAAACTTCGTTCCAAAATGCATAGATACTATTACTGAGTTTGTAAAGACCCTTAGATGATTTTCTGTTTAGAAAAGCTGTCCTCAATTCTTTTTAAATTTACTTAACTTTGCGGTAACAGCTTTTTTCTCTTTTAATTCCTTCATCCATTCCTGTGGATCTACAAACGAGAATGTATCTCTGCATACATCGACATCTTTAATCACCGACAAAACTTCTTCAATCTCATCTTTATATTCCTCAACAATGTGATCAACTGTTTCTTTTACTTCTTCACTTGGTTCATAAAACGGGGTCTGATCTATGATTGGCCAATAGAAGAAACAGGCGTTACCAAGATACGGTTTCATGATCTAAGACACACTTGTGCAACTATCTTATTATTGAATGGCGCACCTGTTAAAGCAGTGAGTGAAAGACCGGGACATAAAAGTAACACTTCAAACATATGCTCATGTACTACCTTCAACAAGCCAACAGATTGCTGATCAAATGGATGGAATTTTAAATTGACCACACTTTATTTCAGTGTGGTTTTTATTTTGGTAATGTTACCTTTTTGTTTTAAGAAATACAAAAGCCATTCTCGATTATCTCAAGAATGGCTCTGTATCAAAGTCTTTTCATATGATTCCGACTGGGCTCGAACCAGCGACCTCTACCCTGTCAAGGTAGCGCTCTCCCAGCTGAGCTACGGAATCGGGTTATGTATCAGTTCTGGGCTTTCTGTTACTGACAGTCTCTATTATATAACCATCATATTAAGCCGTCAATGGTTTTGTTCAAAAAAGGTCAAAAAGCCGGCGGCTGTGCCGGCTTTTTTCTCTCCTTCTTTATGATTGGTTCACAAGGACGGGCTTTAGTTGATCAAGTGCTTGTTTGAAGTCGCGTTTGAGGTCTTCTCCGTTTTCAACTCCGACACTTAGACGAAGCAGCCCATCTGTAATCCCTCTTTTTTCTCTTTCTTCTTTTGGCATAGCCGCATGTGACATTTTGGCTGGATACGACAGAATGGATTCAACGGCACCGAGGCTGACAGCGAATACAGGTAATGTGACAGCATCCACCAATTCTTTGACTGCCGCTTGGTTTTCTAGTTCAAATGAGAGAACCGCTCCTGCTCCGCTCGCTTGCTTTCGCTGAACATCTGCCCCTGGATGATCGTCTAAGCCCGGGTAGTAGACTTTTTTCACCGCAGGATGTTCTTTGAGAAATGAAGCGAGTTCGAACGCCGTTTGGCTTGCTTTTTCTAATCTCACCTGAAGGGTTTTTAACCCTCTTAACACAAGCCAGCAGTCCTGCACGCCAAGGACCGCACCGAAGGAGTTTTGCAGCGAATAGAGTTCGTCTCCGAGCTTCTCATCTTTCACCACGGCTAAGCCTGACAGCACATCACTGTGGCCGCTTAAAAATTTCGTTGCGCTGTGCAGAACAACGTCAACACCAAGGTCGAGCGGACGCTGAAGCGCAGGTGTTAAAAACGTATTATCTAAGAAAGTCAGACAGTCATGCTCTTTCGCAAGCTGGACAACACCTTCAATATCTGTAATCCCTAGTGTTGGATTTGACGGTGTTTCCATGTAAATGACCTTTGTATTTGATTGAATGCCTCTTTTGACTTCATTCAAATCGGTCATGTCCACGAAGGTATGCTCAATTCCAAATCTTGAAAGAACTTGGGTGATCATTCGGAAAGTCCCGCCGTACACATCTCTTGTGACAAGGACGTGATCTCCCTTTGATAATAGAAGAAAAGCGGTTGAAATGGCTGCCATGCCTGATGCAAAGGCAAGCCCTCTCGTTCCTCCTTCCAGCGCTGCAATCGTATCCTCTAATGCTTGACGTGTCGGAGTTCCCGATCTGGAGTAGTCATATTGGCCAAATTCATCGAAGCTGCTTTGATGAAAGGTGGATGCATGCTGAATCGGTACACTGACTGCACCTGTTGAACGGTCTGTTTTAAACGCATTATGAACGAGTTTTGTTTCGAGTGTCCAATCGTGTGTGGTCATTTGGCGTGTACCTCCTCTTTTACTTGTGATAGCGCCTGTTTCAAGTCTGCTTTCAAGTCATCTACATGCTCGATGCCAACAGAGAAACGGAGCAGCTTGTTACATACACCGTTTGCAATGCGAATCTCTTCTGGAATATCCATGTGCGTTTGTGTTGCAGGATACGTAATGAAGCTTTCGACTCCGCCAAGGCTTTCAGCAAAACAAATCGTTTTCAGCTGCTTCAAAAATGGATTGACCCAGTCCTCTTTGGCTACTCGGAATGACAGCATGCCTCCCTTTCCTGGATAAAGGACATCTTGAATTTCCGGCTGCTTCTCTAAAAACTGTGCCAGTTCCTTCGCATTTTCCTCGTGCTGGCGCATTCTAAGTGCCAGTGTTTTCATTCCTCTCATTAAAAGCCATGAGTCAAATGGTGATAGAACCGCTCCAATTGCGTTTTGATGCTGGAACATGTCTTCAGACAGCTGCTCTCCTTTTGTCACCACAAGCCCGGCAAGAACGTCATTATGTCCGCCTAAATATTTGGTTGCGCTATGAATGACAATGTCCGCTCCAAGCGTAATCGGCTTTTGCAAGACTGGTGTGTAAAAGGTGTTATCGACAATCACCAAAGCGCCATGCTCTTTTGCAATCTTCGCTATTTTTTGAATATCTGCTTCCTGCATCAGTGGATTTGTCGGTGTTTCAATAAAGACCGCTTTTGTGTTTGGTGTGATTTTAGAGCGTAAACAGTCTTCATCTGAAAAATCATCATAAAGAAAACGTAATCCGTACTTTTTCCATTCGTTTTCAAACAAACGGTATGTACCGCCATATAGGTCTGATGAGACGATGAGTTCATCTCCGCTTTCAAATAGAGCCATGATCGTTTGGATTGCCGCCATTCCCGAACTGAAGGCAAAACCGGCCGTCCCTTCTTCGAGTGAAGCAATTGCATCCTCTACGAGCTGTCTTGTTGGGTTTTTCGTTCGAATGTAATCAAATCCTGTAGATTCCCCTATACCTCTATGTCTATATGCTGTCGAAAGATAAACGGGAGGACTGACAGTGCCAGTCACCTCTTCGCTACGGTTTCCAATCTGCACTAATTTCGTTTCCACATGTTCTGTCATTTGACACCATCCTAAGTAAAAATCTGATTTCAAAACAGAAAACCCCTTCTTCATAAGAAGAAGGGGTTTAATCGCTTCCTCTTATCTTCCAAGCAAAAAAGCTGCTTGCTGGATTTAGCACCTTGGTACATCACATGAAGTGATGCATACCGGTTGCTGAGGTTTCAAAGGGCCAGTCCCTCCACCTCTCACGATAAGAATGTGTTGTCTGTCTGTTCTAATTCTTAATACTGTAACCCATTAAATCTCATTTTTCAAGGGGAAATGTCATGATTAATTAAAATTTTCTGTATTTTATAAAAGAATCGATGTTATACGATTTGATTGCATGTTAGCATATAGGAACATCACAGTTTTTCATGTTACAATGAATGGAAACGTTTCACTTTATGATGAATTTGGTTAGCTGGAGGAATGGATTATGGTGAAGAAAACAGGAATCATTCAAGAAGAAACCATACAGTCAAAAGAACTTGGGGCGGATATGACCATTTTGATCTATTTGCCAGTCAATTACTCCCCCCTTTATACATATCATGTCATCATTGCCCAGGATGGTCATGATTATTTCCGCCTAGGCAAAATAGGCAGACAGGCAGAAGAATTGATGCAAAACAAAGAAATGGAACGCTCGATTATCATTGGTGTACCTTATGAAAATGTCACGGAAAGACGAAACACGTATCATCCAGACGGTACAAAGTTTGAAGCGTATAAGCGCTTTTTAGCAAATGAACTGGTCCCTTATATTGATGAACACTATCCAACCTATCAAATTGGATCAGGGCGTACGTTTATTGGTGATTCACTGGGTGCGACGATTTCCCTCATGACAGCCATTGATTACCCTTCTTTATTCGGCGGGCTGATTTTGCAGTCCCCTTACGTTGACGAGTCGGTTCTAGAAGCCGTCAAACAGTCGACAGCCCTTTCTCATTATGCCATTATCCATCAAATTGGGCTTGAGGAAACGGCTGTGAAAACAACAGATGGCCAGGTGCTTGATTTTGTTCAGCCGAACGAAGATTTAAAGGCCCTTCTTGAAAAATCTGGTGCAGATTACTTATTTGAAACATTCGAAGGGGATCATAAATGGACGTTTTGGCAGCCGCTCATTGCGCCTTCGTTAAAAAGAATGCTCCCATATTCGTTAATCAACTGAATTTTGTTATAATAAACAATAATAAATACTTTCTTATTCAGGAGGGAACATGATGAAATACGGAGTTGTTATATTTCCATCAAAAAAATTGCAAGATATTGCGAACTCTTACCGGAAGCGTTATGATCCGAACTATGCACTCATACCGCCTCATTTAACATTAAGAACACCTTTTGAATTAACGGATCTAGAAGCGGCTGAGGTCGTCTCAACGTTAAGAGATTATGCAAAAAATGCTTCTCCTATTACGTTACGTATTAAAAAATTCAGTTCATTCGCTCCTGTAAACAACGTCATTTATATGAAAGTAGAACCGAACGAGGACATCATGGCGCTCAATGAAAGATTGTACGCAGAACCACTTGCTGGTACACCTGAATATGCCTTCGTTCCGCATGTGACAGTGGCTCAAAAACTATCAGATGATGAGCATTCAGACGTACTTGGCACATTAAAGCTGAGAAAGATTGACCATGAAGAAACAGTGGATCGCTTCCACCTTTTATATCAATTAGAGAACGGATCTTGGACCGTCTATGAAACATTTATTTTAGGAGAAGAGGGTTAAAGACATTTGAAAACAGTCATCGCAACAGAACAAACACAACGAGAAGATGCATACTACGTTCGAAAAGAAGTATTCGTAAAAGAACAAGAAGTTCCAGTAGAGATCGAAATAGATGAACTAGAGGACAAAGCCACCCATTTTGTCATTTACAATGATGACAAAAAACCTCAGGCGGCCGCTAGACTGCGGATCATTGAGGAATCAAAGGCAAAGCTTGAACGCATTTGTGTGTTAAAAGAGGCGCGCTCCTTCGGCCTTGGCCACAAACTATTAGAGGCGCTAGAAACAGAAGCGATTGCTAATGGAGCAAAAGAAGCGGTTATGCATGCCCAAGTCCAAGCTCTTCCTTTCTACGAAAAGAAAGGCTACAAAGCGGTTTCTGAACCGTTCGAAGAAGCGGGAATCACACATGTCAAAATGACAAAAACGCTGTCTGTTTGACCAAAAGAAAAGCCAGAGCATTCAAGAGGGACTGACCCCATAAGATGAGACAAATAAAAAACACCTTCAAGTTTGAAAACGGATCGTTGTAATCCGAAATAAAACATGGAGGTGTTTTTTCTATGGGGACAAGAGTGAGTTATCCGGTTGAAGTCAAGCAGAAGGCTGTAGACATGAGATTGGCAGGCGTATCTATGAAAGAGATCATGCAGGAATTGAATATCAAAAATAAAACGCAGGTTCAGACATGGGTGAGGTGGCATAAGGCTGGGGATACACACCGGTTCGAACAGCCTGTTGGAAAACAATATACCTATGGAAAGGGTCCCGAGTACTCTTCCGAATTAGAGAGACTGCAGGCAGAAAATCGCTATCTGAGTCAACAGAATGAAGTTTTAAAAAAGTACAACGAATTGGAAAGGAAGTTGATAAGGAAACGTCAATCAAACTAGTAGAAGAATTGTGCAAAATGATGACAGTACAGGACATTTGTGTCCATTTAAGCATCTCTCGCGCTTCGTACTATAGATGGAAAAAAGATCTGACTCAGAATCATTCTAAAAAACAACTAGAGAAGCAAATCGGCACGTTGTGCCGAGAGCACAAGTATCGATATGGATACCGAAAAATCACAGCCTTACTAAAAGTGAGAATGCGTATTAACCATAAAACTGTTCAACGTATCATGCAGAAAAACCAGTGGCAGTGCCGGGTTAAAATGAAAAAGCGTAAGAAGAATGGGCAGCCCTATGCCGTGGCCGGTAATATACTGGATCGGAACTTTCAGTCTGATCGTCCTCTTGAAAAACTAGTAACGGACATCACGTATTTGCCTTATGGACAGAAACAATTGTACCTTTCCAGTATATTGGATTTATATAATGGAGAAGTGATTGCGTTTACGATTGGTGATAAGCAGGACACAGACTTTATTTTAAACACACTTGATCAGCTCCCAGCACTGCCTGAAAACTGTGTGTTACATAGCGACCAAGGTTCTGTGTATACATCTTACGAGTATCAGAAAGCTGTTCATATAAAAGGCATTACCATGAGCATGTCCCGTAAAGGGACGCCCGCTGATAATGCCTCCATCGAATCGTTTCATTCCTCGCTAAAGTCTGAAACGTTCTATCTTAACAGCATTGATCGAACTACGACCACCATCGTAGAACGCACTGTCAAAGAATACATTTATTATTATAACAACATTCGTATTCAAACAAAACTAAACAACCAATCACCGATCAACTATCGGCAATTGGCTGTATAAAGGTGTTTTGATCCCTGTCTCAAAAACGGGGGTCAGTCCCAGATGCCCTGGCTTTTTCTTTTTCATTATCGTTCGTCACAGGAGGAAAGCGCAATCATTTATATATACGTATTAATATGAATGCCCTTGCCTTCCTCCATAAACATATCTCGTACAAAGCGTTCCCGCTTTTTTTGCTGTACTTTCATTTCCGCTTCTGTCACTAAGTCCTCTTTTTTCTCCAGCTCTCTGTATATCTTGTCATGAAAGGTGCGAGAAACCTTTGTTACTTTCGCATAGTCTTCTTTATCCTGAGGAGCTGGACGATTGATATATTGAAAATACAGATCCGGCTGAATCGGGGCTATATATCCCATCAAGAACGCCTCCTTTGCTTCTCTTCTATTCTACTATTCCCTAATTATGACTGTTTGAAACACGCCTCATTTGATATGATTAGATGTGTTTCATTTTAAGATTGATTGACTATTGGAGGACTAGCTTTGAAATGCGCACGACGACATGATCGAACGATCTCATTACATACGTATTCGAGAGAACACTATCAATTCCTCCATGACGAGGGAAAAAAAGGACAATTATTCTGCCCATATTGCGGACAACCGGTCTTTTTTAGATTAAATATACATGATGAACCTGCCTTTATTCATAAGCACATGTCTCAGCAAGAGATTTGTGAAAAAGCTGAAGAACAAGCAGATCATCATCAAACGGCTGAACAAGAGGAAAAGGCTTCCTATAAAGAACTTGGAGGCTTCCGTTTTCCAACCGGCAAACAGATCATCTCGCAAACGAGCGAATCATATGATTGGCAGGAACCAAGGTCGATTCAATTTAGCGACGCCTTACATTTAGAAGAGAATGAAGAAGTTCATACGATCGACCTCTTTCCGCATATCACCTTTAGCACACCGCAGCTTCAAGCTGTCACACATCAAGATGGTCCGATGCTTGTACTGGCTGGTGCCGGCAGCGGGAAAACAAGAGTCTTGACGGCTAGAGCGGCTTATCTCATGTCCCATCATCATATTCCTGCTCACCATATTTTACTCGTAACTTTCACCACAAAAGCGAGCAATGAGATGAAAGAAAGACTGCGCAAGCAATACCAGCTTCATCCTTCACAAGCCAGCCAAGTAGTGACAGGCACCTTCCACAGTCTTTTTTATAAAATGCTGCTTCACAATGACGCAAACAAATGGAACGGCCAGCATCTGATCAAGTTTGACTGGCAAAAGGAGCAATACATTCGAAAAGCTATGATGAATGAAGGACTTGATGAGAAAGACTACCCTACCGATCAAGTACTGCAATCGATCGGCTATTGGAAAAATGCTTTTTTACCAGGTGAACTTCCTGATTTGAAGGATGAAAAGGAAAAACACATGTGGACGATCTATCAATCATATGAACAGCAAAAACGAGATCATCAGCAATTTGACTTTGATGATATGGCGATTGCCTGCTTACATATGCTCACAGAACAGCCAGAACTGCTAAAACGGTATCAAGAACGATTCCAGTATATTTTAGTGGATGAATTTCAGGATATTAATCCAGTGCAATATCAATTAATTCAGCTTTTAGCCGGAGAATCAGAGCAGTTATTTTGTGTAGGGGATGATGATCAAGCCATTTACGCCTTTAGAGGGAGCAATCCAGCTTTCATTCTTGAATTCAAACAGGACTATCCTTCGGCTCAGATCGTCCATTTACATGCGAATTACCGCTCTCATCATACAATTGTCGCAAGTGCTGATGCGATTATTAAGAAAAATCAGCATCGTTATGAGAAGACGTTAAAAGCCGTGCGCGCGGAGAAAATTCCTCCGACGCTCTTCTATCCATATGATGAAGAAGAGGAAGCGACCATGATTGTCGCAGATATTCAGGAGAAAATTAAAAATGGTGCAAAGCCGAATGACTTCTGCGTGCTGTTTCGAACAAATACAGGCGGCCGTGCGATTTATGAACGGCTGCATCAATCGGCGATTCCATATGAGACGGATGCTGGCGTCAAAGCCTTCTACAGCAGACGAATGGTTCGGGTTCTTCTCGCCTTTCTTTCCTTAAGTCAGGATGCAGACGATGTGGCCGCCATAAAACAGCTGCTGCCGGTTTTCTTTTTAAAGCAGCAAACCCTGAATACACTAAAGGCACTGACCATCACAGAAGATTGCTCAATGGTAGAAGCGCTCGGAAAACTGACAGATATACAGCCGTTTCAACAGAAAAAGCTGCAATCAATCGTTCCTTTGTTCCGAACATTACGAACATTAAAGCCATCAGACGCGGTGACATTTATTGAACAAAAGATGGGACTCGGTGATTACTTAAAAAAACGGGTGAACGATACGAATGTACTTGAAAAAGGGGCGGATGATGTACGTGATGTGAAAACAGCCGCCAAACGCTTTGAAACGATTGAAGCCTTTCTCGCACATGCCGAACATATGAAGTCTGCCGAAAAGGAAAAAACAGATGAACCCGGTGTTCAGCTCATGACGATCCACCGCGCAAAGGGACTTGAATTCCAGACAGTATACATCACTTGTGTGGTCGACGGAGCACTGCCTCATGATTTCTCACTGGATGAACTCAGAAACGGTCATGAAGAAGCGCTCGAAGAAGAGCGCCGTTTATTATACGTGGCCATGACAAGAGCTGAACAATCTCTTTATCTGTCTGTTCCTTCATTTAGACGAGGAAAAACGGCTCATCGTTCTCGTTTTTTGTATCCTCTTCTAAAGAAAAACCGTGAATTATTTACGCAAAAACAACAGGCCCCCCTTTAAACGGAGAGCCTGTTGTTTATTTTTTGTTGTTCATCATTTTAGAGATTGTATTGAAATCAAGCTTTTCTTTTCCACTTGTAATCGATTGAACGATTTTGTCTTCCATTTCTTTAGGTACACGTTTGTTCGCAAGCTGTGCTACTTTTTTAATGACACCTCGAACGGTATTCTCATCTTTAAAGTTGGCATTTTGCAAAGAACCTGCAAGTTTAAACACATCATTCATATTCACACCGGTTTTGTTTTCTACGCTTTTAAAGAATTTATTATCCATTCATTTGCCTCCTCTTTGTGGAGTAATCACCTTACTATATGAAAATAGGCGAGATATGTGCCTATCCTAAAGCCTTGTTTGACCAAAGAGAAAGGAAAGCAAAAGGCTTCCCCCTTGCTTCCCTCACCTTCTTACTTTTTAGTAGTTAAAGAAAGAAGCACCAACGATGATTAAAAGGATGAAAAGCACTACGACAAGAACAAATGTTGATCCATATCCGCCGCCGTAGCCACCACCGTAGCCGCCGCAACAACCGCCACCGTAACCGTAACTCATATTTAAGCACCTCCTCTTCTCCCTTACAAAGTATGAAAAATGCAAGAAATGGTTTGGACGATCACATAAAAAAGTGCGGAATTTTTATTTCTGCTGTTTAAAGACGTAATCTGCCTCTGTATGACGCATCATGAATGCTTCTGTTTCTTTCGCAAAAGCCTCCATCTTCACGCCAAATGCTTTTAAGTGCTCCTCAAGATCATTCGCTTTATCCGTTAGATCCATTTCAGCCTTCTCGTGCGCTTGTTCTTTCCCATCATGCGGTTTAGTGAACAAAGAACCGATTAATTGTTCGAATGCATCCATTCTGGTCACCCCTTCTCTCTTACATATGCATCACTCAAAAAAAGGGCAACAAAAAAACCGGATAAATCCGGCTTTTGTTTTTCTCTTCTATTATTGAGGTTTCTTTTTGTTTCCACAGCCGCAGCCATTTTTCTTGATTTTCTTCGTATATACTGATTGTTGATTTGACTGCGCTGGATAACCTTGAAGCATATGTGACGGCGTTTCAGTTGGTTTCATCGCAACCCTTCCTTTCCTATTCCATGATAGTATATGCATTTATTGAAAGCGTGTCTGATCAGAATGCCTGTTTATTTCACAAGCTTCGAGACAACCGCTTCAATGATGCCTGCTGCTGCGGCAATCGCTAATAGTAAATTAAGCCACATGCTGATGACAGGAAAAAGTATGTATATCAGAAGTAAGGCAGCAGTGCACCATATGCCAGTACACCAATAACAGCTTAACAGTTCTCCAATCCAAGACCGCAGTCCTTCCCCTTTAATGATGATATATGTTTCGACCTCACCTTGTTCGTTTACCTCTTCCTGTTCTTCATGAAATAGACGGCGGAATGGCGCAGTAATGGTATCAAACACAATCAGTCTCGTCAGTCTAAAGGATGCGAGGGCAAACACGACAAATGACAAAGCACCGCTCAGAAGCCTCCACCTCCTTCTTTCTTCTTTTTCCGTCCTTTCTTTATATATGCAAGAAAAAAGACCGACATGATGAATCGAGCGGAAATAAAATTGGGTTGTACTTTTTCACACTTTCCGATTCCACCTTGCGTCCTTGTTGCATTAAATAATGTATAGATAAGAAAGGAGTGAAAGTATTGTCTATTGAAGAAAGTGCTGAAAAATTGTATACACAACTGTTAAACGAATTAATCAGCAATTATGATGATTTCATTGAGATCAAAGATTCCGAAAATGTCACAATTCATAAAACAGATGTAACAGCCGCACTCTCCCTTCAAGCGACCGTAACGACAATCATTACTCTTTTAATCCAAATTCTTGTACCAGACGATGAATTGGCTGCTGACATCACAGACCAGCTTTTATCCACACAACAAGTGGAAGTCCAAAAGAAAACTGTGATTCAAATCATCAACTGCTATAACATTACGATAACATTATCAGATGCATCCATTATGAACTCCGTCCAAATTCTCACTCAAACATTGAATGTGCTCTTAGTTGAAGCCGGCATTCTTTGACCCTTTCTTTTTCTAATGACGTATGAAAGAGGTGAAATCATCGTGGCTGAAGAGAACGAAAAAAAGGAGTTTCAAATCAATACGGATATTGATCCATTAACAAGTCTTCTTGTCAGTGATGTGTTAAACAAAAACAATATCACTGATGATCAGAAAGCAAAAATTTCAGACGATCAAAGAAGAATGATTTTGAAATTAGTCGAGGACTTACAAAAGAAAGCAAATGATTTCGTAGAACAGCAGCAGGAGAAAAAAAGGCAGGCTGAGGCAGCAAAACAGCCGGAAGAAGTAGTGCCTGAACCAAAAGTACGTCCAAATCGAAACTCACTTCGAAATCGTATTCAGCAGCGTCGTAATGCGCAGCGTAATAACGATTAAATAAAAATGGGTTGCCTGCTAGGGTAAATGCCCGAGACAAAACCACGCATTCCAGCATTTAATAAAGTAAACGGAAGGAGGAATAGAAATGGATTCTAAACCATATTCTTGGGTCGCTCTAGATCGTAACTGTACACACCACGGACACCACAGACACCACGAACACCACGACGATTGCAACTATGAAAGAAAAGCACTTTGTGACGATTATTATGATGATGAAGATATCTTACAAGACTTGGATCAAGTAAGCTTCACAAAGCAGACATCTGAGGAAGTCATTATCGTCAGAGACTCTTGTGACATTAACGTATCTTCTGTCGATGCACAGGTTGCAGCATCTATCCAAGTAGCGATTCAAACAGCGATCATCACCATTACAAATATCTCAATCGCAGACGGTGATTTGGCAGACCGCGTCACGCAGGATCTCTTACAAGCTGCTACTCACAAACAAACAAACCGCCAAAAACTTGTCATCGAAAATTCAAGAAACGTTACAGTCTCTACAATCGATGCGGACATCTCTATCGCAATCCAAACACTTACACAAACTCTTGTTGCGACAATCGTTGCAATCGGCATCCTCTAATGTCCAAAAGCAGAGCGAAAAGCTCTGCTTTTCCTTTTATAAAAATACAACAAATATAAATGGTCATTTACCCACACCAACTAGAGGGCGCATACATATGTTGTTAAGGACTAAAGTCAAATACCTTGTTAAAGGAGCTGAAATCCATGAGCTGCGGAAAACACCATGGCCGACATGATGAAAACTGTGTATGCGATGCGGTTGATAAGATTTTAGCAGAGCAGGAAGCTGTAGAAGATAAATGTCCTACGAGCTGCTACAGTAATTTATTAAGCCCAACAGTTTCTGGAAAAGATACGATTCCGTTTTTACTTTTTGATAAAAAGGGCGGGTTGTTCTCTACTTTCGGAAACATTGGAGGATTCGTTGACGATTGCCAATGCTTCGAATCTATTTTCTTCCGGGTTGAAAAATTACACGACTGCTGTGCTACGTTATCTGTATTAAGACCAGTTGATGTACACGGACATACGCTGAGCGTGTGTCACCCTTGTGACCCTGACTTCTTTGGTCTAGAAAAAACGGACTTTTGTATTGAGGTTGATTTAAACTGCTTCTGCGCAATCCAATGCTTAAACCCAGAGCTTGTCGACAGAGTCATGCCATCGAAAGATAAAAAGCATCATCACCACGGCTAAATCAACAGGCCGCTGATCTAACTTGTCATGAGTCAAAGCATCCCCTTCCTCACGAATGACAGCCAATCATGCGGAGCAGTCAGCATAAGAAGCGGCCGCTTCCGCATTGGTTAAAAGTAGATGCACGAGCCGGCAAAGATAGCTTGTAGATGATGACAGTGCTCAAACACTCAAACAAATTTCCTAGTATAGGAGGGTTGAATATGAGCCGCAACCATTCATGGAGCTGTGTAACAGAGGCTGTTGAAAACATTAGCGACTTGCAAAATGCTGTCAAAGAAGAGTGCCCGACCAGCTGTTACAGCAATCTCCTTTCTCCATCACATTCATTAGGTGACACTGTCCCGTTTGTTCTCTTTACATCCAAATCAAAACCATTCGTCGCATTCGGAAACGTCGGAGAAGTAGATCCAGGTCCTTGCTTCAGCACTGCATTTTTCAGAGTCGAACACATCTGTGATCACTGCGCAACACTCAGCTTGCTTATCGCATTTGACAAAGACCGTCATATTTTAGATTTTACAGATAAAGATTCTTTATGTGATGTGTTCCGATTAGAAAAATCGAAGTATTGCGTTGAAGTAGACCTTGACTGCTTCTGTGCAATCGAGTGCCTAAACCCACGACTCATCAATCGTAACTGCTAACAAAAAAAGTCCCTATAAGGGACTTTTTTTATTAGTTAAAAACCTAGCGGATGGATGGAAGTAATCTCAGCAATCGCTAATTCGACTGGATTTCCCCCGCCTGCTGTACGAATAATCACAGTATCATCTTTTCGATCCATGATGATTCCTCTATATGTTTTACCATCAGCTTCAATCAGACAAAGAGCTCTTGGCATATTATGAGGCAGTCTTGTGAGAAAATCGACTTTTTCATCAATACTCATCTGACTTAAAGGCTTTTTCACTCGTTTTCTTCTTGGTTCTTCTTTTGTTTCATGAAAAACACCTTCTGGCTGGTTTCCCTCTTCTTCTTGAGGCTCTCGCTTTTGTATGAGCTCTGGTTCTTGTGTGATTTCTTGTTCCTGTGTAAGTTCGGCTTCTTGTGTATCCTCTTGTTCCTGTGTAGCCTCTGCTTCTTGTGTGATCTCTTGTTCTTCTGTAAACTCAGCTTCGTGTGTCATATCTCGTTCTTGTTGAAGTTTAGGCGGCTCGGCTTCTTTTTTATGCTCTATTTCTTGAGCGGCAGGTTCCTCCTGCGTGCTTTCTTTGATCACATCTTTTACATTGGTCTCACTTTCTGGCTGTTTTTCTGATTTCTTTCGCTTTCTCACAATATTTTGCATGGCCGGCTTTGATTCTTGATAGCTCGGCTGAACAATATACATCAGCGGCTTTTGATTCTCATCACCTTTATTTGACATACTAATCCCTCCCGAATGATTCATTCCTTATATATATGAACGGAGGCCTCAAATCAGAAGAAAAATAAAAAACAGCATACCCTTCATCGGTATGCTGCAAGTCATGTATTCGTTTAGCGGGCAATGATATGGAAGCCGGAATCAACATGCAGATTCTCACCTGTCATGCCGCGAGATAGATCACTGAATAAGAATAGAGCTGTATCGCCAACTTCTTCAGGAGTTGTTGTACGGCGGAGCGGTGCACGCTCTTCAATATCCTTCAGAATGGTATTAAAGCCGCTGATGCCCTTTGCAGATAACGTACGAATTGGACCAGCAGAAATACTGTTCACGCGGATACCCTCTGCGCCTAAATCAGCTGCTAAATATTTCACACTTGCTTCAAGTGATGCTTTCGCTACACCCATTACGTTGTAGTTTGATACAACACGCTCTCCGCCGAGGTATGTAAGCGTCACAATGCTTCCACCCTCTGTCATCAATGGACGTGCTGCTTTTGCTACAGCAGTTAATGAGTATGCACTAATGTTGTGCGCCAAAAGGAAACCTTCACGGTTCGTGTTCAAGTATTCTCCAACAAGCTCTTCCTTGTTTGCAAATGCAATGGCATGCGCAACGCCATGAATGACTTGTACTTTTTCTTTAATTGCAGCGAAACATTTTTCGATTTCTTCGTCACTTGTCACGTCACATGGAAGAATGATAGAATCATCACGCTCAAGTGTGCTTGCCAGCTCTTTTACCGATTCAGCAAGACGATCTCCAACATAAGTAAAAATCAAACGAGCTCCAGCTTCATGAAGTGAGCGGGCAATTCCCCAAGCGATGCTTCGTTTATTGGCAACACCCATAACCACGATATTACGGCCTTCTAAAGAAAAGTTCATATGTAATAAAGCCTCCTATTTTTTCAAGACATAGTATTAGTACCTGATCATAATATTATCACAGATCATAAGAGAATGACAATTTTCGCTGAAAGAAAGTTTCATTTTTGCGAAAAAACCGTCTTCATAAGTGAAGACGGTTCGATTTCTTTATCGTTTGATTCTGTTTTGCTGATAAGCAAAATGGTTCGTAGGCCCGTGTCCAGATCCAATACGCAAAGGGAATTTAATGGCTTCATGAACAAAGGTTTCTGCTGTTTCAAAGGCTTCCTTCATCGAATATCCTTTCGCAATTTCAGCTGTTAATGCTGCTGCAAACGTGCAGCCTGTGCCATGTGTATGCGGTGTATCAATATGTTCATTTGTGACTTCAATAAAGCCTTTTCCATCATACAGCAGGTCTGTAATCATCCCATCAGATGGACCATGGCCGCCTTTAATCACGACATGTTTCGTACCTAGCTCATAAAGGCGCTCCGCCGCCACATAGCGGTCCTTTTTCGTCTGAATTTGTATCCCTGTCAGTACTTCTGCCTCAGGAAGATTCGGCGTTACAGCATAGCTGACAGGCAGCAAGTGTGTTTTCATCGCAGAGACCGCATCTTCATTTAATAAAGAGGCCCCTCCTTTTGCGATCATGACTGGATCTACAATCAGCTTCATATCATATTGAACCGTTTTTTCAGCTACAATCTTGATCATGTCTGCACTCCACAGCATCCCTGTTTTGACGGCATCTGGCAGTAAGTCTTCTGCCACTGCATCTATTTGACGCTCTAACGCCTCAATTGAAAGCGGGTATATCCCGTGAACACCTAGTGTGTTTTGCGCAGTAATCGCTGTGATCGCAGACATTCCGTACACACCGAGCTCCTGAAAAGTTTTCAAATCCGCCTGAATGCCTGCTCCGCCGCCAGAATCAGAACCCGCGATTGTGAATGCTTTTTTGATCGTCATTTCTTCACACCTCTCATTAGCCAATCCATTGATGATAAATGGTTCTTGCTTTGGCAATATCATTCGTACCATGAACAAGCGCTCTGCCATCTTTAAATAAGACAAGCTTAAACTCATCCTTTTGACACGAAAGCAAATATGGATTCTCAAGCACATCCATCCCTGCCCTCTTTAACCGAAGAGCTACTTCATGTAAAGGCGGCGGTGTTTCTGCTGCACTGCGGATTTGTACCGTATTGCGGCCGCATAGTACATCTGCCTTCGCTCTCTTGTCATATGAAAGAAATGGATAGGTCTTCAGTCCACAGCTTGGACATTGCTTCTTCTTTAAAGACGCGGCCGACCGAATGTCAGACCGTTCATTTTTCCATAAATCGAAGGATTTTAAAATTGGCGTCACTTGATGTCCTGTTAAATATTTAAGTGCATCTGCCACTTGATATGCGGCCACCTGTTGCACAACTGGACTAATGATACCTGCTGTATCACATGTCATTCCTTGTGCGGGTAAATGTTCAAGCAGACAGTGTAAACACGGCGTTTCACCAGGGATCACTGTGAATTGAATGCCATAACTAGCTACACAGGCCCCATAAAGGAACGGAATTTGATGTTTGACAGCGGCATCATTTGCAATCATTCTTACCTCAAAATTATCCGCTGCATCGACAATGATTGAAGCCTCACTGACAAGTTCGTCAATATTGTGAGCAGTCACATCGACCACGATTCCTTTGATGTGCACGTCACTGTTTACTTGCTTGAGTCTTTTTTCAGCCGCCACAGCTTTTGGCAGCCGATCCTTCACGTCTTGCTCCGTGTAAAGCTGCTGACGCTGAAGGTTGCTCCATTCAATATAATCTCGGTCCAAAATAGTGACAGAACCAACGCCGGCACGAACGAGCATTTCAGCACTTGCGGTTCCAAGTGCCCCCGCTCCAATAATGACCGCCTTTGAGTCATTTAGCCGCTTTTGTCCCTCTGTTCCAATTGGCTGAAATAGCTCTTGGCGTGAATAACGAGTGCTCAAAATGTCGGCATTCCTTCCTGTGGACTGCTCGCTGTCCCATAGTTTTTCAGCGGAATACGTCCTGCCTCATAGCCTAGTCTTCCTGATTCAATCGCGAGTTTCATTGCTTTTGCCATTTTCACAGGATCCTTTGCACCAGACACAGCGGTATTTAGTAATACAGCGTCTGCTCCAAGCTCCATCGCATAAGCTGCATCCTTCGGAGAACCTACGCCAGCATCAATAATGACCGGCACCTTCGCCTGCTCAATAATAAATGAGAGATTCAAAGGATTTAGTAAGCCTTGGCCTGAACCAATCGGTGAAGCACCAGGCATAATGGCATGGACACCGAGTTCTTCTAATTTTCTTGCCAGCACCACATCATCAGATGTATATGGCAGCACGATAAATCCTTCTTCGAGCAGCATTTCAGATGCTTTTAATGTTTCAACTGGATCTGGCAGAAGAGACCTTGAACAGCCAATGACTTCTACCTTGATCATGTCACAAAGCCCAGAAGCCTTTGCTAAACGGGCAATACGCACTGCCTCTTCTGCTGTACTTGCTCCAGCTGTATTCGGAAGCAGCGTATATTTTGATAAATCAAGCTGCTCCAAAAAATTAGGCTGAGATGCTTCGAATATGTTCATTCTTCTGACGGCAAAGGTTAAAATTTCGGCTTCCGATACGTTCACCGCTTCTTTTTGAACCTCAAATGATGGGTACTTTCCTGTTCCGAGTAATAGTCTTGATGTGAATGTTTTTCCGCCAATGTGCAGCATTGGATCATCCTCCTCCTACGAAATGAACGATTTCTATTGTGTCATTTGGTTGAATTTCTACTTGTTGAAACGCTTCTTTATCAATGATTTCATGGTTCTTTTCAACGATCACCACACGGTTTTCAAGCTGATAGGCTGATAGCAGATCATAGATCGTTCCATTCTCTTGATCGAAATCAACGATTCTGCCATTCAATTGAATCTTCATACGAATAGTGCCTCCTTTCGTCCAATACGAAACGCGTGAAGCCATTCCTCTTTGACCGGTTCGCCTAATATCAGGTCACGAATGATTTCTCCCGTAATCGGCGCAAGTAAAATGCCATTCCTGTAATGCCCTGCAGCAAAAAGAATACGCTTGTCTTCTGGATGTCTTCCGATATAAGGATGCCGATCGTTTGTCGCCGGACGAAGGCCTGCCCAGCACTCTTCAATCGGCATCTCCTTAATAGAAGGCATAAGCTGAGACGCCTTTTGAATCACAGCTTCCATGCCGCCAAGCGTTGGAACAGCCTGCCACTCGTTTGGCTTCATTGTTGCGCCGATGACAAGCTTTCCGCTATCTCGCTGAACGATATAACAATGATCATGATAAATGGTGTGTGCGAGCGCCGGACCATTATTCCATACAGACACACATTCCCCTTTTACTGGATAAAGAGAATGCGATAATCCGAGCTCTTCAAAAAAACGGCCAGACCATACACCACTTGCGACTGTCAGTTCATCACATATGAATGTGCCCTTCGTTGTTCTGACAGTTAACGCTTCTTTGTCCCGCTTCACTTCGATCACAGGTGTACACTCTTTCACATCTGCACCGTACCGGACAGCCGCCTGCCATAAAGCCCTGCATACAGCGTAAGGTTCCACATGCACATCCTCTTCAATCAAACCTGCTCCCAGCATGTGATCTGTAACTTGAGGCATGCATTTTTTTACGCTGCTTGCGTCAAGCCATTGAAATGTAGACAAATGCTGCATCCGGCAAAGGGCTTGCTTCTCTTCTTCTGTAAAGGCGACCTTCATGATACCGCCCGCTGAAGTTCGTATATCAATACCTGATTCATGCAGAAGATCGACTTTTAATTTTTCGTACAATGTCTGGCTTGCTCTGCCTGCCTGAAAGAAAACATCCTCATGACCCTCTCCTTCAGCATGTGCACCGAGCATCCCGGCAGCCGCACTTGTCGTTTGCTTCCCTATCTCATTCGCTTCAAATAAGACCACCTGTTTTCCTGCTTTTGCAAGGTGATAGGCGATGGAGATCCCTATGATTCCACCACCAATGATTGCAACGTCATAATGCTTTTTCATAAGGATTCTCCTTTACCTTTTCAGAAAATGCTTGTGCCATCATACGCGGCTGATGATGAGTAAAAATCCCAGACATGACAGCAATTCCTTTCACATTTGCTTGTTTCAATTCTGGAACTCGTTCTGGGGTCACCCCGCCGATGGCCACCACTGGAATTGTTAGTGCAGAAGTCAGTTCTTTCACAAGCTGTACACCTCTTGCCTGAAGTCCTGGTTTACAAGAGGTGTCATATACGTGCCCAAATATGACATACTCTGCTCCATTTTTCTCTGCTGCTTTTGCTTCTTCTATCGAATGGACAGACACTCCCGCATGAAGGTGAGGGAATTTTTTTCGCAGCTCTTTTGGCGAAAAGCTGTGGCCCGGGAGATGCACCCTGTGAATATTGGTAAGCAGCGCAACATCTACTCTGTCATTGATCACGAGCTTTTCTTTCGGTACACCTTCTAAAAGGAGATTCTTCACGAGATCAACAAGCTCACTTGCTGTTTTAGACCGTTCCCGAATATGAATAAAATCCACTTCAGACGCTATGGCTCTTATTTGTTTGATCAGTTCACCCGCAGGAAGGGAATCATTTGTCACTGCGTGGAGTTCCATTTGCACCAACCCCATCTAAGCATGCTGTTTGCCACATTTCTTTTTGATACGCCATCTCCCAAAAGTGATATTCATAATAGCTTGAAATCACGAAATTTTCTTTCATATTGGCCCTTACATGGTCTGGTGCTTTTTCTGCTAGTTCATCAAAGCGGTTCACTTGTTCGAAGACGAGTTCCTTAAACCAATCGCCTCCGTATGTCAAAATCCATTCTTGGTAAATTGGATGGTCAGGTGTTGTTTGTTTCAGCTTTTCACCTACCTCATAATAGAGCCAGTAACACGGTAATAACGCGGCTAAAATCTCTTCAAACCGTCCGCTTTTTACAGATCGGTACATATGAGAGGTATACGCATAAGCAGTGGGAGAAGGCTTAAAGTTCTCAATGGCTTCATCAGAAATTTGCAGAAGCTCTGTAAATTTCCGATGCAGCGACAGCTCTGCTTCATACGTGCCCTGGGCATGATACGCCATTCTGCCCGTCGTATGTAAGTCCTCACTGATCGCCGCTCCATATGCCTGCACCTTTGCAAAATGAGTTAAATAATAAGAATCCTGCATCACGTAATAGGTGAAACGATCGAGTGAAAGTGTGCCATCTCCAATCCCTTTGACAAAAGGATGTGTAAAGCTTCCATTCCACCATGTTGCTGCAGCCTCTTTACATTCTGTTGAAAACGTCATGTTCCTCTCCTCCTGTTTTTCCATTAAAAAAGCCACTTTCCGCGTGGAAAGTGGCTTGGAATTTGTAAAAAGCATAGTCAAAAACCGCACCACTTCCCTACGCAGGTATGAACCTGTTCAGGTAATGAGGGTCTAAAAGTGAACACTTTTATCTCAGCCCTTTTAAAGGACTCCCCTAGTGGATCAAATATATGATGTTGTACCTCTATCTTAATCAGGAATTGTTCATTGGTCAAGGGTTCATTGTCATTCTAATTGGGCTCTTAGTCCTGCCACATACTCCCGGGAGCCAGATACAAGCACACGGTCGCCACTTCTAAGTGTCGTATCTCCATGCGGTACTAAGCTGTCTACCCCTCTGAAAATACGGACAAATACCAAATCACCGGTGAAAGGAAATTCTCTTAGCATGACATTATGATAACGATGATTGTTCATTTGAATTTGATACAAAGAAGAATCCTCATTTGTTAGCAATCGAATCGCATCAGGTGCTTCAATCAAAGCTCTTAGCACCGTTTTAGATGACAGGAAAGTAGAAAACGTATCAATTCCCGCTTCCTTCAATGTCAGCTCCGCCTCAGCTTTGTTGACACTTGCAATGACTTGTTTTGAACCTTCTTCTTTTGCAAATAAAGCAATTTCCTTATTTTTCGTCTCACTGCCTGTTGCGACGACAAGGACATCCTCTTGACCGACGCCTGCCTTTCTCAGCGTCTCATCGTCGTATTGTTCAATTGATTCGACTTCAAAGATAGAGTCTGCCAGCAGTGCTTCCTTATTTTCTTGAAACACATGCAAAATCCGAATGTCATATTCATCCTGATGTAAATCAAGTGTGACAGGTAAGGTCAGCTGATTTGCACCAATAAAGGTCACACGCTTCTTATGGCTTGCCGTTTGTTCTTTTTTAAACAGCGCTTTAAACCAAACAGGTGTTAAAATACTCGTTAGCACAGCAACTAAAATCAGCGCTCCTGACATTTTATGATCAATGACACCGAGCCGCTCACCAATCGTCGCAGCTGCAATGACGAGAGATAAAGTTGAAGTTAATAAAAAGCCGGAGCCAATGACCTTTTTCATGTCATACCATTTTTTCAAATAAAGAATCGGGATGAGCTTACTTATAAGCAGCGCAATAAACAGAAGCGGAATCATGATCATAATCGTCGGGTCTTTAAACAGTGCCCATATATTCAGATCCACTCCGACCATCACAAAAAAGATCGGGATTAAAAATCCGTAGCCAAATGAGTCCAGCTGCTGAACGAGTTCTTTATTTGGCGAAAGAAGGGACACAAGCACGCCAGCTAAAAACGCCCCTAGAATATTTTCAGCCCCGAGTGATTCAGATAAGGCAACTAAGACTATAATGAGAGTAAAGATTGCCCTTGTCCCAATTTGCACGGTTCCTTTAGACATCGACTGAAAAATTGACTTAGTCTTAAAAACGCGGCCAAATAAATAAAGAAGAATGCCTGCAGCAAATAATAAGAGCAGGAGCCACATGTTCCCTGTTCCATCTCCATAAATGGAGGAAAACACAGCAAGCAAAATCATCGTGACCAAATCGGCAATGACAGCTACAAGCAGAATGATTTGACCGATATTCGTCTGCATCAACTTTTCCTCTTTTAAGGTTGGCACCACTACGCCTAATGAAATGGTAGAGATAATGAGCGTCATTAAAAAGGCATTTTGGATAAATCCTGCGAGTACAAACGCATAGGACAAGATAAAAGAAATACAAAATACCCCAAGAAAAATCATGGTGGCTGCTTTAAATGTATTTGGTTCTTTTAAACCATTTGGAAGTTCTCGTGCTTTCTTCTTTGACTCAAAAGAAGAAAAATCTATTTCAAGTCCACTTAAAAACATCAGAAAAATAAAACCGAGCATGGATAATGTATCTAACCACGCATCATGTTCGACAACCAGTTGAAGGCCGCTTTTCCCAATGATGAGCCCCATGATGATTTCAGCTACAACGACCGGAATGGTCAGCTTAAATCGGTGCAATAAAATAGGGGTGAAAAAGGCGACAATAATAACGACAACGAGTGATGAAACAGATGTATGCTCCATTGGCTAAAGCCTCCTAACATTCATGTTTAATTTTTTAAGTCTTACGTTAAAGCATTGATTCTAACAATTGCCCAAATGAAATGAAAGCCATTCGTTATATTTTCTAAAATTCAAACTTCTTTATATCCGATGAATGGATGAAAAAATCAGGAGGAAACCTTATGAAATTCGATATTATTGGCGATATCCACGGCTGCTACGAAGAGCTGCTTACCCTCATACACAAACTAGGATACGAACTCAAACATGGATTACCCGTCCATCCTGATAAGAGAACGCTGGCCCTTGTTGGTGATCTAACAGATCGTGGGCCTCAGTCAGTAGACGTCATGCGATTTGTCATTCATGCCTATTCACACGGCGCAATCCGCTATGTACCTGGCAACCACTGCTTTAAGCTTTATCGCTACTTAAAAGGAAATCCCGTCAAATTGCTTCATGGCATCGAAACCACAGTGAACGAAATAAAAAAACTGCCAATCCATGAACAAAACAAATTGTCACATGAATTTAAGCAGTTATTCGAGAAGGCTCCGCTTTATGATGTACTCATTCCTGATGAGCTGATCATTGCACACGCGGCGATGAAGGAAAAGGATATTGGAAAAAAGCCGAATAAACAAATGCGGTCCTATTTATTATTTGGTGCCGTCACAGGAGAAACATGGCCAGATGGACGGCCTGTTCGCAAGGACTGGGCAAAAGAGTATCTCGGAAAACCATGGATTGTGTACGGCCATACACCAGTGAAAGAACCTCGATTCGTTGGCAGAACGGTCAATATTGATACAGGCTGCGTATTTGGCAACAAGCTGTCTGCCCTCACATACCCTGAGCTTAAAACGGTCTCCGTTCCTTCATCCATGCCTTATGACGATTCTAGATTTCAGCATTTCACATCATAAAAAAACCCGGTCCTGCGCTGCAGGTGACCGGGTTTCTCTATTTAAAAAAGCAATGATTTCATATCATCAGGAAGCGGGGCTGAAAATGTCATTTGCTCACCTGTCATCGGATGAGGAAACACAAGGGTTTCACTATGCAGTGCCTGCCGGTCTATCCGCTCGGTCGTTCCGCCATACAGCGTATCTCCGATGAGCGGATGCCCAAGAAATTGCATATGCACACGAATTTGATGTGTTCTCCCGGTTTCAAGTGAGAGAGACACATCCGACATGTTCAACTCAGCGATTACCGCTCGCACGGAATAATGCGTTACTGCCTCCTGCCCAGCATCATCAACCATCCGCTCGATAATACTATCCCCTTTTCGGGCAATTTTTGCAGCGATCGTTCCATGTTTTTCTGTGATCATGCCGTGTGTAAAGGCTCTGTATGTTCGTTTAACCGCTCCACTTTTTTGCGCTTTTGATAAAAGGCTATGGGCAAACCGATGCTTCGCCACAAGCATGACACCAGATGTATCACGATCAAGACGGTTCACCAAATGAACCGTATGCCTAACAGACTGCTTGGCATAATGATGCAGTAATCCATTCGCAATACTGTGCGCAGGGTGCTCCCGAGAAGGGATCGAAGGAATATACGGCCTTTTATTCAGCACAAGGACATGCTCGTCCTCAAATATAATATCAAGTGGAATCGGTGCAGGCTTCAGCCCTTCACTCACTTTTTCCTCGGGAAATAAAATGGTGAGTCTGTCCCCTTCATGCAGCTCGCACTTCACGGTAACATGCTCTCCATTAATGAGGAGGTCACCGCCATCAAACTTAATATCCGTCATCATTCTTTTCGAAATGCCAAGATCAATTAAATATTCCTTTAAAAGCAGCCCTTCTTCTTTGGCTGTTATGGTTTTGTTTAACGTAAAGTATTCCAGCGGGAACAACCTCTTTCTTATTCTCCTTTTCCGATAAAGGAATCTTGCACCCTTTTCCAAAACGGAAACGGTCTAAATCTGGCAAAACGGACATTCTCGTCTGCCACCCGGCATTGAATGGATTTGACGTCTTTATGAAGCAGTGTCAAATGATCAATGGTCACCTGAAAATCGACATCATTCCTCGGTTTAATCACACAAGTATGATGGTCAGGCAAAATAAGCGGTGAACCGACCGTCCGAAACACTCGGTTGTTGATTGAAGCCATTTCTGCCAGCTGAATGGCTCTAATAGAAGGATGAATAATGGCGCCACCCAGTGCCTTATTATAGGCCGTACTGCCAGATGGTGTAGACAGACAAAGGCCGTCACCTCTGAATGTTTCAAACAGCTGGCCTCTAATTTCAACATCTGCTACAAGTGTCCCTTCCATGCTTTTAATCGTACATTCATTCATTGCTAAATATTTCTCTTCTCTGCCGCCGTCGTTGTATCTGACAATGACTTCTAAGATCGGATATTCCACAATATGATAAGGCGTTTTCGCAATGGCTAAGACGAGTTTTTCAATTTCACTCGGCACCCAGTCAGCATAGAAACCAAGATGACCTGTATGAACACCGACAAACGCTGTTTCATTTAGACGGTCGCTATAACGGTGAAACGCATAAAGAAGGGTGCCGTCTCCACCAACCGTAATGACAAGATCCGGTTCCTCTTCATTTAGTTCCATACCAAAATCCAATAAGTAGGTCTGAATTTTACTTTTGAGCGTGTCAGATACAGAATTCCCTTTTGAAGAAACTGCAAATTTCATGAATTCTTCTCCTTTTTCACCTTGCTGCTATGAGAGGGCAGCATCATATTTGATCAAACTGGCTCAGCTGTCGTTTTTCTTTTTCCGGGAAAATGCTACTTGTGCTTCTTGAATTTCCCCTCTGATTTCGGACATTTCTTCATCGAGACGAGATGCTGCCTCAGATGCTCTTTGAAGGCGCAGCTTGACCTTCTCCGGGATATTCCCGCTATATTTATAATTCAGAGAATGCTCAATGGTCGCCCAAAAGTTCATCGCAAGCGTACGAATTTGGATTTCGACGAGGAGCTGTTTCTCTCCACTTACGGTTTGCAGCGGATATAACACAACAAGGTGGTAAGAGCGGTATCCGCTTTCTTTATGTTCTGCAATATAGTCGCGTTTATCTACAACCACAAAATCTTTACGTGACTGAAGCATTTTTTTCACGACTTGTATATCTTCTACAAACTGGCACATAATGCGAAGCCCAGCAATATCCTGCATCGTTTCAATCTCATGCATCGGGATGTTTTTACGCTTTGCCTTTTCTAATATGCTGGCAACGGGTTTCACTCTGCCTGTGACAAATTCTACTGGTGAATGGTCATCCTCGAATTCATACAGCTTTCGAATGCCTTTTAGTTTCACTTTTAATTCTTCGACTGCTTGTTTATACGGTGCGAGGAATTGATCCCATTGTTTTTTGTCCATGAAACTTCCCCCAATTCCATATACCTAATTATTTCAGAGGAATGTGCTTTTCACTTTCTCTTCCATATCTCCGTAATTGGCATTGTCTTTAATATTGTCGATTAAATAATGTAATTCCTGTTGAAGCTGAATGAGTTCCAGCGAATATTCATCCGATGCCAAATAGACAGGGATGTCACGATTCATTGCTTCTTTTAATGGAGCCCATGTATGTTCCCCTAAAATAAGATACGAAAAGGACTCCTCGGTTTCAAGTATGTAAACGAACGCAAAGTGATCAGAATCAACAAGCATTTGTCCTGATGCTTTTGCTTTTTGAATTTGCTCTTCTGACTGGATTGTCAAAATCAGCCTGTCTTCTTTTAAAGTTGCTTCTGTGATTTCAATTCTGTTTTGCATCATGATCTCCTTTACAACAAAGTACAGCTTTATTTTATCATATCAAGTTCAATATTGATAAACCGAACTTTTTGAGAAAATCCTGTTTTTCTCTTTTAAATGATCCTTTCCCAAGATTCTTCATTCATTTTGGTCCATACCTAAAGAAAATAGAGAGAAAAAAACAGTCTTTTACATGGTGAACACACTTCATGTACAATAATCATATTTCCTCTAATGAAAGGTTGATGTCAAAATGGCACAGGAAATTGAAATCGAACTAAAGCAATTATTAATGAAAGAAGAATTTGAACAGCTGAAACAGCATTTTCAATTGAAGGATGCGGATTTCCACACGCAAACCAACTATTATTTTGATACACCTCAATTTGATATAAAATCTCAATTGGCTGCATTAAGAATGAGAGAAAAAAACGGTCAATGGGTGCTCACATTAAAGGAACCTCACGAAATAGGCTTGCTCGAAACCCACCAAACGATCGCTCCCCCTTCTCAACTTGACGATTTTAAGCTGCCAGAAGGTGAAGTTGCGGACAGATTAGACCACCTGAACATTCAAAAGGATCAAATTGTGTACTTTGGTTCACTTGAAACGTCAAGAGCAGAAAAAATGATCCAAGAAGGCTTAATTGTTTTGGATCACAGCCGATATTTAACAGTAGAGGACTATGAACTTGAATTTGAAGTGAGCGACCTGGAAATCGGACAAGCCGCTTTCTCCGCATTGCTCCGCAAATTTCATATTCCAGTACGAAACACGAAAAACAAAGTCGTTCGTTTTTATGAAGAAAAAATGAAAACACAGAATAGATGAATTCCTTGAAGGAGGAACATGATGAACGTCAATCAACTTCAATCCTTTATGCAGCTTCAAGCGCTTAAAACGTTACAGACAGATCCAGCACAAACGCAAATGTCTGCGGGTCAAGAATCGAATGCCCAAGCTTCATTTCAGTCGCTGCTGCAAGATTTTTTAGGCGGATCAGAATTATCACGTCTCCCGCTTTCCATCTCTGCTTTTATGGGCACGGACCCATCAACGGCTCCGAACACGCAATATGCGCGTACAAACCCATATTTATCTGCCACTTCCGGCAGTGATCAGCTTGAGGCTCAATCTTTGTATGCAAATGACAACCAATTAAATACAGCGAATGGCATTGGAAATGTCTTAAACAACAGCTACACGCCGCCGCTTCAAAAGGCTGTCTCCAGCGGCTCATCTTCAAAAGAGATTAATCAAATCGTGTCACAAATGGCTCAAAAGCATGGCGTTCCCGAAAAGCTGATTCACGCGGTCATCAAGCAGGAATCCGGCTACCGCACAAATGCTGTCAGCCATGCAGGTGCGCTTGGACTCATGCAGCTCATGCCATCTACTGCTAAATCACTTGGCGTCAACAATGCTTTTGATGCATCCCAAAACATTGAAGGCGGAACGAAGTATTTAAAACAAATGCTCAATAAATATAACGGGAATATCTCACTCGCATTAGCTGCCTATAATGCAGGCTCAGGAAATGTAGATAAATACGGAGGCATTCCTCCATTTAAAGAAACACAAAATTATGTAAAGAAAATCACAGCTCAATATTTCGCTTAAACCGAAGAGAATAACCTCTTCGGTTTTTTGTATGTCGCTTTTCCCCCTTTTTTGACTGAATGTGTTATGATATGGTCAATTGATCACAGAACCCGATTCTCTCTTTATTTCGAGCAGACCAAAGCGGTTTGTTTGTGGAATTGAGATGAGGTTGTTAAAATAAGTACAAGAATAGAAACAATAAAATAGAACAAACTGAATATCACTTTTGAAATAAATGAAATGCGCAATAGGGTGAGTCATCCTATTAACTACGAGTAAAAGGAGTAGTCAACATGGTACAATCGTTTAACGCACCTTACGAAGCGGTTGGAGAGGAACTTCTATCGCAACTTGTTGATACTTTTTATGAAAATGTAAAGTGTCATCCTTTGCTTCATCCTATTTTCCCGGATGACTTAAAAGAAACAGCAAGAAAACAAAAACAGTTTTTAACGCAATATTTAGGCGGACCACCGCTTTATACAGAAGAGCATGGCCACCCAATGCTGCGGGCGAGACATCTCCCTTTTCCGATTACTGAGGAGCGAGCTGACGCATGGCTTGAATGCATGGAGGATGCAATGGATCAAGTAGGATTAACCGGCGATATTCGTGACTTTTTATTTGAACGGCTTTCTCTGACGGCTCGTCATATGGTCAACCAAACACCTGAAAAGGATGGACGATCTTGAGCTGCAATACGCACGATCAATATTTCTCACACTGTCACGGACATCCTCAAAAGCCGATTGAAATCTATGTATTCATTGATCCTCTAAGCCCAGACTGCTGGTTATTAGAGCCGTCCATTAAAAAGTTGAAAATGAAATATGGCCGTTTTTTCACTTTACGAACGGTAACAAGTTCTAGTATTAATGCTTTGAATCGGAAAAGAAAGAAACATTTACTGACTGAAGCATGGGGGAAATTTGCCACTAAAACGCAGACCAAAAAAGAACAAATGCTGTCTGAACAAATTGTGACATCACCCTACCTCGCCTCACTCGCACTAAAAGCAGCGGAACTTCAAGGCAGAAAATGCGGAATGAAGTTTTTGCGTCTCATTCAAGAATCACTTTTTTGCCATCAGCAAGATGTCACAAGTGAGCAGGTGCTGATAGAAAATGCAAAAAGTGCTGGACTGGATATCGAGGAATTCCAGCGCGACATTCATTCTCAAAGTGCTGTGAAAGCACTGCAATGTGATATGAAAATTGCAGCTGAAATGGACGTATCTGAGCTTCCGACCTTCGCCTTTTTTAATACCGTAAATGGAGATGAAGGATTAAAAATTTCAGGTGCCTACTCTTATGATATATACGAAGAAATCCTTTTTGAAATGATTGGTGAAAAACCAACACCTTCAGAACGGCCTCCAATTGAATGGTTTATTGCTTACTTTCAATTTGCTTCCGCAAAAGAGATAGCCGTTGTCTATGACCTGACGCTTGAAGAAGTTGAACGAGAAATGAAGAAGCTGGCTTTCGCTCAAAAGGTAGAACGTGTCCAAGTGCAGCAAGAAATGTTTTGGCGCTATAAAGAGAATGACCATCATACAGATCTTGATGTCTATCGCTGTGAAAATGAACATGGGTGCTGACCCATGTTTTTCTTTACCTTCACCAAGAACATTTGTTCTGTTTATAAATACGAAGAAACCGCGCCGGGATAAGCGCGGTTTCACTATGTCTTAACGACAACAAAGGGGATGGGAGAAATTTTTCACGGTCAAACAAAGGGGTAATGTTTGTATGTGATTAATTTCACATCTGTAGTATATCAAATTTTGTCGACTTATGACAACAGATATACTATATGTTCATATTTTTGTCACAAAACATAAGAGGGTTGTCACTTTCATATAGTAAAAGTAACAAAAAAATGGGGGGATCTGCATGCGCAGCACAACTATTGGACTTGTTGCCATTGGCTTATGTTTCTTTTTAAATATATTAGGCTTAATGAAGATGCTTCCTCTTTATTTGACGTCTCCACTCTTATTTGCTTCGATTCTTTTTACGCTTTATCGAATGAATCACCGTAAGACCTTTAGAGGTTTTAAAGGTTGATATTGACATGGAACGGCCTCGACATCTGAAGAGGTCTTTTTTTATGAGAAAAAAACTCCTGTCAAAAGATGAGATAGCACTCACACGTCTGACAGAAGTCTTTTCATTACTCACCTGTTTTGGAGATGAGCTCTTCCATTTCTTTTAGTTTTTCTTCGAACAATTGACATGCTGCTTCGATTGGTTCTTTAGAAGCCATATCAACCCCTGCTTTTTTCAGCACATTGATTGGATAATCAGAGCTTCCTGCTTTAAGGAAATCGGTGTAGCGCTCTACCGCTGGTTTTCCTTCTTGTAATATTTGCTTGCTTAATGCCTGCGCCGCGCTATAGCCTGTCGCGTATTGATACACATAATAGTTGTAATAGAAATGAGGGATTCTCGTCCACTCTAATCCGATTTCCTTATCAACCACCATACCGTCACCAAAGTACTTCTTGTTCAGGTCATAATAAAGGTTCGTCATAAATTCTGGCGTTAAAGCCTCTCCTTCTTGTGCTTTCACATGAATAAGATGCTCAAACTCAGCAAACATCGTTTGTCTAAATACCGTTCCTCTAAATCCTTCTAACAAGTGGTTTAACACATACAAACGCTGCTTTTTATCGTCCAAATGATTAAGCAGGTATTCGCCTAGTAACGCTTCATTTGTAGTGGAAGCCACTTCAGCTACAAAGATACTATAGTTTCCATACGGATATGGCTGGTGCTTTCTTGTATAGTAGCTGTGTACAGAATGCCCAAATTCATGAGCCAGTGTAAACAAATTATCAATATTATTTTGCCAGTTCATGAGGATATATGGATTTGTACCATAGCTCCCAGATGAATAAGCACCGCTTCGTTTCCCTTTATTCTCATAAACGTCTACCCAGCGATTTTCGAGTCCTTCTTTTAACACGGACACATATTCTTCTCCTAATGGGGCTAACCCTTTCAGCATATAATCCTTTGCTTCATCGTAGGTGAGCTTCATGCCAGCATCTTTCACAAGTGGTGTGTACAAGTCGTAATTGTGCACTTCATCAAGCTTTAATACCTTTTTACGTAATTCAATATAACGGTGTAATAACGGTAAATATTGATGAACTGTATCAATTAGATTGTCATACACTTCTTCCGGGATGCTGTTTCGTGATAATGCCGCTTCTCTTGCCGATTTGTAATTTCGTACTTTTGCATAAAAATTATCCTTCTTAATTGAACCGCTCAGTGTAGAAGCAAGTGTATTCTTATACTGATCATACGTTTTATACACAGCTTTAAAGGCATTCTTTCTCACTTCACGATCATCACTATTTAAAAATGTGATAAAGTTGCCGTGGGTAATCTTCTTTTCCTCCCCATTCTCATCCTTTACAGAAGGAAAAGAAATGTCGGCGTTGTTAAACATACTAAAAGTAGTAGATGAAGATGAAAGTGGTTCAGAGGCCTCAGCTAATAAAGCTTCTTGCTCCTCACTTAAAATATGTGGACGCTCTTTATTAATTTCTTCGAGAGCATGTGAGTACAGTTTTAATTCTTCTTTTTCTAGTATGAATTGCTGCAATTTATCTTCTTGAATCGATAAAATCTCTGGAACAATATAAGCAGATGTACTAGACAGCTGTGTAAATAGATTTGATGCCTTATCATTTAACGCCTGAAAGGATGAGTTCGTAGTATCTTCATCGTATTTCATGTGCGCATATGTATAAAGCTTGCCAAGCTTTTCAGAAAGTTGATCCTGAAAGGTTAGGGCTTCATACAGGACATCAGCAGAATGGGCCAGCTTGCCTTTAAACTGAGCCAGCTTCGGAATTTCTTTTTTGACCGCTTCGAATTCCTTGTTCCATGCATCGACGCTTTCAAAAATATCTTCAAGACGCCATTTGTTTTCTTCTTTTACTTCGCTTCTGTCTGGTAGATGATTGTTTTTGTTTTGTGAAGTCATATGAATCCCCCTTGCTTGAGTTGTGTTGAACCAACCTTTCGGAAAGTGAAAGAAATTGGTGTTGTATTTATCTTCTTTGTTTTGAACTATATTTGTCAAATCATATGCAGAAATAAATACCAAACAGACTAAAAAAATGAGAAAAAAGCGTTTCTTTTGATTCAATAGCAGCACCACCTTTTTCTTATCATGATCAAAGTGGTGATGAAACATGCTAATGAAATAAGAAAGCATCTCGTTTTAACACTTCATCTAGTGTTCGTATAGGCATTTGATTCGACGATACTTCATAATTACCCTCTTTCGTCATATGTAAAAACCCTTGTCTTACAAGCGCATTTACATATGCAGTGACCACCTCTTTTATTTCTTCTCTTGAAACATCGCCATATCGGAGTTTCACTTCTTTCATTTGCACACATCGATTGATTTCCATCATTAGCTGCTGAATTGTCACTCTTCCGCTTCCTTTTTTCCTCATCATCCAATCATAGAGACACCCCTGCCAAACATACACGGGACTTGTAAAAATATACGCTTCTTGCACTGGAATAAATAATTCAGTTGGCAAAAAAGGGAATGCTGTTTGATGATGCTCATAAAAAATATTTCTCAAACGTTTGCTTTCATTTGATAAAATGCGAGGAGGACGCAACCTAAATTGCTGTATACATTTAATCCATTGTTGGTTTACTTGACGCTTGCTTGAAGGCGGAGATAGAAATGCCGGAATTTCGCGGTATGCTGAAGGTGGTCTGACAGTCATTGCCGCACATATTTTCGTTGATTGAAACACAAGGAATTGATCAAGATGGATGAACTTATTCTGGATCGGGCAGAAAAAAATCAACCGCCTTTCCTCTGATTCCCTTAAAATTCCCCAATGAATGGAGGAGAAAGAAAAAAGCTGGGCAGATTTTCGGTTTAAACGATTTGCCCCTATCATCCATATGGGAAAGAGCCCTGCCTCGCGGAGACCTGCTGTTCTTCTGCGAAGCTCTTGCCGGGAAATATTTGCACATTGAAATTCGATTGCATAGGTTTCATTTCCTATAGAGACGGTCACATCAGGACGCTGATGAATCTTTGACATATACTTTTCAAGCGCTGGTTTATGTCCAAGCTCCTTCAGCCAATTCATAATAGCTTCCTTTCCTGCCTGATGATAAGCCGTTTCGCCTGAGGCTAACGGACATGCTGTCAGCTGTTTATGCGCAAAATGATAGACACGATGCTCCCCTAGCTTTAATTGCACCTCCTCCCTGCACTCAGGACAATAAAATTTGCACGTCTTTCTTACATGCTCCAGACGGCTTTTCGATAAATGATGTGTCATTCGGATAAGCTTACCGTTATCCATCATTGCTGTATTCATTCAGTTCGCCCCTCGCTCTTTGATGACCGTATTATAGCTTGTTCGTCTATAAGGAAGCGAAAAGGCAAAATGAATTTTTACCGTGTCAAAAGATGATTTTAATGATCATCTCTTCAGGAAAATTAAAAATCCCCCTTATAGAAAAGGGGGAAAATACAATCTTTATAAAAGTGGTGATAATAATCTTGCTGTTGATTCAAACAGTCTGACCCCCAAAGGTCTCTTTGCAAACTCTTCAGGAACAATTTCATGTGACTGCTCTAAATCACCTAAGAAATCGTTGACGAGCTTCTCGGTGCTTTTTGTTTTATAGAGGAAGGCATTCACTTCAAAGTTCAAATGAAAGCTTCTCATATCCATGTTTGCCGTTCCTATCGAAGCCAGCTCGCTGTCCACAATAATAAATTTACTATGCATAAAGCCTTGATCATACTCGTACACCTTTGCCCCTGCGTCAAGAAGCTCCGGGAAGTAAGAACGAGACGCATGGAAAACAATCCGTTTATCTGGATTCTTTGGAGCAATAATCCGTACATCTACTCCGCTCAATGCGGCAATTTTCAATGCGGACAAAATATCATCATCCGGCACAAAATACGGTGAAGCGATCCAGATGGATTTTTTGGCGGAGATGATCATGGAGAAAAAGAGATTTTTAATGACCTCCCACTGCTTGTCAGGCCCGCCAGCAATCATTTGTACGCCTTCTGTTGTACTCTCAAGGTGGCTGAAATCTTTGAAATAGTCCACACCAGAGCATCTTTCATTCGTCATATAATACCAATCCTGCATGAAAATCTGCTGGAGGTCACGAACAGCTTCGCCCTTAATCATCAAATGAGTATCACGCCAGAATCCATATTGTCTGCTTCTGCCCATGTATTCGTCTCCAATGTTAAGCCCGCCGACAAATCCCACTTCCCCATCAATTACGACAATTTTTCTATGATTTCGGAAGTTGATTTTATTATTTAAAAGGGGGAGCCTTACTGGTAAAAACGGAACGATCTGAACGCCAGCCTTTTCTAGGTCAGCAATATATTGACGAGAAAGTTTTAAGCTTCCTACATCGTCATATAAAAAGCGGACAATCACGCCATTTTTCGCTTTTTCAATGAGAATGTCCTTTAATTCTTGGCCAAGGTCATCGTGGCGGAGAATGTAATATTCTAAATGAATGTGATGTGTTGCTTTTTTAATCTCTTCAAAAATATGAGAGAATGTTTCTTCACCATTGGTTAAGACTTTAGAGGACGTGCGATATGTAATAGGAGTATGTCCAAGTCTGTGGGCCAGCTTAAATAAGAGCTGCTGATGATCACCCATATGCGTCATTTTTTCAATTGCTTCTCTATGGATATTTTCATCTTCCTGGATTAACTTCTCGTCCAATACCGCCTTCTTTTCAAACAGCCGGCGCTTTTTAATATTGCGTCCAAAGAAAATGTAGAACAAAAAGCCGAATAACGGAAAGCTGCCAAGCAGGACAAGCCATGTAATCGTTTGAGACGGATTCCGGTTCTCCAAGAAAATAACAAATCCGATGAAAATAATCGATAAAGTAAATAGAACACTGACAGAACTTAATACACTTACCGCTAAATCACCGACAATCAATTGGATGATTAAATAAGCACCTATCGTAATGATTAGAAAAAATAGAACTTTGACTACATTTCTCATTTCATTTTTCTCCTTGCCGATCTCTTTATTTACCTATTCATTCAGATAAAAAAGCCGATTCCTCTATAGAAATCGACTTTTTGTTAGTTACGAGAAGTGCTGTTGAATCGTTTCAAGGGCATTCCCTTCGATAATCAGCTGACCGTATTCTTTCAGTCTGTAGATGCTGACCACTGATTCATGAGCATATTCAAGCAAAATGCTGAGCTTATTTTCCACTTGCTCATCTGACAAATCCTCGTGGAAGTCAACATATAGATAATAACGGTTTTCAAACGAATATAAACTTGTGGTAAAATCCTGCATATTTAATTGAGAAAGTGCAATCAAATCTTCAAAGTCATCCATTTTCAACACGAATTGAAGTTGAAGTTTTTTGTCCTTATCATTATGGTCTTCTTGATCTTGCTCTTCTTTATGAAAATCATCAAGCAGTGCATCTAAGCTTTCTTCATCTGTTTGATCTTTTTTATCTTCTGGAATCGGCAATTCGAGCTTTTGTCCATCTTTAGAAAGTTGGGCTTTTGTCACGACAATTTCAAGACCTTTATCAAGTGCCTGTACTTGAATCCAAAGCGGCCCCTCTACTGCAAATTCTTCTTCTTCGTGCACTTCGTCCATTACTTCCCAAAACAGCTCTTCACTGCGCTCACGATTATACCAAATCTCTTCACGGTCAAATCCGCGATCTTCAATATCACCGTAGGAAATATAAAATTTTACTGTATGTTCATTTATTCTTTCGATTTCCATTTTGCCAACCTTCCCTTCTATATAAGATGTTGAAGGGACATACAAGCTCCCAATTAATAGTACTTTACTACACTTTACCCGTTCCGTCTACATGTTAACCGTTTAAAGAATTGAGGTATTGCTTCGTACTGTCTATTTTATGATAAAACATGAATAAAAGAAATAAAAACGCATTTTTTGCAGAGAAAACTTGCAGAAACATATATTTGAATTGTCTTCATATATTGGTTGTACGAGCTCTATTAGGACAAGAGGTGAAATGGATGGAAACAGAGTGGATCGTATCCTTACTGATGATTATTGGCATAGACCTGATTTTAGGCGGAGATAATGCGCTCATCATTGCGATGGCCAGTCGCAGTTTATCACATGACAAACGCAATAAAGCCATTTGGATCGGCACTCTTTTGGCCGTTCTGATGAGAATTACAATGACGGGTGCCGCAGTTTATTTATTGACTATCCCTTATTTGCAGTTTATTGGCGGTCTTTTTCTCCTTTATATAGGATACAATCTTTTAATTGAACAAAAGAAGGAATCGATTCGGATTAAGAGCAGCGGCTCCCTTTGGCGTGCGGTTCAAACCATTGTGATTGCCGACCTCTTTATGTCACTTGATAATGTCATCGCAGTTGCAGGTGCAGCAAAAGGCAACATGATTCTGACCGCTTTCGGCCTCATGATTTCTGTACCGATTATTATTTGGGGAAGCAAGCTGATTCATGCGGCTTTAACTAAATTTCCGTTTCTTTTATACGGAGGAAGTGCGCTTTTGGCCTTTACTGGCGGCGAAATGATTGTGCGTGATGTGAAATTGACTGAATTTATGTCACAGCATGCCACGCTTGAATTGATGCTTCCGTTTTTAACCGTCATAGTGGTCATATTAGCCAGCCTCTTTTACGAACAAACGGCTGAAAACAAATAAAAAAAGCTGCCAAATGATCGGCAGCTTTTCGTGTTTTTATTAGTTAGCAAGTCGCTGAGCTTCTCTTAGTTGGAATGTACGAACCGTTCTTGGTAAGAAACGTCTAATTTCATCTTCATTGTACCCAACTTGTAATCTTTTTTCATCCAAGATAATTGGACGACGCAATAGACCTGGATGCTCATTGATTAGTTTATACAATTGTTGAAGCGGCATTGTCTCAACATTGACATTTAGTTTTTGGAATACTTTTGAACGTGTTGAGATAATTTCGTCTGTACCGTCTTCTGTCATTCGAAGAATTTCTTTGATTTCATCGATTGAAAGAGGCTCAGAAAAAATATTTCTCTCTTGATATGGAATATTGTGCTCTTCTAACCACGCTCTTGCTTTTCTACATGATGTACAGCTTGGTGATGTGTATAATGTTACCATAAATCTTCACTCCTCAATTTGTAGAATGAATATTGATCTGTATTCTTAAATTAAAATTGTTCTAAATAAGTAATCTTTATAGTGATTATACTATAAAAAAGTAAGTGTGAACAGATTTTCTTGCAATTTTTGTGACAAAAACTAGACAATTTCATTCATTTTGTGGTGCTGCTTGATGTCAGAACATTCTCATTTAGTCGAGATGATCGAAAATATTTTTTTGCTTTCTATTTTCAATGATCTTCAATACATCATCAACATCCTCATACGATTGTCCATACCATTCTTCATCTTTATACGTATGGATTCGTTCATAGGTCTTCCTCATGGCTTCCATGATCTCTTCCTCATGATTTGTAAGAGGCGACCAATAAAGAATTTCCATGCGGTTCACTTCATTTGTTGCAAGTGACCTGCGTTTATAACCGATTGATTCTGCATGCTTGAAGTGCTCTCTTTGGTAAAACTTTAGGCGTTTTGCAGTATCTGCATCATCTTCATCTACAGGCTCGACCTCAAGCAAGATCGGTTTCTTTTTTTCCTTCAGCTTATGAATAAGCTTTGACCCGAGGCCTTCACCTCTTGCATCTTTGGAAACAAATAAATAATCAATAAAGATGAAAGAATCAAATTCGGCGTACATCATCACATGATGAGGTCCTTCCTCCTTATGATAAATATCACTTCTTTCCTTTAATAAAGCTTCCATATGCTCTTTTGACTTCATTTCTTCTATCGGGAAATATTCACTGAGCTTTTCATACCAATTCATGGATCTGCTCCTTATGCTATAGTTAAGAACCACTTCCTTAGATATTCCCGATTTCCTGCTATTTAAACGCCTGTACTAGTAAGACGCAGCAAAGTCTAAAGTAGTTTCACTTTTTTTCAATTAACGCAAAAAAAGTTTTATAACGAACGATTCATGACGAGTTGAATGCAGACAAACAGGATAAGTGTCATCGCAATTTGAAGCATGATGAAATAAAGATATTTTACACGCCGCGCTTCTTGCTTCTGACCGCTTGTCTTTCGGTTAAGCATATATTCCACTGAAAAAGACACAATCCCAATGAGCACCATAAACGCGAGCATCCACTTTCCTCCGTTTGGTTTCCTGAAAAAAGACGTTGAAAAAAGCATGAATACAATGAGAACATGAAGTAATGAATAACGATAAGTTTTCCAAATGGACATATGATTTCCTCCGGTATCTGCTTGTACTTAACTAAAAATTACCATCATCTTGTTTTTTTGTAAAATAAAAAAAGAAGCACTGACTTAGCAGTGCTTCTTCCTTCTTATGATTGTTTCGCCTGTAGCTCTTTGAATTCTTCCTCTGTGCAGCTCACAAAGTGACCTGGCTTCACTTCACGGAACTCGGTGTTTGTTCCTTTGTGAACAGATGGATCATACTTGATTCGTTTGCGGTTACGCTCATAATCAGGATCTGGAAGCGGAATCGCAGACAGCAATGATTTTGTATATGGATGAAGCGGGTTTTCGTATAATTCATTCGCTGGTGCCAGCTCAACCAATTTTCCGAAATACATCACGCCGATACGATCGCTGATGTATTTTACCATGGACAAGTCATGGGCAATGAATAAGTACGTTAAACCTTTTTCCTCTTGAAGCTCTTTCAATAAATTGACGACCTGCGCTTGGATCGACACGTCTAATGCAGAGATTGGTTCATCGGCGATGATGAAATCCGGCTCTACTGCTAATGCACGTGCAATTCCGATACGCTGCCTTTGACCGCCTGAGAATTCATGCGGGTATCTGTTCGCATGCTCTTTGTTCAAGCCAACAGTTTCAAGTAATTGGTACACACGCTCTTTACGCGCCTGTTTTGTTTTTGCAAGGCCATGAATGTCGATGCCCTCTGCAATGATATCAAGCACTGTCATTCTAGGGTTGAGTGAAGCATATGGATCTTGGAAGATCATCTGCATTTGACGGTTGAACTCAAGCATTTTTTGTCTTGATTTCTTCCCGTGTACATTTTCTCCCTTATAAAGAACTTCACCATCTGTCGCATCATAAAGTCTAATGATCGAACGGCCCGTAGTGGATTTACCACAACCAGACTCACCTACAAGACCAAGCGTTTCACCTTTGTAAATATCAAATGAAACCCCATCAACTGCTTTCACAGTTCCTCTTGCTGTATGGAAATGCTGTTTCAAATTTTTGATTTCTAACAGTTTTTCTGCCATGCTATTCACCCTCTTTTACTAATACAGGTTTTTCGTAGCTACCTTCTAGTTCACGCATTCTCGCCTTTACAGAAGCAGGCGGTTCAACTTTAGGTGCATTCGGATGAAGTAGCCATGATTTCACATAATGCGTATCTGATACTTTGAACATTGGCGGTTCTTGTTCAAAGTCAATTTTCATTGCATAATCGCTGCGGAGTGCAAATGCATCTCCTTTCGGCGGGTTTGTCAGATCTGGCGGTGTTCCTGGAATGGCAGTCAGCTTTCCTTCATCTCCGCCATCTGTGTCAAGACTCGGCATGGATGCTAAAAGTCCCCATGTATACGGATGCTTAGGATTGTAGAAAATTTCATCGACAGTCCCTGTCTCCACAATCTGTCCTGCATACATAACAGCTACACGATCAGCGACGTTGGCAACAACACCTAGATCATGCGTAATAAAGATAATCGAAGTGTCAACCTTTTGCTGAATTTCTTTCATTAATTCTAAAATTTGTGCTTGAATTGTTACATCAAGTGCAGTCGTCGGCTCATCGGCAATCAGCAGCTTTGGATCTGCTGCAAGCGCCATGGCGATGACAACCCTTTGTCTCATCCCGCCACTAAATTCGTGCGGATATTGTTTAATTCTTTTTTCAGGCATTGGAATTCCAACGAGCTCCAATAGTTCAATGGCTCTTTTTTCAGCCGCTTCTTTTGAAATTTGTTCATGCTTGAACAGCACTTCTGTAATTTGTTTCCCGACTTTCATCGTTGGATTCAAAGATGTCATCGGATCTTGGAAGATCATTGAGATATCTTTTCCTCGAATGGTTTGCATTTGTTTCTCAGTTTTCTTGACAATATCTTGGCCATCAAACAGGATCTGTCCACGCTTGAAATAACCCGGCGGCATCGGAATTAATCTCATGATCGCTTGTGATGTCACACTTTTACCAGAGCCAGATTCACCTACAATAGCAAGTGTCTCGCCTTTATTTAAGTGGAAGTTCACACCACGAATGGCTTGAACCTCTCCACCATATGTTTTAAATGAGATTGCAAGGTCTTTCACCTCTAGAATACGTTCACGTTCCATCCTAATCACTCCTTATTTACGCAACTTCGGATCTAAAGCGTCTCTTAGTCCGTCTCCAACCACGTTAAAACCAAACATTGTAATACAGATAAATGCGGCTGGGAACCATAATCTCCAAGGGTAGTACGTCATGGCTGGAATTCCGTCAGACGCCATTGTTCCCCAGCTCGCTAACGGAGCCGGTACACCAAGCCCTAGGTAGCTTAGGAATGCCTCTGTGAAGATAGCAGAAGGAATCGTTAATGTCATCGTCACAAGAATTGGTCCCATTGAGTTTGGAATTAAGTGTTTAAATAAAAGTCTAGATGTTTTCGCACCTAATGTTTGTGCTGCAAGAACGTATTCTTGACTCTTTAATTGTAAAACCTGTCCCCGAACAATACGTGCCATGTTAATCCAGCCTACGACTGTCATGGCGAGGATAATCGTTAATAATCCTTTTGGCAGAACAACCATCATTAAGATAACCATTAATAGTGTTGGAATTGCCCATAAAACGTCTGCGATACGCATCATTACTTCATCTGTACGGCCGCCTTTGAACGCAGCAATACTTCCCCAAATAATACCGATGATCACGTCAAGGACCGCTGCAGCAAGACCGATGAAGATCGAAATTCTTGCCCCGACCCATGTACGGACAAACATGTCACGTCCTAAATCATCTGTACCAAACCAGTGCTCTTTTGAAGGCGGCTGGTCAGCATTCAGCAAATCGGTCGTGGAGTAATCATATTTAGAAAACATCGGAACAAAGATGGCCAGCATCACAATAATAAAAATGATTGTAAGTCCAACCATTGCAAGTTTATTGGCACGGAAGCGAAGCATGGCATCCTTCCATAAAGATAGACTAGGTTTAGAAATTTTTTCAGATTCTGCTGCGTCAGCTGTCGCAGGCACAAATAAATCTTTTCTCATCTCTTCCATGTGTTAGACCCCTTTCTTCGCCTTCGTCAGTTTAATTCTAGGATCGATAATACCGTAGAGGACGTCAACGACTAGAATACTGATTAATAGAATAATACTGTAGAAGACTGTAACACCCATGATGACGGTGTAATCACGGTTTGTAATGCTTGTGACAAAGTGAGAGCCTAATCCAGGGATACCAAAAATCTTCTCAACGACAAAACTACCTGTTAAAACTGAAGCAGCCATTGGTCCCATGTATGTGATAACAGGTAACAATGCGTTTCGGATGGCGTGTTTGATCGTCACAGCAGATTTTGTTAATCCTTTCGCTCTAGCCGTTCTAATGTAGTCACTATTTAGTACTTCAAGCATACTTGACCGTGCAAGTCTAGCGATAAATGCCATTGGCATGAAGGAAAGTGCAATAGAAGGTAGTACGGTGCTTGCCCAAGACTCCCATCCTGCAACTGGGAAGATCGCTATAATACTTGCCTCAGATGCAAATACATATTGTAGTAGCGCCGCTAAAATGAAACTTGGAACTGAAATTCCAAAGATCGTTAAAATGGCAATCGTATAGTCTTGCCACTTGTTATGATAGAGCGCTGCAAGGACCCCAAACAATACACCAAATGCTAATGCGAGGAGAATTGCCTCAATTCCGAGGGTAAAGGAAACGGGGAATCCAGAACTGATTAAGTCATTTACAGTTTGTCCTTTATATTTAAATGAGGGACCAAAATCTAATGTTGCAACTGAACCTAGGTAGCTTACATATTGAACAAATAAGGGTTTGTCCAATCCGTAGTGCTCGTTTAGGTTTGCTTCAATTTCAGCAGGAAGTTTCTTCTCACCAGAGAATGGACCACCAGGTGCTGCCTGCATGAGAAAGAAAGTTGCAGTTACAATAACAAACAGTGTGATTAAAATATATATTAATCGCTTACCGATATATTTAAGCAACGGAATTGCACCTCCATGATTTTACAACAATTTCTCTAATCAGCAAGAAAGGTATATGGAGAGACATCCTCCATATACCTTAAGATCCTTGCCGTAGATCTCTTACACTATGACTCTTACTTTTCGAAATGTGCCCATTTGTATTGAACATCACCTAGTCCAGATACAACTACACCTTTAAGTTTTGGATCTTGTACCCAAAGCTGAGTGTAGAAGTAAATTGGTGCTACAGGCATATCGTTGATGATGATTTCTTCTGCTTTTTTCAGCATTTCTTCACGCTTCGTTTTATCTGTTTCTTTTGCAGAATCATTCAACAATTGTTTGTACTCTTTGCTTTCCCATCCAGTGTCGTTGTTTCCACCGTCTTTATCTTTGTAAAGCTCAAGGAAGTTCACTGGATCGTTGAAGTCACCTAACCAGCCCATACGTCCGATTTGGTAGTCTCCGCTGTGGATTTTGTCGATGTATACGTTCCACTCAGAGTTATCAAGTTCAACTTTCACACCTAAATCTTTTTTCCACATTTCTTGAATTGCTTGTGCAATCTTTTGGTGGCCTTCATCTGTGTTGTAAGAAAGTTTCAATGTTGGAAGATCAGAAACAGACTTATAACCTAATTCTTTCGCACCTTTTTCAAGAAGCTTTTTAGCTGTATCTACATCATGATCTTTGAAGTAGCCAGTTTTGTTATCTGTGAAACCTTCCATTGTTGGTGGAACGATTGCCATTGCTGGAACTTGTTCACCTTGCGTAATTTTGTCAACGATCGCTTGACGGTTGATTGAGTATGCAAGGGCCTTACGGATGTTTGCATTGTTCAAAGGTTTTACTTCTGTGTTGAATTTGTAGTTATAGATACCAGCGATCGTCTGGATTTTCAGACCGCCCTCTTTTTTCAATGTTTTTAAAGACTCAGTTGGAAGGCTTCCAGTCGGAGAACCAGCCCAGTCAAGCTCGCCTTTTTTGAACATGCTAAGTTCAGTGTTTGTATCTTTGATCATAGACATGTTGATTTTTTTCAATTTCACAGTATCTTTATCCCAGTATTCATTGTTCTTTTCAAGCGTGATAGAACCGCCATGTTTCCATTTAGAAAGAACGAATGGTCCGTTAGATACGTAGTTTTCACCAGCATTTGTGTACCAGTTTTTATTCTTTTCAGCCACTTTTTTGTTGACTGGCATATAAGTATAGAATGCAGTTAGTTCAGTAAAGAACGGTGTTGGGTTCTCTAGCTCAACTACAAGCGTTTTGTCGTCTTTAGCTTTAATGCCAACATCAGCAACTTTCGCTTTCCCTTTGTTTGCTGCTTCAGCACCTTTAATATAGTAAAGCTGGTAAGCATATTGAGATTCATTTTTAGGATCTAATGCCCATTTCCAAGCATATTCAAAATCTTCTGCTTTTACAGGGTCACCATTAGACCATTTTGCATCACGAAGTGTGAATGTATAAGTTTTACCATCAGCACTTGTTTTGATATCAGAAGCCATTGCATTTTCTGGCTTTCCTTCAGCGTTAATTCTTGTTAATCCCTCAAAAGTCTGACGGATGACACTACCTGAAGTTGAATCATTTGCCAATCCCGGATGTAGAGAAAAAGGCTCAGTGGAGATATTCACATTTAATGTTGTTTTAGCCTCTCCAGAACTGCTCGTGCTGTCGCCTGATTTGTTTCCGCTGAAACCACAAGCGCTTAATACAAGTGTGAAAATAAGCATTAAAGTAACAACAGACCAACGCTTTTTCAACTGTATTCCCCCTTATAATATGTTTTTAGTTCAAAGGTCTCGATAGAAGATGAGATTCAGATTTAAGAAATAGCGTAAAAAAGTCCCTAAATAGCTTACTTTCTATTTCTTTTGTTTTTTCTGAATTTTCACTATGTAAAGAGCCTAGCACAAACGTGTGAACAAATTCATTATAATGAATAGAATAATTTATTGCAATATCAATTTCATATATTTTTTAAAAACGTAAATGGGGATAAAGAGGGATTTTTATAAACTAAAGTCTCAATCACTTCAACAAATTAAAGCGTAAATTGATTAAAATAATTTAACAAATTCAGCAGGAATAATGTTTTATACATATAATTAATCATCCTTTTTTAAAAAATTCTGACAGACATTTAGTATTTTATCTAAAATTTTAAGTGTCAATAGGCATGATGAGAAGGTCACATAATGGCTTCGTGACTTTTTCATGGTCATCCTTTATAATAGATAGACATATTGTTGCGATGAAAAAGAAGAGTACATATATTCACCATTTACAGAGAGTCTGCGGCCGGTGTAAGCAGATAATGGCATGTATGGAATGGGCTTTGGAGCAGCTAACCGAACACTTCTAAAAAAGTGAGTAGGCTTAGACGGAGCAGTCTCCGTTATCAACGTCTTGAGTGATTTCTATGTGAAATAACAAGGGTGGTACCACGGTTCATTCGTCCCTTTTCTGTTGAAAAGTGATGGGTGGGCCTTTTTATATTGAAGAAAAGAGGTTTTAGTATGACAAAGAAGACAATTTTTTCAGGCATTCAGCCGAGCGGTTCTGTCACATTAGGGAACTATATTGGAGCAATGAAGCAATTTGTCGATTTGCAGCATGACTATAATGGCTATTTTTGTGTCGTCGATCAACATGCGATTACAGTGAGTCAGGACCGATTAGCTCTCCGCCAAAATATTAGAAGCTTAGCAGCTCTTTATTTAGCTGTTGGTCTTGATCCAGAGAAAGCGACATTGTTTATCCAATCAGAGGTACCTGCTCACGCCCAGGCAGGATGGATGCTTCAATGTGTTGCTTATATTGGGGAATTAGAAAGAATGACCCAATTTAAGGACAAATCAGCTGGTAAAGAAGCAGTTGTTTCAGGCCTATTAACGTATCCCCCATTAATGGCTGGCGATATCTTATTATATGGTACTGATTTAGTCCCTGTTGGAGAAGACCAAAAGCAGCATCTTGAATTGACTAGAACGCTCGCTGAACGCTTTAACCGAAAGTACAATGACATTTTCACTGTGCCTGAAGTGAAAATTCCAAAAGAAGGCGCGCGGATTATGTCTTTAACAGATCCAACGAAAAAAATGAGCAAATCTGATCCGAACCAAAAATCTTTCATTACCTTATTAGATGAACCAAAGCAGCTTGAAAAGAAAATTAAAAGTGCTGTGACGGATTCAGAAGGCATCGTCAAGTATGACAAAGAGAACAAGCCAGGAATTGCCAACTTGCTGACGATTTATTCTGTATTAGGCAACATATCCATTGCAGAGCTGGAGCAAAAATACGAAGGAAAAGGATATGGTGAGTTTAAAGGAGATCTTGCGAACGTTGTCGTTGATGCTTTAAAACCAATTCAAGATCGATACTATGAACTCATTGAATCAGACGAGCTTGACCGTATTCTAGACGAAGGTGCTGAAAAAGCAAACCGCGCAGCAAACAAAATGCTGAAAAAAATGGAGAATGCGATGGGTCTTGGCAGAAAACGCAAATAAAAAAAGCTTGCAGCACGACTCGCTGCAAGCTTTTTCTAATTTACTTTTGATTCGTTTTCCATTTCCCAAAGCTTTTCGAAAAAAGGCTGTCCTTTAATCATTTTTTCACAGAAGGCTAAATGATTCTCTGACCACCCATCAATCGTTTCATTGTAAAGCATGTTCCAAATCTCTTCGAAAGACATTCGTTTGATTTGGTTGTACATGCGCGGGTTCCATTCCGTATACCAATACGCAATCTCCGCCCTGTTTTTGAGCCCTTTTAATTGATCGAGCGCCATAAACATCAGCTGTTTCAGCTGTCTTTCTTTTCTCGTTAATCCGCTGATATGCTGCGGCGGCAGTGATAGAATGTGATACTCTTTCGTCGATTCAAGGCTGTCTTTAGAAAATTCATATTCCTCTGCCTTTACATCTTTCACCATTTCATAGACCAATTGCTCCTGCCTTGGGATCAAGCGGCTTTTTCTCACAGGTATGGAATACCCAATCGTATCTACAGCAATAATTCGAATGCCGTCTGTGACCACAAAGCAATACTCTAATTTACGGCGTTCATGATTTTTTCGAATGTAGGATTTCTCAAATACAGACTCTAGCAGTGTCTTCGGCAGCTCTGAAAGATCATTCTCTATGTAATCAAACAAAGGGCTCTGCACCTTAAGTAAAGGCACTTGATCTAACAGTTCAACGCTGTCCTCCTTACGCCACTCATGAAAATGACACACATTGTAGCCATTTTCTTCCCCTTCAAACCAATTCACCCATACGTCATGAAGAAATAACATAACCAATCCCTCACTTTATAAAAACTGTTGTCCACAGTATGGGCAAGGGATAGAGAAATTATTCCAACTTTATCAAACTTCAAGCTGAGCGAATGATGGCTTCATGTCTTTCTTTCGTTCAGGAACCGCAGAGCCCCTTTAAACTTTATTTCAGCTTTTTAGGATCAAGCGCATCTCTCAGCCCATCTCCTAAAAAATTAAAGCATAAAACAGTCAGCAAAATGAGTAAACCTGGGAAAAGCGGGTACCACCACGCTTGCACCATAATCGAGAAATTTTGTGCATCTTGCAGCATGTTGCCCCAGCTTGCTGTTGGCGGCTGAATACCAAAGCCAAGGTAGCTGAGTGTTGATTCAGCTAAAATGACGGAGCCTACTTTTAATGTAGCTGATACAATAATAGGACCGATACAGTTCGGTAAAATATGCGAAAAGATGATGACATGATTTTTCGTTCCAATGGTTCTCGCCGCGAGGACGAATTCTCTTGTTCGAAGTGATAAGAATTCACTGCGTATGAGCCTGGCGGTTGTTGTCCAGCCTGTCAAAGCAAAGATTAAAATCAATTTATCAATGCCCGGTTTGAAAATGGTGACGAGCGTGATCAATAGAAAAATGTCTGGAATCGACAAGACGACATCCACAAACCTCATTAACAAGGAATCAACAAACCCTTTGAAATACCCCGCGACCGCGCCAACGACAGTGCCAATGGTGATTGCACCGACCACTGAAACGAAACCAACCAACAAAGAGACCCGCGCGCCATATAGCACCCTTGAGAAAATATCGCGGCCAAACTTGTCAGTGCCCATAAAATGCTCAGCACTCGGCGGCTGGAGCCGCTTCAATAAATCTTGCTGTTCTGGTGCATATGGAGCGATCACTGGAGCGAAAATGGCAGAAAAAATAATGATCAATAAGATCACGGAGCCGGCAACCGCCAATTTATTTTTGAAAAATTTCTCGCAAAACAAACGCAGCATCGTCTCAGGCTTTGGCGGAAGGCCCTCCTTTAATTTGATATCAACAGGAGGTGTTCCCATATTAGGCTGTGCCAATTGTGCTTCAGCTCCCTTCTAATATTCAATACGCGGATCAACGATCGCATATAAAATATCCGCTATTAAATTTCCAACCACCACAAGCACTGCGGAAATAACGGTCATTGCCATAATGACCGGATAATCTCTCGAAAAGGCAGAATCAATGAACAGCTTTCCAAGTCCAGGCCAGGTGAAGATTTGTTCCACCACGACTGCGCCGCCAATAAAAGATGGTATCATCAATCCGAAAATCGTTATGACCGGCATAAGACCGTTTCTTAAACCATGCTTAAAAATGACTTTGTTTTCTCTAAAGCCTTTCGCTCTTGCTGTGCGAATGTAATCCTGCCTCATCACATCAAGCATACTCGACCTTGTGTACCGGGTCAGCCCTGCCATATCAGCCGTTGCTAAAACAAAGGCAGGTAAAATGATATGATGGAGCCGGTCTAACACATTAAAATCGGCATTCAAGGTAGAAACTCCGCCAGTTGGAAACCAACCCAGGTTCACGGATAAAACCATAATGAGGATGAGACCAAACCAAAAGTTTGGAATAGCCAGTCCGATAAAAGATGTAACCGTAATACCATAGTCAAGCTTTGTATATGGACGTTTTGCTGAAAGGACACCAAATGGAATGGCGATCAGCAGGGCAACTAATGTAGAAAAGATCATGAGGATGAGGGTATTTGGCAGCCGGGCAAAAATCAAATCAGCCACGGGTGTTCCCTTTTTGACAATGGATGTGCCAAAGTCACCTTGAAGCATATTGCCAAGCCATTTCATATATTGCACATATTCAGGATCGTTCAAGCCGTACTTGTCAATAAAGGCTTCCCGGTCTGCCGCACTAATGGTAGGGTCCATCATGAGTGACATCGGATCGCCTGGTGCTGCTTTCATAATGGCAAAGGACAAGATGGTAATCCCTAATAAAATGGGAATGGAGAGTAATGTCCTTCTAATGATATATGTAACCATATGCACAACTCCTTTTTCATCGGATCGCCATTCTGTGAAAAAAAGGCCAAAATGATGTTATTTTAGCCCTTTGTCTGCTTTTCAGCGTGATCTGAAAACCCTTGAATTCTCGTGCTGATGGCGGAGCGAACGAAGTGATCTTTTTAGCACCCACGCAGAGAACTGACACCGAATGCAAGGGATTGTTCTCACGGTGAAAGGGGAGAATCCCCCCCTTCTTCACTATCAGCCTACTGTTCAAGCCACCATTTTTCAATTTTGTAATATTCATCTTTCGGGTGGTAAGAGTAGCCTTGGAGATTAGATGGCATAGCACGATGTGAGTTAGCATAGTAAAGGAACGTATACGGCTGATCCTCTGCGATCAGTTTATAAATTTTTTCATATGCCTTTGAATAATCTTTTCGATCGCTTAAGTTTTTAGCATCAACTAACAGCTTATCGACCTCTTTATTTTTATACCAGATGTTATTTAAGCCTTTTTCTGACTGGCTTGAGTGGAATATGCTGAATTGATCAGGGAATGTCGCAAGGCTCCAGCCGAGCAGCAGCGCATCATAATCCCACTTAGGCGGTGTCGTCTGCTCAATGAGTGCACTGAATTCCACAATTTGCGGCTTCGCTTCCACACCGATTTCTTTGAGCTGCTGCTGGACAACGACAGCGATATCCTCGCGAACTTTATTTCCTTGGTTGGTCTTTATGACAAAGGTGAATTTCTTGCCATCTTTATCAAGATAGCCGTCTCCATCTGTATCCTCCCAGCCCTCTTCTTTCAGCATCTTTTTCGCTTTTTCTTGATCAAACTCAAACACTGGAACATTTTCATCCTTTGGATAGTTCCAGGACAGCGGACTTTCTGGAATATTGGCTACTTTGCCGTCTCCATCTAGCACTTGGTCAACAATCGTTTGACGATCAATGGCATGTGTCAGTGCTTGGCGGACCTTTTTACTTTTAAAGAGTTCGTTTTTCTGGTTCCAGCCAATGTATGAATAATTGAGTCCTAGATCAGATTCGATTTTAATGTTGCTCACTTTTTCAGCTGTTTGCAGCTCGGATCCTGGTACAGCAAAGAAATCAATATCTCCTGCTGACAGCTGGGCAATCGCTGCATTCTGATCAGGAATGGTTTTAATTGTGACAGTATCAAGGTAAGGACGTCCATCCCAATAATCGTCAAAGGCTTCTAGTTTGACGTAGTCTCCTTCTTTCCATTCTGCGAATTTAAATGGACCTGAACCGATTGGTTTTTTTCGGTTAAATTCGTTTTCACCGAGATCTTTTATAGGCACATCACCTAAAATATGCTTAGGTAAAATACCGTAGCTTCCTAGTGTGACATTATAAAAATAAGGATCTTTTTTATTGAGCTTGAATTCGATCGAGTAGTCCCCTGTTTTTTTAACAGACTCTAAAACTTCAAAGCCTGATCCGCGCTCCCCGTTGTAGTCCTTATTGATTGGTATGCTGTATGTAAACACAACATCATCAGCAGTCAGTTCTTCACCATCATGAAACTTCACACCTTTTTTAATGGTGACATCAAACTGCTTGCCGTCATCAGATTCTTTAATATCCTCTGCCAGCGATAGCTGAGGGTTGAGCTTTCCGTCTGTTTGAAGTAAGAAGCTGTAGATTCTTTCTTCAATATCAGAGCTTGCCACATCTGTAGAATACAGCGAGTTAAATAATGTTGGCTCTGCAATTGAACCGATGACAAGATCGCCGCCTTGTACCGGTTTACCTGTGGATTTCTTTTCACTGTCTCCAGACGTTTTATTTCCACCAGAACAAGCAGCAAGGATTAATGTAAAAATCAGCAGTAAACTGACCAGAATGGACTTTCTATTTCTACCTTTCATAGACAATTCCCCCTATTCTTTTTTTAAAATAATGACTGAATCCTGTTTCATCCCCCCTCTCAAAGATGAGATCATACAAGCTTGATCAAGCGTTGTAGAGGTGGCAGGCAACAAAGTGGTTCGTTTTTAATTCTTGAAATGCTGGTACTTTTTCTTTACAGATTTCTTTCGCATGCGGGCATCTTGTGTGAAATACGCAGCCTTTTGGCGGATTTGCAGGATTCGGCAAATCGCCTTGCAGCATAATGCGTTCTCTTTTCGTCTGCCCTTTTTTACGGGTGACAGGAACGGAAGAAAGCAGAGCCTGTGTATATGGATGGAGCGGTTCATCGTACAGACTGTGCTTATCGGCAAGCTCCATCATTTTGCCGAGATACATGACGCCGACTCTATCGCTAATATGTCTGACCACACTTAAATCGTGAGAGATAAATAGATAGGTAAGGTCAAATTCCTCCTGAAGCTCCTCCATCAGATTAATAACCTGCGCCTGAATAGATACATCAAGTGCTGATACAGGCTCATCTGCGATGATCATGTCGGGATTCATGGCAAGCGCACGAGCGATGCCGATCCGCTGCCTCTGCCCGCCTGAAAATTCATGGGGATAGCGGTTCGCAAAGCTTGGATGAAGACCTACCTTTGATAAAAGCTGTTCTACTTTTTCATTTCTTTCTTTTAAGGAATATAAGTGATGTGTTTTGTAGGGTTCTTTGATGATGCTTCGAAGTGTTTTTCTAGGGTTGAGTGATGCAAAGGGATCTTGAAAAACCATTTGGATGTTTTTTCGTGTAGATTGTCTTAGCTTTGATTCTGATACGCGCGTGATGTCTTGCCCTTTAAAAAAGATTTGACCGTCGGTTGGTTCGTATAGGCGAATCATTGTCCGGCCTAGGGTGGATTTCCCGCATCCTGACTCCCCGACAATACCTAACGTTTCACCTTTATAAATCTTCAAGTCTATGCCGTCAACAGCTTTCACTGCACCGACTTTCTTCTGAAAGACGCCCGCTTTAATCGGAAAATGTTTTCGAATCTGTTTCAGTTCAAGGATCGTTTCTTTCTCTGGTAAGTCTGTTATGTGTGTTTGATTTTGAGCAAGTGTCATGTGTGGTCTGCCTCCTCATATAAGAAACATCTGACGCTTCTGCCATCTTCAAATGTTCTCAGCTTAGGCAGTTCTCCCAGGCAGCGTTCCTTCACTTGCGGACATCTAGGAGCAAAGCGGCAGCCGGCTGGAAGCTGATCTGGCGCAGGAACATTTCCTTTGATGGCTGTTAACGGCTGTATGTCTCCGTCAATGACAGGAATCGATTCAAGCAGCCCTTCTGTGTAAGGATGAAGCGGCTGTTCAAACAACTCTTCGACAGTCCCATTTTCAACAACCTGTCCGCAGTACATGACAATCACTCGATCTGCCACTTCAGACACGACACCTAAATCATGTGTGATAAGAAGAATAGATGTACCAAAGGTAGAGCATAAATCTTTCATTAAAGTGAGTACCTGTGCTTGAATGGTCACATCCAGGGCAGTTGTCGGTTCATCTGCAATGAGAAGCTTCGGATCACAGCTTAGCGCTATGGCAATCATCACTCTTTGCCGCATGCCGCCTGATAAACGATGCGGATAATCTTTCATGATTTGCTCCGGGCGGGAAAAACCAACAAGCTTCAGCAGATCAACCGCTTTTTTGACCGCTTCTTTTTTTGAAAGTTTTTTGTGATAGATGAGGATTTCTGTTATTTGTTCTCCGATGGTTAAGACGGGATTAAGTGAGGTCATGGGTTCCTGAAAGATCATAGATACATCATTACCACGGATGCTGCATAATTCCTTTTCACTATATGTAACAAGGTCCTTTCCATCAAGTTTGATGGAACCGTCCATAATTTTCCCGCCCGTGCCATGAATCAGACCCATAATGGATAAGGACGTAATGCTTTTGCCAGACCCAGACTCACCGACTAATGCGACAGTTTCTCCTCTGTTGATGCTGAAATCAACGCCATCCACAGCAGGTATCGGTTCCTTTTTTCGAAAAAAATAGGTTTTTAAGTTTTGCACTTCAAGCAGCGTGCTCATTCATTCGCCCCTTTCTCCTTAGATCAATAGAATCGAACCTGAATATTCTGTATTTTAAAAATAAAAAGAATTATTTGTATATTATTACATCGTTATGACGAAATCAAGAAGTATTTAGTAAATTTGTAATATGTCTCTTTTTATGTGAATTATTCACTTTGTGATTCTATTGCCTTTAAAAAGGTTTCTGCTGGCTCTGCAATCATAGATTCCTCGCTGATTCGGTGCTCATTGAAATATTTTTTCACGATATAAAACCCGGTAGCGTAACCAAGCATTTTAGGGTAGTTCCCTTTTCCATAAAGAAGATTCTGTATCAGCCTTTCGTCGTCCTGGACTCTTTGATCAAGATGACTGGATACCCATTTCTTGTACATACGCTGAAGCTGTTCTTCGCTATAGAAGGTGGTCCATTTCGCTGTATAGTTTTCTCCATATCTATGATACACAGCATATTCAGCGAGCCCCTCCATCATGATTGTATCGAGGAATGTAAAGTCTTTTTCTTCTTTTGAGAGAAAATGCAGCCTGCATACATGGTGATATTCATGAGTCAGCAATGTACCGATTCGCTCCTTCGGGGTATTTGGAGACAAAAAAAGAAAGACCTTGTCATCAAATGCCATGCCGGATTGATAATAAAATTGCTCTCTGATTTCTCTGCTGCTCTCATTGACAGGTAAAATAAACACAGGAATGTCTGGACCTTCCCACTGCTTTTGAAGCGTTTGATATTCTTTCATGACAAGCTTGAAGTACCCTTTTTCCTTGAGCTTGTCGATCATGTTTTTGCACGAGCTCCAAGACCGAACCATCCCGTGATGCTGCAGGTGAGCGAGGATAGACGACCATTCTTTTTCCTCGGCCCCTTTAAAATAAGGAACAAAGCGCGCTGCAAGCTCCTGAAATGATGATGATTGATGAATGAGATATTGTGTATTGATCAGACCCATACCGCTGAACACCTCCATTTTCATCATATGCAAAAAAGCGGCGATCTGTTTATCGACCGCCGCTTTCTCAGCAAGTATTATGCTTCGTATTTTTTGAAAATAATTGTCGCATTATGCCCGCCAAAACCAAGTGAGTTACTTAAAGCCACTTGTACTTCTTTTGAACGTGCTTCATTTGCTACATAATCAAGATCACATTCTTCATCCGGTGTTTCAAGATTAATGGTTGGAGGAAGGACGCTGTCTTTAATCGCAAGAACAGAGAAAATGGCTTCTACTCCGCCTGCTGCGCCAAGTAAGTGACCTGTCATTGATTTTGTCGAACTGATCGCAAGCTTGTTCGCATGCTCTCCGAACACTTCTTTAATCGCCATTGTTTCAAATTTATCATTGTAAGGTGTGCTTGTACCGTGGGCATTGATATAGTCAATGTCTTCCACAGATAAACCTGCATCTCGAATCGCTTCTTTCATTGCACGGACGCCGCCTTCTCCATTCGGAGCTGGTGCTGTTATATGGTAGGCATCTCCAGTTGAACCATAACCAACGATTTCTGCATAAATGGTCGCACCACGTTTTAAGGCATGCTCAAGTTCTTCAAGAACAATAATCCCTGCACCCTCACCCATGACAAATCCGTCACGGTTTTTGTCGAATGGACGGCTTGCTGTCTTTGGATCAGGATTTGTCGAAAGGGCTTTGTTCGCACAGAAACCTGCAAACGACATTTTTGTTAATGGCGCTTCTGTTCCGCCTGTGATCATCGCATCTGCATCACCGCGCTGAATCACTTTAAATGCATCACCAATTGAGTTTGTTCCTGTTGCACATGCTGTCACTGTACAAGAGTTAACCCCTTTTGCGCCAAGTGCAATAGAGATTTGGCCTGTCGCCATATCAGGAATCATCATTGGGACGAAGAATGGACTGACGCGTCTTGCCCCTTTATTTGAATACACTTCGAACTGCTCTTCAAATGTTTCAAGTCCGCCAATACCAGACCCAACCCATACACCAACACGCGGTGCGATTTCATCTGTGATTTCAAGACGTGAATCTTCCAGCGCTTTTTGAGCAGCAACGACTGCATATTGCGTGAAGCGTGCCATTTTTCGCGCTTCTTTTTTCTCCATGTAATCTTCAATGTTAAAATCTTTTAGTTCTGCCGCTACTTTTGCGGTATATTCACTTGAATCGACACGTGTAATAGGTCCAACCCCTGATACACCCGCTAAAGCATTTTTCCATGTTGACTCTACATCGTTGCCAAGTGGTGTCAAAGCACCTAATCCTGTAACAACTACTCGTTTTTTATCCATTAATTTGTGCACCCCACTCTTTTATCGGCCCCATCGCATAGCGATTGCGCCCCAAGTTAATCCGCCACCAAAACCAACCATTACAATCACATCGCCGTCATGAATTTTTCCGGCTTCGATTTCTTCACATAGTGAAATTGGAATGGATGCTGCTGATGTGTTTCCATATTTATGGACAGTCTTCGACATTTTTTCAACTGGAAGCTCTAAGCGTTCACGTGCTGCTTCCATAATGCGAATATTTGCTTGATGCGGGATCAAGAAATCAACGTCTTCTTTTGATAATCCAGCTTTTTCAATGACATTTACACTTGACTCGCCCATTTGTCTTACAGCAAATTTAAATACTTCTCGTCCATTCATGATTGTATGATCTTTTTCATCTAAGTACAAGTGCTTCCCGCCGCTTCCATCTGCTCCAAGTTCAAATGATAGAATTCCTTTACCTTCGCTGACTTCTCCCAGCACAGCAGCTCCAGCTCCATCTCCAAACAAAACAGCTGTATTGCGGTCATCCCAGTCGGTAATGCGAGAAAGCTTTTCAACACCGACGACAAGCACGTGTTTGTAAGTTCCTGATTCGATAAATTGTTTTCCAGTAACAAGCCCATACATAAAGCCAGCACACGCAGCGCTAATATCCATTGCACATGCTTTATGTGCACCGAGCTGCTCTTGAATCATACAAGCAACTGTCGGAAATGCTTGATCTGGCGTGACTGTCGCCACAAGAATCATATCGATATCTTCTGCAGCCACATCTGCGTCAGCTAATGCTTTTTTTGCAGCAGCAAGCGCCATATGAGATGTATTGACATCATCAGATGCAATTCTTCTTTCTTCTATACCTGTTCTAGTACGAATCCACTCGTCAGAAGTTTCAACCATTTTTTCTAAATCATGATTTGTTAATACTTTTTCAGGTATATAGCGGCCAAGGCCAATAATTCCAGCATTCATTGAATAAGACTCCTTTTACTCATACGAGCATGTGATATTGTGATCTTATATTAGTATCTGGTACTAATTTTACCTTATTTTTTTCTTCTTGGCAATACAAACGTCTAACCTTTCCTCTCACTTTTTTCATAGATTAATGATATATACCAATAGTAGAAAGGAACATGTGATATGGCGCAAAAAGATATTTTCTCAGCAATGATGTTTGGACAGCCGCTTGAAAAGGAGAAAAGCAAGACAGAGGCAAAGGAGGAACGTGCGGAGACATCTTCAAGTGATGACTCAATTGACTACATGCATGTCATGAATCAAATTGGGAACATTATGAACTCCATCGATGAGCTGAAGCCTGTGTTTAAAGATGTTGGTCCTATGATTAGTGCCTTCAAGAAAAAATTATCATAAAAAAAAGCCACTATTCTGTGGCTTTTTCTGATTCTGCATCTGCTTTTCCAAGCTCGTATGCTTCTTGCATGACAGATGTAAATAATGTTAGAAGCGGCTGAAGTGCTTCAGGCTCAAGCTGAATCCCTGCTTTATCTAACTCTTCCTTCGCCTGCGGAAAATACTTCATGGCAATTTGTAAAAATTCCATCGATTTTTCGTGCTGCATGTCGTCGTCTCCTCACTTTTCATTTGGCAGTTTACCTGTTTTTTTGTATGACGCAATATCACTTTCAATGTCTTTCACAAAAGCGTCGTCAATGGTGGAACTAAATTTCCCCATCTCGACCACTCCTTCTTTAAAATCAAAGGAGTACTCATCTTGTTCATTTAGCTTGCCTTCATTAAACTTCTTTGCAATGATACTGTACGCTTTATCAACATGCTGTACAGTGCTCGTTAAAACTGTATGGCTGCCGAGGTTGGATTGATCGGTGACGTACCCGATCGCTGATAAATTATCGGCTTTGATTTGTTCAATGACAGGGATATTATAACCATCACCTGCTGGATACACAACATCAACGCCCTGCTTTTTTAATTTTTGATAGAGCTCCACCGCTTTGTCAGCATCATCCCAGTTTTCGACAAACTCTGCTAATACTTGTACATGTTCATCTTGATATTTTGCTCCTTTGATAAAGCCGTCTACTTCACTTTGCCAATCATATGTAGCAAGAATACCAATCTTTTTTGTTTTTGACATATGTGCAGCTGTCATGCCTCCGAAAAAGCCCATCGCTTCACCTTTAAACGTCACGTTTGTGACATTGCCCGCCTGAGGCTTGTTTCCATTGACCGTAATAAATTGTATGTTTGGATAATCTTCACTGATCAAGTTAAAAATTTCACTGTATTCATTGCCATGGCCAATAATCAAATTGACTCCTTTTTTATGGAATTCTTCAATGGCATCAACGATTTTCTCCTTGTCGACCATTCCTTCCTTATAATAAACATCTACACCAAATGTTGATTGGATACTTAATAAGCCTTTATAACCTTTCGTTCCCCAAACTTGATCATTGATCGTATCGGGGACGAGTAAACCCACCTTCTCAATTTTTCCTTTTAAAGGCGCCTGCGAGCAGGCAGATAATAGAAGAAGGAACGAAAAGATCATGACAAGCCGCTGGTACTTCATGCCATGTTCAACTCCCTTTTACAACATGCAGTGATGAACCTGTATGTTAAATATAGGTTTATTTTATACTGAAAAAAGATAAGATGGAAGATCATTCTTGCTTTTTGTCGAAAAATGTTGAGTTTTGTCTTTTCCATTCTGCAATCATGTCTTCTGCTTGTTTGTCATCTGTTTGGCTTTCTACCTTCAGTTCATACGTCATATCCTGTCTTTGACCTGTGTCCGATGCCCATTGTAACAATTCCTTTGCCACATCTTCTACAAAAAGTGAATCTGCACGCTTTGTTTGATCTTCATTGAGTGTCCATGGTCCGAACATGCGAGGAAGAATAACTGCCGGCACATTCTGTTTCGCTGATTCGTTTTCAGGTTTTTCATAAAGAATCCGGTACATGCCATGCTCTGCTTTGATGTCTTTCAGCCTGTTATGCGATTCCTCTGATTGAATAAAAATGAAGTCATATGTGTCTTTGCTATCCTGAAGGTCAATGACACGAACGAGATCATTTCTGCCCAGCCACATCATCCGCTCTTCTAACAGTGCCTTTTGTTCTTCTTTAAGATCTTGAGGACGTATGATATCCACTTGAATGCCCTCTTTCATCATATATTCACAAAGTGTCAGGCCAAAAAACTCATCTGCCCCTATGATCAGTCCTGTTTCCATGTTCATGTCCCCTTTTTTAATATCGAATAAAAAGAAGAGCCCTTTCTATGAAGGGCTGTTATCATCCTATTCATCACAATTCTCTTTCATGCGATTTATAAAACTTGTGAATGGATTGAAAGATTCTTCTCGGATGATCAAACATATGCAGCGTGAGATCGACCTGACAATGTTCTGGATTTTTCATATGCTGATCAATAAAAGGCTTTGCGTGAAGTTCATATGCATAAGGTGCGCCGTTTAGCCTTTGCCATATATGAATCGGCACATGAGCAGAATGAACAGGACAAGAAGGCAGTGGATACGTTTCAGCTTCCTTTTCAGAACAGCCATAGCTCTCTGCTAACTCTTTGAGCAGCTGCTTATAAAAGAATTTGTGTTCCTTTTCTCTTTCTCGTTGTGCATCCAGATTCAGACATGGATTCACCATCGCAATGGACCTTAGTACTTCAGGCATCTCCTCAGCAAGGCTCATGGCAACAAGTGCACCCATTCCCTCTGCGAGCACATGAATTTCCCGGTTTAATATTTCTTGTTTTAGTGTGTGATGCACGAGCTGCTTGGCACTAAAAACAGCATCTTCGCATCCCCAGTGATTCCCATGAAGATGACTATTAAATAATGTATATCCTTCATCCTTTAAGGCAGTTAAAAGCTGGTTTCTTCCATAATGCTGAAGCCAGAATGATGTATTTTCCTGCACAAAGTGATTTCGGTCACCGAGGATTAGAATGCCAAAGCCATTTGGTTTTTGAGGAAGGTGAATGATGTTCCACTGGGAACCAAGCTGGAAAAAACGTTCGCTTACACCCATATGGCCAGCCTCCTTTCAGTGATTCTGCTTTCTATGATATGAACAACAACTCTTGTAGGAATAAGGAAATCCCCTAAAGACAGAAGAATTCTTTTTATTTTTATAGCAGAAGGTCTCAAATTGGTCACATAAAGGCGGAAAACAGTCTTTTCCCTTCACTTGCATCTATGGTATGATAATCAATAGATTGTTACATAAAGGACGGTGGGATTATGCATTATATTATCACCCTCATTTGGACTTTTCTGCTAACACATATGGCTGGTTACATCGTTGCCTCTATGAATGGAGCTGCTTATGATTTTACGCTCACTTCCATTCTTGCAGTTGTGTTTACGGTTATTTTATTCATCTTTGCTGAAGTAAGTCCAATGAAAGAAACGGAAAGTTCAACAAAACATTCTTAATATGACTTGTGAAAAAGAGCTAAATTGATGTTTAGCTCTTTTTTCTTTTTTTCAGAGTGATTGCGGCACGCTAAAACCCCCTGCCTTAAACATACAGGGGGTTTTTATTGTTTAGACCTCGACGGTTTCGGACTTCTGTTTGTCCTCTGTCAAATGGCTTTTCGCAAGCCCTGTAAACAGGAAGATCGCGATACCTGATAAAATTTCAAGGATTCCTCCGCCAGCAATGACAGGTCCCGCTCCAAATCTTTCTGCCAGGACGCCTGATACGACAGCTGCAAGCGGGAGGAAGACATTTGATGAGGCATTGATCACAGCATATACTTGCGGCTGATCCTCTTGGTCAACAGATGTTTGAATAATGACCATTTCCGGCACATTAATCGCACTGACAGCAGCTCCGAAAATAAAGGAAGCAAGCAGAACAACCGGCAGCCATGTACTCATCCCTGTCATAAAGAATGCAGCCCCTTCAATCATGCCAGCGACAATAAAGAACAAACCAAATCTCTTAATTTTCACCTTTGCCAGAGCAAAGCCCATCATAAACGCGCCAACTGCGGCAACACCTCTTAAAATGGAATACACCATGGAGTCGCTTTGCAGCGCTTCTGCTACGTATACCGCTGACAGTGCCTGCCACGGAGCTGCTGCGACATTCATTAAGATACAATACAGCGTGAGCGCAAATAAAATGTGATGGTTTTTGACAACGAGAAAACCTCTTTTTAAGTTATACAAATATGTATTCTTCGCTTGTTTAATGCCCGCTGCTTTTTCTTCATCGGTTTTCTTTAGTTTGACCCCGATAATAAACAGACCAGAAATCACAAATAAAGCAGTGGTGATCAGCAGAGTATCTGCAGGTCCAATTAATTTAACCAAAAGACCTGCCACCATGACTGCTGCAAGTGCAACAATCTCAAAAGAAGATTGCAGGATTGCATTTGCTTTTTGAATGAGATGCTTTGGAACAATCTGCGGTAAGATCGCCACCGAAGCTGGATTATAAGCTGCACCTGTTGCCGATTGAATAACCATTAATGAAATCAATAACCATAGAGGCAATAGATGCGAAAAGTGCAGAAGTGGAATAATGAGTACAATTGTTGCTCGAACAACATCTGAAGCGAACATCCATTTAGACAAATGGTGCTTTTTCATAAGAGGTCCTAATATTGGGGCTAACAAAGATGAAGGGAGAACAGTTACTGCTAGAAGAAGTCCTGTACCTAGCGCTCCATCCCCTCTTAAAATCAATAGCCAAAGGACGGATGTAAAAGCAAAACTTTCCCCTGTGTTTTTAATGAGTCTTGATATGAATAATGAGGTAAAGCGTTTATTCCAAACACTTTCACTGAGATTCATCTTTTCCATCACACAAATCCTTTCAACAATATATTACATATTTTACCTTAAGTTCTCTTTTTTTCATACTATTTATTTGAAAATTTGAACTTAATTGTTTTTTATTATAAAGAAAAAAGAGGCATGACACATGCCTCTAAAGTCTTATTCCTGCTGACTCTTAGTCAATTGCTTACGGCTTTCTTTGGTAGGTCCAAACGCGATTATGGTTCGAGTTATCAGGAAAGACATCGCCTGCTTTAAGCTTAATCTTTAAAGGATCTTTCACCATACTTCCAGTTTCGCCGATCTCGATATACACACCATTATTCGGTGCTTTATTCCCTGATTTAAACTGATGCTGCTGACCCATTTTCATCCTCCTTTCTCGATTGATGTTATTATGTCCCGTCCCTTGCCTCTCCAATCCTTTATGCAAAAAGTCCCTGCTCATACGAGTCAGGGACACTTGGATTTATTTGGATGGTTGATACATAAGTTCTTTCATTAACGCTTTTTGCACATGCAGGCGGTTTTCTGCCTGTTGAAATACTTTTGATTGCGGCCCGTCAATAATATCTGCCGTTACTTCTTCCCCGCGATGTGCCGGGAGACAATGAAGGAAAATATAGTCCTTTGCTGCATGACTCATCAGTTCGTCATTGACTTGATATTCTTTAAATTCAGCAAGACGTTTCTCTGTTTCTGCTTCCTGCCCCATGCTTGTAAACACATCTGAATAAATAACATCTGCATCTTTTACAGCTGCAACAGGATCTGTTGTCACAGTCACTTCTGCGCCTGATTGTTTTGCAAACTCACGGGCAGTGTCTGTTACTTCTTGAAGTGGTTCATAGCCTTTTGGTGATGCAACCGCAATGTCACAGCCTAGCTGCGCACAGCCGACCATCAAGGAGTGCGCCACGTTATTTCCGTCACCGATATAGGCCACTTTGATTCCTTTTAAAGTACCTTTTGTTTCTTTAATGGTTAATAAATCAGCAAGCGCCTGACATGGATGTGAGTAGTCAGTTAATCCATTAATGACTGGAATTGACGCGTATTGTGCAAGCTCTTCAACCTTCTCATGTTCAAAGGTTCGAATCATAATACCGTCGACATAACCAGACAGCACCTGCGCTGTATCACTGATGGTTTCTCCTCTGCCAATTTGCAAATCATTTGAGCTGAGGAAGAGCGCATGTCCTCCTAGCTGCGTCATCCCCGCTTCAAACGAGACACGGGTTCTAGTTGAAGATTTTTCAAAGATCATCGCTAACGTTTTTCCTTTGAATAAATCTTGATATGGGTTTTGTTTCATTTCTTCCGCTTTTTCAATTAAATAAGCAATCTCATGGATTGAGAAATCTTTTAATGATAAAAAGTCTTTTCCGTATAATGCCGGTTGCACGTCGACTTGACTCATGCCGTCACTTCCTTTTTATATAATTCATGGAGCGATACTGGTGATACATCTCCATTTTTTCCTTGCAGGAATGCTTGAACTGTTTCATATTCGGTTAGGACTTGAACGCCGTGTGTGAGTGCTTTTACACGCTGCTCTTTTGCCTCTTCATCTTCTCCTAAATGAATATGAAGGGATTTGTCTTCATTCTGCAGCCAAGATTCAAAGCTGCCAGTCCAGACGTCAAAGCCTGCATGCTTCGCTTCATCTATCAATTGATCGCTGCCTTGTATAAAGAGGCTTCCTTTTTGCTTCCAGATCGGCGCAAACACTTTTTTCAAGGCGCTTTCGGCGTTCTTGCCTACACACATACCTTCTCCTGTCGCTTTCATTTCAGGTGTCAGCTTGAGGTCGATATCTTGAATGGCATGTGATGAGAACACTGGGAATTTGACCGCTGTCCCCCCTTTGTTTTTCGTTGCAGGGTTTAGTTTTTCAAGCGATGCACCAGCTAATAATTGAGTGGCCATTGGGATCATATCAATGCCCATTACCTTACTGACGACTGGTACAGTCCGGCTTGCCCTCGGATTCACTTCTAATACAAGCGCCTGATCCCCTTTGATGACAAATTGGATATTCATAATGCCCTTGAACGCTAATTTCTTCGCTATTTGTTCAGACGCGGTATACACCTGCTGTTTGATGTCTTCACTGATTGAGATACTTGGTAAAATGGCAAAGCTGTCACCTGAGTGCACGCCCGCTTTCTCAATATGTTCTACGATGGTTGGAATGAAGGCCTTTTTCCCGTCAGAAATAAGATCGACTTCAATTTCTTTTCCTGTGACGTACTCATCAATTAAGATTGGGTATGGTAAATGATCTGGCTGATCAAGCAGTGACGCCAAATGTGCTTCTGACTGAACAACGATCATTCCCATTCCGCCAATGACATACGATGGGCGAATTAATACAGGGTAACCGATGCTTTTCGCATGTACGAGTGCTTCTTCTTTTGAATGAGCCGTATCTCCTTTTGCGTGAGGAAGATTCAGTTCATCAAGAAGCTGATAGAATAAATCACGGTCTTCAAGTGCATCCAGCGTATCAAAGGACGTACCTAACAACGTGACACCGGCTTTTTCCAATCCTTCTGCGACGTTAATCGCAGTCTGTCCGCCAAATTGGACAATGACAAAATCAATCTGTTCTGCTTCCACAACGTTTAGGATGTGCTCTAATGTAATCGGCTCAAAATATAAACGATCGGCAATCTCATAATCAGTACTGACTGTTTCTGGATTGTTGTTCATCATGATGGTTTCAAATCCAAGCTTTTGCAAGGTCAGAACGCCATGAACGGCACTGTAATCAAACTCGACCCCCTGCCCGATTCGGATCGGACCAGAGCCAATGATGAGTGCACGCTGCTTTGTTTTTTCTTGATGTTCACCATCGCTTTTGCCGAAGTAGGTGGAATAGAAGTAATTCGTTTTTGCATCAAATTCCGCCGCACATGTGTCAACAATTTTAAATGAAGCAGCAATGCCGTATTCTTGACGAAGCTGCCTGATTGACTCTTCCGTGTAACCCGTAAGAAGAGCAATCGTTTCATCAAGGAAACCCTTTTCCTTTACCTTTTTCAAGGTATCTTTTGATAACGTCCCCTTATGATCTTTCAATTCTTGTTCGAGCGTAATCATATTCTGGAACACATGTAAGAAGAATCGATCAATTTTCGTCGTTTGATGAATCGTTTCAACCGTTTCTTGTCTTGAAAGAAGCTCCATAACAGCGAAAAACCGGCGATCGTCTGGTGTTTTGATGAGTTCAAATAATTGTTCTGTCGATTGCTCTTTCAGTTCTGGAAGGTGGAAGCCCTTCGTTTTAATTTCAAGTGATGCAACTGCTTTTTGAATGGCTGACTCTAAATTCCGATCAATCGCCATGACTTCGCCAGTGGCCTTCATTTTTGTGCCTAATTGACGATCTGCCTGTTTAAATTTATCAAACGGCCAGCGCGGGAATTTCACGACAACATAATCGAGTGCCGGCTCAAAACTAGCATAGGTTGTGCCTGTGAGCGGGTTTTTCAATTCGTCTAGCGTATAACCCACCGCAAGCTTAGCTGCCATTTTCGCAATCGGATAGCCTGTTGCTTTTGATGCAAGAGCGGAAGAACGGCTGACCCGAGGATTCACCTCAATGACAAAGTATTCTTTACTGAGTGGATCAAGGGCAAATTGGATGTTGCAGCCGCCGACTACATCCAGCGCTGAAATGATTTTCAGGCTTGCAGAACGGAGCATTTGGTAATCCTGATCTGTTAATGTTTGGGAAGGTGCAACGACAATCGAGTCTCCTGTATGCACACCAACTGGATCGATATTTTCCATGTTGCATACCGTGATACACGTATTTTGACGGTCTCTCATGACCTCATATTCGACTTCTTTAAAGCCAGCTATGCTTTTTTCAACTAAACACTGGTGAATTGGACTCGCTAAAAGAGCTCCTTCAATGAGCGGCTTAAACGCCTCTTCTGTTAGAGCGATTCCGCCGCCTTTACCGCCAAGTGTGTATGCTGGTCTTAGGATAACTGGGAAGCCGACTTCTTTTGCAAATTGAAGAGCATCTTCCGCATTATCCACAATTTCACTATCTGGCACAGGTTCGTTCAAATGCTTCATGAGAGCACGGAATTTCTCTCGATCTTCACCGTTTTCAATGGTTTCAACTGACGTTCCGAGCAGGGTCACCCCATGCTTTTTCAGCACACCGGCTTTTTCCAGCTCGACAGCAAGGTTTAAAGCCGTCTGTCCGCCAAGGTTGGCTAAAAGACCATCTGGTTTTTCCTTTTCAATGATTCTTGTCACTGAATCAACTGAAAGCGGTTCAAAATAGATTTCATCAGCAAAAGACTCGTCTGTCATAATGGTTGCTGGGTTATTATTCACTAAGATGACTTTGTAGCCTTCTTCTTTTAAGGCCATACATCCTTGTGTTCCTGAGTAATCAAATTCTGCTGCCTGACCAATGATGATTGGACCAGACCCGATGACTAGAATGGTTTGTATGCTTTGATCTTTAGGCATGTGCGACTTCTCTCCTTGCTTGTTTCACTTTCTCAATAAAATCATCGAATACCCATTCACTTTCAGCAGGCCCTGGGTGTGCTTCTGGATGAAATTGAACTGACATAATCAGCTTTTCTTTATGAATGAATCCTTCTACAGATCCATCATTGACATGAAGGAATTTCACATCCACTTCTTTGTCATTCATGCTTTTTTCATTCACAACATAGCTGTGGTTCTGACTTGTCATAAAGACACGTTTGGATTCTGTATCCTGGACAGGATGATTCGCTCCCCTGTGGCCAAATGGTAGCTTATACGTATCTCCGCCAAGTGCAAGAGCGATTAATTGGTGACCTAGGCAGATCCCAAGTGTCGGAAATGACATCATAATGTCATGAATTGTTTTTAAATACGGTGTCATGGTTTTCGGGTCTCCAGGTCCGTTTGAGAGCAGGATCGCATCCGGCTTAATCTCAAATACCTTTTCCATTTGTTTATATGGAATGACGGTTACTTTACAGCCGCGTGCTGCAAGCGAATCTGCAATTGATTTTTTAAAGCCAAAATCAATGAGCGCCACATGCTCCTCACCGCTGCCTTGTGTGTAAATCTCACTATCTGTCACCTGTGCGACGACATTGTCTTGTTTCATTGCAGGCGGTGTTTCGTTTTCGTCTACACTGAGCACAGCGTTCATCGTTCCATTTGCCCGGATGTTTTGCACGACTGCGCGCGTATCTGTATGTGTCAGAAGCGGGATATTCCACTTTTGTAAATAATCTTTTAAGCTGACTGCTGCAAGATGATGTGAAAAATGCTCTGCTGCCTCGTACACAACCACCGCTTTTACTTGAGGCTTTTTGCTCTCAAAGTCTTCATGGTTAATGCCGTAATTTCCGATCAGCGGATATGTGAAAACAATGATCTGACCTTTATAGGAAGGATCTGTGAGCACCTCTTGATAACCTGTCATACCTGTAAAAAAGACCACTTCACCTGTGATGCCAGCTTCTCCTGTCAGATCTCCTTCAAAAGAGGCTCCATCTTCTAAATTTAAATAACCTTTCATGCTTATGTCACCCCAAAATTGAATAATTAATGATACAAATGTATTTTTATACGTTCGTTTGTAAAAAAATTTACACCGAAACTGTTTTATTGGCTAATACTTGAACAATTGCTTCGATCGCCTGATCCAGCTCTGCTTTCTTCACATTCAGCGGAGGTAATAAACGAATGACATTCGGACCAGCTGGAAGCACAAGCAAACCTTGTTCTCTAAGAGCTGTGATATAGCCGGCGACTGGCTGATCACATTCAATACCTGCCATCAATCCTTTTCCCCGCACTTCTTTTACAATATTCAGCTGTTTGACTTTTTGCAGCTTTTCTAACAGGTAATCACCCTTTTCTTTCACTTCTGAAAGAAACTCTTCTTTGAAAATGACATCGAGTGTCGCATTCACAGCGGCCATGGCGAGCATATTCCCACCAAATGTTGTACCATGTGAACCTGGAGAGAATGCATCTCCTAGAGCTTTTTTCCCTATCACTGCACCAACTGGAAAGCCGTTGCCTAACCCTTTTGCTGCTGAGATAATATCAGGGTCAAGACACGTCTCTTCGTACGCAAATGCTGTTCCTGTACGACCGATGCCCGTTTGAATTTCATCTACAATCAGCAGTGCTTCATGCTTTTTGCAAAATGCTTGAACGGCTTCAAGGAATTCTGGTGTCGCTGGATTCACTCCACCTTCACCTTGCACAACCTCCAGCATCACCGCTGCCACATCATCGACTGCACAGGCTGACATAGCGTCTGGATCATTAAACGGTACGTAGTGAAAGCCTTCTAGCATAGGGCCAAAGCCAGTTTTGATTTTATCTTGACCTGTGGCAGCCATACCAGCATACGTGCGCCCATGGAAAGAGTGCAAAAATGTGACGATATTTGTTTTCCCTGTCGCTTTACGTGCTAATTTAATGGCACCTTCATTTGCCTCTGCCCCGCTATTGCAGAAAAACACGAGATCCCCTGAACTGTTTGCTGCCAGCTTTTCTGCTGCTTTTTCTTGCAATCCATTTTCAAATAGATTCGATACGTGCCAGACGTGGTCAAGCTGTTCCTTAATGGCTTGATTGACCTTTGGGTGATTGTGGCCTAAATTTGTAACAGCAATGCCTTGTATAAAGTCTAAATATTTTTTTCCATTTGTATCGATTGCCCAAGAACCTGCTGCCTCTTTAATTTCAACATTCCACCGTCCATAGTTTTGAAAAAGATGACTCACAGGACCGCCTCCTTTTGTTTCACGATTCTTGTTCCTTTAAAGGTTTCTCCTGTAAAGATACTGCCTTTGCCATTTACGATCATCACTTCATCTACATCACCTGATAAAGCACTCAAAGCGGATTGTACTTTTGGAATCATTCCCCCGGAAATAATGCCTTCATCAATGAGTGAAAGGGCTTCTTGTTCTGTGACGACATCTAATAGTTCACCATTTTTTAAAATGCCTTCAACATCTGTGACAAACATGAGCTTATCAGCTTTCATCGCTCCGGCGACAGCTGATGCAGCTAAATCAGCATTCACATTTAAGGTTTGGCATTCTTCCGTCATAGACAGCGGCGCAATCACAGGAATGAATTGTTTCTCCATGAGTGCTTCTGCCATCTCTGGATGAACTTCTTTGATTTCACCAACGTACCCGTAAACGTCTTGATCAAGGAAATCGGCGACAAGCATCTGCCCATCTTTACCGGATACGCCGACAGATGATATATCATGCTTTGCAAGCTCTGACACAAAGTATTTATTGACTGTTCCTGAGAGAACCATTTCGGCTACCTCTAACACAGGCTTCGTTGTTTTACGCTGACCATCAACAAATTCTGTTTTCACTTCTAATTTTTGCAGCATGTCGGTGATTTCAGGTCCTCCGCCATGCACGATAGCCAGCTTAAATCCAGCAGCTTGAAGTGAGCGGACATTTTCATAAAATGTATCTGAAAGTTCTCGAATGACACTGCCTCCACACTTGAACACGATCGTTTTATTCATGTCTATCTCCTTCTTTATGTGCGATAGCTCGCGTTAATTTTCACATAATCATAGGTAAGATCACAGCCCCATGCTGCAGCCTCACCATTCCCCTCACTCATTTGAATGAAAATCGTAATCTCATCCTGCTCTAGATATGCTTTTGCTTCCTCTTCTGAGAATCGCTGCGGTTCATTGTGTTTGAATAAACATTGTCCGCCTAAATAGACTTCTACCTCTTCCGGTGTGACGGAAGCTGCGCTATGACCAATGGCTCCAACGATTCGTCCCCAGTTGGCATCTGTACCATATACGGCGGTTTTAACAAGACTTGAACCAACGATTTTTTTTGCAATGATGCCGGCTTCCAAGTTATTTTTAGCACCAGCAACTTTTGCTTCAATTAATTTGGTTGCGCCTTCTCCATCTCTCGCAATCTCTTTGGCTAAATCCTCGCAAGCTAGTTTTAATCCTTCTTTAAACAATGGCCACTCTGGATGCTCTTCATTGAGTACATCGTTTTGTGCCATTCCATTTGCCATCACAAGCACCATATCGTTTGTCGAAGTTTCTCCATCGACGGTAATTTGATTAAAGGTCACATCCGTAATGTCACGAAGCGCTTGCTGTAAGGCTTCCTGTTCGACATGTGCATCTGTTGTGACAAAGCCAAGCATTGTCGCCATGTTCGGGTGAATCATGCCAGAGCCTTTCGCTGCGCCTGAAATGATGATCTCTTTTCCGTCTATCGTAAGGGTGTATGCTGTATTTTTAATGACAGTATCTGTCGTTAAGATCGCTTCTTCAAAATGGCCTTTTTCGGCTTTTGCTTCTTTTAACTCGACGATGCCCTTTTTGATTTTATCCATCTCAAGACATTCCCCAATGACACCTGTAGAAGAAACAGCAATATAATCAGGTGCTACACCTAACATATCTGCACAGGCTGCCTGCATGTCGTATGCGTCTTTTAATCCCTGCTCACCAGTACATGCATTGGCGATGGCACTATTGACAATGACACCTTTTAATTGTCCTGTCTTTTTTAAGCTTTGTTGTGTGACTTTGAGAGGCGCAGCTTGAAAGTGACTTTGTGTGTAGACCGCTGCACTTACTGCTGGTACTTCGCTGACGATGAGGCCAAGGTCTTTTTTTGAATAGCGCAAGCCAATGTGAATCCCCTTTGCTTCAAAGCCTTTTGGTGATGATACGTCACCGTCTATTTTGACAATGCTTTTTTCATTCAATTCGATCATGTTTGTTGTCTCCCCTGTTCTCTTATGGATAAAGAGGTGTCATTGTGAGGCCCGCCTCTTCATGTAAGCCTTTGATGATGTTGAAGTTTTGAACCGCTTGACCGGCCGCACCTTTCATGAGATTGTCTATGACCGACACGATTGTCAGTCTCCCTGTTCGCTCATCTAAATGAAAGCCAATATCACAGAAGTTACTGCCGTATACTTCTTTCGTTTGTGGATAAACGCCGTGATCTCTCACTCTGACAAAATAGGAATCTTCATAAAAGTCTTTCATTCGCTTCATCAATTCTTCTTTTGTGACATCTGTTTTTAATTGTGTATACATCGTCGCCATAATCCCTCTTGTCATCGGGACAAGGTGCGTAGAAAATGTGACGTTCGCCGTCTGTGGATTCCATTCTCTTAATATTTGCTCTATTTCTGGCGTATGCTGATGCTCATTCACCTTATAAATTTTAAAGTTATCGTTTAGTTCTGAAAAATGCGTGCCAAGTGAGGCAGATCGTCCGGCACCGGACACCCCTGTTTTTGCATCTATTATAATCATGGATTCATCGATGACATTCTGTTTGATGAGCGGTGCTAAACCGAGAAGAACTGCGGTAGGAAAGCAGCCCGGGTTGGCAATCACTTCAGCCTGTTGAATTTTGTCACGATTCAGTTCGGATAAACCGTACACCGCTTGTTGAACAGATGCTGTATCCGCTGCCCTTCGTTTATACCATGCTTCATAGGTTGCTCCATCTTGAATGCGCAAATCACCTGATAAATCAATGATCGGCACTCCTTGATTCATAAGCTTTGGCGTCAGTTCACTTGATACGCCTGCTGGTGTCGCTAAAAACACAGCATCTGTCTCTCGCACAATGGCAGCCGGGTCAATGGCTTTTAATGTTTGGTCAGTAATCGTTGTCAGATGCGGATAAGATTGACTGTATGATTGCCCATCACCACTTGATGAATACAATATACATTCCTCCACATGCGGGTGATGCTTGAAGATACGAACCAATTCCGCACCACCGTACCCTGTAGCACCTATAATACCTATTTTCAACGTCAATACACCCTCTTGATCTTTGTGAAATTATTTAACATTATAACATGTATAAAAATTAATTCAATTGTATATTTAATATTTGTTTTCATTTTTTTTCAACAAAAAAACCGCATATCTTCATGAGACATGCGGATTTATCTTTCGTTTTTGATATAGAGGACCATGAGTGCACTGCATAAATATAATATGGAGCTTGCATAAAAAATGAAGTAAACGGTAAAGAAATCAGCAAACAGGCCGCCAAGCATAATGGCAATGGATGAAAATAGGGCTGTACAAAAATGATAGTGACCGACTTCTTTCATTCGTTTGTTCTCTGTTGTGAGATCAGTAACAAGCAATTTCTCCCCGTGTTTTTGAAAGCCGCCAAGTGCACCAAGTGCAAGCTGGATTATATACACTTGCCCCACTTCTGTTATATGCGGAAAAAGCAGTAAAAGAAACGCCATACCAAACGAATGAATGATTAAAAAGATCCTCCTGTCGGTGGTTTCTGGTAGTTTCCCTAATAGTAAATGAATAAACGCACCGCTTAAACCAAACAGACCATAGGCGAGTCCAAACTGTGAATAGCTTGATCCAACATTTTTAATAAAAAGAATGTAAAAAGGAAATATCAAACTGCTGGCGAAAAACAGCAGACTTTGTGAGTAGACAAACCATTTCATTGCTTTTGCATTCATTGTGTATTGTACCTCTCATAAAAGTAGTTGGTAAACGTACCATCTGGATCTGCTTGTTTTTTCTTTTGGAAAAATACATCAGTTTTAGGGTAAGCCCTCTTCATTTGCGCCTTCGTTTGATAAGGCATGTACGGTAAGTAATAGCTTCCATCGTGCCGCAGCGTGATATCTGTCATTTTTCGAATGATCCGCTCTGCTTCCGCTTTCTCTCCTTTTTCAAACCCGTAATTCACTAAAAGCACGAGGGCAAACATATCTTGTTTCGCATATGAGAGATCCGCTTTTTCATTTTTTTGAACATAGCGTATTGTGATATTCATTAGATTCAAATCTTCCTGTTGTAAAAAGGCTCTCATGTCATCGATGTACGCACGAAAACGGTCAACTGGGACGAAATATTCCTGCAGCACATCCGTGTCTGACTCATTTTCATATTCTAAAAAGGCTGAATCAGACCGCATCACATTGTTTCTTGTGATCAGCTGATCATTTTGACTTAGGAAATACTTCTTTTGCAAATTCCAGAGCAGATCTTTCCCCATATCAAATCTTCTTGAAAGGCCGAGCATAAATTTTAATGGCATGACGAGTTGATCTTCCTTAAGCTCTTGATATGATTCGATTTCTTGATCTGAAGTGAGAGAATAATTCGTCACATACATCTCTTTCAAAAAGTTTGTTTTTGCTGTGGAGATTCTGGCAAGATGCATGCGTACTTCTTTATTGTGGTTGACATGCTTTTGAAAATATTCCGTATACTCATCGTAACCCAGAGAGGTTGTCTCCATTTTATATAGTTCATCTTTTGTTAAAGATAGCTCAGCATCTAAAATGACACCGAACAACCCGTATCCCCCAATGACAGCAGTAAATAAATCATCGCCTGGTTTCACCGTGATAATCTCTCCGTCTGCTTTTAACAGCCTAAAGGAACGTACTGTATCAATGAGTGACCCGTAGCGAATGTCACGTCCATGTGCGTTTGCACTTAAAGATCCGCCAATTGTAAAGATATTTTGCGATTGCATTACCTTCACAGCAAGACCGTATGGATTCACATATTTTTGTATATCATCCCATGTAGCGCCGCTTTGAACCCGAATCGTTTTCTTCTTTGGATCAAACGCTAAAATCTGGCGGTATTCCGTCATATCGAGCACGATGCCGTTTTCATAATATGTGTGGCCGCCCATGCTATGCTGTTTACCGGCAATAGAAATCGGCAGGTGTTTTGCTTTTGCTTCTTTTAATACTTCTTTTAACGTGTCTATTTCTTTTCCTTGAACAACTTTTTTGATTTTGACAGGCATGAGATGACTGACATCTGTAAAAGCCTCAAGGTCCTGTTTTTTGTGTGCCTTGCCTTCTCGTATGGTGATTGATGCACAAAATGCAGCAGCATATACGATCAAAAGAACGATCCATAGCCATTTTCGTTTCATGATAGGTACTCCGTTCTATAAAATTACATCCATTATATCAAGCTACACTCTTCCTCCATCTTAATTTTTCATAAAAAAACCTGGCATGAGTTCAACTCATACCAGGCATTTTTCATTTTGCTTATTGAATACCGAGCGCAATTTTTGCGTATCTTGACATTTTGTCTCGTGTCCAAGGCGGATTCCATACGATGTGAACTTCTGTTTCTTTTACTTCTGGAAGATCACTTAATGCTTTTTTGACTTCATCCACGATAATTGGTGCAAGAGGACAACCCATTGATGTTAAGGTCATGGTGATATCCGCTTTTCCATTCTCATCAAGATCGACATCATAGACAAGTCCAAGGTTGACGATGTCGACATTCAGCTCAGGGTCAATCACCTGTTCTAGGGCGCCTAAAATATTTTCTTTCAATGCTTCATCCATGATATCCACTCCTTTTTCCATTAGTATAACGTACTTTTTCTTCTGACTAAACGTTTGTGCTTTTCAGATGTGTCACAAACCAATCAATCGTTTCAAACATCGCTTGTCTTGAGACTTTATGGCCTGCTTGTCCATCAGTAATAAAGCGAATCAGATGCGGATCCTGCTTATATTGTGTGGCCGCTAACTCATCATATAGGGATTTTGCGTGCCGGTAAGGGACGACAGGATCATTTTCTGCATGCCAGAATAAGAGCGGTCTTTTGTTTAATCGATCCGTTTGCAGCGTTAAATCATATGGGCGCAAGGCGTCTAATTGCAGATGAACCTCTTCGTCTGTAATGTCTTTCATTAACCCTTTGTGACGCATGTCCATGATTTGTGCTTTTAGAAACGTCGTATAGTTTGGACTTCCCATCAAGCTGACAGCGGCTTTGATCCAATCATGTTTGGCAAGTGCACCAAAGGTGGTGATGCCGCCCATGGATGTACCCGCAACGCCTATCAGATCGGCTTCAATCAATTGTTTTTCTTGAAAGTATGTTTTAAGTATATCGATTTCACGAATTTCGTTCAGCACAATTTCCCAGAACTTTGATGCCAGTTCCTCTAAGCTGAGGTTTTCTGACCTTACACCATGATAAGCACAGTCAGGCAAAATGACTCTCATGCCTTTTTCCGCCAAATGGAAGGCGAAGTGTAAATTATGCTCGCGTGCACTTGTAAATCCATGAATAAAAAATACAAGCGGCAGCGGTTTGTCTTTATTTTCAGCTTTTACGATATGTAAAAATGGAATATCGCGCGTAATTTGCTCATCAATGGTGATCACAGCCTATGAATCCTCCTTTATCATTCCCGTCTTTGTTTATTTTAACATGTAGACAACAAAGATGTGATAAAGATACACTATAGAAAGAGGCGCTAACATGAAATTGCCTCCTATCACTTACAGATCAAAGGAGATTTTATGGAGACTAAACCTTATCTAATCGCACTTGACCTGGATGGCACATTATTAAAAGATGATAAAACCATTTCTGCGCACACACTTGACGTCATTCAAAAAGTGAGAGACAGCGGTCATCACGTCTGTATATCAACAGGCCGGCCATTTCGATCCAGCTCTCCTTATTATCAGCAATTACAGCTTGATTCACCCATTGTGAATTTTAACGGAGCGTTTGTCCATCATCCTCTTGATGAAAAATGGGGCAGATTTCATACGTCACTTGATCTTCAAGTGGTCAAACAGCTTGTAGACATTAGTGAAGAGTATAAAGTGCACAATGTGTTGGCTGAAGTGTTAGACGATTTGTATTTCCATTATCATGATGAAAAACTCATTGATATCTTTAATATGAATGCAAACAAAGTCACCGTTGGAGACCTTAGGGACAACCTTGGAGAGAATGTGACGAGCGTGTTAATTCATGCAAAAGAAGAGGACGTCGGAGCCATTCGAAGCTATTTATCAGATGTTCATGCAGAAGTGATTGATCACAGGCGCTGGGCTGCCCCGTGGCACGTGATTGAAATCATTAAAACAGGCATGAACAAAGCCGTTGGACTGCAAAAGATCAGTGATTATTACGGTGTTCCTAAGGAGAGGATTGTGGCATTTGGAGATGAAGACAATGATTTAGAAATGCTTGAATTTGCTGGTTGCGGTGTAGCAATGGGCAACGGAATTGATGCCGTGAAACGTGTCTCAAATGAAGTCACTGATACAAATGAACAAGACGGAATTGCAAAGTTTCTAACGAATTACTTCTCGCTTTAATTTTTCCATTCATACATAGCAGATGGAAGCGGGCATACTACCGTTAGACAGGTTGTCCTGTCAGCTTGTGTAAAGGGGCGGATTCCGAATGGGTAAAAGAAGCAAATCGAAACGCTTTATACAACAAGGTAAAGATTCAGTCAGTCTTCATGACGCACGTTTTCCTTATCGTTCGACACTTGAAGAAGCGTCAGACAGAGGGAATATGAAGACTGATGCTTCTGGAGGTTCATTGTGAGAAACGAACTTTTTGATCAAGCCAAATCGTTTACTGAAGAAGCTCTTACTTCTTCATTTTCATCTGGGTTAGAGCGTCAGCAGGCAGTGAAACGGGCGAAAAACGCCGTATCGTCTGCATTTGCCAATTCGACAGATGCAGAAAGAAACCAGCTGCATACCTTCCAAGACTTGCTCGATGATCTCTAACATAAAAAAGCTGTCCACAATAGATGGACAGCTTTTTCTGATTCCTGCACTTATTTGACTTGGAATGTTTTCTTCTCCGTGATTTGTTTCAGCCCTTCTGCTTTTCCTTTAAACGTTACGACTGCTTCGTATGTTCCGGGCTTTACACCGTTTGACCATGTATCTTGAAAATCATAGGCCTCGCCTTTTTTCAGCACAAAAGTTTGGATGGCCTGTGTGAACATACGGTCTTTCGAATAGCGGTATTGTTCATTCCCGTTTTCGTCATACACACTAAGCTCGAATTTTTGGCTTGTGTTAAAGGTAAATTCAAAATCTCGATCTGATTCATTTTTCAGTGACATGTTAAATTGAACTGAAGAACCTTTCTGGACGGGGTCTACTGTGAGCTCAACCGTTTTTTCTCCCATTTGACCGGATACCTCCTTGTCTGGTTCATCCTTTTTTTGTTGTCCACAAGCGGCTAAAAACAATAGAATGAGAAGAAGCACCAACCCTTTTTTCATCTGCTACCCACCTTTTAATCTCGTCTGAAAAATCCAAGAATATTGGTTGTCTGCACAATATTTGTAAAGGCTTTTGGATCGACTTCTTTAATAATTTGTTCAAGTTCATATAGCTCATACCTTGTAATGACGATCACCATCATTTCCTTTTGTTCGTTGGTGAATGCGCCTTTTGCAGGTACAGTCGTAATGCCTCTGACCATTTTTCCATAAATGGCTTCTTTGATTTCATCTGCTTTCTTCGTGACAATCATCGCGGTCAGCTTCTCATGTCTTGTATGGATGGCATCAATGACCCTTGTGGTCACATATAATGTGACAAGGGTATATAATGCTTTCTCCCAACCTTGTAATAATCCTGCTGTAAAAATGATGATTCCATTTAAAATGAAGAAATACGTGCCAACTGGTTTATCCTTCCATTTCGCTAAAACCATAGCAACAATGTCAAGTCCGCCTGTCGAAGCCCCGTATTTGAGCGTGATTCCAATCCCTACTGCGGATATGACACCGCCAAACACAGCATTTAATAAAATATCGTGGGAAACACTCGTTTCTGGTAAAATGCCAAGGAAAATGGTCGTCAGTGCAACACTGATGATGCTGTACAAAGTAAAGGAACGGCCAACTTTCATCCAGCCTAAAATGCCGACTGGAATGTTCAAAATAAATAATAGAATCCCTGTTGATACATAAAATGGCGCATATTGATCGATTAAGCTGGATAACAGCTGGGCTACCCCTGTAAAACCGCTCGCATATACGTCAGCTGGGATTAAGAATAAATTCAGTCCAATCGCATTGAGTAATGCACCAATAACGACGACAATGAGTTTTTTTGCTTCTCCAATGAACATGTTGTCATTCCTCCACTTACCATTCTCTCTATGGTTTTCCCTAAAATTTAGAATTTGAACACGAAAAGATGATTTCTATGATATAGTTAGGCTAAAAAGATGTAAAATATGGCTTATTTTTTAGAAAGAAGGGATTTATATGACTGTTCATATCATAGCAGACAGTGCTGCTGATCTGCCTCTTTCTTATTATGATGAACATAACATAACGCTCATTCCGCTACGCGTGTTACTTGGCGAGCAGGAATTTGAGGATTTGATCACCATTGAACCAAAACAAGTATTTGATGCGATGAGACAAGGAGCCAGTCCAAAAACGTCACAGGCTTCACCAAACCGGATCAAGGAAACCTTTGTTTCCGCCGCTCAAACCCATACATCTGCCATCTATGTCGCTTTTTCATCAGAGCTTTCAGGTACATACCAGACAGCTGTGATGATGGCAAACGAAGTGAAGGAAGAATACCCTGATTTTGATTTACGAATCATTGATTCTAAATGCGCTTCACTCGGCTATGGGCTTGCTGTCAAACACGCTCAATCACTTGCCATTGACGGAAATACAATACAAGAAATTGAAACGTCTGTAAAGCATTTTTGTGAATCTTTACAACATATTTTTACTGTAGACGATTTATCGTATTTAGCAAGAGGCGGAAGAATCAGTAAAGCGTCCGCATTTGTTGGCGGTTTGTTAAGCATTAAGCCCATTTTACATGTCGAAGATGGAAAACTCATCCCGCTTGAAAAAATCCGCGGACGTAAAAAGCTGCTAAAACGCATTATTGAACTAATGAAAGAACGCGGAACGGATTGGTCGAACCAAACGGTTGGTATTAGTCATGGTGATGATGCTGCACTGGCGGAAGACATGAAACAGCTGATCGAAGCCGAATTTCATCCAAAGGAAATTGATATTCAGATCATCGGCGCCGCTGTTGGGTCCCATTCAGGACCTAGTACGCTTGCGATCTTTTTTACAGGCAAATGATCAGAAAAAGCACCCTTCCCTGACTCAACACGGGAAGGGTGCTTTTCTTATGAAAGTTTAAATCGCTGCACGGTTTCATTTAACCTCGCCGTCATACTCATCAATTCTTCGACCTGTTTGTTCATTTGATGGAACGATTGCAGCTGTTCATTGGCTGAGGCAGAAATTTCTTCGCTGCCAGCTGCTGTTTCTTCTACCACTGCACTAATATTTTCAATCGAGTGCAGCACTTGTCCGCCAAGTTCTGTTGATTGCATAATTTGGTCATTTAAGACCGCCATTTCTTGTTTAATATGCTGCGCTTTTGTTTCTATATCTTCAAAGGAGTGTGAGGTTTTGTCCATCGCATCCTGCTGCTGAAGTGAAAGCTTGACCCCTTCTTGGACCGTTTGACTAATGGATTGAATGCCTCTTTCAATATGACTGACCATGTCAAAGATTTGTCTTGTTGCATTAGACGATTCATCGGCAAGCTTGCGAATTTCATCCGCTACAACAGCAAAGCCTTTTCCAGCTTCGCCTGCTCTTGCCGCTTCAATGGCTGCGTTTAAGGAAAGCAGGTTTGTTTGGTCCGCAATGTCAGAAACCGTTTTGGCCATGGCCGAGATTCCGCTGGCGTATTGCGTGAATTCTCCGGCTGATTCTTCGATTTGTCTCGTCGCATGTGTATTTTTTTCAATCGCTTTTTTTGTTTCTGTTAACGTGTGCTTTCCGCTTTCTACGGCTTCGATGGCATCCTCTGTACTGCGGATGACCGTTTGTGAGCGTTCGGAATTTTTACGTCCATGCTGGTCCATTTTCTCAATCAAGCTGACGCCGTGCTGGAGATCTTCTGAAATCGCTTGTGATCCATTGGCCATTTCGTCTGTCGAAACAGATACTTGATTCGCAGACTCCATCATCTTTTTGTTTTCATCATTCAGGTGGATCGAGAATGTCTCTACTCGACTTGAGACATTGCTGATTTCTTTAATCAGACTAATCAGCTGCTCGGTCATTTGATTAAAGGATTCATTCAAGCCGCCGATTTCATCCTTACGCTGAATATCCATCCGCTCCACAGCAAGGTTGCCTTCTGCGATCTGCTTTGCTCTGTAGGATAATGATTTGATAGGTGTCACGATGGATCGTGTTAATCCAATATTCAAAAAGACAGCAATGACAATTAGTGTGAGGGCTGAGACGAGTGCACTTGTGATAATCCATTGGACATTGTCTGCTGCAGCCTCTAGATTTTGTTTATACGCTTCTTCTGCCCTTTTATTCATCGTATGCACATCGTTTAAAACGCCATCAATTCTTGCTGCCACACGTCTTGCATCCGATGCGTTTTTTTCACCAATGGCATTGTTTGCTTCCTTGGTCCACGTGTCATATTTTGAATTTAACCTAGTTAATGCCTCTTTGTTCATATTTCCTGCATGTTTGTTTAACGTTTGCAGCTGTTTCTTTGCTGTAGAAATATCGTTTTGAACGATCTCTAGCTGTTCATCTGAGAGTGTCATCGAATAATTGGTCATGGCTTGCTCGACACTTTCAAAGCCTGCCTTCGTTTTTTGTACATTTAATAGGGTTTGGACATCTGTCTCATTTGATGATTGGATTTTTGTCATGCTGACAATGATAAAGGCAATAACGCCAACTGCTAAAAGAAGTGAGATAAGTGAGTTGAGTAAAATTTTGACGCGTAAGCTCATGATGCGCCTCCCTCTTCTTTTAGAAGCGTCTGTTTCAGCCCATTTAATTTTTTAGTCAATGTCTCAGCATTTTTCAAAACCCGGATTTTTGCCATATCGATTCCATCATTGCTTAAGTCATAGACAACATGCCCGCTTTTCATTTGATTGTTCTTAACGAGCTGTTCGCTGAATTGATATACCACTTCATCGACTTTTTTCACCATAGACGAAATGACCGCTTTTTCAGCAGTATAGTACTGATCGCTGTCTACACCAATAGCATATTTACCCTGTGACTGTGCTTCTTTTAATACACCGACACCTGAGTAGCCGGCTGCGGCATATAGAACGTCTGCTTTCTTTTTGATCATGTCTTTGGCTATTTTACTCCCCTTGCCTGCATCACTAAACGTACCGGCATAGGTGGATAAGATCTTAATTTTCGGATTGACTGATTTAGCGCCTTTTTGAAATCCTTTTTCAAAACGATGGATGACATCTGCGTCAACACCGCCAACAAATCCAATGACATCGCTTTTCGTTGTCATTGCAGCAAGTGCTCCTGCTAAATAGCTGCCTTGCTCTTCTTTAAACGTCACAGAGGTCACATTTTTCAGCTCAGATACGGCATCAATAAGCAGGAACTGCTTCTTCGGATATTTCTTCGCGACTTTTTCTAGGTCTTCTTGCATACTGAAACCTACACCAATGATGAGATCATTTCCATCTTTCACGAGCTCTGTCAGCCCTTTTTCATATGTATCAGTTTCTGCAATTTCTCTATAATCAAATTCAATGCCAAGCTCATCACGTGCTTTTTCTAATCCTTTAAATGATGAATCGTTAAATGATTGATCACCAAGACCATCATCTGTGAGCATAACGCCAATATGCTTCGCAGTTGATTTTGGCGCCCCTTCCTGTTGATTACCGCATGCGGCGAGCATCATAAGCATGGCTGCCATCAGAAGTAATGATATTTTCACTTTCATCCAAAAACACACTCCTTTTATCATCCTTACTCCTTTTTTATCGGATTTGAGGGGCGTTGTTTCAATGATATAGTGAAGGTTTTTCATGACTTTTTTCATAGAAAAAATCCATTATTTAAGACAAAAATAAAAAAGTGAGCAAATGCTCACTTTTTCTCGTATGTCCAGCCTTCTTTTTGGTAAACTAGATCATTTTTCATGAGATGACCTAGTGCTCGTTTAAAGGCTGCCTTGCTCATTTGAAATCTTTCGCGGATATCCTCTGGATCACTTTTGTCTCCATAAGGCATGGCGCCATTTCTTGTTCTCATATAGGTTAAAATTTCTTCTGCATCGACAGATAATGCATCCTGTTTTCTAGGAAGCAGAGAAACGTTTACGGTTCCATCCTCTTTCACTGCAATGACGCGTCCTGTAACGGTCGATCCTAATCTTGGCTCTTCCTTTCGTTCCGTGCGGTGAATAAACCCTCGCACGCCTGTATCTGTCAGCATAAAGGAACCTGTCGCAATTAAACGATAAATGGTTCCAGTGATTTCTTTGTTCATTAAGGTTTCTGGTGCCTCAGTAAACAATTCACTGATCACGTCTTCTGTGGCTGGTTTTGCGAACATTCTGCCGTAGCTTGTGACTTTCAGCATACAGTAGAGTTTGTCTCCTTTTTTCGGCCATGCTTCCTCAAAAGGCGGGAGATGTTCTGTTGCAACAAGTGCATCCTTTGACAGCCCAACATCGACAAATGCGCCCATGTCTTCTACCACGTCCACGACTTCTACCCAGCCGTATGTATGTGCGTTAATTGTAGGTATTTTCATCGTGGCAGCGAGTCTTTCTTCATGATCTACATATAAGTAGACCTCTACTTCATCTCGGTCACCAATATCTTCTGTCATTTCACTGCGGTGTAAGAGGACCGAATCTTCACCGTCTGTCAAAAAGTAGCCGTATTCCATTTCATTCTCTATTTGCAAGGTCAGTTGCTCACCTGGTCTCATGTTCTCTTCCTTCCTATCTGCCCATAAAAGAGCGTTCGTTCATCTTTTGATTCACTCTATTCTACTATACTTCTCCCCGCATGAACATCTCTAGTTCTGTTAGCTAAAGTGGACAAATTGGACACGATTTATACGGTTGGCGGCTGTACTCTTTGATAAAGTTTTCTTCTTCTGCTATTTGCATGATAAAATAGACGCAATATCTAAACTTGGAGGTCATGTGTGATGGCAAAAGAAAGCTCATTTGACATTGTATCGAAGGTTGAACTGCCTGAAGTGCAAAACGCTGTTCAAGCAGCACTGAAAGAAATTAAAAACCGTTATGATTTTAAAGGAAGTAAAAGTGATATTTCTCTCGAAAAAGAAGAGCTCGTTCTCATCTCTGATGATGACTTCAAACTTGAGCAGCTAAAAGATGTGCTTGTGACAAAACTGATCAAACGAAATGTTCCAACTAAAAATATCGATTATGGAAAAACTGAGCATGCCCTAGGCGGTACAGTGCGCCAGCGTGCGAAGCTCATCAGCGGGATTGATCAAGACAACGCCAAAAAGATTAACGCGCTTATCAAGCAGTCTGGTATCAAAGTGAAATCACAATTTCAAGATGACCAAGTGCGTGTGACTGGGAAAAATAAAGATGATTTACAAGAGGTGATTTCTCTTATGCGCAAGGCTGATTTGCCGATTGATGTCCAATTTATAAATTTTCGATAAATTTCAAATTTTCCATTGATTATTTCTGCATTTTTCGTTACAGTTGATGGAAGTTCAATTCATTGACATGTTCATATTGCTTTCTTATCAAGAGAGGCAGAGGGACTGGCCCTGTGAAGCCTCAGCAACCGGTGTAGTAGAAATCTATTTTCTATGACCAAGGTGCTAAATCCAGCAAGCAACTGCTTGGAAGATAAGGAGAAGAATTACGATACAGCCAAAAAGTCTTCTTCTTATCAGAAGGCTTTTTTTGTTACATAGAAATAAGGAGGAATACAATGGGCCTATTACAAGACTTACAAAACCGCGTACTGATAGCTGACGGAGCGATGGGAACACTTTTATACTCTTACGGCATTGACCGCTGCTTTGAAGAATTAAATTTATCGAAAGAGGATGAAGTGAAACGCGTGCACGAAGCATATGTGCAGGCTGGCGCTGACATCATCCAAACGAACACATACGGCGCGAATTATATTAAACTATCCCGCTACGGCTTAGAGGAAGAAACGAAACGCATCAATACAAAAGCAGTACAAATCGCAAAAGCAGCCGCAGGCTCTGCTTATGTACTCGGAACAATTGGCGGCATTCGGACGTTTAACAAAAATGCCTACTCTATAGAAGAAATCAAACGAAGCTTTAGAGAGCAGCTGTACATCCTATTAAATGAAGAGCCTGACGGATTGTTGCTTGAAACGTATTATGATATAGAAGAAGCAAAGGCTGTTCTCCAAATTGCCCGCAAAGAAACGACTCTTCCGATTGTCATGAACGTCTCTATGCATGAACAAGGAGTCTTGCAGGATGGTACCCCGCTGAGTGATGGTTTATCTGAGTTATCAACTCTTGGTGCAGATGTCGTCGGCATCAACTGCAGGCTGGGCCCTTATCACATGATTCAGGCACTCGAAGGCGTTCCACTTTTGGAAAATTCACATTTATCTGTCTATCCCAACAGCAGTCTCCCCTCTCTTGAAGCAGGCAGACTCGTCTATGATACAGATAACGATTATTTCCGAAAAAGTGCACTTGAATTTAGAAATCAGGGCGCACGTATTATCGGAGGCTGCTGCGGAACAACGCCCCAGCATATTAGCGCAATGGCTGAAGCGGTCAAAGATTTAGCGCCGATCACTGAAAAAGAAGTAAAGGTGTTAAAAGAAGAAATCATTTCAATCCAAGATCAGCGCACTGAACCAGGTCTTGATGAGCTGGCTGTGAAAAAACGTTCGATTATCGTAGAGCTCGATCCGCCGAAGAAGCTGAACTTCGAAAGATTTCTCGTTGCTGCAAATCAATTAAAGAATGCTGGCATTGATGCGTTGACGTTAGCTGATAATTCTCTTGCGACTCCGCGCATTAGCAATGTCGCTTGCGGCGCATTATTAAAGCAGCAGCTTGATATGCGTTCTCTTGTTCATATCACATGCCGCGACCGTAATTTGATTGGGCTTCAATCTCATTTAATGGGGCTCGACACCCTTGGATTAACCGATATTTTAGCGATCACAGGCGATCCATCTAAAATTGGAGACTTCCCAGGTGCAACATCTGTATATGATTTAACCTCCTTTGATTTGATTCGTCTCATCAAACAATTTAACGAAGGCCTTTCTTTCTCAGGAAAGCCTCTTGGCAAAAAGACCAATTTTTCAGTGGCTGGCGCGTTTAATCCAAATGTGCGCCATATTGATAAAGCAGTCAAACGTCTTGAGAAAAAAATCGAATACGGTGCTGATTATTTTATTTCACAGCCTGTTTATTCTGAGGAACAGCTTGTGAAAATTCATGAGGAAAGCCGCCACTTGGATAAACAGATTTACATCGGCATTATGCCATTAACAAGCAGCCGAAATGCCGAGTTTATTCATCACGAAATTCCAGGCATCAAATTATCTGATTCTATTCGTGACATTATGGCCAAAGCTGGCGAGGATAAAGAAAAGCAGCGAGCAGAAGGCTTAGCGATTGCCCGCTCTTTATTAGATACAGCCTGCGAATTGTTTAATGGCATTTATTTAATTACTCCTTTCCTTCGATCAGATTTAACAGCAGAACTGACCACCTACATCCATCAGAAAGAAAAGGAGTCTAACATCCATGTCAACTATCACTGAACAGCTCAAAAAACGCATCCTCGTCTTTGATGGGGCAATGGGCACAATGATTCAAAACGCCAACCTGACAGCAGAGGACTTTGGCGGAGAAGAGTATGAGGGCTGTAACGAGTATTTGAATGTGACAGCCCCTCACATCATCTCTAAGATCCATAGGGAGTACCTCGAAGCAAATGCTGACCTCATTGAAACAAATACGTTCGGCGCGACAGAGCTCGTCCTTGATGAATATGGGCTTGGCCATCTTGCCTATGAACTCAATGTTCGAGCTGCGCAGCTGGCTAAGGCAGAAGCAGACCGTTTCTCCACACCGGAGCAGCCTCGTTTTGTTGTAGGCGCAATGGGCCCAACAACGAAAACATTATCTGTGACAGGCGGCACAACCTTCAGTGAGCTCGTCAGAAACTATGAAGAGCAGGCCCGCGCTCTGATTGACGGAAAGTGTGATGCCCTTCTTTTAGAAACAAGCCAAGATATGCTGAATGTAAAAGCTGGATTCAAAGGGATTCAAGAAGCCTTTCAGCAGACGGGCATTCAATTACCACTCATGGTATCAGGAACGATTGAACCGATGGGCACCACCCTTGCTGGTCAGGATATTGAAGCCTTTTATATCTCTCTTGAGCATATGAAACCCATCAGTGTGGGCCTTAACTGTGCGACTGGTCCAGAATTTATGACAGACCACATCCGCACGCTCTCCTCCATCGCAAAGTCAGCGGTGAGCTGCTATCCGAATGCTGGTCTCCCAGATGAAGAAGGCCAATATCATGAATCCCCTGCCTCTCTAGCTAAGAAAATCGCCGCCTTTGCTAAGGAAGGCTGGTTAAATATTGTCGGCGGCTGCTGCGGGACTACACCTGCGCATATTCAAGCATTGTCAGAGGAAGTACGCACGCTTCAGCCGCGTCATATCAATCGCGAATCACCGCAGCATACCGTATCAGGAATTGAGCCCCTTATTTATGAGGATTCGATGCGTCCTCTTTTTGTAGGTGAACGGACCAATGTCATTGGTTCTCGCAAATTTAAACGGCTCATTGCGGAACAAAAGTTTGAAGAAGCAGCAGAAATTGCTCGTGCTCAAGTGAAAAATGGCGCTCACGTCGTTGATGTGTGTCTCGCCGACCCAGACCGTGATGAGGCAGCAGACATGGAAGGCTTTTTACAAGAAGCCATGAAAAAGGTGAAAGCCCCTTTTGTCATTGATTCAACGGATAAACACGTGATTGAAAAGGCACTCACCTATTCTCAAGGGAAAGCCATCATCAATTCCATCAACCTTGAGGATGGCGAGGAACGCTTTGAAGAGATTCTTCCTCTTGTAAAGCTATATGGCGGTGCACTTGTTGTTGGCACGATTGATGAAATAGGAATGGCCGTGACAGCAGAACGAAAGCTTGAAATTGCTGTACGTTCTCACGATTTGCTAACGAGGAAGTATGGAATTCCCGCAAGTGACATCATTTTTGATCCGCTTGTCTTTCCTGTAGGCACTGGAGACGAGCAATATATTGGCGCCGCTGAAGAAACAATCAAAGGCATTAAAATGATCAAGGAAACCCTGCCTGAGTGCCTCACTATTTTAGGCATTAGCAACGTATCTTTCGGACTTCCGCCTGTTGGCAGAGAAATCTTAAATGCTGTCTATTTATATCATTGCGTGCAAGCAGGACTTGACTATGCCATTGTCAATACAGAAAAGCTTGAACGCTTCGCTTCCATTCCAAAGGAAGAAATCAAACTAGCTGAAACCTTGCTTTATGAAACAAATGATCAAACACTGGCTGAATTCACCCAATTTTACCGCGGTAAAAAGAAAACGGAGAAAAAACCAAAGGTCTCCTTATCACTTGATGAAAGGCTGGCGCTCTACGTCGTCGAGGGAACGAAAGAAGGTCTCATCGATGATCTATCCCTTGCTTTGGAGCATTATGAATCGCCGCTTCATATCATCAATGGCCCGTTAATGCAGGGAATGGCTGAAGTTGGTCGTCTTTTTAATCAAAACGAACTGATCGTAGCCGAGGTGCTTCAATCGGCAGAGGTTATGAAAGCATCTGTTTCGTTTCTTGAGCAATATATGGAAAAGCAGCATGCAAGCGGGAAAGGAAAGATTCTTCTTGCGACCGTAAAAGGAGATGTCCATGATATCGGGAAAAACCTTGTCGACATCATTTTGAGCAATAATGGCTTTCAAGTGGTCGACCTCGGTATCAAGGTGACACCTCAAACATTGATTGAAGCTGTGCAAAAGGAAAAACCAGATATGATTGGATTATCAGGCTTACTTGTAAAGTCCGCACAGCAAATGGTACTAACCGCTCAGGATTTACAAAAAGCAAACATTTCTGTTCCTATTTTGGTCGGCGGTGCTGCCCTTTCTCGTAAATTTACAAAAATGAAAATTTCGCCTCATTATGATGGGCCTGTTCTTTATGCAAAAGATGCTATGGACGGACTGTCATTAGCCAATGAGTTAAAAGCAAATCCACTGCAATTTCAAACAAAGCCGCCAGAAGAGCCAGCGGCACCTTTCAAGGAAAAAGAAGGAAAGCAGCCGAAAGCTGTCATTGAACTACTAGAAAAACGCGCAGCCCTCCCGCAAGCACCGGTATTTACGCCAGAAAATACCGCACGCCATTATGTGAGGGACATCGATTTGCATCATATTATGCCATATGTGAATGAACAAATGCTCATTGGTCATCATCTCGGTTTAAAGGGAAAGGTCAAAACCTTATTAGCTGAACAGCACCCAAAAGCATTGGAATTAAAACAGCTTGTCACAGATCTTCTAAACGAAGGCAGAGAGAAAAACTGGTTTGCGCCAGCATTTGTGTATCAATTCTTCCCTGCCAGTTCAGACGGAAATGATTTGCATATTTATGATCCCGAAGAACCTGACCGCATCATTGAAACGTTCCAATTTCCAAGGCAGGAGAAGCTCCCGTACCGCTCTATTTCTGATTATGTACGGAAAAGTGATGAAAACGAGAAAGATTATATTGCCTTATTCGCCGTCACAGCCGGCGCGCGTATACGTGAAGTCGCGCAGCAATTTAAGCAGGAAGGAGATTATTTAAAAATGCATGCTGTCCAAGCTCTGGCACTTGAGCTTGCAGAAGGATTGGCTGAAAGAACCCACCAAGTGATTCGTGACAAATGGGGATTCCCTGACCCAGTCGATTTTACAATGGAAAAACGATTCCAAGCGAAATATCAAGGGCAGCGCTATTCCTTTGGTTATCCAGCGTGTCCAAATCTTGAGGACCAAGAAAAGCTGTTCAAGCTGCTTCAGCCTGAAAAAATCGGCATCCATCTGACAGAAGGATTCATGATGGAACCTGAAGCATCTGTTTCTGCGATCGTCGTTTCCCACCCTGAAGCTCGATATTTTAATGTTCATTAAGACTAGAACCTCCGTCATTGGGAGTTCTTATTTGATACACGCTGAGAGGAAAAGGATCTTCCTTTTCCTTTTTCTTATGCCTTCATATGGTACGATACATATAGATGAAATCAGCTAAGAAGGAGTTGCGTGTATTGGAAAACGTTGTACAACGAACTTTAACACTTGATGACATACCCGATCTTATCGCATTGTCAAAAGAGGTCGACTGGCCTGATTACAATGCAGATGAGCTTACATCTCTTTTAACAAACGGATATTTTACAGGTTTTTCAACAACAGATGGACAAGTGATCTCATGTGCGGGACTTTTCCAATATGATAAAGCAGCATCAATTGGTGCCGTTATTGTATCTGAGACGCATCGCGGCTTAGGCCTTGCGCGGAAAATGATTGACACCCTGCTTCGCCGAAGCGATCAAAGTGTTCCTGTCGTTTTAACTGCTACTGTACAAGGACAGCCCGTTTACGAAAAAATCGGATTTCAAACGGCCGGCTATATTCATACATACAAAGCACAGACCACGAATCCATCGGCTTTTCGTGTGTCAGGCGGGATTCACCTTTCTCCTGCTGATGAAGCGGACCTTCCGTCTATTGAAGCACTTGACGAAAAAGGTGCAGGCACCAATCGATCAAGCTTTATAAGAAAGCGAATGGAACGAGCATCGTTCCGGCTGATCGCAAAGAATGCGCATCATGAAACAACTGGCTTTGCATTTGGCATCGAAACCCCTGCTAATCTAATGATTGGACCGCTTACAGCAAACGATGAACAAACCGCTCTCTCGCTCATCCAATCACTCATCTCGTCTTATTCAGGGGCAATTCGTTTAGATATGCAGGAAGAAACTGCTGAACGCCTGCATGAAACACTTGTTGAAGCAGGATTTACGAAAACAAACGTAGCCCATTTTATGATGATTCGCGGGAAAGAAAAACTAAATGATCCCGCCCTTTTCTATTTTCTTGCCTCTCAAGCATTTTCTTAAAAAACAAACAAGCTGTAGACACTTAATGTCTACAGCTTTTCTATTACTTCTCCCCAACTGACGAAAGAACATGAGCGAGTGCATTTGTGACCTTCCCATGCTCTGATGCATGCGGGCGGTCATCACCATCTCCATAGCCATAATCAATCATTCGATTACGATTTAAGCAAAGCTTTGTCAGCTTCGGCTGGAATAGATCAAATAATTCAAAACGGTCTTTTAGCTGCGGAAATTGCTTTTGATACTGCTGAATTTCTTCCGCAAGCAAACGCCAAAGAGTCGTTTCATCTAACAGATTGTGATTGTCTAATACGTTGGATACATAACGCAGATTGCAAATAAATAATCCTGTAAAGATAAATTGCACTAGACCTTCTGGCGGCTCACTGCGCAGCACTTCTTTTAAATCTTCTTCTAGTGAAGCTAATTCAGGCAGCGGCTGGTCACTTATATTCACATCATCAACGAAATCTTTGATCGCCAAACGATGCGGCTGATGATTTTTTAACACAAGAATTGTATTTTGCCCATGCGGTGAAAAAACTGTGCCGTATTGATACATAAAGTGCAGCAGCGGCGGCATCACGACATGGAAGAACTTCGCCATCCATTCTTTTGCTGAGAGACCTGATTTTTCAATCAGCTGCTTGATATACGGCTCACCTTCATGATCCTCGTAAGTAAGTGCCGCAAGTGTAACAGGGCTCTCCCCTTCTTCTAAGTACGTATAAATGCTTTCTCTAAAAATGACACCGAGCATCTCAAGATATTGATACGGCGCACCAGGCAGTTTGCTGTAGTATGGATGATCGACATTGATACTTGCATTTTCACCTGGTAAAATGACGCGGCACACATCAGATAAAAATGAGTCTTGATCGGCAATCCCTTTAATATGCGCTGTAATGCGCGGGGCAATGACCGTACGTTCTGATGGGAGTCCACGGTACACGAGCGTATTTAAAATACTCATTGGCAGTTTAATATGATGCTTGTCTTTATTTGAGATATTTGTAAAGGTTCTGATCGACTGCTGCGGGATATATTGATCCAGCCCCTCTCCCAAATACACAATCCGGCGCAAGGCCAAATCTTCAGGGAAATGCTGAATAATCATATGCGTCCACTGCCACTGATGAACAGGCATCATATAATAGTCAGCTGCATTCAGTCCTTCATCCTTTAACACACGCTGAAATTGACGAATCGTGACTTCATCTAATTCTTTGGCGATCACCTGCTCATAGTTTTCATGATCGACTGCATGGAATGTCGCAAGCTCTCTATGTACAGCAATCCAAGACAGCTGCACACATTCCTGCCGTTCTGGTGCATAGGCTAAGTAATCATCGTAGCTGAATCCTATACGTCCTTTGTTATACACAATCCAAGGATGGCCTGTCATTTCTCCTTCAATCCATGCATAATCCGTATCTGTCAGTTCATCCGCACGAAGTGCTTTTTTCGACAGCAAATGGACATCGGCTAACAAAGTATGGTGAAGCTCTTTGATAAGATGGCCTGTTGTGTCAGAGGACATTGGGATGATCGGCTGAATGTCTAGTAAAAACACAATGGCACTGACATCCTTTGACCATTTTCCATCTTGACAGCACTCAATTGATTCAGCGATTGTATCAAAACTATCAAACAACCGAGGTTTTGCCAGATAACGATATTTCTTATGTTCGTGAATGGTTAATTCATACTGCGCGATGCCATCCTTACAATCCAGCTCAACAGGATGAAGCATTGCCTCATACATATATTCAGACAGCATTTTAGCCACCATTCGCTGGTTTGCCTTTTTCCAAGCAGCAGGATTCACCGCTTTTTTCAATTCATCTTGCACATTCATCGCTTCATCCTCCTTAACCTTTGATTTCTTCAAATGTGTGTGCGTTCTTGTGTGTACCAAATGTCTGGAAGACGTGCTTTTGATAAAGTGGATACACAGTTTGACGAGCAAGTTCATTGATGATCACACTGTTTCGATAAGCCCCCAGCCCCAAATCTGGTGCGCCGACCCCATGAGTATGAAGCTCTGCATTTTGTACAAAAATATCATTTTCACCCATCATATTTGTTTTCAAACGATATTCACGTTCAACTTGGAATCTCCCTTGATCATCCCATTGAATGTGATGAGAAATAGGGTTGATAAATGGCGGCAGAACGGATTGATAGCCAGTCGCCAATACGACAATATCCGTCTCATGTGTAAAGGATTCTTCCTTGACCCATTGCGTGCATGAAAGTGATAACCCGCCCGCTGTTTCCTCAATCAAGTTGACCTCTGTCATGGCTTGAAGCACTGTGTTCAGCTGGTTTCCGCAGGCAGAACGTTCATAAAGCAAATGATAAATATCACGAATCATCGCCGAACTGATACCTTTATACAGCAAGTCTTGCTGTTTTAATAACGCATCCTTTTTGGCTTGCGGAAGCTCATAAAAGAAATCAATATAGTCAGGGGAGAAATACTCAAGTCCAAGGTTTGAATATTCCATTGGGAAAAATCCTTTTGATCGTGTAAACCAGTGAATATCCTTTGCCTCATCATCTGATAAAATGTCATAAAACACTTCTGCCGCACTTTGACCAGAGCCGATAACTGTTACAGATTTCCCTTTGAAACAGCCTTCTTTCTTTCGTTTTAAATAGTCAGCTGAGTGAAAAACCTTCTCTCCTAAAGCTGGCTGGAGCGATGCGGGTATCGCCGGCTGCGTGCCAATTCCTAAAACGAGATGTTTGCTTTCAAACACCTCTACAGTTTGGTTCTTTACATGACGGACATGCACTTCATACCACTTTTCCCCTGCCTTCTCGATCAGTGAGACAGATTCGACGTTCATGCCAAATCGGCAGGAATCTAACTGGTCAGCGACCCAGCGGCAATAATGACTGTATTCCTTGCGCGGGATATGGAAGTCCTCTAGAAAGTAAAATGAATACAAACGGTTTTGTTCCTGCAAATAGTTGAGAAAGCTATATTTGCTTTTCACATCTGCCATGCTGACAAGGTCCGCTAAAAATGGGACTTGCAGTGTCGTCCCTTCAATGAGCATCCCTGGGTGCCAGTGAAAGGCTTCACTTCTTTCAAAAAACAAAGCGTCGATTTCATTTACCTCTTCAGATAATGCGGCAAGCCCCAGGTTAAACGGGCCAATGCCGATCCCAATTACATCCACTATATTATTTTGCTTGTTGAACCGCGTCATGGTTATACTTCCTTTCGAATCGTTCTCGATCACAAAACATCAAAAGACCTGTTTTATCGGGTAATGTGACTGGTTTTACACGTTCGAAGCCGCATTTTTCAAATACATGAATCATTTTTTCATTGCGAATATCCGGCTCAGCAACGATTTTTTCTGTTCGTTTGTTCTGCTCAAATTGAAATGCTGTCATTGCCTGAAGGAGCGGCGCAGCAAATCCTTTTCCCACATAATCCGGCTCCCCTATTAACAGGTGGATGCCTTGATCATGCGGAGAAGGCTCATAGTAGGATTCAATGATATCCCCTTTCACGTTATAAGCCTCAAAATAACTCATTGGCGTCCCATCAATCGTGCCTAAATAAAGGGTTTGATGCGGATCATGTATCGCCTGATAAAAATGCTTTTCAAAATCAGAAAACGGAATATTCAAATGCCAAAATGGGTGAACATACTCTTCTTGCATCCACTTATGGACAAGCTGAACGTCTCTTTCATATTCAGCACGAATAAACCTAATACGATGCCTCATCCAATCAGCGCCTCCTTATGTAAAAAGAGCGGATTCAAGACAGCCGTGTAACGAGATTGTGTTTCCAGAGATCCGGTCAGCTCATCCATATCTTCAAATCGTGTCAGCAAATTCGCTTTTGAAGGAAGTTCTTTTGAGCGGAGAAGGCTGTTAGTCAGTTCAGATGCTCCGTATGTCTCCTCATGAGCGAGTAATGTATCTCTCACGAGTGCCAGCAAGTCTTCTTCCTTTGCAAGGGCTTCCGTGCCAAAGCCATTAATGAGACCAAATAAATGATTAAAGAAGAAATAATAACGGAGTCTCTCAACGGCTACATCATCCGAACAAATGGTTTCACTTCTTACGCTCAAGTTTTGAACTAGATTCGCGAGCTTATCCTTTTTCGATTCACTATAATAGTAGCCTTGGTTGTCACGGTAATAGAAGGTCTCTGGATAACCATCTTTCATTTGCACAACAGCATTTTGCTGATGGGCCTCGAGTGCAAGACCATACGTTTCAAACAGCCAGAGCATCGGCTTTAACGAAATAGTCAAATATTGTTTAAACCAATCTTGGCTGACCGCTTCTGTTGACCTGCCTTCTGCGCCTGCAAGTTTATGAATAATTCCTGCTAATCTCGATTTTCCTCCATACGCATGATCCTGACACAGCCCAGCAATTAAGCTTGCGCCTTTTTCACGATGCAAGAATGGATTTTGACGAATGACCACTTCAAAGCCAGATTCCGTTTCATCTCCTCGAATAGAGAGATATGCAGGATCTTCAATGACCCGGAATCCAGAGAATTTTTCATATAAAGAAACGCCTAATTCTGTTTTTAAGATGCGGGACATCTCTACTCCTCGATCCAGTTCCTTTTGTTTATTGATGCGTAACGAGTTTGTAATTTTCACAGGAACAGAGAATTTGAGCATGTAAGCAGAATCCTTTTGATAGACAGTTCTAAAGGATGAGGTCGCTGTGTATTCAGATCCCAGCGGTCCTAAATAAGTCAGTTTCCCTTCCTCTATATAACGCTTCACAAATGCCTTCTCCATGACCACTTTGACTTGCAGCGGATGAATCGGAATGAGCACATATTCTCCGTTTTCTGTTAACATATTTAGTCTCTCTGTTTCTTCTGGTACCTGACGCGAAAGCTCTTCTAACATGAGGCTTGCCGCCGGTTGTGAAATAGACGAATCCTGAAGCACAATCGAATGATGCGCTTTAAAGTAATGAAGCTGGAAAGCTCCTTTCAGCTCAGGAGAATAGACGGCTTCCTCTTCTTCTGTCATCCCTTGTCTGCTTTTTGGTGTTGGATGTGTTAAATGTCCAAGGAGAAGTGACTGCTCAGCCTCGATGTACTCAAAATCAGCTTGAGATAAAGCAGCTTGATCACTTTCTCTCTCCTTTAAGAATCGTTCAATATTTCGGCAGCTTAAAATGATGCGAAGCATGAATTCATCCTCTGCATCTGTGCGGCCATATTCAATGAGAAGCTCCTTTGAACATAAAGCAACAAGTGTCGTGTAATCGACGATCGTTCCCTCTTGCTCGCTGCCATGAGGACGAAAGCGAATCGGAAAATCAAAGAGATGGCGGCCTACAGATGAAAAATATCGGATCGGAATCACAAGCTCAAGGTCTTGCTTTGCTAGTTTTGCCACGAATACAAGCGAACCATCTGCTTTCGTCTCTTTTTTTGCAGATCGATCGATTCCTGTTTCACGTAAAAAACAGTTTAAAAAGCTTTGCATAGTTGCATTTTCAGCCATTTGTTTATATTGACTCAACGTAGTACCCTCCCGGATTGAATATGAGCAATCCCGATATCAACGATGTCAGAAAGGATTTCCTCAATATGTGTGATTGTCGTTCTCGGATTTAACAAAGTGAATTTTAAGCATGTTTGACCATCCACCACTGTTTTCGCAATGACAGCAGCTCCTGATTTGAACAGCGTTCGATGAATGATTTTATTGATGTCATCCGCTTGGTGATCATCCTTAAATCGAAACACAACTGCATTGATTTCTGGCTCAGGATTGATCACTTCAAGGTGATCATTTCTCTCGATAAGTGCTGCCACATCCTTCGCAAAATCAATGGTATGGTCAATGATGTCACCAAACCCCTCCTCTCCAATCAGACGAAGAGAAAGAAGCAATTTCAGTGCGTCGAACCGGCGCGTCGTTTGGACAGATTTATTGACGAGATGTAGAATTCCATCCAGTTCATCTTCCTTTGGGTTAAGATAATCTGCATGATAATTGATCAAACCAAAATGTCTTTTATCCTTCAGCAAAAATGCCCCGCAGGAGATCGGCTGATAAAATTGTTTGTGGAAGTCGATCGTGATTGAATCAGCAAGCTCAATACCGTCTAATTTACACCCGTAGGTTTCGCTTAATATAAGCGCACCTCCGTAAGCAGCATCTGCGTGAATCCATAGACCGTATGGCTTGACGATGTCATACACATCTCGAACCTGGTCAATACTGCCAAAATCAGTTGTCCCGCAAGTCGCCACTACCGCAAAAGGCAGGAGATCCTGTTCCTTTAACTCAACAAGTTTCTTCTTCAAATCGTTGAGGTCCATGCGGTGATGCTCATCTGTCTCTACTAGAACAACTGCCTGCTCCCCTAAGCCTATCTGTGATGCAGATTTCTTCACAGTGAAGTGAGCATTCTTAGAGCAAAGAATTCTCATGCGGTGAGCCTCACTCGGCAAGCCTTTCTGCTGAACATTCCATTGCCATGTGTTTTCACAAAATGCATCTCTTGCAAGAAGCAGTCCCATATAGTTAGATTGGGTGCCACCGCTCGTAAATGTCCCATCTGCTAGATTTCCATAAGAAAACTTCGCACATAGCCACTTTAAAATTTCCTCCTCAACCAAAGATGCAATACCGCTTTGATCGAAGGAATCCATTGATTGGTTAAAGGAGCTTACCATCACCTCTGCGGCAAGAGCAGGTATGAGCGGCGGGCAATGCAAATGTGCCAAGCATTTAGGATGCGATACATCAACGAGATGCGGCAAAAGATGCTGCTTTATATCTTGAAAGACAGATTCCATTGATTCGCCAGACGGTTGAAACTGAAATAAGGATTCGACACTAGCCGCTAATTTCCCAGGCAATATTCCGCTGTATGGTCCTTGGTCTTTTTGCCACTGATCCAGTAAGCTGTCGATAGATGTATGAAGAGCCGCTCGGAAGGACTCTCTTCCAAGCTGGCTTTGATTGATAAATAATGAATCCACAGAAGCTTTAGTTGATTGCATCGTAAACGGCCTCTTTGAAAATGGCGATGACTTGTTCAAGCTGTTCTTCTGTCATGATCAATGGCGGTAAGAATCGAATGACGCTGCCGAAACGGCCTCCTGTCTCTACAATTAAGCCTTTGTCGAAGCAATTCTTTTGAATGAGACTTGCTAGCTCAGGATTTGCTGGATAACTTCCATCCACATCCTGCTTTTCATTTGGATTGACAATTTCAGCACCAATCATTAATCCTCTTCCTCGAACATCACCGATAGCAGGTACATTTTTTTGAATGTCTTTTAAATAAGCCTGCATGCGATTACCTAACTGGTCTACATGATCAAGCAGATTGGTTTCTTTTATAAATTTAAGCGTAGCAGTTCCTGCAGCCATCGCCATTTGATTTCCTCTAAATGTGCCAATGTGTGCACCTGGATTCCATTGATCCAAATCTTGATCATAAATCACAACTGAAAGCGGCAGACTTCCACCAATGGCTTTAGATAATACAATAACGTCTGGCACAATTCCTGCATGTTCAAAGGCAAACATCTTACCTGTTCGGCCAATGCCTGATTGAACCTCATCGATAATGAGCGGAATGCCTTTTTCTTTTGTGATTCTTCTCATTTCTTTTATCCATTCAATAGATGCTGGAATTGAGCCTCCCTCACCTTGCACAGCTTCAAAGATCATACCTGCTGGCGGAAGAATACCACTTTCAGGATCATTTAATACACGCTCAATATAAGAACTGGAAATACGGTGTGAATCTTTACCGCCAATGCCAAATGGGCAGCGATATTCATATGGATAAGGCATGAAATGCACATCTGGAATTAACCCTTGCACTCTTTCCTTTGGAGACAAATTTCCGCTTAATGACATCGTGCCATGTGTCGCACCGTGATAAGCACCGTGGAAAGAAAGAATGGAACGATTACCTGTCGCTGTCTTGACTAATTTAATCGCAGCTTCTATGGCATCACCGCCAGTTGGTCCACAAAATTGAATTTTTGCTCTCTTTGCAAACTCTTCTGGCAGGTGAGAAAAAATTTCATTCACAAACTCTTCTTTAATTTCTGAGGTTATGTCCAACGTATGCAATGGTCTTTTTTCATGAAGCATACGTTCAATAGCTTCTATAACAACCGGATGATTGTGACCAAGTGCAAGTGTTCCTGCGCCTGCCAGACAGTCATAAAACTCTCTGCCATCTGCATCTGTCACGATCATACCCTCGGCTTTTTGCATGGCTAATGGGAACCGTCTCGGGTAAGACCTTGCATTAGATTCTCTTTGACTTTGCTGTTCTAAAAATTGCTGATTTTTAGAAACGGTTTTGATGGACATAATAAAACACTCCTCCAATTGATAAAGATTATCATTTTCATTTATTAGCCTAGAGGATGTGAGATAGGAAAGTCAATTGTATTCAAAAAGATGATTCAAAAAGCATATGAATGCAATATTCTCTTTTTAATGAGTATTTTCGAGTAATTTTTACAAACCTTACTGCCATAAGGGGATGGAACGCATGAGACGGTTTGATATTGAAAAAAATTACAAATCATTCTTCCTGGTTCTTTTGTTCTATTCAACTCAAAGCGCTCATTTTATGAAGAAATTTGGATGAAATGAAGGTAGAAAATTGAAGAAGTAACACCATTTTTTCTTGATATAAATGGTTTGGATGGTATAATTTCTCTGAAACATAAAGGAATGGAGGGGAATTTGATGATTTTTACAAAGCACGATCTTCACCATTACTTAATGCAGGATAAGAAAGCATTAGCGATTACGCGCAGAAGACCAAAGTGGTTTGGGGACGATATATGGAAATATCAAAGGTATTTGCGAAAATATGAATACTATTCTAATAGCGGCGCTCTACTGCGCAAATGGTTTTATCGCTATTTACATAAAAAGAAAGGCATGCAGCTTGGCTTTGATATTCCGATTGGCGTCTTTGGCCCCGGCCTTAGAATCAATCATAGTGGTCTCTTAATTGTGAATAAGCACGCAAAAATTGGGGCATTTTGTGATATTCATCAAGGGGTGAATATTGGACAAAACCATTCCGAAAAGGATGTACCAACCATTGGAGATCACGTATGGATTGGCCCCGGTGCTAAGCTGTTTGGAGACATTTATATTGCAAATCATATTTCAATCGGAGCAAATGCCGTAGTGAATCGTTCCTTTCATGAAGAGCAGATCGTCATTGCTGGTGTACCGGCTCAAAAGGTAAAAGAAAAAGGCCCTTCTTCATGAGGGCGCCTGATAAAAAAGAATAACACCGATCAAAACAGAGATGAGCAGCATGAGATAAAACAAGATGGTTAAAATCAAGATCGTCCAGCCCAGCCCCTTCCTCTCTGTCTTGATCAAATAAATACCGAGTACGATGGTACTAAATAGCACGCCTAAAATGGCCCACAGCCATTTGTCTTTGTTGTGCTTTGGCGCATCAAACCATAAATAGATGGCAACAGCAAGTGAAACGAATAGACCCGTTAATCTCATATTTAAATTCCCCCTTATGTATACGCGCTCTCTATGATGCGTTTGAGTATCCGAAGATCAGCAACAGGAAGTAAAAGACAAAGACTAGTATAACAATAGAATAGATGATGATGGACACGATCAGAACTGTCCAGCCCAATCCTTTTCTTCCTGTTTTGATGAGGTATATCCCAAATGCAAAGAGCCCGAATAAAAGACCTAAAATAGACCATAACCATTTATTTTTCCCATGTTTTGGTGCATCTATCAATAGATAGATTGCGACTAAAATAGAAACAAACCATCCAGTTATCCAGCCCACATTCATCTGCCAACCTTCTTCTTCAGTTTATTCCATTATATGATACTTTTGTCCTAAAAAATAATGATTCAGAGGATATTGCGCGGGAGGCTTTGCCATTCCTCTCTCAGCATCCCAAAGCGCATAGAGTCATAATACTCTCCTTGATAATAACGGACCTTTCTCAGTCTCCCCTCAAGGACAAATCCGCATTTCTCTGCGCACCGCATCATCCGTTCATTCCCTGACCAAGTTGTTAAACCAATTCGAGGGATATCAATATGCGTAAATAACACATCAATCCATAGATTTAATGCCTTTGTCCCAATACCCCCGCTCCAAAAACGTGAGTCATAAATGATAATGCCGCATTCAAGCCACCTCGTACGTTCATTCTCCCAATAATATGATACGGTGCCTTTGATATCACCATCTATTTCAATGCCATATAGCTTTTGGGGAATGGATTCTTCCTGTAAGTAACGTTTCTTAAATGCAGCAAGCGGGATTTCGTGTTCATAAAAATAAGGGGCATTCCATTTCCGATAGGACTGGTCTGATGCTTTAAATTTTAAATGCCACACCGTCTCTAAGTCCGTTTCGGTTAATGGACGTATGTTCACAAGCTCTTCCTTTTCACTTTTCATCTGTTCACGTTCCTTTACTTTGTCGTTCTTTTTGCTAAATGACGGTACTCGATCGGCGTCATGCCTTCATTTTGCCGAAACAGCTTAGAAAAATAAGTAGGGTCGTCAATACCTACATGATCTGCAATAGCAGCGATTTTTTCATTCGTTGACGCCAGCATGCTTTTGGCTTTTTCGATTTTGAGACGATGGCTGTACTGGTTTGGCGTCAATCCATATACTGTCTGCATACATCTTGTCATGTAGTCAGGATGATAGTGCAGTTTCTCTGCAAGCTGCTCCATGTGTAATTTCTCCATAAAATGATGCTCAAGATAATGAACCACTTCTGATGCAACGGTCTCCTTTGCACTTGGAATATGGAATGCTTCCTTTTGCAGGTGAATGAGCAGTTCCTCAAATAGAAGCTGTTTTTTCAGCGGAAGTTCAGATGCATCATGATTTAGTGCTCTCATCGCTGAAAGGTGTTTTTCTAACACACTTCGTCCTTTCACTTTTCCTAAACGGGGCAGACTAAATTCATAGGTTGCCGGCTTTTCGAAGGTAGCTTGATTTTGTTTCATATCAATCCAGTGTTCTCTCGGCCGGTTCGTCAGCTCAAATCGGTCAATTGAGAAATGCAGCCACTCATAGTGGGTTTCCTCTTCACATGGCAGATGTCCACCATGAGACAGGCCCGGTGAGAGAATCGTATATTCACCTTCTTTTACATGAAAAGCCTCCTCGCCCTCTGTCATCCATAGTTCACCTTTTGTGACATAGAGAAGATCAAATACAGTGAAGGTTCTTGAGATGTGTCTTTCTCCTTGATGAAATACCCCTTTACCTGAAGCAATATATATAGGAAACGGCGGTACAGTAAATGTAATAAATCGATCCATATTCAACCCCTTATGAAGTCGGATTTCTCCAATAAGTTTCGGTTTCGTCTCTTCTTATTATAGTCGATGCACGGTACACTATAAATCGGATTTATACGAAAGGGGGCTATGTGATGAAATCTCAAACCCTGTCATATGAAAAGGTTCAAGCAAAAGATGAGAAAACACACCCTTCATTATTTGCATTAACTTGGCCTATTTTTATCGAAATCTCTTTATATATGCTCATGGGGAGCGCTGATACACTCATGCTCAGCCAATACTCCGATAACAGTGTGGCCGCAGTAGGTGTAAGCAACCAGCTCCTGAATTTATTAATTGTCATGTTCAGCTTCATTACAACAGGAACGACCATTGTGATTGCTCAGCTTTTAGGAGCTGACCGCAAGCAGGAAGCGACTCAAGTTGCCTATGTCTCTCTAGGAACCAACTTCTTAATCAGCTTGATCATTAGTCTCCTCATGTTTGTGTTAGCTGTTCCAATCCTGCACATGATGGGCTTATCAAGTGAACTCATGCCGGATGCGACGGTCTTTTTACAAATTGTTGGGCTGCTTTCTTTTATTCAAGCGCTCATTATGACGTATAGTGCTATTTTAAAAAGCTACGGATATACAAGAGACACGATGTATGTCACCATCGGAATGAATTTGCTAAACGTTGCCGGCAATTATTTGGTCATTTTTGGTCCGTTTGGCTTTCCGGTATTAGGTGTCATGGGTGTTGCCTTTTCTACCTCACTCGCTCGGTTGATCGGATTGATGGCGATGATTCTCATTGTCGGCCGACGAATTGGATTGCGCTTTTCTTTGAAGAGTATGTTTCACATCCAGCGGACGCATTTAAAAAAGCTGCTGAAAATTGGAATCCCTTCTGCTGGAGAGCAGCTTTCTTATAACGGCTCCCAAATGATCATTACACTGTTTATTACATTTATGGGAACGCAGGCTTTAGCAGCAAAGGTCTACACTCAAAATTTGATGATGTTCATTATGTTGTTTGGTGCAGCGATTAGCCAAGGGACACAGATTTTAATCGGGCGCCATATTGGAGCGAAAGAATTTGATGCTGCCTACCGCAGATGTATGAAAAGCTTATACTGGGCCATTGGGATCTCTCTTCTTTCTTCCACTGCTTTATCTTTATCATCGACGCATTTGCTTACCTTTTTCACTAGCAATCGTGAAATCATTCAAATCGCCGCTACGCTTCTCCTATTGACGATCATTTTAGAGCCGGGACGCTCTTTTAATATGGTCATTATTAATTCATTGCGGGCGGCTGGTGACGCGAAGTTTCCAGTGTATATGGCGATGATATCAATGTGGGGAATCGGGCTTCCGATCGCTTACTTGCTAGGCATTCAGCTTGAAATGGGTCTCATTGGGATTTGGATTTCTTTTATCGTGGATGAATGGGTCAGAGGCATCTTCATGTATAGGCGCTGGCGTTCCAGAGTATGGACGGAGTATCGCTTTTCTTCCACATAAAAAAGGACTGGGTGCAGTCCTTTTTTACGTAATATCTTCTAAAATAAGTGCTTTTTCCTGTTTTGAAATAAATGCTCGCTCGGTAAAGACGCGGTATTCGTTTTCTCTTGTTTTATCTAAAATGGCTTTATAAAAGTGAGCTGCTGCTTTCACCGGTATTCGTGAATACAGCGGGAATTCATGAAGATGGTCAAAAAACTCCTCGTAGTATGCCTCTGCCTCAAAGGCAATGTACTCCCAGACGTGCTGGAAGGCTTGATTGACAATCCCTTCCTGCAATTCTTGCTCTGTGTACCCGAATTGATCCATCACCTGCTTTGGCAAATAAATGCGGTCTCTTTCAGCCTGATCTTCCCCAATATCTCGAAGAATGTTGGTTAGCTGCATAGCGATCCCTAACGAAATGGCTGCTTCTTTTAGCTGCTCTTTTTTACGTGGTGCAATAATGGGAAGGAGCATGAGTCCAACGGTACTAGCAACATGATAGGAATAGATGAGCAGTTCATCTAACGTTTCGTATCGCTGCTGCTCTAAATCCATCTCCTGTCCTTGGAGCAGGTCACGAAACGGGGCTTCATCCATCCGAAACTCTTGAAATGTATGCTCTAGCGCCACCCATATCGGATCATTTCGGTCTACCTCACCTTGTAAAAATCGATCAAACGTCTCCCGAAAGGATGCAAGGTCCTCTTGTGGCGTAGGCGACTCATCTACAATGTCATCTGCTCTCCGGCAAAAAGAATACACGGCCCAGACGGCCTGTCTTTTCTTTTTAGGCAGCATGGAAAAGGCCCGGTAAAACGTTTTAGAATGGGTTTGAATGGTTTCCTCACACACTTTTAATGCTGTTTGTACATCAACCACTTAGCTTCACTTCCTTTCTATCATTCAAATCTTTTAGTAGTACAGAGGCCATGAGCTTCGCACTTTGCATCACGATTGGCACCCCGCCGCCCGGATGCGTGGAAGCACCTGCCGCATAAAGATTATCTGTCTCGCTGACCTTCACTTGCGGGCGGAAGACACCTGATTGAAACAAATTAGGTGCAAGTCCAAAGCTGCCGCCTTCAAACAATCCTTCTCGCAAGGAATCATTTGGTGTTCTGACCTTTTTCCAAACAATCGACTCTCGCAATCTCGGAAAGCCTCTTTTCTCAAGGCGCTCCACCATGTTCTCGACAAAATCTGTCTCCTCTTCCCAGTTGATATGATCTCCTGAAGGAACGGGAACGAGCATGTATAGAACACTACAGCCCTCTGGGGCAAGAGATGGATCAATGATCGATGGATTAAATGTATAAAATGACGGGTCTTGAGGAATCGTTTTCGTTTGAAAAACCTCTTTCATATGCTGATCAAAGTGTTCTCCCATAAAAAATTGATGAACAGGTGCTTCATGATACATTTTGTTTAACCCGAGATACACCATCACACAGCCAGAGGAAGGCACGTATTTCCGGCGATCTTGTTCGTCTAAACCAAACTGTTTTAACGCAGCTGGATAATCTCCATTGATTACAAATGCATCAGCAGCTACATGTTCATCATTTACTTTTGCTTTGACTGCCCGTTTTCCCTCAAACACCAATTGTGTGACTTCTTCATTTTTTCTTACATGCACACCCATGTTGATGAGCTGCTCTTCCAATATATCTACTAAACTCGCATAGCCGCCTTTTAAATAGTAGATTCCATGTGCGTGCTCACTATAGGACACAAGCGAATAAATAGCCGATGCTTCATACGGGTTTCCTCCAACATAGAGGGTTTGAAGTGCGTATGCATCTCGCAGGCGTTCGTCTGAGAAATATTTTTTCAGAGCGCTTTGTACCGTTCGATACGCCTTTAATTTCATTAAAATCTTCATATTCGCTTTTGTAAAAAATGTACGTTTTTCGTGAAATGATTTTTCTAGAAAGGCTTTCTGTCCTTCTTGAAACCGGTCCGTCATTTCTTCCATAAACCTCTGGAACCCTTGATCTTCTTTTGGAAATACACGTCTGATTTCATCTAACTGACGGAGTGCATCAGAGTACTTCGTATAGGAGGTTCCATCTTGATATTGAATGGTATACAGCGGATCAAGCTCCACAAGATCAAGAGATGATTCGTCAATTCCTACCTCATGTAAAATGCCTTTTAACATGTCAGGAAGTAGGACAATGGTCGGACCTTCATCTACTTTATATCCTTTCTCACGTACAAAAGCAAGTCTCCCGCCAAGCCGTTCATTTTTTTCGACAAGGGTGACATCATGTCCCGCTTTTTTTAAATAAAGCGCTGAGATCATTCCGCCAATACCGCCACCTGCAATCAATATATGTTGTTTCATGAGGCGCTCCCCTTTTCTTGATGCGGCATTGTTTTGTGTGAATGTTTCTCTTTTTTAAGAATGGCATTTGTCGTGATACGTGCTGATTCTAAAATGGTTGGCAGTCCGCTTCCTGGATGTGTTCCTCCTCCAACAAGCCAGCAGTTCTTTAATTCATCAAATTCATTGTGCGGCCTTAGGACCATCATCTGCGTCAGCTGGTGGCCGAGGTTAAATGTAGCTCCTTCATAAACGTAAAGGTCTTCCTCCCATTGCTTCGGTGTGATCATCCGCTCGACTTCTATATGCTGTCTCACATCTTGAAAGCCGGTTTTCCGCTCCAATGTATCCAGCACAAGCTCTCTAAATTCATCTTGATGTGCTTCCCAGTCAATACCGCTTTGGTTATTAGCAACTGGAGCCAGCACATAAAGAGCTGATTTTCCTTTTGGAGCAAGTGAGTCATCGGTTACACTTGCATTTTGAATATAAATAGACGGATCATCTGGCAGCTCATATGTTTTCGTAATGCCTTTGACAAATCGAGCATAATCATCGGAAAAAACGATGGTATGGTGCGGCTCATCATACATGGTATCCAGTCCTAAATAAAGCATAAAGGTAGAGCATGAGAATTTTTTCTTTTTTAATTTTTTCTCGCTGTATTTCTTTAAGAGTCCTGGCTCGACAAGCTTTGTCATCACATGTGCAAAGTCTCCATTGACGACAACCTCATCTGCTTGTATTTCTTCCCCAGATTCTAAACGAATGCCTTTTACTTTCCTTCCCTCCGTGAGCAGCTTTTCAACGCCTGCTGACAGATGAATCTCTGCCCCAGCTTCAAGCGCCGCCTTTGCCATCGCTTCTGACAGCTGATTGACACCGCCCTTCGGATGGAATACACCTGTGTCATGTTCCATAAACGAAAGAATCGAGAACGCACCAGGGCATTCCCACGGTGACATTCCTAAGTACTTTGATTGAAATGTAAAAGCATATTTCACTGATTCATTCGAAAAATAGTCTGACAGCACATCATACAAACTTTTATTTAGTGAAAGCTGTGGAAGTGCTTTGATCACCTTCGGACGAAGGTAATGATGAAAGCGGTCCATTTTACTTTGTAAAATTGGTGTCAGACGATCCATTTTGCGCTTTGTATCATTCATAAATCTTAGATATCCTTCGCCCTCACCAGGTGCAAAGGCTTCTAATCGTTTGTACATTTCATCGCGATCCCGGATCATATCCAGCTGATTGTCTTGAAATATTAATCTATACATCTCTTTTAATTCAATCACATCAATATAGTCATAAAGATTTTTACCAGCAAAGGTGAACAGCTCCTCTGCAATATGAATCATGCTGAGAAAGGTAGGACCTGTATCAAACGTGAAATCACCAAGTTGAAACTTAGCGTTACGCCCGCCGACAAAGGGCTGCTTTTCGTATACATGAACGTCATGTCCTTTGCTTTGAAGCATCATAGCTGCTGCAAGGCCCCCTGGTCCCGCTCCAATCACAATGATTTTCATTATCCTTTTTCCTCCAAATTAATTCACTTTAAGTTAATTATACAAATTAGAAAGATTAGATCAACTTTTGATGTGCTGAAAAAGTCTCATGTTATGTATCAAAAAAGCCGGCTTCCTTTCAACATGTGCAAGAAAGCCGACTCTTTATTACGCTTCTATATCAATTCGATACGTTTCAAACCAATGATGAATCTGTGCTAGATGGGCAATCAACTGCGGGCCCTTCATGAGCTGGCCATACCATGGCACATGAAAGGAAGCCCCTTCCGTTTCAATCAGTTGCTTTAATTGATGTGGATCTAAAAATTCGTGAAGTACAGAGTCTTTTTGCGCGAGACAGTCTGTGAGCATCTCTTTCACAGCCTGAGTATAGGCTGGATGATGTGTTTTAGGGTAAGGACTCTTCTTTCGATAAAGCACTTCATTCGGTAAAATTCCCTCTAATGCTTTTCGTAAAACCCCTTTTTCACGATTTCCATGCATTTTCATTTCCCAAGGAATATTCCACACATATTCGACAAGGCGATGATCTGCAAATGGCACCCGTACCTCAAGACTAGCCCCCATACTCATTCGATCTTTACGGTCAAGCAGTGTTGTCATAAACCAGATCATATTTAAGTAAAAAAGTTCTCTCCGGGCTTTATCGACGCCGGTTTCTCCATCTAAAAGAGGCGTTTCTGCTACCGTTTCTTCATATTTGCTTTGCGCGTATTCCTTAAGTGACAGCTTTTTTTGCCACGAGTCTTGCAGGAGCTGCGTTCTAGCTTCAGTCGATCTCATCCAAGGAAAACCATTCGTTTCATTTTCCATATGGAACCACGGATAGCCGCCAAAGATTTCATCCGCACATTCACCTGACAAGCCAACAACGAAGTCCTTTTTAATTTCTCGGCAAAACCAAAGCAAGGAAGAATCAATATCTGCCATACCCGGTAAGTCTCGAACCTCAACGGCTTCCTTCAGATAGGAAGCGAGTTCTTTTTGCCCAATGATACAGCTGTGATGATTCGTTTGAAACGCTTTGGTCATTTGATCAATCCAAGGACCGTCAGCATTCGGCTGGAATTGATTTACCTCAAAGAATTGATCGTTTCCTTCGTAGTCAATGGAATACGTATGAAGCGGTGCTTCCCCTATTTTCTCAAAGTGCTTAGCGGCAATGGCAGTAATGGCACTAGAATCGACGCCCCCAGATAAAAATGTACATACAGGCACATCAGAGACGAGCTGTCTTGTCACGGCATCTGTAAAGAGATGCTTAATGTGCTGTGCGGTGTCATCAAGTGAATCAGTATGTTTCTTGCTTTTGACATTCCAGTATCTCCATACGCGCAGACCGTCTTTTGAAAAGGTCAAGGCATGTGCAGGTCTCAGCTCTTTTATCCCTTTAAACACGCCTTGACCTGGTGTTCTTGACGGTCCTAAGCCAAAGATCTCCGACAGCCCTTCATGATCGACTTTTGCTTTGATATCAGGGTGAGCAAGAAGTGCTTTGATCTCTGAACCAAATAAGAAGGAATGATGACGTTCTGTATAGAAAAATGGCTTGACGCCTAGCCGGTCTCTCCCTGCAAATAACAATTCACGCTCACTATCCCAGATCACAAATGCAAAAATGCCATTAAAATGAGAGACACACTCTTCCTTCCATTCTGTATAGGCATGAAGAAGAACTTCTGTATCAGAATGCCCAAGAAAGCGGTGCCCCCTTTTTAACAATTCTTTTCTTATATCCTCCGTGTTATAGAGCTCTCCATTGTATACAATCGTATAAGCATGGTTTTGATGTGTATATGTCATCGGCTGCTTTCCGCCTTCTACATCTACCACCGCTAACCTTTTATGCCCGAAAAGAACGTGCTCACTTTTCCATGTATTTGTATCATCTGGCCCTCTTTTAGATAATGTATCTGTCATTTGATTGATTACATGATCCTGTTGGATGAGCGGCTTTTTAAAGTCTGCCCAGCCTGTAATTCCACACATCATCATCAGCTCCCATCCGTTTTTCCTCAAGTGTTCTCATTCAGCCTTTCTTAGTTTATGCATCGTCTCCTTGATAGTTGATTTGTCCTTTTTTCCCGGCGTATAGGACAAGCTTGATTTGGTAAGAAAAGAAAGAGGAAAGGAGCTTTTGCAAATGGAGAATCGAATGAGACAGCTTGAACGCTGCAGCAGAAGATGGTGTAATGGGTATTTGCTCATTGAAAACGGGCATTGCCTGATTGAAGATGATGAAGGAGAGATCATGCTGCCAGAAAGTCTTCAAAGCACAATGATCTGTTTGAAGGAAAATGACAAATGGACAAAAGGGGAATTGCTCGGTTCTATGATTCTTCATGAAAACGGGCAGCTAATAGAAGTACAGGGAGGAGAAAACATTCAATATACGGCGTCTCTTGCCAAAGGCTGGCTTGATCTTCTCATGTTCGTACCGGAAAACGTTTTTGATCACATCCTTGACCAGATAGAGCAGCTTGGTTTTTCCGTCTATGATTGTGTTTTCTCTTCCTTTCATTCATTGCAGCGCGTCTCTTTCTTTCAGTTTTCGGCAGATACGCAATCACTTGCACTTCAATGTCACCATGAGCCAGCAGCCAATCACATTCTTTTTGAATGGACCACTTCAGACGGACAACGGATCGTTTCACAATTTGATGCCACATAAAAAGGACACTGCTTCGTATAAGCAATGTCCTTTTTATATTAAAAGATATGGAAACCGATCGGCAGACGTAAACCGAGAAGAATGGTCACAATCGCAAATACGATAAAACCAATCAACACACCAGTCACCGATTTTCCTTTTTTCTTGCGCACTAGGACCATTTCCATGAAACCGATCACGAGGATACCAAGAATCATTTTTCCAATATACTCGCCCCCGTAACCTGGAATTTTCATTCCTGTGCGAACATACAGCTCTACGCCTGTTGCAATGATGATCAAGTAGAATAAACGAACGATCATGTGCACAATTTTAGCGCCTTTGTCATTTTTACCTGCTAGAGCAAAGGCTACGAAGAATAAAATAATCCCCAGCACCCATGCTGTGATATGTAAATGTGTTCCCATTTTTGATTTCCCCCTTTATCAGAACAAGTACCTTCTCATCGTACCACGAAATAAGTCGAACACAAAGCGACAATCCTGTGTCATCACGCGCTTTATTTGACATGATTTGTCAGCGTTCCAATCGGTTCAATCGTGATGTCAATTCGATCTCCAGAAGCTAAAAACTTAGGCGGTTCAAAGCCCTTCCCTACCCCAGAAGGTGTACCTGTTGCAATGATGTCACCCGCTTCTAATGTCATCCCTTTTGAAAGAGTGGAGACAATGTCCTCAACTGTGAAGATCATTAATTCCGTACTGGCAGACTGACGAACCTCTCCGTTTACCTTTGTTTCCACATGGAGCGCACCATGATCCTCGATCATTGACTTATGAACGATATAAGGTCCTATCGGGCAGGTTGTATCTAAGCTTTTACCAATGAAAAATTGTTTATGTTTTTTCTGCAAATCTCTTGCCGTCACATCATTTAAAATGGTGTAACCGAATATATAATCTTGGACCTCTTCAGGAGCAATGTTTTTTCCTGATTTGCCCATCACGATGGCAAGCTCTCCTTCATAATCCAATTCACTTGTCACAGCTTCATGAAGAAGAATGTCCGCTTCGTGTCCAATGACAGAAGTAGGTGCCTTTGTAAAAATCATCACGTCTTCAGGAATATCCGCCGCACTTCCCATCTCCATCACATGATCTTGATAATTCTTTCCGACACACATGATGTTTTTAGACGGCTTTGGAATCGGGGCATGGAGTTTCACGTCCGAAAGCGGATATACATAAGAACCGCGGTCTTCTTCTTTTTTCTCAGCCCAATCAAGAAGCTGCCCGACATGTTCAACAAACTTGTCCCCCATTTTGATACACTCAGATAAAGAGTTTGGCAGTGTCTCAAGCTCAAATAATTTGGCTTCTGCCTTTTTGACGTCCATCACCCATTCATCATCAATGACTACCCCAATAAACATGCTGCTATGTATTTCACCTGTAAAAAACTTCATGTCTTCCCCTCACAATCTTCATTTCGCTAAGTTATGATGTCTCATTTTATTTCTCTATGAAACAAAAAAAACCCTTTTTTATCATACTCTCTTTTAAAAAGGGTTTCAAAAATGATGATCTAACGCTTAGCGAAAACGGCGGTACTCCCACATGTTTCCTTGATCCCATTTACGCTCAACATTTCCTCTATTTCGGGAACGATGCGTTTTCTTTCCACATCTTCGGCAAGATCGGCTGCGTTTATGGTGATGAGAACGTTTAGATCGATGACTGCGACGTGACTTGCGGCTCTTCTTATTGTGGGATCTGTATTTGCTGCGATGTGACTTGCGGCAGCTTTTCTTATGATGAGATCTGCATTTGCTGCGGTGTGATTTGCGGCAGCTTTTCTTATGATGGGATCTGCATTTGCTGCGGTGTGACTTTTTCGGTTCGCTCTTTTTGCTTCTGTAAGATTTTTTGCTTTTATATGACTTTTTACTCTTCATGCTTTTCTTCGAGCGATAGCTTTTCTTAGAGCGATAACTTTTCTTTGAACGATAGCTTCTGTAACTTTTTTTACTGCGGCGTGATTTACGGCGTCCACCACCACCAAAGAACCAATGACCGCGACTTGAATGACGAGAACGAGCTGACTTATGCGAACGTCTCGATTCTGGTTCACGATCTAAGTGATGATCACGTCCCTCACTTCGAAGTGAAGCTACTGCATGTTCAATGTGTGAATGATCAATTGTACTCACGAACAATTCCCCTCCCAGTCTATGCTTCGACAAAACAAACAGACAAAGCTGTTTATCTTCTCTGCTTTATGTTACGAGACTCGGTAGACAAGTGTTCGTGACGAATGCCTCTTTCCTTTAAAACTCCATGAATACCTACCAGCCGGTACAGGACATTCCTTCACTTTCATATCGTAAAGAAGAGCATATAGGAGGCTGATGAACGTATGAACACAGAATCTTTAAAACAACTTGATATGTGGATTCATCCAAAGGACCTGATTGAATTAAAAAAAGACATTTGGAACGATGAACCTGTTGAAGCTATTCTAAAAACCGGCCAAACCAAATCACATATTTATGCTTCATACCGCGGATCACACATTAGAAAGCTTAAGAAAAAGTCCTATCAAATTGAATATCGAAAGCCGAAACAAAGACAAGGCGAATCGATCTTTCATTTAAATGCAGAGTACAATGATCCTTCGTTTATCCGAAACAGGCTGTCCTTTTATTTCTTTGAGCAGATGGGGGTGCATAGCCCCGCTGCTTCTCATGTGTTTCTCAACATAAATGGAAGAAAAGAAGGGATTTATTTAAAAATAGAATCCGTCGATGAGTTCTTTCTTCAAAAACGGCAGCTTTCAGGAGGCGGCATTTATTATGCGGTTGATGATGACGCGAACTTCTCACTTTTGAGTTCTTTTGATAAAAAACCAAAAAAGCACCTTCTTCTCGGATACGAGAAAAAAACGGGGACTTCTCAACATGATCAGCAGCTGAGTGAATTTATTTACTTTCTCAACACAGCGAAAGATGACACTTTTGCAGAAAAAATTGAACAATACCTAGATGTGACACAATATTTCCGCTGGCTCATCGGTGTGGTATGCACACAAAACTTTGATGGTTTTGTTCATAACTACGCTCTTTATGTAAATGAACAAGGGAGGTTTCAAGTACTTCCTTGGGATTATGATGCAACATGGGGTCGTGACATTCATGGAGAAGAAATGCCGTTTGATTATATCCCAGTAAACGGCTTTAATACATTAACTGCTAGATTACTAGATATCCCTTCGTTTAAAAGAGCCTATTACACACTTTTCCAGCATGTACTCGATACACATTTTGTAGAAGACCGGCTCTGCCCAATCGTCGAGAAATGGCATGAATCGATTGAGAATCGAATTGGAGATGATCCATATACGAAAGATCGAAAAGACGTCTTGCAGTCTGAAAGAGACTTAATCCGGCAGTATATCAACAAAAGACGACGTTATTTACAGACTGAGATCAAAAAAGAAATATTTGGTACGTAAGAACACTTTCGAATTTTGTCACTTTATTACTCATATTGACGAAACAGCTTTTTTTATAGAAAAATAGGGTATACTAACCATATCCTTCTATTTGATAAAAAATGTGAGAGTTGGCGTCCGTTATGATCAATTATGAAATTGAACAAAAAAGATTACATTTAATTGAGACTGCAAAAAAATTCGGGATGAATGCCGAAGAAACGATCAGGTGCAGTCAAGAGCTTGACACACTCTTAAATAAAGGCATCAAATCCACCTCTAAAGATTGCTCAAAAAAAGGGTAAGCCATACATCTAATTCCTCTCATCAAAAGCTTTCAAAAAGACAATCACACATTAAAAGACCCATCATAAGCTATGGTGAAACGCCCAAAACAAGTGCCCTAATTTTATAAAGGATGTGCACCGCTATGCCGGCTATTGTGGGAGCCTTTAAAGTAAATGCCGTCGGAACGAGCGGAGTCGTTCATGTTGGAGACTGCATCACCATTTCTCCAAATAGTCAGGTTAAAACGTTTGCTGGCGCAGGCAGTTTTAATACAGGTGATCAATTACAAATTAGCAACTACAAAAGTGTGACAAATACGTACGACAGTGATGTCATTGATCAACCGCTTGTTGGTAACTTGTAAGGAGTGAGGATCCGTTGAACTTCTATATTAATCAAGCGATACAAATTAATTATTTACGTGTAGAGTCTGTGAGTAACTCCTCTGTTCTGCAAATTGGGAGTGCTGGATCCATCAAGGCCCTTTCCAACCTGTATAACACGGGAAGCTATGTAGAAGCAGCGCCTGCCGCAGCAGGTACACAAGGTATTGAAGAATCTCAAGGCGCAAGCACAGCACCTTTTGTACCGCTTCAGTCACCAACAACTTAAGCCATCTGCAATCCCCGGAGGTGTATGTAAATGTATGATTATCAGAGCAACGCTTCACAAGTATATGGCATCATTCAAAAACACTCGCAACAAATCATGATGCTTGAAAAAAGGCTTAACGAGCTTCAGCAGGAAATACAAATGATCAAAGATAAACCGACAACGAATATTGAACGGATTGATTATCAATTTGATCAACTGAAAATCGAACGGCTGGAAGGAACGCTGAATATCGGCCTCAATCCATCTGATCCAAACAGTGTTCAAAACTTTGAAGTGGGCCAAACAACAACCCCGGGAATTGGAATGATGCAGCAAGAAATGGCTGGTCAATTTTTCAATCAAACACGGCAGCTTGTCGATGCATTTTTAAATGAAGAAGCACCAGAACTTCTTGAAGAACTAGAACAGCGATACGAAGGGTCCCTCGATGAAAGCAACAAACACCATATCATTGAGGATATTCGCAAGCAAATTGACAGCAGGATCAAATACTATGCGGGACAGCTGCCACACCGGGAAGATATGACACCGCTGCAGCGTTCAGAGCAAATTGCTGAATATGTGAAGCATGATGTAAAGCGAGCGATTGAGCACTTTTTAGCCCATATTCCAAGTGAAACGAAAGGAGAGGAAAACGGATGAATTTCACAGTTGTCAACCGCAACATCGAGACTGGAAGCATTAAAGTAGTCGGGGTATCGTCTTCTTCCCTGTTTATCATCGGGGACACAGACCATGTACAATTATCCTCAATTTTTGATACACCGCCAGAATCTCTGATTATTGGCCCGTTTGTTCCTCTGGCGCCTCGATAATGATCAAACGCACATCTCAAGTGAAGTTCTCAAAGGTGAATTCTGTCGGGATTTCGAGTGTGGTTCAAATTGGTGATACTCAGGAGCTATGCCCGAAAGTCAAGGTATTAGCTGTTCAACGAACCATTAGTTTGTTTTATGGCTATGAAGCAGAAAATTTAGATGCGAAAGAATTTGAAGTGTATTATGAGCCCATTCCTTTGATGCTGCCAGAACGATCAGTGAGAACAGCATTTTACCATGAAAAGCCTGTGATTAAAGTGTCTTCAATCCATGTAGAAGGGGTATCATCGTCCTCTGTCTATCAAATCGGCTCTACTTGTAGAATGAATGGCGTTGCGCGAGTGAAGCATATTAGAGAGCTGTTTAGCAATGATGAAAGTCCGCAAAACTCACAAATGGACCTACCTGCGCATATGATGGTGATATGACTTCGAATAAAGGATGTCGATTATGCCAGCAATTGTCGGACCCATTTACATTAACTCTATTTCTGGAGGCGTCGTAAACGTCGGTGACTCATTCTACCTGTCGCCTAAAAGTTCGTCAAAATCTGCTTTAGGCTCTGGAGCGGGGAATACCGGAGATTTCTTGATATTAAATAATGGCATTAGCGCCACCAACTATGTGGATCCTGACTTAAATGATCAGAATATGGTAGGCAATGCATAAAGCAGCTCCTCTACATCCATTTCAAATAGAGGAGCGCTTTTTTATGCTTATTTCTTTCTGCGCTGTCTCGATTTTTTTGTTTTGACCAGCTTGCTTGCCGGCTGTTTCCGAATCCATTTGATGTACGAAGCAAGCTTTTCATCCTGCCTCAGCGCATCAATTGTGTTCAAACGTGCGGCAAGCTCCTGGTTTGTATAGAGGGCATGTACTTGTTTATGACAAGGGATACATAGGTAGGCAGTCGGTAAAAAAGCCCCGCCTTCTTCTCTTGGCGTTAAGTGATGTTCTGTGAGCAGGACATCTTGTCTTCCGCACAGCTCACATAATCCAATTGTTTGCTTTGCCACCCGTATCATCACCTCAATATTTACATTAATTCCATTGAGACTGTTGTCCCTTTCCCGCTTGGATCTGCCGGATGGACAATCAGTTTTTTCGGCAGCCGCATTTTCAATTCTTCCACATGGCTGATGACACCAACAGCTAAGTTTTGAGACTGTAATTTCTCTAATGCAGTAATCACTGTATCAAGCAAGTCTTGATCAAGGGTACCAAAGCCTTCATCAAGGAAAAAGAATTGCAGCGGGAACTCACCTCTCAGCTGAATCTGCGCTGAAAGAGCTAGCGCAAGCGCAAGCGACGTCAGGAAGGTTTCCCCGCCGGACAAGCTGGACACTGGACGTCGGACACCGCCATTCGCATCATCACGCATGACAAAACCGCCTTCTGAATCAACCTCAATCGCATACCTTTGTCTTGTCAAAATACCAAGACGGGCAGATGCATCACGACTGACACTTTCCAGCTGTTCTTCTGCTAAAAACTCAACAAATGTATTTCCTTTAAACACAGTTTGCAGCTTATCGAGCCGATCAATTTCTTGCTGCAGCTCCGCCAAGCGTTCATGAATACTTGCAAATCGCTGGTGATTTTCTTCCATTACACGTAGATGTTCATATGCAGAGCCGCTCATCACTGTTGCTTCTTCCAATGCCTTTTCTGCCGCTTCTTTCCTCAGTTGAATGTCAGTCCATTGCTTTTCATCTAGTGACTCATCTTTCAGCAGTTCAGAAATTCGCTTTAAGTTTGCGGCACATTGCTTTCTTTTATCCTCAAATTCGTCAATTTCTTGTTTAACAGATTGACGTACTGATTGATTCATGAAAGCAGATTCAATCTCTTGAGGCTTATCAAAAGGAGAAGACTCCGATTCTTTAGTCCATGTTTCACTTGCTTCTTGTTTTCTCCGGTCAGCCTCTTGAAGCTGACGCTCACAGCTTGAAAAATGACTTTGTGCTTCACTAAAGAGCTCCTGCGCTTGCTGTAATTGCTTGTACGATTGCTGTTCCATTTCATTGAGACGAGCAAGCGTGTGTTCAACCTCGATCAATTCATCAGCAATGGAGACAGCTTTCAATGGATATCTCCCTAAATCTGTTTCATATTGATGAATGAGCTGCTGCTGGCTTTCTAGCTGATGCGCTAGTTTATCAAGTTCCTTCTCTACATCGTATATGGCTGTTTGCAGCTGTTCTTTTGCCTGCTGTTTTTCTTCCAAAAATGAAATACTTTTCTCAATACGCTCTTTATAGCCTTCCGCTTGCTGGTCCTTTTCGTCGATCTGCTTTTGCATCTCTTGTACTTGGTGCAATGTAAAGTGCGGGAAGGTCTGTTCAAATTGAGACGTTTGCTCTGAAAGCTCAGACTGAAGCTCCTTGATCAGCCCGTCTAATTCTTCGATACGCTGCTGTTCAAATGTCATTTGATCTTTCATCTTGCTTATCTCTGTTGCTTGATCATATGTTTCATCCATTAAACGAGCTCGTTTACGTTCAACTTCTTGAATATCTTGTTTCAAGCCTTTCCATTCTTGCATGAGATACTGCAAGGACTCCGGCTTTTGCACTGCTTCTACTGCTGCTGCAACTTCCGCACCTGGAGCTTTCTGAGATAAAAAGGCAAACTGCTTTACTAATTGATTGGCGTGCGTTTCCAATAACTGCTTGGCTGCATACATGTCTCTTGTATATTCCTCTGCCTGCTTGAGCTCTATGTCCATCCGTTGAATCACTTCATCGATTTGTGCCACTGTTTCTTCATGGTCATTGTTTTCCAGTGCCTTTGGGTCATGATGAATCGATCCACAAACAGGACATGGCTCACCATCTACGAGCTCTGCCGCTAATTCTTTTCTTAATTCTGCCGCCCTAACAGCATCACGCTGTTTTAATTTTTCGAGCTTCTGACTTTGTTCTCTTTTACTCCATTCTGTAAAAGCCCGTTCGAATTCACATACATAGAAATAAAGCTGTTCAATCGCTTGAAACGATTGGTCTATTTTTTCATGATGGTCTTTTTGCTGTTTTTGAAGCTTTTCAAATGCTGCTGCGGTCTGTGATGATCGCTTTTTGAGCTCCTCCATCTTTTGTTCTTCCTTGTGTATGCTTTGGTGTATTCTTTGAACATTTTCGCTTAAACGCAAAGCATCCTGTACACTTTTCCGTTCTTTTACAGAGACTTGTAATTGCTCGAGCTCACGCTTCAGCTGTGTTTGTTTTGCCAGTGCACGTTCTAACAAAGATTGGAGATTGTCTGCTTCTTCTTTTTTTTGTAATAATTGCTGCGTTGTATCGTTTTTTCGCTGTTCGATTGCCGTCTTTTCCTGAAGAGCCGCCTCTTTTTTCCGTTCAATTTCCTTTAGCTGAAGCAGCTGCTCTTTCTTTTGAAGAAGTTCTGGCTCAGTTTCTATTTTCTTTTGCCTTGCTTGCTCATAGTTCTGTGTCATTTGATCATAGATCGTTCGTTGATGCAGTAGCTGATTTTCTGCTTCCTGCTTCTCTTTTAATGCTTGAGAAAGCTGATTTTCAGCCTTTGTTAGTGCATCCGCATAAGGCTTTAATGCCTCTGCCTGCTCTGCAATATGAAGCTTGGCCTTTTTCTCTTCCATTGATGGTGCCAGTTGATTCAGATGGTTTAGTTCCGTCTCATAAGCTTCTCGTTCCTTTTGATACTGCCAAATTGTTTGCGCCTTTGTAAAAGCAGTGAACGCTTCATCCCGCGCTTGTTTTTTCTCATGAAAAATAGCCTTTGCCTGCTCAGCCGCTTCCTTTGCCTTTGCGAGCGCCTCTGGGCCAGCTTCTCCTAAGCCATTCAGCTCAGCAAGCAGTTCATTTTTTTGTCCATACTGATTCTGCGCCTTTGCGCGCAAACGTTTAACGAGCTGATCCCCATACTTCTCCAGGTTAAACAAACGCTGAAGCATTTGTCGTCTATCGGCTCCTTTTAGAGAAAGGAATTCTGCAAACTTCCCTTGGGGCAAGACAACCGCTCGCGTAAAATCATCAATGGTTAACCCGAGTAATTCTTCTATTTTACGATTGACTTCACTCGCTTTATCTGCAAGAACTGTCTGCGTATCCCCAATTTCAATCAGACGGCATAGTGTCGTTCTGACTTTCATTTCATCTGCCCGCTTGAAAGCACGTTCGACTTTATAAGAAATGTGGTGTTCCTTTTGTAAAGCGAATGTAAAGGAAACTGACAGCTTCTCTTCCGCTTGGTTCAAAATACCATGTGTATTATTTAACGCACGTTCCACTTTTCCATAAAGCGCCAGGGTCATGGCATCTAATATGGACGACTTTCCGCTTCCTGTCGGTCCAAAAATGCCAAACACACCTGCATCACATAATGAGCTAAAGTCAATTGTTTGTTCTTCTCTGAAGCTATGAAGTCCTTTAATGGTTAGTGTAATCGGCTTCAAGTCGCTTCCTCCTCTTGCATTTCATTGGCGAGCTCCAAAAACAGCTTGACTGTTTTTTCATCAGGAAGACCGCCGCCTGTCTGGCGCTCATAAAATTTCACGAACCGCTCTTCGATTGAGAGCTTTTCGGCTTGCTTTTGTTCTTCCATTTGCTGAAGTTCTTTAAATTTCGGTCTAATATGGACAAACCCGCTATGCTGCTTTCGGAGCTGATGAATCTCTTCTATGGAGAGCTGATCTGTTAAATGAATCTCTAAATCAATCCATGCCTGAAGATCCCGTTTTTCATCCAGCCACTCGTGTACTTGGCTCAATCCTTCAGTTGCCTTCCATTTCACAAGTGGTTTTCCGCTTGATAACAACACTTCTTTCCAGCTTGCTTTTTCATTAGGTTTTGCCTCTACAATCGTGACTGATTTGGCATATCCTGATTCAGAAAAGCTGTAAGCAAGAGGGGACCCGGAATAGCGGGCAATCGTTTTGGCACGTTTGATGGTTTGCGGGCGGTGCAAATGACCAAGGGCCACATAGCAGGCTGCTTCTGGCAGACTTTCAGCCGCAACGGTATATGCACCGCCTACTTCAATCGGTCTTTCTGAATCTGTTTGACTTCCTCCTGCCACATAAATATGGCTTGTTGCGATATTGACCGTATCGGCTTGAAATTGAGCGCTTAAATGTTGGAACGCTTGCTGTATTTTTAAATTGTAATGATCACGAAGCAACTTCTCTTCAAATGTTTCAGCCAGTACCTCGTTAAGTCTCGCTTCAGATGGATAAGCGAGTGCTGCAATGGATAAACGTTCACTCGAAGAAGGAACATCGACGCGGATGATGTCATTTGTCGGATATCCAATTAAATGAATCCCCTGATCATTTGTTAAAGGAGATGCGGCAGATAGTCGATCCGGATTATCATGGTTGCCTGAGATGACCACGACCTGACGTTTTCCTTTATCAGATAAGGCAGATAGACTTTCATAAAAAAGCTGTTCTGCTCTAGCAGGCGGATTCACTGTATCAAAGGCGTCTCCAGCCATGACAATGACATCAATGTGTTCGTCTTTTACGATTTGATACAGCTCATCTAAAAACTGTGCTTGCTCATCAAGCCGGCTCCGGCCTTCAAGGGTTTTTCCTAGATGCCAATCTGCCGTATGCAAAATCCTCATGTGATTCACCTCTCATTCCGATACATTTATAATGAAATTTCTAAATTCCCATCAAAGAAATAAAGAATTTTCTCCTCTAATGTTCTGTTTGTTAAACGTTCCACCGCTTGTGCATACAACGCTATTTGAGTTTCATAGCGCTTTTTCAAAATAGGTACAGCTGCTTCAAGACCGCCTGTATATCTGCCTTGCACTCTATCTGTTTTATAATCTAGTAAATATAGTTTTCCATCCGTTTCAAATAAACAGTCAATCATCCCTTGAATAAGGACAGGCTCCCCCTCTGCATCAATATGGCTGTATACCTCTTTAACAGGTAACACCATACTAAATGACACTTCTCGTTTCACCCAGTCCGCTTTCAGCAGCTTTTGACCAATAGAAGTAGAGAAAAAAGCTGAAATTCCTTCTTGATCAATTGACTGAACTTGCTCATTTGTTAGCAAGTCTCGCTGCTGTAAGAAATCGAGCAGCTGATGTATACGGATTTCATCGAGGGGCTCGTCAGAAGAAAGCGGAATATGCTGCATGACTGTATGCATTGCGGTGCCTTGCTCTGCGGCAGTGAGTGCTTTTTTCTTCATGAAAGCCGGCCGGTCATACAACGTTGCATGAGCTCTTCTAAGAGAAGAAGGAACACTGTACTCATCCTGTATTTCTTTCATTCTCTTTATCTCTGAAACAGACTGCTTTGTGCCGACTTGTGAGGCCGCTAGATACGGGTATCTCCATGAAAGTCTCTCTGCTACTTTCTCATCAGCATCACCATAACCTTCAACAGGTAAGCCGTCCATCAATGCTTGTACCACCTCATCTTGCTGCTTCTTTTCAAGTGACATATCTTCTTTTAGAAGATCGGAAGCTTGAGTAAATGAGATTGTGAATGCTGATGGGTGCGAAAGAACAACATCACCTGTTTCTTCTAAAATAGATGACATTGCTTGGTGACGGATGAGAGCAGGACCAATAAAATCTAAGTATGTTTTCGATTGATAACGTTCAAAATCAGGGAGGAGCCAGTCCTCTCCGGTTGCAGCATTTTGCCATTTGCTTAATGCCTTCACCTGATTTTTGACAGAGCCGACAAGAAATAATTTTTCCTTAGCCCTTGTGAGCGCTACATATAGAACTCTCAGCTCTTCAGATAATAGCTCTTTCCTCATCTTTTTTTTCATCGCAACAAGCGGTAATGTTGCATAACTAATTCTCAGCTCTGGATGAATATATTTGCTTCCAAAGCCTAATTCTTTATCAAGCAAGTAGGACTGGTTTAAGTCCATCATATTAAAGTTTCTGCCGAGTCCTGCGGTAAAGACGACTGGAAATTCTAATCCTTTACTGCTGTGGATCGTCATCATGCGAACAACGTCCTCTGTTTCACTGAACGTTTTTGCCGCCCCAAGATCATCTCCACGCTCCTGCATTCTTTCGATAAAGCGAAGAAAACGGAACAGCCCTCTAAAAGCAGCTTTTTCATACTGCTTCGCTCGATCATAAAGAGCACGGAGATTCGCCTGTCTCTGTTTGCCTCCAGGCATCCCGCCGACGTAATCTAAATACTGCGTATCGCGGTATACTTCCCAAATCAATTCCGCTACTGAATGATTCATAGAGAAATCACGCCACTTACGCAACAACCTGAAAAATCGTTCTAGTTTTTTGCATGTAGGGTGATCTGAATGAGTCCCACTCATAAATGCTTTCACAGCATCATAATAGGTGCCTTTTTTATCACTCGTGCGGATCAGTGCCATTTCATTTTCGTCTAAATGAACAATTGGTGATCTTAATACAGCTGCAAGCGGGATATCTTGATATGGGTTATCAATGACTTTTAACAGAGAAAGAATCACAGACACCTCTGTTGCTTCAAAATAACCAGAGGAAAGATTCGCATACACAGGGATTCCCTGCTTCTTCAATTCCTCCATCATTTGCGGTGCCCACGGCATGGAGCGAAGCAAAATCACAATGTCCCGATACTGCAAGTTACGAGTCATTTGCTGTTTTGAATCGTACACTTGAAATGGCTGCTCTACTAATTGTCTTATTTTTTTAGCAATGACTCTCGCTTCAAGCTGTACGGTTTCTAGCTCTTCTCGCTCTTCGTCAGTTTCTGCTTCCTGTTGATCTAAATGTACAAGAAGCATTTCTGTCGTTGTATCTTCGCTTTCTGGATAACTCGCTCCAAGCTTTAATTCAGCTTGTTCATCATATTCAATTTCTCCAACTGTTTCCCCCATCAGCTGTTTGAACAAAAAGTTCGTACTGTCTAACACATCTGAACGGCTGCGGAAGTTTTTATTTAAATCAATTCTCTTCCCTGTTTCTTTGCCGTCTGGTGTAAATTGTTTATATTTGGTTAAAAAGAGCATGGGCTCAGCCAGTCTAAAACGATATATGGACTGCTTTACATCACCAACCATAAACAGGTTGCCCTCTGCAGCATGTTCCCCTTTAGATACAAGCTTTAAAATCGTTTCTTGCACAAGGTTTGTATCTTGATATTCATCAACGAGTACTTCTTCAAACTGCTGTTGATAGTACTTGGCCGCTTCTGTTTCGATCAAATTTCCTTCCGCGTCCTGCTCTGCTAAAATGCGTAAGCAATAATGCTCTAAATCCGAAAAATCCACGATTGATTTTTCTTGCTTCGCTCTTTCGAAACGCTGTCCAAATTGGATGACAAGCTCCACAAGTGTCTCGACCACCGGCTTCATTTCAGCTAAGCTTTTCAAATGCTGGGCCGGACTGCGCATAAAGTATTCATCTTTAAGCTTTTCTAAATGTTTTTTTGCTTGATTGCGTGCATCTGTGGCTTTTTCTAACAGCACAGGGTCATATTCGTCCCCTTTACATGTTTTGAGCCTTTTAAAATTGATGTTTGGCAAAAGCTCGTAAAGCTTCTCAAAATCATCTTGGTGCCTGATTAATTCATTGACTTGCTCTAAATCATCTATAAAATTTTCTGCTCTCGGTGCCGGCCCGCCCGGTTCTTTTGATAGGGTGAGGGCTCGTTCGAGCAGTTCCAGACAGCTTCGAAAAACGAGAGAAAGATCCTCTTTGATATATGGGTAAAACGGTAATTGTTCTACTTTTGTTTGAGCATCTACATCATAAAGAGAAAGGAATGCCCTCATCCATTGCTCAGGTGAAGGGTGAGATCTGGAAAACTCATAAATTCTCTTCACAAGCCATTGCAAGTCTAAATCATGACGATCAGAAGTGTAACGATCAACCAGTTCAAAGAACGCTGGCTTTCCAGCCTTATATTCATCCTCAAACAGTTCATCTAACACTTCATCTCCTAATAATTCTCCTTCTGTTTGATCAGCCAAACGAAAGCCTGGATCAAGGTCAATCTCATAGTAAAAGGTGCGCAAAACCTGCAAGCAAAAGGAGTGCAGGGTGGAAATATTGGCACGATTCATGAGCGACAGCTGTCTTCTCATATGAAGGGACCCGGGGTTTTTGGCTAACTCCTTTTCAAGTGCTTCTGTGATCCGATGCTTCATCTCTACCGCAGATGCATTTGTGAAAGTCACAACGAGCAGACGATCCACATCAACTGGATCTTCAGGACGGGTCATTTTTCGAATCAGCCGTTCAACCAAAACAGCTGTTTTACCTGACCCTGCCGCCGCCGCAACAAGGATATCTTGTCCTTCTGAAACGATGGCTTCCCACTGGTCATCCGTCCAAGTACTGTTATTCGGTTTTGGTATTTGCATACTGATCCCCTTCTTTTTTGATCCGGTCTATCACAACATCATCCTTTTCAGATGAAAGCACTCTAAATTCATTATCTTCTATCGATTCATCAAATTGGCAAATAGACTTAAATGAACAAAAGCGGCATGGTGTTTGATCCTTCAATTTATATGGATTAATGGCTACCTCGCCATTTGTAATTCTTTCGCCGGCCTCTTCAAACGTGCGCCGAACATGCTGTGTGAGTATATGGAAATGATCTTCACTTAAAACAGCAGAGTCAGAACGGAAAGACCCATCTTTTTTCAAGCCGGCTTGAATGACTTGTGATCTTCCTGATTCAAGCGTTTGATCCATTAGCTTTACCGCTTCTACATCTTCAAGCAATAGACCTTTCATTTTAAATTTCTTGAATATTTCCTGCTCAATTTCATCCTCTGCAAGCGGAATCGGTGCTTGAATGAGCGGATCATGAATATGGAAATATAAAATGCCAGCTGGTGTTGCTTCTACACCGAGCCACTCCTTCGAATACGTAATGGTCAGGTCTAAGTATGTGAGCATTTGCAAGGCCAGCCCATAGTATACTTCTGCTAGATCAAGACCTTTCTCACTCGATTTGTAGTCGACGATTCTCAACAGCAGCCCTTTTGAACCTTCTGCTTTATCCACCCGGTCAATTCTTCCGACAAGCTCCATCGTGCAGCCATTTTTCAATTGAAAAGTAAACGGCGGAAGTGGTCCTTGGCCGCCAAAGCCTAACTCAAGCCCAACGGGAGAAAATCCACTCACTCTTGCATGCTCACTTAATATAGAAGAGACTCGAATCAAGATTTTCTGGAGTTTTTCTTTAATATAAGCATGCCGGTTAGAGCTTAATAGGATTTCCTTTTGAAGACGCGGAGCAAGCTGTTCGATTGCATGTCTTGAATAGTTGACACAGTCATCCTTCGTTAGGTTTTTCCAATCCTTTTTTTGTTCAACAAGCGTATCTGAAATATGCTTTAAGGCCGAGTGAAACAGCTGGCCGATATCGGGTGCTTCCAATTTATAAAATTGCCGGTCCTTTAGTTTTAACCCGTGGGAAGCAAAGTGAGAAAATGCACACGCATTGAATTTCTCCATTCTTGAAACACTGCCTTGAATGTGATCACCATAAAGTTCTTTTATGACGTTTGGTTTTAAGCGTTTCGCTCGATTTGTAAAAAACAAACTCGACAAGATGTTTTTTGATACATCCCGATGAGATGACGTCATCAAATAATTATAGACACTCCACCATACACCACTAATGGGATATTGGTTGAGCCATTGCTGTAGCTGCGAGACAGTATACGATAACGAGACATGCTCATTCGCTACAAATTTTAATTGCTCCTTGTCATCCAGTTGTTCCGGGTCTAACACATACAAAGCATGCTCATGATTTGGCATAAGCTCCTGACAATACTTGATAAGAGTCGAAGGCAATAGAGAGCGCCCCTCTTCATCTGACACTGAATAAGACAGATACAAATGATGAGATGGACTCGACAGCGCCTGGTAAATTAAAAATTGCTCATCTAGCAGCCGTTCCTTTCCTGTCTCTGCCAGCTCTGCTCCTGCTCGTTTTAACCATTCCCTGTCATCCTCAGACAATACACTTTCGTCAGAAGGGCGTGCGGGAATAACGCCATCATTTACCCCAATGATAAACATACACTTCACTTGATACATTCTGGATAAATCCATACTTCCGATAAATACTTGGTCGAGTGAAGGCGGAATTAAAGCGAATTTTAAAGAGGCCAATCCTGTATCCATCATCTGTTGGAATAAAGGAAATGAGAGCTCCTCCTCACCGAGCATTTCAACAAATTCATCCATTAATTGAATAACAGCATCCCATACTTGTCCATGCTGCATGGCTTCAGCTAATCTACCTGCTTCTTCAGCTTCCAGCCTAGCCTTTTCAAGTTTATCCGGCACTTGTATTTCCTCTAAAAAGACATAGACTGCCTCTACCATGTCTTTGACCTTTTGCGCTTTTTTCAGCCTTTTTTGCAATTGGAAAAGCGGAGGTGCGATCCATTCCTTTACATCATTCAGCATCTGTTCCATTTCAATTTCTTGATCTGTTTGTCCAAAATCCTCATCTAAGGATTGGAACCGCCTGTAATGGAAACGAGAGCCGTTTGTCCAGCGTTCTCCTTTTACACCATAAGCAATACAGTAGTTTTCAAGCTGATCTGCCTGTTCTCTCGCTTTGTTTTTGGCAAGTTCGAGCGGAAATAAGAACTCTGTCTTCACGCATCGAAACACGGCCTCATACCGCCAGTTTCCTTTTATGACATCCAAGCTCGAACGAATTAATTCAATGAGCGGATGATACTGCATCGATTCATTTCCATCAATAAAAAAAGGAATATCGTAATCTCGAAAAACCTCTTTTAACGTATCTTTATAGTCGTCTACATGCCGCGCTACAATCGAAATATCTCGCAGTCTAAGTCCTTCTTCTCTCACTAAATGAAGAATTTCTCTCGCTACTCCCTCAATTTCAGCTCGTTTACTTGCACTTTTAGATACTGTGAGATGAGGAGTGACTTCCTGATATGGCTGCACCGGTCTCTGTTCATATTGCTGTTCTAAATAAGCAAGATCCGGCGTATGAAGATGACGGTTATTTCCCTCCAAAATGTGCTCAGAAATGGCCGCTCCGCACTCTTTGGCAAGCTGATAGAGCTGGAAATACGTTTTACCTGTCATACGAAATAAATCAAGTTCATTTGGCTGCTTATCATGATAGGAACGATCCACTGTGAAAGCAGCCGTTATTTTCTCAGCATGCAGCAGAAGCTGTTCAATGACGAGGAGCTGCTGTGGTGTAAATTGATAAAAACCATCTATATAAATGTGTGCTCCTTTTATTTCTTCAGATAAAGGAATTTGCTGCGTGAGAAGTGTCAAATAGTCTTCTGAGTGCACATATTCATCTTGTAAATGCTGCTCCATCTGCTGATAAAGAACATGCAGATCATGCAATTTCTCGGCTGCCCGTCTTTCTTCTGTATACTCTGAATGCATGCTCGATAATGAAATTTTTTCAATATCCTCCGGCAGCATGCAGTATCTCTTGAACTCAGCCATCGTCTTTTCGATTTGCTCCACAAACCCCGGCTTATCACTCGCTTTTTTGAATACCTTAAACTTTTCTTTCTCCTCTTCAATCACTTTTCTTAAAAGCATTTGAATTCCTGTGCTTGTCACAAATTGCCGGTTCGCTCCGCCAGTCTGCTGTAAAATAGACCAAGCAAGACGCGTGAAACTAAATACTTTGGCCCTGATCATCCCGCCAGCTTCAGACGTTTTTGCAAGCTCGTATTCCATTAAGAATGTCATTTGATCCGGGACTAAAAAAATGATTGGCGGACCCAACGGATCAAGCCGAAGCTGTTCTTTGATTTCCTCTAAGATTGCAGTCGTTTTCCCACTCCCCGATCTGCCTGCTAAAAACTGAATCTCCACGCTCCACAACACCTTTCTTATGTACTCATATTCTAGCGAAAATAAAAGTAAATAGCTATTTTCCCCTTCTCCTTCCTAAAAAGATATAGGCACCTTTCCTTACTCTTCTCATATCATAAACCATCATGAACTCAAAGGAGGCTGGCAATATCATGTATTACGGTTATTATGACTACTCACCATATGACATGCGCCAAAACACAAGAATCATTTCAGATCTTGAAAAAGCAATCAATGGTGAATATTCTGCGATCCAATGCTACGAAAAACTTGCCCAAAGAGCAAAAACTCCTGAGGCAAAAAAAATCATTCAAGAAATACGCCAGGATGAAGTCAGACACTATCAACTATTTTCAAAGCTATATTATTCTTTAACAGGTAAAAACCACAAACCAAGCATAACAGAACCTTGTCCAGATCAATTTAGAGAAGGGCTTCTTTTCGCATTTAAAGATGAACAAAGAACGGTCGATTTTTACTTAACGATATCAGATTATGTCCGGGATCAAGGAACAAAAGAGCTGATGAAACGTATCGCTCAAGATGAACAGCAGCATGCTGTATGGTTTTTATATCTTTTAACGCACCATGTGTCTTAGATAGTCCTATTTTAATAGGAGATCGTATGTTCCGTCAAAAAATGAAATTGTCTTTTTATTCATTCAATCTATAAAATAAAGGACGATTCTCAGCAAACCTCTCATCTCTTTCACTTTTTCAAACGTGAAAACGACAATTTGATAAATAAAAAAACTCCTCTGCCACAAATAGCAGAAGGAGTTTTTTTCATGATCGCTTAATGAAATTTTGCTTCATTGCTTTGCTGCTGATGTTTTAGCATCCCATCAATGGACAGCATCTTACTGCCGCTAAGTGTTAAATAAAGCGCCATGACAAGCAGCGATAGTTCAAATTCATAACCGCCAACAAATCCTTTAGAAAAACCAACCGTCATAATCGCCACAGCCATAATGGGTACAAATAAGGCTGCGAAAATACGTGTTCCTAGACCTAAAATCAAGGCGATACCACCGACCAGTTCAATTGTCTTCACAATATAGGCCATAAATTCCGGTATACCGATTTGTCCAAAGAATGCCGCTGTTCCTCCCAGACCTCCTTGATATGCCTGAAGTCCGTGTAGAAAGAAGATGATACCTAAAATAACACGTACGAAAAGTGTTCCTATTTCTTGATTCGTTTTCATATAGTGATTTCCTCCTGTTTTTACACTACATAATGTAATGTTAATAAGTAAAAAAAATTAGTAATTTAGATTAAGCATAATGATTAAGGCCACCATGAGAATCGTTGATGTGACAATGGGAATGATGGGTACATTGAAAGGAATATTGTATGTTGGGTTTAAGATCTTCTGTATTCTTAAATTCAATGCCCGATCTCCAAAGGATACCGCAAACTTCGTTTGTTTTTGAAACTGCGTTCTCTTTTTAATCAGTTTCAAAAGGGCTTGCCCTACTCCAAGCTCAGTGCCTGTCTGCCGAATCGCGTAGTCATCTGCGATCACTTCACGAAAAACGGAATAGCTTTGTCTCATATGCTTTAACACTGGAATGTACCAAATCACTTTTGTAAGCATTGAGAATGTGAAAGCCTTTAAAGGATCGTAGCTGTATTTGTGGTGCAATTCATGATGAACAACAGCATCAATTTCCTCTTCATCCAGCATGTCCATGAGAGATGTTGATAAGTAGACCTTTGGATGAAGCATCCCCATGGCAAAAGCAAGCGGTTCATGACAATGAAACACAATGATGTCGTTTGCATATTTTTCAGATAAAGATTCGGTAGACTGGTAATCGACTGCAAGCATCAGATTTTGCTTGAATTGAATGTACGTTTTGATTTGCTTCGTCATATAAAAAATTGCAAATCCCAGTGTATAGAGGACTAAAGCATCTAGAAAATATTTCAAAGGAGTGAATCCATAGAATTCGAGAACAGACTGGCATACATGAATGAGATTATATGCTTGATTCCAGCCAAAAAAGCTTGAAAGCACGTAATACCCCATCTGATAAAAAATCGTTAAACCAATCAATATACCGCTTAAAAATAGCAGGCTCGATTTCATTTTATTCATTTTGCTGCTCCTCTTTTTTGGATGCCAGCCTTGCTTCAAGCACTTTGAGTAATTCAGGGTCAGCACTTTCAATTGCATCCACCATATGATTCACTGCCAGTGGACCAAAATCGTCCATCAGCCCTTGCGTAATCCATTTTGTCTGCTCATTTAGAAATTCTTCTTTTGTTAAAATGGGATTATAAATAGATGAACGCCCTTTTGTTTTCTTCTCGACAATTCCCTTTTCGGTTAAGCGGTTCAGCACAGTCATCACTGTGTTGAAATTAATCGGCTTTTCATCTGACAGCTTCTGCTGCACTTCTTTAATCGGCATATCCTCACCTTGATAAAGGATTTCCATAATTCTTCCCTCTAAAGGACCGAAAAAACGATTCAATCCCTTTTCATTATATTTAAAAGAAGGAATTTTCATGTAATCACCTCACACTAAGGATTGTAGTGTAATTGAAAATGATAGTCAACTGATAACTAAAATAGGGGAAAATCGTTGTATATTGTTTTTGTTTTTGGTAAAAATTATATCTTTACTTTTATCAAGAGGCTATCTTGCTCTTGATAAGATAATCTTATGAAAAAGGTAAAAAAATTCGTATTTTATTTATAAAGACTTTTGTATTATAGTAAAGATAACAACATTTCACTTACTGAACAAATTTATAGGAAGAAGGTTTACATGTGATGAAACAAGGAAACAGCCTTCGAACCGATCTCATTTTGATCGCGATAAGCGGTTTAGGTGGATTTCTTTTGTCTTTAACAGGAATGTCTATTGGCTGGATGGTCGGTACATTAATCACAGCTGCATTTATTGCCATGCGACGTCCCACCCTGTTTCAGCGTAAAGGAAACAACACCTTGCGTATTCACAGCAGATGGCTACTCCTTGGTCAATTCATTCTCGGAATCGAACTCGGACAGAAAATGAACATGAAAGTTCTTCATATTTTTGCTGAACATTGGCTCCCTGTGAGTTTCATGCTCGTTTTTTCTATTCTACTGGCGATGCTCTCTGGCTTTGCCTTATGGAAGCTGAGTAAAACAGATATGCTGACCAGCTTTGTCGGAACAGCCCCAGGCGGTTTATCTGCTATGCCAGGGATTGCCCAAGAGGTTGGAGCAAATACAGCCGTTGTCAGTCTCGTACAAACAACACGTGTATTAATGGTGGTACTTACCATCCCATTTACGGTGTTCTATTTAAATACAAAAAATCCAGCGGATGCAGCTGCAACCGTGCAAGGGAGCGCCTTTTCATCCGGCGTTTTCACCCTGTCAAATATCTCGTGGACTGCTGCACTTATTTTAGGTGCCTGGCTTATTTCACGCCTCGCGGTTCGGCTTCATTTCCCTGCCCCTTGGCTGATTGGCAGCATGTTAGGAGTTGCAGCTCTTCAAGTAGGTGCAGGTGCGCTCATAGGTCATGATTTGATTCCTTATTGGCCAGCACAAGCGAATATCGCATCACAGGTATTTCTCGGTGCAACCATCGGTTCAAAAATGAATAAACAGATGTTTGTCGGGCTAAAAAACACGTTAATTGTAGCCGTCGTCAGCTCAGCTGGATTGATTGCTGCAACGGTTCTCAGTTCAATTGCCATTGCAGAGGTCACAGGCATTTCTGTCATTACAGCCATTCTTGCCTTTTCGCCTGGCGGTATTGCAGAAATGGCAACAACAGCAGTCACACTCCATGAGGACTCAACCTTTGTAGTAGCTGTACAAGTCGTTAGAATCATTCTTGTCATTGCGATGCTGCCACCGTTTTTTCGATTCTTACATCATGTCTGGGCAAAAAGACATCCTGAATATAAAGCCGCAAAATAAAAAAAGAGACGCTTTGCATGTGCAGAGCGTCTCTTCTTTTATTCATCCTGATTTCTTTTGACACCAACTACTTGCTCCTTTGAAATCGTTCCAAAATGCCGGCTGTCGAAGCTATGTATTCGGTTATCTCCGATTACGAAGTAATGGTTTTTTTTGATTTTATCTTGTCCTGTGATGGCTTTCAGCTGAAAATCTCCTGTCAGGACATTCCCCATTTTATGTTTTTTCTGCTCTTTTAAATAGGGTTCTTTCCATTTTTCCCCATTGACAAATAACTGATCATCTACATACTTGATCGATTCTCCTGGGAGCCCAATGACCCTTTTGATCAAAATTTGATTTTTAGGGCCGTGAAATAACACATAATCAAACCGGCTAATTTTCGTGAGTTTTGGCGAGAACTTGTTGATTAATAATTCTGTTCCATCTGTAAATGTGGGGTCCATACTAACCCCTTCTACTTTATACTTCACAAACATGAAATTCTTTACCTGGAACAATAAGACGATGCATGTAATAATCATCAACCATAGCAATGGCTTCTTTTTCATTAAGAGCCTCCTTTGTCCTCACGCTTGCTCATTCGAATGTTCAACCTATTTTCTACTCTCTTTCCAACATACCATAATAAAACGATAACTAGAACCGCAAAAACACTTCTTAACGGATTCTTTACTAAAGCAGAAAGATCATAACCGATAAAACTAATGATAAAGAGCATGACACACTTACCAGCTAAAGCAGCTAATGAAAATTGCCACATGCTAATTCTTGATAAGCCTGCGACAACATTGACAGCCGCGGAAGGTGTAAAAGGAAAGCAGAGTAAAATAAATAACGGACCAAATCCCCGTTTCTCTACCCAAAGCATTAATTTCTTAATGGAAGGGTGTCTGCTGATAAAGTTCAGCATTCTCATCTGTCCAAATTTTCTGATCAGTAAAAAGACAAGAATAGAACCTGCACTTGCACCGATCCAGGTTAATAAAAAGCCTTCCCAAAGGCCGAATGCATTCGCATTTGCCACCGCAAACGCCACGAGTGGTAAAAACGGAAGAAATGCTTCAATCAGAGGAAGCAATATAGCGACAATTGGTCCAAAGGCCTTGTAGCTTTCAAAAAATGATGTGATATTTTCATGAGTAAATAGAGAAAGAAATGATGTCAACTTGTTTGACTCCTTCAAGGTTTGTCTACATTTCATTTTACATGGAAAACATAAAAATATACAAATGAATCCCACTCGCCCCCTTGAGATTATTTGACTCATTCGATATAATAAATAAGAACATTTGTTCTATTTTTAAAGAAAGCAGGCTTGGACATGACGAGACTATCAAGAATACAGCTTCAGATGATGGAACAGGCCATCTTTCTCCCAATGGTCATCTCCATCCTCAATCGTGATCTGACACACTTAAAACAACATCAAACATTTAAATTAAATGAACCATACATTCAGCTTGTGACCTCCGTGTTAAAGGAAGCACAGAAAGCACTTTACGAACTGAAGCAGCATTTACGTAAAGAAAATATGAAAGTACAGAAAATTGAACACGATGAAGGATTTACAACGTATCTATTTATCATAAATGGCTATGAAGAAAAGCATAAATACTTTAATCCGCGTATACGTCACCGGGTAGAGGAACTGCTGACTGGATATTTTCTGCATCAAGCAAATTAACTTCTTGCTAAAATGCGGCGTGGTACCCATGCAAAGAAAAAAGCCTGCCGCGGCGGCAGGCTCCTTCTTATTTATGATAATTCAAGCTGTTTTCTCAGCTCTGTTCTAACTTCTTCTAATCCTGGTCCATCTAACTCAAAGTAATACACATTCCCAGGCTGATAATCATGGCCCTTTAGCTGAATCGTATCCACTGATTTCAATGAGCTCAGTAATGGAAAAAGACCGATGAACTGCTTCATGGAAAGATTGGTTGAGACATTATCACCAAGCGTATCAATGATGTTGTCATATGACGGGATCGAAGAAATCGATTTAGATTTTTCGAAGATGGCTTGAAGTGCCTCCATTTGGCGTTTTCCGCGCATGAGGTCACTATCAGCCTTTCTCGTTCTCACAAAGGCTAAAGCTTCTTCACCATTTAACGTATGTGTTCCTGTTTGCACATGAACTTTCCCTTTTGAATCCTTTTCCATTTGTTTTGCGATGCCTTCATCTTTAATCGTTACGTCAATTCCATTTAACTCATCCACAATGTCTTGAAACGCCTTAAAGTTCCCGGAAATCACATAGTCTACAGGAATGTTCAATAGGTTTTCGACCGTTTTGACTGACAAATCTGCACTCCCAAACGCATGGGCGTGAGCAATTTTATCATATCCTCTCCCCGGTATATCCACATAAGCATCACGAGGAATACTGAGAAGCTTAATGGTTTTGTCTGTTCGATTCACCGCCGCCAGTAAGACCGCATCACTTCTTGCTTCGTCTACCGTTTCACCTGGACGGCTGTCAATTCCAAGCAGCAGCACCGAAAAGCTGTCCTTTCCTGGATCAAAAGCTTTCACACGCTTTTGCGAGGTGTCTCCTCTTTCTAATGATACTTGCGCCTTATTCGACGCTTTTGAAATTTTATAGTATGCGTATCCAGTCACGGACACTGCCATCACCATGACAAATGCCATGATAAACAGCACGGCTTTTACCCAAGGCCTTAGTCTTCTTTTTGATCTTTTTTCCTTCATCCTTTCCGAACCCTCACTCTATCTTAGTCTATCAATGTAGGTTCCACTATAACATATTTTGATGAAAGTTTCCTGCATGCAACATATTTTTATGAATCCACAATAAAAAAGCCGCTCAAGATGAGCAGCTTTCGTCCATTATTTTTGGCTAATTCCTTGTTTTACTTCATCAATCATGGCAGTGAATGATTCAAGGCCGCCGCCAGATAAATACCACATGTCAGAGTTCAAATACACCACATGGTTGTTTTTGACTGCTTTCACTGATTTCACATAATCATTTTCAACAAGCTGTTTCGCAGACGTTTCTTCTCCGATCGCTGCGCCTCGGTCAACGACAAATAGATAATCTGGATTCGTTTTGACCATGTATTCATACGAAATGCTTTGTCCGTGTTTATCAGATGGCTCAAGATTTTGATCTGCCGATGTGATACCAAACACATCGTGGATGAGACCGTATCTTGACTTAGGACCAAAGGCTGTCATTTTGCTGTCGTTCGCCATGATCACCAGTCCATTTTTCTTTAACTCTTTTGCTTCTTTCTTTAAAGCATCCACTTTTTGATCAATGGCAGCAAGTTCTTCTTTGACTTTGTCTTCTTTATCAAAAATCTTGCCTAAAGTTGTGGCATTCTTTTTAAATGATTCCATATAATTGGCGTTGTCTACATCCATATAAATCGTAGGGGCAATTTCAGAAAATTCATCGAATGCATCTGCTTGACGGTGCTGGATAATGATTAAATCCGGCTTGATTTCTGCAATTTTTTCAAAGTTCGGCTCTTTTAATCCGCCGACATTTTCATATTTGTCTCCTTCATATTTAGATAAATATTTAGGCACCACTTGTTTCGGTAAAGCTGTTACATTCACACCTAGTTTGTCTAGCGTATCAAGGCTTCCCATATCAAACACGACCACTTTTTTCGGGTTTTTCTTGATCTTTACACCATCTTTATTCAGCATGTCTTTTACCGTCACAGTTTCTTCTTTAATTCCTTCTGTTTTTCCTTGATTTCCGCAGGCAGCGAGTACCACGATCGCTGTTAATACAGTCATCATCCATATCCATTTTTTCATACGTGATCACCTCTTTATTTTTTAAGAAAAATATAAGCAAATACGCTCACCGCGAATAACTTCAATCGGTATGCGCATGTCATAAATTTGTTCAAGTGCATCTGTTTGAATCACTTCGTCCACTCCACCTTCTTTAATAACCTGTCCATCTTTTAAGGCGACGATATGATCGGAATACACAGAAGCAAAGTTAATATCATGAAGAACGACAACAATTGTTTTCCCAAGATCTTTGACGAGCTGCTGAAAGAGCTTCATCATCTCGACAGAATGATTCATATCCAAATTGTTTAAAGGCTCATCTAAAAAAATATAATCTGTATCCTGCGCCAGCACCATTGCAATAAAGGCTCTTTGTCTTTGTCCACCGCTCAGTTCTTCTACATATTGATGCTGGATATCAGCAAGCTTCATGTATTGGAGGGACACATCGATCATCTTCTCATCCTCTTTAGTCAGACGGCCCTGTGAGTAAGGGAAACGGCCAAAACTGACAAGCTCCCGAACGGTCAGCCGCACATTCATATGATTGGCCTGCTTTAAAATACTCATCTTCTTCGCAAGTTCCTGCGGAGGGTATGCGCTATATAGGTTGTCTTCTAAATAAGCTGCACCTGAGTCTGGCTGAATCAGCCGGCTCATAATGGATAAAAGCGTGCTTTTCCCCGCACCATTCGGACCAATGAGAGAGGTCAGCTGTCCCTTTTTCACACTGATTGTTGTGTCGTGAAGCACTGTTTTTCCGTTATACGTCTTACTGACGCCCTTCATCAAGACCATGAACGACTCTCCTTTAACAGTAAATAAATAAAATACAGTCCGCCGACTAAATCAATCAACACACTAAGCGGCGTTTGAAAAGTAAATACCTTTTCTACAAGAAATTCTCCGCCTACAAGGGCAATCACACTAATAAAAAAAGAGCCTAATAGCAAGTATGTATGCCGGTATGTCCGAAAAAGCTCTCGTGCGACGTTTACGACGAGTAAGCCGAGGAACGTAATCGGTCCGACAAGTGCCGTTGCGATAGACACAAGGACAGCTATTACGATCAGCATCTTTTTTGTGACACTGTCGTAGTCAATGCCTAGATTCACCGCATGCTCCTTACCAAGAGACATGACATCTAATTTGGAGCGGAATGTCCAAATGTACACACACAGCGCCGCAAATAAAACAGAAGCAATCAGTAAGATGTCCGTGTTCATGTGATTAAAGCTTGCAAAGGATTTATCCTGTACGACTTGATATTCATTCGGATCGATCAGCATTTCCATAAACGAAGAAAGACTTTTGAACAATGTCCCAAACACAATTCCAACAAGCAGAAGCAAGAAAATATGTTTATTTTTGCGTTTGAACATGACTGTATACAGCAGCACAGAAAATAGTATCATCAGCCCAACGCAAAGGAAAAAATTAAAATTCTTATTGACGATCATTAAATGAGTCGACCCAAACACATAAATAATCGCTGTTTGCAAAAACAAGTACAGTGCGTCTAAACCCAATATGCTCGGCGTTAAGATTCGATTGTTGGTCAAAGTTTGGAAAACAACAGATGAAAAGGCAATCGCGCCTCCCGTTAATGTCATCGCAAGCACTTTCTTTAAACGACTTGGGACTGTGTACGGCCAGTACCCCATTTGAAAGGTAATAAAAATTACGATCAACACGGCTGCAATGGCTGCAATCAGGCATAATATACGTTTCTTATGCATAGCGTTTCCTCCTTAATAACATGTACAGGAAGATCGCACTTCCGATGATGCCTACCATGAGTCCAACTGATATTTCATATGGATAAATGATCACCCTTCCGAGCACATCACAAATCAGAACAAAAATAGCTCCTAGTAAAGCTGTATGCGGGAGGCTTTTTTTCAAGTGATCGCCGCGGTAGATCGAAACAATATTCGGAATGATTAATCCAAGGAATGGCAGCATTCCGACAGTTAAAATGGTGACAGACGTAATCATTGAAACGATCACCAAACCAACCGCCATCACACGTTTATACGTTAAACCTAAGTTAACGGCAAAGCTCTCGCCCATGCCTGCCACTGTAAAGCGGTCAGCATATAAATACGCAATGATCAATAGTGGAACGCTCACATAGAGCAGTTCATAACGCCCTTGGACAATAAGAGAAAAATCTCCTTGAAGCCATGCGGATACGTTTTGGATCAAATCATATTTATAGGCTATAAACGTAGATATTGAACTGACAATCCCCCCAAACATTAAGCCGACTAATGGTACATAAATCGTATCGTTCACCTTAATATGCCGCAGGATTTTTAAGAAAAGAAGATTCCCACCTAAAGTAAATAGAAACGCAATCCCCATTTTCATAAGTGGATTCACATGTGTAAAAACAAGCATTGCTACTAAAATACCAAGCTTCGCCCACTCCATCGTTCCTGCAGTGGTTGGTGAAACAAATTTATTCCTCGTCATGCTTTGCATAATAAAGCCGCATAAACTAAGGCTCATACCAGCAAGCACAATACTCACGAGACGCGGGAGGCGGCTTGAAACTAACGTGTGCACTTGTTCATCTGTTAAATGAAACAGCTCTAAAATGGACAGATCCTGTACACCGACAAACAGAGATATACATGCCAAACATACAAATAACAAACTTAATTGATACAATTTCATACAGGTTTCTCTCTTTCTATCAAGCTCTATCCGCCACAAATGATTATCATTATCAATTAAGCGACAGTTCATATATTATCACATCTAGTGAAATATTCAATAGCGGTATGAAAAAGACGCAAACTCAAAAAAACAGCCTGCGGCAGCGGCTGCTTTTTTCATCATGATTGAATATCAAATTGAAATTGTCCATTCAGTTCTTCTTCTGCTTCTTGAAATAACTGACGCAAGTTCTCAGCATAATCACCAAGAGCGTCTTTGCTCGTTTGAAAATTCACCCATGTCAGTTCTACTGGAAGAGCCACCTCTCCTGTCAAACAGTCCCAAAGGGCATCAAGATTTTTTCCGTAATAGTCAGGAAGGTGTAAAACTGTTTTTAGCTGGTCATGAAGCTCTTCTTGCGACCTGCACGCTGCACCGTCAAGCTGCACTTTTTTCATGTTCATCTTCCCCTCTCCTCTCTATATTTTAAACGAATTGGAGGAGAAAGAGAAAGTTGGACATCTTACTTTTGTTTCTGCCTGATACCTGAGATCAAGAGAATGAGGCAGGCAGCCAAAACGATCAAGAAAAAGAGGGTTAACACGATCTGAGTACCATACATATCAGCGAAGAGGCCAACAAAGACACTCGGAATACCAAGCCCTAAATAGGCAAACAAGTAATATCCTGCAACGGCTCTAGCCGCCTCCTTTTTCCCTCGCTCAACAATGAGCTGAAGGCCACCTAAATAAGTAAATCCATAGCAGGCAGTACCCGCCAGCATCGTTCCGGCAAGCACAAGGAAAATAGATCCGCTGTTTGCACCGTATAGTAAGAGGCCATATCCGCATGGAAGACAGATAAACCCCAAAAGGAGCGCTGTGCTGCTATTCATCTTACGCACAAAGGGCTGCATCAGGACACCTGCCATATTAATTAAAAAGAGCGCTGGCCCTACCCACAATTCATAACCATTTAGTTTAAGCTGTGCTGGCAAGATCGAAATGACAAGGCCGCACACCGACCATGCGATAGCAATGGCTGCATTCGCCGGCATTGTTCCTTTTGGAAATCTTGGCATGTTCATCATCGGTTTGCCTGTATCTCCTTGGACAGGCGGCACAAAAAAGAAGACACCCATCATGGTTAAGATTAAAAAGGCCAGCACAATCCAATAGCTAAGCGGCGTGAGCGACACACGCTGAAAAGAAAGAAGTGCTGTAAAAAGAGCACCGCCCCCAAATCCAACCGAACTGCATAGTGCAATAAAAGTTGGAATCCAGCCTGACTTCTCTGGATATAAAGCAATCAAATATGCGGTGCATGTTCCAACACTAAGACCAAGTCCGACACCTTGCAAGAGCCGGGCAGCAAAGAGCACCTGTATGGAAGGGTGTACAATCATCAACAAGGTGGCACATAACGAAAAGCCAAGCGCAACCAATAAAATCGGTTTGCGTCCAGCTCGGTCAGAAATGCCGCCAAGAAAAAGCAAAACTGGAATAAGTCCGAAGACATACGCGGCAAATACAAGTGCTGTTGCCGCCTTTCCGTACCCTGCTTGTTCTGCATACGCCGTATAAAGGGGCACTTGCAGATTCACAGCAATCGTAATCATAAAAAGACCAAGTAAAACGAAAATAAACGGGATGATGGATAGGTGTGCCGTTTCTTCTTTGGATGCTGAAATCATTTGACTCTCTCCTCTATGTCATTGCATATGAGAACAGTGTACACACCATTTGGCTTACTTCCTACATCCAAAAATGACACTATTGACCAGTCCATAATTCCGTGTCATCATCAACTTATGATGTGAAAACGAGAGAAGGTGCACGATGTATATTCATTTAGACCGTTCAAGCGCTACTCCGCTCTGGCAGCAAATCGTGACTGAGATCATTCAAAAAATTCATACACAAAAACTGCATCCTGACGATCAGTTAACACCGACAAGAGTGTTAGCACAGGAGCTGAATGTATCAAGATCAACCGTACAGCTTGCCTATGATGAGCTGCTGGCAAGGGGTTACGTGAGCACATCTAGAAGAGGTGGTACAAAGGTCATTTCAAGCGATCAATATACAGCTTCCCCTCCCCATCAAAGTGAACCGCCTTTCTCACCTCCGACAAGACCTCACTTTGAAGAGGCCGAAAAACAAATGGATCATTGGCTGTCAGCCAATCAATTTCATGAGAAGCTTGATATTGATTTTCGTCATCAGGAGCCAGCCATCGATGCACACTTTCAAAACATATGGAAGCGCTCGCTCATGAAAGCATTACAGCGATTAGATATGAAGGATTGGGGCTATTCCTCTTCGCATGGATTATGGGAGGTGCGTTCAGAAATACGACAATATTTATCTGTTGAACGCGGGATTGATGTAGAGGAAGATCAAATGGTGCTAACAGGTGGCACGCAGCAAGCCATTGATTTGATTTCACAGGTATTGCTAAAAAAAGGTGATACAGTGGCTGTTGAAGATCCAGGTTTCCCTGGGGCAAGGCTGTCGTTTATGCATCGCGAAATGAACATTCATCCCTCACCAGTTGATGAAGAAGGAATGGTGGTGAATACATTGCCCCGGCGAACAAAACTGATTGCTGTGACGCCCTCCCATCAGCGTCCAACTGGAGTATGTATGAGTGTAAACAGAAGGCAGCAGCTGCTGAAGTTTGCTGTCAGCCATCAGTCTTATATATTAGAGGACGATTTTGATGGAGATTATCGTTACCATGGCGGGCCGCTCCCTTCCCTATTTTCAGAAGCTCCCGAGCATGTCATTTACATCTTAAGCTTCTCAAAGGTGCTGGCACCTGGCATCCGCTTAGCTGCCATTGTCGGCTCCAGAGCAGTCATGAAAGAAATTGCCGCACTGCAATCACTCATTCAAAGGCAGCTGCCCATTATGGAACAAATCACACTCGCTTCTTTTTTCAAAGAAGGGGAATTCACGCGGTATGTCAGGCGAATGAGACAGCTGTATAAAAAAAGACAGGCAGCCATGATGGAAGCCCTTTTGACACATCACTTTGACAAACACTTCCGTATCTATGGAACCGATACGGGCCTTCATGTCTTTTTAGAAGGAGCGCAAGACTTTGATGAAAAAGAAAGCATTGAGGCAGCAAAAGCAGCTGGTGTTGGCATTTATCCGTTAAGTCCTTATTGTTTTGAAAGCAATCGAAAGGGATTACTGCTAGGATTCGCCTGTACGGACGAAAACATGATTCAAGAGGGCGTCCGCCGTTTAAAGAAAATACTTCACATTTAAAAAAGCCTGGAAGGTTTACTTCCAAGCTTTTTAAGATGATTGCTGAATCTGACCTACTTCTTCAATAAATGCGGCTGTCTGCTGCAAGCCATCCTGAAAATGATGGGTAGCGGAAATAAACAGCTTCTCTTGATCGGGATGCTTCAAGAGCTTTTCCACCTTACTGATCCCTTTTTCAAAGGAAGCAAGTCCTGTCTTTAATTGTTGATTGGCCTTTTGATAAGCGGCTGGAACTTCTTGATGATCCAGCCCTTTTTGAATCACACGATCAAATGCTTTCGTCGCTTCTGTCAATTTTTTATTTGTTTGGATCTTTCCGTGTCCATCTGAGATAAACTGATCGGTCATATTTTCATATGCTTTATTTAACTCATCCATATAAGACTGCACCCATTGTTCATAAGCAGCTTCTTTTGTGTCTTGCTTTGAAGGCGGCTGACCTGCTTGCTGACAGGCTGCTAGTAATGTCAAAGTTAGGATAAATAGCAGCACCAAATGTGATTGTTTTTTCATACAGAGCCTCCATTTCTTCATCCCATTCGTTCATATCGGTCAAATATAAGCATCCTTTACCACATAAGATTTCTTTTATTGTAACAGACAAGCTCGTGTCACTTCTGTGATTTATGAGTAAATGGATGAAAATACGTCAAAGGATCCACATTTCCCTGTCATTTCCCAATACAACCAATAGACGACGAGACATACGTATTTGGTTTCAATGAGTTCATCTTTATGATGCAGCGGCATCTTTTTACATTGCATTCATGCTTGATAAGAGGTCCAGCGGCTGCTCTGCCGCTGGCTTTTGACTAATATCTGTTACGAAGCTCCCTTAATATAAAATCGTATACGAGATTGAGCTGCTGTTCCTTTGGATACAGCATAAATTCTTGTTTCTTCGGAAGACCACCATCAAGACGATCTTGAAATTTCGTTCGGAGATATGCTGTCCGGTGCACCTGACTCTCAAATGATTTATATGAGACATCAAGTTTGACGGTTTGCTCATTTGTAAAGGTGACCACCGTGTCTCCGAGGGATGATTCTTGGAAGGTATGAATGTATTTGTGGGAGATCCAGCCGCACTGAGGACGGTTGGATGAATAAGTTGGGAAGAAATACAGATGATTGGATGAGTCAATCACAATTGGGGGTTTGTGAGAAATTCCTGTTACTTCGTATGTTCCCGCCTTTCTGCCTGCATAGCTTGAGCCGAAGAATCTGCAGCTGCGTTCAATAATTTGCAGGGGCTTTAATTCAACGTAAAAGCTTGTCTCTCTTTCTATGACTTTTGAATATACTCTTTTTCCTTCTTCAACTGGAAGGACCGCCATTGTTGTTTGATTAATGACGTATGAATCTAAAGGTGTTTCACTAATTCCTGACACTTCATTTCCTCCTGTGTTAATATTTGGTTATTTAAGATACTATTAATCTATCACCAACATATAAGAAACGACAGGATTTTTTCAAAATTTATTAAAAATCATCTTTTTATCATATTTTTTAGTCCATTCGATCTATCGAAAAGCCATTTTTAAAGATATATCACATCCTGTCGATTGGACAAGAGATGTCGATTCTGCTCAAAAATAAATTGTCTAAAAATTATAAATTCTTGTTGATTTTTTCTCCGCCAATCCATATACTATAAAAAAGGCATCGGGGGGATTCTTTATGAAAGAGAAAAAAACGTATGCTGAGCTCATGAAGTCCCGCAACACCCAAAAAACCGAAGAAAACGGCGTCACCATTTTAGACATCTATATTCAAATGGTTTTAGATGAGGCGCTTTATAAACAGCGCTTAACCTTCCTAAGAGAAGAGATTGATAAGGCACTGGATCAGCGTGATGAAAAGCGATTCAATGACTTGTCAGCTCAATATGCAGAACACTGCTTACATCAATCATGATGATTTTACTTGCGGCAAAGAGACAGCAACTCGTCTCTTTACCGCAAGTTTTTTGTTTATCCATTTAAAATGGTCCCGCCATTCACATGCAGCATTTGTCCATTCATATAAGATGAGTCTTCGCTCGCTAAAAATAAATAACTTGGCGCAAGCTCTACTGGCTCACCAGGACGTTCCATTGGGACATCTCCGCCAAATTCAGAGACTTCTTTTTCCGTAAAGGTTGAGGGAATCAGCGGTGTCCAAATAGGACCGGGAGCTACTCCATTCACTCTAATCCCTTGTTTAATGAGCGATAAGGATAATGATCTCGTAAAGGTTACGACCGCCCCTTTTGTGGATGAATAATCGATCAAAGTTTCATGCCCTTTATAGGCGGTGACAGATGCTGTATTAATGATGCTGCTTCCTTTTTTTAAATGAGGAAGAACAGCCTTTGTTAAATAAAACATGGCAAAAATATTCGTTTGAAACGTCCGAAGAAGCTGATGCGAGGTAATTTGCTCAATGCTTTTTTGCGGATGCTGTTCCCCGGCGTTATTCACCAAAATATCAATGGAACCGAAGGCATCTTTTGTTTTTTTGACGACCTCATTTGAAAAAGCCTCATCCCCTAAATCACCTGCAATTAAGATGACACGGCCTCCCGCTTTCTCAATATAGTCCTTCGTCTCCTCAGCGTCACGATGTTCACTTAAGTAAACAATGGCGACATTGGCACCTTCTTTCGCAAATAAAACAGAAACTGCTCTTCCAATCCCGCTGTCTCCACCTGTCACAATGGCTGTTTTTCCTGCTAACTTTTTATCCTGCACCTCACGATCAAAGATAGGTCTAGGATTCATTTTATATTCAAGACCCGGACGTTCATTTTGGTGCTGAGGCGGCAATGTTTTCTTCGGCTGCTTTGTTGACACGTTAGTCCACTCCTTCCTTTTATCTTGTTTATTTTTATGTGCTGGCGGCTTTTTTATGTATGACGCCCCTGTTTCCTTTCAGATGTATGATTTTCAGCATTGTGGAAAAATTATACACAACAAGTTAATGGAGGCGACAACATGCAACAAGAACATAAAGGAATGGAACAGGCAAAATCGTTATGGCTGGCGGACAGTCAGAAATATTCTTTCCCTGCTGTCAGTGAAGATCTCACAGCAGATGTGATCATTGTCGGCGGCGGTATTACCGGCATCGCTGCGGCGTTTGAAATGACAGAGCGAGGACTAGATGTGATCATCATTGATGCCGAACAATTGCTGCAAGGCACGACCGGACACACAACGGCTAAAATCACCTCACAGCATGATGTATACTATTATGAGCTGATTCAACAAATTGGGATGCCAAAAGCACGTTTGTATGTAGAAGCAAATGAGAAAGCAAAAGACCTCATTCAAGCTCGTATTAAAGAGCACGACATTGATTGTCAGCTAGAGATAAAAGATGCTTACCTTTATACAAAGGAAGAAAGCGGTGTAAAAAAGTTAAAGAAGGAATTAGATGCCTACAAACAGCTTGGTATTGACCGGGAATGGAAAACAAAGCTTCCTTTTGACGCTGACATTAAAGCAGCCCTTGCGATGACCAATCAGGCACAGTTTCATCCCCTTCATTATCTCAATGCGCTAATCGACAAGCTCCTAGAGCGAGGTGTACGTATCTTTGAACAAACAACCGCTGTTGATGTAAAAGAAGGGAACCGGCCTGCTGTCGTCACAAAAAGCGGACATCATCTGACAGGGCGCTATGTCATTTCATGCTCACACTTTCCTTTTTATGATGGAAAAGGACTTTATTTCACCCGAATTCATCCAGAGCAATCCTATGTCGTAGCAGCTAGAACAACTAAACCACTCCCAGACGGAATGTACCTAGGAATTGACCAGCCTGCTCACTCTTTAAGAACGGCAGAATGGCACGGTGAAGAAGTAGTCCTCATCGGAGGAGAAGGCCATAAAACAGGACAAGGCGGAGATGAATCCGCTCACTATGAAGGACTAGAAACGTTTGGAGATGCCACCCTTGGAATAGAAGAAGTGCTGTATCGCTGGTCGACACACGATATGGTCACAATGGATCAAATCCCTTACATTGGCCGCCTGACCAAACACCACCAGAATATCTTTGTAGCAACCGGCTTTAGAAAATGGGGCATGACCACAAGCCACGTCGCAGCCACTCTTATCGGTGATTTAATTGAAGGAAAATCGAATCCATATGAATCAATCTTTACGCCATCAAGACCTGTTACTGACTCTTTCGTCAAAGATTTCGTTAAAGAAAATGCCAATGTCGCTGCCAAGCTGATCAGTGGTAAATTTAAACGAACTGATCAAACAATCGATGATTTAAAACCAGGCGAGGGCGGCATTATCTCGTATGAACATAAAAAGTGCGGCGCCTATAAATCAGAGGATGGGAATGTCTTTCTAGTCGATACAACGTGTACTCACCTAGGCTGTGAAGTAGCTTGGAATAATAGTGACCGCACTTGGGATTGCCCGTGTCACGGTTCACGTTTTTCCATTACTGGAGAAGTAGTAGAAGGCCCTGCTAAAAAACCACTAAAAAGGTCATATAAAGAACAGTAAAATTTCACTCGTTCCCCCTTTAAAAAATCCAATATTATCCGATAAAAAACATAAAGTCTGATATTTTTGATGATTATGGGGGGACAAACACATTGTTATTTAAAAAAGAACCGAAAAGAAAAAACACTGCTTTTTTCACACAGCAGGATGATGGGATAAAACGAATCAACTTCTCGAACAATACGGACATCGCCAAACAAATCAAAATGATTGACCTGACACAGCATGACCTATTGATATTAAAACAGCTCAATCCAATTGTTCAGGATGATATTGCCCATATTGTTGATAAGTTTTATAAAAATTTAGAAGTCGAGTCTTCCTTGATGCATATCATTCAAGACAATAGTTCTGTCGATCGTTTGAAAAAAACACTCCGCATTCATATTAGCGAAATGTTTGCAGGTGTGATTGACGAAGCCTATGTGGCAAAACGCATTAAAATCGCGCAAGTTCATTTACGGATTGGGCTTCAGCCTAAATGGTACATGGCAGCATTCCAAGACCTTCTGCTATCCATTATGGATTTATTCGCTAACCATATCCAAGATTTCAAAGAATATCAGACAGCGGTCAAAGCGACGACGAAAATTTTAAATTTAGAGCAGCAGTTAGTCCTAGATACATTCCAAAATGAATATTCTAAAATTCGTGATGAAGCAGAAGAGCAGCAGCAGGAGCTTCATACAAAAATCACAGAGACTTCAAATTCGCTTGCTTCGCTCTTCTCAAACACAACAAGTGCAGTCGACAAGCTTGTCTCAAAATCGGATGAGATGGCGGACATGTCACAAGCTGGAACACAAATTTCAGCACAGGTCGAAGAAAAATCAATCGGCGGTAAAAAAGAATTAGAAATTCAGCAAACACAAATGAACCAAATTGATGGCAGCATGACAAAGATTGAAACAGAAATTAAACGCCTTGAAGAAATCGCCAAACAAATTGAACAAATCTTTGGGATTGTCACAGGCATTGCAGAGCAGACGAACTTGTTATCTTTAAATGCTTCAATCGAATCTGCACGAGCAGGTGAACATGGAAAAGGCTTTGCTGTCGTTGCAAACGAGGTACGCAAATTATCAGAGGACACCAAGAAAACGGTTTCAACTGTATCTGAACTTGTCAACAATACGAATTCACAAATCGCCATTGTTTCTCAGCACATTGCGGACGTGAATTTACTTGTGACAGACAGTAAAGAAAAAATGACACAAATCAATTCACTCTTTGATGATATCGTCAGCAGCATGAACTTAAGCAAAAACCAAAACGGAAAAATTGAAATTGACCTTCAGACCTTCCTTAACGAATTGAAGGAAGTCAAACAAACGGTGTCTCAAGTCGCAAGTTCTGTCGAATCCTTAACAAGCCTGACAAATCGCTAATACAGCCTTTTTTCTTCTGCTTTAGTATAATAGAAGAAAAGATAGAAAAGGCGGGATTTGATTGACAACAATTTGCCTAGTCAGACACGGGGAAACAGATTGGAATGCAGCGAAACGAATTCAAGGACGAACAGATATCCCTTTAAACGACACAGGTAAATGGCAGGCTGAACAAACTGGACTTTACTTAAAGGATGTCCATTGGGATGTTGTCATTTCCAGTCCACTAACAAGGGCAAAAGAAACGGCACACTTGATTTTAAATCATGTCCATGCCCCACTTGTCATCATGGATGATTTTATAGAACGAGATTATGGTGACGCTGAAGGCATGTCGTTTGAGGAGCGTCAAAAGCTGTTTCCAGATAAACAATATCCAAATATGGAACCAATTGAGACGATTCAAAACCGAATGCTAGAAGGTATTGAGAAAGTCAGAGCCGCCTATCCAGATCAACATGTCCTGATCGTGGCTCACGGAGCTGCTATCCATGCTTTACTCACCACTTTGGCTGATGAACATATGGGTCTACAGAACACGAGACTTGTTAATGCTTGCTTAAATTATGTGGAATGGTCAGATGGTAAATGGAAGGTCCGTGATTACAACGTGGTCAGCCATTTAACTCAATCCACCCCTTCTTAAAGAGCCTGTTATCTTAGCAGGTTCTTTTTTATGGCAAAAACAATGATAAAATAATATTTTTTTATATCGAAATTCGAAATAGATGCTAGACGATTCTACCTATTTTATGGCTTTTCGGGTATCGAATAATTAACCGGAAATGGATCATGAGAAAAAAAGCACACTCCCTTTTTAATAGATCATCGCTGAAATGATAGAATAAACATATTTTACCACCAGTTCCAAGTGACTTAATTCCCCAATTTTCGCTAGGACTTTCACAAAAATTCGGGTCTACTCTTATTTGCCTACTTCCCTTAAACTGAATATACAGAATAATCAAACGGATCATTCTTATAGACTACGGATGATTATTCTGAAATAAGAAAAAGGGATGTGGAATGTGCGTGAAAAAGAAAAATGTGATGACAAGTGTTTTATTGGCTGTCCCTCTTCTGTTTTCAGCAGGGTTTGGAGGCTCCATGGCAAATGCCGAGACGGTCTCCAAAACAGATAGTGAAAAAAGCTATATTGTTGGTTTTAAAGCCTCTGCCACCACAAACAGCTCTAAGAAACAAGCTGTCATTCAAAATGGTGGAAAACTAGAAAAACAATACCGCCTCATTAATGCTGCACAAGTGAAAATGTCCGAACAAGCCGCCAAAAAACTTGAACATGACCCTAGCATTGCTTACGTAGAAGAAGACCATAAAGCAGAAGCATATGCACAAACCGTCCCTTATGGAATCCCTCAAATCAAAGCTCCAGCTGTACACGCTCAAGGTTATAAAGGTGCTAATGTCAAAGTAGCTGTCCTTGATACTGGAATCCACGCTGCACACCCTGACTTAAATGTTGCAGGCGGTGCGAGCTTCGTCCCTTCAGAGCCAAATGCCACCCAAGACTTTCAATCACATGGAACTCACGTAGCTGGAACCATTGCTGCCCTTGATAACACAATTGGTGTTCTTGGGGTCGCTCCAAGCGCTTCCCTATATGCTGTGAAAGTATTAGACCGCAATGGCGACGGACAATACAGCTGGATTATTAGCGGTATTGAATGGGCTGTGGCCAATAACATGGATGTCATCAATATGAGTTTAGGCGGAGCAAGCGGTTCAACAGCACTTAAAAATGCCGTTGATACAGCAAACAACCGCGGAGTCGTTGTTGTTGCCGCGGCAGGTAATTCAGGCTCTAGTGGCTCTAGAAGTACAGTTGGCTATCCAGCCAAATACGAGTCTACAATTGCTGTTGCCAATGTAAACAGTAACAATGTCAGAAACTCATCTTCTAGCGCAGGTCCTGAATTAGATGTTTCTGCACCTGGTACTTCTATTTTAAGTACAGTGCCAAGCAGTGGATACACTTCTTATACTGGAACATCTATGGCATCTCCTCATGTAGCAGGAGCAGCAGCGCTTATTCTTTCTAAAAACCCGAACCTAACAAATTCACAGGTTCGCCAGCGCTTAGAAAATACAGCGACACCGCTTGGTGACTCATTCTATTATGGAAAAGGGTTAATCAACGCTCAAGCTGCTTCTAACTAACAAAGTGTGATAAAAAAATCCGGCTGATCCAGCCGGATTCAGCGCGTAGACAAACCCTCGCATTCGGTGTCAGTCCTGCGTGCCGGTGCTCACGAATGCTCAATTCGCTCCGCTCCGGTACTCGTCCTTCCTAGACTTCAAAGGTTTTCTATCACGCTGAAAAGAAGACAAAGAGCTAAAATAAAAATCATTTTAGCCCTTTGTCAACAATCTAAATCCGGCTAATCCAGCCGGATTTTATTTATTACTGCTTTTTCGGCGTTTTCTCTTTTTCCGCCGCTTTTTCCATATCCATGATTCTCTCCATCATGGTTGGGTGTCCATAGCGGAAGATCTTCACTAAAAACGGTGGATTTACCTGGGACAGCCCTGATTTTGCAAGCTTTTGAAAAGACGTTACGCCTGCCTCCCCGTCTTTTGTCATGTTCACCGCATATTCGTCGGCTGCCCGTTCTTGATGCCTTGACACTGCATTTGTAAAAGGTGAAGCTGCAAATGACAGCATCGATACGATGATTAAAAGAAGCGGAAGAGCAGCAATGTCGTGTGACACCTTGAGACGAAATGTGGCTGCTCCTTTTTGATAAAGATAAAAATAAAGACGGTCGATCGCAAATAATCCGGCCAATGACAGCACTAAATATCCTGCTAATCCAATATAGACATGTTTCATGACGTAATGTCCCATTTCATGCGCCATGATAAATAAAATTTCTTGGTCTTTCAGCTTTTGCAGTGTTGTATCCCATAAGACAATACGCTTATTTTCACCAATTCCTGTGACATAAGCGTTCATCGTATTCGTTTTCTCAGACATATTGACCTCATATACATGATCTGCCGGAATATGCGCTTTGTCTGCCAGCGTTAATATTTTCTTCTCTAGAGCTTGATCCTTTAGTGGATAAAAATTGTTATATAACGGATCAATGACGACCGGTTGTATAAAGAAGAGAAACAGCGTAACTGGGACTGTCAAACACCACGCATACAGCCACCAGCGTTTTCTTCTCTTTTGAATCAGCCAAAAGAACACAATAGCACAAAGGGAAAGAAGCGGATATTGAATCCAAAAATCCAGTGTTTGATCTTTCAACCAGCTTGCCGTACTTTGTGCAGATACTCCGTAGTGCAAAGAAAGCTGATAGCCAATCCACTTAATTGGCAATGAAATGATCATTGTTAGAAGTGACAGCACAAACACATACACAAGTTTGCTTAAAAACTTGAAACGAGCTGCTGCCAAGCTCCAGTCTGCTATTTTCCGTGAATACCCTGAAATGAGCAAAAGGAAAAAGACATACCAATCTAATGGGATGGTGATGAAATACAGCAGATTCCGTATATTCGAGAAATTCTCGCTGATCACAAGCTCATGACTTGTCATAAAGGTATGCGGATCTGCACTTGTCCCTTTTACACTTTCAGGTACCGATGAATCTCCCATTAGAAACAGATACGAATAAATAAAAAGACCGTACAATATGTATGCTACTGTTGCAAGAGCCATCCATTTACGTACTCGCACAGGTCAGCCTCCTTTCCATCCCTCTCTCTATTCTAGTCACGCATTTTTTCGTTTAGAACCTGTCTCATGTGGCTCCATCATAGCATGCCCCATCAGAAAAAGCTTTCGCGAAAAAAATGATTATGCGACTCAAAAATCGGAGAAGCTACATGTAAAACAGTAAGTTGGAGGATCAAAATGAAGAAAATCCTTGCAGGAGTTGTGATTTTTGGACTTTTATTAATCACCTTCTTTTATGTGTTCAGCCGGACGAGCGAAATCTTTGATGAGAATCGAGCTGAAAAATTGCTGCTCTCACCTGCGAATGAATCCATCTCTTATGAAATAGATGATAAGGACACAGTAGAAGATTTAATTGAAGAATTAAATAAAGGCAAACAAACAAGCAATCATCTCAAGAAAAATTTAAAAAAGCCCGATTATATCGCCAAGGTGATGTTCGGACGCACAAACGGCACCACCTTCCAGCTTTGGACCAACCGATCACAGGTCGTTTTTTTAGTTGATGGAACGTTTTATGAACTGAATCAAAAACAGTCGAATTCTTTTCAGAGACAGTTAAAAGAAGCCATTCAAAAGAGCTAAAATGATCTTTGAGAGAAAACCTTGAATTGCGAGGATTTGTCTACATGCGAAGGGAGTCTCCTCATCAGAGACTCCCTTTTTTTATTTACTTTCTTCTGCTTGATACTTTTCTCTTAGCGCTCTTCTTAAAATTTTACCTGTTGTGTTTTTAGGAATATCATCTATGAAATGGATCGTTTGGGGCTGCTTATATTTTGCTAAATAGCGTGAACAATGTGTGATGATGTCTTCTTGATTGATGTGAGCATGTTTCTTAGGGGAAATGTAACAGACGACTGCCTCTCCCGTGTTCGGATCTGGCACACCGATGACAACGGCTTCTGCTACAGCTTCATGTTGATAGAGTACTTCTTCTACTTCTCTTGGATAAACATTATAACCGCCAACAAGAATCATATCCTTTTTCCGATCGACAATATAAATATATCCTTCTTCATCTCTTCTCGCCAAATCGCCAGTATACAGCCAGCCGTCTCTTAGTGCAGCTTCTGTATCTTCTGGCATTTGATAATAGCCTTTCATGATGTTTGGCCCTTTTGCTATCAGCTCTCCGACTTCATTTGGACCGACTTCTTCTCCTAGTTCATTCACAATTTTATTCTTCACATTCATAATGTCAGTCCCGACAGAACCTGGTTTTCTTTTTCCGTCAAGAGGATTGAATGCAGTCACTGGAGAAGCCTCTGATAGCCCATAGCCCTCAAGGACCGTAACACCGAATTTTTTCTCAAAGCCATGGAGTAAGGCAACAGGCATTGAGGCACCACCTGATATACAGATCCTCACGGATGACATCGCTTCCTCATGCCCCTCCTGGCGGTACAAATAGTTATACATGGTGGGCACTCCAACAAATAGCGTTGGCTTCTCTTTTTCCATCATGCGCAAAAGCTCTGACGGGCTGAAATGCGGCAAGACATAAATCGTCGCACCATGAATCAACGGCGCATTCATACAGACTGTTAAACAAAATACATGGAACATTGGCAAAGCGGCAATAACCTTGTCCTCTTTATCAATCGATAAATACTCAGCGACATCTCTGGCATTTGAATAAAGGTTGAAATGAGTCAGCATGGCACCTTTTGGTTTTCCTGTCGTGCCAGATGTAAATAAAATAACAGCAGTATCATCTGGCTGAATGGAAGGATGTACGTTTTCATTCGCAGCACCTGACACAAGTTTTCCAAAGAAAACAAGTCGATCAGATACTTCCTTGAAGCTTGATCTGCACGCCGATTCATTTTCTGCACAAATAATGACTCTTTCAATGGACGGAAGCTGCTCATACACCTGCTCGTAAACTGGCAGAAGCTGTTCAGGCGCCACAATACCTTTCACATCGCCTGTGATGAGCATATATCCAATTTCACTAGGTGTATACGTTGGGTTAATAGGTACAACGACAAGCCCTGCCTTTAATGCGCCAAAAAAAGAAATGACAAAATGCGGTGAATTTCCTAAAATAAGCGCGATATGATCCCCGGCTTGAAACCCTTCGTTGACTAATCCATCTGCAAAACGCTCGATACTTGTCATCAGCTCTCGATAGGTCCACTTCTTTCCTTCAAAGATCAGTGCGATATTTTCTCCCTTCGTCATCGCCGTCTGCTGAAGATTTTTGATCAAATCCATTCTCCCACCCCTTACATGTCATCAATGAATGAATGACCATTCATTTTATGGCCGAACATTCCTCCTTTCTATTATAATAGACAATCGAAAAAATCCACAAGATCAAATGTAAATCGCTTTCATTTCCTTCAATCAAAAAAGCACTGCTATCTCTAGCCGTGCTTTCTCGAATTAATAAATCAAATCAAGAAAATCCTCTTTTGATACGTTGCCGAAATAGTGGCGCATATCCATATCTTCTAAGACATCACTGATCGTTTTACGATCATATTGCTGTCCGATGAGCCGCTTCTCAATATCGGCAATATCCCCTACGCCAAAGAAATCACCAAAGATTTTGCAATCCTGGATCATCCCTTTTTTCACTTCTAATCGCAAATCAATGGAGCCTGCAGGGAATCTCTTAGAATGCTGCAAATTAAATTTCGGTGAACGGCCGTAGTTCCATTCCCATTTTTGATAACGATCTCGAGAAATTTCGTGAATCTTTTCCCAATCCTTTTCAGTCAGGCGATATTGAGGAACGTCCCCATTTGTATCAAAAATGTAGCTTAAAAGAATTTTTCTAAATTCTTCTGTTGTCATTTTTTGATCCATCAGTTCACTGATATTGGCAACCCTGCTTCTAATCGATTTGATGCCTTTTGATTCAATTTTTTCTTTTTTCACATTTAAAGCCGAAACGACATGTTCAATTTCTGAATCAAATAGCAGTGTGCCATGGCTGAAAATACGTCCTCTTGTTGCGAACTGGGCATTTCCAGAAATTTTACGTCCATCTGCCATGATGTCATTTCTGCCGCTCAATTCAGCTTTAACGCCCAGCTTTTCAAGCGCTTTGATGACTGGCTCTGTGAACTTTTTAAAGTTATGGAAGCTGTCTCCATCATCTTTTGTGATAAAGCTGAAGTTTAAGTTCCCTTTGTCATGGTAAACTGCACCACCGCCGGATAAGCGGCGCACGACTTTGATTCCGTTGTCTTCCACATACTTTGTGTTGATTTCTTCTATTGTATTTTGGTTCTTTCCAATAATGATCGACGGCTGATTAATGTAAAACAGCAAATAGGTTTCTTCTGGATCTAAATATTTTAAGCAATATTCTTCAATTGCCAAATTAATCATTGGATCATAATGTTGTTCGTTATCGATAAACAGCATCTCTATCTTCCTTCCTTGTTCCATCTAAGCCCTGAATGGGCAAGCTGTATACTGCCAGTATATAACGCCTGTGCTTCATTGACTAGGTCTTTATGACGACCAAAATGGGGCAGATGAGTGATGATGAGTTCCCCAACATTTGCTTCCTTTGCAATCTTCCCTACTTCCGTACTGTTCATATGTCCAGCACCTGATCCATCTTGTCCAGCGTAAAAATTGCTTTCGGCAATGAGCAGATCTGCCCCCTTGCTAAATGGAATAAATGCCTCCTGATAGCTTGAGTCTGCTGTATACACGACCACAGCATCTTCTGCCTGAATTCTCATCGCATAGCATTCTGCTGGATGAACCGTTTTCAAAAATTCAATTTGAAAGGGGCCGAGTTGAATCCCTTCTTCCGGCTGATAAGGCTTTGCCTTTGTATGTATATCATCAGAAAGCCGTCCAAATGCTTCTTGATCACCAGTATGTCCATAGATCGGAAGCGATCCGCTGCTTTTTCCTAAATGATATCCCACTAGCTTCGCATATTGGAGTGGTCCGATATCTGCAATATGATCGTGGTGATAATGAGAAAGGAGAACAGCATCTAGTTCTTCTATATCAATGTATTGCTGCAGCTTTGAAAGAACACCGCTTCCGCAGTCTACAAGAAGACGAAAGCCATTTGATTCAAAAAGGTAGCCTGATGTCGCTTCACCAGCTGCCGGAAAACCTCCATAGCATCCAATTACGGTTAATTTCATCGTCATTTTTCCCTCCTTTTCTAAAAATCCCCTTCTTACAATATACCCATTTTTCATGAAAAAAGCATTCTTCCTGCCTATTGTTACAAAACAGATTGACAATTATCAATCTGTTATAATACAATAATAGCAACAAAACGTATAGGAGGATGACAAATGCTAGGAAAAATCACAGAGTTTTTTAGAAATTTGCCCTCAAAAAAATGCACAAAATGTGGAAATGATTTAATGGAACAGCACGAGTGTTATGGTAATGAATGTGAGGAATGCTCACAAGTAAGTTATCTTAAATAAGGAAATAAATTGAATAAAAAAGCACTTTTTTCCTCCTTCGTCAGTTGGAGTCAAAAGTGCTTTTTATTTTTTCTGAAAAATAGGTAAAAAGGTAAAACCCCTGTCACAAAAGGGTTTTTTAGTATTTTCATATGATGAGTTTTAGTTCTGAAGACACTTTTTATTGACTCGAAGCAATGAAGGGGGTTCTAAATGTCTATTTTTTCTAACAATTTTGTATTTTCTTAATATAATTTTATCGTGGACGAACCTCTTTAATTTTAGTTATACTTTAATTCATATATTAAAACTTAATATGATGGGAATATTCCTTTAATGAATATGTTAGGGAGGAAATCTATGAAAAAATTAAAATTTGGATTGGCTACTCAAATCCTAATCGGTCTTATTCTCGGTGTCGTTGTTGGGGCAATCTTTTTCGGTAACCCAGGTGTCGAGACATACTTAAAACCAATTGGAGACTTCTTCTTAAGACTCATCAAGATGATTGTCATACCAATTGTCGTATCCAGCTTAATTTTAGGTGTTGCAGGTGCGGGTGATGGTAAAAAAGTAGGGAAACTAGGTTTTAGAACCATTCTTTATTTTGAAATTATCACAACATTTGCGATTGTCCTTGGTCTTGTCCTTGCAAACTTTGTACAACCTGGTGCAGGCGTTGACTTTGGACATGCAGAAAAACAAGATATTAGCCAGTATGTTGAAACGGAAAAAGAGCAAAGCAGCAAATCAGTTGCTGATACGTTCCTTCATATCGTTCCAACGAACTTCTTCCAATCATTGGCGGAAGGTGATTTGCTTGCGATTATTTTCTTCACTGTGCTATTTGCACTTGGCGTTTCAGCGATTGGGGAACGCGGTAAACCAGTGCTCGCCTTCTTCGAAGGTGTATCACATGCCATGTTCCATGTCGTCAATGTTGTGATGAAAGCTGCACCATTTGGTGTATTTGCACTCATTGGTGTGACCGTATCAAAATTTGGTCTTGAATCTCTTATTTCATTAGGTAAGCTTGTAGGTCTTGTTTATTTTGCGCTCGCTCTCTTCCTTATCGTTGTATTCGGAATTATCGGAAAGATGATTGGCGTCAATATTTTCAGATTTCTTGCTTACATGAAAGACGAAATGCTTCTTGCCTTTAGTACATCCAGCTCTGAAACAGTTTTACCAAGAGTCATGGATAAAATGGAGCGCATCGGATGTCCAAAAGGAATTGTTTCGTTCGTTATCCCAATCGGTTATACATTTAATCTGGACGGCTCCGTCTTGTATCAAGCCATTGCTGCGCTTTTCCTTGCACAGGTATATGGCATTGACCTTACGATCGTCCAGCAGCTTACACTAGTTCTTGTGCTGATGGTTACATCTAAAGGAATGGCTGCCGTTCCTGGTACTTCATTTGTTGTATTACTCGCTACATTAGGAACGATCGGTGTACCTGCTGAAGGTCTTGCATTTATTGCAGGTGTGGACCGTATCATGGATATGGCGCGGACAGTTGTAAACTTAACAGGAAATGCACTTGCAGCTGTTGTCATGTCTAAATGGGAAGGGCAGTATGACCCAGAAAAAGGACATCGTGTGATGACTGGACAAGAGGCACCTGAGCCAACACAGCTTTCAAGCTAATCAAAAAGAACCCCATCTATCAGGGGTTCTTTTTTTATGATGTGATTAATGGTGATTGAACATAGTAGTAAAGGAGATCCGCTGTATGGATAAGTGAATCTTCATGTGTTCTTTCAAAAGCATGCGAGGAGTCTATACCAGGACCAATCAGTCCATGAATGATATCATGCCCTGCTCTAATGGCTGCTGATGCATCAGAGCCATAATAAGGGTAAATATCAAGGCGGTAATCAATGTTGTTCTCTTCTGCTAATGCAGCTAAATGCTTGCGTAATCCATAGTGATAAGGGCCGCTCGAATCCTTTACACAAATCGATACACTATATTCATCTGTTGATTGACCGTCACCGATCGCACCCATATCTACAGCTAGATATTCCACTGTTTCTTCTGGAATATTCGAGTTGCCGCCGTAGCCAATCTCTTCATTATTAGAAATTAAGAAATGCGTCGTATGCGGCAATGTGATCTTTTCCTTTTGAATCCGGTGGATGAGACGCAAAAGCAGCGCAACACTTGCCTTATCATCAAGATGTCTTGATTTAATAAACCCTGAAGACGTCACTTCCACTCTCGGATCAAATGAAATAAAGTCCCCTACTTGAATGCCGAGTGCTTTGATATCGTCTGCGTTTTTCACCTTTTCATCGAGACGAATCTCCATATTTTCTTGATTTCGTTTCGCTTTTCCAGCATCCGCATAGACGTGTACGGATGTTTGATGCATAAGAATGGTCCCTGTGTATGTATGGCCTGATGCTGTTTCAATTTCACAATATTCGCCTTCAATTGAGTTATATTGAAAGCCTCCAATGAGTGCAAGACGAAGCCGTCCATTTGATTTAATTTCCTTAACCATCGCACCGAGCGTATCAACATGCGCTGTCAGCATGCGGTGTTCTTTGTCATCTGTCCCTTTGATGGTGGCAATTAATCCGCCTTTTCGATTTCGTTTTGTCTCAATATTCAAATCTTGTAAAAAACGTTCAACAAAGCCGATCACTTTTTCTGTATTGCCTGATGGACTTGGGATTGATACGAGCTTTTGTATCAGCTGAACGGTTTCGTTTACTTCAGTTGTCATTCGGCATTTCCTCCTTTGTCTGAAAGCAATTCCTTCCATGTATGCCTTTTTCAGCATCTCTTCTTAAAATATATCGCTTCAGGTTCGAGATGTCTAATTTCAAATGAAAAATCCTTCCTCTATAAAGAGAAAGGATTCATAGATTAAGCTTCGTCCTGTTTCATTTTTCTTACGTTCCAAGCAAAGTATGCTGTTGTTGCTGCCATCATGATGATCGCAACTGTTCCAAGAATCGCTGCTTGGTGCCATAAATAGCTGTCATCACCGCTTGCAATGATCGTTCTAAATCCGTTGATGGTATACGTCATTGGAAGCAGACTATGAATGACTTGGAAGAATTTCGGCACAAGCTCAAGCGGGAATGTACCAGCACTTGCTGCGAGCTGAAGAACCAAGATAATAACGGCAATGAAGCGTCCTGGGTTCCCCATAGTTGTCGCCAGCAGCTGAATGATCGCTAAGAATGTCAGACTGACGATAATCGCAAAGAGATAGAAGCGCCAGAGGCTTTCCACCTCAAGACCAAGCCCAAAGATGAGCATGGAGCTTGCAATGACTGCTTGCAGGATACCGACAAAGAGGAGCACACTATATTTGCTGAAAAACCATTCAAACGCATTTCTAGGGCGTCCAGCAGGGTCTTTCATTGGGAATACAACAGTGAGCATGAGAGCCCCTACAAAGAGTCCCATCGATAAAATATAAGGTGTGAGCCCTGTACCATAATTATCGATCTTTTTCGCTGTATCATTTTCTGTTTTCACAGGACTCGCAATCATATTGTAATTGTCTTGACCCGCATCAATTTCTCCTGTTTCATCAGCGGCACTTTTTAATTTATCGGACAGCTTACCTGTACCGCTCTTTAAATCTCCCAATCCTTTATCGAGTGATTTTGAGCCTTCAGCAAGCTTAGATGTGTTGCTTTGGATATTCGTTGAACCACTTTCCAGCTTATTTAACGCTGCACTAAGCTGGCTTGAACCATTCGCAAGCTTATCTGCTCCGCTTTTCGCTGTATCAAGCTTTCCATTTGCTGTTTGCAGACCATCTTGTAATTGGCCTTGACCTGTTTGGAGCTTCAGTGCACCTTGATACAATTTATTCGTACCAGATGTCATTTGATCAATCGCATTTTGTATCGCGACTGTAGACGTGTACAGCTGTTCCGTTTTCTTTGGCAGCTGTTTGACTTGCTGCAGCTGAGCTTTTGCAGAAGCAACCGCAGATTGAACCTCACTAGCATCAGGCAGTTCCTGCAAGGCCGCTAAGCTTTGTTCAAGTCCAGACAGATCAGGCAGTTCGATTTTAGGCAGACTGTCAAGCTGATCCATTGCCGCCTTTTTCTCTTCATCTGTCATTGAGCTGTTTTGGATGATGCTTTTTACTTTAGCATCTCGATTCGATAACGCTTCTTTTAATGAAGCCAGTTTTGTACTAAACGTTTTTGCGTCTTTTTTCACCTGATCAAGTTTAAGCGCCATCTTTTCAAGATTCGCTAATTCTGGTGAAGACAAGACTTTTTCTACTGCTTCGATTTTTTCTGAAAAAGATTGTGCTTTGTTGTTTAGCTGCTCAATGCCCGCTGTAAATTGCGGCATTTTAGAAGCGAGCTGCTGATGACCTTCGCGGCTTGTGTTTAGCCCTTCAGTCAATGTATCAATCCCTGTACCAAGCTCTCCAAATTTCTGATCGATGGTTTGATAGCCTGTTAAGAGCTGGCCAAGACCGCTGTCAAGAGATTGTATCCCTGTGTTCAGTTCACCCATTTTACCAGCAAACTGATGAACACCTTCGCTATAGGTTAACGTTCCCTCAGCCAATTTTGCTAGATTTTCTTTTAATTTGTTACTGCCATCTTTTGCATTTTTTGTTCCGTCATCAATTTTCTTCGCACCATCGCTTGCTTGATCTAAGCCTTTTGCAATCGTTTTGAAGTTATCAAAAATGACCTCTGCGTAATTTTTTGTGACTTCCTTTGAAACCGAATCTTTTAATTTGATAATGGCATTATTCGCAATTTGTGACGCCGCATAGTTGGCGCCTGGATTCGTATAATATTTCAGATTCGATTTTTTCGGATGTTTATCAAGGACTGTACTTGCATTTTTCGAGAAATCCTTTGGTATTTCCACGACGAGATAATAATCCTCGTTATTTAATCCCTTCAAGGCTTTTTCTTCACTATCGACAAAGTTCCATTTGAAATTATCATTTTTCTTTAATTCCTTCACTAAATCATCGCCGACATGCAGTGTTTTTCCGTCATAATGACTGCCTTCGTCCAAGTTGACAACCGCTACAGGCAATTGATCAACTGTACCATATGGATCCCAGTACGCTTTTAAAAATACGCCGCTGTAAATCAGCGGAATAAATAAGACAGCGAAAATCGGGATCAGTAGTTTTTTGCTCGTCACAATGTCTTTCCATTGATTCCGAATTAAATTCATTGCTGTTTTCCTCCCATAGATGAATGACTAAATTTAGAATTTGGTCATTTGAACTTAAAAAAAATTATGTTGCGGCTAAAAGTCCTTTGAGTACATAAAGCTCCAGCGACTCGGCCACCTCTTCTTTTGTTAAAGGCTCGTATCGCTTTTCCCAATCAAAAATAAGTGCAATATATAGTTTCACCATCACAAATGCAGTCAATTCAGGATCACATGGCTTAATATCGCCTTTATCAATCGCTTCTTTTACTTTCGTTTTAATATAGCGAATGATCATTTGCTCCATCTTCTCAATCATTTCCTTGACCGCTGACGTGCCAAGCTCCGCATTTTCCTGAAAGATTTTGATTGTGAGCTGGTGGTTTTTTCGAAATTCCAATATTGCAAAGAGTGCTAAATGAAGGTTTTCAGAGAAACTTTTCTCCTCATCCATTGCTTCATCCGCAATTTTCCTCATCTCCATTAAAAGGGATGTAAAAATTTCATCGAACAGCTCTTCTTTGTTTTTGAAAAAGGTATAAATGGTTCCTTTTCCGACATTGGCAAGCTTCGCCACAAGGTCCATTGTGGTGGCTTTATACCCGAATTGAGTAAATGCCTTCGTAGCCCCGTCTAAAATCATTTGTCTCCTATCAACACTCATGATCTCACTCCCAAAATGACTATTTGAACGTTTTGGTCATTAAGTACAGAAAGTAATATACCATATCCTTTTCTCCAGATGCAACAACTTTGTTCAGTTTTATGATTCACAACTCTTTTTGAATTATTCGAACATGAAAAACTCCCTTTCCTTGATAGAAAAGGGAGTTTGTTTTATGAAAATAGATAGGATACAGCCTCTGAAATGGCAGCTTTTCCTTGATCAATACAATCAGGGATTCCGACACCTTCAAAAGCAGCACCTGTGATATAAACACCAGGATATGATTGCTTAAACGTTTCTCGCATGTTCGAAATGGCTTTTTGATGACCGACGTGATATTGCGGCATGCTCGTCTTCCAGCGAGTCACTGTCGTCAGTTCTGGATCTGCTTTAATATCCATAATTTTCTTCAAATCCTCCAGCACAATGCTGACGATTTGATGGTCTGACTGCTCGACAATTGATTCGTCGCCAGCCTTCCCTACATAAGCACGCAATAGCGTTTTTCCTTTAGGAGCTGTATGCGGCCATTTTTTGTTCGTCCACGTACAGGCTGTAATAGAGAAATCACTGTTTCTTGAGATGACAAAACCAGTACCGTCATATTCATTATGAACATCCTCTTCTTTAAAACCGAGTGCAACCGTTGCAACAGAAGTAGATGTCATATCATGCAAGTACTCAAGCCCCGCTTCTTTTGGAAACATGGAATAGATCGATTGATGCGGAGTTGTCACAATGGCTGAATCAGCAAAAAGCGTTTGACCGCTGTCTAACTGCACACCGTAGCCCCCATCTGTTTTTTCAATCTGCTTCACTTTTGTCCCTTTATAAATCGTTGTCAGCTTGAGCTTGCTTTCTACTGCTTCAACAAGCGCTTGAAGTCCTTGATTGATCGTTTGGAACTGCCCTTGTTTTTTCGCTGTCACTTGCTGCGCTTTCGCATGCTGCTGTGATTTTTTCATCCCAAGAATCAAACTGCGATGCTTTTGTTCTGTTTGATAAAACTGCGGGAAGGTGGACATTAAGCTGAGACGGTCAATGTCACCTGCATAAATGCCTGATAGAAGAGGTTCGATTAAATTCTCAACTACTTCATCACCGACACGTCTTCTAAAAAATTCACCGAGCGACTGATCTTCTGTTTGCTTGCTTTTTGGCAAGACGAAATCCATTGCGGCTCTCGCTTTTCCTGCAACTGAAAAAAGACCGGTTGTGATGAATGGGCTGATTTGAGTTGGAATACCCATGACAGCGCCTTTTGGCATCGGGTGAAGGGTTTCATTGACTAGTACATATGCCTGCCCTGTTTCATTATTGACGAGCTGATCTGCGAGACCCACATCCTTCGCCAGCTGCGGTCCACTGACCTTTCTTTCTAAAAATGAATCAGGTCCACGTTCAATGATGTAGCCGTCTTTATATAATGTTTGGATTTTTCCACCTAGCCTAGGGCTCGCTTCAATAAGAGATATTTGAATGGGAAGACCTTTTTCTTCGACTTCCTTTTCCAAATAGAAGGCGGCGGCTAAACCAGTGATGCCACCGCCAATGATGACAAGGTGTTTTTGATTGTCATGCATAGGATCGCCTTCTTTTATATAATTACTTGCTTTCGTCAAGCTTCTTTAATACGACAGTTGCGAGGGCATCAATAAATGCTGGTTTCGCATTTGGCATTTCTGGTCGATAGTAGGCTGCACCGATTTCATCTGTCACGACTTTACATTCATAATCGTTGTCGTATAACACTTCAAGATGGTCAGCGACAAACCCAACAGGCACATATACGAACGTTTTATAGCCTTTTTGTTCGAATAGGTCCCGTGTTAAGTCTTGAACGTCTGGTCCAAGCCATGGATCAGGCGTGTTGCCTTCGCTTTGCCAGCCAATTTCATAATGTTCAATTCCTGCACCTTCTGCAATCATTTTGGCAGATTGTGCGAGCTGATCAGGATATGGATCTCCTGCTGCAATAATCTTTTCAGGAAGGCTGTGTGCAGACACAATGAGTACGGCTGATTCTCTTTCCTCTTCACTCATTGATGCATACGTATCCTTCACTTGTTTCACCCAATAGTCCACAAACTTCGGCTCATCGTACCAGCTTTCCACAGACGTCATCTTCAGATTGCCAAGCTTGTCTGCCTCATCTTGTGCACGCTTGTTATACGATTTCACGCTAAAGGTTGAAAAATGCGGCGCAAGAACAATACTCACTGCTTCTGTGATGCCGTCCTTGTGCATCTCTGCAACTGCATCCTCAATGAACGGCTCAATATGCTTTAAGCCAATGTAGACATGAAATTCAATGTCGTCTTGGATGTCGTTCAAATGATCACACAAACCATTTGCCTGCTGTTCGGTAATTTTTGATAAAGGAGAAATACCGCCGATTGCCTTGTAGCGATCCTTCAAATCTTGCAGCATCTCTGGCTCCGGCTTTCTGCCTCTGCGGATATGTGTATAATAACGCTCAATATCTTCTTCTTTATATGGGGTGCCATATGCCATGACAAGAAGTCCCATTTTCTTTTTCTCCACAACCAACACTCCTTCAGATCATTTGAAATAGTTTAGATGGATGATTTTTTATGTTTCGCTGAATAATCGTGAATAAAATCTGTCAGCTTCTTTAACGTATCTGGTGAAACATCTGGAAATACCCCATGACCTAAGTTAAAGATAAAGTGATCTGATTTCATTCCTTGATCTAAAATATCTTTTGCTCTCTCTTCAATGACTTCCCAAGGAGCAAGTAAAATAGTTGGATCAAGGTTCCCCTGTAACGTTTTTGTGAGCCCTTCTTTTCTTGCTTCGTCTACACTCATACGCCAATCTAGTCCAACCACATCAAGCGGCAGGTCATGCCAATCTTTCGCTAAATGGCTTGCACCAACTCCATACATGATCATTGGGACGTTTTCAGACTTCAGCTCTGTGAAAATTCGCTGCATGACAGGCTTAATGAATGTCCGGTAATCTGCTGCATTTAAAGCGCCAACCCATGAGTCGAAAATTTGAAATGCACTGACCCCGGCTTTTACCTGCGCACGTATGTACGTGATCGTCATATCAGCTAACTTGTTCATGAGCAGCATCCACGCCTCAGGATCACTGTACATCAGCGCCTTTGTTTTATGATAATTTTTAGATGGACCGCCTTCAATCATATAGCTTGCCATCGTAAATGGTGCGCCAGCAAAACCGATAAGCGGAACATTCAGCTGCTCCTTCGTTAAAAGCTGAATGGTATCAAGCACATATGGCAGGTCTTCTTCAGGATGAAGTTCCCCAAGACGTTCAATATCTGCTTTAGATCGAATCGGTGCATCAATCACAGGTCCAATTCCATTTTTAATTTCTACGTCCACTCCAATAGCCGGAAGCGGGGTCATAATATCTTTATATAAAATAGCGGCATCTACACCATATTGTTCTACAGGAAGTCTTGTTACATAAGCACATAACTCTGGCTGATGCGTAATTTCAAATAGCCCGTATTTTTCTTTAAGGGCACGATATTCAGGCTGTGAGCGTCCTGCCTGTCTCATATACCACACTGGTACATGGTCTGTTTTTTCCCCTTTACACGCCTTTAAGAACGTGTCATTAAAAACCTTCGTTTTTCCCATTACCTTTCATTCCACCTTTCGCCTTATACTCTCTTTTTGTACAAGGCTCAAACCTGCTTTTACTATACCGTTTTTTCAAGGCACGGTATACTAAAGCGGCTCAATGTTCAAAAAATCGCCGAATATTAACGTCCAAAAGCCTCTGGCTTGACATATGGACTGCCTTCTCCTTCTTCTTGCGTTTGGGTATTATATGGAACAACCTTATACTCTGCATTTGAAAATACATTGGCATACGGCATTGTATAGCTGTCCACGCCTGTCACTGTGTCGATCAGCGTCTCGCTTCCATTTCTCTTTTCATAGATGCGGTATTCAATGCGTTTATCCTCCTGATTGTCCCAAGACAGCTCTAATGTAAACAAGCCTTTGATTTTAAACGCATAGCGAGCTTCAAATCCTGATAATCCCTCTAAATGGATGGGCGACTCGAGCTCTTTAATCCCCTCTGGTTTTTCAAACGTTTCATTGGTGATTTGAGCTGCTGTTAAAATATCTTTAAACAGCTGCACAGGGTATTGACTGCCTCCAGTTAAATAGTGGCTGTTATCTGTTTTGTCATACCCCATCCAAATTGCACCCGTTGTACTAGGCGTATAGCCGGCAAACCAAGCATCCTTTGTTGCACCTTTCACACCTGAATATGTGGTCGTACCTGTCTTACCTGCTAAATCTCCAGCGTATGAACCGCTCTGGGCTGTTCCGCCCTTGACGACTTGCTGGAGCATTCTTGTCATATTCCAAGCATTCTGCACACTAAATACTCGTTCTTGCTGACTACGATTCTTTTCTACAGTTTCTCCTTCATCATTGGTGATTTTTTGAATAAAGAAAGGCTTTTTATATACACCTTCATTTGCAAAAGTATGAAAGGCTCCAGCGATCTGTAATGGAGAAACTCCTTTTTCTAAACCGCCAAGTGCAATAGCTAAGCCTTTATCCGAGATATCTATCCCCATTTTCTCGAGATATGATTTCGACGTATCAATGCCCAGCTGGCTTAATGTCCACACAGCAGCGGTATTTTTACTTTTCATGAGGGCTTCCACCATTGTGACCCTGTCTTCATACTGCCCATCGTAATTCTTAGGTGAATAGCCGTCATAGCTTTTTTCTTTGTCTTCAAGCAGTGAATAAGGTCTGAATTTTTTCTCCTGCATTGCCGGGCCGTAGACTGCGATCGGCTTAAAAACAGATCCCGGCTGCCTAACAGCTGTCACCCTGTTGTAGCCTCTTGCCTGATATTCTCGTCCCCCGATGGCTGCTTTCACTCCACCAGACTCGTTATCAATGAATACGGCGCTGCCTTCCGGAGAACCGCTTTTTCCCGGGAAATAACGGTTGTTCTTCATCGCATCATAAGCGGTTTTTTGCAGATTCATATCAATCGGAACTGTAATGGTATAGCCGCCTTGAAGCAATTGTTCATGCGAAATGGCATACTCTGATTCTGCTTCTTTAATAATGAGATCAACATAGCTGTCCACCCAAGGCGTTTCTGATTTCTTTTTTAAATGAATGCCTAGTGTTCTCCCTTTTGCTTCTACTGTTTCTGTTGAAGACAAATATCCTTGTTCGTTCATTAAATTCAGGATGGTGTCCCGCCTCTGTTTATTTTTATCAGGGTGTAAAACAGGCGAGTAAGAAGATGGTGCCTTTGGCATCGCAGCGAGTGTGGCACCTTCGCTGACCGTTAAATCTTTCACATCCTTACTAAAATAATAATTGGCTGCTGCCTGAATACCATAAACACCATGGCCAAAGTAAAGCTGATTCAAATACATCTCTAGCAGCTTATCCTTTGAATAATCTCTCTCTAAATTAATGGCAATAATGACTTCTTTCGTTTTTCGAAGAAAGGTTTTATCATTTGTGAGAAAAATATTTTTTGCGAGCTGCTGGGTAATTGTACTGCCGCCCTCTACCTTCCCTCCTGCTAATATATCTCGATAAACCGCCCTTGAAATAGACTGTGCATCAATTCCGTGATGCTCATAAAAACGCTTGTCCTCGACAGCCACAAAAGCTTTTGCTACTTTATCAGGCACCTCTTTTAATGACACAGGGTCCCGATTTTCTGAATACATGCTTGTGAGTTCTTTTCCATTCTGATCAATGATTTTGGAGGAAGCGTGAAAAACAAGCTTCTTTTCATCTATGACATAATGTCCTAAAAATAAAATCGTCAGATAGCCAATGAATGAGAGTACGATTGTACTTCCTGCAATGACTAATGGAATGATTATCTTCTTTTTCTTCAAATTAGGTCACCTCATTCCTTTATACGGATAGTATGGGATGTATTGCTTCATAATATGTTTTATGGATTGACTGCCAAAGAATTATATATCATTCTTTTGTTATACTATCAAGCAGGAGGCGGTTTAGATGAATTTTTATATTACATATGGAACAGCAGATTTTTTGCATAAAATCGCAAAGAAACACCATCTGGAAAATCTGCTTTATATGGTCGGAAAAGAACAAGCAGCTCTTTTTCATGAAACGGAGGGTGAGACTGTATTTAAAGCCCCTCATGCCTATGATGTGATTTATGCGAAAGGCGAGCTTGTCCAATCTGGTTTCGTCACCTTGAATCATATCCCTGTTAAGCTTGAAAGCAGAGCACTGTTTGAATCCACCTTTCAGAAAAAGACGAACATCTCAGAACATCAGCGCGGCTTCCAGGCTATTCGCGTTTTAAGACCTCAAAAAGATGAAGAAGTTTATTTGATTTTGACACTTTGGGAATCAGAGGACTTATTTCAAGACTTTCAAGAATCAGAAGCATTCTTTCAGCCACACGAAGATACAGGCTCCATTTTCTCTCGTCCAGCTTACCTCACATCCTACCATGCCGTCACAGACAATTAAGGAAGTGCTGCTCTCAGCACTTCTTTTTTTCATCAAAAAAAGCCCAGTCGCCTGGGCTCTTCATTTTATGAACTTGATTTCAGCTCGTACCGATGAATGATCGGCTGAAGCACATAGAAATTCAGCAATATCCACCCTAATAAGACCGGCCACTTCAACATAGGTGAAGCACCTTTCAATTGAATCAGCAGCACCAATAGTGGAATCAAGCAGATCATAAAAAAACTCATTTTTGAGACAAAGGTTTCTTTGATTTGATGCCGGCAGCTTGGACACATCATCATTTTCGTATGTGATAAATGAAATTTTTCGACGAAAGAAAATGTTTTTGAACAATTTGGACAGCTTCCCAACGCTACTCCTCCCTTTCCCTACTTCATATCAACTTCGACTTTTATGTAAAATGACCTTTTGATACTGACCACGAAATCCTCTTCTGTTGAAAGATTCTAACAATTACCATACAATCAGTAAAAGAGCATGAAGGAGGTTTTCGATTCAATGACAATATCCACTTTACAAAAAAGCATCAATGAACGTCTTGATGAACATTATGAGGAAATGGTTGAAATTAGACGCCATCTCCATATGAATCCTGAACTTTCTTTTCAGGAAGAAGAAACAGCCGCTTTCATCGCCAGCTACTATGATACATTACAAATACCTACGCGCACCAAGGTGGGCGGTCATGGCGTACTCGCTTTTATTGAAGGAGCTTCTCCGGGACCAACCATTGCCCTCAGAGCTGATTTTGATGCACTTCCCATCCACGATGAAAAAGATGTACCTTACAAATCAACAAAGCCTGGTGTGATGCATGCGTGCGGTCACGATGGGCATACTGCGACACTTCTTGTATTAGCAAAAGTCTTGCATACGCATCGTGATCAATTAAAAGGAAAGATCGTCCTCATTCATCAGCATGCCGAGGAATATGCTCCCGGCGGTGCAAAACCAATGATTGAAGACGGCTGTTTAGACGGGGTCGATGTGATATTTGGTACGCACCTTTGGTCTTCAGAGCCTTGTGGCACGATTCTTTATAAAAGCGGGAACTTTATGGCAGCGGCCGATCGTTTCTCCATTCAAGTCCAAGGGAAAGGCGGACACGGCGCCCAGCCTCATTTAACCAAAGATGCCGTACTCATCGGTTCACAAATCGTCGCAAACCTGCAGCAAGTCGTTGCACGTAAAGTCAATCCAATTGATTCTGCTGTTGTTTCTGTTGGAGGTTTTGTAGCGGAGAATGCCTTTAACGTTATTGCAGATTCAGCTGTTTTAACGGGTACTGCACGATCCTTTGAAGAAAGTGCACGGCATATCATCGAACGAGAAATTGAACAGGTGGTAAAAGGGGTATGCCAGATGCATGATGCTGCCTACACATATGAATACGTAAGAGGATACCCAGCTGTCAAAAACCATCCAAAGCCGACTGAATATATTGCTGGCATCGCAAACCAGACAGAAGGTGTCACAGAAGTAAAAGAAGCGGAAACCCAAATGGGCGGAGAAGACTTTGCTTACTACCTTCAGCATGTCCCTGGTACCTTCTTCTACACAGGCGCCATGCCCGAAAACAGCCAGGACGTGTATCCACATCATCATCCAAAGTTTGATATCAACGAAAAAGCAATGCCTATCGCAGCAAAGGTTCTCGCTAACGCCGTTCTTTCCTACAATGAATAAAAAAAAGCCGCTGTCATCAGCGGTTTCAGCGTGTAGACAAACCCTCGCATTCGGTGTCAGGTCTGCGCTCCGGTGCTCACGAATGTCAAATTCGCTCCGCTCCGCTGCTCGTCCTTCCTAGACTGCAAAGGTTTTCTATCACGCTGTGCTGAAAAGAAGACAAAGGGCTAAAATAAAGATTATTTTAGCCCTTTGTCAACAATCTAAAGCCGCTGTCATCAGCGGTTTTTCTATTTCATTTCTTTCAATATTCGCAAGTGAAACACATGGCGTGCAACCTCTCCGAGCTGTCCTGTCAGCTGATGATTTGCCACCCCGCCAACAGCGGCTCCGACGACCGGCATTAATTGAAACAGCTTTACAAGATCAATGTAATCTCGATACTCCTGCTGAAAGCTGTACCAATCCATTTCCTCGCGGCTCGTTTCCCAATCATCTATGATCTTCATCATTTTTTGACGATGGGCACTGCTGGAAAAGGCGAGCTGAAATATACAGAGCAAAAAGAGTCTTTCCTCCTTTTGAGATAAATCAAAGCCATAAATACACGCCAGCTCATAAAGGCATTTCATCTTTATGCTCAGCAGCAGCGGAAAGTCTGCCATACCGAGGAATAAACCGCCTGCACCTGTTCCAATCCCTTCGATAGCAGCCGCCTTTTGGTAATACTTCACTTTATCCTTTGCCAGTTCATTTCGTTCTACAATAGATAATTGTTCATCAATCACTGAAAATGAAGTAAAGTGTGATCCTGATACGGTGGATTCAACCATTGTTTTGACTGCACTTGTGATGACTTGATGGAACCTGGCAGGAATTCGGCGGTTCACCTGCTGCTGAACTCCTTTTGAAAACCGTTCGATCTTTGAAGGTTTTCTTAAAAAACGTGTTTGAAAAAGAATGGCTTCTTCATACAACTCCCGTTCAGTTGCATTCATCCAGTCCCCTCCTTGATGTCATCATACGCTCGCTGTAATCTCCACTTATCTCATCTTTTTTAACCTGCTTTGTACGTAAGGCTTAAAGAGGACAAGCACAAACGCAACAGAAATGAGAAGGGCAAGTCCGCTTCCCTGCCAGCCCCCTGCTGGAAGTACCGCACAGCTCAGCAATATCGATTGGATGATGAGCACATTACGGACGAGAACAAAAAAGCTTCGATCCTTTTCCTTTTGAGAAACTGGATAAAGTGCCTGTAATGAAAGATGAGCAAAGTGCTTCGTTAACGGCACAAGTTGTACACCTGTGATAAATACTGTGAACAAGACTAGTAACGCACCCACCCAGCCTGCTGCACCTGTATACAAAATAATCAGGACAAACACGGCCGTTAATCTAAACACCAGACCAAAATAGTCATTTGAGCGTACAAACGCCCTCACATACATATAAGAAAAAGTTTTACGCTGATCGTAAGGAACAAACTTCAACATCCAGTCCATGTATGCTCTTCTTTTCACCTGTTTCTTTAAGTGAGGCACATCGGTAAATAAGTTGGCCAAACGATAAAAGCGCTGCTTCCGTTTTAATTCATCAGAAATATGCATTTCCCATTGAAAAGGCTGTTTTTTCACTGCATTTGTTAAGTAGACGAGATAGACACCGTAGATAAGATAAAAAACGATTGCAATCACATAGGCTGCCTGTAAGATGGTGTAGATCAACATCATATTTAATAGAAAACGAAGGGCTGCATCGAGCCATCTCACGTGTTTTCCTTGAAAATAAGTCATTCTCCATTGAAGGGCTGTATTCAGGCCCTTTATTAAGATCATTTGCGCCAATATCAGCACATACCCCGTGATGCCTCCTGAAGACACCGCCGAATAAAGCGGAAGTGCGACAATGGATACAGCAATGAGAGGAAACAGCTGAGAAATGAAGCTAAAGTTAAACGCTTGTTTTAAGTAAGGCTCCATCTTTCCTTCCAACGGAAGCAAAAACACGAGATCGGCTTCTTTAATCAACGTACGTACGTATGAGCTTGTAAGTACCAATGAGAAAACAACTGCCATCACCCAGTAAGATGGGAAGTGAGCCGGAATATGTTTGAGCCAGCTGCTGTACCAGCTTGCTCCGCCTGCAAGGAAAAAAATGAGCACAATGACAAGATGATCGTTGAACATGTATTTTAAGTATTTTCTTGTTTCTTGTATGTGTTCCTCTAATCTTGATTTCCAAATAGTAAGCGTTGTTTTACTCATAGCTTTCTTCCTTTGTTAATTCCAAATAAAGATCATCGAGTGTCGCATCTCTCATATCGAACTGTTCTCTCAGCTCTGCCAGTGTTCCTTTCGCTCTGATTTCCCCTTCGTGCAAAATAATGAAGGAATCACAATAGCGCTCAGCTGTCGCTAAAATATGCGTTGACATCAGGACACTAGCGCCGCTTTTCTTCGCTGCATTCATCCGTTCAAGCAGTGCATTGATTGCAAGAGGATCAAGCCCTAAAAACGGTTCATCGATGATATACAGCTCTGGTTCCACAAGGAATGCACACATAATCATGACCTTCTGCTTCATTCCTTTTGAAAAATGAGCAGGGAACCATTTCAGCCTTTTCTCCATTCGAAATTCTTTCAGCAATGATGGCAGGCGTTCGTCTAATTGTTCCTTTGATAGACCGTAAGCCATCGCTGTCAGCTCTAAATGCTCTTTTAACGTTAATTCTTCATATAAAACAGGTGTTTCAGGAATAAATGTAAATTGTGAACGATACGCCTCTTGGTCGTCTTGAAGGGTTCGTCCATTCAATTCAATGACACCTTTATGCGGTTTCATGAGCCCGATAATATGGCGGATGGTTGTACTTTTCCCCGCCCCGTTTAAGCCAATGAGACCGACGATTTGATTTCTTTCTAATTCAAATGAAATATTTTTTAGAACGGGATTCTTCGTATATCCGCCCGTTACATCTTTTACAGTGAGAAGGGACATGAATTCGTTCCTTTCTTTCTTTTTTCCTTTATAGTAACAAAAACGAATGATAATTTGAAATGTTTACCTATAGACGAGTCATGAATAAAAAATAGGCGCTTTGGTCATCATAATGTATGTAGAAGAAATGAACTTGATGACCAATAAGTAAATGAGGTGTTTGTTAAAGGCAAAGAACCGCATGACAAGTTGGTTTTTCATCTAAAAACCTTAGCTTCTGTTTTGCTTCACTGATTCTTGATTTTTGTGTCCTATACAATATGTATTCGACAAACCAAAACGTCAAATGAGGTGTTTACGGCAGAAATAGCAGGCACATGAATTCTTTATTTCAGTAAATAGAGAATTCAAAAGGCATTCGAATGAAAGCATCAGCATTTCTTCTGCAGGAGCAGGATGAGCGACCAAAGGAGTTCGCTTGTCCTGTTTTCTTTTTTGCTTCTTTTTGTGATACGATAAAGGAAAAATAATGAGGAGTGACATGGCGTGAGCGACTGCATTTTTTGCAAGATCATTGATGGAGACATTCCATGTGCAAAAGTATATGAAGACGAGCATGTATTGGCTTTTCTTGATATCAGCCAAGTAACAAAAGGACATACCCTTGTAATCCCGAAAATACATAAAGAAAACATCTATGAGATGACACCAGAAGTGTCTAACCACTACTTCCAAGCGATTCCGAAAATTGCAAGGGCGATCAAACAGGAGTTTGAACCAATTGGGTTAAACCTCCTGAACAACAATGGTGAAAAAGCCGGTCAATCGGTGTTCCATTACCATATGCATATCATTCCGCGCTACGGAAAAGGCGATGGCTTTGGTGCCGTATGGAAATCACACCAAGATCAATACACGTCAGAGGATTTAAAAGACATTTCTTCTGCCATCCACACGCGGCTTACCTCATCTTAACAGGTGAGGTTCAGCGTGTAGACAAACCCTCGCATTCGTTGTCAGCTCTGCGCGCTGGTGCTCACGAATGTCAAATTCGCTCCGCTCCAGTGCTCGATCTTCCTAGACTTCAAAGGTTTTCTTTCACGCTGAAAAAAAGACAAAGGGCTAAAATAAAGATCATTTTAGCCCTTTGTCAACAATCTGTACCTCATCTTAACAGATGAGGTTTTTCTTATTTTTGCCCCTTTTCATTGCTTCCATCTCCTAATAGTAAGATATTTTGAACGATTCAAATTTTTTGTCCAAATGCTTCAAATTTGTGATAGGATGGTTTTATCTTTTGATCCATTAACGCGAGAAATAGGGAGAGATTGTGATGAAGCGAACGACAAATTTTAATGCTGGTCCGGCGGCACTGCCGCTAGAAGTGCTTCAAAAAGCACAGGAAGAACTTGTTGATTTTAAACAAACTGGGATGTCTGTGATGGAGCTTTCTCATCGCAGCGGTGAGTATGAAGAAGTCCACAATAAAGCAAAAGCGCTTTTGGTGGAACTGATGGACATTCCAGAAGATTATGAAGTCCTCTTTTTACAAGGCGGAGCTAGTCTTCAATTTGCGATGATTCCTATGAACTTCTTACATGAAGGCGAAACAGCTCATTTCATTCAAACAGGCGCTTGGTCAGAAAAAGCATTGTCAGAAGCAAAAGGGTTTGGTCAGACATCTGTGCTTGCTTCAAGTGAAGATGACAACTACTCGTATATTCCAGAAGTAGATACTTCCGGTTTAACAGATGGTGCTTACTTACACATCACATCGAACAATACGATCTTCGGTACTCAGTGGAAAACGTTCCCGCACACGTCACTGCCGCTCATTGCGGATATGTCCAGTGATATTCTCAGCAAAAAAATAGACGTTTCTTCATTTGATCTCATCTATGCTGGGGCACAAAAAAACCTAGGGCCTTCAGGTATCACGATTGTGATTGCACGCAAACGTTTATTAGAGAAAGAGAAAAGCAGCACGCCGAAAATATTAAAATATTCAACACACGCAAAAGCCAATTCTCTTTATCATACACCACCGACTTTTGCGATTTATATGCTGTCACTTGTCCTTGAGCATGTCAAACAAGCTGGCGGTGTAGAAGCAGCGGAAAAACGCAATGAACAAAAAGCAGGCATTCTCTATGATACCATTGATCAAAGCGGCGGCTTTTATCAAGGACATGCGCGCGCTGACAGCCGTTCACATATGAATGTCACCTTTACTCTTCGCGATGATGCACTTACTTCTTCCTTTGTGGAAAAAGCAAAGCAAGAGCAAATGGTTGGACTTGCCGGCCACCGTTCTGTCGGTGGATGCAGAGCATCTATTTACAATGCGGTCTCAATTGAAGACTGCCAAAAGCTTGCGGACTTTATGAAAAAGTTCCAGCAAGAAAATGAGTAAAAAGGCTTTTCTATAGGGAAATAAATTTGTTATAATAACGAGAAATATAAAGTCATGACTCTTGCAATAAATGATGAGCCATATTATTGGAGAGTCCTATAAGAGCTTAGCAGAGGAGAGCATAGAAATGAAAACAAAAGAATTAGTGATTATGTCATTGCTTGCAGCAATGGGAGCTGTCTTGCATACGATTTTCCCGCCCATCTTTTTCGGAATGAAACCTGATATGATGCTGGTCATGATGTTTTTAAGCATCATCCTTTTCCCAAAGGTACAGCATGTTGTCGTGATTGCGCTAGTGACTGGCGTTATTTCTGCATTAACAACGGGATTCCCAGGCGGACAAATTCCGAATATGATTGATAAGCCAGTGACAGCCTTTATCTTCTTAGCCCTTTTCTTATCTTGCTTGAAGATAAAGAACAAAGTCGTGCTGACCGCTGTATTAACTGCGATTGGAACCATCGTATCCGGCGTGATTTTCTTATCTGCCGCTTTACTGATCACTGGACTGCCAGCTGCATTACCGGCACTTCTTGTGGGTGTTGTCCTGCCAGCAGCCGTGATTAATACCATCGCTATGGTATTTGTCTTCCCAATTGCTCAGTCCATTCTGAGACGTGCAAGAATGATAGAAGTTGCTTAACGAATAACCGAACCTCTTCATGATAGATGAAGAGGTTTCAGATTGTTGACAAAGGGCTAAAATGATCTTGATTTTAGCCCTTTGTCTTCTTTTCAGCGTGATAGAAAACCTTTGAAGTCTAGGAAGGACGAGTACTGGCGCGGAGCGAATTTGATATTCGTGAGCACCAGCACGCAGGACTGACAAAGAATGCGAGGGTTTGTCTACACGCTGGAACCTCTTCATGATAGATGAAGAGGTTTTTTCATGCTTTTATAAAAGAAAAAGGGTCAGCAGCAAAATGAGGAGCGAAATTCCTGCACCAGCCGCACACACAAGTGCTTTTTGCTTTAAAACATGTTTTGGCGGATAAGACCCTGCATACCCAAGCTGTCTTGCATAATGAATAGAACCACCTGTAAAAACGATGACGATACACATAAAAACGAACAGAAAGACAGACAACCTTCTCCCCTCCCTTTTCTTCAAAAGTATGCTAAAATAAAGCAAGCTATGTATGGAAGTTCAATGAAGCTGATCGTCAGCTCAGAGAGAACATGCGAATGTGTAAAATTTGACTAGAGGTGATTTGAATGGCTAGTGGACGTTCTTTATTAACAGGATTATTTGTAGGCGGTCTCCTCGGAGGTGCGGCAGTGCTCCTGACGACTCCCTCTTCTGGCAGAGATGTGCGCGGAAAAGTGAAAGACGGCTATGACAAATTCGAAGATACGCTGACAAAATTAAAAAGAGATGGACAAGCTTTAAAAGAGCAAATTGTGGAAACAGCAAAAGAAAGCGCAGAGGTGATTAAAGAAGTCGGGTCTGAATTGCAAACATCGATTCAGCAATGGCGCGAAGAAATCAAACCTCATCAGCAGGACTTACAAAAGGAAATTCAGGAAATTGAGGAAAAGCTCAAACAACTGGAGAAAACCTTACAAAACTAATATACTCACAAAAAAATATTCGTTTACAAAAGTGTGCGGGGTGCGTATCCCGCACTTTTTTTGTTGAAAAAAGGTTATTTTGACAATGTTTTTCATGACTTTTAAAAATTCTTGAATTTTCAGCTTTATTAATCTTTATTTTATTGGCATAATAGAATTACAAGAAAAAGAGAAGTAGGTGAAATGGATGAATCATTCGGAACAGCCTTTCGATGTAAAAGAAGCACTTTTATTCAGTCAAAGAATGGCCCAATTGAGCAAAGCTCTTTGGAAATCCATTGAAAAGGACTGGCAGCAGTGGATCAAACCGTATAACCTAAATATCAATGAACATCATATTTTGTGGATTGCGTATCAATTAAAAGGAGCTTCAATATCAGAAATTGCAAAGTTTGGCGTCATGCATGTATCAACGGCGTTTAACTTCTCCAAGAAACTGGAGGAACGAGGATTTTTAAAATTTTCTAAAAAGTTAAACGATAAGCGCAATACGTATATTGAGCTAACGCCAAAAGGCGAAGAGACATTCCATAAACTACTCGAAGATTATGACCCGGCCCGAACTGGTATTGTCAAAGGCGCACAGCCGCTTCATGACATTTACGGAAAGTTCCCTGAGATTTTAGAAATGATGTGTATCATCCGTAACATTTATGGTGAGGATTTCATGGAGATTTTTGAGAAATCGTTTTCAAACATTGAGAAGGACTTTTTGAATGAGCAAGGAAAAGTCACAAAAAAGACTGAGGAACTTGAAAACTCAGCTGAGGCAGCAGAAAAAGCGTCTAAAACAAATCAAATTGTTTAATGATCTTTATAAATTCATTCATTAGCGGCTGAAAGAGCCCTTGATCATGCAAAGCAAATATCGTCTCATGAACATCCAGCTTTTCAATTAACTGTCCCGCAAAGAGCGCAAGGAGATCGTCAAACATGACGTAGCCTTGTGCTTTTTGCTTATCCATTTCCTCTGTAAGCTCAGCACAAATACGCTCAATTTCCTCTGCCTCTTCTTTCGATACACGCTGCCTGATCAATAACGCATAATATGGATAACGGCTCATATCGGTTGCCGTCAATAAAAGTTCCATATAGTATTCTAGCTGGCTCATTCGTTCCTCAATACTCATGTACGTTCCCTCTTTCTCTTAGTCCTTCTATTTTAGCCGAAATTACTCATTGACGAAAGAGACGAACCTCCCCCTTCAGTTCTTTTTTCTTGAAAAATCCAAAGTTTCCTCTCTTTATTCCATATGAAGGCATCATTTTATTTTTTTTCATCAAAACCATTGATTTTTATCCTCAGGAAGAGTAAATTATCTTGAGATATTCAATTCGATTTTTAGATTGGAAGGATGAAAAATGAATTGTTGGAAGACCATTAATCTTGAAAAGGATTATGGTTATACGAGAATGATGATTTCTGCCATAAGTCTTGCTATCCTTTTTTTCATTATGGCATTTTTATGTTTTCAACTGACTCATCCTGAAACGAGGCTAAGCAGCCATAACGCACCGCTTTTTGCCGTGCTCTTACTTGTGACTTTGCTTGTCCACCGTGTGGTTCACTTGATCCCAGTGATGAAAAATAAGAAAAAAATGACGCTATTGATGAAACGAAATTGCTGGCAGCGCGTACCTAAGAAAGTGATGCTTTTTTCACTTCTCAGCCCGTTTTGTGTCATCTCACCGGTTTACTTTGTGTTAGGCGTGGCGTTTCCTATGTACGCACACTATTTTATCATCATCGCAAGTATACATGCAGGCTATTGTTTGCCTGACTTTTTATTTGCATGGAAGCTGCTCAAAGCACCTAAATCCTGCATCATCGATCAAGCTCAAGACGAGTTTGATATTTTAGTTGACCAAACTTCCTCATCATGAGGTTTTTAAAGCCAACTTCTATCTTTTTCATAAAAAATTTGGTAATGTAGTATGGGAATAGCATAGAGAGGGGGGATCTCCGATAGTTTTATTTTACTTCATCGTCTTTGCCGCGTTTATTGTGTATTCAATAAACAGGCTTACTAATACATTATGCCTTGTCAGAGAGATTCCTGAAGAACGGCAAGATAAGGTGTTTCGCTTTATCAATGTATCAATACTGATCTTACTTATCTCATCATTTGTTGAAATTACCATTTCCATTTAAGATCAAAGCAAAAGCTGCCAGTTTGAGGGCAGCTTTTTGTGTATATTTTAATTAGCAAATCCAAGATGCACCGATGATGATCAATAAAATGAATAATACGACGACTAGTGCAAAACCGCCAGCAAAGACTTCTCCTCCCATGTGAAAACACCTCCTGCCAGTTCTTCCTCTGTTCTAAGCTCAGTGTATGCAGAAAAATAAAAAACGTTTAGGCACCTGTCATCGTTTGAAAAAAGAACCGCCCTCACGCACGGCAGGACGGCTCCCTTCTGTCACAGCGATTTAATTAGTAAAGATATGCTGCACCAACGATGATCAGCAAAATGAATAGCACGACCAATAAAGCAAACCCATTAGAATATCCTGCTCCCATATAATTCAGCCTCCTTTTTGTGATCACTATATGTGTATGTCGCGCGCAATTTTTTGACTAGACGAATGCCCTTCCATTTGCATTTCTTTTTACAGCGTGTCACAATATGTTATGATACAAGCAATGATAAATAAATTGGAAAGATTAGGAGTGTTTTTTGAATGAAAAAAATGGCTTTAGCAGCTGTAACAGCAGTAAGTGTTTTAACTCTTGGCGCATGCAGTAGCGGTGATAAAGATGTGATCGCCACAACGAAATCAGGAGATGTCACAAAAGGAGAGCTTTATACAACTCTTAAGAAACAAGCAGGTGGAGATGCTCTAAACCTACTTGTTCAACAAAAGGTTCTTGCTGACAAATACAAAGTATCTGATAAAGAAATTGATAAGAAATTGGAAGAATATAAAAAGACACTTGGTGAAGATCGTTTAAAACAGCTTCAAGATGAATTCGGTAAAGATTACATCAAAGATCAAGTGAAATATGAGCTGCTGACTCAAAAGGCTGCCAAAGCTAACATCAAAATCACTGATAAAGAAGTAAAATCGTATTACGATGACCTTAAAGGAAAAATCCGTGCAAGCCACATTTTAGTAGCTGATAAGAAAACAGCTGACGAAGTGGAAAAGAAATTAGATAAAGGTGAAAAATGGGATTCCCTTGTCTCTGAATATTCAACTGATACTGCTTCAGCAGCACAAGGCGGCGATGTAGGCTGGTTCGCAAAAGAAGGTCAAATGGACGAGAACTTCAGCAAAGCTGCTTTCAAACTAAAAGTAAATGAAATCAGCAAGCCAGTAAAATCCCAATTCGGCTACCATATCATTAAAAAGACTGAAGAACGCGGTAAATATGATGACATGAAAGCAGACTTGAAAAAAGAACTGCTTGACCAAAAACAAGCAGACACAAATGAAATCCAAAACATCTTAAACAAATTAGTAAAAGATGCTGATGTGAAAGTAAAAGATAAAGAGCTTCAAAAAACGTTCAAAGAAAAATCTGAACAGCCTGCACAAAATCAGCAGACACAACAGAACCAGTAATCACAAAAAACCCCTCTGCCGTAATCGTGCAGAGGGGTTTTTGTATGACGAGATTAAGCAATTGAATGATCTTCATGTGCAGCAGTATCCTGTGATCTTTTTACCTGCTGATTCTGGCGTCTGCGCTCTCTTTCCTGTTCCATTCGCTCGATAAATATTTCTCCTTCCTTTTCAATAAAGGATTGATCAATTTCTTGCTCCTCTTTGGCTGTTGTCATTAATTTATACGCACAGAAAATAATGCCGATAATACATGCATACACCCACCACGGAAAAAACAACATTTTTTCATCGCCTCCTTTTCTTAAGGACATTCCTCTCTTCCTTTGTGTTATATGCTTATGCGAAAAGAAGACAAGTTATGAAAAAAACGCCCGCATAAACGGACGTTTTGACATGATTATTCGTGATGGAAGGTTGGTTTATAAAACGAACGATTTTCAAGTGCAAAAATACGTTCTGTATATTCTCCAGGCTTCACATGCTCAAGTGCACGATCCATCATGTTCATTTTCGCATCTAAATTATCAATATAGTGGAGAATTTCAGCTTCTTTCACCATTGGTGGTTTCGGGCTGCCCCATTCTCCTTTTCCGTGATGACTCAGGACTAAGTGCTGTAAAATGAGAATTTCCTCTGAATCAATGCTAAGCTCTTCCGCAGCTTTCGCAATTTCTGTCACCATAATGGAAATGTGGCCAATTAAATTCCCTTCCACAGTATATGTCGTGGAGACTGGACCCGAAAGCTCTTTGACTTTCCCTAAATCATGAAGAATGATGCCTGAATATAAAAGATCTCGATCTAGTGATGGATATAGGTCAACAATTGATTTTGCTAAATGCAGCATAGACACAACGTGGTAGGCGAGTCCAGAGACAAATTCGTGATGATTTTTTGTCGCTGCTGGATAATCAGCAAATTCCTGTCCATATTTCTTCAGCAAATGCCTTGTAACACGCTGAATATTAGGGTTTTTCATATCAAAAATATATTGCATAATCGTATCCATCATATCGTGTTTTGGAATAGGAGCTGTTTCGAGAAAGTCATCAATTCGAATTTGCTCGTTTTCAGCAACAGGGCGTATATTCCTAAGCTTCAGCTGATTCCTCCCGCGATAATGATGAATGTCGCCTACTACCTTCACGATGGTTTGCGGACCGTAGGTGATTTCATCATTCTGCTTTGCATCCCATAGTTTCGCCTCAATATCTCCACTTTGATCTTGAAGAATGAGCGTTAAAAATGGTTTGCCATTACTTGCAATCCCTTTAGTAGATGATTTAATTAATAAATGCAGGTCAACTTGTTCGCCGACATCATAGGTCATGATCCCTTTAGCCATTCAATAAAAGCTCCTTCCATGTTTCTGCTCATATAAGTATAACATAAGTCATTATTTGTCAATCATTCAACTGCTAAACTCGTAATCTGTCCATCTTCTGCTGCCTGCGTCATATGCTGATGACAGGTAAAATAAAACAGCTGTGTTTCAAAACGCGTGAGTTCATTCATCAACTCCAGTACTCTTCCTAGACGAACATGATCAAAATGAACGAAGCTGTCATCCATCATAAACGGAAGCTGACATTCATGCTGATGAGACAAGGCGAGTGCAAAACGAATGGCCAGATAGACTTGTTCACAGGTTGCTTGTGAGAGCTCCTCTGGGCGGAATATTCGTCCGTCCATCCTTTTCACGATCAGCCGGTCATCCTCGGGTGAAAATAAAATGGCTTTATATCGATCATTCGTTAACGGCTGAATAAAGCGGGAAGCTGTTTGCAGCAGTGCTGGTAGCCTTTTTTCTTTATGTTCATTCAATTTTTCTCGAATGACGGAGCGAACAAGCTGAACCGCCGCCCATTTTTTCACAAGGTGCTTTGCATGCTCCTGCTCAGCTGAAAGCTGATGAGTCAAATCAGACACCGTACCTGAAGCTTCTATTTGCCGGATTTCCACTGCTCGTTCTGCCAGACGTTTTTCCATATTCGCCGCATTCGTTTGTATGTTATTCAGGTGCTGCTTTGCTTCCGTACACTCTTCTTCAAGAAGACGCAATCCTTTACGAACAATCAATTCTTCCTCATCAAAGCAGCCGCTTCTATGCAGCTCTTGATTCAGCTGCTGCAAATGGGAAAGCCGTTCCCGATATTCTTTCGATAGATGGGAAAGAATTTGGTAATCTTTTTTGGACTCTGCCTCTACTTGACGAAAAAGCGCGTTCATTTGTTTTTCGTAATAGTCAATTTCCCCTTCTAGTGTCGTGATCTGCTGTTTCACATGTTGAATCGATACATCCAATGTCTGACGTTCTTTTTCTCTTTTCGCCTCATCTTTCAAAATCTCTTGAAAGGCCGAGATGTTCTCTTGAATGGTGCCTTCCTTTCGTTGCAGAAGACTGCTTAACGCTTCCACCCTTTGCTCATAATTGGATTGCTGGCCGGCAAGGTCGTCTATTTCCCGGCTAAGCTCCTCATATTCCGCTGTATCCGTTTTTAATTGCTTCAGAATAAGAAAGGCTTCTACTAGGAAAGAAAGCTCTGAGGACAAGCCCAGCTGTCTTTTCTTTTCCTCTACTTGCTGCTGGACAGGTTCCAGCTCCTGCTCCCAGTCTTCATATTGCCGGATGATCCTTTCGTACAAAAGCTCCTTCTGCCTCACAAGCGTTTCAGCTGAAGCTGCCTGCACTTGGAAGGAATCGAATGTGCCCATGCCGCTTCCCTGTTTCACCTGTGTCGATTTTAAAAATGGGTAAATAGCAAAGAAAACAAAAACAGAAAATCCCGCAAATAAGAAAGTGACCCACCACTCTGTTAAAAAGAAGAGGACAAGCAGAAATGCAGCATCAAACGTCACCATCACAGGAAATAACCACGCCCGGGAATGAACCTGTTTCTCTTTTGTTCTTGTTTCCCCAGCTTCTACTGTACTATGCGATTTGGCCTGCTGTTCCTTTAATCCTTTTAAAGCGGTTTCCGCTTCTTCTAGCTCATGTCTTGCATGATCAAACCGTTCATCCAGCTGTGCTTTTCTGTCCATTAAACGAACGTATTGGCTGACAGCCTCCTTTAATTCCCACTCAAATTCAAGGGAGTCGTCAATCTGATCAAGCTTGACTGAACGCTGCCACTTTAGCTTCGCTGCGGCTTCGTCCATTTTTTGTTTCAATGAATCACGTTCTGCTTTACATTCAGCTAAGCGGTTTTTAATACGTTCAGCATGAGAAGATTCATCAACGACACGCTTCATCTCCAGTAATGTATCCTTGTCATAAAGCGGTTGAACTTGTGCCAGCGAGGTTTGCAAATGATCAAATTTTTGCTTTAGTGCAGTCATTTGAGCCTTTTTCGGGTGAAGGTGTGATTCTAATTTATCCAATTCATGCTCTGTTTCTGCTCTAAAGCGTTTGACTCGTTCTGGATAACGGGCTAATTCTTTTTTTAACTCCATCTTCTTCTCTATCATGGGATAAAGTTGAATGTGTTCAGTTAGCTGGTGTATCTGTTCTTCTGTCTGCTTCATTTCCTTTTGAAGCGCTGCGATATTCTCTATTAATTCAGAATGCTCCCGTTTTTTCTCTGTATAACGGCCTTCTGCCAATCTAGCTTGTTTCAGCTGGGCAGCCAGCTCTTTTAAACGATCAAGCTGCTGGTTTAATTCCGGCTTGCGTCCATTTGGTTTAAACAGCTGCTCCTGCTGCTTAAGCAGCCTGCTATCCATCTTAGAGGCAGCATCTGAGCCAAATAAACTTGAGAAAAGGAGAAATTCACCGATTTGATCTTCGTTTAAGGCTTGGACATTTTGCAGTCCAAACACATCAAATGAATAGATTGATTGGAATAATCTGCGATCTGTTCCCTTTAATAGAGTCCGCAAGAATGCTTCATCTTTCACTTCACCATTCGGTAAAAACACCTGTGCTTGACCGCCTCGATCGGACGATCTCTCAATGTGAATGACACCTAACTCCTCATCTAAGCAAGTGAGGGAGCCGCCATAGAAAGATCCTTGTTTCGGCTTGTATATCTTGTTTTTTGAAAAACCAAATAACATCGACTCAATAAACGCCTTCAATGTCGTTTTCCCCGATTCATTCAGGCCGTAAACTAGCTGAAAACCGTCATCAGAAAAGTGAAAGGTTCGATTTGAAAATTTCCCGAAATTCGCTATATGGAGTGAACGTATTTTCATCATACCTCTCCTTTTCTCATAATTGCTTCAGCTGTTCCGTCAGCAGCCTTTGTGCTTCTTCTTTTATATCCAATTCATCCTCTTTTGTGAGCGCTTTTCCTGACTTCCTGTAGATTGGGTGACGCTTGATCGGTAAAAGCAGCTCTTCATATGACTCAAACTGTGCAATTTCTGCCGTTAGTTCCTTCAAAAAAGAATCCTCTGGATAGATCACATCCTCATTTGTTCGGCAGTCAATTGACATCACCCAAACGAACACGTCTTCATCTTCCTCCTGCTCATGAAAAACAGTCAACAGCTCTTCGAGGACCTCAAGCTGCATATGCTCAAAGTAAGAAGGTGCATCACCTGTCAATTCAATTCTCACAAAATGAGGAACGCCTTCCTCTTTCAGCTCATTGATTTTGCCTTCCACAAGTGTGACAAGATCCGTCATATGAACCGTTTCTGTGATGTCTATGGCCAGTTTCTCAAAGATGATATCTGCACAGCTGATAAAATTCGCTGCCTGAGAATCTTCGGAGAGGTGAATCAAGTAACAGCCTTTTTCTCCCGTTTCTTTAATATGTCTGCCCTGCACATTACCAGGGTAAATAATAAATGGGTCTTCATGCAGAAGGGCTCTTTTATGTATATGTCCGAGCGCCCAATAATCGAAATCCCGTGCTATGAGCTGCTGAAGCTGAAATGGGGCATATGCATCATGTCCTTCTTGTCCGGCTAATGTGCCGTGAAGCATTGCAATGTGATAGGCAGCATCTGTTGTTTTGACATAATGAGATGTCATATTTTCATAGACAGCCCTCTCTTTGTAGCTAAACCCATAAATACTCGCGACAAGCTGATCTCCTCGATAATAGGAGTGCTCACTTGGCGTACTGCTCGAAAAGACATGTACATTCTCAGGCCACTCAATCGGTGTCCATTCTCCGCCTAAATGATCATGATTCCCATAAATAATAAAGACTTCAATGCCGTGCGTTTGCAGTCTTACAAACTGATTTCTTAAAAACAGCTGTGCTTTTAAGCTGCGATTGGATTCATCAAATAAATCTCCGCTCAGCAGCACAAAGTCTACCTCCCGCGCAACGGCGAGATCAAACATGTTCTTAGCACTTTGAAATGTACTTTCTTTGAGCCGCTTAAATATGGAACTAGGTATCGTCGACATTCCTGCAAATGGACTGTCTAAATGTAAATCTGCGGCATGAATAAAGGTGAGCTTAGTCAAACGTCTATCTCCTTGTCCGATACTGTCATTGTCCATATTTTATCATGCCATTTTTACGAATGCACGTTCTATCACTCTCAATCTAAAAAACACATTTTTAAGGGCTAAAAAAGAGGTTTTGTCTTATTCCATGTTTAATTACATTAAAAAACAGAGGAAAGGAAGATGAGGAATGGAGAAGACATACTTTTTAACCGTATTTGACCGGTCGGGTGAGACTTTATTAAATGAAAAAATCACAGCGGATAGTGACAAGAAAGCAAAGGAATTAGGACGTCATCGCTTAATGGAACAGCAATACACAAAGCATGCTCATCGACTCGTTGATCAAGCAGGAAAGCTGCTTTTATTTGAACGTTAAAAAAGCCGGCTTTCGCCGGCCTCATGTTCATTTATGCTTTTTGAAAGACAGGACGTCTTTTTTCTAAAAAGGCTTGTATACCTTCCTTGTGATCATGACTTTTTCTCAGTCTTGCCTGTGCTGCTCTCTCTTTTTGAAGAACTGCTAAGAGCTTTGATTCTGACTGCTGGAAATAGATCATCTTTGTTTCGATAAAGGCTTGAAGCGGCATGTTCATAAATGGCTTCACACACACTTTTTGGTACGTATCGACCTCATCCTGAAACACCCCGTCTGCAAGGCGCAGCTTTAACGCTTCTTCAGCCGGCAGCTTTTGTCCGCTCCAAATCAATTGTTTAGCGGTTTGCTCACTCACTCTTTTTGTGAGGAAAAAATGCCCCCCGCCATCTGGAATTAATCCTACTCCATTAAAATTCATGGCGAGTTTTGCATCCTGATGCATAAACAAGTAGTCACAGCTTAGAGCAAAGCTAAAAGCGAGGCCTGCTGCTGACCCGTGGACAAGCGCAATCGTCACTTTTTTCATACTAGCTAGAGAAAGTGTAATTCCCTCGATCAAATCCATCACACGATGGAAATCTTCTTCACTTTCCTGCTTGAGCATCATCCCAATATCTCCGCCTGCTGAAAATCCTTTTCCCGCTCCCTTGATGACAACGACTTTTGCACTGCTTTCCTCCGCTGCATCACATGCTTCTTTGAATTCAGCAAACATGTCCACATGAAAAGAATTATAAGCTTCAGACCTATTGAAAACGATTTCAAAAACATCCCCGTCTAACTGACAATTGATATATGTCATCATCCATCCCCCTCTTCTTTTAAAAGCTCATAACATACTTCCATTTCCATCATGTAAAACCTTTTTCTCTAAATAAAAAATTTCAAGATCAATTGATACTAAAATAAGCATAATGATTGAAACAAGAAATATATTTTTATATAGTAAAAAAAGAAAGAAAATAAATTTGAAAGGAGGAGGATGATTGATCAGATGTTCCATCATGATATTGGTTAGCTTCATCGTCATGTTTTCTCCTTTTTCAAATGTCGTTTTTGCTTCACAGGCAGAAGCGAGCACACCTAGCCTGATTTCTCCATCCATTTATGATGAAGAAATCAATGCTGTGAAGACACCTTCGTTTTCAAAAAAACATGCTTCATCCATTCTGTTGAAGGACAGATTATCAATGATGGATGCCAAGACTTTTCTACCAAAGCCTGCCCCATCAGCTGCATTGTCCATTGATCTATGTTTTTTGGAAATGAAGTGTGCAATCCCCGTTATGTATCAATCTAATTACCTCTACTGATTCATTTTATTTCATCCGCATTTACTATTTAAAAAACACAGACTATCAAATTCGGAGGGATAAAATGAACATTAAAGAGAATGATCTTCCTGGGATCGGAAAGAAATTTGAAATTGAAACGAGAAATAGAGAAAAGATGACGATTGTGATTCATGATGATGGCAGACGGGAAATTTATCGTTTTGACGACGATGATCCAGATGAAGTGCTGTCTACCATTTCACTCGATGATGCTGAATCCCGGCAAATCGCTGCTATTATCGGCGGTATGGTGTATAAACCGCAGGCACTAGAAACCATTGAAATGGCCTTCAACGACTTGATCATTGAATGGTTTAAGGTGGAAAAAGGTGCAAAAGCGGTTGGACATACACTCGGTGATTTAGATGTGAGACAAAATTATGAAGTCACCGTGATTGCGATCATTAAACATACAAATGAAAAATTACTCAACCCTGGTGCCGATTCAATTATTCAAGCAAATGATACGATGGTCATTTCGGGCGAAAGAAAACACTTGAAACGATTGGTACGTGATTTTCTTTCTAGAGGGGGAGAGTGATGAATGGATCATTTAGTCTTTGAAGTTGGGACGGCGCTAATTCTTATCGCCATCGCCAGCTTAATCGCCAATAAAATTAAATTTTCTATCATCCCTTTTCTCATTGTCCTCGGAATGATTGTTGGGCCGCATGCTCCAACTATCGGGATCATTGATTTGAAATTTATCGAAAGCACGGAGATCATTTCGTTTTTTGGCAGAATGGGCGTCCTGTTCCTTCTTTTCTATCTTGGACTTGAGTTCTCTGTCGGAAAACTCATTAAATCGGGTAAATCTATTGCAGTCGGCGGATCTATTTATATTTTGATCAACTTCAGCTTAGGACTGCTCTACGGTTTTATCACAGGGTTTGGATTCCTTGAGGTTCTCATTATGGCAGGGGTGATCACCATTTCATCCAGCGCCATTGTGGCCAAGGTCCTTGTCGATTTGAAACGGACGGCAAACCCTGAAACAGAGTTAATTTTAGGGATTATTATGTTTGAGGATATTTTCCTTGCCGTATATTTATCCGTCGTATCAGGTCTTGTTCTTGGAGATGCCACTACTGTTGGCGGTGCCTTATTATCGATTTTAATCGCTTTTGGTTATATGATGCTTTTCTTTATCATTGCGCGGAAGCTGCCAAAACTATTAAATAAGTTGTTTGATATCCGTTCGAACGAAGTGTTCATCATTGTGATTTTTGCCGCTTTGTTCTTTGTCGCTGGTTTTTCAGAAACAATTCATGTAGCAGAGGCTATTGGGGCTCTCTTACTTGGTCTTGTTTTCTCAGAAACAGAGCACTCAGACCGCATCGAGCATCTCGTGGTTCCGTTTAGAGATTTCTTTGGAGCGATGTTCTTTTTCAGCTTTGGTCTCAGTATCGATCCGTTTACATTGGGTGATGCCTTCTGGCTTGCGATCGGCGCTGTGATTCTTACCTTAATTGGGAACTTCACTGCCGGAATGTTCGCTGGACGCAGAGCTGGATTTTCTCATAAAGCCTCTTCTAATATTGGATTAACCATCGTATCGAGAGGAGAGTTTTCAATCATTGTTGCCGAGCTTGGCATCGCCGGCGGACTTGCCGCTACTTTGAAGCCCTTTGCTGCATTGTATGTCTTAATCCTTGCGATCTTAGGACCGCTCGTAACGAAAGAATCTAAGAAAATCTATCAAATCCTAAACAAAATCTTCAAATGGAAACCTGAAAAACCAAAAGTAAAAAAAGAAACGACAATCTAATGAAAAAGGGCCCTATGCTTGGGCCCTTTTTTATGTTTTATTCAAATTGCTGAAATGCAGTTTCTTGCTTGACTGGCGCTTCCTCGGCCCCGCGAATGGTTCGAATGACTTTCTGGTTGCGGTAAATCGATAGTTTCAAATTTGTCGCCGCTGTTCCATGAGAATGATCAAGATTCGTGAATGTAAAGAAATGATTTGAACGCTTGTCTTTGAACACAAGCCTGAAGTCGTCTGTCACTTTAAAATGCTCATCACTTTCCCATTCAATCAAAGGTTCATATGCGCTAAACCATTTAGGAATATTCGGTGTATACCCTGTAGCCAATACAGCATGATCTACAGTTATAATTTTTTCTTTCTTCAGCTGCCACTGTTTGAGATGCAGCTCCAAAGGCTGATGCTCTCCTCTTTGAATCGCTTCAAGCTCGGTCATTGGCTGAATGAGCACAGATGGCTCTTCACCTGAAACAGAGCGATGATATAGCTCCTGATAAATGCGCGAAAGCGTTGATGCATCGATGCCATTTCTTAATCCTGTCAGCCTAGGCAATGTGTTCATACGTTCTTCATAAGGAAGCGAATGAAAATACTCGACATACTTTGGTGTAAAAAGTTCTTGGCCCAGCTCTGCCGTCTCCAGCTCTCTAAATTCACTAGAACGCGTAAACCATGAAAGCTGCTGTCCTTTCTTTTGATGCTGAAGCAGGTCTAAGAAAATTTCAGCTGCACTCTGCCCTGAGCCGATTACCGCCACCGACTCAGCTTCGTGAAGTGCTTTCTGCTGATCTAAATAACGGCTGCTATGGGTCACATATGGGTATGCTGCTTCAGGCACATCGACTGGAATCATTGGTTTGCTTCCTGTACCTAACACGACATGCTTTGCACGATACTCAGAAAGCGATCCATCGTTCAGCCGTCTGACTTTCACAAGGTAGCCATCTTGGCAGTCCGTCACTTCTTCTACCTTCATCCCGAACTGACAGCTGTCTAATTCTCCTGCCACCCATGATAAATACTCATTGAATTCTCTCCGAGGGATATCAAACTGTTCAAATGTATAGAACCGGTGAAGTCTATTTGATTCATGTAAATAATTTAAAAATGTATACCTGCTTCTTGGATTCGCCATTGTGACAAGGTCTGCTAAAAAGGAAACTTGCAAATCCGTTCCTTTGATCAGCATACCAGGATGCCAAGCAAACTCAGACTCTTGTTCAAAAAAACAGCATGAGACATCCTCAAACTCCTCTAACAAAGCGGCCAATCCTAAATTGGCGGGCCCAATCCCAATTCCGATCACATCTATCATATGTACACCTGCTTTACCTTTTTATCACTTATATACCCTTTTACAAATGAAAAAAACACTGCGTCATCGCAGTGTTTAAACGTGAGAAACAAATAATGATTCAAGGAATTGAATTTTCTCTTCTGTATAGTGTTCATACCGGTCATTATACGATTTTGGATCTTTTGGATTGGCATACTGCGTAATTTTTCCTGATCTTGGATCAATGAATTTACTTGCTGCACCGCATCCAATGCCAATGATTGTCTGTACTTCTTCCATGATAATGATATTATACAAACTTTCCTGTCCATCTAATGAATACCCGACATTTTCGAGATTTCCCAAAATATTTTTTTGTCTATATAAATAATACGGGTGATATTGATGTGCTTTCGTCCAAGAGACCGCTTCATCCATCATACGCGTGATTTCTTCTCGGTCTGCTACTTGGTATTTCTCCTTATTGCGCGTCATTTCAGATGCTCTTTTAAAGGAGAGTGTATGCACGGTTAAAGATTCAGGCTTGAGCTCTTCAGTCTGCTGCAAGGAGTGCTGAAATTCTTTGAGCCCTTCTCCCGGCAATCCAATGATTAAGTCCATATTGATATTATTCATGCCGTACTGTCTTGATAAGTGATACTTTTCAATCGTTTCTTCCACACTATGATGCCTGCCAATAGCCTTTAGTGTTTCATTCTCATACGATTGCGGGTTAATGCTAATCCGGTCAATATTGTAGCGGTTTAGCACCTCTAGCTTATCAGGCGAAATCGTATCAGGACGCCCTGCTTCGACAGTCACTTCCCGTATATGCTTCACGTCTGGGAACGAGCGATACATTTCTTCATACAGCAAGTCCATTTCTTCCGCTGTGATGCTCGTTGGCGTGCCTCCGCCAAAGTAAACGGTCGTCACTTTGATCCCATGTTCTTTTAGCCATGCGCCCATTTTTTGCATTTCATAATGCAGACCAAACAAAAACGTTCCCACTCTGCCAGCTTGTCCTTTAATGGCGTAAGCAGGGAACGTGCAGTAAGCACATTTTGTGGGGCAGAAAGGAATGCCAATATAAATACTCACTTCCTGCTGAAGGTCATACAGATCTGGAATGGCTTTAAGCTGACGGTCGACGATTTCCTGCATCAAATTGATTTTTTCATCATGAATCAAGTAATCACGCTTTAATGCCGCATGTGCATTTTCCTTTGACATGCCTTCTCTCAGCATCTTATGGAGCAATTTCGTCGGACGTATTCCTGTGAGAATCCCCCACTTTTGTGTCATTCCTGTGTGCTCCTGAAGCAAGTGTAAATAAACAGACAGCACTGTGTTTTTGATTTGTTTCCAGCGCTCCTTATCGTTCAAGCTCTCTGGGACATCCCGCGAAAAACGACTGGTGATGTCTGATCCATCGATATGACCAGATGCTTCCACCATGCCATTTTCTTCCTTCCAGCTAAATACCATGATCAAACCATCATCCAGTTCACTTGGTTCAAACATCACTTCACTATCTTCTTCAAATAAATTGGCTATATTGACAAGCGGGCGATGAAATCGTTCATCTGACAGCCCTTTAATTAAAATTCGCATCATATCACCTTTATCTTCAAACTTGTTTCATTTTACAAAATTCATGTAGGAAAAGCAATGAAGGGAACAGACGAAGGCCCTGTCATTTCTTGATTGACAGGGCCTTCACTGTATTATCTCTTAATATCAAATTGATGTAAAAAACCTTCTCTTTGCTGCATTCTAAAGTATTCCTTGATCATATAAGCCACACCCTGTTCATCATGCGAGCGTGTCACCCAATCGGCTTTACGCTTGACATCATTGGGGGCATTTCCCATAGCAACGCCTAAACCAGCCAATTCAAGCATTGGAATGTCATCTGTTCCATGACCAATGACAACCGTATCTTCTAAAGTAAAACCGAGTGCAGAGGTTAAAAGAGAAAGTCCCGCTTCCTTCGAAACCCCTTTGCATGCAATATTCATTTTCTCATCACTGATCCTAATAAGATCAACAGATGGGAATGCTTGTTGAATGGTCCTGTGAATCTCAGGCTGAAGCTCCGCGGTCGAATATACTTCAATCACTGGTGTACTGACTGGTTCATCCATCAGCATATCACTTAACGATTCAACAAATTGGACGGGATAGAAAATGGGATCAGACGGATGAATGAGCGTCTTTCCCATCAGCTGAGACTGCGTTTTTTTCCGGTTGCCGATCGAGAATTTTTCATGCAGCAAGCGGACATTACAATCGAAGCTTTCAAGGATTTGCACAAGATTAAATGTCTTTTCTTCCGTTAATTTTTTCACATGAAGCGGCTCATCGAGTTTATCGGCGATAAATGCACCACTATGCGTCACAAGGGTTGATGTTGGAATCTTCAACGCCTTGGCAATTTTTTGAGCGGAACGAAAATGCCGGTTGGTGACAATCGTCACGTAAACCCCTTTTTTCTTTACATATTCCACAGCTTCTTTTGTAGCAGAATGGATTTTACCATTGGAACGGAGTAACGTCCCATCTATATTGAGTGCAAGTAGTTTTTTTGACACTGAGGCATCCCCCTTCTTGATGACTGTACTTACGATGAGGATATGCCCTAGCTTGGTGCTTTAGAACATGCAGTTGAAAGAGCCCCAGGTTATGAATAGATGGATAAATAAAAAAAGCCTACCCCTAGGCTTTTTTTTATGTATGGTTTGGATGCGTTACAATGGAGTGATGAAGCTCCCCATGATCCCCTTATCATTTACACACCAAAGCATTGCTTATATCAGATCCCCTTATGATGCTTTGCGTTTCTCCCAGAAGCGCTTCTCTCTCATTTGGCTCAACGCCATAAATCCCAAGTGAAACGCACCCAATTGTCCCTTGAGAGCGCCTTTTGAAAGCACTTTCAATATAAGTATTATCGCAGAATTTATGTGCTTCGACAACCTTTTTTTAAAAGATATTGAGGAGAAAAGATAAAACAAAAAAGGGCGAATGACATCGCCCTTTCCATTAGTTTTCTTCTGGATTCCCATAAAGCTCTTCAAGTGGCTTCATGATAATTTTATTTAATTCACCGATAAGAATACTCACACGTTGTTCTGCTTCCATCAACTGAGAGATTTTGTCGTGCTGCTGAACAAGAGCAACTGTTTTTTGAGCTTGCTCCACTTCTTCTTGTGTGATCTCTTGACCAGTCATTTGTTTTTGTTGAAGGTTTACTTGAATGTCACGGAAGTTCTCAAACATTCTTTTAGAGGACTCATCCGCGTTTACCTCATCATAAAGATTTCTTAAAGTTGAATATTCTTCGCTATGACGCAATGCTTTTTCAAGGTCATATGCAACATCATAAAGATTTACAGACATGTTATGTCTCCTTTCTATCCGTTATCACCGATATGATCGGCGGACACCACTCCACTATAACAAACTATGGCTTTCGTTTCACATATATACAATGAATTCATTAAATTTTCTATAGCTTGTCTTAGAATATCGCCACAAAAACAGCCTGGATAGCACCAATCATCCCGCCTAAAAGACCGCCTAGAAATGTGATCATCTTCAGCTCCTTATTAGAGATGCTGACTACAAGCTCTTCCATTTTTTCAAGCGGGAAAAGTTCAATTTGTTCACGAATGATATCTTCAAATTGCAGCTTTGCAAGCAGACTCTCTAAAGCATTTGAAGCCGCTTCAATCCCCTTATCAATCAACACTGGCGCAAAATGTGTTTTAAGGTCATCCGCTACAGCACTGACATATGTTCCAACTGTTTTGTCTAATATCAGCTTTGTAGAGAAATGAGAAAGCAATTGATTTTTCACACTAAAAATAAGTTCCTTCACATTCCATTTTTCATCAAGCTCATGAAGAGAAAATAGCTTCACCTTGTCCCATTCTTGAACAAGTAAATCTGCTAAAAATCTTTTTGTTTCTGCATTTCTTAAGAACTTGATAATTTCTGGATGCACACGGTCAATTAAGCTTGAATTCCCTAGAAACATTTGGACCATACTGCCAAGCATTCCCCGTTCTTTTAAGAAATCATCAATCATATTGCCAAGCCTGGCTTTGCCTTCATCACTTTCAAAATAATGAATGCCTCTCTTTAAAATATAATCTGCTGCATCTGGAATTTTTGATGATATTTTGGTTTCCACTTCTACCGGGAGCAATTCAGATAAAGTTTGCTCGTTATATGTTTCAAGCAATGAAGCGAGCTTCTGGTCAGACCACTGATGGAGCCATCTATCTGCTTTGACATCAGCCTGTGAAAAGCCGAATTTTTCTAGCAGTGAGAATACGGTGATCTCCATATTTGCGCCTTTGTCAATATATCGATGGAATGTACGCAGGATCTCCTGCTTTGCCTCCGATGATTCAAATCGCCTTTGAATACCTTCTGGCGTGAGCAAATGCTCCATAACCATGACACCAACCTGCTTGGCTACTTCGTCTCTTCTTTTAGGAATAAGCCCTGGTGTAAATGGAAGCTGTTTTCCGAATAAGTAATATGGCTTATAAGGCCGAAAAAGCATTTTAATTGCAAGATGGTTTGTCGCTGCTCCTATGACTGCGCCGATAACAATCATAAAGATAAACGTTGTGAATATATTCAAAGTCGTCATCTACCTTTCAAACAACACCCGAGGTTTATTGTTTTGATCTATACGTATTATAGTTGTTGTCAAGTTCCCAAGCAAATGAAGCATGCAGCGAGACATATGATCAAGCGATCTGTCGTAATGATAAAGGAGCGTAAGCTTTATGTAAAATCATAAAAAAATGTTTTTTGATGGTAAAAAAAGAAGTTGAAAAGAAGGTGTTTTTTAATGACAACATTAGGTATTGCGAGCCTTTCTCCGCAGTATGAAGAGGCATTCACACGGCAGCTCGCCAAAGCTGCCTCTTCTTATCGTTTAGAGGTTGTTCGTTTTACACCATTTGATTTAAAGCCGGCTTCAAATTTGATACAAGGCCAAGCATATACGAATGGCCAAGGGTTTGCCGACGCACAATTTCCGATTCCCGACTTGATTTATGACCGATGTCTTTACCGGCATGACGCACAATCTAAAAAAGCAAAACCCATCATGGAATGGCTAAAAAAATATCCAAAAACAGTTTTTTTGAATACCGGCATTTCAAATAAAATGGTGCTATTTGAGCAGCTCCGTCTCCTCTCTGCTTTACAGCCATATTTACCTGGCTGCTTTTTATTAAAAGAGCCCTCAGACCTGATCAATATGGTAAGGGAGTACGGTGCTGGCGGTTATTGTAGAATGCAGCCTCTCTCCCCTCAGCATGCAGCATCTACTTACTTCATTTCCTTTGATGGCAAATCAACATTTACTGTTCAACTAAGTTCCAATCAAACCATTACATTTTCTCGTACGTCAGAGCTGGAGCGCTGGTGCAAAAAATATGCAGGTCGGTATTTCCTTCAATTTTTCAACACGAATGATCAAAAAGAAATTTTATTCAATGAAATCAAGATTTTCCTTATGAAAGATTCACAAAATCAATGGAAACGCATGGGAATTCACACAAAATCACCTGCAGAAAATTGTCTTTTAAGTTATACACAAAAATCAGCTCCTGTGATAGGCTTTGAACACTATCTAAATACATTGCAGCCACACATCAAGGAACTCCTTTTAGATGATATTGCATCCATTCAGGCATCAATCCCAGCTTATATAGATAAAACTTACTCTCCTTGCTTTGAATTCGCAGTAGACTTACTTCATACAAGTGAAGGCAGACTTTTCATATCAAATATCAGATCAAAGCCAGGGCGGTCCGCTTTTTTAAATGTTTATCCTGAGAAGGAACACGAATTGATTCGTATCATTCTTGAACATGCGCAATCGACAAAGTCTCAACCGAAGGAGGTTTCTTATGAACAGAAAGCGTTGCATCATCGCCCCACACCTTACAAGTGAAAAAACAATTCATCTTCCCGTCCATTATAAACAGAAAGATGCCATCTATTCTCTTGCTCTAGGGTCTCGTTTAGTAGATGGCTTCAACATTTCCTATCATCAGCATCCAAATAAAATTTTATTATCTGAAGATCTATACAGAGGTTTACTGATTCCTTACCAATCAAAAGCTGATGTGATCATCATTGACCATACACTTTTTATAGGGCCGTTGGTTGGCATTTTCACTGCAGGTTTTGAGCAAAGTACACAGCCATTAGGAACGAGATCAGAATTTTTTATCAAACTGCTGCACTCTTTCAGGCAGCATCCTGGTTTTGCCTATCTTTTTGGGTCACATTCTATTGATTGGGAAAAAGGAATTGTAGAAGGACTGTTGTACCACGAAGATTCATGGGTTAAAAAACAGCTTCCCCTTCCGTCAGTCATTTATGACCGGCTTCCAAATAGAAAAGCTGCTCAGTCGGCACTCATTCAAGAAACGAAGCGAAAGCTCACCCAAGACTATGATATCCCTTGGTTCAACCCTTACTTTTTTAATAAATGGGAGATTCATGAACAGCTATTAACAGATGAAAAAACATGGTCCTTTCTCCCACATTCTGTACAATTAGATCCCGTGGACGCTCTTAGTAAAATTGAAACACTCCTCCATCTGCATCAAGTTATATACTTAAAACCGACAAACGGAAGTCATGGAGACGGGATTTATCAGTTAAAAAAGGAAAACGACGGAATCACTGTATTCTCAAATTTCGGAAATTCTATTCCATATGATTCAATAGATCAGTTTGTTCAAAGGCTGCGAAAGGATCATGCAATTCATGATTTTATTGCACAACAAGGCATTGAGCTTCTTCAAATAGACAATCAACCGATGGATTTCAGAGTTCATACGAATAAAAATAAAGAAGGTGATTGGACAGTCACAGCAGCAGCAGCAAAGGTTTCTGGAGATCATACCATTACGACTCACCAGTTACACGGGGGGACGGTGAAAACACTTTATGCTGTCTTTCCAGAAGAAAAGAAACGTTTGCAGATTTTACAGCAGCTTTCTCATACTGCCATCATGCTTAGCCAGGTGATAGATAAAAAAATGACCGGGCATATTGGTGAAATCGGTTTTGACTTAGGCATTGATCAAACAGGTGCAATTTGGATGTTCGAAGCAAATTCTCGCCCTGGCCGAGAGATTTTCCAGCATGTCTCTTTGAAAAAATCAGAATGGCTGATTGGAAAAAGAATCATGGATTACGCATCTTACCTTTCAAAAACGGCACTCACCACTTCAGATCACGCGAACGTCTACTGACGCTTTTTTGTCACATGTCAGTGCTCATAAATCTATGCTTTTTCTATGCTCTTTTCATGAGATGAGATACAATAAAATCAAGTTCAAGGTTGTTTCCGTGTTGTCGTGTTTGTTTATTGTTTCATCAATAAAAGCAAGGAGGCAATGATGATATGATTTCTCATTTTCAATGGAAACCCCTTTTTAAGAAAGCACAATTGCCAGGCTGGAAAATATCCTTTTTCCACAATGGTGCGCACTATGAAGGCATCTACCACAAAACAGGTGACATTGAATGGGGCTCTCACCTTCCGCCTCATGAAGTTGAGCCAACTTTAAAAGAAGAAATCCACGAATTAATGCTGTACCATGTCTATGATTAAACTGTTTAAGGAGCCCCGCCATGTTAGAAAAATTAAAACTTGTTTACGGAGACCATATCATCAGCACACCTACTCATGACAAACAAATTCTTTGGTATCAAACAGACGAAGGCGAAATATTTGGAGTAAACAAATCGGAGCTTTCAGAAAGAGAAACACTTCTTCTCAACTCTTTTCTTACACCAATTGATCTATTTCAAAAAGCGCAGACCGAGGATGAACAAAAATGGTTCAGCTATCTTTTTGAAAACAAGCCACTAACTGTCCAACATCCCGTCCGTGTTTATTATTTTCAAATGATCCATCAAGAAGAACAAAGACAGCAAATAAAAGAGGCTGTGAATAACAGCCTCGAACATACTCATTTCATATGGACAGGCCCTGAAACAGCTATGCTGATTCAACCAAATGCCACATCAGAAAACAGTCAATTAGATCAGTTAAATGATTTGTCTCTGGCTATTACAAGTGATTTTTTAACAGACTCAGTCTTTATACAAGGACAGCTGCATTTGCCAAATGACCATTTACAGATGAGGTTATTAAATGAACAACAGCTATTTTTATACCATATGCAGCGAGAAAAGCTTAGATCAGGGGCTGCCACATTTTATCAATGCCTGCCTTCGTTCATTTGTTATGATGCATCCGCACTCTCTCATGCTATTTCAGATGCTTTTAAAGAAGCGGTCTTTGACCGGGATGTTTACCGAACTCTCATGACTTATATGCAATGTAATTTAAACGCATCCAAGGCAGCAAAAGCGTTATATGTTCACAGAAACAGTCTTCAATATCGAATTGATAAATTTATTGAGCGCACTGGGCTAGATATACGACATTTTCCAGAAGCATCCGCTGCTTATTTGATGATGACTCTACTCGATCTTTCATAAAGAATGAAGACATGAGCACCCTGCCCAAAAATGAAAATAGGATGTTGTGCACGTTGTCCATTTACAGACTCTTCCTCATTTTATACACTTTATTTACTAGTAAAGCGCTTTCAAAAAAAGAGGGACTGGGGAGGCTGACATCTAATGGCTGAAATGATGCTCAATCAAATTTATAAAGTATACGATAACAAAGTAACAGCAGTAGACAACTTTAATCTACATATAGAAGATAAAGAATTTATTGTGTTTGTTGGTCCATCAGGCTGCGGAAAATCAACAACCCTTCGCATGATTGCAGGTCTAGAAGAAATATCACAAGGAGACTTTCTGTTAGATGGAAAACGGATGAATGATGTAGCGCCGAAAGACCGGGATATTGCAATGGTTTTCCAAAACTATGCATTATATCCTCATATGAATGTATACGATAATATGGCTTTTGGATTAAAGCTTCGGAAGTTTCCGAAAGCAGAAATTGATGAGCGGGTTCGAAATGCCGCTAAAATATTAGGGCTTGAGCAATATTTAGACAGAAAACCAAAAGCACTGTCTGGCGGTCAAAGACAGCGTGTTGCACTTGGCAGAGCGATTGTACGTGATGCAAAGGTTTTCCTTTTGGATGAGCCGCTTTCTAATTTAGATGCAAAACTCCGTGTTCAGATGCGTGCTGAAATTTCTAAGCTTCATCAGCGTCTGCAAACAACATTTATCTATGTGACACATGATCAGACTGAAGCCATGACAATGGCAACACGCCTTGTTGTCATGAAAGATGGTTTTATTCAGCAGGTAGGAGCGCCGAAAGATGTATATGAAAACCCAGAGAATGTGTTTGTAGGTGGATTTATCGGCTCACCTGCGATGAACTTTTTTACAGGAAAGCTCTCTGACAGTGCCATTGCGGTTGGAAAAACTCATATTCGTGTACCAGAAGGAAAAATGAAAGTATTACGCAGCCAAGGCTATATTGGAAAGGATGTCATTTTAGGCATCAGACCAGAAGATTTTCACGATGAACCAGTATTTATAGAGGCGTCTGAAGGCACAAAAATTCATGCTGACGTAGAAGTAGCTGAATTAATGGGGGCAGAAACGATGCTTTATTCTTCTATCGATGGTCAATCGTTTATTGCACGTGTGGATTCTCGTACCGATGTACAGGCCGGACAGTCTATCCCTCTTGCGATTAATATGAACAAAGCCCATTTCTTTGATTCGGATACGGAGCTGCGCATCCGCTCAGCAGAATAAATAGATATATAAGCAGCACCATCACTCATCATTGGGTGATGGTTTTTTGTATGTTAACACAACATTTACCATGTTCTTTTTTCGTATGTTTTTTTCGGAAATAACCATAATACTTAGTACAAAGCAGTTACTGCATTGGGTTTCGCCAAGTGGCAAATGACTTGATCATTTCGCTGGTGCGATTCCAGCAAACCCAACCAAAAAAACAAATCATATACAAAAAGGAGAATCACATCATGGCTAATTCTAATAGTTCAAACCAATTACTAGTTCCTGGAGCAGAGCAAGCGATCGATCAAATGAAATACGAAATCGCTTCTGAATTTGGTGTAAATCTTGGAGCAGAAACAACATCTCGTGCTAACGGTTCAGTTGGTGGAGAAATTACAAAACGTCTTGTGTCTTTCGCTCAACAAAACCTTGGCGGAACAAAAGCTTAATTTCATATCTGGATCATAGAAGGCACCTCTTATGGTGTCTTCTTTTTTTGTTTTTATCCCTCACCAAACTCCTTTCAGCTCATATCATGTAGTAGAAAGGAGCGGATCTTCATGGACATTTTTTCTGGTATGAACTTTGAACTTTTACAATTTGTAGGGATCTCTCTATTATGTGAATATGCTCATAGTATTCGGTCCTTTCATCTTTATAAAAAAAGCATCACATAAAAGTTGTACCAATTTGGGTTCTTTTCACTTATAGTATGTAGTGGAGGGATCGAACAGATGAAAATAGCTCTTTTCGGTGCTCATGGACGTGTAGGACAAGCATTTCTTCGTTTCGTTCAAGTAGATGAACGTTACATGGTTCGTTCATTGATTCGGACAAACCGAGAAGAAATGCTTGCGGGTATGTTTCAAGTCACCGGCAATTCAAGAAATCGAGAAGATGTGCTTGAGACAATCAAAGGAGCAGATATTGTTGTAAGCTGTCTATCAACAGATGGTGATGATACATTATCTGTTTCAATGGAGCATATCGTACAAGCCATGAAGCAAACAAATACATCAAGAATTATTACAATTGGTACAGCAGGTATTTTAAAAGCAAGGCAGCAGCCGGAGCTTTACCGTTTTGAAACAAATGAATCAAAGCGGACCACTTCCCGAGCAGCTAAAGAGCATGCGAAAGCGTTTGAAATCCTTCAATCGACTGATCTAGATTGGACCATTATTTGTCCAACCTATTTACCAGATGGAGAAGTGACACGGTCATATCGCTATGAGAAAGATTTTCTCCCTATAGATGGAAAGAAAATTTCAGTTGAAGATACCGCACACTTTTTATATCAGCAGTTAAATTCGAAGGAGTTTGTACATCAACGCGTCGGCATCGCTTATTGATGATGATGCCTGTCCAAACAATATAACCAGTAAAAGTCGAGGACATAACCCTCGACTTTTTCATGCAAAGGAAAGAGCCTCTTCCAATTGAATGAGGCTCTTTTTTTCTACTATTCATCAGCTGTTTGCAACAGCACCTTTTTGCAGTTCATACATTTGTGCATACAGCCCTTCTTGCTGCATGAGTTGTTCATGACTGCCACGCTCGACGATTTCACCTTTTTCTAACACCAAGATCATATCGGCTTTTTTAATAGTGGATAATCGGTGAGCGATCACAAAAGTTGTTCGTCCTTCTTTAACTACATCAAGCGCCCGCTGAATGATCGCTTCTGTTTCTGTATCAATGTTCGCGGTGGCTTCATCTAAAATTAAAATCGCTGGATCGTACGCCAATGCGCGCGCAAATGAAATCAACTGACGTTCCCCTGAGGAAAGGGTGCTTCCCTTTTCAACGACTGGTTCATCAAAGCCTTCTGGCAGGTGCTTCAATAACTCTGCGGCACCTACTTGCTTTAATGAGGATTCAATCGTTTCTCTTTTGATGTCTTCATTCCCTAAGCTCACATTGGAGGCAATCGTTCCAGAAAATAAATACGGGTCTTGCAGCACAATGCCCATTTGTTTACGCAGCGTTTGACGCGACTGATCATAAATGCTTTCGCCATCTATGAGAATGTCTCCTTGCTGAATGTCATAAAAACGCAGCAGCAAGTTCATGATCGAGCTTTTCCCAGAACCAGTATGCCCCACAAGTGCAACCGTTTGACCTTTCTTCGCTTCAAACGTAATGTTCTTTAAGACATTTTTCCCTTCATTATAAGCAAAGGTGACATCTTTGAACTGAACGTGTCCCTCCAGCTTCTTCTGAACAGGTTCTTCCACTTCTGTTCCTGGTTCATCTAATAATCGGAAAACCCTTTCTGATGAAACCCTTGCTAATTCCAACCTAGAGAACTGATTCACAATGCCTGTAATCGGCTGGAACAATCGATTTAAATAATCGACAAACGCATAGAGCACACCAATAGACACAATGCCTGTCGCACTTAGCGAAGCACCACCAAAATACCAAATGAGCGCCACATATGCTAAATTTCGCAGCAAATTAACCAAGTTATGTGAAAGAAGTGAATTTAAATGCAGCATCTTTCGCTGATATCGAAAGTGATTGTTGTTCAGCTCATCAAATTCCTCCTGCGTCGCTTTTTCATGACGAAAGGCTTGAATGATTGTCATCCCTTGAATGGCTTCATTTAGTTTGGCATTGATTTCACTGATGATCGAACGAATGCGGTGATTGTACACCGATGCAAACTTTCTATAAGTCATCGACCATAGGAAAATAATCGGTACAGCGACCAAACAGATGAGTGCCAGCTTCACATTTAATAAAAACATGGCAATGTAAATCCCAATCATGTAAATAGCACTTGTCACGAAATTTGCAAGGACTGTTACATATAAATCACGAATGGTTTCCGTGTCATTTGTTATCCTTGCGACAACCTTTCCAGCCGGTAAATTATCAAAATAGCGGATCGGCAGCGTTTGGATGTGCTCAAATACGTCTACCCTCATTTTTTGAATAATTCGATTTGCAATCCTCTGGAGCAAATAATGCTGCCCATACTGAAAGAAAATCGCAACGATGAGCAGTCCTAGATAAAATAGAACAAGCTGCACCAAACCACTGATTTCTGGCTGATAAAAAGCGAAAATCTCCTCTTTTGATAAACGCTGTACCTCATATGTCTCACGCTCGTTCCCATTATCAATGGTGAGCTGATCTCCCGATATTTTTCTGTTTCCATCAAAACGAATCGGCTCATTCACAAAATAGTAACCGAACCCGACTTGCACTACATTGATTTGCTTTCCAGAATCCATTCCATTATTTAATCGATCGCTTCGTATATAGTTATTTCCCTGGTAATAAACGGTTTTGTCTGTCTTTTCATTGACCTCGACATACGGTTTTTCTACACCTAAAATATGATCATCAATCATTTTCTTCCCAATAAACGGCCCTGTCAGCTCAGCACCAACTGCAATCATCAGAAAGATTAAGGCAACAGACAATACTTTCTTATATAGGAGTGCGTAGGCAAGGAGTCTTCTTCCTGTTGTCATGCCTCATCCCCTCCTTCCAGCTGATTTGTTAGCTGCTGACGCAAAAATTGTTCTTTGTACCACCCATCCTGCTGGATGAGCTCGTTGTGGGTGCCCTTTTGGACAATGCGCCCTTCTTCCATAACAAGAATGAGATCGGCATGTTCAACAGCTGATAGGCGATGAGTTGTAATAAACGTCGTTTTGCCATGACGGTTTTGCCTTAGATTTTCTAGGATAGCGGTTTCTGTTTTTGCATCTACCGCAGACAATGAGTCATCCAGAATTAAAATGTCTGGATCAATTAATAAAGCACGTGCAATGGATATTCGCTGTTTTTGTCCGCCTGACAGCGCCACACCTTTTTCCCCAACCATAGTTTCCAGACCCTCTGGTAAAAGGCGTAAATCCTTTTCAAAGTAAGCATCTTTGATTGCTTGTGCTAACTCATCTTGTTTCGCGTCACGATGACCAAAGCGCATATTCTGTTCCACGCTTTTTGAGAAAAGTATATGATCCTGCGGTACATATCCGATCCATTGAAATAACTGATCTAATTCAATGTCTTGGATCGGAACACCTGATAGCAAGATTTGCCCATCACCTGCCGGGTACTGGCGCAGAAGCTGTTTGACAATGGTCGTTTTGCCGCTTCCCGTTTTGCCTGTAATCCCAATCGTCTGCCCCTTTCGAACGGTAAAGGACACATCAATGAGATTATCTTTAGATGAGGTTGGATATCTGAATGTCACATGATCAAACTCAATATCTCCAGGCTCTTGTAACGTTTTCGGCTGAGCAGCATCTGTTACGTCCGGCTTGTAGCTGAGTGTATGATTTAACCGGTCTAACGACGCATTTCCTCTTTGCATAATATTAATCAATTCGCCGATCGCAAACATTGGCCAGATCATCATGCCAAGATAGACGTTAAATGCAACAAGCTCCCCAATGGTTAAATCACTTTGGAACACGAGATAGGCTCCGTAGCCGATTCCGATTAAGTAGCTGATCCCCACAAGTAATTTCACTGTCGGCTCAAACAAAGAATCAATGATCGCCACTCGCATGTTTTTTTGAAATACATCATCTGTCATTTCTCGAAAGCGTTCGACATCTTGTTTCTCCTGCACAAAAGACCGAATGACCCGGACACCTGCCACTGATTCAAGAACGCGATCGTTCATATCACCAAATGCATCTTGAGCGACTGTAAAGCGCTCATGAATTTTGCTTCCATAAAACGCAATCAAGAGCGCCATCAGCGGCATAGGAATAATCGCCATTAAGGTTAATTTCCAGCTAATCGTCAGCCCCATCGTAAAGAAGATCATCAGCATATAAGCAGTGGAATCAACCAAGGTCAGAACGCCAAAGCCTGTTGTTAAGGCCACAGCATTCAAGTCGTTTGTACCTAATGCCATTAAGTTGCCGGTTTTTTTCTTTTCATAAAAGGTAGGCGTCATCTTAAGCAAGTGGCGCATCAGTTTCCCACGCATCACACGCTCCATGACATTTGCGCCGCCAAATAACTGATACATCCAAAAATATGTAAGTGTATAGACGACGACACCTAGTAAGCAAAAAATGGTCACATAAAACACAATACTGGATGTTGTAAATTGACCAGAACGAATGTCATCAACTGCCTGGCCAAGGTATCTTGGCGGCAGCATTTCAAGCACATTCACAATTAGCAGGAGCGTAATAGCAATCGTATAACGCCTCCACTCTTGTTTAAAGAACCAGCCTAATTTCGCAAATACTGAAAACATGTTTGTCTCTCCTTTTCAAGCTAGCCGCTTTCTAAATTTTCCTGCAAGTCACCTTGTTTCGTTTTTTGAGCTTTTGTCATTTGTCTTGATTTTGGCATGTTCACATGCTTTCACTCCTCTTCATTTACTTGTTGTTTTTCATCCCTTTATTTCGAAATGCGAAATGAATTCAACAAAAAAAGAGGCCACCAGCTGGCTGGTACGCCTCTTTTCGTCATGTAAAAAGGCGCATGTTGACAAATACGCAACATACGCCTTGATTCATCCGATCAATTGGAACAGACGAGTTCCTTTTCCATGACCAATGAAGGTGTAATTGTCACGTGAATCAACCCATTCATGCAGTTTGATTTCATTCTTCCAATGTTGCACATGACATTTCCTCCTTTTGGCTCTTGAATCTTTTTTTATCTTATAGTGGCTGTCACTATTTTGTCAATAAATATTTTTCAATAAATGAAATTTTCTAACAAAAATCATTCTCCTTCATGTGTATCTTTTTCTATTAACGGGTATACCATGAGTGTAAAGACTCCTTTTGAAAGGAATGAGGACATTGTTTCAAGCTGATCGGATGGTCGTAGCGTTTGATGGACATGAAGACAGTAAGAAAGCATTAAAAAAGGCAATCGCTTTAGCTAAAACCTTACATGCCAAGCTGACCGTTACCTATGCACATGATGGCAAAACAGACAGACAGGTGTTTGATGTGCCGCGCCCAATGACTGGCGGAGCTTATATCGGCGGCGGTACGGCAGATCTTCAAACACCCCCTGTATATGTACCTCATGACGAACAGCAAAGTCCCTTGATTTTTGAAGACCATACAGAAGAGGTCGTTGCGGAAGCAAGAATGCTTTTAAATGAGGAGCAGTTTGAGGCTGCCATTGAAATTGTAGAGGGAGAACCAGCGGAAGCGATTATCGAATATGCGGAGGAAATATCAGCAGACCTCATCGTCATGGGAGCACGTGACCAAAGCAGATTGAAAAAAATGCTGTTTGGCAGTGTGAGTGAAAAGTTATCAACAAAATCAGATATACCTGTGCTTATTGTGAAATAAATGCATCACAAAAGGCTGTAAACATTAGTTTACAGCCTTTTTTTATTTATGAAGAGATCGATGCTTCACTTTCATGGTTAATTTTTTGCTGGAAGCCTTCCTGTACGCGCTTTGTCAGCTTGCCCGGAACGCCTTCCCCTACTGGCTCGCCATCTATTTCAACAATCGGAATGACTTCAGCTGTCGTCGAGCTGATGAAGATTTCCTGAGCGCGCAGCAGTTCTTCTTTGCTTATACGAGTTTCTTCAACAGTACACCCTTCTTCCTCACATACCTCCAGCAGCTTTCTACGAGTAATGCCGTTTAAAATGAGATTGTTTGCAGGGTGAGTACGAATCACGCCATCAATCACGGCATATACATTCGAGGAGGTTCCCTCGGTCACAAAACCATCTCTCACAAGGATTGCTTCAAACGCACCAGCTTCAGATGCTTTCTGCTTTTCCATGATGTTATATAAAAGGTTTAAGCTTTTGATATCACATCTTAACCAGCGAAGATCCTCAGATAAAATGGCCTTTGCCCCATCTTTCTGCTCTTGAACAGGCTTTTTCACCTGGAACGTATATGCCGTGATTTGAGGAGTAAGAGAATCACTATATTGATGTTTACGAGGGGCGACACCCCGCGTGACTTGAATATACACACCGCCATCTGTTAATTGATTGTGAGCGACGAGCTGTTGTAACTTTTCTTCCATATCTGATACTGTACCTTGCAGATGAATGCCAATTTCCTTTGCACTCTTGAACAGACGCTCTGTATGTTCCTTTAACGTAAACAAAGTACCATTGTATACACGGATGACCTCATAGACTCCGTCACCAAATTGATAGCCTCTGTCCTCAATATCAACATGTGCATCCTTTTTTTCAATGAAATCTCCATTGTACAATATTTTCATATGGAATCTCCCCTTCGCTTTGCAATAATGGTTGAATCTGATGCTATCTTAGCGGATAAATGGGTTCGTTTCAATGATTATTCAGAATTATTTCACATCATATGAAATGGATAACCTTTCATTGTAACAAATATAGATTGATAACCAAAAAGATTCCAATTTTTTAGCATCTTCTATATTCATAGGCTCTTTTTTCCTGTATACTTACTCCATATAAACACGACAAAAAACAGCGAAAAAAGACAGAATCCACTACATGATTCGACACAAATTTTTGATTTATTGGAGCGATTGTAATGCAACGGGTTAAAAAAAAACAGACACCTTCAAACACAATGCTGCTCTCAAAGGCGATTGGTTTTGTCATCCTGACACTGATCCTCTTTTTTATTTGGGATATGTCCAAAACCAATATGCAGGCAGCAGATCAGCCGGCGAAATTATCTGCAAGCAGTCAATTTAGAGACACAAGCACTAGTATGAAAGCAAAAGATGCTTCTCGGAAAACATTAGATGCACATTTTAAGATCAATTCAGATAAACATATAACGGATCAAACGATCTTTTTAACCTTTGATGATGGTCCATCAGCGACTTCAAATCAGCTGTTAGATGTGCTAAAAGCGCATCAAGTGAAAGCCACATTCTTTATGCTCGGACCGCAGATTAAAGAACACCCGGCAGCTGTGAAAAGACTCCATCAAGAAGGTCATCAATTAGGGCTTCATGGGATCACCCATGATGTGAAACGCTTTTATCAAAAAAAAGATTCTCCTGTTAACGAGATGAAGGAAGATCAGCGCATTTTGGCTTCTGTCACAGGTGAGTATACCCATCTTGTGAGAACACCTTATGGCAGCACCCCAAATTTAACCGATCAGCAAAAAGCACGTTTAAAACAAAAAGGCTTTGTCTACTGGGACTGGACCATTGACAGTCTTGACTGGAAATATAAAAGCTCAAAATATGTACCAGAGGTATTAAATCAGCTGCAAGTGCTGGAGACAAAATATCCAAAAGAACCAAAAATCATCTTAATGCATGATCAGCCGGCGACTGCAAAATACTTAAGCAGCTTAATTACGCAGCTAAAGGCAAAGGGTTATACATTTGAAGTCCTTGATGAAACAATGAAGCCGCTGCAGCAATAAAGTAAAACCCGCACCTTTAGGATGCGGGTTTATTAATGATTTATAAAGCTTTCACGAGATCGCCAATCCGCTCATGAAAGACAAGATCAAAAAGCGGATCGAATTCTGTTTCACTCAAGTTCATCATCACCATGAAGATGGAAGGATCATGGGCTGCATCCTCTGGAATATATCTTGCTGGCGCTACTTCTAAAGAAGTCCCCATGACGAGCAGCATGTCCGTTTTCTGAAGTGATGTCTCCACTTGATCAAGATGTTTGACCATATCTCCAAAAAGAACAACATCTGTTTTTAGCACACGTCCACACGTACTGCCGTCTGAGGAAACCCTTTGACAGACCGGCACCTCTTCTTTTAATAAATAAGGCAGATCATATTCCGCCTGACACGATGGACAAGTGGCCGTTTGAATGGAGCCATGGAGTTCATATACATGCTGGCTTCCCGCCTTTTTATGAAGGCCGTCAATATTTTGGGTGAAAATATCCACATGCTTCCCTTGTTGCTCAAGGCTGGCTAAAAAGGTGTGCCCGCTGTTTGGCTCGTATTCTCCACTCATTTTCATCTGAAACAATTCCTTAAATTTCGGCCAGAATTGATGAGGATTTGATAAAAAGTAGGATCGGCTCATCGCCTCCATGCGGGAAGTATCTTCTGTCCACAGACCACCCGTTGATCTAAAATCAGGAATACCCGATTCTGTACTCATACCTGCACCTGAGAGTACTGTGATATGTGAAGCCTGCGATAATTTCTCTCTTAACACATCCACCTTTGTTTGGTCCACACACCATTCCTCCTTTATTCACCCAGCTGCTTCTCACCTTTTTGTTTCATATAAATGGCCTGACCAGGGAAAGCAAATTCTACCCCTTCCTCGTGGAAAATATCTATGATGCGATAGTTAATATCCTGCTTAATATCAAGGTTTTCAGACCAAGCTGTCGTGTTTGTGTAAAAGTTGAAAAACAAGTTCAAATAGCTGTCTGCCAGTACATCGAGATTTACCATGATTGTCTCCTTATGCACACCATCATGCTCGTGAAGCATCTGTTTGAGACGCTTAATACACTGATCAATGTTTTCCTTTGGTGTATTGTAGGAAACGCGAACAGAGAACGTAATCTGACGTTTATTCATTCTTGTCCAGTTTGTGATTGGCTCCTTTGAAAGCGTAGAATTCGGAACGGTCACGACGGCTTCAGCAGGTGTTCGAAACCTTGTACTTCGAAATGTAATGTCCTCCACAGTCCCAAGAACACTTGGTGTCTCCACAAAGTCGCCCATCGTAAAAGGCTTCTCTGTAATGATGACAATCCCTCCAAAAAAGTTAGCCACTGTATCCTGAGCGGCGAGCGCAAAGGCTAGACCACCTAGACCGAGACCTGCCACAAGTCCATTTACGTCATAATTAAATTCTTGTGCAATGACACTAATACTCAGTGCAATAATAATGAAGCGAAGTACCTTTGATAAAAATGGTGCTAAAATATCATCCATATCTAATTCAAATTTCGAATTGACCTTTTGAAACAAGAAAGAAGATGCAGCGGTTAAATTACAAAGCCCCCACGTCAGCATCAATATAATAGAAGATCTATACAATTTAATGATGACATCCATATGATGCTCAAAGTATGGTGCCTGTCTTAACGCAAAATATAAACCAAGTGCCACGAAAAACAGCCTCGCTGGTTTTTCAAATGCCACAACAATTTGGTTAATGACCTCCGTTTTAGACCGATTCGTCAGCCTAAACAGAAGCTGAAATAAATACTTCGTAAATACTTTCCGAAGCAATAAAAAAAGCAATAAAATACAAAGGCTAATACCAATTTGGATCGCAATATCTACTGTAAAATATGTATCCAGCCATTTTTGTGTAAACATGTCTGTCTCTCTCCTTTAAAACAATCCTCTCTAGTTTATAATATAACCTTCGTTCATGTCCTCTCTTAAATGTCTGACCTCTACATAAAAAGCCTCGGGACTGATCCCGAGGCATGAAGTTCAAATATGAAATTTTGGCTAGAGACATATCGACGGGCAGCAAACTACTTTTTCTTCTGAGCCTGATCAAGGAGAGTCGCTTTAAACATTTCAGCATCCGTTTCGGCCTTAATACGTTCTTCCACTCTAATTCTCCCTTTACCCAATCATCTCGCCTCCTTTTCATCATTATAAAACATCAGAATTTTCAGTCAACATGACGAAAGCACTAATATTTTGACGAACGCTGACGATTTGGACAAAATTGATCGAAGAAAAAATGATGTAGTTCAGATTTACTCAATAAGAGCTTGGGATATTCCTGCAACTTTTCACCTTTCATACACGATGCTTACTCACCATATGCCATGTTCCATTACATACAGCTCTCCCTCGTACCATATAGTAAAGAAGGAAAAACTGCAAAAATTTGATATGATAAGACCAGAACTTATGTCAGGAGCTGGAGCATGTGTATATTATCGCGCATAGAGGGTCTTCAAGCGCTGCCCCAGAAAATACAATCGCCGCATTTGATTTAGCCGTTCAGCAGGGTGCGGATTATATTGAGTTGGACGTCCAGCTGACAATGGATCAGCACGTAGCCGTCATCCATGATGATACTGTTGATCGAACGAGTAACGGAAGCGGTTTAGTGAAAGGTTATACACTTGATCGGCTGAAGAAACTGGATGCAGGAAGCTGGTTTCATTCTCAGTACGCCAACGAACGAATTCCCACCTTACAGGAAATTCTTGAAAGATACAGTCAGCGTGTCGGGATACTGATTGAGATCAAGCATCCAAAACGGCAGATTGGGATTGAAAAGGCAGTTGTCGACATCATCAACCGGTTTGCCTATTCTCGTCACATCATGGTTCAATCTTTTGATGCCAATGCACTTCAAAGAGTCAAAGCTTACGCCCCTTCTCTTCGAACAGCTTTTATTATAAAACCCTCTGCCTTCAAACTGACGAAAAGGAAATTAGCGGAGTACAGCTCCTTTGCGGATTGCCTTAATATGAAGAAAACGATGATCAACAGATGGTGGATTGATCGCATCCACTCATTTGGAATGGATGTCTTTATATGGACAGTGAAAGATCAAAAAACAGCCGACAGGATGAAAACATACCCCATTGATGGAGTGGTGACGGATCACCCGCCATTTTTTCTAAAGGAGAAATGATGTAAATGAAAGCATATCTCGCCGTATTTATCGGTGGATTGGTTGGTACTCTTTGCAGATATGAACTTAGCCAATCCGTTGTCAGCCAGACATTCCCCTATGCAACACTGATTGAAAACATGACAGGCAGTCTGCTTCTTGGCTTTTCAACAGGTTATTTTATGTTTCGGAAAGGAAAAAAATATCTTGCTGCTTTGATCGGAACAGGATTTTGCGGTGGTTTTACGACAATGTCCACTTTTTCTAAAGAAACGGTTCTCTTATTACAGGATGGACTGTTCACATCAAGTATCATGTACATTGTACTCTCAGTGATTGCTGGAGTGGGCGCTGCCTTATGTGGACTGATCACCGCTCAGCGCCTCTTTCAACAAGATGAGCAGCCGAAAGGAAGCAGATAAATGATTGTATTTTATACAGCTGTGGCCGGCGGGATGGGCAGTGCCCTTCGATTTTTCCTCAGTCAATCGATTCAGAAAACCAAGTTTCATACTCGTTTTCCGTATAGTATTATTCTCATCAACTTACTCGGCGCTGCCGGTTTAGGTTTACTGACAGGTGCAGTAACTGACAATGATCCGCTGCTTATGATCATTGGGACTGGTTTTTTCGGTGGTTTTACAACCTTCTCTACATTTAGTGTAGAAGCTGCGGCCATGCTGCATGAGCGGCAAATTGGACAACTTGCTGTCTACTTATTGGTCACAATCATCGGATCTTTATGTCTCTTTGCTGCGTTTTATCAAATAGGACAGCATCTTTAAATATTGGTGATGGCGGCTAAGCTGATGAGCAGCTGATCCATGAGCTGGCGCTTCATCAAAAAGAGTGTTTTTTCACTATAGCCAATTTCCATAGCACACTTTGCCATCCGCCAATCTCGAAAATATTTGTAATCGATGAGCTGCTGCTCTATTTCGTCCAACTCTTTTAATGCCGTTTCAATACAAGCAACGATGAGTTCATACTGATTTTTTTGCTCTTCTAACTTTTTCCGTGTCATGTGGTCGAGATGATGCGGGCTTCTTTTTTCAAGCTGCCTTTCGATATTTAAGATTGCTGCTTGATAATTTTTGAAATTCTTTAAATGAAACTCAATTCGTTTCATTGAGGTTTTTTTCTCCGTGATACTTGCTGTTTCATACCAAAGCATGTCCATCCCCCTCTATCGAACGTTTGTTCTTATTATATACCGAACATACATTCGTGCAAAAGAGACTAAATACCTAAAAAACCTTGAGCTTATTTTTCGCTCAAGGTCATTTCGTTTACTAGCAGCGGCTCCTTTATATCAAGTCCAGTGCGTGTACTGCTTTTTTCTGACGTTGTGACGCCTTTTTTCAAATCGATCTTTTTAACGTAGCGTCCATCCATTTCCAGCACTTTCATTCGAATATCATCAAGATAGACGGATTGTCCTTCTCTGATATCAATATTCTCTTTTAAGATGAGTCCGCCGATTGTATCAATTTCCTCATCATGATAAGAGATCTCGATCAAATCTTGAACTTCATCTAATCTCACTTTGCCATCTAAAACATAATGATGATCGGCTCTTTTTTGAATAACTGGCTGTTCATCTTCATCGAATTCATCTCGAATATCTCCGACAATCTCTTCTAAAATATCTTCCGTTGTGACAAGTCCAGACGTTCCGCCATATTCGTCAGTTAAGATCGCCATATGCATTCTATCACGCTGCATCTTGACGAGAAGCTCTTGAATAGGAATCGTGTCGATAACCTCAATCACTGGATATATATAATCTTGAATTTTCAGTTGATCTTTTTCACCTTGATACACAAGATCTGCAAAGAGCTGCTTTTTGTTCAGCATGCCGATGACATGGTCTTTATCTCCTGAAAACACAGGGAAACGTGTATACTTTTCCTGCGTCATGATGGCGAGGATATCATCTAACGGCATATCTTCTGGAATCGCACAAATTTCTCTCCGCGGTACCATGATCTCTCTGGCAATTCGATTATCGAAATCGAAAATCTTGTTCATATAATTATATTCTGATGGGTTGATTTCCCCATTTTTTAAGCTCTCAGATAATAAAATCTTCAATTCCTCTTCAGAATGGGAATGTTCTTTTTCAGACCCCATATCGATGCCCATCATTTTAGTTAGCAGACGTGCTGATCCGTTTAACACATAAATGAAAGGGAACATAAGGATATAAAATGCATGCAGCGGGCCTGACAGCCATAGCGTCATTTTTTCCGCCTTTTGAATGGCAAGCGTTTTTGGTGCAAGCTCACCTACAACTACATGCAAAAAGGTAATAATAGAGAACGCAAGTGTTGCTGAGATCAGGCTGATTGCTGAATCAGGAATGCTTGTCAAACCAAAACCTCGAACCAAAAGTTCTTTCACAGCCGGCTTACCAATCCACCCTAAACCAAGGGATGTCACTGTAATACCGAGCTGACAGGCTGACAAATATTCATCTAGCCTTGATGTCACCTTTTTCGCCATGATGGCCTTTTTGGACCCTTCGGCAACAAGCTGATTAATTCTTGAACTTCTCACCTTTACTATGGCAAATTCAGATGCAACAAAGAAAGCTGTTAAAGCAATCAAAACACCGACTATACTCAGATTAACAATATCGTCCATTTAACCTTGCTCTTTCTTAGAAGAACAAGGAGTCACCTCCTGATTGATGATGTTATGTTTTGCAAAACGGTTAACTGATTAAATAAGACGACTTTGAGGGCCCCACTTAACCACCTCCGGTTCACGTAAAATTCCGCCTCTCTACATATATATGAAACGGTATTCATTTTATCTTACCATAAATAATCTGAAAATTCCTGTATCATCATGCTGTTTTTGACATGACTGACTAAATCGAGGGAAATCCTCCTCTGTTTCTTCTTATTGGCAGGAAATATGAACAATTAACTTGTGTTTCAGACTAGAATTATATTAAACTATTTTCATAAACTATAACGTGACGGTTAGGAGGAGATGTTCAGATGGGGCTGAGAAAAAGTATCGTATTGGTGAACTAGCACAGATTGCACAGGTGACGAAACGAACTGTAGATTATTATACAAATCTAGGTTTGCTTTCGCCTGTTAGATCTTGCTCAAATTATCGTTATTACGATGAATATGCTTTAAAACGATTACAATTAATCGTTCTTTGCAAACAGCAGAGATTGGCTCTTTCTGACATCAAATCCAGATTAGATGAACAATTCCCTTCTCAAAAGGAAGATTATGATGAACTTGTCCATTTAACCTCTGATATCGATCGGATGAATGAGCATATGGACCGCATTTTGGCACGTTGTAAGCAGCTTCAGCCAGAACAACGTGAAAAACTAAAAGAGCAGCTTACTCCTGAAAAAATGACGGCTGTCCAATCATTTTTACTGCTGTTAAGTTAAAATTTTTACTAAACAGGAGGTGTTACCTTCGTTCTCAAAGTCAGAACGAAGGCCTTAATTGGACATAGTTAATTTACTCATAGTTGCTTTACTTATAGCTTTAACCGCGTTTTTCGTTGCATCAGAGTTTGCGATCATTCGCTTAAGAAGCTCAAGAATTGATCAGTTAATCGCAGAAGGTAATAAAACAGCAGTTGCTGTCAAGCATGTAACGACTCACCTTGATGAGTACCTATCAGCCTGTCAGCTTGGTATTACCATTACCGCCCTTGGTATTGGTTGGTTAGGGGAAGAAACAATTGCACATATGCTTGCGCCGCTCTTTGTAGAGCTGTCCATTCCTCAATCAGCTAGTTCTATTGTCACTTTTATTATTGCGTTTAGTATCATGACGTTTTTACACGTTGTCGTTGGAGAGCTTGCACCAAAAACACTCGCCATTCAAAAGGCGGAGCAAGTATCTCTTCTATTTGCTAGACCACTGATGATCTTTTACAAAGTGATGTTCCCGTTCATTTGGGTATTAAATGGTTCTGCTCGTTTGTTAACAAAAGCGTTTGGTCTTCAGCAAGTATCTGAGCATGACATGGCGCACTCTGAAGAAGAATTGCGGATTATTTTATCAGAGAGCTATAAGAGCGGCGAGATTAACCAGTCTGAATTCAAATATGTAAATAAAATTTTCGAATTTGATGACCGTCTGGCGAAAGAAATTATGATTCCTCGTACCGAAGTTGTCAGCTTTCCGTATGATATTACCATTGAGGAAATGCTGAAGGTAACAAAGGTAGAGAAATATACACGTTATCCAATTGAAGATGGCGACAAAGACAACATTATCGGTGTTCTCAATATTAAAGAGGTTCTCACTGCCTGCATTAGCGGTGAGTGCTCTACAAGCGATACGATCGAAAAGTTTGTCAATCCGATTATTCATGTGATTGAAACGGTTCCTGTTCATGATTTACTGCTCAAAATGCAGCGTGAACGTGTACACATGGCCATTTTATCAGATGAATATGGCGGTACAGCAGGTCTTGTGACCGTTGAAGACATCCTTGAAGAAATCGTTGGTGAAATTCGTGATGAGTTCGACATTGATGAAATCAATGAAGTACGTAAACTTGGAGAAGACCATTACATCTTTGATGGGAAGGTCCTTGTTGATCAAGTCAACCTGCTATTAGGTACACAGCTTGATAATGAAGAGGTCGACACAATCGGCGGCTGGTTCCTTACTCAGAAATATGAAGTCGAGAAAAATGACGCCATTCGTGAACAAGGCTATGAATTTATCATTAATGAAGTCGATGGACACCATGTGGCATACATCGAGGTAAAAAAGTTAAATGAACAATTATTAGAAGCAGCTGAAGAAGGCGCTTCGTAACAAAAAACGCCCACTTGCTTAAGCAAGTGGGCGTTTCACATTGTGGACAAAGGGCTAAAATGATTTTTATTTTAGCCCTTTGTCTTCTTTTTCAGCGTGATAGAAAACCTTTGAAGTCTAGGAAGGACGAGTACCGGAGCGGAGCGAATTGAGCATTCGTGAGCACCGGCACGCAGGACTGACACCGAATGCGAGGGTTTGTCTACACGCTGAAACGACCCTTGCCTAAGCAAGCGGTCGTTTTTCTTATGCCTTTTCCATTAATTGAGCTTCTAGCTCTTTGATTCTTGTGTTTAATACTTCTGTCATGGCACCTAATCTTTCTTTTGGCGACAGATGGTCAAATTCAGACAGCTCAATCGGTTCACCGATGATTAAGCGCATTTTCCCTTTTTTGAAAAGACTTTTCGCATTTGAAGGTCCTTTGTATGCGGCTGGAACAATTGGCGCTTTACCGAGCTGCGCAATGGTAACCGCCCCTCTTTTTAGAGGAACATCCTCTGTTGTACGTGTTCCGCTTGGAAAAATCCCAACGATCTTTCCCTCTTTTAATAATTTAATGGGCGTTTTAATACTGCTTGGCCCAGGATTCTCTCGATCAACAGGAAAGGCATGAATCTTTTTTAAAAATCCACCGATCCATTTATTTGCAAACAATTCTTTTTTCGCCATGTAGTGGATCTCAAACGGAAGAATTCCTGCGCCTAATGCAAGAACATCCACAAAACCCTCATGTGTACAAGCAATGACAAAACCCCGATCAGTTGGCAGATTCTCTTTTTGATATACTTTGATTCCACCTCGGAGACCAAATAATAGTTTGACGGTATAGCCTGAAAATTTATACATAGTGCACTTCCTTTGTTTGAAGAATGAAGGATTTGTCTCTATTATAACAAATTTTTTATTACCTGGTACTAAAAATTTGTATACAGTCCAATCCTCCCTATTTTTTTCGTTTAAAAATGAACGTTCTGCCTGTATTCAAGCACCAGGTTTTAGGGGAGAATAGAATAGGAATTGTGTCCAATTTTGTCGTTTTTCGATGTTTTTTCCTGATTTGTTCTATTGAAAATACTTTATAAATGATGCAAATTTCGCTATGATAAGGAGAAATGATTTTGATTCGGCGAAAGAAATGAGTAATGTACGGTAATGAGAAGTTTCGTGCAACTTTATGCCTTTCTTATGCGTGTATAACATAGAGGGGAGAAAAATCAGTGACGATCGATGAAATTTATCAAATGTATATGAACGATGTTTACAGGTTTCTGCTCTCCATGACAAAAGACAAACATTTGGCAGAAGACTTATTGCAGGAAACCTTTATGCGTGCGTATATACATATTCATTCCTACGACCATAGCAAAGTGAAACCTTGGTTATTTCAGGTGGCACGAAATGCTTTTATTGATTATGTCAGGAAACATAAAAAAGAAGTGACCATATCGGATGACCTCATTGGCGGTCTTTTACAAACGTCTGTACAAAGCCCTGCTGAACAGGTTGAAATAAAGGAAGTCCTTACCATGTATTTAGAGCAGCTTCCAGATAACTACAAGGAAGCGTTGACATTGTATTATTTAAAAGAACTAAATTACAAGGAAGCATCCAAGGTCATGAATATTACTGAAGCAAATTTCAAAAGTGTTTTATTTCGTGCAAGGCAGCGCCTAAAAGCACTTTACAACAGAGGTGTTAATGATGAATGAAGAGTTTAACAAGCGATGGGAACAATATAATAATGGTGAGATGAATGAGGAAGAAATGATAGCGTTTGAGGAAGAGCTTGAAGAAAACGAAAAACGCTTAAGCCAGGAACTGAACGACTCGGATTGGACAGATTTTTCCATCAGTCCTGAGAAGCAAAAAGCCATTCTACAATACGGAAAAAGAAAGTCATATTTACGTATTTCCGTACTTGCTGTCATATCGACACTCATTATTTTACCGCTTTGTACATTAGGAAGTTATTTATATTACGGCGTTGGCGGAGCCGAGAGCAAAGGCAATCACTTCATGGAAACAGCCGCTGTCACCGTCGCTTTGACCAAACCAAACGTGGCCATTGATATGAAGGATTTAAAAGGTCAGGTCAAGCTTTTTGGGATGAACACCGAATTGAAGCTGCAAAAGCAAATTGGCAATAAAACAGAAGCCATTGGCAGTGAACAAATCGAGATGTTTTTCGATAAATTAAAGCAGCCTACTATCTCTTATTATGGTGACAGCGCACGCGAAACGGAGGGTTTCTTTACCCATCCTTCGGCGCAGGCAGATGCCTCAAAAAAACAAACACTCACTACGTTAGACAAACTTCCTGAAGGAACAGTAAGTGAAGTGTATGTATCCTATGACAGAGCTTACACACCAAAGGATATTTATTCCTTTGCTAAAAAATATGATATGAAAGTGCTGTGGAATGCGATTAAAACAGAGGATTCATTAAGTGGAAATCAGCGGCCAATCGGCTTTCCTGGGAAGGACTCTGAATTTTTAAAAGAGCTTCAGCACACATCAAAAACTGAGGTAGATCAATTCAAAGATGCCCTTGCTTATGTTAATCAGCACCCGACATGGGCAACAACGATCTCTGGCAGACCTGATCTTGATCTGTCTAATCGTATACGCTATATCGATCAAAATGGCGTCACCGTTTATGGCTCTGTGGTCACTGGACCTTCTAAAGAAATTGAGAAATTTGTAAAGACAAAACGCATTAAAACGGCAAAAGTGAGCGAGGTGGAATTATGGAATTGGTAAGAATTTTTAAAGAGCATAATGTATTTGGCTGGATTTCTGTCGGCACAGCGATATTATCCCTGCTCATGCTAAACCTCGCCATTATCAGCAACGTGACATTTTATTCTTTTCAAATGCTTCCTTTTGCAATGGCCGCAGTTCCATTTGGCATTATTGAACTGTTCATTAAAAAAGGTCGTACGGGTCCAGGTTTCCTCGGTGTCGTACTGAATATCTTTGTTATTGTTTGTGTCTATGCCATCGTATCAATCGATGTCGATCTTCAGTTAGGTTTTTAATCAACACTCAAAAGCAAAAGCCCGTGTTACTTGACTAATGCCAAGCAGCACGGGCTTTTTTCATTTACTTTTTATTCAATTCTGAATGCTTTCTTGAATATAAGAAATACACAACCAGCCCAATGGCAAGCCAGATTAAGAAACGAACAAAGGTGATTGCACCAAGCTTATAAATGAGCAATCCGCAAGATAGAATAGCTAAGATTGGAATGAGCGGAACTGCTGGGCATCTGAAAGCTCGTGGTAAGTCCGGCTGCGTTTTTCTCATCACAATGACCGCCACTGAAATCAAAATGAATGCTGAAAGTGTCCCGATGTTCACTAGGCTTGCCAGCTCATCAAGTGGAATAAATCCACCCATTAATGCTGACAATGTACCGAAGAACAGTGTATTGATGTAAGGAGTTTTATGCTTTGGGTGAACTTTTGATAATACCTTTGGCACCAAGCCATCACGAGACATAGCAAACATCACGCGTGTCTGGCCGTACAGCATGACAAGCATTACGGTTGTCATCCCTAGAATCGCTCCGACATCCACAATACCAGCCACCCAGTTTTGTCCGGCTACTTGTAAAACGAGAGACACTGGATGTGATACTCCTTCAAAATTCATGAAAGGAACAATGCCCGTCATAATCGCACTAACAATGACATAAAGCAGTGTACAAATCAATAAGGAAGTAATAATCCCTCTAGGCAGGTTGCGTGATGGATTTTTTGTCTCCTCTGCCGCAGAAGCAACTGCATCAAACCCGATAAATGCAAAGAATACTAGGGCTGCTGCACTTAAGACCCCTGATGTCCCAAATGGTACGAATGGTGTCCAGTTTTCAGGTTTTACATATTTCACAGCGACTAAAATAAAGAGCAGAATCACAGCAATTTTCATAATAACCATGATGTTATTTACTCGTTTTGATTCTTTAATACCAAAGTACAGCAGGAAGGTGATGACCATTAAAATAATAAATGCTGGAAGATTAAAATATGTCACTTGCCCCTTTAAACCACCTGGTGCTGCTGTTAACTCAACTGGTATATGAATCCCTATCCCATTTAAAAATGACACAAAATAGCCTGACCAGCCCGCTGAAACGGCACTAGCGGCCAACATATATTCTAATATTAAATCCCAGCCAATGATAAACGCTAGAAATTCCCCCATTGATGCGTACGTAAATGTATACACAGACCCTGATACAGGCACTGTGGAAGCAAATTCCGCATATGACAGTGCTGCAAACAAACAAGCAAGACCTGCGATGACAAATGATAGCACAAGTCCTGGCCCCGCAGTGACGGCTCCTGTACCTGTTAGAACAAATATCCCTGTCCCGATTATGGCTCCAATGCCAAGCATGGTTAAATCAAATGAACCCAATTCCTTTTTTAATGCTTTTTCCCCTTGTGTTGCCGCAATGAGCTCTGAAATGCTCTTTTTTCTAAACAACGAATTGCTCATACCATCACTCCCAAAACTTAGTATCAGTCTAAAGACGCCACATTCATATAATTCACAATATTTTCTGAATATTTAGATTAAATTTAGCACAATAAATTGGTGGCGTAAAATTATTATATATGAAAATTAAAAAATGAAAACACTTTTTTTAAAAATAGAGTGAAAATTCTTATATATCAACGAAAATATTGTCAATAAAACGGTTAGATTTTCTTCAATCCTTATTCAATTGATAGTTTGTCTCCCTCTATTTATTATACAACATGGAAGATTATATTTTTTTCATATACTTATTATTCAACAAAAATAAGACCCTTTTTTTTAAAAGCGGGTCCACAATTATGTTATTTTAAAGTCTTTAGACTGATAGTGATCTATGAGAAAAGACCAGTTCCGCGGCACAAATGATATATGAAAAAAGAGACTGCTTCATAGCAGTCTCTTAAAATGAATTAGTTTACAAATGTTTTCGCTCCAAGATAAATAGGCTTCCAATAGCTTGATGTCATATCACTGATCGTTACACCGTCAGAAGCAGCATGGATAAACTTATTGTTCCCAAGGTAGACACCCATGTGAGATGGACCCGATTTATACGTTGTAAAGAAGACAAAATCTCCAGCCTTTGGTTTGGATACACTTTTCATCGATCCCCAGAAACCTTCAGTTGTTTGTCTTGAAATCTTTTTTTGTTTGTTAATGATATACCACATAAATCCGCTGCAATCAAAGCCCTTCGGTGTCGTTCCACCCCATCTATATGGAGTACCGTTTTGCGCTTTAGCATCTGCTATAAGCTTAGACGTGTTTAAGGAAGAAGTAGAGACTGTTTTTTCTTTCACAGGTTTCGTCTTTACTTTAGACGTCTTTTTCACCTTTAGCTTTTGCCCGATTTTAATGAGGTCTGTTTTAAGTTTATTTAACGATTTCAGCTCTTTCACAGTCATCCCGTATTTTTTGCCAATCTTAGATAATGTATCACCTTTGACAACTTTATGAGTGGCAGTTGCTGAAGCCGTTTTTACTTTTGTTGTTGTTTTTGATGTCTTCACTGCTTTTTTCGAAGAAGTGCCATTCACTTTTAAGGTTTGTCCAACATAAATCACGTTAGATTTCAGCTTATTGTCTGATTTAATTTTGCTCACGCTTGTTTTGTATCTTTTCGCTAGAACAGAAAGAGAGTCACCTTTTTGAACTTTTACTGATTGTGCTGAGGCAGCTCCGGCAAATAATGTCGTCCCAAGTAGAACTGCACTTGCAGCTGTGATCAATTGTTTTTTCATTTGTTCCTCCTGTATGTATCTATCTGATCCGAATTTTTATCTACTCCCTATTATAAGGATCAAATACCAGAAGAAATAGTCTTGACTTCCTACGACATTATGCTTATTAATTCGGCAAAATTTATTTTTTTTTAGGGTTCTTTTTATTTCATTTTTATTACACAATCATGACAAAATAATCGCATCTTGTCATGGATAAATGATACATTCATTTCTCTTTTTGGTTCATTCTATGTAAAGTGGACCTTTACAATTTTAAAGTGAACTTTACGGTGCTGTAAAAAGGAATCCACACTTCTGCTCTACCATTGTAAACGTAAGAGCGATACATAAACAATGAGGAGGCAAAATGAATGAGTGTGTTGAAAAGCTCGAAAACGAAAATCGCTGCAGTGGCAGCAGCATCTGTGCTATCGATTGGCATTTTTTCAGGGATTGAATTTGGACAAGCTGACAAAGCTGAGGCTAAAAAGAAGCCGAAAAATGACGTGCAAAATGTGATCGTGCTGATTGGAGATGGCATGGGAACACCTTATCTTTCAACTTACCGCTCATTTAAACACAACGGTGACCTTTCAAAGCAAACAGCGTTTGACCCTTACCTCACTGGCATGCACAAAACATACCCTGACGACTCTAAAAATAACATTACCGATTCAGCAGCAGCTGGTACAGCCATGGCAACTGGTAAAAAGACATACAACAATGCCATTGGTGTAAACAAAAACGGCAAAAAACTAAAAACCGTTTTAGAAGAAGCCAAACGAAAAGGAAAATCGACGGGTCTTGTCGTGACATCTGAATTAACAAATGCTACGCCTGCTGCGTATGCCGCTCACGATGTGTCTAGGAAAAACACTGCAGCCATCGCCGATGACTTCTTCGATGAGAAAATCGGAAAACAGCATACAGTCGATGTCATGCTTGGCGGAGGACTTGTCGACTTTGTCCGAAAGGATCGTGATCTGACGAAGGAATTCAGACAAGCCGGTTATGATTATGTCACCAATAAAGCCGCCTTACAAAAAAACAAAAATGAAAAAGTGTTAGGCATTTTTGCCGATGGAGGTCTCGATAAAGCCATTGATCGTGATCAAACGACCCCTTCCCTGCAAGACATGACATCCTCAGCCATCAAACAGCTGTCTAAAAACAAAAAAGGATTTTTCCTTATGGTCGAAGGCAGTCAAATTGACTGGGCTGGACATGATCATGATATTGTCAGTGCGATGAGTGAAATGAAGGATTTTGAAAAAGCATTTGAAGAAGCGATTCGTTTTGCGAAAAAGGATAAAAACACGTTAGTCATCACGACCGCGGATCATTCAACTGGCGGACTTTCCTTTGGAGCAGATGGTTCAGGCAGCTGGGATTACAAACCGGTAAAAGCAGCGAAAAAAACGCCTGACTTTATCGCAAACAAAATCGTCAGCGGCATGCCTGTCGAGTCAGCCCTGAAACAATATATCAATCTTGATTTCACAAAAGAAGAAATAGCATCTATTCAAAAGGCCGCTGAAACAAAGGATACTGTTAAAATTGATGATGCGATTGAAGAAGTGATCAATACAAGGTCACATACAGGCTGGACAACATCTGGTCATACCGGTGATGAAGTTCCATTCTTTGCGTATGGCCCAACAAGCCAGCAGCTAAAAGGTCTAATGGAAAATACCGATCAAGCAAAACACATTTTCAAACTCCTGAAAAACCAATAAAATGGACAAAAAAGATGTCTGCTAAGAGACATCTTTTTTGGTCTTTTTCATGCAAGATATTTCCTATGAACCCCTTTTCCATCATAAGAAAACATCACTTCTTTTCCTTCAAGAACGGACTCGATATGCACACTTCTTCCCCACAGCTGATATAAATACGGAAGGACTTTTTCTAAGTATTTCAGATCAAGTTCAATGCCTTCATACCAATGCTTGATATAAAGTTCGTTATTTTTTAAATAGTCGCCATCGATCACGGTCAAATACGGAAAGCCGCCATTCACTCTCATACTGACTAACTGATCACGAACCGCCTTCCATTCTTTATCAATGACTTTATAGTCCCTCCCCTGCTTTTGAAACAAGTACAAATCTTCTCTCATCACAAGGTCTTTCGTTAAGTAGTTTCGAATAAAGGAAATATCTGACTCAATTTCTCTGACTTCAAACATTTTACTGCGGCCAGATCCTTCTGTGACCCCTGCTTTTTTTAATTCTTCACACGGGTTGTTATAGCGCTCTTCGATATCTTCAAAAATCTTCAGCCCTAAATAGTAAGGATTGATGCCTGTTTTAGATGGCTGCACCACACCTGCATTTAATTTCGCAAACTCTATCGATTCACTTGAATCCAAATCAAGCTCCCGCATAATCCGCTGGTGCCAATACGATGCCCAGCCTTCATTCATAATCTTTGTTTCCAACTGCGGCCAAAAATAGAGCATTTCTTCTCTCAGCATGGTAAGGACATCCCGCTGCCACGGCTCCAGCTCGCGGGAATGCGCCTCAATAAAGAGTAAAAGATCCTTTTCCGGCTTTGGCGGAAACTGCTTAACAGTTTTCTTTTTCTCACGCGTTTTCGGCTCATCCATTCCCCACAAATCATCATATGGCGTTTGACGTTTTGGTTTATCATCTTCACTTTCTTCATCGTCCATATTCCAGCTTAATTTTGATCGAACAAGAGATGGATCAATATGCTCTTGGATAGCCAATACGGCATCTAAAAAGGACTCGACTTCTTTTGTTCCATGGATATGCTCATATTCTTTGATCCGCTCTGCCGCTGCTGACATACTTTCGACCATATCTCGTTTTGTGTTTTGGAAACGGCAATTATTTTTGAAGAAATCACAGTGTGCCAATACATGAGCCACAATTAATTTATTTTGAACGAGCGTATTGTTATCAAGTAGAAAGGCGTAGCAAGGATTTGAATTGATGACCAGTTCATAAATTTTGCTTAACCCTAAATCATAATGAAGCTTCATTTTATGAAATTGCTTTCCAAAGCTCCAGTGGCTGAATCGTGTTGGCATTCCATATGCACCGAACGTATAAATAATTTCCGCGGGACAGATTTCATACCTCATCGGATAAAAATCTAGACCAAATCCTTCTGCAATCTCTGTAATTTCATCAATCGCTCTTTGTAAAAGACGTTTTTCAGATACGCTCAAGGAAACCATCCCTCCTCATCGGACTTATCCCTACTATATGAGCGTATGTAAAAAAACATGATGTTCCGCCAATCGTTTAGACGACTTCTATTTCTTTCGTGGATTGCCCGCCGAATGCTTCGAAATGAATATGGTGTGCTGGAATTCCCAGCTCTTTTAGATGATGAATGATCTCCTGTGTAAACACCGGGGAACCGCATAGATAAAATTGGCCTTTCCCTTCTCCGATTACCGATTGAAGAAATGGACGGTCAATGCGGGAAGCCGCTTTCTCAACAAGTTCACCCTTTCCAGACTGCGGAAATTGTTCGTTACATAGGATGATGCGTCCATAGGAAGCTGAAGCTAGAACGCGTTCAAACTCATTTTCAAAAGCGATGACATCCTCTAATCGATCTGCATGAATCATCGTGAATGTCTGGCTGTTTTGTGCGGCAGTTTTCACTAAACCAATCATTGGAGTGACACCAGACCCAGCACTGATGAAATAAACAGGCTCTTTTATGTCATCTTGCAAACAGAACATTCCCTGCGGCATACTCACTTGAAGAACGTCCCCTTCTTCCATTTCATCATGCAAAAATGTAGACACATGACCGTCACGCTTCACTGTAATACGATAATAAGATGGATGATGCTCGTCTGATAAGCTGTATTGTCTGCTGCACATATAGGCTTCTCCTGGCATATCTGCCTGAACCGTAATGTATTGGCCTGCTTTATACATTGGCAGCTCTGATTCATCTTCTGGTACTAAATAAAAAGAGATAAGCGAAGGAGATTCTTGCTTCTTTTTCTTAATTACAAACGGCTTCACATCTGCCCATCCGCCTGTCTGTTTCACATTTTTATCCATCATTTCTGCTTCTATGGTCATGAAAATATTCGCAATGATGTCATATGCAGCTTTCCAAGCTAATAAAGTGGCATCTTCTTCTCTTAAACCAAACACCTCTTTCATCGCTTCAATCAGGTGATATCCGACAATTGGGTATTGTTCTTTTTTGACCATGACACTGACATGCTTATGGGCAATTTGTTTGACCGCAGGAAGTAATTCCTCTAATCGATCGATGTGCAGTGCAGCTTGATATAGTGTCGCAGCAAGTGCCTCTGGCTGACTTCCGTTCATCAGATTTGTTTTATTAAATTGATTGAGCAGCTCCGGGTGCTGGCGAATCATATTTTGATAAAAAACAGTGACAAGCTTGGTTCCCTCGGCTTTTAGTAGAGGAGCTGATTGCTTTATTGCATTCATTTGATCTTTAGATAACATCGTCATTCCTTCTTTCAAAAGAAGTATTTTAAATACATCTTTATCGTAATAGATGACAGTCTCTAAAAGCAATATTTATAATACATGTTTTAAATGTTGTCACATTTTACACTTTCTCGAACAGTTTTTGTCTAAAATGTGTTACGATGATACAAAACTCTATTAGGTTTAGAGGTCGTCAAAATGAAACTTACGAATTACACAGATTTCTCATTAAGGGTACTCATTTATTTAGCTTCGAGAGAAAATAATGAACTGTCAAATATTCAGCAGATCGCCGATGTTTATGGCATTTCTAAAAATCATCTGACGAAGGTGATTTATCATCTTGGAAAACGCGGGTATGTGGAAACAATTCGCGGAAGAAATGGCGGGATCAGGCTTGGAAAAAGCCCAGAAAGCATCAATATTGGAGAGGTTGTCCGTTATACAGAGGATGATTTAGTCATGGTTGAATGCTTTGATCCAAAGAAAAACAGCTGCATCATCTCCCCAATTTGTTCATTAAAGCATGTACTTCATGAAGCACTCACTGCTTATTTAAGCGTTCTAGACCGATACACACTAAACGATTTAACACAAAACAAAGATGCTCTTAGAGAGCTCCTGCTTTAAGGCGAAAGAATTTATTCTTTCGTCTTTTTCTTTACCTTCTTGTAATAATAATTTATTTAAAATTATTATAAATAAATATTGACTATCATGTTTGATTCAATATAATTAGGGTATATAGATTGCTAGAAAACACTTTTTTGTTTACAGGAGGAGAAAAGAATGACAAATTCAAATCATAAAAATTTGACAACGAACCAAGGCGTGCCTGTTGGCGATAACCAAAACTCAAGAACAGCTGGTCACCGCGGACCTACCTTTCTTGATGATTACCATTTGATTGAAAAACTCGCACACTTTGATCGTGAACGTATTCCAGAGCGCGTCGTTCATGCAAGAGGCGCCGGCGCTTACGGTGTGTTTGAAGTAGAAAACAGCATGGAGAAACATACAAAAGCAGCTTTCTTAAGTGAAGAAGGAAAACAAACAGACGTTTTTGTTCGCTTCTCTACCGTTATTCATCCGAAAGGTTCACCTGAAACATTGCGTGACCCGCGCGGATTTGCTGTCAAATTTTATACAGAAGAAGGCAACTATGATCTCGTTGGTAACAACTTGCCGATCTTCTTTATTCGTGATGCATTGAAATTCCCTGATATGGTTCACTCTCTCAAGCCAGATCCTGTAACCAATATTCAAGATCCTGACCGTTATTGGGATTTTATGACCTTAACGCCTGAATCCACTCATATGCTCACATGGCTTTTCTCTGACGAAGGAATCCCTGCAAGCTACGCTGAAATGCGCGGTTCTGGTGTGCATACATTTAGATGGGTGAACAAATACGGCGAAGCAAAATATGTGAAATATCACTGGAGACCTTCTGAAGGTATTCGCAACTTATCTATGGAAGAAGCAGCGGAAATTCAAGCAAACGATTTCCAGCATGCGACAAGAGATTTATATGACCGCATTGAAAAAGGCAACTTCCCAGCATGGGACTTATATGTTCAGCTTATGCCGCTTAGCGATTATGATGACCTTGATTATGATCCATGTGACCCAACAAAAACGTGGAGCGAGGAAGATTACCCGCTTCAAAAAGTAGGACGCATGACACTCAACCGCAATCCTGAGAACTTCTTTGCTGAAACAGAACAGTCTGCTTTCACGCCAAGTGCATTTGTTCCAGGAATTGAGGCATCTGAAGATAAACTACTTCAAGGCCGTCTGTTCTCATATCCTGATACGCAGCGCCACCGTCTTGGTGCGAACTACATGCGCATTCCGGTTAACTGCCCTTATGCACCTGTACACAATAACCAGCAGGATGGCTTTATGACAACGACTCGTCCAAGCGGTCATATTAACTATGAACCAAACCGTTATGCCGATCAGCCAAAAGAAAACCCTCACTACAAAGAAAGTGAGCCAGTTCTTCACGGTGACCGTATGGTGAGACAAAAAATTGAAAAACCGAACGATTTCAAACAAGCTGGAGAAAAATATCGAAGCTACTCTGAAGAAGAGAAACAAGCATTGATTAAAAACCTAACAGCTGATTTGAAAGATGTTAATGACCAAACAAAATTACTTGCAATCTGCAACTTCTATCGTGCCGATGAAGATTACGGCCAGCGATTAGCAGATTCACTTGGTGTGGATATTCGTGCTTATCTTCAAGGTAGCATGAAGTAATTCCATTTCGAAAAAAAATTGTTGGACAAAGGGCTAAAATGATCTTTATTTTAGCCCTTTGTCTTTTTTGACTGAACGCCTCAAGCACCCTTTACAAAAAAAGGGGCTTTTTTATAATCGAAACACGTTAATACTAATCAAATGACCGGTCACCGGATGAAAATAAATTTCTGCATGTGCGGCAAAGCGAGTTGAGCCTTCCTTTACAGTGACGCGAAACACATCTTTTGTCTGCTCATCATTCACTTCTGTACGGCCAATGTAATGATAATCGTTTAAAGCGGCACCTTTATATTCATCTTTCAGCGCTGTGTACGCAAGTCTTTCCCAATTTTCAAACGGCTGCACCGCTGCTTTTGATGCAGGATGAATCATCAAACTGCCAAGCAAAACGATTCCTGCTGCAATAAGCATCCACCATTTCGGCTGCATGATATCATTGAACTCACTTTCATATATGTTTTGTTTAGGTTTAGCTGGCCGGTCCTTTTTCATACATGAAGCAATTATTCAGCCTATAATTCCCGGTACACGATTGATGCGGACACCAACTTTTCCCCTGAAAAAGTCGATATGATCCGAGCAAACTAATGAGGACTTCTCAAGGGAAAGGAGAAGGTTTAATGAATGTGGCGGATTATGATAAAGCACTTTATTATACGCATCGCTCGCAATGGGATAATTTACTTATTCTTATGGTACGTACGCAAGATGATTTGCTCTCGAAACGTATTGAGCATTTCTTACATGCGTATCAATTTAACCGGAACGATGCAGATGTTGAAAAATGTTTATATGGGCTCCTGCAGTACATTGACCATGCTTCAGAGGCTGCTGCCGCTGAAGTTTATTCACAACCGATGTACACATAAAGAAAAAGGGCTAAAATGAATTTTTTTAGCCCTTCCCTTTTCCATACAATTAGCAGTGCGCTGTGATGGGAAACATAAAGTGGCTGACATGAAATAGACGGAAGCGTTAGAGATAATGTATGGACCGCAAGCTTATTAAAGCTCTAATTTGTCATCCTAACGAAAATCACTTACTAATTCATATGCCTCCACTTGATCCACATTCACCTTTGATTGACCAGCTCATCACCTCCTTTAAAATAAAAAAAGACTTGATGAGCATACTCTCATCAAGTCTTTTATTTGTTTTTCTATTAGAAATTAGGCTGTTCATGCTTTTCTTTTTACGCAAAAGGGCACGTCAAATAACCAACATCTGTGCTCTTTTTTATTCAATTCATTGAATTGAATGTGCGCTTAAAAGTTTTAGTCTGTCATAGCAGCTCTTTTGGCTGATTTTTTTGATAATCCACTGCATACAGAGCCGCTTGGGTTCGATCTGCCAGCTCTAATTTTGATAATACATGGGATACGTGCGTTTTGACAGTCTTTTCAGAAATAAACAGCGATGAGGCAATTTCTTTGTTGCTTTTGCCTTTTGCAATCTCAAATAAGACATCTCGCTCTCTATTGGTGAGCTCTTTCATCAATGCCCATTTCTGCTCTTTTGGCTCTGTCAGATGCTGCACAAGAAAGGTCGTGATATGACCATCTAACTGATAGGTGCCATTTTGCACTTCAATCATGGTCGAAAGCAGCTTTTCTGGTGCCACATCCTTTAATTGATAGGCCTTCGCCCCTGCTTGAATGGCGGGGATAACATAATCTTTATCCGCATAGCTTGTCAGGATCACAATGCGGGAGTCCGGCATTTCCAGCGTCATTTGTTTCGTTGCCTCAATGCCATTCATTACAGGCATAGACAAATCCATTAAGACAATGTCAGGCCGGGTTTCTCTGACAACCTCTAATGCCTCTTGCCCATTGGACGCCTCACCAACGATGTCCACATCAGACTGTGTCTGCAAGAAAAACACAAGCCCTTTTCTCACAATATGATGATCATCTGCAATGACAACCCTCATGACGATCCCTTCCTTTCTTGTGAAAATGGCACTTTTACATGAATCGTAGTTCCTTTACCTAACTCTGAATGGATACAAAATGTACCATCTGCTCTTCGGATGCGGTCAGACATCCCTTTTAGCCCAAGTGAAGGAAGGCTCATCTGCTCGTCATATTGAAAACCTTTTCCGTGGTCAATGATTTTCATCTCCAACATGTCTTTTGATTGCTCAAGCTTGACCTCGACTTCTTCTACTTCCGCATGTTTTTGACAGTTATTCAGCGCTTCTTGACATACCCGAAACAAAGTTTCATTGTGAGAATGATCCATTTCTATACAGCCTGATAAAGATAAAGTGCAGCGTAATCCTAAAAGCTGTGCATACTCTTCAATTGCTGTCGTAAACCCCTTTTCAAGGCCTCTTGGTCTCAGCTGCCAAATGAGTGACCGCATTTCAATCAGAGCGTCTTGTGACAAATGCTGAATAAAATCAATCATTTCCCCTAAATTCTGATCACTTGTCATTTGCCGTGCAGCCTTAGCCGTCAGACTCACAGAGAACAGCATTTGGTTGACAGAATCATGCAAGTCCTGTGCGAGCCGGTTTCTTTCTTCCAGAAGTGCGTGCTGCTGTTCATTTTGCACAAGCTTCATCCGCTGAATGGCGGTGCCAATTTGAAGTGCAATGCTTTCAAGCAAATTCAGCTCTTCTTGCGTAAACGTGACTTTTCCTTTTGCCGCCACATTTAATAAGCCGAACGTACGCTTACACGCTTTTAGCGGTACGGTCGCATGATGAGTAATTCCTTCTGTATCCCCAAGCTTTTCTTCTATTGCCGTTTCAATCCGTTTGCAATTAATAATATTTGTGGCTGATTGCAGTGAACCTTTTGTATATCGGTTGATGCAATAACAATCATTTTGACACATGAGCTGCTTTTGATGCTTTGCAAGTGCTTCAGGTAAGGAAACCTCTGCCATCAGTTCATATGACCCGTCTTTTTCTATAAAATAAATCCATGCTGAATGAAAGCCTGTGACATCCATCAGCATATGGAGCACTTCATGGAGCGTTTCTTTCATTTCCATGCCTTCATTAAGCTTTTCAGCAATTTCTTTTAACATTTTTAATGTTTCAACCTTCTCTTGGTATTCTCCCATACTGTTTACCCCCGGCATTTGCAGCCTTCACTTATTATTACGCTCATTATACCATGAGCCCCCTCGTCGCTCTTTCTCCAAAAGAATGATTTCTTCTCATCCTTTTGGCTGAGAAAAAGCCATCATGTATTCATACACGACGGCCTTGTCTTTCGTTATTTCGCTGTTTCTTCCACAATATCATAAACGACTTTCATCACTTCTTCTGACAAATGCTTTAGCTTTTCTTCACTATCTGTTAAAGACGTGCCTTTGACTGCAATATAAAATTTCACTTTAGGCTCAGTGCCAGAAGGTCTTAAGCAGAACCACGAACCATCCTCAAGGAAATATTTCAGCACATTTGATGCTGGCAGGTGAATGGTTTCCTCTTTCTTTTCAGCCACAAGTTGTCTTTGACTTGATTGATAATCCTCAATCACTGTGATGCGCTGCCCTGCGATGGCAGCTGGCGGATTTGTTCTAAAGGTATGAAGGATCGCTGAAATCTGCTCTGCTCCTTCTTTTCCTTTTAAGGTTAACGACTTTAATCCTTCCCGGTAAAATCCAAACTGCTTGAAAATATCGACAAGCGCATCGTACAAGGACTTGCCCTGCTTTTTATAGAAAGCAGCGACTTCAACGGCTAAAAGTGCCGCTTGCACCGCATCTTTATCTCGAGCAAAGTCACCAATCAAATAGCCATAGCTCTCTTCATAACCGAATTGAAACGTGTATTCTCCACTCTCTTCAAATTGCTTAATTTTTTCTCCAATAAATTTAAAGCCAGTGAGTGTGTCTATCGTGTCGGCACCAAAAGCTGATGCTACAGCGCGCCCAAGCTCACTTGTAACAATGGTTTTCATTACAACCGGACGAGGCGGCAATTGACCCAGCTTTTGTTTTTCAGACAATAAATAATGGAGCAGCAGAGCGCCTGTTTGGTTACCTGTTAAGACGGTAAATTCACCTTCGTGATCTCTGACCGCAATGCCTAACCTGTCAGCATCTGGGTCTGTGGCAATGAGGATATCGGCATTTTGTTTTTCGCCAAGCTTGATGGCGTACTCAAATGCGGCATGCTCCTCTGGATTCGGCGAGGTCACTGTTGAGAATTGTGGATCTGGTTTTTCCTGCTCAGGCACAACAGTGACATGCTGATATCCAAGAGCATGCAGCCCGTTTCTGACAGGGTGATTGGCTGTCCCATGAAGCGGAGTAAACACGACTTTGACATCGACCTCATGTGCCAGCTCAGGGTGCACACTAATGGTTTTTAATTTTTCAATATAAGCATGGTCGATTTCTTCTCCGATTATTTTGATCAGCCCTTGCTGTTTCAACGTTTCTTCAGAATCAACTGAAATCGACAGTTCATTTTCAATTGCATCTACTTCTTGAATGACTTGATCTGCTTCAGATGGAGGCAGCTGCCCGCCATCTTCACCATACACTTTATAGCCATTATATTCTGGTGGATTATGACTTGCTGTCACGACGATTCCAGCAAATGCATGCAGCTCTCGAACCGCAAAGGAGAGCTCTGGTGTCGGACGCAATTCATCAAATACATACGTTTGAATGCCTTGTGAAGCAAGGGTTTTGGCTGCTTCCATCGCAAATTCAGGCGATTTATGGCGTGAATCATATGCAATGGCGACGCCTCTATTTTTTGCATCCTCTCCATGTTTCGCAATATACGCAGCAAGACCTGCTGATGCTTTACGAACAGTGTACACATTCATTCGGTTCGTGCCTGCACCAATCTCACCGCGCATTCCTCCAGTGCCGAACTCAAGGTTTTTGTAGAAACAGTCTTCAAGTGCCTGGTGGTCATCTTGATGCGTCTCCAGCCATTCCTTTAGTTCAGTATCCAGGTGCTTCTCATTGATCCATCGCTCATAATTCGTCTTCCAACTCATGGTCGTCCTCCCCAGCTCTTATCATCAATAAAATAACATCTACTGTTATTTTATATGGAATCATCCTTTATGTCATGCTATATCATTAGCAGTTAGAAAAAATGTTGCACAAATAAAAAAAGCCGATACATGATCGGCTTTCAGATTGTTGACAAAGGGCTAAAATGATCTTGCTTTAACCCTTTGTCTTCTTTTTATTCAGCATCAAGCGGTACGACTGCTTCATGGAATAGTTGATCTAATTCTGTTTGATGTTTCTGTTTTGCTGCTTCATCCCAGCCAAAACGCTCTGCCATGTAGTCAACAACAGGCTGTGCGTATTTTTTTGCCCAGTTGATATTAAATAATAGGCTTCCTGTTCTTCTTAAAAAGAAATCAACAGGTGTTACAGCTAGTTCTTCTTCGATCGCATAGACAAGCTCTGCCAGCACATATGCTGGAATGTTTCGTTTGTCTGCTTCCCCTTGAAGCTGCTCTACTCGTTTGTAGACACTGCTGACGTTTGAACCATATTTTTCAGCTAGTTTTTGTGCAATCGGTTCTGTTAAACCAACAGATGCGCCTTCTGCTGTTTTCGCTTGAACAAAGGCTGCCATGTTTTTAGATCCGCCTACATGGCCGCCTGAGATTGGCATATGTTTTGTTTTACATGGTCCGTAATCTTTGCCCGTTTCCTGTTTCAATCCATCACGTACTAGATCGACAATATGCTCAGCCATTTTACGGTAGCCTGTTAATTTACCACCAGCAATGGTGATTAAGCCTGAAGATGATGTCCACACTTCATCCTTACGAGAAATTTCTGAAGGGTCTTTGCCCTCTTCATGAATGAGCGGACGAAGACCGGCCCAGTTCGATTCTACATCTTTTTCTGTAATATTGAGGTCAGGGAACATGTACTGAATCGCTTGGATGACATAGTCACGATCGGCTTTTGTCATACGCGGGTGTTCCAGCTGTTTTTTGTACACTGTATCTGTTGTTCCAACGTACGTTTTGCCTTCTCTTGGAATGGCAAAGACCATACGTTTATCAGGCGTGTCAAAGTAAATCGCTTGTTTTAATGGGAAGACCGATTGGTCAAATACTAAGTGAATTCCTTTTGTATGCTGTAAGTGTTTTCCTTCTTTTGAGTGGTCCTTGTCTCTCAGCTGATCTACCCATGGACCTGTCGCGTTGACGATCTTCTTCGCATACACATCATATGTTTTCTGCGTCATGACATCTTCAATGACAACACCAACCACTTTGCCTTTATCATAAATAAATTCTTTTACTTTCGCATAGTTGACCGCTTCCGCTCCGAATTTCACAGCCTCTTTCATGACTTCAATTGTGAGGCGTGCATCATCTGTACGGTATTCAACATAGTAGCCGCCGCCTTTTAAGCCGTCCTTTTTGACAAGCGGTTCTTTTTCAAGTGTTTCTTTCGCACTTAGCATGCTTCTGCGTTCGCTATGCTTTACGCCAGCTAAAAAGTCATACACTCTAAGTCCAATAGAGGTTGAAAACTTACCAAATGTCCCGCCTTTATGCATCGGAAGAAGCATCCATTCTGGCGTTGTCACATGAGGACCATTTTCGTATACAATGGCACGCTCTTTACCGACCTCTGCGACCATTTTCACTTCAAATTGTTTTAAATAACGAAGTCCGCCGTGCACTAGTTTCGTTGAGCGGCTAGACGTACCTGCTGCGAAATCCTGCATTTCTGCAAGACCGACACGCATTCCGCGTGAAGCCGCGTCAAGTGCTGTACCAGCGCCTGTTATACCCCCACCAATGATAAACACATCATATGGTTTTTTTGTCATTTCCTGCAGCATTTGTTCTCTTTCTAAGCTAGAAAAAGTCATCTCTTGTTCCTCCCATGTTGTACGGTAAAGAAAAAGAGACCGCAAACACCCAAAGCGTATTTCTACACTTCGGTGCCTGCGGTCTCTCCAGTTCTCCAACCGTTCTATTAACTTACTTGAAGTATACCATACTTTTGGTTTATTTGAAAGCTTGAGCTGCTTTTACAGCCTTTTTCCACCCGCTGTATAACGAGTCACGGCTGTCCTCTTCCATTTTAGGGTCAAAGCGCTTGTCAAGGTTCCATTGTTTTGCAATGTCTGAACGGTCGTTCCAGAAGCCAACTGCTATTCCCGCAAGATAGGCCGCACCGAGTGCCGTCGTTTCATTAATTTCTGGACGCTCTACTGGTACATCCAGCAAATCACTTTGGAAGCCCATTAAGAAATCATTCTTTACAGCTCCGCCATCCACACGCAAAGTTTTTAATGAGATGTTTGAATCCTTTTCCATCGCATCTAAAACATCCTTCGTTTGATAAGCAAGTGATTCTAACGTTGCACGGACAAAGTGCTCTTTAGAAGTACCGCGTGTTAATCCGAATACAGCGCCTCTGACATCACTGTCCCAGTATGGTGTGCCTAGACCAACAAATGCTGGAACGACATATACGCCATCTGTTGACTCAACGCGCTCCGCATAGGCTTCGCTGTCTTTTGAGTCTTTAAACATTCTCAGTCCATCGCGCAGCCACTGAATCGCTGAACCAGCTACGAAAATACTTCCTTCTAAAGCATATTCAACTTTACCGTCAATGCCCCATGCAATTGTCGTTAATAAACCATGATCCGACTTAATTGCTTTTTCCCCTGTATTCATCAACATGAAACATCCTGTGCCATACGTGTTCTTTGCCATTCCTTCTTCAAAGCAAGCCTGACCGAATAGTGCAGACTGCTGGTCTCCCGCGGCTCCTGCAATCGGGATATTTCTGCCGAAGAAGTGATAGTCTGTTGTTTCACCATAGATGTGTGAAGATGGTTTCACCTCTGGAAGCATAGAAGCAGGTACGCCAAGTATCTCAAGTAATTCTTCATCCCATTTCAGATCGTAAATGTTGAACATTAACGTTCTTGACGCGTTGGAGTAATCTGTGACGTGTGATTGACCACCTGTCATCTTCCAAATGAGCCATGTATCAATTGTGCCAAACAGCAAGTCGCCATTTTCTGCTTTCTCACGAGCACCTTCTACATTGTCTAAAATCCATTTTACTTTTGTCCCTGAGAAATAAGCATCAATGAGAAGACCTGTTTTATTTCTAAACGTTTCATTGTGTCCTTGCGCTTTTAACTCTTCACAAATGCCAGACGTTTGTCTAGACTGCCAAACAATTGCATTATAAACGGGTGCGCCTGTATGTTTATCCCAAACAACAGCTGTCTCACGCTGGTTCGTAATTCCGATACCGGCGATTTGATCTGCTTCAATGCCTGATTCAATTAAAGCAGTTGAAATGACGGATAGAACAGAGCTCCAAATTTCATTTGCATTATGTTCTACCCAGCCTGGGTTCGGAAAATATTGATTAAATTCCTTCTGAGCTGTATGTGCAATTTTGCCTTCTTGATCAAATAAGATCGCTCTTGAACTTGTTGTCCCTTGATCTAAAGCGAGAATATATTTTTCTTTTGCCATGGTGTTTTCCTCCCCTTACATACTTTCATTTACAGCATTTGTTTGATTTTTCGTAGAGACATAGAGTCCTAACAATACCACAACTAAAATAACGCTTACAATCCAAAAGGCTGGTGTGATGTTCGCTTTAAAAGCTGCATTGTAGAAAACACCGCCAAATGCGCCGCCTAAAATTGGACCAACGACTGGCACCCAAGCATACTTCCAATTCGATGGACCTTTACCTGGAATCGGCAGAATCGCATGTGCAATTCTCGGACCTAAATCACGTGCAGGATTAATTGCATAACCAGTGGTTCCACCTAAAGAAAGACCAATTGCGACAATTAAGAATCCAACAATCAGCGGATTGATTCCGTCTGCGAATTTATTTGCACCAATCGCTAAGATTCCTAGAACCAATACAAATGTACCGATGACTTCACTAAGTACGTTTGCAAAAGTATGCGGAATCGCAGGACCAGTTGAGAATACACCCAGCTTTGCACCTGGATCGTCTGTTGCTTTCCAGTGCGGTAAGTAATGTAAAAAGACAATAATAGCTCCTATTAATGCGCCAAGCATTTGGCCGGCAATATACATTGGTACATCAGCCCAAGGAAAACTTCCTTCTAGCGCAAGCCCAATTGTTAGTGCTGGATTCAAATGTGCTCCGCTGATTCCACCTGTTGCATAAGCTGCTATGGCTACTGCAAATCCCCATCCGAAAGCGATTACAATCCAGCCGGACTGATATGCGAGCGATTTCTTTAAATTGACTGCCGCACATACACCGCCTCCAAAAATAATGAGAAGCATTGTACCTACGACTTCACCCCAAAATGGTGTCATGAAAATTCCTCCTCTGGTTCAGTTGCCATCCCCTATGAATGTGTAAAAAAAGATAAAGAAAAAAGATCCACAACAAACATACTTTACATCAGGGTCATTTGTCACCTAGTAAAGCGCTGTTGTGGATCTCCATTTCTCCATCACATGATATTAACTTAGTGCTATAGTATCAGAGGATGAAAACGTTGTCAATCAATTTTCACATTTTATCTTTTTCACTTTTGGAACGCTTTCCAAAGGGCTGTATTCGATGTTGTCACAGCTGTAGCTCCTGCTTCAAGCGCTCTTTCTACGTCTTCTTTTGTACGGATAAACCCGCCTGCAAATATTGGAATCCCAGCTCGCTCGCGCACTTCTGTAATTAAATCCGGTACGACTCCTGGCAATACTTCAATAAAATCTGGGCGGTGTTTTCCTACGAACTCCATGCTTTTTTCCATCGCACTTGTATCAAGTAAAAACATTCGCTGAATGGCATATACCTTTTTTTGCTTGGCTTTTACTATGACAGAAGACCTAGTAGAAATAATTCCTGCCGGCTTCATTTCCTGACAAATAAATTCCGTTCCATACTCATCATGTTTGATCCCATGAATGAGATCGACATGGACAAACATTTTTTTATGATGGGCATTTGCCTCATTCATGATGCCCTTTAGCCGGCCTAAATGCACATCAAGTAAGACCCCATATGTAAATGGACTTTTTAAAAATTCCTCAAATTGCTTCATATTGCGAACAGCAGGTAGAATGGGTTGATCATGAAAACTCATATGCCGTCTCCTTCTAAAGTGTATTGGTTCAGTCTTCTCCTAACAGTAATAGAATCTCTTCTATTTTTCAATACACCTAGTGTATCCAATGCTGATTTTACCTAGTAGCATCTTAACGTATGTGCCTTTCCCATAGAAAAAAGCAGAGAAAGCTCTCTGCTATAACTGTGCCATACTTTCTTTTAACGTGTTGATAATAAATGAGGCGTCTTCATTTGTTATATTTAGCGGCGGTGCAAGCTGGGCAACGTTATTATAGCCGGCAACCGTATCACCATTTTTCCCGATGATCAGTCCGCGTTTTTTACATTCTGCAATCAATTGACCGACAACCTGTGGATCAGCCGGTTTTTTAGACTGTTGATCCTGAACAAGTTCAATACCAAACAGCAGGCCCTTCCCTCTGACATCGCCGACAAATGGATGCTCTTTTAACTCTTGCAAACGTTCAAGCATGTCTTGCCCCAGCGTGTCAGACCGTTCTACTAATTTCTCGTTTTCCATGATCTCTAGGTTGGCAAGGGCAACCGCACAAGAAGCAGGGTGACCGCCAAATGTATTTACATGGCGCAGCCTGTCATACGTATCTTCCCCTGCGTACGCTTCATAGATTTCTCGTTTCACGCACGTTGCAGAAAGAGGTAAATAGCCGCTTGTGATCCCTTTTGCCATTGTGATAATGTCCGGCTTTACTTCCTCATGCATAAAACCAAACCGCTTCCCTGTCCGGCCAAATCCGCAGATGACTTCATCCACAATGAGAAGTGCTCCATGAGCCTCACAGATGTCTTTGACCCTCTTCAAATACCCTTTCGGAGGCATTAAGATACCGCCGCCTGTAATAATCGGCTCCATAATGACCCCAGCAATGGTCTCACTTAGTTCCCACGTCATGGCTTGATCGATTGCCGCTGCACTTGCCAATGTATCTTGATCCTCAGGATGACGATACATATCAGGCGGTGCGACATGGATAAAGCCTTGACCTAATGGTTCATATTTATATTTACGCTGCGCCTGCCCCGTTGCAGCAAGAGCTGCTGCGGTATTACCGTGATACGACCGATACCTGGAGATGAACTTTGTTCTTGTGCTCTCTCCTTTTTGCGCATGATATTGTTTGGCGATCTTAAATGCGGCTTCATTGGCTTCAGAACCGCTGTTAGAAAAGAAGATGACATAGTCCCCGCCAAGCCATTCATTTAGCTTTTCAGCCAGCTGAATCGCTGGCACATGGCTTTGCGTCAGCGGATAGTAAGGCATTGTATTTAGCTGCTCATATGCCGCTTCTGCAAGCTCTTTTCTGCCATAACCGGCATTTACACACCAAAGACCTGACATCCCGTCTAAATAGCGATTCCCATGAATATCAGTCACCCATGCGCCTTCTGCCTTGTGAATGACCATGCTTTCATTTTCCTTGTTTGTCCCTTTCATATGATGCCAGATCAACTGATCATCTTTCGCCTGAAGATTTTGAGCCTGCTCATGTATTTTCATCTTCCCGACCCCCATGTATCCGTTTTCATCATTAAAGAAGCTTAAACCGCTTCAGCAGCACATTGCCCCTCTATTCATTATATGGCTGAAAAGGGAGGCATATGAAACTGAAACTAGGCCGCCCGTAAGAGAGAACCAACCATTACTTTCATTATAAAAAAGGGGCCGGGCCCATTACATTAGACAGATCGTCAACTGATTGAAAAGAATCGTAAGACACTCTACTCGGATGCTTAGCAAATCTAACATACTTCGTTAACGGTCATTTCCTTGCAGGAATTCATATGCAAGAATCGCAAATTCAAGCGCCTGTCGTTTCGGTGCCTGCATCATATCCTCGCCAAGCAATGCTTGCAGTTTATCTAGTCTATGATAAAGCGTCTGCCTGACAATATAGAGCTGGCTTGCAGTTTCCTTTTTAGAACCGTTTGTCTGTAAAAAGATATTCAGCGTTTGATAAAGTCTTCCGCTATTTTGCTTATCATATAAAATGACAGGCTCCAAATACTCTTTCACCATACATTCAAGCAGTCCGCTTTCCTTCATGACAGGCATGAGACGGAGCATATGCAAATCTTGATAAAATGGGCTTTCCACACGCTGGGGCATCACTTTCTTTAAATGCAGCACTTCTTTGGCTGCTTGAAAGCTTTTTCTCATATGCTGAAACTGTTCACAATATGGACCGATGCTAAAATTGATCACAGTTCCGCGGGGCTGCTCGCGCTCATACAATTGTTTGATATCACTCGCAGCCCTCTCTGCACGCTCTTTCCAATCCTCCTTCTTTCTCGTGTTCAATAAAATAAACAAGGTTTGTCCTTGATGCTCATAAGGAATCAAATGGAAACCCGCTCGCTGAAAGATAGAGCGGCACGATACGAGAAAATATAGATTTCCTGCGATTTCTTCGATTTGATGATGCTTTTGAAAGAGCATCACCACACAGCCGGTTGGCTTTTTCAATCCTTCTGTTTCTTCAAGATGCTCTAAAATATCTCTTTCTGTATGCTCTTCTTGGAACCATTTTTGCAGCCATTCGTTCTCTTTTGTCTTCTTCAGCTCTTCTGTATAAAGCTCTCTTAGCGTTTGCTGGGCAAGAGCATTTGCCCCTTTATCCATTACGAGCAGTTCGAATTCTGAGAGTGTGTTTGTTTGATGAATGAGCACAAGGTCTGCAAATGTCTGCTTGAGTGCAAGCACTTCTTTTTTGGTCACTTCGTATCCTTTTGGCAAGGAAGCAAACTGTAAATAATTCATGACCATCTCTTCGGTTTGTTTGGAGGAATCACATAAAATAATCGGCTCCCCCTGAACAGGAATGAGTAAAAGAATGCCCCTTACGTGCTGATACACTTGATCCAAAATATCCATCTGCGGATGGGGAGTCAGCAAAAGCTCATTCAGCTTTGATGATAGTGCTTCTAGATCAGCCATCATTTGATACTGGCGTTCAATCATCATCGTATGGAGATGCTGTGTGATGTTGACGAATTTCACTTCTTTTGTAAACAAAATCAGCGGAAAATCTCTTTCTTCTGCATACGCAATCAGTTCTTCCGGCACATCGAATCTGAGCGGAACAAATTCAATACATAAGCCTGCCGCACCAGAATCGATCAGCTGTTTTAAAAATGCTTGAAACACATCCAATTGATCATGAAAGCCTGCGGCTGTTGTTAGGATGAGCTCTCCCCCATTTAACAAATCTTCTACAGCAGGTACTTCTAGCACATGGACCCATTTGACCTGCCGAAACAATCCCTTTTCTCCTGCTAACACTTTTGCATGGGCAAAATACTTTGTTTTCAACACATCACTCACTTGAAAATGAACATCTGCATTCATTGATATGTCCCCCTTTGTTTTGCCGTCTATCCCCTATCCCAGAGGGTGCATAGATAAAATCCATAATAAAACTGGTAATGTCACGATGCTTAAAACGGTACTGAGAAATGTCGTGCTTGAGACAAACTCAGGCTTCGTTCGAAATTGTACAGCCATGAGCGTGGTATTTGCTGCTGTCGGCATGGCTGCAACTAAGATCATAATTTGTTTCACTAGATCATCTACCGGTAAAATGAGTGTAAAGCCAAATGCGATGAGTGGTGAAATAAACAGCTTCAGCAATACAGCATAAGAAATATTGCGATAATCCACTTGCTTAAAAGAAATGACGGCGAGCTGCATGCCTAAAATAAGCATAATCGTCGGTATGGCGGCATCTCCCACAAGCTGGACACCCGTCATTACCTCTTTAGGTAGTGTAAGACCCATCAGCTGAAATAATAGACCGAGGAGTGCCCCATATGCAACCGGCATACGCAGCACTTTTTTCAGCACGACCTTCCCATCCCCTGCATCCTCTCCGCCCTTTGCTGCATAATACATACCGATCGTACTCATAACAAGCTGCTGCAGCACCATTAAGACGATGGCAATATCTAAACCTGCTGCTCCGAAGACAAGCAGGACAACAGGCGTGCCGTAATTCCCATTGTTCATAAATGCTGACGACAGAATCATGGCACAATACATTTCCTTCGAATAACCATAAATACGAGATAAAATAAAGACACATAAAACAAGTGAAAGACAAAGTCCGACGACAAAAATAGATAGGTACACATAGTCCATCGATACTTTGTTTTGATAAAAGGTTTCAAACGCAAGAAATGGTGACATTAAATATAAAGACATTGATGAGAGCGTATGTATGTCAAAACCAATAGCCTTCTGCCCAATATACCCGATAAGGAAAATACCGAACACTGGCAGTAAGACAAGTAAAAACTCCATGCTGCACCTACTTTTCTCTAGATGAATTCCTATTCTCCCTCATAATCATACCACTGTTAAACAATAAAAAAGAAGCACCCTATGAAAGGCCGCTTCTCTCCTCATCCAAATAGAACACTTCCCACAAATGACCATCAAGATCCTGAAAGCTCCAACCGTACATGAACCCATGATCCTGCTTTTCCTTAAACGGTGACCCGCCTGCTGCCATCGCCTGCTCCACCAGCTCATCGACCTCTTTTCGTGAATCAACCCGCATAGAGACAATGACCTCTGATCCCTGCCTTGCATCCACCAATTGTTTTTCTGAGATGGTTTGAAAATGCTTATGGGTTAACAGCATAACCGTAATGGTGTCACCAATGACCAAACAAGCTGCCTGATCATTCGTCAGCTGCTCTTGAAAGTCAAAACCCAGCTGCTCAAAAAAAGCCTTTGATTCCTTGACATTCTTTACCGGTAAATTGATATACAAATGTTTAGCTTGTCGTCCCATGTTCCTCTCCTTTTTGAACACATGATCTCCTTTCAGTATATTCAGATTTTGCTCCGGCATCCCTTTATCGCATGAAAAAATAAGCTCTCCATCTTATTTAAGCAAAAAATGATGATGAATCTTGAACAGGTAGCAGCGCTCGTGCTACTACTATGTCTCTTAATCAAAAAAAGCGCCTTGTGATAGGCGCTTCTTTTCATTATTTCTTATATTCAATATGGTACACGTCTCTTCTTCGGTCTTTGAGCTGACGTACCGTTCCATCTTGCCGCTGTCTTCTTAAAATTTCTAAATCGACATCGCCAACGACAACCATTTCTATATTTGGATTACATTCTCCTACAATCCCATCTCTTGCAAATTCAAAGTCAGATGGGGCAAAAATTGCTGACTGTGCATATTGGACATCCATATTTTCGGTTTGCGGAAGGTTTCCGACAGTTCCTGAGATTACGGTATAAATCTGGTTTTCAACCGCTCTAGCCTGAGCACAGTAACGCACTCTTAAATAGCCTTGGCGGTCTTCTGTACAGAACGGAGTAAAAATAATTTTCGCTCCTTTATCAGCTGCAATCCGAGCAAGCTCAGGAAATTCAATATCGTAGCAAATTTGGATCGCAATTTTACCACAGTCTGTATCAAATACCCGAACCTGATCACCTGCTGAAATCCCCCACCATTTTCTTTCATTCGGTGTGATATGGAGCTTATATTGCTTTTCAATTGTTCCATCACGTCTAAATAAATAAGCGATATTGTAGATTTTCCCTTCCTCTTCAACGAAATGGGATCCGCCAATGATGTTAATGTTGTACTTCACAGAAAGGTCTGTGAACAAATTAATGTAGTCCTCGGTATATTCTGTGATCCTTTGTACTGCAAGACTTGGGGAGCGCTCCTCTAAGTAAGACATGAGCTGCGTTGTAAAAATTTCTGGGAATACGGCAAAGTCAGCTGACGCATCTGATGCGACATCAACATAATACTCCACCTGATTCATGAATTCCTCGAAGGAATGAATTTGTTTCATCGCATATTGAATGACGCAAATACGAACTGGGAATGCCGATTTATAATATCTCTTCGATTGCGGACGATAATCGACGTTGTTCCATTCCATTAACGTCGCATATGTGCTCGATGCCTTATCATCCGGCAAGTAATTCGGATTGATCCGCATGAGGCTGAATTCATTTAACAGCTGAAAAGATAAAACAGGATCATAAATTTGGTGAAGCATGACCTGCTCCACATATTGACGAGGCGTCATTTCCTCTTGGTATTTATGATAATTCGGGATGCGTCCGCCAATGATAATGCTTTTTAAATTTAATCTTCTCGCTAAGTCTTTTCTTGCTTCATATAAACGATGGCCAATTTTCATGCGGCGGTATTCAGGACTAACCATCACTTCAATTCCATACATATTCATCCCATCTGGATTATGGTTAGTGATGTACCCATCATCTGTGATGTCCTGCCAAGTATGACGGTCATCGTATTCATCAAAGTTAATTAATAAACTTGAACAAGAGCCAATGATTTCTCCCTCAAATTCAGCACAAAACTGACCTTCTGGGAAATGCTCAAGATGACTTTCAAGGTGCTCTCGTTTCCAAGGGTCCATGCCCGGAAAGCATACCTCCTGCAAGGCGATGATTCGGTCAATATCTTCTTCCCGGATATTACGGATCACCATTCTTTTTTCAAACCGCGTTAAATCGAGTTTTTCTGCCATGATGTTTTTGCCCCCTTACTGATCCTCTTTTTCAAGCTGATGGAATAGCTGGAGCAATTCGATTTCAGCCATGGATTCTAATCTGACATCATATTCTTCAAACTGCAGCGTGCTCGTCACTTTGTTTGGGACGATGACGCATTTCATGCCTGCGCGTTTGGCAGCAATTGATCCATTCACTGAATCCTCAAATGCCACACAATCCTTTGGCTCTACACCTAAGCAGCTTGCGGTCTGCAAATAAAGCTCTGGATTTGGTTTGACTTCTTCCACATCATCTGACGTGCGGATACATTCAAAGTAATCGAAAAGACCAATTTGCTTCAGGTGATCAGACACCCATTTATAGTCTGAGCTGGAAGCAAGTCCAATCTTGATCCCAAGCTCCTTCGCTGCCTGTAAATAAGCTTCTACGCCAGGCCGTGCTGATTCATCCTTCATTCTCTTTTGAAAACGAGAACGCCGGTCCGCTGTAAGTGCCTCATGATCGAGCGTCTTTCCTAGCTGCTTTTCTAAGTATTCAAAAGGCTTAAAGCCTGCCTGCGTCCCGATGACGTTGCCCCATACAGAAAGAGGCAGCTCCGACTCATGCTCTGCAAACATTTCTTGTAAAACTTCATATTCATGTGTTTCTGTATCTAAAATTAATCCGTCAAAATCAAATATAATCGCCTTTACCAACGAGGCCACTCCTTTTTTTTACAAAAGTCTTTAATATGATACTCAATGCTATCATATCGTGAATAAAATTGACTTTCAAAGATGAATGTCTGCTAAAATAATTATGTATAAAAGGAGCCTGTACCAATTTTGTCAGGCTCCTACCCGTGTTCGGTTTATTCTGCAAGAGATCCAAGCGCTCCGATTCGTGGAGAAATAGGCAATGTTGAAAAAGAGCGGGTTTGGTATTACAGATCTAAAGGTTTCTCCGTTCCCTTAAAAATAGTATGTGCGGCAGCCTTGTAAGTTAACAAGGAAGTTCACACCAACTTTTACGCATTTTGAAGACGGCGGCTGGCAAAATCGTCTAAATCAAATGGAAAAGAAAAGCCGCATGCATTGACCTGCTCACGGTTTCGCTCGAATAGCTCACGATCACGCTTTGTAATATGGCGTTTAGGTTTTACAATAATGGTATGTAATAGCTGAAGTCCCGATAAAATACGAAAAGCATCGTCCATCGTTCCGTTATAAACCCCTTCAACAAAGGTCAGCGGGCGTTCTTGTTGACGCGCAGCTGGGTTTTCACCGACAGCATGGGATAGAAGATCTTCAACATCCTTTGATATTTCTTCAATTGCCTGCTCTTGCAGGTCTGTAGCAGCTTTCATTATTCTCACGTGGCATCTACCTCTCTGTCGTTATTTCTCCATTCAGAATAGCACAGAAAAAAAGGCGTTCGCCAAGGTAAGTGTTTCCTATATATACCCAAAGAGAGGAACGAATATCATGAACATTAACGGACACACGCTCTCGCTAAAAGCAGGTGAGCAGGATCATGACACTTCACTGAGTCAGTTTTTAAAAACAGCCGTGTCGGCCTCAAAACCGATTATCCATTTTTGGATGGAGCATCAAAAAATACGTTTAAATCAAAAGCCTGCCCATCACGCGGCAAAAGTCAGTACAGGCGATCACATCCTGATCGATTTATTTGAAACGGAAGAAAGTGATGTGACGCCTGAATATGGTGAATTAGAGGTGCTCTTTGAGGACGAGCACTTATTGATTGTGCAAAAGCCCGCTGGACGACCAACGCACCCGAATGAAAAGGGACAAACGGGCACACTGGCAAACCTTGTGGCCTTTCATTTTCAAGCAAATGGCGAGGAAAAGCGAGTGAGACATATTCACAGACTAGATCAAGACACAAGCGGCACGGTCATTTTTGCCAAACACAGATTAGCTCATGCTGTGCTTGATCAAATGCTTTCTAAAAAAACGATCAGCCGAACCTACATCGCCATCGCAGAAGGACTTTTCAAGAAAAAGAAAGGCACTATTGATGCAGCGATCGGTCGTGACAAGCATCATGCCGTCAGACGAAGAATCTCTCCTACTGGTCAAAATGCTGTCACTCACTTTCAGGTCATGGACATCAATAAACGCCTGCAAATGACAGCCGTCAAGCTGCAACTTGAGACGGGAAGAACACATCAAATTCGAGTCCATCTTAGCAGTCTTGGGCACCCTTTAGCCGGAGATACACTTTATGGCGGAGCTCGTCATCATATCAACAGATGCGCTCTCCACGCCAAACAAGTAGACATGACACATCCTTTTACAGGTGAGCAACTGAGCATAGAAGCACCGCTTCCACTAGATATGTCCCAGCTCATGGACGAGATCATTCATTAAAAAAGAGCCTGCTGATTAAATGCAGGCTCTTTCTTCATTAGACAGATGCTCTTTTTGCATAAATAATGTACCGCTCTGGTGCATTGCCGACGAAATGAAATGGATAGCATGTCGTTAACACGAGCTCTTCCTTTTTATTCTGCAAAGTAATAATGGATGTATCATGCTGATCCACGATTTTCGTATGTGTGATTTCATAAACAAACTCACCATACGGCACAGTGATTTTCAGCTGATCGCCAATATTCAATTCACCTGTTCGGCGAAATACCGTGTCACGATGGCCAGATAGGACGATTTGTCCCTTTTGATCAGGGTAATAACTGCCTTTGTAATGCCCGACTCCTTTGGCAAGATCATCCGCATCTGTCCCTTCGACAATGGGTAGGTCTGCTTTTAATTTCGGAATCGTCAGGATGCCAGAGGCTTTCCCCACATCAGGAGAAAACTGCTTCTTTGACATCCCCTGATCGTCCGCTACCGCTTTCTTCGCGTCTTCTAATGATTGTGCTGTTTGAAGGTGCGTAGAGGCGATTTGCCAAATTCCCCAGCCGAGCAAGACAATTCCTGCTGTCATCACAGTAAGTGCAAGCCACTTTTTCATGCTTAAACTCCTTTACCTGTTACATTTCTCTTAGATGATACGCTCTTTAGCTTGCTGCTTTTTCTTCTTGTTTTGCTTTTTGAATGCGTCCCTCTTTTTGATACACAATGGAAGCTCCTTCAAAGCTCTTCACAAAAGCGACAGTGGCTTCTAAATCCTCTGGGCCTGTTTCAGGATTTTTCCCCAGCCTTCCTATCGGTGCATACTTACTGCCAGTTGCAGTTGCCATAAAGTTATTCACCGTGAGTGTATATGTTTGATCGAGCGCAACGGCTGATCCATCTGGCAGCTTTAAGTCGACTACTTTATATGTTACCGGATCATAGGAATATGAAAAGCCCGAAATGCTATAATCTGGTCCAAATTGAGGAGAAATTTGCGCTTCAATGATCTCAGCCAAGTCTTTCCCCTTAATCTCAAGTTTAACTAATACGTTGCCAAAAGGCTGAATATTAAACAGATCTCCCCACGTAATCGGCCCTTTTTCAAGGTTTTGTCTGATGCCGCCGCCATTCATCATGGCAAAATCACTTTTCATAGAATACCTCATGCCATCAGCAATCAAATTACCGAGCGGCGTGTCTCCATCATTTGAATAGCCGCCTTCCATTTTGATACCAGCTTCTCCAACTACCTCACTAATAATCGGCTCAACTTCTTTCCCGTAATGAGCCAAGATGCCGGCTGCTTCCTTGTCCTTTTCAATACCAGATTGGTCTACATACTGGATATTTGCACTCTTTTTGACAATATTCTTCGTTTTGCGGTCAAGTGTTACATTGACCTCACCAATGGCCTTCCCATATTCAAAGGCTTGAACAATTAATTTCCCATTGACCTCTCCGTTTACCACTTCGTGATTATGCCCCGCAAAGATGACATCAATTTCATCATCGCCTTCTTTGGCAAGCTTCGCATTTTCTCCAGTGATGGTGTCTCCATTTTGTGAGGCTGTCATATGAGCTAAAACCGCTATGGCCTTGATCCCTTTTTGTTTTAGTTCCTGAGCGGCTTCATTTACGGCTTTGACTTCATCTGTAAACTGAATGTCTTTAATCCCTTCTGGCATGACCATTCCTGCGGCTGACTTTGTTACAACACCGATAAATGCTACAGGAATTCCTTCGACATCCATGATTTCATAAGCAGGTAAAAGTGGTTTGCCTGTATCCTTGTATTCACAGTTTGCACAAACGAGCGGAAAATTCTGCCCGTCATATCCCTTTGTGCCTTTAGGATGATCTCCACCATTTATGATACGTAATAGCTCGTCCACCCCTTCATCAAATTCATGGTTGCCGACGGTGCCAACATCAAAGCCAATGTTCTCCATGAGTTCAACTGTTGGTTCATCTTGCAGAAGAGACGATATTGGAGAGCTGCCGCCAATCATATCTCCAGCATGGACTGTAATCGTATTTTTGTTTGCTGCTTGTTTCTGTTTCATATAAGCCGCCACATAATCCATCCGTCCGTACGTCCCTTTATTGCCATCACCTTTCAGATCCAGTTCGTATTGTTGATCAATTTTTCCGTGTAAATCATTCATGCTTAAAATGGTTAATGGGACTTCCCCAGCTTCCTCTGCCGGCTGATAGCCAGCCTGTTCTGCTTCTTCTTTTGAAGCAAAAAAGATGCGTTTATCTACAGCGATTTCTTTCCAGCTGTCAGGCGATACGTACGTTTTCGCTGATGAATCACCGACGTAGCGTGTCAGTCCTTTTTTCTGTTCACGTGCTCTAAATTCAAACGGCTGTTCCAGCAGCGGGTCCGCTTCGTTCCATATGCCCAGCCCTTTTTCTTTTGCCTCTTTGACAGCTTTTTGGAACGTCTGATAGTCCTTTTCATCTCCAACCGGCCAGATGAAATACGTAGGGGCATATCCTTTTTTTACAAGCTCTAAATTCGTATTAACCCCTTTTTTGGTTTTCACTTGAGCTAAAAGACGTCCATAGCCGTCCTTCGCTTCAGGACCAATCTTTAATGTGACTTTATCTCCGCTTGAAAGAAGCGTATTTAAATAGTCCGCCGCCTTTTGTCCAAAACGCAGCTGGTTTTGATCTAATTCATTTTTTGGCTTATGGTACGTTTCCGGCGTGTCCATATTCACAAAGCGCACTTTTGTTGTACCAAGCACAGGCTTCTTTAAATGAATCGTATCTCCATCTACCACCCGGTCAACCGTTGCATCGTATTCTTTCTTCATTTTTGGCGGCTTTGGCTGGCGTTTCAGCAGACTGACATCACCTTTGTGTCTTGGAAGCACCTGCAGCGTATCATATCTGCTTAACACTCCTGTAAACTCATACCATTTCCCTGTCTTTACTTCATCAATGGCACTTGTATCCACCATCACTCTAAGGATGGTGCTGTGATATTTTTTATCAATGATCACTACATTGTATCCACCGCCAGCCGGCTGCTCTGGTTTTGATTCAACATAGCCTTTGACCTTCACAAGTTTTCCTTCATGTTTACGTGCCTGATCCGTTTCTAGTTGTTTCACGGAGACTCGCTTCGGTTTTGGCAAAGTTTGATTCACACCATCGATCTTCAGACGGTCTCGATCCGGCACAATTTCAATCAGTCCTTTATAAGACGTGATCTTCCCCGTTACTGTCACCTTCATGCCTGCTTTTAGTTCTGGGAAATTGCTTTGCTGTGCTGAATAAATATTGATTCCAGCTGATTTGTCTTGAATGTACGTTGACAGTTTCCCATTGCCTATAGCCGATTGGTCTGCTGTCACAATTCCACTCACCGTCACCGTCTCTCCGATCAGCTGACGGGCTTTCTTGATTTTCATTGGCTTCTTTTGGTTCCAAACCGTTTCCTTCTTTTCAGACGCAATGGCTTGTTCTGCTGTGATCATGCCAGGCAGTAAGGATTGCAGACTAAAGATCACTAAAACCAGACAGCAGATCATTCGAATGGATTGAACACGTTTCATTAGACCCTCCCCTTCCGAGCTTTATCTCTCATAGTGTACTAAGTAATTATTGATGGTAGATGGATTTCTTGTAAATCTTATGTCTTTCAGCTCATTGGAAACGTAATAATCACTCGTGTCCCCTCAAAGCTTTTGCTTTCAAAACGAATGCTGCCGCCATGGCTTTCAATGATTTTAATCGTCATCATTAAACCAAGGCCAGTCCCTTTTTCTTTCGTTGTATAAAAAGGTTCACCTAGTTTCCCTATTTCGTCTTCTGGTATGCCCTTTCCCTGGTCTTCAAAAATCAGCATCATCTGATTATGTTCCAATACGGATGTGACTTGAATGACACCTGTCACACCATCCATCGCTTCAATACCGTTTTTAAGAATGTTTAAGAAAACTTGTTTCAGTTCATTCGGTATACCTTGAATGTTTGGCAGCGACGGAGACAAATTCTTCTGAATAGACACGCCTTTTAAAACCGCCTGTGATTCAACGACCATGATCACTTCTTCGAGCAGAAGATTGACATGTACCGGCTCAAATTTCACCGATTTGCTTCTAGAGAGCACAAGGAATTCATTAATAATCGCTTCAAGCCGATTAAATTCAGACATCATGACATCTGCATAATCCTTCTGATATTTCTTACTTTGAATCATCAGCTGTAAAAATCCCTTTAACGACGTCAGCGGGTTCCGTATCTCATGGGCGATGCCGGCTGCAAGCTGACCAACTGCGGACAGCATCTCTGACTTCATCAGCATCTTCTCTGACTGCTTTTGATTGGTAATGTCCTCTGAAATCCGCATCACGGTTGACTGCATTTTGTCAGGATCATCAATTCGGTGTAAAGAGACCCTCTCCCATCGTTCACGGCCTGATATATCCTGAAAGTACAGCTCACCAGTCCAGCTGCCTTCTTTTAAACAAACGTCCCATTGCTTTTCTAAATCATCACATTGACACAGCGAATGATAGACAGAAAAAATATCTTTGCCGATCAGGTCATATTCATGCTGCTGTACAAACTGGCAAAAGCGCTGATTCACGCATTGGATGACCCCTTCCTCAGTTGCAACAACAATATGGATATGGCTGTTATCCAGTGCTGTTACCGCTAGATGGAGTGACTGTTTGATTTTTGTCATTTCCGTCATTTTAATCCACGTCATCACCGCTCCCTCATGATCTTGATCAAAGATAGGTGTGATGTGAACAGTGAATTGTTCTCCTTCATTCGTCTCAATTTCTCGTTCGATGACGCGCCTGTTCAAGATAACCGATTGTATGTCATGATAGAGCGTTTCCTGCGTAAGCTTCTTAGCCATCGCCTGAAAGGATTGCTGTTGCCTTATTTGAGCTGAAGTAAATAAAGAGGCGGCTGTAGGAGTGTAATAGCGAATATTCATGTCCCGGTCCACAAACAACGTCGCAAGCTGAGGCTTAACAGAAGGTCTATACAGTTCTTCCCTTGTTACCCTTAAGTTGTTTATGATATTAATAAAATGTTCATGTTTTTTCTCAAGCTCCGCTATTTGCGTGTTTTTCACTTTTAATTGAGCCCTTGCCTCCTGCTCTTTTTGTTTAATTTCATTGAGTTCATTTTCTAAATCGACAATACGCTGTTGATAAACTGAATTCTGATCTGGCATCCCTTTTTCCCTGCTGTTCTCTTGAATTTTCCCTCTCTCATTCATTCGAATGAGAATGACGTATACCCCTTTAAAACGGTGATCAAAACTCTTTACAATAAAATCCGCATACTGCTTTTTTCCTTTTTCCGAAATGAGAACATGCTGAAACACAACCTCTGTCTCGTCCGTCCATACCTTTTGAAAGGTTTGACTCAACATCTCTTTCAAATAATCAGGTGTGACATATTCACATGATTGATCTGACACTTCTGTACGGTCTAAGAAGGAATAGGCCCCATTTGACATCGCCAGAATTTTGTCACAATCATTGATCACCATGCATGCGTCATATTCTCCGCTCACTTCTTCCATATATTGTGCAGCTCGCTTTTTTAACTCGGCATCACGAGCGTCATATACCCAAGGGACACTAGATGCAGGAACATTTGAATAGGTGTAAATGTTCCACTTCTCATTGAATAATTGAAACAATCGAGGAATATTGGGAACAGTTTCATTTGGCCCTAAGATTAACACCCCTTGCTCTTTTAAAGCATATTGGAATCGGGATAATACTCGTTTTTGTACTTCTGGCTCAAAGTACATCAGAACATTTCGGCAACTGATAAAATCGAGGTGGATAAAAGGTGAATCAATCAATAAATTGTGAGGAGCAAAAACAATATGTTTTCTAAGCGACTGCTTCACAATAAAAGCGTCACCTTTTTTTTCGAAATATCGCGCCCGCCATTTTTCCGGTATGCTTGCCATAGACTCTATCGAATAAAGACCTTTACTAGCTATTTGAATGGCTTTTCGGTTGATATCTGTCGCAAAGACTTGAAGTTCAATGGACACATCTCTTCGCTTCATTTCTTCTAAAACTAAAATCGTAAAAGAATAAGCTTCTTCCCCTGTCGAACATCCCGCAATCCAAATTCGGCATCGAGATTTCCCGTTGTTCATCGAATGGTCAATGATTGACGGGATCACCTTCTGTTCACATACTCGAAAAGCCTCCATATCTCTAAAGAAAGCAGTCGTGCCGCTTAGGAGCTGGGCATGCAGGCGGTCAAGCTCATCTGGTTCTCTTTCTAATAGACGATCGTACTCTGTTAATAATGACATCGGTTCGTCTGCGGTGCGCATGCGTTTTTGAATAACAGAAAGCAGCCTTTTCTTTTCATAGGTTGAAAAGGCAATCCCTTTATACATTTCAAGACGTTCAATGATTCTTAGTAAAGCTGGATCCGCCTCATCCACATGCGGGACATTGATGATATTGGCCATATAAGCTGCAAGGGTGGATGGATTTTTGAATGTGTGATGATACATGCTGTCAAAACCACTCTCTACCTCACTGCATGATAAAGCTGTACCGCCTTGCTCAACCAACCGAAGCAATCCACTCCCCACACAATGACCTTTTTGAAAAAAGATCGCAAACGCCTCTTCCTTTTGAACACTGGCAAGTGACTTAAAAAGCGAGTCAACAGAGCATGCCTTGTTTGTTGGCAGCTGCTCTGATACATGAAGCCGATGATCTTCTGTTAACGTCACAGCCGCATGCTGCGGACAAAAATAGATGGTCTTCTTCATGACTTTCTCACCATGTTTAATCGTTTTTGCCCGGTAGCCAATCGGTAAAACAAGTGCTTCTAAATCTGTTATACAATCGCCTGTCACATGATTTTGCACAACAATAAAAGAGGCATTTAATTCAGGTGGCAACGATTGAAAAAAAGCCTCAAGATGATGCTGTTCAAACGGCGAAACACCGATGCCGATCACTGGTGCCTGCACATGTTCGTCTTCTATCAAACGATTAATGATTTTGTCCTGCATCTGGTACCCCCATGTTCATTCGTCTGATACTTTTTTTCGACAAAAAGAAAGAAAACCCTCTAATTGTAAATAATGTTTTTTGCATGAAAACGAGAAAACATCCTCACATTAAAACAGAATGTATAAACAAAAGGAGGAATCTCAATGCAAAACGATCAGCAGCCAATGTTTCAAGGAAGCGCTCAGCAGCCTGAACTCAACCATGGCGGGCATGAATTATTCGATTTACATGAAATTTTAGCCGGCACGATTAATATTTTGGATCAATATATGATCCTGCGGCAATTTATTCAAGATCCTGCATTATCCGACATCTTGGATCGACAATATCAATTCGTTTTATCTCAGTACAATGTCACTGTAGATTGTTTTTCTACAGGCCAAAAGCCTAGTGAAGAAACCGCTACTTATATGATGAAAGAACACACACAAGTGACATACGGAATCAAACCTTCTCAACCGAAGAAGCCGAATCAATCATTACAGGATGTAAAAGACTTAGGCATCACAGGACATATGCTCAGCCTAGTCAAATCACACGCTGGGTTACTTTCCATGTCCGCTTTAGAAGTTACAAACCCTGTCGTCAGACGTGTGCTAGCTGCGCAGATTCCAAACTTTATCGAAATGGCCTATGAAATTTTCTTGTATCAAAACAAGCATGGCTACTATCAAGTTCCTCAGCTTTCCAAACAAGACATGACAGCCATGACATCAGCTTTTGCACCGCTTCAGGGGCAGGTTCAAATGCCTCCTAGCAAGGCCGATCAACAAAAACCGCTTCATTAAAAAAACGGCTGACCCCTACTCTGGTCAGCCGTTTTTTCTTTGATACATCACTTTAAACTGTTCTTCAAAATCTGTGAGCCTCTCCCCAGTCGCCTGTTCAAAGCCGCTAGCAAATTGGCCCGTTTTCGAAGTTTCCTCCATGATCTCATGTATGATGTCTCGTCCGTAAAGCTGCACCAGCTCATAGATCATATAATAGCTTTGTAAATAAACATCTGTCTCATACGTTACCCGGGAGTTCTGCCAGTCCTGATCAGAATGAAGAGAGTGAAATGGAATCACGTCGAAGCGTTCAGACGTAGCATTTAACACGTCATAGGCCGTCCACTCTGCTGTTCCTTCGTGGAACCAAAGCGGAAAAATGCCTGGAGATACTTCATATGAATGGACCTTTTCATAGAAAACAAAATGAGCATACTCATGAATAAAAAGCGAATTGAAAAAGTATAAAGGCAGTGTCTCTTTCTTCAATAATGCTTCCCGTTTATCTGGATATAACCCAATCATTTGATCATGATCAGAGTAAAATCCGGTTATATGCTTAATTCCAGCCATTTGTTCGATCGTCTCTTTATCATCAAAATAAATAACGTCTAAAGGTCTGTCAGCTTCAAACTGAAACACTGACGCTGTTCTCTTCTCTGCCTGTTTCATGGCCTCTATGGTCAGATCAACAAAAGCATCCTCTTCCTCTGCATAGTAGATTCGAATATGTTCATAGACTTGCTTATTGAGTCCCTCCGTGATAACCGTTTTAGGAGAAGACTGCTCCAAATATTGTCCTGTCAGCTGAAACGCAACATAAATCAAGTACGCGGTGAAAGCATAAAAAATCAGACCTGCTGCAATCATCCCGCTTACAAGTTTTTTATGAATCAATGACGGCCTTGCTTTCATTTGCTCCCCACCTGAATTCATCCTGCACCCTCTTTCTCTCTCTATGAAGAAACAAAGATCAACAAGAGGTGATATATTTTTTACTTTATGCAGTCAGGTGCGCGAGGTGCGGTTCCAAACAAAAAAGCCGCATATGACATACGGCTTTTGTCGTAGCTATTTTGATTCAGGGAAGACACGTCTAACCGTTTCAGTAAATTCATCGAAAAATCCTGAAATCGGCTCTCCGCTTTTAATACGTTTTCCATAACCTTGCATACGATCGACAAAGTCTGGATTAGCAGATACATACACGTTGTCGATTTGTTGATCCGTTGATTTGACTTTGTCTGAAATTTTCTTTTTCAGATCGTCCGTCACATCACCGCTTTTATTGCCTTCAAGTACAACGGCAACAAATGCATTTTTTCCTGTGACAAGTACGTTCGCTGTTTTCACTTCAGACATATTGGCTACGAGCTCTGACGCCTTATCTGACACTTTGACCTTCTGAGGTGTTTGAACATCTGGCTGATCCTGCCTCATGTTGTCATTCTTATATGTGACATTTTCATACTGCCGTTTCATTGTTCCTCTACGCTCATCGCCTTGGTTGTTCATTCCACACCCAGCGGTGATTAATGTTGGCACGAGCAGTAAAGATAGCATCCATTTCTTATTCATCAATTATTCCCTCCTTTTGCTCATAGGTTTTTCATCCAGACGGCTTTTTATGCACATATCCTCTCTTTCCGCAAAATGAATTCATAATTCAGCTGTGATTGGTCATCCTAAACTTGATGAAAGATCATCACGATCAAATGGAGGGATTCGTTTGTTTAAAAAAAGAAAAGGTATGAGCACTGGCGCAATGATCGCAGTATCAACAGCAATCATTGCATTATTCTCCCCGGTTTTACAAAGAAGGCTGAAAAGCATGACACAAATGAATATGTCTTCAATGATGAAAGGCGCAAACCATCAGCACCAAGATTCATCTCGTCATGAGTCCCGCTCACATAAGGAATCAAAAGGAACAGGTGAAGTTGGCCAAATGATCAAGCAGGCATTCACAGCTGTCCAGCCAAATCAAACGAACCAGCACCAATCACCATCAAGAACTCATCAGCCAAGAGAGTCTTATGCGCAATCTCTACACATTGATGAAAGTGTGATGAATGTGATGGATGATGAATCGATCCAGCAAGTCATCAATGACATCGAGCACAAATAATAAAACAGGAGCCTTCATAAAAAGAGGCTCCTGTTTATTCTCCTGAAAAATGTTCTTTGACCATAAGACAAAAGGAAGGTAGAAATGTGATTTCGATTGTTGTGATGAAGTCGTCATGATGCTCTAATATCAGCAACAGCTCCTTTTCTTCCTTCCGATCTTTTTTAATCTCTACATGCTGCACTGTTTTAAAATCATATATTCCTAAAACGGATTCGGTCTTTTTTCGAACGACGTTTAAGCTAAACTCCTTCATAGCAAGCGACATGTTCACAACAAATCGCTCCTCTTGATTCTCGAACCGAAAAGTCAAATCTTGATATTCAACCGGCATTTCTTTTTCAAATCCGGCATCTGGCATTTTTTCAAAAAAAGAAAGCCAGTCTGTTTGATCTGGAAAGCGCTTTCCTCGCATTTTCTTCAATTCCTCATCATTAAAATTTTTATTAATTATCTTTTTTCCCCTTTTCTTTTGCAACAAATTTTAGTAATTTTAAAAAGGTGATTCTATTTGCTAAGAGACCTCTTTATTAATTTAACAATTCTTGTTACTTTCCATTACTTATTTATACTTGTGTTTAAAGAGAATTTTCTAAAGAAAGAAGATACCTTGCTCAGACAAATATGCAAAGGCATGCTTTCTGGGTTACTCGGTGTCCTTTTAATGTTCTTCTCTATTAAAACAGGACCAGCGATCATCGATTTAAGACATATTCCCCTTATTTTAACGGCCTTTTATGGAGGCATCGCCCAAACAATGATTGCAGCTTTTGTTGTGATCATTGGCCGATTATTAATTGAAGCCAATATCGCTTCTTCCATCAATATTTTTTCCATGATGTTTATCGCAGCCGCTTCTTTTTTGATTGCAGAGCGTCATATGAATCATGTTGTGAAAATGCTGTTATCCATTACGATTGGTAATGTTGTTGCCACAAGCCTGTTCATCTTGATCGTGCATGAGACATCATTTCAGCTGCATTCTACTTATTGGATTTTCTCATATATTGCTGGATTGTTTAACTTTTATGTCATTGAGCATCAAACAAAAGCATATCAGCTGTTAAATTTGTATAAATTCCAAGCTCATTATGACTTTTTAACAGGTGTTCTAAATAAACGGAAATTCGATGAGGTATTAAGTGATGCTTTTACTAAGAAGCTGAAGCAGCCTTACCATCAAATGTCCCTTATTTACCTAGACATCGACTACTTCAAAACCATCAATGATCAATATGGGCATCATGAGGGAGATATCGTTTTAAAAGAAATCGGTACAAGGCTGATTAAAAACACAAGAAGCTCTGATTATATTGGGCGGATTGGCGGTGAGGAATTCGCTGTCTTTCTACCAAATTGTACAATTGAAAAAACATGGCAGATTGCAGAACGCTTGCGAAAAAAAATAGCCGATCAGCCGATTTATTTAAAAAACGGTCTGTCCATTCACACTACGGTATCAATTGGATGTGCTTATTCTCATGGAACTGGTGCAGACATCAAGCAATTACCGATTATAGCTGATCAGGAGCTCTATAAAGCGAAGGAGTCCGGCCGAAATCAAGTGAGCTTTTCAGAGAGAAAAAAAGACCATTTGACATAGGCATTTTCCTCAATTTGTTAGCACTAATTATTTTTAAAAAAGTTTTCGTATAACAGTTGTTTTTTCCCGCAAACACTGGTAAAGTAAAGGTAATTATTTTTGTTCGTATCATCTTTAAGAAGAAAGTTTTGAAAGAGTTTTCGTCTTTGAAGTTTGTGTAAGAGCAAGAATAGTGAATTTAAGCGTTAAGATCGCTTTAGGAGGAAATTTCATGTTAGAAGGTAAAGTAAAATGGTTCAACTCTGAAAAAGGTTTCGGATTCATCGAAGTAGAAGGTCAAGACGATGTATTCGTTCACTTCTCTGCTATCCAAGGCGAAGGCTTCAAAACTTTAGAAGAAGGTCAATCAGTTTCTTTCGAAATCGTTGAAGGTAACCGTGGACCACAAGCTGCTAACGTTAACAAAGCGTAATTTAAGAGCATCTGCTCTTTTAGCACTTTATAGAGTGAAGGAAAACCGCCCGGCTTCTGCCGGCGGTTTTTTTGTACCATAAAAAAAGAGAACCTGATGAGAGGTTCTCTTTTTTATTTGTCCTTCTGCTTTAGCTTCTGCAATGCAGAACGATACATATCATCATTCATTTTTGTCTCTGGTTCTTCTTCTTTGACAGGTGGTTCTGGCTGCTTAAACTTTTGAAGCGCCTGTCTATAGAAATCGTCGCCAGACGCAGCATCATCCGTTTGAGAAGGCTCTGACGCTTTTTTTTCAACTTCAGGCTCTACATGTCTCGCCACAGCTTCTGGCTCGCTATGCGGCACGTCAGGCTGTTTGGAGACATCTTCTTTGATCTCTTCCTTATCGGCTGATGCGTGTCTGACATTGAACGCTACTAATCCAATAATGACTAGAACAGCAGCTACTAACGCTACAATAATCGTCGCCAAAAGAACCCTCTCCTTATCGCTTAAATGATGCAGTGACTGATGCTACACGTCTTCCTAGTGCTTTTCCAAGTTCAATGCCTTCAGTCGAAATCAATTCATCTGAATCGATCGGACATGTCACACCAGCTCCATAGTAAGAGCCGTATAAAGCATTCTCTGGAACATTTCCAGGAAGACCGACAACAAGCATTCCTTGGTGGAACATTGGTGTGATCAAATTATGCATTGTCATTTCTAAACCGCCGTGTGTTGTAGCAGTTGTACAGAAAACAGCACCGACTTTATCGATTAGTTTTCCTTCTGCCCATAAGTAGCCGAGACGGTCAATCCATGTCTTTAACCCAGAACTAATGGTACCAAAGTGACCAGGGCAGCCCCAAATGATCGCATCCATTTGATCAAGCTTGCGAATATCCGCATCTTTCACGTGATCAATGAATACTTCAGCTTGCTCTGTTTCACCCGCGCCTGCTGCAATCGCTTCTGCAAGTGCTTTTGTATGGTCACCTTCACTATCGTATACAACATAAATTTTCATGTACGGTCCCTCCACACTTATCTTGCATCTTGGTTTGCTTCCTTAGGTGCTGGAAGCAGTGATATTTCTTGTTTCTTATGCTGCTGTTCTTTTCGCTTTTTATCCTTACGAACATCTCGCAGGAACAAGCTGAGAATGACACCAGCCGCACAGAATAATGTCACCCACATATAAGCATCATTGATACCCATCACGTTTGAATCAATCTGTGCTTTCGTAAAGAGCTGGGTGGATACATATTTTTGAGCAGCTTCTGCTGTCATACCCATATGATGCATCACATTCGATACAGCCGCCTGGAATGAATTCATAAAGAACGGGTCCGCTGTATTTGTTTGATCCGCCATATTGGAATAATGGAATGTCGTCCGATTCGTATAAATCGTTGTGATCAAACTCGTACCGATGGAACCGCTAATTTGTCTTAATGTATTAGACATCGCTGTACCATGGCTGTTTAAGTGCTGCGGTAATTGGTTCATCCCTGCTGTCATAACTGGCATCATCAAGAGTGACATACCAAATGCACGTACTGCATACATGAGCACTATGTGACTATAGGAAGTATCAATGGTCAGCTTTGTAAACTCATATGTCGTGACAACGGTAATGAGCATCCCCACTATGGCAAGCGGACGAGGTCCAAATTTATCAAACAAGATTCCTGAAATCGGGGACATAATGAGCATCGCAAGTGCCCCTGGAAGCATTAATAGCCCAGATTGCAATGCCGTAAACCCAACGAGGTTTTGCAGATAAATCGGAAGTAAGAACATCCCCGTATATAAGGCAACCGTAATAATGATGTTAATGACACTTGATAATGAGAAAATGCTGTATTTAAATACGCGGAAATCAAGCATCGGATTATCAACTTTCAACTGTTGGAAAATAAAGAGAATGATCGCAATCGCACCAATAATAATCGTAGATAAGACGATCGGATCTGTCCAACCATCACTTCCTGCTTCACTCACTCCGTATAGAAGGGAGGCAAAACCGACGATTGAAAGAATTGCACCAAGACTGTCCAGCTTGATTTTTTTAGGCTCTACAATATTTTTAAACATAAAGAAAGCCGCGATAATGACAATCGCACCGATTGGCACAAGTCCATAAAACATAATACGCCAAGAATAATGTTCAATAATGTAACCAGATAATGTTGGTCCTACTGCAGGAGCAAACATCATCGCAAGACCAAAAATCCCCATTCCTTTCCCTCTGTTTTCCGGAGGGAAAATAAAAAGGATTGTTGTCATGACAAGCGGCTGTAAGATACCGCCGCCGACAGCCTGAATCAAACGGCCGATAAGCATCGTTGAAAAGTTTGGCGCAATGCCGCAAATAAATGTACCTAGTGTAAACGAGATCATAGCCACTAGGAATAAGCTGCGCTGCCCAAAACGTGTGATTAAAAACGCAGACAACGGAATCAGCACACCGTTGACAAGCATGTAGCCTGTTGTCAGCCACTGAATCGTCGTTGCACTCACATTAAATTCTGTCATTAAATGGGGCATGGCTACGTTCAAAAGCGTTTGGTTTAAAATCGCTACGAACAAACCGGCCATTAAAATGATCAGTAAAGACAAGGAGCCTGTTCCCTGTTTTGTCGCTGCAGGTTGATTTGCCATCTCAGACAACCTCCTTTCATTTTTTGATATCAATCATCATTAAGATGAAATTTTGACAGAAGCATTCATACCTGGAAGTACTTTGTCTGATGGGTTTTTAATTGAAATTTTCACTGCTACTTTTTGCGTTACTTTTGTATAGTTGCCACTTGAATTAGTTGCTGGCAGCATATTGAATGTTGAGTTTGTCGCATAACCAATTTGTTCAACAGTTCCTTCAAATGTTGTATCAGGATCTCCATCTACAACGATGTCGACTTTGTCGCCTTTTTCAATGTTTTTAATATCTGTTTCTTTAATATTTGCTGTAATGTAAAGCTTGCTTAAATCAATTGTTTCACCAAGAACTGTACCAGGCTGCACTTGTTGATTGTTTTGTACTTCTTTTTTGACTAATGTGCCATCAGCCACTGCTTTAATGTTTGTTTTTGTTTGTCCTTCAACTTTTGCAACTGTGCTGTCTTTTTCTACTTCGTCACCTTCGTTGATATCCCAGCCTTTGATTTGTCCAGCTGCTGGTGCTGTAATTTGGTACATGTCACCTGTCACTTTTGCCTCGTCTGTTTTAACAAAGTTTGTGCTTTCGTAGTAGTAATAAGCACCTCCGGCAATAATGGCAAGAATCACAATAAGGCCAATAATGTTCGTTAGCAATAAACGCCCTCTGTTCATGTTTTGTTTCTCCTTTCATGTATAAAAATATAGTGTCATCTGCTTTAGCAAACTTAGAATGCCCATCATCTGACAGAATATGAAACAAGCTCAACAATCTGTCCTTTTCCCTTCATCTACTCCCGCCCCTATCATGGTGTGCAGCCCATTTATACTTATTGTTCACTTATGAGCAAAGAGCAGAAAAAGAAGAAAAGACGATCGGCATCTTTTTTGAAAAACTTATATTTAACAAGATTAAATATTAATAAATGAAAATTGAAATGTCAAAGAGAAAGTTTTACTTTTTTTTTGGCGATCCTTTCCTTCTCCACACAAAAAACCTTTCAGCCCTTATGCTGAAAGGTTTTTTCAAATGTGCTCGTTATGAAAGAACTTCTTCCTGCTGAAAAAATTTTTTTAGTGCGAGAAAAACGTCTGATTTTTGCTTCAAAATATAATGCTTAAATTTCTCATCCTGAATGTGCTTATATGCTGACATTAACGTAGAATGCCGGTTGTATTGATTGACTTCACCATAGCAGAATAAATTGGCTTTTTTCATGATCTCAGAAACAAGTTTCACACACCGGGCGTTGTCTGAGGTCAAATTGTCACCATCAGAAAAATGAAAAGGATAAATATTATATCGCGACGGCGGGTATCGTTCGTCTATGAGCTCTAGTGCCTTTCGATAGACAGACGAGCAAATGGTCCCCCCGCTCTCACCCCGTGAGAAGAAATGTTCTTCGTCTACCACCTTCGCCTCTGTATGGTGGGCAATAAATTCAATATCGACCGTCTCATACTTTGTCCGTAAGAAACGTGTCATCCAAAAGAAAAAACTTCTCGCCATATATTTTTCCCAAAGTCCCATACTTCCGCTCGTATCCATCATCGCCAAAACGACGGCTTTCGACTCTGGTTTGGTCACTTCATTCCACGTTTTATACTTGATATCCTCTGGGTAGATTGGATAAAAGGAAGGACTGCCTGTCATCGCATTTCGTTTAAATGCCGACAGCATCGTTCGTTTTTTGTGGATATTTCCTGTTAACCCGGTTTTGCGAATATCGTTAAACTCAATTTGTTCGACAATGATGTCGTCAAGCTCCTTTTGCATGAGGTTTGGCAGCTCCAGTTCACGAAACAGTGCTTCCTCGAGATCCATTAATGAGACTTCTGCTTCATAATAATCCTCACCAGCTTGATCTCCAGCGCCCTGCCCCTTTCCTTGGCCCTGCTTACTGTCTGAGCCGTCGCGTGCAACAACATCGCCAACCTCACTATCACCATCGCCTTGACCCACATGCTTATTTTTGTCGTAGTTATACCGAATTTTATATTCATCTAATGAACGGATCGGAATTTTGACAACATCTTTTCCATTCGACATGATGATGCTTTCTTCTGTGACAAGATCCGGCAAATTGTTTTTAATCGCCTCTTTGACTTTTTTCTGATGACGCTGCTGGTCGTCATAGCCTTTTCGATGGAGGGACCAGTCTTCCTGAGACACAATAAACTGACTTTTTTCTTGCCGGGACATCCATCCCCCTCCTCACCTATTTGCACAATTCTTCTAACCATCGATTCCTTTATCGTATGCTACTCGTCATCCAAGTTGACGTTCATTTTTAAAAAAGACATTACCGGTGCTGATGCGCCAATAATGCCTCCTTCATTTATTAACGATTCAGAAGACTGCCTACATATTTTAAAAGTTCATTTGCACTTGTTGAATTATAGCCATGCTCATCAATCAATCTAGCCACTACTTCATTGACCTTCTTCAGCTGCTGTTCATCCGGTGTCTTCGTCGATGTCGTGATTTTCACCACATCTTTTAGATCAGCAAACAGCTTCTTCTGAATGGCCTCCCGCAATCTCTCATGCGAATTATAATCAAAGCGTTTTCCCTTTCTCGCATAGGCCGAAATACGAATCAGAATTTCTTCTCTAAATGCTTTTTTGGCGTTTTCAGAAATACCGATCTGCTCTTCAATTGAACGCATGAGCTTTTCATCAGGATTCATTTCTTCACCCGTTAACGGATCACGCAGCTTGTTTTTATTGCAGTATGCCTCGACATTATCTAAGTAATTATCCATCAGCGTTTTCGCAGACTCCTCATAGGAATACACAAAGGCCTTTTGCACTTCCTTCTTCGCAATATCATCATACTCTTTTCGCGCGACTGAAATGAAATTCAAATAACGCTCCCGGTCCTCGCTGGAGATAGACGGATGCTGATCAAGCCCTTCTTTTAAGGAGCGAAGAACATCCAGTGCATTGATCGATTCCATATTCTTTCGAATAATGGTAGATGAAATTCGGTTAATCACATACCGCGGATCAATTCCGCTCATCCCTTCGTCATGAAATTCCTTTTTCATCTCATCAATGTCGACTGATTGGAAGCCTTCGACACTTTCTCCGTCATACAGACGCATTTTTTTCACCAAATCAATATCAGAACGCTTCGGCTCTTTCAATCTCGTCAAAATGGAGAACATTGCTGCTACCTTCAGCGTATGCGGGGCAATATGCACATCTGAGACATCACTTTCTGAAATCATTTTATGATAAATGCGTTCTTCTTCTGTGACCTTTAAGTTATAAGGAATTGGCATCACAATAATTCTTGAATGCAAAGCCTCGTTCTTTTTATTTGAAATAAACGACCGGTACTCGGTTTCATTCGTATGGGCGACGATCAATTCATCTGCACTAATCAAGGCGAATCTTCCTGCCTTAAAATTCCCTTCCTGTGTTAATGACAGGAGGTGCCAGAGAAATTTCTCATCACACTTTAACATCTCCTGAAACTCCATCATCCCTCGGTTTGCTTTGTTGAGTTCTCCATCAAAGCGGTAGGCGCGGGGATCTGACTCTGATCCAAATTCAGCAATGGTTGAAAAATCGATGCTGCCTGTTAAATCGGCAATGTCCTGAGATTTCGGATCAGACGGACTAAAGGTACCAATGCCGGTCCGTTTATCTTCAGAGAAGAAGATCCGCTCGACCCTTACATCCTCAATTCTGCCGCCATATTCCTCTTCCAGTCTCATCATATTCAGAGGCGACAAATTCCCCTGCACACGAATCCCATATTCTCTATAGAAATCCTCCCGCAGATTTTGCGGAATGAGATGAAGCGGATCTTCATGCATAGGGCAGCCTTTGATCGCATAAACTGCGCCATGATCTGTCAATGAATATTCTTCAAGTCCTCTTTTCAATCTAGTGACAAGCGTCGATTTCCCCCCGCTTACTGGTCCCATCAGTAATAAAATACGCTTCCTGACGTCTAGCCGCTTTGCAGCAGGGTGAAAATATTCCTCTACTAATCTTTCGAGTGATTCCTCTAACCCAAACAGCTCCTGATCAAAAAATTTGTAGGTTCTGACCCCATTCTCCTCTTCAATCCCGCTGTCTTTAATCATATGATAAGCGCGAGAATGAGCAGATTGAGCGACAAGTGGATTTTCCTTAATAATGTCTAAATAATCGCTGAATGTGCCTTCCCATTTGAGACGCTGCTCTTCTTCTCTGTGCTGTTCGATTTTCTTTAAAATATCCATATGAACCTCCTCTTTCAAGATTGAAGCTAGAAATCAGATACTGTTTTACAATCTATGCGGAGGCGTCCTATTACATGCTTTCGTTCTTCAAAATGACGAATTGGCAAACTGAATTGACAACCATCCGCAAGACCCTTCATAATAAAGGAAAAATAGGAGAAAAATGATTTTCTTCTCCTGCTTTTCAAGGTGAACTTCACATCATATGAAACAGGCAGCGAACGGAACAAAGGGATAAGGGGGAGCTTATATGAGAACGGTCATTATGATGGGCGTCATCATTACGTTTTTAGTATCCATTTTCACTGCTGGCTACGAAGGCAAGCCTGGTAAATGAAAAAAAGGATGTTCCATTTGCGGAACATCCTTTTCATTTTCAACATGTCAAAAAAAGTGATTTCACATAAAAAAGCCGAGTTCAGTATCTCGGCTTTTATCATGATCTTATATGAGATCGCGATATTGCTGCTGGCGAAGTGCCTCATATACAAGAATGGCTGCCGTATTCGACAGATTCAGAGAACGAACATGCTCTGTCATCGGTAAACGAAGACAACGGTCCATATTTTGTTCAATCAAATCTTTCGGCAATCCACTTGTCTCTCTTCCAAACACAAAGAAATAGTCTTCATCCAGCTGAGAGTAATCAAATGTTGTGTGCGGCTTTTGACCAAATTTAGTGATATAGAAAAATTGCCCCTTCGGATGTGCCTCAAACAATTCATCAAGTGAATCATGATAGACCACATTGGCATATTTCCAATAATCGAGTCCTGCACGCTTCAGCATTTTGTCATCTGTCGAAAAACCAAGCGGACGAATCAGATGAAGGGTTGTATTTGTTGCTGCACATGTACGCGCAATATTTCCAGTATTAGCTGGAATCTCTGGTTGATATAAAACGACATGAAGTCCCAAGAAAGTTCACCTCTAATTTTCTTTTCCGCTCAACATTATACCACTAACTATCCTTCGCGGCATCGTCCAAAATGTGAAAAAACATATATCGAATAGCAGGTGTATAGGCAGTCGAATCCTCATATGACCAATAACGCATGCGGGAGTCATACGTCTGTGCATTCACAAGAGGCATTCCGCCTTTGTCATGATCAACGACAATGGTTGTATGATTATACCTTCCATCACCTTCAAAATCGTAGCAAATGACATCACCAATTTGAAGCTCGTGCGCTTCTTTGAGTTTCTTTGCTCTCAAACCCGCTTTTGAATTCGCTAAATAATTTTTCATCGAATGAGCCACCGTCCAGCTATAGCTCCACGTATGCGGACGCACCCACCAGCCAGACCCGCGGTTCGGATACCCTCTCGTTGGCGCATTCCCTGCTTTCAAACATTGTGAAATAAAATTTGTACAGTTATCTTCAAAGTTTTTATAGGCTGGATTCCGTTTATTCCAATATGTCTCCGCATACTTCACGGCAGCCCGCCGGTCATAATGAAAGGCTCTCCCGAATTGATCTTCGGTCTGAAAGCGCTCATCCAAATGCTCTTCCCTTTGCCGCTCTTCTAACATCATCCGATCCTTAACAAGCATGTTGTTATAAAGAAATGCTTCTCTTTTTTCCACCTGTTCCTCTAAATAAAAAGAATCGTCTACATCCTTGCATACATATGTGAGATGAGCAAGGTACTGCACATGCTGAGCCCCATCATCTTGAATAGCTGAATCGAGAAGTTTTGTTTTTGCTTTTGCCTTCACAATCTCAACCTGTCTTCTAGCAAAAAGCTCTTTTTTCCGCTCTACTGCTTCCACATCAGACATAAGCTGCGGCTGTTTGATTGCACGGTCATTGATTAAATACGCCAGCCTGTCTTCTAAAGTTTTCTCTAATAATTGTTTCACACAGACACCACCAAACATTTTTTAAAATCTTTGTTTGGTTCATTCTATGTTCACAGGGATGTTATTTAGTATTTAAAGGTGTCTGCAGGAGCTCAATCCCTTTCACAATCTCCTCTTTCGCTTCTTCATCACTTTCCCGCTCAAGGGCCTTTTCCAGCTCTGGGAGCTGCTGATCATCGCCAATTTTGCCAATTGCCCATGCAGCCGTTCCCCGAATGACCGGTCTTGGGTCCTTGTGCATCAGCTCAATTAATACTGGTAAGGCAGATGTATCTTTAAAATGAGCGAGTGCCAAAATCGCATTCCGCTGAATGGGCTTTTTCCCCCGCCATGAACCTGAAACATGACCGTATTTTTCCTTAAACTCACGATTGCTGATCGTCAGAAGTGGCTTTAACAGCGGCTTCGCAATTTCAGGGTCCGGCTCCATTTCAGGATGCAGATGAAAGTCTTTTCCTTTATTGATCGGGCAGACAGTTTGACATGTATCACACCCGTACAAACGATTCCCTATTTTCGAACGAAATTCGTCAGGTAAAAAGCCTTTTGTCTGCGTTAAAAATGAAATACACCGCTGAGAATTCAGCTGTCCTGGATTCACCAGCGCACCCGTTGGACACGAATCCACACATTTATTACAAGTTCCGCACTGATCTTCAATTTTCTCATCCGGTTCAAATGGGACATTTGTGATCATTTCAGCCAAATACACATAAGATCCAAACTCTGGCGTGATAATCATACAGTTCTTTGCACTAAAACCAATGCCAGCACGTTCTGCTACAGCACGATCAGACAATTCTCCTGTATCCACCATTGATTTTGTCCGTATATCAACATGTTTGCTTCGCAAAAATTCTTCGAGCATATCAAGCTTTTTTTTCAGCACAACATGATAATCCGTTCCCCATGAAGCCCGGCAAAAAATCCCCCGTCTCGCATCCTTTGTACTTCGAGGAGCATCTTTCATTTTGGAAGGATACGCGAGCGCTATCGCAACAATTGATTTGGCCTTCGGAAGAAGCAAAGAAGGGTTTGTCCGTTTTTCAATGTCAGGTTCTTCAAAGCCTGACAAATACCCTAACGATTCATGTAAGATGAGGCGATCCTTTAATGAATCAAATGTATCGGCACTTGCAAATCGAATTTTATCGACACCAATTTCTTTCGCATATTGAATCAATTCTTCTTTTAATTCTCCAACATGAATCACCTTGCAAACCTCCTTTCTTTGTTTCTTCTGTTGTTTTCAGTATAATACGAGTGTATCATGACCGATTGGAGTGAGTCACTGTGAAGATACATATGGAAATTTCTCATCCTCAAAACCCGTCTATCCATGTTGGACAGATTGAATATTCGCATATTGAAGTGGGTACATCACCTCAAATGTTAAAAGGCCGCTTACGCCTGTTTCAAGAATCTTTATTTTTTGAATACGAAGATAAAGTTTTAGAAGAAGTACCAGCCATCAAAGAATGGACGGATATTTTAAAAGACGTTCCTTTCCTTCCACTTCTTTCTAACATCCAAAAGGAACAATTTATTGACTCGACCAATTCCGTACAGGATTTGTCGATATTTTTCTCACTAAAATATTTCTTACCTATCCTGACTTTAGATGCCGATCGCATCAAAGGACCGCTTTCACTGGCAAAACATGAGGCTGGTCACATCGAATGGCAGGACAGCGCAGGACTGAATGGATTATTTTCTCAAGCAAGTAAAGCAAAAATTTCTCAAGACACAAAGAACATTCTTCAAATCATCCTTTTCCCGCCATCTATTTCCCGGGAAAAGAGTGAAGCTCTTATTCAATCCTTGACGAAGATGTTTGTACAAATACATGGCGGAGAAAGCAAATATGAACTCATTGAAAAAGCACTGTAGCCTGACAGTGCTTTTTCACATTATACTGACATAATAAAAAACGCAACACTTCGTTTATCTAAGAAACGAAATACTGCGTTATAAACAAAATTATGTATTGGAGCGGGTGATGAGAATCGAACTCACGACATCAGCTTGGAAGGCTGAGGTTTTACCACTAAACTACACCCGCATCAATCTTTTAAAAGCAACGTCATCGCGTTGACTTTTATTATGTTACAACTTTCTTAACAATTCGTCAAGAGAATATGAAGATTTTTCGTCAAAAAATTTCATATTCTCCGTATATATTACGATAGTTATTTATCTAGCTGGATATAAAATAAGTATGCCTGTGACTTATTTTTCAGCGCTTGCTTTGGATTCTTCTGAATTTCCTCAAGCATTGGTGAACTTCCATCCTTCCCCATTGCCGCTGTATACGCAATCAGTGCCTTTCCTCCAGAAGCAACTTTGACAGTTTCAGATTGTGCAGAAAATACATAGTCACTTACTTTGAACGGAAAGCTTGATGTCGCTTTCGTCATTCCATCATTCTTTTTATTTGACCAAATACTAAATTGTGATTCATATGTATCTTTCTCATGATGTAATTGAAGAAGTACATTCACCGTTTGGTCGGTTCCATCCTGGTGTAAAGTAAAGGTAGCAGATGATGCTTCCTTATTCACTAATCGTCCATTTTTGTAATGACTCCCGATAAACGTAATACTCTTATTCTTCTTCGTTAATCCTTTCAGTGTCAGAGCCACCTTTTCATTAGTCGTTGCTGCTTCTAGTAAGTTTTTTTCTTTTTTTGAGAGTTTCATTTGTTCGATGGTTACTTGGTTTTTAGTGGCAGACTCTGTTTTAATTGTCGAAACCGTCTTTTCGGTTGTCGTGGTTTCTTTGGCCTTCTCGCCGCATCCTGCTAATAGAAAAACTGTGAATAAAAGAATGCTCCATTTTTTAACCATTGTGATCCCCTTTGATGTTTTTTATTTCTTATTATACTAAAATTTGGTCGTAACACAAAAAAAGGTTAGGAGAATTCTCCTAACCTTTTGCTTTTTTCTGTTTCATGGCTGATAGGAATGCCACAATGAGAAAACTCACAGCAAAAATCACCATCATATAAATAAAAAAGTTTGGCTTGATCTGAAAAGTAAATGCGGACGAGCCTTCCATCTCAAAAGCGAGACTGTTAAATAATAAAGCATCATTCGTTTTTGATTGAAATAAATGATAGAACAGTACACCGATTGTCAGCATCGGAAAGCCTAAGAATCCTAGAAAACTACCAACTATCGCGCCTTGTTTCATCGCCTGAACGTTCATGATCGTTGTCCTCCCATTCCCCCAAGCAATAGCTGCTTCATAATGGACTTACCATCCCCCATAAACGGAAGAAGATAGAGTAATTGAATAAAATACGTGATTGAAAAGATGAAAAAAGCTGTCGAAACCGGGTTTTCTTTTAGAAATAAAATGGTCACAATGATGCCTGCTGCGCCAATCACACCGGGAACAAGCGGTCCAAGCAGCGTAATCCATACCTGCTTTTTCTGAAATGGATCTAATACGGGCCTTACAAACTTCACTGACATCATGTCACTCGCAAAAAAGCCTTGAGGACCATCCCGTCCTGCAAATTTTCGATGCGCATAGCCATGTGCCGCCTCATGTAAGGCGGTTCCGGTAATTAACCCGAAGTAAATAATCGTAAAATAAATCGCAATGGCTGCAATCGACGGATCAGGAATGAATAAAAAAGCGATCCCTGCCATGACCATGAAAAGCATCCAGAAAAAGATGATTTTACGTGTCACCATGAGCAAAGCCGTCCCAAAAATGTGAAGGAACGAGTGACCAGTACAATCAAATCGTTCCTTCATTTTGACTTGATACTGCTTGAAAAATTGGCAGCACGCTGTCACAATCCGATATGGTGAATGATAATGAATAGACAGCAAGTGATGCTGATTCAATCCCGTCATCAGCTGATAAAAATCACGAGCAATCACCGACTCATCGACCTGAAACAAATCGGCGAGCTCTGCGGTAATACTCGCTTCTGTTCTTTTACCGTCCACTTTCGTTAACATATGATAGGCACTTTCATTGATCGGGAGGGTGCTTCCATACTGCGTATCCGTGAGATGCCTCTTTTGTAAGGTCACATACGGCGCTAGTGCCGGTACCCGCTCAATCTTTAGCTTATTGTTAAGAAGTTGAATCATGTGAATACCTCCATGAAAAACCTTTGTATATGGCAAAGATGAGCAGACCCTCAAATGCAGCCACAAGCAGCCATTGAAGCGTTTGACTCGACGCCCCTATGACATAGTTTCCAATAAAAACAATCGGAATCATGAGTAAAATAAGCGCTCCAAATGAAAAAATGCCTGTATAGGGATTGTTTCGATCAAGAGGAAGTAAAATACCTACCATATAAAAGAGCGCAGTCGCATTGCATAACACAGCGGCACCAATCAATGCGTGCCAAATCTGATCAGGAAGCGTCAGCGTTGTCAGCATGAATAAAACAATTTGCAGTACACCTACGAGCAGAAGGCCGATAAACTTATACAAAGCCACTTCCCACGATCTCAGACCAAATGTTTTATACATGCCCAGCATTCGTTTATCATTGCCAAACGAATTGAAGGCTGTTAATCCAGCAAGAGCGCAAAGAACAAAAAACGCTTCTTCTTCAAATCGGAATCCAAACTGATAACGAACGAATAAGATCACAATAAGGAGAATAAGAAAATTTAAAATATTTTCTTCATTTCGCACCTGTGATTTCATTTCCTTCACAATAAGTGACCACTTTTTTGAAGAAGAGAATGGCAGCTTGTGTAAAAAGGTTAACGCTTTTTTCTCTGCCATAATCGGCATCATCGCCAGAGAAACAAATGCGCCGCCTGCCGATAAGAGGATGATCAGAATCAAGATGGCATAATTCACCTCTTCAGGAGGCATTCCTTGTGCCGCTAGGAAAAACGGAGCTGTCAAATACATCAAATGATAATCAAACTGAATATATGATTGCTGAATTTGGCTAATATCAAAGTGCGTCAATCCATACGTGACAACCAGTGCCAATAAAACAAATATCGCTGCAAATTTTTGCAACGGTAATCTTAATTTCAAAACGAGCAAATAAGTGATATTGTAAATAAACTGCAGCAGCATTAAGACAAAAAGCGACTGCAAAAGCACCATCAAAAAGAAAGTGAAGATAAAGAAAATACCTATTCCCTGGGCAATAAAATTAGGTAAAAGCAGGATGCCGATAAAAAATAAAACAAGCCCTGCCACCACTGTTACCATCGGAATGAAGTATCCAAAACTTTTCTGAAAGGTAGAGAGCGGGAACCAGCTGAGCTGCATAGAAAACCGGTCTTGTTCAGGTGTTCTGACCTTGATCAAAACGAATAACAAGCTTGTAAAAATAGAAGCATTGATCGCCATTGACACGACAAGTAATCCAAGTGAACGTTCATCTCCATTTAAGAAAGCCTTCATAAAGACACCTGTAAAGCTGTATCCAATAATGGCTCCCATTGTGACGGCAAACAAAAAGAATAAGACCACAATGATCCGCTTCGTTTGAGTATCAAAGAGCTTATACATCTCCTGCTGCCACATTTTAAGCATCATTTTAGAAATGATTAATGATTTCATCAAAATGTGCACCCCTATCACTTAACATTGAAGCTTTCAGAAACACCTGTTCCAGTGTGCTTGATTGATACTTCTCCTTTAAGGCTGAGACCGTCCCTTCATCCATTTTATTTCCTTTAGAAATAATGGCGATTTTATGGCACAGCTCTTCCGCTGAAAGCATATCATGCGTTGAAAGCAAGATCGCACCATGGTGCTCGGCATACCGCTTCATCAGTTTCTTTGTGTTTATAACCGCTTCAATATCAAGTCCTCTAAAGGGCTCATCCATGATCACCAATTGACTATCAAGCATAAATGCAGCAATCAGCTGTGTCTTTTTTTTCATTCCATGTGAATAGGTTTCGATCGGTCTTGATAAAGCCGAGTCCATATCAAACAGTTCAATTAGTTGATTTCTTCTGTGAATTGTTTTACATTCATACATAGAAGAAACAAAATCTAAATATTCAGCACCAGTCAATGCTTCAGGGAGCAGCAGGTCATCTGGAACATAGGCTACTTGTTTTTTAAAGGATGGTTCATCATTTGGGACGTCCTGCAAGTGAATCCTTCCTTCTGTATGCTTAATAATGCCGAGTATACAGTTAATCATTGTTGTTTTACCCGAACCATTCGGTCCAGCAACAGCAACGATTTGATGAGGGTCGATCTTTAAATGAAAATCATTGACAGCAGTCACGTTATTTTTATACGTCTTGGTTAAATTCTCGATCGTAAACATATAACCTCCAAGTGTCTGCATATTCTTTAAAAACAGATCAGGCTAAACCGCCCGCCACAGACGGTTTAGCCCTGGTGTCTTATCTAAGAAGTAAAAAGATGAATCCTAAGTATAGCTACTTACATTCAATTTGGACTTTTAAGCCACTTTCCCACTGAACGGCTCCTGTAAAGCTACCCTTGCCGTTTGCGATACACCAAACTGCTGCTCCTAGAACAACTGTTGCTCCCAATCCAAGAAGGACAGCAACAAATACTAAGAACCAAGCTTGGTCCATAATAGCAGGTTCCATAGTGGAATAGTCAACTTGCGGCGCTGCATAAGTCATACTTTTCACCTCCCAGCTTATGATGATCGTATCATAGGCGTCACACTCCAAACATCTACAGAACATCCCATTTTTGACCGAACATACATTTGATTAAAATGTGACTTTTTATTCAATTATTCCCTTTCATCTGTTTAAACCCTCTCTTATTTACTAGATTTTGACACCCCATAAGAACCACAATACCCATTTAATGTCATTTCCACCATCTTTTTTCTCCTTTTTTTCAAATAGTCCATATTTATCATCAATCATATTTATTCTTTCTTTTTTGTGAGATAGAAAGAATTCCCCCGATATATCAGATAAAAAAGTCCTGATTATATGTCGTAATAACGCCAATTATGAAAAATTTACTGATCATTCTGATAAAAGAGTGGGCATATTTCCCTTCTTTTCTTGACTCTATAAATGTGTATATACAAGAAAAGCGATTGGGAAAAAAGCCCTTACTTTGTTCAGCAGTACACAACATAAGACTCCCGCTATTCTATGAAAAAAAGCAAAGCAGCCATCGCAGACTGCTTTGCTTTTTCATATTTAAGAGGAACTAGCAGCAGAGGCTGCATCTGGGAAATGATTGTTCCCAATGATTTCACCAGCTGGCACAGAGAGTCCTGTAGCCCCTGATCTCTTGAATGGAAGGAGCGGGAAAACAAGCTCTGCTAAATAATAAGCTTCTTCTAGATGCGGGTAGCCAGAAAATATAAATGTATCAATGCCTAGAGACTCATATTCTAGGATACGTTCTGCTACTGTTTGCGGGTCTCCGACGAGTGCTGTTCCTGCACCGCCGCGTACTAAACCAATGCCTGCCCAAAGATTTGGGCTGATTTCAAGTTGGTCTTTCCTCCCTTGGTGCAATTCCACCATTCGTCTTTGACCTACTGAGTCCATCCTCTGTAACACTTTTTGCGCCTCATCAATTGTTTTTTGATCCAAATGACGAATCAGATGTTCCGCTGCCTGCCATGCCTCCTCTTCGGTATCTCTCACAATCACATGAAGACGAATGCCAAACTTCACCGTTCTTCCTTCCTTTTCAGCCTGTTTCTTCACTTGTGCAATTTTCTCTTTTACTTGTGCAGGCGGTTCGCCCCAAGTTAAATAGACATCTGTATGCTTGGCGGCTGCTTGAATTCCTGCTGATGATGATCCGCCAAAAAAGACTGGTGGATGGGGTGTTTGAGCTGGTGGGAATAACAGACGGCCATTCTCCGCTTGTAGATGTTTGCCATGAAATTGTACATTTTCTCCTTTCAATAACCGCTTCCAAATTGTCAAAAATTCTTCTGTTGCCTCATAGCGTTCATCATGAGAAATGAACAGCCCATCCCCTTCAAGCTCCTCTTTACTTCCCCCTGCTACCACATTAATCAGCAGTCTCCCGCCTGAAAGACGATCTAATGTAGAAGTCATTCTAGCAGCAACAGACGGTTGCATCAGCCCTGGTCTAAGAGCCACGAGGAACTTTAAATGAGTGGTTTCCGCAGCTAAAGCAGCTGCCGTCAGCCATGGATCTTCACATGATCTCCCAGTAGGCAGCAAGACCCCTGTATAACCAAGCTGATCAGCTGCTTGAGCAATCTGTTTAAAATATGGATAGTCTGCCTGTCTTGCCCCTTTTGCTGATCCTAAATAACGGCCGTCTCCATGCGTTGGAATAAACCATAAAATATTCATAACATCGCCCCCTGTTATTATTCACCTTGATAACTAGTGCGCCACTTGAGCAGACGCTTTTCTAACAGACGTACAAATGAATCTGTCAGCTTACCAACTACTGCAAAGATGATAATTCCTACAAACACTTTATCCGTTTGAGAGAATTGCCTTGCATCCATAATCATATAGCCTACGCCGCTGCTTGAACCCATCAACTCAGCTACCACTAAACCAAGCCAAGCAATTCCTAATGACAGCCTCACGCCCAGAAGAATATGAGGAAGAGCAGCCGGTAAAATCAGCTTTGTGATGCTTTGATACACATTAAACTCTAAGGCGCGAGCCACATCAAACAGCTTATTGTCTACACTGCGAATACCTAGAAAAGTATTAATATAAATCGGAAAAAAAGCCCCAAGTGCAATCAATAAAATTTTCGCCGTTTCATCAAAGCCAAACCAGAGGATGAATAAAGGAGTGACCGCTAAATGTGGAACGGTTCTCAACATTTGCAATGTCGGATCTACATACTGCTCTGTGTTTTTAGAAAACCCTACGCATACGCCCAGCAAAAGACCTAAGCCTCCCCCTAGTAAAAATCCACATATCGCTCGATAAAGGCTGATGTATAGATGGCCAAACAGTTCACCAGAACGAATCAACTCTCGAAAGGATTCTGCAATTAAGACAGGCGAAGGAAGTACAGTGGAAGAAACGAATTGAGAACCAGCTATGATCTGCCAAACTGCAATAAGTAGGAGAGGTAATACCAATCCCTTTAACTTATATAAAGAAGAAGCTTTTCTCCTTTTTTTCTTTGACCGCTCAATTTTAGATGCTAAAGCCGGGTTCGAAATAGCTTTCATTTATTCATCTCCTCTTTTAGCATTTTTTCAATAAACGAATTATCTACAACCTGATTGACATCAATTTTCCGCTGGATCGCTTTTGTTTGATATTGAAAATCAGCGGTATGTTGCTGAGCATTAATGATCTTCTTCGAAATGGGCTTATTAAGTGGTTCCGTATTGTTTAATACTTGTGTGACGACCTTCTTATCTAAATTTTTTAAACGCGCATATAGCGTAACAGCCCCTTCTGGATGTGCTTTTTGCCACTTCACTGCATGGTCATATACCTTTAAGAATTTCACTACTAGTTCAGGATGCTGATCAGCAAACTGAGTTCGAACAAGTGTGAAACCTGGAGAATATAAATCGGTCGCTTCCCCATTCACCAGCAGCTTTGCTCCTTTCTTTATCGTTTCAAGTGATAAGAACGGCTCCCAGATCGACCAAGCATCAACGGACCCATTTTCAAATGCTGATATCGCTTCATCTGGCTGAAGCTGAATAATCTGAACATCCTTCGCAGATAAACCTGCCTGATCTAATACTTTGTATAAAAAGTCAAAGCCGCTGCTCCCTTTAGCGACAGCAATTTTTTTCCCTTTTAAGTCTTCTACTTTTTGAATCTTACTGTTCTTATTCACTAAAATACCGTTCGCTTTCAGCCCATCCTGAGATAAACCAATTTCCTTAAAATCAATACCTGCTGCCTGACCTGCTATGACAGGTGAGTTTCCAACTTGCGAGAAATCTAATTGATTTGCAGCAAGTCCTTCAAATTGGGGAGGACCACTTTGAAACTCCACCCACTTTACCTTCACTCCTTCTTTTTCAAATGATTGTTCAAACCACCCTTTTTCCTTTGCTAAAAGCAGCGGGCTCAAACTTTGCTGAATCCCAATCCTAATTTCTTTCACCTTGTTTTCTGAGCCGTCTGCTGCTTGATCACACCCTGCTAAAACAAGGAGAAGACTCAAAAAGATAACGATCATCTGTTTCTTTTTCATGCGATTTCCCCTCCCTAAATCCCTGATCCATCAGTTAGTAACAATTCATCTGTTTTCTCAAATTCTGAAAGCACCTTTTGTCTTAAGCTTTGAAAAGCAGTTGACGTTCTATCACGCGGAAAAGGCAGGTTCACAGGAAGAATTTTATGGATTCGGCCAGGTCTCGCTTGCATTAGCACAATTTCATTTCCTAAATAAATCGATTCATCAATATCATGAGTAACGAGAATCATTGTTGTTTTTTTCTCCTGCCAAATGTCCAGCAGCACATCCTGCAAGTGCTTTCGTGTGAATGCATCCAGCGCACCAAATGGTTCATCCAGCAATAAGATCTCCGGATCACGAAGGAGTGCTCTCGCAATGGCAACCCGTTGCGACATTCCTCCGGAGAGCTCATGTGGATAAGCGTGTGCAAATCCTTTTAAACGAACAATTTCAATCAGTTCATCCACTTTGCGGCGTACATCCTGTTGTTTTAAATTGAAATTGGCCGCTATATTTTCTTCGACTGTCAGCCATGGAAACAGGCGGTGTTCCTGAAAGATAAAGCCCTGTTTCATTCCTGGTTCTGTGACCTGTCTGTCTCCTATCAAAATTTGCCCATCATACGCTGTGTCGAGCCCGCCTATGATTTTTAGCAACGTACTTTTCCCGCATCCGCTCGGACCTATTACTGTTATAAATTCACCAGGAATGATGCTCAATCTTAAGTCTTCAAGTACCCGAATGGACTGTTTGTCTTTCCAAAAGGATTTATCCACAATATCAATTGAAATCGTCATTGAAGCCTTCACTCCTCTTGCGATCAGATAAATACACAGAAAGGCCCTTATCCCAAAAAAGAGATAAGAGCCTTCGCGTTGTCCGATCAGCTAATCATATTGATTTGTTAGCACCATCCTAAATCATATTAATCCCATAAATCAACTCAAATTTATAAAATGGTTATTTTGTCCTTGTATGTTTTTCATCGATCCGATCGTAAATCGCTTCTATTCGTTCCTTGCTGCTGTAAATCTCATATTTGTTCCGCTCAATCAATATGTCTAGTGTGAGATCCATGTGTTTTCTGTATTTTTTTCGTTTTTTCTTTTTTTCCATTTTCATCATCCTTTCTTTTTCAAATAAAAAAAGGCTCTTCACTCATGCTTGAGTGATAGAGCCTTCGGTTGACCGATCAGCCATTCTTGTTCGTGTTTTCAGTATGCTCATGTTAATACACACTATTCCTACCTGTCAACTATATTTATTGTTTTTTCAGATTTATCTAAAAAATGATTGACCGAGCAGAGAACAAGATTTATAGTCTTATTAAATATTTCTTATCAAAACAGTTGGTTTTATCTAACAAAAGGAGGATACACACATGTCAGAAGAACGTCCATTTCGTTTAGAAACAAAAGCCATTCACGCAGGTCAGGAACTTGATTCAGCGACCTATTCAAGAGCCGTTCCTATTTACCAAACAAGCTCCTTTGGTTTTAGAGATAGTGAGCATGCAGCGAATTTATTCGGTCTTCAGGAACCGGGAAATATTTATTCACGTATTATGAATCCTACAAATGACGTATTTGAAAAGCGTATCGCTGAGCTTGAAGGTGGAATTGGTGCACTTGCTGTTTCTTCTGGGCAAGCAGCGACGACTTATTCTATTTTAAACATTGCAGGAGCCGGAGATGAAATCGTTTCCTCAAGCAGTCTTTATGGCGGCACCTACAATTTATTTGCCCATACACTCAAAAAACTTGGAATTACAGTAAAATTCGTCGATTCATCCAACCTTGAAGAACTCGAAGCGGCGATCACAGACAAAACAAAGGCAGTGTATGCAGAGAGCATTGGAAATCCAAAAGGCGACATTTTACATATTGAAGCCATCTCAGCCATTGCACACAAGCATCATATCCCGCTTATTGTGGACAATACGCTCGCCAGCCCTTATTTATTAAGACCTATCGAGTTTGGTGCAGACATTGTCGTCCACTCAGCAACCAAATTTATTGGCGGTCACGGTACATCAATTGGCGGTGTCATCGTTGATAGCGGCCGATTCCCTTGGGCTGACAGCGATAAGTTCAAAGGACTGACTGAACCAGATCCAAGCTATCACGGTCTGACATATACAGAAGCGATTGGAGAAGCGGCTTATATCACAAAAGCACGAGTACAGCTCTTACGTGATTTAGGGGCAGCTCTGTCGCCATTCAACTCATTTTTACTTCTGCAAGGCTTAGAAACATTACATCTTCGTCTTGAGCGGCATAGTGAAAATGCCTTGAAAACAGCACAATTCTTACAGGATCACCCTCTTGTCGATTGGGTAAGCTATCCAGGTCTTGAAAGTCACGAATCCTATGAGCTTGCTCAAACCTATTTACCAAAAGGACAAGGCGCAATCCTCACATTCGGTATTAAAGGTGGACGCGAAGCAGGTAAAAGGCTCATTGATTCTGTGAAGCTTTTCTCCCATCTCGCAAACGTGGGCGATTCTAAATCCCTCATTATTCACCCTGCCAGCACAACGCATCAGCAATTAAGCGAAGCAGAACAAAAAGCGACAGGTGTCACACCAGAGCTCATTCGTTTATCTGTTGGAACAGAAGCGATTGAAGATATTCTTGCAGATCTTGAACAGGCGATTACAAAAAGTCAGTCTGAATGACATAGAAAAAAGCACACGGCTGTGTGCTTTTTTATTGTTTATTAATGATTGAGTAGTCGAATGTCTTGGAAAGGATAAAATACAAATGAGGTAGTTCCTTGAATATCACGCTTTGTAAAAAGACCTAAGCCGTTGCGGCTGTCCATTGAATTTTGGCGATTGTCCCCCATGACAAAGTACTTTCCTTTTGGAACAGTCAGAGGGCCAAAATCAGGTGTCAGCAAAGTGCCATCTGCCGCTGCTTTCTTTTTGTTTGATGCTAAGTAAGGCTCCGCCACTTTTTTTCCATTAACATATAGCTGATCATTTTTCATTTCAATTTTATCACCAGGTAAACCAATCAAGCGTTTGACATAATGCGTGCTGCGGTCTTCCCCATCAAGAACAATGATCTGTCCCCGTTTATAATCACCGAAATAATCAACCGTTTTATTCACAAACACCCGCTCTGTATCATGTAATGTCGGATACATGGAAGATCCTTTGACAATGTATGGCGCGAATAAAAAGTTCCGAATGATAAAAACAGCAATAAATGCGATTAAGATGGCTTTGATCCAGCCCCATAATTCTGATTTCTTTTTTTGTGTTTTTGTATTTGTTGTCATAAGCTCCTCCTGAATTCCCCAAGGACGAAATGTGTGTCACCAGCTGCCAGCCGGCGTCACGCTTGTTTCTCCCTAAATATAAACATATTTTGCCAACAAATCAAGCGAAGAGAGAGAAAAAGGCAAGCACCTTTCTGTGCTTGCCCAAAACTCAGTTAGTTAGCAGAAGAATCCGCTTCTTTTTCTTTGTTTGCTTTACCATAGAAATAATCCGATGGATTCACTGGTTTGAAATCAGATAACTTATGGAATCGAAGAAGATCCCTATAGAGCACTTTATCTGAAAGACTTAACTGATTATCAACACGGGCTTTAATCGCCTCTGTCTTTTTATTTTGTTTCACCACTTTACCCGTTTTCGTATCATAAACGGTATTATCGACAAGTGTGTATTTCGGTGTCACATAGTTTCCATTACGGAAGGCAACAGTCTCATCATGCTTTTTAGAGAATAAGTCTGTTCCAAAATTCACGAATTCATTTGAATCGATACCTTGTAAGTGAAGAAGTGTTGGCATAACGTCGACTTCACCACCATACGTATGGTTCACGCCGCCCTTCTTACCAGGAATACGAATCATGAGCGGAACACGCTGGTTTTGTGCATTTTGATAAGGAGTGATTTCTTTCCCTTGAATTTCACTCATTGCACGGTTATGGTTCTCAGAAATACCGTTATGGTCACCATATAATAAAATGACTGAGTCTTTATACATACCTGATTTTTTCAAGTCTTTGAAGAATTGCTCTAATGACTCATCTAAATATCTTGCTGTTTGGAAATAGTTATCGACTGTTTTATCGCCAGTTGTTGCCTTAGCGATTGTCGCATCTTTTTCATCTAAATTAAATGGATAGTGATTTGTCAGTGTCATTAAATGTGCATAAAATGGCTTTTTCATTGATTCTAGCATTGGAATTGATTCTTTGAAGAACGGTTTATCCTTCAGACCCATATTCACAAGGTTTTCTTCATCCATGTTGTAATAGGAAGCATCAAAGAATTGATCAATTCCCATATGTTTATAAATCGTGTCACGGTTCCAGAAAGATTTATAGTCCCCATGAAGTACTGCACTCGTATAGCCTGCTTTTTGATCTAGGATGGCAGGTAGTGATTGGAAGGTATTTTCACCCTTTGTCACAAATGCTGCTCCCTCTGGCAAGCCAAACATACTATTATCCATCATCAGCTCAGCATCTGATGTCTTCCCTTGACCTGTCTGATGGAAGAAGTTATCGAAATACGTAAAGTCGTCTTTCCCATGAGCCAGTTTGTTTAAGAATGGAGTCACTTCTTCTCCATTTAATTTGTAGTCAATTAAGAAAGACTGGAAGCTTTCTAAATGAATTTTAATAATGTTTTTGCCTTTTGCTTTACCAAAATACTCTGCATTTGGCTTCGCATAGTGAGAGGACGTATAGTTCACAACATCCGTTAAATCTTCACTGCTTGCATTGGCTACCTGTGTTGCGTTTTGTGCTGCTTGTACCCCATCATAAATCGTATAGTTATAAACACCTAAGTATTTGACAACATACTTATGATCAAAGGTTCTCGTTAATAATTCTGGACGATCCTTTTCAGCCAAATGAAGGTTTACAAAGAACAGTCCAATACCTGCAGCTACAATCAGCAGTGCAAACGTCTTTTTCATTTGGAACTTCTTCACTTCTGGTCTCCAAATGACAATCGCAATCAAAATGATAATATCAAGGAAGTATAAAAGGTCATGCGGCTTAATGCTTGCTAGCACACCGCCAGTCATGCCTCCCCCAAGATTTCCTGCCTGCTTCATTGTTGAGAAAGTCAAAAAGTCATCAAAGAAACGGTAATACGCTACATTTGCATATAAAAGTGCGGTCATAATAAAATCAATAACAATTAAAACAATGGCAGATTTACGCCCCTTCAAAAAGAGAGCAAGTCCAAAAAACACGATGGCTGAACTAAATGGATTCAATAAGAGAAGCCCCTCTTGAAAAGAACCTTTTACTCCTAAATTAAAGTCCATTTTGTAGGCTGTGTACGATTTAGCCCAGAATAAAAGGACAGCCAAAACAAAAAAGCTATATTTGTTTGCAAATATTTTTTTCATAAAACCTCTTCTTTCTTATCATCGTTCTGATATAAATGAAATCATAAAAAATTTACATTCATTTTGCAAATGTAAATCTTCTTCGCCAAGCATGCCGATGCTCTGTCTCCGCCGGATACATGCGCTCCTTTAATATAACGAATGAGAAGCATCATAAGTTTCAAAAAAAATACGAGTAAATAAAAGGAAAAATATCCATTTACATTAAATTTACGCACACTTCATGTTTTAGTGGATGAAGAAGGTTTTGTAAATCACTCAGTATTACTTTACTTTTTTCATCTATTCGTGTCAAAGTAATTATAAAGAAAAGGAAGAATCACCTAGGCTTTCCGACTCATTTACCCAAATTTATACAAAATTCGATCCATGCTTCTTTTATTGTGACTCAACCTCCATTAATCCATGTATCTCCCTAAAAAAACAGTTTAAAACAAAAAAAGCTTGATTTCCCCTACTGATGTGCGGTGTGATAAAGAGGTAGAACTTGATCACAACACTTATATGTTCATGACAAAAAAATCAGGCTGGAGGACATCACATGAAGATTAACAAACAAATCAACACTTTTGAAGAGAGATTTTCAGAAGATGTAGTCACTATCATTGCTGTTACAGGACCTTCTGGCGTAGGGGCAGGAAAAGCAGGCCAGGAACCTCTTTGGACCGCTTCTATTCCACTGATTGCTTGGAAAGAAAACGGTCATATCATAACCGAAAATGTAAGACTTTGCTGGTTAACAGATGACGAGGGATTAAGGGAAAAACAGGCACAATTACATAAAGAATCAATCGTTACACTTCAGGTTCGAAAAGGCGAAGGTGAATTCATGCTTGTATCTTTGATCAATACAGATACACAGGATCAAGCGCTTCAAGAAATTTTAGAAGAAGCCCAAAAGCCTGTGTATTATCATGATGACATACTTGGCACCTTTGAGTTAGTAAAAGGACTAGACTTATTTGAAAAAACGATCCAATGGAGCAATGAAGAGTGCCTTCTCTACTTCAACCTCGAAGAAGATGAAAAAATAAAGGACTCTCTTCGAACAGCAAACCAACTTATGCAAGAGCAAGCCAAATGGGATTCTTCTATTAAATCATTTGCCGCGAATCAGCTGATAGATCTAGCAAAGGATTGGCAGGAACAAGACGAATCAGCTGAAAAGCAAGAAGAACTCACACTGAATCAATTTATGAGCCGTATTTCACTTGAAAGCCTGCATGTTTACCCTGAGGGAGAGTTTGAAGTCTACTATCATGACGGTGATTTATTTTGGGGTCATGTCATTATTGTTACAGGAAATATAAATGGCACATTTCATGATGCACACATTGCAGGCTAAAGGCTGGAGGAATAACCCATGGAAATCAAAGCTTTTCAAGAATTAAATCTAATCGGGAAAAAGCCAGCCATCGCCAAAATTGGCGGCTTCCGTCCTGATCCAGCTGTACACAGCTGGTTTGCCGGCCATTTTTTCATCGATCCTCATCAAGGCTGGCCGACAGATCAAGATGGGGCCATGATTCCGATTTTACAAATTTATTTACCAGAAGTGCCAGGAGGAATAAACGGCTTCAATGAATGTAAGCTGATTCAAATTTTTCTTAATCAGAAAACACTTCCGATTGATATCACCAAAAACGGTGAAGGCTGGAAGCTCATTGAATATGCATCAATCGAAGGTTTAGAAGTAGCTGAAACTCCTGAAGAAGTGAGAGGGCTCAAAGCCTTTCAAATCCAATGGAACGAAAGTGAGCAAAGGGACTTCCCTTGCTGGGAAGAAGCATGGTCATATGTGGATCTAACAGAAGTAAACGAAAGTGAAGAAGCGACAAACCACTTCTTTGATCAATACACAAATTATTCGTTCACAAAAATCGGTGGATATGGGGCGTATATTCAATCCCCGCCCCATCAACAACAAGGCGAATTCATGCTGCAAATCGCCTCAGAAGAAAAACCTCGTTTCATGATTGGTGATAACGGCACGATGTATTTCTATTATGACAAAGAATCAAAAGAATGGTTTATGCACTGGGATTGTTTTTAACGTTTATTGAATGAAACCTCGCCTTCTCCTAAGCGTAATGAATAACAATGAAAGGAGGAAGCAAAATGGGATTCATTTTAGACATCTTTTCACTTGCTGTGTATATCCCTTTTCTACAAGTGGATGAAGAGGATATCTCGAGGAACGCAGCACATCTCAAAAAATATTACTGGTTTCAAACACTATTACATGATCAAACTTGCAGAGAGCTCATCATTTATGATCCCGATGTTCGACGTGTCATAGGCAGGTTTAAAACGGAGAAACTCCATAAGAAGCGCTACAACTTAAGATGCAAACGTAAATTACTGCAAGCATTACAACGCGCAATGTAAACTGACAACAAGAGCCGCACTTTCCTGTGGCTCTTGTTATCAATTGAATCGTTCCTTTTGAAGAAAACATTTGACGCCTGGACAACTCTCCCCGTATATTATGTATAAATCCATCTTTTTCAAAGAAAAGGGGGCCTCACATGCGCTTGTTTAAGAACTGGAGAAAAAAGCAGCCTGCACAGCAAATCACTTCAGAAAAGCAAGAAGACAGCATCCCAATCAATTTCTCCACACTTCCCTTTGGCACAGACACCGTCGATGATTTTTTGTTCAACCTAGACCTGACCTCCAAGCTCACAGATCCCTATAAAGAAACAGATACGAACAAGCTTACCTAGATCTTCGTAAATCCTCATCCAATACTGGATGATTTTTTTATACTCAATGAAAGGTGTATCCAATGAAAACTTATTATATCGTCAGACACTGCCAAGCAGATGGACAATCTAAAGATGCAGCTTTAACACCACAAGGCATCACTCAATCTCATGAACTGGCACAGTTTTTTTCCAGCATTCATCTCAATCAAATTATCTCAAGTCCTTATAAACGAGCGATCCAAACTATTGAGCCTCTTGCTCATGCAAAACAACTCGAGATAAAAATCGATCAGCGCCTCTCTGAACGTGTATTAAGCAGCAAACCAATAGACAATTGGCATGAGAAACTAAAGCTCAGTTTTACAGACTTACATATGACCTGTGAAGGCGGAGAATCGAGCCAAGAAGCCATGAATCGTATTGTAGAAGCACTCCACGAACAAATAAAATTAGAAACAGATCATACCCTATTCGTCACACATGGCAATATCATGAGCCTGCTTCTTAAACACGCCGATCCAACACTTGGATTCGAGGAGTGGAAGAAACTAAGCAATCCAGATGTCTATATCCTGAGATATTTTAGTCCAGATCATATAGAAATAGAACGAATATGGCATAAATAAACGGCAGAATGAACTCTGCCGTTTTCTCATCTATTGCTGATAATAAAAGGACTCTACCCACTCATACGGTTTCTTACGCTCCGCACACCATTTCATAAAGCCCCTTGTCTCCGTCTGCTGAAACGTCATCCAGTCCGTTAAAAGCTCGTCATAATAGACAGCTTGTTTTTGAACATTCGTACGAGTTCTTTGATCTTGAATCAGCATCATAACACGTTCAATCCCTTGAATTCGCTCTTGGTCTTTCTCATAGGTGCTTAAATAAAGATCTTCATGTATATGATGAAACGAATACCATAAAGCCGATAAATAGGTTTCGCAAATTTGAACAATGACACGCTGCTCACTGCTGCCTCCAAACTCTAGCGCTTTCAATAAATAGGGCAGCCCTTCTCCCTGATGTACAAACAAGCCCTGCCAGCGATATGGTCTCACATCCATTGGGTCAACCTTCTCCCACTCTTGCAGAACAGGCTGAATCACCCCAATTATCAATGGATACACAAGCAAATGATGACCATCCTCAAACCGTTCAATCTTCTCAAACAGCCAAGCAACAAATAAACGCTGTACTTCAAAATCGTTCTCTTTCATCTCTTCAATAAAGGCCTGAAGAACTTTTAGCGCATCTTTACGCAGGCCCTGTTCTTTTTTCACACAGTACTGTCTAAAAAGAGGATAATCATGTGATCCCTCGTCTTCAATCATGGTCTGTAATATCGTATTCTTTTGCAATAACAACGCCGCCTCTTTACATCCAATCTTTTCTATGTTCATGAATGAATTGAATGTCTTTTTGATAATGCTCAAGATGCCCCTCATGAATCATGTTTTGAAAAGCGATATCCCCTTCACTCGCTTTTCGTTTCATGTACTGACATAACCTTTTTAAACGCAACAGCACCATATACAAATAATCTTCTGCTATTTCCTCACCATAAGATTCAAAAAACAGTTTCACTCTATGCTTTATCTGGTCTGCATGTTCTAATGAAGAATATTTCACGATCTCTCCTGTTTCAGTGCGAAAAAACCTACTGATAGGTACACATGTATACAGAGTATATGCGATATCCCAAAGCCTTGGACCAGGAGCAGCTACATCAAAATCAATAATTCCTACTGGTTTTTCATTATTGAAAATGATGTTGTACATTGCAAAATCATTATGGCAAACAACCTCTAAGTTGTTAGGCGTATTGTCCATTCGTTCCCAATCGTCTGAAATGGGAAAATCACAAACAGCATCATGATACAGTCTAAGCATTCTCGCTATTTCTTTTAAGGCATGGTGAGAGCACATGTATTCTTTTAAAGGATCATGACCGGCTACGCCTTCAATGAAGGACAATATCTCTCTACCTTGTTCATCAACCCCTAAAAACTTTGGAGCATAGGAGAAATTCTTTTTTTCTAAATGCTTTAGCAGCTTTTGTATATTGATATTGTCTGACTTTACTTCTCGACGAACCGTATCTCCCGAACGATATACGTTTGAGACATTTCCACCTGTCAATAACTCCTCATGATCATTTTGTTTTTTCATAAATTCTCCCCTTAAACTGGGTCACCATGTTGATGTCAGCTAAAGATGTGTATGTACCCACAAATATTCATTTAGTTACTCAAAGGTAGTACACTGTTTTATGTGAATGTGCTGCCCCATTTTGTTTCCTTACATGGTTAAATGTATCTTATCAAATGTTGCAAATCATCTAAAGATTATTCTGCCAAAAGAAGTACATACTCATTATTTTCTAATAGGTTCCTATTTTTTATCTAAATAACTCATTTAAACCACAAAAAAACGTTTTACCACGAGGGTGAAACGTTAGGTTCATGGTAAAACCAATCATGAAACTTTTAATAGATACCGGTGGCCGGGGTCGAACCTGCACTCCGTGATAAATTATTCCAAAAAGGCAAGGTATACCCTCTTAAAGTAAAGCCCCTGTTAATGAAAAGAATTAAAGCTCTTCCTGATATATTTCTGATTTTATCGGCTTTAAATTCAAAGGTATTTTAAACTCATGAATACTTTCAATATGATTAAAAAAATGCTCGATATCGTCATAATCCATTGACCATTCTTCTACCACCTTTAACTTTTTTAACTCGCTTGTTGGTTTAAATAAAAATTCACAGTGTAGTTGTTCCATGTGAGAATAATCATCTTTTTCATAAACTGTAAACTGACGTACAAAGTCAAAATGAAATAGTTCCTCTCCTGTAAAATCATAGACACCACACTGAAATAAAATTTCTTTATCTTCTTCGCCCTCAACTGTCTCCTTTGAAAAAGCCTTAAATGTTTCCCAAACCTTTTTTATATCATCGGTATCTTCACCAATGCTATCTTTAAAATAACGTTCAGCATTTTTAACCGTAATCATTACAACACCTCTTATGTACAATTTATATCCAATCCTTCTTCAATTATCCTGCCTCTTTAGTTTAATCATAAGGTAACCATCAATAAAGTAAAAATAATCTCCTTAATATGTTCCTCTGTCATATCGTAAGGCTTTAATTCAGCAATACTTATTCCTTTTGCTGTTAGGGAATTAAGAAACGCCTTAAAAATTTATTACTCACAGTCCTAAACAAATAATTCAATAGCTTCCCGATTGCCATTTAGCTAGGCCCCTTTCAGCAGTGAACACGATTTGAAGTAATTTTATTGTGTGAAAAATCAACTAAAAAACAAATAAAAAACGCCCTCCTACAATTTGTAGAAAGACGTTTTAAACGTTGATATTCCTTAATTCTTCTGTGATTGACGATAATAAAGAATATTTAAAACTAGATACCGGTGGCCGGGGTCGAACCGGCACTCCGTGAGGAACACGATTTTGAGTCGTGCGCGTCTGCCAATTCCGCCACACCGGCATGATCATTAAAGAGCGCATCTTATATTAAAAAACAATGGTGCCGAGGGCCGGACTTGAACCGGCACGGTAGTCACCTACCGCAGGATTTTAAGTCCTGTGTGTCTGCCAATTCCACCACCCCGGCAGTCTTTTCAAAAAAGGCGACACCCGGATTTGAACCGGGGATAAAGGTTTTGCAGACCTCTGCCTTACCACTTGGCTATGCCGCCATTATTGGAGCGGAAGACGGGATTCGAACCCGCGACCCCCACCTTGGCAAGGTGGTGTTCTACCACTGAACTACTTCCGCATATCAACTGGGCTAGCTGGATTCGAACCAACGCATGACGGAGTCAAAGTCCGTTGCCTTACCGCTTGGCTATAGCCCAATAATAAAATGGGGCGATTGATGGGAATCGAACCCACGAGTGCCAGAGCCACAATCTGGTGCGTTAACCACTTCGCCACAACCGCCATAGATGTAATGAATTATAAAATATAATTGGCAGGGGCAGTAGGAATCGAACCCACACCGGAGGTTTTGGAGACCTCTGTTCTACCGTTAAACTATGCCCCTATGAAAACAAAAAATGGTGGAGGGGGGCGGATTCGAACCGCCGAACCCGGAGGGAGCGGATTTACAGTCCGCCGCGTTTAGCCACTTCGCTACCCCTCCACTTTTGAAAAACAGTGCCGGCAAGAGGACTTGAACCCCCAACCTACTGATTACAAGTCAGTTGCTCTACCAGTTGAGCTACACCGGCAAATAGTGGTGGCTCGGGACGGAATCGAACCGCCGACACACGGATTTTCAGTCCGTTGCTCTACCAACTGAGCTACCGAGCCAAGTATTCTTTTGAAAAATGGCGGTCCGGACGGGACTCGAACCCGCGACCTCCTGCGTGACAGGCAGGCATTCTAACCAACTGAACTACCGGACCATTTTGGTTGCGGGGGCAGGATTTGAACCTGCGACCTTCGGGTTATGAGCCCGACGAGCTACCGAACTGCTCCACCCCGCGACGATATAAAAGATATGGTGGAGGATGACGGGCTCGAACCGCCGACCCTCTGCTTGTAAGGCAGATGCTCTCCCAGCTGAGCTAATCCTCCGAATAAAAAATGCTGGTGTGTATTCTATAAAAATGGTGACCCGTACGGGATTCGAACCCGTGTTACCGCCGTGAAAGGGCGGTGTCTTAACCGCTTGACCAACGGGCCCTTTATTATGTAAATTGTGGCGGAGAGCAAGGGATTCGAACCCTTGAGACGGGGTTACCGCCTACACGATTTCCAATCGTGCTCCTTCGGCCACTCGGACAGCTCTCCAAATTGGCTCCGCAGGTAGGATTCGAACCTACGACCGATCGGTTAACAGCCGATAGCTCTACCACTGAGCTACTGCGGAATGAAGAAAGCCTGGCGATGTCCTACTCTCACAGGGGGAAACCCCCAACTACCATCGGCGCTGAAGAGCTTAACTTCCGTGTTCGGTATGGGAACGGGTGTGACCTCTTCGCCATCATCACCAGACAATTTAGTGACAAAAGATATTATACTATGTATTGAAAATAAATCAAGAGATATTTTAAAAATGTTCTCTCAAAACTAGATAACAATGTTCATGCTTCACATTAGAATATAGGTTAAGTCCTCGATCTATTAGTATCTGTCAGCTCCACGTGTCACCACGCTTCCACCTCAGACCTATCAACCTGATCATCTTTCAGGGATCTTACTTCCTTGCGGAATGGGAAATCTCATCTTGAGGGGGGCTTCATGCTTAGATGCTTTCAGCACTTATCCCGTCCGCACATAGCTACCCAGCGATGCCCTTGGCAGAACAACTGGTACACCAGCGGTGCGTCCATCCCGGTCCTCTCGTACTAAGGACAGCTCCTCTCAAATTTCCTGCGCCCGCGACGGATAGGGACCGAACTGTCTCACGACGTTCTGAACCCAGCTCGCGTACCGCTTTAATGGGCGAACAGCCCAACCCTTGGGACCGACTACAGCCCCAGGATGCGATGAGCCGACATCGAGGTGCCAAACCTCCCCGTCGATGTGGACTCTTGGGGGAGATAAGCCTGTTATCCCCGGGGTAGCTTTTATCCGTTGAGCGATGGCCCTTCCATGCGGAACCACCGGATCACTAAGCCCGACTTTCGTCCCTGCTCGACTTGTAGGTCTCGCAGTCAAGCTCCCTTGTGCCTTTACACTCTGCGAATGATTTCCAACCATTCTGAGGGAACCTTTGGGCGCCTCCGTTACATTTTAGGAGGCGACCGCCCCAGTCAAACTGCCCACCTGACACTGTCTCCCTGCCCGATAAGGGCAGCGGGTTAGAAGGTCAATACAGCCAGGGTAGTATCCCACCGATGCCTCCACCGAAGCTAGCGCTCCGGTTTCCAAGGCTCCTACCTATCCTGTACAAGCTGTACCAACATTCAATATCAGGCTGCAGTAAAGCTCCACGGGGTCTTTCCGTCCTGTCGCGGGTAACCTGCATCTTCACAGGTACTATAATTTCACCGAGTCTCTCGTTGAGACAGTGCCCAGATCGTTGCGCCTTTCGTGCGGGTCGGAACTTACCCGACAAGGAATTTCGCTACCTTAGGACCGTTATAGTTACGGCCGCCGTTTACTGGGGCTTCAATTCGCACCTTCGCTTACGCTAAGCGCTCCTCTTAACCTTCCAGCACCGGGCAGGCGTCAGCCCCTATACTTCGCCTTACGGCTTCGCAGAGACCTGTGTTTTTGCTAAACAGTCGCCTGGGCCTATTCACTGCGGCTTCTCGGGGCTTTAACACCCTAAGAAGCACCCCTTCTCCCGAAGTTACGGGGTCATTTTGCCGAGTTCCTTAACGAGAGTTCTCTCGATCACCTTAGGATTCTCTCCTCGCCTACCTGTGTCGGTTTGCGGTACGGGCACCTCTCACCTCGCTAGAGGCTTTTCTTGGCAGTGTGGAATCAGGAACTTCGCTACTAAATTTCGCTCGCCATCACAGCTCAGCCTTTACGGGAAACGGATTTGCCTATTTCCCAGCCTAACTGCTTGGACGCGGATATCCAATACCGCGCTTGCCCTATCCTCCTGCGTCCCCCCATTGCTCAAATGGTGAGGAGGTGGTACAGGAATATCAACCTGTTGTCCATCGCCTACGCCTTTCGGCCTCGGCTTAGGTCCCGACTAACCCTGAGCGGACGAGCCTTCCTCAGGAAACCTTAGGCATTCGGTGGACGGGATTCTCACCCGTCTTTCGCTACTCATACCGGCATTCTCACTTCTAAGCGCTCCACCAGTCCTTCCGGTCTGGCTTCACAGCCCTTAGAACGCTCTCCTACCACTGTTCGTAAGAACAGTCCGCAGCTTCGGTGATACGTTTAGCCCCGGTACATTTTCGGCGCAGAGTCACTCGACCAGTGAGCTATTACGCACTCTTTAAATGGTGGCTGCTTCTAAGCCAACATCCTGGTTGTCTAAGCAACTCCACATCCTTTTCCACTTAACGTATACTTTGGGACCTTAGCTGGCGGTCTGGGCTGTTTCCCTTTCGACTACGGATCTTATCACTCGCAGTCTGACTCCCAAGGATAAGTCATCGGCATTCGGAGTTTGACTGAATTCGGTAACCCGGTAGGGGCCCCTAGTCCAATCAGTGCTCTACCTCCGAGACTCTTACCTTGAGGCTAGCCCTAAAGCTATTTCGGAGAGAACCAGCTATCTCCAGGTTCGATTGGCATTTCACCCCTACCCACACCTCATCCCCGCACTTTTCAACGTGCGTGGGTTCGGGCCTCCATTCAGTGTTACCTGAACTTCACCCTGGACATGGGTAGATCACCTGGTTTCGGGTCTACGACCACGTACTCATGCGCCCTATTCAGACTCGCTTTCGCTGCGGCTCCGCATCTTCTGCTTAACCTTGCACGGGATCGTAACTCGCCGGTTCATTCTACAAAAGGCACGCCATCACCCGTTAACGGGCTCTGACTACTTGTAGGCACACGGTTTCAGGATCTATTTCACTCCCCTTCCGGGGTGCTTTTCACCTTTCCCTCACGGTACTGGTTCACTATCGGTCACTAGGGAGTATTTAGCCTTGGGAGATGGTCCTCCCGGATTCCGACGGAATTTCACGTGTTCCGCCGTACTCAGGATCCACTCTGGAGAGAATAACATTTCAGTTACAGGGCTGTTACCTTCTTTGGCGGGCCTTTCCAGACCTCTTCGCTTATATCATTCCTTTGTAACTCCGTATAGAGTGTCCTACAACCCCAAGAGGCAAGCCTCTTGGTTTGGGCTGTTCCCGTTTCGCTCGCCGCTACTCAGGGAATCGCATTTGCTTTCTCTTCCTCCGGGTACTTAGATGTTTCAGTTCCCCGGGTATGCCTTCTCATACTCTATGTATTCAAGTATGGATACTACTCCATTACGAGCAGTGGGTTTCCCCATTCGGAAATCTCCGGATCAAAGCTTGCTTACAGCTCCCCGAAGCATATCGGTGTTCGTCCCGTCCTTCATCGGCTCCTAGTGCCAAGGCATCCACCGTGCGCCCTTTCTAACTTAACCATTTCTTACTTTAGAAAGAATCACTATGTGTGATGAACTTTGCATTGCATTCAATGTGAATGTATTACTTATTGTTATCTAGTTTTCAAAGAACAATCCTGTCTCGCTAGAGACATGTTTTGAAGGAATGATCCTTCAAAACTAAACAAGACGAAAACGTACGCTGCTCCATATATCCTTAGAAAGGAGGTGATCCAGCCGCACCTTCCGATACGGCTACCTTGTTACGACTTCACCCCAATCATCTGCCCCACCTTCGGCGGCTGGCTCCATAAAGGTTACCTCACCGACTTCGGGTGTTGCAAACTCTCGTGGTGTGACGGGCGGTGTGTACAAGGCCCGGGAACGTATTCACCGCGGCATGCTGATCCGCGATTACTAGCGATTCCAGCTTCACGCAGTCGAGTTGCAGACTGCGATCCGAACTGAGAACAGATTTATGGGATTGGCTAAACCTTGCGGTCTTGCAGCCCTTTGTTCTGTCCATTGTAGCACGTGTGTAGCCCAGGTCATAAGGGGCATGATGATTTGACGTCATCCCCACCTTCCTCCGGTTTGTCACCGGCAGTCACCTTAGAGTGCCCAACTGAATGCTGGCAACTAAGATCAAGGGTTGCGCTCGTTGCGGGACTTAACCCAACATCTCACGACACGAGCTGACGACAACCATGCACCACCTGTCACTCTGTCCCCGAAGGGAAAGCCCTATCTCTAGGGTTGTCAGAGGATGTCAAGACCTGGTAAGGTTCTTCGCGTTGCTTCGAATTAAACCACATGCTCCACCGCTTGTGCGGGCCCCCGTCAATTCCTTTGAGTTTCAGTCTTGCGACCGTACTCCCCAGGCGGAGTGCTTAATGCGTTAGCTGCAGCACTAAGGGGCGGAAACCCCCTAACACTTAGCACTCATCGTTTACGGCGTGGACTACCAGGGTATCTAATCCTGTTCGCTCCCCACGCTTTCGCTCCTCAGCGTCAGTTACAGACCAGAGAGTCGCCTTCGCCACTGGTGTTCCTCCACATCTCTACGCATTTCACCGCTACACGTGGAATTCCACTCTCCTCTTCTGCACTCAAGTTTCCCAGTTTCCAATGACCCTCCCCGGTTGAGCCGGGGGCTTTCACATCAGACTTAAGAAACCGCCTGCGAGCCCTTTACGCCCAATAATTCCGGACAACGCTTGCCACCTACGTATTACCGCGGCTGCTGGCACGTAGTTAGCCGTGGCTTTCTGGTTAGGTACCGTCAAGGTGCGAGCAGTTACTCTCGCACTTGTTCTTCCCTAACAACAGAGCTTTACGATCCGAAAACCTTCATCACTCACGCGGCGTTGCTCCGTCAGACTTTCGTCCATTGCGGAAGATTCCCTACTGCTGCCTCCCGTAGGAGTCTGGGCCGTGTCTCAGTCCCAGTGTGGCCGATCACCCTCTCAGGTCGGCTACGCATCGTCGCCTTGGTGAGCCATTACCCCACCAACTAGCTAATGCGCCGCGGGTCCATCTGTAAGTGACAGCCGAAACCGTCTTTCATCCTTGAACCATGCGGTTCAAGGAACTATCCGGTATTAGCTCCGGTTTCCCGGAGTTATCCCAGTCTTACAGGCAGGTTACCCACGTGTTACTCACCCGTCCGCCGCTAACATCCGGGAGCAAGCTCCCTTCTGTCCGCTCGACTTGCATGTATTAGGCACGCCGCCAGCGTTCGTCCTGAGCCAGGATCAAACTCTCCGAGGTATGCAGGATGCATATCACACATGCGTTGCTACACGATGTAGCGAACTTAGCATGTGATCACTTCCTGCCTCGCCAGTTTGACTGACTACCTATGAAGTATCATAGGATTTTTTTATAAAAACTCGAATTAACAGGTACGTTTTGTCTTGTTTAGTTTTCAAAGATCATCTTCGTTATCGCTCAGAGGCGACTTTCTTAATATAACATTTGAGCACCGTGTGCGTCAAGCGTTTTTTAGAATTTCTTTTTGTCAGCTTTTCTTTCAAAGCAACTCAGTTGCTCGTTAGCGACGTTTAATAATATACCATCATAATATTCATGCGTCAATATCTTTTTTCACAAAATATCCTCGATGATAGATTTTTTGTCCCTTTGTCTCAATCGGCTCCACTTGAACAATTCCTTTTTCCACAAAGAAATCAATCATAACGCTAAGGTCAGGCGTGAAATACTTTAGATCAGGGTGTGCAAGAAGCTCACCAAAAAGCCATATATCCTTCTGTTCCATGACATGACGCAAATGAGCGGCACCAATTTCTGCTTTTGAATGGATCAAAAAATCATTTGCTAAAAATAAAAGTTCCAAACGTTTATGCAGGCTTTCATGGCTTTCAATCAGTTCTGAATAAAGTTTGTATACTTCCGGCTCCATATGACGCACTTGGTTCCAAACGGTCACTTCTGGGTGGAAGCCTTTATCAATTACTTCAATACGTGCTAAGTGATGCAGGGCATGCACAATGGAATTATATGCATCAAGGAATTGATTTGACTCAAAAAATGCTTTTCCTTCTATATATCTGCGAATGAGCTTGCCATATTCTAAACCGATTTTGAGTTTGCGGTTTGAAAACGGGAATGTACTTAGTTCATCAATTAAGTTGAAGATATATTCATTTCGATCAAACAGGACTTTGCCATTCAAAATCCAATCGATGATTCGGCGGTTAGTACCGAGGGTAATCCATTCCTTCAGTTGATCATCTGTGACAACATTTAAGGAAGCAGTTTGGTGATCGGATTCATAGTGCTTGATAAATAACGGCTCTTCCGCTTCTTTTACGATGACTAAAAGTGCTGCATCAAAGTTATCCGTCTCAGAAGATACTTTATGTCTTCTTTCTACTATAATCACAGCTAATGTGTCTGGATGGCTTGCTCTCTCTTGATAAATAGGACGGAGAAGATTTTCCATAGTGATTCCTCCAATACTCGGGTGTAAAGTTCTTCTCTAATGCTATGTATTTCTCCTCATAGAATCAAAATTCCTTCAATACATGAAAAAAGATCATTGAATCATTATAAGCAATTTATTCACAAAACTCTATAACTAATTCAAACGGAAAGGTAAAATGTGCTATATTGGAGATAAGGGGGACTAGGGATGGCGAAATACTCCAGTAAGATTAATAAAATCAGAACATTTGCACTTAGTTTGGTTTTTGTTGGCTTTCTGATCATGTATATCGGTGTGTTCTTCAAGGAATCGATCTGGCTGTCGACTTTCTTTATGCTGCTTGGCGTCTTATCGATTGGATTAAGTACAGCCGTTTACTTTTGGATTGGTATGCTTTCTACGAAGGCAGTACGTGTCGTTTGTCCAGGCTGTGAGAAGGAAACAAAAGTGCTTGGGCGGGTGGACATGTGCATGCATTGCAGAGAGCCGCTTACACTTGATCCAGCATTAGAAGGTAAAGAGTTTGATGAATCCTACAATCGAAAAAAGTCATAAAAATAAGCTGACCATTTAAACGGTCAGCTTTTTCATTAATGATTTTCTTTTTTCGCACATTCTTGACAAGTTCCATAGATCTCCAAGCGATGATGACTGACTTTAAAGCCCGTCACATGGGATGCAAGCTGTTCAACTTCATCAAGGCCAGGATAGTGAAAATCTACGATTTTTCCGCAGTTTTCACAAATCGCATGGTAGTGGTCAGATGTCGCAAAATCAAATCGGCTTGAGGAATCACCATACGTTAATTCCTTTACTAATCCAGATTCCCGGAAGACTCGTAAATTGTTGTAAACCGTTGCGACACTCATGTTTGGAAATTTTCCTTCAAGTGCTTTATATATATCGTCCGCGGTTGGGTGAGTCATAGAATTTACGAGAAACTCCAAGATGGCATGGCGCTGCGGAGTAATTCGAACACCGGTTTCTTTTAGAGCATCTAAAGCGTCTTTTAGTTCGTGAGCAGCCATTTCATCATGCACCTCTCTTCAAAAATATTCTTATATTATAATCTTTATAAATAGTGTACCCCCAGAGCCGAAACTTTGTCAATTACAATCCTCTTTTTTACCTATTCTTCTTTACAAAAAAGACCGGCATGACTGCCGATCTCATCCTGTAAGGATATTAAGCGTGAGCTTTCAATTCCTCAAGCGCTTCCTCTACGTGGTCTTTCACCTTTACTTTTCGCCATTCTTTCACAAGCGTGCCTTCTTTATTAATCAGAAACGTTGAACGCTCGATTCCCATATATTCTTTGCCAAAGTTCTTTTTCAGTTTCCATACCCCAAAGGCTTCAGACAATTTCTGTTCATCGTCTACAAGAAGCAGAAACGGCAAATCATGTTTTTCTTTAAACTTTTGGTGCTTGTCCTGACTGTCTGGGCTTACGCCGATAATGACAGCATCTAATTCTGCAAAGCTTTGATGGCGGTCGCGGAAATCACATGCTTCTGTTGTACAGCCTGGTGTCATATCTTTTGGATAGAAATAAAGAACAATATGTTTTCCTTTAAAATCAGAAAGCTTTACTTTCTCCCCGTTGTCACCGGTTAATTCAATGTCAGGTACTTGCTGTCCTACTTCGATTGTCATGACACAATCCCTCCAACCTATTTTTTAATTAGCCTATCCAATTTTGAGAGGATATTCAACTAAGGACGCTTGCATCGGCATGTTAAAATAATGTTAGACGACGTGATACGTTGAGATAGGAGGCTATTTATGAAATTCACAGAATCAGAAAAATTACATCAAGAGGCGCTGGAGCACATTGTTGGAGGTGTCAACAGCCCGTCTCGTTCATATAAGGCAGTAGGCGGCGGTTCACCCGTTGCGATGGAAAGAGGAGAAGGCGCTTATTTTTGGGATGTTGACGGAAACCGCTATATTGACTATCTAGCAGCATACGGTCCAATTATTACAGGACATGCCCACCCGCATATTACAAAAGCCATCACGAAAGCGGCTGAAACAGGTGTCCTTTACGGAACACCAACGAAGCATGAAGTCACTTTTGCTAAAATGCTGAAGGAAGCCATGCCTGCTTTGGACAAAGTTCGTTTTGTCAATTCAGGTACAGAAGCGGTGATGACAACGATTCGCGTGGCTCGCGCATATACAGGCAGAACAAAAATTATTAAGTTTGCCGGATGCTATCACGGCCACTCTGATCTTGTGCTTGTGGCAGCAGGCTCTGGTCCTTCCACTTTAGGAACACCTGATTCTGCGGGCGTACCAAAAAGTATCGCCAACGAAGTCATTACCGTTCCATTTAATGATATTGACAGCTATAAAGAAGCATTAGATCGCTGGGGTGATGAAGTAGCAGCTGTCCTTGTCGAGCCAATTGTCGGGAACTTCGGCATCGTAGAGCCTAAGGACGGTTTCCTGCAGCAGGTCAATGACCTCACACATGAAAAAGGCGCACTGGTGATTTATGATGAAGTCATTACCGCTTTCCGCTTTATGTATGGCGGTGCACAGGACTTGCTTCAAGTAAAACCTGACCTCACTGCATTAGGAAAAATTATTGGCGGAGGACTTCCTATCGGCGCTTACGGCGGTAAAAAAGAAATTATGGAACAAGTTGCCCCGCTTGGACCAGCCTATCAAGCTGGCACAATGGCAGGAAATCCTGCATCCATTCTTTCAGGTATTGCCTGCTTGGAAGTGTTAAAAGAAGACGGTGTTTACGAGCGTCTTGATCAGCTTGGCGCTATGTTAGAAGAAGGGATTTTAGCCCATGCCAAAAAGCATCAAGTAGATATTACAGTGAATCGCTTAAAAGGAGCGCTCACAATTTATTTCACAACAGAAACGATTGTGAACTACGAGCAGGCTGAAAATACGGATGGCGAAATGTTTGCCCGTTTCTTCAAATTAATGCTCGCCCAAGGCATTAACCTCGCTCCTTCTAAATATGAAGCTTGGTTCTTAACGATCGCACATACTGAAAAAGATATTTCTGAGACGCTAAAAGCAGTAGATCATGCATTTGCACAGCTAAAACAATCATAATGAAGTCCAAAACAGGCGTAAAAACATGCGCCTGTTTTTTTATTTACCAACTCTTGTTTGTCAAAAGCGTGCGAATCTGTTACATTTCTTCTCAATACCTTCTTTTGATGTTTTCATGAACTTTCAAAAATCACTTGAATATTTCGGAAGACCGCTGTATATTACTTAGTTGTTTCATCAAAATATGAATGATAAATGACGAGTGATCATCTATTATCGAAAAGAAAGGAATGCAGGGACAAAACCAATGAAACTTGGAGCCCGTATTTTAAAAACTGGTATTGCCATTGTACTCGCGCTTTACCTGGCAACATGGCTTGGGTTGCCAACGCCCGTCTTCGCGGGAATTGCAGCTGTATTTGCTATCCAGCCATCAATTTATCGATCTTTTTTAACCATTGTTGATCAAGTGCAAGCCAATATTATTGGAGCAGCGCTTGCCATTACGTTCGGTCTGCTTTTTGGCACAGGACCAGTCATTATCGGTTTAACCGCCGTCATGGTCATCGCCATTAATTTAAAGCTGAAGATTGAACACACAATTCCAATTGCACTTGTAACCGTCATCGCGATTTTAGAAAGTGCAGGGGATCATTTCCTTTCCTTTGCCTTAATTCGAACAGCTACTGTGGTGTTAGGAGTTCTTTCTTCATTTTTAGTGAATTTAATCTTCCTGCCGCCAAAGTATGAAACAAAGCTTGTTCATCACATTATGGAAAATACGGAGGAGATTTTAAAATGGATCCGTCTGACCTCCAGACAGTCTACTGATCATTCCACTTTAAAGGATGACATCGATCAAATAAAAGAACGCATGATCAAATTAGATCATATTTACTTGTTATACAAAGAGGAACGAAGCTATTTAAAGAAAACCACCTATGTCAAATCAAGAAAGCTTGTTTTGTTCAGGCAGGCCATTATGACTTCAAATCGTGCTCTGTATTTACTGAAAAAGCTTCATAAATTAGAAAATGAGATTCATTTGATGCCAGAGCATTTCAGGGAAAGCTTAACGGATGAAATTGATTATTTACTGTATTGGCATGAGCGCACCTTGATGAAATTCGTCGGAAAAATGAAGCCGCAGGACGATGAATTTCAAAATGAATGCTCTCTTCGCCTTGAGACGTTAACGAAATCATTTATTCAGCATCAGCAAAACCAAGAAAATGACCTGCTCGATTACAACATGCTGAATGTCATGTCCAGCATCATCGAATACCGTGATGAATTAGAACATTTAGATACATTGATTACAAGCTTCCAGACGTATCACCCAAAAGATAGTGAAATCGAGACAGAAGAAAAAGAAGCATAAATAGAAAAGACCGATTCCTAGAATCGGTCTTAAATTGTTGACAAAGAGCTAAAATGATCTTGATTTTAGCTCTTTGTCTTCTTTTCAGCGTGACCTGAAAACCTTTGCAGTCTAGGAAGAACGAGTACCGGAGCGGAGCGAATTGAGTATTCGTGAGCACCGGCACGCAGGACTGACACCGAATGCGAGGGTTTGCCCGCGCGCTGAGACCGATTCTGAGAATCGGTCTTATTTTATTTTCTTCATTTTAGGATCTAGTGTGTCTCTTAATCCATCCCCCATCAGGTTAAAGCCTAAAACAGTCAGCATGATCGCTATTCCTGGGAAGAATAATGTCCAAGGGGCTTGAACGAGATAAGGCCTCGCATCGGCGAGCATTTTCCCCCATTCTGGACTTGGCGCCTGTGCCCCCAATCCTAAAAAGCCTAAAGCGGCTGCCTCAATAATTGCCGTTCCGATCGCTAGCGTTGCCTGTACGATGACCGGCACCATACTATTTGGCAGGATGTGGCGCAGAACGATGCGGCGGTGTGACATCCCCACCGCCTTTGCTGCCAGCACGTATTCTTCTTGTTTAATACTCAGCACTTTTGAACGAACGAGCCGTCCAAAGGTTGGGACATTAATAATCGCAATGGCAATAAGGGCATTTTGTAAGGAGGGGCCTAGGATGGAGACAATAGCAATCGCTAATAGAATGCTAGGAAAAGCAAGTAAAATATCAAACAATCTGGAGATCACAGCATCTAACACTCTTCCGCCATAGCCTGCTATCAATCCAAGCAGTGTGCCTAAAATGACAGACCCGAGGACCGAGAAAAAGCCGACCCATAAGGAAATCCGTGCTCCATGCACAACTCTTGAAAATATATCTCTGCCGAAATCATCCGTACCAAACCAGTGTGCAGCTGAAGGGGCACTAAATCGCTCACCGAGTGATTGTTCATTGATTCCATAAGGAGCAATGAGCGGCGCAAAGATCGCTAGGATCAGAAATAAAAAAACAATCACACTACCAATGACCGCCAGCTTATGCTGAAAGAACTGCTTCATTGATTCAAGAATCAATGATTGAGAGCGTTCATCTTTTGGCTGAGGTAGTTCAAGTTCTTTTTGTGCTTCCATATTGTCACTCTCCCTCCCTAATATTTAATCCTTGGATCAATGACCGCATACAAGATGTCCACAATGAAATTGATCAGGACAAATATAAGCGCAACGACGAGAATACCTGTTTGAATGACTGGGTAATCACGATAACTGATGGCGTCATATATATACCGCCCAATTCCCGGCCAAGCAAAAATGGTTTCTGTTAAAATCGCTCCACCAAGCAAGAGTCCTGTCTGAAGACCAATAATCGTCAAGATCGGAATGAGCGCATTTTTCAGGCCATGCTGATAAATGATAAAAAATGAACGTACTCCTTTTGCTTTTGCTGTTCGAATAAAGTCGGAATGAAGCACTTCCAGCATACTTGCCCTTGTAATTCTCGCAATAATCGCAGCAGGAATTGTGGCGAGGGCTGTACTTGGTAAGATCAAATGCTTGATGCTGTCAGCGAATTGATCAAACCGGCCTTGTAAAAGCGTGTCCAGTGTATGAATATACGTAATCGATTCGACTGGATTCCTTACGTCTTCTCGGCCCGTTGTCGGCAAAATACCTAATTCGATCGAGAACAGCCACTGCCCCATTAAGCCTAACCAGAAAATTGGCATGGACACTCCGATGAGTGCAATAAACATCGCGGCATAATCAAAGAAGGAATGCTTAAACCAAGCACTAATGATTCCGGCATTCACTCCCACGACAATCGCCAGCACCATGGCAAAAAAGGTCAATTCTAACGTCGCAAATAAGTAAGGCTTCATTTCCTGGGCAATAGCCGCTCCTGTTCGAATGGAAGTCCCTAAATCCCCTTTTAAAAGGCCAAGCATATAATGACCGTATTGAACGTACCATGGCTGATCTAAACCGAGCTGGATCGTTAATTGTTCTACAGCCTCTTTCGTTGCCCGCTGTCCTAAGATGACCTGCGCTGGATTTCCAGGTATAAAACGAATAATTGAAAACACGACCAATGTCATTCCGATCAGTACTGGGATGAGCATTCCTGCCCGCTTCATACAATAAGCAAACAAACAGCTTTCACCGCCTTTATCTTTGTTTGATAAGGGAGATACATGATCTCCCTTATTTGCTTATTCGAAATACACGTCAGTTAAAGCTTCTGAACCAGTTGGATGCGGCTGATAGCCTTTTAAATCATTAGAAGCGGCAAGCATTGGAATCGAATGCACCAATGGAATCCAAGGCGCTTCGTCATGAATGATTTCCTGCGCTTTTTTATACAGCTCATTTCGTTTCTTTTGATCTGTGTCTGTTTGCGCTTCAATGAGAATGTCATGCATTTTATCGTTTTCGAAGAATGTATAGTTGTTACCGCCAATGCTGTCTTTGTCCAGCAGTGTGTAAATGAAATTATCAGGATCGCCATTGTCCCCTGTCCAGCCTAATAAGAACACATCTGCTTCCCCTTTACTTGCTTTATCTAAATAGGTCGCCCAGTCATATGTGACAATTTCTGCTTTGACGCCGACCTTTTCAAAATTTGACTGAATGACTTCTGCTACCTTCATCCCATCTGGCATGTATGGACGTGGTACAGGCATCGCCCAAAGCTTGATGCGAAAGCCGTCAGGGAAGCCCGCTTCTTTTAATAGTTCTTTCGCTTTTTCTGGATCATACGGATATGGCTCAATGTCGTCATTGTAGCCTTCTAAAGCTGGCGGCAATGGATTTTTTGCTGGCTCAGCAAGTCCGCCATAAAATGACTCAATAATCGATTCTTTATCGACCGCATAATTGAGTGCCTGACGAACCAGCTTGTTATCAAGCGGCTTTCTTGTGACGGTCAGTCCGATATAGCCTACGTTCATCGATGGTCTTTCAATGAGCTGGAGTGCTTTATCGGTTTTAATGCCATCTAAATCTGACGGATTCACGCCATCCATTAAGTCGATCTCACCTGTTTTAAGGGCATTTAAACGAGCAGAGTTTTCTGGAATGGAGCGGAAGATGATTTGATTCAGCTTTGGTTTATCCTTCTGCCAATAATCCTCGTTTTTTTCTAACACGATACGGTCGTTTTGCTTCCACTCTTTAAACTTAAATGGTCCTGTCCCCACTGGATTTTCTCTAAATGAATCGCCGCTTTTTTCAACTGCGGCTGGACTGGCGATGCCAAATGGTGACATGGCAATGTTTTTGAGGAATGTCGCCTGCGGGCGCTTTAGCTGAAATTCAATTTCATGCTCGCCTTTGACGATGATGTCTTTAATGACATGCCCTTTATCTTTTTTATAGCCGCCAAACATACCATAGTAAGGAAACTTTTCTGCGTCTCCATTCATCCAGCGGTCAAAGTTGAATTTCACTGCTTCTGCGTTAAAGTCTGTACCATCGTGGAATTTCACACCTTTTCTTAAGTAGAACGTGTATGATTTTCCGTCCTTTGCAACATCCCATTCTGTTGCGAGGCCAGGATGGATGGTCGTGTCTTTCTCACCGTAATTCAAAAGCTTTTCAAATATATTCTCTGTGACCTTAAAGGTTTCGCCTTCTGTTGTTGTGATTGGATCTAGTGAAGTGGAATCTCCCCCTCTGCCAAATACGAGGGTATCTTTTGTTGCCTTTTCTTCTGATGTCGGTGAAGACGAGCATCCCCCTAAAAAGAGCGCCAGTGCCAGCACAAAAATGAAACTACTGAATAACCATGTCTTCTTCATTGTGTTCCTCCTTTTGATATAAATAACACGCGGCCGCGTGCCCCGGTGCCTCCTCATACAAAGCAGGAACTGCTTTCAGGCATTTCTCCCATCTTTTTGGACACCTTTTGTAGAAAGGACAGCCGCCGCGTTCCGTCATTGTGGTTTCTTCTGCTGCCACATCTTGCGCCTCTAGTACGTGATCCATATGTGGAATGGATTTCAGAAGCAGCGACGTATAGGGATGAAGCGGGCTGTGAAACACATCTTCGGCAGGCCCCATCTCCACAATGCGCCCAGCATACATGACGGCGATCCGGTCACTCATATATCTGACAACCCCAAGGTCGTGAGAAATAAACAGATACGTCAGAGAAAGCGTCTTTTGCAATTCAAGCATCAAATTCAAAATTTGCGCTTGAACGGATACATCTAAAGCCGAAACTGGTTCATCGGCAATAACTAGACTTGGGTGCGTAATAAGTGCTCTAGCGATACCGATACGCTGCCTTTGTCCGCCGCTGAATTGATGCGCATAACGTTCCCCGTAAGACGGATCAAACCCAACAATGTGCAGCATCTCTTTTACCCGTTTCCGTCTTTCTGCTTTCGTCCCATGCTGATGGACAATCAGCGGTTCCTCTAAAATATCTTTGATTTTCATTCTCGGATTTAAAGAAGCATATGGATCTTGAAAGATCATTTGAATATCTTTTCTTAAGGAACGCATGTCTCGTTCTTTTAGAAGGGTGATCTCCTGCCCTTTTAATTGAATAGAGCCTGACGTCGGTTCAGTCAATCTCATTAGGCTTTTGCCAAGTGTTGATTTACCGCAGCCTGATTCACCAACAATGCCAAGCGTTTCTCCTTCCTTCACGTGAAAGGACACTTGATTTAATGCCAAAGTCGATTGTTTATGTTTAGAAAAAAAAGCGGCTGTGTCATACCGTTTTGTCAGCTGATTCACTTGCAAGAGTGGGTGACTCAGTGTCTTCTCCTCCTTCCATTAGAAAACATGCCACGCGGTGATTGTGTTCTATGGATTGTAAGGCTGGATCTTTTTCAAGACATTGCGCCATTTGATATGGGCAGCGTGGTGCAAATTGACAGCCGGACCGGATGGCCCCTGGCTTTGGCACATGACCTGCAATAGAGATGAGTTTTTCTTTTTTCTCTTTAAACGATGGGACTGAGGCGAAAAGACCTTTCGTGTAGGGATGCAGAGGTTTTTGGAAAATACGGTCAACGGTTCCTTCTTCTACAATTCGACCGGCATACATAATCATGACTCGCTGGCATATTTGCCGCACGACACCTAGATCATGGGTAATAAATAAAATAGCAGTGTCCATTTCTTCGTTCAGCTTTTTGAGCAGACGAAGGATTTGTGCTTGGATGGTTACATCAAGTGCAGTTGTCGGTTCATCAGCGATCATGAGCTTTGGGTGACAAAGCATTGCCATCGCAATCATGACTCGCTGGCGCATGCCGCCTGATAATTCATGTGGATATTTTTTAAGCAGCGATTCCGCTTGCTTCAACCCAACTGTTTCAAGAAGATCAACCGCCTTCGCTTTTGCTTCTTTTTGACCGATTGCTTGATGTGTGAAAAGGGCTTCCGTCATTTGTTTGCCGATGGTCATTAATGGGTTCAGAGAGGTCATGGGCTCTTGGAAAATCATCGAAATGTCATTTCCTCTTATCTCTCGCCACTGTTTCTCTGAAAGTGACAGCAGATTTTGCCCTTCGAAATGGACCTCGCCCGTTGTATCGGTTTGCTGATTCAATCCCATTAATGACATGCTTGTGATACTTTTCCCGCAGCCAGATTCGCCCACAATTCCTAACGTTTCCCCTTTTTGAATCGAGAACGATATGTGATGGACGATGGGCACTTTTTGCTTTTTCTGCTGAAACGCAATGGACAGCTGTTTGACATCTAGCAGCACGTCTTGTTCTTTCACATATTCACCACCCCGTCATACTTTTTAAAATTGTATTGAGACAAGCTGGGAAATATGTCATGTTTTTGACAAGCATAAAAAAGCCTATCCGCTAGAATCGGATAGGCTTCTACTAATTTAATGTTTGAATGGTAAATAAATGACGATAGTGGCTGTCTTGATTCATTAATTCTTCGTGTGTTCCCTTTTCCACAATTTCGCCTTGTTCCATGACCACAATTTGGTCAGCGTGTGTAATGGTTGATAATCGGTGTGCGACAATAAAGGTTGTGCGATCCTTCGCCAGCTTTTGCATCGCTTCTTGAATGTAATGCTCACTTTCTAAATCAAGTGCAGACGTCGCTTCGTCTAAAATTAAAAGCGGTGGATTTTTTAGAAATACTCTTGCAATGGAAATCCGCTGTTTTTGTCCGCCTGACAGCTTCACGCCCCGTTCTCCTACTTTCGTGTCATATCCTTCAGGAAGAGACATAATAAAATCATGGGCGTTTGCCGCTTTTGCAGCCGACACGATTTTTTCAAAAGATGCTTCAGGGTCACCAACCGCAATATTTTCTTTAATTGTGTCACTGAATAGGAACGTATCCTGCAGCACCATTCCGACTTGATTTCGAAGACTTCTTGCTTTGTACTCTTTGATATCAATGCCGTCAATTTCAAGTGACCCGTTCGTCACATCATAAAACCTTGGAATTAAGCTGACGAGTGTCGACTTCCCTCCACCGCTCATTCCTACAAGGGCAACCGTTTGTCCTTTTTCTACTTTCAAGGAGATATTGTGCAGAATCTCTTCCTGCGTGTGTTCATAACGAAACGACACATGTTTAAACTCTACCTCTCCTTTTAAATGATTGGCTTCTTTTGCATTCGGCCGGTCTGTGACCTCATATGGCTCATCAATAAACTCAAAGATCCGATCCATTGATGCAACGGACTGGGTTAACGTCGTGGATGAGTTAATGAGACGGCGAATCGGATTATACATCCGGTCAATATAGCCGACAAAGGCGATCATCGTCCCAATTGAAAGCGACCCGTTAATCACGGTGTAACCCGCAAATGCAATGATTAACAGCGGCGCAATGTCGGTGATGGTATTGACGACAGCAAATGTTTTTGCATTCCAATTCGTATGGTTGATTGCTTTGTTTAAGAAATTTTTGTTTTCATCATGAAAATTCTCTTGTTCATATTCTTCAATCGCAAAGCTTCGAATGACCGGCATTCCTTGTACTCGCTCATGCAGGTGCCCTTGCACTTCAGCCAGCGCCTGTGACCGCTCTTTTGTCAGCTTACGAAGCCGTCCGTAAAAATACTTTACTGCAAACGCGTATAGCGGAAAAATAATGACAGACACGATGGTGAGCTTCAGATCCAGTGTACACATAATAGCGATCACGATCAGTACAGTCATCATATCCAGCCAAATGTTCATAAGACCTGTGATGACAAATTCCTTTGTCTGCTCCACATCGTTGATCACTCTTGAAATAATTTCTCCTGTTCTCGTGTTGGCATAATAACGAAGACTTAGCTTTTGAATATGCGAGAACAGCTTCTCCCGAATATCAAACAAAACCTTACTGCCTGTCCACTGAGCGTAGTATTGTCTATAGTATTCAACAGGCGGCCTCAACACTAAAAATAATACGAGCATGATTCCCATTATGATCAGTAGAGTTGATGTCTTTTCTTCAGCTGACCCCGAGCCTTGAATGACATCATCAATGACATATTTTAAAAGCAGAGGCAAGGTTAAGGGAATCGAGAACTTAATCATTCCGATGACCATTGTCAATGCAATCTGTTTTTTATACGGTGTTACAAAAGCCATGTAGCGTTTAATGACCCCCATGTAAATCTCCTTCCCAATCTATCAGTGCCTCTTATCCGTACGCAGTCAAAAACCTGTTAGCCTAAAAAGCCAAACAGGTTTTTCGATGCTCTTGCTTATTTTGTATAATGTAAAAAACGTTCATACCACATATCCACAAATTCAGGAGCAAACGGACCTTTCCGCTGGTGAATCCAATGCAGTAATGTATTCAGATGCTCTCTTAAGATACTATCGATTTCTTTTGGATAATTCATCTGCCTCTTATGATCTGCATATTCGTCCTCATCCAAAATATTGTACGTCATGTCTGGAAAGACTTTGACGTCTAAATCGTAATCAATATACTTAATTGCCTCATCATCTGTCGCAAAAGGAGAGCTGATGTTGCAGTAATAATATACCCCATCATCTCTAAGCATCCCAATTACATTAAACCATTGTTTTGCATGGAAATAGCAAATAGCCGGTTCTCTCGTCATCCAAGTACGGCCGTCGGATTCAGTCACCATTGTACGGTCGTTTGCACCAATGATACACAATTCCGTTGCTTTCAGAATGGTGGTTTCATTCCAAATCCTGTGGATCAAGCCATTATGTTTATAGCTTTGAATTTGGATGGTTTCTCCTTCCTTGGGATAGCCCATATTTTCTCCCCTACTTTCTATAACAAACAAACCTAACAGTCCAAAGACCTAATTTCCCAACTAAACATGTCTCTATTATATTATACCGTTACATCATTAAAAAATGAAATGAAAAAGCCATTCAACCCAATTGAACGGCACACTGACTTACATCACGCTAGAACTCTTTTCCATCTGTTTATATGAATTGATGACCTCTTCTGTCTGTTTTTTAAACAAGGTTTGCACTTTTTGCAGTTCCTCACGTTTCTGTTTGATCTGATCACAAAGCCTATGCCACTCTTCTTTTTTTTCATCCTGCAGCAATTGTTTTTCTGTTTCTAAGCATAGATCGAGTTCTCCCTGCACATCGAGCAGCTGATCCATGAGCTGCATTTGTTCTTTTACAAGCTGATCGAAATCAGACATCTAACTCCTCCCTTTTTATCGAATCCACTTTTTGTCTGTATACCATTTCTTGAAAGAAGGAGGAAATCCTTTGACTGTTTATGTAGAGGTTTTACAGGTTTTGTCGGATGGTGGTGAGGGGCAAAAAGAAAAGCACTTCATTCGTATATGAAGTGCTTTCCTTTGTTTCAGTGATTAGCTGTTTTGTTGTTTGTTTTGCTCAGCTTTTTGGTTGTATTTTTTTACGTGCTGTGCGTCAGTCTCGCTAGCAAATTCAGTGCCGTATTGACCACCTTGTGCAGCAGCTTGGTTTTGTTTCTTCACTTGTTGTGCGTTTGTTTTGTTTTGTTGTTGATCCATCATTATCACCTCCACGCACATTAATTTGTGCAGAAGGTGTACATCCTATTCATGATTTTTTTAAACAAGCAAAGAACGTCCGCCATCTACAATAATCGTCTGGCCTCTAATCATGTCTGCTTTGCCTGATACAAGGAATTCCACGCTGTCGACCATGTCTTTAATTTCCACCATTCGGCCGGCAGGTGTATTTTTCTTCGCATCTTCTAAAAGCTCTTCACGGTTCGGGAAGTGCTTAAGTGCATCGGTATCGATCGCGCCGCCTGATACAGCGTTGACGACGATATTTTTTTGTGAAAGCTCAACAGAAAGGTAACGTGTTAAAGCTTCTAGTGCTGCTTTTGATACGCCGACGACTGTGTAATTTTCAAGGTAGCGGATAGAGCCAAGAGAACTAATGCTGACGATATGTCCGCCGCCGTTTTTCTCCATTAGTTTCGCCGCTTCTTGTCCGCAGAATAACAAGGCTTTCGCATTGATATTCATCGTCCAGTCCCAATGATTTTCTTCAAGGTCCATAATGGGACGCTGAACACCTGATGCCGCATTGTTTACAAATACATCTAAACGGCCAAAGGTTTCGTCAATTTGCTGAAACATGTCTTTGATTTTCTCAGGCTGGCCTACATTTGCTTTGACAACCAATGTTTTGACACCCATCGCTTCAATTTCTTCCGCTGTTTCAAGTGCGGCTTTTTTGCTTCTCGCATAGTTAATGACAATGTCATATCCTTTTTCAGCGAGGCGAAGGGCTACTTCCTTCCCTACTCCTCTGCTGCTTCCTGTAATTAATGCACATTTACGTTGACTCATTATGGTTCATCTCCTGATTTGAATAGTTTTCGTTCATTCGCTTCACACTAATAGGAAAGTTCCTATTAGGAGGTTACATTCATGTATGTCGGACGCGATTTAAGCCAGCTTGGCATGATGTCCAAGGATCAATGGAAAGATACTGAGCTTGCTTACTTTCATCATGCTTTCCAACAAATTTTACCTTATTTGAATGAAGAAGGGCAATCTAAGTATCGAGAAATCATTTCTGAAATCGAAGACCGCGGGGGTCTGCACCGAAATGAAGCTGATTATACCCACGGGACAACGGTTAAATATGACTAGGCTGCTCAAGTGCCAGCTTCCAAATTTTTTGGTGTGAGACTGGCAAAGCATATGCCTCAAATTCTTCTGTTGTGACTTTTTTCAGCTTCGTGTCATCAGATACAGAGGTAACTCGTCCAAAGAAAACAGAAATATTCCAGATGAGGTGGGTAAATACATGCTGAATGGTGCCTTCTAAATCACCAAGCTCCGCTTGTACACCCGCCTCCTCTTTTAAGAAATCAATCAGCTGCTCTTTTTCCGTTTTTCTTCCCTTCATGGTTTCCATGTTAGGGAATTCCCATAAATTCGCAAGCAGGCCTGTACTTGGCCGCTTATGAATATATAGGTTGCCTGCGTCATCAAATAACACCGCTGCTGCCATTGATTTTGCAGTCGGCTTTTTCTTTTTGCTTTTCACTGGGAGCTCATACTGAACGCCTTCCTCGAATGCCGAGCAATGCATGTTCACAGGGCAAATGAGGCAGGCAGGGGATGTTGGGGTACAAATGAGCGCACCAAGCTCCATCAGCCCTTGATTAAATTCTGACGGCTTTTCCCGGGAAATGAGCTGATCGACCGCAAACTCGAAAATGTTTCTCGTTTTTGGTTTTGCAATATCATCCCATATGGACAAAATACGAGAAATGACCCTCATGACGTTGCCGTCTACCGCAGGATACGGCTTGTTATAGGCGATACTCAGCACTGCGCCGCTCGTATACGGGCCTACACCTTTGAGCTTTGAAAATTGCTCTTTCGTATTAGGGACAATACCATCGTAGGATTCATATACTTCTTTCACAGCTGCCTGTAAATTACGCACTCTTGAGTAGTAGCCAAGACCTTCCCATGCTTTCATGACCTTTTCTTCATCAGCTAAAGCGAGATCCTTCACCGTCGGGAATTGCTCCATAAACCGGTTGAAATACGGAATGACCGTATCTACTCTCGTTTGCTGAAGCATGACTTCTGATACCCAGACGCGGTATGGATCTTGATTTTCACGCCATGGCAATGTTCGTTGTTCTTTTTCATACCAATCAATTAAATCATGCTGAAAGCCCGCAATATCTTTGCGGTCCAGCTTTTCTTGAATGTCTTTCATATCTATACTCCTTCTCATTGGACCGAGGGCTAACGTTCTGAATAGAACCTTATTTGTTGTATACTGTTTGTAGATACGTTAACATGTTACATTAAATCGGGATAAAGCAAAAGTGATTTTGCACATAGTCTTGATTGGAGACGTATACTTTGTATGATTGTTCCTAAGCATGACAACTAGGAGGTAATCAATTGGACACTGGTACTCATGTAGTAATGGGCATTTCTCTTGGGGGACTTGCACTTTTAGATCCAGCCGTCAGCGCAGATCCACACATGGCACACGCCGTGATGATCGCGACCATCGCCGGCTCCCAAGCACCAGACATTGATACTGTGCTAAAACTAAAAAATAATGCGGTTTATATAAGAAATCACCGAGGATTTACACATTCCATTCCGGCTGTACTGTTTTGGTCATTGCTAATTCCGGCTGTGATTTTCCCATTTGTGCCGGGGGCGAATATACTTCACCTTTGGTTATGGACACTATTAGCCGTTGTGCTTCATGTGTTTGTCGATATTTTCAATGCATACGGCACGCAGGCCATTCGTCCATTTTCGAAGAAATGGGTAGCACTTGGGATCATTAATACGTTTGATCCGTTTATCTTTTTTACACACCTTGTCGCTATTGTCGTTTGGGCGATTGGCGGTCATCCCGGCTATACGTTCATTACGCTGTATGCCGTGATTTTCTGTTACTATATCGTCAGGGTCATCATGCAGCTTCAGATTAAACGTCAGCTGCGTGCACGATTCGATGAAATTGAAGAGATTATCATTTCGCCTACAATGAAGTTCAGACAATGGCGCATTGCCGTGAAATGTAAATCCTCTTTCCATGTTGGGCGCAGCATGAATGGAGAAGTCGTCATTTTAGACACGTTTAACCGTGTGCCGGTCCCGGATACTGAAATTATGAAAATTGCCAAACAAGATGAAAACATTTCAGCCTTTCTCTCCTTCTCCCCTGTCTACCGGTGGGAAGTGGATAAATTTAAGGATCATTATGAGGTGCGGTTCATTGATTTGCGCTACCGAAGCAAAGGTCATTATCCTTTTGTCGCGATCTGCCATATCGACATGGACCACCAAATCAAAAATTCCTATACCGGCTGGATTTTCAGTGAGGAAAAACTGCAAAAAAAATTAAGACTCGGCTCTGTGTGAGCGAGTCTTTTTTTGTACTTCACTTTTACAACTTCGTCATATATTCCACAATAAACTCCCAAAATCCAGGTCCTTCTTGGTAAATCAGCCGGTCTATTTTTTCGATGAGTTTGATATAGAGTTCTTGTTCGAGGTCTTCTCTTTCTTGATATGCCGTGTTTTGTAGTTTCTTTTTGATCATGGGTGTGAAGGTTTCAATGAGTTCTTCCATTTCTCCATTGGTCATTTTGTCTTCGTGCACGGACATCTCCCCCTGTTTCTTCTTTTAGTTTGTTGAGTGCTTTTTTGTGAATGTTTGAGATGTTTTGTCTTGTTTCGCCTAACTGATCGGCTATTTCCTTCATCGTTTGGCCTTCGACATAGATTTGGGTTAGGACCATTTTTTGTTTGTCTGTGAGCTGCTGGTAGGCCTTGTACAATGTTTGATCTTGCAGATGCTCCCCTAGGTCTTGCTGGTTGAAGAGCACGGCTTCATACGTATCTGTTTGAACAGGGTCTTTCACTTCTTGCGTATCAGGATGATCGAGTATGAGCGGAAAACGCTGCTGCTTCTTTTTTACTCGTTTATCAAAGTCGACTGAAAAGATGCGTATCATTGTGGAGATATACTTGATGATGCGGATTTTCTGATAGAACTGTTTGAACTCGGAATCTAGTTTTTTGGCATTTTCCTCGTTTGGCTCTTCCATGACCTGCCGGAGCAGCTGCTCGTTTTTCGGATTGCTTAAAAACTGCTGAATGAGCGGGTGATCAATGATTTCGTTCCATTTTGCTTTCAATAACAGCCGATAATCCATGTGCATCCTCCCCTTTGTTCCCTCTACTAGCATTAAGTGGACAAAAGTTAAAAAAAGTAAACTTCGTGAAACGGGTCTAATGATTCATTTTATCCCCCTCTGCTTTCCTTTTTCTTCTTTCATACCACTTATATAGAAGACGAGCATCCGCTGGGAGGTGAGACAAATGGAGACCTTTTTTTCGGAGGAATGGCTGAAGCAGCTCGGTCAGGCTGGCTTCCCTGCCATTTTGACAGTGTACTTGCTGACACGCTTTGAACGAAAGTTTGATGAATTAAGCAAACTCATCCAACGATTAGTCGCTGCTCAAAAAAATGATGAATCAGATTGACATCTGCTTGATTCGTTTCACCTTATGAAAACGAGGGCGAAATGAAAGGCCTTTTGTCACCTCACACAATACGATGTTGAAAGGGGATTTTATCATGAGTGAAAAGCAAAATGGAATACCACAGCCGATTCGAGGAGAAAAAGGAGCAACGGTCAAAATTCCACGTAATCTCGAGCGGGACAGACAAAATCCAGATATGCTCACGCCGCCAGAAACCGATCATGGAACGGTCTCCAACCTGAAATATTCTTTTTCTGATACACACAATCGTTTAGAAAAAGGCGGCTACGCCCGTGAGGTAACAGTACGTGAACTGCCGATCTCTAAAAGTCTTGCATCTGTTAATATGCGGTTAAAGCCTGGTGCGATTCGTGAGCTTCACTGGCATAAGGAAGCGGAATGGGCGTACATGATTTATGGGGAAGCCCGGATTACATCGGTTGATGCAGAGGGGCGCAATTTTACAGAGGATGTGACTGAGGGTGATTTGTGGTACTTCCCTTCTGGCCTGCCGCACTCTATCCAAGCACTTGAACCGGGAGCTGAATTCTTGCTTGTGTTTGATGATGGGTCATTCTCAGAAAATAGTACGTTCCAAGTAACCGATTGGCTTGCCCACACGCCAGAGGAAGTCGTGCTCAAGAACTTCGGTATGACAAAAGAGCAGTTTGACAAGCTGCCAGAGAAAGAAAAGTATATTTTCCAAAAAGGAATTCCTGGTTCCCTTGAATGTGACAAGGTGAAAACAGAGCAAGGAGAAGTCCCGAATTCCTTTAAATATGAGCTGTTAAAACAGAAGCCGATTACATCAAGCGGCGGACAAGTGTGGATTGCGGACTCTACCAATTTCAAAGCATCTAAAACGATTGCATCCGCTCTTGTGAAAGTTGATCCAGGTGCCATTCGCGAGCTGCACTGGCATCCAAATACGGATGAATGGCAATATTTTATTTCTGGAAAAGCACGAATGACGGTATTTGCTTCTGATGGACATGCGAGAACCTTCAACTATCAGGCCGGAGACGTTGGATATGTCCCATTTGCGATGGGGCATTATGTAGAGAATACAGGCGACGAACCGCTTTATTTCTTAGAAATCTTTAAGAGCGATCATTATGCAGACATCTCACTCAATCAGTGGCTTGCGGTCACACCGAAACAGCTTGTTCTTGATCATTTAGATCAAGGCGAAGACTTCTTAAAACTGCTTGATACTGAAAAACATCCTGTGATCGCTGCGCCTAAAAAAGAGGATTAACATATGACTTCCTGCAAAAAGGCTGTCCTTTTTGCAGGTATCTTCATGTAAAGGAGTGTTTGTTCACCTATGCAGCAATCTGTTCACGCTTTATGGCAAGGGCTGAAATGGCTCATGGCGGCGTCTGCTGTCTGTTACATATTTTTGTTGTTTTGTGTACTGTTCTTTCATTTAACGGGTGCTTTTTATCAATCGATTTTATCGATGCTTTTATTTATGGGCATCTATGTGGTACTTGGGATATCCTTTGAGCATGTGGAGCATGTGCTTATGAGAGTTGTTAGAAAATGCCGTTCCAAAAAACGCTCCATCGTTTTCTATGCCATATCCATTCATCTTTTGTTTATTTGGAGTGCTGTCTATTTATCAGATGAATTGGTAGGCGGCATTTTACTGTCTACTTCTGAGGAAATCCTCTTTGCTCTAAGCCTTTGGTTGTTTCATTTTTTGTTTGATTATGCGACGTTTTCGTGTGAGAAATAAGCTTAGTGATTTGCTTCATATAATCGATCAGCCCTTGGAAGATAAAAAAACACCACTTATGATGAAAAGTGGTGTTTCTTGTGTTTTCTCCGTGCATATAGGATCGCAACGATCAAACTGACGAGTGAAATCAACGCGAGAATTCTGATATAAGGCGGATAGTAGGTTAGCACAATCTCGTTTTTGCCTTTTTCTATTGGAAAACCGATAAAGGCGTAATTGGCTTGTTCAATATCGGTCTGCTGACCGTTTACTGTGAGCTCCCAGCCTTTTTCATATGGTACTGGCAGAACCATATAATCATCGCCGCGTTTGTTATCATATGAAATCGTAAAGCGGTTGTTTTCGAGCTTTACCTGCTGGCTGCCATTATCCTGTTTTTCTTTTTCATATGCCTTTTCTAGGATGCGGTAAGGCTCTTGATACAGTTTCAATTGATCGAGCTCATATGTCCCTTTTGGCACTCGAATCGAAAGTATTTTCTCAGCAGGAACCCGAATCGTCACTTCATTGACGCCTGTTTTGTAAATGGATGTATTGCTTTTTCGTGAGGTGACGTAGTTGTCAACGGATAACTGAAATCCTTCGTTCCGGTCTGTCCGCTTCACATAAAAGCTCACATACACATCCCCAGCGCGGGCCATATCATCTGGCAGCGTGATATTCAGGCCGCCTGTTTCTCCGTATACATCAAGCACGCCATGTTCGTATACGGCTTGTTCCGTATGAATCTTTGTATCCTTGACTCGATCTGGCGCGTGCTCAATTTCAGCGTTTCCTTTTTTGTCTAAAATCACACCTTGCAGCATCGCATGCTCTCTATCAAGCGCTGAGGCATCCTTTAAAGATTCTTCTGAATAGATGGTGCTTGTTGTTCTTGCAAATGGCAGTGGCCGTGTATTTTCATACACTTTATAATGCTCGCTTTCCAATATTGGCTTAAAATAAGCTGGCGGTGAGTAAGGCATAATGTTGTCTCTCATATAATACTTTCCATAGGTCAGGCTGTATAAATTCGCTCTGTCCCCCATTGTTGCATAACGGCTGACACTTTCACGTCCCATATCGATTTGCAGGTCATTCCAGTAGAAATTGAGCAAATGTTTATTTAATATACTTGAATACGCACTCATGCCTTGAAAGCCTTCAAATAACGGGGTATTGTTGCGCACGCCGTTCATCCAATCAATCCGGGCAAGCGGATCTTTTGAAGAGCGGCTTTGAATCTGCTGAATGAGCTTCATTTGCTCATGTCCAGCATACGCCTCACTATTCAGATACGTATCTGATACGCTCTTAATATTGCTTCTTTCAGATAAATAGCCCTGCTGATACACGCCTGCTGTCAGTAAGCTGAAAGCGATGAGCACAGCTGAAATGAGACGAAGGTGCTGGCGTTTTTCCGCATGAATCACAAGGAAAAACAAGCTGATCACAAGCAGTCCTATGCCTGTAAATACAACAACATCCATATTTCCCTTTGCTCGTTCTGATAAGATGACTGCGAGAAGAAACACGATCCAAGCGCCTAAGACCGCACGCTTTTTCCACTTCCACTCGATTTGCGAGAAATGCTTGATGGTGATGGCTACGACCGCCCCAACTGTAAAGGCAAGAATGTATTCAAACCTGTACTGCGGTGCTGAAAAACCATTAAACACGCTCGCCATCTTTGGACTGTAGTGAAAAACAATGAGCAGAACGCTGATCGATGTAAACATGAAAAACCACCTGTTCCGGTAAAGCGGAACGAGGAACATACAAATGAGAAAGATGACAGGTAATAAATACACCCTGCTAGTAAACAGCAGATGATCATGCAGATCAAACCAAGGTATAGATTGATCATATGGCGGTCTTATATTATTCAGAAATCCATAGACAGACGGGACAAAAAAGGCAGCACTGATTCCAAAGGATAACAGCGTAGAAACCGCCAGCGTCCAGAACACCTTCCACCCATGCTCCTCACTTCGAAGCTTGATGATATATCTGAAGACAAGATAGATCGCTAAAAAGATAAAATGAATATAAGCAAAGTAAAAATTGTTGATGAGCATCAGGCTGCACGCCGCAATAAACCAAGCCGGCTTACCAGTTTTGAAAATCCGTTCAACCCCAAGCACCAGCAGCGGGAGCCACATCATGCTGTCGGTGAAAAACTCCCAAAATGTTTGATGTCGAAAATACACAATAGACAATCCGTAAATTGCGGCTCCTGTGAATGCACTCAGCCTATGCTGAACCATTGAATGGAGCACACGGTAAGCGATGAAAAGAATAAGCGTCAACTTGATCACACTCAGCCAAATGACGGCATTTGCCCAGAAATGGATGTCCGTTGACTGGATGAGATGAAGCGCATTCATCAGCCAGACGACAGCGACTGTAACCATAAAGACAGTCGACGTTGTGAAATAATAACCTAATTGCGTATATGTACCGCCGCCTAGACCGAATTGATAGGAATAAAAGAAGTTCCCTTTGACGTATTCATCGTACAGCAGCTTTTTAAATGGGAGCATTTGTGAGATCCCGTCTCCATCTCCTGTCATGTACCGGCCTTGGGTATATTCATATAAGAAAAAGGAGTGTCCTAATAAAGCGAGAATGAGGCACATTCCTATTAGTATCCATCTACGTTTCATCATCTAAATCCTTTCCACAAAAGATCCACTATTCTTTGAAACAAAACAACCCAGCAAGCGATTCGTGCTTGCCGGTTATTTGACTCCACGTTATTTAAATAACTGTGTTAACACTCGATCTTGTTCCTTTGAGCTTGTCTCTTGTTCCATCACATTTGATTCCTGGATTAAATAATGCGGCCTCTTTTTCGTTTCATAATAAATACGGCCAATATATTCTCCAATCACGCCTAGACTCAAAAGCTGGACACCTCCGAGGAACAGCACAGCCGATATTAAAGTAAAATAACCTGGCACCATAATGCCCGTTCTGACGATTTGAATAAAGGTGGCCACGATGTAAATCAATGAGAGAAATAAGATCAGTATGCCAGTATAAAAACAAATTCGCAGCGGGCGGTTGTTAAAGGAAATGACGCCATCTATGCCATAGTTAAATAATTTCTTCAGTGACCATTTTGTATCACCATGCTGTCTTTCTACATTTTCATAATAGATGACCTTTTCTTCAAACCCAATCCAGCAAAAAAGCCCTTTCGAAAAACGATTTCCCTCTTTCAGCTGGAGAAGTGCATCGATGGCTTGGCGTGAAATTAAACGGAAATCCCCGACGCCATCACGCAAGTCCACTTCTACTACCTTGTTCATCACCTTATAGTACATGGATGACAGGTATGAGCGCAGCTTGCTGTCACCTTTACGATTCCGTTTGGCAATGACTTGATGATAGCCTTCTTCATACCCTCTGACAAAGTCCTGAATTAAATACGTCGGGTGCTGCAGATCGGCGTCCATAATAATCGCAGCGGCTCCTTTTGCATGTTCAAGACCTGCCAAAATAGCGGCTTCCTTTCCAAAGTTACGCGAAAAGGAAATATATTTAACCTTTGCACTTTTGCGAGAGAGCTCTCTCATGTATTGAAGCGTGTTGTCTTTGCTTCCATCATTTACAAAGATGATTTCAAAGTCATAATGAAAATCGCGAAACTCTTCCTCGAGTGCCTCAAAGATTCGTCTGATGTTTTCACCTTCATTGTAAGAAGGAATTATAACAGAGAGCAGTTCCCGTTCCATATCGCACCTTCTCTTCACTTTTTTCACATAGTCTGATATGTTCATTATTCCTTTTTTGTCAGAAAACGAAACCCTTTTTTATTATCCATAAATTACATGTCTCTTCAATCGTTTCATTATATCAGAGTTTTATTTCCAGTGATTTTCGGCAGGATGAATTTAATGTAATTTTAAGTTTAATCATTGTAAAAAGCCTGTAATTTCGATCACAGACTGGGTATTGTTTCATAAAGTTATTTGTTCATTTGTATATTTTCCAAATGATTGAAAAAGATGAATGGAAGTAAAAGGGCAACCTTTTAGTGAAGCAGCCCTCGATTGTTTTGTTGCAGATGCTCATTTGCCTTTGATTGTTTATTTTGAAATAGATGCAGCTGCGCGCCGTAGCTCTCGATCCACTCTTGGACAATTCGCTGTGTTGTTTCTTGTCCTTTATACTTGCGGCCAGCCTTTGCATAAGTCGTTTCAAAATCACTCCAAAGCAGCTCTACCCATGTACGTGCTTCGTCATATGTCAGCATATTGTTTTTTTCCATAAGTTGTTCTGTTAATCGCTCAAAGTATTGTTCCATGCCTGTTCCTCCTTCATCTAGCAGAATGTGCCTTTTTAAAAAAACTTCTTTTTTCATATACTACCCTTACGTCTTCAAAAGACGCAAATGATTTGTATTGTTTGGAGGGAATCGATATGCGTAATAAAGCAAAAGGCTTTCCAAATCAGGTAAATCACAAGTTTGAAGGCGAACCAGGCGCTACAGATGCTTATGCGTCTAAACGGCCGAATGGTGAAACGAACACACGTCCACAGGAACGTATGAGGGCATCAGGGAAACGCTAATTTTTCCAAAGGGAGTGCTTGAGATATGAGTTCAAATGGGAAATCGTATATGGCAGACTTTGTTCAATTAAGGACAACCGCTTACCCTCAACCATGGGCAAATGCAAAACATTCTGCCTCTCAGGTCAACGGAGAAACGCAGCAAACGCAGCACGACATCGTACTTCAGAACAACGTCCGTAAACAGCGTTCGAAGTAAAGAAAAGGACTGATCTTTTAGGATCAGTCCTTTTGCGTCAGCATTGAAATCGGCAGGGCATCTTCCTTATTTGGAGCCGATACTCTGTATCCCCATGCAAAAACGCCATTTAGATATTCCACATAAAACTCTTCTTCTGTGTCTTTAATTTGATAAGTTGTTTTCGTTTGAATCGAGGCTGGATCTAATAAATAGGCTTTCGCCATATCGATTTTCCGTTCTAAAACTGCGTATTCATTCACAATGCCAAGCTGCTCAGCCTTTCGTGCTTTTTCAGAAAGGGCGGCAATCTCCTGCTTCAATTCGTATTCTGTCATCTCACTATAGCGTTTTTCCATCTGTCATTCCCCTTTGTCTAAAACGTGATCAATTGTATCGAGATCAAAGCCTTTTCTGAATAAAAATTGCTTCACTTTCATCTTTTTTTCAAATGATCCGTCATATCCTACCTTGCGTTTTGCCTTCTCCAGCATATAAAGGAGGGCTTCTTCTTCCTTTTCGTCTTCTTGTCCATCATAGGCTTCTTGAAGGGCTTTATCAATGATCTCAAACGAAAATCCCTTTCGCTGCAGCTGCAGCTTGATGCGCTGCTCGATCTCTTTTGCAGAACGATTTTTTTCTTTTTTGACAAGCTTGAGAACCTGCTTTACAGCTTCCTCCAGCTGTAAGTCATCAGGGTATTGCGATAGCGCCTGTTCAATCGTGTCATCGTCTATCCCCTTGAGCTTCAATTCTTTTTTTAGGACGGACGGTCCTTTGCTGTTCGTTTTTCGGTGGGTGCTGACATAGGCTTCTGCAAATTCAAGATCATTTACATACTTATAATGCTTTAATTTGTGTATAATTTCACTAATAGCAGGTGCAGGGATTTCTTTTTTCGTTAAATAATCGGTGACTTCTTTCACTGATCTCATGCGGTAGGATAAATAATCAACGGCCTGCTGAAATCCTTTTTTCACTGAATCACCGAATTGAATCTCAATGATATCTGCTTCGTCCAGCTCTTTTCCTTTTTTCAAATCGTGCTGGACGAGCACATCTAAATCAACGCTAAAGGCGTACTTTTCATCAAGAAAGATGTTGACCCGCTCGGTATTGTTTTTCTGAGCAGAAATTTTTGTAATATAGGGCATCCTGTGATCACTCCTTTTCCAAAACAGTCAGGATGTTTCTTCTGATTCAAAATCGTGAAAGATATAGGTATGTATATGAGAGGAGAGATGTCAATTGAATATCGCCATTACCGGAGGAACCGGTTTTATCGGCCAGCATGTCACAAAAGTGCTCGCTGCTGAGGGACATCATCTATATATTTTAACAAGAAATCCAAAGGAATCCGAACAAAATCATTTACATTATGTGCAGTGGCTGACTGAAGGTGCTGCACCTGAGCATGAATTGCCTGCCATCGATGTATGGATTAACCTTGCTGGAAAATCCATTTTTACACGCTGGACAGACAAGGCAAAAGAAGGCATCCTCTCCAGCCGTCTCAAATCAACACAAGAGGTAAGACGCATTATAGAAGCGCAGGAATCAAAGCCATCTGTACTGATTCAAGCAAGTGCTGTCGGAATTTATGGCACTTCTCAAACAGGCGATTTTACGGAGGAGTCACCTCCTGCAGATACTGATTTCTTAAGTCATACATCAAAGCTTTGGGAGGCTGAGGCGCAAAAAATTGAAGCACTCGGCATTCGTACAGTCTACACCCGCTTTGGCGTCGTGTTAGGCGAAAAAGGCACACTGCCGCTGATGACACTTCCTTACAAGCTGTTTGCCGGCGGGACAATCGGCTCTGGCTCGCAATGGGTTTCATGGGTTCATGTTGAGGATGTGGCACATCTCATTGCTTATGCGATTCATAATGACGACCTCTCAGGCCCGCTCAATGTGACATCACCGAATCCTGTTCAAATGAAACAGCTTGGACAAACCATTGCTTCTGCCCTTCACCGCCCCCATTGGCTGAAGGTGCCATCTTTTGTGATCAAAACGGCCCTTGGTGAAATGTCATTACTTGTTTTAGAAGGTCAGCGTGCTCTGCCAAAAAAAGCACTGCTCTCTTCTTATGACTTTTTGCACCCTGAACTAAAAGAAGCGATTTTGCATTCTAAGGAATAAATGTTGTCAAAAACACCCATCCTATTAGAAATGATATGAGGGGGCGATTTTGATGAAGAAAAAAGAACACCAGCCAACTTCAAAGCTGAAGAAAACCCAGGAAGTCCTGTATCAGCAGGAATTCAAAAAAGCGGAAAGAGCAGCAGAAAAAAGAAACAAATAAGACGGATATTCCCCTCCAACAAGCACATAACTAAAGTGATCTTGTAAAGGAGGGAAAGGCTTTGAAAAAAGACCAACACAAAAAATCCAACCACGAGCTCGCGGCACAAGAGACGGATGGCGAATATGTTGAATTTTCCAAAGAACTTGCAGATCCGAATGACGTAAAAGCAATGGCACGTATGAAAGCAGCCGATCAGCGCGCCAAAAAACAATAAGTAAAAAAGCAGACCTTATTCAGCGGTCTGCTTTTCTTTTATTTGATTTCAGTAAGAAGACTTGATGCTTTCTGGCGTGATTTTTCCTCAGGCACCTCTTCTGGATAACCTATATGAAGGATCGCAGCAAACCGTTCGTTTTCCTTTAATCCCATGTCTTGTTGAAAGCCTTTATCGTATAAAATACGTCCGCTCTTCCATACCATACCGATCCCTTGATCCCACGCAAGCAGCTGGAGATTTTGAATGAGCGCGCTCACGGCGGCAAAATCATCATTTCTCACCACAGGGTTCTCGTCTTCTTTTAGTACGACAAGTAAAAGCGCTGGGACCTTAGAAAAGTAATCTCTATATTGATTGATCTTTTCTTCTTTTGCATCTGGGTTGTTGCGCTGAAAGAAAGCAATGAAGCGCTCTACAAAAGTCGCTTTCGCTTCATCAGTCACCGCATATAAAAAGCGCCACGGCTCCGTGATTTTATGGTTCGGCGCATAGACTGCATCCTCTAATAGCGGCTGAAGCTGTTCAATCGTCACCGGTGTGTCTTTGAATTTGCGAATCGATCGTCTATATCTGACAGCGTCTCGAACCGTTAACGCTTCTGTTTGTTGTTTCGTTTCTGGCATATATGTCATCCTCTCAATCAACCTTAATTGAAATTGATTCTCATTCACATTATAAACGTCATCGCGTGCAGTTGCAAATCAAGTATCACTCCTCCCCGTCTGCTAAATAGTTGTTTGACTTTTTCAAGTAATGTTACAATCATATTACGTTTTAAACAAATTTTGAGAAAAAAGCCAAGATGATGAAATGATTTTCAAGTATTCCCATTTTGTCTGATCTGGTTTTTTTGTCAAAAGGCTTTCAACCATGATTGGAAGGGAGGCTTCTGGATGGAATGAAAATCAATATTGGACAAATCATTAAACTCTACCGTTATAAACAAAATATGACCCAATCTGAATTGGCAGAAGGAATTTGTTCTGTCTCTCATTTAAGTAAAATTGAAAATGGCTCAAAGGAGGCCAATCAAGATACGATCAATTTGCTGCTTGAACGGCTTGGCATCAGCCAAGAAAAGCTGTCACAAAAGGCGCGTCATCTGCTATCACTTTTGGATGAGTTTCAAATGAATATGTATTTCTATGCTCTCGATCAGGCTGAACAAAATGCAGAAATGATCATTCAGCACGAGGAGCAGTTCTTTTCGCTCGATTTAGGCATTCAGTATCATTTGTCCTTATTTCAATTTTATTTATTAACGGATAAACAGCCGCTTGCCTTAAAAACACACCGCGTGCTCAAAAAATTCGAAAAAACCTTTATTGAAACGGAAAAAGAAATTTTTGAATATCTTGACGGCATTCATCAAATTAAAATTGGTCAGCTTGAAGATGGGCTCAAAAAGCTTGAAAGCTGCTTTTCCTACGCTTCAGTCGAACAAAGTGATTTGTATTATCACTATGCAAAAGCACTTGGAAACATGGGACAGCTGGGTGATGCGCTTGAAGCGACACATCAAGCGATGGATTTATATAGACAAAAGAACAATTTCAAGCGGATTATTCACTGTACACTCATTCACGGCGTGATCTCACTTGAACTAAAAGCCTATCAAACTGCGAAGAAATATATAAAGGAAGTGATTTTGCACACGTCCCTTCATCCTGATGCCTATATTAAAATGTCCGCTTATTTTTATTACGGGGTGCTCTTAAAACGTGAAGGTGATTTTTCTTCAGCTGTGCCTTATTTACTAGATTCACTCAATTATTTTAATCAAGAACAGATAGAAGATCGTTACTGTGAAACGCTATATGAAATTGCGACACTATACGCTGAATATGACCGCAAAAAAGCACTTCCCTACATACACGAGTTGTTAAAACAGCCTCGTATTCAGCCAAACTGTTTATATATGATCAAAATCTATAAATTGATGATTGAGGAAAACCCTCTTGATTTGAAAACCTATTTGGTCGAAGCAGCCCTTCCTTACTTTGAACACAATGAGCTGCACAGTGAATATTTATTTGCTCTTAGAACCTTACTTACCTACGCAGGTGCTGAGCTTGATGAGCAGGCCTATAAGTCCTATACAAAGAAATTGCTCGATCATTTAACAGTATATCTTCCCTATTACAAAAAAGCATGACCTTCTGCCGATCGAAGGTCATGCTTTTTCTATTTATTAAATGGTCTCTTGTTGATCTGTATCATGATGGTTCACCCGTTTGACAGAATGAATATACCGTCTTTTTGCAAAGAAATCGTACGCATGCTGTCCAAAGCCAAGCCAGATGCTGAGCACGATGAATGGGACCGTTCCCCATAAAGCAGGGATATGGCAGGCCATACGCAGCCAAGTATAAATCCCTGAATTCTTTTGATTTTTGGCTAGGGAAATAGACACAATTCGTTTTTCCGCCTTCTCTTCACTGATTTTATTCAGCCTGAGCAGCTGCGAGTGTCTAAAGGATTCAAAGTGAATCCGATTTTTCCAATCGAGTGATCTTAACACATCAATCGTTTTTGCACATGCAGGGCTTTGTCCGTCATAAAACACAAGCAGCCTCAGTGATTTAATGGAACGCTGTTCTCTTTTTTTCGATTCAGCGAGCTTCTTTTTTTCTTGATCGAGATAAATGATTTTTTTCATAAATTGATCGCCTGTCCTTTTCCGTCATTTTTTTAGTTCGTTCAAAGGAGATTACAACTAGATTACTATAGTTGCTGGGCCTCTTGTATTGGGAAAAAGCCAACCGTTGTGCGTTATATGAGCCTTTGGATAAGGGCAAAATCATTGATTTCATAGCATATATGAGGTTTTTCAACTAAAAGTGGTTGGGAAAATCGTGGTGCTTTGCGGTTTTCTGCGGTATTTGATAGAATTCTGCGGTTTTCTACATCTTTATGCGGTGGTTTTGTAGGTGAAACGCAAAAACAAGATAAAAAAAGACTACTTCCCATTGCGGCGAAGTAGTCTTTTGGTTTATATTTTTGCCAAAACTTCTACTATTTCTTTCTCAATATCTTTCCATAAGTAGCGGTCTGTCGTATAGTGATGTGCGGCTTCTTTCGCAAATACTTGAAAAGCTTCTTCATAATCAGGTGCATCTTTGTCTGGTTTTTTCTCGTCGACAAAGCGCTGCGCCTCTACTGAGCGAGGTCCCCATTTGCCCACTTCATTCCCGTCCTGATCAATGATGACGATAATCGGAATCGATCTTGCGGTCCCGTTCGTTAAATACTGATCCATCAGGTCTAGATGCTCATCCCGAATGAAATAGCGCGCATCAATGAGTGCTTCATTTGCAATACGCATGAAAATTGGAACATTGACCATCGCATCTCCGCACCAGTCCGCTGTGATGACAAGTGCTCTGAGCTTTTTCTTTTGCAGCTTTTGAAGCAGCTCTTTTTCTTTTTGATGAATTGCATACTGGTTGTACACCGTGAGCAGATTTTCCCGGTTTTTCTCCATGTTGTGTACATATGTACGTTCAGCTAATCCCTTTGTAAACCATTCATTTAATGTCATATGAACATCCCCCTTACCCTTCAACTTTACCACTTTTGCTATTCTTTTGTCTAAAAAAACCTTCACCTAGTGAAAGGTAAAGGTCTTTTGGTTTATGGACGGCGCTTTCGATTTGGGTCCAACCCGATCAGCTTGGTGACAAGTACCATTGTGACAGGCAGTGACGTATTCTTTTTATACGCTAAATATTTCCCGCGCCATTCAGGCTTATATTTCTGTTTAAATGACCGTAAACCGCTGAAGCTGTACATGTATCTGACATTGTTGAAAATAACACTCGCCAAACGCTCCGTGAGAAAGGACTGATGGAACGTCCCCACATTCGATAAAGGTGCCATTCCCATGTTAAACGATTTGTAGCCTCTTTCTTTCGCCCATTGAAACAGGTGGATAAACAGCGCATCCATCATCCCGTTCGGTGCATCATGCATATGACGCATTAAATCGATGGAAATCTCCCCTTCTTGATACATCGGCATCAATGATACAAAGGAAATGATCTGCCCTTGTTCATCCTTTAGAATCGCAATCGGTGCTTTTTGAAGATAGTCTTCTTGAAAATAACCGAGCGAAAATCCTTTTTCTTTTTTCTTTCCGAGCCAGCTGTCAGAGATCTGTTTTAAAGTTGAGATCAACTCATTTGAAAAGGGAGGTTCCAGCATTTCAAAGGTGTAGCCTTCTCGTTCAAATTTATTCGCCACAGCTCGTAAATTTGATTTTTTCTTACCTGACAGAGTAAACGTTTCTAAATCGACCATGGCTTCTTCCCCAAGCTTAAAGAAGTGAAAGCCTAAGTCATGATAAAGAGCCATCCCTTCTCGTTCTACTTGATAAAAAGCGACGCGGTAGCCGGCTTTTTCTGTCTCCTGTAAAAACTCTTCAAGTACAAGCGGATAAGACGCCTCACGTCCAGATGGATCTCCGAGCACAATGACGCAGCGGCCAATTCGTCCAAACTGAAGCATCGCTTCTCCATCACTTGAGAAAAATAGTTTTTTGTCGCCTAAAAAGCCAAGATGACTGAGGGCATTTCCGCCCTTTTCTTCTAAAAACGTTTTTAGTTTTTCCTCATCTGCTTTTTCTCCAATCGGAAATGCTTTCTTATTAAAAATCAATTTACTAATGAAGAAGAAAAGCGGGACACCGATGAGAGCAATCATGCTTGTCATCGTGATATGCCGTTCATTATGCACCAAGTAATCCTTACTCAAGAAATGCCCGATTTTTGTCCAAATAAAGTTACCAATGACATTATAATTAAACAGCACGAGTAAATAACCAGCGGCAGCCGTCACAAACTGATACAAGGAATAAGGTGCCTGCTGCTTTACAAATTGATTTCGAAGAGAGAAAAACACAGCCATGATGACTGGCAAAATAAAAATCAGACTGAGGTTAAACCCCTTTAACAAAGTAAACACAAAACCGCCTGCTAAAGAGATCATTGTCAGCACGTACGATCTTTTCGTTCTTTTATACACTTCAATGGACAAAATCATCAGAATGATTCCGAACATTAAAGAAAGACCATTAAATCCTGATAACAGAAAGCGCGGAATGCTGGTAATCACACCTAATCGATCGACTGGAAGCACAACAGATGCCATGATAAGCAAGCCGCTTCCAAAGGTTAAAATCGATAAAGATCCGTACAATAAACGGATTAATAAAGCACGGTGCAAAACAATTAAAACGTTCGTTGTTTCAATGGCAGGTGCCATTTTCGGATTGCCTTCAAGACGTCTAAGCGTCGTTCCCGTTAAATCGTAAGCAGCTAGACAAAGCCCTAAGATAAACGGGAAAATCGAGTACACGAAGCGGTACAAGACGAGCGCCGTCAGCACCATCTCTTTATCAAAACCAATGTATTGCATGCTCAGTAAAAAGATAAGGTCAAACGAACCAAATCCGCCCGGAACCATACTGATTAAACCGCCGATTGACGCAATCGCAAATACACCTAAGACTATTCGGACATCGATATTCATCCCCATAGAGACGACAGCCATGTACATGACAAGTCCAGCTGCCAGCCATTCTAAAAACGATGCCCCGATATAAGCGTAAATTGGATGCTTTAGTCCATTTTCACCGCTCTCGATCGAGCTTTTTCGAATGGATGCCATGACGATATAAATCGGTACAATACAGGCAAAGATAATGACAAATGCCCATAGCCACGGCTCCTGGCTGATAATACTTTCAACTGGAAGCACCCTGACCAAGATCAAATCACTGAAAATAGATAAGCCCAAAAGGACAGAGGAAGTCAAAAGGGCAATGCCTTTCAGCAATTTTTTCGTATCTGTTATGTACTCCTTATAGAGAAGCGTTCTAAGCCCTGCTCCTGATAGACCGCCAAATCCAAGAACACTGTTAAAGGAGTTCGCAATCCAGGAAATGCGTATCGTTTTCCAGCCGCTGATGGGCATATCAAGGCTTTTTCGTAAAATAAAATCATATAAGGACATCGATAAAACCGCGACAAGTCCAAGAAAGACAAGAATAAACAAGTCCATTCGGTTCAAGCTGTCAATAATATAAAACGTCTTTTTAATGGAAAGTCCGCTCAGCTCCTGCTTCGCGACAAAAATCAAGACAAGGATAATGACGATCGGAAAAAGCATTTTTAAGATCGTCATACCCGTTTTTTTGTTCCACATGTTTTTCCCAACTTTCTAGGTTGCTTCATTATTTCAACTGAACATTATTATACAACAAATACCACTTGATTCATGCAGTTTAACATTCAAAAGCTTGACGAACCTTTCAATTAGAAGTAAAAATCAGTAATATAAAGAAAAAGAGCCGCTTAAAGGAAGTGAACAAGCGTGGAATATAATATTCATGACACCACCGTATTAAAAGAAGAGATTCTATCTCCAGAAGAAAAAAAGACATGGATTCTTTATATGAAAGTGCTCACAGCTGCAGGTCTTGGAGATGTTTCTGAATGGATGAAGCTTGATATGAGTATGCCTCAAATGAAGGTGCTCATGCTGCTCAATAACCATGGCTCTCTCAAAGTATCCGAAATCGCTGAAAAAATGGGCGCTTCTTTGTCCAATATGACAGGTCTGCTTGACCGGTTAGAACAGTCTAACTTTGTCGTGCGAAAGCACTCTGAGCGTGACCGGAGAATCATTGTCGTCGAACTGACAGAGGAAGCGAAAAATATTTTCAGAAGTATTTATCAAAAAGGACACGAAAAAATCAAAAATTCCCTGCAGCGGCTCAATGACGAGGAAAAAGAAAAAGTCAATGAAGGCCTTGCTATCTTAGAAAAAGCACTGCGTCCTGAACGCGGCTAACAAAAGAAAAGGAAAAAAGACGGTCACTTGAGCTCCGTCTTTTTTGTTTCTTCTACTTGTCGATCTGGGGTGAAAAGCTTTTTACGAATCACTTCCCTGTCATCCCATAAAAGATAGGCTAAGCCAATGATGAGGAAAAAAATGCTGATCCACGTACCGCCAGGGAGCAGCTGTTCAAGTTCCTCAATCGTTCTTTCTGAGCCTAAGCTGTTACTATAGCGTATCTCAAAAAGAACATATTTCGCTATATAAAACAATGCCGCCATACAGATAAACATGGCACCGACAATTCTTCTTCCAGACATGCGTTTACTCCTTTAATTCCACTGATTTCTTTTGATTAATTCCGTAATATGAGCAAGGTGATGCTTTGAATGCCAGACGTACATTCCTGCTGCATCATATAAGGACACCGTTTGTTGATCGGCAGGGTGATAATACGAAGCGTTGAAGTCATCCTCTGACATTCCCCGCAGTAAAGTGACCCACCTGCGATGCAGACTGCTGATCAAAGGCAGAGATAAACTGATGGGCGCCTTGCTGTCAGGAAGTGAGGCAAATCCCTCCTGATCATATGGACGTATGTCCGGTGTATCTTCTGTGAGAGCAAGTTTGAATCGTAAGTATGCATTTAGATGGCTGTCTGCTACGTGGTGAATGAGCTGACGAACAGTCCATCCTCCCGGCCGATAAGGTGTATCAAGCTGAGCATCTGTAAGCGGTGCGGTCACCGCTTCATACTCTTCGGGGATTGCAGCCAGCTCATCAATCCATGCTTCAAGCTGTGCTTTCGTTTTTGTTTCAACCGGTTCATATAAGCCAATTGGATATTGTAATGACGTCATACGCTCTCTCCTCTCTCAAATCCTTCAAGCACAAATTTTCCAATCATCTTTCCTTGCTCAAGTGTTTGATGTGCCTGCTTCAAGTTAGCAGCATTGATCGGACTGAGAACCTTTGTTAAGGTATGCGTTATTTTTCCCTGCTCAAATAACTCACCCGCCTCTGTCAAAAGCTCATGCTGTTTGATCATGTCCGCTGTTTCATACATAGGGCGTGTGAACATGAATTCCCATACAAATGCCGCACTTTTATTTTTGAGTAATTGAATGTCTAGGTTGTGCTCGTTTTCGACAATGGTACAGATCGTGCCTTGCGGTTTGATGGCTTCTGCCATGCCTTTGAAATGTCCATCTGTATCATTTAAGCATAAAATAAAATCCACTTCGCCTATTCCTTTTTCTTCGAGCTGCGCTAAAAGCGGCTGATGATGATCAATGATATGATCGGCACCTAATGACAGACACCACTCTTTTGTTTCTGGTCTTGATGCGGTAGCGATCACAGTTGCCTTCGCTAATTTGGCTAGTTGAATGGCGATAGACCCAACACCGCCTGCACCACCAATGATTAGCAAGGTTGACCCTTCAGCATTCCGCTTCATATGCATCCGGTCAAATAAAGCCTCATAAGCCGTAATTGTTGTAAGGGGCATCGCGGCTGCTTCTGCAAAGGATAGATTGGCAGGCTTTTTCGCCACAATACGTTCATCCACAAGCTGATATTCACTATTCGACCCTTGACGCGTAATATCTCCCGCATAGTAGACGTGATCACCTGGCTGAAACAATGTACACGCTTCGCCCACTTCAACAACCGTACCGCTTGCATCATAGCCTAGAATTTTCAGTTTTTCTTCCTTCTGATCCTTCGGTGATCTCACCTTTGTATCAACTGGATTCACTGACACAGCCTCTATCTTCACGAGTACATCTCTGCCAGACGCCTTAGGCTTTTCAACCTCCTGATCCATCAGGCTTTGCTCATGCTCAATCGGCAAATACTCCAATAGTCCAACTGCTTTCACTCGCTCGCACTCCCTTTCTCTATTCTTTCTTTCCACATTTTATCATAATTTTCTGATGTTTATGGCTGGATCAACCGAGTGATGGCACATTTATAACCTTTTCAGGGCCTTTCGCTCCCTCGCCATGTCTGAAGGACGTGCTTTTTGCAAAGAAGGAACATAAATGAACCAGCTGTTGGATTTAAAAAATAGCTGAACGTAGTAAAACTGGACGTGCTGTAGAAAAACGATAATCAATAGAAAAAGAGTGAATGACAGTGTAGATAGATCCGCCCTTCCTTGTATCCATTCATTGATCAATAGAATGACAAAACTGAGGATGAGGATCTGTTCAACTCTTTGCACGAGCTGGCTAAAGACATGCCCGCGTTTTGATAAGTCACCAGACTGGTGCTTTCTAATCTTTCTCGATTTGTAGAGCCAAATGGTACTTTCTGTAAGGTTATGAATCATAAAAAGAGAGATGAGGGCCATCAATAAAGGTGACGGGGTATAAAGGACTTGTGCAACGAACGGAAACACTAAAAAATAACAGGCAATCAATGCGTGTCTGACTGATAAGAGAAATAGGTCTTTTTCTATGGATGTTTTCATGTGTTTCACCTCCATATGTACTACGTTTGAATTGCCAAAATGTTCCCCTTCGCTCCTCTCCATTCAATTGAGGTAGAACGCATTCTTTCCTCATGTCATAATAGGGTGTAAATTGGAGAAATTGGAGTGTCCGTATATGATGGTGACGATTGTTCTTTTTTTATTAGCAGGTTTAGCAGAAATTGGCGGCGGCTATTTGGTATGGCTTTGGCTGCGTGAAGCAAAACCTGTCAGCTTCGGGATCGCCGGCAGCCTCATCTTGGTTGTATATGGCATCATTCCAACCTTTCAGCAGTTCCCGACTTTCGGACGGGTTTATGCTGCCTATGGCGGTGTTTTTGTCATTCTTGCTGTGTTTTGGGGCTGGTGGGTCGATCGAAAAACACCTGATCTATATGACTGGATGGGTGCTTTGATCTGTTTGGCTGGAGTCAGTGTGATGTTATTTGCGCCTCGCAATTAATGGACCCATATAAAAAGTGCTGCCACATACGGGCAGCACTTTGCTATGTTATTTGAATGCTTCAACGAGCTCCAGCTGTTTGTAATTCTTTGTTTTTCTCTTTAAAGCGTTCATTATGAGAGGAAACGTATGCCACTTTTTCAGCTTCTGGTTCGATGTACAGCTTTGCGCTATTCAGTGCATTGACTCCATCAACAAACGTGCCGGCAATTAAGCGAACCTTGCTTTTATGTGTACACAAGTCGCCTACCGCATAGACGCCCGGTAAATTGGTTTCCATTTTTTCATTGACCTCGATCAGTCCCCATTCACCTTGCTTAAGGCCCCATTCTGATAGCACACTTAGATCGCCTTTCATTCCGTGATTGACAATCACAGCATCTGTTTCGATTCGTTCTTTTTCACCTGTCTCTATGTTTTGAATGGTGACCGCAGCAATTTTGTCGCCTTGACCATGCAGCTCTGTTAGTTCATGCGGGGTTAAAATTCGTTTGCAAGTTGCCTTCATGTTGGCGACGTTTTTCTCATGTCCGCCAAACATGTCACGGCGATGCACGACGGTGACACTTTCAGCAATCGGTGCAAGGGCATTGGCCCAGTCAACCGCTGAGTCGCCGCCTCCAGAAATCACAACCCGCTTCCCTGCAAATGTCTTGAGCTCCTGGACAGTGTAATAAAGGTTTGTCACTTCATAGCGGTCTGCATGCTCGATTTCAAGTTTCCGCTGAACTGGAATGCCATGACCCATCGCTAATATGAGGGTCTTTGTCAAATGACGATCACCATTTTCAGCCGTCAGTATGATGTGATTATGTTCATCTCGCTCAAATGACGTGATTTTTTGATTCAGTGCAATCTCTGGTTCAAATGTTTTCGCCTGTGTTTCCAGCTGCTGTATCAGCTGTTCTCCTCTTGTTGGCGGCAAACCGCCGACATCCCAAATGACCTTTTCAGGATAGAGAAGGATTTTTCCGCCAAGGCTTTCGTTGTACTCAAGTACCTTCGTCTTTAAGTCCCGCATCCCACTATAAAAGGCGGTGTACATGCCTGCTGGCCCGCCGCCAATAATGGTGACGTCAAACAATTCAAGCTGCTCTGTCATTTGAGTCCCTCCAGTTTTCCATCGAATGATCTATTTATCAGTGATATTGATTCTCATTATCATATGTATCTATTGTAGTCTACTCTAGTGAGGGGAATCAATAGCTTTCTGCAAAAAAGAACAGGACGAGCGCTCACTCGTCCTGTCATCCATCATACAATGGTTAAACCAAGGTCTTTTAATTCAAGAGAAACAAGTCTTGCAATCGCATCTGCGCCTTCTTTTGTAAAGTGCGTGCGATCCTCAATTCCTGTTGACAGCATAAAATAAGAGGTCGTTTTCTCTATGCCGGAAATTTGATAAAACTGAAGGCTTGCGGTATTTAAATCGACGAGAAGAACTTCTTCTTCATCGGCTAATTCTTTCATAGCGGCACAGTAATCAGGAAAATCATTGATAAATTCTCCGTCTTTTTCATGAAAACGGCCGACTGGCGTTAATAAAAGTGGTGTTGCCCCTTTTGCTCTTGCTCCATGAATATATTGAGACAGGTAGTTTTTATACGTTGTGAAAGGATCTGTATGTCGCTCAGGCTTTTCCTTGGAAGCATCATTGTGCCCCATTTGCGTGAAAAGCCAGTCTCCTGGCTGAATGTCAGCCAATATGTCATCAAGGCGTCCTTCTTCAATGAATGTTTTGGAGCTTCTTCCACCACTGGCACGATTGTCGACGTTCACCCCTTGCGCTGTATAGCGGTGTAAAAACTCTCCCCATCCTCCTTGAACAGGACGATCTAGATAAGATGAAACGGTCGAATCACCAGCTAAATAGATGGTTGTCATGTTCATACGCCTCCTTTTTCATTGAGCCACTTCACCCGAGCGATACGGGCATCCTAGTGGCTGCTGAAAAGATATGAAACAATCAGCTATTTCAATTATTCTCTTTTTAAAGATCAAAACCCTGCTTACCGGTAGATGTGAATGTGTTAAATATGCGGCGGAAGTTCTACTTTTGATTCCACTGCTTGATGTAACGCCTGAAGCATGTAGCCAATTCCTTTATATGGAGCAAGCGGATAATTTGCTTTTTGATGAGGCTGTAATAAAGGATCGATCACTTTTCGATATTTCTTTCCGCCTAGTACCACCAGTTCATCATATGCGAAAAGATTTTTTTGATGAAATTGCTGGCTCAGTTCTTCTCGTGTGATCTGCTTAGCATGCGGTGTACCAAAAGCCACATCATAATTTTCATGTATGATATCATCTGCCTTTAAGAACCCGTGCTTTGCTGATAAGATCATCCAGTCTGAAAAGAACGTTTGAGCATAGCTTTTCGTACGCTGATGCAGGGGACTTAAATAGACATGGTTCGCTGGCTGGCTCCCTGCTTCTGGATCGACATCCCAAATTTTCTTCGCGCCACATGGAATAATACAAACTCGCTTCACTCAGGTTTTCTCCTTCCTTTTTCGATAAATCTGATACACGATACAGCCTAGCGCTGTGCCAAGTGTATTTAAGAGAATATCATCAATATCGCTGCTTCTTGTAATAATACCAGATTGCGAGAACATCCATTGGAGCAATTCGATCATGGTTGACAGGAGAAAGCCCCCAAGAACCGCCTTTTGCCAGCGCAAGGTTCGAAAGGTTTGATATAGAAAAAAACCGAGTGGAACAAATAACAATATGTTCCCTGCTAAATTTAGAAAGACAAGATTGGGATAGCCATGATGGTACGCGTGAAGATTTTGATAAATGGACTGCAAAGGAATGAGATTAACACTCACCTGATCCCTAGAGGCGGAAAAACGATTTGGAAAGACCGTCAAATATAGTAAAACATTCGTATAAATAAACAGACTGGCAAGGACCAATTCTGTCCGCAAATAGATAAAACGATTGTGCTTTTTTGCCTGTCTGTATCTCATATGTAAATAGAGCGGGACGAGCAGGAGAAAATAAGCAATGGAAAACATAGCACTGAAAGTCATACAGAGAGCTGCCCCTTTCTCATATGATGATGCTTGACCATATTTACAGCTTATTCAGGCTTGCCCGCATCTATTCATCACTTATTCTCACATTCAATGAAGAGAAAACCATATTGACAAATCGTCATTTTCTCGCTAAACTGAATGACATTCAGTCATTTAAGGTCGGTGATGATATGTCGAAACGAGAAAAGATTATGCTTGCTGCGATTGACGCGTTTAAAGAAAAAGGCATCGAAAAGACGACCATTTCGGATATTGTGAAAGCAGCAGGAGTAGCGCAAGGAACGTTTTATTTATATTTTCCTTCAAAGCTTTCCGTCATGCCTGCGATCGCAGAACATCTTATCGCACAGATGGTGCCTGCGATCGAAAAGGAATTAACTCAGCATGCAGATGTCCTCGATCAAGCAGATGCACTTGTTGAATTCATTTTTGCTTTTACAAGGCAATACCGAGATGTCCTTGCCCTCACCTACTCAGGCTTAGCCGCCACCGAGCATTTAAAGGAATGGGAAGATATTTATGAGCCGATTTACAAATGGGTCGCTGCTTTTCTAGAAAAAGCAAAGCAGGACAAACGAGTCCGTGCGAATTTGAACTGTCAATATGCAGCCAAATTCATTATCGGTTTACTCGAATCGTCTGCTGAGCAAATGTACTTGTTTACGGAAACAGATACAGAAGAGGTTCTGATTCAAAAGCGAGAGGTGAAGCAATTTCTTCTTTACGCACTTGGCATAGAGACACCTTAACTTAGTACAGCACTCGCTGTACGCAGCGTGTAGACAAACCCTCGCATTCGTTGTCAGGTCTGCGCTCCAGTGCTCACGAATGTTTCAATTCGCTCCGCTCCGGTGCTCGTCCTTCCTAGACTGCAAAGGTTTTCTATCACGCTGAAAAGAAGACAAAGGGCTAAAATCAAGTTCATTTTAGCCCTTTGTCGACAATCTGAGTACAGCACTTGCTGTACGCTCTTTTTTGGGTTCAAAATGACGAATCGTCATTTTTAAGTTTTAGGAGGAAATACGATGAAAAAAAGCTGGATGTATGTTGCACTCACTTGTTTATTCGAATTACTTTGGGTGTTTGGTTTAAATAGAGCAGATGCTCTGTGGGAATGGGCGATCATTATCTGCCTGATCCCAGTTGATTTTTACTTTTTAATGAAAGCCTGCGAAAAGCTGCCGACAGGAACCGTGTACGCCGTGTTTGCCGGAGTTGGAACGATTGGTACGTCTTTGATGGATTATGCACTGTTCGGCGGTTCGTTTTCATTAGAAAAACTCTTATTTATGGGCATTTTGATTCTCGGGATTATTGGACTGAAAGTGTCTGATGGAGATGCACATGAGCAGAAAGGAGAAGCGGTATAACATGGGCTGGTTTTTTGTACTGTTGGCCTCTGCCTGCGAAATCGGCGGAACCATTGGCCTCAATATGTTTAGTAAGAAAAAGCAAATCACGACAGGCATTTTATTTGTCGGCGGGTTTGCCTTATCCTTTTTGTTTTTATACGCCTCGTTTTCTTCCGTTCAAGTATCCGTTGCCTATACGGTCTGGATTGGACTTGGAACGGCGGGCTCTGTCTTGTTTAATATGATTCTATTTAAAGAGCCAAAAAACATGATTCGTATACTCAGCTTGCTGCTGATTGTCATTGGAGTGGTTGGGCTGAAGTTGTTTGCTTGATTGAATAACAAGAAAGAAAAAGCAATGGAATTGATTTTCCATTGCTTTTTAAGTTATTTTATAAACTTTTCTTGGTACGCTTTAAATTGTTTTTCGTATTTTTGCAACTTTTCCCCATCAACTTTTGAATTTAATTTCGGTTTTCGCTTTCCAATCACCATCACATCTTTATCTACAATAGGACTTGATAAATAGATGTATGGCGCAAAACGATCACACTTCGTATTTGGGAGGGTGACGGATAACCTGGCATATTCTTCTGTCGGGAATTGGTTCGAAATTTCAAGTTCCTTGAGTCCCTCTAATTCCGATATCGGCTCTAAAGACTCGTCCTTCACTTTTATATTTGATAAGCACAGATATGTTAAATTCTTGAGGTATCTTAAAGGTTGAAGAGTATTTATATTTAATGTATTCCAAATCCCGCCTGACAATTGTAGAAATTCTAAACCAGTGTTTTTTTGCAAAGGGGCTATGTCATTCAACTTTGAAAAATCTGTTATGGATAAAGATTTTAAAAACGTGTTTTTTGATATATCCCATAAACTTTGTGCCTTTGTATTCCATTCAAGTGCCAATACCTCAACATCTTTAAGAGAACTGATGATTGATAAATCTTCTACTCTCAGTTCATGCACAAAGAGCATTTTGGGATTAACTAAGCTTAAGATCGTATTGAATTCCTTTTGGTTCACTTTGTAAATCCACAATTTCGTCAGGTTAGAAAAAGATTTCAACCTTTCAATATTTTTTGTTTTTCCTGTGATTAACAACTCAGTGGAATTATTATCTACATCGGCTAAATCATGAACAACTTCTGGTCGTTTATCATGATGAAAAATATATTGGGGGTCTTCTTTTCGCATGCTTTTACCTCCACACCTATAATTAAGGAATAATCTAAATAAATTTTATCAGTATTTTGCAGTCAACACATGATTATCTTTAGCACTTTCTGATATTCCTTTTGAAGAAACAGGGAAAGGATAAAAACTAGATGATCTTCTTTGGTCGCCAATCTTGATTATGACCTCTGTTTTCGATCCATTTTATAAAATCTTTATCATCTAAACATTGGAGACTATCTGCTGGGCAGCGGACTTCTTAGTAGATAATAAAGTTAGTAAAACGTCTATATATATACAAATAAAAGAACTCTAATTCATATACGAATTAGAGTCCTCATGATATAACTGATTTTATTTTTCCACCTTAAAATCGAACCCGCTAATTTATTTCTCGTTTAATGGGTATCTTGCTGCTCGAGCAAGAGATCCATTGCGTAAATCGATTCGCCTTTCTCATCCAATAAAAAGTACACAATCAAAGGCTCTCCAAAAGCTGCTGTCTGCTGCGTGAACAAAACACATGTGAATTTTTCAATACCCATTGGAAGCTTTCTTTTTAATAAAGGGTGAAGAATAGGTGAAGCCCGAATTGTATCTACATCAACATCCCAACGTTCGTTTTTTAAAGTTGGATAATGCTCTGATAACAATTGGTGTAACATATCGGTCGTGAGCACTGCTTTTCCATCGCATCCATCATTTATTATGTTGATGTTATACATCGGATGGCTGCTCACCCTTTGAAGCGTTGATTCGTATCCCTTTTAAGACAAATCGTTTCTGACCATCAAGTGTACAAGTGATCAATGTCAGTTCATTTTTCCCACGATCCTTTAGTACATCCACATCCGTCGGTTCAATCGTAGCAGAGCTGACAATTTTATATTCGTATGTTTCAGCTTGATGATGTAAGACGACTTTTTCTCCTTTAGGCACCTCTGGCAGCTGACGGAAAAGACGGTCGCCTCTATACCCTCTATGTCCTGCAATCGTGAAATTCCCTTTACCTGGCATTTGATGAGATTTAATTTGAGTCAGTGCTATACCTAAATTTTCTTTTGTTGTAACAGGAAGCACTTTTTCGTTTAAATCAATTGACGGGATCTCTAGCTCCATCACATCTCGCAGGTCTTCTTCTGACACAATTAAATGTGGAATAGAAGAAAGGGCATCACTTTCATTTTCTTTAATCATTTTTAATGCCTGTTCCATTGCTGCTGTCTCTTGTGAAGTTCGCCACTCATATAGAAAAGGAACGGAGGTGAGCATCAGCCCCGTGACCACCAAAAAGCTTCCTAATAAGGTTCTTTTTTTCATCAATACACTCGTTCCTTCCTTTTACTGAATGGTTCTTCTTCTGAAAACAAGAAGAACAGTTCCAGAAGCTACTAGTAAAATCCCTGCATACATCAAGTAACGCAGCCATTCTTCACCAGTCTTTGGCAGCTCACCGTTTGAGTCATGAGGCGGATGCTGATCCCCTTTATCTGAGGCTGGCGGATTCGTGTGGTCCTCTTCATTCTTCACTGGTGCATTTTTCACAATCATTGTCTTGATCTCCACTTCGCCCATTTGAATTGTAAAAGCGAGCGGTTTCTTTAAAGCTACATAACCATCCGGTGCTTTCGTCTCTGTGAGTAGATACTCTCCAGGTTTAAGCCCTTTGACAATGGCTTCTCCGTCTTTTCCTGTTGTCACAGATTTTATGGTTTTCCCGGCTTTTGTACGAATGTCAAAGGATGCCCCTTTTAAGGTTCTATCTGTCTGCTGGTCTACCTTTATGATACGCAGACTTCCTAAGATCAAGTGATTCTTCGCTGTTAATTGAAGCGGCTTCTGCTGATTTTTCTCAATTGTGAACAGGATCGGCTTATCATCCAATTGATAGCCATGAGGTGCTTTCGTTTCAACGAATTGATATTGTCCCGGTTTTAAATCATTGATGTGAAGCTTTCCTTTTTGGTCTGTTACAAGTGATTTCTTCAACGTTTTTCCTTCTTTACTCAGAAGAGCAAATTCTGCATTTTCCAGCGTGTGTCCTTCATCATCCACTTTAGTCAGTTCCACTGCTCCCGGCGTTAGCTTGTTAATCATTTCTACTTTGGCTGGTTTGTCTTGACCTAAACGAATCGTAAATGAGACAGGTGTCTGATCCAATTCATAGCCGGCAATGCTTGCTGTTTCGACAAATCGATAGGTTCCTGGCTTCAGTTGACCGACTGTCAGTTGACCGTTTTTGTCTGTCTTTAAGTCTTTCTTTATACGTTGATCGTGCTCATCAAGCAGATCGAAGGTCACTCCATTGAGTAACTGACCATCTTCTCCTTTTTTCTGAAGCTGCACAGCACTTGTCGTCCGAATATTTTCTTTTGTCACTTTCACCAGTTGTTTTGGGTTGAAATCAATTTTAAATTCTACTGGTTCTGCATCTAGTTTATGTCCAAAAGGAGCCTTCGTTTCAACCAATTGGTAAGCGCCTGGTTCCAAATCGTTGACAGTGATGATGCCTTTCTCGTTGGTTGTTAAACCTGACATCAATTCTTTTCCATCGTCATTAAAAAGGGTAAATTCTGCTCCTTTCAATCTTTCTTTTTCTTCCCCTATTTTTGTGAGTTCTACAGAACCTTTCTTGAGCTGATTGATTGCCTCCACTTGAATCAACTCTTTTTGACCTAATTCAACTTCAAAGACAAGTGGTTTCGTACTCAATTCATAGCCTTCAAGACTCTTTCTTTCAACAAATTGATAGGTTCCAGGTTTTAAACCTGTGAAGGTGATCTTTCCATCCTGATTGGTTGTGATTCCTTCTCCTCCTGCCACTATCTTTCCTTTATCATCAGATAGATCAAAGACAACCCCTTCTAATGATTTCCCATCTTCGCCTTTTTTGTGTAACAGCACTCCGCCTGTAGTGCGGTTATTTTCTTTTGTCACACTGACCAGCTTCTCAGGGTTAAATGGAATAGCAAAAGTGACAGGTGTTTCGTCAAGCTCATGACCGAATGGAGCCTTCGTTTCAACAAACTGATACGTTCCAGGTTTCAGATCGTTGACGATGATCTTCCCGTTCTGATCAGTGACGAGACCTGTTTTTATCTCTTTTCCATTTGCATCTACAAGCTTAAATTCTGCTCCTTCAAGCACATCATTCTTTTCACCGAGCTTCGTGAGCTGGACAGCTCCAGTTTTAAGATCATTGATCACTTTGATCTCTGCTGGTGTTTTTTGTGCGATTTCGATGGTAAAAGGATAAGGTTTATTATTCTTTTGGTAACCATCAACACTCTCTGTCTCCACGAGCTGATATTTGCCCGGTTTGAGGTTGTCGACCAAAAGCTTCCCATCTTCATCTGTTGTCAAATCTTTACGCACAACTTTGTCATTTTGATCCAAGACTTCAAATCGAACACCTTGAAGCTTCTTGCCATCTTCCCCTTCTTTTAACACTTCTAATGCACTTGTCTCATATAGGTTCTTTTGCGAAATGACGACTGGTTCCTTTGGATCAAGTGGTACTTCAAATTTGATTGGCGTTTCATCTAATACATAACCATCTGGTGCTTTTGTTTCAACGAGCTGATACGTACCCGGTCTTAGTTCGTTTATCGTGATCTTGCCATTTTCTCCTGTGACAAGCGACTTTTGCAGCTCTTGCCCATCTTGATCTAAAAGCTTGAATTGTGCACCTTCTAGTCTTTCTCCGCTTTCACCTATTTTGCTCAATTCTGCAGAGCCTTTGATGATGTCATTTACTGCAGTGACAGCCGTTGTTTCTGTTTGATTTTCTTTAATGGTGAACGGCCATTTTTGCTGATTTAATTGATAGCCTTTCGGTGCGTTTGTCTCAACAAAATAATAGGAACCTGGCTCAAGATGTTTGAAAAGGATTTCTCCTTTTTCGTCTGTTTTCAAATCGGTTTGGACGGTGTCTCCAGATTCATTTTTCAGTTCAAATTCTGCATTCTCTAATGCTGCACCCGTCTCTTTGTCTTTTTTCGTTAACTTGACATGCTGACGGATTTCTTGGTTCTGCACCGTCATGCTATTTCCTGTTTTCGCTTGATCTCCAGATTCGTAAGGCTGATCAATCGTGACATGGATCGGATCCTTGGTTTTAATATAACCATCAGGTGCTTTCTCTTCTGTCACGATATAATCACCATACAGAAGACGATCAAATCGAAGAGCTCCTTCTTCATCTGTTGTCTTTGTACCAATGACGATGCCGCTCGCAGCATCTGTCAGAGAGAAGCTTGCTCCTTTTAGCGCTTTTCCAGTACTCGCATCTACCTTTTTAACGGTTAAAGCACCAATCGATCCTGTGCCATCTCCCATACCAGCGGTGCGTTTGACCACAATTGAGGCTTCGGATTCCTTTTTGATTTCTTTTACATTTTCACCTCTAAACGTTACTTCGTTTTGAAGTGTACTTCCCACTTTATCTAAAATGAGAGATTGGTATTCTAAAATATATGGTCTTGTGATTTCTTCTTTAAATTTGATTTGAAAAGAATCTGGGTCGAATTCAAGGTCTAGTTCATAATCCTTCCCTTTTTCCAGTTCTTCTCCTTTTGTCACTTGCCCCTTTTCATCTACTGTCGTCGAATAGAGATGAAATGAGTTTTCTATTATGGCTTGGTTACTGCTCGGATGGTCTATAATCGTCGCATCTTGGACTGTTGATTGACCAAAATTGATATTCAGTTTCCAATCAATGACTTTTCCTTGCTGATTTCCTGATTTGCTCGTGTATTTCCCCCCATTTGGAATGGACACCACTGCATTCACATCAGATTCTTTTGTCTGCCCATCATAAAGGGTCGCTTTATTATCGTAGGTTTTCTGTACTAAATCCATTCCTTCAACACTTGTTTGATACGTGATTTTGTATGGAGAATCAATGGCTTTTTTGAAAATCACTTCGAAGCCTGTTTCTCCCTTTTCATTTTCAAGGAATTTGATGTCATAATGTTCTTTCGCTAATACCTCTTTTTCTTCTGCTCCATTTTCCCCGCCTTGTAAATCAAGCGAATAGACGATGATTGAATCTTTAATCAAACGCTGATTTCCTTGAATGAAATCTTCAATTCTCGCCTCTTCTAGATGTTTCAAGTTATAGTTCACACCGATATTCCATGTGATCTCTTTTTTCTTTGCATTATAAGTTCCGTTTTTGAAGCCATTTGACTGCGTGTATGTGTCAGGCGTGAAGACAGATTGATTTTCCTTCGTCAAATCCTTGCCTTCTTCATTTACCCATTCAAGCTTTACATGATTACGCAGGTTCTTTTGGTCTTTATCTGCTCTTCTTTCATAATCAAAAGACGTTGTATATGTGACGGTATGTTCTGTCTTTATTTCTTTCGTAAATTGAATATCAAATCCATTTGCATGTTCAACTATTTGATAATCTGTGCCTTCTTCAAGCACTGTATTACCTGTCGTCACTTTTAAACTATCTTTTTGCAGCGTCAATCCTTCGTTTGTAAACGTATCTTTTAATATCACATTGTTCATCGTTTGTTGATCTTTGTTGAAGGTGATACGCCATGGAATGGTCTTGGTCTTGTAATTCGGTGTTCCATGATTTTTCGTTAGGATTTGCTGGTCAATTCTTTGCTTCCCTTGTTTGCTCTCTTTGCCAGCTGTTACCATATTGATGATCTCTTCAGCTTCAAAAATCCGCTCGGTTGCTTTTGTTTGATAGGTGATGAGATAAGCTGATTGAATATCTTGATTGAATTGCAAGGTAAACCCGTTTTGTTCATCCTTTTTTTGAGGTTGAACCACGTAATTTTCAAACGCTTTTGTCCCTGCTTCTTTGCCATTTTGATCAATTGTGACTTCTTTGACTTGAATGGAATCAGATATCAGCGCCTGTGTGCCGTTAAAGAAGTCTTCTAACAAAGCGTCCTTTTCAGCAATCTTTTTTTCGTTATAGTTATAACGAATTTCCCATGTAATTGTTTGTGTCACTGGGTCGTATTGGGCGGCTTTTTTATTTAAAGGACTGCCTCTTGTCACATTCACTGTTCCTTCTGCTGAACTGATCACTTTATCACCAGAAACAAGGGACGCTTTATTACGAAATGCAGATTGATCCTGATTCGTAATATCCGTTTCATACATTAAACGGTAAGCTAGATGAACGTCATCTTTAAATTCAATCGTGAAATCTTGACCATCTGCTGTTTTGCCAATTGTGTAGTGGTTTTCGTCAAGCAGCTGACCAATCGATGTTTCTCCATTTAGCTTTGTATCAATACGATAAAGCTTAATTGAATCTTTTTTCAACGCCTGACCTTCTTGAATCGGATCTAACAGTTTCGCTTGTTTCACATCTTCTAAATCCATATTAAAATCTACTGTCCATTGAATGGTTTCAGCATTGTAAGAACGATTTGGTTCTCCCTTTTTAGAGACGTTTGGGCCATTTGGAATGTATTGAATCGGGATTGATATTTTATCCTTTCCTTCAATCGGGGTAATGACCACTTCTTTTTCTTCAGTAATGACAGTTTTTTTATCTAATTGCGTCCACACTTGAAGTGTTCCATGGATATTTGAATATTGTTTAATAAAATCAGTGAATTCGATGGAGGCATTTCCGCTTTCATCTACAGAAAAATAACCAATGGTTGCCTGATTAAATTTCATTTCAAGACGATCGATTTTTTCATAAATCACTAATTCCTCTGGAACCTTGAAATGGAATTCATCCCCGCCATTATAGCTATGACCGTTCGGGATGGCCCACTCATAGTTAATGGAAATCAGCGAGTTGATATCAGGTTTCTCAACTGAATTTCCTTCCTGATCTTCAAAGATTAATTTCACACCAGTGAGGAGATTTTCTTGTATCAGCGTTTGTTTTGAAACACTTTGCAGCCCTGCACGCTTAGATACGCTCACTTTGTTTTTTAGTAATTCATCTTCATCGTTTTGTTTCGTTTGAGCCGCTTCTTGATTGTTAGATGCTTTATCTTTCTCAGATGAGATTGAGTCATCTTTTGGAAGGCTTTCTTCACCTTCATTTTGCTTTGTTTTCTCTTCTTGCTGAGTTATACTGGTGACATCGATGTCAATTGATCCTTCTAAATTTGGATCGATCTCAACATCTTCTTTAAATTTCACCGTCACTTCATTTTGTTTTGAAACGGTATACTCGCCAACAGGTATGTCACCCACAGTAATGGGTTCCTTCTGCTCCTTCTCTACCTGGATGGCTGAAGGAAGAGTGAGAACATACGGATATTGTTTTTTTAGATCAATTCCTTTTATAGACCAATGCACAGTGGCCTTTCTTACTTGCTGATCTTCCATGCTTGATAACTTATTGCCTTCGCTATCAGCAAATTCAATATCCCCATAAATGTTTTCTTGAATTTCTTTTGCTTGTGCCCCTGCTAAAGGCAAGACTCCTAATATACTAGACTGTATGACTAGCACTGTAATGAGTGCCAGCGACAATATTCTTTTCAATACATCCACCCTTTTCTAAAATTAATTTTCAACAACGATAAAAAAATCATTAGTATACTGTCAGATCAATCACTCCGCTTCTGATCAATATTTTCTAAAAATGGCACCTTAAGACCCTATGAATAAAATGAGTTGATCAATCATGAGCTTGAAAGGTCATCATGAGTAGTGGATTGAGTAACTGGATTGGGGTCTATAGAAATGGGGAATAGTGAGAGGATCGTGAAAAGATTAAATGTGAATTTTTATATTTATACTGGAATGAACAATAAATGATGTGTACATGCATATATAAGCATGTATTCACATATGGTTCGTTCATATGAAACAAGCATGTATCATATCGTATGTAAGATGCGTCAGTTCAGCATTATATAAATCGCCTTCCTTTCTACTCCCTTTCATATGGTAATCAAAAAGCTGCTGCGTTTTATTCTTACATTTACCGTTTCATCAGCAAAAAAATAAACTTAAATACCTAAAATGATCCATTTTTATAGGATTCATGGCTTACTTATCACCTTTTAAAAGAAATATATGGAGAATCAGGGAATAACATTTGTTTTCGTCTAATTTTTTTCTCTTTTATCATGAAAAGTGAAGACAAAACGATTTAGCCTAAACATTAAAATCATTTTATGCCTATTTAGAAAATCAAATGTTCTTTAAGTGAACTTCATCATATAGAGGCAAGCCAAGGGAAGGAGTTAGTTGTTTAATGGAGCTCATTGATAATAAATCAAAGAGATGGATAAAAATTTTAAAACTGCTTGTATCAAAAGATAAGTGGTGGAGCCTTCAAGAGATATCGAATGAAAATATCGGCTCGGTTCGTGCGATTCAAAGCGATTTAGAACAAATGAAGTCGTTCCAAACAGAGAACGGAGAGCCGTTAATCCACATAAAGCCAAGACAAGGCATATCCATTTGTTATACACAGACGATACGAGTCGACTACTATATCAAAGAAATTCTAAAAGATACGATTGAAATTCGATTGATTGACGGCGTTTTCTTTGAACAAAACAGGTCTTTCTATGAATGGATGGACACGCTGAATATCAGTAGATCCACATTGTATAACACCATTCATAAAATCAATTCGCTTCTTATCTCGTATGACATTGAGTTACGACCAGATAGTATGCAGTTCCATGGAAATGAGAAGGAGATTCGTCAATTTTTTGTGGAATTTTTGTTTGAAGTGTATGGAAGCAGGCTTTGGCCATTCGAAGATATTCAAAAGCAAGATGCAGTTGATTTTTTACAAAAGCTATTTCAGGTGCTCGAAGTCAATCTACCTGATGTGGCTATAGATAAATTTTGCCTATGGCTCGCCGTTTCCATACACCGAGTGAGGAAAAATTTTACCATACGACGCAATTATAGGTACTCAATGGATCAGGAAAAACAAACATCTACAGCTAAAGGTATCTATAATCAAATCAAAAACTTGGAAGAACACGTTTGCCAAATGACAAAGGACACTTTTGGTGTTACGTTGGATCGTCACGAATTTGTCTTTTTACTATTGATTGAGCCAGCTATTGGCCATTATAAATCAATTGAAACTGTCGAAGAAAAATTGACGTTCTTTCAATCGCATACACCACACCTCTTCGAAGCCATTCATTCCTTTATCAATCAATTGGAGTTGATTTTTCATCAAGAGGTGGCTAATCGCAAGGCGATGACACTGATTCTGCTCCAATATTATGTGTATTCTAGGGAAATTACCGTAAGAGATGGATTCCTTTTCAAAAAGAAATCGAGGTATTTATCAGAGGTAAAAAAACAGCTTCCTTACTTCTATTCGAGGATTACTCATATCATCCAAGAGTTAAAAACAGACGATATACTTGCTTCTTTTGTGAAAAATGAACGAGAATTGATTCGTATCATTACTTCTAACTGGAGGGGGCTTGTTCATTTGGAAATGGATCGGAGAAACGTGTTGAACATTTTTGTCATTTCAACATTAGGTTATAATCATAGTTTGTTTATTGCGGATTTAATTAAATTAAGATTGCCTCCTCTCATTCATATTTTCACAAGTCCAGAAAATACATTAAATGAACTGACAATGGATCAACTTGGGATTGATATGGTTGTGACCGATACTGAGCTTCCTAATCAATTAGGACGGTCTACGCTGCTGATCAGCTCTTTTCCAACAAAGAAAGAAGTGGACAACTTGCACTCAAGATTGGTTGATATGACAAACTAATATTCACAAGAAAAGCTGCTGAGGAGCTCTCTCAAGCAGCTTTTTGCTTCTGCATTAATGAAGTGCTATTTGTTCATTCATCAAATCAATGGCATAAAGCGATTGCTCATGTTCATCTAATAGAAGGTAGACTTTGAGCGGTGCAGCGGTTTGATCTGTCTGCTGCGTGAATAGAACACAAGTGAATTTTTCGATTCCTTCTGGCAGCTTGCTTTTCAGAAAAGGATGAAGAATAGGAGAGATTCGAAGGGTATCAACATCTTTTAGCCAAAGCTCATCTTGTAACGCAGGATAATGGTCAACCAAAAACTGACGAAACACTTCCAATGTACTCAAGGTAGATATCCTCACTTTCTTCTATTTATGGCTTTAAGCTTAAATAAAAACAAACATGTTCAACTCATCCTATGATCTTAGTCCGTCTAGTTTCGCTTACTACTAGAGACATGATTTCATTTTTTCTTCTAAAAGATTTGTAGATCAACTTTACTGCAATGGTTTTTCATTATGTATGACGTTTACTATATGAAATACGAATTTCAACCGATGGACCTATGATCATATTCTTATCTGTTTCTTTCGTGATGAAACGACAACTTCCTTCTACAAAATTCCATTTTTATTCTAAAAAGAGGAAAATGGAGCAAAAAAGAACAGCTGCTCACTGTTCTTTTAGAAGTTATGAAAGGTCTGTCAAAGAGAACACTTCACCGCTCACTGCATCAACACCTTCATGACAGTCGAGCTTTCCGCATAAAACATATTGTTTTTGCACATCGTCATAGACGTAGATGGGTGTAAGTTCGAGGCGTTCTCTCAATGTTTCAAAGGCTTCTTTCTGAGAAATGGTGATTTCACTAGCGGTTTGAGATGGATTGAGTATCCCGCATACTTGAAACATCTCTTTTTTATCTATGTAATTAATGGCTTCAAAAGTGCTGGCATCAATGAAGACCTTGATCTTATCCATAAAACCACAGCCTTCTTGCTCATTCGTTTTTAATATCGCTTCGATGTAGCCATGGTCGCGGTGGAGTGTTTTTAGCACCCACTTCCCTGTATCCTTTGAATATTTTTGCGCCAAAAAGGTGCGAACCGCTTTGATACACTCAGCCTGCTCTTCTTTTGAGATCGGGAATATATCCGGCGAAGGCTCCAGTGAGAAGGCTTGTTCAGCAGTAATGTCCTCGTTTATATTGATTTCCTTTTTTTCAAAGGCTTTGTTTAACGGTTCATTCCACTCCATGACCTGATTCATGTGTATACAATGTGTTTCTTCACGCCCAATTTCAAACGGTATCGTTCCTGTTCCATCGTTCTTGATATAAATTTCTTCTAACGCATATATAGGGCGGATTCGATTCTGCTCGAAGGATGGCCAATCAAACCGCTGCACTTGCTGCTGAGCTAAATTCTCGATCCTATCAATGGAAAGCACATATTCTTCAGTTCTTAGTCGTTCTTTTGCCATAAATGGCCCTCGATGTATATAGTGAATGAGCTGCCCATGTTCATCCCATTTCACTTCGATTCTGCCTGAAGGCGTCACTTTCACACCATCTATTGCTTCTTCGAAAAAAAGTTCCCCTTTCTCCTTTTGATGCATATGAAAATGCTCACCATAGACCAACCCTGTTTCTTGTTCGATCCATTGAATGACATGAGCTGGATAAGGCCTCTTAAATGTGACACCATTCTTCGCGAAGGTTTTGTCCATGACAAAAATGACCGTTTCAATCTGGCCTGTATTCAAATTCACGTCAATCACAGCTGTGCCGTCCGGGTTTAGATCATCGTCCTCGGGTTCAGCTTCATGAGAGGGAAACCATTCCATATTCAATGTATAAACCGTTTCATTGAACATATTGACGTAGCGATGAAAACTGTGTCTTTTTAAATAGTAAAGATCTAAACCAAATTTCGCCTTTGTCTGATCGATCAGTTGTTGAATGTTTGCATTCATTTGTTTCACCTCAAAATTCTGTTTTATGGAAGAAGAAAAATGACGATAAAGATGAAAATGATGATTACAGTTAAGAACCCTAAAGCTATTGCCATTATATTTGACTCTTTTGTATAGCCTGTTAATTCGCCTTCAGTCGACCGGTCAATTTTTCTAAAGCGAAAAAGCATGCTTATATTGATAATGGCTAGAGCCATAACAAATAAGAAAATGAGAAAATTAGGTTCTATATGAAAAAATGGATCTTGCATCGTTTGAAAACTAAATGATTGGAAGAACATTAGCCCGCTCAATATCAATTTCCAAATATTCTCCACTCTTTGTTCTTTCTCCCACTCTTTTCCCAATTTCTCTTTTTCATAAATGGCTACCTGCTCAAATATGGGAATGATAGACTTTGTTGATCCTTTTTTGATCAAGCCGTAAATACCTTGAAGGAGCATGAAGATTCCTAAACAAAGAAAGAAATATGTAAATTGAATTTCAACATTTTGAATCAAAATAAAAAAAATCAAGATCAACATGCCGAATAGTAAATTAGAGGTAACTACTTGTTTCGATCTCATCTTTTTCAGTGCTGCTTGTTCCATGCAATACTCCTCTCCGTTTTAAACGGTTTCTGTTGAACGCTCTATCTTTATTACGATTTTACCGAAAAAATGTTTCAATATTTTCCCTTTCTACTGTCAATTCGGCTTTTTTCGCAAATGAAAAGACGCCCATCATTCAATGAACGTCTGGTCCTTCTTCATAAAATCATCACATCATATCTGAGCAGCCGATCTGTCTTTGATTTGCTTAGCAGCCATGTGTTTAAAGTCCTCAATAGACAGCTTTTTTGACGTCTTTTCTCCGTGCTGTCTAATATTTAGTGTGTTGTCTTCCATTTCTTTATCGCCGATGACCGCGATATAAGGGATTTTTTGCATTTGTGCTTCTCTCATTTTATAGCCAAGTTTTTCATCCCGCTCATCGATTGTGGCTCTTATTCCGATACTTCTTAATTGCTGCTGCACCTCTAAGCAGTGATCAAGGTGAACAGTTGAGACAGGGATGATTTGCACTTGTACCGGTGCTAGCCATAATGGGAAAGCGCCTGCAAAATGCTCGATGAGAATACCTAGGAAACGATCTAGAGAACCAAAAATGGCACTGTGAATCACAACTGGCCGAACCTTTTCATTTTTTTCGTTGATATATGTTAAACCAAATTTCTCTGGCATTTGGAAATCCAGTTGAATTGTGGCGCACTGATGGCTCCGCTGCAGGGCATCTTTAATATGAAAATCGATCTTTGGACCATAAAATGCGCCATCTCCTTCATTCAGCTGGTAGTCGACCTTTAGACGATCAAGCACATTTTTTAACGCTGTTTCGGATATATCCCAAATAGCATCATTGCCTAATGCTTTTTCTGGACGAGTGGATAGCTCGACTGAATACTCAAATCCAAATGTCCGATACACATGATCAACTAATTGGAAAATCCGTTTGATTTCAGCTTCGATTTGATCTTCTCTTAAAAAAATATGGGCATCATCTTGGCAAAATGTTCTGACCCTGAACAAACCATTTAACGCTCCGCTAAATTCATGACGATGCACCTGACCAAACTCAGCCATTCTAATCGGAAGGTCTCTGTAGGAATATAAGCTGTTTTTAAACATGAGCATATGCCCTGGACAGTTCATCGGTTTTAAAGCGAAGCTTGTATGGTCCACTTCCGAGAAATACATATTTTCATGATAATGATCCCAGTGCCCTGACTTTTCCCAAAGCTCTTGGTTCATCATAAACGGTGTACTCACTTCTTCGTATTGCGCTTTGCCTCTCACTTCTCTTGAAAAGGCCATTAATTCATTTCTGACAATCTGTCCTTTTGGTAAATAAAACGGCATACCTGGCGCTTCTTCTGAAAACATAAAGAGGGATAGCTGTTTCCCTAATTTCCGGTGATCACGTTTATTTGCTTCTTCCATGAAATGAAGATACTCAGCGAGATGCTTTGGGTGTTGAAACGCCACACCATACACTCGCTGCAAGACATCCTGATGACTGTCTCCCCGCCAATAAGCCCCTGCAACACGTGTTAGTTTAAATGACTTTACGTACCCTGTAGAAGGTACATGCGGCCCGCGGCATAAATCTACAAATTCTCCTTGCTGATAAACTGTGATGGCTTCTTGAGAGGGTAAATCTTTTAAAATATCCAGCTTATATGGATCATGTGCAAACAGCGCTTCAGCTTCTTTGTAAGAGACTTCCTTTCTTTGGATAGGGTGATTCTCATTTATGATGTTTTTCATCTCTTTTTCAATTTCTGCTAAATCCTCTACGCTTAATGATTGATCGAGCTTCATATCATAGTAAAATCCATTTTCAATGACCGGTCCGATCCCCAGTGTGACATTGTCATATAACCTTTTCACAGCCTGAGCTAATACGTGTGCAGATGTATGGCGCAGCACTTCAAGCCCTTCTTTTGAATCTAGTGTGACAATAGACAGCCGAACATCGCTGTATAGCTGCTCACTTAAATCAACCATTTGATCATTGACCTTACCTGCCACTGCTTTTTTTCTTAAGCTCGGACTAATATGGGAGGCAACATCTGCGACAGTCGTACCTGCGGGAAACTCCTTTATCTTTCCATCCGGAAATTGAATCTTCACCATGTTTTCTCTCATAACCGACACACCTTTCCTATTTTTTGAAATAAAAAAACACATCCATCCCGCGTAAAGGGACGAATGTGTAATCCGTGGTTCCACCCAAATTCCCATAATGCGTATTCGCTTTATGGCTCTGGTGCCGTAACGTGGCATTGACGGTATTGGATACTGCAATTTTCCCCAATACAGCTCAAAGGTGGTAAGACCGCTTTTCTGCGTTAGGAAGATTTCAGCGTGACTTCCCTCTCTGGTAACCGTAAAAGCTGCTCATGTCCTTTTCAAAGCAATGATCCTATATGAGTGTACAAAAAAAACACACCCATCCCTCATAAAGGGACGAATGTGATATCCGTGGTTCCACCCAAATTCCCATAATGCGCATTCGCTTTATGGCTCTGGTGCCGTAACGTGGCGTAAACGATATTGGATACTGTGATTTCCCCAATACAGCTCAAAGGTGGTAAGACAACTTTCCTGCGTTAGGAAGATTTCAGCGTCACTTCCCTCTCTGGTAACCAGTAAAAAATTGCTCATGTCCTTTTCTTCGCTTTTAATTTCTCCATATCTTACATGATGATGATGGATTGTGTAAAGCTTTATTTTGTGCAGTGATAAGAAAATTCATTCTTTAAATGTAATATTGCGCGTATTCACTTGGGCTGTATTCAATTTGAAACGCAGGAGACAAGGCTCGTTTCACTTCTTCAGTGATACGCTCTCCTTCTTGATTGAACTTCCTTTCCATGTCTACGCCATTTGGCAGCAAATCATCGGTCTCTTCGTCAAACCAGCGGCCATACTGTATGTTCCAATTCCATATCTTTGAGAAAAGAGTATCACTCATTGGTACATCATCTCTTTCTAAATGACATTCGCAATACCCACACTGAAAAGGTTCACCGTAATCTCCTTCAATTTTCACAAAAGGATGATCTACAAACTCTCGACAGCATACCCATTTTTTGAAGTTCTGACCGAACTCCGTCAGTTTAATTGAGTAATAACGCATGGAAGTTCGTTTTCCTTTCATGTCAAAAATTCCTTGATCAATTAATGTCTTCAGCCGATATTCAATAAAATCATCGCCGATATACTGATCTAAATGACCAATGACTTCTCCTATTAGACGTGGAGTGACGATGTACTCCTCTTCTGGTGCGGACTGATGAAGCCGCTTAGCCATTTTCACTAAATAAGCATCAAATTCATCTTCTGGTACGCTGATCACTTGTCCTTTTTTCCATATCCGCAGCGTATGATTTTCTTTAGCAAGTGAAAGCCATTCATTTTGTAATCTTTCTCTCTCTTCTTTTGTCACTGGGTGAATATGCTCTTTACTCTCATACAAAATTTTAAATTTTTCAGATGCGATTTCTCCGGAATGTCGAATATCCATTCTTCTTGTATTTGTATTGAACAGCTGATCAAATGCTGTCGTTGTATTGATTACTGACAATTCTATGCTTTTCTCTTTTAATAAATAGACGGCATATCGCAAGCCAATTTGCTCATGGGCATTACTGCCTGTCCAGAGAAGTATACGACTGCCAGCTTTTATTTCTTTTATTTGCTGAAGCATTCTGTGCTGATCGTTGACCATGTCGTCAAAATAGCCATATTCATTTGACATCACGTTACGCAGCCACTCTATACGGTTCGCTTGTCCTTTATGTTCGTGTAAATACAGAAGTGGTCCAATCGAATAAATATCATCAAAAGCGATGATATCATTTATTTGATCTTGCTTCATTTCACGTATTGCTTGTTTTAAACTACCCGCAGCTGCCGCCCCAAATATGATATGTATCATCATCCGTCTCCCTTTATCTTACAGTTTATTTCATCTTCACCTATTCACGGTTCTTGCGTCAATTCTATTGAGTCAATTTCATTCAAAAGTATGACAAGGAGATCAGGTATTTACAGAAGTAATAAAGCAGAAGTGCAGAGATAAGAATTTTTATAAAAAAAAGCCCACGAAATGGGCCAAGGTACTACCCTAAATAAGTAGTTCCCACAATACAAAACTAAATTTGTATGTTCACTAGTGAAATCGTTCATGTTACCTTCCTTGCTCCATTACCTTCAAACTCTTCTGCTGAGAGATTCGGTCAAACGCCACCATCAAGATGGTCATGAGTAAAGCAAGAAGAACCGTTCCAGCGCTGATCCAGCTCAGGTGCAGTATAGATGTCCTGCTCAATACAAGCCCTCCTAACCCCGAGCCTAAAGCAAAACCGAATTGAATAAACGATGTATTGACACTTAATGCGATATCAGGAGATTTTGGTACAAGTGTGACGAGATACAGCTGCTGAGCTGGAGATGTGCTCCATGTAGCAATCATCCATATCATGATCACCGCCACCATGACCACGAGATTCCCTGACACAAATGCCAGCAGCATCAGCATGATGATTTGCAGAATAATTCCGGAGAAAATCGTGAATGTTGGGCCTTTTTTATCTGCTGCAACCCCTCCAAGACTGGAGCCTAAAAAGCTGCATATTCCCGCTAGCAATAAAATGCCGCTGATTTCTGTGATGCTAAGGTTTGCTGATTCTTGCAGGAATGGCGATAAATAGGTAAATAAAGTGGAATATCCGCCTACATAAAAAAGTGTCACTGCCACTGCAAGCAAAATTCTCTTATCTTTTAATATCGATAATTGCATACCTAGCGTCACCGGTTCTTGTTCTTTCATAGAAGGGATGCGCCTATACACAACTATCAGCGGAATGAGCGTGATCAATCCAATGGCTGCAAATAATGCTTTCCATCCAATCATGCTGCTTAGAAATGTCCCGATTGGCACACCTAAAACTAAGGAACTGCTTAATCCCATTAAAATGATGCCAATCGCTGTTCCTCTTTTTTCTCGTTCGACAAGACGAGTCGCCACAGCCATTGCCACCACAATAGCCGTTCCCCCACTAATTCCTTGTAAAACCCTTGTCATCAGCACCATTTCAAACGAATGGCTGACACTTGTGATGATATTACTTAAAGTAAAAATGATCAGCATCCATGATAATATTTTTCTGCGGTCGATATTGATGGTCAGTGCAATGACAATCGGCGCGCCGATTGCTGCTGAGAGCGCTAATGATGTGACCAATAAACCAGCAGCAGATGTCGTGACCTGTAAATCATCTGCGACCATTTGAATAATTCCTGTAATGATATATTCGATCGTTCCAATTAAAAAGGCTGCTAAAGCAAGTAAATAGACAACGGCTTTATTTTTCATCGTGGCTTTTCTCCTTTGGGCATTGTTTACGATTTGACTTCATTTTTTATAGGAATTTGAATTTCAATGAGTCTTCCTTCTTCATTTTCAGCCAATGGGTAATAAATCTCTCTGCCCGGCTGATCTTCTTTCACGCGGTATCCGTTATGTTCGATCCATGTCGCCAGGTCAACACAAGCAGATTGCGCAAATGGAGAATCTGAATGAAATAAGAGCGTCGCCATGGTTTCTTCAGCTGGTAACGTGCGCATCGTAATTCCCTGAGGAAGAGAGCCCCTTAACGCTTTCGCGGAATACCCAACCTCAAATTCGAACTCACTTTCTTTAGCAAGTGATTCCCTCCACAGCACGATTTGTGGCTCAGAGTTCAATTCTTGCGGATGTTTATGTAACAAATGATGAAACGTTTGAAAGAATGTTGGGATTTCGTCAACAGTTCCATGGGATTGAAAAGACATGATACATTTGCTTTCAACCGATTTGATGATGACCTCCTGCGCTTTTTCAACACACCCCTCTCGTTTGATGAGGTGCATCCGCTCCTTAATACGCGCTAATTTCTGTTGTTCTCTCTCGATCAATTGCTGAATCTCACTCTCTTTCAAGAGAAACATGCCCTGAATCTGCTCGACAGAAATATCTTCACGAAGAAGCTGACCCATTTGCTTTAACGTAAAACCTAATTCCTTGTACAGAAAAATCCGATTGACCTCAAGCAGCTGTTCAGCTGAGTAATACCGGTATCCGGATTCTTGATCGATCTGCTTAGGCTTTAATAAATCTATTTGGTCATAATACCTTAAGGTTTTGACAGGGACCTTACTTAACATAGAAAAATCACCGATTTTAAACATCCTGCATCTCCTCCGATTTGTTAATCTGATCAAAGTATAAACCTTTCAGTAAAGGGGAAAGTCAACAGGCGATTTTAAAATTCAATTTATTGCATATAAAAAGCCCTATTTCAAATAGGTCACGTTGTTTGATGAACTTTATTCGTCCTCCAAAATATGTTTAGCCGCTTCTAGTGCTGAAGCTGCTTTAGGCCATCCGATATAAAAACTAAGATGAGTGATGACTTCAATCAATTCGTTCTTCGTGACATCATTTTCTTTGGCAAGATGTAAATGGTATTCCAGCTGATTCAGGCTGCCCGTACTTACTAAAGCTGAGACTGTAATCATACTGCGATCTCTAAGAGAAAGTTCCTCTCTCCTCCACAAATCTCCAAAGAGAACTTTTTCTGAATACTCAACAAATGCTGGGGCAAAATCTCCGAGAGTGAATTTTACAGTTGGCTTGATTGGCTGATGCATAGCTATTTCCCCTTTCATTCGTTCTGTTACTTGATCATCTGCGCAAGTCCTTCTCCAAAGGACCAATTCTCCAACCCTGTCTCATACAGCATAATGAATACATTTTCTTTCGAGATATGAAGCTGGCAATACAACTGGTCAGCTATTTCCTTATATAAAGACTTCTTCTGCCCGTCGGTTCTTCCTGGACCACATGTAATTTGGATATATAAAAGACGATGATCTCTTTCATGACGAAGAAGATAATGGGGATTATAAAAAAATTCTTCTTTCTTATGTGAACTGAATACCTGAAAGTAGTCTTTTTTAGGAACTTGAAATTCTTTCATCAGAGCTTTCATGATCGTTTGGCTAACAGAAGCTAAGCTTTCTGTATCGTACGCATTTTCCATATAGCTGACTTTTACAAATGGCATGAATGTCATCTCCTTTTTTCTGTCTACATTCATTTTACATCCCAATACTTGTTTTATATAATTGAATAATATATAAAATTGTATTCATAAAATGAATGGAGATTATTAGAAATGGACTTAAAAGAGTTAAAAGCATTTCAAGCCATCATTCAGGAAGGGACATTCTCAAAAGCCGCTCAAAAATTGAATTATGCACAGTCAACCATAACGAATCAGATCAAACGATTAGAGAAGGAGTTAGGATTTCAATTGTTTGTAAGAGGATGGGAGGCTGAATTAACCCCTTCAGGACAATTGTTTGCCAAAGAGATTGATCAGCTGATACTCCATTGGCATTTTGTATTAGAGCAATCACAAAAACTCCAAAAAGAAGAAATCGGAACCTTGAATATAGGCGTCATAGAACCAATTGCTGCCACTATTCTTCCTTCCGTCCTTCAAACATTCAGGAGGCAAAAACCGAATATCACATGCCACTTTATCATTGGTAATACAGACTTTCTTCACAAGCTTCTGCTCAAGGGTGAGATTGATTTTGCCGTTGCAGGGGAACCTGTGATGAATACACTTCCGTTTGAGGAGTTGTACAAGGAGGAAATGTCTTTTATTATCGCAAAACAGCAGGCAGATCAAGTCGGACCGATTTCATTGATCAAGGATCTTTATGAACAGCCTTTGATTATTGGCGGGGAAAGTTGTTTATATCACATGAAATTACAAAAGGAACTCTCAAGAATAAATGTCGAGCCGTTCACTTACACCATCAGCCAGATTTCAGCGATTCCATCATTTCTAAAGGCGTTTCCTTCCGTCGGGGTGGTGCTTTCTTCTACCCCATTATCAGACGAATTTGTTAAAGTTCCAATAGAAATAGAGGACCCTTTTATCCCAATAGGAATCTTAACTCATAAGGAACCCCATCTCTCTCTGGAAAACACCAAGCAGCTGCTGCTTGATCTATTTCGTCAAGAAGTGGAGCAATTCACATGCTCATAATCTCGTTTCAGAAATAAAAAAACCTAGATGTCATACATCTAGGTTTTTCAATCTTTCAAGCCATTTTAAGATGGCTCCACTTTTAAAAGAACCCAATATGGCACCATCGCAAAACCGCTCAGCACTCACCACTCCCATGATGAGTGCAAGTATACACTGCGCATTTAAATGTGAGAGGTCCACATTCTCGATATCGTTCAATCCACCTTCAATGCCATTTTCTTTGAGGATTTCTCTGTAGCGGATAAGCTCCAGCTCTTGATGTTGTTCCGCAAAGGTATAGACATCTTCGATAAAGTGACGGACAGTTTCGGAATAATGGACAAAAGGCATCTGGATTGGGCGTTCAGCTGTTCCATCATTTTCTTGATCGATCACCCATTCTCCGATATGGTCCTCGCGGAGCATCGGTATGTATTTTGTTAGAATCTCGAATTGACTCATTTCCATCCTCCTCTACCTCATTCATATGGTTTACTCTGATCAACACCTACGGATCAGTATATAAAAAAATCCGTGATTATCCTACCAGCTAGACACCAGTATTCAAATCACGGACAGTTTTATTCACTTCACTTTTTTACACTCTTACCATTGATACAACGGTCTCTACATGCGCCGTATGCGGAAACATATCAACTGGCTGCATGTATTCGATCTTGTAGTCTTTTGACATGTATTGAAGGTCTTTTGCTAGTGTGGATGGGTTGCAAGAGACGTAGACAAAGCGTTTTGGTTTGACTTGTTTGACGGTGTCTAAGAAGGTGCGCTCGCAGCCTGTTCTTGGCGGGTCGACGACGATGACGTCAGGACGGAAGCCTTCTTTGACCCATTTTGGCAGCCAATGTTCAGCTGTTCCTGTTACATAGGTCGCGTTTTTCATGCCGTGTTTTTTGGCATTTTTCTTGGCATCATCAATCGATTCTTTGATGACATCCATTCCTCGTACTTCTTTGGCGCCATCTGAAAGCCACATCCCAATGGTTCCAACGCCGCAATACGCATCGACAACCTTTTCTTTGCCAGTCAATTTGGCCGCTTTTTTCGCTTCATCGTAAAGCTTTAGCGTCTGCTTTGGATTCAATTGGAAGAAAGCACGTGCACTTAGTTCAAAAGAGACGTCTCCTAAAAATTCTTGGATGACCATATTGCCGGCTAGGTGAGATGTTTTATGGCCGAAGATGACTGATGTTTTTTCACCATTGATATTGTGCATGATAGACGTCACTTCAGGCAGTCGTTTTTGAATGGCTTCTGCGATTTCTTTTTTCTTTGGAAATTCAGGTTTTGATGTGACAAGAACGACTTGTACTTCACCTGTTTCAAAGCCGACACGCACGACAATCGAGCGTACGTCGCCTTTTCTTGTCCGTTCATTGTAGACAGATACGCCGAATTTCTCTAAAATTTTGCGGACAACGCCCGTTGTTTTGTTCGTTTTTGGATGCTGCACGATACATTCCTTGATCGGAACAAGCTTATGAGAATTCAATCCGTAAAGTCCTGCAATGATGTCTCCGCTGTGAGAACGACCTACTTGGAACTGACTTTTGTTTCGGTAATGCCACGGATCTTCCATACCGATCGTTGGCCGAATATCAAGCTTTTCAACCGATAGCTTTGTATGGCGCTCCATTGATTGAATGACAATATCACGCTTTTCATTTAGCTGCTGCTCATACGCCAAATGCTGAAGCTGACAGCCGCCGCACTGTTCGTATACTGGGCATGGCGGTTTGACTCGATGCTCGGAGCGCTTTCGCACTTTCCTCACTGTACCTTCTGCATATTTTGCTTGGACATTCGTTGCTTCAACGACCACTTCCTCACCTGGAAGTGCACCTGGGACAAAGACCACTTGCTTTTTAAAATAACCGACCCCTTCACCATTAATGCCAAGGCGTTTAATGGTAAGCGGGAACTGCTGTCCCTTTTGCAAAAGGGCACCTTGCTGTTTTTCTTTCACTTTATTCTCTCCGTTCTATTTGAACCCTTAATAGGTTGTCTTCATTTTATTCCATCTCATTAGTATACCACGTCTTAGACAAAGAGAGAAAATGCCTTTCATTTATTTATCTGTCTCAATGCTTCTCCATAAATATAAAGAAGCGTAGCTTAAATATGGGGTCCATTCCTTGCTTAGCGCTGACATCTCTTCTTTTGTCGGTTTTTCAGGCAGGTCGAAGTGCCGTTTGATTGCATTTTGAATGCCGATATCTGCCATCGGAAAAAGATTTGGTCTTCCAAGCCCATTCATGAGCACATTTTGAACCGTCCAAGGTCCGATCCCTCTAATCGGAAGCAATCGCTCTTCCACCTCCAAATCAGATAAATGGTGTAATTCCTCTAAACAAAGTGAGCCGCTCACAATTCGTTTCGATACATCGATGACATATTCTGCTTTTCGCTGACTAAATTGAAGCTTTCTCAAATCATCTGTCTCAAGAGAGGCAATGGTTTCAGGTAAAGGATCAAACCATACACCTTCTATTTGCTCTCCGTACGTATGGACAAATCGTTTCGTGAGCTCGTAAGCAAACGAAAGATTAAGCTGCTGATGAATGATACATTTCATTAAACAATGATATAAATGGAAATCAAGCATGAGCGGCGTTCCGATATGCTGCTCAAAAATGGGCGCTAGATTGGTTTGAGAAAAATGGTCTTGAATCATGTGTAATTGATGCTCCATGCCAAATATCCGTTTCACCTCAGAAAGAAGGGGTTCCTCTGGGCCGTCTGCCCGCACCCGAAACATAGGTGCATCTTTTGTTCCAGTAGCTTGAACGATGACCACATAAGGTTTTTGCTCTAATCTGATCGGCACTTTGATTTCTCTTTGATTCAAATCGACTGCTTTTAATGGATCACTTGATAAGCGTCTAAGCACTTGATCGAAATGATACGGCGGCTCTACCACCAGCTGTTTTTCCCACATACATGTCCTCTTCCTTTCTGCAAACATACGCAGATGTGATTGTTTCATTTTGCATGAATGATTCTCTAGATTGAATACTTTTAAACATAAAGAGTACAAGAATTTATCAGTTATATCTTCCTTATTTGTGGTCATTCTCCTTTTGGATAGACGAAAGTTTTTAGTCGAATTCAGCTAAAATTCGACAGCATCCTGCAACATTTTAGGCTCATTTTCCTTAAATTAGAAATAGAACCTCTGGGTGATATCTTCCATTCCGAAAATATTTGTATAATTATGACATATCAAGGAGGTGAACAAAGAAATTAGCGGATTAGGCAATCATTTGTTTTATCTTGCAGGAACATATTTACCTCATTGATGACCGGCTTCACTTAGTTTCACATTTTACAAAAAAGAAGACCCAAAATTTAAAAACAAAGGAGATCCGACCAATGAAAAAAACAATTCTTTCTGTTGCCCTTGCCACTGCTGTTTCTTCGACACTGCCAGTATTCGCTGACGCTGCTGAGCCAAAAACTTCAGCACCTGTTTCTACTACACTTCAGCAAACTGTCTTAAACAAAGCTGCTGAAGGTAAAGCATCTACAACTGCAGGAAACGTTAATATTAACTTTGATGTACTTGGTATTGCAAATGCATTAATCAATGCTGCAAATGCTAACACAAACCGTGAAGGCTTTGTCAAAGGATTAATGGAGTCTGCTTTCTATGCTGCTGGCGCAAAATACAATGTCATGGTATTTAACTTAAGCCAAGGTTATGAGACTCGTTTCAACGGCGTCAAAACGTTTGCTACTGTGAAATACGGAAGTATTACGTACGGAGTCTGGGTATTCGAAAATGGATCTTTCACAAACAAAGGTGACGGCGGCTACATCAACTGGGCATTTAGAGGCTGGTTCGACCGTAATGGTGGTTTCGTCAACTTCCGTCGTCCTTAATTCTCGATTTTATCCATCAATCATACACGCACATTGAACCGATCTCAAAAATGAGATCGGCTTTTTTTATGAAGAAAACGTATAAGTTCACCGGTGCTGCTTCATGATATAATGCAAGTCTGGAGGGGTGCACATGCTGAGAAAACTTGCAGTGACAAAAAACGGCGACTTGATTGAACATGCAACATTGCAGCAGCTTTCAAGCCCCGATATCGCCTGGTATTGGATTGATTTTCATGCGCCAACGGAAAAGGAAGCAGCGCTTTTAAAGGAATATTTTCATTTCCATCCACTCGCGATTGAAGATTGTTTTCATTATTTACAGCGGCCCAAGCTTGATTTTTATGAAGGGTATTTGTTTTTCGTGCTGCATGCCCTTAATCAAAAAACGCTTCGTTCTGAGGAAGTCGATCTGTTTGTTGGTGAAAACTATATCGTGACCTTTCATTTGAAGGAAGCGCCATACGTTGAACGTGTAATTCGAAAGCTCAAAGGGTCTGATAAAGCGAGAAACAGCGGACCTGAGCATATTGCCTACATGCTGATTGATCAGCTTGTTGATGATTATTTCCCTATTATTTATCAAATTGAAGACAGGCTGAATGAAATTGAGGATGAAGAAGGGCATAAAACGTATGGCACATTGATGAACGAAGTATTCGGGATTCGATCAGATTTACTCAAACTGCGAAGAACGATTATCCCGATGAGGGACCTTTTATATCGTATTGTGAACACAAATATGATGAAAAGCGATACAAACCGCCAAGCGTATTTTAATGATATTTATGATCATCTATTAAAACTAACCGAAATTGTTGAGTCAAACCGTGATATGACAGCCGATTTACGAGACAGCTATCAGACGCTGAATTCCAACCGGATGAATGCAATCATGATGACATTGACCATTGTGTCGACCATTTTTATTCCACTGACCTTTATTGTTGGGGTGTACGGAATGAACTTTGACAACATGCCTGAATTACACTGGAAATACGGCTATTTTGGCGTGCTGATATTCATGGGTCTCCTCGTCTCGGGGATGCTTTTGTGGTTTAAACATAAAGGGTGGTTCAGGATTTTTAAATAGTGTTGACTTTTTTTCAAATCATCACCCTCTTTTTTATCGTAAAAATAGAGAGGGTTAATCAAAAAGCCTGCAGGTCTTCTGCAGGCTTCTTTCTATAGCTGTGGCAGATGCCATACTTTTTCAAGCATGAGATCGTCTAGGCTTTTAAAGGAATATCCTTGTTTTTTCAGAGCGGTGATGGCATCATCCAGCGCTTCGGCATTGTCTCTTGAGACGGTATGAAGTAAGTAAATGGCTCCTGGGTGCGCCTGCTTCATCATTTGATCGTAAGCATACTGTTTTCCTTTTTGATGATGGATATGCCAGTCCACAAACGCCACTGACCAGAAAACGGTTTGGTAGCCGAGCTGTTTTGTTTCTTTTAATACCCGTTCACTGAACACACCGCGCGGCGGACGAAGGTAGAGGTTATCTTGTTTTCCTGTGATTTTGTACACAGCTTCATTGACACGGTCCAGTTCTTCTTTGATTTCTTTCGTGCTCTTTGTTGTTAAATCTGGATGATGATAGGAATGGTTGCCAATGATATGACCTTCTTCTGCCATACGTTTGACAAGCCCGGGCTGGTCCTTTACAAAGTGACCTGTCACAAAAAAGGTGCCTGGTACTTGATGTTTTTTCAGCACGTCTAAGATCTTGGGTGTGTACCCATTTTCATAGCCATTGTCGAAGGTAAAATAAATCTCTTTCTTTTTCGTGTTGCCTAAATAGAACGCATCATACTTTTTTAACAGTGCCGTTAATTCTTTGCCCGCATCCGGCGGCCTGTGCTCTTTACTTTTCGCAAATCCCCAGTGGATGGGCTTATTAGACACGGCTGCCGCTTCTGAGAGAGGCATGGAAACAAAAAGCGCACATAAACAGATCAGCATGAATTTTTTCATTTACGTCACTTCCCGGTTTTTCTTCTATTGTGCAGAATAAGACCGAGACTCATACACCGATTCACCTGCCAATTTAAAGAAAAAAGCCCGCATCACGCGAGCTATTCTTCCTTCCAATCGTTTTTAAACCGTTCATATTTCGCTTCCAGGTCATCAATCATCTGGATCAGTCTGTCTATATCCTCAACGTCTGTTGATTCGGGATCTAATGAATCAATCACATTCATAAACATATCTAATCGGTTCTTTAAATAATCAACCTGCTGCTCTTTGCTGTCTGCTGCCTTACCCATCGATACACTCCCTTTAGCATTTGTTTATAGCTTATCTTTTTTTCCCTTGCAAATCAATTGTGTCCCCCTTGCGTATAACCGTGATGAGGCTTAAAATTAACTGTTGGCGGGTCTACGTTTGCCCGAATGAAAAGGAGATAGATACCATGAACCAAAAAACAGCACTTCGTCCGATTACACCTGCATACGACCCCTGGGAAGCCTATCTCGATGTGCAGGATTACGGAGAAATGAAGCTGACAAATATTGAATTTACGACAACAACGCTGTGTAACATGAGATGCGAGCATTGTGCGGTCGGCTATACCTTACAGCCTAAGGATCCGAATGCGCTGCCGATTGATTTGTTACTTCGCCGTTTAGATGAAGTTCCGCTTTTGCGCTCACTTAGTATTACAGGCGGAGAGCCCATGCTTTCTCTTAAATCTGTACGGGAATATGTCGTCCCTTTATTAAAGTATGCCCATGAACGCGGCGTCCGTACACAGATCAATTCAAATTTAACCCTTGATTTGGCGCGGTATGAAGAAATTATTCCATACTTAGATGTCCTTCACATTTCACATAACTGGGGCACTGTCGAAGAGTTTGCAACAGTCGGTTTTGCCATGATGGATCGAAAACCAACCTTTGAGCAGCGCGAGAAATTATTTAACCGCATGATTGAAAATAGTCAGGCACTTGTCAAAGCGGGCGTAACCGTATCCGCTGAAACCATGCTGAATAAGCGCACGCTTCCATATATTGAGCACATCCACCGGCAGATCGTCGAGGAAATGAAATGCCAACGCCACGAAGTTCACCCGATGTACCCAAGTGATTTCGCCAGCGCCCTTGAATCATTGACGCTTCCGCAAATGCGGGATGCGATTCATCAGCTGCTTGATATTCGTGATCAAAACACCTGGATGCTGTTTGGCACCCTGCCGTTTTATTCATGCAGCCCAGATGAAGAAGACCAGCGACTCCTCAACAGATTACGCCAGGAGAAAAATGTCACGGTGCGAAATGACCCTGATGGACGCTCACGGTTGAATGTGAATATTTTTGATGGGAATATTATTGTGACAGACTTTGGCGATACTCCGCCGCTTGGAAACATTGCAACTGATACATTGCAATCAGCCTATACACGCTGGATGGACACGAAATTAGCAAAAGAACTGAATTGTCATTGCCCAAGCGTGCAGTGCCTCGGTCCGAATGTTTTAGTGAAAAACAGCTATTATCAAGATGTTGATTTTACTTCTCGTACAGCCAGGGGGTAACCGATAGATGGACGATACATTTCTGACAGTGGTCAAAAACAAATACATTGAAATTCTCCTTGTTGGACTCATTCTTTGGCTTGCCGTCTTTATGATTAACAAAGCCCTTCAAATTTTCTTTAAACGAACTGAGTTTATCGAGGACAAGAAGAAGCAAACGATCGAGAGCTTGGTCAAATCGGTCACTCAGTACACCGCTTCGATTTGCTTTGTGCTCTATGTCATTTCTCTTTTCTTTCATGACTTTGGGAAAATTCTTGCGGGTGCTGGTGTCGCTGGGATCGTCATCGGTTTTGGCGCACAGACGCTGATTCGTGATATTTTAGCAGGCGTTTTTCTTATCTATGAACGTCAGATTCATAAAGGGGATTATGTGACGGTGAATAACCTCTTTAATGGAACCATTGAAGAGATTGGTCTCCGCTCTCTGCAAATTAGAGAATGGAGCGGCAAGCTGTTAACCATTTCTAACGGGGATATCCGCCAAATCCAAAACTATAACATGCACTACATGCGGATTACGGAATCTGTGTTAATTAGTGCGAATCAAAACCCTGATATCGCCTTTCACGCACTTGAATCAGCATGTGACAATTTAAATCAAATGCATCATGATTTTCTTAAAAAAGATGAATTTCAAAATGCCATTGAACCCTTTCAGGTTCATGGAATTATGGGGTTGAATAAGCTGAATCGCGGGATTGAAATCACAGTAAAGGGAATGGTCGAAGACGAAAAATACTTCGAAGCCGCCCTCGCTGTGCGAAAAGAAATGATCAAACAGCTTCATCAGCATGATGTCAAATTGCTTGAGGATCTCGCTTATCCCCAGCCGGCAAAATAACCTCATTTATGATGGGGTTATTTTTTTATATACAAGTTGCCGGGCTGACCCGGGCTTGCGAGAAACTTGGAACACTTGAACATTCGCTAACAATTCTTTTCATTTCAGCCCTCTACCTTCTATCCTCTTGACTGATTCATGTATAATAGATAGCAGAATGATTTCATGCAGCATGGGGACCCTCATACTGTGTATTTTCTAAGTGAAAGAGAGTGAATAAGATGGGTCGTAAGTGGAACAACATTAAAGAAAAGAAAGCATCAAAGGATGCCAGTACAAGTCGTATTTACGCAAAATTCGGGCGTGAAATCTATGTGGCTGCCAAACAAGGTGAGCCAAACCCAGAATCAAACCAAGCACTTCGTTTTGTCCTAGAACGTGCAAAAACATATAGTGTCCCAAAACACATTGTGGACCGTGCCATTGAAAAAGCCAAAGGCGGTGCGGAAGAGAATTTCGATGAGCTGCGCTACGAAGGATTTGGTCCAAACGGTTCAATGGTGATCGTTGATGCCCTCACGAATAATGTGAACCGTACAGCTTCAGATGTTCGAGCAGCATTTGGGAAAAACGGCGGGAACATGGGCGTAAGCGGCTCTGTTGCCTACATGTTTGACGAAACAGCTGTCATCGGTGTCGAAGGGAAAAGCGAAGAAGAAACGCTTGAGCTTTTAATGGAAGCAGACATTGATGTACGTGACATCATGGAAGAAGATGAAACGGTGATTGTGTACGCTGAACCAGATCAATTCCATCAAGTACAAGAAGCATTCAAACAAGCCGGCGTAGAAGAATTCACTGTCGCTGAAATCACAATGCTCCCTCAAAACGAAGTGACATTAGATGATGAATCGAAAGCACAATTTGAAAAGCTGATCGATGTATTAGAAGAGCTTGAAGACGTGCAGCAGGTTTATCATAATGTGGATTTAGGGGAATAAAAAACTTAAGCCATAGTAGTCGTTGAGTTCATTCAACTTCTACTATGGCTTTTTTATTTTCTCGAAAAAATGTAATATATGTATAAGATGTTAATGTCTACAAAGTTTCAAGGAGATGAGTTTCATTTTTAAAACATGGTGGTTTTCTTATTATGGATTTATGATCATCCCTTATCTTGGCCTATGGCTTATTTTCAACAACTTACCGATATTGACTAAAGTTATCTTCTTTCTTTTTATCATTTGGTATTTATATAACGCCTTTGACTTTTACAAAAATGAACTAAAAAGAAAAAAAGAGAAACCCTATTAGCAAAAAACAGTCATCTCCTCTATTGATAAGAGGAGATGACTGTTTTAATTCATCCCTTGAAACCCAAACGTCAAGTGATCCTGAACAGGAATCCAAGCGCCGATTCCTTGTGAGGTCACGTTTTTCACGACGAGTTTTCGTTTATTTCCTTTTAGTACAAGGTACACTTCTCCGTATGTGACCTTACCTTTTTCGTTAATCGCTGGTGCATAGGCATGAAGCGATGCTGCTTTTTTCGGAGAGACGTGGTATGACTGATCTCGTTTTGTTCCTGCACCAATCACGGTGTCAAAAGCGAGGGGCAGCTTTGTTTTTTGAATCGCTTTTTGCATCATCAATGTTTTCACATCTTCTGGGTTCGGCACTTTTGCTGTGAGGCCTCCGCTTACTTTCACTTGCTGCTTTTGAACGTATTTTCCGATAGCTGTTTTGTTGCCGCCTCTGTTATCAATGTGGTTCGTATTTACTTTTTTGTATTCCCAGTTGGCGACCGTTTCGTTTGAATCATAGCTCAGCGCCCATCTCCCAAGGAAAATGGTCGCACGGTATCCAACAGCTAATGGCGTCCCTGAAATGCTGGATTCATTCAGCATTTTAATCAAATGCGTATTCTCAATCGGTACACTTGTTGTTTTGAACAATTCAGCCGTCAGCTCGCTCGGCTGGAGCAGCGGCTGATCCTGTGACGCGTTTGGATACGTATTCTCCTTGGAGATACTGGCGACAGAGGATGGCACTTTAAATGGCTTTGCCGCCTCTGCTGGAAAGCTGTATAGAAAACTTAAGGATAAGAGAACAACAAACATGATGCGGAGCATCTTTTTCATATCATCACTCTTTCTCATTCATTTTTCCATAGTATTTTCCGCAAAGACGTCCCTTATCCACAAAAGATTATAAAAGGAAAAATCCAATCGCCATAATAAAATAGGCAGCGAGTAATGTGGCGCCTTCAAACCAGTTTGTATCCCCATCATTTGATAAAATCACCGTGAGCAGTACAGAGGATGCCATCGCAATGAGTTCTGGCAAAGAGAAAATGAGCGGCATCTGCTTGTCGAAAAATAACGAGCTGATGACAAGGATTGGTGCGACCATCATGGCAACCTGAAGTGTGGAGCCAAAGGCAATTTCCACTGCTACATCCATTTTGTTTTTATACGCCATGATGACAGCTGAGGCATGTTCTGCGGCGTTGCCGACGATGGCCACAATAATGACACCGATAAACAGCTCACTCCAGCCAAACTGTTCTCCTACCGTATCAAATGTATGAACAAGGCGCTCTGAAATGTACGCAACTGCGATCGTCGAAAGCAGCAAAATCACGGTGGCAAACTTCCCAGACCATTCAGGTGTTTCTTCTTCCGTCTCCGCTTCACCTTGCACGCTCTCCTGCTTGGCAACATAAACACCGCGGTGGCTGACTAGTTTGAAATAAAGCGCCGCAACATAAAGCAAAATCATCACAATGCTGATCCCAATGCTTAAAACAAACTGTTTATTCTCTGCCATCTCCACCGAAAATACTTCTGGAACGACAAACGCTACAATGATGGCAAACATGAGCAAGCCTGAATTGTGCCTTGCATCATGGACATTGAACACTTGGCGCTTATATTTTAATCCACCAACAAAAAAAGACAGCCCCGCCACAAGCAGTAAATTTCCGATGACTGATCCAGTTAATGAAGCAAGTACGATGGCCGTCAGTCCTTGCTTTAAGGCAAAAAACGATATGATTAATTCCACTGCATTTCCGAATGTGGCGTTTAAAAGTCCGCCAATTCTAGGTCCCGCAATGATGGCAAGACTTTCTGTGGCTCTTCCCATAAAACTAGCAAGACCAATAATGGCGATACAATAAACGGCAAACATGATGACCTGCGGGAAATGAAGAAAACTGCCAATCACCGATAGCGGAACACCGATTGCGACAATTACAAGAAACAAACGATTCATACAGCCATTCTCCTTTACATATGTCTGACTGTTATTCTTTCGTGAGTGCCGGCATCGTATACATTTTAGATTCGCGCGTGTGAGAAAGTGATATCAATACTCCCTTTCACGGACTGCACCATAGAGCAATGCTTCAATGCAAGGGTGATCACTTTATCGATTTGTTCATCAGATGTATTGATGTCTTCAAATAAGATATGTAAATGAATGCAGGAAATTTTGTTTACAGCTCCTGCCCTTGTCGTTTCAGGTGTGATCGTCAGCCCTTCATAGGATATTCGCTTTTTACGGCATACATGAATAAGCATTTCTCCAAAGCAGCCTGCAATGGCTGAGGTGAACAATTGAGATGGGCGGAACCCCAGTTCTTCTGTTCCTGAAATAGGCAGCTGCCTGTCCTCAATATGTGCGATCCAATGATCCTTTTTGTATGTCAGCGTCATTCGTTTTCCACCTTTCTATTGAAACCCCTATGGTTCCATTGTACGATGAAAGCATGAACTTGTAAGGAGCATCTTATGTCGAGAATTCACTTTATGATTTTAATTTTACTTGTATCCGTATCTGGTTTTTCACAGGGAGCATTACTTCCTGTCATTTCCATTATCTTTGAACATGCCGGTACTTCTCCTACGTTAAACGGCCTGCATGCCACAGGCTTATATCTCGGTGTACTGCTTGCGTCTCCTTTTATGGAAGCCCCGCTTCGCCGTTTTGGATTTAAGCCATTAATCGTCATTGGAGGCGCCGCTGTCTTTTTAAGCTTGTTTAGCTTTGTATTTTTTGAATCTTATGTCGTCTGGTTCTTCCTCCGGCTCATGATCGGGATTGGTGACCATATGCTGCATTTCTCTACACAGACGTGGGTGACCTATGCTTCATCATCAAGAAATCGCGGACGAAATATTTCATTGTATGGATTATCGTTTGGACTCGGTTTTGCCGCCGGCCCTTTTTTAACGCCGCTCATTGAGATCAATCCAGCCTTGCCTTTTATTGTTTCTGGTGCCGTTAGTTTATGTATTTGGCTGCTTGTGTTTGTTTTAAAAAATACATATCCAGATACAGGCGAAGTGCAAACGTCAGAGCAGACAAACAGTTTAAAGCGCTTCAAAAAGGCCTTTCAATTTGGCTGGGTCGCCTTTATGATGCCATTTTGCTATGGCTTTTTAGAAACGACGCTCAATAGTAACTTCCCTGTATATGCACTCAGAAGCGGTGTGACTGTAGATGCGGTTGCATTTATTTTACCTGCGTTTGCCATAGGGAGCATTGTCTTTCAGCTTCCTCTTGGGATGCTCAGCGACCGGTTTGGCAGGCGCCGCATCATTTTATGTGTGACACTCGCTGGATCATTCTTTTTCCTTTTGGCAGGGATTTTCATTCAATCCGTTTTGGCTGTAGCCATCTGTTTCTTTATTGCCGGAATGGCTGTAGGCTCTACCTTCTCACTTGGCATCAGTTATATGACAGACTTATTGCCAAAGCATCTGCTTCCCGCCGGGAATTTGATGTGCGGGATGGCGTTTAGTGCAGGCAGTATTCTCGGACCGGTACTCGGAGGATTCTTTGTGCAAACGTTTGAAGGAATGAATTTACTTTACCTTGTCAGCATCGTGATATTATTTGTGTTTTGCTGCGTTCGATTTGGGAGAACGATGGCAGTGGTGGAAAGTCACTAAAATGGAGGGGCAATCATTGTTTACATATCACATCACAAATGAGTTGACTTTGGCATCTCTACAATTAGATGATGCAGACACACTATTTAGCCTTATTCAAAAGAATAAGGCCCATTTAGGGGAGTGGCTGCCTTGGATTCATCAATGCCAAAGCGTAGAAGCTGTCAAAACGTTTATTCAATCAACTCAAACCATCTACAATGAACAAAAAGGGTTGGAAGCTGGCATTCAGCTGAACGAGCAATTAATCGGTGTGTTCCGTCTGACAATTAATCAACAATTAGGCAATATCGGTTATTGGATTGATGAAGACGCGCAAGGACAGGGCATTGTGACAACCATCGTCAAATCTATGACAGAAACCTTTGCTCCTAAAGTCAATGGATTTGAAATTTTTTGCCCTATTGGCCATGTCAGAAGTGAACGTGTAGCAATAAACGCAGGGTTTCAGCTTGATCGTCACTACCAGTCAAAACCTGATACAGCTTTTATCCTTAAGCGATATATACGATTGTCGAAATAAAAACTCCCCTGCACCTATGCAGAGGAGTTTTTTTCATTTAATGATAACCATTTTGCCCGTTTGCACTGCCGCTTGTTTTGTGCTTTGGCTGCTGGCCTTTGTTTTGTTTCGTATTGCTTCCGCCTTTTTTCGATTGTTTGGACATATGTGATTCCCCCATCCATCAAGATTGAACATGTTCGTTCTTCTTTAGGATGCCCGAATTTCTTCACACCTTGCCTGGTACGATTTTACGCTTATGTAAAAGCGCATTGAGCTCGCCGCCAAGGATAATCATGATGCCGGTTAAATAGAACCAGATCATTAAAATAATGATTCCCCCAATACTTCCGTACATCGCACTGTAATTCGCAAACTCGCCTACGTAAAATGAGAACAGCATGCTCACCAAAATCCATCCAATTGAGGCAAAAATGGCGCCTGGCAGAACAAATTTCAATTTCAGTCTAATGTTTGGGGCGAAATAGTACAAGGCTGTAAACACAATCAATAAAATCAGCGGGCTAATGATCCACCTCATGGCCGTCCACATGGTGAGAAAGGCATCTGACTGCCCGACTAATTCAGCGAGAAATAAGCCAAGTTCTTTTCCAAAGACAGGCAGCATTAAGGCAAAAATAATCGTGAGAACCATTGCTATGGTTAAGATGATTGATGTTAAACGTACGAGAATGAAGGAACGATTTTCCTCAACTTCGTAAGCATGGTTAAATGCTCTGACGACGGCATTAATGCCGTTAGATGCAGACCAAAGGGCGGCAATAATCCCGAATGACAGCAATCCGCCGTTACGGCTGTTCAGTGTCTCTTCGGCAATGGATTCAATCATCGAAAGCGCTCCTTCTGGCGCATAACCAGAGATGACGTTTAGGACATCCTTCGACGTCAGCGGCAAATATCCAACGAGCGTCAGCACGAAGATGAGAAACGGAAATAATGAAAGCAAAAAGAAGTAAGCAAGCTCAGCAGATTTTGCCGGTCCTTCATGCAGCAAAAAGCGTTCAATTAACGCTTTAATAAAACCCATACGCCTCATCTCCAATGATCAATCTTTCTATTTCGATCGAAAGTGATCCTTTGTTTCTTCAATAATCTCTAATACTTTTGGGGTTGTTTCCTTTAACTGATTGACTTGTTCATTTAAAAATGACAAATCATCTGAGACTGTTCGCATCAGCTGCTTCGTTTCTTCCATTTTTTCTTTCATACAAGCAGAAATTCTGGCTGGCTCCTGACGGTATTCCGCCAGCTTTTCCTGACAGTCATCCCATTTGTCTTTGAGCGCGATTCTCGTTGGCCGATGAAATAATGTCAGCAGTGCGCCGCAAGCTGCTCCTATCATAGCTCCTCGAAGCATGATTTGATTTTTTTCTTCCATCTCGTCTGATCTCCTTTCAGTTAAAGGTGTTTCTCTTTTTTTACATACGTCAAAAAACGATCAATTCCTTTTTCAATTAAATCATGTACTTCCTCAAAGTTTCCAGTGTAATAAGGGTCTGGCACATCATCTCGATCGTCGTCTTCAACAAAGTCAAGAAGACGGCCAATAAAGTGATGTTTCCCATAGCCAGCTATACTGCGAAGTGCCCCTACATTTTCAGCATCCATCGCAATGATATAGTCGTATGCTGTGATGTCCTCATCTATGATTTGTCTTGCGGACATCCCTTCATAGCTGATCCCTTTTTCATCAAGCAGCTTTCGTGTTCCTTCATGCGGAGGACTGCCTTGATGCCAGCCGCCAATGCCTGCTGAATCAATGACAAAGTGCTCGCTTAGCCCCTCATCTTCTACTCGTTTTCTAAACATGGCCTCTGCCATCGGTGATCTGCAAATATTGCCAAGACATACGAATAATACATGAATCATCCTTCATTCTCCTCCTATCTTTTCCCTAAGAACTGCTTTCGAAAACCTTTTCTCTATCATATCAAGCCCTTTTTCTTTTGAAAACTTTGCAAGAAAAGCTCTCATCGCCATTGACAAAATACACAAAAACAGGAGAAACTTTAGGAGAATTACACAAACAAAGGGGGATATTAGATGGGAATAATTGAGCAGTTTGTCACGACGATGAACAATTTTTTGTGGGGACCTCCCCTGTTGATTTTAATTGTTGGTACTGGAATATACCTCACCTTTCGCATTCTCTTCATTCAAATTAGATTACTTCCTTATTCTTTAAAGCTCGCTTTTTCAAAACAAGACAAAATGTCAGAAGGAGATATTTCACATTTCCAAGCGTTAATGACGGCTCTTGCTGCCACTGTCGGTACAGGGAATATCGTCGGTGTGGCCTCCGCTGTTATAGCCGGTGGTCCTGGTGCAGTTTTCTGGATGTGGTTTGCTGCATTTTTCGGGATGGCCACCAAGTTTGCAGAAGCTGTTCTTGCTGTAAAATACAGAGTCAAAAATGAAAAAGGCGAAATGTCTGGCGGACCTATGTATTATTTAGAGCATGGATTAAAACAGAAATGGCTAGGGGTGCTATTTGCTGTTTTCGGTGCCAGTGCTGCCTTTGGGATCGGCAACCTGGTCCAGTCTAATTCTATCTCAGGCGTCATGAATTCTACTTTTCAAATTCCAACATGGGTAACAGGTATCATCATTACGGCTTTTACAGCACTTGTAATTTTAGGCGGAATCAAAAGCATTGGCCGGGTCACATCTATCTTTGTACCCGTCATGGCTTTATTTTACGTCATTTGCGGTCTAATCATTCTTGTTATGAATGCTGATCTTGTTCCAGGCGCAGTCAGTCTTATTTTCTCAGATGCCTTTACTGGTCAAGCCGTAGCAGGGGGTGCAATTGGGACTGTCATTCGCTGGGGTGTCGCACGAGGAGTTTTTTCCAATGAAGCAGGTCTTGGGTCAGCACCAATTGCTGCTGCAGCTGCGAAAACGGATATGCCTGCACGCCAGGCACTCGTCTCTATGACGCAAGTGTTTATTGATACCATCATTGTTTGTTCTATCACTGGCATTACCATTGTCATGGCAGATATGTATTTAACAGTGAAAAGTGATGCGCTGACTTCGTTATCCTTTGCTCACTTCCTCGGTCCAGCTGGCTCAACCATTGTGGCAATCGGACTGCTCTTGTTTGCCTATTCAACCATCATTGGCTGGTCCTATTATGGAGAGAAATGCTTTACATATTTGGCGAAGGATTCGTACGTCATGTATTATCGCATCGTCTTTGTGATGGCTGTCTTTTTTGGTGCTGTGTTTAAGAATGACTTCGTATGGGGCGTAGCAGATATGTTGAATGGTCTGATGGCCATTCCAAACTTAATTGGCCTTATTGGTTTATCGGGCGTTGTCGTATTTGAATCAAAACGAATCATTGAAAAAATTAAACAGGAGAAAAAGGAGAAAAACATCTCGGTGTCGTCTTAATAGCCCTTTTATTCTTTTGCTTTTCTGTTAAAATAGACATATTATTCAACACATATGCAGGAAAGGACGTGCCGCCCTTGTCAGAGCAAAAAGCGGCTGAAGTCAATCAGCTGATTGAAGACATTTCGCAAAAGTTAAATATGCTGAACATTGGAGTCATCAAAGCCGAGGACTTCAGTCCAGACAAGTACGAAGATATTGAATTTCTACACCAAATGGTGATGAAAAAATCTTCATTCAGCCCAAGTGAAATGCAAGCCATCGCAAGCGAGCTAAAAAACTTAAGAAAATAATCGTGCAAAGGAAACTAAGATTGCGGTTTACGCCGCTTTCTTCCAATCATGCGCAGAAAAAGCCAGCACCCCGCAAGGTGCTGGCTTTGTTTATCCTGTCAAAACTGCTTATTTTGCGAGCAGTTTTAATGATTCACGGTTAAATGCTGGAATGTCATCAGGTGTACGGCTTGTCACAAGCTGATCCTGACAAACAACAACTTCTTCATCTTTGAATTTTGCGCCTGCGTTTTCCATATCTACTTGGATGGATGTATATCCAGTCGCGCCTCTGCCTTCCAGCGTCTTTGCTGTAATGAGCAATTGCGGTCCGTGACAGATCGCAAATACTGGTTTTTTCTCGTCCATAAATGCTCTTGTGAACTGGACATAGCGATCATCTGCACGCAGAATGTCTGGTGAGAACCCGCCAGGAATCAGCAGTGCATCGAAGTCTTCAGGCTTCACGTTATCAATGGACGCATCCACTCTCACTTCTGCTTCTCCTTGCTTCCCTTTCACTGTTTTTCCTTTTTCGTTTTCAATTACTGTGATCTCATGGCCTGCATCTTTAAAGGCTTTTGCAGGCTCGGTGAATTCAACATCCTCAAAGTAATCTGTTAATACAACTGCAATTTTCTTACCCATGTAGAAACCCTCCTGCTTGATTATCGTTTACACTACACACTATACCCGGGTACATTGAAATCAAACATCCTATCCCGATCAGATAACCCCTTATGATGAAAATAAGCATTTAGACTTATTTATATTTCCTCAACAAGGTAATTCGTATGATTTATGTTATCTTTACAATAATCTGCAAAAAATAACTACAAAAGTTAACGAAACATTTCTACAATAGGTATTGTGGTCAAAAAAATTAGAAAGGCGGAGATCAGGTGAAGAAGCAAACACATAGGTCTAAACGAAGGAAAAACCTGTCTATTCTGCTCACTTCCATTATGATGATTAGTCTCATTCTCCCAGCAGTACCTACTCATGCAGCAATAGAAAACGGCGATGCCGTAAAAGTCAGCATCTTAGCCACAACAGATGTTCATGCGAACATGATGAATTACGATTATTACAGCGACAAAGAAACAAATGAATTTGGTTTGGCAAAAACAGCCGAGCTGATTGAAAAGCACCGTTCACAAAATCCAAATACACTCCTTGTTGATAACGGAGACCTGATTCAAGGAACCCCTCTTGGAGAATACGTTTACAAAAATGAAAAAGACAGTATCATCAATCAAACAAAGGTTCACCCCATTATTCATACACTCAACAAACTAAAGTACGATGCAGGAACACTTGGCAATCATGAATTTAACTACGGATTATCATTCCTTGATGGTACCATTGCCGGGGCTAACTTCCCGATTGTCAATGCGAACGTCAAAAAGTTAAATGGAGAACACCGTTTTACCCCTTATGTGATCCAAGATAAGACCTTTAAAGATGCAAACGGAGCTTCCCAAACTGTGAAAGTTGGTTACATAGGATTCGTTCCACCACAAATTATGACGTGGGATAAGAAGAATTTAGATGGACAAGTTCAAGTGCAGGATATCGTCGAATCTGCCAATGAAACCATTCCTGAAATGAAGGAAAAAGGGGCAGATATCATCGTCGCTCTTGCCCATACAGGGATTGAAAAAACCGCTTCACCTAAAGGATCAGAAAATATGATCTTTGACCTTGCCACAAAAACAAAAGGCATCGATGCGATCGTGTCCGGCCATCAGCACGGCACATTCCCAAGCGCTGAATATAGCGGCGTCGACAAATTCGATGTCTCAAAAGGAACGATCAACGGCATTCCAGTCGTCATGTCAAAAAACTGGGGAAGCTACCTCGGAGTCATTGATTTAACATTAGAGCCTGACGGCAGCAAATGGAAGGTCACAGATGGAACAGGAAAGATTGAATCTGTTGCAGGAGTCACCTCTCAAAACAGCACTGTGAAAGATGCCATTCAAACAACGCATCAAAACACACTTGAGTATGTGAGAAAACCTGTTGGTAAAACAGAAGCAGACATTAACAGCTTTTTTGCTCAAGTGATGGATGACCCTTCTATTCAAATTGTGACAGATGCACAAAAATGGTATGCACAAGAAAAAATGAAGGACACGTCATACAAAAACTTACCGATTTTATCTGCAGGCGCCCCGTTTAAAGCCGGCGGCCGAAACGGTGTAAATTATTATACAAATATCGCAAAAGGTGATTTAGCAATTAAAAACATCGGCGATCTCTACCTTTACGATAACACCGTGCAGATTGTCAAACTGAAAGGCAGTGAAGTGAAAGACTGGCTCGAGATGTCTGCTGGACAGTTTAATCAGATCAAACCAAACAATTCAAATGAACAGCCTATTTTAAACGAAGAATACCGCTCGTATAACTTTGATGTGATCGATGGTGTCACCTATCAAGTCGATGTGACACAGCCTGCTAAGTACAGCACAACAGGCACTCTTGTTAATGCGAATGCAAACCGCATCAAAAACCTGTCCTACAATGGGAAACCAGTCTCTGACAATCAAGAATTTTTAGTCGTAACGAACAACTATCGAGCTTCTGGCGGCGGGGGCTTCCCGCATCTGACGCAAGATAAAGTGGTGCTTGCCTCAGCTGATGAGAACCGCCAAGTGCTGATGGATTATATTATTGAACAAAAAACCATCAACCCAAGTGCGGATCAAAACTGGTCCATTGCACCAGTCACGGGCGCAACAGTCACATTCGAATCTTCTCTTTTAGCTAAGCCGTTTGCTGAAAAATCAAGCAGCGTAGATTTTGTTCGTAACGCCAGCACAGATGGTCTTGGCGTGTACAAGCTAGCCTTTAAAGAGGATGGCACAACAGAACCGCCTGCATCAAATAACTGGAATTTAACGGTGATGCATACAAACGATACACACGCACACCTTGATGATGCGGCAAGACGTGCAACAAAGATTAAAGAAGTTCGAGCCGAAAGCAAAAACAACATTTTATTAGATGCTGGAGATGTCTTCTCTGGTGACCTATATTTCACAAAATGGCAAGGACTTGCCGACCTAAAACTGATGAACTTAATGAAATATGATGCCATGACGTTTGGTAATCATGAATTTGACAAAGGTCCATCTGTTCTTCGTCAATTCCTGACAGGTGATGCATCAGATGTAGATGCGAAAAACCGTCATCAATTTGAAAAGCCTGCATTCCCGATTGTGTCATCAAACGTTGATGTCTCTAAGGAAAAACAATTGAGCGGCTTAGTGAAAAAGCCAGCCACATTCAAAGCTGGTGAGAAAAAAGAAGCTGGGATTTACCCATACATCCTGCTTGATGTAAACGGTGAGAAGGTGGCTGTATTCGGCTTAACGACTGAAGACACGGCCATTACGTCCAGCAGCGGTCCTAACATTCAATTCAAGGATGCATACAAGAAAGCAAAAGAAACAGTCAACACGATTCAAACAAAAGAAAAAATCAACAAAATCATTGCTTTAACACACATTGGCTATAACCGTGATCTTGAGCTTGCTCAAAAAGTAGACGGGATTGATTTAATCATTGGCGGTCACACGCACACCCTTGTTGAAAAATTAAAGGTCGTCAATAAGAAAGAACCAACGATTGTCGCACAGGTAAAAGACTACGGACAATACTTAGGAAAAGTAGACGTGGCCTTTAATCAAAAAGGAGTCGTACAGCCAAAGGAATCTTCTTTTGACCTCATCACCATCGATGACTCTGTCAAAGAAGATGCCGATGCAAAAGCGATCCTCGATCAGTACAAGGCAGATATTCAAGATTTAAAAACGGAAAAAGTCGGGTCTACCGATGTCCTCTTAGATGGACAACGCGAGCATGTCCGTGCGAAGGAAACGAACCTTGGGAACTTTATTGCTGACGGCATGCTGAAAAAAGCACAAGAATCTGCTGGTGCTGACCTTGCCATCACAAACGGCGGCGGTATTCGAGGCAGCATTGAAAAAGGAGATATCACTTTAGGTGATATTTTAACGGTCATGCCATTCGGAAACACACTCTATGTCGCAGATTTAAAAGGCAGCCAAATTAAGAAAGCACTCGAACAAGGGCTTTCAGGCATTGAGGAAGGCGGCGGCGCATTCCCTCATGTAGCCGGCATTGAATATACGTTTACACTGAGTAAACCAGCTGGCAGCAGACTCATTGATGTCAAACTGAAAGACCAAAACGGCAAACTAACAGACATTGATGATAAGAAAACATACCGCGTGGCGACAAACGCATTTGTCGGCACAGGCGGAGATGGCTACAGCGTCTTTACAGAAGCCTCTCACGGCGAAGACTTAGGCTATGTTGACTATGAAATCTTCAAAGAGCAAATTGAACAGGCAGACGGCGGGCATATTTCTCCTGTCATCGATCATCGAGTGAAAGAAGTGTTCCTTCCGCGTGCGAAAGGAAAAGGCGCCTATGACATTCAAGATGATGAGAAATTCCAAACGTATGTGCAGCATACAAACAAAGCATTGCTCTATTTAGACAAAGCAAGCGAAGCGAAAAACGTTCAATTGTCTCTATCAAAAGCGCAGGTAGCCGAGCTGAAGAAAAGAGAGCAAGATCCAAACGTCACCATCTATCATGACAAAGTGGGACTCGCATTACCGCTCTCTAATTTGTCCGAAAATAGCGCAGATATATGGATGAAAAAAACGAATAAGGTGAAAAATGCATTAACCGATACGTATGATTTCCAAATCAAACAAGATCAGAAAAAGGTTTCTACCTTTAAAGATCCTGTCACACTATCCTTTACATTAGATGAGCCTCAAAAGGCGAAGAAACCTGGTGTATATTATGTAGACCGCAAGAAAAACCGTTATGCCAAAACAAGTAACGGATCGTTCGAAAATGGGGTCGTATCAGGTCAAACTGAACACTTCAGCGAATATACCGTACTCAACCAAAGCGGGGCAGCTGGAACAAAGCCAGATCAAACTGGCGGAGACGGCGGTACATCAGCGCCAGGCGGAGGTACAGGTACAGATCCAAACCAAGATGGAACCGGACTCCCAGGCGGCACACTGCCTAATACAGCAACGATGATGTATACAGCTGTATTGATTGGTGTACTTATGCTTGCCTCAGGCGGTATCCTATATTACTACCAGCGCAAGCGTACAAGAAAAAATGTATCATCCTAAAAAAGGACAGAGCGTATGCTCTGTCCTCATATTGTTGACAAAGGGCTAAAATGATCTTGATTTTAGCCCTTTGTCTTCTTTTCATCTCAATCTTGGGATAAATAAATCCAATTGCGCTTATCAAATTCTTTCACATTATCTGATCCTAGATGACGCAGCATTCTATTGAAGAACGTGATATCATCTTCATCATCGATGGCATATAAATCCTCTTGAACATAATCTCTTATAATAAAATTCGTTAAGTTCGTATTATTCACAAAATCAGCAAAATAATCCTCTACAAGAGTTAAATCCTCTTCACTTAACTTTTCATCATTAATAATTGAAATATGAAACACATTCAAAATCGCTTGTATATCTTCTTCATCCATATAACATAATGGCTCTAGTTTTCGATCTTCTTCCGTAAACGGTTTTCGAGTATCTTCAATGATCACGTAACATAATATTCGATGATCTTTCATCACGCTAAAAATTTCTAAATCCCGTAATTTTAGTGGTCGATTCAGTCTAATCATTTTTCCTCCTATAAATCATGATCTTGTCGTTGTATATCCCCGCTTCTCCAAAAATTGAAACGGACAGAGCCTATGCTCTGTCCGTTTTTTCTCTTCTAGCAAAATCGACGAATCTGAAGCGGTCTAATCGGTGACGGCTTTCTGTGTATTGAAATAGACTCGTATCCTCTAAGAACACATAATTCTTTACCACGACAACATGGTCAAATCCCTTCAAATCAAGGTACTTCGCATCCTCTTCTGTACATGGCTCTACCACAAATTCCTTTTGAGCATAGCTGATCGATACACCGAGTTCTCCCTCAATATACTCGTAGATGGATCCTTCGCATATGTCTTTAGTCAAGACTTCAACATGCTTTTGCAAGAAGTAGTCCTTGTCTAAAATCACTTCTTCCCCGCTAATATTACGAGATCGAATGACTTTCCAAACGTCTGTCTGTTCATCAATTTTCAGCTGAGATTGAATATACTGATCCGGTTTAATTAAGCCAAATTCATGAACCGTTGTGACTGTCTTTCGGCCAAGCGTTTGGGAAAGCTCTTTAAAGCTGACAAGACCTGAAACAGGGAACTGCATTTTCTCCCGATTCAGCAATACAGAGCCTTTTCCGCGGATTTTTTGAATATAGCCATTTTGTACAAGAATATTTAATGCCTTTCTCACCGTCTCCCGGGACGTGTCGTACATGATAGAAAGTTCATGTTCTGATGGGAGGATGCCTTTATCCTGCCATTCACCTTGCTCAATTCGTCTTGCGAGCTGATCATAAATCACTCGAAACTTATTCTCTTTCATTTTCCCTCCGCCCCATTTTCTAGCGTTTGGTTAAATGATAAACGATTGACTCATATGGGCGCAACGTAAATCCCTTGATATGTGCCGGCACATCCTCATAATTGGATAACAGGACTTGCCCCTCCATCTCATCTACAGCCTGCACAAGCTCCTCAGGAAGCGTAAAGTCCGCCTCCCCTGGATAAAAGTGATTGATCACGAGGAGCTTCTCATCCTTGCTTTCTCTAACATAAGCAAAAATCTTTGGATCTTCTGCTAAAAGTAAGGAGAAGCTGCCATATGTGATCACATCAAGTTCTTTACGCAGTCTGCAAAGGGCTTGGTAATGATAGAAAATGGACGTCCGGTCTTTTAACGCAGCTTCGACCGAAATGTCGTTATGGGCTGGCTCAATCCAAGGTGTTCCTGTTGAGAAACCTGCATTCTTCTCTGAGGTCCACTGCATTGGTGTTCTTGCATTATCTCTTGACTTGACCTGTAAAATGGCGAGTGCTTCTTCCTTTGATTTTCCCTTTTCAAGCATGACTTCGTACATATTGAGTGATTCGATATCACGGTAAGACGAAATGTCCTCAAAGCGAGGATTCTTCATGCCAATTTCCTCACCTTGATAAATATAAGGAGTCCCCTGCATCAGATGAATCGTGGTCGCCAGCATCTTCGCTGATTGCTGATGATACGTGTCATCATCACCATACCTTGAGACGATCCGCGGCTGATCATGATTGCACCAGAACAGCGCATTCCAGCCGCCGCCCTCATGCATTTTCGTCTGCCATTCAGACAGAATCGACTTTAATTCTTGAAAATCAAATGGTGCGATCGCCCATTTTTCACCGTTTGGATAATCCACCTTTAAATGATGGAAATTGAACGTCATATCCAGCTCCTGCCGATCAGGTCTTGTATACCGAATGCAGTCTGCGATATTCGTTGAAGACATTTCTCCAACTGTCATGCTATCGTATTTCGAAAAAACCTCCTGGTTCATTTCATGCAGAAATTCATGAATTCTCGGCCCGTCCGTATAGTACATGCGGCCGTCGCCTTGCACAGATTGTCCGGCATCATCTAAGAAACGCTGATCCTTTGAGATGTTGTTGATGACATCCAGCCTGAACCCATCAATTCCTTTTTCAAACCAAAAGTGCATGATGTCATATACTTGCCCGCGCACCTCATCCTTCTCCCAATTGAGATCCGCCTGAGTGACATCATATAAATGAAGATAATAATCTCCTGTTACTTCGTCAAGCTCCCAGGCTGGGCCGCCAAATTTCGACTGCCAATCATTCGGCGGAGATCCGTCCGATTTTGGCTCCTTCCAAATATAATAATCTCGGTAAGGGTTATCCTTTGACTCACGCGAGGCTTGAAACCACTCATGGAAAATGGATGTATGGTTAACGGCTAGATCCATAATGACTCGTATTCCTCTCTCATGCGCTTCCTTCAGCATGCGTTCAAAATCTGTCATTGTGCCGTACATGTCATGGATTTTTGTATAATTACTAATATCATAGCCGTTGTCATGCTGCGGGGACTCATACATTGGCGTGAGCCAAATACAATCCGCCCCAAGCTCTTTAATGTAATCAAGCTTTTTCGTCACGCCATTGATATCCCCTGTACCAGAGCCCGTTGTATCTAAAAAGCTCTTCGGATAAATTTGATAGACCACCGCTTTTTTCCACCATGGTTCATTTGATTGCTGATTCAATTTCCTTCACCACCACTAGTTAAGTTCTTCTGAAAAATCCTTCTTCTTTTTTAGTTTTGCATATAAAAGAGTACCGATGAATGGAAGGATGAGTACAATCACCATTCCAATTGCAAATGCCCCCCAATATTTCGGGATAATGGAGAAGATTCCTGGAATGCCTCCAACACCAACTGAGCTTGCCAGCACCCCTTGAGAGGCGATAAACATACCGGCTAATCCTGAGCTGATCAGTGCAAAAATAAATGGGAATCGATAACGCAGGTTGACCCCAAACATCGCCGGTTCGGTAATTCCTAAATAAGCAGAAATACTTGATGTCAGTGAAAGTCCTTTTTGTTTTTCATCTTTTAAGACAAACATCATTGCCAGTGCAGCTGATCCTTGTGCGATATTGGACAGTGCAAGCATTGGCCATAGGAACGTGCCGTGCAGCTTTGAGTTAATCAATTGAATATCCACAGCGAGAAACGTATGGTGCATTCCTGTAATGACTAATGCTGCATACAGCCCGCCGTATAATAGACCGCCAAGTGCTGCGAATTGCTGGAAGACGGCTACAAGTCCAGATGTTAAAACATTACCGATTGCAAAGGTAACAGGTCCAATGACGATAAATGATAAAAATCCAATGACTAATAACGTAATCGGTGCAACAACTAACAGCTGAATACTTTCAGGTGTCCGTTTTGTGATAAATAATTCGAGCTTTGCAAGTAAATAGGAGGCGACGAGTATCGGAAGAACCTGTCCTTGATAGCCTACCTTCTGCACTTCAAGTCCAAACAAATTCCAAACAGGAATGTCACCGGTCTTCTCAGCCGCTCCATAGCCCCATGCGTTTAACAAGTCCGGGTGTACAAGCATCAGTCCAAGGACCATCCCTAAAAGCGGATTTCCCCCAAACCGCTTCACAGCTGACCAGCCAATTAATGCTGGCAGGAAGGTGAAGGCAGTTCCTGCAATTAAGTTGATCATATTCGCTAAATCAGCCCATGCCGGATACACATCCACAATCGATTTTTGATCGAAGAAAATATCAGGAGCTGTTAAAATATTATTAATCCCCATTAATAAACCGGCTGTGACGATGGCAGGAAGAATCGGTATAAAGATGTCCGCAAGCGTTTTCACAGCACGTTGCAATGGATTCAATTTCTGATCAGAGGCACGCTTGACGTCCTCTTTTGTGGCTTCCCCAATTCCTGTCCTTTTGACCATTTCGGCATATACTCGATTGACGACCCCTTGACCAATGACAACTTGGTATTGACCGTTTGCTGAGAAAGATCCCTTCACTTCTTCAATTTGTTCAAGTGCTTTCTCATCAACCTTGTCTTCATCTTTCAGCACAAAGCGCAGCCTTGTTACACAATGTGTCGCTTGATCGATATTTTCTTTGCCGCCGATGGCTTTCACAATCTGATCTGCTGCTGCCTGATAATCAGCCATACTATCCCCTCCGAGATCGTTTTTTATAAGAAAAAAGAACCAAAAAACTTGTATATACATGTTTGATTATTATTTTATATTTGTATATACATGTAGTCAACAACAAATTGCAGCGCTTACATAAAAAAAGCTCCCTCAATGTGCTCAGGGAGAGTCAGCGTGTCATCATCTTTTTTTATGCTCCGTTAATTTCTCGTAGACCTTATTTTTGTAAAAGGAGGAGGCTGGGCGGGCAAAAGTTTGGCGCTTAGATGTAAGTTCATCCAGACGTTTTTGTTTTTCTTCACATATGAGAGACAGTTTCTTTCTTTCTTTCTTCTCCATCTATGCTTGATTGAAGTAATTTTTTGACAGTCATGAGTTCTTTTTTCAGCGCTGTTTCTTCCCCAGCAAATCCGGCATTTTTCATGATGCGGTAGCCCATTCTAAGTTCTTCTGGTACATGAGCAGCATCATCTTTTGGCAGAGGTTTCCCAAAGCCAGATAATCCTTCAAAAGCCCCGTTATCCATCGCTTTTTTGATCCGTTCTTCTGATAATCTCTGCGCAAAATCCATAGCGTTTCTCCTTTCGCCGCAAGTATTTGATTAAGCATAGCAAAAAAGCTGGCTCTCTCACAAGAGCCAGCTTCAGCATCTAGACACTCCCTCGCATTCGGTGTCTATCCTGCGCTCAGGTGCTCGTCCCTTCTTCGCTGAAAAGAGAAAAAGGGCTAAAATATTTTAGCCCTTTCTCGTTATTTATTGTCGACTTTGAAGGTTGAGACCATTTGTGCTAAGTCCTCTGACATGTCAGAGAGCTGTTCAATCGCACTTGAAATTTGCTGCATACCAGCACTTTGCTGTTCTGTTGCTGCCGCCACTTCTTGAGAGCTGGCTGCATGTTCTTCTGATACAACAGAAATTTGCTCAATCGATGTAGAAATCGTTTGATATGCTTGCTCAACTTGCTTAATAGAAGCAAGCAAATTGTTCGTTCTTCTTGAAAACTGAGATACACCGTCGTAAATCAAAGCGAAATTTTGTGACGTGCCTTCCATTTGCTCACGTCCTTCTTCCACTGCTTTACTACTTTCCTCTACACTTTCAAGAACGCGCTGACTGTTTTCCTGTGTGCCGATGACAAGATCTGAAACGGTTTTAGCCGCATCCGCTGATTGCTCAGCTAACTTGCGCACCTCATCTGCCACAACAGCAAACCCTTTTCCTTCTTCTCCAACACGTGCCGCTTCAATTGAAGCATTCAGTGCAAGCAGATTCGTTTGGGCTGAAATGTCCGTAATAATTGAGATGACACTTTCAATCTCCGTTGAATGAGATTGTAATTCTTCTGCTGCCTGCTTTGAGTTGGTCATCTTGTCATGTAGCATATTCAGATGATCAAGCACATGGTTCACTAATTTTTGACCAGATTCTGATTGCTTTTGTACGTCAGATGAAACAGATTTCATTTCGTCGACTTCTTTTGTGACGCCTTCGATTTGAGTATCGATCTCTGCAACGGATCTCGTACAATCCGTGATATTTGCGACAGAATCATTGATTCCTTCACTCATATTCGTCATAGCTTCTGATACTTGCTGCGCACTTTGACTTGATTCGGTCGTCACCGTACGAAGCTGTGAAGACATTTTCGACACTTCACTAGATGAGTTTGAGATTTTCGAAATGAGCTCTTTAATCCGTCCCTGCATCTTTTGGAAGGATGCGGCAAGCTGGCCGATCTCATCTTTACTTTCAACCTCTACCATACCAGTTAAATCACCGTCAGCAATTCGATTCGCTGATTCCATCAAGGAACGTGCTGGTTTTGCAATTCTTCTTCCCATGAAGTATGAGAAGAGTAATCCACCGATAAGCACAATGGCAGATGCCACTGTGATATAGATCATCAACTTCTGCGTTGTTTGAGGCACGACAGACGCATCTAAATCAATGCCTAAAATCCCTGTCAGCTCACCGCCTGAATCCTTGATTGGCAAAAAGACTGATTTATGTGTACCAAATGAATCTTTGTAAATATCACTTTTGACCATTTTATCTTCAGAGAGCGCTTGTTTCATCTCTTCTGAAAAAGCATAATCTTGATCAAAGTCATTTTCTTCACCGGTTAGTATAATAATTCTTTCTTTGCCGCCTTTATTAGATAACACGTATAAGTTCTCAAGCGTATGATCTTTTTGAAGCTCTGCGAATTTCGTTTTGATCTCAGCATAAATAGGATCATCCTTCCCGCTAATGCTGAGTACGTTTCCATCGATGTTATCGATTTCTTTTTTGGCGGTATCAATATCTGTTGTTAATCGATAATCAAATTGCTTTAATAACTGGGATGATAAATCCTGGCTCACTAGATAAAAGGTTAGAACGAATAATGCTACGGTTGCGAGTAATGTTACGGTAACGACTGACATGATTTTAGAGGATATCGTGTATCCTCCAAATTTCCTTTGTTTCGCCATTTTTTCCTACATCTCCACTCTCAGATTTGATTTAAGCATGTACATTTTCAAATTGACCACAAACAGATGCAATCACATCTTTTAAATAAGATACGATATGAGGGATATGCTCTGGTAACGTATAAGGTGAGATGACAAAAAACTTACTAACACTTAGATAGAATTCTTGACCTTCTTTTGAGTTGACAAGTAAAAACTTCGTTGTATCGCCAAAGAACATCTCATCTCTTTTCTCTCCAAGTTTTTCAAACAGCATTTTGTTCAATTCATTGTTTCTCTCAATTTCCATTGAAGTTGCTTCGCCAGAAATCTCTTCTTGAAAACGCGGTGAGCCGTCTAGGTAAATTCTAAATAATGTAGCCATTCCGACGTTGTCATCATTCACGACTTCTGCTTGCGGAATTTCTCGACTAAGTGCTTCTCTGAAGGCAAGGTTCACTTCTAAGAATTGACCGAGCAAGCGCTGATAGCCTTCAACCCCAAACGTTAAGAGCACACTCAGCATGCTGATTGAGCTTCCCATTCTTGAACACTCAAGTGTATAACCCGTATGGTATTCCCCGTAGCCTCTATGGCCAACGTATGGTGTCTCTTGTTCTTCCAGGTCCAAACGCTTTAAGTCAGCAGCGTTTTTCACTAAGAATAAACTGGATGTGTAAGGTGTTTGGCCAAGCTTTTGAAAATCAAAGCACATCGAGTCTGCAAGAGAAAGATGCTGGAATTTCGCTTTGATTTCTTTTAGCATACGAAGAACACCGACTGAGAATTGCAGCGGGTTTTCTGATACATCATACTCATTAAAGAAAGCAAAGAATCCACCCAGCGCCGAATCTGCATGAATATGCGGCACCTTCAGATCATACTTTTCAGCAATCGCTTCTGCTGTTTCACGTACCCCTTTGACATCATCAATTGCAATGGCATCTGTTGTTCCGGTTGTTGCCACAATATAAACGGGAATCCCGCCACCCTGTGCAACACGTTCCATTTGACAACGCAAATCTTCCATATCCATTGAATGATCTTTATTCGTCTTAATTCTGATTAAGTTGTTTGTGCCTAGTCCTGTTGCTTCCATTGACTTAAATAAGCTGTAATGTGCAGCATCAGAACAAAACGCATAAAGATTTTGTGGAACTCCTTTTCGCAGTGACTCCGGCGCAGCTTTTGCGATCGCTAAACGAAGTCCTGAAAAAATCGCTCCTTGACCTCCCCATGTTGTGTATCCCCCGCTCATATTTGGATCATATCCGATGAGCTTAGACATCATTGAAACCACTCTGACCTCAGCTTCCGCACCTGCTGGTCCATAAACATCCCAAAGGTTGTTTCCGTTTACCAGCATAGCTGTCAGCATGCCTAAAATTCCTGGTGTACTTGCCATTGGCAAAATGTTCGTGAAGAAATACTTGGTGTGGTATGGATGGTTATGTAAAAGCTTCAGTAATTCTTCATTCACAAGTTCCGCTTGCTGGCCGTTCATCGGAATTTGACTTGTTTCAGTGAGCTTTTTGTAAAAGTCCTCCCCACGATTCTTTTCACCTTTAAGGTGTGCACGGTTGGGATCTTTCAGGTCATCGACCCCTGAAATGATCTGCTCCATCAATTTGATGAGTTCTTTACGCTCTCCTGCATTTCCGTCCTCACTCGGAAACCAGTTCTGAACGAGGTTCTCTGCTCGTACAGTCATATACTATCAATCCTTTCAATGGAAGATTTCCTGTCACTGTCTATATCGACCCCAATTCAGAAGTTTATAGTCTCGATATGTTCACTTAAGTATATTTAGATAATTTGTTCACTTATTAAAATAAATGAAACCCTTAAAAAACACATAAAAACCATTATGTTCACGAAACACAAAAATATATTGATATATCGTATAGGAGGAATTTTTATCCATCGTCTTATTCCATTACATGGCTCATTTTTTTTGTTTAACCTGCATAAACATTAATAAACAATGGAAATACTCTCTAAATGACCATTGTAGAAATTAAATTAATTCTTTAGACTTGTATCTTTTTACCTGTTTTATTGATATAGCAACTGGAAAATTGCTGAATTTTCTGTAAATGATAGGTCGATTTTCATAAAAAGTTTTTCGATGGGCGAATATTTTCATTTTCTCTCCTTTTATTGCTCGGACAGACTTGCAAAGGCTCTTCACTGGATATGACTTTTCTATTTGTGCATTTCGTGGTATATTCTAATGGTTCGTTTTCTTTCGTTCCGCCTCTTCCGTTTAACGGAGAAAAGGAGTGTTTATATGAAAACATTTATTCAAAAAAGAGGTCTCGGCTTCTTTCTGATTGCAGCCATCTTACTATGGCTCAAAACGTATTCAGCGTATTTAATCGAATTTAAACTTGGTATATCAAATGTGCTTCAGCATATTTTGCTTTTCGTGAATCCTATTAGCTCCAGCTTGTTCTTTCTTGGCTTTGCTTTATTGTTCAAGAAAAAATGGCAGCCTGCCGCTATCATTGTGATTCACTTTTTCATGTCTTTTTTACTATACGCAAACATCGTGTACTATCGATTCTTCAATGACTTTATCACGCTGCCTACAGTGATGCAGGCAGGAACGAATGGCGGACAATTAGGTGATAGTGCATTTTCACTCATGCGTTGGACTGATGTGTTTTACTTTATTGATACAATCATTTTGATTGTACTTGCAGTCCGCATGAAAAGGCAGCAGCAAACAAGTACAGCCACTGTACCTGTTCAAAAGTCAAAATCGTTTAGACTCGTCCTTGTGTCCTCTGTTGTGATCTTTGTTTTAAACTTAGTTGCTGCAGAGATCGATCGTCCAGAGCTTTTATCAAGATCGTTCGACCGCAATTATTTAGTTAAATATTTAGGTGCTTATAACTTTACTGTGTTTGATGCCATTCAAAATGTGAAATCAAACAGCCAGCGTGCTCTGGCAAATTCAAATGACGTGACAGATGTAGAGAACTATTTAAAAGCGAACAGTGCTGATCCTAACCCTGCTTATTACGGGAAAGCGAAAGGCATGAACGTCATTACAATTTCTCTTGAATCTCTGCAAAACTTTGTCATTGATTATAAGGTGAATGGAAAAGAAGTAACGCCATTCCTTAATTCATTGGCACACGACAACAAAACGTTTTACTTTGATAACTTCTTCCATCAAACAGGACAGGGAAAAACGTCTGATGCTGAATTTATGATGGATACTGGGCTATTCCCATTATCACAGGGCTCTGTTTTTATTAACAAAGCGCAAAACACGTATCAAGCACTTCCTGGCATTCTGAAGAAGGATCAGTACACGTCAGCAGAATTCCATGGCAATACGAAAACCTTCTGGAACCGTAATGAAATGTTTAAGTCGTTTGGGTATGACAGATTTTACGATTCTGAGTACTACGATATGAACGAGCAGGATACGAAGAACTATGGACTGAAAGACAAACCGTTCTTCAAAGAATCGATGCCAATGCTTGAAAACTTGAAGCAGCCGTTTTATTCGAAGTTCATTACCTTATCGAATCATTTCCCATTTGGAATGGACGAAGGTGATACTGATTTCGAACCTGGTGATTTCGGTGACTCTGTCGTCGATAACTACTTCCAATCGGCTCATTATTTAGATGAAGCGATTGAACAGTTCTTCAATGATCTAAAAAAGTCAGGTCTTTATGACAACACAGTCGTCATTATGTACGGAGATCATTACGGTATTTCTGAAAACCATAATGAAGCGATGGAAAAAGTGACAGGACAAAAAATTGGAGATTATGAAAATGCGCAGCTCATGCGTGTGCCGCTCTTTATCCATGTTCCTGGCGTAAAAGGCGGACAGATTCATAAATACTCTGGTGAAGTCGATGTCGCACCAACCCTTCTGCACCTGCTTGGCGATGATACGAAGAACTATTTAATGTCTGGTTCTGATATCCTATCGAAGAACTTTAAAGAGCTTGTGCCATTTAGAAATGGTGACTTCGTGTCTAAGGACTACACGAAAGTAGGCAATAACTATTACAGCAACAAAACAGGCGAGAAAATCGAGCCAACTGACAAGGCATCCCAAGAAAATGAAACGGTGAAAAAGATGCTGGAGACATCTGATAAGATTGTCACCGAAGATTTACTCCGTTTCTACAAGCCTAAAGGCTTTACACCGATTGACCGCAATGATTATGACTATACAAAGAAAGTACAGGATGAAAAGGATTCCTCTTCCGCCAAAGATGAATCCAGCTCTTCTTCAAAATAACGTTCTCATGCTAAGAACCAGCCGATCCTTGATCAGCTGGTTCTTTTTACGTTTGATCATGATTACTCCGGGTATAGGAGAAGAAGGAGGGATATATCATGAAGAAATCAGCAGCTTTTGTCGTGACTGCCTCACTTGCTTCGTCTGCCCTTTTCGGTTTCAGCCCTGCTGTCTCAGCACACGCCATGACCAAACCGGCAGCAGAACAATCCGTTCCTCAAGGTCCAAATGCCGCGCTTACCAGCATTTATGAGCTGGCACATAAAGGACAAATGCCCTACTATGCTAAAGGATTGAAAATAGGCGTTCAAACCAAAAAAGACGTTCATCATCAGCTCGGAAATCCATATCCAGAAACAGGTCAAAGCAGCTTTGATTTGTATCATGCGGAAATGGGGAATCCCGGATTTGCTTTTCACTATGATGCAAAAGGCAAAATTGATGAAATCCGTTATTTCGGTACAAATGTAGAAAAAGAAACAAATATCGGCGGTATGACCCCTTCGTTACTAAAGAAACAGCTTGGACCAGCGGATTCAGTGAGCACCATTCCGCAGACAAAAGAGAAAAAATATGTGTATCGAACCGGTGATTATGAGCTTGAATTTATCGTTGGACATGATCCTGATATCAGCCAGCATGAACTCACCGTGCTGCATATCAACTTGATAAAAGCCAATTCTTAAATAAAAAAGCATCCTGAGCGTTTACTCAGGATGCTTTTCTTTTATTATGATGCCACTTCTAATTGCGGCTTTCTTTTCAATTTTCGTTTGAGGACTGGACCTGCTACATAATCAAGACCAAGTTTTCCGGCGTTTCCTTTCGCTGCCATGATGAAGACTGCGATCAGAAGAAGCAGCGGGTTCACAGAGACAGTTCCAGCTAGTAGGAAAGAGACATTCATCACGCTTCCAAAAAAGGCTGCCGTTGTTGTAAACAATCCAACAATTAATCCTAGGCCTACTAAGATTTCTCCCCACATGACCATGGCACTGAATAGTCCGGCATTTGGCAAAGCGACATTTTCTAAAAACCATACATAGAACGGATACACTAGATGACCATCTTTGACGACAGGTTCAGATATCGCAAATTGCAAATAGCCTGATGCATCAAATCCACCTGTTAGTTTTCCAATACCAGATGTCAGCCAAGTCCATCCGATATAAAGTCTTGCTGCCAAAAGGATAACAGCTGCCCATACATTCGTTTGTAAGAATTTTGTAAACATGATGATGCCTCCTTTTAAATTATGTGAAATATTTCACATTTTCTTTATGATCTTATTATACTATGCTATATCTAATTTGTGATCTTTTTCACATATATATTCACAAATTGTTCATGAATATCTAGTTGAGGTAAACTTTTCCCTTGCGAAAACCGTCTAAGTCATTTCAGACCGTAAAAAGGGGTTTAATTTTGTATGAAAACACTATTTCATTTTGCTTATTTACAGGCCATCTCATGTCTATTCCCCGTCATGATCTTTGCGGCGCTTGCCCTATCAAAGACGGTGTCTATTCCTTTTCTTCACCGGTATGATTTCATTCTACTGCTTTGCCTCGCGGCTCAGATCCTGATGCTGACGCTGCGGCTGGAGACTTGGGCGGAGCTAAAGGTCATTTGTCTATTTCATCTCATAGGAATCTGTTTAGAAGTGTATAAAGTACATATGGGCTCTTGGTCCTACCCAGAAGAAGCTTATACAAAAATATTTGGGGTTCCACTTTATAGCGGCTTTATGTATGCGAGTGTGGCTAGTTATATTTATCAGGCATTTTCACGACTTCATGTAAAAGTGGCCGACTGGCCTCATCCATTTCTTTCAATTGGCATCAGTTTGTGCATTTATCTCAATTTCTTTACGCATCACTGGCTCTATGATGTCAGATGGTGGCTGACATGTCTGCTTGTTGTTGTGTTTCGGAAAACATCGGTTTCGTTTCAGGTTGGTCCATCTTCCTTTCGAATGCCGCTTATTGTTTCATTTCTCCTGATTGGCTTTTTTATTTGGATTGCCGAAAATGTCACCACCTTTTTAGGCGCATGGCAATATCCAAATCAGCAGCATGCTTGGTCCATTGTTCATCTAGGGAAAATTAGCTCATGGTTCTTACTCGTTGTGATCAGTATTGTGCTAGTGATCGAACAGCGTAAACAAAAAAACGTTCAGCCCATTTGACCTGGCTGAACGTTTTTTTTAATCTCGATCGACTTCCTTACGGAGATCATCTGCGACAAATTCTACATTCGTTCCAATAATAATTTGTACGGATGTTTTTCCAGAAGTCAGCACCCCTTTGGCACCTGCTTTTTTCAATGTACCTTCATTTAATAAATTTGTATCCTCTACTGTTAAGCGAAGACGTGTGGCACAATGATCAATCGTGGTGATGTTGTCTTTGCCGCCAAGTCCCTCTACGAGCATACTCGCTCCTCCTGCCGTCACCACATCATCTGCTGCGATATCTTCTATGTCATCATCTTCCCTGCCTGGTGTTTTCAGCTTTAATAGTTTAATGAGGAAATAGAAAACGACAAAGTACACGACGCCATAAATGATTCCTACTACGAGAAGCAAGATCGGCTTTTGCGCAATGCCGAAGCTTAAGACGTAATCAATCGCACCTGCTGAAAAGGCAAAACCGCTATGAATCCCAAGGGTATTCACAATAAAAAGCGAAAGTCCCGTCAAAATAGCATGGACACCATATAAAAGTGGTGATAAAAACATAAAAGAAAATTCAATTGGTTCAGTGATCCCTGTTATAAATGATGTAAGTGCCATCCCAATCATCAGACCAGCTGTTGCTTTTCGTTTCTCAGGTTTTGCAGTTACAACCATGGCTAGACATGCCGCTGGCAGACCAAACATCATCACTGGGAAGAATCCAGTCATAAAGACACCTGCACTTGGATCTCCTTTAAAGAATCGCGCTAAATCCCCTGTTGCCCCGCTGAATTCACCGAATTGAAACCAAAATAAGTTATTCAAGACATGGTGAAGTCCTAATGGAATGAGCAATCGGTTAAAGAAACCAAACAGCCCTGCACCTGTTGCACCAAGGCTTAAAATCCATTCTCCTAAATCATTGATTACACTTTGAATCGGCGGCCATACATATCCGAAAACGGCTGCTAATAGAATGGTGAAAAGTGCGGTCATTATAGGCACAAGCCGCCTTCCGCTAAAGAAACCTAAGTATTCCGGCAGTTTCGTATCCTTAAATTTATTGTAAACATAACCTGCCAAAAGCCCGCATAAAATACCGCCCAATACACCCATATTGTTGGTTGAGTTAATCGACGTTGTACCGGCTGACAAAATAAAATAAGAGATCGCTCCTGATAATGCCGCTGCCCCGTTCCCATCCTTTGAAATACCAATCGCTACACCCATTGCAAAAATTAAAGCCAAGTTCGCAAAAATTGCATTCCCTGCCGCATGAATAAACGGGATATTGAATACATCCTCCCGCCCAATGGCCAAAATAATCCCTGCTGCTGGAAGTACAGCGATTGGAAGCATAAATGATTTTCCTAGCTTTTGAAAAAACTGAAACACCATCTGATTTCCCCCCTTTGTCATCATCATGACCAAAGCATTCATGATGTTCATAAAAAATATATCATATGCACGTCTAGTTATCTATACCAATTTGTCCACATCCATTTGAATTCCGCTCTTTACTCTTTTTGCGTAAAATGTGGTAAGCTATTGAATAGAATGAAGATATAGAAAGCGGGAATGAACAGTGATTGTCAAACATGATCATGAGTTAGAAGCCTTAAAAAAAGTCGGCCGAATTGTCGCTTTGGCAAGAGAAGAAATGAAAAGCCAAGCGAAACCAGGCATGTCTACAAAAGAATTAGATTTGATTGGGAAAAAAATATTAGAAGAGCACGGTGCCAATTCAGCACCTGAAAAGGAATATGACTTCCCTGGTACCACTTGTATCAGCGTGAACGATGAAGTTGCACACGGTATCCCAAGTGAAAAAACCATTTTACAAGAGGGCGACCTCGTGAACATTGATATCTCAGCAGAACTGGACGGCTATTATTCCGATACGGGCATTTCATTCGTTTTAGGTACAGGTGATGCTCGTCTTGAAGCATTATGTAAGTGTGCGGAAGATGCGTTCCTTGAAGGATTAAAACATGCAAAAGCCGGTAAAAGACAAAACCAAATTGGCCGTGCGGTCTACAATACAGCGAAAGAACAAGGATTTACCGTCATTAAAAACCTGACAGGACACGGCATTGGGAAGAATCTGCATGAAGCACCTAACCATATCTTGAACTACTATGATCCATTCGATAATGCTTTGTTTAAAAATGGCACAGTCATTGCCTTTGAACCTTTCATTTCAACAAATGCTGAATCGATTTATCAGGCTGATGATGGCTGGACATTTAAAACACCAGATAAAAGTCTAGTCGCACAGATTGAACATACGATTGTGATCACTAAAGACGAACCGATTATTTTAACAAAGCTGTAAGCCAGCTATCCCCTCCTTCACTGGAGGGGATTCAGATTGTTGACAAAGGGCTAAAATGATGTTGATTTTAGCCCTTTGTCTTCTTTTCAGCGTGATAGAAAACCTTTGCAGTCTAGGAAGGACGAGCAGCGGAGCAGAGCGAATTTGACATTCGTGAGCACCGGAGCGCAGACCTGACAACGAATGCGAGGGTTTGTCTACACGCTGTATCCCCTTCTTCACTGGAGGGGATTTTTTCATGCCCGTTTCACGAATCTGTCACGACTAAACAAAAAAGCCTGTGGTAAAATAGGCAAAGATATGTGAAAGGGGTCTTATTTGATATGTGGTTCATCATCATAGGTGTTATCTTTTTCATCGAAAGTATTATCTTAACGGTTGTAGGGATTAAGAAAAAACAATCCATGATGACCTATCTTGGTGTTGTCATCATGATTATGACGGTCGGCATGATCCTCGTTACCCTCAACCCGCCAAATTCATAAATCAATATTTCCAGCATATACATGGATCATAGGCAGATAGAATCAGTTTTCATTTCTTGACACCTGCACGCTTTTCACGTCCTTTTTTGAGATGTTACAATGCAGGCAGTTTCAATTGAAAGGAGTTTTCTATCATGCATTATGGTAGCAAAGGCTGGTATGTCGAAGAATTAAAGAAGCTTGGTGTGACTAAGCATGAAGGAAGAAAGCTTCAAAGCTTAAAAACATATTTCCTTGCAAATCTTCTTGAGCAAAAGAAACGCAGCTCATAAACGCTGAAAAGCCGTACATCTTAAGATAATGTACGGCTTTTTTTAAATGTGCTGAATGCGTTTTTCTAAAGACTTCCTCACCACATCTGCTAAAGCATCTACTTCAAGAACAGCTTTCAGTCTCTCTGGACTTGTTTGACGATATTTGACTTCGTTGACCTCATGGACCGTAATGTGATGGGACGCTTTTTCTACTAGTACAAGCGATGCATCAGGCGGCACCATGCCTTCTTTCAATACACGTAAATAAAAGCCTGTATACCCTGTTTTTTGCACTTCCTTTACAAGCTTCATGTTGCCATGCTTAAGAGACAATTTCACACAAGGCTGTCTTGGCTGGCTCACCTCAACAAATGCATCTCCAAGCTGAAACACATCGCCAATATGCACATTCGTTTCGACTAGCTGGCGCACTGTTACATTCTCGCCAAAGGCAGCTTCCTGTAATGGTACCCCTAAAAATTGTTCAAAGTGAGCATAATGAGCATATGGAAAGACGCAGACGGCTTTATCATAACCCCCATGATGAACCAAATCCCCTTGACCATCTCCTTCAAAATTGACCTGACTTAAATACACAGGCTCATGAATGCGCCTTTTGTTGATGGCTGTTTTGATTTCTTTTCCATTCGCATATGTAATGATAGGTTGTCCCACTTGAATTCCTTCTATGTCGTATCTGTTTTGTCCCACGATGGCCATCTCCTTTGGTTGTCTACTGGCCTTTATTTTACATCGTTTGACAATCAAATCATAGTCGAGGCGTGAAGATCAGATGCAGGCTATGGTACGATGTGAAAAAAGGAGAGATGACCATGATTCATTATCACGCCATTGTAAAAGGACGTGTGCAAGGAGTCGGCTTTCGTTATTTTGTTCAGGGAGAAGCCGTCAATCGGGGAATGAAAGGCTGGGTACGCAACACAGATGAAGGTGATGTCGAGTTAAAGGTAGAGGGTGAGCAGCAGAAAGTGATTGATTTCTTAGAGACTGTCCGGAAAGGAAGTCCTTTTTCAAAAGTCACCGACATGCAAATGGAGCCGCTCACCGAGCTTGCTCATTATCAGGATTTTCGAATACGATCATAAAAAACCTAGCTATATGTAAACATTATTCCTATTCATGATAGTTAGACGGAGCTTTCGTATTATATAGTTCAGCCAGAACTTTCTGGTTGAACTTTTTTTATTTAGATTTAGTCTATCAGTAGCCAGGATAGAACGTACAGGGGCGTGGGACATAGATTCCGTCAAGTAAACTGTTCACCACCTACTTGTAGAAATATGTTTGAGGCTGGTTGGGACTTAGATCTTCTATAACATCGAATCGGTACGAGTCATGCATAAGATTAATTGGACTGGTTCGATATTGCCTCAAAATAGTCTAGAACTACTTTGCGGAATTCCAATGAAGCTTGCGTCATGTATCGACTTGTATGCCATAATAAAGCGATATCACGTACAAGTTCATGATTCTCAACTTGCAAATATTTAATCTTTCCCCATGATATTTTTGCTGTGCTTGGTATGAAGGCAAGTCCAATTTCAGCTTCTACAAGACTGATCAAACGTGTAGGTTCATCGCCCTCATACACATATTTAAGGTCAATTCCAGCCGATTTGCATACAGAGTCTACTAAATCACGAGTGCCGTATCCTCTTTTCACACCGACAAAGCATTCATCCTTAAGTTCTGTTAAACATACGCTAGTTCGGTCTGCCAGTCGATGCCCATTAGGAACTGCTACAAGAATGGGATCAACAAAGACAACTTGACATTCGATGTCTTCCCCTTGAAAAGGAGAGGACGACAAGCAAAAATCGACTTCGCCTCGATGTAAAAGCGTGACCATTTCCAGTGTGGTCAGCATTTGCACATGAAATTGGATATTAGGACGTTTTTTACGAAACTCTCGCATCATCTGAGGCAAAGTGCTTGCTGTGGTTACCGCAAGCTTTAGTGTACCAGATTCTCCTCTAGACAAATCGCTAATCTCCTGTTTTCCCTGTTCCAACTCAAACAAAGCCCTTTCCGCGCGACGAATGAATTTCTTGCCAAATTCATTTAATCGCAGCTTCCTGCCTGTGCGATCAAATAAAGGTACCCCTAAATCTTCTTCCAGACGCTGAATCGTTTTGCTTAGCGACGATTGCGTAACGTGGAGGCTTCGTGCAGCTTCGGTTACATGCTCTAATCGAGCTACCTCTAGAAAATATTGTAGTTGAAGGAGTTCCATTTCATTTTTTCTCCAATCATTCCTTTTGGTCAATGATATCATAACTTTAAATGCGTTGGAATGAATGTAAAATCCCAAGTAAGATATCAATATAACAAATTTAAAGGGGGAGAAAAAATGAATTCTCGTAGCAGATGGTTAATGATCTCCGTTGGACTAGGAATATTATTAAACCCTTTAAATTCATCAATGATTTCTGTTGCTATTGCTAGGTTGCAACATGTGTATAGCATTGATTTTACTGCTGTTTCCTGGATTGTGTTTTCATTTTATATCGCTAGTGCTATCGCCCAACCTGTCATGGGGAAGGCTAGTGATTTATTCGGCCGGAGGAAGATATTTCTGGCTGGTCTTGTTGTATCCTTAGTTTCTTCTATTCTGGCTCCATTTTCTACAAATTTCGGATGGCTTATTGTGTTCAGAATCGTACAATCCATCGGAACTAGTATGCTGATTGCAGTTGGAACAGCTATAGTACGCATTCATATTACAGAAAAGCAATCAGATGCTTTAGCAGGTTTATCAATTTTCCTATCCGGTGCGGCAGCTATAGGACCTTTTGCCGGGGGAGTACTTATTCAATGGTGGGACTGGCCAGCGATCTTCATCGTCAATACCCCGTTTGTAGTGGCGAGCTTTATATTAGCTTGGAAAATGATTCCTAATGATGGACCAGCAGCAACGGTTTCACGTGACATGTCGTTTCGAAAATTACTGGGTGTGATTGATGTGCCAGGAATTCTGCTCTTTGCGGTGGGTCTGATTGCCCTTCTAGTTGGCTTGCTGGCAGCGAAATCATCTGGGCATTTCTCTATGTGGAATATCGTTGTTGTGCTAATCGGGCTCGTTGCGGTGGGAATATTCGTACGACATGAGCTAAAAACAGTGTCGCCATTTATTCCTTTACGCATAGCTCTCGCTAGGCTTTTTCTGTCCTGTGATAGGGCTTGTCCTGATAAAAATAGTTTGGTTTCACAATGGTATTGTCGTAATGCTTGTGGAATATGTGGGTAGCAGCTGGTGATACTGGCGGAATCAGCCATGTCCAGTCCCCAGTCAGCTTGCGGTCAGCCTTTTCTTCCTGCTTTTCAAACTGCTTGAATTGATGTGCTGCTGTATGGTGATCGACAATGGTTACCCCTGCTTCGCGATAAGAATGGAGAACCGCCACGTTCAATTCGACAATGGCTTTATCCTTCCAAAGGGACGCATTCTTGGTTGTGTCCAGTCCTAAAAGAGAAGCGACTTTTTTCAGCATATTGTAGCGGTTTTCATCCGCTAGGTTGCGTGCGCCAATTTCTGTGCCCATATACCAGCCATTAAACGGTGCAGCATTGTAATGAATACCGCCAATCTCTAATTTCATATCAGCAATAATCGGGACCGCATACCATTTTAGTCCCAAATCACGGAATCCATCATATTCAGGATGGGTGATCTCTACCTCTTGGACGATTTCTTTCGGAAGCTCATACAGAACAGGCGGCTGACCTTTTAGCTGAAACATGAGAGGCAGAATATCAAAATGTGTGCCCTCCCCTTTCCAGCCATGTGCTTCACATAATTTTGTTAATTCAAGAGATGCCTCGTCGCCGATGATGCCATATTCCGTTTCATAGCCTGCATAACGAACGAGCTGATGATTATAAATGACGACTTCCTTCTGTCTGTTTTTCTCTGGGGGAAAGATCGTGATGGACGGTTTGATTTTCCCGCCATTTGTCGCATACTCAATATGATGAAAGAGCGCCTCCTTCACCTCATCCTCTGTCTTTACATGCCGGCAGTCATGCACTTGCAGGGTCGACCAAAACAAACGGCCAATGCAGCGGTTACTGTTGCGCCATGCCATTTTCGCCCCGTGAGCTAATTCCTCTAGTGTATGCGTATAAATTCCTTCAGACTCAATTTCTTTTTTTATTTCATGCAGACGTGCTGCTTTCTCTTCATTTGACTTGTTTAATTCTTCATAGCATACAGAAATAAAAGCTTCTGCTTCATTCCACAACGCTTCTTGATTACTCAAACATACTCGCCTCACTTTAATACGAATATATCCATTGTAGCGGTTTCTATTGATAAATTCACTCGTTTCAAACCATTTTTTATCAAATCATCCGACCATTGTCCTTAGATCATAGATGAATCAATACGTTTAAGGGTCTTTTGGAGCCAGCGGACATAGCCTTTTTCCCTTTCGATTGCCCTTGTCAGCACTAAGTAATGCCCAAATTGCGCTGAATGCAGTGATTCAGCAGAAGGGTCTTCCTCTGTCAAAGCGTGCAGCTTTTGTTCCAGCACATCTACTTTCTTGGTGCGCTCTAAAAGTTGATAGGCAAACAGGTCAGCCGCTTCTTCTTTGTCCATGGAGGAGATGAAAAAGGTTTTAAGCATGAATTCATCCTTTGTAGTTTCCGGAATCGGATCTTTTGTTCTTAACCACTGACGCAATTCTTCTTTTCCTGCCTCAGTGATTTGATAGACCTTCTTCTCCAGCTTTTTTCCTTGTATGTGAATATCAAATTCAATAAACCCTTCCTCTGTGAGACGCTTCAGCTCAGGGTAAATCTGACTGTGCTTCGCACTCCAAAACTGTCCAAGGGAATCCTTAAAATGTTTCGTGATATCGTATCCCGTCAGCTCACGCTGATCCAGCAAGCCAAGAATGGCATATTTTAGTACTCTCATGATGGGCCTCCAACGCTTATTCTTTGACAATAGTATACCATAGACTTTAAAATAAACATGTAAATAACAACATGTTTGAAAAAACATCATTCTAATGAAAGAAGGAATAAACATGGATCAATTCGTTGGACTTCATATGATTTATACGTATGAAAATGGCTGGGAATATGAGATTTACATTAAAAACGATCACACCATTGATTACCGCATTCATAGCGGAATGGTTGGAGGACGCTGGGTCCGTGATCAAGAAGTAAATATTGTGAAGCTGACAAAAGGCGTATACAAAGTCTCTTGGACAGAACCAACTGGGACAGACGTCTCTCTGAACTTTATGCCTGAAGAAAAACGCATGCATGGCGTCATCTTCTTCCCGAAATGGGTGCATGAACGTCCAGACATCACCGTCTGCTATCAAAATGACTACATCGATCTCATGAAAGAATCTCGTGAAAAATACGAAACCTATCCAAAATATGTTGTCCCAGAATTTGCGGACATTACGTATATCCATCATGCAGGTGTGAATGACGAAACCATTATCGCAGAAGCACCATATGAAGGCATGACAGATGAAATAAGAGCTGGACGAAAATAAAAAAGCGGCACGCCTAGTGCCGCTTTCAGCGTGTAGACAAACCCTCGCATTCTTTGTCAGTCCTGCGTGCCGGTGCTCACGAATGTACAATTCGCTCCGCTCCGGTACTCGCCCTTCCTAGGGCTGCAAAGGTTTTCTATCACGCTGAAAAGAAGACAAAGGACTAAAATCATTTTAGTCCTTTTTTATTGAATGCCGAGCGTCTTTTGAGGAAGTACGAAACGATAGACTGGCAGTTCATCACCTGTTTTTGAAGCAATAAACCCTGATGACATATAGCTGTCCTTTGATTCTGGTTCAAGGGCAAGTGAGAGCAAATTGGTTTGCGGCTGTGCCGTGACATATACCTTTGTTCCTTTTGGCAGCTGACGTTTCTTGTCAACGAGTTTTGTTTCAAGCTGAATATCTGTTTTGCTCTTTTCCTCTCGCTTTGTCACCTGATAGGCTTGTACCGGCACTTTCATGCCAGCCGGCAATGTGACACTTTTAAATCCTAATGTTCTGAGTTTCTTTTCTACACCTTCATGCCCCGGAAGAATGAGATAAGCTGTCGGCCGTTCTCTTGTTAAGACAGGAACAGCATCGCTCGCACTATGAAAGCGTACAGGAACTTGAGTCGTTTGTCCCTTCTCAATATCAACCATTTCCAGCGAGTCATTGACAGGTGCTTGGAAATCATCTTGAATGACCACTTGATCATCATCATTTGGCTGCAGTCCTTTTTTGACCAGCTTCAGCCGCTCCGTCACCATTTGCCGCTTCACCTGTTTCGCATGTTTCACCGTGGTCTCAATGATTTTTTCATGGGTGGCTACTTGCGCAGCGACGCGGCGGGCAAAATCCTCTCTTCCAATCCCAATCCCTCTGCTTTCTACAAGAAATGACAGGGCTGGCGAAAGTGCAAGGGCATTACGGCCAATTCGCGCATCCGTTCCACCTTCATAGATGTCGATCTTTCCATCCTTTCCTCTTGTGTTTGTATAATACAAATCGTTAGAAAACCCTTTATTCGTCAGCGTTTCACGAACTCCGTTAACGTATAACTCATTTGATGTCAGCCGGATGCTTTCAGGAATGTTTAAATTCTTCCCTGAAAGAATAAGCAAATCATGATATTTGAGAGCGCCTGATGAACCGATATTTTCAAACTGCTTTTGACCCACATCGTATTCATGGGCATCAATAACTACCTCTGGCGCATACCGATTAAATTCTTGATGCAGGGCTGCCAGTTCTGGAGATTCTAATGTCATATGATCACGGTTTCCGTCTAATCCGTTTGCCAGTCTGCGGTCAAACGCATAAGAACCATCAGGATTGATTCTTGGAACAATGATGATATTGACATGATTGAGTATACGCTCTCCTTCTTCACCTGCTAATCGTTTTGCAATGACGAGAGCAGATTCACCGGAGGCTGGTTCATTTCCGTGTATTTGTGCTTGGAGCCAGATGGTTGGCTTTTTTGAAAGTGGAGTAATGGAGCGATCCTTTGTAAAGTACAGGGCCGGAATGGATCTGCCTTCAATGGATGTTCCAATCTGTTTCTGCGTGGCATATGGGCTTTTGCGGACAATGTCTTTTAAGAAAGCTTGAAGCTCTTCTTGTGTCGTAAATGCTTCTCCTTTTTTCTGAAAGGCAGGGGTTTCAAACGTCTCGCCAGGCTTAGGGTATAGCTTTTTCACTGAAGCCGGTTGTTCATAACTCTTTCCATAATAAGGGGTTTCTGCATGAGCTGAAGTTGGGCTCACCATCGACAAACTGCCTGCCAAGAGGCATGCAGCAGCAAAAAGAATCGTGCCTTTTCGTTTGGACATGCTATCCTCTCCCTTCGTTGATTTGCATTATAAAGAAAAAAACAGAAAAAGTGTCAGTATTTTTCAAAAATAAATCTTTTGGAGGAACAGGCAGATCTTTGTCTAGGGCAAATGAATGGAGCCTGCCCGGCAATATGACCTAAAAAAAGTGCCTGCCCGCAGCAGACACTTTTTTATTTACCAGATGGAAATGGCCCCAATGAGAACCGCCATGACGGTCATAGCGACGACTGCCAGCACAGCCCATTTCATCCCAAATTTCTGATGCTGATCCAGTGATACGCCAACAAGTCCAACAAGTAAATGAGTCGATGGAACAAGTGGACTTAACATATGAATCGGCTGACCAATAATAGAGGCTCTGGCAATCTCAATTTTATCGACACCGTATGCTGCCGCTGTTTCTGATAGGATCGGCAGTACGCCATAAAAGTATGCATCATTCGGCATAAAGAAAGTAAAGATCCCGCTTGTTAATGCGACAATGACTGGAATAAAGCCGCCAAGCTGCTCTGGAATTGCAGATACAATCGAAATCGCCATTTCATCGACCATTTTCGTTCCAGTTAGAATACCTGTAAAAACACCTGCCGCAAAAATCATCGAAGCAATGGCTAAAACGTTTGTTGAGTGAGCGGCAATTCGCTCACGCTGCTGATCTAAGTTCGGATAGTTCACGATAATCGCCACACAGAAAGCAAGAACAAATAGAACAGTTAAGCTGACTTTACCTGATACAAGCAGCAGCACCAATAACAAAGTCAGCGCCAGGTTAAACCACCAAAGCTTCGGCCGTTTGATGTCATCTTGCAGTGCCGCTGCCATTTCATTTGCATGAATCGGCTGGTCAAGTTCAATCACACCAAGGCGTTTTCTTTCAGCTTTTCCAAGAAAATAAGCAACAATTATCATACTGAGAACCCCTGCACCAATGACTGGAATCATCGGTCCAAATAAAAGTGAAGGGTCAACGCCAAGTGCACTCGCCGCTCTAGGTGTAGCTCCTCCCCATGGAATTGTATTCATAATTCCCATGCCTACCCCGGCAATACCCGCTAAAATAATTGGACGGATGCCAAGCAGCGTAAATAGTGGAAGCATCGCTGTTGTTGTAATCATATACGTTGTTGTTCCATCACCATCAAGTGCAACAAGCATCGTCAGGACAGCTGTACCGACCACGATTTTTAATGGATCGCCTTTAACGATTTTTAAAATTTTCGCCACCATTGGATCAAATAAACCCGCATCAATCATAATGCCAAAGTACAAAATCGCAAACATGATCATGACCGCTGTTGGTGCGACTTGCTGCACGCCTTTGACAATCATGTCTGAAATTTCAGTAAAATGAAAACCTGCAATAAGAGCAAATGCAATCGGTGTTAACACCAATGCCGTTAAAACAGACATACGTTTCGTCATAATCAAAACCATAAATACAATCATCATAAGAAATCCTAAGATTGCTAACATATTGTTCACCCCTTATGTTGTATACGCTTTCATTAATGTGTTGGTATCCCATTTCCAACCCTTTTTGTCATCATATCTGAGGTGAGAATTGAAGTAAATATTATGAATTTTAATTCTTTTTCGGTCGATAAATGCTTTTTGTTCATTTTGTTCAAACATTGGGCTTTTTGATTCCATGAAAAAAACAAAGGGTTTATTTTAGCCCTTTGTTTTTTTCAGCGTAATAGAAAACCTTTGAAGTCTAGGAAAGACGAGTACTGAAGCGGAGCGAATATGAGATTCGTGAGCACCGGCACGCAGGAAGCGGTCTCACTCGACCGCTTGTTCTCCTTGTATCAATTGCTCATATTGCCTTAATTGATTTTCCATAAAGATCTTTGCCTCTTTGCTGTTCATATAACGACTTGTCCAGCCCTTTTGCTTTAATCGCTTTTTCCAGGACTTCGTTTCCGTCATTTTTTGAAGAAGCTGATCCCATTCACGAATGTCATGCTGACTCATTTGTTTAGGGCCCATCACACCTCGCCAATGGGAAAAGATGAGCGGAATGCCCTGCTCTTTCCATGTCGGCACATCTTCAAATCCATCTAAGCGCTGGCTGGTTGTCGTCGCAACGAGCTTCAGCCTCTTTTTTTCATAATCATGACGAACCTCTGTAATGGTAGTCGTTGCTGCATCCACTTCATGGTTGATGAGCGCCTGAAATAAATCATCTGCACTGTCAAATTTCAAAAATTGAATGCGATATGGATCAATCCCTGCCATTTCTGCTGCCCGGGCGAATGAGATTTGATCATCATTTCCAAAGTCAGGCGCAAACCCAATTTTTAAGGAATCTGGTTTTTTCTTGAGGGCGTGTAACAGCTCCTTCCCATTTGCAAAAGGAGAATCCATCGGGACTGCGACGACCTGCCACTCTTCTGCAAGGATTGCCAGCGGTGTCACATCATTCATCGTCACGTTACTGCTGCCAAGTAAATTACGGCTTAACAATAAGCTTGAATTTAAACTGATATAGTTGGCTTCTCGCTCCATCATGTATGTCCATCCTTTATCCACCGTTCCGCCTCTTTGATAAAGAATGTTCACAGGCCGGTTCACCAGCTTCTCTTGTTCAAGCACTGATTTCATCACCTGGGCCGTTTGGTCAAATCCCCCCTCTGGTACACCCGACACCACAATATATAAGGAGTTTTGCTGAAGGAAAGAGTCTCCAGCTTTTTTTTCATTAAAGGTGAGTGTCATACATAGGCAGAGCACGATCACAAAAAGTATTCCTTTTTTCATCTTTTAAGACTCCGCTTGTTTGGCAGGGTAATATTTACGTTCAGGTCTGCCAATGATTCCGTATGCAAGCTCTGCCCGGCATTCCCCTGTTGTCACAAGATACTCTACGTATCGTCTCGCTGTTGTACGTGATGCGCCCATCTTTTCCCCAAGTTCTTCTGCTGTAATTCCGCTATTCTCTGATGCCATCAATGTTTTCACTTTATCCAAGGTCAGTGAATTGATGCCTGTGGGGAGATCTCTGTCATCCCTTTGTTTTGGCTCTTCCTGCATCTGCCCAAAAAACAGATCGATCATCGTTTGATTGACTTCATCCTTTGAATTGATGATGTCTTTCTTCTCTTTATATTCGGTTAAGACTTGTGCAAACTTTTGTGCGGTCACCGGTTTGATTAAATAATGAACCACTCCGTAATGAAGCGCATCTCTTAAAAGCGTTGTTTCTGTTGCAGCCGTGATTATGATCACATCTACTTCCGGACAGCGTTCTCTTAAAAGCGGCAGCAAGTTTGTGCCGAGTTCATCAGGCATATACACATCAAGCAAAATGAGATCGACTTGTTCCCTTTGGAGCGCCTCCCACATATCCTTTGCACTCTTTGCCTTTCCGGCGACCTTAAATCCTTCTATCTTTTGTATATAAGATTCATGAATGGCAGCGATTCGAAAATCATCCTCCGCAATGAGTACCTTAATCACCATCTATTCCCCCTTTGTGCCTTTCGGTATGTATACAGTGAAGATGGCACCGCCTTCTTTTTGGTTCGCAACTTCAATCCAGCCCCCAAGCTCGTCCAATACTTCTTTCACATTCGCAAGCCCATAGCCTCGTCCTTCTCCCTTTGACGAATGACCTCTTGTGAAAATCTGTGACAATTCCTCTTCATTCACTCCATCACCTGAATCTGACACTTCTATGATAATATCAAACCCAATATCTGTGATGAACAGGTCAACCTCGCGCTTCTCCTTATTTAATACAGCTTCAAAAGCATTATCGACGAGATTGCCAATGATGGTGATAAAGTGAGATAGACTTAAATGAGCTGGGAGCGGCTCAAGTGAGCTATTTTCATCAATGTGAAATTGGACTTTCTTCTCAGATGCTTTCCCTAACTTGCCAAGTAAGATGGCTTGTATTTTAGGAGACCGAATCTGCTTCATGAGTAAATCGTGCTGACGGTTTTGCAGATGATATTCTTCTTTAATTAAGTCGATGGCTTCATCGACTTGCTTCAGCTCAAGCAGGCCTAAAATGGCGTACAGCTTATTTGAGAATTCGTGCGTTTGGGCCCTTAGGTCTTCTGAATATTGGCTGACCTCTGTTAATGTATCCAGCAGCTTCGTCAGCTCTGTTTTCTCTCTGAAGCTCACAATCCCTCCGAATACTCGATGATCCTGCATTACTTTTTTCACATTTAAGACATAGGTTTTATCATTGACGACGGTTTCGATGTTAGGTTCAATCGTCTCTGCCTTTAAATAGAGAAGAAGTTTGGCATTTGGCAAGACTTGATCAATATGAAGAGGCAGCTTTGATGAGACGCGCAGCATGTGCTCAGCTGATGTATTCATCATCGTAATCGCGCCTTTCTGGTCAAACGCAATAATCCCTTCTTTTATAGCGAGCAGCATCGCTTCTCTTTCTCGATACAACGAAGCAATTTCATGCGGCTCAAGCCCTAATGTATCTTTGCGAATACTCTTCGTTAAAAAAATCGCACCGAATATGCCAGGCAAAAGCACGAGAAGGGCAATATAGCTAAGCTTCAATAGCTGATGAGCTGTCGCTTGATCAATTTCCTTTTTTAAAAATTCGACGGTGACTGTGCCGATAATTTCTTCATGCCCCTCTGTTTCTTTCATAATGGGTGCACTGCCTCTGACAACGGTTTCACCATTAGAATCATCAGTTGATATGGAGGTTCCTCCAAATAAGAGGGTACTTCTTCCTTCCGATACACTGATGGTTTTTCCTACGTCCTCATGATTCGTATGAACAAGGACCTTTCCTTTTCGATTGGTAATGAAGATGGCATGTGCTCTTACTTGCTCCTTCATTTGCTCAAGCACTGCCTGTTCTTCATTTTGGGACGCTGATAAAGCCACCGATGCTTTAATGGGCGGCATATATGATATCGTTCTAGCGGTCTGCACCGCCAGCTGTTCAGCTTGTGCCTGCCTTTCTGATGTCTGCAGAAAACCAAAACAAATGGTTAATAATGCAATGACAACAAGCAAAAGCCCGATAATTAACCCCAAAATTTTCGTTTGTAAAGAGACTTTCCTTTTGCCCATCCTCACCGCTACAACCCCTAATTCAGTAGATTCACCCGAATAGACTCTAAGAAAATGATATCATTTTTTCTTACTAAGTTAAGAGAAAATTCTTTCAAACAAAAAAGACGACTCAGGCATCGAGTCGTCCCTATATGCCTATTACGTGATTGATAAACCCGCACTCGCATAGCCAGCTACGGTATTCACTAAGGAAAGACCTGTAGCTGATGCGGAGAACACAACAAGCAATCGTGTTTCAGGTGTGACTGGTACATTTAGACCAGTCGCAATACCATTTGCAATCGCACCCAGCGTTAAAACACCGGTTAAAGCTGGTGCTAAAGTGACACTCGCTACTTGAGTGAAACTGTTATTTGGTGTTGGTGAAGCAAACAAACTAGCTGTGACCGTAATACTTGTGCCAAGCAAAGAAAGAGCAGCTGTCGTACTGAAATAGCCGGCAAATGATGTGATTGTTCCGGCTCTAGGAACTGAGAACGCCATATTGAGTAAAGTGCCTGCAGCACCGGTTAAATCAATCACTCCGCCTAAAATACTGACACCTGTCGCTGAGTTACCAAATCCGATCAAGCTGGATGTTCCAACGAGACCGCCTGCAATTGTTGTCAGGACAGCAGGTGTACCTGAAGCAAACGGAATGATCGCACTCGATCCTGTCACTCCTGTTGGACCGGTGGCGCCTGTTGCTCCTGTACCTGTGACTCCCGTTGCGCCTGTTGCACCGGTTACCCCCGTGGCTCCGGTCACTCCCGTGGCTCCGGTCACTCCTGTCGCTCCGGTTACTCCAGTTAATCCAGTTGCTCCGGTGGCTCCTGTTAATCCAGTTGCTCCGGTGGCTCCGGTTAAGCCTGTGGCTCCTGTGACACCGGTCGCTCCGGTTAATCCAGTTAATCCAGTTGCACCGGTCACTCCCGTGGTTCCTGTCACTCCTGTAGCTCCGGTTAATCCAGTTAATCCAGTTGCACCGGTCACTCCCGTGGCTCCTGTCACTCCTGTAGCTCCGGTTAATCCAGTTAATCCAGTTGCACCGGTCACTCCCGTGGCTCCTGTCACTCCTGTCGCTCCGGTAACTCCGGTTTCTCCCGTGGCTCCGGTTAATCCAGTTGCTCCGGTGAGACCTGTAGCTCCTGTGACGCCAGTCGCACCGGTGGCTCCTGTATCTCCAGTTGCACCCGTATCTCCTGTTACCCCGGTGGCTCCAGTTACTCCTGTGACGCCGGTGGCTCCTGTATCTCCAGTTGCACCGGTTGCTCCTGTACCCGTGACTCCCGTGGCTCCGGTGGCTCCGGTTACTCCTGTGACTCCTGTTGCCCCTGTATCACCAGTTATCCCAGTTGCACCAGTTGGTCCTGTGACGCCGGTTACACCCGTTGCACCCGTATCTCCTGTTACCCCGGTGGCTCCTGTGACGCCCGTTGCTCCGGTCGCTCCTGTATCACCGGTTACCCCAGTTGCTCCTGTCGCTCCCGTGACACCTGTCGCGCCTGCGGCTGCTAATAACGTATAGTCTGGAGAAGTATCCGGTGTGCCTGTTGGTGGCGCCGTGTTAACAAGGTAGGTTCCTCCTTCATATGTTACCACTTGACCTACTGGATAAGTTGGCGCTACTGCTGGATCAAACGCTGCGACTCCGGATAAACCGACTCCCGTCGCTCCGGTTACTCCTGTTGCCCCTGTTTCACCAGTTACCCCAGTTGCACCTGTTGGTCCTGTGACGCCGGTTGCACCAGTTTCTCCTGTCGCTCCTGTGATCCCTGTTGCTCCTGTGCCAGTAGCTCCGGTTGGGCCAATTTCCCCGGTCGCTCCCGTAACACCAGTGGCTCCGGTTGGGCCAACTTCTCCCGTAACTCCAGTGACGCCGGTAGCTCCGGTTGGACCAACTTCCCCGGTTGGTCCTGTCACTCCTGTTGCGCCGGTGGAACCCGTGACTCCTGTACCGGTTGCACCCGTAACGCCAGTCGCTCCTGCAGCGGCCAATAACGTATAATCTGGTGACGTATCAGGTGTACCTGTTGGCGGCGCCGTATTGACGAGGTAAGTTCCTCCTTCATATGTCACCACTTGACCTACTGGATATGTCGGCGCTGCCGCTGGATCAAACGCTGTGACGCCGGCTAGACCTACTCCCGTCGCTCCTGTAATCCCTGTGGCACCGGTGGCTCCTGTTGCTCCCGTATCACCAGTTGCACCTGTGACACCGGTTTCTCCTGTTGCACCGGTGGTACCCGTTGCTCCTGTGACTCCTGTGACTCCTGTGCCAGTAGTTCCGGTTGGGCCAATTTCTCCCGTCGCTCCCGTAACACCAGTGGCTCCGGTTGGGCCAATTTCTCCTGTTGCACCCGTGACGCCGGTGGCTCCGGTTGGACCAATTTCTCCTGTTGCTCCCGTGACGCCGGTGGCTCCCGTTGCTCCTGTTGCACCCGTACCGGTAGCGCCTGTAACGCCAGTCGCGCCTACAGCGGCTAATAACGTATAATCTGGTGATGTATCTGGTGTACCTGTTGGCGGCGCCGTATTGACGAGGTAAGTTCCTCCTTCATATGTCACCACTTGCCCCAATGGATATCCTGGTGCTGCTGCAGCATCATACGGTACAACCCCAGTTAAACCCACGCCGGTGGCTCCTGTGGCTCCAGTTGGACCTGGATCTCCTGTGACACCTGTTGGCCCTGTACCTGCTTCCCCCGCTGCAGCTAATAATGTATAATCTGCCGACGTATCCGGTGTACCTAATGGCGGTACTGAATTGACGACGTACGTACTGCCATCGTATGTCACCACTTGCCCTATTGGGTAGGTTGGTGCTACTGCTGGATCAAATGCCAAGATGCCTGTTAAACCTACGCCTGTTGGACCGATTGGACCTGCTGGGCCTGCCGGACCCGCTGGACCCACTGCACCCGCTGGACCTGCTGGGCCTCTTCTTCCTCTCCCGCCTGGCGGACCTTGAATCACACAAACACAAGGATCTTTTCCGCAGCAAGGATTTTTCACTGGTTTCCTTGGCTTTTCTGATATCCCTTTTTTACAACTATCACATTCCCAGCCATCATCCTTATACGCATCATACCAGCTTCCTTTTTGGTAGTGGTCTGTCGAATGAGTTGGATATGTCTTACCACATTGCCTACATCTTTTCATGGAATCACCCCCATCCATCGTATTCATCATGACTGGGAAAGGTGTATGTACACTTTTATTTTTTTAAAATAATCAAAAGACCTTGCACTTTATGCACAAGGTCCTTCTTTCATTAAAGTCTCATCGTCATTTTTAAATCTTTCCCTACCATACTATAATCCATATCTACCGGCCGGATGGCTTCTTTTAATGTTTTCGTACCTTCTCCTTCAAAGAAAGTAGGTGCATCTTTCCCCCCAATTAATAATGGTGCCATATAAATAATGACTTCGTTCACAAGGGACGCTTCTAAAAAGGATGCGCTCACACTGCCTCCCGCCTCTACAAGCACCGACATCACAGAGCGCCTTTTCAGCATACGTAACACCGCATGAAGATCTGTCCGATTTTCTCCGCTTGTGACAAACACTTGATGTCCTTTTTGCACCAGTTGATGGTATTTTTTTTGATCATACGTGTTTGAGGTACAAATGATGGTTTCTGCCATATGATCATTTAAACATTTCGCATGAAGCGGAATCCTTAAGGTGGAATCTAAAATGACACGAATGGGCTGTGTCACGAATGAATCTTTTACAATAAGACCTGCATCATCTTGAATAATGGTTTCGACGCCTGTTATGACAGCATCTGCTTCTTGACGTAATTGCTGCACTTCATTCCTCGCTTCTGTCCCTGTAATCCATTTGCTTTCTTGATGAGCTGTTGCAATTTTCCCATCTAATGAAATGGCTGTTTTTAATATGACATACGGAAGGTCTGATTGTATCGAATGAAAAAAAGGAAGATTTAAGCTGTCCGCTTCCCGCTTACATATCCCTTCTTCTACTTCTATCCCTGCTTGTTTCAACATCGTGATCCCTTTACCTGCTACAAGTGGATTTGGGTCCCCAGTGGCAATGACCACACGTTTCACCCCGCTCTTTATAATGGCTTCTGAGCAAGGACCTGTTTTTCCATGATGCGAACAAGGTTCGAGCGTCACATACATATGAGCCCCCTTCGCCTTATCTCCTGCCATTTGCAGCGCATGAATTTCAGCATGCGGCTCGCCAGCCTTCATGTGAGCACCAATTCCAACGATCTCTCCTTTTTTGACTACCACTGCCCCGACAAGCGGATTTGGCGAGGTTTGTCCTTTCATGGCCTTTGCGTTGGCAATCGCTAGCTTCATATAAAAAACATCGTCTTTCATGTAAGTCTCCTTTCCTCTCTTTCAAGGGAAAGAACTCCTTCAGGGAATGAAGGAGTTCTATTCTCATGTGCTATATTTTTTCCATCCGTTTCTTTTCAGATCGATCATAGTAAGGCAAGGAATAAAAAAGTTTATAAGATGCTCGTTGTTTACAAAAACAGCATTTGCGACATTCATATTTATTAATGAGGAGCACATGCGGACAATTGAGTACAGACAGACCTTTTTTCATATGTTCCTTGCAAACACTTATCATGAGAATCCCCCGCTTACATTCTTTTTCTTAATGAGAGATTACTTCTTTCGGAAATTGTTCAAATAAGCGTAATACTTCGGTATGCGTCCCATCTTCTCGAACGTGATAAATCCCGCCGTCATATGAGCTTGCATATACATCATTGCCTAATTGTCTGATGGCACTAATCCCATTTTGGGCAATTCTAATTGGGCCGGTGTTGACATCCAGCTCTGGATTCCACACAACGATATAGCCCCAATAATCACCGCTTACAATATAGCCTGAGTCTGTGACTGTGACCGATTTAATCGAATACTGGTGTTCGTTATGTTGGTCTAAAATTCTTCCTGTATGCAAATCAAACAATCTCACATTCTTGTCGCGGCTAACAATGGCGATACGGTCTCGTTTACTATCAATAAAGACATCATTTAACAGCTCTGTCGCACCAATGTATTCCGCTTTTAAGGACAAACTCTTTTTATCTAAAAGACAGATGGTTCCTTCAACTGCTGCTGTGATGATAAGATCTCCTTCTACCTTTAATGCTTTAACTGCACAATCGTGTGCTTTGGAACGGCCGATTTCTTTTAAGTGTTCTGTCGAAATGACATGGACATAACCGCCGTAAGTTCCAATATAAAATTGACGATCCTCCTCGTGAAAATACACGCTGTTGACCGGACCTGTGTTAAGATCAAACGAAACCATTTGCTGTAATGACTCATGAACAATATGCACTTGACTTGCATGGTCTCCCCACGCATAATAGCTTCCATCCCGTGCAACAGCTACTCCATTTGTTAAAACGCCCGTCGATTTGGCAATTTCAATCCCATTTTTTCTGAATTTTCCATCATCAGATGCGGTAATAATATCACCCGCATCAGTCAGCGCAATATCATTGATAGATGGTGTCGCCATTTCGATCTCATCTGATATGACTTTGCCCTTTTCGATCGACCATTCACAATATGTTTTTCCAAAGCTGGCTCCTAGTATTGACTTCTCATCCTCTGTCCAGACAAGTGAGCGCTCCCACTGATATTTATGAGGCAGCAGTGTATCGACTAAATCACCTGTTTCATAATTCCACAGCTTAATTAAATGGTCGTAGCCTGCTGTCAGCAAGTAATTGCCGCTTGGAGAAAAATTCACGCGCTTGACGCCCTGTAAATGGGCTTTGATGATTTTCTTCTCCTGTAAAGTAGCTGCATCGTAAATAATAACGGTGCCATCATCTCTGCCAAGTGCGAAAACTTCTTTTTGATTGCTGCCGCTGATCGTATCGAGCTCATAATCAAACGGGCCGATTTCCCCTACAATTTCTCCGGTTTCATACAGCCATACAAGGACATATCCATCATCACCTGTTGTATAAGCTTTATCACCATGTATCCATACAGCTAATACATCTTTGCTATGGCCATGGAATTCTCTTAAAATAGCGCCCGTTTCGATATCCCAGACTAAGCATCTTCTATCTCTGGACACAGATACAAGTAAAGTATCCTGCTTCGCAAAAGCGACGGCTTCTACATCATCTGCATGACCAAACAACGTGCGGATTCGGGTATTTGTGCCTGTATCATACAATTGAATCGTATAGTCTGACGATGCACTCGCTAAATACTTTCCGTTTTCAGAAAGAGATATGGAGTTAATGATATGCTCGTGACTGCCAATAAACGTTCCTTCTCCCGTCGCCCGGTTCCACTGATAAATACAACGGTCATAGCCGCCAGTGTAAACAATTTGGTCGTGCTGAGTTGATAAAACAGATGTAATTGGTCCTCTATGCATAGTTTTACACTCCCACCTTTATATGTTGTTTTTGACGAGTCACTAAACGAAAACCAGTAAATCGAAAAACGGGATCTGGGTGCTTCCCGTGTCTTCTTGCGACTCTGCATAAATCTCCACCTCTTGCGAAAGAGCCGCCTTTTAAAATATAGTAATCATTTCCGAGTGTTTCCGTTAAATCATCGACGACCTCGATGCCGCCTTCATAAACGTGATATTTGGTGTTGACCCATTCCTCGACGTTGCCCCCCATATCATAAAGACCAAATAAGGATCGGCCCTTTTCGTAATGACGGACAGGCGTCGTTTTTTCAATATTTGATTCGTGCGTATTGCAGTAAGAAGGATCAAACTCATCTCCCCACGGGTATTGATTTCTCGTGTTTCCCCGGGCAGCATACTCCCATTCTTCTTCAGTAGGAATCGAAACATCAATCCCAAGTTTCCCGCTCAGCCACTGACAGAACGAGAAGGCATCCTCAATGTCCATGCCCCAAGCTGGATGATCTTTTCCCCCGCCAAGCTCTTCGTTCGTTAAACTCTCCGGGTATGTCTGGCCTGTTTCATCACAATAGCTTTGATACAGTTCATTGCTGACGACCGTATCTGAGATAAAAAATTCGTTGATATACGGCTGATAGGATGGAAATTCTTTGTACAGCCACTTTTGAAATTTTTTCTCACGGCCGTAGGTTGGATTGAGCAGCTTGTCCTTCCAGAATTCTGCTGCCTTTTTCATATCTTCTTCATTACTTCCAATCGTTGCATAGCCGCTTGGGATTTGAATCCAATTGATATCAGGTTTCACGCTTTTCTCCCGCCTTCTTTCAATATACTCGTCTATTGATTAATTAATTTCTTCTCATCGACCATATGTCCTGAGGCTGCTTTTGCCTTTAAATAGGCTTCATTGTAGAGAGAGGCTTCGACTGTATGATCAAACCGCAAAACAGGAAGACCATAAGCTGCAATAGAATCGACTTTATCTGGATTGTTCGTTAGTAAATGCAATGGTTTCCCTTTGTTTAAATAGTGCAAAACAGCTGCTGCTTCCTCGTAATGCCGATCATCATCCCCGCAGCCGATCAGGCGGTTGGCTTCAAAAGTATCCAGCTGCATCTCCTGTAATTTATACGTCAACGCTTTTGCCATCAGCCCAATAGACCGACCTTCTTGATTGGCCATATACACAAGCATGCCTTTTCCGTAATCGGTGATTTTCTTCAGCGATAATGCAAGCTGTGGACCACAATCACATTTCAGTGACCCAAACACATCCCCTGTTTGGCAGACACTATGGATTCGCACAAGCGGCGGCCGTTCATTTTCAAAGTCGCCAAATAAGAGACAAGAGGAAAAGGTTTGCTGCGCGGTACTCATTTGGACAATAGATTCGATCGTTGGTTTTGTATCCCGTTCAACAGGCGCGAAGGCATACCACTTAAATGGCACTTCTTCATGTTGAATGGAAATTGGCAGATTCACAGGCCCCACGAGCAAATAGTGTTTATCTTGAAAGGTAAAATGATGAATCATTGATTGTAATTCATCTACAAACTTGTTCATTAGTCTCCCCCCTATTCATCACTGCACCCAAATCGACTCCCATAGCGCAGTGATGGAGTGATGAATATGTGTACGCACCCCTCAGCTTGTGTGCTCCCGCAGAAGGAAATGGATGTGCGATGTCTCTCATCGTTTTAGACCTTGTCCTTTTCCAGTACAAAGGAGCAGAAATTTTGGTTCATATGCTTTATTTTCTGTCAGAGCAGCAAACGCTCTTGATTGGCAGACGCTCTTTCTTCCCATGAACTCCTCTGCTAGCTTTGAATCACTCACCTTTGTACTAGATTTTGACGGCAATGACATGATGCTGGCTTATTCCAGCCTTCGCTTGTAACGGTGATATGGATACAAGCTCAAGGCCTGATGTACAAATTTTTTCGCCAAGCTGAGAATCTGAAAATGAAAAATGGAAACGGCCATCTTCTCCGATTAATCCTGTTTTCCACTGTTCTCCCCAGACAACAAGTGAAAAGACACCGCCTTCATGAAGTAAAGAAGAGACCTGTTTTAAATAACGTTCATGATCATCAGGATGTTGATGATGAAAGCAGCCATGATCTAAAATTAAATCAAACTGCATCCCTCGTCCCTGATCCATGGACCATGACATAAAATCTTGATGAACAAAATGGACAGGAACTGTTTCTCTTTTCTGTAACCCTTCCCACTCCTCATGCTCATACAGGTCGATACCGACATATGCGGAAAGCCCGCTTAAATGTTCTAGTGCACGGCCGTTGCCGCACCCGATATCCAGCACAGAAGCAAGTGCATTCTTTTCCCTTGAACGCCATGCCTTTAATGACATCACTGCTGCGTCTGTTAAGGATGGATCAGTAGACCACATATCTGTTCTTTGCTCATAATGCTCTTGGAATGCCATGCGCATCTTTTCTAAATACAATCCACTGTCTTCATGGTACAAAGCCTTTTTCATCATGAAACCTCCTTCAATTCACAATCTTCTTTTCGGGCAAAGGTGGTTTTCAAGCCAAAAACCTTATGTTAAAATGAAAGATGGATTTTTTAGGAAAATCTGTTTTTCTGAAAAAGGAGAGAAGCACCCCACATGTTCACTCTTCTTTTTCAGCATTCATCCTCATATGCAGCCGTTCGAAGACCGCATCGCCTCAGCTTGTTCTCTCTTTTTTTCATATGAGTTCACCTCCTTTACCGTTCGATCAACTCACATTTCTTATTGAAACCGCTTTCTCTTTTTTATAAGGACTTAACGTCTTTTGGACAATCTCTTACACTGTGCTTTTAGTAGAAAGATCAATCTACTGTTTAGAATGGCGATCATTTTTTCTTCAAGTAAACGACGATTTGTTCAGTTCTAGTAGACATTTTTGTATCTAAGAGGCGCTTACGCTTTGGTTCTTGCCACCCCCTTTCACTAGATTATGCTTCGAATAAACCCGCCGGAAATTTAACAACTAATTCCATAATGACTGGATTAAGCCAAATATATTGTTTTTAGTTTATTTTGTCAACAAATTATTTCCTAAACATTAAAATGAATTTTCTAATTGAAAATACAGGTATTTTTCGTGGTTTTTTGACCTTAAAACACTTATTTCTACACAAAAATACAACTTAAACCAATAGAACTAAGAAATTTATCTACTAAATTACACAAGTTTTTTATTTAATTTTAAATCAAAATAGAAAGATACAATAATTATTTCCCGAATGATTTTTTGTGATATTTCGACTATTTTTTCTGATTCTTCATGATTTTCATTGGTATAACGGCATTTTCAATTAGAAAGTTTACTATTTATTCCATACTTATGTATTTACTTATTATCGTAAAAAAGATATATGTCTCTCTTTTAGACATAGAAGCATGAAAAAAAGCCCCTTACAAAAGTAAGAGGCTTTTTCGGTTGGCGATTACGCCCAGTTTTTCACTTTTTCATGATCTGTGACAAAGAGAAGGACTTTCCCTTCGTCTAAATGTTCTTCAAATGTCTCAGCTTCTTCTTTTGAGAAACCAATTTCATGAATTTTATTGCGAAGCTCATCGCCCTTTTTACTAAAGATGTTCCCAACCGCATGTTTGAGTCCAACTTCTCTTGAGCCAATCGTATTGGCATCTGCATTATTTGCAATACGCTCTGTTCGATCATCGTCATGGGACAGAACATAAATGTCCTCTCTTGCAACACCGAGTGCCTTTAATTGCTCTACATCTTTTTGAAGTGTTTCATCATTTGAATACTCTCTTACAACAGGTTTCATTTTATATTCCTCCTTTAACGTCTTACGAATCTTTTACCCGTCACTTTTGACATTAAACCTTCCACGAGCACATCCAATTTGCTTGATCGACGTACCATGTCTATCGACTTATTTTTGACAAAAAGCCTGTAAAAATGACTAAATTTTCTGAATTATTATGTTCAATCCTGTTGATTTGTTGTACAATTCTTATACTGGAGGCTAGAAATGAGGGAGAGCTGATGTATTACTTTTCAGCGGAGCAGCAGTTTAATGCTTGGGTTGTCAGTGATTTGGTGAAACAGCTTTTTCAAAAGTGGAATCCTGAAGAAGCAAATACAAAGCCGCTTACATTGTTTGCCGAACAGCACTTTCACATCTCCATTGATTATCTCTTTTCCATCATTATTAACATTGGAGATATCGAGTCAATTGAACAAGATCCACAAGACCTGTTGTCCTCATACTTGAATATCCTTTTCCCTTTTGTGACGCGCGATATGATGAAAGCCTCCATGCAAAATGCAAACGAATATTTGTTAAAAGAACGTGATGCGGATGTGTATCAGCTGTTTGGCTGTCTCCCGCCGCTCCTCTCTGTATCTTTTCAGAAAAAGTAGTCCCTTCGATAAGATGGCGGCTGCTTTTTTATGTGGGTTTTGAAAAGTCCGTATGTTTTGAACGAAAAGAAGCATCATGTTAATGTAAATCTAGGCTGTAAGTGAAAGGGAGGATTTGACATGAGTCAACAAAAGCAAATTCAATTAGCCAAACGTCCAAAAGGATTACCTACAAAAGATGTTTTTCATTTTGAAACAGTAGATATACCTGTGCCGCAAGATGGAGAGGTCTTGATTCAAACGAAATATGTTTCTGTAGATCCTTATATGAGAGGGCGAATGCAGGATACAAAATCCTATACACCTCCGTTCAAGCTAAATGAAGTGATTCAGGGCGGTGTTGTCGGAGAAGTCGTTGAGTCGAAATCGCCTCAATTTGAAAAAGGTGATTTTGTCCTTGGATTCCTTGGATGGCAAGAATATTCCACTGCCAAAGCTGAATCTCTGACTAAAATTGATCCGTCCATTGCGCCATTGTCCTATTATTTAGGGATTTTGGGCATGCCAGGGCAAACCGCTTACTTCGGCCTGCTTACGATTGGCCAGCCAAAAAAAGGCGAGACGGTTGTCATTTCTGGAGCCGCAGGCGCCGTTGGTTCCGTTGTGGGTCAAATCGCTAAGATCAAAGGCGCACACGTCGTTGGAATTGCCGGATCTGACGATAAACTCGCTTATTTAAAAGAATTGGGCTTTGATGAAACGATTAATTATAAAACAACAAATGATTTAGATGATGCCATTGCAAAAGCCTGTCCTAACGGCGTTGATGTGTACTTTGACAATGTAGGCGGCGAGATTTCAGATGCGGTGATGAATCATTTGAACCGGTTTGCACGCATTCCAGTATGCGGCGCCATTTCTTCTTATAACATTAGCGCAAGCGAGGACATCGGACCGCGTGTGCAAACAAAACTCATCAAAACAAGCGCATTGATGCAAGGCTTCATCGTTGCCAACTATTCCGATCGTTTTGGAGAGGCAGCGAAGGATCTCGCACAATGGGTAAAAGAAGACAAACTCACATATAAAGAAACAATCATTGAAGGCTTTGACAACATTCCTGACGCATTCCTTGGACTATTCAAAGGAGAAAATGTCGGAAAACAGCTTGTCAAAATTTCATAACAAAAAAGGACCCTGCCAATAATGGAGGGTCCTTTTCTTATGCCTGCTTGGGTGCAAGGTGCAGCTGGCCTTGCTTATACACAATTTCTTCAAGCGAAAGATTCAGCTTTTTCGCCATTTTTTTCAGCATTGATTGCTCTTGAGGTGTGACAAGACTGATGACTGCGCCTTCTTTTCCTGCGCGTCCGGTTCTGCCTGAACGGTGGATGTAGCCCTCTTCATTTGGCATATCTGCATGAATCACATATGGGAGATCATCAATATCGATTCCTCTTGCTGCAATATCTGTTGCAAGGAGGAGCGGGAATTCACGCTGTTCAAATGATTTTAAGATCACAGCACGCTCAGCTTTTTTTGCTTCACTATGAAGGACACCAAGGTCGACATGATGGTACGCTAATTTCTCTGCATAAATGCTTAAGTTCGTAATGTCACGCACAAAAACGAGCGCCTGCATGTCCTCAAGCCGTGAGAGCTTTTGCAGCAGTTTCACTTTGTCACGCTGATCACATAACAGATAATAGTGACCCACTTTCTGCGCTTCTTCCTCGCTTCTAGCAATTTTCAATACTTCTGGTTCAGATGTCATTTCTTTGATCAGCTGAACGGTTTCTTCTTTCAACGTTGCAGAAAAGCAAAGGATTTGTCTTTCTTTTAATGTGGACTTAATGATCCCTTGGATCGTTTTCATATGCTCTGGCACAAGAAGCTGATCTGCTTCGTCCAATACAATCGTTTTGACTTCATGCATTTTCAGTTTCTTGATTTTGATTAATTCTTGTACTCGGCCCGGTGTCGCCACAACGATGTTCGGATGTTTCTTTAGTTTTTCTTGCTGCTTCTTGATGTTCGCTCCACCAATCAAGGAGACCGCTTTGATGTCTGATCCTTGTTTGAACTCTTGCACGACATCAAAGATTTGCATCACAAGCTCTCTTGAAGGTGCCAAGATTAAGACTTGAGGATGCTTGATATTGACATCAATTTTATTTAAAAGCGGCAGTACATACGCAAGTGTCTTCCCAGTCCCAGTTGGCGATTCTGCGATCACATCACGCTTCTCCGTAATCCACTCTGCTGTTTTTTCTTGTATAGCTGTTGGTTTTTCGAAGCCAGCCGCTTGAAAATTTTCCTGAATAAATGGCTTTGCTTCTTTCAAAAATGCCCAATTTTCCGTCATGTCGATCTCCTTTATCCTCATTCAATCTATCCTTTAGTATCTCAAAATCAGCTTTGAAACGCAATTTTTCTTTTGATGCTTTTATCGAGCCGGACAGTTCGATATAATCATGAGAGGCACTAGCCGTTTTGAATCTATTTGAGGTGTAAAAAATGATATTATCTGTTAAAGATTTAAGTCATGGCTTTGGCGACAGAGCCATTTTCCACGAAGTGTCCTTCCGTTTATTAAAAGGCGAGCATGTCGGCTTAATCGGCGCCAACGGTGAAGGAAAGTCAACGTTTATGAATATTATTACTGGCAAGCTGGAGCCAGATGCAGGAAAAGTCGAATGGGCGAAAAATGTCCGTGTCGGCTACCTTGATCAGCATACCGTGCTAGAAAAGGGAAGAACGATCCGTGAGGTCCTTCAGGATGCATTCCATTATTTATTTTCAATGGAAGCCGCGATGAATGATATTTATGGCAAAATGGGTGAAGCCGATCCTGATGAGCTGGAAAAGCTGTTAGAGGAAGTTGGCGTCATTCAGGACGCACTGACAAACAATGATTTCTATATCATTGATTCTAAGGTCGAGGAGATTGCAAGAGGTCTTGGGTTAACGGATCTTGGATTAGACCGTGATGTGACGGAGCTCAGCGGCGGTCAGCGTACGAAGGTGCTGCTAGCGAAATTGCTGTTAGAGAAGCCTGAAATTCTCCTTCTCGATGAGCCGACCAACTATTTGGATGAGCAGCATATTGAATGGCTGAAGCGTTATTTACAGGAATATGAAAATGCGTTTATCCTCATTTCACATGATATTCCGTTTTTAAACAGTGTCATCAACTTGATTTATCATGTTGAAAATCAAGAGCTCACGCGCTATGTTGGTGATTATGATCAATTTAAACAAGTGTACGAAGTTAAGAAGCAGCAGCTTGAAGCAGCCTATAAAAGACAGCAGCAGGAAGTGGCTGAACTAAAGGATTTTGTCGCAAGAAACAAAGCACGTGTCAGCACAAGAAATATGGCAATGTCCCGTCAAAAGAAACTGGATAAGATGGATATGATTGAACTGGCGGCAGAAAAGCCAAAACCAGAATTCCACTTTAAACAGGCACGTACGTCTGGGAAACTGATTTTTGAAACAAAAGATTTGGTCATCGGTTATGATGAACCGCTCTCCCGCCCATTGAATTTGAAAATGGAACGCGGGCAAAAAATTGCGCTGTACGGTGCTAACGGTATCGGAAAAACGACGCTGCTCCGAAGTCTTCTTGGGGAAATCACACCTATTTCTGGTGAGGTGGAACGTGGAGAATTCTTGCATATTGGCTACTTTGAGCAAGAAGTAAAAGAGCAAAACAGCAATACTTGTATTAAAGAAGTATGGAGCACCTTCCCTTCTTACACGCAATACGAAGTCAGAGCCGCTCTTGCAAAATGCGGATTAACGACAAAACATATTGAAAGCCGTGTGTCTGTATTAAGCGGAGGAGAAAAAGCAAAGGTCCGTCTTTGCAAGCTGATCAACGAAGAAACCAACTTACTTGTTCTCGATGAGCCGACAAACCACTTAGATGTCGATGCAAAAGAAGAACTAAAACGCGCCTTAAAAGAATATAAAGGCAGCGTCTTATTGATTTCTCACGAACCTGAATTTTATCAAGATGTGGCAACCGAAACTTGGAATTGCGAATCTTGGACGACAAAAGTATTATAACGACAAAAAAGCCTTATATCTTTTGCAGATATAAGGCTTTTTTCTAATTAATGTCCTGCTTGGATATTCACCAAATGCTTACGTCCAAGGAGCAGAATAATCATGCCTAGAAGAACAACAGCAGCCCCGACATAATAAGGTGTACTTGCTGTATAGGATTCAGCGAGAACTCCAGCAATCCAGGGAGCGATCGCGCCCCCAATAAACCGTACAGCACTGTAAGAGGATGAAGCAATTGAACGTTCAACCGGTGCTGACCCCATCACAGCTGTTGTGAGCACTGTATTGATCATACCGAGAATTCCCCCAGCAATGACAATTCCGCATATCACGACCACAACATGAGACGTCCATATCCCAATGCCGAATAAAATTACAGCAAACGAAGCAAACAGAACCACAAGTGAGGTCAATGTCCCAAGTTTGCGATGAATGACCGGCGCTGAGAAGACAGAGGTCACAGCTAAAAATAGCCCCCAACCAAAAAAGACATAACCAAGTCCATGCTCATCAAGATGGAGCACAAATGGTGAATACGCTAAAAGCACAAAGAAACCGAAATTGTATAAGAAAGCGGCAGATGCCATCGTTAAAAGTCCTTTATATTTTAACGCCCCGACAGCCTCGAAAAATTTCACTTTTTTCTGCGGCTTTTGCATAGGTGGAAGCATAAAGATAATCGCTAAAAGTGCAATGAGCATTAACACGGCAACGCCAAAGAAAGGCCCGCGCCAAGAAATTGTTCCAAGCTCACCGCCAAGCAGCGGTCCAACCGATATCCCAAGACCTAATGCTGCCTCGTATAAAATAATGGCCTTCGCACTTCCTCCAACAGATACACCGACAATGACAGAGAGTGCAGTTGAAATAAATAAAGCATTCCCAATGCCCCATCCGCCTCTAAAGCCAATCAATTCATTAATCGTTGAAGAAGTACCTCCTAAAGCAGAAAAAACAATAATAAAAATGAGTCCTACTAATAATGTCCATTTCGCACCAATCCGGCTAGAAATAAAGCCGGTGAAAAACATCACAAAGCCGGTCACAAGTAAGTAGCTTGTAAATAAAAGAGACACCTGGCTTGGAGATGCGTGTAATTGCGATGCAATGGCTGGCAGGATCGGGTCGACGAGTCCTATTCCCATAAACGAAATCACACACGCAAAGGCAACAGCCCAAACGGCTTTTGGCTGCCTAAGCAGACTTGTACGCTGTTTCAACACTTCTTCTTCCTTCATTCCATCAGAACCTTTCCTTCAAATGTTGACAAAATAAAATAAACACGCAGAGGTGTTTATTTTTGTAATTGCTCAATTGCATGAGCCGCTCTTTCTTTCATCGCTTCAAGATCCTTTTTAAAGGATTGAATAGTTTCAAGCTTTTTTGAAATTAATTGATGCTGCACAGTCAGCTGCGCCTCAATATCTAACAGCTTCTCTAATCGTTCCTTCGGATCAAGCGACAGCAAGTAGCCTTCTTTATTCAGCTCTAGCTGCTTTCCGATTTCCATAAACGATTGAAGCTCCTGTAAAGAAAAGCCGAGTACCTCTTTTGCCTGCATGACTTTCTCTAGCTCTTCCATGTCGTCCTCTGAATAAAGTCTGACTCCGCCCTCTGTCCGCTTTGGTGCTGATAATAAACCAATCTCTTCATAGAAACGAATCGTCCGTTTTGTCAGTCCGCTTCTTTTCGCCACTTGATCAATTTTCATCCATTCCATCACCAGTGCCTCCTGCTCATCAATTCATGTTTTATTATACACCTTTATAACCTTAACGTAAACGTTAAAGTTTTAACCCTTGATTTCCTTCCTGTTTTATCGCAAAATAAATAGTAATTATTACGATTTAAAGGAGGTACTATATGCGCTCATTTCTATCTAAAGAAGAACGGCACCAGCTATTCGGATCTGTACCGCCAAGTCTTGGCACAAAGCCTTGGCAAAAAGAGAACATGACGGACATTCAAAAAACAGAGCAGGACTTTTATTTTCATCTTGAACAAGTCGGGATCTGCCGCATGTCCTATCCGGTGCATATCGTATCTAAAACAGCACCACAGCGCCAGACAACTACAGCTGAATTTTCACTAAGTACATCCCTGCCAGCTCATCAAAAAGGCATTCATATGAGCCGGCTCACTGAACAGCTGCACTCGTTTTATGAGAGCAGCAAGCCGCTTGATGTGAATAGCCTAAAAGAATTGACAGCAGCGCTCGCCCGGGAAATGAATCAGCCCTCTGCTTCCGTTCAAGTTGCCTTTCCATGGTACATGGAAAAACAGAGTCCAGTCACCGGTCAGTCAGGCTTGATGCATGCGACTATCAAATATGACGTCCATTTTCATGAAAAGGACGGATGGACCTGTCACGTCGGCTGTGATGCACAGGTCACGACATTGTGTCCCTGTTCCAAGGAAATCAGTGAATATGGTGCACATAATCAGCGCGGATCTGTTTCCATTCAAGTAGGGTTGTTTGAACAAGCATCGCATCCTGACGACATCAAGGCCGCTCTTTTACATATCATTGAGTCCAATGCGAGCGCACCGCTTTATCCCATGCTCAAAAGACCTGATGAAAAGAAAGTGACGGAAGAGGCTTATGAAAATCCGCGCTTTGTAGAAGATATCACAAGATTAATTGCCATCGAATTATATGAGCAGCCATGGATTAAAAGCTTTCAAATCGAGTGCCGTAATGAGGAATCCATCCACCAGCATGATGCGTATGCCAAATGCTCTTATGAAAAAAACCTGTAGATCGCTCTACAGGTTTTTATTTCCACATCTTTATTCATTCATTTCCTCAATCATAAGAGATAGTTCTGTCCAGCGGTCCATTGCTTGTTCTAATTCTTCCGCAACGGCTTTTTGTTCGTCCATCAACTCTTGAATTTTTCCAAAATCACTGCCTGCCTCTGCAATGCTGGCTTCGAGCTGCTGATGTTTTTCCTCTAATGCTTGTATCCGGTCTTCAATCCCGTCCCATTCAAGCTGGTCTTTATAAGAAAGTTTTTTTCTCTTTTTCGGCGCAGCTTCTACTTGTTTTTCAGCAGGCTTTGTCTCTGTCCGCTTCTGCTCTTTTTCCTGTTCCATATAATCGCTGTAAGCACCTTGGAAGTGTGAAATGCGGCCATTTCCTTCAAAGACAAGCAGACGGTGAACCACTCGGTCTAAGAAATAACGATCATGAGACACAGTGATGACGACGCCAGGGAACTGTTCTAAATAATCCTCTAAAATACTGAGGGTTTCTGTATCAAGGTCGTTCGTCGGCTCATCTAAAAAGAGAACATTCGGTTCTTCCATTAAGACCTTCAATAAATACAATCTGCGGCGTTCTCCCCCTGACAGCTTACGGATAAACGTCCGCTGCATCGATCTTGGGAAAAGGAAGCGCTCCAGCATCTGCTCTGCTGTGACAATGGCGCCCTCAGACGTCTTGACGATCTCCGCTGTTTCCTTGATATACTCAATGATGGTCAGCTCATCATTCATTTCCTTGTGATCCTGCGTGTAATAGCCAATACGAACAGTTTGTCCAATGGTCAATTGTCCTGAGGTCGGTTCGATTTTACCCGCTAAACAGTTCAGCAGAGTGGTTTTGCCGACTCCATTCGGTCCGATGAATCCGATACGATCACCCGGCACGACTAAATCTGTAAACCGCTCCACAAGGGTCTGGCCAGCAAATGAAATCGATAAGTCTTCTGCCTCGATCACTTGTTTTCCCAAGCGGTGCGAGCCGATGGCAAAATCAAGCTCTCCCTTCGCATCAGGTCCTTTTTGATCTTTCAGCTCTTCGACTCTGCCGATACGTGCTTTCTGCTTTGTCGTTCTTGCTTTTGCCCCTCGTCTCAGCCATGCAAGCTCTCGTCTAAGCAAGTTTTGACGCTTCGTTTCTTTCACCTGAGCTTCTGCTTCCCGCTCCGCTCTTTTTTCTAAAAAGACTTCATAATTTCCTTTATACGTATAAAGCTGACCTTGATTTAACTCATAAATCCGATTGGCCACCCGGTTTAAGAAATAACGATCGTGCGTCACGAGAATGACAGCACCGCTATATTGGCTTAAGTATCCTTCAAGCCATTCAATGGTGGCATTATCAAGATGGTTGGTTGGCTCATCTAAAATCAGCAAACCTGCAGGCTGAATTAAATTTTTAGCAATGGCGACACGTTTTTTCTGTCCGCCTGATAATGCATGGACAGAGCGGCTCACATCTTTCACGCCAAGTTTTGTCAAAATCGTTTTGGCTGAAAGGTTCGCATCCCAAGCATCTTCCTGATCCATTCGGTTTTGCATGCGCATCAGCGCCTCTTGTTTTGCCTCATTTTGCGGGTCATGCTCTAAATCAGCGAGTGCCTGTTCATACGCCTTCATCGTTTGAATCATTGGTGCCGTTCCAGAAAAAATGTAGTCAAGAATGGTTTCATTTCCGCTCATTTCAGGATCTTGCTCAAGAAATTCGATATCAAGTGTCCCTGCTTTCGTAATGTCACCTTCCTCAAACGATTCAAGTCCCGCGATGACTTTTAGAAGCGTTGACTTCCCTGTACCATTTGGTCCAATCAATCCGATGCGCTCCTTCGGTTCTATATGAAACGAAATATGATCAAACAGCGTTTTCTCGCCATAGGTTTTATATAATCCTTCAACATTCAATAAACTCATTTTATCAGCCCTTACATAGATTCTTCCTTTATTTTAAATCAGCCAGTAGCAGAAAACTAGTTTTAAAAAACCCGCTGCTGAAAAGAATGTTTCCTTTTGATGCTCGATACACTATGAAGAGGTGATCTAAAGATGATAACCATTAGCTTATGTATGATTGTGAAAAATGAAGAGGAAGTGCTGGCGGACTGTCTTTCTTCTGTTCAAGACATTGTCGATGAGATGATCATCGTTGATACGGGATCAACAGATCAAACGAAGGAGATCGCTCATTCGTTTTCAGCAAAGGTACTGGATTTTGAATGGGTGCATCATTTTGCAAAAGCACGCAACTTTGCTTTCTCACATGCAACGAAAGAGTATATATTATGGCTCGATGCTGACGATGTTCTGCTTGAAGAAGACCGCCAAAAACTGCTTCAGCTCAAGCAGACACTTGATCCCTCTGTGGATGCCGTTTCGATGTTTTATCATGTGGGATTCGATGAAAGCGGTCAAGTCAATTTCAAATATAGAAGAAATCGTCTTGTGAAGCGCTCCTTAAACTTTCAGTGGTACGGGGCCGTTCATGAGTTTCTTCAAGTGTATGGAAACATCTTTCCAGCAGATATCGCCGTCACACATCAAAAACGCAAGAAAACAACTCTTGGTGAGCCTGGGCGCAACTTGCGAATTTATGAAAACATGCTGGCAAAAGGAGAGGATATGACGCCCCGTGATCTCTTTTATTTTGCCAATGAATTAAGGGATAACGGGCAGCATGTCAGAGCGATTCGTTTTTATCATGAATTTTTAAACACAAAACAGTGCTGGATTGAGGATGAAATTCGCACATGCCAATATTTAGCCGACTGCTATTATGCGGCAGGTTTCGAGGAAGCGGCCTTATCCTCATTATTACGATCCTTCTTATATGATCAGCCCCGGCCAGAGTTTTGCTGCCGGATCGGGGATCATCTAAAAATACAAAATAAACATCAGGCGGCCATCTTTTGGTATGAGCAGGCGCTGAAGGCGCCTGAAAACGAAACAGCCTTCACACTTACACAATATAAAACGTGGTATCCTCACCTTCAGCTTTGCTACTGTTATTATCAGCTCGGCGACCTGGAAAAAGCCAAAATACATCACCATGCCTCCTCCGCCCATCATCCAACTCATCCAAGTGTCCTGTACAATGAAAAAATATTTGCTGCACAGACATAGATCGTCTGTCACCACATCCGCCTTCGATTTTACGGCGGATGTCTCTTTTTATATACTTATTCGGTTTTGACGTTTAACACTTTAGTGATTTAAAGCGTTTTTCAACCAATTGACTAAATTGTCATTTGCGCATATACTAACATTCGTCTTACGAAAAGATTTATCCATTAGGAGGTCAACATGAGTTCTTTATTTCGAAAAAAATCTCTCGACCAGCTCATGCTTGAAAGTCAAACAAAGCGGCTCAGCCGTTCGTTGAATACGTTTGATTTAATCTTGCTTGGCATTGGCTGTGTGGTCGGGACTGGAATCTTTGTCATTACGGGGGTTGCTGCGGCAAATGATGCGGGACCTGCGATTATTATATCTTTTATTTTGGCTGCGATCGCATGCGCCCTTGCTGCTTTTTGCTACGCTGAATTCTCCTCATCCATTCCTGTGTCAGGAAGCGTCTATACGTATTCCTACGCAACACTTGGGGAATTTCTTGCCTTCTTAATGGGCTGGGATCTCATGCTGGAATATGTTATTGCGCTCTCTGCTGTAGCAAGTGGATGGTCGTCCTATTTTCAATCACTGCTCAGCGGATTTGGCCTGCACATACCGAAGGCTTTATCAGCTGCACCTGGAGCCGCTGACGGGGCCGTCTTTAACCTTCCAGGCGCACTCATTATTTTGCTCATCACCTTTATCGTCTCAAGAGGCGTCAAAGAAAGCACAAAGCTGAATAACATTATTGTGCTGATCAAAATTGCCATCGTCCTGCTCTTTATCATTTCAGGCTTTGCTTACGTCAAACCTGAAAACTGGACACCGTTTATGCCAATGGGCTTCCATGGCGTGATTGCTGGAGCGGCAACTGTCTTTTTTGCTTACCTTGGATTTGATGCAATCGCTAATGCATCTGAAGAAGTTAAAAATCCTCAAAAGGCGATGCCAATCGGAATCATCGGTGCGCTCGGTGTTTGTACGATTTTATACATCGGTGTTTCATTTGTCTTAACAGGCATGGTTCACTATACGAAGCTGAATGTCAGTGATCCTGTCGCTTTTGCTCTTCAAGTGGTTGGCCTGAATAGTGTCGCTGGCATTATATCCGCAGGTGCTATTATCGGGATTACGACAGTGTTAATTGCACTTGTCTACGCTCAGGTTCGTTTAACCTTTGCCATGAGCCGAGATGGACTTATGCCGAAAATCTTTTCAAACGTTCATCCAAAATCTAAGACACCGGTTGCCAACACTTGGCTGACAGGCGCTGTTGCGGCCTGTATCGTTGGATTCGTCAACTTATCAACACTTGCTAATTTAGTCAGCATCGGTACACTTGCGGCCTTTACGGTGATCTCTATCGCTGTGATCGTACTCCGGAAAAAACATCCGAATATGAATACAGCGTTTAAAGTACCCTTTGTCCCTGTCCTTCCTATCATTAGTGCGGTCATTTGTATGATCTTGGCTTTCACACTGAAATGGGAAACATGGAGAGCCTTCCTCATCTGGATCGTCATCGGTGTTGTTGTCTATTTCACCTATGCAAGACGAAAAAGCCATCTTAACGAAACACATTAGAAAAGAGACTCGGGGGTTCCCGGTCTCTTTTTTTGCTTAAATCACGCTGTTTTTGACTGAATTTGAGTCCACCATATCTGGATCTAACACGCTTGAAATCGGAATGACAAGCGGTGAACAATCTCCATTGTCCTCACCAAAACCTTGGTTCAATTTCATTGAGAGAAAATAATCAATCTGCTGATAAGGTCCTAGCGTCAGTGATGCACCCCGATCCATTGTATTGATTTTAAAAGCACCGACATTGACGACTGAGGGTGAAAATAACATCACACGTCACTTCCTTTGAATGGGTTTAGCTGCTGGCGAAAAAGAGGCAGGTGAGTCCACTTGATCTCGATCATCTACATGGCTTTTTGTACCGACAAAACCGCTGGCATCTCCAAAATTCTGTCCGTAACCCTGATTTTTTTTATCTGAGTTTTGCCACTCTGCTAACAAATTTTGTCCGACATTCACCGCCGACGCATTTTCAAAGGAATTAATTTTTAACATGAAAATATTAATATTGATATACGGAGTTGGTTGAACCACAGATAAACCTCCTTTTTATAGGTATATGCAAGCACCCATCAAGTATGTTAACGGGAGGTCTTCACATGGACTTCGAAAAAATGAAGCAGTGGATGGATATTGCCCAGCAAATGCATGGAGATGATTTTTGGAAAATGATCTTCGATGATGAGCAAAGATCCCCCTTTATGGCAAACGGTCCATCTCCATTTACATTCACACAGCAGGATCAGCGGGGATCAGATGCGTCGTTTCCTCCAATCGACATGGTGGAAACCCATGCAGAAATTCAATACTTAATTTACTTGCCTGGCTACCGAAAGGAAGATGTTCAGGTGTTATCATATGGTGAATATTTGGTTGTGAAAGGACAGCGTTTTTCCTTTTTTAACGAGCAGGACTTTCGCCAAAAGCAAGGGAAGTATGGGCCGTTTGAAAAGAAAATCCGCCTTCCAGAAATGATTCTTGGTCAAATGAATGCTGCCTTTAAAGACGGTGTACTTTACATCCGCCTGCAAAAAGATGAAGGAAAAGCAACGGCTATCATCATAGATGACGAATATTGATACTCACTGCGTCTATTTGATCACGATCATCAATTGTTTCAATTGGCAGGATCGTGATCACGCCATCAGCATTCTGTTCCCCAAAGCCATTGTTTCGTTTGATCGTACTGCAATGATTGCGAACAAACGTCGAGCCAAACGTCATAGATGATCCTGTGCCAATCGAATTCGTTTTCATATGAGCAATGTGAATCTGAGTAGGCAGCATGTGCGTCTCCCCTTTCTTGTCATCTCTATAAGTATATATCAGATAGCTTTTCCATAGACTAGAGTAAGGCGGAAGAAAAGGTTGTGGTCTACTTGAAACATTTCATTCAATCACTCTTAAAAAAAACTGAATCCAATCCATCCCCATCTGTCATTGAGCTAGAAAAAAGGCTCGCCGCTCTTGAGCAAAAAATGTCTGCACCAGCTGCTCCTGTCTCAGAGGATACACACATCCATATTGAATCCCTGCGCGTGGACAAAATTGATTATCATTTAGAATTTGGGGAGCTTTCTATTGACCAGCTTCAAGGCAGGCTCAATATTGGGGCAACCTATTACACGCCAAAGGACACATGCATCAAAAAATCCGCACAAACACCGAAGCCAAAAGAAACAAAAACACCGGTTGTCTCGATTCGATCAAAGCCTTCATCTTCTTAAAGCGCTCAGCTTTTCAGCACGACCGGCAGCCAGAAATAGACCGCAAGAACAATCACCACAATACTGATGATATTTAACCAAAAACCCGCCCTGACCATATCAGATATTTTCAGCACGTCCGCACTAAAGACAGCGGCGTTTGGCGGTGTGGAAATCGGCAGCATAAACGCACAGGAGGAAGCCAAAGCAGCCGCGGCCATTAACCCATATGGCTCGATTCCAATCGCAAGACCAAGCCCTACCGTTATCGGAATAATCATATTGGCGACAGCCGTATTAGACATAATTTCAGTCATAAACAGAATCGCTCCCGTTAAAATAATCAACAGCATGATATACGAAAGCCCGTTTAAATGCTGTAAATTTTCTCCGATCCATCCTGTTAGATTGGTTTCTGCAAATCCCGTAGCGAGCGAAAGCCCTCCTCCAAACAAAAGCAAAAGCCCCCACGGCAGTTCTTTCATATCCTGCCATTCTAATATTCTCTCTCCATTTGTTGCTGGGATGAGAAATAACAGCATGGCACCGAAAATGGCGATAGACGTATCAGATACGGTCACCCCTCCAAACAAAAAGAGCTTAAAAATCCATAAGAACGCCGTCATGAGAAAAACAACAAATACCCATTTTTCCTCTCTTTTCATTTTTCCTAAATCCTCTAACCCCTTTTGAATGAACGCTGCACTCATTTCACCTTTGTGTTCTACCTTGAACTGTACCCTCGTCAAATACAAAAATAAGAGAATAAGCAAAATCATCGCAACAGGAAAACCAAACAAAAACCATTCGAAAAACATAATCTCTCGATCTAGCAGTTTTTTTGACATCGCAGCAAACACCGCATTCGGCACAGACCCGACAAGTGTCGCCAAACCTCCAATTGACGCAGAATACGCTACCGACAATAAAATGCTTTTACTAAATCGATCAAGAGATGGACCAGATAAGATTTCATTTGTCTTGACCTCTTTAATCACTGCAAGGGCCACTGGCAGCATCATGAGTGCTGTCGCTGCATTCGAAATCCACATAGATAAAAATGCAGTCGCAATCATGACACCTAAGACAATGCGGTCACTTCTTGTGCCAATCACCCTTAAAATGTGTAAAGCCATTCTTCTATGTAATTTCCATTTTTCAATGGCAATTGCGATCATAAATCCTCCCATGTACATAAAGACGATCGGATCTCCATAAGACCTTGATGCCTGTTCCATAGAAAGCCCGCCAAGTGTCGGCAGCAAGATGATGGGCAATAAAGATGTAGCAGGAATGGGCAGTGCTTCAGTCACCCACCATGTGGCCGTCCAAGCCGTAATACCCAAGACTACCCTCGCAGCATAGGTCAATTCATCTTCAGGTATGAGAAAAAGAACGAGCAAAAAGAGTGTCGGTCCAAGAACAAGTCCAATCAAATTCACCTTTTTATAAACGATAACAATTCCCCCCTATTGAAAGCGCTTGTCATATTTTTTCTAACATTCGATGATCTTTTAAGAAATCCTTTAAATCATAAGAAAAAATGAAGATATCTTTCATGATGAATAGCTGTTATTTTACTCCCGTTACCCAAACCATGACATGATCCCTTGGTCTATTTTCATAGGAGAAACTATACAAATCACGACCAATCACTGTAAAATATAGAGGATCTAATCAAAAAATTGAGGTGTTTTCATTGTATACGGATCAAAAAAAATCATTTTGGAAACAGAAAAAAGTCATCATCCCTCTCCTTAGCATCATCGTCGTTGCTGCTGCTTTCTTTTTCTTAAAAGATACTCTTTTCTCAAAAGAAAAAGAGGCTTTAAAAGCCGCTCAAAGCTTTACGAAACATATGGAGAAGAAAGACTTTACGAAGCTGGCAGATGAGGTGACAAGTGCATCTTTGAAAGCCAATGACTTTTCAAAAAAACAACTAGCCGAAAAATACGACAATATTTTCAACGGTATTGGTGCTTATGACCTGAACATATCAAAGCTCAACGTTGAAAAACAGGACAAAGGAAATGGGTATCAATTTTCCTATGATGTAACGATGAAAACGTCTCTTGGCAAGCTGCACAAGCTGTCTTACAAGGGCGTTCTTTCCGAAGAAGATGACAAGTGGAAAGTGGACTGGAAACCAAATCTCATCTTCCCGCAAATGGAAAAAGGAGATACCATCAAGGTCAAATCTGACCCTGCTGTCCGCGGAAACATTGTCGACCGAAAAGGACGTACGCTCGCAGAAACAACTGGTGGAAACGCACTTGGCATCATCCCAGGTAAGCTCGGAACAGGAGAAGAAAAAGAACGCAATATCAAAAAGATCAGCAAAGCTTTTGATATAGAGGAAGAACTAATCAACAATCAGTTGAAACAAGCATGGGTCACAGACGACACGTTTGTCCCGCTCAAATCGATGTTAAAACAAAAGCCAATTCCAAAGGACGTAAATGGCGTTACCTATCAAACGAAGGAAATGCGCTACTATCCATATAACAAAGCCGCCGCTCATCTCACCGGATATGTCGGAAAAGCAAATGCGGATGATATCAAAAGAAATCCAGCATTAAAGGCGGATCAAATCATCGGCAAAACCGGCCTTGAATTCACATTTGACAAAAACTTACGGGGACAAGATGGCGGAAGCATTCTCATCGTCCATGATGAAACAGGCATTGAAGAAACATTACAAAAATCAGATCGAAAAGATGGAAAAACAGTGAAGCTGACGATTGATGCTTCTTTACAGAAAAAAGCCTATGATCAGTTGAAAGGTGAAAAAGGGGCCGTCACAATCATGAATCCATCAACAGGTGATCTATTAGCGCTTGTCAGCACCCCTTCCTACGATGTCAATCTCATGACAAACGGGATTACACCTAAGCAATATCAGGCATACAGTGAAAATCCAGACCTTCCATTCCAAGCTCGATATGCGAGCCGATATGCACCAGGATCCACATTCAAAACCATTACAGCCGCCATTGGGCTGGAAACAGGTGTCACAAAGCCCGACAAAGTCCGTACCATTCATGGACTGAAATGGCAAAAGGATCAATCTTGGGGAAATTATCGCATCACACGTGTTCACGATAAAGAAAAAGTAAATATGGTCGATGCCCTTGTGTACTCAGACAATATTTATTTTGGACAGGAGGCACTCGAAATCGGCAAAGACACCTACGAGAAAAAAGTGAAAGCATTTGGGTTTGGCGAAGACTTACACATGCCATTTACAATGAAGCCTGCACAAGTATCGAACGATGGTATTCAATCGGATATCTTACTGGCTGACTCGGCGTATGGCCAAGGCGAATTACTCATGTCACCGATTGAACAAGTACATGCCTATTCTCCATTTGCTACAGGAGGCAAGCTTGTCTACCCTCGAGTGATTCAAGATGAAAAAACAGCATCACCAAAACAAATCATCAAAGAAGGCTCGGCAGACACAGTGAAAGACGCATTGACTAAGGTCGTGACCAGTCCAAACGGAACAGCCCACTCCTTACAAATCGAAGGAGCGGATATTGCCGCTAAAACGGGAACGGCAGAATTAAAAAGCAAACAAGGTGCAACAGACGGCACTGAAAATGGATTTTTACTTGCGTTTAATCCTAAAAAAGAAGATTACGTCCTCGTCGGCATGATCGAAGGGGTGAAAAACCGCGGCGGCAGCGGACTCGTCGTTCAAAAAATGAAGCCTGTCATTGCTTCTTTTTACAAATAACTCTTTAGAGACACAAGCTCAATCAAATGCTTGTGTCTCTTTTTTTCTAAATCATGACAATTTGCTATTGTTTTATAGTTCACCTTATGAATAAAATGAGAAGAATGAAAAAATCAGAAAACAGATAAATGAAGGGAGGAAGTCTCATTGGCCATTGCTGCTCGTACAAAGGATAAACCTCAACATTCTGTTACCGGCTCAACGGTTTATCCCATCTTATTGATTATTGGTATTTGTCATATGCTGAACGACACATTACAAGCCGTTATTCCTGCGATGTTCCCTATTTTGGAACGCTCAATGGGGCTGACCTTTACACAATTAGGGCTGATTGCTTTTACATTAAATATGGTCTCCTCCGTGATGCAGCCAGCTATTGGGTGGTACACAGATAAACGGCCGATGCCTTATGCACTTCCGATTGCTTTATTTTCAAGTGCTGTCGGTATATTCGGACTCGCGTTTGCTCCGTCGTTTGCCACCATTCTGCTTTGCGTTGTCTTCATCGGACTCGGCTCTGCGATCTTCCATCCAGAGGGCTCCCGTGTTGCCAACATGGCAGCCGGTCCAAGACGAGGTCTTGCCCAGTCCATCTATCAAGTAGGCGGGAATACAGGTCAAGCCTTTGCTCCGCTTATCGCTGCATTAATGCTCGTCCCGCTCGGTCAGACAGGTGTGGCTTGGTTTACGATTGTTGGAATGTTGGCGGTTGGTTTCCTTCTTTATATTTCAAGGTGGTACGCAAGAAGGCTTCAAACCATTCGGGCCGAAGCGAAAAAAGCTCCTGCAAAAGCTGTCAGATCTGATATTCATCGTAAATCAGCACTCATTGCACTTGGCATTATCGTCTTTCTCATCTTTGCCCGCTCTTGGTATGGAAATGCCATTTCGAATTTCTATGCGTTTTATGCGATTGAACAATACGGTTTGACGATTAAAGAATCACAGACTTATATCTTCTTATTTCTCATTCTAGGTGCAATTGGGACATTTTTAGGCGGACCGCTTGCAGACCGCTTTGGCAAGAAAAACGTCATTTTAGTTTCCTTATTGGCATCCTTCCCGCTTGCCCTGCTGCTGCCATTTGCCGGACCGGTTTTTGCTTATGTTTTACTCGGGCTGATTGGGCTCATTTTGACATCAAGCTTCTCTGTCACCGTGGTTTATGCCCAAGAACTATTTCCCGGGAAAATTGGCACAATGTCTGGTTTAACTGTTGGGCTTGCGTTTGGTATGGGCGCAATCGGATCGGTTGCCCTCGGCTCATTCATTGATGCCTTCGGCTTAACACCTACCATGATCGGTGTTGCCTTTTTACCGATATTAGGCATCCTAGCCTTCTTACTTCCTAGCGACCAAACCATCTCTAAATGGAATGAATCATAAAAAGAAAACCGCTCAATAATGAGCGGTTTTTTCAATTGTTGACAAAGGGATAAAATGATGTGTATTTTAGCACTTTGTCTTCTTTTCAGCGTGATAGAAAACCTTTGCAGTCTAGGAAGGACAGCTACTTTTGCGGAGCGAATATGTTATTCGTGAGCACCAGCGCACAGGACTGACACCGAATGCGAGGGTTTGTCTACACGCTGAAACCGCTCAATAAATGAGCGGTTTTTTCATCTCTCATAAAAATGCGTGTCAGGAACATGCTTCTTCGCAATAAATCCTTGCTTAAATTCTGGAAATACCTTTTGCACCTGTTTAATCTTTTGATGAACCAAGTCGGCATACGGAATATACAAATGATCCACAAGCTTCTGTTCTTTCATATAGTAATACCAATTAAGGTTAAAGGTATTCTCATCAATGATCGTAAAGGCAGAAAAATGATAGAACAAGAGTGGACATTCGTCGAGATACATATCTCCTTTTACAACTGAAAGCTTGTAGTTTTCAATGTTCCAAATCGCCGCATTGGCTCCTTTAGATGCAACGATATGAACCCCTTCAAAATCATCAACCCATCTTTCCACATACCGCTGATCTCCGTATGTCTTTTTTTCTGTATCCATTTCTACTGTACAATGGGCAAGACAATTTTCTTTCCATTGCGTGACTGCCTGTTTGGCAACATCTGTGTTACGACAGCCTACAAACCCTGTATTAAAGCGGCCAGACAGCTCATAAAAATGATAGAACCGCTTGGAATTCATATGATCCGTCAAAAATAAATGAGCGCTTGGATTCTCTGCAAAAATCGCCTCCGGATCATGATAAAAATACAAATCCGTATCCAGATGGGCAAGATAATCTGCATCCGAGGACTCAAGAATGTTGAGCAGAAAAGCAGGCTTTAATGTCCAGCAATACTCATGAAACGTTCGATCTTCTTTTGCCTTCCGCAGCGTATCATCTTCAATGTCCTCAAGCTGTTCATATTGAACATGCGGGTGAGGGAACTCCTTTAATACCTTATAAGCCAAAGGGTCTGCACATAAAACGGACAGCTTGAAGGCATGCGCGTTTTGTTCAAGCGAATGAATCAGCGCCAAAAGCTTAAAAACATGGGTATTCGACACAATGGTTGTAAAGTGATAAGACGCCATTTACAACACATCCACTTGGAACAAATCAACGCGCAACAGCTCTTTCGTCAGCCCTTGAATGGCTTCTACAAGCACCATGCAGCCATACTCCTCACGTGCAAGCTGCGCCGCTTCTGCCAGCTTTTTCAACGGAACATGCTTGGCTGTCAGCATATCTTTTTTATCCCGCTTGATGCCTACATTCCGTTCTGTGATCAAATGAAGCAGCTCTAAAAAATAGGATAACAGGTCATCAAATGCTGGATTCTCACGCAGCTGCCGAACTTCTTTCACAATATCATTTGTCACAGTGTGAGAAAACGGACCAGAGAAAGCCAAGTGGACATCAATGGAATCAATATTGTTATACTTCTCACACATATACAAAATGTTGTATTTGATGTCATCAAATGACGTTAAATTACTTGGATGCTCTTGATGCACACTCATGATATCCTCTCGCAATTCAAAGGAGAGACCAAGCTGATTCAATCGAATCCCTAAATCATAATCCTCAAATCCGTACCGAACGATATTTTCATCAAACATCCCTAATGCCATGACATGCTTACGTTTAACAGAGGAGTTATTTGTAATAAAAAATCGCCATGGCAGCTCATAAGAACCTAAATCATAGTGGTACGTTTCCAAAATGTCTTTCAGAATATCAATAAACTCAGACTGCAAATCGAAGCTTTTCTCTAAAAATGCACCATTTTCGACTTCTTCCAATGATAAAAGAGGTGTTTTGTCCTCCATTTTCCGTTTATACAGTCCTTGCTTTTTTAACCGCTTCATATGATCCTTATCAAAGGCTTTGTAAAAATAGCGATAAATCCGCTTCCAGCACACACCGCAAATGACAAGATCCTCCCTGTCAGCATGAGCCTCTGCATGCTTTTGAATAAATCTCGGTTCTGCCAGCATATCACTGTCATGAAAAATGAGCAGATCTCCCTCCGCCTCGCGAATGGCATGATTACGCCCCTTTGCAATCCCTTGATTGACAGGAATACGCACCTTTTTAAATGGGAAGTTCACCTCAATATTCTCGAGCATTTCCATCGTGCCATCCGTTGAGCCATTATCGGCAACAATGACCTCAAATGGAATATCTGTTTCCTGAAGCGTTAAGGAAAAAAGGCTTCCTTCTAAACGCTCTTTGGCATTATAGCTTGGAATAATGACGCTTACCTTTGGCTTTTCGTTCATGCGTCATCCTCCTCCCGTTTGGCATAGCCGTTAAACAGCGGGTCGACCTGCTCCACAGATTCAATCACATGGCGAAGCACTTGCCGATAGGCTTCTTGGAAGAACGGCAGGTCATTTCGTCCTTTTTCATGAATTTGCTGCATCTCATCCTTGCTCACAATCCGAAAGCCGCTGTAATGATAGCAAATGAGCGGGTGCCCATCCTCCAGAAGAATACGTCCATTCTCCTCCCGATAAGAATGCTGCCCATAGTTCCAATGACCAATATTCACGCCTTTTGTCTCAATATCTTCTACTTTGTCAAACAGCCTCGGCATATGATCTAGATATCCTTGATCGCCAAACTTGCCTTCTCCCGGTGCATTTTTACATTCTTTTAAGCATTCTTCTTTCCACCAGCTGAGGCATTTTCGTCCGGCTTCATCTCCTTTAAAATGCAGAAAGCCTGAGTTATAGCGTCCTAAAAGCTTCTGAAGCATCTTCACTTCCTCTGCATCAAAGCTTGGAATGACAATATCCCCTCTCGAAATTAAAACAGAAGCATTCGGCTGATGTTGAAAAATCACCTGAGGGCTCTCATAAAAGAACAAATCCGCATCAAGATAGGTCACGCTCTCTGCCTGCTCCTGTTCAAATAACCACTCAATCCAAATCGGCTTTAAGGTCCAGCAATATTCCGATGCATCCCGTTCCTCTTTTTTCTCCAGCAGCTCTGGTGTTTCGAGCTCCCGTACATGAACAAGATCCACATGCGGAAAATTCATTTGATGAAGCAAATCAAATGCAGCATCATCCATGCATAACGTCTTGATGACAGCATCATCTTCTACTTGCTTCAACGATAAGAAAAACGCAATGGCTTGATAAAGTCTTCCACTTGAAAGAACCGTACAATATATGCTGTTCATCTTTTTACACCTCTATTTTTGAAAGAATTCGCGGTACCATTCAATCGTCTTCTCTAAGCCTTCATCAATGGAGTAATCAGGCTTCCAATCAAGCAGCTTTCTCGCTTTCTCTGCTGACAAATATTGATGCTTAATTTCATGTGTTCCTTGGTTGAGAATACGAGGCTTCAGTTCACTTCCCATTGCCTTTAAAATCTTATCCACAAGCTCTAGCACTGTCAGCTGAATCTCGTTACTAAAGTTAAAGGCTTCTCCCGCCAGCCCTTTTTCCTCCATCTTCTCAGCTAGCAGTAAATAAGCCTTCACTGCATCTTCAATGTAGAAATAATCACGAATAAATGTCCCGTCACTTCTAATTTCCGGCGCCTTTCCTTCTAACACAAGCTGAATGGTTTGCGGAATGATTCTGTTGAAATTCAAATCTCCGCCTCCATATAAATTACCGCAGCGTGTAATACAAACTGGAAGACCATATGTGTTGTAGTACGTATGAGAAATGAGATCTGCACAGCTCTTCGAAACATCATACGGATGTTTCCCGTTTAACGGCATGTCTTCATCGTATGGCAGCTGCTCTTGATCACCGTAGGCTTTGTCACTTGATGCCACGATCACTCGTTTGATCAGCGGCTGTCTTCTGCAAGCCTCCAGTACATTCCATGTCCCTAAAATATTCGCTTCAAATGTAGAAACAGGATGTCTATTTGCGACCCCAACAATGGCTTGGGCAGCCAAATGGAAGACGGTGTCAATTTCATATTCTCCTAACGCACGTTCAATCGTCTGCATATCCTCTAATGCGCCTTGCACCACATTCATTTTTTCAAATTGACTGCCTTGATATAAATTCGATCGAGGCACCTGATCACGCACAAGTCCAGTCACGTTTGCCCCTTGATCAATCAATTCCTTAACGAGATAGCTCCCTAACAGCCCTGTACATCCAGTTACAAATACGTTCTTTCCATTCCAAAATCCGCTCATGCTGTCACCAAACCTTCCATGGTTGTTTTCCATCTGTCCACATGTCGTTGATTTCCTTCAGGTTTTTATACGTATCAATTGCTGTCCAAAATCCGTGATGCTCATAAACGGCAAGCTCTCCATCATCCGCCAGGTTTTGAAGAGGCTCCGCTTCAAACACGCATTGATCATCATCTGTCAAATAATCAAATACCTTTGGAGACAACACAAAAAATCCTCCATTGATCATCCCGATACTGTCTGTCTTCTCAGAGAAGGATTGTGCCATCCCGTTATACACCTTCAGTGTCCCGTACTGGGACTTCTTTTCAATGCCTGTGACAGTCGCAGCTGCTCCAAGATCCTGATGACGTTTCAGCAAATGAAACATATTGATATTGGCCAGTCCATCACCATACGTCATCATAAAGGTCTCATCACCAATGTAATCCTGTGCCTGCTTTAAACGTCCGCCTGTCATCGTATCTTCACCTGTATCTAAAAAGGTGATTTTCCAGTTCTCCTTTTTCCCTAAAAGCTTCATTTCTCCTGTCGCCATATCGAGCTGCATGCTGTGATGCTGCCAGTCGTAGTTCAGAAAGTACTCTTTGATCTTCTCTCCTTTATATCCAAGCAATAGGATAAATTCGTCTACACCGTAATACTGATAGATTTTCATAATATGCCATAGAATAGGCCGATCTCCGATCATAGCAAGTGGTTTAGGAAGCGCTTGTGTGACCTCACTCATTCTCGTTCCCTTTCCTCCGCAGAGAATGACTGCTTTCATCTTCTCCCCTCATCTCTCTATGAAGATTTTTTGATTAAAAACCCTATCTTTATGCGGAAAATCAGTACATGTACCCCCATACTTTGTCCGACATCAGGTTTTGAATCTACTCTATTCATATGTCGAAATGAGAGAGTGTGCCACCTAGCATTTAACTATTTTTACAAATAAAAAAAGAGCGAGATTCATATTCTCGCTCTTCCAAAGTTTAAATTGTATATTTTCAGGGTAGATGGTATGATAAACATGTGCATAACCAGCACAAACAGCCTCTTTCTACAAAGAGACTACTAGATTGAATGAATTCAAGTGGCAGCTTGTTTCATTCTCAATATGAATCACGGAGGTGAATTCCCTTGGCACAAAACGTTCTTTGTGAAGTGAACTCTTGCCGTTTTTGGGCTGAAAACAGCTGTACCGCTTCTACCATTAAAATCGGTAAAAACACGATGACTGAAGTGACTCGCAATGCTGAAACTGATTGCGAAACATTTGAAACAAAATAATATTTTTCTCTGAGATGAAGGAACTGGCAGGTTCCTTCTTTTCTTTTACCATTCTATCAAGAATGATAATTATTATCAAGTGTTTTTCAATAAACATTTCTCGGGAAATAATGACACGATATTTCTCCATTCGTTGACGATTTTCACTCCTTTTTCTATACTCAACATATCCGAAGAAGAAAAAGTGGTGACCAATCAATGGATTTTACGATACGTTTTCTATCATTCTTTGTCGTGGAAATCGAAGGCAAAGATGAACAAGCAAATAAACGATTTAAACATTATCAAACACTAGATCAAGAGGAATTTGAACAAAGTGAGCTGAAGGACTTTTTAGACGGTGAACTGAAAAAAATCGTCAAACGAAAAGTGGACCGACACCCTAAATCTGAACAAGTACCGACCAAAATTGGCCGATTTATTGTAGAACCCGGTCATGAGCTCGATTCAAACCCAAACTACAACCTATTTCATCAAACGAGATTTGCAGATACAAAAGAATTGTTTAATGAATGCAGTGAACAGTTTGTTCGCACATATTTAGATACAAGTGCTGTCAGAGGCGGCGTTTTTTTAGTTGCTTCTGCTGTTCCTAAAAAGTATTTCGATGATTCCTTTGTCTTTATTATGAAATGCGATTTCGAACAAAAAGTGGCTTCTATCGCTGATACATCTACCTTGATTAGAAAAGTCGAAATGGCTATTACGACAAAAAACATGAAATCGATTCAATACCCCTTTATGCCAGAAGAGGGAATGACTGAGGAAGCTGAAGTGAAAATTCACCAATCTTCACACGCTCGTTATTTTGAAGACTTTTTGAAGTTCGTCGAATACGGTGAATCCATGCCTGAAATCATGAAATCACAGGTTATGAATATGGTACAGGAACAGGTTTTTGAAACATTACAGGATGAAAGTGAAGAATTAAAGCAGTTTGAAGAGGATCTTGAAATATGGGAAGCGAGTGAAAAACGAGAAATTAGAGAAACACTCGATACAGAACAGGTCACACAAGCGGCCTCCCATATTGTTGAACAAACCCCTGATATCACAATGAAAATGCGTCTAGGCGAAACGGAAATCAAAGGTCTTCTAGCAGACTTTGGCCAATCAATCCATATTGCAAAGCTCAACAATCGATATGTCGTGCTCGTTGAAGCTGATCAAATCGTCTTCGAAAAAGGAAGCACACCTGTTGAATTCCATAAACCAAATGGTTTAAAAGAGGTGGTCAGCCAGCTGACGAAAAAAGCCTATGATTCAGATCTAGAATAAAAAAACACGACTGCCTCTTGCATTCAGCGCATGAGGCAGTTTTTTTGTATAACGCTTGATTTATTACGCTGGATCAGAAGAAACATTCAGCTCCCTGCCTCTTGCCCACATGCTGACAAGCAATAAGCTTATGATGAGCATCAGCCAAAAGACGCTGCTTGATCCAAAAAACTGAATCATCGTATATCCGCACAAGGGTCCTAGAGCCGCTCCCATATCTTGAACAAAGGAATAGCTTGCGAGGAAGCGGTTTTTATCTGTTTGAGCAGACGCTTTTTGAAAAGCAAGCGTATCCGTTAATGTCGTTAAGATTGTTGACATCAGCTGGATCAAAAGCAGCATCACAAGAAACCAGCCGCTTACCTTCAGCATGACCGCCAGAAAACTGAGACCTCCAAATGAAAGAAACATCCAGCAAAGCGTTCGTTCCTTCATTACAAGCCCATCAAACCATCTGCCCGTTTTCGGTGCGACAAATGGTTCCCACCCCCATCTGAGCGCTTGAATGATTCCACTTAAAGCCGAAGCTCCGATAACAAAGCCGAACAGAGCAAATTCACCATGACCGATCCTTGCTTCAATGACATGACTGAGGGTTGATGCGAATAACCCTTGGATCACAAGTGCGATCAGCATACCTGTCATTAATACTTTTACAACATCTCGTGCAAGCCACCTCTGTTTGATGACTTGATACACCTGCCCCTCTTCTCCCTTTTCAATCTCATCCAAAGAGACATAAAAAATGATTCCTAGTAATGAGAGTAAACCAAAAACAAGCGTCATGAACTGGAAGCCGATCAGGCTGGCGAATATTCCGCCACATAACATGCCGAATAAACTGCCAAGCCGGTAAAGTCCATTATAAATGCCCGTATAATGCCCTTGAGAGCTTTCCTCCATCTCAGCAATTAATCTCATTCCACTCATACGCAATAACGTCCATGCCAGCCCCCAAGCGCAGCGGCAAATCAGCAGGAGCCAAAAACCGCTCACACCATATAACATCGTGGTCACTGATGCAATCAAAATAGCGATCAATACACCAGTCTTCATTGGGACAAACCGATAAAGCCACCAAACGACAGGTGTTAGCGGGATGCGGATGAATCGGTTAATGGACAGCAGCAGCCCGACCTCCCAAATAGATGATAAACCAACCTCTTTCCAATAGATCGGAAGAACAATATAAAGCATTGAATCCCCAATCAGTGCAAATGCTGTGATAAGCGATATTGACACCACTTGCTTTTGACGATGATCCATTTTTCCTTCCCCCTTCGCTATCTTTACAATAAGGGATGCCTTATAATAAATCTAATGAATGTTTTTGATTAAACCATCAAAATAATTAATAGGTGGTGCAAAGTTGAATTTACATGCCCTTCGGATTTTTGCAAAGGTCGCAGAGACAAAAAGCGTTACACAAACAGCAGACGTGCTATCTTTGACACAGCCAGCTGTGACGGCTCAGCTTAGAAGCATTGAAAGTGAGATCGGTTTCCGTCTTTTTAAACGAAATGGCAGAGGCATTACACTTACGGAAATGGGAAAAATTCTATACCCTTATGCCCGGCAAGTGTTCGAGGCTGAAAAAGAAGTAGAATATCAGATCACACTTTTACAAAACGGAAAAAAGGGGCGGCTCCGCATCGCTTCTACCTATGTACCACTCAACTTTTTACTGCCAGATTGGCTTGCTGCTTTTAAAACATCTTCACCACAGACAGAAATTGAATTAAAAAGCGGAAACTCCGCTCAAGTTTTAGAGAGCCTGCTTCAATATGAATCAGATGTGGCCATCGCTGTGATCGAGGATCTGCACCATGAGGAGATCCTCACTTCTCATTTAACGAATTTAAGCTATGATTTTATTGTGCCGGCTGACCATCCGTTGAACGGAAAAACGGTCCCGCTGGAGCGCCTGAGTCAGGAGCCTTTTTTGATGCGTGAAGAAGGCAGTTCCACAAGAGATAAGCTCTTTTCTCTTTTTACCTCGAAAGGAATCAAAAAACCGACCGTTGATTTACAATTCAGCGGTGTTCATGAAGCGATTCAAATGATCAAAGCTGGATATGGCATCACACTTGTTCCCCGTGATGCGGTTCATGGCAGTCTCAAGCGGCAAGAAATTGGGCGCGTGTACATTGAAGGCATTGAGATCGTCAGACCGGTTGTTGTGTGCAAACGGGCGAATGATCTTGAAGAAAATAGAACCGTGGATGCCTTCCTGCAAATGAAAGGTATCGGTCCATTTACTACGCCTGCTGCCAATTAAAAAAGTGCCTGCTTCTGAAACAGGCACTTTTTTTCTCTATTCAGCTGGCTGCACGATGTCAAACGGTACAGCTTTGGAGGCTTTCACCAATTGTTCTGGGGTGATGAGGATTTCATTTCCCCATTCGCCTGCCCCAACACCTAATATTTCCTCTTCTAATAACGAAGCCTCAATAATGGTGCGGAATCCTTCTGGCTGCCAGCAAAACGGCGGAATCGAACCAATTCGATAGCCCGTCACTTCAAGAACCTTCTCCGGTGAAGCCATTTTAATATTACGGGAGCCGGCTGCTTTCTTGAGTTTCCCTGACTTAATATGCTGGTCAGCGCCAACCATCACAAGCAGCTGCTCTCCTTCTCCTGTTTCAAAAATCAATGTTTTAATCATTTGTCTTTCACGAAAACCAAGAGCTGCCGCTACATTTGCTGCTCCCTTTTCTGTTTCGGCAGAAAATGTTTTGATTTCATAAGGGATACCATGTTTGTCCAAAAAGTCATGTGCCGGTAATTTTTTCAATCGATTGAACCCCTTTCCTTACAATGTCCTTCATTTAGCTTATCACAATCTTCTCATCCTTAAGATGTATTTTTCAATGAAAAGCCTCTGGACACACCATCACCATGCTATACTGAACTTGTTTTTGAAAAGGAGCCGGTTTAATATGGGAAACAAGTTTTGGTGTTATACAAGCAGTAAAAGCCTTCTCATGCTGAGTGATATTTTATTTGTGATGACGATCACGTTTGTCATTTATCAAGATACACAATCTGTTGCCTATGCGGCTGTCTTTCCGCTGATCAGAACGATATGCCAGCTATTGGCTGGGCTATTCTCTCCTGTTTTAACTGATTATTTTCAAGCTGGCCGCCTATTGAAATGGGTCCCGCTTTTACGTCTTGGGATGCTCATCATGTTTACAGCCCAATTTCACTTCTTTCAGCAGCATATGGTCTGGTTGTTTAGTGCGCTTATTTTGATTTCCCTCACAGGCGGGTTCATCAGTCCGTTGTTACAGGCCATCATGCCGATGCTTGTGCCAGCAAATCAGCTTGTGAAAGCGAACAGTACGGCCTCGATTTTTCATCAAATGGTTCAAATCGCCGGCTATTCGTTCACTGGAATGCTCGTCCTGTTGATCGGTCCATTTTATTTAATGTGGATTACTTGTGTCATGATTGTATTGTCTTATCTATTATTCATCCCTGTCTTTCCTCTTCTCAAGCAAGAAGAGACGGTTCGAAAAACAAATAAGATGAACAGCTTCAAAGATGGTTGGACGATCATTTGGAGAAATAAAACGGTGCGCACCCTGACATTTATGGATGTTTGTGAAAATATTGCGGGTGCTGTGTGGATCGGGGCGATTACGCTTGCCTTTGTCAGCCATGATTTAAAGCAAGGTGAGGAATGGTGGGGATTTATCAATGCCGCTTATTATACAGGTGCCATCATAGGCGGGCTCTTAGCTGCATGGATGAGTCAGTTTATTCAAAAACAGCTTCTCCTCTATATGGCAGCTGGTTCATTCATTTATGCAGTGCTGACCATTGTCTATTCACTGAACAGCCTGCCGTGGCTTGCTTTGGTGCTTTGTATTTTGATGGGGCCTGCCTACCAAATCCGAGATGTTTCGCAGCAAACCATTCTTCAAACGGAAACGCCAGTACATGACTTATCAAAGGTGTATTCGGCTCACTACGTCCTTTCTTCAGTATCGGTCGGTTTATCTATTTTCTTTGTTGGATTGATTGCAGATGCATACGGGGCGAGGTCTGTGTATTTGCTGGGCGGTCTGTTTGTGCTCGTCTGTTCCGGCATTGCCATCCTTGCTTTTATGAAGCAGAAAAAAGAGAGCAGCTGATGTATGCAGCGGCTCTTTTACTTTTCTTTTAACATCGCAAACATGTCACGGGCCATTGCTTCTAAAATATACACAACTGGCGTCTGTGTGGTGATATTCGCTCTGTGGACCCGCTCATCTGTGACGTAGTAGGCAATATTTAAATCTGAAATGCGCGAAATCGTGCAGTGCTGGTTATTCGTAATACTAATGATCTTGCTGCCTTCTCTTTTTAACTTCGAAATATGATCAATCGTAATACTGTTCTCCCCTGATACAGACAGCACAATGGTGACACTATTGTCTAAATACTGCATATTCATCGGGAAAAACGGATCGTTGATGTAAAATGAAAATTTCTCAAGACTGGAAAAGTACCTCGCCCCATACTGCGCCAAAATGCCAGAACTTCCAGTTCCGATAAACAGCACATTTTTTGCCTCAGCTATGAGCTTCGCGGCCTCCTTAATTTTCCCCTCAAAGTCTCCCTTCAATGTTCGTTCAATAAATTCATATAGAAAGTGCTGTGTGCTTTTTAAAGAAGGTGTCTGCTCTGATTCTAAATACATTTTGAGCTTCACTTTAAACTCTGAAAAGCCTTCACAATTTACTTTTCGGCAAAAGCGAAGGACAGACGAGGTGGAAATATGTGCAGCATCTGCAAGATCTCGAATTCTCATGTACACGACCTTTTCACTGTTTTCCATGATATATCGGTATAAAGCGCTTTCTAGTTCATTAAAGCTGGAAATGACCTCACTTGAAAACATCTGACTTCCCCTTTCTCCAACTACATGTCACAATGTGTTTCTTTTATGTAACAAATCTCTAAATAGGGCACCCTTGCCTAAAGACGCTGAAGTCATTTACGCACATGATGCTCTCACGATAAGCTATAGATGTACAAACAAGAAAAAAGACTTTTCTCTATTATAACATTGCGCGTTACATTATTCGGAGGTGCAGAACATGGCAAAAGGATTAAAGGTTGTCACAATTGGCGGAGGATCAAGCTATACACCAGAGCTTGTAGAAGGATTTATTAAACGATACGATGAATTTCCGATTAGCGAGCTGTGGCTCGTTGATATTGAAGCGGGAAAAGAAAAGCTTGAGATCGTCGGAAATCTTGCAAAACGCATGGTCAAAAAAGCAGGGCTTCCAATCGAGGTTCATTTAACATTAGATCGCAGGAAAGCACTTGTAGATGCTGATTTTGTCACAACACAATTCCGTGTCGGACTTCTTGAAGCACGTATGAAGGATGAACGCATTCCTTTAAAATATGATGTCATTGGCCAAGAAACAAATGGTCCAGGAGGTCTATTCAAAGGACTTCGCACCATTCCTGTCATTCTTGATATTGTCAAAGATATTGAAGAGCTTTGCCCGAATGCATGGCTTGTGAATTTCACAAATCCAGCTGGTATGGTCACTGAAGCCGTTCTTCGTTATTCAAACCATCGTAAAGTCGTTGGTTTATGTAACGTGCCGATCGGCATTCGCATGGGAATCGCCAAAGGGCTTGGTGTCGACGCAAGCAGAGTCGAAGTCAGCTTTGCTGGATTAAACCATATGGTCTTTGGACTCAATGTATTCTTAGATGGTAAAAGCATCATGGATCAAGTCATTGAAGACATGGCTGATCCAAACTCCAGCATGTCGATGAACAACATTCAAGCGATTCCGTGGGATGCTGATTTCTTAAAAGGGCTTGGCGTCATTCCTTGTCCGTATCACCGTTACTACTACAAAACAAGTGATATGCTGGCTGAGGAAAAGAAAGCAGCAGCAAATGAGGGAACTCGTGCTGAAGTCGTTCGCGCATTAGAAAATGATTTGTTCGAGCTTTACAAAGACCCTGATCTCGACATCAAGCCGCCACAGCTTGAAAAACGAGGCGGTGCCTACTACAGTGATGCGGCTTGTAACTTGATTGCATCCATTTATAACGACAAGCATGACATTCAGCCTGTAAACACCATTAATAACGGAGCTATTAGTGACATTCCAAATGATTCTGCGGTTGAACTCAACTGTGTGATCACAAAAGACGGTCCTAAACCAATCGCTGTTGGTGAAATGCCGGTCGCTGTCAAAGGACTTATTTCTCAAATTAAATCCTTTGAACGTGTAGCTGCTGAAGCAGCCGTGACAGGCGATTACAACACAGCTCTTGTCGCAATGACCATCAACCCGCTTGTCCCATCAGATGCCATTGCAAAAAGCATCCTAGATGAAATGCTAGAAGCACACAAAGAATATTTGCCACAGTTTTTCAATAAAGTAGAAGCATAAAAAGAAGCCGCACTTGTCGAAAGTGCGGTTTTTTTATTTGGCTGCAAACAGCCGGTCCATCTTAGGACGATCATAGTCTAATAGCCAGTGCTGTAAGCCTTCATAGACTGGGCGTAGACGCTCAGCATCTGCCGCAATGAGATCACAGCCTCGATCATCATATAAGTGAAAAATCATTTTTTTTGAGAGATTCATTAGGTAAATTTCATACCCTAGTTTTCCCTTTAAGATTTGATTCGGCGTATAGAAGTCCTCCTGGCACATCGCATGGAGAAGCGGAGGCAATCGAATGTCTTGCAGCTCACATTTGAGTGTAAATCTCTCTAATGTCAGTGAATCTTCTATTTCTGGACGTACATAAGTCAAAAGCTCGTGGCGCAATCTGTTCCTTACTTGCCGATGCACATATTTTTGATAAATCAGGAGCTTTCGCTTCGTTAATTCATGTTCATGTTCTGTATACACATCCGTTACAAACAGTATGTCGTCTTCTGGATCAAAAACATATTTCACAATCTCTAAAGCACGATCTCCCGCTTTTTCTAATACAATCGATTCTTTTCCTAATGACCAATCTGCCACTTCAAACCGAAGCCCAATAGGCCACTCATAAAAAAGAGGCGGCGTGAGGATAAGATGAGGAAAATGATTTTTTAAAAATCTATTGGTTTGATCACTCATTTGCTTTCCTTTCACTCGTTTTATTTTTCATTTTACCGTTGAAACATATAGGAAAACAAATTGGAAATAAACTGTCATTTCTTATATGATAGAAAGAGATGGAGGTGTGGTCAATTGAAAACATCAAAATGGTTTTTACAAGTGTTCCTTACAGCACTGATCACCATGTGGATACAGGCTGGACTTGATCAGGCGAACGTCATTCAGATCACCAATGTATGGGTCGATGCCAGCAGCTGGATCCTGATCTTCTTTGTCATCTACGCACTTTTTGAATGGACAGCTCACGTCTTAGCAAAACGGAAAACCGTTCATCGCTGAACATCTCTTTTCATAGAGATGTTTTTTCCTGAAACTCTTCTTGAACAAGTTCATGAATGACACCCATTCCTGCCTGGCTTCCAGCAGCTGCTGCGAGAACTAACTGAGCAGGACCGCCTAGATTATCACCACATGCAAAGACACCACTGACGGTTGTACGTCCAAGGATATCTGTTTCGATACCCGTATTCTTCGTCATTTGACAGCCAAGCTTTTCGGCAAATGGGGCTGACTGCTTGAATTCACTTGCGACAAAACCGCCTTCCCTTTTCACTGTCTCCCCATTTGCAAGCTGGAGAGAGCGCAGCTGCCCATTGTCTTGATCAATCGACACAATTGGCACATCAATGACTTGAATAGAATGTGCCGTCAGAAGTACCTTGTCCTCTTCAGCCAACACGTGCCCATTCGTAAACACGATCAAATCCTTTGTCCAATTGGAAAGAAGCTTAGCCATATGCAAGGCTCGCTGATTCTCTGCAATGAGGGCAAGTGCTTTGTCCTTTAATTCCCATCCATCACAGAAAGGACAGCTAAACAACGTTTTTCCGTACACATCATGAATTCCTTCAATCTCTGGCAGTATATCCTGAAGACCTGTTGCCAAAATGATTTTTTTCGCTTTGAATGTATCCCCCTCGTGTGTTAGTAACGTAAATCTTTCCTCTTTCTTTTGTATATCAACAATTCGACTTCGTTTGATTTTGATATTAGGGTATTTTTGAAGATCTGCCTCTCCCGCTCGTCTGATCTCAAACGGTGTCATTCCATCGTTTGTAATAAATCCATGTGATTCCTGCGTCACTCGATTTCTTGGCAGCTCATCATCAAATACAATGACTTGCTTTCTGCCTCTCCCTACAACAAGTGCTGCACTTAATCCAGCTGGCCCGCCTCCGATAATGGCACAATCTAATAACATATCAATCTCTCCTTTTCTATTCAAGATTTTAAAGACTCTTAATATCTATAATTAGTTCAAAAAAATCACATGTTGAAAAATGGATTTTTTTCTGTCTGTTCAATTTGGCTCGCAATATCAATTAACCGTTTTTGACTTAATGTCTCCTGCATTTTCGTTTCAACATCCTGCATAACTTGTTCAATCAAACAGCCATCATGAGGCATAAAGGAGTCATGCTCTAAGGAGCAGCGAAATAAATTCGTTTGTCCTTCTACAGCCTGAATGACATCTAAAAAAGAAATGTCTTCCTTTCGTTTGATAAGGGTATAACCTCCCTTTGCACCAGGTGTTGATTCAATCAATCCCGCCTTCACAAGCTTTGTTAAAATTTTGGATAAATAGGTTGGTGAAAGATCTTGTATCTTAGCAAGAGGCTCAACACCAATCGCTTTACCCTTTGGTGCAAGAGTTAAAAACACCATCGTATGCAGCGCATAGTTGGTTGCTTTAGAATATTTCATGAGGAAACTCCTTTCTATCTATTATAGACCTTTTATATCTGTAATTGATCATAGATGATTCAAGAGAAAAAAGCAAGAGTTGTGAATCTGCTCCACTTTTCATTCCACATTTCACATTTCCTTCCGATAATAGAAGTAAGCACGAAATAAAGTTTTGATTGAGAACTAGAAGGAGTGAAGAAAAATGTCAGATCAACAGCACAATGCAGCACACGAAGAAGAAGAGGAATTTAACGTATACGACATGCTTCCGCCCGCAGGTACAATCATCGGAGAAGCAACAGAAGAAGAAATGGATGCCGCAGCAGCACTTGAAGTGAGACATGTCGCGTTCATGCGTCTTCAAGATATGTTCATTCAATTCGATGGCTCGTCTTACAAAGACTTATTAAAAGACTTTCAAGAATTCGAAATGGATTCCACAAAATTCTGGAGAGCCATTGCTAGACGTCTTCAAATTCCATACGAATGGCCAATCCGAATCGACCACGCAAACGGCCCTATTTATATTGGTGAAACAGAGGATAGCCGTGAGGTTGAGGAGAGCGCAGAGTAAGGAATGGCGGCCCCCTTTTGGTAAGGAGGCTTTTTACAATACATCGGTTGAAAAAACAAATAAGCAATATGAGCGCTGTCACGCCCATATTGCTTATTCTCGTGTTATGTTAACTCTGGCCAAAATGCTTGATTTGCCACAATTAAGTCGTCTAAAATATCTTTTGCTACTTTAGCACTCGGCACCGTTTTCGATAATGTGATGGCCTGCCATAATTTTTGATAGGACCCTTCTTCAAATGCTTCTACTACTAGTTTTTCTACGCCAACTTGCTGCTCCATAAGACTTTTTTGAAATCTAGGAATCTCTCCAACTACTAATTTTTCTGGACCATTGCTGCCAACAATACAAGGAATTTCGACCATGGCTGTTGGATCAAAGTTCCTAATAGCGCCATTGTTCTCTACGATCATCAGCATCCGTTCCTTTTTATTAAAAGCAATGGCTCGTGCCAAATCAACGATATAAGAAGCGTGCTCATCAATGGTCAGCTTTGTTTCCTTTGCAGTTCCTTTATCAATGATGGCCTGACATTCACTAAAAACAAAAGCTTCCCGCCCCTCCATCACTTCATTGGCACGCGTGAACGCTATGTTTGAATGTGCCACTTCTTCATCTGGAAATAGATAGTATTTCAAATACGTATTCGGTACCGTTTTTGGATCAAGCGCTTGAATATCTTTGGCCTTTTTTAATGTGCTGTTCCAGCTCTTCTGCTGTTCTAACTCAGATGTTCCATCTGTTGCATAACCATGCTGGCTTACATGCTTAATTACCTCAGGCATTAAGCTATTTCCTGCTTTATCTCGAATATCTGTCCACCAGCCAAAATGATTCAAACCATAGTAATCGACTTCTAGTTCTTTCCGCGAAGATAAGCCTAAATTTTTTGCAATTAATTCTTCAATGCCAATTGGCATATCGCATATGTTTAAAATTTTGGCATTCGGTCTTAGCTTACGTGTTGCCTCTGCTACTATCGCTGCAGGGTTCGAATAGTTTAACATCCAAGCTTCAGGTGAGTATTTTTCCATATAATCGACAAGTTCTAATACACCTGGAATGGACCGCATTCCGTAAGCTATTCCGCCTGGTCCGCATGTTTCCTGTCCGACGACTCCATGCTTCAATGGAATTTTCTCATCTAATTCTCGCATTGCATATTTCCCGACACGAATATGTGCCATCACAAAGTCGACTTGAGTAAAGGCTTCTTCTGGGTCTGTGCTTGCCAGTAATCGCACTTCTGGTGCTCGTTCTTTTAACATAATCTCACATGCATCTGCAATCGTCTTTTGTCTAGCTTCATCATTATCATAGAGTTTAATTGTATGAATTGGGAACTCATCTAGATAGTCTAACAGCATCAAAATGATTCCGGGTGTAAATGTACTTCCGCCTCCAGCGATGGTAATATTAAATTTTTTCATCATATCCAGCTCCTTTTTTCAATCTAATGATAGTTTTGTCTCAAAGGACTCTCTTACTTGCGGTACACTTAAGCCAACAATGATTTGAATGCTTTGACCACTCTTCGCCATGCCGTGGGCCAGTTTATTTTTTGTAAAGTAGTCCCTATCTTTCACCAAGCTAGGGTCAATCACTGTAATACGTAGACGTGTGGCACAGTTTGTCACATCTTTAATGTTTTCTTTACCGCCGAGGCCTGCTAAGAAATACACGGCTTTCTCTTCATACTCAGACGCATAAACGGGCGCTTCTTTTTGGTCATGACCTTTTTTATGAGCATTCTCATAATCTTGTTTTGTATATAGCCTCGTCTCCTCCTCATGTTTTCGTCCTGGTAATGGAATATCGAATTTCACAATCATCCATCTAAATATGACAAAATACACTGCTGTAAAAAGAAGTCCAATCATCGCTTGGATCAGATAAGTCCCTCCATGATTTGAAGAGAGCGGAATCCAGTTCAATGCAGCTATTTCAATAAACCCGGAACCCATCATTCCGACAACACCAAACATATTCATGATTGTCACCATGGTCGCACCAAGAAGTGCATGTATCACAAATAAATAAGGCGCGAGGAATAGGAATGTAAATTCAAGCGGTTCTGTAATTCCGGCAAATACCGCTGTTAATGTGGCGGGTAATACCAATGCCAAAACCTTTTTTCTGTTTTCTTTCGGTGTTGAAAAATACATGGCTAAAGCTATCCCTAAACAGCCAAACATCTTAATATTCCCATGCAATAAAAATCCGTATGGATAAAGATCCTTCAAATCAGAAGTGGAGGACGCAAATTCATTTAAGTGAGCAATCCAATATGGTTTTAACCCCCCATTTACAGCCGCTGGACCAAACTCAAAAGGTGTATAAATAAAATGGTGAAGTCCTGTTGGAATTAACACCCTTTCCAAGAAATGAAACAGCCAGACACCAATATAACCAGACTGTGCCATGAACCCTTGGAGAGATTGAATCCCCTGCTGAACATAGGGCCATACAAAAGCAACGATAAAAGCAATAGGAATCATCACAAAGAATCCGATGATGACAACAAATACAAGCCCCTGGAAAATCCCAAGCATTTCAGGCAGCTTTTGATCATAAAAACGATTATGGATCCAAATGACGATTCCAGATATCATCACCGCACCAATGATACTTGTATCCAGCGTAGGTATACCCGCAATTTCTTTTACACCCGCTACGTTCTCGACACCTTGCGATAAATCAACGCCAAAAGTAGACGGCCAAAGTGTCAAAATAGCATGAATATAATTGTTAAATACAAGATAAATCATCAAAGCTGCGAGCGTCGCACGTGCTTGCGCTTTTTTTGCAAGTGAGATGGGCAATCCAATCACAAAGGCTAATTCCATATGATTGAAAATCGTCCATCCCCCGCTTTCAATCAGTGACCAAACCTTGTACCACATCGTACCTTCTCCAGCCATTTCTCCCATAATCGCTGGATTCTTACATAAAGTCGCGAGGCCGACAACAATACCAAAAAACGCGAATAAAAGTACAGGAACTACCATAGCACTGCCAAACCGCTTGATTGCATTCATAAGCATAACCCCTTTGCTTGATCCATATCATCACTGTAAAGGTAGCGCTTACAAAAACCAATAGGTTTGACGTATTTAGAAATCAAGTTGTAACATTAGATTATATTTTCACAGGAAGAAAATATTTTCATGTTGGAGGGCACATCGCATGATACTGGACAAGCTGGTTAATAAACACTTCGAAGATTTAAACAAGAATGACCTGCACATTATTAAAACAATCCATGATCATCTTGAAGAAATGAAGACAATGAAAATTCAGGACCTTGCCCGTTATGCTCATACTTCCATCTCATCCATCCATCGGCTTGCCAAGAAAATAGGGTTCGACGGCTACAGTGACTTAAAGTCTTATGTGAAATTAAATGCTTTCACTGAAGAGACCACACAGGATTTAATGCAGCTGCTTGATCAAGATATCCGCCAGACAAGAAAATATATGGAGCAGCTCGACTTTCATCAATTAAATCAACTGATAGATCGTGCACCGTATATTTATATTTATGGGACAGGAACAGCACAGCTCGATTTGGCCAATGATATACAGCGGCAGCTATGGTCACTGCATAAGAAATCTCAAGTATTACGAAGCAAGCGGGACTTAACAGATGGAATCATTGAATTTGGTGAGGATGACCTTTTATTTATCATTTCTTTATCGGGTGAATCGAAGAATTTAGATGAAATCATTCAATTGGTGAAAACGAGACATATCAAATTTATCAGCATGACCACATTAAGAAATAACCTTCTTGCACAAAATGCCATGTTTAACATCTATGTAAGCAGCACCCCGTTTCACTTATATAACAAAGTGGACAACTCCAGCTTTCTGCCATTTTACATTGTGGCAGATATTATCGTCAGAAAATTTAGTGAGTGGAAAGTGAACCAATTGAATAATAAGACTTAAACATAACAGATACAGTTTTGGAGAGAGATTCAATGTTGCTTCACAAAAAAAAGAGAGACTCTTTTGTCTCTCTCAAAAAATACTGTATAACAACGGTTTTAATGAAATATATCTACTTGCGGCTGCCTTTCCTATTCATGCTATTCAGCGTTATAATGCCCAGCAAGCAGTTCATCAAACGAATCAGCTAATTTAAAATCTGTCTCATATTCTAGATCAAAGTAATGAACCGGCGGATGCTCCTTTGTTTCTCTATAATCCAATGCAATCCACGTATGACCATCCCCACAAATGAGCACAAGTCCCTCAGGCAATTCCCATTCTTCTATTAAATAATCACTATCCATAATGCCTTCATCTTTGGCAATTCCTTTTAAATGATCAAATGACACATGATCCTCTGCCCATCCATTCGGCTGATCCGTTGGAAAAGCGTTATGCAGGGTATACCCGCCATTTTGTTCGAGAATAAGTTTCTTATATGTATCAGGCAAGATGACGCCTAGCTTCTTTTCCGCTTTTGCAATGCCTTTCTCATTGATTTTCTTAAATGTCTCTTCACTTTCTCTGTCTTTATCCCAAAATGGTTTCAAATAAAATACCTCCAATTGTTATTTCTATCTCATTTTACCATTTAAGATAACTAGTTTAATAGTTCTATTTAATAAAAAAGAGAAGGGTTCCCCCTCCTCCTCTTGTTGGTCATGATTGTTCTTGATTTCTCGCTTCAAATTCATCCAGCATGGCACGCACTTCATCTGTTGATGATGTGTTCATTAATTGATTTCTTAAGAAACTCGCTCCTCTGAATCCTTTTACATAAATCTTAAAGAAACGATGCAGTGCCTTGAATGGACGCAAGCCTAATGAAGAATATTGATCATGAAGGTCAAGATGTAATCTTAAAAGACCAAGCAGTTCATCGCTTGTATGCTCTTTCGGCTCTTTTTCAAAAGCAAATGGGTTATGGAAAATTCCGCGCCCAATCATCACGCCGTCCACTCCATACTGTTCAGCGAGCTTTAAGCCTGTTTGACGATCAGGAATATCACCATTGATCGTCAAAAGAGTATTAGGTGCTACTTCATCACGAAGTTTTTTGATCTCAGGAATGAGCTCCCAATGCGCATCCACCTGGCTCATTTCCTTTCTTGTGCGAAGATGGATCGATAAATTCACAATATCTTGCTCCAAAATATGTCTAAGCCACCCGCGCCATTCATCGACCTCAGTAAAACCAAGTCTTGTTTTCACACTGATAGGTAATCCCCCTGCTTTTGCCGCTTGAATCAGCTCTGCCGCAACGTCTGGACGAAGAATCAAGCCGCTGCCCTTTCCGTTTTGCGTGACATTCGGGACAGGACAGCCCATATTAATATCAAGCCCCTGAAATCCCATTTCCGCCATTCCAATGCTCATTTGTCTAAAGTTCTCAGGCTTGTCTCCCCAAATATGAGCAACAATCGGCTGCTCATCCTCTGTAAACGTTAAACGCCCCTTCACACTTTGAATGCCATCAGGATGGCAATAGCTCTCACTGTTCGTAAACTCTGTAAAAAACACATCCGGTCTCGCCGCCTCACTCACAACATGACGAAACACAACATCTGTCACTTCTTCCATTGGTGCTAATATAAAAAATGGCCGCGGTAAATCACGCCAGAAATTTTTACTCATCTTTCGTTCAATTCCTCTCATGACATAGCGCCTAAAGGGCATGTCCTTCTGTAAATTCTTTCAGCAATTTTTATCATTATATACTTTAATATGAACCGTGCAAAATTGCAAAAAAGGACATTTGGAGATGAATTGCGGGATAAAAATATTAATTCCACTTCCAAATATCATTTTTTAGGTCGATTGAACATACAAAAATAAAAACATCCCGATATCAATGTTTTTCACAGAATCGGGATGTCACAATACATTACTGATTAATCACAAGACTTGCTACACATTCTACATGGTTGGTATGCGGAAACATATCCACAGGCTGCACTTCCTCTGTCACATACCCGCCATCTTCAAGAATTCTCAAATCACGAGCAAGCGTCCCTGGATTACAGGACACGTAAACAACTCGTTTTGGTTTCATCTTTAAAATGGTGTCAAGCAGTGCTTCGTCACAGCCTTTTCTTGGCGGATCAACGACTAATGTATCTGCTTTGATGCCTTCTTTGTACCAGTTTGGGATGACGGTTTCTGCTTCGCCGACTGCGAATTCAACATTGTTGATTCCGTTTAAGGCAGCGTTGCGTTTTGCATCTTCAATTGCTTCTGGAACAATTTCAACCCCATATACTCTGCCTGCTTTTTGTGCGAGAAATAAGGAAATCGTACCGATTCCGCAGTAGGCATCGATGACGGTTTCTTCGCCTTGCAGCTCTGCATATTCAAGCGCTTTGTCGTAAAGCACCTTTGTTTGAGCTGGGTTCACTTGATAAAATGAGCGGGCTGAAATGGCAAATTTGATGTCGCCAATCGTGTCATAAATGTATTCTTCGCCCCATAAAACGGTTGTTTCGTCTCCGAAAATGACATTTGTTTTCTTTGAATTCACGTTTTGCACAATTGACCGAACATGTGGGAAGCGTGCTATAATCTGCTCAATCACCTTCTGCTTTTGCGGAAAGTCAGCCGTTCTAGTAACAAACACAACCATCATTTCACCTGTTGCCATACCGTAGCGAACCATCACATGACGCAGCCATCCTTTGTGCCGCTCTTCGTTATATGCTTTGATGCCAAACGCATTGCATATGTCTTTTACTGCCTGTACCACTTCGTCGTTTTCTGACTGTTGAATCAAACATTTTTCCATGTCAATGATTTCATGGGTACGCTGCTGATAAAACCCTGCAACAAGTCCGCCTTCCCGTTCGCCAACTGGAACTTGTGCTTTGTTTCGGTAATTCCAAGGGTCTTCCATGCCGAGTACAGGATGAACTTTTACACGGCTCATATCAAGCTTGCCGATCCGCTCTAAAACGTCCTTTACTTGTTTCTGTTTAAATAGCAGCTGGCCTTCATAGCTCATATGCTGAATTTGGCAGCCGCCGCACTGTTTGTAAATGGGACATGGCGCATCTTGCCTGTGCGGACTTTCCTTTGTCAGCTCCATGAGTCGTCCAAAAGCAAATCCTTTTTTGACTCGTGTGACTTTGATTTTCCCTTGTTCGTCAGGAAGTGCATTCGGTACAAAGACAGGGAATCCTTCAATTTTTGCTACACCTGCACCTTCATGCGTTAAGTCTTCGAAGGTTACATTGTAGTATTCATTCTTTTCAACAGGCGGTTTCATTTTCACCAACTTTATCACCTCATTTGCAAAGAAAAACTTGGCCGCCATAAGGAACCAAGTTCAATCTTCACCCTATTTTTTCAGCTGTTGCTTTTGGCACAATAAATTCAATATGGCGATACAGGTTTTCAAATTCACCTGGCAGCATGCCGCCGTATTCACCATCTAAATTTAATTGCATTTTATCTTTTACATCTACCTTCACGCGATTCGCTTTTGCGTAGATGACATTGTTATCATGAATATGCTCGCCTCTGAGTGCAAGGCTGACCACTCGAATGGCTTCTGCTAGATTGACCTTCTTTAGAATAATCAGGTCAAACATCCCATCATCTAAAATGGAATCTGGCGCTAGTTTTTCAAACCCGCCTACTGAGTTTGTGAGTGAAACAAGAAACAGCATGATTTCTCCATGAAACAATTTGCCGTCATATTCAATTTCGACTTCTGTCGGGCGGATAGAAGGAAGCATCTCCATGCCTTTTAAATAATAAGCAAGCTGTCCAAGCATGGTCTTCAGCTTACTAGGCACCTCATAGGTGAGCTCTGTTAACCGGCCGCCGCCAGCAATATTAATAAAATAATGGCCATTGACTTTACCGATATCAAGCGGCTTCGCTACACCCTCAATAATGGCATCTGTCGCTTTTAAAACACCTTCTCGTGGAATGCCAAGTGCTCTTGCGAAGTCATTTGTCGTTCCAACTGGAATAATTCCTAGTTTCGGTCTTTTTTCAAGCGGTGCTAGTCCGTTGACGACTTCATTGATCGTGCCGTCTCCACCTGCTGCTACAATTAAATCAAAATCTCTCTGTGCGGCTTTTTCTGCTGCTTGCGTGGCATCTCCTGCACATGTCGTCGCATGACAAGAAGTTTCATAGCCAGCTTGTTCAAATTTTTGCAAAACCTGCGGTAAATTCTTCTTGAAGAGTTCACGCCCAGATGTCGGATTGTATATAATTCGAGCACGTTTCATTCATCATCATCCTATATTCATTATGCAATCTATTTTCACCACTAACAACCTTTAATTATACTATGAGATTTGAAAATGGCAACAAAACAACCACCTAATTATGTGAAATCTCCTAGCCAATCTCCCTCAGCAAGAAAGCATTCTGATAAGATAAAAGAAAACGCTGTAAAGGATGATATGCGATGAAAAAGCCTGTCTATTTTAATCATGACGGCGGTGTTGATGACCTCGTCTCTTTATTTCTTCTCCTTCAAATGGAACATGTGAAAGTGATCGGAATGTCTGTGATTCCTGCTGATTGTTATTTAGAGCCTGCTCTCAGTGCATCTCAAAAAATCATTGATCGCTTTAGTCCTTATGAAATTGAAGTTGCTGCTTCAACTTCTAGAGGCGTCAATCCATTTCCAAAGGAGTGGCGTATGCATGCTTTTTATGTAGATGCTCTGCCAATTTTAAATGAAAAAGGCACTGTTGATACAAAAGTGTCCAAGCTGCCAGCACACCTTCACCTGATTGAAACGGTTAAGAAGGCAAAAGAACCTGTCACCCTGCTCTTTACTGGTCCGCTCACAGATCTTGCACGCGCTTTAGAAGAAGATCCTTCGATCTCTAATAAAATTGAGAAATTGGTGTGGATGGGTGGCACGTTCCTTGAAAAAGGCAATGTTGAAGAACCCGAGCATGATGGGACAGCAGAATGGAATGCCTTTTGGGACCCTTATGCTGTCAGCACTGTCTTTCAGGAACCGTTTCCTATTGAAATGGTCGCGCTTGAAAGTACAAATCAAGTCCCGCTTACACTTGATGTACGTCAGCGCTGGGCTTCTCTTCGTTCTCATATTGGAATAGATTTTATCGGACAGTGCTACGCCTTTTGTCCGCCGCTCATTCATCATGAAACGAACTCGACTTACTACTTATGGGACGTGCTGACAACGATCACTCTTGCTTCCTCTTCATTTACTCGCTCAAAAGAAGTGAACGCAATCGTTTATACCGGAACGCCTAGACAAGGTCGCACTGAAGAGCATCCAGATGGAAAATCAATTCAAGTGATTGACCATGTCGATCGTGATGCCTTTTTCCACGCTTTTGAAGAGCTTATGAGAAAAGCTGTTTGTCAGATTTCAAAATAAAAAAAGCCCCGCTCATTGGCGGGGCTTCCTCTTACTCTTCTTCTGCGTACTTTTTCTTACGTCTAAACTTGCTTAACATTTCATACACGATTGGAACGATAACCAATGTGAGAAGTGTAGAACTTGTTAAACCGCCAATTACGGTAACACCAAGTCCTTTTGATACGATTTGGCTTCCGCCTTCAAATCCTAATGCGAGTGGCAGCAGTGCACCAATTGTCGCAAGTGCCGTCATTAAGATTGGACGTAATCTTGTTGTACCTGCTTCAAGTAATGCTTCTCTTGTTGAGAGACCTTCTTGTTCTTTATGAATCACTCGGTCAATCAAGACAATGGCATTAGTTACAACGATACCGATCAGCATGAGCAATCCAATCATGGCATTTAAGCTGATGGTTTCTTTTGCTATAAACAATCCAGCGAGAGCGCCAATAATCGTAAATGGCAGTGAGAAGAGAATCGCAAATGGTGCAAGACCTCCGCCAAATGTGATGACGAGAACGAGATACACAATGGCAATCGCTGCTAGCATTGCAAGGCCAAGCTGTGTAAAGGATTCTTGGATATCCGCACTTACGCCGCCTGTGTCGATCGTTACGCCAGATTTTAGATCAAGCTTGTCGACTTTCTTCTGAACATCCTGCGTTACACTTGAGACGTCGTCTGTTGTCATGTCACCAGACACTTCTGCGTAGATCTTTCCATCACGTTTTGTCACCGTATTTGCTGTCGTACCATCTTTTACTTTGACGACATCACCAATACGGACTTCTTGCCCTGTTGGTGTGGTGATCTTTTTATTTTCTAAATCTTTTTTGCTCTTATATTCATCTTTTTCCGTTTGAAGCTTCACATCAAGTTCTTTGCCGTCCTCTGTGACTTTCGTCAGTGTTGTTTCACTATTTTGAGGTGCAATCGCTTGAGCGATTTGTGAAGCAGTTAGACCTAGTTTCGCCAGTTTTTCTTGATCTGCATTAAACGTATATTCGTCGTATTTCTCAGATAAGCTTGTGCTGACATTTTTCAGGTTTTTCTCATCTTTTAAGATGTTCTCAACATCTTTTACTGTGCCTTCAATATCACTTGCTTTGTCCCCGTACACATAGTATGTCACGGTATTATTTGCACCAGCAGATGAGAAGTTTTGTGATTTCCATTCCCCTTTAGACGCTTTGTCTTGAAGGGCTTTGACCACGCGGTCTTTTTCTTTATCAAAGTTTGGCGTGTCATCATCATATTGTACGAAGAATAACGCACCGTTAGAGTTACCGCCAACACTTGCGGTCATAGCATTTGAAGAGCCTAGTGAATACTGAACTGTATTGACATGGTCACGTTTCATCAAATATTCTTCAGCTTTTTTCGTTTCATCAATTGCTTGCTCTCTCGTTTGTCCAGGTTCAGGTGTATATGTCACCATGGCCGTTTTCTCTGCTTCCTGTGGTAAGAAGCTGACACCGACAAGTGGTGCTAAGAATAAGCTTCCGACAAGCATAAGAATGGCAATCCCTGATGTGATCCATTTATGGTTGAGTGTCCAATTAAGTACACGTCTATAACCGCCAGCAAGCTTGCTTGGTTTATGTTCTTTTACTTTTTTCGCTGTGCCGTACAGGTTCTTTTTAAATAGAGTGTGTGCCATCATTGGAACAATTGTAATAGCGACAAGCAGTGAAGCAAGTAACGCAAACACAATCGTTAAGGCAAACGGGATGAATAGTTCACCAATCATTCCACCTACTAATGCTAACGGTAAGAATACCGCAATTGTCACAATCGTCGAAGACATGATTGGGATAAACATTTCTTTTGTGGCTTCTCTGACGAGTGCCTTGCCTTTTAACGGTTCATCCTTTAACGCCATTCGTCGATAGATGTTTTCTATGACCACTATCGAGTCATCGACAACACGCCCGATGGCGACGGTCATGGCACCAAGTGTCATGATATTTAACGTGATATCCAGCTGATTTAATAGTAAAACAGCAATCAACAGAGATAAGGGTATGGAAATGACCGAGATTAATGTTGATTTGATATCTCTCAGGAACAATAAAATGATAATGATCGCAAAGATCGCTCCGATGATCGCCTTGTTCAGCATTGTGCTGACAGACTCTTTAATCGGCTCTGCTTGATCATATGTGGTGCTTACTTTAATACCTTTGTTGTCTTTTTTGAATTTCTCAAGCTCTTTTGTCACTTCTTCTGCTACACTCACTGTGTTGGCATCAGAGCCTTTAACAATTTGCAGACCGATACTGTCTTTTCCATTCGTTCTAGAGATCGATTCAGCATTTTTTACGACTTTAATATCTGCTATCTCAGAAAGCTTGATCGTCGGAAGCTCTACAGATTGACTGCTTGCTGCACCTCCACCTGCTTGCTGCTGACTTGCACTTCCAGCCTGCTGCTCCGTACCTTGCGCACCTTGGTTTTCTGAACCGTTAGAAGGTGCTCCAGCTCCAGCGCTTCCCGCACCGCCGCCTGCACTTGGTGTGACTGGAATACGCATGTTTTTCAAATCTTTGACGCTTAAAATATTGCCGTCCACGACAACTGATTTTTGTTTGTTGCCAAATGTATATAGACCTAATGGTACATTCACATCAGAGCCTTTGATCATGTTTTGGACGGTATCTTCATCTAGACCGTATTCTTTCAATTTCTTTTGTTTAAACGAAAATTCTACTTCTTTGATTTGCTGTCCTGAAGTTTCGACAGAAGAGACACCGTCTAATCCTTGAAGTGAAGGAACGAGATCATTTTCTACTTTTTGTGTAAGGTCTTGTAATGATTCTTTATCACCAGAGACACTAAGGGCTAGGATTGGAATCGCATTAATACTAAAGCGTGCGATTTTAGGTTTTTCTGCATTTTCAGGGAAATCGATATTGCTAATCGCATCTTCAATTTCCTTTTTTGCTTCATCCATGTCTTTGTTGTAATCGTACTCGATTTGAATGGATGATGCATTTTCAAATGAATTAGAAGTGACCACGCTGACCCCATTGAGGTTTTGAATCGATTTTTCAATTGGATCTGTCACCTTATCTGATACTTCGTCCGGCGTTGCGCCAGGGTACGTTGTAGAAACCGTAATGACTGGCGTGTTGATATTCGGGATTGATTCTTGTTTCATATTCAATCCAGCATATAGACCAGCAACTGTTACGATAATCGTCATGAGCCATACAGCGAACTTATTCTTTAATACAAAATTGATGATCGAATTCATTATATCCTCCATTTTCCTTTATGTATTGACTGACTGGTCATTCTATATCATAATAAACGGTGATATACAATGCCGTCAACCATTTCACTTGCGTTTGACGTAACATTCTAAAGCTGAAGGGGCCTTATTTCATGAACGAAAAAAAAGAAAAAATCATTAAAGCAAGCATCCAATTGTTTGCGAAAAAGGGTTTTTCTTCTACGACCATTCAGGAAATTGCAGATGAATGCGGAATATCAAAAGGCGCATTTTATTTACATTTCAAATCAAAAGAACAGCTTTTCAACCGAGCGTTTGAATATTATATCGACACTTCGATGCAAACTATCGAAATGATTCGAAAAGAGAATCAGCATCTCGCGCCGAGAGAGATCTTTCAGAAACAAATCGCTGAACAGTTCCAGCATTTTGCTGAGAACAAGGATTTTATCATTCTGATCCTCAGCGAGAACATTATTCCGGAAAACCAGCAGATTAAAAAGTATTCAAAAACTGTGAAAAAGCAAATGAACGATGAAATTCAAATTTCCATCTTGACCACTTATGGACAGGAGATCGAACCATATGTAACTGACCTGTCAGTCATGATCCAAGGAATTATCCAATCATATGTGCAGGTTCTGCTTTTACAGGATCAAATGCAATTATCATTTGATGAGCTCTCATCCTTTATACTCGAACGGTTTGATGATCTGGTCCACGGCTTGCTTCGTTCTCAGTCGAAGCCGATTTTGAAGCAAACCATTTGGGATGATGAAGCGCCGAGTGCTGCTTCCCTTCAAGAGGAGCTTCGTTCGTTAAAGCTTGAGCATCTGCTTTCAGATGATACTGTTGTATCCATTGAAGTGATTGAAGAAGAGCTGGCAAAAGCTGAACCTCGTAAGCCAGTCATCAAAGGGATGCTGACGAATTTAGAAAAGTGTGAGGACCCTGCTGTTCTTAGAGCAGTTGAGCAATTGAAGCTGTTTCTTCAGTAACATGACGTGCTGTTTTCGATTTAGCTCACCTTTTCCCCTTCGAATGTGCACTTTCGCTTATGCTTCATTATAAGAAAAGATTCTCTAAATTGATATACGGCGGTGGTCTGAATCTATGATAAGACCCTGTCATTTCAAGCAAAAAAAACCGCCTATTACATAAGGCGGTTTTTTGCGATTTAGCGCTTTTTGATTTCTTCAAGGAGAATCTTGTTCACCATCGGCGGGTTAGCTTGGCCCTTCGATGCTTTCATGATTTGTCCGACTAAGAAGCCAATCGCGCGGTCTTTACCATTTTTAAAGTCTTCAATGGATTGCGGGTTGTTATCAAGTGCTTCTGTGACAAGTTTGAGCAGCGCACCTTCGTCAGAAATTTGAACAAGTCCTTTTTCTTTGACGATTGTTTCTGCATCTCCCCCATTTTCAATGAGCTCTTTGAATACCTTTTTCGCAATCTTAGAGGAAATTGTTCCTTTTTCAATGAGCTTGATCATGCCAGCAAGTCCTTGCGGTGTTAGCTTTGTATCGTCCAGCTCTTTTTGAGCAGAGTTTAAGTAAGCAGACACTTCACCCATGAGCCAGTTCGATGCTTGCTTCGCTTCTGCACCTTCTGAAATGGTCGCTTCAAAGAAATCAGACATTTCTTTCGTCAGCGTGAGTACCATTGCATCGTATGCAGGAAGTCCAAGCTCATCGATATAGCGTTTGCGGCGCTCGTCAGGAAGCTCTGGAATGGATGCTCTTACGCGTTCTTTCCACTCGTCATCAATGTACAGCTCCACCAAATCCGGTTCTGGGAAGTAGCGGTAATCATCAGATCCCTCTTTGACACGCATCAGGATCGTCTTTTTAGACGCTTCGTCATAACGGCGGGTTTCCTGTTCGATCAAGCCGCCAGAAAGCAATACTTGCTCTTGACGCTTCTCTTCGAATTCAAGGCCTTTTTGTACGAAAGCGAATGAGTTCAAGTTTTTGAGCTCTGTCTTTGTACCAAACTCTTCACGGCCGATTGGGCGAAGAGAAATATTGGCATCACAGCGAAGTGAGCCTTCTTCCATCTTACAGTCAGAAACGCCTGTATATTGAATAATAGATTTTAATTTTTCTAAGTAAGCATACGCTTCTTCTGGCGTGCGAATGTCTGGCTCAGATACGATTTCAACTAGCGGTGTTCCTTGACGGTTGAAATCGACGAGTGAGTAACCGTCGCCTGTGTGCGTCAGTTTCCCAGCATCCTCTTCCAAATGAAGACGCGTAATACCGATTCGTTTTGTTTTGCCTTCTACTTCAATTTCAATCCAGCCGTTTTCACCGATCGGTTTATCAAATTGAGAAATTTGATACGCCTTTGGGTTATCAGGATAGAAGTAGTTTTTACGGTCAAATTTTGTATCTGTTGCGATTTCACAGTTCAGCGCCATGGCCGCTTTCATCGCAAAGTTCACCGCTTCTTTGTTCAGTACAGGCAATACGCCAGGATATCCAAGGTCGATGACACTTGTTTGCGTGTTGGCAGCTGCACCAAAAGGTGTCGGCGAGCTTGAGAAAATTTTCGATTGTGTTTTTAGCTCTACGTGGACTTCAAGTCCAATTACCGTTTCAAAGTTCATTCTGATTCACCCCTTACAGTTCAGGTTTTGCTTTATGATGATCTGTTGCTTGCTCAAAAGCGTGAGCCACGCGGTACACTGTTCCTTCGTCAAAGTGCTTGCCGATGATTTGCAGTCCTAACGGAAGGCCATTTGCAAATCCACAAGGCACACTGATTCCTGGAACGCCTGCAAGGTTAACAGGGATGGTTAAAATATCGTTTGCATACATGGTTAGCGGGTCGCTTGTCTTTTCACCAATCTTAAATGCAGGAGTCGGTGTTGTTGGTCCTACAATGACATCATACTTTTCGAAAACATCTTCAAAGTCTTTTTTGATCAATGTACGGACTTTTTGTGCTTTTTTATAGTACGCATCGTAATATCCTGAGCTTAGCGCGAATGTACCAAGCATGATGCGGCGCTTCACTTCGTCTCCAAAGCCTTCAGAACGAGTATTTTTGTATAAATCAATCAGGTTGTCTGCATTATCTGTACGGTAGCCATAGCGGATGCCGTCAAAACGAGCAAGGTTTGCAGATGCTTCTGAAGAAGACAGTAAGTAGTAAGTCGCAAGCGCATATTTAGAATGCGGAAGAGACACTTCTTCCCACGAAGCACCAAGTCCTTCTAATACTTTTAACGCTTGAAGAACAGATTCTTTTGCTTCCTCGCCAACGCCTTCGCCAAGGTATTCTTTCGGCACAGCAATTTTCAAGCCTTTGATGTCGCCAGTTAATGAAGAAAGAAAATCTGGGACATCGACATTTGCACTTGTTGCGTCCATTTGATCGACACCTGCAATCGCTTGAAGAACATATGCGTTGTCTTCTACATTACGTGTAATCGGACCAATTTGGTCTAATGATGAAGCAAATGCGATTAATCCGTATCTGGATACACGGCCATATGTCGGCTTAAGACCGACAACCCCGCAGAATGATGCTGGCTGACGAATTGAACCGCCTGTATCTGAACCAAGTGAGAACGGTACTTCACCTGCTGCAACAGAAGCTGCTGATCCACCACTTGATCCGCCTGGAACGGTGTTTAAATTCCACGGGTTTTTCGTCGCTTTGAAGCCTGAGTTCTCCGTAGAAGATCCCATTGCGAATTCGTCCATATTTAATTTACCGATTGTGACTGCTTCAGCGTCTCTTAGGCGGTTCACAACGGTTGCATCATAAATTGGATCAAAGTTTTGCAGGATTTTACTTGAAGCTGTAGTACGCAAATCCTTTGTAACAATGTTATCTTTCACACCGATCGGCATACCGAACAATAGGCCAAGCTCGTCCTTTTCACCTACTGCCTCGTCCAATTCCTTTGCATACGCACGTGCTTTCTCTTCGTCCAGTGCAAGGAATGCTTGTACTTTTCCGTCTACTTCATTGATTCGTTTATAAGACTCGTCCACTAAATCAGAAACAGACAGTTCCTTTTTATGTAAAAGCTCTTTTAATTCAGAAATTTTGTGATCAAACAGTGACATGTCTCGGGCCTCCTTTAGTCCAAAATTGATGGCACACGAATATAGCCGTCTTTATGATCAGGCGCGTTTTTGACGACTGCCTCAATGGAAAGACCTTTATTCGGAACATCTTCTCTCATGACGTTTTTCATTTTTAATACGTGTGTAGTAGGTTCAACGTTTTCCGTATCTACCTCGTTTAACTGCTCTGCAAATGAAATGATGCTATCAAGCTGTTCTGTAAACATCTCAGCTTCTTCTTCTGTAATCGCAAGCCTTGCTAAATGCGCAACGTGCTTGACTTCTTCTATTGAAATTCTTGACATGCAGGTTCACCTCCAAAAATGATGCGTACTCGTGGTCATGATCATAAGTCATATACACTTTATCATATCAAATTTTACTGTTCTAAAGCAACTTTACGCAGGTGCCGTGAAAGGTTCGTTCTCTTGAAAACGTCTTTTTATCAAACCGATAAAGGAAATATTCATCAGGTGACTTTTTATTTTTCAGAAAATTTTTACTTTTGTTTATTTTTGTAATCGCTTACATATCGATTCTTATCACCGATATGTCTATTTTTCCTTCAAAATGAAGAGGTTTAGGCAGGTTGATCACTTGGGAATACTCTGTTAGGTTAAGTAACCATAGCAGTGAGCGGGGCAGTCAAGCAAAAAAGCTGTCTTCGCACTTCTGTATATTTTGATTGAGGTGATGTCAAATTAATACGAAAAAGGTGAGAACACAAAATGAGTATTGAAGTTACAATTTCCTTATCTATTTATTTTATCGGGATGCTTGCCATTGGTTGGTATGCATTCAGGAAAACACATGATTTAAATGATTATATGCTTGGTGGACGCGGGCTTGGTCCATTCGTTACAGCCCTTTCAGCAGGTGCTGCGGATATGAGCGGATGGATGCTGATGGGTGTGCCAGGTGAAATGTATAAAACAGGTTTATCGACAGCCTGGCTTGCAATTGGTTTAATCGCTGGTGCTTACTTGAACTACCTCATTCTTGCACCTCGTTTACGTTCTTATACAGAGATTGCGGATGATGCGATTACGATTCCTGATTTCTTTGATAAACGATTCAAAGGATCATCTGCTTTATTAAAAGCTGTGTCAGCCGTCATCATTTTAATTTTCTTTACGCTGTATACATCATCTGGAATGGTATCAGGCGGACGTTTATTTGAGTCAGCATTCGGTGCTAACTACACGTTTGGACTGATTTTGACGTCAAGTATTGTTATTTTGTATACATTGTTCGGCGGATTTTTGGCAGTGAGCTTAACGGACTTTGTCCAAGGAGCTATCATGTTTTTAGCATTAGTGCTCGTGCCGATCGTTGCCTTTACACAATTAGGCGGACCTGTTGCTACAATCCAAGATATTCAACAGATTGACCCTAAATTGCTTGATATTTTTAGAGGAACGAGCGTCATTGGCATTATTTCCTTCCTTGCTTGGGGACTAGGTTACTTTGGACAGCCGCATATTATCGTGCGCTTTATGGCCATTACGTCCGTTAAAGATTTAAAACCAGCACGCCGAATCGGAATGAGCTGGATGATTATTTCAGTGATTGGATCACTGTCTGTCGGTTTAGTGGGAGTTGCCTATGTTCATGAAACGGGTATGAACCTTGCTGACCCTGAAACCATCTTTATCGTCTTTTCTAAAGTCTTGTTCCATCCATATATCACTGGATTTTTACTTTCTGCCATTTTAGCTGCGATTATGAGTTCAATTTCGTCTCAGTTGCTTGTCACAGCAAGTGCGATGACAGAGGATTTATACAGAACGTTCTTTAGAAAAACAGCATCAGACAAAGAGCTCGTCATGATTGGCCGGATGTCTGTACTCGTTGTCGCTGTGATTGCTCTCTGCCTTTCACTTAACCCAAGTGACACCATTCTTGACCTTGTCGGTTATGCGTGGGCGGGATTTGGTTCTTCATTTGGTCCAGTCATCTTGCTTTGCCTATACTGGAAACGAATGAATCATCACGGTGCCCTAGTTGGAATGATCGTTGGTGCGGTTGTGGTTCTGACATGGATTACGACAGGCCTCAACCATGCCACAGGTATTTATGAAATGATTCCAGGCTTTACGCTTAGTGGATTAGCTGCCATTATTGTGAGCTTATTGACAAGTAAGCCGTCAAAAGCATCAAAACAGCTTTTCAACAAAATGGAAGATCATCTTGAAGAAGAAACAAAATAAAGAATTGAAGAGTCATCTGCCCTATGCGGATGACTCTCTTTTTAAATAAAATAAAAAGCTTTTCTTTCTTCAGAAACTGAATAAAATAAGAGTTGTGCAGCCATATGGGCTGTGAGAAGATCATATACATGTTGTGAAACGTACATGAAGTGAAAGGAGCGATACGCATGTTTTGGACAATTGAATGGGATACAGTCTTAAAATTAGCCGTGGCCACCTTAATCGGTCTGATTATCGGGCTTGAACGAGAGCTGAAGAAAAAGCCCCTCGGCTTAAAAACGTGTATTGTCATTGCTGTCAGCTCCTGCGTCTTAACCATCATCAGCATTGATGCAGCCTACAATTTCCCTCGAGTCTCTAAGCTTCAAATGGACCCACTCAGGTTACCGGCGCAAATTATATCTGGTGTTGGTTTTATTGGAGCAGGTGTAATTCTTCGAAAAAGCAATGATGTCATCTCAGGACTCACGACTTCTGCGATGATCTGGGGAGCAGCAGGACTTGGGGTTGCAACAGGTGCAGGGTTTTATAAAGAAGCCTTCCTGAGTCTTTTCTTTATTCTCATTAGTGTCGAATTTCTACCATGGCTCTTCCAGCGGATCGGACCGATTCGCCTGCAGGAAAAAGAAATCCGCATCAGAATGTCTCTTTCTGACCGAAACCGCATGACCGATATTTTAAAAGAAATGAAAGCCCTCAATATCCGCATTCATTCTGTACGAATTGATGATTTAAAAGAAAAGGACTATCCGATCATGGAAGTACGCGTACGTGTGCATAAAGACCGCTATACAACCGATGTGTACTTTGATATTAAAGATCTAGAAGGCGTCGTTGGCGTGAAGTGTGATACGGTATAAAAGGTGATGAGACAAAAGGCTCATCACCTTTTTTATGGGATAAGGGGTTGAACCATTTTGAACATTCAAATAAAATACAAATTATGAAATAAATGATAAAAGGAGATTTTTCATGGGCTCTATGGATCGTAAAAAACGTATATTTTTTTTCAGCGGAATTCTAGCAGTACTCTTATTAGCTGTCCTTTTCACCTCACATTATGTCACTCCCGTATCAACGAATGCAGCAGACAAGAAACAAACGAAAACACCAAAAAATATTATTTTTATCGTTGGTGATGGAATGGGGATGCCCATGATCAAAGCCTACCGTACATTCAAGCAGGAAAAGCATGCTTCTGTAAAAGGAAAAACCGTCTGGGACCCTTATTTAGTCGGGATGCAGACCACACATCCAGATGATCCTCGAGATAATATTACTGACTCAGCTGCCGCAGCAACAGCCATGGCGACTGGAAAAAAGACATACAATGATGCCATCGCCGTCAATCATGAAAAACAACCTCTTAGAAGTGTCGTTGAAGCAGCGAAGGAAGCAAAAATGAAAACAGCCTTTGTTGTCTCATCTGACATCACCGATGCAACACCTGCCGCTTTTGGTACACATAACGTCTCCCGAAAAAATAAAGAACAAATTGCAGACCACTTTTTTGATGAGAAAATAGGAGGAGAGCACAAAGTTGATATCCTTCTAGGTGGCGGAATGCAATATTTTGACCGAAAAGACCGTAATCTTGTTCAAGAATTTAAGAAGAGCGGGTATTCCATTCTGCGATCAAAAGATGATCTAACCTCTCAATCATCTTCGAAAATGCTCGGCTTATTCCAGGAGGACGAGCTGGATCGAGCCATCGACCGTCCGAAGCATGTGCCTAAGTTAAAAGACATGACGCAGGCAGCACTCACCCAATTGAATCAAGATAATCAGCATGGTTTTTTCATGCTACTTGAAGGCAGTACCATTGATTCTGCAGGACATGAAAATGATGTGGTTGGCGCAATGAGTGAGATGGAGGATTTTGAGAAAGCAGTTCAAACAGCCCTCCAGTTCGCGAAAAAAGATCAAGAAACACTTGTCGTCATCACGGCAGACCATGCGACTGGCGGTTTTTCGTTTGGCACAGATGGGATGACAAGTGAGACTGGCTACAAATGGGACCCAGTGCCCATCTTAGCTGCTAAGAAAACACCTGTTTATATGGCTAAGAAAATCGCAGACGGACAATCTGTACGTGATGTCCTTCAGACCTATATTGAAGTTTCTCTCACAGAAGGTGAAATATCACAGGTAGAAAAAGCAGCACAGTCAGGAAAGGCCAGTACGATCCAACTCAGCATTCAACATATTTTCGATCAGCGTTCTTTCTCAGGCTGGACAACCTTTGCCCATACAGGTGAGGATGTCCCTGTCTATGCATACGGACCTGGAAAAACAGCCTTCCAGGGCTGGATCGATAATACAAAGCAAGGAAAAAACCTGTTTCAAATCATTGAATCACCATCCACCTATCGTCCATAAAAACAATCCCCGCCTCATCATATAGGCGGGGATGTTCATTTTAAGATTGACTTAGCTTTGTAAAGTCAAACGTCGTTATAGGTGCTGCTTCTTCAATGTCGGAACGGAAGCCGGCGAGCATCGCCTTTTCTTCTTCTCCGATGTCAGCCAAATCAAATGCTTGATGCAGCAAGCCATAGATCAGCATGTGACGTAAACGAAGGAAATCAGGAATATAGGCAAGCCACTCATCTCCAAGTTCATTCTCTTCACGATAGCCTTTTAGGAACTGTTTCATAAAGTTTCCTGCAAAAGCAGCTTTGTCTTCGTATGGAATTACTGGGTACCACAAGACATTGTATAGCAAAATACTAATGTCATTCATAAACCAGTTGTACCCAATATCATCGAAATCGAAGGTCGTAATTTTCCCTTGATCCCAGTGGAAGTTTCCGTGATGAAGATCCGCATGAACCAATCCGTACGTATCTTGATTTTTCGGAAGCTTTGCCAGCTTTGCCATCAACCGATCCGCTTGTTCGAAAACAAGGGTCTGATCTGCTGGTACATATTTACGCAGTTTCAGCTGCTCCTCTTCATCCCACTCTTGTCTTTTATAACGCGGGTCTGACAAATGATAGCTTTTTGTCAGTTTGTGCATGCGACCTGTGTACTGCCCAAGGGCATAAAATAATTCATCGTTCCAGTCCGCCTCTTCGACTTTACGACCTGGTGCTTTTTCATAGACTCGAAGCAGAAATGCGCCGCCCTGCCCATCGTCTACTTGCTCGATATCACGGCCATTTAATGAAGCAATTGGTTTCGCAACGGAAAGTCCGCCCTTCGCTAAGTGATGCAGCCATTCCATTTCACCTAAAATATAATCAGGTGATCTGCGGATGGTATGAGTAATTTTTAAAATGAAAGACTCTCCATCTTTTTTTAGTTCATACACATAGTTTTCTGCATCTGCGATAAAGTGGATATCACTTCGCTTGACCCCGTATAAATGAGTAGCCTCATCTAAAATTTTTGATTCTTCATATATGGCTTTTACATCTTTATGCATGCTGATTCTCCCTCTTCATATATTTTGCTAATTCGCGAATGGTGTGTTTTTCAGCAAAATTCAAATCATCAACATACCAACCCTTCTTTTCAATCTCTACTTCCATTTTGACAGCAAGTAAAGAATTTCCTCCTAAATCGAAAAAGTCGTTGTCAATTCCTACTTTTTCCACATGAAGAATGTCACACCAAATGTCTAAAAGTAATGCCTCACGTTCATTGGTTGGCTGTGCATAAAGTCCTTGATCCTGTGTAACTTCTGTCGTTAATAATGAACGTAGACTATCTTCATCATGTACCTCAAGGGCTTTTACATAACCGCTATGCAGCGTTTGATCTGTTTGAACCGTTTCCCATGTAAAACCTTTAGAAGCGAGATGACTTGCTGCCTCCATCTTGTGACCCTCTTTTTCTTCAGTCGAGTGCTGAGGAGGTGACAGGTGACCGGCGATTTGAATGTGATCACTCAATGAACCGATTTCCGCCACTTGTATACGATACGTTTGCTGCCCCTGGATCTCCTGGATCTGTTGCTCTTCCATAAATGACTTGAATAGTTCATTACGTCCGGTCGATACAAACGTAAATTCAATGGAAGAAAGCTGGTGCTGACGGCTGTATTCGGCGAGCCATTTCAGACATTTTTGCTCAATCCCTTTCCCTAGAGCACGGCAGCTTAGCATCCATGCATCAATTTTCAACGTGTCGCCTGCATGATGAGCCAAGATCGCTCCTACAATCCCTTCATGACTGAAGCGGTCTGCTGCCTCAATGAGCCAGCCCTGAACATGCGCATTTTCCATCCGCTCTCTCAGCTGCTGTTCATCAAAGTGCTGATCATTTAAGCGGAATTGGTTAATGCGGCTGCTCATTTGTGCCACACGCGCAAGGTGCTGCTCTCCCCACTCTGTTATACTCATGTGCAAGTTCAAATCTTGTAAAAATTGTTCCATTGACGGCGACTCTGCTTTCTCTTTTTGACGAGCTTTTTCAGCCTTGTAGCTCATGGTTCGCCCTCTATCCTCATCTGTCACATCATAACGGTCAAAAGCCCAAGCATGCTCAACAAATAATGGAATGGCTTTTTCATTGGCAGGTAAGAGCAATGTCATCACTTCTGGCAGCTCTTCATTCATTCGCAAGCACTGAGCTGGATCATCATCTAAGAAAATAAACTGAGATAATGAAAGGTTCAGTGAATCTGCCATTTCTTTTAGATGTCCCGGTTTACTTTCCCAATTGATCCGCCAGTCGACAATATCGTCTTTTTGTAAGACCATATCTGGGTGGTTTTCAAACACACGCCACACATCTTCTTCATTATTTCTGCTGCTTAACACAAGCAGCATTCCCTCTTGTTGTTTTTGCTTTAAGAATCGCTGAAGCATTTGATGTTCTGGCGTAATGTCGATGCCTTCCACACCGTCTTCTGAAACAATACCTCTCCACAGCGTATGATCACAATCAATGGCCACTACCTTAAATGGTGCACCTTTCCATGCCATAATCTCTCGCGCGACTTTTGTACCGATGGCACCGCAAAAGACTTCAGTGAATGGGAGATGTGCGGCTTGCTCTCCTTTTTCATCAAAAATGTCATCGAGCTGATATTGCTGAGCAAGCTGACGACAGTCGATCAACTGAACACCGCCTATCTTAGATAACTGAGCAATCCACTCTTGTTCCACGTCTTGCAACGTGTCCCTAAGAGCCGCACTTATCGGGAGAATACCAACAAAATATAGGTTATGTTTTGTTTTTGATTTCAGAACATTTACAAGTTCTTCTGCATGCTCTGAAGCCAGTTTTTTCTTTTCATCCAGTGAGAGATGGGCTGGACCAGCGATATCCTCTAGACGAATGAGGAGAAGATTTGCACCGTTTTTCTTCTGTGAGATAAGGCTGCGCTCATTTAACAGCTCCTGATACACCTGCCCATACGGTGCAAACTGAATATCGAACTGCACATCAAACTGCTTGGTCCAATACTGAATGTAAGGAGCAACTGGATCTGCTGTAAATGTCGAGCTGATTGTGAGCACAAGTGGTTCTTTTTTCTCTGCACGATCTCTTTTCTCTTTTGCTGCTTGTTCTTCTTCCTGTGAAAGCACAGCGAAATCCTTGAGCAGTTGATCTGGTGTTTGAACAGCTTGTTCGATCAAGTGCTGGAAGTGCTTGACGAAAGCTTGCATCGTTTCATGTTTAAACAGAGCAAGGTTGTATTGAAGGACGCACTTTAACTCACCCGTTACCTCTCTGACAACATCCATTTTCATATCGAGTTTGGAAATTCCCTTTGCAAACTCATGCGTTTCAAAGGTCAGTCCATCAGCTTCAATTTTAATATTCGGATCGTATTCATTGTGATAGATAAGCATCGTATCAAAGAATGGATTGCGATGCGGCCTTGTTTTTGGATTCAAATGCTCGACCATTTGGTCAAACGGGTATTCTTGATGGTCGTACGCATCGAGTAGAACTTGTTTTGTCTGTACCAATTGTTCTATAAAGGATGCTTCTTGTGCCATGTCAAGTTTGATTGGCAGGAAGTTCGTAAACATCCCAATCGTATGCTCAATATCTGCATGACGTCTTCCAGCCACAAGAGAACCGACAATCAGTTCTTGCTGATCGGCATAACGTGAGAGCAGCAGGCCATAAAGCTGGAACAAGATGACGTTATTGGTCAGCTGATATCGTTCAGCGAGCTGTTCAATTTTCTCAACGATGTGCGGTTCAATATTAAATTTGATCGCTCTTCCCAAAAAGGATTGTTCCTTTCGTTCAAAATCATATGGCATTGTCAAAGTCGGAACATTTGAGCCCATTTGCTCCTTCCAATAATCCTGCTGCTTTTGAAACATCTCGCTGCGGAAATATTTGTCTTGCCACACTGCATAATCTTTATATTGCACAGTAAGTTCCGGCAAGGTTTCCCCGCGATAGAGCTCAGTAAATTCTTTAATAAAGATGTTCATGCTCGCTCCATCAGCGACAATATTATGCATATCAACTAATAAAAGATGATCATCTTCTACAATTTTCACAAAACGCACACGAATCAATGGTGCAGCCTTTAAGTCAAATGGACGAATGAATTCATCGATTTGTGCTTCTAATTCTTGCTCATCAGCCTCAGTCATTTCAACAGCAAATTGAAAATCATCATGGACGCGCTGAACAGGTTCTCCATCCTTTAACTCAAAGGTCGTTCGCAAGGTTTCATGACGATCAATCAATTGCTTAAAGGTCTGTTCAAAGCGCTCGACGTCGATTTCACCTTTACATCTCAGAGCCATTGGCATGTTATATGAAGTCACTTGACCAATACGCTGATGAATGAGGAATGTTCGTCTTTGAGCGGCGGATAATGGGTACGTGTCTTTCTGTTCCACCTGTTCAATTTTGAAATATTGATGCTTCTCTGCCTTTTCAATGAATGCTTGGAGCTTCTCGATCGTCGGATGGTTGAACATATCTGTGAGCGTTAGTTCTACACCAAACTCTTTGTGAATTTGAGAAATAAGACCGGTCGCATTTAACGAATGTCCTCCAAGCTCAAAGAAGTGATCGTCTCTTCCCACCTTTTCAATTCCTAAAATATCTTTCCACATCCGCTGTAATGTTGCTTCTATACCATTCGCCTCGGTGGATTGATATTGATTGCTTTCTTCTATTTCCTGCCCTTTGTTTTCCTTCGGCACGACCATTTGCACACCTGAAGACGAGGATAACGCGGCTGTATCTACCTTTTCAATCCAATATCTTTGTCGTTCAAACGGATAAGTTGGCAGGGATACTTTTTGATTCGATTTCTGATTTCGTAATTTTGTCCAGTCCACAGGCACTCCTTGAAGCCAGATGTCACCCAATCTTCCCAGCAGGTAGCGGTCATCTGCTGCCTCTTCTTTCGGGTGACGCATCAATGGAATCGGCTGCTGATGATGAACCTTTGAGACTTGGCGAATAAAGGCGCTTAACGTATTCCCCGGTCCAACTTCAATAAAAATGGGATCAAGCTCCGTTAATAATGTCTCTGCTCCATCACGGAAACGAACTGCTTGCCGCAAGTGATCAGCCCAGTATGCTGGATCTTGCACTGCTTCATGTTCAATCCACGTACCTGTGACGTTAGAAATATACGGGATAGATGGCGCATTCAATTGATACTCAGCTACCTTTTCTTTGAATGATGGCAGGATATCATCCATCATTTTAGAGTGGAAGGCATGAGAGGTGTGAAGCTTTCTGCACCCATGTCCAGCTGCCTCCAGCTTCTCAGCGAGTGCATCAATAGATGCCGTCTCACCAGACACCACACATAACTCAGGCCCATTTACTGCCGCAAGTGAAAGGTCATCCGTCAAATATGACAGCACTTTCTGTTCACTCAAAGGTACGCTCAGCATAGAGCCTTTTGGAAGCTGGCTAATCAGCTGTCCACGATAACAGACGAGATCTACGGCATCTTCAACAGACAGTAAACCAGATACGGCAGCAGCAGTGTATTCTCCAATACTGTGACCGATCATCGCCTGCGGTTTGATGCCAAAATGAATCAGCAATTTAGCCAAAGCGTATTCCATACTAAACAGAAGCGGCTGTGTGTATTCGGTTTGGTTGATCAATTGAGGATCATCGCTTGCTTCTGTTGAGAATAAAATGCTGAACGGGTCAACTGAGACATGCTGTTTGAATTGATTCAAGCATTGATCCAGCGCTTTCTTAAAAACTGGATACTTGTCATAAAGCTGACGCCCCATGTCCACATACTGAGATCCTTGGCCTGGGAAAAGAAAGACGATTGGTCGGCTCGATGTTTGAGAGCTGGCCGTCTTGACCACCTCTTTTGACCTTTGATTCAGCGCCTGTAACATGTCAGCTGTATCACTTCCAAGAATGACACGTTTATGCGGGAAATGATGGCGCCCTGTTTGCAGCGTATAGGCGACATCGCTTAAACGGATATGCTGCTGATGCTGAAGTAAATAGTCAGCAAGGCGATCCGTCATTTTTTCAAGGGCTGCCGGTGTTTTCGCAGATAATAAAAGAAGTTCACTATCTTCTGTGCGATCTGCTGGGACACGTGCAGCAGGTGCTTCTTCTAAAATGACATGAGCGTTTGTTCCACCAATCCCAAATGAGCTTACACCTGCCCTGCGAGGAGAGGTCTGCTCGCTCCATGGCGTCAAATCCGTATTAACAACGAATGGAGAATCAGCAAATTCAATTTTTTCATTCGGTGTTTCAAAATGAATCGTTGGCGGAATCACTTGATGCTTTAAGCTTAATACGGTTTTAATAAAGCCGGCGACACCTGATGCATCATTCAAATGACCAACATTTGATTTGACAGAACCAATGCGGCAAAAGCCTTTTTTATCTGTATCAAACGCTTGCTTGAGTGCTTCAATTTCAATCGGATCTCCTAGTGTTGTTCCGGTTCCATGTGCTTCAATATAAGAAATGGATTCAGGTTCAACCTCGGCCATTCGAAGTGCTGTCTTAATAGCTGATACTTGGCCTTTCGTACTCGGTGCCGTATACCCTACTTTTCTATTTCCATCATTATTAATAGAAGATCCTTTAATGACAGCATAAATGTGATCGCCGTCTTCAATTGCATCCTCTAAATTTTTTAAAATAACAGCTCCTGCACCATCTCCAAAAACGGTTCCATCTGCTTTATTATCAAAAACGCGGCAGTGACCGTCGGAAGAATGGATCATTCCTTCTTGATATAGATAACCCGATTTTTGCGGCAGGCGAATGGACACACCGCCTGCAACAGCCATATGACAGTCTCCGCTTAATAAAGCCTGAACAGCTAAATGAATCGACACCATCGAGGTCGAGCAGGCGGTTTGCACCACCATACTCGGTCCTTTTAGATTTAATTTATACGAAATCATCGTCGCCAAATAGTCACGCATATTTAGAACAGCAGCTTCCAGCGTTTTTGAATCCTCACCTTGAGCTGCCCCTTGAAGTGCTCTCATGACCCATTCTGTATTGATTCCTGCACCTGTATAAAGACCGATTTGCCCTTTATATTCAAACGGATCATACCCAGCATCTTCAAGTGCCGTCCAAACACATTCATGAAACAGTCTGAACTGCGGATCCATCATAGCCGCTTCCTTCGGAGTATAGTCAAAGAAATCCGCATCAAATAAATCGACATCGTCAAGCATCCCTTTTGCTTTGACAAAACGAGGGTTTTTCAATAAGGCTTCATCTGTACCTTCACTTCGTAATTCTTCCTCTGTAAAAAAGGAGATTGTTTCTTTTGCTTTTTTCAGATTCTCCCAGTATTCATCTACGTTTTTGGCACCTGGAAAACGACCTGCAAGACCGATAACAGCAATTTCTGCGCCATGATAGTGATTCGTTGTATCATTCATTCTCGATTCCGCCTCTCAATCTTTTATTCCGTTGCTGTTTAAAACGAGCTCTTCGATCACCTGATGTGACGACGGCTAGTTCTTCTTCCATCGTATCTTCCTTCGATTCCTCAGAAGGCTGAATATATTTTGCAAGCTCTGCGACAGATGGGTACGTAAACAAGGTCACCACGGCTTCATTTGTTTGAAGTGCTTGATTTAACCGATTGGTCACTTGAACAATATCCAGCGAGCTTGCACCTAAATCAAAGAAGTTATCGTGAATGCCCACTTGCTCCATGCCCATAAAATCCTGCCACACTTGACAGATCACTTTTTCAGTTTCATTTCGAGGAGCCACATACGGATTGCCCAGCTCTGGTCTTTCGTGCTTAGACACTTCATATGAATCCGCACTCACTGCAGCCTTCGATTCTAATGACAGCCATTGATCTATCCGTTCTTCAAGATTTCCTGTGGACACGAGCATGTGACGATTCTGCCGGTTAGACAGAACATATTGGAACAGCTCAGCACCCTCTTCTGGTAAAATCGCAAGCTCATTAATCGATTCACCAATTGTGGATTCTAGCTCACCCCAGAAATTCCACGCATCCCAGTTCACACACATCCATGGAGTTTGACTATTTTGATTGAGTCTAGCTGCAAATGCGTCCATATATAAGTTAGCTGCTGAGTAAGCAGAGAATCCTAAGCCCCCGAGCAGTGCACTTATGGATGAAAAGAGGAGACAAAAATCCGCTTGTTCTTGCTCCAGCAGCTGCTCTAGCACATCGAGCCCTTTCACTTTTGATTGGAATTGATCCTCTCCCTGCGCCAGTGTAGATGGGATATCTTTAATGGCTCGGAAGGATGTACTTCCTGGTAATCCTGCCGCATGGAACACACCATCAACGCCGCCATGCTTTTTGCGAATGATTTCAAAAACATGTTTCATCTGCTTAAGATCTCCTGCATTCGCCTGCACCGCTTCTACTGTTGCACCTAATCTTTCAAGCTCGAGTACCTTCTTAATTCTCGTACGCTGCGCTTCATCGGCATTCTCTTGTTGAACATATGACGCCCATTCATCTCTTGGCGGCAATGCCGTTCTTCCTGTTAAATAAAGATGAACATTTCCTTCTTTCGCCAGCATCTTTGATAGAACAAATCCAATGCCGCCTAAACCACCCGTGATGAGATACACACCATTTGGCCTGATCAGTTTCGGAAGTCCATCTTCTTTTTGCAGCGGCAAACGTTTGTAGCTCTGCACCCAGCGTTGACGATTGCGATACGCTACAAGCTGGTCTTTTCCAGGCTGCATAATTTCCTGCCCAATAAGATCGACAAGCTCCTGTTCCTTCCAAGTCATAACATCCGGTACATCTTCCACATCGATATTCCAGCATTTAATGTGATGGTATTCCTGTGAAATGACTTTAACCGGACCAAGCATTGCGCTTTTCTCTGCACATATCATCTCATTCCCTGTAACTGGCTGAATTCCGCTAGTGACAGTAAACAAACGGCATTCTCGAATATTTTTTTGTGCAGCAATCGCTTGAGATAAGAAAATTAAGCTGTAATAGCCCTTTTCAATGTGCGTCTGAAAGGCCGCTTGGCGATTCAAGCCGTCCTCTTCTTTCGCAGATTCCCATAAATGCAGAATCCGATTGATATTGATACCTTTATTAGACAATGAATCTAGCATGTTTCTGTAGTGCTTACCTTCTGCCGGATTGATCGTAAACGCCTGATCCAGCTCTTGATAGACCTCACCCTTTGTGACAAAAATGACCTTCATTCCTTGTTCTTTGAATGATTGTGCAAACAGTTCATGAAAGGCATCCTGTTCCTTGAAAATGAGCCACGTTTGCTCTTCTGGTTCTTTTTCGAAAACTGGTTTTAGCGGCTGCTGCTCCCATGAAGGCAGATAGAACCATTCTTCCATCTCTTTTTTCTTCGTTTCCTTAGGAATGGACAGCTGCTGAGAAGCGGGCTTTCCTGCTTCAATCCAATATCGTTTTCGTTCGAATGGATATGTGGGAAGCGATACAAGCTGTCGTTCCTCTTGAGTTGGACGCGGCTGCGTTTTGACCTCATAACCGCCTGCCCATAGCTCTCCTATACGTTTTAAGAAATACGCATGGTCATCCGCTTGTTCCCTTGCATGCCTCACCATATTTAGGACATCATGATGAGACTCTTTGTTTTCATGACGTTTCGCTAATGCCGTCAAGCTGTTTCCAGGTCCGACCTCAATGAGAGCTCGTACTTCATCGGTTAACAGCTGTGATAAACCTTCATGAAAACGAACGGTTCCACGCAGATGGTTAGTCCAATAAGATGCTGTCATCACCTCTTCATTTGTCGCCCAAGTGCCTGTCACATTTGATATGAACGGGATCGTCGGCTCATGCAGTTCTACTTTCTCTACGAATTGTTGAAACGCCTCAAGCATCGGCTCCATCATATAGGAATGAAAAGCATGAGAAGTATGGAGCTGTCTTGTCACAATTCCTTTGTCCTGTAATTTCTTTTCAAAAGCGGTGATATGCTCTTCTTTACCAGAAACGACACAAAGGTCTTTTGCATTGACTGCAGCAATCGAAAGCGATTCATCGATGATCGAATTCAGCTCCGCCTCGGGTAGTTGCACACTAAGCATGGCGCCTTTTTCCATTCCTTGCATCAATCTGCCTCTTGCCATTACGAGTGTTAATGCTGACTCCAGAGAAAAGACCCCTGACAAGCAAGCGGCAACATATTCGCCGATACTGTGCCCAATCATTGACTCTGGCTCAACACCGCTATGCTGAAGTAATTTTGCTAATGCGTACTCAAATATAAAGAGAAGCGGCTGAGCATTTGACGTTTTTGTGATGTCTTCATTCGTTTCATTCTCTGGAAAAACAATGCCTTTTAAATCAACTTGCTCCGTCTCCATTACATATTTGAAGCATCTATCCACTTCCCATTTGAACACTGGTTCTGCATCGTATAATTCGCGCATCATGCCAGCATATTGAGCACCTTGACCTGAAAACATAAAGGTAGCTTTACGCCATTTTTTGCTTCGGAACACACTGGTTTCAAGATGTTTCTGCTGCAGCCATTCATCAGCAGACGCAAGCACGATCGCTTTTCGATATGGAAATTGCTTTCTGCCATAACGCAATGTATAAGCAATATCTTCAAGCGGAACTTCAGGATGCTGTATCACATACTGCTTTAATTGATCTGTCATTTTCGCTAAAGCGGTATCCGTTTTTGCAGATAAAACGAGCAGCTGCTTTTGCTTAGAAGCTGACTTTTGTTTCACACGTATGCCTTCTTCTATGATCATATGGGCATTTGTCCCGCCGATACCGAAAGAACTAACCCCTGCTCTTCTCGGCTTATCTGATTCCTTCCAATACAGCGCCTTTTGATTCACATAAAACGGTGTATCTTTAAAAGGAATCTCCTGATTGGGTGATTCATAATGAATGGTTGGCGGGATCGTTTTGTGCTGAATAGCCAAAATGGCTTTAAACAGACCTGCAATCCCTGCCGCACTATTTAAATGTCCGACATTACTTTTAACTGAACCGATTGGGATTGTCAGCGGCTCTGTTCCTTTGAACACTTGGCTAAGGGCGGATACTTCAATTGGATCTCCCATTTTTGTCCCCGTACCATGCGCTTCTAAATAACCGATAGACGCGGGATCTATACCTGATTTTTCATACGTTTCTTTTAATACCTCTGCCTGCCCTTCCACACTCGGAGCGGTAAAACCAGCTTTTCGGCTGCCATCATTGTTTACGCCAACCCCTTTGATGACCGCATGAATCGGGTTGCCATCTCTTATCGCATCTTCATAACGTTTTAACAGAACGATCCCCGCTCCATCTCCGAAAATGGTTCCGCTCGCCTCTTGGTCGAACGGACGGCAATGGCCATCTTTTGATTGAATCATTCCATCTTGATAAATATAGCCGATATTTTCTGGAGAACTAACCGTCACACCTCCAGCCAGTGCTGCATCACATTCTTGATTCAATAATGCTTGACAGGCCATGCCAATGTTGACAAGTGAGGTCGAACAAGCTGTCTGCATCGTCACACTAGGCCCGTGTAGATTCAATTTATAAGAAAGTTGCGTACTAAAGAACTCACGATCATTTAACAGCATTGCGCTGAATTGCTCGGTTGCTTCCATTTGATGTGCAAAGCGTGTCAGCCATTCATGATTTGGGCTTGTTCCTGTATAAACTCCAATTTTCCCTGCCATTCTATCAGGGTCACAGCCAGCATCCTCCAGCGCTTCCCAAGCACATTCATGCAAGAGCCTGAATTGTGGATCCATTAGCTCTGCCTCTCTAGCAGAATAGTTGAAGAAATCTGCATCAAAACCTTCAATTTCTTGTAAACGTCCTTTTGCTCCAATGAAATTCGGATGCTGATAGACTGACGCATCCAGCCCTGCTTTCTTGAGTTCTTCTTCTGTGAAAAAGTGAATCATTTCCTCGCCATTCACAAGACGCTGCCAAAAGTCTTCTAGCGATGAAGCCCCTGGGAATCTTCCTGCCATTCCGACAATCGCAATATCTGAATTTTCCTGTGATGTATTTCTTTTTGGGAAAGAAGCTGGTGTTTGCTCACGTTCCGTTTGTTCTTTAAATAAGTATTCAGAAAGACTTGCAACTGTAGCAAATCGATACAATTGAACAGTGTCAATTTGTTGATCCAATCGCTCAGAGATTTTTGCTGCAAGCTGAGATATATCAAGTGATGTCGCACCAAATTCAAAAAATGGCGAGTCATCATCCATTTGATCAAATCCAAAATGAGTTTGAACAATGGTGTGAATATCTTTTTGTAAAGAGGCGAGTGAAGGAAAGTCACGCTTCACAGCCTTCGGCTTTTGTGGTTCAATAGCTGCCATCGTTTTTGTTTGTACAGAGAAATCTGTTTTATGAAATGGATAGCCTGGAAGCGGAATGCGCTGCCTATTCTTCTCCTCTGTTAAAGGAAAAGCTAAGTCGACCCCCATTTCCCAAAGAACACCTGCGACTTGCATCAGGTCTCCATCAAGTGGTTCGGTTGTTTTTTCTGCTCCCTTTTCAACCACAATTCCTTGTTTCTTTGAAAGATCAATCATCAAGGCTGGTGATTCTTGCTTGAACAAAGGCGATTTTACAGGCTGTTCTATATCAAGGAAACGCATTGCAGACGATGGATCGAAAGCAGTTAGTTCCTCCCCTGTCTGCGCAATGTAAACAGGCTGTTGGAGTGTCTTCTGAGGCAATGCAGCCAGCTTTTGATTGATCATCTGGTTGTCATGAAGGCGGTATACAATAGATGCCGCCTCTGTTAGCTCAAGCCCATCTGCTGCACATAAAGCTGTCCACACCCCGCTGCCCTCTCCAATCCATACGTCTGGTTCAATTCCAAGTGATCTTAGCTGGCTGGCAAAAGCCAATGTCATGATCAGCATAGCCACTTCTGCGTGACCGTTTTGTTTGAAATGGAACAGATCGTCTTTTTTAATAGGTATCACGGATTGGACGAGGCTCATTAAACGATCCACTTCTGTTTTAAATGAAAGATCTTTCTCATACAGCTTGATGTAATCACGTAATCCTGCTTCATGAAAACCAGTCAGCCTCATGTTTATCCGCTTATAAAGAAGACTTTCTCTGCCTGGCGTCTCTTCGTTTAGCACATGCAGCTGTTCTAATAATTCATCACGTGTGGAACAGACAAGCGTTTTTCGATATTTGAAGGCTTTTCTTCCCCTTTGTAAGGTATAAGCTGCTTGACCAAGTGAGAGTTCATGATGTGAGGAGACATATTCCTTCAAGTTTTTTGTCATGTTCTTCAAATCATGCGTTGATCTGGCTGACAGCACGATTAATTCTTTGGAGAAGGTCGTGCTGTTTGCTTCTCTCGGCTTTGCCTCTTCTAAGATGACATGGGCATTTGCTCCCCCTATACCAAAGGCACTGACTCCAGCTCTCCTTGGCAAATGAGACGTCTTCCACTCCTCTTTATCTGTTCCAACATAAAATGGCGTTTGATCAAATGGAATACGGTGATTCGGCTTCTCAAAGTGCGGCATTGGAGCAAATTGTCGATGATGCAGCATCATGACTGTTTTGATAAAACCAGCTACACCGCTGGCGGCATCTAAATGCCCAATATTGGCTTTGACTGACCCAAGTCGGCAAAATCCTTTTTGCTCTGTTTGAAAAGCACGAGTAAGTGCCTCAATCTCAATCGGATCTCCAACAGGCGTACCTGTTCCATGTGCTTCGATATATGAAATTGTCTCTGGCTCTGTTTCGGCCATTTCTAAAGCAGATTCAATGACACTTGCCTGTCCACTGACACTAGGGGCTGTATAGCCGACTTTGTTGCTTCCATCATTGTTCGTTGCAGATCCTTTTACAACGGCATAAATAAAATCTCCGTCTTCTATCGCATCTTTTAAACGTTTTAGTGCAACAACGCCTGCACCTTCACCAAAAATGGTCCCTTTTGCTTTTTCATCAAACGGACGGCAATGTCCATCAGGGGAATAAATCATTCCTTCTTGGTATTGATATCCTGTGATCTGTGGCTGATGGAGTGTGACGCCCCCCGCTAGTGCAAGGTCACATTCGCCGCCGATTAATCCTTGGCAGGCCATATGGATAGCAACAAGCGACGTGGAGCAAGCCGTTTGCACTGATACACTTGGTCCTTTTAGATTTAATTTATAGGCAACCCGGGAAGCGAAGGACGGGTCATTGAGATGCATGATTTGAAACACATCTTCATTCTTTTCAAGAGACGACATATGCTGCCCCATCCACGATAAATTGCTAGATGCCCCGGCATAAAGGCCAATTAACCCTTCGTATTGCTCAGGCTCATAGCCAGCGTCCTCTAGCGCATGCCATGTGCATTCGTGCATCAATCGAATTTGCGGGTCCATAATGGATGCCTCTCGCGGAGAGTAGCCAAAAAAGTCTGCATCAAAAGAAGATGCATTCTCTAAATATGGCTTCGCCTTCACATAATCAGACCGTTTTAACAGCGTCTCATCTACACCCGCTGCCTTTAATTCTTCATCAGTGAAAAACGTAACGGATTCTTTCCCTTGCGATATATTTTCCCAAAACGATTGGACATTCGGTGCTCCGGGAAACGTACCTGCTAATCCTACGACTGCAATTTCAAATCCAGATTCGATCCATTGCTCTTGATCAGACATACGCTGCATTTCTCCCATCTATTTTCGTTTTAATCTCTGTTTACGTCGATTTTTCCCTTCTGCCATCGCCTGTTTTCGAAGATTGGTTGATTCAGTAACAGCTTGCTTTTCTTCCTTTACTCCATGAATCTTCTTTAGTTCTGCTGCCAATGCCGCGATGGTCGGATGGCTGTACATCATGACCACCGGAACCTCTATGCCATAAATTGATTTGATTTGACCGCTCATCTGCAATAAATCAAGGGATGTCGCACCCATTTCAAAGAAATTCTCATTCACATCCGGCTCATGAGGAAAAAAGGAGCTGAGTACATCACTTAAGGATGCTTCTAGACAATCATCTATGATCTGAGATATCTCTTGAGACGGCTCTTCTTCTTGCTGCAGAGAGGTTAAGCGTTGTTTCATTCTCTCGCCCATATCTTGAACGGATACAAGAATTTGCGGATAATCTAGACACAGCACTTCCTGGACGGCCCTTATTCCTTGTTCTGGTGAAATTCCATCCTGTTCCTCGAGCGCCATCATGTCATTGACTTTGGCCGCTAATGCCGACTCGTGTGCCATGCCGACTTTCTCCCACCGATCCCAATTTAAGGAGATAACCGGCTTCCCTTCCTGCCTTTTGGCATGAGCAAAGCTGTCCAGAAAAGCATTTGAAGCTGCATAAGCCACTTGTCCAGCCGCTCCAAGAAAGGAAACAAGAGAGGAACAAAGTAAAAAGAAGTCGAGCGTTTCATCCTTGAGGGCTTCATTCAGCACATAGGTTCCATTGATTTTTGCCTGACACATACGAATTTCATCGTCTGCTGTTCTTGCTTGAATGATTTTCCCATCTGCCTCTCCTGCCGCGTGAATGACACCATGCAAATGACCAAATGCCGTATGAGCCAGCTGAACCGCTTGCTGCACAGCATCTTTATCTGACACATCACCTTGTACAGCTTGTACATCAGCTCCTAACTCTTCAAGAGTCATCAGCTTTTTCACGATCTCAGCTTCTTTCCCATTCGCATCACGCAGCTCATGCCAGGCAGCGCGTTCACGTATTTGCGAACGGCTCATGATCACAAGTTTTGCTTGATACGTTTCTGCTAAATGTTGAGCTAGTGTGAAGCCAATACCGCCAATACCGCCAGTAATGAGATAAACGCCACTAGACCTGAAAGGCTGCTTGGACGATCCCTCTTTTCTTAAAGGTGTTCTCGAAGCTTTTCGAATCCATCTGCTGTTCACGCGATACGCAACGACTGCTTCTTGATCGTGCATTGCGATCTCGTATGAAAGGAATAGCGGCCAATTCGCCTTTGTATCCTCACATACATCAATATGCTGACACTCAATATGCTGATATTCTTGAGGAATGGTCAAAGCTAGCCCTGTAAATGTTGCTTGAAGTGGATTGACCTTCTCCATGCCGATCACATCATGTGCTTGGCTTGTCACAAGGTGAAGACGTATGCTTGTGTTATGATACTGACTGATTAGTCTGACGAGATCGAGCACAGATAAGTAGTTTGGCTGATCATCGGTATCTTTCGTCAGTTCATCATGCATCCAGATGATCTCTTCAGGAATAAATCCAGATTCCTGCAATTCAGCCATAACCCACTCTAAGTGTGACAGCATATAAACGTCAGCCTTCAGCAAATGGTCATTTTCTTTCATCGTATGATCACTTTGACATACGCTGATCACTTCTGCATGCCGTTCTTTCAAATAGGTGCCAATATGACCATTTTTTTCAAATACCAAGATGCGTTTTCCTTGATGATGTTGCTCCTTTAGTACAGGTGAAGAGCGCTCCCATACCGGAATGTAAAACCAGTCTTGAAAATCAGCTGATCGTTTCTCCATCTTTTCTGGCGTTAAAGCAGTCATCATCTGATCTGCTTTAAACTGCGGTGAAGGGAATATTTGATGCTCAAATGGATACGTTGGCAGTGAAACTCGATATGAGGCCTTTTCTTTTCTGACAGCGCTCCAGTTTAGCTCCACTCCGTAACTCCACAGTTTCCCTATCGCCTTTTCCATATATTCATCATCAGCTGCTTGTTCTTTTGGATGTCTCACCAATGAAACAGCTGCTGCTTTGTTCACATCATAGTGATCATGGCGTCTCACGAATTGAGTTAACGTATGACCTGGCCCCACTTCAATGAAAACCATCTCTCCGAGTCCAAGTAATGTCTCTAATCCTTGACTAAATAAAACAGGCTGCCTGATATGAGATGCCCAGTAATCAGGTGATGCGGCTTGTTCATTCGTTAACCAGCTCCCTGTCACATTCGAAAGGATCGGTACCTCTCCCTGCTGATAGGTGATCTCTGAGAGAACGTTCTTCAACTGTTCGGACGCTTCGGCCATCATACTCGTATGAAAGGCGTGAGAGGTTTTCAATATTTGGACAGAAGCTCCTCTTTTTTCAGCTTGTTCGATATATACCTGTAACCGATCTGACGGACCGGAAACAACGGATAATTGTGAGCTATTCACAGCAGAAAGCTCGACACCTTCTGGAAGATCATGTTTAATCTCTTCGGCAGGGAGTGACACACCGGCCATTTCACCTGGAGGCATTTTTTGCATCAAACTGCCTCTTTTTAAAACAATACGGATTGCATCTTCAAGATGGATCATACCAGCCACACAGGCAGCCGTGATTTCTCCAATACTATGACCAATGAAATAATGCGGACGTATGCCTAGTCCCATCAGCTTCGACGCAAGCGCATACTCAAAACTAAACAAGATGATTTGTGTATATGACGTTTGCTGCATGAGTTGTTCAGCTTCTATAAACTCTTCTTCGGTTGTTGGATATAACACGTTCTCGATCTCAACACCTGATAAGGATAAAATGATGGCAAAACATTTCTGAAGCGTTTGTTTAAATACAGGGTCTTTCTCATATAAATCCTTGCCCATATTCACATACTGAGCACCTTGTCCAGAGAACATCCAAACGACCGCAGGCTGTTGAAAGGCCTTTTGCGGCTGGCCGGCTGACTGGAATGTGCGGTCAGGACCTGCAAGAAAAGCTTGGCGATAAGGAAAATGTTTTCGTCCCTCTTGCAGCGTAAATGCTGCATCGGATAGTGAGACGCTCGTTTGTTCTGTTAAATAAGATGTGATTTGTTCAGTAGACTTTTGTACCGCTTGCTTCGATCTTGCCGAAATCACCATTAGTTCATGACCTCTGTCTGCTGACGGCTTATCGGCGGCGGGTGCCTCTTCCATGATCAAGTGTACATTCGTTCCGCCCACTCCAAATGAGCTGACACCGGCACGCAGTGGGGTCTCTGATTTCTTCCATGGTACAGGTGTTGTATTCACATAAAATGGGCTTGATTCAAAATCAATTTTCGGATTAGGTTTTTTATAATGAAGGCTTGGCGGCAGCATCTGATGGTACAGACTAAGTGTTGTTTTGATAAAACCTGCAATCCCTGCAGCTGAGTCAAGATGACCAATATTGGTTTTCACAGACCCAATCGCACAAAACTGTTTTTTATCTGTTTGAAAGGCTTGCTTCAGCGACTCAATTTCAACCGGATCTCCAAGAGTCGTCCCTGTGCCATGTGCTTCAATATAAGAAATACTCTCAGCTTCTACACGACTGATGTTGAGCGCCTTTTTAATCACTTCGCTTTGTCCTTCTATGCTTGGCGCTGTGTAGCCAACCTTCCGCCCGCCGTCATTGTTATAGGCTGACCCTTTAATCACGCCATAGATATGGTCCTTATCTTTTAGCGCCTGCTTTAAGGATTTGAGCACAACAACTCCACAGCCCTCACCGCCAACGGTTCCTTCCGCCTGTTCATCAAAAGCCCGGCAGTGCCCATCCGGCGACATGATCATGCCCTCTTGATACATGTATCCTTTTTTGTGAGGGGTCGTAATGGTGACGCCGCCTGCGAGTGCCATTTTACATTCTCCAGTAATCAGGGCGCGCGCCGCCATATGAATTGCAGTCAAAGAGGAAGAACAAGCTGTATCAATAGCTACGCTCGGTCCCTTCAAATTCAATTTGTAGGATACCTTTGTGTTCATGAAATCTTTATCCGTTAATTGAACAGCCGCAAATTGTTCAGATGAGTGATTGGATCTCATCAGCATGGAAGCAGCTTGCCAGTATAAATTAGCAGAAGCAGCTCCAAATAAACCGATCGGCTCCTGATACGTTTCAGGGTTATAGCCTGCATCTTCTAGGGATTCCCATGCGACCTCATGAAACATGCGGATTTGCGGGTCCATTACTTCTGCTTCACGCTGTGAATAACCAAAGAAATCTGCATCAAAGTGATCATGCTGATCGACTGCTCCTTTGGCACGAACATATTGATTATGATCTAATGCTTCTTGTTCAACTCCTGCCTCAAGCAGCTCTTCTTTAGAAAAGAACGTAATGGACTCTCTCCCATTTGCAAGGTTGTCCCAGAAGTGATGAATATTTTTCGCTCCCGGAAAACGGCATGCCATCCCAACCACTGCAACCTCTAATCCTGTGAACTTACTCATCTATCATCCCGCCTAACAGTTGTGCGGCACTTTCTAAGTCATCCGCTTCATTTTCTCCATCACCCTCTGTTTGTTGCTCTTGCCCTGATGCTTTGTGTTTTAATTGAGCAGCTATTTGTGAAACCGTTGTATATTGGAACAGCTCCATCACAGTCAGCTCCTGCTGAAATTCCTCTTTCACTCTATTGGACAGCTCAACGATATTAAAAGAGTTCCCGCCTAAATCAAAAAACGGTTCATCTATACGAATCTGCGAAGCAGGGACTTGTAATATAGACGCGAAAATACGAACAAGCTTCTGCTCTGTTTCATTGTGAACTTGAATGGTTACCGGCTCTGCTTTGCCTTCTAACTGATCTTCTGGATTCGGCAGTGCTTGAATATCCAATTTCCCTGATAGATTCAGAGGAAATTGCTCTACTTGAATGACATGCCTCGGCACCATATAACCTGGTAATCTTTCACTTAAAGATTGTCGAAGTGCGCGCTGATCTATCACTTGTTTTGCCATAATATATGCGCAAATATATTGGTCCTGATCCTTCGTTTCCTTAGGAATGACAATGACATCTTGGACCAGTCCTTGTATGTTTGGATCATCAAGAAGGGCTCTGCGGATTTCCTCGAGCTCAATTCGATATCCTCTGATTTTCACTTGGCCGTCGTTTCTTTTAGCAAATTCTAATAAACCATCAAACCGCCATCTTGCAAGGTCTCCCGTACCGTATAACATCCCGCTGCTCAGCTCTGTTTTTTTGATAAACTTCTCCTTGTTGAGATCAGGATGATTGATGTACCCACGGCCTACACCAGCACCTGCTATATACAATTCGCCAAAAACACCAATCGGCACCGGCTCACCTTGCTTGTCACATATGAAAATATGCTCATTTGGCATCGGCTGCCCAATAGGGATGACTTGCTCATCCCAGTCATGAGGAATCAAAAAGGATGACGACTGAACCGTACATTCAGTAGGCCCATATGCATTAATCATCATGAGTTTTTCACCTGATACATGCTGTAAAAATTGATCCATCAGCTCTTTTGTGAACACTTCTCCGCCCACAAGCAGCATGTTCAAAGCAGGCAAGTCTTGTTTCGATTGCGCTGCTGCCTTGTTCATCAGCTTTAAATGAGAGGGGGTCACATCTGACAGCTGAATGTGGTTGTCTCGATAAAATGACCATAACGCATGCCCATCCATACGGACTTCATCTTTGGCAATATGCAGCGTATGCCCTAGCAGCAATGCCGGGAACAAGGTTTGAACAGATGCATCAAAAATATGAGAAGCGAGCATCCCTACTTGCAAATCACCAGGGAGTAGATCAAAAAAGCGTGTTTTCATTCCGTATACCAAATTAATAACATGACGATGTTCAATAACGACCCCTTTTGGATGCCCAGTCGTACCCGATGTATACAAGACATACGCCATGTCCGAAGGCGAAATAGACCAAGTGAGTTTCTCTGTAATTGGGGATTCTTGAAGCATGTCTTGAATAACATGAACCTCGACATCCAAACCTTCGTGTCCGTCTTCGTCCGATACTATGGCTGTAGCGCCGCTGTTTTTGAGCATATACCGAATTCTTTCAATCGGCAGATGGACATCAATCGGTAAGTAAGCATAGCCAGCCTTTAAAATGCCAAGAATGGCAATGACCAGTTCAGCAGACCGATTCATTCTGAGACCAACTGGAGTCTCACGTGTCATCTGACTTTGAGACAGTCTAAGCGCAATGCGATCCGATAAATCATCAACCTCTTCATATGTATAGGAGGTGGTGCCAAACACAACGGCCGTTCGTGCTGAATGCAATTGGACTTGCTGTTGAAATAATGACACAATATCACGATCCACTGGATAAGCGAGCGACTCACCTTGAAACGAATCAAACAGCTGACTTTTCTCGATATCAGATAAAAATGAGTGTGTGCTCATCGCTTGTTCAGGCGTTTTAAGAAATTGCTCTGTGAGTGTCATGAAATGTCTAGAGAACTGTTCCATCATTTGATCTTCATAAATGGAAGCATCCCAGTGAACTTCAGCATGAAGGTGATCTTGTTCTTTCTTCCAAACAATGAGCACATCCGCGTGCAGCTGCTCTCGATCCGTATGCCCATGCAATGTCTCAAACGCACATGCCAGATTGACACGCTTCTTGTCATCTCCTACTGAATGCCAAAGCTCATCCATTAAAATATGAACAGGATAGTTTTGATGACGCACTGCCTCCTGAAACGATTGTTTCACTGCGTCTAACCCTGCGCTAAAGCTCATATGAGGATCAATCTCTGCCTTAAGCGGCAACATATGATTAATAGTGGATTGATTGGCGGACTGTTCCATTGTAGGAACAGTCACCATCAACTCAGTTTTTCCGCTATAACGCTGAAGCAAGCCAAAAGCGGCTGTGGTCAGCACGATAAACAAGCGCAAATCAGAATCTCCACATAATTGCTTTAACGAATGGTTTACAGCCATCGGGAAGGACGAATGAAGCGATCGGTTCATAGCAGCAGGCTTGGCTTGTGAAACCGTATGAGGAATGCGGCCATCCAGCTGAACATCTGATAAAATAGATGTCCAGTAGGCTCTTTCCCTCACCCTTTCCTTCGCCGCTGCTTTCAGTTGAAAATCATCATGTTCAATCACTCTTCCATTCACCTCTTTACTTATATTTTTAAGTCATCTAATTCGAAAAGAGATACGTCGTCTAATTGCTTGAATGAAGAAGTCAGTTCAATTTCCTCTATTCTCACCGGATCTACTGAAACAGCCCGCATGATGTCTTTCAGCAAACCTGCAATCCGCTCTATGGTTTCCTCTGTGAAAAGCTCAGTATTATATTCAATCGTTGAAGAAAGACCGTCTTCCTGTTCATACGCAATCCAGAGTAAATCAAATCGCGACGTTCCTGTCTCGTACGGATAATCACTAAAGGTTAAACCGCCAACTTTCAGTTCTGGCTGATTCATATTTTGCAAGGCGAACACAGCATCAAACAATAGATTCCGGCTGACACTCCGGCTCAGCTGGAGGTCTTGCACCATTTGTTCATATTGATATTCTTGATGACCGAAATCATCGATCACATGCGCCTTTACATCCTGAAGGAATTGCTGATAAGTCAGCTCTGCTTTAGGATATAAACGAAGTGGCAGCATATTGACAAAGATACCAATGACTTGCTGCAGCTCCTCTTGTTTTCTACCTGCTACCGGAACCCCAACCGTGATATCTGATTGTCCGCTTAATTTATGAAGCAAAATCTGATACAGACTTAACAGACCCATAAACAATGTTGCGTCTTCCTTTAAAATCACCTGCTTAAACGCGTTCAGCTCCGCTTCTTCTATACGGAACGTATAATGTCCGCCGCGGAATTGTCTCACCTCTGGCCGATCGAAATCTGTTGGCAGATCAAGCAGCGGGGCACCTTCTAACCGGTTTTTCCAGTAATCACTCGATTCTTTCAATGCTTCAGACGCAAGTATGTCATTTTGCCATTCTGAAAAATCTTTATATTGCAAAGCGAGAGGCTCAAGCGTCCTGCCGTCGTATAACTGCATAAAGTCGTTGACCAAAATATCTTGAGAAAGACCATCCGAGATAATGTGATGCATGTCCAGCATGAGCACGAATTCCTCTTCTGCCAGCTTCATCACACCAACTCTCATCAATGGAGCCTCACTTAACGTAAAGGCAGTCAAAAATTGTTCAATCACTTGTTTTTGATCTTCCTCAGATCCTTGTGTCGATCCCTCTGTGAGGTCAAACAACGTGACTGCAAATGGTACCTCTTCTTCAATCTTTTGATAAGGGACGCCATTCTCTAGTACAAACGCTGTCCGCAAACTTTCGTGTCTCTTTATAAGCTGCTGAAATGCCCATTCCAACCTGTTGATATCGAGCCTTCCTTTAATTCGTCCTGCTTTAAATTCGTTGTATCCTGTGCTGCTTACATCCATTTGCTGCATGAGATACAACCGTTTTTGCGCAGACGACAGAGGATAATGCTCCTTCATTTCGGCTTTTTCAATCGCATGATAAGCAGCAGTGTCTGCTTGGTCGATGTATTCTGCCATTAATCGGATCGTTGGTATTTGGAAGAATTGTGGAAGCGTCAGCTCTACACTGAATGCGCGATGAATGATGCCAATGAAAGTAATCGCCTTTAGAGAATCTCCACCCATTTCAAAGAAATGATCATCTATGCCAATTTCATCAATTTTAAAGAAAGCTTGCCAATGCTGACTTAATTCCTTCTCTAGCTCCGTTTCAGGTGCAACATAATTCGTTGACAGCGCTGGCCGAGAATATAAGTTTCCATCTTGTGCATGCTCTCCGGCACTCTCTTCCTCACGGGATAAACGGTCTACATATCGGTGAATTCGATCATGTAAAGACGTTGTTGAAATAACCATTTGTTCCACTTGATCCAGTGAAAGCAATCGTTCAAAGATCCTTCTTCCTTCTTTTTCTGTAATTAACGTTTCGGTGACATCATCTCCGATAGGGAGATCAAGCTGCTTCCCCTGCTCAAATTCCCAGCCGTCAAAGCTAATGACAGACCACTGCATTTCTGAACGAAGATTTCGTTCATACACGTACGCATCGATGAAATGATTCACAGCTGTATAGGCTGTGAAACCGAGTCCGCCTAAGATCGGTGACAAAGATGACAGTACAAAACAGAAATCAAGTGATCGGTCACCTAAGGCGGCATCAAGATGAAGTACACCATTCATCTTCGCTTCAAAGTGGGATTCTGAGAATGTGACATCTGTTTGCTCCATCACTCTGAAGGATTGATCACCCGTCACTCCAGCTGCATAGATCACACCGTCAATCTGTCCGTAGGCCGCATCCACCGTGTTGATCAATTGCTGGATATCTTCCCTGTGGCGAACATCTACTTTCTTTATGAGAACTTCTGCACCAGCCTCTTCAAGTGCCATTACCTTTTGTATTTTTTTCTTAGTTGGATCCTGTTCATCGTGCGTAGCAAGCCACTCTTGCCACTTGCTTCTATCAGGCAGTCCAGACCTGCTCGTTAAGATCAACGTTCCCTTCGTTTGCTCGGTCAAAGACTGTGCAATATTCAATCCAATAAACCCAAGACCGCCAATTAAAATGTATACACCATCTTTTTTAGCCAACTGAGTATGTCCTGTTTCGGGAACTATAGCTTTGGCATACTTTTTCACATATCGCTTATTTCTTCGATAGACCGTGAGAAGCTGTCCAGATGTTCGATCTAACTCATCGCTAATTTGTTTCAGCAACCTCTTTTCCTGCACCCCATTTGCCACCGGGCGATCGACATCAAGAATGCGGTAACGCAAGTTCGGTGTTTCTTGTGAAATAACCATGGCAGGTCCAAGATGGATTGCTTTTTCAGGATAAAGGATAGACTCACCGCCAACGGCATACGTCAATGAGGAAAGAACTGTAATGGATACTTTTTGGTCCAAAACAGATTTTTTCAAAGCCTGTCCGATATAAAGCAAGGAGTAATAAGCATCTTGCTGCGTTTGTTTCACCCATTCTTCTTCCGATTGAGACGGCTGTCGTTCTGAAAGCCCCCATAGATGACAAACTTCTGACACGTTGATTTGGTCATCTGCCAGATTTGATATGAGCTTTTCATAATCAGATGGCTTATGTGACCGAATGGTGTAGCTTTTTTCATCATGCTTCGTAAATTCATTTCCTTTCTGAACCACTACGAACTTGTTCCGTTTCGTCAGAAGCTCGGCTGCAACCTTCTCTCCGAAGGCAGATGAATCCGCAAACAAAAGCAAGGCTCCAAAAGAGGAATCATCTGATGACACATAAGGGGAAAGGTCCGCCTCCCAATAAGGGGTATAGAACCATTCATCCATTTGCTCCTTTCGTCCAGACTGCTTAGGTTTATCGCGTTTTACACGGTCTGATGCATCATACCAATAGGAGGTTTGATCAAACGCATACGTTGGCAGCGGCATTTTCTGCGGCTGACGGTTTAGATGGAACCTGTTCCAGTCGATGGTTATTCCGTGTGTCCAGAGACGTCCAATCTGCCCAAGTAAAAATTCAGTATCCGTCACATCTTGTTTTGCATGTCTGAGCACATGACATACATGCTGATTCATGCCGTTCAGTGACCGGTTGACCATCACGCTTAAATCTTGACCTGGTCCAATCTCAATTAATTGAATATTGTCCTGCTGTAAAATATTTGTGATGCCTTCAGCAAAACGAACCGTATCGGTCATATGCCTTTTCCAATAGGACATATCCTGAGCACTCGCACTTGTCATCCAATCTCCTGTCAAATTCGAAATGAATGGAATACGTAGCTGCTTGGCTTTAATATCCTTTAATTTTTCACCAAATTGCTCCGCTGCTTCCTTCATGACATGTGAGTGAGCAGCAATGGTTCCACCTAATCGCATACACATCAATCTGTTATTCTTCAGCTCTTGTTCAAATTCACTTATCGCTGCTTCAAGACCTGACACGATACATGAGGAATCATTGACAACAGCGAGAGAAATATCTTTTGGAAGCATCGGTTTTAACTCTGCTTCAGGTAATGGAACACTCATCATGATGCCAGCTGGCGACGACTGCATCGCATTCGCCCGGCAGGCGACCATCGACATCGCTTCCTTTAAGCTGAAAAGGCCTGATATAGCGGCTGCCGTTAATTCGCCAAAGCTATAGCCGATCATTGCATCAGGACGAATCCCCCATTCAATGAAGAGCATGGAAAGGGCATATTCAATGGCAAAAATGGCTGGCTGTGCATATTGAGTGCTTGCCAATTTTTCGCGTGCCTTTTCTGTTTCAGCCGCTAATGGATAAAGAATGCGGGCAAGACTTTGCCCTGTTGCTTCTTCATATGCTTGAAAACAAGCATCCATTTGCTTCTTAAAGTACGGCTCCTCCCGGTACAAATCTAATCCCATATTGAGGTATTGATTGCCTTGTCCAGAAAACATAAAAATAATCTTTTGTTTCTCCACATGTGAATGCATGAGCTTCCCAATACCCTTGCCTTGCTTTTCTGTTAATACACGCAATGCATCTTCTCTGCTGGCCGCAACAAAGGCTTGACGGAATCCAAAGGACTGCCTGCCTGTTTGCAAGGTATAAGCTGCGTCTGCCAAATTGAGAGAAGGCGTGTTTTCCAACTGATTCACAAGGTTGTCTTTCATTCGTTCCAAACTCGTTTTGCTCTTTGCTGAAAGGACAAGCAGCTCAGCCGAACGAGGCATTTGCTGACGATCTCTTTGCGGCGCTTCTTCTAATATGACATGCGCATTGGTTCCGCCCATTCCAAATGAGCTCACACCAGCCCTCCGCAAATGTGATACTGGCTGCTTCCAGTCGGTCAGCTCAGTGTTTACAAAGAAAGGACTATGCTCAAATGCAATGTTTTCATTGGCTTTTTTGAAGTGAAGACTAGGCACAAATGTGTGATGCTGAAGAGAAAGCACAGCTTTAATCAAGCCAGCTGCCCCTGCCGCTGCATCCAAATGACCAATATTTGATTTCACAGACCCAATGCGGCAAAATTGTTTTTTCTCTGTGTCGAAAGCTTTTGTGAGCGCCTCTATTTCAATCGGATCTCCAAGTGACGTTCCAGTTCCGTGTGTTTCTATATATTCAATCGTATCTGGTGAAACATCTGCTTGATGTAAGGCATCCTGGATGACCCTTGTCTGACCTTCAACACTTGGAGCATTGAAGCCAACCTTTTGATCACCATCATTGTTGATGGCAGAGCCCTTAATGACAGCATAAATATGGTCACCATCTTCTATGGCTTCACTAAGTGCTTTTAAAGCAACAAGACCCACACCATCTCCGCCAACAGTTCCATCTGCTTGATCGTCAAAGGCACGACAATGACCATCGCTTGATTTCACCATGTTCTGCTGATAAATGTAGCCTGATTTCACTGGGTGTAAAATCGACACGCCTCCCGCAAGCGCTACATCTGAATCACCATTTGCAATGGATTGACAGGCCAAATGCAAGGCGACCAAAGAAGTCGAACAAGCGGTTTGCAATGTGAGCGCTGGGCCTTTCAAATTCAATTTATGGGCAATTCTTGTACTCACGGTATACGTATCATTGAGCGAGCCCACTTCAAACAGCTCTGACATGCTGCTATCAAGCGAAGATGCAAAACGCTGAATCCATTGAAAGTTGGATGTGGACCCAGTAAACAAACCGACCTTACCTTGATAATCTTCCTGCACATACCCCGCATCTTCCAGCGCCTTATAGGCGTATTCATGCAGCAGCCGTATTTGAGGATCCATCATTTCTGCCTGACCTGGTGAATAGCCGAAGAAGGATGCATCAAATAAATCAGGTCCATCAATCACACCTTTTGCTCTTACATAATCGGAACGCTCAAAGGTTTGGCGGTCAATTCCAGCTTCTAGCAATTCTTCATCGGAAAAGAATGAAATCGATTCTTCTCCATTCTTCAAATTTCGCCAAAATGCCTCAACATTTTCTGCACCAGGGAATTTACCTGCCATTCCAATAATCGCAATCGGCTCGTTGGCTTTTCTTTTCTTTTGATTCGCAGGCTGTGTGCCAGATCCCTTCTGCTCTGTTGCACCGCTTAAATATGCAGCTAGCTCTCTAATCGTTGGACGGCGGAACATTTCGACCATTGGAATGCTTTGATTCAATTGCTTAGCGAGCTGTTGATTGACATGAATCAGGTTTAGAGAATGCCCGCCAATGTCAAAGAATTTGTCATGAACACTTACCTCATCTAAGCCGAGGACTTTTTTCCAGATGTCTTGAATGACTTTCTCAGTATCAGAAAGACTGTCAGAGCCCGCCTGCTTTTTCATTTGTTGCCCCTGTTTCAAAGCAGGTAAAGCCCGTTTATCTAATTTGCCGTTGGCAGTCAGCGGCATATCATCCAATTGAACAAAGTGAGTTGGAATCATATAATCTGGCAGCTGATCGGCTAGTGCTCGTTTCATTGCAGCTTGATCGAGTATGGCTGTCGTGACAACATATGCGGCTAAACATGGTGTACCAGAAACATCTGGCTTTACAGCAACAGCTGCTGCTTTGACCCCTGGCTGTTCATTCAGCCAAAATTCAATCTCACCTGTTTCAATACGATAGCCTCTCAGCTTCACTTGATCATCATTTCGGCCTAAAAACTGAATGAGCCCATTAGGCAGAATGCGGGCTGCATCACCTGTTTTATAAATTTTTTCACCTGGCTGGAAAGGATGATCGACAAACCGCTCTTCGGTTAGCTCTGGACGATTCAAATACCCTTTTGCAACACCTTTCCCCCCAATATATAATTCACCGATGGTTCCTTCCGGCATAAGATTCATATGTCTGTCAAAAAGAAGAATATCTGTATGCTGTGCAGGTTTTCCGATCGGTACATACACGTCTTGATCAAGGTCCTGGTCATATCGATGAATCATGCAGCCAACCACTGTTTCAGTTGGTCCATATTCATTCACAATTTCTATAGGCTGCGGGAATGACTGCTGAATGGATTTCGCTAAAGATGTTTCCAGCTGTTCTCCGCCTAAAATAAAACATTTCATTTGGCTTTCCGGGAAAGACAGGTGCTTAATAAACTGTAAATGAGATGGTGTCAGTTTCATCACATGTACGCGATTATCTTTTATGATATCTTCGACAAGCAGCTGCCGGTTTTCATGGTGATAAATCATGATGGTATTTCCTGAAATGAGCGGTGTGAAAATTGAAGTAACTGTCAGGTCAAATGACAACGATGTGTACAAAGCAAAATGCCTTGTTTCTCCTCGAACATATACTTGTTTCGCCCAATCAATATAGTTGGCTAAACCAAGATGATGAATGAGTACACCTTTAGGTCTTCCTGTCGTTCCTGATGTATAAATGCAGTAGGCTGTTTGGTCTGAGGTGATGGCTTCTGCCAAGTTATCTGATAATCCGGTATATAGATCCGGCTGTGTGATATCAATTTTTTCTCCGTTATAGGCATAGGTGAGTCCTTTAATCGGTTGAGTTAGGAGCCATTCTACTCCGCTGTCTTCTAGTAGATACTCTATTCGTTCCTGCGGGTATTCAGGATCAATTGGCACGTAAGCCCCGCCAGCTTTTAAAATAGCTAAGCATGCTATCACCATTTCAATGGAATGCTCTGCTAAAATGCCGACACGCTGCTCCTGTTTGACCCCTTTATTTTGTAAATAGCGTGCGAGCTGATTCACTCTCTTGTTGAGTTGTTCATATGTAACCGTCGTACCGCCAAACTCAACTGCGGCTGCCGTTGGCGTTCGCTCCACTTGCTCTTCAAATAGGTCAATCACCGTTGGTTCATTGATAGACGTTGCCCCGCCATATTGCTGAAAAACTGTTAACTGCTTTTCTATCTCTTCTTCTGATAGCAGCTGTAACTGAGCAGCAGATTTTTGTGGGTGAGCACAAGCATCAGACAGGAGATGAAGAAAATGCTGACACCACTTTTCAATTTGTTCAGCAGAAAAGCTGACGGGGTTATACACCAATGAAAAATGCAGTTGTTCATCAAACGCCTGTACACTAAGCGTGAGATCGAATTCCGTCTGTTCTTTCATCTCAAATCTGCGAATACGCACAGGCTGATCGCTTTTCGTGAGCATTCGATCTAGTGGATAGTTTTCAATGACGACGATTGAATCAAATAATGATTGCTCTGCCGTCATTCCTGCATATTTCTTTAAGTCGGATAGCGGAGTATGTTCATATTCATTTCTCACTGCGATTTCCCGGCTCACTTCCTGCATCTGTTCAACAATCGGTCGATCCTGTTCGAATGAGACACGCAGCGGTAATGTGTTAATAAACAAACCTGTCATCTTTTCAATTTGAGGAACATCCGCATTTCTTCCTGAAACTGTTGTTCCAAAGACAATATCATCTTGGTTGGCGTACTTAGATAGCAAAACTCCCCACAGCGTATACATGACAGATGCCAATGTCACATCATGTTGATTCGTGAATTTGCTCAGCCTCTCCGCAATGGAAGCATCCACTTGATGTTCATATTGATGAAAAGCACCTGAATCTTCATATGCACCGCCTGACTTTGGAAGCAGTTCTGCATAACTCCAGCCATCGAAAACATTTTTCCAGTAGACAGCTTGCGCTTCTGTCTGTTGAAGATTTTGCTGCTGCCATTTAACAAATGATTGATAGGACGGTCTTTTTTCAAGAAGAGGTTGGTCTTCATTTGATAAGCGCTCATATGCACTCATCCAATCACTTAATACAATCCCAAGACTCCACCCGTCCAATAAAATGTGATGAAAGCTAATGAGAACCCAGCTGACTTCTTCATTTACTTCACATAATGTCAGGCGAAATGGAACTTCCTGTAGATCAAATCGTTCCTCTCGATCCTGTGCTGTTATTTCCTCTTTCAGCAAATGAAGAGGCTCCTCAGCTTGGGTCAAATCACGGTATCGAATGTCAGGCTGATGCTGCTTCAGCACAATTTGTACTGGCCTTGCGAGTTCCTGCCATCTAAACAATGTTCTAAGCATTTCATGCTGTTTGGTGACATGCATCCATGAATGTGCAAAGAGATCTCGCTCAACCGGCCCGTCTATTTGGATCAGCAGTTGTTCAAAATAAGCCGTTCCGTCCGGTTGCATTAAATGATGAAAAAGCAGTCCTTCTTGGATCGTAGTGATACCTAACATATTTTCAATGTTCTGTTTATCCAGCTTCTTCGGCTGTAATGCCATGGGATCATCTCCTTTCTTTCTAAGAATGTTTCACGAAATAATGGCGTAAACCATAGTTAGCAATGACCTGCTGCTGAATTTGCGAAGTCCCTTCAATAATTTCAAGTACCTTCGCTTCACGATATAATCTTGAAGCTGAGTTTTCCCGGCTAAATCCACTCCCACCATGGATTTGGACATTTGTATTTGTAATGTCGACAGCAATTTTGGAGGTGAAATATTTTGCAATGGATGTTTCTGTGATCGCATCAGGATGATTCGCTTCTCGCATTTCTCCAGCCTTTAGGCATAAAGCTCTCGCTGCATGGAGCTGAGTGACTGCATCTCCGATCATTCCTTTGATCATTTGATGCTTGTATAGTTTTTCATTAAACTGAGTTCTTTTGCGTGAATACGTAACGAGAGAATCAACGGCTTCTTGTGCAATGGCAAGCCCTGCCCAGGCAACACTGTATCTTCCATGGTCTAAAGCCAGAGACACTACGTGGTTAAAACCGCCCCCAACTGGCCCTAAGACACAGTCTTCGTGTACCTGCACATGATCAAGAGTGATTTCTGCTAAATAAGATGCTCGATTTGCCATCATTCCAGTAATTCTCTCAATCTCTACACCCGTCTGATCTCGATCGACAAGGAATGCCGTGACCTGTTCGCCGTCTCGTGCAATCACAATAAAGAAATCTGCAATCGCTCCGAAGGAAATCCACTTTTTCTTCCCATTTAATACATAGGACTGTCCTTTTTTTTGATAGCTAGTTTCAACATGATTGGCATCTGAGCCAATATTCGGCTCTGACAAAGCAAAGGCACCGATTTTTTCCCCTTTAGCTAATTCAACGAGCCAGCCTTGTTTTTGTTCTTCTGTTCCATAACGAAGAATGGCTTCCCCTACGAGTGAATTCACTGTTAATAATGTCCGTACGTTACAGCAAGCTTTCCCCACTTGTTCCGTGAATTGTCCATATGCAATCGGATCAAGCCCCAATCCTTGATAGGAGGATGGGATACCTGCCGCCAAATAGCCTCTTTTCGCCATATCTCGAATCAGCGACTCCGGCAAATGTTCTGTCTCATCGAATTCATTGGCAAATGGACGGATATGTTCATTGCAATATTGTCGTATTTCTTCAATGGCATCGATTGTTTGTTCAGCTGTTTTCATGAAGAGCCGCCCCCTGTTGTTTTTTCTCAATTAAGGCGACAATACGGTTGACCGTACTAAAATTAGCAATGTCGAGGTCTTCATTGTCTAATTGGAAGTGAAAGTCATGTTCAATATAGTTCACTAGTTTCATCGCAAATAGTGAATTGACAAAGCCTTGTTCAAAAATATGATCATCATTTCCAAGCTCCATTTCCTCATCAAATACCACTAGGTTTTGCTCGATATATGCTCTTACTTGTTCGTGTAGGTTCATCATTCAATCTCCTCGCTTTTCGCTTTTTTATTTGGCAGGGTCCTTCTGCTTTATCTCAATGTTGACATCTACGTATTCTGGGAAGGGCTGAATCATGCTTAAATCGTTTTCGAACAAAATATAGCCATCTTCCCCATTCTCGATCTCTTTGAAATTCGCAAACTTATAAGTGATATACATCATGCGGTTTCGATCGGTTTGTTTAAAATCAGCTACAAGCCGTTTCCCTCTCTTTTTCGCCTCTTGCAAAATCGTTGTCAGTAAAATGGTCCCGACTCCACGTGACATAACACGGCAAGACATAAGCAGTAGTTTGACATGCCATGTATCACCTGTTTCTTCTATTAAAGAGAGTCCTATTTTTCCATATGAACCGAATTTATCTTCAAGTTCACAGACGAGAAGCAAGTGATTGTCTGATTGACGGAAATAATCAAGCTCTGCATAATCGTAGGTTTTCCCGCTTGCATTTAATTGATTGGTTCGAACGGTAAGTTCTTCGGCTCGCTGGAGATCTTGTTCTCCTGCTTCTGATATAACGAATTTCATATTTAAAGAGGCCAAAAATTTTTCAGGCGGCCCTTCATATTTCTCTTCTTCCTGCTGCCTTTGATCTGCTTCCATGTACATTTCTCTGCGCCGTTTTGCATCCTCTGTGATAAAAGCTGGTCGCAGTCGATCATCTGTGAGCAATGTCATATAATCCACCGCATCCCAGCAAGTAATCTCTGGATGAACCGCCTTCACTTCTTCTCGTTCAAATGGCTGATCATCGATAAAGAGAATGGTATCTTTATGAATATTTAAGCGCTCGCTGATTCTCTCTAATGAACTAGATTTGGCATTCCAATGAATCTCTGGATAAAGAAAGAAATGTTCGATCCCAAAGGCGGAGAGCTTTTCCCTCACAGCAGCTTCATCATTCCGGCTTGCAATGGATAAAAGGATACCGCGCTCATCTAGTTCTGTTAGCACTTCCTTCATCGATGGCTTTAACGTCACTTCATCTGATTCAAGTAAAATTCCATCCCATAATGTATGATCTAAATCCCAGACAACACACTTGATTTGTTTAGCCATTTGTTTTTCTCCTTTCACATGTCATATTGGAAAAAGCCTTTACCTGATTTTTTGCCATACTCACCAGCATCGACCATTTTGACAAGCAGAGGACATGGGCGGAACTTCGGATCTTTGTAGCTCTCGTATAAAACAAGCAATGAATTCAAAATCGTATCAAGCCCAATTAAGTCTCCTGTCGCAAGCGGCCCCATTTTATGGCCGAAGCCCCCGCGGAAAATTTTATCGACATCAGCTGGTGTCGCGACTTGATCTTGCACCGCCCAAATCGCTTCATTGATTGTCAGCATGAGCACACGGTTGGAAACAAACCCTGGAAGATCATGCACCACAACAGGTGTTTTATCAAAGGATTTCAAGAAACCTTTTGCCGTTTCAACTGTTTCATCAGAAGTTGCTTTTCCTCTAATCACCTCAACTAACGCTTTAAGAGGAACAGGGTTCATAAAATGTGCACCAATAACTTTTTCAGGATGATGCATAAGGGACCCTACCTTTGTAATGGAAATGCAGCTCGTGTTTACAAAATAGATGGTTTCTTTCGAACAAATATCTCGCAGCTCTTCATAAATGGGTTTTTTTATCTCCCAATCTTCCGTCACATTTTCAATGACGATATGTGCGTCATGTAAGCCTTCAAATGAAGTCGATAGCTGAATTTGAGACAATACGTCTTCTAAGGACAATGAGATTTTCTTTTTTCTCACAAATTGCACCAATTGATAGGTTTTCTTGATCTTTTCTAGTGCTTCGTTTAGTTTTTCTTCTGTGACATCAACCAATGTGACTTGATAGCCATTTGCTGAAAGGTCTAATGCCATATCAGCCCCCATCACACCTGCCCCAATCACGCCTACGTGTTTCGTGTTCATTTCTCCAACACTCCAATTCGCTTTAAAATGACATTGATTTTTTCTACGACTTCATTTGTTAATGAATGAATAAAAAAGTGATCTCCATCGAATTCAAAAAACGCACAATCTTTGCTTGTATATTGATCCCAATCGTCTAAATCAAACAGCACAGAAGGTAGATCACGTGTACCATAAAAAATAGAAATTGGGCATGCAGCTGGAACGACTTCATCACACTGATAAGTCTCCAAAAGCTGAAAATCTGCTCTTAAAATCGGCAGAAAGAAATCAAGCACTGCATGGTTATCGGCAAGTTCCTCAGGAACGCCCCCCATCGCAATAATCGCCTCTTTTAATTTGGCATCTGACAGCTGATGATAGACTTTCTTCTCTGGAATATGTGGTGGAAAGCGTCCAGAATAAAAAACATGGCCAGGCTCTTTGTTTAATCTTGTTTTCATTCTTTTTTGTAATTCGTATGCAAGTACAGCTCCCATGCTATGACCGAAAATGGCATAGGGTTCTCCTTCTTTTAAGGAAGAGGACGCCTGTAGATAAAGATCATCTGCGACTTGCTGTAAATTTGTCAGCACAGGCTCTGTCATTCTTGTCCCGTGCCCAGGGAGTTCAAGGGCATGAATTTCTATAGACCGGTCTATATATGATTTCCACTTACTGAATACGGTACTTGCTCCACCTGCGTACGGTAAGCAAAATAACTTCACGACACGCCACACTCCCTTTTGCATTTGATTTTCAACATTTCCAGCCATTTTTTTTCATCTTGGATGATTTGTTGTAAGGAAGCTTTAATGTTGGCTTGGTACCGACTAGACATTTCCCCTGAAAAAAAGAGTTTTGCTGCCTGGTGCCTCGCTTTCTCCCATTCTGCTAAAATAGTTTCCATCCATTGAAACAGCTCAGGTAGATCGCCTTTTATGAGTCTCAGTCGATACATCTCTACTTTCTTCGTATTGATGATCTGATTGAAAGATGCTACGAGCTTCTCGATATCATCCCATTGAGGAAACTGTTCATAAAATGTTTCAAGAGCTGTAATTCCTTTTTCGATTGCGTCAATCTGACCATGCATATTTCTCAGGAAATAAGCCGTTTTTTGATCAAATAATTCAGTCGAGACCTTGACCGGATCAAAGTGGAAGGCCGCATAGGAATGGAATTGATCATTCGGCTGAAAATGATCATGAAAGGTATCATACCCTTTCTGCACATCTCCATATGACAGCACTTGATGCTCATACGACAAATTATCTAAATGACGATTCTCTAATACCTGAAAGGTTTGCTGATTTTCATGAAAACCCGTGATTAAAATCGAATGACGGCTATGTGTTGTCAAATACTCTTTTCTACCTCGCTGAACGTAAGGGTCTACCCATACAATCACCGGGCGGTCACGCCTCACATCTTGTTTGACCTTTTCAATGAGATGGGTACAATGCGTCATTTTTTCAACTTGAATGCCCTGTAAATTCATAATCTTTTCTGGATCGTGTGCCGACATCCAGTCAATCTGCAGCAAACCGTCTTCTGTAAGTCGATATGCAAATTGATCATTTAATAAATATGGAGCGACTTCTTGACCATGCAGCATCACAATTGGAAAAAAGCAATTGAAGAAACAGCTGCGATAAAACAAATCATTATAAGGATGAATGCCTGAAATCTGTTTGACGGTCATCTTCTTGTCCTCTCTTTCCAGCAGTAGATGTCACCATAAATCCTTTGATGAAACCAATCGTACAAAACCAAATGAAAAACAAATAATAAGAAATCGCTAATTCAATGAGAGAGAAAGGTCCCCATACAAAAGTCATTTTCCAAGGCAGTCCCTTAAAGGCTAGTTGTGAAAGAATCATTGGCAGAAGCAATATCCCAATTAGGAGCAGTACCCAGCCGATACTTTTCAGCCATACGCCAAGTGAAATGTGCCTGCGAACCAGAACGCCATTTCTTACACGTTTCCTCCATTTGATAAAACGAACGACTGACACTATTTGCAGCAAAATAAAAAGACATGTGGCTGCCACACTCAATTGATCAATGAGCTGAAATGGATCCATGGATGACTCTGCTTCTTCATTTGTACCCGTCATCGTTTTGGCAATAAGACGTGCCGTTTTCTCTGTGTAGCTGCTATTCATGTTGGCTAACACTCCGATAGCAACGTCTTCTTTTGGCTGGATCAGAAAAAATGACGAATAATTCGGATTAGATCCAGCATGAAATAATGATTCCACCTGCCCATGCATTTTTTCTATATACCAGCCGGCATTGTAATAGACATGCTCCCCTTCTTCTGGGACTTTCACAGTTAACTGATCAGGATTTTTTACAAAACGAGACCAAGTTGAATCGGTCAATTGATATTGCAGCCAAGTCCCCACATCCTGATTATTCATCACAATATAGCCTGCAGGGGTGTTGCCTCGATATTCTGGTGCTTCATAAGCATGTGGAGCAAGGAAATGCAGTTTAAATCCTTCTGAAACAACACCAGATTTCATGCGTTTTAGCCCAGCTTCTGTTTGGTTAAGATGATGCGTTTTAAACAGTCCTTTCATATATGCCTCATATGACGTTCCTGTCACATTTTCAATGATGAGACCAAGAACATCATAGTTGATGGTGGCATATTCAAAGGAGCTGCCAGGCTTGTGATGGAGCTCAATTGATTTCAGTTGATGGACTGTTTTCTTTAGCGCATCTTTTGCATGATCTGGCTGGATAAGCGCAATGGATTGAAAGGGGATGCCGCTTGTGTGATGCATTAATTGCTCCACCGTCAAACGCTGAGGCTTTCCATGGTATGTTGGAAAAAAGCCTGGAATATAGCTGCTCACCGGTTCTTTCAAATGAAGTTTCCCTTGCTTTTCTAACTCCACAATAGCAAGAGCGGTAAACGCCTTTGATGTAGAACCAATTTCAAAGAAAGTACTGGCTGTCACTTTCTTCATTTTCTTTCGATCCGCATAGCCAAACCCTTTTTGGTACACCACTTCGTCTTTTTTCACAACCACAACGGACATGCCGGGAATGCGCCCAAGCTCCATCTGTTCCTCTATCACTTGATCAATGGCTTTAGATGAAATCACTGCTTTTGCATGTGCCCCCCCGGCAAAGCCGCTTATCCATAAGACAGCTAACAAAAATGAAATGTAGATAACATGCTGATTTTTCCTCATGTAAATAATGAATCCATTTCTTCAAGAGACATATCAACTGTTTCAAAATCAGACGGTGTAAATTCGATCCCTTCTTGTTCTAAGCAATGCTGTACCATACGCTCAATTTGCTGTTCTATCTCTTGCAATAGCTGCATCATATCTGTTTCACACAGCTGTTTTTCGCTGAAAGAAAGATGGAAAATCAGCTGACCGCCCTTGATGGTAGCGACCATATCGATGACGGTTGTTAACGGGTTATCCAATGACGAATCTATCCCCGATGTAAAGTAAGACATCTCATAATCAGATGATTGTTTAAGCACCTGATCGATTTCACCTAAATAATTAAACCGTAATTGCGGCGCTGAATGATCAGGAAGCTGCCTATTGATGAGTGACAACAGCCCATATTCTGCACCTTTATTCGGCACCTCACGTATCGTTTCTTTGACAGCCCGTATGTGATCTGAGAGAGATTCAGAAACATGAACATTCACAGGATACATGGTGGTGAACCAGCCGCACGTTCTAGATACATCAATATTTTCCTCCACAGCATCTCTGCCATGACCTTCTAATTCCAGAGAAATCCGTTTTTGATTCGTTTGCTGATAACAGGCTTGCGTTAAGGCTGAAATTAACAGTTCGTGAGGCTGCGTTTGGTACGCTTTATTCGCTTGATTGGTCAATTGATCCGTCAGTTCCACTGATAAAGCCTTCGTTAATTTGACTTCGTCTTTGACATATCCCTCATTAGATGAAACTTGATACAGAGGCTGAATACCCTGCACCGCATTTTTCCAATAGTTGAACGCCTCTTTTACATCTTCTGATACTGCATACTCGTTAACCCGCTCTGTAAATGTTTGATATGAATGAGTTTTTGGCGGAAGCACTTCTGCTGAACCCTTCTCTGCATGAAATAATTGAATCAAATCCTCCACAAGAATTTGCCAAGACATACCATCAACTAAAAGATGATGGGCGGCAAAAATGAGATGTGATTGAGAAGCAGTTTGACAAAGCGCTGCCTGAATTAATGGTCCTTGATAAAGATGAGTCCTTTGCTTGATCTGACATCCTACTTCTTGCAGCGCTTCTTCCACCTTCTCTTCTGACAATGCCGTAAAATCGTGTATCGTCAGCGGGATATCCTGAATGTTTTCATCATAATAGAGTGTGTTTGTCGCCTCATGTACTTTTAACCTTAATCCGTCGTGATGAATGACCAGCTCTTTTAAAGCACTCTGCACGATTCTTTCATCCATCTTTTTCTTTGAATGAACAATGATAGATTGATGCCAGAAATGTTTATCTTTTAACCGCTGGGACCAAAACCATTCGATGATTGGGATCGATTTCACATCGCCCACAGCCTGTTCTTGTGAGATATGTAAGACTGGTTCCTGCTGAACGACTTGTGCCATTTCTCTAAAAATGGGATAAGTAAATAGATCTTTGGTTTTTAAATAGAGTCCTTTGTCTTTTAACTTCGCAATAAATTGAATCGCCTTTATGGAATCGCCGCCAAGCTGATAAAAATGATCAGCCGGTTCGACCTTTTCATGCCCTAAGATGGCTTTTGCTGTGTCTACTATGATCCCTTCAATGTCCGCTGTTTCCTTCGACCATTCAACGGCTGTTTCCACTTGAGACAACAATGGATCAGGCAGTGCTGCCCGATTGATTTTTCCATTTTGGGTGAGCGGGAGTTCTTTTAATACAACAAAATAGGCAGGTACCATATAAGCTGGCAGCTGATCTGATAATTTCTTCCTTAGTAAAAAGGAGGTTAGCTCTTCATCTTTCAATTCAATATAAGCAGCCAGTTGTTTTTCTCCAGATTCATCAGTTAGATCAATGACAGCTGCTTTATCCACTTCATCGATTGCCATAAGCGCAAGTTCGATTTCACCCAGCTCTATCCGGTAGCCCCGAAGCTTGATTTGATGGTCAATCCGGCCAATGTATTCAATCTTTCCATCACTTGCACGTTTCGCAATGTCACCGGTTCGGTACATGCGGCGTTGACTTACAAATGGATTGGGCAGAAAGCGTGATTTCTGCAAATCAGGTCTTTGCCAGTATCCTCTTCCAACACCCGCGCCTGAAATATATATTTCTCCTATTGTCCCTGGCAGCACCACTTGCTGATTTTCATCTAAAAGGTAAATCTCTGTATTCGGCATCGGCACTCCAATTGACACCGATGTCCCGCCATCATCTTGATGGAACTGATGGATCATACAGCCAACGGTTGCTTCAGTTGGTCCATATTCATTAAAGATGGATATCCTTCCATCACTTGCCTCAGTAATTCTTTTAGCCAAAGAAGTCGATAATTGTTCTCCTCCTACAATCATCCGTTTAACCACTGACTGAGACAGTGCAGCATCTGTTAACAGTGCCATATGAGCTGGTGTCAGCTTGATCACCTTTGCTTTTTGGTCAAACAAAATATGTTCTAATAAAAAGCCTGGCTGATCCTCTTGACGATAGATGACTACTGTACTGCCAATAACCAATGGCGTATAAATGGAGGTAATGGTTAGATCAAATGCAATGGACGAATACAGAGCAAAATGGTCATCTTCTGAATCTGTATAGTTTGTTTTGGCAGACATGATATAGTTCACTAAGCTTTGATGCTCAATCATCACTCCCTTTGGCTGTCCTGTAGAACCAGACGTATAAATCATGTATGCGACGTCTTCATCATCTCCAATGAATGAATGTTCCGCATCATACGAATCCAACTGATCCCACACGTTGTAGATATTGTACGTATCACCATTAAAATGGTACGCAGATGCATGATCTGTAAAAAACAGCTTTGCCTGACTGTCATCCAAAATAAACTGAATGCGTTCCTGCGGATACTCAGGATCAATCGGTACATATGCACCTCCAGCCTTTAAAATCCCCAGCAATAGTACAATCAGTTCTGGTGAATGATTCATACATATTGCAACAAAGTCATGTCTCTGTAAGCCATGTGCTTGCAGGAAATGCGCCATTTGGTTGGTCTTTCTCTCAAGTTCACCGTATGTCATGATATGAGAGCCGTCCTGAATCGCGATTCGATCAGGAGAAGTCTTTGACATGTCTGTGATTAATTCATGAATTTTTTGCTTTTGTGGGAATAGCACGCCTGTGTCGTTCCATTGATATAGCTCTCGATGTTCCTCTTCCTCTGTCATAAGCAGTACGTCTTTTAAGAGCTGCTTGGGCTGGGTAAGTATGTTCTCGACAAAGAGAAGCATCCTTTCATGCAGAAAGTTGATGTCTTCATTGCTGTAATCTGAGATTTTGTAGTCATATTGCAGCTCGATTTGCCCTTTTTCATCCCATTCTTTCACAGCTACTTGCAAGCCATATGGCTGGAATCCATTGTAAAGCTCCATGTATTCCACTTTGTATCCTTCCATCTCCTGCACCATATTTGTGCTGTAGGAGTTGATATAGATTTGAAAAAGCTGATCATACCCTGCCTTTGCAAGCTCTAAATCCTTGACAAGTGCGTCATAGGGATAACGCTGATGCAGGAAGTAAGTCTTATAGCTTTTTTGAACGTCTGACAAACTTTCTAATAGAGATAAATGAGGGTTCATCTTCATTCGATATGGCATTGTGCTAACGGTCATACCGGACGTGGCTTTTTCCTTTTGCCCGGAACGATTGAGAACTGGCGTCCCAATAATAAAATCTTTTTGCTGGTATCTTTTATGCAAGTAAACGAAGAGTCCTAAAGTAAATAAAGAGTTGATTGAACAATGATGGGTATCTATAAATTCATAGATTCGTTCTGAGAGTTGTCGATCAAGGTAATGGCTTTGCCGATGGCCTTTGATTTGGTCAGTTCCCTGTACCAAATAACTGTCAGACACATCAGATAATGTTTCTTTCCAAAATTGCTGATCTTTTTTAAATCTTGGGGAGTTCATATATTTTGATTCTTTATCAATAAAAACAGAATGATTGTCTGCTTCTTGTTCAATAGAGGAGCTTTGTGTAAGAGCAGTGTAAAGCTGGCTAATTTTATCGATGATTACTTTCATCGACCATCCATCTGCTACTGTATGATGGCATTTGATGAAATAACCGGATTGTTGTTCACCGATTTTTAATACAGCAAATTCGGCGAGAGAGGTTTCTAGTAATTGAAATGGTGTTTTGAAGGCTTTTTCAGCCCATTCCAGCATGTCTTTATGTGTGGAAAACTCATAGGCAGGAATATGATGATCGGCGTTTGGATCAACGTATTGAAGTATCTCATCATCTTTCTCTACTAGCTTAAGACGAAGAGATTCTGTCGTCATGATACATGTTGCAATGGCCTGCTTCAGTTTATCGAGCTGCAACGGCCCATTGACGAAAATAATACCGCCAATATGATTAATTGGTGTTTCTGGATAAAATGTTTCCATGTTCATCACGCGCCGCTGCGGATGTGTTAATGGCCAATATACTAAACTACTAGTCAATTACGCCACCTCTACTTTTCATATAGTTAACATTTCTACGAACTTATTAAATCACATAATGGTATTTTTGTAAATAATTGAGATAAACTGTCTAAATTTGTTCATTTTTTTAATCTAGACGCTAGGAAAGCCGACACAGTAAACAGGACAACGTTGATAAAAAAGACGACTCTTGCCCCAAAGAGATCGGTCATGGTGCTCATAACGAGGATGGACATTCCATATATAAAAGTCGATAGTGTATGTTGGGCTGATAGTATTTTAGGCAATTCAATTTGACTCAGTGTATCTTGTACATAGGTACGAATAGAAATACTGCGAAGCTGAAAAGCCGGCCCTAATAAAAAGACAAACAATAAACTCATCCATGCTGAATGATTCAACCCTAAGCACAGGGTTAACAGAGCTACGATCACCGAGCTGTAAAAAATGTGATCAAACAAACGCTGTTCCACATGCTTTGCGAACCGCAGCACGAGCAGACCGCCTAGAATGGTTCCGCCAAAATAGCTTGCGTTAATATAGCCCCACCATGTTTCAGGCTGGTGTAAGACTTCAGTGACATACACAAGAATAATAGCACCAGTCCAGATACTTCTGCCGCTCATGGACAGCATTTCTAAAATCGTTAATGTTCGAATGGTTGGCTTTTCATACATGATCTTCCAGCCTGAAAAGATTCGTGTACCAAATGATTCAGACTGTTGCTCTTGTTTAGCTGCAGCCCCAGTATCAATGATAAAGAGCATAGATATGAGCGACAAACTATATAAAACAAGTGTCGTAATGAGGAGAAACTGCGGTCCAAGAATGCCAATAAACAGCCCTCCTAAAAGCCATCCTAGTAAAAGGACAATTTGGTCAGAAGTTAAGATATAGCTATTGGCTTTTAGTAAAAAGTTCTTTTCTACTAAACGCGGGATCATCGAATTTCGAACAGGAATGGTTCCCCCATCTATCAAAGAAAGGAAAAATACAATGATAAAAAAGAGAGGAATAGTAAATGTTGATAGTTGTAAAATATAAATGAAAATCAAGCAACCGAAGAAAGCAATTTGACACATTTGCAAATAGATAATGAGTCTTTTCAGCTTAAATTGATACATAAAGAAAGGAATGAGTACCGCTCCAAGTGCTTGTCCAACAAACTGGGAGACAGCCACCATTGAAGCAATTAGTGTAGAATTTGTTAATTGGTATGTCAGGATGGTCAGAACGAGGACATATAGTGAATCCCCGAAATTAGCTAGGGATTGTCCCCCTAATAAAAAGTAAAATGATTTGTTTTTCATATTTATCTCCATTTTCTCTTCATTATCACCCATAATAATACATTATTTTCTACACTTCTACTTTTTATAACAATATTTTCATAATTTGATACATTTTTACTAATTTAAAAAACCGCCAAAAGGCGGTTTTTATTTAGTCATATATATGAACAGTCGGTTCTTTGTCTTCAGCATTTTTCGTAATCAAGGCTTCTTGTTGATCAGAAGATGTAATGTTGATTTCGATATTGGTACTCTTGTAGTAATCCATGACTTCACCGGTTAAATATTGTGTGAAGGCTACGACTTCCGTTTTTCCATAGAACTGCATTGGAATTTCGATTTTCATTTTTTGCAGGTTGCCGTTTTTGTAAAAGCCTTTTCCTACAACACCAGTGTAATTCGGGAAGTAGTCTTCGACCTTTGTCTTGAAGCGGTCAAATCGCTCTGAATCATCTTTGTAGCTGCTTTTCGCATTATCTGAAGGGAAGAATACATTCTCCTCATCGATCGTATCCCAATTTCCGATATCAGCGGAGCCTGCTTTTACATCCGTTTTGGCGATAAAGTTACCTGGAACGATAGATGATTTTGGTGCTTGCTTATAAAGGGCAATCATGACAGGCACTTTTTGCAGACCGTCCATTTGACGAATGCGCTTGATCACTTGTTCAGCGATTTTTTCACCCTCTGCCAAAAGTTTCTTTGAATTTTTCGATGAATCGATGGTCACCTCTTGCTGCGGGTCACCGATCTTTTCACGGTAATAATAAACAGAGTTCAGTGCAAGACCAATGACAACTCCGCCAAGCTGTAAGCTGTTTTTGTCTTTTCGAATTAAGTAATTATGCTCTAGCATTGAAGCTAAGTAAATTGGACTATTTTCATTTTTAGACTTTGTTGAACCTGAGTTTGGAAGAGCAGGATTTAAGCCTAGATTCTTAAAGTCTTTATCTTCTTTTTCTGCCTTTTTTAGATCACTGCCTGTTTTTTTGCGTGCCAGCCAGCTGAGAACGGTGTCCTCATCTAAATGCTGTCCTTCTTGGAAAAGATAGTCGTTTGTATTAAATGACTCTGTTGCGAGGCGCATGAGTCCTGTTTCAAATTCATCAATGTCCAAGCGTGTGTTGAGACGCTCCGCTGTTAAACCTCTCGCAGCTCCTTGTTTAAACGGCAGCACCATTTTGTAATAGGAGTCTGAGATATTGTACATCGGGATGATGGCTGTTTCCTTTGTTTCCTTCGTTTCATCCGTTTTTTGTGTGACCTCTTCCTCTTCCTTTCCCCCAAAAGGTGCACACGCTGACAATACCAGTGTGAGCATTGTCAGCAGCAATAACAACTTTTTCAATAGAAAACACTCCTCTTATTTCTTTAGCTCCTCGAGCATTTTAGCTTCGTCCCAAATTTCAATATTGAGTTCTTCTGCCTTTGTCAGCTTACTCCCCGCTGCTTCTCCGGCAATGACTAGATCTGTTTTTTTACTCACACTGCCTGCCAGCTTGCCGCCTAACGCTTCGATCGCTGCTTTTGCATCGTTTCGCGCCATTTCTTCTAACTTTCCTGTCAGCACAATGGTTTTTCCTGCAAAGTAGGAATCACTTTCTTCTGCTTTTACCGGCTTTGGCCCTGTATAGGTCATATTGACTCCAAGCTCTTTTAGTTCGTTCAGCAGATCGAGTATTTCTTCTTTCTCAAAGTACGTGACGACGGCATCAGCCATTTTTTCACCAATTTCGTCGACTTCAAGTAATTGTTCTTTCGTTGCTTGCTTTAATTGATCGATGTTTTCGAAATGCATCGCCAAGGTCTTTGCCGCCTTTGATCCAATAAATCGAATGCCGAGTCCAAATAGTAAACGCTCAAGAGAGTTTTCTTTTGACTGCTCAATCGAACGCAGTAAATTGTCGACAGATTTTTCGCCCATTCGTTCAAGCTGAATGAGCTCTTCTTTCGTTAAACGGTAAAGGTCGGACACACGAGAGACTAGCTGTTCCTTGAAGAGCTGTGTAATGACCCGCTCGCCAAGCCCATCAATATTCATTGCATTACGGGAAACGAAGTGAATGAGCCCCTCACGTATTTGGGCAGGACATTCTGGGTTGATGCATCGCAAGGCCACTTCGCCTTCGATTCGCACCAGCTCACTATGACACTCTGGACATTCAGTTGGCATGTGAAACGGCTTTTCTTCGCCTGTACGCTGATCGACAAGGACACCTGCGACTTCAGGAATAATATCGCCGGCTTTTTTCACAATCACTTGATCAAACAAGCGAATATCCTTTTCTTTGATCAAATCTTCATTATGAAGAGATGCACGCTGAACTGTCGTCCCTGCTACTTTGACAGGCTCAAGAATCGCTGTTGGTGTAATCACGCCTGTACGTCCGACACTTAGTTCAATATCAAGCAGCTTCGTTACGACCTCTTCAGCCGGAAACTTGTACGCAACCGCCCAGCGCGGGCTTTTTGCTGTGAAGCCGAGTTCTTCCTGCTGAGCGAGTGAATCGACTTTAATGACAATTCCATCGATTTCATATGAAAAATCGGCACGCTTTATTTTTAATGTTTCAATGAGGTCGATGACTTCTTCGATCGTTTGGCACATCCGTCTTTCTTTGTTTGTTTTAAAGCCAAGTTCGTCGAGAAAATCAAGTCCTGCACTTTGCGTTTCAACACCAATTTCATCAAGCTCCGCTATACTGTAGACGAATATATCAAGGTTTCGTTTCGCTGCAATTTTCGTATCAAGCTGACGAAGTGAACCTGCAGCCGCATTACGCGGGTTTGCAAACGGCTCTTCTTCGTTTTGAATTCTTTTTTCATTTAATGCTTCAAAAGAAGGTTTTGGCATAAATGCCTCGCCTCTCACTTCAATCGACAGAGGGCGTTTGATTTTAAGCGGGATGGAACGAATCGTTTTGAGATTTTCTGTAATATCCTCCCCCGTTGTTCCATCTCCGCGTGTCGCTCCTCGGACAAACACGCCATTTTCATAACGGAGAGAAACAGCGAGTCCATCAATTTTCAGCTCGACATTGTATGCGATATCGTCACCGACTGCTTGACGAACTCGGCGGTCAAAATCAAGAAGGTCCTGTTCATTAAACGCATTCCCAAGGCTGAGCATCGGTGTGCCGTGACGCACTTTTTGGAAGGCGTCTAAAACAGCGCCGCCTACTCTTTGTGAAGGAGAATCCGCTGCTTTTAAGTCAGGGTGTTCTTCCTCCAGAGAGATCAGCTCACGCATCCGCGCATCATATTCAGCGTCAGGAACACTTGGACGATCAAGTGTATGATATTCGTAGTTGTATTGATTCAAAATCTGGTGCAGTTCCTCGATCCGGCGTTTCGCTGCTTCTTTATCCATCTGCTTCTTCCTTTCAATTCATCCGTTTTGTCCTATCAGTTTATTGCTTCTCGATTGGTGCAAATGCTGCGAGAAGACGCTTAATGCCTGTAGGGCTTGGGAACGCAATATCAAGCTCTGTGCTGTCTCCGCTGCCTTTCACACTCACAACCGTACCAACGCCCCATTTTTTATGGGACGCTTTATCGCCCACAGCCCAGCCAATACTGCCGCCGCCTGTGTTTTGAATGGTTTGTGTTTGCGGACGTGAGACAGGTCCCCGTCTTTGCGGTCTTTCTCTTGTTTGGCCAAACGGTGTTTTTGTTTCTTTTTTCTCATTTAGGTTGTCCAATAAATCGGCTGGTATTTCTCGAATGAATCTAGATTCAAGGTTCATGTTTGTCCGGCCGAAAAGTGTTCTCATTTTCGCACTTGATAAATAAAGCTCTTCTTCAGCCCGTGTGATGCCAACATAAGCGAGGCGGCGCTCTTCTTCCATCTCTGCATCTTCCATTAATGAACGGCTGTGCGGGAAGACACCTTCCTCCATTCCCATTAAGAAAACAACAGGGAATTCTAGACCTTTTGCGGCGTGAAGTGTCATTAAGATGACAGCATCCTGATCTTCTTCTTCATTCTCATCCAGTTTATCAATGTCTGCGACGAGGGCGAGATCTGTCAGGAAGGTCACAAGTGACTTGTCTTCATTTTGTTCTTCAAAGTTCTTAGTGACGGATAGAAACTCGTCAATATTTTCTAAGCGGCTTTGTGCTTCAATCGTTTTTTCGAGCTTCAGCGCTTCACGATAGCCTGTTTTCTCTAGAATTTCTTCTGTTAATTCAGTGACAGATAAATAGTCCTGCATGTTCGTCATTTGATCAATGAGCTGTTTGAACTCATCAAGCGCATTGGCTGCCCGTGCACTCAGTCCAATGAAATCCACCTGACCAAGTGCTTCAAACATAGACAGGTCATTCATCTCCGCATATGCTGCAATTTTATCAACAGATGTCGCACCGATTCCGCGCTTTGGTACGTTGACAATTCGTGCAAAACTAATATCGTCATCTGGGTTTGCCACTAGGCGTAAGTATGCCAAAATGTCCTTGATCTCTTTTCTGTCATAGAACTTTGTGCCGCCGACAATGTTGTATTGAATGTTGGCTTTCATTAACGTTTCCTCTATGACACGAGACTGGGCATTTGTCCGGTAAAGGATCGCAAAATCGGATAATTTGCGCTTTCCGCTCTGATGAAGCTGACGAATCTTTCCTGCGACAAATTGACCCTCACCAAATTCATTATCTGCACGATAATAGGCAATCTTCGCTCCTTCATCATTTTCTGTCCAAAGATTTTTCGGTTTCCGGTTTGCATTGTTTTGAATGACCGTATTTGCGGCATGCAAAATGCGTTTCGTCGATCTGTAATTTTGCTCAAGCAGAATCACTTCACTGGATGGATAATCTTTTTCAAAGGAGAGAATGTTTGTAATATCCGCTCCGCGCCAGCGATAAATAGACTGATCCGAGTCACCGACAACACATATATTTTGAAAGCGCTGCGCGAGCAGTTTCACAAGCATGTACTGTGCTCTGTTCGTATCCTGATACTCATCGACATGAATGTATTGGAATTTCCGCTGATAGTGCTCTAACACTTCAGGAATGCGCTCAAACAGACGAATTGTCATCATAATTAAATCATCAAAGTCGAGTGATTGGTTTTTGAGTAAACGCTTTTGATAATCTGTATAGACATCGCTGACCACTTGATCATAGAAATCACCAGCTGTTTTGGCGTATTCCTCTGCGTCAATGAGTTCGTTTTTTGCACTGCTGATTGATCCTAAAATACTGCGCGGGTCGAACTTTTTAGGATCGATATTCCGTTCTTTTAAAATGTTTTTGATGACTGAAAGCTGGTCAGATGTGTCTAAAATAGAGAAGTTGCGATTCACACCAATGCGGTCAATATCACGTCTTAAAATGCGGACACACATGCTGTGGAACGTAGAGATCCAGATGTCATCAGCGCCAGGCCCTAAAATAGCTTGGACACGTTCACGCATTTCACGGGCTGCTTTATTTGTAAATGTAATCGCTAAAATGTTCCACGGAGCCACATGCTTTTCTGCCATCAAGTAGGCAATTCGATGTGTGAGCACCCGTGTCTTCCCGCTTCCTGCTCCTGCCATCAACAATAAAGGACCGTCTGTTGCTTTGACTGCTTCTTTCTGTGCGTCATTCAGCCCTTCTAATAGATGATTCGATATTTCATTCATTCCATTCACCGCCAATTCGAACTTATGTTCTATTTTAACCCGTTTCGTCTTATTTGACTATGATGACTTTTTGACTGCATCCACTGTTTTTAATGCTTCTTTGAAATTGTCATAAATGACATTTCCTACAACCACGACGTCTGCATGCTGGGAGAAGTCTTTTGCCTGCTTAGCGTTCTCGATGCCGCCGCCATAAAAAAGAACTGTTTCATCAAGCACTGCTTTTGTTTCTTTGACAAGCTCTATGTCTCCAAGCGTTCCGCTGTATTCCAGATAAAAAATGGGCAGCTTCATCAAATGCTCTGCCACTCTTGCATATGCCCTGACGTCATCGATATCCAGCGCTGTATTTGCCTCTGTGAGCTTGGCCGCTTTACAATCTTCATTTAAGATGACATAACCTTCAGGCACAATCTCTTCCATTGACATCAAATCACCGAATTCCTTCATCGCGTCCTTATGGAGCCCAACAATCCAGTCAGGGTGAGAGCTGTTTAAAACGGTCGGGATGAAATACAGATCAAAGCCAGGCACAATCATCTCATGTGTGGAGATTTCGAGCACACATGGCACTAGAAACCGGCGGACCTTTGACATCAATTGAAGCACGTTGTCCTCTGTCACATGATCACTTCCGCCAATCAATATGGCATCCGTCCCAGATTCGCAAATCGCTTCTAGCTGTTCATCGGAAATTTCTTTATTTGGATCGAGTTTAAAGACATGCTTCCACTCGGTAACATCATACATGAAAACGTTCCTCCATTCGTTTCATTCCATTTAAATATTATAACAAAATCAGTGTCTGCAAAAAATGGGTAACCTCCTTTAGCTAAAAGTTTCATTCTTTTGAAAATGGGTGATCGTGACTTTACATAAAATTGCTGGAGAATAGATAAAAAATCCACTAGAAGAGGAGCTGAAAGAGGTTGATATTTTGGCACTTTGTCACATGCCATTATACAATAAAGGAATATTTTACCATAGATTTAAAAACCATCTATTGAACAGAGGTGACCCCATTGAAAAGAACGATCACATATGAACAAAATATAGACATCGGATACATCTATATCACCCCGCAAGCGGAGCATATGAAAATCAAAGAAACCATTGAATTAGATGTCAATGAATGTGTCAATGTAGATATCGACAAAGAGGGCCGAGTGGCTGGCTTGGAGTTATTTGCAGAAGAATCCAAGGTCCTGCGGAACGTACCGGTATATGAGGATGAGCTTTCTTTACGTTTGACGGATCAGGAAATTCTCTCAACCTATCAACTGTCAGGCGTTGAATTCCAATTCTCAACACCTGATCACAATGGGCTGATCGGTTTTACTATTGTCGATCCTCTTCGCTATAACATCACAAGAAAAAAACCGTTTTGATCTTTCAAAACGGTTTTTTCAAACTATTGTCTCACTTCATTAAAATAATGAACGGATGTCATGGCCCCTTCGTCGACCATTTTGTTGTCTTGGATATCTAATGGATCTGGGTGGCCGGCTTTTTCAGGAATCTTTTCATCTGACCGGAACATGCTTGCCCATTTTTTCAGATGCTGTTTATTTTTTACCGCTAATAACACAGCACCTCCAACCCCTAATCCTGCAAGTACATACGCATTTGGACGCTTATTCATGTATGTTCCCTCCCCTTATGATCTTATTTGTAAGTTACCCCGCCTTTTCATTTCTAAACGTCACAATATGCTGGTGTGGTTTCTCTTTCATTAAAAAGTGGAATAACAACAGCAATGAAAGAGAAAAGAGGGGATCTTCGTGACAACAACTTTAATTGTCATCGGCACATTGCTAGTCATTTGTTTGATCATCCCAATCATTCTATTGATCTGGATTTGGATGAGAGATGAAAAACAAGAAGAACATTCAGTTCTGCGAAATTATCCGGTCATTGGAAAGCTGCGGTTTATCTTTGAAAAAATAGGACCTGAGCTTCGCCAATATCTGTTTCTGAATGACCGAGAGGAGCTGCCCTTCTCAAGAAGAGAATACGAGCAGGCGGTCATGTCTGGGAAGTACAAAAGCCGGACGATGGGCTTTGGATCAAAACGTGATTTTGACAAGCCAGGCTATTACATTCGAAACGTCCTGTTTCCAAAGCAGCGAGATGAACTACGAATCGATCAATCTGAAAAAATCAAAACAAAAGTGTATCAGATTGATCAAGACAATTTACTGCGAAGAAGTGAACATTTCAAAGAAGTCGAAGCAAATCCTTACTTTCTCCATCAAGAGGATGTACAAGTCATTGGCGAACACACATGTCAAAAGCCTTTCCATGTGAAAGGACTGATCGGTCAATCTGCCATGAGCTACGGCTCCTTAGGCGACAGGGCGATTACAGCTCTATCCTCAGGATTAAAAATGGCCGGCGGGACGTGGATGAACACAGGTGAAGGCGGGCTTTCTCCTTATCACCTCAAAGGCGGCGCAGATATCATTTGCCAGATTGGGCCCGGTTTATTTGGCGTCAGAACAGAGGATGGCGCATTTTCCTTTGAAGAATTCAAGAAAAAAAGCGAACACGAGGAAGTCAAAGCCTTTGAACTCAAGCTGGCACAAGGAGCAAAAACACGCGGCGGTCATATTGACGGCGAAAAGGTGACGGAAGAAATAGCGAATATCCGTAAATTACCGCCTCACCAATCCATTGACAGCCCAAACCGCTTTGAGATGTTCCACTCCATTCCTGACATGTTTGATTTCATTGAACAGCTGCGGAGCATAGGCGGAAAGCCAGTTGGAATCAAACTTGTTGTCGGACATAAAGAAAATATTGAAGAGCTTGCCAGCTATATGAAAAAAAACGGGAAACACCCTGATTTCATTACAGTGGATGGCGGAGAAGGCGGTACAGGGGCGTCCTTTCATGAATTGGCAGATTCCGCCGGGCTCCCGATTTTCACGGCACTCCCCATGGTTCATCAAATATTGAAAGAATACGGTGTCAGAGATCAGGTGAAGCTCTTTGCTTCTGGCAAGCTTCTCTCGCCTGATAAAATTGCGATTGCCCTTTCAATGGGAGCTGACTTTGTGAATATTGCCAGAGGTCTCATGTTTTCAGTTGGATGCATTCGCGCCCAAGTCTGCCACACGAATAAATGCCCAGTCGGGGTCGCCACGACTGATCCAAAGCTGCAAAAGGGTTTATCAATTGAAGAAAAAAAATACCGAGTGTGCAATTATATCCTGTCTCTTAGAGAAGGTTTGTTTAACTTATCCGCAGCTGCGGGAATAGAATCGCCTATTCATTTTAATGAAAAACATATTATTTTTAGACAAGAGAATGGTGAAACAAGCGAAGTGCCGATGTTCTCAGGCACACAGCCATCTGTCTAGCTCGAAAAGGTGCGGAAACGCGCCTTTTTTATTGACATTTTCGTATAAAGTTAGCAAGCAGTAGAGTTTAAGGAAATCATCTCAAGCGAAGATGGCATCTCCTATGAGGGAGAAAGATGGTTTATGGGCGAGCTAAAGTAAAAAACAGGGACACTTTATCAGCCCCTGCCCTCCTTTTCATAAAAAAACTGCAAACAAGTCCATTTTTCGTAAAAAGGATTGTTTACAGTGAAAGCTGCTTTATTTTGTTTCGTTATTTTCCTGCTGTTCTGCTACGCGGTCAAGAGCCATCGTATAGGCATCGTTTCCGTAGTTCAAGCAGCGTTTGACACGTGAGATAGTTGCAGTGCTTGCACCTGTTTCCGTCTCAATTTTATGATACGTGTTTCCCTCGCGAAGCATACGCGCTACTTCAAGACGCTGTGATAAAGATTGGATTTCATTGATGGTACATAAATCATCAAAGAATCGATAACATTCTTCCAGGTCTTTAAGGGATAAGATGGAGTTGAATAACTGATCTAAGCTTTTGCCCCTTAATTTATCAATTTGCATCTTAATACATCTTCTCCTTTACTATTGCCACACCGCTTCGCACGATCTTCTTCTAAGAAAGCGGTATCTTTCCTGACTAATTTTTTTAAAACCTTAGCAATGAGCTTTGAACAGATCATGACAGGTTTGGTTCTACGCTGAAAATGCCGTCAGGTTCTTTCGTAAGCCGAAGCTTCTTTATCGTAAACAAATTCGACAAGTTCTGTCATTTTCCTTGTATGACAATCTGACAAACTTGTTTGCTTCCAGTATAAAGATGACTTCTGCTTGGTTAGGTCTTCTGCCCTCATATACAGGCTTTGCAGAAAGCTCGGCGAGACCACAAATATGCGCCCCGCCTTGCTCGGGTTATTCAAAATATGTTGGCCGGTCAGCGTAACCGGCAAATTCATTTTACAATTAGAGTACTTCATTCGTCATGTCAAAGCCCTCTGCTTTGTCAACAGCTCCACATAAGATCATGATCACTTACATGGCAGTGAAGAGAACCATGGCTCACTTCTGCCCTATAACAGCAGTCAGAAATCCAGCAAAGATGATACAGCTCCACTCTGTTATATTTTAACGCATTATAGACGGAAAGAGTACAGTTTTTTTCATGACATCAAATATTCCTCTTGGTGTCACTCGAATATACGGCAAATGTGTACTTTGGAAAAAGACAAGTGTATCAATTGGACAGTCAAATGGATAGCCGCGCTCAATGAGCAGCTCGCGTAATGTTTGTTCCTGCTGAAGAACAGTCTCAAATGGTTCAGCCGATGCACAGCCTGATAATTGCAGCGGGATTTCGTGCAAAATTTTCCCGTTCTCTGTGAGGACGATTCCTCCGCCAATTTCTTTCATCCGCTTATGTGCCAGCATCATATCTTCTTTATTTTTCCCGATCACTAAAATGTCACCAGTGAGCGAAAATGAGCTGACAAAGCCCTGCACTTTATTTGCGAACCCTTTTAGCATCGTATTCACACGCCACTCGCCTTTTCGGTCAATCAGGCTAAAGAAGCTTTGATCATGGTCACATGAGAGCTGGTTGATTGAGTTATCAATTTCCACTGTATAAGGCTCCATGATGACGGCATTTCTCATCTTGACACCTAGCGGCATAGAGAATTGCAAATCACTCATCGTGAGGTCGTAGCTTAAATCTAATGGAAGAAGCCCGCCATTTTCCCATTTTGTTTCTTGGAATTGATGCTGGTTCTCGCCATCTAATTTGAGAATAACCCCTTTAGATATCACCGTTTCAGGATTTGGGTTCATTGGATCATCTAAAATATTTATAGAAGCCAGCCGGCCTGGGCCAACAACGCCTAATAAATCATCGATTTGATGGTATTTTGCAATGTTAAATGTCGCCATATTATACGCATCAATGATCGGCACGCCTTCTTCAAGGGCAATCGAAATCAAACGGTTAATCATGCCTTCCTCATAAAAGTGAGGAGCAGCACCATCTGTTGTATAGAAAAAGTGGTCATAGTGTCTAAAATCACGCTCATGCAGTTCTCTTAAAATGTTCACTAAATCTGGGCGGATGGAAGAATGCCGCAATGAAACATGATAGCCAAGGGACAATCGTTTTAACACATCGTCCGCATTCATCGCTTCATGATCACTGTCCGCGCCAAACAGCTTCATTTTTGTTAGCGTTTTCTCAGAAGCTCCGGGAAAATGCCCTTCAATTCGTTTTCTCTGCTTCTTCGTTTCTTGCATGCAATATAAAATGAGATCATCACCGTCCATCAATCTTGGCCAGCTTGTTAATTCGCCGCCTTGGAGGACGTCAGGATGATCAATCCATTCCTTCCGGTAGTTGACTGGCAGCATCTCATCTTCATATCTGACTTCCGTTTGAAGATCATATCTAGACCACCAGAAATACTGAAATGGCTGCTTTTTTAATTCACATAGAGTGGAAAGCGCTTTCTTTTCATTGCTTTGCAAAAGAAGAAATAAGTTATCGCTGACCATCGTTGTTGTGCCAAATTGAGACACATATTCTGCAAGTGATTGGGGATTATAAATATGGAATGGATGCGCGTGAGGCTCTATATACCCAGGCACAATGTATTTCCCTTCACAATCAATCACACGTTTAGCTGATTTATTTTGAGGAAGCTCTGCTCCGACATAAACAATTCGATCATCATGTATCCAAATATTTGCCTTCACCCATTGCTTCAAAAACGGGTTAAGCACGAGTCCATTCGTTAAAAGGAGTGTTGGAACTATTTTTGAGTCGACTACATCGATTTGTGTGCGGATGTCATTGTTTCTCCAATTAAAAGTACGTTCGGACATTCACATACTCTCCTTCATTTGTATTAGCCCTATCGTAACATAACGAACTACGTTACGCATTAATGAAACGTTACAATTTCTTGAAATCACACTTAAAATAATTTAAAAAAGGAGATTCACCTTCAATGAAACCTAATCTCGGCTTAATGGAAGCGCTCATTAGAATTGCCTGCGGAATGACAATATGTACTGCGGCTGGATCCTTATATGCTAGAAAACCATGGAGTAAAATGCTGCTTTTGGGCATCATGTTTGGCGGTATGAAACTGGGATCTGGCATTCTTCGTTTTTGTCCAGTGACATACATGTGTGAGCAGCAGGACACACATAAAGAGAAGGCTGAGTAAGGCAGCCTTCTTTTTTTGTGATCATTTTCATCTCATTCCGCTGCTTCACACCATTCTACTATTGTCCCTGCAATAATTTCTGCTGCTTCTATCACATGCTCAATGTCGATAGATTCATTCGGAAAATGGGCAAGCTCCGTTGTTCCAGGTCCAAACACGATGATCGGAATACCAGCCGCCTGTGACAGTAATCCGCCATCCGTTCCCCAAGGGGCGGCTTCGATCTTCGGCGGCTGCTTCATGACCGCTTCATATTGTTCCTTCAATAAATCTAAAAGCGGATGATCCGTATCGATTGAACCCGGAAGCCATCTTGCACCAAACCATTCGACCTCAACAGGATGCTCTTGAAACCATTCATCTTTTTCTCCGAGTCCTGCCATCCAATTTTCTAATTCCTTCTCTGCCTGTTCTACCGTTTCACCCGGCATCACCCCGAGCCTGCCTTCCATTGTGACAAGGTCTGCTACGGAGGATGGCCAATCACCGCCTTGAATTTTCCCGATATTGATTGGGATCGGGATTGGGATATGCTGAAACAGCGGCTCAGTGATTCGCTGATTTCTTTCTTCTTCAAGTTCCGCTATATGTGAAAGGACTATCGTGCTCTTTTCAATAGCCGAAACGCCGTGATATCTTGTTCCGCCATGAGCAGCCCTTCCTTTAATATGCAATCTGAACCATTTAGATCCTTGCTGAATCGGAAAGATTTTCATATGACTTGGCTCTGGAATGATGGCTGCATCTGCTGTATATCCTCTCAGTATGGCTGCAAGGGTGCCTGCGCCGCCGCTCTCTTCTTCGACAACACTATGAAACACGACATCTCCCTTCAGCGGAATCTGAAGCGCATGCAGTGCTTCAAGTGCAAAGAGTAAAGAAAGGTTTCCACCTTTCATATCTGTTGCCCCGCGTCCATAAAGTCTCCCGTTTATGATATGCCCGCTGTAGGGCGGATATGTCCATTGTTTGTGATCACCTGCCGGGACAACATCCACATGCCCATTTAATAAAATAGATTTGCCTCCGCCTTTACCTTTCAATCGTCCGGCGACATTGGGACTTCCTTTAAAGGAACGCCTCGGGGAATAAAAATACGGGTGGTTCAGCAAGTCATCCCCGCCAATGTCCCATACGTCAACATCAAAGCCAATGGCAGAAAGTTTATTTGCTACGATTTGCTGTACTTCTTGCTCATTTCCTTGTGTGCTGTCACATTGCACCATTTGCTGAAGAAGCGCCATGGCTTCCTCCTTATGCTCTTTCATCCAGCTTCTGATACGTGTGGTTGGCTGCAAGTCGGTCATCCTTTCTACACAACAGATTTGACATCAGGCGCTAAAATGAGCGGCGCCTCTGTCGCCCTCATGACATCTTCCGGCTGAAACGGCGGCATGACTTCACGCAAAATGAGCAGCTGTGATTTGACCTCAATGACTGCCATATCCGTAATAATCAGATCTACACAAGACTTAGCAGTTAAAGGCAGCGTGCAGGCTGCTTTTATCTTAGATTGTCCATGTTTATCAAGGTGGCTCATCACAACCACCACCTTTTTCGCTTTTTGCGCAAGTTCAATGGCTCCACCCATACCCGGCACTCGTTTCCCTGGCACAATCCAATTGGCAAGATCCCCATGACTGCTGACTTCAAGTGCACCTAAAATGGTCATATCCAGCATCCCTTTGCGAATGATGCCAAAAGCGGTTGTGCTGTCCATATATGATCCGCCTTTTGTTAACGTAATGGGAAAACCCCCGGCATTGCACAAATTCGGGTCTTCTTCCCCTCGTGCTGGTGAAGCGCCTGCTCCCATAATGCCGTTTTCTGCATGCAGCCACACCTCGTAATGTGCTGGGATGTAGTCAGCTGCAAGGGTCGGGATGCCGATCCCAAGATTCACAATCATGCCATCTTCAATTTCCTGTGCCGCGCGTTTGGCTATGCGGTGTCTTAAATCGATGTCTCCCATGCCCATGTCCAGTTCACTCCTTTTGATTGCACGATCTGGTTCACAAATACGCCTGGCGTGACGATTTCCTCTGGATGAAGCCCGCCCACAGGCACAATCTCTTCTACTTCCGCAATGGTCCAGTCTCCTGCCATCGCCACAATCGGGTTTGTATTCCGTGCACTTTTATCAAAAATCAGGTTGCCTGCTTCATCTGCTTTGAGGGCATTCACAATCGCGATATCCGCAGTCAGTGCAGGCTCAAGGATATACTTCTTTCCATCCAGCTGAACCAATTGTTTCTCATCAAGATTGAGACTATCCATGCCGACATCTGTCACAATGCCCGCTAAACCCATCCCGCCTGCCCTGATCTTTTCCGCTAGGATGCCTTGCGGGTAAAAAAGAACGTCTAGTGTCCCTGCCTGCATTTTCTGCCCGGCAATTGGATTAGAGCCAATATGTGAAGCAATGATTTTCTTCACTCTTCCTTCTGTGATCAGCCTGCCAACACCGATTTGCGGGAAGCCTGCATCGTTCCCGATCAATGTCAGGGCTTTAATATTGGCTTCTAGAATGGCATCGATCAATGATGGCGGGGAGCCTACACCGCCAAACCCGCCAAACATAATGGTCATTCCGTCTCTAAAATGTGTGATGACTTGATCAAAGTTCGCTGTTTTGTTCATCATCTTTCCTCCCTACATGGCAGATGGGAAAAACCCTCGATTGATGACTTCTTGCTCGACCTGCGTCATTGTCTGCCCGAATAAATGAATCAGTTCATCCATCTCCTGCTGCGTAATGGAAAGCGGCGGTGCGATCATGACCGCTGCACCTCCCACACCATCCTCTCCAGCGCTTGCTGGGTAAACAAGCAAACCATTTTGCTTGGCCGTCTCCACAACTAAATGTGTCATTTGAGCATGGGCAGGAAATGGTGTTTTCGATAATCGGTCTGCGACAAATTCAATGCCAATGAGCATCCCCTTTCCTCTCACATCTCCTATGATGGAATGTTTTGTTTGCAAATTCTTTAAAGCATTCATTAAATATCGGCCAGACAGATCAGCCCGTTCTGAAAGCTGATGTTTTTTCATATATCGAATGACAGCCAGTGAGACGGCTGCTGAAAGCGGATTGCCGCTATAAGTGTGGCCTGCCATCACAGAGCCCGAACCACTGAGAATCGGTGCAATCACATGATCCGCTGAGACAGCTGCAGCAATCGGTGAATAGCCGGCGCTCATGCCTTTTCCGAGTACCATGATGTCTGGTACGACGCCCCAATGTTCCATGGCAAACATTTTCCCAGTTCGTCCAAAGCCTGTCATGACTTCATCTGCAATCATTAAAATATCGTTTTCCTCACAAACTCGCTTCATCGCCGCAAAATATCCGTCTGGCGGAACAAGCGCCGCGCCCGCTGCTCCAACAATCGGCTCTGCAATAAAAGCCGCAATCCTCTCTTTTCCTATACGCTGGATGACGGTTTTAAATTCCTGTACATACCATTCGACCTGCTTGCTTTCTTCCTTTGGCAGCCACGAACGGTAGCTGTATGGCGGAGACAGCACCGGGTGTTTTTCGAGCAGTGGTTCAAAGCGCTCTCTCCTTGCAATATGACCTGACATCGACAGCGCACCGAGTGTGATGCCGTGATAACTCATCCATCTTGAAATGATGTGATTCTTCTCAGCCTTCCCCTGCTCCTGCCAATGCTGAATGGCAATTTTCATGGCGGTCTCTGTTGCCTCTGATCCGCTTCCGACAAAAAAAGACCAGTTCAGGTTCCCTGGGCAGAGCGTACTCAATTCATAGGCAAGTTCTTCTGCTGGTTCATTTGTGAATTGTGACCTGTACGTAAAGCTCACCTTTTCCGCTTGCTCTGTCATGGCATCAATGATGTCTCGTATGCCATGTCCAATACTTGCCGTGACAGCACCCGATGAGCCGTCTAAATATTTTTTCCCGTCCCGATCATATAAATAAATTCCCTCTCCTTTCACAGCCACAGGATAATGCTGATTCAACATCGGTTTGATTAAGTAATCCCGGGTCTCCACTTTGTCATTCCTCCCTCTCTCGTCAGCAGCTGCATCTTTCTTTTTTCATGAATCGCAAGAAAATTTTGTATACTTGTTATAAGATTAGCTTAATCAAGAGGGCAGTCATCCTCCATTCGCCACATGCCCGAATTTCACACGCATTTTTTATACATCGTGTATAAGAGTGTTCAAAAGGAGGTCATGAGTCTATGGCGATTCTCGTCAAAGATGCACTCTCGCTCGATATCATGAAGGAAACAAAGCTGCTTGCTGGGGAAAATGGACTGGACCGCCTCATTCAGTGGGTGACCATCGTGGAAATTATCGAAGATACTTCAAGGCTTTCAGAAGGGGAACTGCTCGTCACAACCGGCTTTGGGCTTGCAGACAATCAGGAAAGGCGCACCCGGCTTGAGGAGCTGATTCAATCTCAACGTCTATCGGCCATTGCGATTTATAAAGGCGTATACTTAACGGAAATTCCGGCATCACTGATCGAAGCTGCCAAAAACAGCGGCATTCCACTCATCGAGATTCCTTCACATGTCAACTTCTCAGACATTACAAAAGCCGTCCTAGAGCAAATCGTCAGCAGCCAGCTCCATCAGCTTAAATATTCTTCAGCCATTCACCAAAGACTAACCCATTTAAATGTCAGCAATAAAAATGTCACACAAATTACAGATGAGCTGGCACACCTCACTTCGGCGAACATCGTTGTGCTAGATGTTTTTTTACATCAAACCGCAGCTCATCTCATAAAAGATGAAGTGACGTACTCTCCTGCTGTTGGCTTTTTGACAGATCATGAACCAATCGAAACGATGCCTCTTCTCAAGCAGGCTGAGGAGAAAGGAAGGCTCGTTTATGACACGTGCGGTGCGTTTGTCCTTGCTGCATGTCCGGTGATTGCGATGGGTGATATTTTCGGGTTTATTGTGTCTTTGAAGAAAAAGGAAGCATGGCATCATCTCGATGCGATTGCCATCGAGCATGCCGGGGCGGTGTATGCGATTGAATGGCTGAAGCAAAAAGCCATTCAAGATACAGAAAACCAAATGCAAGGTCATTTGTTAGATGATATTTTGCAGCAGCAATACACAGAAGAAAGCTATGTGGTCGAACAGGCAACAAAGCTGCAATACGATATGAGCGATGAGCAGGTGGTCATCTACTTTCAATTTCAGCATCAGCACACACAGCTCGATCACCAAATGATGCAGCGTCTCTCTCAATTGCTCACGTCGATTTTTGAACGCAGACATATTCCTTATTTACTAAAGACAAGGCTCGATTCTATTTTTGTTCTTACACCAGCAGAAAAAAAAGCGTTTCAAGAAGCGGAGTGGTATCGTGCAGCAGAAGAGTGCCGGAGCACTTGGTCTTATTTTTTTCCCGTCCACCCGATTGTGATTGGCATTGGGAGAGCCTATGACCAGATCGGTCTCTTTTCAAAAAGCGCAAAGGAAGCGCAGTATGCAGCAAGGCTTCTTCCGCTTTTAAAGACAGAGGAATGCATCATTCATTATCAAAAGCTCGGCTTATACGGGATGCTGCTTGAAATGAATGAAGCGGGTATGAATTTGCATGACTTTTACGTGGAGCTGTTGAGTCCCTTGCTTTATACGAAAAAACAGGGGGCTGACCTGATCCATACACTCGAAGTGTATTTGGCACACAATGAAAATATTCAAAAATCTGCGGGAGAATTGTTTATTCATAGGCATACATTAAGCTACCGCTTAAAACAAATTGAAACGAGAACAGGCTGCAGCCTCAAATCCACAGATGATCGGATGAAGCTGCAGCTCAGTATCATGGCGTACCGCCTATCTGGTCTGCTTGATCAGATGAGAACCATTTCATGATTCATTCGGCGTTTTCACCCATAGATTCATATCTTCAATTTTGTCAAAAATATAGCAGTTGTTTTGGAAACGCCCGGTATACGTATAGCCGAGCTGATAAAACACTTGGTTCATTCCATAGGACAGTGCACGTGCAAGAGAATAAAAGACATAGATGTGCATGGATTGAAGTTCTTTTTCGAGTGCTAGAATCAAATGATGCATGAATCCTAGTTTTCTGTATGATGGAAGGGTCGCACAATCTGTTAATTCCGCATGACCATACGGCTCATTGATTTCAGCGGATGCTGCACTCACAATGTGACCGTCATGTTCAACGGCATAAAAGACGGTCCCTTCCTCCATCACCTTTTGGATGTAATCTGGCTCATTCATTGGCGTAGGATACGTTTCAAAAACGGCATCATAGAGCTTTGCCAGCTTGTGAATATCCTGCGTATCCGCTTTCCTCATCACATACTCATCCTGCCACGTGCCTTGGTCTTTTTTGAGAGGCTTTTCCTGAATAGACACAACAATTTCATCTTCCTTCAGCCAATACGGGCTGTTCATCCGATCCTCCGTCAGAAAGAGCGACATGCCGTACGCATCACTTCCAAGAAAATAATGAGAAAACACGCCTTCAAGCCGAAAGCCTTTTTCTAAAAAAAGAGGCATATGCTCACGCCTGACTTTCACAATGACCTTAGAAGCCTTGGAGTCTGCCGCTTCCTGAAGAACCGACTGAATCACATCCCGCACCCTGCCGCTGTAGTCATCCAAACGGATTCGCTCATTAAATGAATCAATACAGATCGAGGCAGAAAAACGCTCGTTCGCAAGTTCCTTCAATTGCACCATATACTCATCCTCTCTTATAAATCAGCTAATAAAAAAAATCCAAATGGAAAATGAAACAATGACGATACCAGAAAAAATCGACATGATCATATACCGAATGGCTGAGCCTTTTTTGACTTTGTTTTGCTTTCTCGCTTCATACATGATGAGATTTGAGAACAGTACAAATAAAATAAGTAACACGATTGCAAATAGAATGATTCCTTGAATGACCATGCTGCCTCCTCATAAACTCGTCATCCCATACTACTTCTTCATATTCCGCCGGCATCCCTTCTCATGAACAAAAAACACCTTTCCATCTCGTCAGATAGAAAGGTGTTTTGATTAAACGTTTTTCCCCGCAGCCTTCAGTGCACGGGCACCGATGTCACGGCGATAAAATAGACCTGGCTGAATGATTTCTTCAACCGCTTCATACACTCTTGATCTTGCCGCTTCAAATGTGTCGTCAAATGCGGTTACATTCGCTACACGGCCGCCATTTGTGACGAATTGATCGTTTTCTTTTTTTGTTCCTGCGTGGAAGGTCACAACATCAGACACAGTCGTTTGCAAGGCACCGATCGGTGTGCCTTTTGCATAGTCTTCTGGGTATCCTTCTGATGCAAGAACCACACTGACAGCCGCAGTGTCTTTCCACTGTAAGTCCACATCTTTTCCATCAAGAATATCGAGGAATACTTGGACTAGATCTGATTCAAGACGAGGGAGAACCACCTGCGTTTCAGGGTCGCCAAAGCGTGCATTGAATTCAATCACCTTTGAGCCTTCTGGTGTCAGCATTAAACCTGCATATAAAATGCCTGTAAATGGACGCCCTTCCTGCACCATCGCGCGAGCTGCCGGTTTGACAACATCTTCCACAGCTTTCTGAACCACTTCATCTGAAATTTGCGGAACTGGTGAATAAGCGCCCATTCCGCCAGTGTTCGGCCCTTTGTCATCTTCAAAGGCCCGTTTGTGATCCTGCGCAATCACCATCGGATACACCTTTTCCCCGTTGACAAAAGCCATGAGTGAAAATTCTTCGCCTGTTAAAAATTCTTCGATGACAACAGATGCACTTGCATCGCCAAACTTTTCATCCTCTAAGAAATCATGCAGACAATCGACCGCCTCTTCAAGCGTCATAGCCACTGTGACGCCTTTTCCTGCGGCAAGCCCGTCTGCTTTAATGACAATCGGCGCACCTTTTTCTTCCACATATGCCTTTGCTTCTTCAAACGATGTAAAGGCAGCGTAAGCGGCTGTTGGGATATCGTAGTTCTTCATTAAGTCTTTTGCAAATTCCTTTGAGCCTTCAATGACCGCAGCTTTTGCATTCGGTCCAAATACTTTTAGACCTGCTTCTTCAAATGCATCAACGACACCTGCGATTAAAGGGACCTCTGGACCGACAATGGTTAAGCCGATTTCGTTTTCTTTTGCAAAACGAATTAATGACTCATGATCGCCTTCGTCGATTGGTACAAGCTTCGCAGCATCTGTCATTCCATCATTGCCGGGTGCGACAAATACTTGGCTGACAAGTTCACTTTGATTCACTTTCCATGCGATGGTATGCTCTCTTCCGCCTCTGCCGATAATTAATACGTTCACACTGTCATCCCCTTAATGTTTGAAATGTCTAACGCCAGTGAAGACCATGGCGATGCCGTATTCATCTGCTTTTTGAATCGATTCTTCATCACGAATAGATCCGCCTGGCTGAATGATCGCTGTGACGCCTGCCTTTGCAGCAGCTTCCACTGTATCGCCCATTGGGAAGAATGCATCAGAGCCTAGTGCGCTTCCTTTTGCCTTTTCACCAGCTTGCTCAATTGCAATGTTAGCTGAGCCCACGCGGTTCATTTGACCAGCACCGATTCCTGCTGTCATTTGATCTTTCGCAAGGACAATGGCATTTGATTTCACATGCTTGACTACTTTCCAAGCAAGCTTTAAGTCTTTCCATTCGTCTTCTGTTGGTTCTCTTTTCGTTGGAATAGAAATCGTTGCTTCCTCTAAGCCGTACGTGTCAATATCCTGAACAAGCAGTCCGCCATGGACACTTGTCAGCTGCTTTTCTTTTTTCCCGAGATCCGCTTCTACATCTAATGTTAATAGACGAAGATTCTTTTTCGCCGTTAACACGTCAAGCGCTTCTTGGCTGAACGATGGGGCGATGACAATTTCTAAGAAAATCGTATGCAGCACCTCAGCCGTTTGTTTGTCTACTTCACGGTTAAGTGCCACAATGCCGCCAAAAATAGACGTCTCATCTGCTTTGAATGCTCTGTCAAATGCTTCTGCAATCGTTTCTCCTGTACCAACGCCGCACGGGTTCATATGCTTCACAGCGACAGCTGCCGGCTCCGTGAATTCACGTACGATTTGGAGTGCTGCATCTGCATCTTTAATATTGTTATAGGAAAGTTCTTTTCCATGTAATTGCTTTGCAGTAGCCAAAGAACCTTTGGCTGGAAGAGCATTTTCATAGAAAGTCGCCGCTTGGTGCGGGTTTTCTCCATAACGAAGGGATTGTTTTTTCTCAAACGTGACAGTGAACTGTTCTGGCTCTGTTTCGCCCACAAAATTTGTTAAGTAATCCGCAATCAGAGCATCGTATGCAGCCGTATGACGGAATACCTTTGCAGCGAGCTCACGTTTTTTCTCGAGTGACACGCCGCCTTCTTTGATTTGCTGGATGACTGTATCATAGTCACGAGGATCGACAATCACTGTGACGTCTTGGTGGTTTTTTGATGCCGCACGAAGCATTCCCGGTCCGCCAATATCAATGTTTTCAATCGCCTCTTCATACGTCACATCGTCTTTTGAGATCGTCTCTTTGAAAGGATAGAGATTCACGACAACAAGATCAATCGGCTGAATGCCATGCTTCTCAATCTGTGCCATATGCTCATCGTTTTCTCTCACTGCTAAAAGTCCGCCATGAATGTTCGGGTGAAGTGTTTTGAGTCGTCCGTCCATGATTTCAGGGAATCCAGTGACTTCTGAAATTCCAATGACATCAATGCCGTTCTCTTGAAGAAGCTTATGTGTACCTCCAGTTGAAATCACTTCAACGCCAAGTTCTGTTAATTCTTTCACAAAAGGTACAAGATTCGTTTTATCGGAAACACTGATTAATGCGCGTTTGATCGTCATGCCTTCGTCACCTCATTAAGATAATTCTAAAAGTGATTTGATCACTTTTGGATATAGTGTGTGTTCTAGTTCATGCATTCTTTTTTCAATCGATTCAAGCTCTTCCCCTTGTTCGATATAAATCGACGCTTGGTCAATGATCGGACCTGTATCCATGCCTTCATCGACAAAATGGACGGTGATACCCGCCACTTTGACGCCTGCTTGATAGGCTTGTCCAATGGCATCCAGCCCTGGGAAGGCTGGCAGCAAGGACGGGTGGATATTGACAATTTTCCCTCTGAATGCTTCAAGTAATGTCGGACCAATCAGTCTCATATACCCAGCAAGGAAAATCCATTCCACTTCATGCAGCCTAAGCTGTTCAATGATCGTTTGTTCAAAAGCGGCTTTATTCGGAAAAGCCTTCGGTGTAAAGGCAAAGGAGGGAATGCCCTCTTTCTCAGCACGCTCCAGCACCTTTGCACCCGGTTTATCACAAATCACAATGGCGGCCTCTGCCTGCCACTGTTCTTTTTTTAATGTATCTATAATGGCTTGAAAATTCGTCCCGCTTCCAGAGGCGAAGATCGCAAACTTCTTCATGAGAGGCTTCCACCGCCGAATGTGACACCTTCTCCTTTTTGAACACGGCCGATGAGAAATGCTTTCTCTCCGTCTTTTTCAAGTCCTCTGATCACTTCGACAAGGTCATCTTCTTTTACCGCTAAGACAAAACCAATGCCCATATTAAACACGTTGAACATTTCTTCTGCCTTTAACTGTCCTTTTTCTTGAATAAAGGAGAAAATTGGCGGTACTGGCCATGAGCCGTTATCAATCTCAACGCCAAGCCCTTCAGGCAGCATACGCGGTAAATTTTCAATAAAGCCGCCGCCTGTCACATGTGCCATGCCGTCAATCTTGCCGGCTTTCACTTGTTTGAGAACAGGCTTCACATAAATTTTGGTCGGTTCAAGAAGCTCTTCTCCAAGCGGTCTTGTAAAAGGTTCATACGTTTGATGCAGATCCAGACCAGCGTCTTCCAGCAATACTTTACGAACGAGAGAGTACCCATTGCTATGAATTCCGCTTGAGCTGAGTCCAATAAGCAAGTGCCCCTCTTTGATGCTCTCTCCTGTCACGATTTCATCCTTTTCAACGACGCCTACTGAAAAACCAGCAATATCATATTCATCTTCTGTGTAAAGACCCGGCATTTCTGCTGTTTCTCCGCCGACAAGCGCTGAACCAGACTGCTCACAGCCGTCAGCCACACCTTTGACGATTGATTCAATTTTTATCGGATCTGCTTTTCCAACTGCTAAGTAATCTAAGAAAAAGAGCGGCTCTGCCCCTTGTGCCAGCACATCGTTCACACACATTGCCACGGCATCAACACCGATCGTATCGTGTTGATCCATTAAAAAGGCAAGCTTTAATTTTGTTCCGACACCATCTGTTCCTGAGACAAGAACGGGCTTTTTGTATGGCAGCTCAGATAAATCAAACATACCGCCAAATCCGCCTAGAGCACCCATGACACCTGCTCTTTTTGTACGTTCCACGTGTGTTTTCATTCGTTTGACGGCTTCGTATCCTGCTTCGATGTCGACACCGGCGTTTTTATATGCTTCTGACATCCCATTCACTCCTTTTAGCTGCTTCTCTTCCATTTATTTTCAGCAGAATGAAAGAGCAGCATATCAAATCATCTTGACTGCTGCTCCTTTATTCGATTATTTCGTCAGTGCTGTTTCCTTCACATGCGGAAGAACAGTATCTTCATAAATTTCAGTCGGATATTTCCCAGTAAAGCATGCTAAACATTGACCGCGCTGCGGATCATCATACTTCCTGCCAATCCCGTCCATTAAACCGTCTACGGATAAAAATGCAATGGAGTCTGCACCGATTTCCTGTCTAATTTCTTCCACTGAATGAGAAGAAGCAATCAGCTCTTCATGTGTGGACGTATCAATTCCATAAAAACATGGATGTGCGATGGGCGGTGAACTAATGCGGACGTGGACTTCCGTCGCACCCGCTTCTCTTAGCATCGTCACAATGCGGCGGCTCGTAGTTCCGCGTACGATGGAATCATCCACCATCACGACACGTTTTCCTTCGACGACCCCGCGCACAGCTGACAGCTTCATGCGCACGCCCTGCTCACGCAATGCTTGAGACGGCTGGATAAAGGTCCGTCCGACATAACGGTTTTTAATTAAACCGAGCTCATATGGAATACCTGTTGCTTCGGCATATCCAATCGCTGCAGAAATACTCGAATCTGGTACACCTGTCACGACATCTGCTTCGACATGCGCTTCCTCAGCAAGCTTTTTGCCAAGGTTCTTTCTCGCACTATGCACGTTGATGCCGTTAATATTGCTGTCAGGTCTTGAGAAATAAATGTATTCCATGCTGCACATGCTGCGGTTAATGTTCATGGAGAAGCGTTCAGATTTGAGGCCTTCATCATTAATGATCAGCATTTCTCCAGGCTCAACATCTCGTAAATACGTGGCACCGACAACATCAAATGCACATGTTTCAGAAGCAACAACATACGCGTCCCCAAGCATACCAAGTGAAAGCGGACGTAAGCCGTTCGGATCAAGAGCCACAATCATTTCTGTTTCCGTCATAATTAAGAAAGCATATGCGCCTTTAAGCATGGACAGGGCATTTTTGATCTGCTCTTTCAATTCAACATAGCCGCTGCGCTTAATTAAATGAGCAAGCACTTCAGTGTCAGAAGATGTTTGGAATATACTCCCCTGGTTCTCTAGCTGCTGCTTTAATTGCGTTGCATTCACTAAGTTCCCATTATGAGCAAGGGCAAGACTGCCGTTGTTTTGCGAGCGGAAGAAGAGGGGCTGCACATTTTCAAAGCCGCCTCCGCCTGCTGTCGCATACCGAACGTGTCCGATCGCACCTTTTCCTTTCAAATCCTTTAGCTCACCGTTTTGAAAGACTTCCGTAATCAGTCCAAGGCCTTTATGTGCCGTCAGGTTTTCACCATCTGTTGCAATGATTCCCGCACCCTCTTGTCCTCGGTGCTGAAGACTATGCAATCCGTAATATGTGATTTGCGGGGCTTCTTCGTGTCCCCAAACCCCAAAGACGCCACACTCTTCGTTTAAGCCTCTGATTTCAGCAAGCATGGGATCGCTCCTTTCCATGCGCGTTCAAGCTCGTTGACCGCTGCATGAATCCATTGTTGTCCTTCTTGATTTTTGACAGTGAATACCCCATCATTTGTGACCGTTCCAACTTCTTTCGCATCTTTGACAGCCGCAGCAAATGCTTCGCGGTCCTCTGGTTTCACTGTGACGACAAAACGTGACTGTGTTTCACTGAATAATGAAGCTTCACTGTTTAAATCAATTTGGATATGAGCGCCAAGACCGTCTGTTCCAAATGTACTTTCAGCAAGTGCTACACCAAGACCGCCTTCAGACACATCGTGAGCTGATTGAACAAGTCCGTTTTGAATCGCAGCAAGAAGGGCTTCCTGACGCGTGAGCTCTACATCCAAATCAATTTCTGGTGCTTTTCCGTAAATACGGCCTTCTGTCATCTTTTGAAGCTCACTGCCTGCGAATTCTTCCTTCGTCTCACCAATGACGAAAATCACATCGCCAGCCTGCTGGAATGACTGCGTCGTAATATGAGCTGTATCTTCCACCAAACCAACCATCCCAATAACTGGTGTTGGATAAATCGCTGTTCCATTTGATTCGTTATATAAAGAGACGTTACCACCGATAACCGGTGTGCTTAGCTTGCGGCATGCTTCGCTAATACCGTCAGCAGATTTTTCAATTTGCCAGAAAATTTCTGGTTTTTCTGGGTTACCGAAGTTCAGGTTATCTGTTACTGCAAGCGGACGAGCGCCTGAGCACACAATGTTACGTGCTGCTTCTGCGACTGCGATTTTCCCGCCGACCTCTGGATCAAGGTAGAGATAACGTGCGTTACAATCGGTTGTCATCGCAAGGGCTTTTTTCGTTCCGCGGATTCTTAAAACGCCCGCATCAGAGCCTGGTGCAACGACTGTATTTGTCCGAACCATGTAGTCATATTGGTCATAAACCCATTCTTTACTTGCAATTGTCGGCTGCTGGAGAAGCTGCTTTAACGTTTCGGCTGCATCTGTGATAGCAGGTGCTTCAACTTTTGTTTCTAAAAACTCACGATAGTATGCAGGCTCACTTGACGGCTTGTGATAAACCGGCGCTTCTTCTGCAAGGGCATCAACAGGAAGCTCACATACTACTTCACCTTGATGAAGTAAACGAAGCATTTTATCGTCTGTCACATGTCCGACTGATACCGCTTCAAGATCGTATTTTTCAAAAATATCAATGATTTCTTGTTCACGGCCTTTTTCAATGACCAGAAGCATTCTCTCTTGAGATTCAGACAGCATCATTTCGTATGCTGACATGCCTGTTTCACGCTGCGGGATAAGGTCTAGATTCATCTCGATACCAGAACCTGCTTTACTCGCCATTTCCGCACTTGAGCTTGTTAAGCCAGCCGCTCCCATATCCTGAATTCCAACGAGTGCATCGTTTTTGATGACTTCAAGGCACGCTTCAAGCAGCAGTTTTTCCATGAATGGATCACCGACTTGAACTGCTGAGCGTTTTTCTTCTGATTCATCAGAAAATTCCTCAGATGCAAATGTTGCACCGTGAATTCCGTCACGTCCCGTTTTGGCACCAACGTACATGACCGTGTTGCCGACACCTTTTGCCTGCCCTTTTTTGATGTCTTCATGGTTGATTAATCCAACACACATTGCATTTACGAGCGGGTTGCCTTCATAGCTTTGATCGAAATGAACCTCTCCGCCGACTGTTGGAATTCCGATACAGTTTCCATAGCCTGCGATCCCTGCCACTACTTCTTCAAACAAGTACTTCACGCGCGGTGAAGTCAGTTCACCAAAACGAAGAGAGTTTAATACAGCAATTGGACGCGCACCCATGGAGAATACATCACGGATAATTCCGCCGACACCTGTCGCCGCTCCTTGATACGGTTCAATCGCAGATGGATGGTTATGTGATTCGATTTTAAATACAACCGCTTGGTTGTCTCCAATATCAACGATTCCAGCGCCTTCCCCAGGACCTTGAAGGACGTGCTCTCCTTTTGTCGGGAATTTGCTTAAAACAGGCTTTGAGTTTTTATAACTGCAATGCTCTGACCACATGACAGAAAAAATGCCCGTTTCTGTGTAGTTTGGCAGCCTGCCAATAATGGATTCGATTAAAGCGAATTCTTCATCACTCAATCCCATTTGCTGATACAATTTCTCTTCTTTAATTTGCTTGTGACTTGGTTCAAGCAGTAGTGACATGAGTGTCCCTCCAATTTTTCACGATAGATTGAAACAATTTAAGTCCGTCTGCGCTGCCTAGTAATGAATCAACCGCGCGCTCAGGGTGCGGCATCATGCCGAGTACATTGCCCTCTTCATTCGTTACACCTGCAATACGATTCACACTGCCGTTAATATCGTCTCCATAGGTGAAAGCGATTTGGCCGCGTTCAATGAGCTTCGCTAAAGTGTCTTCATCACAGTAGAAGTTGCCTTCACCGTGCGCTACAGGAATCGTAATGGATTCGCCTTTTTGATAACCGCTTGTAAATTGCGTTTCGTTGTTTTCTACAATGAGTTCAACTGGGCGACAGATAAACTTCAAGTCTTTATTTCGTCTCATCGCACCCGGAAGAATGCCAAGCTCCTGAAGAATTTGGAACCCGTTACAAACACCAAGAACAGGTTTTCCTTCCTCAGCTGCTTTTTTCACCGCCGGCATGATGTTTGAGAAGCGGGCGATCGCACCACATCTTAAGTAATCCCCATAAGAGAAACCGCCTGGTACGAGTACACCGTCAAATCCGTCAAGACTCGTTTCGTCGTGCCATACATATTCAACTTGTTCACCTAACTCATCTTGAATCGCATGGTACATGTCGATATCACAGTTAGAGCCAGGCAAGACGATCACTGCAAACTTCACTGTGCGACAACCTCCTCCACCTCATAGCGGTAATCTTCAATCACCGTGTTGGCAAGTAATTTTTCGCACATTTCTTTGACGACTGTGTCTAAATCACGATCTGATTTTTCAATGACAAGCTCCATGTATTTTCCGATACGGACATCCTTTACTTCCTGATAAGACATGCTGTGCAAAGCGTGCTGCACGGCACTTCCTTGTGGATCAAGAACGCTCTCTTTTAAGCTGACAAAAATTTTCACTTTATACATGTTTATGGCCTCCAAGTCTTTTGAAAATTTCTTCGTATGCATTCGTTAAGCCGCCCAGGTTTCGTCTGAACACGTCTTTATCAAGCTTTTCGTTTGTATCTTTGTCCCAAAGCCTGCACGTATCAGGTGAAATCTCATCAGCTAGCAAAATACGTTTCTCGTGATCTATTCCGAATTCAAGCTTGAAATCAATTAAATTCACATGACAGTCTGAGAAGATTTGCTTTAACTCTTCATTCACTTGTCTTGTGATTTGTTTCATTTCCTCGACCTGCTCTGGTGTCGCTGCATCTAAAATGCGGATATGATCTTCTGTAATGAGCGGATCGCCGAGCGCATCATCTTTGTAGTAAAACTCAATCAAAGGTGTGTCCAGTTTCGTTCCCTCTGGAATGCCGAGGCGTTTTGACATACTGCCTGCCACTACATTTCGTACAACCACTTCAAGCGGAACAATCTGCACCTTTTGAATGAGCTGCTCTGTTTCAGAAAGGCGTTTCACAAAGTGATTGTTGATTCCTTTCTCATGCAGCATTTGAAAGATTAAGCTCGAAATTTCGTTGTTCAGTCTGCCTTTGCCTTCGATTTCGGCTTTCTTTTCGCCGTTAAATGCTGTAGCTGAGTCTTTATATTCGACATATAAAATATGCTCGTCATCGGTCTGATAGATTTTTTTCGCTTTGCCTTCGTAGAGAAGTTCTTGTTTCACAGTCATTCAGGTTGGCCTCCTAATTTGAATGTTGGCAATTTTCAGGATTGGGCGCCTGGCAAGCAGGCGGCCCATTTCTTACGCAAGACCTAGACGTTCGAAAATCATATCGACATTTTTCAAATGATAGTTGTAATCGAAGCAGTCAGCGATTTGTTCAGGTGTTAAGCGTGACGTGATTTTTTCTTCTGCTTCTACTAATGAACGGAACGGCACTTGTTTCTCCCACGCTTCCATCGCCTTTGGCTGAACTGTGTCATATGCCTCTTCACGTGCCATGCCTGTATCGATTAATGCAAGAAGAACGCGCTGTGAGTAAATTAAGCCAAGTGTGCGGTCCATGTTGCGTTTCATGTTCTCAGGGAAAACCGTTAAGTTTTTCACGATGTTTGAGAAACGGTTGAGCATATAGTTCAGTGCAATCGTTGCATCTGGTAAAATGATGCGCTCAGCAGATGAATGAGAAATATCACGCTCATGCCAAAGCGGTACATTTTCATAAGCTGTCAGCATATATCCACGGATCACGCGGGCAATTCCCGTCATATTTTCAGAACCGATTGGGTTACGCTTATGCGGCATCGCTGATGATCCTTTTTGTCCTTTGGCAAAGAACTCTTCTACTTCACGTGTTTCACTCTTTTGAAGACCACGAATTTCAACAGCAAATTTCTCAATGCTCGTTGCGACTAAAGCAAGAGTAGCCATGTAATCTGCATGGCGGTCACGCTGCAAGGTTTGGGTTGAAATTGGTGCAGCTTTGATGCCAAGCTTCTCACATACATATTGCTCAACAAACGGGTCGATGTTCGCATATGTGCCAACAGCTCCAGAGATTTTGCCATATTCAATGCCAGCTTTTGCTTGTTTAAAACGTTCTAGGTTACGCTTCATTTCCTCGTACCAAAGAGCAAGCTTCAGGCCAAATGTTGTCGGTTCAGCGTGTACACCGTGTGTACGGCCCATCATGACGGTATATTTGTGCTCTTTTGCTTTTTCTTTTAGTATGTCAACAAATCTCTCAATGTCCTTGAGCAGGATATCGTTCGCCTGTTTTAATAGATATGAAAGCGCCGTATCCACTACGTCTGTCGATGTTAATCCGTAATGAACCCACTTTCTTTCTTCTCCTAGAGATTCAGAGACAGCACGCGTAAAGGCAACCACGTCGTGGCGCGTGTCTTGTTCAATCTCTAAAATACGTCCAATATCAAAGCTTGCATTTTTGCGCATTGTCACAACGTCTTCTTTCGGAATGACGCCAAGCTCTGCCCAAGCTTCACAAGCGAGAATTTCTACTTCAAGCCATGCATTAAATTTGTTTTCCTCTGTCCAGATTGCTGACATTTCTGGTCGTGCGTAACGTTCGATCATTTCCCGTTTCCTCCATCTCTTTCAGTCCATATCTTTGTGATGTTTGTCATCCACTCATCATCGAGCTGTTTCATAAACGTCATATGCCCCATTTTGCGGCCGGCTTTTACTTCATGCTTTCCATATAGATAAAGCTTCGCTTCTTTGAGAAGCTCAGGATGCTCTTTTGGAATGTCCACTTCATCGCCTAATAAATTCACCATCATTCCCTCTGATAAAAGGGCTGTACCGCCAAGCGGCAAACCACATATAGCGCGGACGTGCTGTTCAAACTGACTTGTCTCACATAAATCGAGTGTATAATGACCAGAATTATGCGGGCGCGGTGCCAGTTCATTGACGAGCAGCTTTCCGTCATTTGTCAGGAACAGTTCTACAGCAAGAGTACCAACCAGCCCCAGCTTTTCAGCCAGTGTTGTTGCCAATTCTTTCGCCTTCTCCTGAATGCGGTTCTCTACCCTTGCAGGCACAATGCTTTGGAACAAAATATTATGCTTATGAATGTTCTCAGCGACTGGGAATACTGCAATCTCTCCATGAACAGAACGAGTGACGATCACTGATAGCTCCATTTGGAATGGAACCCAGCTTTCTAAAATACAAGTTCCATGTGTGAGCAGTGCAGCTGCTTCCTGAAGCTGTCCTTTTTCTTTAATGACATACTGTCCTTTTCCGTCGTAGCCGCCTCTGCATGTTTTCAGCACGGCTGGCAATCCGAGCACGTCCACTGCGTCTTCCAGCTCTTTTTCATCATGAATGATGCGGTAAGGCGCTACTTCACAGCCTGCGTCTACAATTCCTTTTTTCTCGGTCTCACGATTTTGAGTTAAAAGGAGAAGGTCGCTTCCTTGTGGTAAATAGGATTCTTCCTTCAGCTGATTGAGTGCATCATAATCAATATTTTCAAACTCATAAGTCACCACATCGCTGATGTCTGCCAGCTTTCGAATCGCTTCAAGGTCACTATATGCGGCCGTGATTTCTTTATCGGCAACCTGTCCGCAAGGAGATTGTGCGACTGGGTCTAGAACTGCTGCCCGGTACCCCATTTGCTTTGCGCTGACAGCCATGTATCTGCCAAGCTGTCCGCCGCCAATGATACCGATGGTTGCGTTTGGAAAAATGGTCTGCTTAGCCAAGCTGATCACTGCTTTCTAGTACAGTCTGTTTTGTCTGCTCTCTTCTTTCTTCAAGGCGAGCTGCGACCTTTTCATCAAATGCTGAAATCATTTGTGCGGCAAGAAGGCCTGCATTTGTTGCACCGGCTTTGCCAATGGCTACTGTAGCAACTGGTACACCGCCTGGCATTTGAACGATGGATAATAAGGAATCCAGCCCGTTTAGTGCCTTTGATTGTACAGGCACACCAATGACCGGCAGTGTCGTTTTTGCTGCGACCATCCCCGGTAAATGTGCTGCGCCTCCAGCACCGGCAATGATGACCTTTAGTCCTTTACCTCTTGCTTCAGTCGCATATTCAAACATCAAATCAGGTGTCCGATGTGCGGATACTACCTGTTTTTCATACGGAATGTTTAATTCCTCTAAGATGTCGCACGCATTTTTCATTGTTTCCCAATCAGATGTACTTCCCATGATGACACCTACAAGCGGCTTCATTTTGTCCCCACCTTTAAGCTGATATTCGATTTTGTATCGTTTGACACGCTTCCCAAACCTAAGCAGCTTGTCAAACGCCGAACAAAAAGACCCGGTCTGTATTGCAATGTTAGGAAGCAACACAAACCGGGCCATGGTAAGCGCTGTTCGCTTTTGAAACGCCATGTCAGTTTTGTTCACTATCCTGCATAGTCCAGTCATTTACGGTAACTGGGTAGAAACTTATGGGCCATATTCCCAAGATTATATGAGGCTCGTGTTTTGATTTCATGTTTATCTTAACAACGGATGTTCATGATGTCAACGGATTTATCGAACAATCTATGAAGTCGTCGTTTTAATGTTCGGATTTAGACTATTTTTCCTTCAAATACGATTTTTTTCCCAATCGGAATGATCTGAATCGACCCATTTTCCTTCTTTTCTTGAAAAATCGGTTCCTCCATTCGACGGACAGGCGAGTAGCCTTCCGCTGCCATCTGGGACAACACTTGATCAATCGTCATGTTGTCTTCCACATAGAATTTTTTCTTCTTTGGTTTTGCGGTCATTCTTTAATTCTCCTTTTCTTCACAGCCTTCACCCAGAAGCCGCCGTGAATCGATTTGGGCTCATATGAAATGATAAACGCCTTTGAATCCAGCGTCTTAATCGTTTCATATAATTGCAGTTCATATTTTCTCGGTGTTAAAATTTGCAATGCTGTCCGGTCTCCTTCAAGACCGCCTGCTACCCAGCTGGTGACACCATATCCTTTTTCTCTCAATTGTCTTGGGAGATCGACATCCAATTCTTTTGTGATCACGTTAACAGTTGTGTAGCCAAGTGCCAGCTTCTCTTCAATTTTCATCCCGACAATGATCCCCATCCCATAACCTAGCGCATACGCAATGACATTTTGTATTTGATCTAAGTTATCTAAAACGATACTTAACCCAATGACATAAATGAGCATTTCGATCGTACCCGCAAAAGCAGCTGCGTACCGTCTGCCTTTCATCGTTAAAATTAAACGCATGGTGGAAAAAGAAACATAAACAATATTAATCACTAAAATGATTAAAACCATGGTGAACGCATTGGATAAAAGTTGTTGAAGCACGATTCGAACCCCCTGCACTAAAAAATCAAATAAAGCACCCCATATTCTACTAGAGAACATACCTTGATACAATCAAATTTACGCGATAAAAACACATATATCTTTCGACAACAAGGATGGTGTTTGTTACCAAGAGTTTACCCGTTTTTTTCTCATCTCAACATGAAAACCTCCTTTTTCAAAAAAGGAGGTTTTCAGTGTGTTTTATCCGAATCGAACAGGAACAAGTGATGGAATCAAATACTCCCCGACTATGCCCCAGAGCAGCGCAATGATAACAAGCTCAACCAATAAAAAGACCCAGCCTGCATACATCAAATCTCCACGTACGGCATCATGCTCCGACTGAATCGAGCGAAAGAGCACGACCGCAATCAACTGAAGACCGACAAACATCATCACGGATAATATGACGGTCACATATGGAATATTCAGCATGGCAAATACAAGCCAAAGGATGGATAAAACCAACACCGGCACAAGCGCAGCGCCAAACTTCATGATCACTTCTTTCAGTGATATGTTTCCTTTTAGCATGTACTTTCCGAGCAGCCAGACGGTAAGCATCATCAATGTCAACAAAATGAGTGTAAAGACCGCAATCCTCAAAAAGGCGTCACCAAAAGAATAATGAATGCCAAAGCCTAATAAACGGGTCTTTGACGCCTTTAATTGAACATAGTTGCCTAAAGCAAAAAACACGCTGAATAACACAATCGAGATCCAGGCGTACTTCATACGCAATGTTTCCGCTTGATTAATGGCCCGGCTCGGTGATTTTAACATCGCCAGTCCATATGAACCATAACGCTTAAACGCGCCTCCTACACCTTGCAGTATACGCTGTATAGCTGAGCGCTCATCATCCGCTGTTTTTGAGGTTCTTCCTCGTTTTGCAGCGCTGCGGCTGAGGCGGGATTGCCTTGTTTCTTGATCTATTGATGACTCTTCGTTTTTCTTTTCAGATGTCCCCTGATCTTGATCTTTCTCTAACATCTCATATCAACTCCTATCCAATCCTTACAGTGCTAAAAGTGCATGAACTGTTCGGATGACTCCTCTTAAAGTAGCGGAGTCTCTCTATTCAGTCAAGATTCCTTGACGTTCATACGAATAGACGGATAAAAGGCAGCAGAGGTTTTAAAATGGAGAGAAAATAAGACAAAACAAAAAAGCTGACGGCCTCCATCAGCTTTTTATCAATGTTGAAATTCATGGTCAACGATATTGACTCCGCTTTCCTTGCTGGACCCGGAGATTCTCCTGATGAGCGGGGAACCGAGTCTTTTTGGTCGTATCAACCTGTGTAATATGTCCATTATGAATGGTGATGACCACTGATCCATAGTCGATCCCTTTTAAGGCAGATAAAATATAATTCAGCTTTTGTTCATCCATCGCTCATCCCCCTATTTTTGTTTTCGCTCTTTTAAATAGAGAACCTCGTTTTCCAGCTCATGAATTGTATAATGCATGAGCGCTTCCTGTTTTTCTTCATGCCCCCATAAAAGGAGCTTTTGAATTAGCACCTGCTTTTTTCGTTCAATCACCTGTCGAAGCCAGCGTGACAAAAGACATCTCCTCCCCTTTTGAATGTCTGCAAGAAAAAAAGGCACCCTGAAACCTTCTATTAAAAAAGGAAATCAAAGCGCCTTTGGTGATCCAATCAGCGAATTATGTCTTTTTATCATAAACACATAATTCCTATAAGTCAACTATGTTTTGATTTTTTTAACAAAAAACAGCAGCTTCCATGAGCTGCTGTTTCAAATGTTCAATTAATGATTTAAGAAAGCAAAATATAGAATAAAGATGACAAACAATCCGTACATAATTGGATGTACTTCTTTCGCTTTCCCTTTAAAGATCATCGTAATCGGGTAGAAAATAAAGCCAACCGCAATCCCTGTTGCAATACTGTATGTCAGTGGCATCATAATCATCGTTAAGAAAGCTGGTACCGCAATTTCAAAACGATCCCATGCAATCTTCGCCAGCGGAGCGACCATCAGCGCACCGACAATGATCAAAGCAGGTGCTGTCACATTCGATGTAACGATGGATAAAAGTGGTGAGAAGAACATCGCAAGCAAGAAGAAAATCCCTGTGACGACAGCTGCAAAACCAGAACGCGCACCAGCAGCAACACCTGAGCTAGATTCAACATAAGATGTGGTTGTAGATGTACCTAGAACAGAACCTACAACAATAGAAGAAGAATCCGCCAAGAGTGCTCTTCCTGCACGAGGCAGCTCATTATTTTTCATTAAACCAGCCTGTGTTGCCACAGCCACAAGTGTACCAGCTGTATCAAAGAACCCAACGAATAGGAACGTTAAAATTACGACAAGCATTTGAATGGAGAAAATTTCTGGCAAGTGAATCAAGGCTTGACCAAAGGTTGGAGACAAGCTTGGAATACTTCCCACAATTTGAGATGGTACTGGCACAAGACCAAAAATCATCCCGGCAATAGCTGTCACAAGCATCCCAATGAAGACACCCGCATTCACTCGAAGTACCATTAAAATGACCGTCACAACGATACCAAATACCGTTAACAGAACCGGACCACTATGAATATTTCCAATCGAAACGAGCGTATTATCATTATTGGCGATAATGCCAGAGCCTTGAAGGCCGACAAACGTAATGAACAAACCAATACCTGCCCCAACCGCCAGCTTCAGCTCAGCCGGAATGGCATTGATGATTTTTTCACGGAAACCTGTTAAAGAAAGGGCAACGAAAATCAATCCTGAAACAAACACACCTGAAAGTGCTGCTTCCCATTTAATGCCCATGCCAAGCACAACCGAAAAGGCGAAGAACGCATTCAGACCCATACCGGGGGCAATCGCAATCGGATACCTGGCGATCAATCCCATCAGGATACACCCTGCAGCAGAAGCTAACGCCGTTGCTGTAAAGACTGCCCCCTGATCAATTCGTAATTTATCTGGAAAATCCGGCACAGACACTAATGCAAGTGTGATCGGATTAACAAACAGAATGTAAGCCATCGACAAAAATGTGGTTAAACCACCGATGATTTCTCTGCGGTAATTCGTTCCTAACTCATCAAACTGAAAAAACTGTTTCAAGCCAACTGACTCCCTTCATGTCCTTTTGCTTTAGCCTGCCCCATTCACTAGTCAAATAAAAAACGCCCCAACAATTTTGGGACGCTTGACTACATATGTGAATTCAGACTGTGACATAAAACAAGAACAATGCATGATTTATATCAAACGAGTGTGAATTGACGTAGTCAAGCCATTTACGGTAGCTTGGTAGAAACTTGCGGGCCATATCCCCGCGATTATACGACTTCTATCTATTTGATTTCTGTGTCTATTGTACCAACTTCATTTTTAAAACACAATACGAAAAACGAACATTTTTCAAAGAAATGTCCGCTTCATTCGTCTTATTACACGAATTTGGAAATTCACATCTAGTTCTTTATACACCCTTCCCCAAATCCTTCTCTTTTGCAAAAACCGCTTCGGCTACATGGAAAAACTCTTTCACTGCCGGAGAAGCTTGAGAGAGCGACGGACAGGCAAGCGCAACCTCACGATGATGAGAGACATTCAGGTGACGAATATGCACAAGCTGCTGCGTTTTTAAAAACAACTCCGGACCAATCGTGACGCCAAGTCCTTCTCCGACCATACGGGCAATCGTCGTACAATCATGAACTTCAAATAAAACAGCCGGCTTCATTTGCGCCTCCGAAAAAATATCCTCTACATGTGATTGATACATGCCAGTCGGCATAATAAATGGTTCACCTGCCAAATCTGTTATATCTACAATGGGCTGCTGCTCATATCGATGATTTGGGTGATAGGCGACGACCATCTCATCTTTCATAAGCGGCAGTAAATCAAAAGCTTCATCCGCATGGCCTTTTACAACAAATCCAACATCAATGATGCCAGAATCCAGCCACTCCAATATTTCTTCATACGTTCCCTCATAAAATTTAAATTCGATTTTCGGATGTTTTTTCTGATAGCTTACAAGCAGTTTAGGCAATAAACAAGCAGAGGCACTGGCAAATGTGCCGATACGAATCAGGCCTGTTTCAATATTTTTCGTTAACGCAATTTCTTGCTGGATTTTCTCCACTCTATTTAGCACTTCTCTAATATGCGGGAGAAGCGTTTGACCAATGTCCGTCAGCATAATGCCCTTTTTTCGGTCACGAATGAATAAAGACACACCCCACTCTGACTCTAAATTCGCCACTGCATGACTCACAGCTGACTGCGTCATATTTAATGCTTCAGCTGCTGCTGTAAAACTGCCAAGCTCCACAACTTTTGCGATAATATCAAAGCGAACAAAGCTCATGAGTATTTACTCATCTCCTTCATGAAAAACATCAATTTTACTTATGTTAGCACGGAATTTAAACTAAAGACAACGTATCAACATGAAGGAAGGGTTCAAAATGAAAAACACATCTCATCAGCTATTGATCATTCTTTTAGCTGTCGGTTCATTTGTCACAGGCACGTCAGAATTCGTTGTGTCAGGCATTCTAGATATCATTGCTGTTGATTTACACATCTCTATTCCTGCTGCCGGACAGCTCATCACCGTCTATTCTCTTTTTTATGCAGTGGGCGCTCTCTTTTTAGTCATGGCAACGTCGAAGCTGAACCGAAAAAAGGTTTTGTTATCAGCTATTTTTGTGTTTATTTTAGGCAATATGCTCGCCTTTTTCAGCCATCATTTTGTACTGCTCCTGCTCTCTCGGGTCATCATGGCCATGAGCGGCGGCTTATATATTGTCGTCGCCACGAATTATGCAGCGCAGATCGCCCCGCCAGAAAAAAGGGGAAGCGCAATGGCGACTGTCATCACTGGATTCACTGTTTCACTCGTATTTGGTGTGCCGATTGGAACATTTCTATCAGGCCATGTGGATTGGCACTATATTTTTCTCATCATTGCACTAGGTACTGCTTGTCTCTTCTTGCTTCTTTATCAATTGCTGCCACGCATAGAGGGACACTCTCATCTGCCATTGAAGCAGCAATTACACATCCTTCAAGACCGCAGAGTGATCAGCGGATTAGCCACGACGGTCTTTTGGATCTTAGGCTACACGATGGTCTTTGCTTATATCTCTCCTTTATTACGACAGACCGCCGGCTTTTCACTTGAAATGACAAGCATGGCCTTGCTCGTCTTAGGCATTTCTGCTTTTATTGGCTCACGCTTTGGCGGATTCGCCGTCGATCAATGGGGACCAAACCGAACCATCTCGATCAGCATCATGATCCAGATGTTCGCTCTCTTTGCCTTATTCTTTACGCAATTCTCTACAATTAGCGTCTTGATCACACTCGCCATTTGGGGCATCGCCACATGGACAACAACACCAGCGAAGCAATACTATCTGATCTCCCTTAAACCCCAAGCATCAGAAACCGTGCTGAGCTTTAATACAGCGATTATGAACATCGGCATGATGCTTGGATCGTCTATTGGCGGTGTGATTATACAGTATACAAATGTCACGAATTTAAGTTGGATTGGCGGGTTAGCTAGTTTTGTGGCGTTGATGTTGATTCGGTATTCGTTTAATCGTCATCGACTGGTGGAACAACAGACAAAAAGCGAACATGTATAATCATGTTCGCTCTCTTATTTATCGACTAGCTTTTGAAGTTTCTTTTTTGACTGGAATGGTTACCTTTATCGCTTTCTGTGGTGCCAACATGTTCAGTTCAGTCAAATCTAGATAAAGCCCATATTCTTTAAAAGAAAAATGGTTTAATGATAAAGTCTCTAAATTCTTATCATCAAATTCAAAGGTGGATTGCATGGAAGCTGTCTTTAAATTCGTCATCTTCGCATGGTTCCCCTTCAAGTAATATCCGCTTTCATAGTCTGCTTGTGGATCGGGCCATGATTTCATCTTTTCAACATCGCCTAATCCAATGAATTCACCGATATTCTTCATCACATCCTCATCTAATTCTTTCTGGTCTACTCCAGTAAATTGATAATCAACAATCACAGAACGGTCTTTTTGCTCTATCTTATTGATTTTGATTCCGATGCCATTGTGTTTTGTTTTGAACTGAACAGGCAGCTTTGTCTTGAGAGGAATGATGTGGCTGTATTCTCGTTCGTTTCTCACATCTGTGTAAAATGTCAATTCAGTCGCCTTTGGATTGATCGGCTGATTCAAAATTGTCAAATGATCTTTTCTAGTTTTGTCAGAAGTGAGTTGTTTTTTTCTTAAAACGGTTCCAATCTCAAGCTCATACTCATTCCCTAAATTATCCTTCATTCCATCAATACTAACTCTATCATCTTTGGCAAAACCATTGTAATCAATGGCATATTGAATAGCAGAGCCATTCACTCCATTTTCTACCTTTACATTTCTTATTTGATAACGTCCATTTAAAATAGACACGTCTTTTTGTCCCGCTAGTAAGGTGGTTTTTTGCTTGACCACAGGTAACTTGAAACGCCAATTCCCTGCAATATCCCCAATCTTCGAAATGACAAGTGGCACTTGCTGACCTTGTTTGATCGTTTGTCCATTTGTATAGACTTCCGTCTGCCCAACATAGCGGCCATCTTTTAATTTTTTCAACTCTGTTTTATCATAATTAAGTTGGAAGTTTCCATCGATTTTTTCTGCATTCACTCTGAACGATACAGAATCTTCTTTTGTATGGAGATTCTCCACCGTGAACGTATAAACAAGCCGCCCGGCATCATAGTACACACTGTTTACTTTCACAGTCACCCCTCTTGATTCAGCCCCCTCATTGACATGCTTCACCAAATCACTCTGAAAAAGAGACATTCCTACTTTATCGTGAAACATCATATAAAACTGCCCAATAATCGGTACACGAGCCATTGCTGTATTAAGAGAAGGAAAAAGGAAACCTGATGAAAAGTAAAGGACGATGAGAACGAGGACAGAGTATATTGGCGTTCTCCAGTTCCATTTGAACCAATGTCTTTTCTGTTCCGCTTTCACATCCCCAATGGCTTGGCGAATCGCAGAGGTCACTTCCACCGTTGGTACATCAATCTCATCATAAAGCTTTTTCATTTCTTTTCGTTCCATCAACACTCTCCTCCTTCTCCAATGTTTGCTTTAATAACTTTCTTGCTCGATACAAATGAGTTTTAACCGTTCCTTCAGGCACACCCATCTGCTCAGAAATCATCGAAATTGAATAATCTTGAAAATAAAACAACTGAATGACCACCTGGTATTGCTCATCTAACACTTCAAGTGCATTTTTTAAATCGAGCTTGTCTTCCAAAAAATCATGGCGCTCAACGCTTTCGTGCTGCTGTTCAAACGGAACAACATCTTGCTGTTTTTTCTTCATCGCAAAAATTGTATGAATCAAAATTCTCGTCAGCCAGCTAGAAAAATAAGCCGGTTCTTTTAATCCAGATAGATGCTTAAACGCTTTAATGACCGTTTCTTGAACAACATCTAACGAATCCTCTTTATCTCTTGTATAGAGAAAAGCCGTTTTATATAAACGCTCTTGATACATCAGCATTAATTTCTCAAATGCCGGGACATTCCCTTTTTGTGCTTTTTTAATTAGACGCACTTGCTTCATCTCATCCACACCTCCTACACCTGTTAGAGCAAGGTTTCTCACAAACGGTTTCAACAAATGGAAATTTCTTTTCCTTAGCATATGTCGGACAAAAATAGAAAAAGTGAATAACGGGCCGCAAAGAACATGTCGAACATTTGATATAATGGAAGAAATATGTACAAAAAGGAGTAAGTCGATTGTTTCTATTTGAAAAACCCACGTGTGCTAGCTGTCAGAAAAAGATAGAAGGAAACGAAGAAGTGTACGTCAAGCTGGTCTATCCAAAAAGAAAAGGAATGACAGAGGTAAAGGCTTGGCTCAGGAATGAAGGGGTTTTTTATTGTAAGACATGTTATGGAAAAGAAACATAAAAACAAGCATTTCAATTGAAATGCTTGTTTTTACTTTCTACTTTTTTATTTCCGTTTACTACGAAGTTCAATGAGTGCTAGTTTATTGTCATTGAAAAAGAACTCTAGAATGATACCGTTTGATTGATCTTGATATTGTATACCTTTGCTATAACCCTTCGACAAACCAGAGCTTCTTGAATTGATCTCCATATGTTTGTATCACAGATGAATAATCGTCTCCAATAGTGATTCCCTTAGATGTTTTGAGTTTTTTCTGTTTTGACTGATTGTAAATAGATGTAATTCGATGATATTGATCAGCTGAAACTACAAAATCTTGATTTTCTTTTTCCATATAGACCCTCTGTTTAGGATGAGAGAATTGAGTATTCTCCACAAAAGTATGATCTCTCTCAAATTTTTCACCGATCTTAAAATGACCTAGCGATTCATTTGTTAAAGATACAGAGTGAAAATTAAAAAACATAGCCACCCAAACAAATAGTGCGGTTCCTCCTAAAACAGAACCTACAATCACTAACACTTTAGAATGGATGATTCCCTTTTTAAACAAATAGATCGCTAAAGATACGATGATCATCACGATGACGATCATAATTAGAAAAATGCCCATTTCAATTATCCTCTTTTGCTTTTAATCGAATTCTGTATGTGAATTATTCCCACAATCATATTCTCATATTATACCAAAGCATTACACAAAATCGACCAGTACAGGTATAATTTAAATAAAATTGCACAAGGAGAAAAATATGACTAGACGTAAACTGATATTCCCGCAATCATTTCCAACAATACATACCGAAAGACTAATCTTAAAACAAGCGACGATCGAAGACGCTGAGGATATGCACATCTATTTATCCAATGAAACCGTGTGCCGCTACATGGGAATTGATGCTCATGAAACAATTGAAGACACAAAAGGAGAAATCAAGTGGTATGACAATATCTTCAAAGAACAAACAGGCATCCGCTGGGGCATTTCTTTAAAAGATGATCCTGCGATCATCGGCAGCTGTGGATTTCTTAACTTGGAAAAACAGCACTGCCGCACGGAAATTGGCTATGAATTGCATCACGATCATTGGAGAAAAGGCATCATGAGCGAAGCGATTGCAGCGGTGTTACGATACGGGTTTCAGGAAATGAACCTGAATCGGATTGAAGCGATTATTGATCCAGCAAACACGTCTTCTGTTCAATTATTGGAGAAGGTTAATTTTGTACGAGAGGGTTTATTGAGGGAGTATGATCTTGGTCAGAATGGGTTTGATGATGTGTTTATTTATTCGATTTTGAAGAGGGATTTCAAATAAACTGAATGATTTTTAAACAGAAGCGTTAAAGTGAATGAATTAAAATTGCACAATTACCCAGTAAGAAACCTCTAGTCAAGTTTATGACTAGAGTTTCTTTGCATGGTAACCCTTCTAATTTACTTACAATTCCAGCAATATTCAACACCCTTTCTATAATTATAGTATCAGTAATAGTAAAAATTTTTGAACAAAATGCAGATCCACACTTAAGTAATTACACTATTTCACTTACTTTTCTTTTCTAAGTACAAGATTCAAATAAAAATAGCCTATTCTTTAATCTGTTTTAGTTGGAATAATTCATATTCCAAAAAAAGAGCTTTTGTCCATTTGCAATTTCACTGATTAATTTAGATTTTTCATTTTCAAAATCTATTTTAGTGACATTATTTTTACGTTTACTTGTTTCGCTTTCAATTTTGGAGAACGTTGGACATGTGGAGTTGGAGTGAGGTTACAACAAGTAATGAATAAACTCATTGTGTTATCAGGTCATAGTTGGCAGTGGCAAAACATTTTTAATCAAAAAATCATAGATAATTATTAAGTAAACGAGTCAAGAAGAAGAACTGGCATATTTACAGTAGTACACGCATGGGAAATTTTAAATATATAAGGATATATTACCTTAAATAACATTTACATCAAAATAAATATAGGTTAATATATTCTTGCATTTCATAAAAAGGGAAGGGAGGTATATTCTGTATTAATTCTAAATACTGCATGTGAGAAGGAAGCTTGAATGAAAAAGTCAAAAGCCTTATTACTATTTGTTTCGTGCCTAGTGATTCTTGCAATTGTATTATGTTGGGGACTATCTGGCGATGTTTCTGAGGATAATAGTAAATCATACAAGACAGAGAAGGAAAAAGACCTGCTATGGGGATATAAAGTTATAGGTCATGAAAAACCTAATAATCATAAGAATTATGTCAAAATTGCTATCCTTGATAGCGGTATTAATAAGTCACATAAAGAGTTTAAAGATTTAACTTTTTATGAGTACAATGCTATTAAACCAAAAAAATCTATCGAAGATGATTATGGTCATGGTACAGCAATTGCCGGAATAATCGCTGCAACTGGTGAAGAAATAAAAGGTATTTCACAGAATCCCATTATTTATGATGTCAAGGTACTAAATAAAAATGGCAAAGGAAAAGTTGAAGATGTTGTCAAAGGGATTAAATGGTGTATTGAGCAAAAGGTAGACATAATTAATATAAGTTTCGGATTTGGAAAAGACTACGATGAATTACGAAATGTTATAAAAATTGCTTTAGATAACAATATAACAATTACAGCTGCTTCTGGAAATACATTAGGTCTAACTGTTGAATACCCTGCAAAATATGAAGGCGTCTTATCGATATCCTCACTTAACGAAAAACTAAAAATTGATCCAATTTCAGCAAAAGGAAAAATTGACTTTTCTGCGCCTGGAGTAAATATTAAAACAACTGATATACACGGAGGATATACAAAGGTAAAAGGTACATCCTTTGCAACTGCGTTTGCAACAGGTGCTATAGGCTGTTTGTATTCTAAAAAATACAAATCTAAAGAGAATGTTCATCAAACACTCAAGAAAAATACAGTTGATCTTGGAAAGCTAGGTTATGACAGAGAGTATGGCAATGGGATGATTATTTGTAACAAGGGAGAGAATTAGATTGAAAAAGGTTTTAATAAAAATTCTTGTGTTAACATTGTTTTTGTGTGGAGTTGTTCCTGAATTTGCAAGTGCAAAATCAGGCGAAATTGATTCTGATGCTTTAAGAATAGAAGAGAATGCTAGTAAAGAATATGAAGTGAATGTTGAAAAAGAATTGGGGATAGAGCTAGAACAAGATATGTTAATGGAAGTTAAGGAAAGCCTAGATGAAGTTAATGTATCTACTCAGCTTGAAGCTGAGAGTATGAATGTCCAAACTGACATGAAAATTAATCATGAGACAGGTGAAATCACAGTTGATGGTATTACAGAGTTAGAAAATGGGGAAAAAGAAACTAACAAATTCAACGTGTTAATTGAAGAGATTGAAGGAAATGATTTTACAGCAACCTTTGTGGATGATGAAACAGGAAAAGAGTATAAAGTTAGCACCATAGAAGCTCAGTCATCAATTGTTCCAGCAATAATAGTTGGAATTGTTTCTAGGTTTGGTATTCAATATGCTATTAAAAAATACGGAAAGAAGCTAATAATAAAAACTTTTAAAAAACAGGTAATTAAACAAGGTATAAAAAAAGTTTCTAAGTTTTCTGTTAGCAACAAACATCTTAGTAATGCAAAAGGTAGATACAGAAAATTTGATACCAAAAGCAAGAGCACAGTAAATAAATGGATAAAAGAAGCTTTACAATCTAAAAATGTTTCGTTTACTATAAACAATAATAAAAAACTATCCTTTGTCATCACTGCAAATCTGAAAAAGAAAATCGGAACAAAAGGTGAGACAAAAATAAAAATAGTTATAGGTTGGGATGGTAAAATATGGACAGCTTATCCAATCAAGTAGAATTTGATTATATGTTCACATCTGATGAGAAAGATATTCCAAAGAACATGAAGAAAGATCCATCAACAGCTCTAAGAGTAGAGGGAGAGTTTAAAATAGTTATAAATGGCGAAGTATATTTTGAAGAAAATATCGCCTTATTAGAATTTTATGCATCTTTGCACGACTGGATTAAAAAGATAAAGAAAAAAAACAAAGTTACAGAGTATAGATATTACACAATGGAGTATGAGGAAGACGACCCCATTATTTCAGTAATACCATTTGATAATAAGGCTCGACTCACCACTATTTGGGAAACTCAACAGTTATATAATGTATTCGATCTTAATTATATAATTGAACAAATGAAGGTATTACATGAAAACCTTGGACGTGACATTGAACAACATTATAAAATTTCACTAAAAAACTTTATTGGAAATATCCCATTAAGAAAATATTGAATAGAGAAAGGAACTCCTGGTTAGGGGTTCTTTTCAATGTTTTAGTAGGATGTTTTTAGAGGAGGTGTATTTTTGATTTTATATTTCTTAGCTGGTTTTATAGGAATCATAATAGCCACAATTATGCTAGGTATTGAAATTGAAGGATATACATTTTTGACAAGTTTTATTTTAAAGATGTTTGGGATGTCTATATTTGTAGAATCGATATGGCTAATAAATCAAAACAGAGAAGATTGCCCAAAAATAGCAATAAAAATGAAGAATGAAAGCTCATTGTAAAATTCGTCGTTACAAATATCTTTTATACCTATATCTCGAATTGCAAGCGGTCTTCCATCATTAATTACAAAAACCTTTATTTGATTTATTTTAGATAACTCATTAAAAGCATCATCTCTTGAACTGAAATTATGATAAAAATATCTCTTCCTTATTACTATTATCTATAAAAAAAGATTGTTCTATTAATCTTACATGGTAAATATCCCAAACTGTATTTAAAATGGGCTCAACAGTTTTTTTAGAGTACCCTCCAAATATTCTTATCAACACCACTTATATCGGACATTGAGCGTTCCATTAATGCAGTAGTAATATTATAATTGAATTGATTATTTTTAAAAAAATTTAGATAATCGAGAAATTCATTCTTCTGAATATTTTGTCTATAATCATTTAATAACCTGTTTAAATACGTCAAAATATTCAAATCAAAATGTACAACTTTACCAACTTTTATTTTCGGTAATCCCCTCCAATATAATTACTATCAAGAATCCACATTTTTGTATAGTCAGGAGAAATATTTTATAACCGTTAATTTCCCTATTTTTAAAACTTTCATTAATATTTGAATATTTTTATATGATCTGATTTATTAAAAAATTTTTCGAATATGATATTCTTTTCAATTGTATTATCTGCTTTAATTATGAGATCAATAATAATTTTAAGTTGTTCATTCATTGTATCCCCTTCACATCTGATTTTCCTTCAATATCCCTCAACCTACATTTATCTAATTAAATATTTTTTGCAGTTCTGCTGAAACTGTAATTAATCAAAGTGATAGCACCGATACCAATTGTTTAGTCGTATATTCTGGCGTCATCCATGGCACCTTTGTTGTGGATGTCTGGGAGAACCTCAAAATATTGTCAGATGTCTCACTCAAAGCCTAAGATGGAAATTTCTTCGAGTAGAATTAAATATTATTCCCGGATGATTTCTAGATTTTCTTCAGAAACTCCACCCAGTACACGGATACCCAGTCCTGAACCTAGGACTATAAGGTCCATTCTAAAATTGCAACATAGCACAAAAAGTCAAGTTTCCTAAAAAGCATTTCCGCTATACTAAACTCGTAAGGCAAGGAGGTGCTCGGTTGTCCTATCAAGAACATGAGAAAACGATTCAAGAAACATTAAATTATATTGAACAACATCTGAAAGATGATTTACCGCTTCAAACTCTAGCGAAACACGCTGGTTATTCTAGGTTTCACTTTCACCGTATGTTCAAAAAAGTGATTAAGAAGTCAGTTGTTGACTATATACGGGAACGTCGAATGACCCAAGCGGCGAAGGATTTAATTCATACGGACCAACGGGCGATTGACATCGCATTGCAGTATCGTTTTGGTTCACAGGAATCCTTCACTAGAGCCTTTAAGAAAATATATGACATGTCACCCGCACGTTATCGGAGATTATTAAGGAATGTGATTAATGAGGAGGAAACAATTATGGCTGATCATCAGAACACACCTACTGGCTGGATTATGACGGGGGACACCCCATCTGACTATGAAACAGGTTTGGATAACAGAATTGTTCACAGTGGTACTAACTCCGCTTATTTAAAATCAAAAGATGAAAAAGCTCGAGGTTTCGCGACATTGATGCAGCAAATTAAGTCTGATCGTTACCGTGGAGAACGCCTTCAATTTTCTGCTTTTGTCAAAAGCGAAGATGTGAAAGGTTCAGCTGGTTTATGGATGAGGATTGACCATTCTTCAGGTGAAGTTCTTGCGTTTGACAACATGATGAACCGCCCCATTACAGGAACAAACGGCTGGAATCATTTTAGTATAGTATTGGATGTTCCAGTCAAAAGTGAAGTCATTGCGTTTGGCATATTACTACATGGTCAAGGTCACATTTGGATGGACGAACTTAGTTTTAAAATTGTAGATGAAAGTGTCCCCGTGACAGAACAAAATACTGTGGATCATTTAGAGGATGAACCAGTGAATTTAAATTTTGAAGGCTAGCAGATCGAATTTAAGAGGAGGTTCATTGTCATGAAAAAAATTGGTGCGATTTTATTGTTCGCTATGAATTCACTCACCTTTATTTGTGGCCTCGGAATTTTATTTGGTGAAGAGGATTAAAGATAAGCACCCATAGAACAAAAAAAATCAATTAAAAAAGATATCCCTATCACTATCTCTTTTTTATAGACTTGGTATAATAGAAAAAATCAGAAAAATGAGAATGCGATGATAAGGAATAGTACTTGCCGAAATGTTTTCAGAAAGTTGCTGGTTGATGAGAAGCAATAACAAAAAAGCAGGGAACTCACCTTAGAGTAGCCTTAGTGAAATGAAAAGTATTGATGTAGTTAAGGTCGGCACCCCACCGTTATATGGGAAGGATACAGATCAAACAATCTGTATCCGAATAAGGGCATGATAATGTTTGTTTATCATGAAACAGGGGTGGTACCGCGTAAGAAGAAGTCTTTCGTCTCCAAGGTAAATATTGGGGATGAAAGGCTTTTTTTATATTCTATTTTCTAGGAGGAATCGATGATGTTTAACCACAAAAAATACGAAAAGAAATACTTTTTGCCACCGAAGCTTACTTATGATTGGGTGAAGAAAGAAACATTAGAAAGTGCTCCGATATGGTGCAGTGTGGACTTACGGGATGGTAATCAAGCATTACCTATTCCTATGAACTTAGAAGAAAAATTAGAAATGTTTCAGTTACTAGTAGAGATAGGTTTTAAAGAAATTGAAATCGCATTTCCAGCTGCTTCTGATACGGAGTTTAGGCTGTTACGGACACTGATTGATCATCATATGATTCCAGACGATGTCACGATTATGGTGATCACACAAGCGAGAGAGCATATTATCCGCCGAACCTTCGAAGCCATTAAGGGAGTACCGAAAGCGATTGTTCATTTATATAATTCGACTTCAGAAGCGCAGCGCAGACAAGTATTTAAGAAAACAAAAGATGAAATTAAACAAATTGCCATTGATGGAGCTATTTTAGTAAAAGAACTTGCCGAAAAAACAAATAGTGATATTTATTTTCAATATAGTCCTGAAAGCTTTCCAGGAACAGAAGTTGATTATGCGTTAGATATTTGTAATAGTGTTTTAGATATTTGGAAACCGACACGAGCTCATAAAGCCATCATCAATATTCCGACAACAGTAGAATATTCAATGCCTCATATCTTTGCAAGTCAGATTGAGTATATACACAAAAATCTGTCTTACCGAGACAGTGTGACATTATCTGTTCATCCTCATAATGACCGCGGCTCTGGGGTGAGTGATGCAGAATTTGGTGTTCTGGCTGGCGCAGAAAGAGTCGAAGGTACATTATTTGGTATCGGTGAACGTACAGGGAACGTTGACTTGATTACCTTGGCGATGAATATGTATTCACAAGGTTATGATCCAAAATTGAATTTCAATAACCTAGAAGCGATTCGTAAAAAATATGAAAAACTAACAAAAATCACTGTTCCTGAGAGGCAGCCCTATTCTGGGGAAATGGTTTTCACCGCATTCTCTGGGTCACATCAAGATGCGATATCTAAAGGTATGAAATATAGAAAAGAAAATAAAGTTGATAAATGGGACGTTCCGTATATCCCAGTAGATCCCGTTGACTTGGGGAGGAATTATCAAACGGATGTGATTCGAATCAACAGCCAGTCTGGAAAAGGCGGCATAGGCTATATACTAGAAACAAATTATGGCATTCAACTTCCTTATCAAATGAATGAAGCCATGGGATATGAAGCGAAGAAAGTATCTGATCAGACAAATAGGGAATTGTCTGTCGAAGAAATATATCATGTTTTTAAAGAACAGTATGTTGATTTTCACCCTCATTTCCAGCTGCTTGATTATCAATTTCATAAAGGAGAGAAGCAGGAAGTTACCTTAACTTTGCTGAGAGATGATCAACAAATTGAAATACAAGGAATTGGCACTGGAAGTTTAGATGCCATCAGTAATGCATTAAAAGCATATTTTCATCTCGAGTATGTTTTGGAAGTCTATGAACAGAATTCTTTGGGCAAGGATTCCCAAGCAAAAGCCTGTGCACAGATTGGAATTTCATATCAAGGAAACATGCATTGGGGTGCTGGAATTGATAAAGATATTATAGAAGCAACAGTGAAGGCCCTGGTGGTTGCAGTAAATAAACTAGAGGTTTGGATGTAGATGGAAAAAGGTAAACTTGAAAAACATGAAGTGATGCAATATTTAAGAGAATATAACGAGCAAGAAATCTTTTATCAACAATACCAACAGAAAAAGCATGACAATCAATCATTGCAATTATTTTTGAAGGATTATGATAAACACAATTTAATGCATAAGCAAATATATATAGAAGAATTTTTGCAAAAAGGGCAGAACGAATTTGAAAAGGAAGATACTATGTGGTTAGGTCAGGAGAAAGATATCGAAGTGAGAAAGTATAGCCGTTTTATGCCTCAATTGTCGGCTATCCATGATTTCTTTGAAATGATCTATGTTCTGGAAAATGAGATGTATGTAGAAGTGGAAGATAAAAAAATGACTTTAAAATCAGGAGATATTGCCTTTATTCCACCTGACACCATACACAAGCCAATTGTAATGGAGAATACAATCGCCATGCAAATCATGATCCGTAAGAGTACTTTTCAAAAAGTGTTTTTTAAAATGTTAAAAGGAAATAATGTCATTTCAGAGTTCTTTTTGAATGCATTGTATATAAAAGAAAATAAAAATATTCTTATTTTCCATAGTCACTTGGATAAACATTTGCTAGACTGCTCTCTTCAACTATTTACAGAAAATTATAATCGGTTTCCTAGTTACCAGTTGATTATGAATAATTTGTTTGAGATATTATTATGTCTCTTATTAAGATTCAAACCAAGTCATATGAACGTCAATCAGGTCAAACAATATCGTGATATACGTATTATTGAAATGCTCCAATATATTCAGCAATGTTGTGAGCATTTAACAATCCAGAAGATGGCAGAGGAATTTAACCTTTCACAGTCTTACCTGTCAAAATATATAGCTCGTAAGCTTGGCAAATCATTTCGTGAGATTCGACAAGAAATAAGATTGGAAAAAGCCTGCGAAATGCTCACTGGCAGCCATTCACAAGTAGATCATATTGCGGCAGCCGTAGGTTATCAAAATGTAGAGCATTTCATTCGTTTATTTAAGAGAAAGTATCACTTAACACCACATCAATATCGTTTAAATAATAAAGTCGAGCAAACTTCAAATCAATACTAATAAAAAGGAGACATCATCATGTCGATCGAGAAAGTAAAAGATTATTTTAAACAATATGATATGGATACTCGAATTCATGAATTTTCAGTATCTAGTGCAACTGTAGACTTGGCTGCTTCTGCATTGGGCTGCGAACCTGAAAGAATTGCAAAAACACTCTCCTTTCTAGTAAATGGACAAGCTATTTTAATTGTGACCTCTGGCGATGCAAAAGTTGATAACAAAAAATTCAAGGAATATTTTAAAACAAAAGCTAAAATGCTTTCTCCTCATGAGGTCGTTGACTTGGTCGGTCATGAAATTGGCGGAGTATGTCCTTTTGCTATAAAGAATGGCGTTTCTGTTTATTTAGATATTTCACTCAAACGTTTTGAAACAGTCTATCCAGCCTGCGGAAGCAGTAACAGTGCTATTGAACTCACAATAAAACAATTAGAAAAACACTCCGGTTATTCACAATGGATTGATGTGTGTAAGGGATGGAATGATTCATTAACACATTAAAATGGAAGGGAAAAGTGCAGTTAAAAATAAAAAAGAGCTAGAAACCCTTGATACAAAAAGGTTTTTAGCTCTTTTACAATTATTCCCATTCTATCGTAGCAGGCGGCTTACTCGTAATATCATACACCACGCGGTTAATATGCTTCACTTCATTGACAATACGAGTTGAGATCTTTTCAAGCACGTCCCAAGGGATTCTTGCCCAGTCACTCGTCATACCATCAATAGATGTAACAGCACGGATGCCGATTGTGTAGTCGTATGTTCTTGCGTCACCCATGACACCTACGCTGCGGATGTCTGGGAGAACCGTGAAGTATTGCCAGATGTCGCGCTCAAGGCCGAAGTTGGCAATTTCTTCGCGTAGAATCGCATCCGATTCACGGACGATTTCTAGTTTTTCTTCAGAAATTTCACCTAGTACACGGATACCTAGTCCTGGACCTGGGAATGGCTGTCTCCAGACGATGTCATCAGGAATGCCAAGCTCTGAACCTAAGGCACGGACTTCATCCTTGAATAGCGTATTGAGTGGCTCAATCAATTCGAACTGCATGTCTTCTGGAAGACCGCCTACGTTGTGGTGAGATTTGATTGTTTGTGCCGTTGCTGTTCCGCTCTCAATGATGTCTGTGTAAAGTGTTCCTTGCGCTAAGTAGTCGATTCCTTTTAGCTTGTCCGCTTCGTCATCGAATACATAGATAAATTCGTTACCGATGATTTTACGTTTTTGCTCAGGATCAGACACACCTTTTAGCTTGTTTAAGAAACGATCTTTTGCATCTACTTTAATCACGTTCATGTTGAAACCTTCGCTAAATGTTTTCATAACCCCTTCTGCTTCGCCTTTGCGAAGAAGACCGTGGTCAACGAAAATACATGTCAGCTGATCGCCGATGGCTTTGTGGATCAATACCGCCACAACAGATGAATCCACACCGCCGCTTAGTGCGCACAATACTTGCTTGTCGCCTACTGTTTCACGGATTTTCTGCATTTCGATTTCAATGAAGTTCTCCATTGACCATTTGCCATCGCAATCACACACGCCGAAGACAAAGTTTTTCAATAGGTCATTTCCGTACTCAGAGTGACGAACCTCTGGGTGGAATTGAACGCCATAGAAATTCTTCTCAGCTAAGCTCATGGCTGAGTTTGGACAATGTGCACTTGTTGCATCGACTGTAAAGCCTTCTGGTACTTCAACAACGAGGTCACCATGGCTCATCCAAACGACTTGATCAGTTGGAAGGTCTTTGAATAAAGCAGGTGTTCCGTTAATATGGATATCTGCTTTTCCATATTCACGCTGGCTGGCCGCTTCTACTTTCCCGCCTAAATAGTGAGTCATGAGCTGCATGCCGTAGCAAATACCTAGAACCGGAATGTCCAGATCAAAAATCTTTTCATCACAGCGGAAAGATCCTTCATCATAAACACTGTTTGGTCCACCAGAAAGGATGATTCCTTTAGGTGCCATTTCTTTAATTTCTTCAGCAGTTAAAGTGTGCGGATGAAGCTCACTGTACACACCAAATTCACGAATACGGCGTGTGATCAGCTGATTGTACTGACTGCCGAAATCGAGAACCAAAATCATTTCATTTACTAAATTTGTCATGGTGTCACCTCTATGTCCAATATAGTTTTTTTATAAACGCACAGAAAAAATGAGAGGAGAAAACCTGCTCTCAGAGTGAATCACGCTTTTGAAGCGCCCAGACTCACATCCGAACGCTTCAATTTCATGTATTTTAGAAGGTTTTAATATTCACCTATTCTAACAACAGGAAGGTACGCGGTCAAGACTATCTCCTGTTTATTAAATTTTCCCATAACTTTGCCGATTGCTGCCAAAGCGCCGAGGCATCCTCTCGCCGGTAGAGCGCACGTTCATAAAACTGCGTCAGCTCTGACATATGATGATCTCCATTCTTCTCATCAATCAACGAAGCGAATTCTCTTAGCGTCATACCTGGCTTTTTCTCGATTCCTCTGCGCCCTAGCTGCTTTAATAGAGCTGCATACGCATAGAAGAATGCTTCATCCTCTGGCAGACGTTTCACCTTTCTTACAATAAAGAATGGCAGCCATCTTGTTCTAAATCGATAAAGCATCCAGCTGATGAATCCAAGCAGGACAATAGCTCCTGCCGCATAACCTATAACCCAACCAGCATGCACCATATTTGGCTTTGCCTGCGCTGTTTGTTCCTTTGGTTGTGCCGGCTGCTCTGTCTCCTGCTGAGGCTGGTCTTGCTGCTTTTCTTCACTTGCATCAGAACTAGACTGATCTTCTTTTTCTTTTGGATCATCCGTTTGATCGCTTGAAACAGCTTCATTCGTAAATGTCTCTGGGTTTGTAAATCCTTTTGTCGGTTCAAAGGTGACCCATCCTCTGTTTGGAAAATAAACCTCTACCCATGAATGCGCATTGTTATTGGTCACTTCATACACATTGTTTCCATCCATTTGTGTTTCATATAACTGGCCAGACGTATACCCTTTCACCCATCTCGCCGGAATTCCGATCGAACGAAGCATCACAATCATAGAGGTTGAAAAATTATCACAATAGCCGATCATCGTATCAAATAAAAATTGATCCACATAATCTTCATTACGACCAGGCACAGCGACATTCTGCGTTTCATATGAAAACTTCGCAGATCCTAAATAATCCTCGATGGCTTTGGCTTTATCATACATATTGTCCTTCGTTTCCGTTAAGCTGTTTGCCAAAGTTTTCACACGCTCTGGAAGTGACGATGGAAGCTGCAAGTATTCACGGCCAACCTGCTGATTCACCTGCTTCTTTGTCGGTACTTTGATTTTCTGTAAATCCTCCAGAATAAATGTAGGAGATAAAAAGCTGACTTGATAGTTTCCTAAATTTTTGGGTGGGTTTTGCATAGACGGGACAATTTTCTCCGTTTTGCCCATGATTTGCAGCGGAATGTTTTCCATTGGCGTCAATGAAATCATCCCAATTGGATAGACGGCATGATTAAATCGATAGTCCGATTCTATATCGACTCTTGTTTCATGTACCTCTGTTTTCACACGATTGGTAAACCATCTATTCGTAACCTCGGCGCCTTTTAGCCGAGTAGGCTTCGTATCATTTGAAGCATCCTCCCATCCCTTCCCTGTGTAAATACTTTTTGTTTCTACACGAAAATAAGTCGGCTCCTTTCCGCTCCACTTAAAGACTGGTGTACGGTCCTCACTAAACGGGCCGCCAAGCGCCGAATCATCTGCACTATATCCCACTTTATTCTGCCCAGCTGCCCCATCTTGATTCGTGACCGCCTTAAAAAACGGGACAGGATCGGGCCATTTCGGATCTGACTTCGGCAAAGAAGCACCCAGTGCCGCTGATAGAAGGACAAGCGCCAGCATAGGCAAAAACCACTTTAGACGCGCTTTCTGTGACACCCGAACGCCCTCAGCCGAACGCAGTCGATCGAAATACAGCAATCCAAGCAAACAAAAGCCAAATACCATAATACGAACGATCGCAAAAGTCGCATCATATGGCGTAAACGTATCAAGAATCGTGACATACACAATCGTCATCAGTAAAAAGAAAAAGATACGCTGCTGATAGACCACCCAATAATGAAGCAAGTAGACAAGCAGCCACAGCAAAATATAAAACAACAATGTGCGGAAAGACGGATACATGTCACTCCACATGCCCATGCTCATTAACGTGATATTATCCTTGATATCAGCAAACAAAGCTGCCGGATAGCCTGGCGCTGATTGATAAAAGATCAAATATAAGGCGAGCAAAATCAGTCCAGCACAAATAGGAAACGTCACATACCACTTCAGACGAAAGAACGTAAACAAACACGTAAGCCCGATAAAAATGATGAAATAAGACGTATGGCTCGTCTCTGTAAAATCTTGAAGTGGACGCAGCCACTCCCATAGCAGCAGAAAAGCTACAGCATAATAGATGAACAATTCAAAACGGCTTTGCCGCAGATGCGAATGCAGCATAAATGTTTGTCACCTCACAGTTCTTTCGTGCAGCCGGTCTTCAAATAAAAGGGTGATGCGTATTCCAGAGGCCTTGAGCCGGTCTGCAAGCTGTTTTTCTTTTGTCGTGAAATGGTCAACGGCTTTCTTCACTAAAAGCACGGTGATGTTCTTTCTGTTTCGATTTCCAAAGAGACTTGCCGCAAGCTCCTCCTGCAGCTGACCTGTGACGACATATTTTCCTGAATGCTGGTACTCACTCGCTGCTAACGGTTTATATTCTAGTGCGCGGGAAGGCTGATGCTGCACCCTTGTTAAATAATAAAGCATGTCCTGTAAATGAAGTTCTCCTTGATCGACTCGAAAGGCATGCTGATCTCCTAGAGGGACAAGACCTGACGGCACGCCTTTTTTCACAGCCGTTTGAAGAACAGATGCCGCAATAGAGACGACTGTTTCAAAAACAGCTTGATCAGTAAAATCAGCAAACACGACAAGGTCCTTTGCTTGATTCTGTTCAAATTCCTTCGTCATCAGCTGGCCTCTCCTGGCCGTCGTCTTCCAGTCCACCCAAGCAAAACGGTCTCCTTGCTGATATTCCCGTACGCCTGTTGTCACATGGGCCGGTTCATTAAACCACGAGTGAACCGCTTTGCCTCCATTTTCACTCACTGACTCAGCAGGCTCTACAGGGATATCCAGCACTTTTGGGTAGACAAGCAGCTTTTTCTCTAACGGAATGATGATTTCTTTTTCAACAAACCCAAACATATCACCCGTTTTAATTCTAACCGCTGTCAAATGATGCTCTCCTCGCATGACATCATTCAATTGATAGGAAAATCGCCAAGTTTTCCGAAACCAAGGAAAAAGCATTTGCTTCATTTCAATCTGTTCCTGTAAGTGAAAGGTCTCTGGCGGAGCATCCTCTATCATGACGTAAACGTACGGAAATGGATGGGTCCGCTTGATTTCAAGGTCAACGGACAGCACATCCCCCGCCTTTAAGCTTGTTTGCTGTATTGTCCTCTTGGCTGTCGCGCGAAGCGGAATAAGTGCAAACAGCAATGCATACAAAGCATATGGTAAAAATGCATAAAAAAGGAACCAACTCACAAACCCTCCCTGAAACATGGCATAACAAAAGGCTGCCGCAGTGAGAATGATGAGCATCATCACCCTTAACCATAATGAAATTGCTACACGATGACGTGACTTCATTGAGTCATCGACTTTTGAACTGGCACGCCAATTTGCTCAAGCATTTGCCGCAGCAGTGTCTCCGCCTTCTTCCCTTCATATGTCGCTTCTGATGTCAAAATCATACGATGCGGTAATGTATAAGTCGCCAAATACTGTACATCATCAGGAATCACATAATCGCGCTGATTCAAAAGTGCATACGCCTGTGCCGCTTTCATCAAGGCGATCGATCCCCTTGGACTCACACCTAGATAAACAGATGGGTGTTTACGCGTCGCTTGAGCAATTTCAACAATATATTCTTTAATGGATGCATCCACATGAATGGTCTGAACTGCCTGCTGCAACGCATGGATATGTTCCCTTGTCAAGACAGCTTGGAGCGTATCAATCGGGGATTGCCTCTCCTGCAAGTTGAGCACCTCCAGCTCCTCGAGCATGGTCGGATATCCCATCTGTAGCTTGAATAAAAACCGGTCCATTTGCGCTTCTGGCAGCGGATAAGTTCCTTCATATTCCACTGGATTTTGGGTCGCCATGACGAAAAAAGGATCCGCAAGCGGCATCGTTTCTCCGTCCACTGTGACACTGCCTTCCTCCATCGCTTCAAGCAATGCTGATTGTGTTTTAGGAGAAGTCCGGTTGATCTCATCAGCTAAAATAATCTGCCCCATGATCGGTCCTTGCCTAAATTCAAATTCATTTGTCTTTTTATTGTAAATCGACACGCCTGTTACATCTGAAGGCAAAAGGTCAGGAGTAAATTGGATTCTCTTAAACTCACAGCCAATGGATTTTGCCAAAGCACGAACCATCATCGTCTTCCCTACACCAGGCACATCCTCTAGCAGCACATGCCCCTTCGCCAAAATCGCAACAAGGCTTAATATCGCAATGTCTTTTTTCCCAACCATGACTTTATTGATGTTATCTACGATTTTTTGTAAATCTGAATGCATCGGTTCATCAAATGCCATCCTGATCCTCCTATCACGTTTCTGTCAAATTTCATATAGTCTAACTTTACCATACAACGCGCATTTGCATATAACATCAGCACGTATAAAAAAGAAGCCTTCTCACGACGGGAAAGACTTCTTCTCTTCTTTTGACTTACTTGCTGGCTCCATATGAACATGAGAGTGTAAAATATCATGCTCCTGCTTCATTCTTCGTTCAATTTCATCTGCAATATCATGGCTTTCTGCTATGTTCAAGTTAGGCTCGACCTCAACCACTACATCCACATGGACTGTACTTCCAAGATAACGCGCTTTTATATCCTTTAAATCGCCTACTCCTGGTGTTGCTTCAATGGTCTCTTTATATTTAGACATATCTTTGATATGAAAACCGTCTGTTAACGAATGAGAGGCATCTCTGAAAATTTCCCACGCAGTTTTACAAATAATTAAGCCAATGACAAAGGCTGCTAGCGTATCAATCCATGCCAGCTGAAATTGAGAGGCCATGATTCCTACAAATGTTCCAATACTCACATACGCATCTGATTTATTATCAGCAGCTGCCGCATGAAGAGCCTGGCTATTGATCCGTTTGGACAGATTGCGGTTATAAATATACACACCGTACATCACAACAGCACTTCCTGCTGCCGTCCAAGCCGCGATCATATCCGGCGTTTGATGCTCAGATGAGAAGAGCGACTTGCCTGCACTCAGCAAAACCTGAAGCCCAACAAGCATCATGATAAAGGAAGCCACAAGAGACGCAATATTTTCCGCTCTAAAATGACCGTATGGATGATCTTCATCAGGCGGCTTTTGAGAAATACGCAGCCCAATCAACACAGCAAGGGATGCAATAATATCCGTCGTGTTATTCAATCCATCTGCTGAAAGAGCCTCTGAATGAAACACATACCCAATAATGAGTTTGACCGCAGATAAGATCACATAGGCAATGATGCTGACCCAAGCACCTGTTTCACCTTGTCTTAATTCGTTATAGCGCTCCATGTTGAACCGCGCCTCCTCACACATCACTTTTCTATTATTTATCTTACAAAGCAAAGCCCGTGTGGGTCTACAGCAACATGATTCGCTTATGTCAGCAAAATAGGATATATAGAAATGTGTTGACCTAAGTAAACTTATTTTTACAAGGTCAAATGACCTCAAGACCTACTCCCATCAACCTTTTTCCAATTCTCTTCGAAATGGACATATCGTCAAATCACTCTTCTCTGGTAAATTATCAGAATAATTTTATTTTGAGACACAACTTCCCTCCTTCCTTTTTTATGCTATTTTAAAAATAAACAGAGGGAAAAGAGGGAACATAATCTCTCAAATCCTTTCTACTTTTTAACATCATGTTAAGAGGTTTGAAATGTCAGTTTGATAACCTGTCCAATGCTGAATGACAATTCAGTATGATAAAATTTAAAATATTCTAAAAACAAATTCTCTATTCATGAGAAATGTTTGGAGGTAAAGAAATGTCCAACATGACAAACGGTCTTCAAAAAAACCTTAAAACAAGACATATTTCGATGATCTCCATTGCTGGGGTCATTGGGGCAGGGCTATTTGTTGGTAGCGGCGCTGTCATTCATTCTGCAGGGCCTGGATCCATTCTTTCCTATTCTTTTGCCGGACTTCTGGTGATCTTTATTATGAGAATGCTTGGAGAAATGGCATGTGCCTATCCGACAAGCGGTTCTTTCTCACAATATGCGAGCGATGCCATCGGTCCATGGGCCGGGTTTACAATCGGCTGGCTTTACTGGTTCTTCTGGGTGATCGTCATCGCCATCGAAGCCATTGCCGGTGCTGCCATTATTCAATATTGGTATGGAGATGCACCTGTTTGGCTCACAAGTCTTATCCTCACAATCCTCTTAACATTAACAAATATCTTTTCTGTTAAATCTTTTGGCGAATTTGAATATTGGTTTTCATTAATTAAAGTCGTCAGCATCATTCTCTTTCTACTTATTGGTTTTGCATTTATCTTTGGTTTTGGCGGTCATCATACTTCAGGTCTTGCCAATCTAACAGGGAACGGCGGTTTTCTTCCAAATGGATTCAGCTCTGTGTTACTCGGAATCGTCGTCGTCATCTTTTCCTTCATGGGAACGGAGATTGTGGCCATAGCGGCCGGTGAATCAGCAGACCCAGTCAAATCTGTGACGACAGCCACCCGCTCTGTTGTATGGCGTATTATCGTATTCTATGTCGGATCAATTGCTGTCGTTGTCACCTTGCTTCCGTGGAATTCCGCAAGTATTTTAACAAGCCCGTTCGTTGCGGTATTAGAATACATTGGTGTTCCATCAGCCGCTCAAGTCATGAACGTCATTGTCTTAACAGCTGTTCTATCTTGTTTAAACTCCGGTTTGTACACAACGTCCAGAATGCTTTATTCATTAGCAGAAAGAGGCGAAGCGCCGAAACGCTTTATGAAAATCAGCAAACGTGGTGTTCCTGTAGCGGCTACAGTCGCAGGTACCTTCTTTTCCTACATTGCCGTCATGATGAACTACTTTTATCCTGAAACCATCTTTTTGTTCTTAGTCAATGCATCTGGCGCTATTGCCCTTCTTGTTTACTTGGTCATTGCCGTTTCACAATTAAGAATGCGACGCAAAATCGAAAAAGAAAATCCAGAACAGCTCAAAATCAAAATGTGGCTGTTCCCATACCTCACGTACTTTACCATTTTGGTCATTTGCGCCATCTTGGCATCGATGCTGTTTATCGAATCCATGCGGCCACAGCTCATTTTGACGAGTATCATTACCTTTGGCGTACTGGCTGCTTATTTCATCTTTAAACCGAATAAAAAAGTGCCTGCAAATGCGGCGCTTGAAAATAAACACCCGTAATTCTCCCGCTGAAAAGCGGGTTTTTTTATTTTATTCACCTATTTGGATGTCCGCACTTATACTGTATCAAATTGAATTTAAGTGAGGATTAGTCAACATGAACCTAGAAAAATTTGTTGACGAGCTTCCAATTCCAGAAGTCGCGAAGCCCGTCAAAAAGAACCCAAGACAAACGTATTATGAAATTGCTATGGAGGAGGTATTCTTAAAAGTTCATAGAGACCTGCCCCCAACCAAGCTATGGACCTATAATGGCAGCTTGCCTGGTCCAACCATTAAAGCCAATCGAAATGAAAAGGTCAAAGTGAAATGGATGAACAAATTGCCATTGAAACATTTTCTGCCTGTCGATCACACTATTCATCATGGGCAACACGATGAACCAGAGGTCAAAACAGTCGTTCATCTGCATGGCGGCGTCACACCAGCAAGCAGTGACGGCTACCCAGAGGCCTGGTTTTCACGGGATTATGAAGCAACCGGCCCTTTTTTTGAAAGAGAGACTTACGTCTATCCAAATCATCAGCAAGCCTGCACATTATGGTATCACGATCATGCGATGGCATTGACACGACTAAATGTGTACGCCGGTTTAGCTGGATTTTATTTGATCTCAGATGCATTTGAAAAGTCTTTAGAGCTTCCGAAAGATGACTATGACATTCCTTTAATGATTATGGACCGGACGTTTCAGGAGGATGGCTCACTGTTTTATCCTAGCAGACCAAACGATACACCAGAGGACAGTGACATACCAGACCCATCCATCGTGCCCTTTTTTTGTGGAGAAACGATCTTAGTCAATGGAAAAGTATGGCCATATTTAGAAGTAGAGCCGCGAAAATACCGTTTTCGTATTTTAAATGCGTCCAATACTAGAACTTACGAGTTGCATCTAGATAATGACGCTACAATCTTGCAAATTGGTTCCGATGGGGGGTTTTTGCCAAGACCCGTTCGCCATCAATCCTTTAGCATCGCGCCTGCTGAACGTTTCGATGTCATCATCGACTTTTCAGCTTACGAAAACAAAACGATCACTCTCAAAAATACAGCCGGCTGCGGACAGGATGTGAACCCTGAAACAGATGCGAACATTATGCAATTCAAAGTCACACGTCCGCTAAAAGGGAGAGTACCTAAAACATTACGTCCGATTTTCAAACCGCTGCCGCCGCTTCGGCCAAGTCGAGCTGATAGAGAGCGTACACTCACACTTACCGGCACACAGGATAAATACGGCCGCCCTATCCTATTGCTCGATAACCAATTTTGGAATGACCCTGTCACAGAAAATCCTCGTCTTGGCAGTCTAGAGGTTTGGTCTATTGTCAATCCAACCAGAGGAACACACCCTATTCATTTGCATCTTGTTCAATTTAGGGTTTTAGACAGAAGACCATTTGATACAGAAGTCTATCAATCGACAGGAGAAATCGTGTATACCGGACCAAACGAAGCGCCTCCTTTACATGAACAAGGCTACAAGGACACCATTCAGGCGCATGCAGGTGAAGTCATTCGGATCGTTGCTCGATTTGTTCCATACAGCGGCCGGTATGTGTGGCATTGTCATATTTTAGAGCATGAAGATTATGACATGATGAGGCCTATGGATATCATTCAGTAAAAATGAAACCACTCTTCCACTAAATGCGTAGAACTTATGAAACTGCTGATTACAAAGGGGCTAACGGACATCCAGTCATTAGCCCTTTTATGATCCATTTCAAAATGGAAAAATAAATCGCATGAATCATTCCTTTGAAGAGCGTTCCATACTTAAAAAGTTGACGCAGCAACCGATAATACTACTATATACCCATTACATCTATCAAAAGGCACATAAGCCATAATGAACGAACAAATGGAAAATTGCGATAAAAAACGGAGGAGTTCAATTTGAATGAAGAAAAAGAGACTTGCCAGGTCAAACAAGAAACAGCGGCAGGTAACAGAGAGAAGCTTTCAATTTATGAAAACGAGAGCATTCGGTCAAACATTGAACAACTAACCATTGAACTCAGTGAACAAAAAGAATTCAATCACTTCATATTAGATGAAAAACAAAAGGCCATCAGCACATTATCTTCCCTCATCACAAAAGGCAATTGTGATGAAGACTTAAAGACTCATTTTGAACAAGCATTACATATCGGACTTTCTGTTATAGAGATTATGGAGATTATTAAACACTGTACAAAGGTTGCTGGCTTCCCTCACTCCATTAATGCCCTGTTTATCTTTCAAAACTTATTAGATGAAAACAAATAAAACAGAGAAAACGAGATGTCATCAGTCCTCTCGTTTTTTTATGTTCACTCATATTACTCTTTTTCTTTTCCTCTGTCACATAAGCAAAATAAGAAAATAGCACTCGTATCCCTGCATAAAAACTGATTTTCCTTCTATAAATCCACCATTTCTCCAGCATATCAAGTGACAAAATAAAAAAACGTCCAGTTATATAAATAACTGAACGTTTCCTTTATCGATTGACAGTGAAATTATTAACGATTCCGCCATCCTTCTCCCAAGCGGCTTCCACTGTTTTCTTCTTCATATTGTATTCAAAAATCGTTCTTACTTTCGCCTTTCGTCCGGTGTCATCCTTTAATTCTTCTGCGTCTTTTGCAACACCTAAGAAATAAACAGACGACCCGTCCGTAGAAAATTGCGGCTGTGCAGCACTTAAAATATGAACATCCTGGCTGTTTTTAACGAGTGTCGTCGTTTTTCCTGTTTCTACATCAAGCAACTTAATCGAGGATATTTCTTTTTCTTTACGAACCTTTACTTCTGTATAAATCAATTTCTTATGATCTGGAGAAAATGAAATATCATTGATCGTTTGTGAGATACGTGCAATGCGTTTCCCCTTCTCACCTGTTTGAAGGGTGATCTTCATGGTTGTTGGTTCAGGATCTCTGCCCTTTTCATTTGCTTCATCGGTTTTTTGATAATCTTCTTTTAAAGAATAATGCTGGATTGCCAAATCATTTGAAGTCGGATCATATGCAAAAGAACTCACCGTATCATCCTTGCTTTTTTCCGGATACAGCTCTTTCATTTTGTGTGTTTTCAAATCAAAAGATGCGACATAAAATTGCTCTCCAGAATCCTTGTTATACCTTAGAAATAACTTCTTTCCGTCACCAGTCAGTCTCATACTGTCGATAGAATCATCACTCGTAAACAGTGTTTTTTCTTCGTCAGATTTCACATTTAATTCCCGAATACTCACCTTTTGCGTGTCTTCATCCGTATACGTGTAATATAAAACCTGTTTCGTAGAATCATAAGCAATCGAAGGATATGCTGTCAGTTTCTCCGTATGAAGCGCCCGATCATGCAAGTAATAAGTATTGTTTAACTTTTGATCTGTAAATGAAACGAGCAATTCGTCTTTTGCATCTTGATTTGTTTTGACCTTTCCTGTATGTTTCGCCTCTTGCCCAGGCTTCATCATGAAGAAAATAACTGCCGCAATCACTGCGACGCCAATGACTGTGATGATCCACCATGTTGATTTTTTCATTGCCTTTCAGACCCTCTCTACAAGAAAAGAAGCCAGAAAATGAACTTTTCCCGCTTCTTTGCATGCCTATGTATTAATAAGTGTAATGCCCTTTTACGACACCTTTACTTGTTTTATACCCAAGTGCTTTGAATGCTTTTGGACTTACGTCTAATACAGCATTTGGCATTCTGCCTACATCATATTTATATACTGTAATCACTTTATGTGGTTTCGCTTTTGTTGTCACTCTTAGTTTTGTACCTTTTTTCGGTACGTCAAAGCCCATTTTAGTTGCTGCATCCCAATGACCGAGTTTTTTTCCATCTGCGCCTTTTTTGCCGACACCATTATACCAAGTAATATTGCCGCTTACTTTTTTTGCACTTGCTCCATGTGAGAAACTGAATGCTAAAAATAAACTAGCTACTGTTACGATTGTCGTGATAAGCTTTTTATTCATTAAGAAATCCTCCGTTTTTGGTTTCTGCACTCATTATACATGAAGATGAACCCAGTTATTTTACAGACACATTACAATTCAAATACAAGTTGACCACTTTATGACCGATAAAGTTCATAAATACTACCATAAACAGTCAGAACATTGTAAGCAGCCCCCCTCTTTCATTTTATATAATAAAAGTGAATCAAATTTAAGGAGGAATTTTCATGAAAAAGTGGTTCATCGTTTTGAGTGTAAGTTTAACCTTCGTTTTGATGCTATCAAGTATCCCAGCCTCTGCGGCTAGTCCTCGTCACGGCGCTATTGTGACGCAAACAGATGAAGCCAAATGGTCAGGTATCTCTGCTGATATTGTCCTGCCGAAAACAGCCACCATTAAAAACGGCTATGCGGACTGGTATCTCGGTCTCGGCTCTGCTGTTGTAGAGAGCGGTATTTCAAAAACGTCTTCTGGCTATAAAGTTTTTCTGGGCAGCGGCTCACAAGGCGGCAGTAAATACTGGAACAGCGAATACGATACAAGTATTAAAGATGGCGCACGTGTCAACTTAAAGCTCATCAACAATGGTGATGGCACGGTGTCACTATATGTCAACGGGAAACTGCGCTATAAGCAGCCTTTTTACAACCCTAGCCGTCTGAAAAACCTTGATGTTGTCAAAATGGTACATGGCGTACAGGATAATGGAACAAACAGCTATTCACAAGCAAGCTTTTCGAATGTACAGCTTCGTGCAAATACATCAGGAAGTGTCTATAAAAATTGGGACGGGTCAATCAAATCGTCACTTTTACGTAAAAATTTAGAATCCGGTGCCGCAGCTCCTAAATTCACCGTCATTTCTTCTATCCCATTAAGTACAAGCCTTTCAGCACAATAAGAAATAAAGCACCCTCCATTGGGTGCTTTTTATTGTTCACAGCTTATCAACACTTCTCTTTTAATCAAAACAACGATTCGTGGTAACATAAACATACAACATTCGACGAAAAAAGGAGAACGAACGTGAAAAAAAGTCTACTTGTTTTCATGAGTCTAGTTGCAAGTCTCTCCATTCTAGCAGCTTGCTCAAATACGACAAAAGAGCAAAAACCAGAATCTAAGGCACTTCCTACGATTAATGAGCGCATTCAAAAAGAAACAAAAGAAGTAATGGAGCAGTCTAAGCTCATCAAAGACACTGACATCACCGTGGATCAAAAGAAAAAAGTCATTTCTTTAAACGTAACGGCTTCCTCTGATACCAATAGTGATTACGCGGAAGTCATCGGTTTAAACTTTGCAAAAACGCTGGCCATTGGAGCATCAACTGAAAAAGAAAACAATCTTCATAAACCGGAAAATGACAGCCTCGGCGCCCTCTATTCCTTTTATGACCTAAACATCACCGTGAAACAAGAAAACGGCAAGATGCTGGCAAAGGGAACGAAAAAAACAAATGAAACAAAAATTACTTGGGAAAGAGCCCAATAATTGGACAAGAAAATCCTTTATGGATTTTCTTGTTTTTTTTAACAAAACTATTAACTTTATGAAAAGAATGCCGATTAGTAAGATTGTGTTGGTTCTTAAGTACCAATAATTCTTATTTACATATCGGAGGAAAGTATTATGAAAAGAACAACAGAATTTGTTTTAGGTTTAATTGGAGGTATTTTTGGATTTTTCGGCGCAATGTTTGCTCTTGCTTTCGGAGGAATCGATGCGGCATTTAGCGATTCAGGCACAAGTGAAATTACGGGGTTAGGCTGGGCAGCAATGCTTTTCTCTATTCTTGCCATTGTCGCATCTGTCATCGTAAAGAAAAAAGCAAAGCTTGGTGGAATTTTATTATTAGTATCTGCTGTAGGCGGCATTATTTCTATTTCTATGTTCTTCATCCTTCCAGCTGTATTAATCATCATTGCAGGCTGCATGGGCGTGTTTAGAAAAGAGCCTGTCGTCAATAACACAACTGCATAAGAATAGAGAATAAAGCTTGTAGGGATTGCTCTACAAGCCTTTTCTCTCTACTCTTTGTAATTCATATTGAATGGCATCAACTAACTCTATTAAGTTTTCATCTATCCAAAGATCCAACATAAATAATATATCATTCACCATGTGTGACAAATCTTCTTGGCTCATCAATTCTTCTTTGTAAGCAGGGACAACAAAGAAATAGAGTAGATCAGCCAATTCAAGAACGACACGTACATCTTTTTCATCCATGATGGCTTTATGCAAAGAATGAATCAGCCATTTGAGGTCTTCATGATTTTCAATAGGAACATACATCAATTGGTGTATTTCATCGGTATCCCTCCCGCTTAGAATCCTCTCAGCAGATTCCTTTGAAAGAGCCCCAACTGTATTTGAAGATATATTCAGAAACAAGAATTCATGTTGATCCTCTCTATTAACCGTCTTGATTGACGAACCTTCCATCTCAATCACTCCCAATCCCTTATAATAATTCTATTATAAGGAAATTCAAGTTCGTTTTAAGTCACAAGAAGTGGATTTTATGTAATTTTAAGCTAACTGGTTTATAAAAAAACACTTAAAAACAATTATTTTCTATTTTTATCATTTTTTGTTGATTCGAAAGTACTTTTATCCTATTATAATAGTCATGGTCAATGTATAAGCACAAGACGCTTATATAAATTAAACAAAAGGGGATTTTCATTTTGAAGAAATTCTATGCTTTATTTTTAGCTTTAGGGCTAACATTTACACTGGCTGCTTGCGGCTCAACAGAAGATGTGTCTACAGGTGCATCTAAAGAAAAAGAGTCTACAAGCACAAAAACACAATCAAAAAACAAAAAAGACGATGGTTCAAAGAAAATAAATGCGAGCAAACACAAAACAACGGCTCAAGGAATGAAAGTAAACCTTGGCGAGATTAAAATTATGAAGGATAGAATCAATGTTGGAATGAATATCGAAAATACGACAGATAAAGTTCTAAACTTCTATCCAGATCAAGGAAAAGTTGTAGCTGGAAGCATGCAATTAGATGCGAATATGTTTATGACTGACGGTGATATTGGTGGCGAAGTTGAAGGTGGCGTTAAACAGGATGGTGTTATTCAATTCTTAGCTCCTGAAGGCAAAGAGATCAACATTAAAAACATCAAAGAATTAAAACTGAAATTTGGAGATGTCACAACTGACGATTACATGAATAGTAAAGACGTGACATTCACAGTTAAAGTAAAATAAACTTTCACTCATTCCCTTGAATGATGAGGGCTTTTTTTATCACCACTAAAAAACACTTTCCTAGAAGAAAGTGTTTTTGTTTATAAGTAACGTTTCATTCTTTTTATTAACTAATCTTTCGAGAAGTCTCTTAAATGGAACTCTTTTTCATCTCCTCAGCCATTTCCACTTCATCCTCTGCTTCCAGGTGTTCAATGATGCGGATATAATCCCTTTCGTGGCGATTTTGGCTTAATTTAAAAGCAGCCTGAACTTCATCAATGATGATCTTAAAGCCTACAATGCCTTTCATTTGCTTCTCTAACAGTTCCTCAGACAACGTCTCCCATAGCACCGGCTGTTCTCTGTGACTTTCGTATGTCTCCAGCATTGTGGTTAATTCCTTAACCAGTTCCGATTTTTCAAGCAGTTCCGCCTTTCCATAAACATGAACAGCCTGATAATTCCATGTTGGTACTGCTTCTTTTTCATACCATGAAGAAGATATGTAGGCATGCGGCCCTTGAAAGATGACGAGCACCTTTTCATTTTCTTCAAAGGTTTTCCATTGAGGATTCCCAATCGCCATATGCCCCGAGATCACATACGAATCTCCAACTTGATGAAAACTCACTGGAATATGTGTCGCAATGGGCTTTTCATTCATTGTCGTCACAACTGTAGCAAATGAATGAGATTGAATAAATGATTTGATTTTCTCCATATCTTTCACTCGAAAAAATGATGGGATATGCATGTACCCTTCCTCCTTTTTGATCAGCTCAATGTTTTGGTCATAATGAAATCCATTTGCTCTTCGTCCCCCATGAGAAAGGCGTGCACCCCTGTTCGAACAAACCCAAGCTTTTGATAGAAAGCGATGGCCGCACTATTGTGCTCCCACACCCCAAGCCAAACATCCCGTTTATGATGATTTTTCGCAATTTCAATGGCTTGATCGATTAAATATCTGCCTAATCCTTGCTTTTGAAAGGATTGCTTAATATAAATTCTTTCAATCTCTAACGCTTCACTCCCCATCTCTTCTGATTGGGCATCATCCATATTGATCTTCAAACATTGAAAAACCCCACTCCTGTTTTGAAGTGGGGTTTTAACTTGTTCCTTAATTATCACGCTTTTTCGACCCAAACAATCCGAACACGACCCCCAGTGCAACAATTATCGCCACCCAATTTCTCAGGCCCACATGATCACCGCTTTTCTTTTTAATATGCTCTCTTATTAAAGAGTTTTTACAGTTGAGTAAAAGTAGGTCGCTTTTTACTACTCTCATTAATTATGATTCAAAAATATTTGTAAATCACTAAAACCTTTGTTTTGTATCTTTTCAATAAAGAGTTCAATACGTCTATTTTTTTGAATTTCATTTTCCATACAGTAATCAAGAAAACCTATTAACACTTCTCTTGTCATCATAATCCCCTCGATCTCTTTATTTACTAGTTTACTGCTAAGAGTTGTAATGGATTTAAGTTTTTTATCTCCTGATAACTTACCGGATGTGACATATCCATAAAAAGATAATTTCTTTCCTTCATATTGAAGGTAATTCGGAATATACTCTGAGGCCATATAATTAGCTAGATTTTGTGAAAGAGCAAAACCATTTGGATAATACTTTGTATCGATAATACCACATTTGTCCTCGTATTTTAGTAAGATTTCAATCTCTGTCTTTTTCCCATTTGCTTTTGGCTGATATAAGGCTTCAAAGCCGATAGCTTCAAAGATTTTCAATGTTTCTCTTTCAAATTCTGCTGGTGTTAGTTCACCAAGATATCTTTCCACAAACTCTTCAGGTATGCTTGCAAATTTGTATGTTTCAGAACGAAGCCTATCTACAGCTTTCCGAGCTTCATTCGGCCCTATAGCTGGAATAAAATACGAAAGCAGTTCTTCACGTACCAATTCAGATGCATTTGGAATACTATTTAGAACAGATTCAATTTTCCTCTGCATCTTGACATTGTTACTCGCAGGTTTCTCATCCCCAAAATCGCTCACTTTATAACTATCTACATCAAGTCCATTATTTTGTGCCATACGTTCGATTGAAATTAGATATCGTGTGTTATAAGGATACCGTCTATCATAGTAATTTAAAATACTCTTTGCTTCTCTCGCTAATGCAGGATCAGTCTTCAATAATGCCTCTCCACGTTGATACTCCACAAGCGCAGTGTACTCGCATAATAGCATAAACGTATGTGCAACATCAGAATGTGCCTGGTAATAATCACGTGCTGCTTTGTCATTTCTATCGCGATGGTCATATTCAACAGCAATCTTTTGCTTCATCATCTCCTTTTCATTCTCACATGCATTACGATAAGCAATAATCTTTTGAGCTGTTTCTTCTAGTTGACTGTCCTGCTGTGCCGTCAGAACAAAATAGGTGATTTCTTCTTTTGTCACCCGGTAATTTAAATCAGGCCGCTGCACAAGCTTAACCAAAAATCTAGCGGGACGTATGCGGAAGCTCTGATCGAATTTGGGACGGAAGCCAGCTTCCATAAAGTAAGCGTTTGGAATCTGAAGTGTTAAAATCTGCTTTTTTACGTTCTCATATTCTTTTATCCCTTTAATCATTGCCTGTCCCGATTTAGTTGGTTTAACTAGACCATCACTATTTATATAGCAGTAGGCAAAAGTCTTTAACATAGCACACCAAGTACGGCCTCCTGATCCATCAGCACTAATATTGTTCCTCTTTAATCCTTTTGAGGCTAATACCGCCTCATAGTGTTTATGTACTTCCCTATTTCCCTGCCATTTTACAGTAAACATTTGCGTTGCTTCAGCCAACGCTTTTATGGCTTCCGCATGAAATTGCGGATCTCTTTCTGGTCTGGTAATGAACCATACTTTTCGTTCTGCCAATTCCCCATCCTCCTTACAATTTTCATTGTAATGCACTTAGAATACCTTTTCTTGCTTTTAAGCTTTTTTGATCTATAACCTTTCCAATCTTTTAATTGTAAGTCTAATTATTTTTTTGCCTGCACAGTTAAACTTAGTTAATCTAATTTTAATACAATTCCTGAAGGACTTATATGGAAAAAAATAAAACACTGTATAATTATCGAACATAACACTAGTGTTATCGTATCTATGACAGCTAAATTGCCTCAACTTGAGTTTTATTCTTTAATAAATGAGTACATATCTAATGTAGTTTATTTATAGTAAAAAATCGCTAATTTTATAAAGCATTTCTTTAAGACTTTATTTTTTTTCTAAAACGTGTAAAATAAATAGCGTATTAGTATGCAAGAACATACTTTCGTAAAAACGTTGATTATATAAAAATACGAGAAGAGGTTTTGTTATGATTTTTAAAAAGGGAGAACTATTTAATGGACCCGGCGGCCTCAGTCTTGGCGCTAAATTGGCAGGATTTACACATCCTGAAACGGGCAAAGAATGGCGTATAGAGCATGTTTGGGCAAACGACTTTGATCCAAATGCATGTAGCACATTTCGTTACAATATTTGCGGTGATTTAGAAGATCAATCTGTCGTTTGCGGACCAGTTCAGCAACTTCCTATTGGCGATAAAACCGTTCTAGAGGAAATTGATTGTTTCGCGTTTGGATTCCCATGCAACGATTACAGCAATGTTGGTGAAAAGCAAGGATTAAACGGTACATACGGTCCTCTTTATTCTTACGGGGTAAAAGTGCTGGAAGAATATCAGCCGAAATTCTTTGTAGCAGAGAATGTTGGTGGACTCCAAAGCGCTAACGAAGGAAAAGCATTCATCAAAATCTTAACAGAGCTTGAGGAGTGCGGATACAAATTAACACCTCACCTGTACAAATTTGAAGAATATGGGGTCCCACAAGCACGGCATCGCATTATCATTGTTGGTATCAGAAATGACTGGGCTGCAAAAGGTGTAGAGTTCAGAGTGCCGGCACCAACTACACTAGCCTCTACAGACTATGTTACGTCTAAGCAGGCAATTACTGAGCCGCCGATTCCTGAAGATGCACCCAATCACGAAATACCTAAACACACTAAGAAGGTACAGGAAATGCTGAGCTACATTCCGCCCGGTGAAAATGCCTGGTATGCTGGAATTCCAGAAGACCTTCAGCTTAATGTAAAGGGAGCACGCCTAAGTTCAATTTACAAGCGTCTTGACCCGGATCGACCGGCTTATACAGTGACTGGCAGCGGGGGCGGCGGAACACATATGTATCATTGGAAAGAACTTCGTGCGCTTACAAATCGGGAACGTGCCCGCCTGCAGACATTTCCAGATGACTTTGTATTTCAGGGAAGCAAAGAAGCAGTAAGAAAGCAGATTGGCATGGCAGTACCAGTTAAGGGAGCAAAAATTGTATTTGAAGCCATTTTGAAATCATTCGCTAAAATAGATTATGAATGGATAGAGCCTGCGAAAAAGCTGCAGCTTGAAAATTTACGCGGACAGAGAAAGGTAACAATTGATGAAGTAGAGAATTCACAAGAAAAACCGGTTGGAAAATTAGATAACCAAATAGAACTGAATATATAACACAAAAAAGACGGCACCGATACTAAGGTCCCGTCTTTTGAGCTTGCCTTATAAATGCTTCAATTTCTCCGACTGTTTTATCGAAATTCTCCTTAAATTCATGTTCCCAGATCCTCTTATAATTCCATCCGCGTACCTTATAATAATCTCTTACCTCTTCATCTCGTTTCCTGTTTCGTTTGAGCTTTTTATCCCAGTATTCCTGATTGCTTTTTGGACGATTTCCGTGTATCTCGCAGCCATGCCAAAAACAAGAATCGATGAAAATAACAACCTTATATTTTTTTATGGAGATATCCGGTTTACCAAAAAGAGTCCGATCGTTTTTACGAAAACGTATACCTCTGTGCCAAATTTCTTTAGAAATTCGATTTTCTAATTTTGACTGAGAACGGATTGCCTGCATATTTTTCCGTCGCTGCTTCGGAGTTAAGTTATCTGTCACTCTAAAACCTCTTTTATATTGGATTTAAAGTTTAAACCATTCGCTCGAATTAAAAAAAATACCTGTTTTAATATTATTAACAACAAAAACCCCTATATTTCAAGGGGTTTTCGAGGGTGTTACATCATGCCGCCCATTCCACCCATGCCGCCCATATCCGGCATTCCGCCGCCTGAGCCGCCTTCTTCTGGTTTGTCAGCAACGACTGCTTCAGTTGTTAGAAGCATTGCTGCTACAGAAGCTGCGTTTTGAAGTGCAGAGCGAGTTACTTTTGTTGGGTCAACGATTCCTTTTTCGATCATGTTTACCCATTCGTTTGTTGCTGCGTTGAAGCCTACGCCAATTTCTTCGTTTTTCAAGCGCTCAACGATAACGGATCCTTCAAGACCTGCGTTGTGAGCAATTTGACGAATTGGCTCTTCAAGAGAACGTAGAACGATGTTCACACCTGTTTGAACGTCACCATCAGCTTCGATTGAAGCGACTTTGTTGTATACATTCACAAGTGCTGTACCACCACCAGATACGATACCTTCTTCAACTGCTGCACGAGTTGAGTTCAGTGCATCCTCGATGCGTAGTTTACGCTCTTTAAGTTCTGTTTCAGTTGCAGCACCAACTTTGATGACAGCGACGCCGCCAGCTAGTTTTGCAAGACGTTCTTGTAATTTTTCTTTATCGAATTCAGAAGTTGTTTCTTCTACTTGAGCACGGATTTGGTTCACACGTGCTGCGATTTGAGCAGAATCTCCTGAGCCCTCTACGATTGTTGTGTTTTCTTTTGTCACAACGACTTTAGAAGCGCGGCCAAGCTGACCGATTTCAGTTGATTTCAGGTCAAGTCCTAGGTCTTCTGTGATTAATTCTCCGCCAGTTAGAACAGAGATGTCTTCAAGCATTGCTTTACGACGATCACCGAATCCAGGAGCTTTTACTGCTACTGCGTTGAATGTACCACGAAGTTTGTTCACAACAAGAGTTGCAAGTGCTTCGCCTTCTACATCTTCAGCAATAAGCAATAATGGTTTTCCTTGTTGTACAACTTGCTCAAGTACAGGAAGGATTTCTTGAATGTTTGTGATTTTTTTATCAGTGATTAAGATGTAAGGATTTTCAAGAACTGCTTCCATCTTATCAGAATCAGTCACCATGTATGGTGAAGCATATCCGCGGTCAAATTGCATACCTTCAACCACTTCTAGCTCAGTTGTGAATCCTTTAGATTCTTCAATTGTGATAACTCCGTCGTTACCTACGCGTTCCATTGCTTCTGCGATTAGGCTGCCGACTTCTTCGTCTGCTGCAGAAATAGCTGCAACTTGAGCAATTGATTCTTTGCCTTCAATTGGTTTAGAAATCTCGTGCAAGCCTTCAAGTGCTACTTTCACTGCTTCTTCGATCCCTTTACGAACGCCAACAGGGTTTGCACCAGCTGTTACGTTTTTCAGACCTTCACGGATCATCGCTTGAGCTAGAACTGTTGCAGTCGTAGTACCGTCACCAGCTACGTCGTTTGTTTTGCTTGCAACTTCAGCCACAAGTTTTGCACCCATGTTTTCAAATGCATCTTCTAATTCGATTTCTTTTGCGATCGTTACACCATCATTTGTGATAAGTGGAGAACCGAATTTTTTCTCAAGAACCACGTTACGTCCTTTAGGTCCTAAAGTTACTTTTACAGCATCTGCAAGTGCATCTACACCGCGTAACATCGCGCGACGTGCTTCTTCACTGAACTTAATATCTTTTGCCATAATTACGAAACCTCCTCAGTCTTTTTAAAAATTTATCTCAATGTTTTTTATGTGATTAACCAATGACAGCTAAAATGTCGCTCTCACGAAGGATTAAATATTCTTTGCCTTCATATTTAACTTCAGTGCCTGCATATTTTGAGAAGATAATGCGGTCGCCTGTGCTTACTTCTAACGCAACGCGCTCACCACTTTCAAGTACACGCCCTGAACCTGCTGCAACAATTTTACCTTCTTGCGGTTTTTCTTTTGCAGAATCCGGTAAAACAATACCGCTAGCGGTTTTTTCCTCAGATTCAACGAGTTCAATGATTACGCGATCGCCTAATGGCTTTAACATAAGAAACAACCTCCTCAATTTTTATATGTAGTCTTTTTTAGCACTCATCACCAGCGAGTGCTAACACATTTATTATAATAAAGAATGTCTTCTGCAATTTCAAGTGAAAACCTTTAAAAATTTTTACGCTTTTACGATTCTTTTTTGGTCTCAGATTCTTTCCTTTTCATCGAAAAAGGAGACTTGTGTTACAATAAATCTAGTTCTTTTAGTAAAGGGGTTTTCGTTACTTGAAAAAACAATATTGGTACATCATCTTAACGTATATATTGGTGCAGGTTTCTGCGTTTCCTTATGTGCTCATTATGAAATGGCTGGGATTCATTCAATCACCGATGACTCAAACAGAGCTTTCAAAATTATCAGGAACGTGGACAATCATCAGTTTTTGTATCGGATTGATCATTATTCTGCTCATCCTTCGAACCGTCCCAAAAGCTTCACTGCGAAATGAAGCGCCAGTTTCAATCGGTTCTGCTATCGCATGGATCATTGGCGGTTTCTTTCTTTCTCTCTTTGCACAATCGATTGCGGGGGCGATTGAACAATATGCATTCGGCATTGGCCGTGAGTCAGAAAATACGCAAACCATTTTATCCATTATGGATGCCGTTCCTTGGCTTGTGATCGTCATCGCCCTGATTGGTCCAATCTTAGAGGAAATCATTTTCCGTAAAATCATCTTTGGTGTGATTTATGAAAAAACGAATTTCTTCATTGGAGCACTTGCCAGTTCAGTGGTTTTCGCTGCTGTACACTATGATTTTCCCCATATCTTGCTCTATACCGCAATGGGCTTTACCTTTGCCTTTTTATATGCGAAAACAAAACGAATCATTGTTCCAATCGGCGCTCATATGCTGATGAATTCACTTGTTGTTCTTGTGCAGATTGAGCCAGTGAAAAAAATGATTGAAGAACAATCTCAAACCATGCAAATGATTATTGGAGGCTTTTTCTCATGAGAAACCCAGTCGTATGGGGCATCATTTATTTTGCCGTAGGTGTCGCTTTCACCTATATGGCCATTCAAAACCCAGGTGACATGTGGTCATTTTACAGCATTTTGCTGATGGTGTTTGCGGCCTATAATATCAATATCGCGCTTAAAATGTTTGCCTTCTCTGTCAAACTCAAAAAACAGCAGCAAAAATAAATCAAAAACCATTTTCCGCGGTTGGAAAATGGTTTTTTTATGGAGGATGTATCTTTATGGAACATGAAAAACTTCGCATCTTCAATGATCAACATGAAACGATTGGAGCTGCCGCTCGTTCAGATGTCCACGCCCAAGGTCTTTGGCATGAAACATTTCATTTCTGGCTTCTTAAAAAAGAGCATGGCACCGTATATCTCTATTTTCAGCTAAGAAGTCCCGCAAAAAAGGATTTTCCTTCTCTGTTTGATATCACCGCAGCGGGCCATCTTCTCGCAGATGAACAGCCTTCTGGTGGCTTAAGAGAGGTAGAAGAAGAGCTTGGTCTTTCCATCCATTTTGAGGACCTCACCTTTGCAGGTGTCATACAGGATGAAATCCATATGCCTCCGTTTATCGACCGTGAGTTCTGCCATGTGTACCTTTATATGTATCAAGAAAAGTACATGGAAGTTTATCTACAGAAAGAAGAAGTCGCTGGTCTGTACAGAGCCAAGCTGCTTGATGCACAGCAGCTGTTGACAGGAACTTGTGAAAGAATTCGAATCGAGGGCTTTCAAGTTGATGCAAACGAAGAACGACGTGAAGAAAGCATCGAAGTGGGTGTTCATGATTTTATCCAGTATGAGCACGCCTATTATGAGCACCTCTTTCATGCGATCAATCAATTTCTTTCACAATAGAAAAAGCATCGTGATCCTCATTGGATCATGATGCTTTTTTATGAGACATAATGACTTTCTTTCTCCTCTGTTTGCTGCATTTTGCGGTAGGTCACTCTTGAAATGATAATGCTCACTTCATATAAAACGAGCATTGGCAAGGTGACCATGAGGTGAGAAACAAGCTCTGGCGGTGTAATGAGTGCGGCAATGACAAGGAGGACAAAATAGGCATACTTCCGTATTTTTGATAAAAACATCGGTGTGATGATGCCAAGTCTTGTGAGAAACATCAACACGACGGGCATCTGAAACAAAAAGCCAAATGGAAGTGTTAACTGCATCAGAAATGTAAAATACTCATGAATCCCAATGACTTGCTCTACATTTAAATCATTCGACATTCGCATCATAAAGTCGACGACAAACGGAAACAAAATAAAATAAGAGAAAGCCACACCGCTCAAAAATAAAAGCAGTGCAATCGGAATGTAAGCAAGTGTCACCTTTCTTTCTTTCTCATATAAGCCTGGACTCACAAACGCCCACAGCTGATATAAAATAACGGGACACGTCAAAACCAAAGCAATGACAAATGCGAACTGCATAAACACGTACAGTGGATCTGTAAGCTTAAATGCGTTCAGCGTAAGTGTTGCCGCTTCATCGGTATTTTGTAAATACACAATGACCGGCTTAGCGAGAAAAAAACCAGCCACCATAAAGGCGACAAAAAACATCGCAATGATCACTAAACGTTTTCGCAGTTCCACAATATGCTCCATAAGCGGCATATCTTTGACATTCATGAAGCTCATCCTATTCTACTGATCTTCTTTTTTCTTTTTTTCTTCCTGATCATCAGCTAAGCCTTTTGTGGCATTTTTGAATTCACGTAATGTATCTCCTGCTGCTCTTCCTAATTCAGGAAGCTTTTTCGGCCCAAAAATAATGAGCGCTACAATCGCAATCAGAATCAAACTCCCAGGACCGATCGGACCCATTTGCTCCACCCCCTTTACCCCTTTTCGTCAGTCCTCCTGCGTAACAGAGTAATGCTTTAAGAAATACACAAGAGACTGAAGTTCAACCGCCAAATCTATATGATGAATTCGAATGTGTTCCGGCACATTCAATCGAGCCGGCGTAAAGTTAAGGATTCCTTTGATGCCAAGGGCAATCAAACGATCTGTAATGGATTGAGCTGCTACGGCAGGTACTGTCAAAATCGCAACAGGGATATCTCCTACCTCTTGAACATGCTCTTCAAGCTTATCCAAATCATAGACAGGCACGCCGCCTATCTCACTTCCTATTTTACTCTCATTGACGTCAAAAGCCATTGAAATTTTTGTATTATTATTTTTTATGAAATTATAGTGTAAAAAGGCAGTCCCTAAATTCCCGACACCGATGAGCATGACATTGGTCATTTCATCTTGGTCAAGGGTCTTTCTGAAGAAGGTCAAGAGATAATCGACATTATAGCCGTACCCTTTCTTCCCAAGTGCACCAAAGTACGAAAAATCTCGGCGAATGGTAGCAGAATCCACTTTGACTGCATCACTAAGCTCTGCTGATGACACCCTTTGTTTTCCTGATGCATGCAGATTTTTTAAAAAACGGTAGTATAGCGGCAAACGTTTGGCTGTCGCTTGTGGAATTTTTGACTGATCTATATTCATATAAGGTCCTCCAACTTAAATATCAGATGCTCTGTGAAAATCACCGTTTTTCCCGCCTGTCTTTTCAATTAGATAGGTAGGACCGATGATCATGCCTTTATCAATCGCTTTGCACATGTCGTAAACGGTCAGTGCACATACTGAAGCAGAAGTGAGCGCTTCCATCTCCACACCCGTACTTCCTTTTGTTTTTACCTGCACTTGTATGTTCAGGATGTGCGCATTTCCGTCTTCCTCCCAATGAAAGGAGATATCCACGCCTTTTAGTGCAAGCGGATGACACATTGGAATGATGGTAGATGTTTGCTTTGCTGCCATGATGCCAGCAACCTGTGCAACAGACAGCACATCCCCTTTTCCAATTTCACGTTGCTCTATTTTATGAAACACTTCTTTTATCATACGAACACTTGAAACAGCAACGGCGGTTCTCACTGTAGACGATTTGTCACTAATGTCGACCATCTTTGCTCTTCCCTGTTCGTTAAAGTGGCTAAATTGACTCATCTTTCAACGCTCCCTCACTCAAATGATACACTATTTTTTCCTATCTGTCTTTCATTTGAATATGGCGATTGTATGTAACATTTGCCGGTTTACTGCTGATAAGCTACACTTAACATATTATAGCAGAGGTGAAGTTACATGATGATTCTACAAGTGAATCAGCTGTCCAAATCGTTTGGCGCTGATACCGTTTTAACGAATATAAAATTGGAAGTCAAAGCAAGGGATCGCATTGCCATTGTAGGTCGTAACGGCGCAGGCAAATCCACGCTTTTGAAAATCATTGCCGGTCAAATGTCTTACGAGCAAGGTGAGATCATCAAACCAAAAGACCTATCGATCGGCTATTTAGCACAGCATACCGATGTGACGTCTACACGTACGTTAAAGGACGAATTATTATCGGTTTTTGATCATTTAAAAGTGATGGAACAAGAGATGAGAACCATTGAGGAGAAAATGGCTTCTTCCACAGGTTCTGAGCTGGATGTCTTGATGAAAACCTATGACAGGCTGCAGCAGGAATTTAAAGATCAAGGCGGCTATCAATATGAAGCAGATGTCCGCTCCATTCTACATGGACTCGGCTTTAGTCATTTTGAAGATGAGACAACCGTCCAATCCTTAAGCGGCGGTCAGAAAACCCGTCTAGCGCTTGGAAAGCTCTTATTAATGAAACCAGAACTCTTAATTCTGGATGAGCCGACCAACCATTTAGATATTGATACCTTATCATGGCTGGAGCAGTATTTGCAAAATTATACAGGTGCCATTCTCATCGTGTCCCATGACCGCTATTTCTTAGACAAAGTCGTAAACCACGTCTATGAAGTCTCAAGAACTTCGATGAAAAAGTTTGCAGGGAACTATAGTAAGTATCTTGAGCTGAAAGCAGAGCAGCTCGAGCGGGATATGAAACTATACGAAAAGCAGCAAGAAGAGATCTCAAAGCTTCAGGATTTCGTGGATCGCAACCTGGCAAGAGCTTCAACCACAAAGCGCGCTCAAAGCAGGCGCAAGCAGCTCGAACGGATGGATCGTTTAGATAAGCCTTTAGGTGACGAAAAATCCGCAAACTTTCATTTTGATATTACGAGACAAAGCGGCAATGATGTGCTGAAGGTACATGATCTCGATATTCGTTATGATGAAAAAACACCGCTCCTATCCTCTCTTTCTTTTCAGATTAAACGCGAGGATAGTGTGGCACTCATTGGTCCTAACGGGATCGGGAAATCAACCCTTTTAAAAACGTTAACGAACACATTAACACCAGTAAAAGGCGACATCACTTTTGGATCTCATGTCACGATCGGCTACTATGACCAAGAGCAAGCCAAACTGACATCCTCGAAAAAAGTGCTCAATGAGCTTTGGGATGACTATCCTCATATGAATGAAAAAGAAATTCGGACATGTTTAGGAAACTTCCTTTTTTCCGGTGATGACGTTTTAAAGCCTGTCCATGCATTAAGCGGTGGAGAAAAAGCACGCCTTGCACTGGCAAAGCTGATGCTCCAAAAAGCCAATTTTCTTATTCTTGATGAGCCGACAAACCATCTGGACTTAGATAGTAAGGAAATTTTAGAGAATGCACTAATCGATTATCCAGGAACCATCTTATTTGTCTCGCATGATCGTTATTTTATCAATCGTCTTGCTACGAAAGTATTTGAGCTGTCGCCTACAGAAACAAGAGAATATCTCGGTGATTATGACTACTATCTTGAAAAGAAAAATGAACAATTAGAGCTGGAAGCACTTCAAGAAAATGAGCCGCTTAAAAAACAAGCTGCACAGCCAGCAGAAAAGGCAAAGCTTTCTTATGCGGAAGAAAAAGAACTGAAAAAGAAAGAAAGACAAAAGCAGCGCAGAATCGAAGAAATTGAAGAACGCATTGCTGTCGTCGAAGACAAGCTCGGTGAAAATGAACAGCTGCTATGTGATCCTAATATTTTTCAAGATCACGAGAAGGTCCAATCCATTCAAACAGAAAATGATACGCTCAATCAAGAGCTGGAATCACTTTTTGCGGAGTGGGAAGAGCTTTCAGAAGCTTAAAGAGTGCCCTAAAAGGTACTCTTTTTCTTTCAAAGAAAATTTATTATCCACAATGATACCCACAATAACTTCTTGATTATTCTTAAACACATTAGACTTATCCACTTTATCCACAGAGTTTTAATCACATATCCACAAAAAAGATCATATTTATACACATCCTCTTCATTTTAAAACAAAATTTTCTAACAATTGTGGATATATAACGTTTACATGTGAATAAATCGCTTTCATAAAAAATAAAAACCCCTGTCATCCACAGGAGTTTTTATTCATATGAGACTAGCGGCAATCCTGGCTGGCCATTCATCGCCATATCGCTTCTGATTCCTTTTTCAAACGCAATGGTTCCAGCGGCAGCGATCATGGCTGCATTGTCTGTGCAAAGAGATAATGGCGGAATAATGACTTTCACTTCTGGCAGCTTCGTAAATGCTGAGGTTAAAGCTTTTCTTAGTCCTTTATTGGCAGCGACTCCTCCAGCTAGAACGACCTGCTTCACGCCATAGGCTTCAGCCGCTTTCAATGTTTTCCCAACAAGCACCTCAATGACGCTTGCTTGAAAACTTGCGGCCAAATCCTCTGGGGCAATCGTTTCTCCCTTTTGTGACGCATTGTGTAAGGTATTGATCACAGCTGATTTTAAACCACTGAAGCTAAAGTGATAAGACCCTTCTTCAAGCCATGCACGAGGAAGCTTAATTGTCGGCTCTCCTTCATGTGCTAACCGATCAATATGAGGTCCGCCTGGGTACGGGAGACCCATCGTCCGGGCCACTTTATCGTACGCTTCTCCAGCTGCATCATCTAAAGTTTCTCCGATGACCTCAAAAGATCCATGCTCCTTCATTAAAACAAGCTCAGTATGTCCGCCGGAGACAACAAGAGCTAAACATGGGAACTCCAATTCATCAACAAGCTGGTTTGCATAAATATGCCCTGCAATATGATGAACACCAACAAGAGGAATTTGATGGGCAAAGCTCAGTGCCTTTGCTGCATTGACACCAATCAGCAAGGCACCCACGAGGCCAGGTCCTTCTGTGACAGCAATCGCATCTAAATCCTTAAAGCTCATACCCGCCTGTGCCATCACTTCTTCTAATACGATGGTGACTTGCTCCACGTGATGCCTTGAAGCAATTTCGGGTACAACTCCGCCAAATCGTTTATGACTGTCTATTTGCGAGGCCACCACATTCGCCACGATTTCATTTCCATTTTTGACAATGGACGCAGCTGTTTCATCGCAGCTTGTTTCTATACCTAATATGAATCGATCTGTTTGTTCACTCATTTATATTCACCCACATGACTAATGCATCTTCTCCATTATCCGTATAATAATTCTTTCGAATAGAAGCTGGTCTGAAACCGAGCTTTTCATAGAGGGATTGTGCTGGTGTATTTGAAACCCGCACCTCTAAAGAAAGATGATCTGTCTTTTTTTCTTTGCAAAATTCCATGACATATCGAAGCAATGCTTCCCCGTAGCCTTTTCCTCTATGTTCAGGGAGAATCGCAATGTTCGTAATTTGTGCATCGTCCATGACAATCCAGACCCCGCAATACCCAACAGGCTGCTTATCTTCTTCAATGAGGAAATAATGGCTGTATTGGTTATGAAGAATCTCATAGACAAACGATTCCTTTTTCCAAGGCGCTGTAAACGAATGCACTTCAATCGTATACACCTCTGGAATATCCGCTACTGTCATTTGTCGTATCTTTGCTATGTGAAGATTATTTTTGTCCTTCAAGCCATTTCACTTCCGCTTCTGCCAAACGAATATAGTTAGGAACAAGCTGATGGACATCTTCAGCAGGACGATCTGCGCCTAAAAATGCAAGCACTGAAGGTCTTGGGTTATGAAATGTCCCATCTGCCAGTACAGCCGTTTCTCCTAAAATAGAGCGAATGCTCTCTACATGAAGATGCACATCTTGTCCAAGAAATAGAACAGGCTTTCCTGCCTGCTTCAGTTCATGAAGCCAATCCGTGAGCAGGATATTTTGATCTGGTTCGACCTCTTTGATCTTACCCTTTTCAAACGAATAAAGTCCGGTATAAACTTGTCCTCTTCTCGCATCAAATAGAGGTGAAATATACCCATCAAAATATTGACCATTTGCCGCAAGTGTTTCTAAACTCGAAACAGCCGATATCGGGATAGACAGCGTCCAAGAAAGTGTTTTTGCTATGGTGACCCCGATTCTGACGCCAGTGTAAGAACCAGGTCCTTTTGCCACAACGATTTTGCTTAGTTCGCTTGGTGATACACCACATTCTTTCATCAATGCTTCAACAGTGGGCATCGCTCGGACGGAATGGTTCTTTTTTAAGTATGTGATGCTCTCGCCTATTACAGTGAAATCTCTTACAAGAGCAATTCCTAGTGTATGGTTTGATGTATCAATGGCCAGTATGGTCAAATTTTTTCATCTCCTTACAAAGGGTCTCATAACGCTCCCCTTTTGCATCAAACGTGAGATGCCGTTCTTCTTCACGTTCTGTTCTCAGCATTTCAATTTTTAAATAGGAAGAAGGCAATTGAGGTTCAATAAGATGTGCCCATTCAACCAAGCATACACCTTCACCCTCAAAATATTCTTCGAGGCCGATCTCTTCTTCTGCATCTTCCATGCGGTACACGTCCATATGATATAGTGGCAGTCTGCCATCGGTATATTCTTTAATAATTGTAAAGGTGGGGCTGTTGACGATACGGGTAATTCCTAAGCCTTCCGCAAAACCTTTTGAAAAAGTGGTTTTGCCTGCACCTAAATCTCCTTCTAATGTCAATACATCGCCTGGCATCACAAGTTTGGCCAATGCAGCGGCAATTCGTTTCGTCTCATCCGCACCTTTTGTCGTCCATGTTAATTTCACCGTTGATGTCACCTCATTTCTTAAAATGATTATATCCTTTTTTCATTAACATTGTTTGTTGATCATTGTCTTTTAACATAACACTGGCTGCTTGATCATCTTTGACTTGTCCAATACGTGTGACCTGAATGCCTTCTTTTTGACATTGCGATTCAAAGCTTTCCCAATCACATTCTGGTATCGTACCAGTTAAAACAAAATCTTCTCCACCAAACAACACCCATTCAAGCCAGTCTTTGCGCAGCACCTGTAAATCTGGATGAATTGGAAGCTTATCAGCTTCTATCTCGATCATCACACGGCTCGCTTCGGCTATCTCATTCAACTCACTCGCTAATCCATCACTCACATCATTCAAGGTGACCCGCGGGAAACTTGAACAAATGTGTCCAGCAGCAATATGAGGCTGAGGCATTTTATGACGCTTAAGAAAAAAATCAGCATCGACCGCCTTAGAAGGAGCTGCTTCGTTCATTAAGATTGATAACCCAGCAGCTGATGAACCGAGTTCACCTGTGACAAAGACAACGTCTCCAGTCTGAGCACTGTGACGATAACAAGCTGTTCCCTTTGAAACCTCACCAATGACCGTCACGGTAATGACAAAGTCACTGCGGGTGGCCACTGTATCTCCACCAATCAAATCCATATGATAAGAGTCAGCCAACGCTTTCATTCCCTCATAAAGCTCCGTAACAATTGTCTCATCACCATGAGGCGGGATCGCAATTGAAACAAGATAATATTTTGGGGTCCCTCCCATTGCAGCGATGTCACTAACATTGACTGCCAGTGCTTTAAAGCCAACTTCAAATGGTGTTGAAAAGTCAAAACGAAAATGAACATGCTCCACCATTGTATCAACACAAACGACCTCTTCACAATGTGAATGAGGTTGATAAACACTTGCATCATCACCGATGCCCATGATCAAAGAGCGCTGATATGTATCTTTTGGTGTGATTCGGCGAATAAGATCAAATTCATCCATAAAAAGACAGCCCCTTCTTGCAATCAATTGGTTAAGTAGACATGAGGTCAAACACAGTTAGTATTAGTGTAGCGAATATAAGTCTCAGTTCCAACTAAAAATGATATAAAGAAAGCCTGGTGTGAAAAAACCAGGCTGAGTTGAAGTAATCTATCTTTTCTTTCTTATAGTGTAGCCAAACACATATCATTTCATTGCATCTTGGGTACTTCTAGAAAGAAAAAGACATAAAAAAAAAACGAAACTATACGTTTTCGTTTACAAGTCATAAAAATGGCGGTCCGGACGGGACTCGAACCCGCGACCTCCTGCGTGACAGGCAGGCATTCTAACCAACTGAACTACCGGACCATTTTGGTTGCGGGGGCAGGATTTGAACCTGCGACCTTCGGGTTATGAGCCCGACGAGCTACCGAACTGCTCCACCCCGCGATGATATAAAGATAACAAGCTTGGCGGCGTCCTACTCTCACAGGGGGAAACCCCCAACTACCATCGGCGCTGAAGAGCTTAACTTCCGTGTTCGGTATGGGAACGGGTGTGACCTCTTCGCTATCGCCACCAAACCTGATGGAGAGAATGTTCTCTCAAAACTAGATAACAATGTTCATGCTTCACAATAGAATATAGGTTAAGTCCTCGATCTATTAGTATCTGTCAGCTCCACGTGTCACCACGCTTCCACCTCAGACCTATCAACCTGATCATCTTTCAGGGATCTTACTTCCTTGCGGAATGGGAAATCTCATCTTGAGGGGGGCTTCATGCTTAGATGCTTTCAGCACTTATCCCGTCCGCACATAGCTACCCAGCGATGCCCTTGGCAGAACAACTGGTACACCAGCGGTGCGTCCATCCCGGTCCTCTCGTACTAAGGACAGCTCCTCTCAAATTTCCTGCGCCCGCGACGGATAGGGACCGAACTGTCTCACGACGTTCTGAACCCAGCTCGCGTACCGCTTTAATGGGCGAACAGCCCAACCCTTGGGACCGACTACAGCCCCAGGATGCGATGAGCCGACATCGAGGTGCCAAACCTCCCCGTCGATGTGGACTCTTGGGGGAGATAAGCCTGTTATCCCCGGGGTAGCTTTTATCCGTTGAGCGATGGCCCTTCCATGCGGAACCACCGGATCACTAAGCCCGACTTTCGTCCCTGCTCGACTTGTAGGTCTCGCAGTCAAGCTCCCTTGTGCCTTTACACTCTGCGAATGATTTCCAACCATTCTGAGGGAACCTTTGGGCGCCTCCGTTACATTTTAGGAGGCGACCGCCCCAGTCAAACTGCCCACCTGACACTGTCTCCCTGCCCGATAAGGGCAGCGGGTTAGAAGGTCAATACAGCCAGGGTAGTATCCCACCGATGCCTCCACCGAAGCTAGCGCTCCGGTTTCCAAGGCTCCTACCTATCCTGTACAAGCTGTACCAACATTCAATATCAGGCTGCAGTAAAGCTCCACGGGGTCTTTCCGTCCTGTCGCGGGTAACCTGCATCTTCACAGGTACTATAATTTCACCGAGTCTCTCGTTGAGACAGTGCCCAGATCGTTGCGCCTTTCGTGCGGGTCGGAACTTACCCGACAAGGAATTTCGCTACCTTAGGACCGTTATAGTTACGGCCGCCGTTTACTGGGGCTTCAATTCGCACCTTCGCTTACGCTAAGCGCTCCTCTTAACCTTCCAGCACCGGGCAGGCGTCAGCCCCTATACTTCGCCTTACGGCTTCGCAGAGACCTGTGTTTTTGCTAAACAGTCGCCTGGGCCTATTCACTGCGGCTTCTCGGGGCTTTAACACCCTAAGAAGCACCCCTTCTCCCGAAGTTACGGGGTCATTTTGCCGAGTTCCTTAACGAGAGTTCTCTCGATCACCTTAGGATTCTCTCCTCGCCTACCTGTGTCGGTTTGCGGTACGGGCACCTCTCACCTCGCTAGAGGCTTTTCTTGGCAGTGTGGAATCAGGAACTTCGCTACTAAATTTCGCTCGCCATCACAGCTCAGCCTTTACGGGAAACGGATTTGCCTATTTCCCAGCCTAACTGCTTGGACGCGGATATCCAATACCGCGCTTGCCCTATCCTCCTGCGTCCCCCCATTGCTCAAATGGTGAGGAGGTGGTACAGGAATATCAACCTGTTGTCCATCGCCTACGCCTTTCGGCCTCGGCTTAGGTCCCGACTAACCCTGAGCGGACGAGCCTTCCTCAGGAAACCTTAGGCATTCGGTGGACGGGATTCTCACCCGTCTTTCGCTACTCATACCGGCATTCTCACTTCTAAGCGCTCCACCAGTCCTTCCGGTCTGGCTTCACAGCCCTTAGAACGCTCTCCTACCACTGTTCGTAAGAACAGTCCGCAGCTTCGGTGATACGTTTAGCCCCGGTACATTTTCGGCGCAGAGTCACTCGACCAGTGAGCTATTACGCACTCTTTAAATGGTGGCTGCTTCTAAGCCAACATCCTGGTTGTCTAAGCAACTCCACATCCTTTTCCACTTAACGTATACTTTGGGACCTTAGCTGGCGGTCTGGGCTGTTTCCCTTTCGACTACGGATCTTATCACTCGCAGTCTGACTCCCAAGGATAAGTCATCGGCATTCGGAGTTTGACTGAATTCGGTAACCCGGTAGGGGCCCCTAGTCCAATCAGTGCTCTACCTCCGAGACTCTTACCTTGAGGCTAGCCCTAAAGCTATTTCGGAGAGAACCAGCTATCTCCAGGTTCGATTGGCATTTCACCCCTACCCACACCTCATCCCCGCACTTTTCAACGTGCGTGGGTTCGGGCCTCCATTCAGTGTTACCTGAACTTCACCCTGGACATGGGTAGATCACCTGGTTTCGGGTCTACGACCACGTACTCATGCGCCCTATTCAGACTCGCTTTCGCTGCGGCTCCGCATCTTCTGCTTAACCTTGCACGGGATCGTAACTCGCCGGTTCATTCTACAAAAGGCACGCCATCACCCGTTAACGGGCTCTGACTACTTGTAGGCACACGGTTTCAGGATCTATTTCACTCCCCTTCCGGGGTGCTTTTCACCTTTCCCTCACGGTACTGGTTCACTATCGGTCACTAGGGAGTATTTAGCCTTGGGAGATGGTCCTCCCGGATTCCGACGGAATTTCACGTGTTCCGCCGTACTCAGGATCCACTCTGGAGAGAATAACATTTCAGTTACAGGGCTGTTACCTTCTTTGGCGGGCCTTTCCAGACCTCTTCGCTTATATCATTCCTTTGTAACTCCGTATAGAGTGTCCTACAACCCCAAGAGGCAAGCCTCTTGGTTTGGGCTGTTCCCGTTTCGCTCGCCGCTACTCAGGGAATCGCATTTGCTTTCTCTTCCTCCGGGTACTTAGATGTTTCAGTTCCCCGGGTATGCCTTCTCATACTCTATGTATTCAAGTATGGATACTACTCCATTACGAGCAGTGGGTTTCCCCATTCGGAAATCTCCGGATCAAAGCTTGCTTACAGCTCCCCGAAGCATATCGGTGTTCGTCCCGTCCTTCATCGGCTCCTAGTGCCAAGGCATCCACCGTGCGCCCTTTCTAACTTAACCATTTCTTACTTTAGAAAGAATCACTATGTGTGATGAACTTTGCATTGCATTCAATGTGAATGTATTACTTATTGTTATCTAGTTTTCAAAGAACAATCCTGTCTCGCTAGAGACATGTTTTGAAGGAATGATCCTTCAAAACTAAACAAGACGAAAACGTACGCTGCTCCATATATCCTTAGAAAGGAGGTGATCCAGCCGCACCTTCCGATACGGCTACCTTGTTACGACTTCACCCCAATCATCTGCCCCACCTTCGGCGGCTGGCTCCATAAAGGTTACCTCACCGACTTCGGGTGTTGCAAACTCTCGTGGTGTGACGGGCGGTGTGTACAAGGCCCGGGAACGTATTCACCGCGGCATGCTGATCCGCGATTACTAGCGATTCCAGCTTCACGCAGTCGAGTTGCAGACTGCGATCCGAACTGAGAACAGATTTATGGGATTGGCTAAACCTTGCGGTCTTGCAGCCCTTTGTTCTGTCCATTGTAGCACGTGTGTAGCCCAGGTCATAAGGGGCATGATGATTTGACGTCATCCCCACCTTCCTCCGGTTTGTCACCGGCAGTCACCTTAGAGTGCCCAACTGAATGCTGGCAACTAAGATCAAGGGTTGCGCTCGTTGCGGGACTTAACCCAACATCTCACGACACGAGCTGACGACAACCATGCACCACCTGTCACTCTGTCCCCGAAGGGAAAGCCCTATCTCTAGGGTTGTCAGAGGATGTCAAGACCTGGTAAGGTTCTTCGCGTTGCTTCGAATTAAACCACATGCTCCACCGCTTGTGCGGGCCCCCGTCAATTCCTTTGAGTTTCAGTCTTGCGACCGTACTCCCCAGGCGGAGTGCTTAATGCGTTAGCTGCAGCACTAAGGGGCGGAAACCCCCTAACACTTAGCACTCATCGTTTACGGCGTGGACTACCAGGGTATCTAATCCTGTTCGCTCCCCACGCTTTCGCTCCTCAGCGTCAGTTACAGACCAGAGAGTCGCCTTCGCCACTGGTGTTCCTCCACATCTCTACGCATTTCACCGCTACACGTGGAATTCCACTCTCCTCTTCTGCACTCAAGTTTCCCAGTTTCCAATGACCCTCCCCGGTTGAGCCGGGGGCTTTCACATCAGACTTAAGAAACCGCCTGCGAGCCCTTTACGCCCAATAATTCCGGACAACGCTTGCCACCTACGTATTACCGCGGCTGCTGGCACGTAGTTAGCCGTGGCTTTCTGGTTAGGTACCGTCAAGGTGCGAGCAGTTACTCTCGCACTTGTTCTTCCCTAACAACAGAGCTTTACGATCCGAAAACCTTCATCACTCACGCGGCGTTGCTCCGTCAGACTTTCGTCCATTGCGGAAGATTCCCTACTGCTGCCTCCCGTAGGAGTCTGGGCCGTGTCTCAGTCCCAGTGTGGCCGATCACCCTCTCAGGTCGGCTACGCATCGTCGCCTTGGTGAGCCATTACCCCACCAACTAGCTAATGCGCCGCGGGTCCATCTGTAAGTGACAGCCGAAACCGTCTTTCATCCTTGAACCATGCGGTTCAAGGAACTATCCGGTATTAGCTCCGGTTTCCCGGAGTTATCCCAGTCTTACAGGCAGGTTACCCACGTGTTACTCACCCGTCCGCCGCTAACATCCGGGAGCAAGCTCCCTTCTGTCCGCTCGACTTGCATGTATTAGGCACGCCGCCAGCGTTCGTCCTGAGCCAGGATCAAACTCTCCGAGGTATGCAGGATGCATATCACACATGCGTTGCTACACGATGTAGCGAACTTAGCATGTGATCACTTCCTGCCTCGCCAGTTTGACTGACTACCTATGAAGTATCATAGGGTTTTTTTATAAAAAATCGAATTAACAGGTACGTTTTGTCTTGTTTAGTTTTCAAAGATCATGTTCAAAAATGGAGCGGGTGATGAGAATCGAACTCACGACATCAGCTTGGAAGGCTGAGGTTTTACCACTAAACTACACCCGCGTGGTTTGTATTGGCGCGCCCGAGAGGAGTCGAACCCCTAACCTTTTGATCCGTAGTCAAACGCTCTATCCAATTGAGCTACGGGCGCTTAATCAGGCGACTTAATTATCTTAACATATCGTTTTTATTAAGTCAACATCTTTTTAAAATTTGTTTGCCGCATGCGTGTAAACGTCTGTGTTTCAAATACGTCATCAGCGACGAATAAAAATATACCACGGATCACATAAAAGGGTCAATACATTTTTCTAAAAAAGTTTCATGTTTTTTAAAATTGATTTTTTCTTAGATCAATAGACATGTAATAGCCCTATTTTCTTCTCTTTCTTCATAATTCCAATGATTCTTAAATAAAATCTTTCTAAATACAAAGGAGGACAAAACATGGCCACATAGAATTTTTATTTATTGGAAAATTCTTAATATTTTTCCAAGCATTTAAAGGAGGTAGGAGATGATGAAAAAGTTTATCGCTTTTCAAATCATGATCGCTTTGGTGATAGGAGCTCTTATCGGCCATTTCTTCCCTGACTTCGGAATGGCCCTCAGGCCAATTGGAGATGGATTCATCAGGCTGATTAAAATGATCGTTGTTCCAATCGTGTTCTCTACCATTGTTATTGGTGCAGCCGGCAGCGGCGGCATGAAGAAAATGGGCAGCCTTGGATTAAAAACGATCATTTGGTTTGAGGTCATCACAACCATTGTTCTTGGGATCGGGCTATTATTGGCAAATGGGCTAAAGCCTGGCGTTGGCCTCGATTTCTCTAAATTAGCTAAGAAAGATATTGGGGAATTAGATGGTTATACGGAGAAGGTCGTTGACTTTAAACAAATGGTATTAGATATCATTCCAACCAATATCGTCGATGTTATGGCTCAGAATGATTTACTTGCTGTCATTTTCTTCGCCATCTTATTTGGTGTAGCGGCAAGCGGCATCGGTAAAGCCTCTGCTCCTGTTCTCACCTTCTTTGAATCAGTGGCACAAATTATGTTTAAGCTCACACAGATGGTGATGGTGACAGCACCTATTGGGGTTCTTGCATTAATGGCTGCTTCTGTCGGCCAATATGGCATTGTTTTATTAATCCCAATGATGAAGCTTGTCGGAACAGTATTTTTAGGATTATTCATTATTCTCTTTGCTTTATTCCCTCTGGTCGCACTGATCTTCCGTTTTAACTACTTCGAAGTATTAAAAATGATTTGGGATTTGTTCCTTGTTGCCTTCTCTACTACGAGCACTGAAACTGTCCTTCCTCAATTGATGGAACGAATGGAGAAATACGGGTGTCCAAAAAGAATCGTTTCTTTTGTCATTCCATCTGGTCTTTCTCTCAATTGTGACGGATCAAGTTTATATTTATCGGTTGCCTGCGTATTCCTTGCACAAGCGTTTGGTGTCGACATGAGTCTGTCACAGCAGCTTTTAATGATGCTTGTTCTTGTGTTAACGAGTAAAGGTATTGCAGCTGTGCCATCCGGTTCACTCGTTGTTCTTTTGGCAACCGCTCATGCAGTAGGTCTTCCCGCAGAAGGCGTTGCCATCATAGCCGGTGTTGACCGAATTATGGATATGGCACGAACAGGCGTGAATGTTCCAGGGCATGCCGTTGCATGTATTGTCGTATCTAAATGGGAAAAAGTATTCCGTGAGTCGGCGTGGGAAGTTCCAAAAGCAGGTGAAGAAACAAAAGGGATGTAATGTGATATGAAGGAAAGGGTTCGCCCTTTCCTTTTTTATGCTAAAAATGTTTGCTTTAGTACGGCTTTTCCTTGAGGATGCAGCTGTACTTCTGCATATGCCCCATTAATCAGCGTCATTTGCGGCGGGACATGCCCACAATCTATGTCGTAAAAAATGGGGATTTGTAATTCCTTTTGTAATTCTTCATATACATCCTGATACTGATACCCTTCAACAGGCACATTTACTGCACTACGCCCAAACATTATACCTGAACAGTGATCAAACCAACCTGCTAGTTTTAATTGAACAAGCGATCTCTTCACGCTTGCAGCATTTAATTCGCAGTTTTCGAAATACCAGAGAATCGGTTCATCTTTTATGAATGTTTTTTGAAAAGTTTTGACGTCCCCATAAGGTGTCCCTGCTAAATGACGTATGACATCAATGCAGCCACCCAGCAGTCTGCCCTTTACCATCTTTTCTTGTTGATCAACCGTATGCCAAGCGGTCGGTTCTGTTAAATGAAAGACATGTTTAATCGGATCGTCACGCTGCCATTCCTTTTGATACATAGATGAAGAAAACTGGCTTATGTCCATTTCTTCTTTTGTTGAAAGTACTTCTTCCCACATAACAGTCGTTTGATCAAGCTCTTCTCCCTGAAGATCGACTAAGTTCGGTCCATGCGCTGTGGCAATGCCTGTTTTTAATGTCAACGCCAGCAGAAGTGCACTCGTATCAGAGTAACCAAGAATCCACTTTTTCTTCATCGATGAGAAATCCAGGTGCTCTAATACCTCCATAAGCAGCTGTCCTCCCCATGGCGGGATGATGTGATCAATCTCCTCACATGTCATCATGTACTGAAGTTCGTTTGCTCGTTCTATCGCAGGCGCAGATTTTGCCTTTTCCTGCTGCCAGACCGTCTCTCCACATATGACATCGTATCCTCTATGTTTCATTCGTTCACATGAAAGTTGAAACATGTTATGTAAAGATGGCTGTACACCTGAGGAAGGTGCTGTGACGCCAATTGTTTGTCCTTTTTGCAAATGCGGATATTGTATCATTCTGCTTCCCCCCAACCTCTACTCTCTTCCCTGTCCATTTTAAAGAAAATGCCCCTTTTATAAGGGACATCTCTTCTTATTCCTTTTGACGCAGTACAGTATAGACTCCTGCAAAGATACATAGAATTCCAATGAATGAGCGTATCCCCATCTCTTCACCTAAAAGCAGCCAGCCGAGAGCTGCCCCTACGATCGGTTGAAAGAAAAAGAACAGACCGCCGCTCGAGGCATCCATCAATTGAAGCCCTCTATTCCACAAAAAGAATGCTAGAGCTGTTGAGATGATGCCTAGATAGAGAATGCCGCCCCAAATCTCTGGCCTTGCCATCTGCTCCACATCTAGATGAGGTAGGCGAAATAAAGCAGCTGGTGTTAAGACAATGAATGCAATGATGATCGCATATGTGGTCGTCACGACTTGAGGGTATTTTCCTGGAACTCGTTTCAGCAAAACAGACATCAGTGCCCAAGTTAAAGCAGCGAAAACTAATGAAAGACCGCCAACAAATTCATCTGTTTGCACTGCGACTGGTCCAATCATGAGCCATACACCTGCTGTCGCAAGCAGGATGGATGCGCACTTTCGAACAGTCATGGCTTCTTTTAATAGAAAGAACGCAAACAGCACCATAAAAGCAGGGGTCGCAGATGTAATCACAGCCCCCATTTGTGCCGACGTATACATGGTGCCAATTTCTTGGGTCACAATTGATAGGAAATTTCCGATCAATCCGATCATGACAACAAGCGGGATATCTTTTTTATCTAATCGAAAGGAATAGCCCAAGCGCCAAATGGTGCACACCAGCACGATTCCTGCTACAGCATATCTCATCCATACAAGCTCAAGCGGCGGAACCACCGCTACTGTTACTTTGACAACAACGTACATGCCGCCCCAAATACTTGCAGCGATTGCTAGGTAAAGGGCGCCTATATATTTTTCCTTCATCTTTTCCCCTCCGTTACTGGATATATTGATCGCCATATCCACAAACGGAGATCACTCTCCGTTATGGACGGAGGGTGTTTGGTACATCATGTTCAAATAAAGGCTTCCATAGCATTGTCGTCACCTCATTTGTTTTTATTTTCAGACTACTTTATAACAAATTCTGGTTGACTTCAATCCTTTTTTGTCACCATTTTTCTTCATATAATAGAAGATAAACGGGTATTGACATGCTGAATTCGTTTTCATATAGTAAGTAAAACTATAGGTGGCCACGGAGAAAAGGAGTAGAGGACGTTGGATATTGAAGCGAGGAAACACATTCCCAGCACGGAACATGAACCGTTTCTCGAGGGAATAAAAGATTGTGTGCCAACCCTGCTCGGTTATATGAGTATTGGGTTTGCCTTCGGAATTGTTGGAATTAGCGCACAGTTAAGTATATGGGATATTGCGCTTTTATCAATTTTTATTTACGCAGGTGCTTCACAGTTTATTATCTGTGCACTGCTTGTGACAGGGAGTCCCCTTTCCGCTATTATTTTCACCACATTTATTGTCAATCTGCGGCATTTATTGCTCAGCCTGACGCTTGCTCCTCATTTCACACGCTACTCTGTGAAACAAAATATAGGATTCGGTCTATTACTGACTGATGAATCCTTCGGTGTAGCGATAAATAAATTAGCGCAGCAAGGAAAGCTGAATAACAGATGGATGCACGGGCTGAACATAACAGCGTATTTATGCTGGATTGCTGCCTGTGTACTTGGCGGCATTTTTGGACACTGGATCTCAAATCCTGAAGCACTTGGTCTTGATTTTGCTTTATCAGCGATGTTTGCTGCACTGCTAGTCCTTTCGTTACAGACAGTACCCAAAAATAAGTTAACTCATCGCCTGTCACTTGTGTTGTATATGGTCATTGCTATGTTTGTTCTGCTTCATTTTGTTCCATCACATGTGGCTGTTCTCATAGCAACTGTACTTGTCGCAACTATTGGGGTGGTGACAGATAAATGATTAGCAGCTTTATGTTATGGCTCATTGTTGGTTGTATGATCGTCACCGTCATTCCGAGAGTCGTACCCTTTATATTTGTACGGAGTATTCAGCTGCCTGAAGTGGTGCTGAAATGGTTATCGTTTATTCCTATTTGTATCTTTACAGCTTTGATTGCAGAGCATCTCTTCATCCATACATCAACAGGCACAGGCGTCACCATTCACTGGATGTATCTTGCTGTCTTGACTCCTACTGTACTCATTGCTGTTTGGACAAAAAGCCTGTCACTTACTGTTCTTGCCGGTGTCATGCTGATGGGCACTGCTAGATGGTTTTTCTAAAAGAAAAAGCTTAACCACATGTGGTTAAGCTTTGTTTCATTTGACGATTCCGTATACAAATCCATCATAACCTTTTTCCCCAACAGTTTGAATCGCTGTTGCCTCTATTCTCGGTTCTTGTTTGAGTAAATCGAAAAATTCACGAGTTCCTTGTACTCGTTCATCCTCATCTGAGTCATGAAGGACTGCACCATTTCTGACGACATTGTCTGCAATAATGACTGTTCCCTTTTTCGAGAAATGTAACGCCCACTTCAGATATTTCGGATTGTTCGGTTTATCTGCATCAATGAAAATGAAATCGAATGGAAGCGCAGCCTTCTCTTTTAACTGAGATAACGTATCTAATGCCTTTCCTTCCAAAATGCTCACCCGTTCTGATAAGCCCGCTCTGCTGATGTTTTGCTGTGCGATCTGTACATGATGGCTGACAGCCTCTAATGTGATGAGTTCCCCATCCTCTTCAAGAGCACGCGCCAGCCAAATAGTACTGTATCCACCGAGTGTCCCGATTTCTAAAATACGCTTTGCATTCTTCGTTTTTGCTAATAAATAAAGCATTTTCCCTTGGGCTGGTGACACATCAATTTCTGGCAGACCCGCTTGCTTATTATGAGTAAGGGCTTGCTCCAATACATCATCTTTAGGGATCAACTTGTCTGTGATATACTCGTCAACTTTTCCCCACACGTGCTCCATTTCATCCATCTCCCTTGATTATGTCTTCTCTCTCAAGTCTACATGATGATCGTGAGAGCGTATAATCAATTCTTTTCACACATCTATTCATTTTTTTGATGAAAGACATGTGATGAGGAATACATGAAGCAACGCACTGGTTTCGGTTCTACTGGTTCAGCTTATTTTTGACATCTCCTTTTTTATCTTGAAGCTTTCCTTTTGCTTGATCCTTTTTCCCTTCTGCTTTCAAGTTTTGATGATCGGTTGCTTCACCAAGCTTTTCTTTGACTTGACCTTTGACTTGATTTGTTTTTCCTTTCGCTTTATCCATATGTCCTTTTTCTTTACTCATTTGTTCCACCTCCACGTTTGATATTATTCATTTAGCCTTTTTGAAAGATACAAAACATCTGAGTGTGCGATGTACACGTTTCAGGTATGATAGACATATTAGAAAGAAGGGTTGGTGTTCTATTTCATGATCATCTCTGAAAAAATATTCACAGTTCGTGGGTTGACCTATCATATTCGGTCCGCTTTAGCGGCTGATGCCCAACAGTTATCAGCTCTCAGACTGAAAATCGATGGTGAAACAGAATATTTAGACCGTGAACCAGGCGAAGCCTTTCTTGATGAAAAAGCATTTGAGGTTTTGATTCAAGAGGATAGCAAGCAAAGCCGGCATTTATTTTTGGTCGCTGCTATTGAAGGAAAAATTGTCGGTTTTTCAAGATGCGAGGGCCATTCACTCAAGCGCTCTGCTCATAAAGTGACATTTGGCGTCGCCATCCAGAAAGATGCTTGGGGCTATCACAGCGGGAAAGAGCTTTTAGCTGCTTCAATCGACTGGGCAGATCAGCAGGGTATTCAGAAGATGTCACTTCAAGTGCTGGAAACGAACCAAAAAGCCATTCGGTTATATGAGAACCACGGCTTTTTGATTGAAGGCGTATTAAAAAACGATAAACGGCTGAGTGACGGATTATATTATGATACTGTTGTGATGGGCAGACAGCTGCCAAGCTCCTGACTACTTACATCACATAGCCCCATATCATCGAAATCGCACTGTATATCAGAAGCAGCCCCATCACATACTGGAACGGTTTTTCGTAAGCAGTCAAAAAACGCTTATACAAAGAGCCAAATAAGCTCCAGCTGAATGTACCGAGAAAGCCAATGAGTGCGAGAATCAGCGTCCATATGACATACTGCATATTAGATTGTCCATATGGCAAAACAAATGTTGAAATCACAGTCAATCCATACAAGATCGCTTTTGGGTTGATAAATTGCAGCATCATACCAGGGATAAAATGATTGTAGCGATCAAGTGTTTCGTCATTCCCGCCTTTACTTTTCATGATTTTGACCGCTAAATAAATCATGTATGCAGCTCCGATGAACGCCATGACCCAGCCTATTTTCGGCATCACTTGATAAAGAATGAGATTAAAGAAGCAGCTCAAACACAAAATGACGAGAAATCCGATACCTACACCTAAACAAAATCGAAATGTTTGCTTGACCCCATATTTATTCGTAAAGACCATGGCCATGATGTTGTTGGGCCCTGGGGTAAAGCTGCTAACAAAAGCATAGATCAACATGGATACAATCAAAATGCCGCCTCCCTTATACGTTATTTAGACTTTAATTACTTTATTGCGTATATTACGTTTTATTGTAACGTTCGGTCTTTATAAAGTAAATAGAGAAAGGAGCTTTTTTCATGGAAGACGTACAATCGATTATTTCGAAAAATGTGAGGCTTCTTAGAGATCAAAAAAAATTAAGCCTCGAAAAGATGGCAGAATTAACTGGTGTCAGCAAGACGATGATTGGACAAATTGAAAGAGGAGAATCGACCCCTACCATCACGACTTTGTGGAAAATCGCCAACGGATTAAAGGTATCTTTTAGTGAGCTCATTCACGCACCACAGCCTGAAATCAAGGTAGTACGCAAGGAAGATGCACAGGTTTTAACTGAAGATGATGGAAAATATCGTGTATACACGACTTTCCCTTTCGATGACCGGGGGAAATTTGAAATGTACCGAGTGGAAATTGATCGAGGCGGGTCGCTTCGTGCGAGTGAACACATTGGGGGAACAGAGGAATTGATCACTGTTTTTGAGGGAGTCCTTGATTTATCCATTGGTGATGAACAATACACCTTAAAAGCCGGAGACTCTATTCGTTTTAAAGCGGACCGGACGCACACGTATAAACAAACCGGAGAACAAATGGTACGGATGCAAATGATTCTTTATTATCCTCATGAAAAAAGCTGACAGGCTTGTCCACCTGTCAGCTTTACGTTTATTTAATTAAATGCCGGATCGCGTACCACTGTTCCAGTAAATGTGACTCTATATTTTCCTAATCCTAATTCTTCAATAGAGGTTTGTTTTAAAATCCCTACCCAGCCATCCTCTGCATATACAATACTTTCTGGGATGTTTGATGTCGTATATGTTCTTGTTACTGAAACAGTTCGACTGGCCTGAGCCGTTACTTCACTGTTTGTTTGCTCCTTTGCTTCCACTGGAGCAGTTGTGACCCCAGCACCCGTTAAGACAATTACTCCAACCAAAACAGAAGACATGACCTTTTTCACAAAAAAATCCCTCCCTTTTTTGTTGAACGTATAAACTATACCATAATTTAGAACTTTTGTAAGTTTATTTTTTCATTTTTTTGAAAATTATGATATCATTGTCTTATGCTGGATAGAGTGCGTTACATACTTCTATGCATTTATCCTCATCTCAATCTAGTGAAACAATTGTGAACGGAGGTGTTTTCATGAAAAAATGGCTCATCTGTTTTCAACTTGTTTTCCTCTTCTCCTTGGCAATCACACCATTTGCTTCTGCTGCCAAATGCCCTACAGTAAAACCATGTATCACTGATCCTTAAGCATAAGAAAAGGCCGATCAAGCCTATTCTCTTGATCGGCCTTTTTATTTATTTTTGCTCTGCTTCCCAGCGGGCAACTTCTTCTCTTACTTTAGGAGCCACTTCTTTTCCAAATAGCTCAATGGCTTTCAGCACTTGATCATGCGGCATTGAACCAACCGGTACATGAAGCATAAAACGTGTGATGCCTACATTTTTTCTAAGGTGAATGACTTTCTCTGCCACGGTATCTGGATCTCCTACATACAGCGCCCCTTCTAAAGTTCTCGCTGCGTCAAACGTAGAACGAGTATAAGGTCCCCAGCCTCGCTCTCTCGCTAATGTGTTCATCACATGCTGTGTGGATGGGAAAAATTGATCTGCTGCCAGGTCTGTTTCTGCCGCAACAAATCCATGAGAATGTGATGCTACAGTTAATTTTTCAGGATCATGTCCAGCGTGCACTGCCGCTTGCTTGTACAGCTGAACGAGCGGTGCGAACTGTCTAGGACTTCCGCCAATGATGGCAAGTACAAGGGGTAACCCTAGTAATCCAGCACGTACGACCGATTCACGGTTTCCTCCACTGCCGATCCAGATTGGAAGCGGATCTTGAACAGGTCTTGGGTACACCCCAACATCCTGAATGGATGGGCGATGCTTTCCGCTCCATGTTACACGCTCTGACTGCTGTAATTTCAGCAGCAAATCAAGCTTTTCTTCAAATAATTCTTCATAGTCGTCCAGGTCATAGCCAAAGAGCGGGAATGATTCAATAAATGAACCACGGCCTGCCATAATTTCTGCACGTCCGTTTGATAGTCCGTCTAAGGTTGCAAAATCCTGAAATACACGAACAGGATCTGCTGATGAAAGGACTGTCACTGCACTTGTCAGACGAATATTTTTTGTTTGTGTGGCTGCAGCCGCTAAGACGACTGCTGGATTCGATGCGGCGAAATCCTCACGGTGATGCTCACCTACGCCAAATACATCGAGACCGACTTGATCTGCTAAAATAATTTCTTCTACTACTTCTCGAATACGCTGTGCGTGACTGACTGTTTTTCCTGTCTGAAAATCAGGTGTTGTTTCGACAAATGTACTAATTCCTAGTTCCATGATTGGAACCCCCTGTCTTATAAATATGTCACAAATTCAGAAACTGGCTTTCTGTAGCCTCTCGCTTGTCTGCTCTCTACTTTTTCTTTTCCAAGTGTAATCATTAACACAGGAACCAAATCTGATTGAATGTTTAATACCTTTTTCAATGCTTCGGGATCAAAACCGATCATCGGGCAAGTATCCCAGCCTTTATTTTTAGCCGCAAGCATAAACAGCATGGCAGATAAGGAAGCATTGCGGATCGCCTCTTCCTTCTGGAAATCTGCTCCTCTCTGCTCATAAAAATTCACGGTCTCTCTGACCATTTCTTCATATTGCTGCGTATTTAAAATGCCTAGCATTTTCAGGCCTTCATATATGTTCCCTGCGTGCTCATAAGCATTTGGATCTCCGAGTACGATGATCGCTGCTGAAGCAGAGTGCACTTTATATTGTCCAAATGCCGCTTCTCTTACTTGTTCTTTCAGCTCTTCTGTTTGGACGACAACATATTGTGTATGCTGTAAGTTAAAAGCAGATGGTGCCAGCTTGACCTCTTCAAATATGCTGTTAAGCTCTTGTCTCGAAATCGAGATATTTGGCAAAAAATTTGATGCAGATCGTCTTTCACGTACCAATGTATCAAAGCTGAGTGTCATCTTGTTTCCCCTTTTCGCGAAGTTGTTTTGCACCTAAACCGATTTTTTTTAGTAATTCAATGAGCTGCTCTTTTTCTTCTTTTTCAATAAAGGCTAGATTTTGCGAAATGACCTCTGTGTGTTTAGGGAAAATATCGTCAAACAATTGCTTCCCTTTTTCCGTCAGCCGTACATGAAATACCCGCTTATCTGAAGGCGCACATTGCCTTTTCACCAGTTCTTGTTTTTCTAGTTTGTTCACGACATATGTCATGCTTCCACTTGGGATTGAGAGGATATCGCTAATTTTTTGAACAGGCTGAGGCCCTTTACTGTAGAGCAATTCAAGGATCTGAAAGTTTTCAAATCCGATATCATAACGTTCAATGTCTTTTTGGATATTTGTAAAAAGGGCTTGATAGGCTTTCATCCACACGCGGAATAGCCTTAAATCTAATTCATGATCATGCTGCACCATGGCAACTACTCCTTTTTCAAGAAATCCTAAAACTAGGATAAATTTATCCTAACACTAGGATATTTTCTTGTCAACGAGTTTATTTCATAAAAAAAAGACCACCTTGGTTCAGTGATCCTCTTCTTTTAAGATAAAATGCATTTCAGCAATTTGTTTATATTGATTTACTTCCTGTAATGAAAACTTGGATTCAAGATCCGCCGGCGAAAAGAGAGGAATTCCTCTTCCAATGATGACAGGTACGATTTGAAGAAAAAGCTCATCAACCAATCTTTCTTTTATGAAAGATTGAAGCAGTCCCCCGCCGCCGACAATCCAAATATTCCGGCCTGTTTCATTCTTTAATTTTTTCACAAATGATAAGACATCTTCGCGAATGATATGGGTTCCTTCCAGACTGTCTTGTAACGTACGTGACATGATATAACATGTCTTTCCTTCATAAGGAAACTCATCTGGTGACAGCTGAAGCACTTGTTCATATGTATTGCGCCCCATGATCAGCGTATCGACTGACGCATAAAAGGTGTCGTAGCTCGTTTCTTCTTCGCCCTCTGTCCCTATCAGCCAATCGAGCCGGTGATCCTCTCTCGCTAAATATCCATCGATACTCATCGCCCCATAAAAAAGCAGCTTCCTTTTCTCACTCACTCCCACCACTCCCTTACTTCAAATAAGAACATATATTCTATTTTATCAAAAAGGAAAGACAAAGGCTACATAACTTTTTACGATTCCTGTTCCACCTTGACGAGAAGCTCGTATAATTTATGCGCGAGCTTGCCGGCATCAATGGTCATTTCTTCGTGAATCCATTCCTCGAGTACACCCACGACACCAGACACGACAAAAGAGGCCTCTATTTGCTCATTCTCTGTAATCGGCCGCTGATCAAGCTGCCACTCTTTCATGATTTTTTCTTTGAAAAATGCTTTGAATTGGTTTGTCGTTGGACCATTTGGTTTTACAAATAACGTCAACATATATTGATTCTCTTTCAAATACTCCGTCGTTTTGTTTAAAAAGGAAAGCATATCAAGAGGGTCCTGACTTGGAAAGGTTTCATCATATAACCCCCCGAGCTGATCGAATAGTTCTTTCTCAAGCTGTTCATATAAATCAAACACATCTTGATAGTGCAAATAAAAGGTTCCCCTGCCTAAATCCGCTTTCCTTGATAGCTCTGATACCGTAATCTGCTGCACTTCCTTTTCCTTTAACAGCTCAAGGAAGCTTTCCCGAATGGCTCTTTTTGTTTTGATTGTTCGTCTGTCCTTCATGACATCCCCTCCATTGTTGAACAATCAGGCGCCAAATGTCTATTTATGAACAGGATCTCATCCATTGCCGATGTTCGATTGGTTTACTTCTTATTATACTCAGCACATGTTCAATAATCTATATGTGTTCAGTAAAGGAGGACCATTATATGTTTCATTTTAGACTTGCTAGAGAGGATGAACTGCCTCAAGTGGCAGAGTTGTTAGATGATTCGTTTCAGGACTATTCATTTTTTGACCTATTATGTGAAAAGGTCTCAAACCGGTCTGCTTTCGCTCGTCAGCTGCATTTGGTCAATACAAAGGTGTATTTTCAGCATCAAATCTGTTTGGTCGGGGTTGAAAACGAGAACATTGTGTCTGCTGCCCTTTTAAAGCATCCGCGTCTTCCTGAACCAGGCTTCATGGATTATGTGTTATCAGGTGGGTTAAAGCTGCTCTTCATTGGCGGTATATCGGCGGTTCAGCATGTGTTCCGTGTGTTAAAGGAGGCCAAAAAAGCATGTTCTTCCTTAAAGCAGCCTTACTGGTATTTAGAAGCACTTGTCGTGGCAAAAGACCAGCAAGGAAAAAAACTCGGAAGCCGCATGTTAAAGCAATGCCTTTTTCCCTTTATCGCCCGGCAAGGCGGCGGACTGTTCACACTGATGACGCACAACGAGGCCAATCGTCATTTCTACCGAAAAAATGGCTGGATGGAGTTTGATGAAAGGGTACTGCGCGGAAAGGAAATGTCCCTGGAAAGCTGGAGCTATAAAACCGTGATTAAATAAGGTATCCTCTTCAGGTGATGATATAATAGAGTCAGTTCAATCAATGATCATACTTGGAGGAGAGACTGATGATACGACGACTTGATCATATCGTGTTGACTGTACAACATATGGAGGACACCATTCGCTTTTATACAAACGTATTAGGGATGAAGGAAGAAACTTTTGGTGAAGGCCGTAAAGCGCTTCGTTTTGGTTTACAGAAGATCAACCTCCATGAAGCTGGTCATGAATTTGAGCCAAAAGCGGCTCATCCTCTTCCTGGATCTCATGATTTGTGCTTTATCACCGATTTAGACATGGACAGTTTGCTGCTGCACCTCCGGAAGCAAGTGGTCCCCATTGAAGAGGGGCCGGTCAGACGCACAGGTACATTAGGTCCAATTGAATCTGTTTATATCCGTGATCCTGATCTGAATTTAATTGAAATCTCTCGATATATAGAGGAGGGTGATCCGTCATGACTCGTATATTTTTGAGACCGATTGAAGAGCAAGATTATCCTGGTATTCAAAGAGGATGCCAGCATGCAGAAACACTTTATATGACTGGCACACGCAAAACGTTCACACTAGAAGAAATTCGCTCCGCCTATACCCGCTTTTTGCAGGATGACAGCAGACGAGATTTCGCCATTTGTCTACTAGACACGAAAGAGATGATTGGAGATGCGGCGATTGTGGACATTGATCCAATCAATCATACGGCAAGCTTCCGCATTGCGCTTCACGGGCCAGAGTATTTTCAAAAAGGCTATGGCACTGAAGCTGTTCGGATGGTTCAAGCATTTGCCTTTGACACATTAGAACTCAACCGTCTAGAGCTTGAAGTCTTTTCCCACAATCCAAGAGCCTTTCGAAGCTATGAGAAAGCCGGATTTCAATATGAAGGAAAAAGACGCCAAGCGCTCTATTTCAACGGTACATACTCAGATGTCATCATCATGGGCATCCTTCGTGAAGAATATAAAAACATGATGAATACAGATGCTCCTGCTTAAGAAGGGTCATCTTTTTTAAAAAATTGAATCCCAGTGACGATGATTAAACAAATGATGGAAGAGAGAACGATAGAGATACTCGCTAGACTAAGCACCATGCCTTCCCATCTGCCAATAAAAAAACTAACAATCAATAAAACCAAACCAAATAAAATCAAGCATATTGGGACAATGAACCCCGCATGGCGCTGCCGGCGTCTTTTCCCTGCCCACCATGAGAGACACAAGACAACGATCGTAAAAAAGGCGGTTTGCAGCCAGAACATGTGATATCAACTCCTAACCCATAACAATGGAGGTACTTCAAATGAACATTAGACCCATTGAGCAAAAAGACAACCCGTATATCGCAGCGATTATCCGCCAGTCACTAGAATCAGCGAATCTAGCGATTGAAGGAACAGCCTACACTGATCCCCAACTTGACCAGCTTTTCGAATACTATCAATCATTGACTCATGCAGCCTATTGGATTGCTGAAGAGCAGGGTGAGATTGTGGGCGGTGTAGGGATTGCTCCATTTACAAAGGGAGTATGTGAATTACAAAAGCTTTATTTAAGTCCAAAAGCACAAGGAAAAGGTGCGGGCAAAAAACTGATGGATACGGCGCTGGAGTATGCCTCTACATACTACGAAGCCTGTTATTTAGAAACCCGCCGGGAATTAACAGCAGCTATAGGCCTTTATCAGCGATATGGCTTTTCTCTTCTTTCAGAACCGCTTGAAGGCTCTGAGCATTCTGCAATGGATGCTTGGTATCTCAAAACCTTCTCATCTTGAACCATAAAACAATCGATAGGTTTTGAGCCTCTGAAAGCCTAACTTCTCTGCCAGTTTGATTGAAGCTAGGTGATGGACATCGCAATCCCAATGCGGTGTCCTCTTTTTTTCAAGACAGATGCTGATCATATGCTGAGCTGACAGCAGCGCTAAACCTTTTCCGCGATAAGACTCATCTGTCCAAATATCTATCTCCGCACGATCCATACTTGAAAAAATAGAGACGCATTCACTTACCACGTTCTCTCCATTTAAAATGGCAATCCCGATTCCCTTTGATAGAAAACGAGCTGTTTCTCCCCAATAGGCTTCGTAATAGCTAGAAGGGAAAGCACTGCTTGCTGTCATCACCTGCTCATTTGTCCGCTCTACTCTATAGCCTTGATGAGGCTGAGTGGCATGAGAATATGCCTGTGAATAAACGTACGCATGTCTTTCCATTTCATTCAGATGTAACCCAAGACATTTTTTCATCATTGCATCTGTTAATGGATTTGCTGAAAATAAGGTGAATCGGCCGATTTGTCTTTTCTGCCTTTCGTACACATTCACAATGAAGGCTGAGCAGCATAACAGCTCCGCTTCACTCCTTCCTGCCACATAATAAATGCCGCATGAAGCTTCGAGAAAATAAACAAGCGGATGCGCTTCATCATCGACATAAAGATGTCCTTGTATCATGCCATCCATGACCGCATCTACAAACACTGGATATGCCGGATCGATCTGTCTAATTCCTTTTTTCATTAATGGTGCCTTTTGCTGCCTCAATAGATGCACGATGCTCCCTCCTATCCTTCCATTATAAAGAAAAAGCAGCTGACATAGAGAATTCTTTGCCAAAAAAGGGATTTTTCATCAAAGACGCAATTTTTTTAAAAAAGAGACCTCATTTAAAAGGTCTCTTACATTCTGGATGATATTATTCTACTCATGCTTCTTCTGTCACTTTCCCCTTCCATATCAGGGTTAAGCGACTGTTTTTCGTCTCGTTCTGTTGATTTTACCGACAAACATATAGCCATATTTATAATGATTCGCTAACCATGACAATAGGATAGATCCAGCAATTGCTAGTGCTGATATTATGATTGTCCCTACAAAGAATGGATAATCTTTTAATTGTCCCCATAGCAACACAGAGATACCTAGAAAATACCCGTGAAGCAAATAGATGGTGAATGAATATTGACTAATGACAGCTACGAAAGGTGGAACGCTTTTCACTTTAGAAAACAAGAGAAAACATAAGAAGACAATACTGATTGTATAAAGAACAACGTCTGGCCTCTTAGAAGAAGGCTCGAAAAAGCCTACATATGAATTGCTTAGAAGGGTCGCTGCGGAAATGAAAACAAGTCCATACACGGCATACTTAAAACGATGAAGTCTTGTGATAAACTGCTGATAATTCACTCCACAATAATAGGCTAAACAAAAATAGAATAACCACCCTGGAAATGGAATCCATTCTAAGCCAAACATTGGATTAGGTAATTGAGGTTGTGGGATTTTGACGAGGTTCATGACACTTAAATAACCAACTGTGATGATAAAGGAGATCGGCAATACCCATTTGGCTGAGGTACGCTTAGCAATTTTGTGAAAAAACATATGCAAAAAGTAAAATTGAAAAATAATCAGAACAAAATAACCAATATAATTTCCCAATAAGACATTTGCTGAAGCTCTTTTAAAAAAGTCAGCTGCCCCTCCATTTAACGATGCCGAATGCATAAACCCATCGACAATCCCAATAAATACAAATGGGAAAAAGATGGCTTTCACTCTCTTCCACATAAATCCTTTAGGTGTACCATTTGGATAAGCATGCGCCAATAAAAACTCAGAAATGAAAATAAAACTCGGTGTACTGAACATGAGTAGTGCTACAAGAATAGATGATGAGTGAGGACTAGATAAAATGGCTATTGCATGAATGAGCACAACACTCAAACACGAGATACACCGAATAAAAAAAATCTCTTTAATTTGCATTGAAAATCCCCCTCCTGTATTTGGTAAAACATGTATTAGATTAACATGAATAACACCTTATCAACAGGGACCTTGTGATTATATTCAAAAATCTATCCAAAAGGAACAAAAAAAAGAGCCCTAGTTAGAGCCCCTAATCTAATCAGATTCAACCGTTGCCTTCCCCTTCCAAATAAGGGTTAAGCCTAATCCAAGAAATAAGACAACACCTGCGAATAAAAATGGGAAATGAATATTTTGATCGAATAAAATGCCGCCAAGTGCCGGCCCGAAAATCGTACCTAGGCTTGTGTAGGTAGAGTTCATCCCTGCGACAAATCCTTGCTGGTTGCCAGCGATTTTGGATAAGAAGGTCGTTAATGCTGGACGCAATAAATCAAACGCAAGGAAAATGACACATGTGACAATCAGAACAACCAAAAAGCCTGAAACAACGGTTGAAACGAAAGCAAGGACAGCCCCGATAATCAGACATAGCTGAATGACTCTTTTTTCTCCTAGGGCATTTACCAGTTTACCAAACACAAGTACTTGGATGATGACTGCCACAATCGAACTGACGGTAATGATGACGGCAATATCTTTTGGACCAAATCCAAACTTATGATTTGTGAACAAGCTAAAGACTGTTTCATATGCAGATAGTCCAAATGCGAGGACAAACACAATGATAAAGGCGATGAGGTAGCTTGGATGAATTGATTTTTTCAAATCTTTAAAGAAAGTCGATTCTTTCACTTCATTCATTTGCTTCTCTCGCTCTTCTTTTGTTAAAGGCTCCTTCAGCATAAACATAGACGAAATGACGGCAATAAACGCAATCCCTGCCGCAAAGAAGAATGGCAGGCGTACGCCGTATTCTGCTATAAACCCGCCAATTCCCGGGCCGATGATAAAACCGGTACTAATGGCCGCAGAGACATAGCCCATCGCCTTTGATCTTTCTTGAACGGTCGTAATATCTGCGACATATGCAGTGACAGCCGGCATAATAAATGCCGCACTAATACCGCCTAGAAGCCTTGCAACATACAGGACGTACACGTGTGTTCCAAGACCAAAAACGAGTTCTGATAACGCGAATAGAAACAGCCCAGACACAATCATAATCTTTCTTCCGTAGCGGTCTACCCATCTCCCTGCAATAGGTGATGCGATGAGCTGGGCAACGGCAAACGCCGCCACAAGGTATCCCATCGTACTCCCTGTTAGATGCATGACATTCATGAATAGCGGCATGACAGGAATTATGAGACCGATGCCTAAAAACGCAATAAATATATTACTTAATAAAATCACGAGTACTGCTTTTTGCTCACGAATCGGTTTTTGCATGATGTTTGTTTCCCCTTTACTGACTCACTTGTTACTCATGATGGTTGATTCCGTGAATAAACAATGAGATCGCCTCTTTTTGTAACTCTTTCTTCTGCTCAATGGTGTCATTTTTATATAACACGTCTAATCCATAAAAAACGGAAAGTAATATTTTCACTTTTGACTCCACATGCTGGATCGACCAGCTGCCATCTTTGTTTCCTTCAAGTAAGATATCTCTCATCACATCATCAAAATCGACATCAATCTTGTTCAGCCGCTCCATGACTTCGTCTGATGTAAAAGCACTGGCACAAAATTCCTCACTCGCTCTCATTAATGGGTAGTTAATGCCCATTTGACTGAGCATCTCTGCAAATGCAGCGAGCTTATCGACAGCCCGGTGCTGTGTTTTCTTCTCCTCATGCCATGTTTCCATCATCAAACGGTGATCCTCTTCCATAATATGAAGAAACAAAAACTCTTTTCCTTTGAAATGATGATAGAGATTGCCTTTACTCACCTCAGCAGCCTCTAAAATATCGCGCACGGATGTTTCTGAATATCCTTTTTTCGCAAATAAATCACGAGAAGCGGTGACGATTTTTTGCTTCGTCTTCTCACTCTTTCCAGCCCCGCTTTGTGTACTTGTCATGTGTCACAATCCCTTTCTACCCTGCATTTCTTCATACGGACAAAATAAAACCGACCAGTTGGTTTATTTTTTTATTATAAATGGATTTTCCTCATAATACAATGAAAAAGGCATTGACTTCATAAGGAGTGATTCATGTGAAAACAAACAGAACAGTCATTTGCGCTATCACCAAAAAGGACTTATACGTATTTTTCTTCTGCGACCTTTTCATGGCTACTTTGGCGTACTACGTGTTCAAATTCAAGCCAACGACATTTTATGAATGTGCGGGAATCATGGGAAGTATTCTTTGTCCCTTTTTGATGAAAAAGTGGATATACCGATGATCTCCCTTTCAGTATATCCGTCATTCATTTAACTTTTCTTTATATTTAACTTCACTTAAATATAAAGATTACCTATAATAGAAGAGAGGTGATGTCATTGGATGAGGAAATCATTCATTACGGTAAAAAGATCATTGAATACTCGAATGCACTAGGCTCAATTTATGTAGAAGAGTATCAGCGATTTTTAAAACATGAGTATGCAGATTTATCAGCCAAACAAGAGCTGACACTTGAGCTACTGCGCACAAAAACGAGAACAATCAATGAATTAGCTGATTACTTTTCGATTTCTGCCAGCGCAGCTAGCCAGCTTGTATCAAAGCTTGAGAAGCTCGGCTATGTCAAACGAGAAATTAATCCACATAACCGAAGAGAAATTATTGTTGATTTTGCTCAAAAGGGCCATGACTATCACAAGAATACGGAAGACATTCAACTGCACCTTATACAAAAATATTATGCAAAGCTTCCAAAAGAAGATTTAAAAACATTACTATCTCTATACGAAAAAATCTATCAGATTGCAAAAGAAACGCCTTAATACGGTGTTTCTCTCATCAACATTTAAGTTATCTAAAATATTAAGGGGATGAAAATATGCAAAGCATTCATTTACAAGATGGCCGTCACATCGGTTTGACTCAATACGGTGATCTTGAGGGGTTTCCAGTATTCTTTTTTCATGGGACACCTGGATCAAGAGTGATGTTTTTAGATGATGATCCAATCTCTCAAGAACTCGGCATTCGTCTCATCTGTTTGGATCGACCTGGATTTGGTTTATCTACCCCTCTACCTGACCGTACAATTTTAGACTGGGCAAAAGACGTGCTGGAAGTGGCAGATGATCTTGGTATTCAACATTTTTCAGTGATGGGTGTATCTGGAGGCGGTGCATTCGCAGCTGGTTGTGCCTATCAATTGCCGGATCGCATCCTTTCAGCCGCTCTGATCTCAAGTACAACCCATTTTCAGAACGGGAAACCGCCGAAAAACATGCTGAAAGAAAATAAATTAGCCTTTTTCCTTAGTAAGAAGTTTCCTTGGCTATTGAAAGCAAGCTATCGTTCCCAGAAGAAAATGATTGAGAACAAACCAGAGAAATTTAAGAAGCTGGCCAAAAACGGGAACAAGCATTTACATCCGTGGGATCGGCAATTCCTTCAAACCGATGAGCAGTTAGAGATGATGATGACACATTTATACGAAGCGACTCGTCAATCGGTGGATGAATGTATTCGTGAACCCATTTTACTCTCGAAACCATGGGCATTCGCTATGAAAGATATTCAAATCCCTGTTGATGTCTGGCACGGAAAAGAAGATACAATGGCTCCATTTGTAGAAATAGAAAAAATAGCTCAGGCGATTCCAAACGTCAAAACCCATTATATAGATCAAGCAGGGCACTTTCTTACTGATGTAGACGATATTTGGCGAGATATTTTACTCTCTTTAAAGGAGCGTGCTGAACATCAGGAACATGCATAAAAAAAGACCCAATATACCTCGGGTCTTTTTCTTCATTAATATTGTTCATAATACCTTTGCACTTTAACTGGATCTTTTGTCTTCGTCAGTGCCAGCATGAGCAGAATACGTGCTTTTTGCGGGTTTAATGAATCAGACGACACAAAGTGATGTTCATCATCCGTTTTTTCGTGGGTGACAATTCCATTACCCGTGCGGCTTGATCTCACAAGAACCACATCTTTTTTCACTGCATCTGTTGCCCCTTTGATGGCTTCTGTTGACATCGTTCCATTTCCTGCTGCGGCTACAACAATTCCTTTCGCACCTGCTTTTACTGCTGCATCATACAGATATTTTTGGTCATTTTGATAGCCGTATAAAATATCAACTTGTGGCAATTCTTTTATGTTTGAAACATCAAATTCACTTTCTGATGTATGTTTTCTGATCGGTTCGTTATAAAAGGAAACCACTTCACCCGCAACTTCTCCAATATAGCCATGTTCAAGAGACTTGAAGGCATCGGTTGTGGTCGTGTTTGTTTTCGTAATAAATCGAGCCGAAGCAATTCGATCATTTAATGTGACCATGACCCCTTTGCCCTTTGCTTCTTTGGTGGATGCAATTTTCACCGCATGATACAAGTTAAGCGGACCATCCGCACTGATAGCAGATGCTGGTCTCATTGAGCCAACGACAACAACAGGCTTATCACTTTTGACAACCAGGTGTAAAAAGTAAGCTGTTTCTTCAAGTGTATCTGTTCCATGCGTGATGACAATGCCATCTACTTGATCATCTTTTAATAGTTCATTCACTCGCTTGGCTAATTTTAAAAGAAGAGCGTTATCAACATTTTCACTGCCGACATTCACAACCTGCTCACCCGTGACATTTGCAATATCCTTCAGCTGTGGAACGGAAGCAATGACTTTATCAATGCCGAGTGAACCAGATTTATAGCCCGTCGTATCTGTATCACTGTTTGAACTGCCAGCAATCGTCCCGCCCGTGGCTAATACCTTAATATTTGATAAGGACTTATTCCCTGTTTCAACCGCCTTGTTTTTCTCTTTTGTTTCATTGGATACGTTTTCTTTTTCGCTTTGAGTATTCTCTTGAGTGCCTGTGTTCGCACAGGCTGCTGTCACCAATAATAAAACAGAAAGAAGGACAGCACCTAACCATTTTGTCATGTTCATTGGATCATCTCTTTTCCTCATTTGATGGATTTCATGGCTAAATCTCTTTCTATAGGCTTTACTTTATACCATACCTTCATTCATCGACATGAGGCCAAAGATATAGAACCAAATAAAGGTAAAAAGGGCGTTATATTAATGATTTATTCAATTCTTATTACCTAAATTTGCTGTAATTAAGTTGAGTATTGAAGGTGCCGTATTTTAAAAATAACCGACGCTTGATAATGAATTTATGATAAAATATAGTAAATTTTACAAAAAAGGAGTATACATTTTGCATTCGCTTCAAGCCTTTTACAAAATCCTAATCACACTATTCATCAGCTCTATTTTACTCGGCTTGTTTGTCTGCTTATTTCCACCTATTCAAGCTGAGCCTGCGTTTCTGATATTTTATATTCCTATCTTTTTTGTTTTTTATTTCGTCTTTGCGGTTCCTTTGCAGTTATTGTTTTCTTTTCAGCCAAAGGCTTTCCATCCTCTTTATTTAGCTGCGTACTTACTGATTGCAATGGTTATCATGCTCTTTTTCATCGATGGTATTGGGAGCCAGGCGTCTTTACCCATCATCATCATGAGCAGTCTTATCTACTGGACTTGTGATTCTTTGTTTTATCAAAGAATGTATGAAAAAAACACCTAATGCGAAGGTGTTTTTTCATCAGTTTCTTTAAAACATTTTTCTCATCAAATAATCGGTATCCATTTTGAGCGATCTCCCTAGGACGTACAAAATCCTCTTCTGTATAGTGGCGAAGGGCAAATTTTGTGTTGCTTAATAGCCTTCACTTGTACATTCCTCCTATGCTTGACCACACAGTCAATCACACCATAAAAAAATCACTGAGGATATCTACCTCAGTGATGGAATCTTTATTTCATAACTGTACCAGCGTGTGAAAAGATCGGATCTTTTAATTCAAATTCGAATGTCTTTCCGTCCACAATACCGACTGTTTTTTCACTGTCATAAAGCTCAAGCATACAAGCTGCCATTTCTTTTGATGTATGATATTTCTTGAAATTGCCTTCATATTCAAATTCGTCTACATCCAATGAACGCTTTGCAAATTCTGATTCTGTCGCGGATGGCGCTAATACTTTTGCCTGTAATTTGGCTCCTTTTCCTTTCAACTCTAGGGCCAGCCCTTCTGTAAAGGCGCTCACGTAAAACTTCGTTGCTGAATAGGTGACGGCATTGCCGACGACTGTATAGCCGGCTCGTGAAGAAATGTTAATGAGCTGCGCTCCCTCTACTTGCTCATAATCACGAACAAATAAGGTGGATAGAATCGTTAATGCTTCGATATTCAGATGAAGCATATCCCCAATTTTACTTAAATCTTGTTCTCCTATAGAGCCAAAATGACCAAACCCTGCATTATTAATGAACGTATCCAGCTCATAATCTGACAATGACTCATAAAATGAATTCACTTGCTCTATGTTTGTTAAATCGACTGACTGTATGACTACTTTGATATCGGGATATTGATCATGAATCTTCTTCTTCAATTCTTGGAGTTTATCAAGCCGGCGTGCAGCTAATATAAGATTTTTCCCTCGTGCTGCAAAGGCGAGAGCCGCCTCATATCCAATACCTGAGCTTGCTCCTGTAATGACTGTATAACTCATTTTATATCCCCCTATTCGCGTCTTCTAACTGGTTAAATTATAACGACAACGTTTCGCTCAAGTCAATTTTGAAGAGAGTCAATGATGGCATTATGTCTATCTTACATACAACTCCGCAGTCACTTCCTTTTGAATCATTTTGGAGGAGGTCATGTTGAGATTTTTTTGTTCATTTTTGAAAAACCAATTGGTAGGAATGTTCAATTAACTCCTCTACAAATGTCTGCATCAAGGTAAATGGAATTCCAATGAGTCTTATTCATATAGTAGCCAGGGATAATTCCTTGAGGAAAGATATCTGACCCTTTTTACATTCACTTTTCTTTTTCAGAAACAGTAATAAAAGCACAGGCCCGTTGTCTCCTGTGCTTTTGAATCACTCTGCTTTTTTATTCAAACGCCTTCTTTAGTTGATCCCCCATCAGATGCCAAGCTTCTTCAGCTATGGCTAAATCTCCGGCGTGCGTGAAGCCGTGAGGGACACCTTTAAATTGTTTGTACGTGACGTCTACCCCAGCTTCTTTTAACTTGGCAGCATATTGCTCGGCTTCTTCAGCCAGCGAATCCCTCTCTGCTGTGATGACGAGAGCTGGAGGCATTTGTGCTAAGGATGAACGATCTGCAAAAACCGGAGAAACGAGCGGATTGTGCGGATCTTGGCCTTGCAGATAGAAGGAATTAAAGAGTCTCGCCAATTCAACTGGGATCGCTTCTTCAAACGCTGGTTTTTGTGCTGGATCAGTGGCAAGATCAAGCGGCGGATAATCAAGCACTTGATAGGCAATTGGGAGTGTATTTCCTTTTTGAATATTCAATAGACAAGCAGCCGTTGCCAAATTTCCTCCTGCGCTATGTCCACCAATGGCTAATGCATTCCGATCGATTTGAAGCTCATCAGGATGTTCATACAGCCACTTCAGTACATCGTAGCATTCATGAAGAGCGGCTGAGAAAGGGTGCTCGGGTGCAAGCTGATACTCGACATTGACAACGATACATTGCGCCCGGTCTGCAATGACTGGACACCATGGATTATCCATTTCAGCACTGCCCATGATAAATCCGCCGCCATGTAAATTCACAAACACAGGAAACAGCTGTTTTGATGTGTTCACTGGCTTAAATACCCACACCTTTGTTTTGCCAGCACTTGTTGGAATGTCATATTCCATTTTGTTCACTTCGGGAGGATGGACTGGTTTTAGTTCCGATTGACTCGGTAATGAACCTTCAGCTGGCTGGCGTAATGACGCTGCGATTTTGATTTGCTCTTGTAAGTTCATGATCTCAGTCTCCTATCTTATTCATTTCTTAGTGACTCATTCGTTTCCTTTTCTTCATTTCCTCCTACTGAATCAGCAGCAATTTTCATTGGTCTTTTTACCTTTCTCCCCTTTTTCTCTCTCTTTGAAACAAGCATTGAGCAATTAAAAAAGCACTGCGGCGCTATGTCCACAGTGCTTTTCATTTCTCTTATGATACTTGCTGTTCTACCTTCACTCGTTTAATAAAGAAGGCAATAATCAAACCGATGATCGTCATGATCACTGCAAAGATAAATGCATGCTGGACGCCATTTGTAAAGGCGAGCAGCTGATTCATCGGATTTGCGGGATCAGACACATTTTCCATAAAGCTGCGGGCTCCTGATGAAAGGATCGAGATACCGATCGCAGTACCAATGGCTCCTGCCACCTGCTGCAATGTATTCATAATCGCTGTACCATGCGGATATAGCTCTGGCGGCAGCTGATTCAATCCATTTGTTTGAGCAGGCATCATGATCATCGCGATTCCGATCATTAATGCAATATGAAGGGTTACAATGAATCCAATCGACGTATTCACACTTAGATTCGTAAAGCCAAACATCGTCGCTGCGACAATGACAAGACCTGGAATGACAAGCCATTTGGGACCAAACTTATCAAATAGACCACCCATGATTGGAGATAGCAGTCCGTTGATAATTCCACCTGGCAATAGCATTAAACCTGCTGTAAATGTAGAAAGCGCCAAGGACGTTTGCAGATACAATGGCAAAATCATCATAGCAGACAGCATCACCATCATACACACTAAAATCAGAAGTAACCCAATGACAAACATCGGATATTTAAACGGGCTTAAGTTCAGCATTGGTTCTTTCATGTTCAACTGTCTTAAGGAGAACACGAGAATCCCTATGACACCAACGACAATTGCCACGATGACATGCATACTGCTCCAGCCGCCGCCTTCTCCGGCACTGCTAAAGCCATACACAATTCCGCCGAAACCAATGGTTGAAAGCACAATTGATAAGATATCGATTTTCGGTCTTGTTGGTTCTGTAATATTTTGCATAAAGATATAACCAAATACGAGTGCAGCAATTAATAAAGGAAGTGAAATCCAGAAAATCCAATGCCACGTCAGCGATTTCAGAATAAGACCAGAGACGGTTGGACCGACAGCTGGTGCAAACATGATCACAAGACCAATAATCCCCATCGATCTGCCTCGTTTATGAGGCGGGATGATGACCAAAATCGTATTAAACATCAACGGCAGAAGCAATGCTGTGCCGACTGCCTGCACGACACGTGCTACCATTAAAATACTAAAGACCGGCGCAACCGCCGCAATAAATGTTCCGATGATTGAAAAGACGAGCGATGTAATGAAAAGCTGTCTTGTCGTAAACCATTGAAGAATGAGTCCTGAAATCGGTACGAGAATACCAAGTGTTAATAAATATCCTGTTGTCAACCACTGAGCAGTCGTCGCTTCAATTCCAAAGTCTAACGTTAAACTTCTCAGCGCCATGTTTAATGCCGTTTCACTGAACAGGCCAATAAATCCAGCTGTGATAAAAGAAATAATAATGGGCAGCGTTCGAATTTCAGAAGCTGCTGCTTTCTGTTTGTTCATATTAAGTTGGCTCCTTTTCTTTTTCAATTTAGATGAACCTTAGGAAGTCAGGGTGGTCAGAAATGAGCCACTTTCATGTCTATTGAAAGACGGATAAAATCTGTTTTTCTGCAGCAAATTGAGCAATTTTTTCGATTGAATAGCCAGATTCATGTATATAAAACATGAGCTCAGGCGTCATTGGAGAGGACATACATAACGTTGTCAGTTCTATATCCTGTATGTTTGCTTCTCCCTTTTCTCTCGCTTCCTCAAGCAAATCACGAATGATTTGTCTAAGTGATTGACTGTAATGACTCTCATATACTTTACTTGTCTGCTCTAAATTCCCAGAGATTGTGAGCATCCGAATCCAGTCTAGATGGTGACCGACGATCAGATGAATTTCTTCGAGAACATAGCGCAAACGTTCACGAACCGGCTGATCACTTATTTTGCTCAAGTAAAGATACAAAGCTGGGATCAGCTGTTCAAATCTCTCCCCAAGGATAGAAAGGCACAAATCACTTTTATTGGCGTAGCGGCGGTATAAAGTGCCCTGCCCAACACCAGCTGTTTTCGCAATTTTATGCATGCTGACATTTTCTACACCAAATTCTTGAAACAAGGAGAATGCGATCTCTTCAATTTCCTCCCCAATATCCTTTTCCACCATGCTCACCTTCTTTACCTTCATCCACATTGCACGTATCTCTATGTGTTAAATCAAATTTCTTTGCTTCTCTTTAGGACAATTGTAACGGTATTATCTTACGGACAACTGTCCGCTTTGTCAATCATTCTTTTTTAATCGATATCATTTGACTGTATTTCTAAGTGTAACTATAATAGTTACATCAAACAATAGAGGTGATCTCATTGAATACATTCCTATTAGTTCATGGTGCATTTCAAGGCGGCTGGTGCTGGGACCAAATAACACCTGCTCTTCAACAAAAAGGTCATAAAGTAGTTGCTATTGATTTACCTGGCAGCGGCGAAGATGTTACGCCTCCACAGGACGTATCACTAAAAAGCTATGTAAAAAAAGTTGTTTCAACAAGTGAAAAAATAGACCAGCCTGTCATTTTAGTAGGACACAGTATGAGCGGAATGGTCATATCACAAGCAGCAGAGGAAATACCAGAGAAGATCAAAAAACTTGTATACGTCTGCGCCTTTGTCCCAGAGAATGGACAAGCCGTCAGTGATATTGCATCAGGTGGTCCTAAAGCAGCGTTGAACGAAAAGGATCAGACCCTTACATTAATAGAAGAATTCATTGCAGAGGATATGCTCAACGAAAGTTCGGAGGAAGATCTGCGATTGTTCAAAAGGAATATACGCCCACAGCCTGTTCAGCCTTTTGAAGATAAGGTCTCTCTAACAAATATACGCTTTGGACATGTGCCTAGCGTATATATTGAAACAACAAAAGACCGCTCCATTCCGATTGACTTGCAAAGACAGATGTATGCCACTAGATCTTTTGAGCGTATTTATACCCTTGATGCTGATCATTTTCCTTTCTACTCGCGAAAGAAAGAGTTTGTGGAGTGCCTAGTTGACATTGCCCAGCCACAGTAAAACATGAAATAGCATACAAAAAAGGCCTTAGACAATGACCTTTTCAGATATTTGATGAAGGGCTAAATAATCTTTATTTTAGCCCTTTGTCTTATTCTCATATTCAACCAACCATGTGATGAGCTCCTCCTTATGAAGCTGTTCCCCATACCTTACTGCTTCTTCTATCAGATGGTGATCATGGTTCTGTCTGATAAGAATGAGTGCCTGTTGATAATCTTCAGTCACAGGCTGTTGAAATGAAGCTCTATTTATTTTTTGAAACACGCCAATCATGATACTTGCTTCGTGATAGCATTGTCTTGCCACTAATGAAAGAATGATTCCTATTAATCCACGAGTGAAAATCCACGCACCTTGATACATTAATCCCAGCATCAGGACCTTTTTAAAATACAAAATAGATTGTTTAGTATGACCTTGTTTCAAAGCTAGATAACCTAGGTTCTCATATGGTGCTGACAGCTCCCACTTATCGTTTACTTCTTCAAAGTACTCAATACTGCTCTTGAACAGTTTAGCTGCTTGCTCATCATTTCCTTGCTTCATTTGAATCAAACCATACGCATTATAAGAACTAGCTATATTCCATACATCCTTTGCCCTTGTAGCTACCTCTATGCTTTCTTTAATATAACGTTCGGCTGTCTCTAAGGAGTGAGTCTTTAAAGATATATAGGTCATTAAGCGCAGAGAAGATGAAATATAAGAAGACATTTTATATTTCCGGGCTATTTTTAAACTTTTAGATGCACTGATCAGTGACTGATGATCCTGCCCCAAAATAAAGAGCAGGACGCCTTGTCCATGATATACTTTTGCCAGCAATGAATCATGCCCATCACCTGCTGGCAGTACACTAAGAAAACGCTCAAACCAAAGGGCTCCTTCATCTGTGCTGCCTTCATGCACCCAAAACCAATACATCGCCCCAATTATACTCAAACCTATTCTCTTCTCTTGTTCATTAGTCTGTGCATAGCAGGATGTGAGGATATGAAGAACATGAGCATATTCATCTCTGATGGATGCTAGAATAATATCTCGGCTTGATGTTCTAAACTTCTTATCCATTTCAAGAACAAACTGTTGATAGTACGTCACATATTGAAAACGAATGACTTTTCTACATTCCTCACTTTCTAATGCATTGAACTGCTCTTGTGCATATTGTTTAATTCCTTCTAATAAAAAGTACCTCACTCGACGACCGTCAATTGACTGTTCAATCGAAAGCAATGACTTATTCACTAAGCTAGAAACCAAATGTAACACTTCGTCACTCTTTCCCTCTATTAGAGAAGATGATCCGCAAACCTCTTCAACGGCCTCTAAAGTAAAACTACCTACAAACACACTTATTTTTCTAAGTAATTTTTGCTCCTCTTGTGTCAGCAATTGATAACTCCATTCAATCGCAGCCTTTAAAGTCTGTTGACGCGGGGCTGCCGTTCGTTTTCCTTGTGTTAGGAAGGAGAGCAATTGATCTAACCTCTCTAGGATCTGTTCTAGTGTCAAAATATTCAGACGGGAAGCAGCTAATTCAATAGCTAATGGTATCCCGTCCAGCCTAGTACATATATCAGCGATGAGTTGTATATTGTGTTGAGAGATAACGAGATCAGGAACAATGGATTTCGCACGTTCAATAAAAAGACGAACCGCTTCAAATTCTAGTAGATGTTCCATCTGATAGCTTTCATCTTTCTTTGGTTTTGTTAATGGAGAAAGCCGATATACCCGCTCTCCCTGAATATTTAACGGCTCCTGGCTCGTTGCGATAATACTGATATTTGGTGCAGCAGACAGAAGCTGATCAATGAGTTCCGCACATTTTTGAATCAGGTGTTCACAATTATCAAAAATGAACAATAGTTTCTTATGCCCGATAAACTCGAGGATTGATTGTAATTCTGGCTGATTGGATCTTTCTTTTATTTCAAGCTGTGAATAAAGGAAATGTGTGAATAAAGCTGCATCTTGAAGTGAGGAGAGCTCCAATACATACATACCATCTTCATATAGATTTGACAGAGTTTGTGCTGTTTTCATCGCTAAAGATGTCTTGCCAATTCCTCCAGGACCTACAATCGTTACACATTGAGGCGTCGCTAGAAAACGATGTAGATCCTCTATTTCCTTGTTTCTGCCGATAAAGTGGTCCATTCTTTTTCCCATCACAGTTTGTAATGAAGCTGTATGTAAAGTCTCCGTTGGCGTGTCAATCAGGTTCAGATCACTTATCTCAGGCTGAGTGAGCAGATGATCAAACCAAACATCATCGAATGAAGGAAAGGAGCGGTTTGATAAAGAATTTGCCTCAAACGCTCGTTTTGCTGCTCCCCAAAGGTGTTGAGCTTCTTGTTTTTCTTGACCCTCTATAAACTTTTCTTCTATCAAAAAGGTATAAATGAGCTTTTTTAAGTTCGTTACACTTGGCATACGGTCACCGTTTTCCCATAACTGTACAGTTCTAGTATCTACACCGATCAACCTTGCTAAATCGATCTGCCTCATTTTTGTACTGGCATTACGGGCCGGTCTTGTCCTTAATTGTTTTATGAGTTGATCAATCCAAGCTTCATGGTTTGTCATTTTATCACCCAGATTCAATTTTCTTTTATTCAGACGAACAAACACGAACTAACCTACATTCTTAAAATTCCTCTCTAGCGGTAACATCATCATGTACCCATCAAACAAATAGGAGTGATGAATATGCCTTTAACCCGTGTATCTATGATCAAAGGTCGTTCCCTTGAGGCTAAAAACGAAATAAGAGACATAATTGGACAGGTCATTGTTGACCATCTAAAGGTTCCTAGTGATGATCGTTTTTTAATTATAGAGGAACTCGAGAAAGAAAACTTCAATTTTCATCCGACTTGTTTAGAAATTGAACGATCTGACGAATTGTTGATCGTACAAATATTTTTAAATATTGGCCGTCCAACAGAAATGAAAAAAGAATTTTATAAAGAATTAAGCAAACAATTGCACCAATCCGCCAACGTAAGAACAGAAGATCTATTTATCAATTTGATCGAAGTAACCCAGGATAACTGGTCTTATGGAGACGGAATTGCACAATTTGCTCTTTAAACTACATTTGAAAGGAAGAGAAACATTATGAGTACCCTTTTATATATTACCGCACACCCAAGCAGTCCTTCTGAATCATACAGCTTAACTGTTGGAGAAGCATTCATCAGCGCCTATCAACAAGCACATCCAGAAGATCGAGTGGTTCGACTTGATTTATATAAAACAGACATCCCGCAAATTGATCAAGATGTGATTGAATCTTGGGCAAAGCTGCAATCTGGACAATCATTTGACGAATTACAGCCAAATCATCAGAAAAAACTAGAGGCCCTTGCACATTTGCTTGATCAATTCTGTCAGGCCGATAAGTACGTGTTCGTCAATCCTATGTGGAATTTTTCACATCCACCTGTCATGAAAGCCTACATTGATGCCATTTGTATGCGTGGTAAAACCTTTCAATATACGGAACATGGACCTATTGGACTATTAAATAACAAAAAAGCAATTCACATTCAGGCATGCGGGGGCATCTATACGACCGGACCCCAGCAGGACAAGGAAATTGGCAGCAGACACTTACAAACCGTTTTAAACTTCATCGGTGTAACTTCCTTTGACAAGATCTTAGTAGAAGGCATGTCTTACACACCCCATTTAGCCGAAGAGATTAAAACAGCGGCAGTTGATCAAGCTAAAGAAAAAGCAAAAGTTTTTTAAAATAAAAAAGGCCAAAAACTCAACTATCCTTTATGAGTTTTTGGCCTTTTTCTGTTTATACCATTCTCTTTCATAACTTCTCATGAAAGAAGAGAAGAATCTATCAAAAAGTCTCTTTTAATATCATATATTAGACCGATTTTCCCTTTTGAAAGAATCATGTATGATCAATAAAGAAAGCGCTTCCATAAAAGGAGAGGAGAATGCGAATATGTACCGTATGAAACGAATGTTAATGCTGCTTGTCACTGGATTAGTCTTGAGTTTGTCCACATTTACAGCGGGTGCCTCGGCACAAACGGGTGGATCGTTTTATGAACCTTTTAATAACTATAATACGGGGTTATGGCAAAAAGCCGATGGATACTCGAATGGAAACATGTTTAACTGTACGTGGCGTGCAAATAACGTGTCGATGACATCATCAGGTGAAATGCGTTTATCGCTTACAAGTCCCGCCTATAACAAGTTTGACTGCGGAGAAAACCGCTCCGTTCAAACGTACGGCTATGGGCTATATGAAGTCAACATGAAGCCAGCCAAAAATGTGGGGATCGTCTCTTCTTTCTTCACTTATACGGGACCGACTGATGGCACGCCTTGGGATGAGATTGACATTGAATTTCTAGGAAAAGATACGACAAAGGTACAGTTTAACTACTATACCAATGGTGTAGGAAATCATGAAAAGATCGTCAACCTTGGTTTCGATGCAGCGAACTCTTATCACACGTATGCATTTGACTGGCAGCCAAACTCTATCAAATGGTATGTCGATGGACAATTAAAGCATACCGCCACCACTCAAATTCCTCAAACACCAGGGAAAATTATGATGAACCTGTGGAATGGTGCAGGTGTCGATGAATGGCTTGGCTCCTACAACGGTGTTACCCCGCTCCACGCACATTATAACTGGGTGCGTTACACAAAAAGATAACTCTATCAAAAAAACCTGTGACAAGTCACAGGTTTTTCTTCGTTTAATTAGAATGAGTTTTCAGCTGATGAGCGAGTTTTTTCTCATGATTGTGGATAATATCTTCATAACTTTCTATTTTGAAATCCAACCGTTTAATGGTCTCTTCGATTTCCTTTTGTTTTTGGACGAGTCTTTCTCGTTCATTGACCAAAATGTTTTTTCGCGAAGATAACGTATGATCATCATCCTCAAAAAATAAGGCTGTATATTCTCTAAGCGCATCAATCGAGAGCCCTGCATTTCTCATACACTTGATAAATTCAATCCATTGAAGATCATCCTCTGTATAATCACGAATCCCATGATCGTCACGCTTGATTTCCCTAATCAAACCAATATTTTCGTAATATCTAAGTGTCGCAGTGGATAAATCGAGCTGTTTTGCTGCTTGTGCTATTTTCATTGTACCCTCCTTCTTTCTCTTACCTTCCGATCTCCCTTTCCTCATCATCTCCATTTTGAAAAAGAAAGCAAGATGCTTTTGGCTCAATTCTTATATTAAAAGCCTGGAGAGGGTTTTCTATTGACTTAGAGTTCACTTTAAGACGTACAGTATAGAAGAAAGAATCGAATCTTATTTTTGAAAGGATGATCAAGAATGTGTCAGACGCACCAATCAAACGTTTTAAGTGTATCACACGCCAAAGCAAACTTTGAACGGACGACCATTGAACGAAGAGCACTTCGTCCACATGATATTTTAATTGATATTCAATTTAGCGGGATCTGTCATTCAGATATCCACAGCGCTTTTGATGAATGGGGCGGCGGCATTTTCCCGATGGTTCCAGGTCATGAGATTACTGGGGTCGTTGCAGCTGTAGGGGATGATGTGACGAAGTTTCAGATCGGAGACCGTGTAGGCGTTGGCTGCTTTGTGGATTCCTGCGGCACCTGTGAATATTGTCAAAATGGAGACGAGCAGTACTGCACAAAAGGAGTCGTCCAAACGTATAACAGCCGTGACTATGACGGGGAGCCGACTTATGGCGGCTACAGTCAAAAAATTGTCGTGACTGAACGATTTGTCGTCAGCATTCCTGATCAACTGCCCCTTGATGCCGCAAGTCCTCTTCTCTGTGCTGGCATTACAACTTATTCACCATTAAAGCACTGGAAGGCAGGCCCTGGCAAAAAGGTTGCTATCGTCGGAATGGGCGGGCTCGGCCATGTTGCTATTCAATTCGCGAGTGCTCTAGGCGCTGATGTGACGGTATTGAGCCGCTCTTTGAATAAAAAAGAAGAGGCGCTGTCATTTGGCGCAAAAGACTACTTTCCTACAAGTGATCCTGATACGTTTCAGACACTAGCCGGTCAGTACGACCTTATTCTCAATACGGTCTCTGCCAACATTAACGTGGATGCCTATTTGTCCTTACTCCGTGTAGATGGAACCTTGGTGAACGTCGGTGCACCGCCTAAGCCGGATCAATTCCACGTCTTTTCATTAATTTCCGGCCGCCGCAGCATTGCTGGTTCACTCGTTGGCGGCATCCAAGAAACACAAGAAATGCTCGATTTCGCAGCTGCTCACAACATCACACCACAAATTGAAGTCATCAACGCTAATCAAGTTGATGAAGCGTATGAACGGGTGCTGAAAAGTGATGTGCGTTACCGGTTTGTGATTGATATTTCGACGTTATGATTGATATTCTTTGAAATGGCAGTATTTTATTACTTTATGACTGACCGAAGAGAATTCTATGATTTTTGATCAAACGTAAAAAAGCCACTTCTCTATTGAGTCGTGGCTTTTTTATGGATCGCTATATGCTAACTCCTTTTTCTTTATGATGACCTCGCATAAATGTAACGACCATACTGGACAAGCTAACCAAAAAGCCTAAAATTGAAATCAAAATAGTCATTCCCCCGTTTGGAATAAAAAAGCCTATAGGGATTAAGACAAGGAATGAGAACACAATAAAACATTGATAGATTCCAGATATTACTCTAACCACAATATGATCAAAAAACGACATCACCAAAGGAGGAATAAATAAGAAAACCACCATCCCTACTGACAGCATAAATGGTAATGGGTCATCTAACGAAATCGTGTTCTTCCCAGGTGAATCCTTTGCGGCGATAAATAATACTGCAATCGCCATGAGGAGCGTTGAAAAAATAAATAAGAATCGTTTTAGCATTTCAATATCTCCTTAAGTTGTCTTACATAGTCCACTAATAAACCTTTACCACTTTAGATTTGCTCTTATTTCCGGCAGCATCCTTTAAATAAACGGTTATCAATGCATTTTTCTTCTGTTTTTTTATTTTCACTTTAAATTGTCCATTTTTATTTAATTTTGCAGTTCCTAACTTCTTGTTTTTATGATAAACGTACACTGTAGCATATTTTTCACCTTTACCTGTTATAACCGTTGTATTTTTTGTGATTTTATTAACACTTGGTATAGCGGGAGGCGTTCTATCTAACACTTTTATTGTTTTACTGCCACTTCTCGCTCCATTAGAATCTACTAAATACACAGTGATTAAAGTTCCAGCTTTTTGTTTAGGAATTTTGATTGAATATTTCCCTTTTTTTGCATTTGTAGAGCCTAATTTTTTTTGACCAATATATGCGAAAACTTTGGCATTCGTTTCCGCATTACCTACGATATTTGTTGATTGATCAGTTACTGTGTTTATGCTTGGTGTTTTATCTGGATAAGATGCTTTTAAACGATATGTTTGACTGGATACACCATCCCAATGTCTAGGCTCAACAACAATATAGTATTTGCCCTTTTTTAGATTTAAATCAATAACTGGACTTGTCCCAAAGATATCAGGTAAATATTCCCTAGTGATTTCATTACCGTTCTTGTCGTATAAAGCGATAGAGGCTCCTTCTGTTATTTTATCTAGATTAATCTTTACTTTTCCATCTTTCACTGTTGAAAATTGATATACGTCTCTATCCAAATCCGATTCGTGCTTTGATTTGTAATATTGATTTGAGATGAGCGGAATTGCTGTTTCAAACGTGTCGTTTGGTTCGTAAGTATTTAAATCTCTTTTAAAAGAACCTGGATACGTCACTTTAAGTCGGTACTTAGCATTTGATATTCCTTCCCAATTAGAAGTGTATGGTTTTATTTTGACATAATAGGTTCCTTTTTTTATATTTTCGTGAATGACAATATTCTCTCCAGCATTCCACGTATAGTCAGATACAATTTCATTTTTGTTCTCATTATAGACAGTGACTTCTAATTCAGATGTTTCCTGATCTAAAGTAAGATATAACTCACCATCTTTGTTGGAAGTGAACTGATAAACATCCTTATCAATTTCACTATCAATCGTTGATTTATAATAGGTACCATTAGATACCTTCATGCTTGTTTGAAAAGTGTCGTTTGGTTCAAAGGTTGTTAAATTACGCTTAAAAGCACCTGGATATGTCGCCTTTAGTTGATATGTACCTTTAGTTACGCCTTCCCATTCACTGGGCATAACTTCAATATAATAATTCCCTTTTTTCAATTTATTATCGATAACCAGAGTTTCACCAGGAAATGAAGATTCATTAGAATCTATCTTATTCCCTTTCGAATCATATAGAGTAATACTAAAAGAGGCAGATGCCTTATCTAGCCTGATGTATACTTCTCCATCAGCATTCGTTGTAAAATTGTATCGGTTCATTGAACTTTTGGATTTCAATTCTCCATTTATGGAGACTCCAGATGACATGTTCACCTCTTCTGCACTTACGAATAAAACAAAAGAAAAACTGAAGATAAATATAAAAACAAAAGATCCCAAAATACGTTTCAATATATTCACCACATTTCCAATTTTTATAGAAAGAACATAATGATTTTACCATATTCCACTCCGGAAAAATATTCATTTAATTGATTAATAAGTAAATTATGACTTCATTTCAATCTTTCTTAATAACAGAATGACTGAACAGTCCGCTTTATAAAGAAAATAAAAGAAATTAATTTATGGAAATTCCGCATATTGTCAATCCAGTATGTTATACTAAACTAACCTTTGAAGCATGAAATTTTTACGAATACCTTGTACCATCTCCCTACTTGTACGTTGAGTAGGGTTTTTTCATGCAAAAAAAACAGGCTCTCCGTAGAGAACCTGTTTTAAGAATGAAGATTAAGCAATTTTTTGAACGTTAGCAGCTTGAGCTCCACGAGAACCTTGCTCTACGTCAAATGATACTTTTTGACCTTCGTCTAAAGATTTGAATCCGTCGCCTTGGATAGCTGAGAAATGTACGAATACATCGTCGCCTTCTTCACGTTCGATAAATCCAAAACCTTTTTCTGCGTTAAACCATTTTACTGTACCTTGTTCCATGATTGTTGCCTCCTCGTGCGTTTACCACACAATGTATTATACTATCCTTGCCCAAAGTACCCTCAAGACGAAAAGTCAATCTTCATACTATCCTTTACGCCGAACAAAAATAATTACTTTTCATTATAGCATGAATCGGTAATAATTGCAATTTGTTGATTAGAAAGAAGAAACTCTTCTTTGCAGCGATTTTTCTTGTGCATAAAATCAATTTTTTCAGCACCTAAAGAGAACCTTTATCTAAAATCGACTTAACAAATTCTGTTTTTCCCTCTGCATATTTGTGTTTGTCATTTTTATTTACATTTGCTAGGTTAAGTTTAAGCTGTTGGTACTCACTTCTTGCTAGTTCGTTACTTCTCAGGTAATCCCTAAAATTTATTTGTTCGAGTAGATATCTATTGCCCGTTTGATACATATGGATTTGATGTGTACGTGGTTCTCCTTTACTGAAATAGTGTCTTTCAGGTAACACATTGATCCCTCTATAAGAATAACCCAGCCCTTGCAAAGCTGTTACGCACTGTTCTCCGTCAAGAAAATGATTGATTTCGATCGCTATATCAATAATGGGTTTCGCACTCAAACCATTTACTGCTGTACTTCCTATATGGTGGACATTCACTATGTACTGACCGATAACTTCTACTATTCGTTTCTTTTCCATATCAAATTCTTTGACCCATTCAGCAAACCAAGGAACTAAAAAAACTTCCCCTCTTGGTAATCCAAGCATTTACTCAACCCCACTTTATGATTTTGTTGTTCAGTTGGAAATTTTAAATAACTAAACAGAGAACAATCTCAAACAAAAATTCCACTTACTTAAGATGCACCTTCATATTCTAAAGAATCGATCAAGTATCTGCTACAATAAATTGACAACGAACAGTATGAACTAAATACTCTCCATACACGCTAAAATATAAAATTCCGAGAGGAGAAATGAAATGAACCCTTTATTGTTAGATATTCCTTTACAGTTAGAAACAGAAAGACTCATTCTTCGAGCACCACACCAAACAGGAGACGGGAAAATTGTAAACCAAGCAATAAAGGATTCCTTTTCTGAATTAAAAGCGTGGTTGCCATTCGCTCAAAAACTTCCTACTGCTGAAGAAACAGAGATCAATTTAAGAAATGCTCATATCAATTTTTTAAAGAGGGAAAGTTTCCGTTTTCTTATTTTTGATAAAAACAGCAATCACTTCATTGGGACAACTAGCCTTCAGAGGATTGACTGGACCATTCCTAAATGTGAGATTGGGTATTGGGTAAATACTAAATTTAGTGGGAATGGATATATGACAGAAGCAGTGGAGAAATTAGCTGACTTCGGATTAAACAATATCAAATTTAGAAGAATTGAAATAAGGTGTGAATCTACAAACCTTAAAAGTCGGGCTATCCCAGAAAAACTTGGCTTTGTATTTGAAGGCACTTTAAGAAATGATGATTTATCCGCAGATGGCAACAAGCTGACTGACACTTGTTTTTATTCCATCATAAGATAACCTTATGTAGCAATTAAAGTAATGGGTGCATTAGTGTAACAAGAAAAAACATAGCATATTAATTATATGCTATGTTTTTTAATTTTGGCCTTGATAAGTGGGTCTACTCCTCTAACTTTGTCCTTATTGCCTTTACTTCTTCATAATCTGGTGTTTTCATTAATAAACTCTGACAGAAAGTTTTCAGCAGCAGGCTCCCAACACAAGACCACAATGTAACTGCAATCAGCTTCGACCGGTCACGAGGTGCTTTTTGTTTTTCTTTTATGGAGCAATTCGATTCACTCTCCATTCATAGATTTCTAAGCAATTTCCCCCTGGTTAGCTTTCATGTTTCTTGTCATTTTTCATAGTTCGGTCTGTTTTAATTCCGTCACCATCACTTCTACTGGTTTACCTTAATTCCAACGACCTCAACACTCTGTTTATGAAAGGACTCGTAACCTTTTTATTTCAAAAAAAGATGCTACATGTTGAAACACCTTGTTTGTATTGACAGCTCTCATTAGCAGGGTAATATTACACTTGATTATTTAAACAAGAATTTTTATACAACCAGTTTATAGCATCATTAAGGTCATTGGCTATATAATCTATTTTAATCCCACTTAATTTATCAAAGTGTTCACGAAGTGAATATTCACCAGCCCCAGTTCTAACCAAAATTTTAATACTTCCTACTTTATCAGCTGCAACAATATCACTCCAACGGTCCCCAATTACGACGCAATTTTCGAGAGTTAAATCGTGTTTTTGTTGAGCTTCCATTAACATTCCTATGCCAGGCTTCCTACAAGAGCATCCATCATTATGACCGTGTGGACATATATATACTTCATCAAAACCAAAACCTTTCAATTCCTCTTTAAAATCTTCTACTTTAGCAAATCCACTTGATATACCAGGTTGATTTGTAAAAGAGAATATTTTCACATTATCTTTTTTTAGTTTATTGATTTGAATTGCTGTATAAGGAAAGAGTTCAAATTTTCCGGGATAATGAATAGTATCATCACCACCAATTGTTCCATCTCTATCTAAAAAAATTGCTTCTATCTGTTTCATGTTATACCTCCATTATCTAGCAACTGCTCCTACGTTAAGATTCATTTCAATTAGAAAATTTTGATGACATCAGTTTATCATAAATATTTATTATCAAAGTCCCCTAATACAATTAAAATCTTTTCCACTCTTCTTCTTTTCAATTTGTTTCATTCTTTCCAAGATAAAAAGGACGCTACACGAAGTAACACCCTTTTATCTTTTGCTTCTCAATATAAATTTTTAAGCTCGTCATTAGACCATCCAGCAAATAACTTGTCTTGTAAAATGTGTAACGATATTCAGCAAACTCTTGTGACAAAATAGACCACGATAGATATAAGAAAGAAATTGATGTCAACAAAGCCTCAACATTTATTAATGGAGAACATCATGTACTAATAGAGCCCAAAACAAAGAAAATAAGGCTAGGCTGCATGATCTTAGGCTCTCTCATGTTGCTTTATTAATTTCAAGAAGAAGAATATTATACAATCAAAGAAAGAGGACATGCCTCTATTCGGACAACAATAGACGTATATGTTCACTTATTTCCTAACAAACAAAAGGCTATGGCTGAAGAAAAATTGGATGACATTATATAAAAATATCAACCTCAAACAAAAAAAGCCCACTTACTTAAGATCAGTGGACAGATTCATTTAGAAGTTATAAAAAATAAAAAAACCAAAGGTCTACCACCTTTGGTTTTTTAGATGCGGCCGAGAGGACTTGAACCTCCACGGGTTATTCACCCACTAGGCCCTCAACCTAGCGCGTCTGCCATTCCGCCACGACCGCGTGTATGATGTGCTCATATATTCATAAGTGCACTGTTTGAAAAAACAATGCGGGTGAAGGGACTTGAACCCCCACGTCATAAAGACACTAGATCCTAAGTCTAGCGCGTCTGCCAATTCCGCCACACCCGCGTGACAATGGTGAGCCATGAAGGACTCGAACCTTCGACCCTCTGATTAAAAGTCAGATGCTCTACCAACTGAGCTAATGGCTCATCTGCTATGCAGAAAAACATATATAAAAAATGGCTGGGCTAGCTGGATTCGAACCAACGCATGACGGAGTCAAAGTCCGTTGCCTTACCGCTTGGCTATAGCCCAACGAATCAAAAAACAAAACATGACCCGTACGGGATTCGAACCCGTGTTACCGCCGTGAAAGGGCGGTGTCTTAACCGCTTGACCAACGGGCCATACAATAATGGCGGAGAAGGAGGGATTTGAACCCTCGCGCCGCTTACGCGACCTACACCCTTAGCAGGGGCGCCTCTTCAGCCACTTGAGTACTTCTCCATTATGGCTCCGCAGGTAGGACTCGAACCTACGACCGATCGGTTAACAGCCGATAGCTCTACCACTGAGCTACTGCGGAATAATAAGACATGTTTCATTATATCTATGCCAGAAAAATGTGTCAAGAATTTTTAAGTGTTTCATTCCTGTCTCATTAGCGACGGCTTTTATAATTTAACATATACTAATATAACAGTCAAGCCTTTCTTCCTTCCTTTTTGTTTTCTGTTTAGACATGACAGAAAGACCCCGACCTCTAACTGAAAGACCAAGGTCTCCTTGCTGCTGCGCTCCCTATAGGTTCATGACAGCTTATACTTTCGCATCCACTTATAAAAGGTGCTTCTTGGCACCCCTGCTGACCTCGCTGCTTCTGACACATGACCTTTTGTTTTGTGCAGTGCTTCTATCACTGTTTGCTTTTGAATGCGTTCCCTAAACGTGAGCTCTTTTGGAATCTCGGTACATTCTACTGGAGGCAGCTTCTGCTTTTTCTGATCCATCGCCTCTAATACCGCCGCATATTGCGATTCACCAATCCATCCTCCTTTAGGAAACAGTACCCTTATATGTTCAAACAGATTAAAAAGCTCTCGTATGTTTCCAGGCCAGTGGTACGCTTCCAGCTTACGAAAAAATGATTCAGGAAATGCTGCATTCCATTGGTGTTTCTTTTGGTAGTAACGATATAAATCAACAATGTCTTCTTTTCTTTCTCTAAGCGGCGGGATGTTGATTGGATAGACATGAAGACGGTAATACAAATCTTCACGTATTTTTCCTTCTTTCAGCAGTTCGTTCATATTCCGGTGTGTCGCTGTAATGATTCTAATATCCAAAGGGATTTCGTGTGTCCCACCGAGCGGTACGACTTTCCTTTCTTCAATGACCCTAAGAAGCGCCACTTGCATCGCATAAGGGATTTCGCCAATTTCGTCTAAAAAGAGCGTTCCTTTTTGCGCCTGTTCAAATTTCCCCTTTGCTCCATGACGTTTTGCCCCTGTAAAAGCTCCTTCAGCATAACCAATTAGTTCGCTTTCTAACAGGCTTTCAGGTATGGCTCCACAATTCACGGCAATAAACGGTCCTTTATGTCTTTCACTAGCTAAGTGAATCGCTCGAGCGGCCAGTTCTTTCCCTGTACCAGTTTCTCCCCAAATATAGACATTTGCATCTGTTTGTGCCGCTCGTTTCAATTCGCTGAGCGTCTGCTGAAAGGCCGTACTTGTTCCAGATTCCCCGAGAAATTGAGCAAAAGAAACGGTTATATTGCTCTTCTCTGCTTCTTCAAGAGAAAAAGACATCCCAAGCAGCTTTCCTTCTTGTTCTGACTGAATGATCTGCTTGTCCCGTGTAACAAATGTATCGTCCATGAGCAGCTCAACATCCATTCCGTACCAGTCTGAAAATCGGTCTCTAATCAGCTTACTTGCCAAAACAATCTGCTTTTTCTCATTACAGACAACATACGGCTCGTCCGCTTCTACCTGCTGGAGACAATGACTGATCAGCTCCATCTCTTTCCTTTTTTGCTGGACCTGAATTTCTCTCTCGATGGCATATGCAACTGTTGAAGCCATTCCAAGCATAAAAGGATGATTTTGATCCGCCATACAGGAGATATCAATGACTCCTATGATCGTGCCGTCTGCATCACGAATAGGGGCCGCTGAACAACTCCAATGGTGGGAAGCGACTGAAAAATGCTCAGTTCCGTTGATCGCTACGGCTTCCCCAATGACCAGTGCCGTTCCAATAGCGTTCGTTCCCACATCGGCTTCGGTCCAGCGCGCGCCCTCCATAAAATTTATTTTTTTCGCTTCTACCAGCGTCCTTTGGCTTCCTGTCAGACTTAGCACATAACCATCTGCATCGATAAGTAATGCCATCATGTCCGATTCTTTTAATTGCTGACTGATTTTATTTAAGTAAGGAAGAGCGGCATTTAGGAATAGTGAATACTTCTTTTTTTGAACACTGAATAATTCCTTTTCTAACAACGACTGTCCTTTATCTAAATACGGGTTCACATTTGCCTGTTTACATCTGTGCCATGACTCCATCACTCTCTTATCCAGACGAGACCTATCAAGCAAACCTTCACGAACAAAACGTTTCCAAGTATTTAAATAGCAAGGCGTCGGATTCATTCCATCCTCTCCTCTGGGGGCTTTTTATCCATTATAGATAATTATAAAAGCGCTTTCAATTATTGGCTGACCCAGGAAGTCATTCGGATAGAAAGTTTATCTATCAGCAGTGCACCGCTCGCCCATTTGTTTGCAGCAAGGCTTCGTGTATCGCCTCAGAGAGTGTCGGATGTGCCGCAATAAACTGCTCTAATGTATCAGCTGTCAGCTCTGTATGCATCATCACCGCCGCTTGTCCAATCAGTTCTGTTGCATTCGGCCCGATAATGGATACACCTAAAATTTCTTGATATTGCGGTTCGACAATGACCTTTACTTGACCAGCTGGCTGATTTAAAATTAATGCTTTTCCATTTGCAGAAAATGCGAATTTCCCTATTCGAATCTCCCCATATTGTTTTCTAGCATTCTCTTCATTTAAACCGACACTAGCGATTTCTGGAGACGTGTAGATGCACCTTGGAATCACTTGTTCATTGACCTTTACATCTTCACCTGATGCATGTGATGCCGCAATCGTTCCTTCATGAAAAGCAGCATGAGCAAGCTGAACGCCGCCTGTCACATCACCGCACGCATAGATATGCGGCAGATTGGTTTGCATATGTTCATTGACACAGATGCCATTCCTATCAAATTCAATGCCGATCTGCTCAAGATTCAGCTCTCCCAGCCTCGGTTTTCTACCAATTGCGACTAAACAATGATCAGACTGGATGTCACAGCGCTCCCCATGATCCTTCTCAACCACCACTTTTTTTGAGCTTGCATCAAGCTGTTTGACTGCTGCTGATGTCAAAATTTCTACACCTGCTTTTTGAAGCTGATCGTAAAGACAGTTAGCTGTATCGTAATCTTCTTCAGGTAAAATGTGTGCTGCCTGTTCCACCATGACAACCTTTGATCCCATTCTGCTAAAGATGCTTGCAAACTCACAGCCGATCACCCCTCCACCAATGATACAAAGCGAATCTGGTATTGAAGGGAGCGTCATGGCATCCTTACTATCAATGATCCACTCTCTGTCAAATGGGGCGAAAGGTAAAGCAGCAGGTTCTGATCCTGAAGCAATAATGATTTGTTTTGCCTGGATGATTTCAGATTTCCCTTCACTTTCTATCAATAGCTCATGTGCTGAAAGAAATGATGCCTTCCCATTTAACACGCTGATTTTGTTTTTATTCATCAAATAACGAACGCCATCAGTCAGCTGCTTGACGACTGACCGCTTCCGCCTTTGAACGGCATCCCAATGAATGACAGGCTCCTTCCCTGGAAGCTCAATTCCAAAATGTCCAGCTGATTTCACATGCTCGTACATATCAGCGCTTTGCAAAAGTGCTTTCGTTGGAATACAGCCTTCATTCAGGCAGGTACCTCCTAACAGGCCTTGGTCGATTAGTACAACCTCTCTTTCAAAACGGGCGGCTGTTATTGCCGCCACATATCCTGCTGGCCCGCCTCCTATAATGACAAGCGTCATTCATTTCACCTTCTTCCTATAAAAGAATGGATACTGGATTTTCTAAATACGCTTTAACAGTTGATAAAAATTGTGATGCCGGCGCCCCGTCCAGCACGCGATGGTCAAATGTCAGACTGAGTGGCAGGATCGTCCCTTTACATAATTCATTCCCATGATATACAGGCATGTGATCCGCTTTGCCAACGCCAAGAATACCTGCTTCCGGCGGATTCAAAATCGGTGTAAAATGTTCCACACCATAGGCGCCTAGGTTAGTGATTGTAAAGGTAGAGCCTTCAATTTCATCGTGGAGAAGTCTGCCTTCACGTGCTTTTTTGCCATACGATTTGATGCTCTTCGCCAGCTCAATAAGTGAAAGTTTTTCCGCGTGCTGAATAACAGGCACTGCCAGACCGTGATCTAAAGCAGCAGCGATTCCAAGATGAACATACTCAAAAGTTTCGACTCTATCATTCTGATATTGACTGTTCATTGCAGGATGCTCTAGCAGGGAAAGAACCACTGCTTTGGCTACAAAATCGGTCATAGTTAATTTTATATCGTGTCGTGCTGCGGCTGTTTCGTTCAACTCAGACTGTAATGCTGTCAGCTTTGTCACATCCGCTTTCATCGTTATTGTTAATTGTGCACTTGTTTGCAGGCTCTCCATCATTCGCGAGGCAATGGTTTTCCGCATCATGCTGACTGGCTGAGGCTTTGTTGGTTCATTGTGTTGTTTTTCTTTTTCATCAGGAAGTGCCCGAAGCACATCCGCTTTCGTGATTCTCCCATCTGGACCTGTTCCCACTAAAGTATGAATGTCCAGATTAGCGCTTTGAGCAATCTTACGTGCCACAGGGGAGATTTTCTTTCTCTCTTTCTTTTGTTTTGGCGTCAGGTCTTTTTCCTTCTTTTCCTCGATCTGTTCATTTCCTTCACCGATATAGCAGATGACCGTGCCAGGCGGAACACCTTCTCCCTCAGGCACTTTTATATCCAATATGGTTCCTTCAGCAGGTGATTCGATCTCCATTTCAATTTTTTCAGAGTTGATGCTTGCAATGCTTTCCCCTTTATTTACGGTTTCTCCGACCTCTTTATTCCAGACAGATACCGTTCCTTCTTTCATTGACATGCCCAATTTCGGCATCACAACCTCGACAGCCATCTCCCTCTCTCCTTTCTTTAGTTCAAGATCTTGTCATGACTCTTTCCAACCATCTCTAATACGGTGTTCACAACCTTTTCAGGTGTCGGCAAATAGATATCTTCAAGCGGTGGTGAAAACGGAACCGGTGTATGAGGAGCCGTCACTTTTTTGATTGGAGCGTCAAGTAAATCGAACCCTTTATCCGCAACCAGAGAAGAAATATCTGCGGCAATTCCGCACCTCGGATTTGCTTCATCTACAATGACAAGCCGATTTGTTTTTTCTACTGAAGTTAGAATGGCCTCTTCATCGAGCGGTGACAAGCTTCTTGGATCAATCACCTCTGCTTCAATTCCTTGGGCAGCTAATTGCTCGGCCGCTTCGAGTGCTGTATGAACTTGTTTGCCTACTGCAAAAATGGTCACATCTGAGCCTTCTCTTTTCACATCTGCTTTGCCAAGCGGCAGCGTGTAGTATCGCTCTGGAACATCTCCTGTGATATTGTAAAGCGTTTTGTCTTCAAAAAAGATGACAGGGTCCTGATCCTCGATGGCTGCCAGCAGCAATCCTTTGGCATCGTATGGTGAAGAAGGCACCACTACTTTCAATCCAGGGATGCTTGTAAATAGCGCATACAAGCTTTGCGAATGCTGAGCAGCTGCTCTAAAACCCGCCCCATGTGTCGTTCTGATCGTGATCGGTACCTCTGCTTTTCCGCCAAACATATATCGGAATTTTGCTCCTTGATTCAGCACTTGATCCAGACAGGTGCCGATAAAATCATTAAACATGAGTTCTGCAATTGGTCTTAGCCCTGTGGAAGCTGCTGCCATGGCCGCACCTACATAGCCAGCTTCACTAATCGGTGTGTCAAGAACTCGCTCACGCCCAAACTCCTGAACGATTCCTTTCGTTACACCAAGCACACCGCCCCATGCTTCATCATCTTGTAAGTGATCGACATGAGCACCTCCAGCCACATCTTCCCCCATTAAAATGACATCCTCGTCTCTTCTCATGGCAAGTTTAATCGCTTCATTTAATGCACTAGACATGCTGATTTCTCTTGTCATTTTCCTCTCCCCCTTTGATTTATTGATACGAAACATACACGTCGGTCAATAATTCGGTCTGATCTGGATATTCACTTTCTTCACTGAATGTAACGGCTTCATCTATCGCTTCTGCTACAGCCGCTTCAATATTTGATAGCTCCCCATTCGTCAGCAGCTGCTGCTTGATCAATTCATTTTTAAAAAGAGCGATCGCATCTCTCTCTTCTTGGTGTTCTGCTTTTTCTTGATTGGTTTTGTAACGCTGGGCGTCTCCTTCGAAATGGCCATAATTCCGATATGTCATGCATTCAATTAATGTCGGACCTTCTCCATTTTTTGCTCGTTCAATTGCTTGCTCTGCGGCTTGATAAACGGCCATCACATCTTTTCCATCTACTTGAATCCCAGGAATGTCATAGCCGGCCGCTCGATCTACGATTGATTTGCAGCTTGAAGCATAAGAAAATGGTGTAGCTTCCCCGTACCCATTGTTTTCTGCAATGAAAATGACGGGCAGTTTCCAGATGGCCGCGAGATTGATTCCTTCGTGGAAAGTCCCTTGATTGTTTGCACCATCCCCAAAAAAGCAAACGCTTACATTTTCTGTCTTTTTATATTTAGCTGTGAGGGCTGCCCCGCACGCAAGAGGAAAGCCCCCTCCAACAATTCCGTTAGCACCAAGCATTCCTTTATCAAAATCTGCAATGTGCATGGATCCGCCTTTGCCTTTACAGAGACCTGTTGCTTTCCCATAGATTTCTGCCATCATTCCTTTTAGATCACAGCCCTTCGCTATACAGTGGCCGTGGCCCCGGTGTGTACTTGTAATACTGTCTTTTTCATTCAGATGAGCACAGACTCCTACGGCAACAGCTTCTTCGCCAGCATAAAGATGGACAAACCCCGGCAAAATTCCTTTTGTAAAAAGGGTGTGCACCCGGTCTTCAAATTGGCGGATTTCCTGCATTTTTTGATACATCCATACGGCTTTTTCTTTAGTCAATGCCATTTCCATTTGGTAAAACCTCCTATCTTTTTTGCTTGCACTTCTATACAAGCAAAAATCGTGCCAACATGACGACGCATGAACACTTAGGTTTTGAACGAATCATACCGATAAAAAAAGAGACAAAATGAGACATGCGTCTCTTTTTGTCTCAATATGTCCACACATCTATTGGAACAAAAAAAACATCCCCATAGAGGAATGCTTATCACAATGAATCGGTTGTGCGCAGCCACTTTAATTTCCCTTTGCAGACGCCGCATACATAACGAGAGGTATCAAACCGTCTTTTCCTTATAAAAGACCGGCCGCATCCTGTGCAAATATATTCATGTCGTTTCTCCGCACGGCGCTTATTTTGTACGGTTTTTAGCGGTGTACAAAAACGCGGGGCTCCTACTTGTTTTAATAAGGATTTAAAATCACGGTCGCGATGCTGATAGCCCTTTCCCTCAAGGTGCAGATGATAATGACACAGCTCATGCTTGATGATCCCGATTAATTCTTCTCGTCCATGCTCCTCTAGGTATCGGCGGTTCAGTTCGATGTTGTGTGTACCAAGTAAATATCGCCCGCCTGTCGTTTTTAGACGGTCATTAAAAACAGCCTGATGGCGGAATGCCTTGCCAAAGAACTGCTGGGAAATGTGCTCTGTTAACTGCTGTAACTCTCTCTCGTTCAATCAAGATCGTTCCTTTCTATAAAAACCTCGAACGGGACAATTTCCCCTATGCATACATTGAAGGTACATCCACTGTTTCGATCAAAGGAGGAATGGGCGATGCCCAACTGGCTGAAAAATCAGATGCAGAAGGCATTTTATGAGAAAAATCATTATCAAATCAAATTGCTAAATCAATGCTGGTACTTTTATAGAAAAAAACATTCAGTCACATCAAGGCACACCCCATCCTAAGGTGCGCCTCGTTTTTTTGTTACTCTGGTTTCAGCATGGAGAGGGCAACGCGGCCTTTTGCCTGGTCAACGGAGTCCACCCATACGGTCACAATGTCACCAACTGATACAACGTCAAGCGGATGCTTCACAAAACGATTGCTTAGCTTGGAAATATGCACAAGCCCATCCTGCTTTACACCAATATCAATGAATGCACCGAAGTCCACAACGTTTCTCACCGTTCCTTGCAGCTCCATTCCTTGCTTCAAGTCTTCCAATTTCAACACATCTGTTTTGAGCAGCGGTTTTGGCACTTCATCCCGCGGATCACGCTCAGGTCTTGTCAGCTGATCAATGATATCTTGAAGTGTAATTGTCCCAATGTCCAGCTGCTGGGCTGCTTCGTCCAGTTTCACTTCAGCCATTTTCTCTTTTAACTGCTCTGTGCCAAGATCGTCTGGCGTCATGTTGATCATGCGTAAAAACTGTTTTGTTTCTTTATAGCTCTCAGGGTGAATACCTGTACGATCAAGCGGGTCTTGTCCGTCTGTAATGCGAAGGAAACCGATACACTGCTCATATGTCTTAGCACCGAGCCTTGGGATATCTTTCAATTCTTTTCTGCTTGTGAATCTCCCAATCTCTTCGCGGCGCTTGATGATATTCCCTGCGACGGCTTTTGAAAGGCCTGATACATATTGCAGCAGCGCCTGTGAGGCGGTATTGACGTTTACACCAACTTGGTTGACGACTGTTTCTACCACAAAAGTTAACGAGCTGTTTAATTGCTTCTGGCTGACATCATGCTGGTATTGGCCCACACCGACAGACTTCGGATCAATTTTCACGAGCTCTGCTAAAGGATCTTGTAATCTTCTAGCGATTGAGATGGCGCTTCGCTCTTCGACTTGCAGATCTGGAAACTCTTCTCGTGCCAGCGCTGATGCGGAGTAAACACTTGCTCCAGCTTCATTCACAATCAAATAAGAAACCGGCTGATCCAGCTCTTGAATCAAGTCTGCAATGAATTGTTCTGTCTCTCTTGAGGCTGTTCCGTTTCCAATCGCAATCACTTCAATGTTTGATGATTGAATGATCTCTTTGACTTTTTGTTTCGCTTCCGCTTTTTTCTGCACGGGCGGATGCGGGTAAATGACGCCAATATGATGGACTTTGCCTGTATCATCCACGACAGCTAATTTACAGCCTGTCCGAAATGCGGGGTCGACTCCAAGTACACGTTTCCCTTTCATCGGCGGCTGAAGCAGCAGTTTTCTTAAGTTTTCAGCAAAAATATGAATCGCTTGTTCCTCTGCTTTTTCTGTCAGCTCTTTTCGTATTTCTCGCTCGATGGAAGGCTGAATGAGGCGTTTATACGCATCATCGATTGCCGCTTCAATAAACGGCCTCGCCGTCGTCTGTTTGCCTTTTAGAACTTGTTTGTCGAGATAGAAGCGAATATTTTCAGCAGGTGGTTCGATGGCTGCCTTTAAAATGCCCTCTTTCTCCCCGCGGTTGACCGCTAGTATACGGTGCGGGACAATCTTTTTGATTGGCTCTTGATAATCGTAATACATTTCATAGACGTTTTTCTCATCGCTTTCGACGTCTTTTCCTGATGTGACCAGACTGCCCTTTTGGTACGTTTCACTGCGAATCCATTTTCGCATATCAGGATCATCTGCCAGCTGTTCAGCAATGATGTGCTGCGCACCTTCAAGTGCCTCTTCTACATTTGTCACTTCTTTTTCTTCGTTAATAAAAGCAGCTGCTTTCTTCTCGATCTGATCGCTTGGCAGCGTGAGTAAATATTCCGCCAGCGGCTCCAGCCCTTTTGCTTTGGCTACATTCGCCTTTGTTTTGCGCTTTTGTTTGAATGGCCGGTATAAATCTTCGACCTCTTGCAGTTTATGAGCTTGTTCAATTTTCTGTTTTAATTCATCGGTCAGTTTGTCTTGTTCAGCAATTAAGCGAATGACTTCTTCTTTTCGGTTCGTGACATTTTGGATATATGTATAGCGCTCTGAAATGGTTTGAATTTGCACCTCATCCAGTGAGCCTGTCTGCTCTTTCCGATAACGGGCAATAAACGGGACGGTGTTGCCATCCTCTAAAAGCTTGATCACACTTTCAATTTGTTTTGTTGAAAGCTTTAATTCTGTCGCAATTTGTTTCAATAAAAAGTCAGATGTCTTCATACTTTGCATCCTCTCACTGTGTCTTCTCTTTTAGTGTATCAAAAAAACCGGCAAAACAGAAAAAAGGTCAGCTATTTTACGTGAGCTGACCAAGTACATAGGTGAGATCGTCCTTTTTGTCTTGTGTGTATGTTTCAAGCTGTTTGGCGATGTCTTCAACTGAATGTCCATGCTTTAAACACATGCGCATGTTTGGCACATTCAGTCCGTCTGAATACATAATGAATATCGATCCTTTTTCGTAGGAATAGGTGTAAGTTTTATATTTTCTAGGTTTCCCTGATAAGTATCCTGATGTCGGAAGTGGATAAATATAGTCGCCAGAAGGTGCATTCAAGATAAACCGAATATTACCAACCGAACAATAGGTAAATTGCTGCTGGGAAAAATTCACCTTTAATATGGCCACAGTGGCCCCGCGTTTATTTTTCATAGCCTGATTGCATCTGTCGATGAGGGCCGCCACATCCTCATGTCCATATTCTTCGACAATTTCGCTGACTAAAGAAGATGATTCATTGGCGTACTGGCCGCTGCCTAATCCGTCTGCTACAGCACAAATTAGTTCTTCATCATCTGCTTTAATAAAAAAACTGTCCCCGCAGCATGCTTTTCCTTCTTTATTCGATTGATAGATAATGGCGTTTACATGCTCATGCTGTTCAATCTGCTTCATTACCCTAGCTCCATAGACGCATCTTCTGATAATGCATCTCGCAGTTTTTTCACTGCCTTTCGCTGCAGTCTCGATACATGCATTTGGGATATACCAAGCAAATCGCCTGTCTCTTTCTGACTCTTATTTTGCAAGTAAGTCAGATTGATAATCTCTTTTTCTCTATCCGACAGCACATGAAGCACACTCTCAAGCATCAATTTTTGGTTCACACGTTCGTAGCCCTCTTCCTGTGAGCCGACAACGTCTAAAATCGTCACAGTACTTCCTTCAGAATCAGCCTCTACGCCTTGGTCAACAGACAGTGCTTGATAGCTTTTGCCCATCTCCATGGTTTCAAGTACTTCTTCTTCTGTTACATCTAGGTATTCTGCAATTTCTTGGACTTTAGGTGATTTCTGTGTCTCTGTTGTCAAATGATCGACTGCCATTTTAATTCTCGGTCCAAGCTCTTTAATCCGCCTTGGTACATGGACACTCCATGTTTTATCTCGTAAAAAGCGTTTGATTTCCCCGATGATGGTTGGAATGGCAAAGGCTTCAAATGATTTACCGACGAGCGGGTCGTATCGTTTAATGGCGCCAAGTAAACCAATCATTCCAACTTGTCTAAGGTCCTCATGAAAGCTTTTTCCTTTAGAATATTTTTTCGCCAGCATATCAACCAAGTTTGTATAGCATTCGACCAGCGTGAGCTGCGCCTGCTCGTCTTGATTGGTTTGATAGCTTTGGATGAGGCGGTCTACTTCATCTTTAGTTAGTTTCATAGTTTTGGATGGTTGTGTCATGGTCAACTCGCTCCCTGTTTAAAAACTTTGTCATCGCCACGGTAACTCCGGAGTTTGCTTGCACCTCGACTTCATCCATCAATGTTTGCATTAAGTATAAACCAAGACCTCCTTCTGCCAATTGATCCACCGTATGAGCAGATGTGTACGGTCCGAGGTCTTCCTGTTTTTGCTTAAAGTCAAAGCTACCGCCTTTGTCAGCGACAATGATTTCTAGACGATCCTCGTAGACAAGAAAGCGAACAGCCACCTCTCCATCTTCGCCGTCTTCACCTTTGTAGGCATGCTGAACTGCATTTGTACAGGCCTCACTGACGGCAATTTTTAAGTCCTCAATCTCTTCATAGGCATAGCCCATCCGGCTCGCTACGCCTGACAGAGTCAAACGAATGATGCCTACATATTCTGGTTTCGCCGGTATTTTCATCTCGATTAGATCTACTGATTCGTTCATTGTACCCCACCCTCTGACTTTGCAGAAATGTCAATGATGTCCTTTAATCCAGTGATTTCAAACAACCTTACAAGCCGTTCTGACAAGTTCTCAAGCTTTAATGTGCCACCTGCTTTTTGAGCCGCTTTAAACAGCCCAACGAATACACCTAAACCTGTACTATCCATATACGTAACATCCTTTAGACAGATTTCAAGATGCTCTCCCGCCTCAGCTTTAGGCATGAGCGTTTCTCTTAGCTCAGGAGCGGAGTACACATCAATTTCTCCGCTGACACTGATTTTCGTTTTTTGATCTATTTGATGCTCTTTTACAGACATATTCATTATGCATTCACCTCGAAATTCTTGTTTCCTAAAGTTTTATATACCCGCATGTTCACTTTCTAAACCTTTCTTTTGAGAACAAGTAAAGTAAAGTCATCGTGCAGCTGAAAATCCTGCAGTTTGAGTAAGCTGGCGTAGATGGCATCCACCATTTCTTGAGCTGAGTAGGATAGGTGCTCAGATATGAGTGTTTTGATGTCCTCCCGCTCTAAGAAACCATCCTCTGACTTGGATTCTGTGACCCCATCAGAGAATAAGATCACCATGTCTCCTGCGTCCAAATGCTTCTCGTACTGTCTGTAGTCAAAGTCTGGTGCGATCCCAAGGACAAGCCCTTTTGCATCTAAATCGTAAAATGTGTTCTCTTTTTTGCAATAGAAAAAGCCCGGCTCATGACCAGCCGATGCGTATTTAAACTCATGCGTTTCTTTATTATAGCTGCCATAGAACATCGTGATAAACATACTTGGGTCTACGTTTTGCTCGACTACACGATTCAGGGTTTTCAGCACCTTTGTTGGGCCGCTCCCTGACTCTGGCAAGGAATCCATCGCATATTTAATCATCGACATACAGAGCGCAGCCGGGATTCCCTTTCCAATGACATCTGCGATCGCGATATTGATTGTATCGTGATCCGTCACAAAGTGGTAATAATCTCCACTCATCTGTTTTGCCGGTACACTAATCGCACCAATATCAAAGGTATCTCCTTCTGGAATTTTCGTTTCCAGAAGGGTTTGCTGAACATTTGCAGCAATTTCGATTTCAGATTTTATTTCTTGCTGGATGCCTCTGAGTGTTAAATGTTCTTGGTAGGCAAGTCCGTACCCAATCATGACTTCAATTAAGAAGTCTAGTGAATGAAAAACATCTTCCGGCAAATCAGGGTAAAGCTCCTGAATCACTTTTCGGTGAACACTCACTATTTCTTCAGGAGGTATTTGATGCTCAATGGTTTTACGGCTAAATTTTTGAGCTTGATAAAGCGATGTTTCAGTTAAATCACTGATATAACGACTGAGCAGCTGATGGTACCGCTGCTCCATTACCTCCTTAAAATCCATGGTTTCCCTCCTAGCGAAGCCACTTAACAGCTTGTATCTCCGTTCCTTGTTCTGGTGCAGAATCTAATTTAAATTCATCCATCAGTCGTCTGACGCCCGGAAGACCTGCTCCGAGCCCGCCTGATGTTGAAAATCCGTCTTCCATTACTTTACGTATATCCATGATACCTGGCCCCTCATCGGCTGCGATGACTTTGAGTCCACGCTTTCCGCGCTCCATCACTTCATCTATACAAATCTGACCTTTACCAGCGTATAAATAGATGTTTCGAGCTAATTCTGAAATGGCCGTCGTAATTCTTGCTTGGTCAACTGTTCCAAATCCAAGTTCTTTTGCAACATTGCGCCCCAATTGTCTTGCTGCGACTATGTCCCATTCCGTCAATATTCTTACACAGGATTGGTCTTTCATATCTATTCCCCCAATTCCCGCTTCAGTGTCTCAAGCCCTTGTTCAAGATCTAGTGCTGTCTGAATTTCTTCAAGCGATATTCCAAGTTCAATCAGCGTCACAGCGACTGCCGGCTGTATTCCTGTTAATACAACTTTTGCCCCCATGAGCTTGGACATCGTGATCACATCACCTAATACCTTTGCAATAAAGGAATCAATCATGTCAACGGATGTGAGGTCAATGACAACACCGTTTGCTCCTGTTTCATGAATTTTATTCAGCAAGTCTTCTTGAAAGTGGAGAGCTGTTTGGTCATCAAGCTCCCACTGTATCGAAATCAGAAGACAGTTATATAGTTTTAAGATTGGAATCTTCGGGTGATTTCTCACTGGGTTATCCCTCCAATGAAACAATTTTTCGATTTGTCATTTCCAAAGCAGTTTGAATTCCTTTTTGAAGGGTATTCTTTGTTGTAACTTGAGATAAATCAATTCCAAGGTTCACAATGGTTTGGGCTATTTCTGGACGAATACCGACAAGCAAGCACTTCGCACCTACTAATCTCACAGCCTCTGATGCTTGAATGATATGATGCGCCACCATTGTGTCAACGACAGGTACACCCGTAATATCAATTAAGACGACTTGTGAGCGATGTTTGACGACACCGTTGAGCAGATTCTCCATAATTTTTTTGGCACGTTCTGTGTCAATTGTTCCAACAAGCGGCATGACGGTAATGTGCTCAAATACTGGGATCAGCGGGGCAGAAAGTTCCTGCAGCGCGATTTTTTGAAGGTTGACTGTTTTCTCCCATGAGATGGAATACTGGTTTAAGATCTCGTTATGAATAGGTGTGATGAATCGATCAATTTGCCAGATGAGGTCATGACTTTCTTCTGTTGTATCTTTGTCATCGTTCATTTTTTGATATAAATGTGAACGGATTTCTGTTAGACCATTTGCCAGTAACTTAAGTGATATACCCATTTGAACAATTTTTAAAGCAAAAGTTTGTACTTTTTCTTCAAAATCTTCAGCATACCCTTCTGAAAGAGATGTAATGATTAATTGAACATATTCCGAACAGATGGTTTCATACATATTGTCGTTCAGCATCATGTCCGTTTCTTTTTCTCCGAGTCGTCTAAAAATGTCCGTCCACTCTTTTTGTAATTCCTCTCGATGCTCTCTTGCAAAAGCTAACACGATATGATTCGACATGTTTTACCCCCTACGTACATAAACAGCACTTCTTTTAGTCTTTCTTCATTATAACGTTAATAAAAATTGAACACAAAAAAAAGTTGCTCCCAAGAGAGCAACCAAATCTCACCATATTAAAAATCAATAAGAGCCAAACTAACTTGTAAGGCTTCATCAACCTTCTCCATCATCTCATCATCAAGATGTGTGATTTTATCTGTCAATCTTTGTTTATCGATTGTACGAATCTGCTCCAAGAGAATGACAGAATCTCGCTCAAAGCCGTAGCGCTTTGCATCAATTTCGACGTGAGTCGGTAATTTCGCTTTTTGTATTTGGGCTGTTATGGCTGCAACGATAGCAGTCGGGCTGAAGCGATTTCCAATGTCATTTTGAATCACCAATACTGGGCGAACCCCGCCCTGCTCGGAGCCAACAACAGGAGATAAATCAGCAAAGTAAACATCACCGCGTTTAACAATCAAATGTTTAACCCCCGCTGACTAATCGCTCAACTGTATTCTCAGCCTCAAATTCTGCGTATTGTGCCTCTGAAGAGATATTCAGATTAATTTTCGCCATCTCCATGTAGCCGCGTCTCATCGATTCACGATTTTGTCGAATATTACGTTCACGAATATACGTTTTTGTCGCTCGGTAGATCAATTCATTTCTTGTTACCTTATCCTGCTCTGCTACTCGTTCGATTTCAGACATCAAAGCCTCCGGTAGTCGAATCTTCATTTCGTTTGTTGCGCTGGATTCAGACAAAAAACATACACCTCCACAAAACTTACGGATACCGTTTCGATCCATTCCAAGACTAATCATACCATTATTCAATGCGCAAGCAAAGCTGTTTTTTCATGATTTCTTATTAGAACATGAAGCGGCTGTTCACCCGTAAATCAAAGATGATAATGGAGTTCCTCTTTCACATTATACGCTTTTTTCCGAAAATCATACGGTATTTCCAAAATCTCTAAAAAAGGGAGAATGTTTACCCCTTCTTTGTAGAATAAAAAGGAACGATGTCAGTTTGACGATCGTTCCTGTGAAAGCTGCTTAGAAAAAGCTTGGCCCGCCTTGAAGCAGCGGATTCCGCACATGTACCCTTTTGCCGTCCTCTATATATACTCTTGGGACGCGGTGTCCAATGGAGCATGTGACTTCATAGTTAATGGTTTCAAGCCTTTTTGCAATTTCATCGACTGATACCATTTCTTCACCTTGTCCACCAATCAAAACGACTGGCTCCCCTATTGGAAGGTTCTCTTTCAGTTCAACCATGAATTGATCCATACATACCCTTCCGGCAATCTTCCGGCGCTTTCCGCCAACAAGTACTTCCGTGCCTGCCAGCTTCCGGATCCACCCGTCTGCATAGCCGACTGGTACCGTACCGATCCATGTATCTTGATTAGCTGTATACGTCGCCCCATAGCTGACACTCTCACCCTTTTGAATGAGCTTCACATGGGCAAGCTTTGTATGAAGAGACATGGCTTCTTCCAGCTTGAAAGGAAGTTCATCTTTGATTTCCTCTGATGGTGACAGCCCGTACATACTGATGCCGAAGCGAACCATATTAAACAACACTTCTTTAAACCTTAAACCCGCTGCACTATTGGCACAATGAACGAGCAGCTTTTCCGTATGAAGCGGCTGAAGCAGGGTTTGAAAGGTGTCGACCTGCCGATCAAAATAGTTCTCATCCTTTTCATCCGCGGTCGCAAAGTGAGTAAATACACCTTCCAGCTGTAAATAAGCATGCTCGCTGACAAGCTTCTTTACTTCGCTGACTTGCTCCAACGTTTTCACACCTAAACGGTTCATTCCGCTGTCTATTTTCAAATGAAAACGAATGGGTTGTCCCATCTGCCCCATATGGGTGACTTCCCTCAGCCACTCTATGGAGTAAGCGGTCATGATCACATTGTATCGAACAGCGGTTTTGACATACTCCGGCGGTACTGCGCCGAGTACAAGAATCGGTGCTTTAATGCCTTGATTTCTTAAAGAAATGGCCTCATCTAAAAAGGCGACAGCTAACAAGTCTGCTCCTGCTTTGAGTGCAGCTCTTGCCACTTCTATATCTCCATGTCCATATGCATTGGCTTTCACAACAGCCATCAATTGAACATTTTGACCGATATGATCTTTCATATGTGAAACATTGTGCTTGATTGCGGTTAAATTAATTTCTGCCCATGTGTCTCTATAAAAGGCATTTGTGTCCATCAGTCACACTTCCCTATTGAATGATTCAATCCCTTCATATGATACTAAAAATCAAGAATAATGTGAAACAAATCAAAGAAAATCAGCCCTTGCACAGGGCTGATGCTTCATTTATCAAGGCTTTCCGCCTGAGAATCTCATTTATTTAGCTGACTGGCCTTCTACACTCTTTGCGACCATCAAAAGCTCTTCTTTCGATAGATCACTTGAGGAAATTAAGTAGTCAACTCCGTCAGATGTCCATGAGAGGGATTGATCTGTCAGAACCCCTACTGTCATACCAAGATCGACCGGCTCGCCGTTCATCGTGACAGGCGTAGATGCTTCAGCTACTCGCGCTTTTTCCTGAATGAGTGTGAAGGATTTCTTGCCGCCGTACGTAATTACATAACGCTTCCCAGCATCTGTCGTCATTTCTTTCTCTTCCATCTTCTTCACGCCTTCTGGCATATCAACTGGTGTTTTCACCGCAAAGCTGTCAGATGGGTCTGCACTTGTGGCAACATCCATTTGAGAGAGTGTCATGTTTTTCTTCTCATCAAATGCATCTTTGTCAAAGGATTTATTGAATTCAAAGTGAGAGAATTCCACTTTCACCATTGGCTTTTTGTCGCTATCCAGCACTTTCACACTGGCAGGCGCCATTGTTTTCTTATGAAAGGTAATCTCTTGGGTAGGCAGCATTTGGTTGTGCTGATAATTGGTCTTCGTTTCGAACACATACTTTGACTCTTTCGCTTTGAACTGAGCTGCGCTGTCATTTTTAATATCCTTCACAAGTGATTCGAATAAATAGACCTGACTGCTATTATTCGGCCAATCACTATGGAAACGGAAGCTCTTGTTCAATGAAGGTGTCAGCACAAACACACCATTGCCATTTCTTAAAATGACTTGACTCTGATCCTTTTTCGGATTTTCTAAATAGACACGGTAAAGCTCCGGCTTTTTGTACCAAATTTCTACCTGGTACTCCTGCGGGTCATTTCCTGTCTCAATGGTCATTTTTGCTTTGGCTTTGTATGATGTCATTTCCTCTGCCTTTTTGTTTAAATCTCCAACGATATCTTGCTGAGATTTTTGACCGCATGCGGAGAGAATCAGTACAAAAAGGATTCCCGTTACAAGCAAAACAAAGCTTTTTCTCACCCTTTTCAACCCCTTCGTTAATTGTGTTAAAAGGAAGAAACCGCTTGTTTGACTTTAACAGTACGCCTCAAGAGTTAACTGCGTACCGCGAACCATCAAAGCCTGTTAGCAACTCGCCCTTCCTTATCGCACTACCCAATATATGAAGGGGGGACAAACAATATGCAGACTAGCTTGACAACCTTTCAATTAAAACTTGTGCAGCAGCATATTCCTTTGTATGGGTAATGGACACATGAACCTGATCTCCCTCTGCTTTCTTGCTTTTGATGAAGGGTTTTCCCTTATCGTCTTTTTGAATGTCTATGTCATGAAAGCTTAAATGCTGACCGATTCCTGTTCCGTATGCTTTAGCGAAAGCTTCCTTTGCCGCAAAGCGCCCTGCCAAAAATTCCAGCTGTCTTTTTTCACTCAGTGTACGAAAGACGTCCTGTTCACTTAAAGTCAAAATGCGTTCCGGTAAACGAGGCTGTCTGCTGAGCACTCGCGAAAGACGGTCGATCTCTACAATATCAATGCCTATTCCTTTAATCATGAGGTACCTCCTATGATACTCGTACTAATTTAAGTGTTCGCTTCATAAACGTGTTACTATAAACTTACCATTATCTAGTCAAAAGGGGTTTGTTATGTTTATTCGAACGGAGAGCTTTCAACAATTTATTAGATCGTATCCAATCGTAACAGCGATCCTTGCTTTACAAATTGGCCTGTGGCTTATATTTGCGGTTCCTATCCCTCTTATACAGCTTGGACAGGATCATCTCGTCGGTTTCAATTATGGTGTAGCGGCTGGGGAATGGTGGCGGCTCGTTACACCTATTTTTCTTCACGGAAGTCTCACGCATATTTTATTTAATTCCATGTCCCTTTTCTTATTCGCCCCAGCGCTTGAACATTTGCTTGGGAAGGTTCGATTTCTGATCATTTATCTTGGTGCAGGATTCATTGGCAATCTCGGAACCTATTGGGTGGAGCCTTTAGAGTATGTACATGTTGGCGCTTCTGGTGCGATCTTCGGTTTGTTTGGGGTTTATCTATACCTTGTCCTGTTTAAACCGCACATGATGGACCGCGGGAATTCACAAGTGATTTTAACGATTCTTGCTGTTTCTGTCATCATGACGTTCGTCAATTCAAACATCAATATCATGGCTCACTTATTTGGATTGATCGGCGGTATGCTTCTAGCACCGATTACGCTGCTTTTCCATTCGAAAAAAAGACGCTATTAATCTCATAAAAAATGTCGATCCTCCTTAAGCTGGAGCTGATCGACATTTTTCGTTTAAGACGATTGATTTTTTTCATATGAATACCAATCAAATACACGTGCCGCATCTTCTTCCTCAAGGTGATGCACACCAAAGGAATCAAGCAGCGCAGAGGATTTCACAAAGGTGTGAATACTTGCGACCCGGCCTTTCTTTTGGAAAAAAGATTGCGTCATCGTATAGTTTTGCATTCGTTTTCTAAGGACAATGCCAGTGGTCTTGCCAATGCCTCTTGATGTCATTTGAATCAATGAATCTTTGATTGTATATCCTGATTGTTTATAAGCTAAGTAGCCGAAGAATAGAGCAAGCGGTAACGGAATGAGTCCCAAATACCCCCATGGCGGAAAGCGTACCGACAGGATGACACCTGCAAGTAACGGCACAAAGCCATATGAGATCAGGTAGCGTTTGAGTGAACGCTTTGGCACCTTTTTCAGCTCTGTTTCTGGTGCTACATGATAATGATCGGTGAATTGTGACAGCAATTCATTTATTTTTTTCTTCCGAATGAGCGGAAATAAGACGGAAGAGGTTTCTTTCTCTGTAATCGAACCTCCTGCACTAACAAGCATCACTGTCGCAAAGCCAAAAGGCTCACGGATAATATTCTCTTTGATTTTCACTGCTTGAATTCTCGCAAGTGGAATGGTCATTTGATGTCTCTCGATGAGCCCTCTTGTAATGATGATGTCATTCCCTTTTCGTTTTGCAGCAAAATTCGCATACTGAAGTGCTGTTACCCCAACACTCAAGATCCAAGCGATCAATACGGCAAGAAATATCAAAATCGCATAGATTTCAATGCTCGCATGGCTTAAAAAAGAGAACTGCTTGAAGAACCCGTCCAAAGGGAGAATTTCATCTATTTGCGTGTAGATGGCGAGACACCCTGAGATAATGACACCGATACCGCTTGAAGTGGTCGCAGCCAAAAGCAATTCTGGCACACCCATACGATAGGAGACATTGATTTCTTCCTGCATAGGTTTTTGCGCAGTCAAATGGCCATTCAGATCACCTGCTTCATCCGTCATTTCTTCTTCCTGCAAGCTTTTCTTCCGGTTGAAAATCGACTGCTTTAATTGTTCCGCTTCTGCTTTTGTAATCGCGGTCAGGCTCACTTCTGGACCATCCGTTCCGCCTGCCGTTTCGATTTGAACCCGCACTAAACCGAAAATCCGCTGGAAAATGCCTTCACTTGTATTAACCGTTTGAATTCGTTCTAACGAAATATATTTTTTCTTTTTCGTAATCACACCCGATTCCACACGAAATTCATCGTCTTCCATCCGGTAAGTGAATCGTCTCCATTCTAAAATGGTAAAAACGGCTTTCCACAAAAGAAGCACACCAAGAATGATAAATGCATAAAAGCGAATGCTCGAATTCGAGTTCACAAAAATCAACACGAAAAAAGGGATAATGAAGTTTTTGATCATGGATACAGCATCTGATATAAAATCAATGAACATCGAAATGGGATGTACACGTTTTGGTTCAGACATCATCTTCCGTCACCCTTGCTAAACGAGATATGTAATCACGAAGCTCATCTGCCTCTTCTAATTCTAGCGCCGGTATATCATGAACTGTGGCAGCAGTCGAAATTTGAACAGAGGCCAAACGGTAGCGCCTTAAAAGCGGCCCTTGCGATGTATCAACATGCTGAACACGAACCATTGGCACAATGACACGTGTGACGCGAATGAGTCCATGCTGTATTTCAATTTCATTTTCGAATACTTCGTAGCGCCAGATGTGGTGGCGGATTTTTGGTATGAGCCAAATGCCAAAAATGACCTGTAAGACCCATAAACCAGAAAGGATCGCTCCAATCCAATATGGCCATTGAAAATAGTAGCTGGCAACAAATACCCCAATGATGATGAGTAAGAAAATCAATGAGATAATTCCATTTTGAAGACGCCATACCTTTAAACCATTTAAACTAATTTGACGTTGCGGCTGTTTTCTCACATTCTTCCCCCATTCTCTTACTTTTCTATCAATATATTACGTAACAAAGCCTAAAAAGTTTCAATTTTAAAAAAAGCGAACCCTGCAAAGGATTCGCTCTTGTATGTTAGTTGTTATAAGATTTCTTTTGACGACGATCGTTAGAAGAACGATTGCGGTCATTTGAAGAACGCTTTTTATCACCATAAGATGAACGGCTGTTCTTGCCTTTTCCACGGTAGCCTCCGCCACCGCCGCCGTCTCTGCGTTTAGAAGAGCTGCGGTTGTTACGATGACGTTTAGAAATCATCGGTGCTTCATCTGTTAAACGAACAGGCGTTGCATCCGGCTCTTTTGTCATCATTTTGATCGCAGCTGCAACCACTGTTACAGAATCATGATCTTCCAACAATTCAGCAGCAGCTGTCATGTAGAAGTTCAAGTTGTTTTCACTGATGATTGTGCGTAGACGGTCAACTGTTACTTGCTGTTGTCCTTCAATCGCCTCATCTAGTGTAGGTTCTTTCATACGATCCATTTTACGTTTAGTCGTTTGCTCAATCGCACGAAGCATATCTTTTTCACGTGGTGTGATGAATGTCATCGCCATACCTGTACGTCCAGCACGTCCTGTACGTCCAATACGGTGCACGTAGCTTTCTGGATCTTGCGGTACGTCAAAGTTATACACGTGTGTTACGCCTGAGATATCAAGTCCACGTGCTGCAACGTCTGTTGCGACAAGCACATCGATTGAACCCTCTTTGAATTTACGAAGCGCAACCATACGTTTTGCTTGAGTCAGGTCACCATGAATTCCTTCAGCTGTATAACCTCTAAGGTTAAGTGCTTCAGTCAATTCGTCAACACGGCGTTTCGTACGGCCGAAGACAATTGAAAGCTCAGGTGATTGAATGTCAAGAAGACGAGTCAATGTATCAAACTTTTTACGTTCGTGAATATCCAAATAGAACTGTTGGATGTTAGATACAGTCATTTCTTTCGCTTTTACTTTTACGTGTTCTGGGTTTGTCATGAAACGCTCTGCAATGCGCTTAATTGGTGCAGGCATTGTCGCAGAGAATAAAAGTGTTTGGTGTTCACTTGGTACATTTGAAAGGATCGCTTCAATGTCTTCGATGAAACCCATGTTTAGCATTTCGTCTGCTTCATCTAGCACAACTGTTTCAACGTTTTGAAGACGCATTGTACGACGGTTAATGTGATCGAGTAAACGTCCTGGAGTCCCTACGATGATATGAGGATTTTTCTTGAGCGAACGGATTTGACGGCCGATATCTTGTCCACCGTAAATAGGAAGTACGCGTGCACGCTTGTCTTGGCCGATTTTATATAGCTCTTCAGATACTTGAATCGCTAATTCTCTTGTTGGCGCAATGATAATCGCTTGGATATTTGGAGACGCTGGGTCGATTTTTTCAACCAGAGGAATACCAAATGCTGCAGTTTTTCCTGTTCCTGTTTGTGCTTGTCCGATGACATCTTTATTTTGAAGACCGAGAGGAATCGTTTCTGCTTGAATCGGTGTTGCTTCTTCAAATCCCATGCGGTTAATAGCCTTCATGAGACTTTCGCTTAATTGAAAATCTTGAAACGTTATAGTCAATTTATTCAAACTCCTTCTAATTGCTGTTTCAGTAATCTCGTGAATGATCATTAAAAACTGCCCTTTTCTGAAAGGACAGGTCCATTATATACAAAGCCCGAATTACCCTACCTTATATCTTACCATTACACTATTTGTTTTTCAACAAGACAGAAATGGATATATCTACTGTTCTACAATGACAGATTCACCTTCACTTTGATCTCCGTCCATCCATTTCCACTTTTCAAACAGTTGAATTTTTCCGTTATCCAGCTGCTTTGGAGTGGAATTGCAAGTCCCGCTTCTCATACTGCCGTCCTTGCTTACATGGTGGTATCTAAAATGAAGTGTTCCATCCTCATTCACAGTTCCTACAAGTACGCCAGATATAATACTGCCGCCTTGATATGTGCCCGTTAATATATTCCCGTCCTGACGATATTGAAATATGGTTCCTGCTGATACTTCTCCGTTACTCGAATTAGACTGCGGGATAAAGGTTTTTCCGTCATATTGAAACAACCGAATCAACCACCTTTTCTTTCCTATTGTACCATATGCCTGTCACTCATTCGACAAAAATGATGCAAATTTTAACAAGTGGGATTCAATTTATATTAGTTTAGCCACAATTTAGCTTTTCTATATATTAAATTGCTTTTTTTAGAAAATGTTCTACTTTCTCAAACAATTGCTGGGCACATGGCTCATGACAAACATGATGTTTACAATCGGGCAAATAAAACATTTCTTTCTGGCGAGACGGGACTTTATGATAAATAAATTCTGCACTTGAAGCAGGTACAATTCCGTCGCTTTCACCTTGAACAATTAACACAGGCAGATGAAGCTTCTCAAGCGAATTCTTCGTTTGCTTGACCAGCTTCATAAATTCTATCGCGGCTGACAGCGGCGTGCTTGTGAGCTTATGGCGATATCGATCATATAAAGGGTTTGTATCAATGATCCCTGACAGGGACTCCTTCACCATCTGCCTTGTATCTTGCATCATTTGTTTTGGGTTCACATATTTAGCCGAAGCACTTAATAGGACGAGACGGGCAACTGGGTACTTCGCTGCTAAGTAAGAAGCAATCATTCCGCCCATAGAAAAGCCGATCAAATACACGGTGTCACAAGTTCGATAAAGGGATAGAAGTTCGAGTTCAGCTGTCGCTATCCATTCTTGATAAAGAATGCCTTTTAACTGAAGCTCATCCCCATGCCCCGGAAGCGTGACAGACTGCACTTCCCAATCTGCCGTCTGTTTTAAATATTGCGCCAGCGGTTCTACTTCATAAGGGGCACCCGTAAAACCGTGGATACATAAACAGCCAATCATTCTGTCACCTTCTCACTTTTGTAGTGCAGTAATGACTTCTTCCAATTTCATACCGCGTGAGGCTTTGACAAGCACAACATCGTCAGGCCCTGCCACTTCAGCTAGTTTTTTCTTCAGGTCCTCTTTGTCCATAAAGGAGAATACGTGCTCAGCCCCGAATGATTTTTTCGCTCCTTCAGCAATGAATGCACCTAGTCGGCCATACGTCATGACATGATCAATAAATTCCGGCTTGATGTAACGGCCAAGTTCATAATGATACGTTTCTTCTTCGCTGCCCATTTCGAGCATATCTCCAAGTACAAGAATACGATTGGCGAAGCCGTCCATATCTCCCACAAGATCAATGGCTGCTTTCATAGAAGTAGGACTTGCATTATACGCATCATTAATGACAGTGATTCCTTTATCTGTTTTAAACAGCTCAAGACGCATCCCCGTCAACTTCGTTTGCATCAGTCCCTGGGCTATTTGTCTTTCATTCAGCCCAAAATGCTGGCCTATAGCAATAGCAGCAAGTGCATTCTTCACATTATGTTTCCCTAATACAGGAATGAGAAAACCTTGGGTATACCCTTCGACCTGAAATTCTGTTCCTTCTGCAAGCTGGTTGATGTGCGTTACCTTAATATCACAGTCCTCTGCTTCTCCAAAGGTTTTTACACGCTGAGAAAGTGAACTTGCTCTTTCGCGAAGCAAGGGCTCATCACCTAAGTAATAAAAGATGCCGTCTTCTTTTAACCCTTTTACGATCTCACATTTTGCATCAGCAATGGCTTCTCTTGATCCTAAATCTTGCATATGTGATTCCCCGATATTTGTGATGACTGCTGCATCCGGCTCAGCGAGGTCTGATAAAAATTCGATTTCGCCTTTTGCACTCATGCCCATCTCCAAAACCGCAATATCTGTTCCTTCAGGCATTGCCAGAATGGTAAGCGGAAGCCCGATATGATTATTAAAGTTACCGTCTGTTTTATGAACTTGATACGCTGTCTGCAAGACGGAATGAATCATGTCTTTCGTTGTGGTTTTCCCATTACTTCCTGTAATACCGACAACACGAGGGTTTTCTTCTTTTAAGTATGATTTCGCCAGCTGTTGAAGCGCAGCTAGTGTATCCTCTACAAGAATTACTGGAACGCCTTCTGGCGGATTGGCTTCTTTTTGATTCCAAAGAACAGCTGAGGCTCCAAGCTCCACTGCTTTTGAAGCAAATGTGTGACCGTTAAAATGTTCTCCGATAAGCGGGATAAACAGGGCGCCGTTTGATACTTTTCGTGTATCTGTTGTCACTCCGTGAATCTGTTCTTCGCCAAAAGCTTGATTAGATAGGGTTCCACCAGCCATTTGGGCGATTTGTTTCACTGTACGTTTGATCATGATTTTTCGCCTCTCTTTCTCATTTCACGTTTGAAGGAAAAGAGACACTACCTAAGGATAGTGTCTGCTTGCTGCTCACATTAAAAAGTTGTTTTAATGGTTTGTTTTTCTCGATGGCGTTCAATTGCAAGTGACACCAGCTTTTCAATTAACTCTGGATACTCTACACCAGTGTGCTTCCAAAGTAATGGGAACATACTAAATGGTGTGAATCCAGGCATTGTATTCACTTCATTGATCAACACTTCACCTTTTTCTGTAAGGAAGAAGTCTGCACGTACGAGACCAGATCCATCGAGGGCTTTAAATGCCTTAATTGCCATGTCATGAATCGTCTTATATTCATCCTCTGACACACTCGCCGGAATGATCAAATCTGTATCGCCATCTTCATATTTTGCTTTGTAATCATAAAAATCTGTTTTAGGTGCAATCTCACCAACGACAGAGCATTTCGGCTCATCATTGCCTAATACACCAATCTCGATTTCTCTTCCAACGACGCCTTCTTCTACGACCACACGACGATCATATTGGAAAGCGAGGTCAAATGCAGTCTGCAGTTCTTCTTTGCTGCGGCATTTGCTAATTCCAACACTTGATCCCATGTTGGCAGGTTTCACAAAGCATGGATAGCCCAGTACTTTTTCAACCTGTTCTAAGCTGTCTGGTGTCGCTTTTTCGTAGTCTTTTTTATTGAAAGAAAGGTGCTTTGCTTGTGCAAGTCCTGCTTGTGCAAAAACATCTTTCATCATGACTTTATCCATACCCGCGGCAGACGCGAGAACGCCGTTGCCGACATACGGGATATTTAACAGTTCAAGTAATCCTTGCATTGTGCCATCTTCTCCATTTGGTCCGTGCAACAACGGGAAGACAACATCAATTTTCTCATCAGCCGATGCAGGCTGTGGAAACATGCTTTCATTTAAAGAAGTTGGTAAAAACGTCTTTGCGGTCTGTTCAAATTGAAGCATTTTGACGTTTGATACTGGTTCAGTGAGTTTTTCTCCTCTTAACCATTCACCCTCTTCTGTAATATAAATTGGATGTATATCGAACTTCTCAGTGTTAAGTGCTTTTGTAACTGCAAGAGCTGTTTGCAGTGATACATTATGTTCGGCTGACTTTCCGCCGTAAATCAATCCTAAACTTATTTTCAATGGATACTCCCCCCACTAAAATTCATCTTTACTATCTTATCACTTTCAAGCAAAAATGCTCTAATTAATTTTTGTTGTTACGTAATTGAAATGATTTGTAAAGGTTGTAAGCGCCTCCCGAGCATTTGTATGTCATTCGACTTTATTTTATATTAAAATGACATTGAAAAGGAGTTGTGACAAATTGAAAAAAATCACAAGTACTGAACAATTCAATGAAATTATTCAATCAGACAAAGAAGTCATCGTTAAATTCTTTGCAACATGGTGTCCTGACTGTACAAGAATGGACATGTTCATTCCAGACATCCTAGAAGCTTATGCTCACCATGAATGGTTTGAAATAAATAAAGATGATTTCCCAGAATTAGCTGAAACGTATCAGGTAATGGGCATTCCAAGCCTGTTAATTTTCAAAAATGGTGAAAAAACAGGTCATTTACACAGTGCAAATGCAAAATCGCCTGAAGAAGTGACAGAATTTCTTCAAGAGCACGTTTCTTAATTGATGAAACGAAGGACATCAGCAAACTCTTGCTGATGTCTTTTTTCTTTTTAAATCTCTTCATAAGACGAGCTGCACAGCCAAAACGTTTCAAATTGATGTCTCACTTACGACAAGTCATGACAAAATTATTTCCTGGGAAAGAATGCAGCGTCGAACCAGCTTGGAATATGTCGGTTACGTGAATTTTCTGAATTGAATCTTTACTTCTGACATTTGTCTTTGTATAATGGAATTGCTAATTGAAAATGATTATCAATTTCATCTATGTGAAATCCTATAGACGTCCATTCTTATTAAGGAGCGATGAGTCACATGTCTAAGAAGAAAATTAAAACCTACCAGCAATTGATTGAAGAGAACAAAAAGGCCATCATGCGCGATCCTCAAATGATGGAAAGTATATACGAAACCATCGACAAAAAACACCAGAAGCAGCTTGCAGCTGCTGGGCGTGAATCATAAGCACAAGAGGAGCAGTCATCGCTGGCTGCTCTTTTGTCTGCTTCAATAAAATAAAAAAAGCCGATAAAATCTGTTATTCGATTTTATCGACTTTTGTTTTAATTTGCTTTCGCTACACGGTCCTGCTTCATTCCTAAATAAATGAGCATATATGTGAGATAACCCATTGTCATCGTTAAACCACCGAAGAAAAATTGAGAAAAGACTGGTTCCTCAAATGTCGTGACGGCAGCAAGAACGATCCAGCTCGCATATAAATAGACCATGAACCATTTCATGTTTCTTTTAAGTGTATACAGAAAGAAAAGACCCGCTAACGAAAAGATCCCCAGCGCTAGTCTGAAATAAACAAGGTGATCAAACTGGAAGGCAAAAGACACAAACGAAAACGACAGCAGCAACAAAATTGGTAAAGCCGTAATGAAATTTTTCACGATAGTGCCACCTCCATGACTCCTTCTTATTATAAGACAAAATCAGCCGGTTATCGTGAAATACAGACTCGTTTTCACAAAGATGTCACGAATTTTTCTTGTTATTTGACACATTTTTTACACATTTACATCACGTTTCCAAAAAAGAATCCAAGCCGATCCAATAAAGAAAACAAAATGCGCCCCTACTATAAATAGAGAAAACAAAATGCTCATCCCATGAAAAGGCGGCGGTCCTTGAAAGCTGTACTGAGTAAAGTCCGTATTCGCGAAAAGGAGGATTTTCCCCCACTGATTTTCTAAGAGAGACATGATCGGTACAAGTGATTTCGCCGCATATAAAACAAAAAACGAGGTCACAAGGGCAACAAGACTGTTTCTAAACAAACTGGAACACATAAAAGCAAAGCTTGCCATCATGATCACTTCCACCCACTGAGATCCAATGGCGGCAAACGTATGCTGAAATAATTGCCCCGTTCTTTCATCAAAATCAGTACCGAAGAAAATAAGACCAAATATAAAAGCCAAAACATAATAAAAAACAAACAAATAAATGACTGTCAGCACAAGTGTGATGTATTTTGACAGAAAAATGTGCAGTCTTGTTTTTGGCCGGATCAATAGAAACTTGATCGTCCTTTTCTGAAACTCTGTTGAGATCAAGGTCGCGCCAATAACAACAGCAAGTACCTGCAAAATAAACACGACGTTCGTGGAATAAGCAAAATAGTTCGCGACTGTGTCTTGTCCACCAAAGCTTGATATGACTCGTTTCAAGGTTAGAGCCATGGCCAGTTGAAATACAACGATCAATAAAAGAGCAATGAATGTGATCTTTTTCTTCATGATTTTCTTATGCTCATTCTTGATGAGGTTAAGCATCTGTCGTCCCGCCTTCCGTCCATTTCATAAATGCCTCTTCAATTGACTGCTTTTGAGGCATCATTTCAAGTACATCAAACCCCGCCAGCACAAGCTGTTTGTTCAGCTCTGGCACACGTTCTTTGTTCAGTTGAAGCAGTACACGCGCTCCATTTCGTTCATATGTATAGTCGTGTGCGTCAAGCCATGAGACCGCCTTTTCTACTGGCTGAATATTCATCAGCACCTGCTCTTTCCCCTCCATATCCCGGAGATGAGTACTAGCTTTGATCTGTCCCTTTTGAATGATAATCATGCGGTCACATAGCTCTTCTACCTCATGCAATAAATGCGTCGCAAATAACACCGAGGTTCCTTCTTCCTTTACAAGCATTTGTAAGTGCTCCCGGAATTCCTTCATTCCTGCGGGGTCCAGTCCATTTGTCGGTTCGTCTAAAATGAGCAGGTTTGGCCGATGCAAAATAGCTTGTGCAATCCCAAGCCTTTGTTTCATCCCTAGTGAATACGTCTTGACCTTTTGATGAATGGCATCCTCAAGACGAACTCTTTCCACCACTTCCTGAATGCGTTCCTCCGTCACGCCATCGTGCATCGCTGCATACATTTCAAGGTTTTCAAAGCCTGTTAAATACGAATAAAATTCTGGGTTTTCTATGATCGCACCAACAGATGACATCGCTTTAAGAAAATCCTCATCTTGTGAATATCCATTGATCATGATGTTGCCATTATTTTTTTTCATCAAGCCAACGATCAATCGAATCAAAGTTGTTTTTCCAGACCCATTGGGTCCAAGTAATCCAACAATTTCTCCTTGCCCAATGTCTATAGAAATATCCTGCAAGATCATTTTCCGGCCAATTAGTTTATCGACTTTCTCTACTTTTAAAACAGCAGACTGCAAAGTGGTTCCTCCTTCTGATGTAAACCTATGGCGGCATGTATGGCCGCTCATTCTGTTAAAAGTATATCACGCAAGACAAATCAATCCATGAAAAAAAGGACTGACCCAGCCAGCCCTTCTTGCTTATTACAGTGATAAGTTAGGTGTCGGCGCTTCTTTCTCGTGTTTCTTTTCGGTTTCAGAAACAATCACCGCACATGCTGCGTCACCTGTAATATTAACTACGGTTCTTGCCATATCTAATAAGCGGTCTATGCCAAGGATCAGCGCTATTCCCTCAACAGGAAGATTCACGGAATTTAACACCATGGCCAGCATGATGAGCCCTACCCCTGGGACACCTGCTGTACCGACACTTGCTAAAACAGCTGTTAAGACAACCGTCAGCATTTGAACAAGCGTCAGTTCAACCCCATACACTTGAGCGATAAAAATGGTCGCAACACCTTGCATAATGGCTGTGCCATCCATATTAATGGTTGCACCCAGCGGCTGCACAAAGCTTGAAATCGGCTCTGGCACCTTTAAACGCTTTTGCGCTGTTTCCATTGATACCGGCAGTACTGCGTTACTGCTTGATGTACTAAACGCAACAACCATCGCTGGTGAAAATCCTTTAAAGAATGCCATTGGATTCCGTTTAGCTAAGATAGCAATGGTTGATCCATATGTCAGGAAGAAATGCAGGATAAGCGCAATTAACACGACCGAGAAGTAAAGTCCCATCGCTTTCATGGCATCCAGTCCCTGACTGCCGATCGCGGTTGCAATCAAACCGAATGTCCCGTACGGTGCAAATTTCATTACAACACCGACAAGATACATCATTAATTCATTTCCTTGTTCAAACAGCTTCAGCAAGCCTTCCGTTTTTTTACCAAGCATGGCTATGCCAAGACCTAAAAATACGCAGAAGACGATAATTTGAAGCATGTTTCCTTCAACTAACGATTGGACTGGATTGGTTGGAATAATGTTGAGTAGTGTTTCTGCCATTGATGGGGCTTCCTCTGCGGAATAATCAGCCGCTTTTGTATCAAAATTACCGAAGGCTCCGGGTTTAATCAATAAGGCTAATGAAATGCCAATGATAATGGCGAAAGTCGTAGTGAGCAGGAAATAAGTAATGGTTTTTACGCCGATTCTGCCTAGCTTCTTCGGATCACCAAGGCCTGCTACACCGAGCGTGATCGAAAAGAATACAATGGGTACAACCAGCATTTTAATCAGGTTTAAGAAGATTTGACCTAGAGGTGTAAATAAATAAGGGTCTAACACTTTGAATACATTTGGAGCAAAAAGGTTAAGCAGCAATCCTGTGATTGCACCTACAAACAAGGCAATAATAATTTTTGTCGCCAGCTTCAATAAAATCTCCCCTTCCTCGTCAAAAAGACCCACGAGAGAGTTTTCTCGTGGGCCTGCGTGTCCATACGTGTACCACTGTCTACTCTCTTCACGCTGATGAGGTTAGCTGACGGGTTAGGACGAAGAGATGTCCTTTTTTCTCAGATAAGAAAAATTCACCCCAAAAACATGGGTCCCCCATTCCTTTAGAAGGATTAAGCGTGTGGATATATGATATTTTCATACCATTTATACCTTATTTTTAGAAAATTGTAAACAGGTTCATATGAACTTTTTAATTACTTTCTTCCCTATTTGTCACTTCAAGAATATCTAAAATAAACACAAAGATTGGGATACCGATAATAAGTCCCCAAATGCCAATATAGTGTTCAGAGAAGATCAGCACAATAAACGTGAAGAAAATAGGGAGTTCTGTTTTAGCTGACATGAGCTTCGGATTCAAGAAGTATGCTTCAATAGCATGGATAATCACAATCACCAGCACAATATACAGGACATACATTCCGCCTCCGAGTGTATACGCAATGATGCTGAGTGGAATAAGAGAGATAACCACACCCGCTACTGGGATTAAGCCTAGCAAAAAGACCATGACCGCTAATCCAAATAACTGCGGGAAGCCCATAATGCCTAGCGCAATGGTCGTTAGCACACAGTTAACGGTTGCAATAATAAACTGTGCTTCAAGTACTTTTCCAAACGTTCGGGAAAATTTACGTCCAAAGAAGGCAATTTCATGATAGAACACGGAGATTTTACTCGTTTTGAACTTGTTCATGAATTGAATGAGGCGTTCTTTTTCGAACAGGAAGAACATGCTTAATATTAAGGACATAATGACCTGGATACTGAACGTGCTGAAATCGGTTATGTATGTATAGAGGAAATTAAACCCTTTCTCAAAGAAAGCTGATATTTTGAAATCTCCGAATACGTTCGTGATGACGTCAAAGAAGGGTAAATCTTGTGGGTGATCTGCAATTTTCTTTCCTAAACGGAATAGCTGCTCTACCTGTTTGGCGATGATTGGTACAAAAACGAATCCGCCAAATGTTAATCCACCAGCCAGAAGAATATACAAAATGGTAATGACCGATTTCTGTCCTATTTTCAGGAAGCGATTTAAAAAGCCTCTAATGACCTCTTCCAACCGATTCATCAAAAAGGTGAAAATGAAGGTCAAAAGAATTAAATTCATCATTCCTCTTAATAGATATAATGCTGTGGCTAATACTACAAATACTGAAAACCGCTTAACACCAGGTTTTTCGAACAATTTTAAAAATGCCGTCATTACGTTACACACCTGCCAGGACTAAAGTCTATTTTTCATCGTATCTGATATACATTATATCGGATCTTTCTGTAAATTATATAATAAAAGGTCAAAGAGGTCTTACGATTTGTATTAATTTTATTGGTTTTTCTTTTTTACACAAAAAAACCGAACCCATGTAGAACATAAGGTTTCGGTTTTTGGTTGTTTTTATACTAAACAGCCTGCTTCATATTCCGCATTTCCTGAAGTGCTGTTTTGCTCTTCGCTTCGTCAAATTCACCTTCACTCTTCGCGACAACAATTGTTGCGATTCCATTTCCAATGAGGTTTGTAATCGCTCTTCCTTCACTCATGAAGCGGTCAACCCCAAGCAGCAGTGCTAGACCCTCTAACGGAATGACCTGTAGTGCCGCAAGAGTAGATGCAAGCACGATAAATCCGCTTCCTGTCACCCCAGCTGCTCCCTTTGATGTAAGCATCAGCACAAGGATAATAGTGATCTGCTGACCGATCGACAGGTCTACACCAAACACTTGCGCCAAGAAGACGACGGCCATTGATAAATAGATGGAAGTTCCATCTAGGTTAAAGGAATAACCTGTTGGAATGACAAGACCGACAACAGACTTAGAGCACCCGTAGCGTTCCATTTTATCCATCATTCTTGGCAGCACGGATTCTGAAGAACTTGTGCCAAGTACAATTAAAATTTCATCTTTGATAAACCGCAGATAACCGAGCAGGCTGAAGCCATACATTTTACAAATGATGTTCAGTACAACGAAAATGAACAAGAACATGGTCATATAAACGGAGAGCATCAGACTCGCCAGCGGTTTAATCGATGCCAAACCAAAGTGTCCGATCGTATAAGCCATCGCGCCAAATGCACCAAGAGGCGCAGCACGCATGATATAACCAATGATTTTAAAGAAAACAAGTGACAGCTTATCAAGCCATTCGATGATGCCTTTCCCCTTCTCGCCAAGAGCAGCGAGCGCGACACCGAATAGAATAGAGAAGAATAAGACCTGTAAAATATCACCCTTTGCGAAAGCATCAACCATGTTAGATGGCACGATGTGTGTAACAAATTCCATCCAGTCTATACCCTGTCCGCCATTTTGGGTATACTGTGAAACGTCCCCTTTTTCAAGCTTGCTATAGTCAAGACCTGCACCTGGCTTCATGATATTCACCACAAAAAGACCGATGACTAGAGCAAGTGTCGTGACAACTTCAAAATAAATAAATGCTTTTCCCCCAACTTTCCCAACCTTTTTCATATCACCCATCTTGGCAATACCAAGAACAATGGTTAAGAAAATAATTGGTGCAATGACCATTTTAACGGCATTGATAAAGGTATCACCAAGCGGCTTCATTTCTTTTCCAACGTTTGGCCAAACCATCCCGACAATGATCCCGATAATGACAGCTGCAATTACCTGAAATGTCAGGTTCTTCAAAATCCTTTTCATAAAAAATCAACTCCCTCACCCTTTGATGTAAACGCTTAACTATTATCTGTAGATAAATGATAGCGATTTCATCAAAGGCTGTGAAGCTTATGGACATATCGTACATTTTGGTCTTTTTGGTCTTTAGTCAGAATGTACGATATATTTATTCACAGGCCGTCCTACCCCGCCATATTGCATATCTAATTTCAGCTCGCCTTCTTTAACGAGAAAGTCTAAATACCGGCGTGCCGTGACGCGGGCAATGCCAAGTGCATTGGCGACTTCTTCTGCAGACTGCGCGCCTTCCTGCAAGCCCATATACGCTTTAATTTCGTTCATCGTATGCACATTCAGCCCTTTAGGAAGCCAAGTATCTTCCTGCTTAACAGCAGGCTTTCGTATGATATCATCGAGCATCTCCTGAGAGAATTCTGCTGCAGTTTGGATTTTTGATTTAAACGCCTTATAGCTTTCAAGTGATTCTTTCATTCGTTCAAATTTGAATGGTTTAATAATATAATCCCGCGCACCATTTTGAAGCATGATGCCGATGGTCTCTTTGTCCTTCGCTGCAGAAATGACAATCACGTCCACTTTCATCTTCTGTTTTCTGATGTCTTGCAGCGTTTTGACGCCATCCTTTTTTGGCATATAGACATCAAGTACCACGAGGTCTGGACGAATCTCTTTGATTAGCTGGATGCCCTGCTCCCCATTTCCAGCGACAGCTGCGACTTGAAAGCCAGGGACACTCATAATGAACTCTTTATTCACTTCTTGCACCATTGGGTCATCTTCAATTAACAGCACCTTAATCTGAGTCATCTGTCTCTCTCCTCTATGGTCATTGGGAATTCGATTGAGAAGGTGGTACCAATACCGATGCTTGATGTGACCTCTACATTTCCCATCCCTTTGTCGATAATCGTTTTTACAATGTACAGGCCATAGCCTGTTCCGCCCTCTTTGCCATGTGTGAAGCCTTTATCGAAAATAGAAGGAATCATTTCCTCTTCGATCCCGGAGCCATTGTCTTCAATTAAAATCGCGATGACATCCTCCGTTTGATCGATACTAATGGAAATGACTTTTGTGTCTCTTTCTACAGTATCATACGAAGCAAAGGCGTTCTCAATGAGATTTCCGAGCAGCTTTGTCATATCATGCTGATCAAGCCGTTCAGGGAAATCACGCAGACAGCTATGTTCATCTACTTCGACCATGATACCAAGCTCCTTGCCCCTTCTGATTTTGCTCATCAATAACCCTGCGACAGCATCATGCTCTATGACGCGATGAAGAAAGTCCGTCACATGTTCCTGCTCTTCTGTTGTTTGAAAGGCTAGATCGAGCGCCTGATCGGCTTTACCAAGCTGAATCAGCCCGGCAATCGTATGAAGCTTATTCATATGTTCATGGTTTTGCACCCGCAAACCGTCCACAAAGTTCTTAACCCCTGTGAGCTCCTCCGCCAATTTTGCCGCTTCTGTCCGGTCCTGAAAAATGGCGACCGCTCCGATGATCTTCTTTTTCATGACTATCGGAATCCGGCTGCTCATGATCCGCTTTCCGCTCATATGGATTTCTTCATTGTAGACGGGTTCTGCGCGATCAATAATCTCAGGAAGTCTCGTATCAGACAGCACACCCCAAATATTCCGGCCCACGACATCACCTGTTACGCCAAAAATCTGCTTCGCCTTCTCATTAAAAATGGTGATCATGTGCTGATTATCAATGGCGATGACCCCTTCATTAATAGAGTGAAAGGTTGCAGTGCGTTCCTCTAGCATTCTGACAATCTCATGCGGCTCCAGCTTAAACATTTGCTGTTTAATATGACGGGCGAGCAAAAATGAACCCACAAGCCCAAAGCTGAGCGTCAGCAGGAGGATCATGAGGATATCCTGCTTCATTTCTCCTAATATATCTGCCATACTTGGCAGAGTTCTTCCTACAAGCACAACCCCTGTTTGATTAAATTGATCATCCTTGACTGGATAAAAAGCTCTGATGGCTGTTCCAAGCTCTCCCTCTGCTTCTGAGAAATAAATATGCTCTGCAAAAGCCGGCTCTTCATCAGTTCCTTCTGAGCGCTGGCCAATCCTTGTTTTCACTGGATGCGTTAATCTCACATGATCCATATCCATCACGACAATATAGTCAGCGTCTTGAATAATCCGAATCTCTTCGATTGCATGCTGTAATTGATCACGATCCTTTGTCTGATCAGCTAACGCCTGCTTCACCTCATTCATCTCAGCCACGGTTCTCGCCGTGTTCATGAGTCTTTTTCGAAGCTCCCGTTCCTCTGTTTGCTGAATTCCCCCAACAAGGATAATCCCTCCGATTAAAAGGGCGAAAATGACAACGAAATATGTGAGGATGGTAAGCTTCCATCTAATAGATAATTGTTGTAATTTCAATCGATTTCTCATCATTTTTTCACCTGTATCTTTACGGATTCTTCCTCTGTCAAGTATGCTTGACATAAGGGGGATCTGACGCATGAAGAATTTACTCGCTTATACACTATTGCTCATGATCGGTTTTGTAACCGCTTTATACTTTGGTTTTTATCATATGATGCCAAAATCAGCGACAACCTTTGATGATGAACAGACTGGACTGAAGGACCAGCTTGTGTTCAAATTCAGCCATGTCGTGGCAGACAATACACCTAAAGGACTTGCCGCAAAGAAATTTGCTGAGCTCGTGCACGAAAAATCCGATGGAAAGATCAGCATTCAAATTTTCTCCAACGGAAGCCTTTATTCTGATATTGAAGAAATAAATGCACTCAAAGAGAATCAAGTTCAATTTATTGCTCCGTCTACCTCGAAGCTCGGCATGCTGTCCCCTGAGTGGCTGGCACTTGATCTTCCCTTTGCTTTTTCAAATTACAATGCGGTTCAAGAAGGCCTGCAAGGTGCAATTGGACAAAGGTTGTTTGGCACGCTGCAAAAAGATGGGTTAAAGGGAATGGCTTATTGGACAAATGGCTTTAAGCAAATTACCTCTAATAAAGGGCCCATCAAACAGCCGGCTGATTTAAAAAACCAGTCTCTCCGCATTATGCAAAGCGACATGATTGAAAAACAATTCAAACTTCTTGGCGCAAAGCCCTATCAGGAATCATTTAATTCAACGTTTCAGCTATTAGAATCAAAAAAAGTAGACGGTGAAGAAAATACCATTTCAAATATTTATTCAAAAAAATTCTATCATATACAAGACTATATGACGATCAGCAATCACGGGTATTTAGGCTATGTGGTCTTAACAGATCAATCCTTCTTTGACCGCCAGACACCCGAAACGAAACGGATTTTACTTGAGGCCATGGAAGAAACTACGGCTTGGAATGAAAAGCATGCAGAACAGATGAACAAAGATCAGCTGGAGGACATTAAACGTGAATCGCCGATTGCCATTCATGAATTGACGCCAGCTGAAAGACAAAAATGGATGAAAGCCCTGGATCCTTTGTATGATGAAGCCGAAAAAACGATCGGCTCCACCCTCATCAAACAGATCCGCGAACTGCGTGCACGTTATGAACACTCACCTATTCATGCTTTTCAGGAAGAGGATGAGAGCAAATAAAAAATCCCTTTGATATGGGATTTTTTTATGCGCCGGACTCACTCTGTTCTTGCTGCGTGAGCTCTTCTAATCTTGTTAAAATTCTTCGCTTTCGGTATTGCATCATGCCGGTTTCGGCAATTCCTTTTAATTGTGAGCGGTTCGAAACGGCACCAAACAAAATCCCAGCGATGGGAACAAGCTGAAATAGTTTCTTCCAGCCGAACGAATCCCGGTAATTATAGACGACCTCACGCCACCCTTGGATTTGGGAAATCATGTTTTCATGCTTCCCTTCGGATGCATGATAGCTTTTGAGTTCTTTTAGAATCGATTTCTTTCCAACGACATCCGCAGAGTTCAGCTGCAAGCATTTAATGATGAAGACCCGCTCCTCTTTGTTTTTAGGATCATAGCCATAGGTGACGGCAATATCCTGTAATGTTTTCAGAGAGAGGCCCAGGACCGCAGGAATATCAGCAGCTAGCGTAAACATTCCGCCGACACCAGTTGTCGCCCCTTGCACAGTCGCGAGATTCGTTCTGTTTTTCCCCATATGTTCACTAATGGCATCCATCATTTCGATTGGGGCCTTTCCAATATCCTCTATGCGCTGAATGGATTCGCCCTCACACTTCTTTTGAAATTGATGAATGATGCCTTTTTCCGATGTCAAATAGGCACCGCCAGATTGAATGTAATGACCCATTTCATCAAGCAGCACACCGATTTTTTTCTGAATAAAAGCAGGCGTCAGCTTGTCCAGCATTTGAAATGGAAGGCGGCTGAGTTTCTCCCAAAACCATACCTTTTGCTGGTCTTTCTCCCACTTTTCGATCTCCTTTAATTGTGCTTTTAGCCATTCTCTTTCCTCCATGCCATATGCCTCCTTAGATGCCGCTGAAGTATTTGTCTGTTATTATACACAATCCTTGTCCATCATACGTATAGAACATTGAAGCGGTTCCGAAAGGTTTTAATCTTTTTCAAAACGGTTATTGCTTAATAAACAAACAAAAGAGGAGTGATCAACATGTTAGGATTTCTAATTTCATTAGTTGTGGCGATTGTCATTGGTCTCATTGGGAGTGCACTCGCTGGAGGCAGTGTACCAGGAGGATGGATCGGTTCAATGATTGCAGGACTTGCAGGTGCTTGGATTGGTCATGGATTGCTTGGAACGTGGGGTCCTAGTCTGGCAGGCTTTGCGATCATTCCAGCGATCTTAGGAGCAGCCATCTTTGTCATTATTTTAAGCCTGATCTTCCGCAGCGTGGGATCAAGGGTATCTTAAAAAAACAAATAAAAGAGGAAGCAGTAGGGACACCGTCTAAGGGACGGTGTTTTTTATGTTGCGCGTTGACAAGGTATCTATTTTTTTCACTTACATATGATAAACAAACCTATTAGTTCAGATAGTTGACTTTTCATGAAGATGGGCATATGATGATTAAAAATTGCATGAAGGAAACTTTTTGTGCCCAAGCAAAACTTTGTAGAATCTAGGTGATGACATATGACAAACAAATACATCGAGGCACAGGCACACATGTCAGCGGCAGCTGAGCGTGCACTTGAAGGTAAGGTCAAAGGATTTAGAAGGCTTCTTCCTTTTCTAGGCCCTGCTTTTATCGCAGCCATTGCATATATTGATCCAGGGAATTTTGCCACCAACATTGCGGCTGGCTCTAAATATGGATATCTTCTCTTATGGGTCATTCTCATATCAAATCTCATGGCGCTGCTCATCCAATCCTTATCCGCAAAGCTTGGAATAGCGACAGGGAAAAACTTACCTGAAATCGCACGTGAAGAGTTTCCAAAACCCGTCTCCATCGGTTTATGGATTCAGGGAGAACTCGTTATTATTGCCACAGATTTAGCTGAGTTTATTGGAGCGGCACTTGGTTTATACTTGCTCTTTCGGATTCCTTTGCTTGAAGCATCTATTATTGCAGCCATCGGATCATTTGCGATTTTAGAATTGCAAAGACGTGGATATCGAGCATTAGAAGCCGGCATCACCGGCATGCTGTTCGTTGTCGTGATCGCTTTCGCTGTGCAAACCTTTGTCGCCAAGCCTGATATAGGAAGTGTCGCAGGCGGGCTTTTCATTCCAAAATTTGAAGGCACAGATAGTGTACTGCTTGCAGCTGGAATTTTAGGTGCCACTGTGATGCCGCACGCGATCTATTTACATTCAGCATTAACCCAAAGAAGAGTCGTCGGCAGAACGGAAAAGGAGAAAAAACAGATTTTCCGCTTTGAGTTTTTAGATATCCTCATTGCGATGCTAGTCGCTGGAGCCATCAATGCCAGTATGTTGATTGTGGCAGCCGCTCTATTTTATAAAAATGGTCTCTTTGTTGAAGATCTGGATGTTGCGTTCCAGCATTTTAGCACACTCGCAGGTCCTGTATCAGCTATCTTATTTGGTGTAGGCCTGCTTGTAGCCGGACTATCCAGCTCTTCTGTCGGTACATTGTCAGGCGATATCATTATGCAGGGTTTTATTCAATACCGCATTCCACTGTATGTCCGCCGGCTGATTACTATTATTCCCCCTATTGTGATCATTGCATCTGGGGTGAATCCGACATCCGCACTTGTGATGAGTCAGGTGGTCTTATCCTTTGGTATTGCCTTTGCTTTAATTCCGCTCATTTTATTTACAAGTAAAAAACGAATTATGGGCGAATTAACGAATGCCCGCTGGGTAACAGGAATATCTTGGGTGATAGCAGCTCTTGTTGTCGCACTCAATCTCTTTTTAATTGTGGATACATTTATGTAAAAGACAGTAGTGATGCTGTCTTTTTCTTTTCATATGGTTATGGTAAAATTCCCCTGAGAGGATGTGGGCACATGTTTTTTTATCAAGATCAAGAGATATCCATGCGGCTGCTTGAGCCAAGAGACGCACGAAGTCTATATTTGCTCATTCAGCGGTCAAGAGAGCATTTACGTGAATGGATGCTTTGGGTGGATTCAACGAAAACAGAAGAAGACAGCATGGCGTTCATTCAAGGCGCAATGCAGCAAGCCATGCAGAACAACGGTTTTCAAGCGGGCATCTGGTCACATGGAGAACTTGTCGGGATCATCGGCACCCACCAAATTCATTGGATCGACAGAACTGTTTCAATTGGCTATTGGCTCGGAGAAGGCTATCAAGGAAAAGGCATTATGACAAAAGCGTGCAAAGCAGTCATTCATTATTTATTTGAAGATTGTGGACTGCACCGCATTGAAATCAGGGCTGCTGTCGATAACCTGAAGAGCAGACGCATCGCAGAGCGATTATCCTTTTCGCTTGAAGGCATTTTGAGACAATGTGAATGGCTGGGCGACCGCTTTACGGATCATTGTGTATACGCCCTTTTGCAGCCTGAATATATGAAAGAAAAAACGCATTCTATGAATCAGCCCACGTAATTGTGTCGATTGCATGAATTATTTTACAAAGTGAAGCTTTGTAGTATCGATTGCGATCAGCATCTGATAAAATAGAAGGAAAAATCGAGGTATGAAGTATGTCTCTTATTATTTTATTTTACTTATGGATTGTCCCATTATTATTTGGCATTTTCTTCTCATTCTTAACAAAGAAAGCCACATACAAACGCCGCTTTGTCCCATCATATAGCATGGCAGGACTCAGCATCGTTTTTCTTATTCTGGCACTTGTCTTTTCAGCCAGTCATTTTCTATTCATTTGCGGTATGTTCCTATTTGCCACCACCCTTGTCGGCACAGGCATCCCTTTATTTTTAGCCTTTACAAAAACACCATCATAAACAAAAACCACCTTTTCGCAATGGAAAGGTGGTTTCTTTTTTATTGATTTGGCATTCTGTAAGTCGCGGTGGCATCTTGATTGGCTTCAATTGTTTTCACAATGTCTTCAAGGATCTCTGCTGCACGATCGTTTGAGTCATACTTACCGAGCGTCTTGACCCAAGTATCGCTTCCTGCGATCATCCCTTCAATCTTTTTGCCGGCTACTGTGATTTCGTGGACATGAACGAAACTTTGCTGGTTTTGTGTGAAAATCCATAGCATGGTTTTAGCTCCTTTTTATTGGTTTATTTTAACACATTAATTTCTGACGGGAATGGAATGGCTTGTGCAGGTAAAAATCAAGGTGACTGTTTCATTCAGGTTTGTTGTATTTTTTAGCATCTTTTTAATTTATCGTCTATCATAATCGTAATTCCTTCTACGAGTTCACCAGTATTTTCATTTTCAAACTTCTCAGACAGGATGCTTATTTTATGGTCACTCATTGTTTTCTCCTCAATTGCTTTCGAGATCTAACAAATCTACTTTATTTTTTATCATACCAATCTCTTTACCAGCAAAGAATGAAAGAAAACGATGGACCATTAGTCCATCGTTCTATTAAACTCTCTAGTTATAAAATCAATTCCTTTTCATCTTCTAAAAACTCTTCTACAAGTTCTTTAATTGTATTTTGTGAATCGTGAGGGTAATAAAATGCGTCTGAAACTTTTCTAAAAAAATCATACATATTTTCGGGTGTATTAAAGATTGAAAAAATATTTTCAATTTCTTCAAATATGTTTTCATCAGTTGAATTAGTATAAACTTCTTTCATAGTGCTATATAGCCACTTATGATACTCTCTCTTCATGTCTTCCGATGATTTGTCAGAGACTATGCTTTCAAGTATATGATCTACTTTAACTTCTTCTTGTTCCCAAGCTAATTCAAGGATTAATTCATTGTTAGCATTAGGGTTGTTTTCTAGATATTTAACAGCATAGTTTGTTACTTCTATTGCCGAAATTAAATTAAACTGTCTACCAACAAACAGTGTAGACCAGTTACAATCAAAACCATTTTTCGTGATTATATCCGTTTTATACAATTTTCTATTTCCCCCATTGATTTATTTTTCCTGTCACTTTGCCACCAGGTATAAAAGTTCTATGGGTTACTGTATTCGTTGTTGGATCTACCACCCATTCAAACACGCCATTCCTTATTTCTTTCGACTGTAACATTTCTGGGGCGTTGTTCTTTACTTTTACATATTTGGTTTCGTACTTAACCACCGAGCCCTCTATTTGATACAACGAATCCATATGGCCTTTTCTATTTGGTAAATCAAATCTCTTAGAATGAACTGCGTAGTTGTCAATTATATCATTAAAGCTATGATAAAAATCATCTTTTAAAGCACTACCTACTCGTGGATTATCTAAAACTGGATGCTTAAGTTCTCTCGTACTCCTAATCCCCATCTTCCCATGAAACCCTTTAGCCCCAAACGGCAAAAGCATTCCAAGAGCCGCATTCATACTCGCTTCCTGCTGTTCTTTTGAGATCTTGTTTCCAAACATGTCTCGGCCTGTAATTGCTTCGCTGAATCCGTTGGTTGCAGTGAGGCCATATAGTCCTTTTTGAGATGTTTTTAAGGCGTCAAAGGATTTTTGCGATGTCTTGTAGATGTCGACTGCCCTGACTGCAGCTGATGTGGCTTGGGTGGTTTTATAGACAGCTTTTCCGCCTTTGAAAATACGGCCTGCCCAGCCGACGATTGGGATGTAGCCTGCGGCTGCCATGCCTCCTGCGGCGACTCGCTGTCCTGCCGTGAGCTCTTCGCCTGTGATTGGATCAACGCCTGTTGCGGCACGTTTTGCATCGTTCACACCAGTCAGTTCATTCACGATGTTTCCACCATAATCGAGTGCTTTTTCATACCAAGGGCGGTTGGCGAGTGCTTCTTGTTCCTTTGCGATTTCGCGGGCTTCTTCTTGTTCTTTTTTGATGTTCAGATATTCAGAAGTTTGCTTCTCAATATCACTTTTTGCCTTGTAGATTTCGCTATTTTGATCAAGCTGCAATGCTTTTCGATTGCTTTATTGTCTCTTTCGAAACAGAACACTGTTAGCTGAATAAACACCACCTTACGCTATTCGCTTAAATAGATTTTGAAATGATGACTACACTCCGAGAGGATGCCAATTACAGTCAATCATCAATTGAAATGAAAAACTGTCCTCGATACGGCTGCCGCAGACCAGCTGCTATTCAGGCTCAGAATGTCCCTCTCGTATAGCCACATTCCTCAACACTTTTGTTCCAGATACGCCATTGATAAGGGAGAGGCGCGTCTCCCAATAAAAAAGGGGACACCAACCAAGGCACTTAGAGTGCTCAATACGTTCGTTTTGCTTGTCTCTATCATACGATGAACCACTCAGGAAAAAGATTCCCATTTTATCGGTTTTTTCTCGGTATGAAAGCCAATAAACACAAAAACCTTGAAAGGCATATAGCCAGTCAAGGTATGATAACAATAACATTATATTTAGAAGTATCAACTACTTCACCTACTGATTTATCTGAGAGAATATCATAATTGTTTTATATTTCTTTCTAATATAATAAGGCTATTTTAAAGTAACTCCACTCCAACTTGTTTATAAAATTTAACTTTTAGCTTCTCTTCTTCGCCCACATTCATTACCATAGCATTGTCATCTTTTTTTATACTTGTTACATTATTAAAATCACCTGTAAATACTATAGAATCATTAAATGTAATACTTAGACTACTCGTTTGTTTATATACATCTAAAGTTAAAATCACCTTGAAATTTTGGTCATCTTTGTAAGTATAGATTAATTCTCCATCATCTATATTGCCTGTTATACTCACCGGCTCACTTTGAAAAAGTTCTAATAGATCATATTCATCATACTTGATAAACATTCGTATTCATCCTTTTATTAATTATTTCGGTATAACTGTGATAACATCGCCAGCTTCATTTATAATTACTTTGACATCCATTGTTTCATGAACAAACGTTCCGCTTCTATTACCAGGTATCTTTTTCGTATTCATTATAGCGTCTTCAATAACTGAAGGTGGAATATTTCTTGGATCAACATATTTTTTGATGAAATCACTAAATTCTTTTGTTTGTGGTTTAAATCCTAATTCTTCAGCTTTTTTAATTGCTCTACTTGTTAAAGTAGCTTGTACTTCAGGAATATCAGGTGCCATTCTTTCCAAAGCATGCTGAGAATACTTTCTTCCATTTATTTCTCCTCCACCTTTTGACATATTCCAACCAATTTCACCCGTACCCTTAATCCCCATTTTACCATGAAACCCTTTCGCTCCAAACGGCAAAAGCATTCCCAGCGCCGCATTCATACTTGCTTCCTGCTGTTCTTTTGAGATCTTATTTCCAAACATGTCTCGGCCTGTAATCGCTTCGCTGAAGCCGTTGGTGGCTGTGAGACCATATAAACCTTTTTGAGATGTTTTTAAGGCGTCAAAGGATTTTTGTGATGTCTTGTAAATGTCGACTGCCCTGATCGCGGCTGATGTGGCTTGGGTCGTTTTATAGACTGCTTTTCCGCCTTTAAAAATGCGTCCTGCCCAGCCGACGATAGGGATGTAGCCGGCTGCTGCCATGCCACCTGCCGCGACTCGCTGTCCTGCGGTGAGTTCTTCCCCTGTGATTGGATCAACGCCTGTTGCGGCACGTTTTGCATCGTTAACACCAGTCAGTTCATTGACGATGTTTCCACCATAATCGAGCGCTTTTTCATACCAAGGGCGGTTGGCGAGTGCTTCTTGTTCCTTTGCGATTTCGCGGGCTTCTTCTTGTTCTTTTTTGATTTTCAGATATTCAGAAGTTTGCTTCTCAATATCGCTTTTTGCCTTGTAGATTTCGCTATTTTGATACGCTTTCTTGTCAAAATTCATAGGCGAAATCGCTTTTCCGTCATTTGTTGCATTCATCATTTCAGCGTACAATGCCATTGTAGCTTGCTGTTCCGTTTCTGACAAAGCATATTCATCTTTTAAATTTTGATCAAGCTCTCTCAGATCTTTGACCGTCTTTTTTCGTTCATCTTCCGCATCTTCTATTTTTTCATCAAAGGTTTGGCTATCAAATACCTCTAGGGAAATGAGGTCATCAATGTCTTGAAAAATGGTTTTGAGTGCCTTTTTTTGATCCTTCACAATGCTTTTGGCATTCTTGATACCCATATGTACCGCATTATCTAAAAAGTGTTCTTCTACAAAGGTATCGCCGCCAAAGGTTGTATCATCCAGTGTCCCAGAAACACCTTCATGAAAGGCTTTTTGCTTATCAATGAAGCTGATAAACATGTCTACATTTCCGGCGAGCTCTTTATAGAAGCTTTTAATGTTATCGGCACCTTTCCCAGTAAAATCATCACCGAGGTTGGCAACACCTTGTAATGCCTTTTTTAAATCTACCATTTGTTCACGGAGTTCCTGATAGTGTTTTGCCCTTGTGTCCATAGCACTTGTTAGTGCTTTTGCATCAAGTATCTTGCCCAGAAGAAGTCACTCCCTCCATTATTGATCATAAAGTCTATTTTACCTTTCTCAACGAATTGGAAAAATAGGCTTTAAGTTACAAAAATAATTTCCATATATTTTTAGAGGCAATAAAACAAGTGATAATTGAAATGTTTTTTCCTTTCATCACAAAAAAGTCAGTCCTCTTTTGAGAGGACCGACTACATTTAGTTTAGAAAAAGCGTTTTAAACTTTTCTTGAGTGGAGGGATATCCAGCTCGCCTTTTTCAAAGAATTTTTTCAGTAAGTACTTACTAAAACCAGCTGCTTGTGTGTACGTAATTTTCCCAGGTAACGGCGGTTCATTGGTGACAGCAACATCAATAATGACGGGTTTATCTGATTGAAGGGCTGTATCAAAGGCTGGAGCTAGTTCTTCATGTGATGACACGGAGATTCCTTTGCCGCCACATGCTTCTGCGAACTTAGCAAAATCAATATCTTCCAGCTCTATACCATAATTGATGTTTCCTTTTACCTGTTGTTCATATTCGATCATTCCAAGGTTGTTGTTGTTTAAGATCACAACAACGATCGGTAGTTTATATTTTACCGCTGTCACAAAGTCTTGCATGACCATTGTGAAGCCACCATCGCCGCAGACAGCAACCGCTTGACGATTCGGTTCATTTAACTTAGCAGAGATCGCTCCAGGCAAACCACAGCCCATTGTGGCAAGCCAGCTGGAGATGATGAAATCCTGCTGTTTCATTTCGAAATGGCGGGCCATCCATACCGTTACATTCCCTACATCAACAGAAAGAATGGCGTCGTCTTCAACTGCTTCTTCTAGTCTAGCAATAACTTGCTGCGGTTTAAGTGGTGATGTGGCAACGGATTTTTCCTTATCCATTTCTTCTCGCCATTTCATCATATGCTCTGTACAAGCTTCAAGGAAACCACGCTGCTCTTTATATTCAATGTAGGAGGTCAGTTCCTGCAAACCACTCTTGCTGTCACTCACGATTCCTACGTCTACTGGATATCTTTTACCGATTTGATCTGGTTTAATATCCAGTTGAATGGCAGGTGTGTCCTCTGGTAAGTAGTCTCTATATGGAAAGGAGGTTCCAAGCATAATTAAAAGATCACACTCTTCCATCGCTTCATAAGCTGGCTTCGTTCCAATTTGACCTAGGTTTCCTAAAAAGTATGGATGCCTGTCTGGCACAACCCCTTTTGCAGGAAGTGTGATGACGATAGGTGCAGCAGCCTTTTCTGCAAATGAAAGAAGCTCTTCTTTTGCATTTCGTAATCCTTTACCTGCTAAGATGACTGGCTTCTTCGCATTGTTAATTAGCTGTGCTGCCTTTAGCAGTTGATCTTTCTTTGGACGTACTTCTCCCTCAACATAAAGAGGAGATGTATAAACTGGCTTACGCTTAATTTTTTGAGAAAATAAGTCATCTGATACGGTGAGAACAGCCACCCCTTTATGGGTATAAGCTGCTTTAATGGCTTGATTCAATAAATCAGGCAGCGCTTCTGCTGTTTGTACCTGCTGATTAAAGACAGCGACGTCGTCAAACATCCGCTCTAATTTGATTTCTTGAAATGTGTCTCTTCCTACTTCATTCGACGCAACCTGCCCTGCAATTGCTAAAACGGGTGCGCCATCTGCTTTTGCATCGTATAGTCCATTTAATAAGTGGACAGCACCCGGTCCAGCGATGGATAAGCAGACACCGAGCTTACCTGTTAGTTTGGCATCAGCCGCCGCTGAGAGTGCCGCCACTTCTTCATGTCTCGTTTGTATAAATTGTATTTGGCTTGATTCATGCCTAAGCTCTTCAATCAATTCGTTTATGCTGTCGCCGGGCATTCCATAAATATGTTTTACGCCCCACTCTTCCAGTAGCGCTGTTACTTCTTTTCCTGCGGTTCTTTGCGGCATGTGAGAAAACTCCTTTTTTCTTACTCCATACCACCGCACCCTTTTGATCAAACGTTTCAACTTGCTGCTACTTTTTAAAATGATATGGAAGGGTGGCGACCACAATATCCCGTTTCCATAATAGACGGAATCTTAATAAAAAGGCAGATTGGTTATGCAAGATCGTATGCCATCTTTTTTTCGGGATAAATTGAGGCACAAGCACCATCACTTTATATTGATGCGCATTTGCTTTAGCCTCAACCGTTTCAAGAAATTTATCAAGCGGATGAATAAGACTTCGATAAGACGAATGCAATATCACAAGCCGCACACCGCTGTTCAGTTTTTCCCAATCCGCTTCAATTTTCTTATCTTTTTCTTTATCAAAAGATACATGAACTGCTATGACTTGCTCTGATAAGGATTTTGCATATTGAACAGATTGCTCGACGACACGTGTTACTCCTGCTATTGGCACGATGACCACATTTCCTTTAATCTCAACAGGCTCTGTTTCATTCATTAAACGCAGTTGTTCTCCGACAGACAGATAATGCTTTTTTATGGAATGAAAGATCAATAGCACAATTGGCATGAAAACAAATACTGGCCATACAAGATGGAACTTGGTCAAAATGAGAATCATGAGAACCGTGAAAGAAATCAGTGCTCCGACTATATTGATAGGCATTTTCGTTTTCCAGCCCTGCGGTTTTTCACGAATCCACTTCACACACATACCGGTCTGTGACAAGGTAAATGGAATAAATACACCGACAGCATATAGCGGAATGAGGTGTTCCGTTTTCCCATCAAACAACCAAATGAGCAGCATGGAAGCTACACCTAAAAAGATAATGCCATTAGAATAACCAAGTCGATCCCCTCTTACTGTAAACATGCGCGGCATATATTTATCCTTTGCTAAGTTGACCGCCAATAAAGGAAAGGCGGAAAAGCCGGTGTTTGCCGCTAATATCAAGATTAAAGCTGTGACAGCCTGAATGACATAATAGAAAAATGTACGTCCAAATGTATCTGATGCAATTTGTGATACAACCGTTTCTTCTGGCTTTGGTGAGATGCCAAAACCAAACGCAAGCAATGTCACACCCACAAATAAAACAGCTAGTAATCCACCCATCATCAATAATGTTCTCGCTGCATTTTGTGCAGCTGGTTTTTTAAAGGATGGAATGGTATTTGAAATGGCTTCTACCCCAGTCAGTGCTGAACAGCCAGACGAAAATGCTTTTAATAAAAGAAATAATGTAATGCCAGGTACATGTGTGCCGATCGCTGTATGCTCAGGTGCTGGAGGCACACCTCCTGTTAATAATTTAAAGCCGCCGACTCCAATTAATATAAGGAGTGATATGACAAACAAGTATACGGGATAAGCCAAAATAGATGCTGATTCTGTCAATCCACGAAGGTTGAGCACCATAATCAAAATGACCAATACAATTGAAATCAACACATGATATGGGTATAGTGCCGGAAAAGCCGATGTGATGGCATCGGTACCCGCTGATATGCTCACTGCTACAGTCAGAATATAATCTACAAGCAATGATCCGCCAGCGACCAGTCCTGGCTTTTCACCTAAGTTTCTGCTAGAGACGACATAAGCCCCTCCGCCTTCTGGATAAGCATAAATAATTTGGCGGTAAGATAAAATTAACGCCATTAAAAGAATTAATACACAACCTGCAATCGGGAGTGAGTACCAAAATGCTGCTGCACTAACAACGGAAAGAACAATTAAGATTTGTTCTGTACCATATGCAACGGATGACAATGCGTCTGATGACAATAATGCCAATGCTTTGATTTTTGATAGTTTTTGTTCTCCTGCTGCCTGTGATTTTAATGGTTTCCCAATTAAAATACGCTTCATCAAACTGTACATGTGATGCCCGCTCCTTTAGTGTCAAACGATTTAAGTTACAAAAGATGGATCGCCAAAAAGACACAGAGGCAATAGAATGCCCCTGCGTCTATTGTTTAGATCACAGGTTGGTCTTTGCTCTCTTTAACGCTTACGAGGTTAGCTGACGGATTCGGGCGCATGAGACTTTGCCCTACCTAAAAAGGATTCACCCCACGTGGTGTCCTGCACCACTAATGGTTCCCCCGCTCATTGAAATGATTCAGCGATTGGTCTTTTATAAAAGAGATCATACTCCCGTTTGACACCAAAGTAAAGACATTTTTTCAAGGTCTTTTGATCGTTTATCAATCAGTCTTTTTGCGGTTTTTTCGCACGAAATAAATAATCAGCCCGACCACAAAAATAATCAGCGCAGCGATACATGCAAAGTAAATCCAAGAATCATCGATGCCTTGCTTTTCATCTTTTTGGAGATCATTTGTTGTGCTGCTGACCGTTTGATGATTAGAGAACATGTCTTTGTTTTTGCTCTCGATTGCGACTGTTGCCGTTTCCGTATTTGTTTGCAGGAAATGAAGCACTTCATGTGAAAGTTCAGCGTCAGCTGCATTCATTCCTGAAAAGACGGTCATTGTCTGTTCTTTATTCCATACAGATGGCTGCGTCCATACGATACGAGCAGTCGTTTCGTTGATCATGCCAAAGGAGGATACATCATACTGATCCTTTTTCACTGGAACGATGAGATCGTCTGCCTTTTCTTTTAAAAGAGAGAACGTTTGAATGCCCCCGATGAAAATGAGAGAGTGATCTTTCAATTGATCATTTGTCACATTTGAAGCTTTGATCAAATGATATTGGGCAGCTTCCGGCTGACTAAATGATTCTGTCAGCATCGCCATTTGATTGATCGTTTCTTGCTTGATTTGATCTGGAATGACGATCAATATTTTTCCTTGCTGCGTTTTTGATGTGAAAGGAAGCGGCCATGCGGCTAAATCCGGTGTATCACTAGTCGTACCTTCTGGTATTTGAAGAGAGCTGTTCTTATCAATGTAAATCCAGCCTTCTTCATCCGTATGTCTGCAGGATTCCATGTTTTTAAAGCCTGTAGTAACAAATTGCAAATCAATATATTCGTTCTTTTGGAGTACTTGTGAATCTACTGGAATTGACACATGATAGAATCCATTCTCATCTTTGTTTCCTAGTTTTGTTAATGGTACATCGTGTGGTTCGTTATTGATCATGACTGTTAAGCGTTCCGCTTTGTTCGCTATATCAGATTTTTTAAATGATAGATTTAGCTTTGCACCTGATTTTTGATTAGCGATCAATGCCTTCGGATAATAGTAATGTTCAGACGACGTTTTCTTGGTTCCAACTGTGACATCCTCTCCACCGAAATCTTTTAAACGAATTTGATGAGATGGTTTTGATGCTTTAGCCGTAACCTTTTGAAGCAGTAAATCGCTACCAGTGAGCTGACCAGTCAGTTCTGGTTGAGTTAGGACATTGATTTTTTCAGCAATTGTTTTTGGCTGCTTAGCAGTGACAAATAAAATAGGCTGTTCTTTTTTCTTTCCTGTCAAGGTTCTCACCGCTAATGTGAGCTGATTGCTTGCTGTTTTCATTTTCGCAGCTTGCTCGATCGATTTCACTCGTCCATCCCAGTTTCCTTTTGCTCCCACAGCAATGGTTGGATGCGCAATTTGCTTGATGTCCTTTTCTTGGACAATTTTGAGGTCTGCTTGGCGGTCTTTGTTTTTCAACGTACGGTATACTTTCATAGCCGCTTCTAATTCAGCTGCTTCCGGTGAATTTGGAATCACGATATCTGTTTGTTCTTTCTGATCACCTGTTTGAATGAAAGGTGAAGGGAAGCTGTCTAACGTCACGTCTTTCGTTTGAGTTCCTTTGAAAGCCAGCTCACTTTCAGGATATACTTTCAGCCAGTTGGCAGGTGTCTCTTGGTTGATACACACACCTTCTTTTAACACGCCATAAAATGCGAGCTGAATTTGATGAGAACCTTTTTTCAATTGCGATTTGTTCAGTTTGATTTGAATCGACTTCTTTTGTTTTTTCCCTGTTAGAGGAATGGTCTTTTCAATCTCTCCATCGATCATGACTGTGAACGAAGATGGCGAAATGAGTAATGGTGAAGCCTCTATATTCAATGTAAGGGTGCTAGACTCTACTTTTTCTTTTTCTATTTGATAAGAAAATTCAGTGCGGTCTTCTTGTCCATACAAGGTCACTACATCTTCTGATAAGTGCTGCGTTTCTGTCTGGCTTCCTTTAGATGAGCGAATCCAGTCATCTTTCACTTGTACTCGATTTGATTGCGCCATTGCTAGACCTGCCATGAAAAAAGGCTGAATGGCAAGGGATATCACCAATATAAAAATCATCCATTTTACCGATTTCAATTTGTCACCCGCTTTTCTTTTGTTGTTGATCGTAACGCTCAGTTTTGTACCATTTTACTTCTTGTTTGAATAATCGGCTCTTTGCCTCTACACATAAGGAGTACACGACTAGCGCAATCCATACTTGAGAATATGTGAAGTACATGAGCGCCACAATGAGTATATTTTGTTTGGTGAGCTCTGTTTTCTCAATACTTAGTGTAATCATCACTTCTGTTAGAAAGAGGAAGAAGGCCAATCCCCACAGGATCAGTGCAACAGCTCCTACAGATAAGTGAAGGTCAACAAATAGGTTCACGATAAAGATCCCATTTGAGAGCAGGACACCGAAGAAAAATAAGAAATACGTAAAGAAGAAATAAAACAAATCAAAAATCATTCGTTTTCGTTTCAGCTTCATAAACTGTTTTAAAAATTTGAGTACAACATATTGATTGCCTCGTGCCCAGCGCGTTCTTTGCCGCCACCAGACCTTCCACGTCTCAGGCTCTTGTTCCCATGTAATCGCAGCCGGGAAAAATCGAATGACATAGCCAAGGTTATAGACACGAATCGTTAATTCGGTGTCCTCAGCCAGCGCATGAACATCCCAGCCGCCAAGTTCTTCTAAAATGTGCCGGCGGATGGCGAAGTTGGTGCCTGGTATTGTCGCAATACCAAACCACTTCCATCTTCCGCCCTGCGCCATCCATTGGAAGCAGATGGTCTCAATATTAATAAATTTGGTCAGGAGATTTTTGGCTGCATTGATAACCCTGAATTTCCCGACAACAGCGCCTGCCTTCGGATCATTCAATAAACCAAGAACCAAATGATAGACGGCCTTTTGTTCAGGCATGTTATCTGCATCGTATACGCAGATGACTTCTCCTGTTGAAGCCTTTAAGCCTTCATTCAGTGCAGTGGATTTTCCCTTTCCTGCAAATGGCGGCTTCGTTTCAATCATATGGACATGATCATATTGCTCACTGAATGACTGCACGATGTCCCCTGTGCCATCAGAGGAATTGTCATTAATCACAATGATTTCAAGAAGATGTTTAGGATAGGATAGCTGGACCATTGCTTTTAGCGTTTGCCGGATGACAACTTCTTCATTATGAGCAGGAATTAGAATGCTGACAGTTGGCAGCTCTTTCCCTTGTTTCGTCCATTCAGGCAGCACTTTTTCGTAGGTCAGGTAGTGCTGAAAGCCGCCCTGCATGAGAAACATGTGGTATAGGAGCATGATCCAAATCAATATTAATGAAAGATAAAATAAGACATCAGCCACCTAATTTTCTCTCCTTAAAAATTCGTTTTTTCATTGTCAGCCTTAAATACAATGTGTAAAAAGCAAATGCCGCAATAAACAGCATCACCACGACGGTGAGAATTCGCAGCATATTTTCCATGCCGCTTCGTTTAACTGTTTTGGTTTCTGCTCTATTGGATTGTTCTACTTGAATATGTCCATTTCCTGATGTTTTGATTTGTACATGTGGTGTTTGGACTGTTTGTTTTGTTTTCTTTAAATCCAGCCATTCACTAGAAGGAATTGCATCCATCAGCGTCATCAGATTCTGCAATCCAGTTATTCCGGATTCCACATCATAGGACAGCCCGATTGCGGGTGATTGAAGATGCTGGATGGATTGAATCTTTTGCTCTGTTAAAATATTTGAACCTTCTTGGTCAGACGCTGGCTCTACTGATTGCTGAGGATATAAGGTCATGCCATGAAGCATAGCGGGCTTCGTCACGAGCGGCGGAGCACCGGCTGTTTTCCACGTATGGTCCGACAGCTGTACCTGTCCAAACAGACTGGACACATGCCTTGATATCACTTCATAGCCTTGTTGAGATATGGCATCATGCGGCACCTCGAATGCCAGTGGATAGAGACCTTGCTGCGCAAGAAGCTCAATGCCTTTTGTCAGTTTTTCTTCTGTGTAGATGATTTCTTGCTGCTTAATCGAATTCGTATAAGCATGGAAGTCTTTTTCATTCGAGAAATGACTTGCACTTTGCTTCTTCTCGGCTTTTTTTGGGTCATTTGACGTAATGGACTGATCATTCTTTGCATCCCAGAACTCAAAGTCCTGACCAGAATCCTCTGTTCGATACGTACGGCTAAATCCATGAAGAATAATGCTGGCTCCATTACTTTGCAATTGTTTTAACACTTTTACGAGCTTCGGGCGGTCACTCAGTATCACTTCATCGCCTGTTGTTCGATCCACCCAAACAGGGGTTACCGCTATCAGAAACGGGATATGCCGAGTGGATACATATTGTCCAAGCTCAAGCAGCTTCTTTTCGTCAGTGACAGGACTGATGTTCCCAAGCCTTAAGTACTTTATGGTCAGCTGATTAGAAGAAGGCAGGTTTTTTTCTAGCACTTCTGCAAGTAGCTCGCTGTGCTGCACGACATTTAAGATTCCAATATAGGCGGCACCTTCCTTTGTTTGAATCACAAATGGAAGAGCAGCTTTATGTTTCTTCAATAAAAATTCCTTTTGCAAGTCTGCCCCTTGAACCGTTAACGCACTGATTCTTTTCTCTAGCTGACGGTAAGTGGGATCATCTGTATATTTAATTTGACTTGTATGATCTTGTTTGTGAAAAGTAAGCTTGGAGAATGGGCGAAGCTGTTCCGCATTATATCCAATAGCTATTACCTTCTGTGCTTCGTTCATCATACGAAGGGTCTGCTTCGGTAAGGTTCTTTTTACTTCCCCTAGATAGATGACTTGCTGAAATTCGCTGATCTTCTTTTCAGCCAAATGTTCATCAGATACAATCGTCGTCTGTTTGGAAAAATGTCCGGCGAGTAGATCCAGCATATGCACTGCTGGAGTCGCTTCTCCCGATTCTGTTGAATAAACGATCAGGGTATCTGGCTTGGCAAGAGCGTCGGCTGAAGCCATGTATTGAAACGAAAGAATCAAAAAAAGAGCCATCATCAAACAGCATTTCATCAAAGAATTAAAGTTCATTCATCATCATCTCTTTTTCTAGTTCTTCTAAAAATTGCTCTGGCGTACGATAATCCGAACTGCTTGTTAAATGACAGACATGAAAAGTCAGGGTGACTTCACGACCGTTTAACAGCACATGCTTTTGCAATTTATCTTTTAGCTTCTCAAGGACGACAGAGACATTCTCTTCTGGTGTGTGAGTAAGCAGCAAGCCTATCCGTTCTTCGGATAATCGAAATTTCTTATCGGTTTCTCTGACACTTTCGCGGATCTTGATACTTAATTGCTGAAATAGGTGCTGCATTTCTTTTTCTCCATATAACGATTTGAATTCCGCTGCATAATGGATATGAAGAAGGATAAAAACGAATGGCTGTTTGTAGCGTTCTGCCCGTTTCATTTCCTCGGATAATTCCAGCTTCATCCGATCTGCATTGTCAAATCCAGTTGTCGAGTCAATCGCCACAAATTGTTTCATCGCCTGCTTTTGTTGTTCTATGGTGTGACGCATCGTCTTGATTCGCTCATGCAAGCTTCCTGCTGAAATCGCGAAAAAGAGAAGAGCTGCGCCCCAAATCACCACATCCTGCAATGTTTGTTTGGAAAAGAAGGGATTTGTGTGACCAAGCTCTGTAAAGAACATAGCGCTTCCTATAAAAAACAACATCAGCAAAGTAAAAATTAATGCTGGTAAGATGCCAAATAAAATCCCGCATCCTAACACGACAAAAGTCAGTGTGATCATCAAAAAGCTCTCTGCATCATGTACACCAAGGTAGCCCATAAATAAAATAAGACCTGCAAACGTGAGGAGCAGAGAATAATATAAACGATACGTATTACTGAATAACCGATTCATTAAAAAGCTCCCTTTCTGCAATGAGAGGCAATAAGTTGTCAAATGAGTGTGTGTCTTTTTCGTTCATGTACCCTCCATAATAATCCTCGAGAGGATCTTGAATTTGTAATTCTTTCATGCGGTCATACACCTCTTTTGCGAATTCCGGTTCGTTTCGTTTAAGAGCATACAAGATGACCAGCGCATATACAGAAGGCGATTCATACGTCACTGATGGCTGCAATGTGCTCAGTTTATATCTACCGTACAGCTTTCCTTCTTTTTTAAAAGTCGTTTTAAGCCATTTCATGATCGCGGACGTATTCACCTTTGCACGATCGGCATGTAAAGCCGTATAGAGTTGATCAATCATATTGATTTCTCGATCAAATGAATAGGCTTTTTTCTTTATGTCATAGGATTTAGGAAAGAATCCTTTTTTTCTCGGTGCTTGTTTTAGAATGGTCAATTGGTTACTCGTCATTTGTTTCGTGAATATTTTGAGGGATTCCAATTCTTTGATTGCTTTTGGGTCTAAATATGAGAGTGTGATTGTGTGTGAAGTTCGATTTGTTGATGCATCATAATAATCGGACAAGATGCCCCTATACATATTCTTGTCTTTTAACGCTTGTGCGATTTCTTTTGCTGTGGTTTGATACGCTGCATTCTTCCATAAACGATCTGCCTTTTGAAGTGCCGCCACTATCCGTAAATCATCAACTAAGGCATTGGCCTTACTTTTTTGATCAGATTCGATTTGCCAGCTGAGAAGATGATGGTCTAGTAAAAATTCATCTTGCAGGACACCAAATTGTTGGTCAAAAGAATTTTGGTCTTTTTTTCGAACAAGATAATCCATCCAAAGCCCAAGCGATTCAGATAAGTAGATATGCTGCTCTGCAAATGAAGTGCGAATCATGCCTTGATCTGTCATGAGGTGATGAGTAATAAAATATTCTCCAGGCAATACAGGCTGTGGTGATACTGGATCAGCTGATTCCTTCTGCTGTTCCCAGGTACATCCGCCTAATAAAAAAACAATGAGTAAAACAATAGCCGTGCGATGTATGGCTGTAACCATTCGTGTCCCCTTTCAACTCCCGTTCTCTTAGCATTCCAACGATTTATTATAGATTGTTTCTGTTTAAATTTAAATAAATATTTTATACCAAATTACGAGTCTTTTCGCATAGACATTCCCATTTTCAGAAAAACAGTATGTCGATATGCTTGATTACATTGGAAAACCCATGCGTTTCCGCATGGGTTTTTATAATACTATTGATCTAATTTTAATTTCTTTAATTGCTCAGCCAGTGCGTTATTGATTGGTTCTTCCACTTTCTTTTGTTTCTTCATATATTTAGACACATCATGCTTACTGGCTCTCTTTTGATTGGATTGTGATTTACGTTTTTCGAAAACAGACAGTTTTTCTCTATGACCGCACACACAAGCAAAGATTTTGCCATCGCCTTCTCCGCGCAGCTCGAGCTTTTTATGGCAGTTCGGGCAGCGTGCGTTTGTTTTCTTCGCCACATTTTTACGGTGGCCGCATTCTCGGTCTTGGCACACGAGCATTGTGCCATGTTTTCCGTTCACTTTCAGCATAAGTTTTCCGCAATCCGGACAATGGGTGCCAGTGACATTGTCATGCTTAAAGGTTTGGTTCGTCTGTTTGATTTCAGATACGGCTTGTTTTGCATAGGACTTCATTTCACTCATGAATTGAGAAGCCTTCAGCTGTCCTTTTGCGATTTTAGAAAGCTTTTGTTCCCACTCCGCTGTTAAAGCTGGAGACTTTAAGCCTTCAGGCACTAAGGAGAGCAGCTGCTTCCCTTTCGATGTGATGAAAATATCTTTGCCCTTTTTCTCGATTAAGAAGCTGTTGAACAGTTTTTCAATGATATCGGCTCTTGTGGCTACTGTCCCTAGTCCGCCTGTTTCACCAAGGGTTTTCACTAAGTCCTTTTCCTGATTCTGCATAAATGCCGCAGGGTTCTCCATAGCAGATAGCAAGGTTGCTTCATTAAAACGAGCAGGAGGTTTCGTTTCTCCTTTTGTTTCTTTCAGCTGGCGCACTTCAAGTGATTGCCCTTCGGAGAGTACCGGCAGATGCTGATCTGCTTCGGCTGATTCCTCGTCTTCATAGGATTCATCATACACGGCTTTCCAGCCGGCTGATTGCACGGTTTTCCCTTTTGCTGTGAATGTTTCACTGCCTATTTTGGCGATCACCGTTGTTTCCTCGTATTCAAAAGGATTCATGAGTACAGCAAGGAATCGTTTTGCAATAAGATCATACAATTTACGCTCTTTATCACTTAATGCACCAGGATACAGCTCTTCCTCGGTTGGAATGATCGCATGGTGATCTGACACTTTTGCATCGTTGACGAAGCCTTTGTGCGCTTTCACGCCTGATTGTAAAATGCGGTTCACATGCTGTGCGTACGGTCTGACGTTCATTCCTTTTAAACGATCTTTTAATGTAGGAACGATATCCGCTGAAATAAATCGTGAATCTGTACGCGGATATGTCACAAGCTTATGCTGCTCATACAACCGTTGAAGCGTAGATAATGTTTCTTTTGCTGAGAATCCGTAGCGTTTATGCGCATCACGCTGCAATTCAGTCAGGTCGTACAGCCCTGGAGCAAAAGCTTTTTTCGCTGTTTTTTTCAATGCATCGATCACTGCTGGTTTTCCTTTGCAGCCTGCCAAACGCTCTTTTATAATATTCTCTTGGAATGTGCGGTTTTGCTTTGTTTTGGCATCCTGCCACGTCAAGGTGAGTCCATCTACTTGTGCAGTCATTCCATAAAACGGCTTCGGCTGGAATTGCTGAATGTCTTCTTCTCGTTTGGCGATCATGGCAATCGTTGGTGTTTGTACCCGTCCGCAGGAAAGCTGTGCATTGAATTTGGTCGTCAGCGCCCTTGTTGCGTTGATCCCTACAATCCAGTCTGCCTCTGCACGTGCAACCGCTGAGCGATACAGATTATCATATTCTCTGCCGTCTTTTAGTCGTTTGAAGCCTTCTTGAATGGCTTTGTCCGTAACAGATGAGATCCATAGTCGTTTTAGGGGCTTTTTCACATGTGCTTTTTCAAGAATCCATCTTGCGACAAGCTCCCCTTCACGTCCAGCATCTGTTGCGATGACAATGTCTTTTACATCTTTTCTTGTAAGCTGTGCTTTTACTGCTTGAAATTGTTTACCTGTCTTTTTCATGACGACAAGCTTTAGCGGCTCTGGAATGATCGGCAAATCCTCTAAACGCCAGGATTGAAATTCTTTTCCGTAGCCTTCTGGATCAGCCAGTGTGACCAAATGGCCAAGGGCCCACGTTACAATGTATTGATCTCCTTCTAAAAAACCATTTCCTTTTTTATGACACTTCAGTACACGTGCTAAGTCACGTCCTACTGAAGGTTTCTCTGCTAATACAACTGTTTTTGACACTAAATTTCACATCTCTTTCTTCTATCCATCCTTTTATTATAGCAGACGTGGAGATGTGGTTCTAATGACGGATTATTTCTTCAAGCGCTTGATGATTTCGTTTGTGATTTCTTGTGTTTGATAAGCCCCGCCGATGTCTGCCGTTAAAAAGCCGTCTGCTGTGACTGACTCGATGATTTCAAGCAGGTGTGTACCCAGTTCTTCCTCACCGAAATGATCAAGCATGAGTTTAGCGGTCCAAATTTGACCGATTGGGTTGGCGATTCCTTTTCCTGCAATGTCTGGGGCTGATCCGTGTACAGGCTCAAACATGGATGGATATTTGCCATTCACATTGATGTTGGCGGCAGGCGCCACGCCAATACTTCCCATAATCGCAGCCCCAAGATCAGTTAAAATATCGCCAAATAAATTGCTGGCAACAATCACATCGAATTTCTCTGGTCTTGTCACAAAGAAGGCTGAGAGCGCATCAATGTGCTGCGAGTCTGCTGTCACCTCTGGATAATCCTTGGATACGTCTTGAAACACTTCATCCCAAAATGGCATTGTATGAACGATTCCATTCGATTTGGTTGCACTTGTCACATGCTTTCGTCTTTTTTCTGCTAATTGAAAAGCAAAGCGCATGGCTCGCTCTGTCCCTTTTCTGGAGAAAACAGCATTTTGAATGGCAAGCTGATCTTCCCCTTGATAGATGCGGCCACCGATTTCACTATATTCACCTTCACCGTTTTCTCTTACAACAAGAAGATCGAAATCCTTTGGCTGAGCAAGCGGGGAGCGAATACCGCTCAGCTGTTTTGCAGGTCTAACGTTAATCACCTGCTCAAATTCACGTCTAATTTTAATCAGCAATCCCCAAAGCGATACATGATCCGGCACTAAATTGGCATCTCCGACTGCCCCTAAGAAAATGCTGTCAAAGGCTTTCAGTTGTTCCAATCCATCCTTTGGCATCATTTCGCCATGCTCTAAATAATATTCACAGCTCCACGGAAAATCCTGAAAGGTGAAAGACAGACCGCCATGTACATCTGATATCGCTTTCAAAACTCGGATGGCTTCAGGTACAACTTCCTTTCCAACCCCGTCTCCTGGTATTGCTGCAATTGAAACATGCTTCATTGATTTTTCCCCCTTCGTCATCGGTCGACCGTCGACCATTTAATTCGAGTTTACTAGAGAGTGTCTGTTCTTACAATGGACAAAAGACGCTTTTTTGATCAAAGCGCCTTTTTATCCTGCATCAGCACATGGGGCTTCTGTTTCTTTCTTCCTGTACTTTTTTTATCTGAAAGCAGCAAACCTCCTAAGGTCAGTGCCGTTCCAAGCGCAGACATGAGGGTCAATCTCTCGTGAAGAACGATCATTGAAATGACCATCGTAATAATGGGCACTCCATAAATATACACACTCGATTTCACCACACCGAGCGTTTTCACAGAAAAGCTCCATGTCAGAAAACAAATGGCAGATGCGAAAAGGCCTAAAAACAGCAAGTGGAAGGCAAACGATGGATTCGTCAATCGTTCCCAGTCTAAACGAATTTTAAAATGCCAGATCAGTGGAATCATCCATAGCAGTCCGTAAAAGAAGACACGCCTTGTTACCTGAATGATATGGTAGCCATATTGGTTGATCATCTTCGATAAAATGGAATAGAATGCCCAGACGATGGTGGCCGTTAAAGCTAACGCATCACCGAGTGGATTCAATTGAAACGTGGTCATTCCATTCATGCTGATCAGCACGATTCCCGTCATTGCGATGAAAAAGCCTATGAAAAACCGGCTGTGCAGCGGCTCATCTTTTAATAAAAAATAAGCCAATAAAAAGGAGAAGAAGGGGACAACGGAGCTGATGACACCTGCATTCGAAGCGAATGTATAAGTAAGTGCGACATTTTCTAAAAAGTAATATAAGACCACACCGCATAAACCTGCCAGCGCAAACATCCCTTCATGCTTTTTACTTCGCACCTTCATGGTGACTGGATAGATGATCATCAGAGCCAAGTACCCTATAAAAAAACGGAAAAATAAAATCTCTGTTGGAGAAAAAGCCGTTAATAATATTTTGGTAGAGATAAAGGTAGATCCCCATAAAAAAATGGTGAACATGGCCGCCAAATGACCAAGCAGCTGTTTATTTTTCATCAGCAGTTACCTGCTTTACAAAAATTTGCTGATACTGCCCTGGCGTAAGCCCAATAAATTCCGAAAAGAAATGAGTCAAATGACTTTGATCAGAAAATCCAGCGGCAGCAGCAGCATCTACAGGCTTCACTCCTTGGGCGAGAAGCTCCTTCGCATAGTTCACCCTGACTGTCTGTAAATAACGATACGGCGTGATGCCTCTGAATTTTGTAAAAGCACGCAGCAATGAATATTTGTTCATGGATACAAGCTCACCTAAGTCATCTAACGAGATATTTTCCGTGAGGTGTGTTTCGATATATTGCTGTACGTCTCGGACTTTTTGTTCGTTGGCACGTGCGGGTGATGCTTTTTCCTCTGATGTATAAGCATAGGCTTCAATCAATTGTTTCATAAAGAAATAAAAGGTTTCCTGTTTATTCAAAGCAGGAGCTTCTTCTGTGATCATTTGATGTAGATCATATAATGGCTTTGTTAGTTCACTTTGTGAAAACACAGGGGCTTTAAAATGCGGTTTGTGCTGAAAGACCTTCTCTAGCACCTCTGCTTCAATATTTAAGCAGCGATAATCGAGTGTCCTGTGATCAATTTGTTCACATGCGTGATTATCATACGGATTGAAAAGAAGGATATCACCCTTTTCAATGATGTATTCTTGATTTTGGCAGATCAAACGTCTTTGACCATCTTCAATAAATCCAATCACATAATATGTATGAAAATGATTCGGGAACTTTTGCATGATGCCATGAAAGCGATACGCTTCTATTTGCAAGTTTTGATCAAAATGTACAGTTCGTTCCTCTTGTGTGTTCATATCGATCCCTCTTTTCACTGAACTGATCATAAGTGTAGCACACCCTTTTTCTCTTGGATTGTACGATATTGACTTTTCGATGGAGGCTTGCCTAGAGGGAAGAACTTGGATAACATGAGACAAAAGATGATGTATAAAAGAGGGAACGATGGAATGAATTCATTCGAGTTGGAAAAACCAGCACCGTATCACATGCAATTTTATGAACAGCTGAAGCAAATGATTTTTGATGGCCAGTTTCAGCCAGGCGAGCGTATCAACGAAACACAGCTTGCCAAGCAATTTGGCGTAAGCCGATCACCGGTAAGAGAGGCCATGAGGCTGTTAGAAAAAGACGAGCTTTTAATCGCGGATCATCGCTCAGGCTATTCCGTCTATACGTTAACAGAAAAAGATGTTGAGGAGCTTTATCAAATTCGGGTGGCCTTAGAAACACTTGCTGTTGAGCTTGCCTGTAGGGAAGCCTCGCAAAGAGAAATGGATGAAATTGAGAAGGTTCTCACGCAGGCGGATGAAGCGATCAAGCAGCAGCTGCCATCTAAAGAGATCGTCCAGTTACATGAAGCCTTTCACCAAAAAATCATTTTAGCGAGTCACAATGACCGTTTATCCAAACAATTGAAGCACGTGAATGCACTCATTCACTATTGCCGCATCTTCCATTTTAGCGGCGGGGCCCGTGCTGAAACCATTCAAAGGGAGCATACAGCCATCTATTCTGAAATAAAAGAGCGCCGCTCCACAGAAGCGGTTCAAGCAATGAGGGAGCATTTATTACATGATGTCATGCACTTAAAGCAAGTACTCTCTAAAACAAACAAAGAGTAAAGGACTTTTCCCATTTTTTAAGCATTCCATGAACATATTTTGAATTTTTCGTAGATTTCAGCATGTCCAGACGATCTTTCGTTTATATTAGAAGATGAGAAACTAGCTTTTATACAGGAGGATTTGTATATGCATACAAGTATTAGCCGTCTTCGACAGGCGGGTTTTATTGAGGGTATGTCTCTTTTAACCCTTCTTTTAATTGCCATGCCTCTAAAATATTTTGCGGATATTCCGATGGCAGTCACTATTGTAGGCTCTCTTCATGGCGCATTGTTTGTCATCTATATGCTCATTTTGGCATATGTGACTTTTAAGGTTCGCTGGCATTTGAAATGGTCCATCGCTGGTTTTTTTGCGGCTTTCATTCCTTTCGGTAACTTCGCCTACGATAAGGTGCTCCGCCAATATGATACAAAAGCTTAATCAAAAAGGGCTAAAACGACATTCGTTTTAGCCCTTAGTCTTCACGCTGAAGCGTCCTGATAAAGGAACGCTTTTTTATATTGATGCATATTTCACAATGGCTGCTCGACGCGTCATGTCGTGATACGCCACCCATAATTCATCACCAGGCAAGACGCTAGTGATTGGATCGATTGGCTGCTTCACTTCATACATCATGCCATTTCTCTCAACCTGAATGATCGCTAACGGCAGATTGCCGATGACGCCCGCAAATTCAACATTAGTCACTTTTGCACTTCCTTGTTTCTCTTGCATGAGACCCATTTCTCTATCCAGCTCTTCTTTCTTTGTCTGGATCGTGATTTGAGTGCCCGCTGCGACCTGCATGTGATCAGGGATAAACTGGCTGACCGTTTTTGTGATGGACTCCTCTCCGTTTGAAACCGTCACATCAAGCTGAATAGGCTTTTGTTCATGGATGGCAATTGGATATTGCTTCACACGCTGGATCGTTCCTGTTAACGTCACATCTTTCCACGATCGATTCCGCACTTCATGGCCATAGGCTGCCATTTTGAGCTGGCCGTTGATGTCGACGAGATCGGCTTTTTCTCCTGTTGTAAATTCAAAACCAGCGGCTTGAATCATTGGAATGATATACGTTTTCTGATCCAATTCAAATGTGAGTGATAAGACAGTGCCTCGTCCTACGGTTCCATATGATTCTATATTTCTTAAAACAGCGCCTTTGATGAACTTTGGCTGACTTGTCTGGGAGAAGTCTCCCTCTTTTAAGAGCATTGCCTTTTTCTTCTGCGGATTATAGAGAATGGCGATACGCTGACCTGGCTGTGGTATCTGGGTATAAGATACAACCGTTTTAACCGTCTTCTCGATATTTTGCCCATCATATTGAAATTGCAGCTGCATTTTGATAATCGGCTGTTCGTTGAGGTAGGTGCCTGTTTCTTTGACAGATACAATATTGGCTTCTAATGTGACACTGTCTTTGATTTTGTTGTTTCTTACCAATCTCAAAATCGGCGGCAGGAAGATGGCTAGTACAAATAACAGCAATGGAATAAACAGCCATATTGCCCAGTTGAGAATGAGCGGTCCGCCTTTCATGACATATTGCATAAAGGTGTCAAATGATGTTTGGTGAGCAGGGCTTGCGTTTTCGATTGAGATGACTTTTTGCAAAGGAAATTCCTTTAGCTGTTTGCTTTTCGTCTCAAATGCACCCGTTAATTGATTTTCGAATGAATAATAGATCCAATCACTATTCACATTTTTATGAAAAAATAGTCCTTCTCTGTTTAAAATTTCATATGAAAACGACTGAAAAAGCTTGCTGACAGACGTCGTCTTATTCGTGCGGTGGTTGTAAATATAACCAGTCAGCTTGCCTTTTGCTTCGTCCTTTGCTGTAGAGCCTACAAGAAGAACTTCTTCTTCATTAAGCTGGTAGATAAAGGTTTGATAAATCGGTTTTGGTGTTGGGACGACTTCTCCAAGCCCTCCATCTGCATTCACTTTCCTTGGTCTTTTTGGATAGTTAGATTCGACAGCGACGGCAAAGTTTTGGGATGTTCCGATTGTTTTTGCTAGCTGCTTCTCCACTTTATCTTTAATGAGGCTAAACGGTTCAGCGTTTTTGGAGACATAGACCCCAAGCTGATGCTTATCGTTTGAGACTCCGCTGACATATGCTTTCTGGTCATTTTTTAAAGTCAATTCAAATATAGGTATAGGCGTCTGGCCTCTAAAGGAGTTCATGACGGCATCGATGGAAACGGGTCTTGCTGGCAGCTTCAGTTTGTTGAGATTGTGCACATGAAAAAACTGACCATTCTTTAGCTCACCTAGGACTGTAGCGGCACCTTCCATTTCTCCTGTAAATACGAGCCGTCCATTCCATTGGTATGTATTCGTTTTTAAAAATGAGGGAATCTGCAAGTTTTGTTTAATGAGCTCTTTCTTTTCTCCGCTAGGCGTTAGTTTCTCGATCAAAAGCTGCCCCTCTTTATTTTTTAAAGCAAGTAAGAGATTGTTACCTTGAATGGATGGCACCATTTCATTAAACGTATCGCTTTCCGTGGACCATTCACTGATTATTTTTTCTGATTGAGGATCATACATTACAAAATGGAGTTGCTGGTCTTTTGATACAGCACTCACCACTCGTTTCCCTTCATCAAATGTAAATATTCGTCTGACGTCATATTGCGTCGCTTTCCCTGCTGACAAATCATCTTGGTAGTGGTTCCACACCAAGAAACTAAGAATGATTGCTGGAATAAAGAAGACAATATACCTGAGGAAAATCACTGGTACTCTTTTCACTTGATCGCTTCCTTTCATGAGGTTCCTTTCACTTATACGTCAGTACAGCGAAAATGTTTCATGCTAGAAGAATACCATCAAAGCCTCTAAAATCCATATTTTACAAACTTTGTTGTTTACGATAAAATCCAATCAGATTCAAAAAAGGAGTTATCTCATTGGATAAGCTATCATCAATCATTCTAGCAGCTTGGCTGCGTGTCCCTCGCTGGTTCAAACAATGGGTACTCGTATCCATTTCCATTTTCTTTTTTTATATGTGTTTTGTAAAGGGGCTGACTAGCTGGCACACCTTGCCGCCTGTCACTTTGCTCTCATGTGTGATTGGTTCCTTCATCATTTGGCTGATGTGGCTTAAGGGACAAAAAAATAAGTGAAAAGAGGACAATAATGAAAAAATCCATTCTTTATTTTGTGATCTCTTTTGTTCTGCAATTCGTTTGGTTTGGTCTTGTGCACCCAAATAGAGGCGTGACACTGCTGGATATGTTCATGTTTTCTATTTTGTTTGCGGTCATGTTCTTTTTTATTGAACGAATTTGGCGGTATCAGAAGAAAGGACAAAGTAAATGATCATGAAGCCCGCTTTATTCACTCTGATGATCTGTGCATTTATCGGCCTGCTGTTAGTATCGAACCCTTTTGGAGCGGACGCTATGCGAATGGTTGCGACCTTTGTTTTTCCTTTTCTTGTGCTCATTGGTTTCGGGGTTCTATTGTTTGACCTAATGAAAAAGGCTGCCAAATAGATGGCAGCCTGTTCCTTACTCTTTTCATGCAAATAAATAATCAATGTTTAATCTCCGTTACGGAGTGTATGAATTAAGATTCGATCATATCAGTGTGTCATATGTGTTCCGAGTGAACCTACGTTTGAAAGTAAACGCCATGGAAGTTCTGGATAACAAGACAACGAAAGCCCTACCTCTCATTCGTCCTTACGGCTCCGAAGCCGCGCCAGTGTGAATTGTAAATCAAAACGTCTTTTTTCCATTCTTCCGCTTATATAGGGGGGCGGGTGCAGAAGGAAAAGAATAAGTTTGTTCGCTTTGACAGCGTCTCGTTCTTATCAAGTAGAAGCTCTATTGCTTCTCATTATGTCATAGAAAAAAGAAAGTTTACTTTCTTTATTTATTTGCTTATTTCAACACTTAATATCAAAATATAACACATTCCCCCTGCTTACGCAAGTGTTAAAGTGATAATTCTGCTGGTGTACGGCTTCCTTCATTCATATAACGAATGGAGGTTGGCTCAATCTTCAGAATCACTAGATTCGGATCCTCTTTTCCTTTAAACCATTTCTCCATCTCATCAGACCAAAGACGGTCGATCAGTTCCGGATCGTCGGTTAATGTGGCGTTGCCTGCAATCTCTGCATAAGTATCACCAAATCCTTCGCCTGAATATCCAATGAGAATATGAACATTCGGATTTTTTTCAATTTCTTCTGCTTTATGTGTTTCTTTACTCGTTGGTGTATATAACGTCAGCCCTTCATGAAAAAAAGTCATATAGCGGGTATGCGGCTTATCCTGTTCAACAGTCGCTAGTGTTCCGACCTTTTGTTCATCTAATAGGTTTAATACCTTTTGTTTTAATTCTTCTTGAGACATATCGTTTCACTCCTTCAAAATTTCATCCGTATACGTAGGTTTCCACGACAGCCCATTCATTAAACAAAGAAATGTGTTTTTCATAAAAAGAGACCTTCTGGCTGATGCTATAGAAAACAGGTTCAATGAAGGGAGAAATTGAACATGCATCATGAAACGATGTTCCATTTGAGTTCACTTGTCATTGCGGCAGTTGTTGTAGGCATTATCGTATGGTCTGTCATATCTGTGCAGAAAAATCGCAAGAAATACTAAAAACACCGCCCAATCAAAGCTGGGCGGTGCCGCGGTAGATCATGTATTCATAAAGGAACCGCCGTTGACATGAAGTGTTTGTCCTGTCATATAAGACGATTCATCAGAAGCCAGCAGGACAAAGCAGCCGACATGCTCAACAGGCTGTCCTGGTCTTCCCATTGGGGTTTCTGCCCCGAAGCTTTCCACACTGTCTTCATCAAATGTAGATGGAATGAGCGGCGTCCAAATTGGACCTGGCGCTACACCGTTCACCCGAATCCCATCTTTCACAAGCGATTGTGCCATAGAACGCGTAAAGCCGTTAATGGCTCCTTTTGTCGCCGTATAATCAATCAGCACTGGGTTTCCTCGATATGGGTTAATTGATGTTGTATTAATGATGGAGCTTCCCGGTTTTAAATAATCCAGTGCCTTTTTCGTAAAATAGAAATAGGAATAGAAGTTGGTTCTAAAGGTTTGGTGAAGCTGTTCACTCGAAATATCTTGAATACGTTCTTGCGGATGCTGTTCAGCCGCATTATTTACTAAAATGTCTAATTGACCAAAGGCTTCAACTGTTTTTTCTACTGCTTTCTCACAAAAGGCTTCGTCACCGACATCTCCTGCAATCGTTAAGCATTTAACGCCTTCCTGTTCTACACGTTTTTGCGTATCCTCTGCATCCTCATGTTCATTTAAGTACACAATGGCAACATGTGCACCTTCCTTTGCATAGGCAACAGATACTGCCCGTCCAATTCCACTATCTCCACCTGTAATCAGTGCCACTTTTCCTTTTAGCTTGCCAGAACCTTGATATGATTCATCCTCAAAGATCGGCGCTGGATTCATTTCTCTTTCACTGCCTGGCTGCTGATCCTGCGTTTGGCGCGGAATGCCATTTGTTAAATATTCACGTAAATCCATGTGTAAGCTCCTCCTTGATTTGTTGATGTATCCTTTCATTACCACCTCATTTTTCCACTCAAACATCATGAAGCTGTACAGATGTGTTCCCGAAAATCAGCATGTTTGAAGAGGGGAAAAATCGGTTACATGATCATCAAAAAGGAGCGTTCTCACATGCTGTCTATTTCGAAAACCTTTAGCAGACCAAAAGGCTGGCTCGGAAGCATTGCTGGACTCATTATGGCAAATGAAAATAAAGCATTGAATCAGTGGGCCATCCGCCACTTAGATTTGACAGATGGTGAAAACATTTTAGAAATTGGCTATGGACCTGGCTACAGCATTAAACATATGCTCAAGCATTATGAAGATCTTCACATTGATGGGCTTGATGCTTCTTCCACCATGCAGGAGCAAGCACAGTCACGCGTCAGCAAACGGGCAAAAGACAAACAAGTTCGGCTGTATGTCGGAAAAATCGAGAAAACACGTCTTCCCGGAGAGCAGTATGACAAAGTGCTGTCTGTTAACAATTTTACGATTTGGGATGATCCAAAAACGGGATTACTCAATCTTTATCACACCTTGAAACCAGGCGGAACACTCGTTATTGTGATGCAGCCAAGAGAAAAAGGAGCTGACGCCAAGCGGACAAAAGAGATGGGTGAAAACATATTAAACGACTTGCAGTTTGCCGGGTTTGACCAATTTTCTATTGAGTATGAACAAATTCGTCCTACCCTTGCTGTCTGTGTCACAGCAAAAAAGCCGAGAAGCGAATAAGCTCTCGGCCTTTTTCTTACCACTTTGCCTCTTTGACAAATTGATAGAAAAGCTGATGTAATTTCTGTTCAATGTCTTCCTTTGTCCCCTGTCCATAAAGCGCCATGCTTTCTTCACTTTCAATGATGGATGAACTGATTAGACTAAACATTTCTGATCCTTCCTTGCCAAGCTCTTGCGGCGCAAGCATCATGAGCATTCGTGACATCTGCTGCTGCCCGCCATCCATGCTTTTAACCTCGTATGCCTGATCAAGATCATAAATATGGAAGATTGGTTCCTTGATGAATGTATGCTTTAAATGATAAAGAGCAAACTCAGTGCCAGGTATGCCTAAGCCGCCTTGCTGTTCACGTTCCAGAAGGCCGCCCGCCACATCATCCGCATGTATGATAAACCCTTCCTCTTCAAGCTGACGAAGCAGCTGCCTGATGGTTTCATCATGCTGCGGCATCGTCTTTCTTTTTTCGATGGTAAAATGGGACAGGATGCTGCGAATCACAAACATATAATTCGTCACCTGCTCTGCAACCGCCATCATATCAATGGTTTCTTGCACCAATTCTTTGGGAGATTCTTTTGTTCTTTTTTTCTCGATGATATAAGGAATCTTCCGTTTAATATGAGCCTTCACACGCATGGCATCATCCTCGTTTAAAAGGGGGCTGACCATGATGTAATCGATATGCTCATAGGGAATCGGAACGGTCGAGACAATCATGTCATAGCTCGATGCATCGATTTCCTTTAGCTCCATCAAGGAGGATAGATCGAATTTGGCGATCTCCGGCAATTCTTTTTTCAACCGAGAGGCGAGCATTTTCGAGGAACCGATGCCGCTTGAGCACACAACCAGCGCATGAATTTTTGTTTCTTCTTTTTTGATTTCAAGCACTGAGCCAAAGTGAAGCACAATAAAGGCGATTTCATCCTCTGGAAATTCAATCTCAGGAAAGAAACGCTCGACTCCCTCTTCTATCGCCATAAACAGCAAAAAGTAGTCTTTTTTTATTTGTTGTGTGAGCGGATTATAGATTCTCATCTTTTCCTTTAGACGGTTCATGGCAGGCTCAAGATGAGACACGAGCCCCTCATACAATGAATCATTTTCATTGAGATGATAGCCGGTTTTATTTGAAATAAAATCAATGAGCTTTTTCGTTCTCAGCGCTATATCCAGCTCAATTTCATCAATACGGTATTCTGCCCCAAAGCTGCGATTTGCACTGCGAAGATGGATGGTCATATATCCGACCTCCGCTTCAGGAATCTCCACATTAAACATGCGTTCAAGCGCCCTTGCCATTCGAAGTGATGATTCAAATTCCTTCGTCCGCTTTAATTCCAGCAGCTCTTCCTCTTCCATTCGAATGGTTTCCCCAAGCTGAATACGTTCGATAGCATAGGTTAAGTGAACAACAAGTGCAATATAGGCACTATCAGATAATGAGAGTGACAGTCGATCTTTCAAATGAAAGAGCAGCCTTTCTACCTTTAGCAGCTGTCCTCTGCTGACAACGCCAAACACCTTTTCCGTTGCTTTCGTTCGATGTTTGATATTCATTTCAATCGTTTCTAAAAATAATTGAATATCGAGCCGGTCAACAATGAGATTGCCGACAATTTTTCGTTTTGCTTCCTCCGGCCCTTTTAATTCAATGCCGTACCCGCGCTTGCGGATAAGCTGCAAACCGTATGGAGCAATCCACTCCGTTAGTTCATCTAAATCATAGCTGATCGTCGCATTTGTGACCTGCAAGTCAGCTGCGAGTGTGTATAATTTCACCGGTTCCTTCGCTTCAAGCAGCGCACATAGAATTAAGAGCTTTCGTTCATCTGAGCTATATTCGATTTGATCCTCATTTGACATATGAGCAAGAAGCCGCTGTTTATCCTCCTGTTCGCCGACTGCCTTCAAGCCTTTCCCCGGCTGTTTATCTAACGAAAGATGATAATCTTTCAATATTGGTTTAATGGATTTTAGTTCTCTATGGATCGTTCTAGTACTTACCTGAACAGAATCGGCTATCTCACGAATGGTGACATAACGATTTTGCTGAATGATGTATTTAATGACTTTCTGTTCTCGTGCCGTTATGTACATGAAATGCCTCCTTCTGCATAAATAGGTCTATTGTCACACCTTAATATAAAACGCTTTCAACAAGCGATGCAATCTTAAGTTGATCTGACTTTGGCACAGCGGCTATGACAAAATTAAAAACAAGGGATCATCAGACACTTCTCCAAAATGACGGTCCATAATCCTTTTGATGAAATTGAACCTTTTGTTCTTGAAAAGGCAGTGAACCTCCGGTTTTTAAAGAATAAGTCGGATTGTATACGGGAGAGCCAAAGCAATAATCGATTGTGCCTTCTTCTGGACGGAACATGACGGTTCGCATCGTTCCAAACAGCTCCTCATAATTGTGCACAGCCAGACCATCAGGATATTCTGTCTGGAACAGTTTCACAAGAGAATCACTTGATCGTTGCTCTTTTAAAGCTTCCATTAACATATCGTATCTGACAACAGAATGATGTTTGGTCATCCCTTTTGCTGTTTGATCAACTACCGGATGATTCGTTGCGGCAATATAACCTCTCTCCGGTCTCCTCACCCTTTTTTGACCATCAATGATTTCAATCACAGCCGCCTTTCCTTTTCGATCGGCAAGCATGATATGAACATTTGAGGCAACGGGCATTTCCTCGATACAGCGAATGGCTTCCTCGACCGTTGGACAGGATTCTAGAACAGAGCGAATCACATGATACACCTGCAAACCGGCGACGGCTGGAGGCTTTAAACCGGGTTCATTGCCAACCGGCGGACCGCAAGCAGAGAAAGTCACAGCAAGACCATGCTCATTCATTCCATCAGATCTGCCAAACAACAGCAGCGACGAGCCTGTATGATATGCCGAGCCTTTCACATGTGTCGTCACAAGACGCATATCATCAAAAATCGGGGAGAAATCATAGTTACGCAGCATGACCGTTTGTTGGCCTGCCGCCATATTCCCCTGCCTCACGCAATGGGAACAGCCAGGCTGAAGATGAGATGAATAGAAAAAGGTCAAATAACGCTCATCTAATTGCATTTCATCACAAAATCCAGCAATCTCTTCATCTAATTGAGGAAGAAAGGGACGGATCAACTGCTTCGTTTCTTTCATAGCCTGTTGTGTTACCGGTTCTGTTCGAATATATTGTGTCTTTAGCAACGGGTTCTCCTTAAGCCAGACAGCCTGCTGTTTTCCTACTTCATAAGCCGTTCCTGTCATCTTTTGAAAAAACGCACTGATTTCCTCCATGCCTGCACACCTCTTTCGCCTTCGTTTCTTTTATCATATCGAAACCGTCATATATTGAAAAGGATGAAAAAAACTGCAATCCCACCGGATTACAGCTGTTTACAGTATGCCTTAAACAATGCTTCTGCCATCGCTTCATACCCCTTAGGATTCGGGTGAAATTGATCAATCGATAAGTAGGCTCTTTCATGTCCTTCAAACGCCCGGTACACATCCACAACTTCTACATGTGGATTCGCAGCAAGCAAACGAAGCTGTTGATTATATTGCTGAAGCCACCGACCGGCTATTGGTATTTGCGGAAATGGATTATATAAATTCATGAAATACACGTAGTAGGGCTGATGCTGCCCTCTTTTGATCTGAGCGATTTCTTGAATCATCTTGCTAAAATTCGCCTGGCAATGTATGACTGCTTGCAGCAGTTTCTTTTCATCTTCACTTTCTTCATACTGCTGAACAGCTTGAACAAGGTCATTCCCACAGCCTGTGATGGTGATGATGTCAGCTGCCGCAATCGAACGTCTCACCTCTGACCGTTTGAAGAGTTGTAAAATCTGCTCGGTCGTTAATCCTGATTTTGCAAATACGGACAGTTCGACTGGTGCATGCGTCTTTTTTTCAAGCATCCACCAAAACCGCTGAACAAATCCTCCGCCAAATAAACGTGCCCCCACCCCAACTGTTAAGGAATCTCCAATCGCAACATAGGATCGTCCCACTCTTATCCCTCACTCTCTCCTGCCTTCTCTTATATATACGAAACCGGAGAACAGATGCTTGTAGCAGATGACTTAGGGGCATCCATCTTTTTTTGAGATGCAGCTCCTTTACAAACTCTTTACTTGCGATATCGATCAATTTTTTGTTCAATAAGAGTAGGCTTTTTGCGCTGAAAACTGTGTGTTTACGCGTTCCAGAAAAATTTACAAACTTTTTATCTTGATTTCGAGACTTTTTACCTTGACTTCAAACTACATTGTGATTACAATGAAAATATCAGTTTTCATGTAACTGTGCTTGTTACATCTTTTTCATAGCATTCCAATATGATTAAAGATGCCACATATTCAGTGTACCTTTGGGATACGCTAAAAAAATAACCGAAACAGAAAGGATTGAATGAACATGGCAAAAGTTTTATACATCACTGCACATCCGCATGATGAAACAGTTTCTTACAGTATGGCTACTGCTAAGGCATTTATCGAATCTTATAAGGAAGCAAATCCAAGTGACGAGGTTGTACATATCGATTTGTACAAAGAAAACATCCCTCACATTGATGCAGATGTATTCGCTGGCTGGGGCAAACTTCAATCTGGCGCTGGTTTCGATACACTTTCAGCTGAAGAGCAAGCGAAAGTTGCTCGTCTAAACGAATTAAGTGATCAATTCGTTTCTGCTGACAAATATGTATTTGTTTCACCACTTTGGAACTTCTCATTCCCACCAGTTCTTAAAGCATACATCGACTCTGTTGCTGTAGCTGGTAAAACATTCAAATACACTGAGCAAGGTCCTGTTGGATTATTAACAGACAAAAAAGCTCTTCACATCCAAGCACGTGGCGGATACTACTCTGAAGGTCCTGCTGCTGAACTTGAAGCAGGTCATCGTTACCTTGGTACAATCGCTAACTTCTTCGGAATCCCTTCTTTCGAAGGTCTTATCGTTGAAGGCCACAATGCTGAGCCTGCGAAAGCAGAGCAAATTAAAGCAGATGCAATCGAACGTGCGAAAGCTTTAGGAAAAACTTTCTAATCAACTGCACACAAAAAGCCAATGATCTTTACGGTCATTGGCTTTTTATTTGTTCAGAAAAACCTAATTCTCTCGAAATATCACTGGCGGCTTTTTTCACCTGTTTAATTAAGTAAGGTAAGCGTTCTTTTTGATAGCCTGCTTCAAATCCTGCAATGCTAATACCTGCTGCCACTTCCCCTAGATGATTGAAAATAGGAGCTCCAATCGCAGCTGTATAGTTTTCAAGCTCAGAATAGCTTAGCGTATATCCCCGCGCATTTGATTCTTCCAGCATGTTTCTTAGAACCTCTTTATCTGTGATGGTCCCAATTCCGATCTTCCCCAGCTCAATTGAGTCAATATAGGCAAGTCTCTCTCTTTCTGGCAAAAAGGAAAGAATACTTCTCGCACAGGCACCCGCATATAGGGGAGACCGTCTGCCAACGGCGGTGTAGAGTCGAACAGGCTGCGTACCTTCAATCTTTTCCACGTAAATGGCTTCGTCGCCCTCACGAACAATGAGCTGTACAGCTTCTCCTACTTCATCCCGTAAGCTTTCCATAAATGGTCTTGCAATCCTTCGAATATCAAGGCGGTCCGCCACAAGCTGACCGTATTCAAGGAACATTAAGCCTAATCGATAAACACCTGTTTCTTGCTTCTCTAACAGTCCCATATCGGCTAAAGAGCTCGCCATGCGATGGACAGATGTTTTCGGCATACCGGAAAGCTCAATCATTTCATTTAATGTTAATTGATCGTGAGCGATAAACAGCCGCAAAATCTCCATTGATTTCACAACCGTTTTATTTGTGTTTTGCATCTTCTTCACCTTTTCTAAACGAGAATGCTTCCAGCTTGATTCTTGCAGCCAGCTCCCTCAGTTCTGCTTCTTGCTTAAATAACGCCTGCTCTGCATCCCGATGATCTATTTGTTCAAAATACAGCTTTGCCCCAGGCATCGCCTGTGCAATAAGCGGCAAATCAACAGTCGCTACTTCTCCTATACGCGGGTATCCGCCTGTCGTCTGCCGATCTGCCAGCAGAATAATCGGCTGGCCATCGGGTGGGATTTGAATAGATCCAAAGGCGACCGCTTCTGAGATCAATTCCAGCTTTTCTTTTAAATGAACCAGCTCCCCCTTCAGCCGGCAGCCCATACGATCTGATTGAGGTGTGACCTGATAAGGCTGCTCAAAAAATGCGGTTTGAGATGTTTCTTGAAAATGAGAAAAATGCCTCCCTGCCAGCACACGAATCACTGGTGATTTCCGCAGCGGTAAAAAATGATCATGACTCACTGTCCAATCGGGTGCGCCGTATCCCGCCTGTTTCACTTTATTTTTCAGCCTATCAAACAAATGATCCGCTACGATAGACGGCTCTCCAACAGGCAGAACGTCGCCTTTTTCAAGCGGTCGTCCTTTCAGTCCACCGATCCCTGCTCTGACATAGGTGCTTTTGCTCTGCATGACTGGTTCCACATCAAATCCACCTGCCACAGCAAGATAAACGCGGCAGCCTCTCTTACAAAGACCAAAAGTGATCGTGCTTCCTGATCGAACAAAGAGCGGCTTCCATAATGGTGCCCGCTCTCCATCAATATCAATCTCAACATCAGCACCAGTGAATGCAATGAGCTGATCCCTCTCACATGTGAGCACAGGCCCCGGCCCCATCAACGTCACTTCCAGCACTGCTTCATTTTCTTGGTTGCCGGTGAGAATGTTGGCGATTCTAAGTGAGAGCGGGTCCATGCCGCCGCTCGTTAAGACACCATACTTTTGATAGCCTTGCCGCCCTTTATCTTGAATGGTTGTGTAGATTCCTGGCTTGATGACATGAATACTCAACGTTCTGCCTCCTTCATGCTGAAAAATTCCTTTTCAGACATTTGGACAAATCTGACCTCGTCCCCTGCTTTCAATAGACTCGGAATTTCCTCGTCTGGGCGAAAAAGCGGCAGCGGGGTTTGTCCAATGAGCTGCCAGCCCCCGGGTGTGGAAATTGGATAAACGCCTGTCTGCTTTCCTGCAATACCAACAGAGCCTTTTGGAATGGACATCCGTGGTGTTTCTCTGCGTGGTGCTGCGATCTTTTCAGACAGCCCGCCTAAAAACGGAAACCCTGGGGCAAATCCAATCATATAGACAAGGTACGTGCCGGCAGTGTGAATACGCACGACTTCTTCTGGCGTTAAACCATTGATACGGGCAACCTCTTCTAAATCAGGGCCCAGCGCTCCCCCGTAACAGACTGGAATGTCAACGATGCGGCGCTTTACCTGAACTCCCTCCTGCCATTTGTCTTCAAGAAGTTCTTCAATATAGCCTTTGACCCATTCATATGGAGACAGGTCTTGTGTTTGAAGCTGGGCCGATTGATGTACGGTATAAGGCTCGTAAAAAACAGTCACGCTTGTAAAGGCTTGAACTGCTTCTACATACCCTTCAAATGGGTGCTGTTCAATACATGCAAACAGCTGCTCAACACGTGCATGAATCTCCTCACGTATGTCAGCTCCAGCTTGGATGACGATCGCTGCATCTCCCAACGGGTGGTAGGTGATGGAATCTTTTATCGTTGAAAAAGCCACTTGAGGACACCTCTCTTTCTACAGTACACCTAGCTTTTGATCTCTTCGATCTGTGATGAACATATGCCCGGGTGCATGAGTGATCGCAATGTCGGGTTTTGTATGCATGACAATGGCTTGCGGCGTCACACCACATGCCCAAAACACCGGGACTTCTCCTTCTTGGATCACAGATGGTTCTCCAAAGTCAGGCTGATTCACATCGGAAATGCCAATCACCGCTGGGTCCCCTATATGAATTGGACCACCATGGACTGATGGAAATCGAGATGTCACTTGAACACTTCTTGTGACTTGATGCGCCGGAATGGGTCTCATGCTGACCACCATCGGGCCATGAAAGACTCCTGCTTTTTCACAAGCTATATTCGTTTGATACATGGGTACGTTATGACCGTCTTCAATATGGCGGACAGGAATGTCATTCAGCATAAGCGCGTGCTCAAACGTAAAACTGCATCCAATGAGAAAGGCAACCATATCATCCTCCCAATAAGCAGTGATATCTGTCACCTCTTCTTCAAGAATCCCTTTTCGGTAAATACGGTACTTAGGAAAGTCCGTACGAATATCCGCTTGAGGCGCCGACCGTCTTGGTACTGGATCACCTTGGTCCAATACATCAAGCAATGGACAGGCAGCCGGATTCCGCTGGCAAAATAAAAGAAAATCAAAGGCAAGTTCCTTTTTGACAATCATTAAATTGGCTTGAGCAAACCCTTCCGCAAAGCCAGCCGTTGGTTCTGTGATCTTTTTTTCGCGAATCAATTCTCTCATCTGTGATGGTTCATATGTTTGATAAGTATTCATCTGAATCAGCTCCATAGTTTTGGAATTTCATTGATAATGGTATACCCGCCCATCAATGCCATGATGACAACGACAAATGCGCCTGATACTGTCAAAAAGAATGGATGTCGATAATCCCCGACAATGTCTTTCTTATAAGCCGCTACAAGTAAAGTGCCAAGTGCGATCGGTAAAATCAATGCATTGAGCGCCCCCACTAAAACTAATATGTTCACTGGTCGTCCGATCGTAATAAAACAAATAGTCGAGAGAGCAATAAAGCCGATGATAATCCCGCGCTGATTTTGTTCAATTTTTGGCGAGAAGGTTTTAAAGAAGGAAACAGACGTGTAAGCCGCGCCAATAACTGATGTAATGGCCGCAGCCCACATAATGATGCCGAACATTTTATATCCAACATTTCCAGACGCCAATTGGAATACAGAAGCAGGCGGATTGGCTGGATCAATCTGTAAGCCCTTTGAGACCACTCCTAGAACGGCTAAAAATAAAGCGACACGCATCACAGATGTAATGAGAATGCCGAAAACAGAGCTTTTTGTCACTTGAGGAAGTGCATCCTTTCCTTTAATGCCAGCATCCAATAGACGATGCCCACCAGCAAAAACGATATAGCCGCCAACTGTCCCCCCGACAAGTGTCACTATTGATAAAATATCAATTTCTTCTGGGACAAATGTTCTGAGCGCTGCTTCTCCAACTGGCGGAGCTGTTGAAACCGCCACGTACAGCATCAGGCCAATCATGACAAAACCTGCTATTTGTGTGAAACGGTCCATTGCTTTCCCAGCTTCTTTAATCACAAAGATCAAAATGGCAATGACAGCACTGATGGCTGCACCGATTCGCGGATCGACGCCGAAGATCACCTGAAAACCGAGCCCAGCTCCAGCGATATTTCCGATGTTAAAGGCAAGTCCTCCAATGACAATCAAAAAGGCCAGCACATAGCCAAGACCCGGGAGCACCATATTCGCTATATCCTGACCTCGTTTTTCTGAAACGGCAATGATGCGCCATACATTTGTTTGTGCAAAAATATCTAATAAAATGGAGATCAAAATGACAAACCCAAAGCTAGCCGCAAGCTGCTGTGTGAAGACGGTTGTTTGTGTTAAAAATCCCGGTCCGATCGCGGACGTCGCCATTAAAAAGGCAGCGCCCATGAGCATAGACCGATTCCCCTTTGGAGCCTTCATGTGTTTGACTTTCTCTGTTTTCATGCTGTTTCCCCCTTTGATGACAATTTTTATTGAAATGCCTTGAGATGAATACCGGCTTCTTTTAGCTCCGCTGTAATGGTTTTCGCAAATTGAAGCGCATGGCTGCCGTCTCCGTGAATGCAGACCGTATCTGCTTTGAGCTCGATATCTTCTCCTTGAACTGTACGAACCTTGCCTTCTCGCACCATACGAACAACCTGCTGGACGGCCCGTTCATCGTCTTCAATGAGTGCATGTGGTTCACGGCGTGATGTCAGCGTCCCGTCTGTTTGATACGTCCGATCAGAAAAAACTTCATGTGCCACTTGAAGACCTATTCGTTCACCTGCTAACGCAAGTTCACTGCCTGACAGACCAAATAACACTAGGTTAGGATCCACATCATACACTGCCTTCGCAATTGATTCAGATAATTCAGTATTTTTAGCCGCCATGTTGTAGAGGGCGCCGTGTGGTTTGACATGCTGCATCGTACCGCCCTCGGCCTTGAGAAAGGCTGATAGAGCGCCAATTTGATAGATGACAAGATCATAGGCTTCCTCTGCGGAGATAGCCATTGGACGTCTGCCAAAGCCGGCCAAATCTTGCAAACCAGGATGTGCACCAATTTTGACCCCTTTATCCAATGCCATTCTGACCGTCTTTCTCATAACCGTTGGATCTCCTGCATGAAAACCGCAAGCAATGTTGGCTGAGGTGACATATTCTAAGATTTGTTCGTCTGCACCGATTGTGTATTGACCAAAGCTTTCTCCCAAATCACAGTTGATATCCACTTGATACATAGAATCCCTCCTTGTTGTTCCGAAATACGGAATATAAAGTCCGAATATTCGAATTTATATTGATTATACCAACTTTGGATAGACTGCACATGAAATTGTCAGAAAATATAACAATCGAACTAGGAGAAAACAAAAAAAGCGAGAGGCAAAATCCTCTCACTTTTTCTGTCATGAAATGCACCTTATTTAGACAGCACCCAATGTTGGATGGCTTTTGCCACGCCGTGTTCTGTGTTAGGAGCCGTAATCCAATCAGCGGCCTCTTTCACCACTTCCTGGGCATTTCCCATCGCAATGCCTAACCCGGCTTCTTGAATCATGGCCATATCATTGAGGCTGTCGCCAAGTGACATGACGTTGTCCATCGTACAGCCAATGCGTTCTGCTACTTTTGCAAGAGCTGCCGCTTTGTTAATGCCGGCTGCATTGACTTCAATATTCGTTGGACTTGAGTTTGTGATCTCTAGGTGCTTATTTGTTTTCAATGTATTGAGTACTTCCTCACGAACGTCATCATCATGAATATCAAAGCCAAATTTCAGCCATTCATGGTCATGAATTCGTTCAGGAAATTCACCTCTCCACACCTTATCCACAGTTGAAGCCCAGTAATCGGTTTCGTACCTATTTTTTAAATCCCACATCATTTGGACATGATCAGGATGCAGCAGATCCCGTTCGATCAGCTGGAAGTTTGAATCCCAGATTTCACTTCCGTTTGCTGTCACAAGGTAAGACGATAACTTGAGCGGCTCAACCAGCTCTCGGCATGTCATCAGTGTCCGCCCTGTGCTAATGACCACATGGACCCCTTTTGCTTCAGCCTCTTTAATGGCTTGTTTATTTTCCTCTGGAATGATGTGCTCACTGTTTAACAGCGTGCCATCCATATCAATGGCAATCAATCGGATGTCTTTCTTATGAGCTTGTGTTGACAAATTGAGTACCCCACTTTGTATCGATTTTTGAAACTATCTTTATTTTAATATAAAGAGGAAGAAGGCACAAAGGGACGAGTTTGATCCCATAGAAAAAAGACCTTGTTGCAGGTCTTTTTCACATGTGCTTAGCGTTCACACGCAATGCCGTCTTTATCGCGGTCAAGGTGCTTATTTTTTTGATAAAGTGCTTTAGATACATAAGGCTTGTATTTTGTTTTTCCGCCTTTGTTTTTCGTGTTTTTGCTTTTTGCTACGCCGCCTTTATACACTTTGTTCAGCGCTTTGCAGTTTTTGTAAGACTTGACCGTTTTTGCATCTGCTGTGTGGGTGTCGACTTGTGTAAAAGACCTAAAGACAAGACAGACATGTACCCCCCCCAACTTTTAAACTTTTATCATATTTAGCCACTTTTTGTTTTTCGATATTATTGAGCTAAATATTTTGAAATGAATTACACCTTATATTCTATATGGTACAATGAGTGGGAAACCTTTCCGTTTTTGACACGTATATGAAGAGAGGAGTTTTTCACATGAAAATGAAATATACCATTCTATATGTAAACGATGTTGAGGCGAGTATTCATTTCTATCAGCATGTCCTTGGTTTTCCTATAAAACTCAGGGTTGAATCCTATGTTGAGTTTGACACTGGAGACGTGACGTTATCGATTAATTCACGTCAGGATGTCAAAGAAGCACTCGGATTGCCTGTCCCGGAAACAAATCAAGCGTCTCAAACGTTTGAGATTGGCTTTGTTGTGCATGATGTGGATCAAACGATTGCATCAATAAAAGAAAAAGGGGTTCCGATCATCAAAGAACCTGCCAAAAAACCATGGGGTCAAACCGTCGCTTATGTGTCTGATCCTGATGGTCATTTCATTGAAATATGTGATGCGGTCTCCTAATTGTCTTTGAAGGGAGTAAACCAGAATGAGAAAAAAACATGCCTTTTTCGCTGGTGTTTGCTCAATGATTGTGATGTGCAGCGCCGCTATGATGTTACAGCACCTTGAATGGATTGGGTTTGTCAGCGGCGGGATCTCTATTATTGGATTCGTGATGTCTGGGGTGCTAATGGGTGTTTGGACAAGTGGAGAAGAGACACGAGCAGCCTATCATTCTGAAACAAAAGAGCACCGCATGTGGCGTCTTGATACGGCTTTTCTTGTGATGACTTTTGCACTTCCGCACATGGCTGCGGCGATCTTTTATATTTTTATGCAAATAATAGATTTTAATTAAGAAGAGCTAGAAATTTGGCGGTCTTCTCTTTATTGAACGCACTTGTTTTTCCTATCATTTGCATACTGAGACTCTGTATTAAAACATTGGAATTTCTACGTTGATTGTACTGTCATGATTGTCATTCTGGAGATTATATATTTTGATAGTTATGAACCCTTACTTATCTACATGGTCTTTAAGTTTTTTCTCTGAAATTAGGAATTGGAGAAAGATTTATAAATATTATAAAAAAGTAATTTGTTAGGACATTTCATGGTTGGTATAATAGAAAATTATAAATAAGTATAGGAATAGGAGGAAGCATGGACTATATTCATCATATACTTGATAATGCAGCAAGTAAATGCAAAACAAAAACTGCAATAATAACTAGAGATGAAATTATTACATACCAGCAGGTACAAGAAATAAGTTACCAATTTGGGAATTTTTTGTTGGGTAAAGGTTTAAAAAAAGGAGATAGAATACTATTAAAACTACCAAATAGTATTGATTTAATCTGCTTATTAATAGGTATCTCTCGTGTTGGTGGGATATCTGTGATTATAAATCCTGAAACCACAAAATATAATCTCGACTATATCATTAGTGATTGTAGACCCAAATTAATAATATGTGAAGAGAATAATCCCTTCAAAATATCTAATAGTTCAATAATATTTATGAACTCTATCAAAAAAGAAATCAAAAATTATGATAAACACAAATTGTTGTCTGATGAAATTGAGAAAATAGACTTGGCATTATTGATTTATACTTCTGGAAGTACTGGGAGGCCTAAAGCTGTTGTTTCCACACATTCTAATGTCAAATTTTGCACCAAAGAAATATCTGAAGTTTTAGAAATTAATGATCGTGATGTAATTGGGAATTTTTTACCCTTCTCCTTTGATTATGGCCTATACCAAATATTTTTAAGTTTTTATAATAAAGCAACTTTAGCATTGGGGGAAGTTTGTCTTGCTGGAGTCCAATTTGTAAAGTTCCTAAAAGAATGGAAAGTTACTGTTTTACCTTCTATGCCACATTTAACAGAGGGACTAATTAAGCTATTGCCTAGATATTGTAATTATATTCCTCTAAGAATTATTACTAATACTGGTGAGAGTCTGCCTTTATCATATATTTCAAAACTTGAAGAGTTGATCCCTAATTGTGAAATTTATCCTATGTATGGCCTAACTGAATGTAAAAGGGTTTCAATACTAAAGCCAGATGAAATTGCTAATAAACCAGGTTCGGTTGGAAAACCCTTACGAGGTGTCAAGTGCTATGTCGTTAATGAACAGGGAAATAAATTAAAGGCAGGAGAAATTGGTGAGTTAGTGGTAGAAGGTCCTAATGTCATGGCAGGATATTGGAACAACAACACCCTTACTAATGAGAAATTTAAAAAAAACATCCATGGAGAAATTAATAAGCTTTATACAGGAGATTCATTTAAAATAGATGGTGATGGTTATCTATATTTTATAGGAAGAAAAGGTGATTATTATAAACAAAAGGGTTTTAGAATTAGTTCAAAGGAAATTGAAGATGCAGTTTATAATTTAAATTTAGCAGAAATAGCTATATTAATCCCACCTGATGATCTGGTTAATAAATCCGTTCTTTTTTTAAAGACAGAAAAATCTTTAAGTTATGTTAAGGAAAAACTCATAGAAAGAATAGAGCCTTATAAGATGCCAGATGAAATATTAATTTTAAAAAAAATGCCTGTATCTATGAATAAAAAAATTGATAAGTCAAAACTAAAAGAAATTAGGAGTCAGATTTAGATGGTTGATTACAATTGTTTAGTTGAAAAATATGGTAGTCCATTGTACGTTTATAATTTAGCGGAATTAACTCAATCATATCAAAAATTAATAAATTCACTTCCAAATGGAAGTATAATTTATTACTCTTTAAAGGCAAATCCTAATCCTGAGATCACTAAACATTTAATCAATCTTGGATGTTTTGCTGAAGTCTCTTCTATTGGTGAACTAGACACTGTATTGGCTATTGGTGCCCCGCCAGAGCATTGCTTATATACTGGCCCAGGAAAAACTAAAAAAGAGATAGAATATGCACTTTCAAAAAATGTTAGTCATTTTTCTGTTGAATCTTTTAATGAATTGGAAATAATTAATGATTTAACGAAGAATAATAATAAATTAATAAATATTACTTTAAGAATAAATCCTTCATTTAATGTTGGTAACGCTAGTATTAAAATGACTGGTCTTCCCTCTCAATTCGGTTTTGATGAAGAATATCTTAATAGTGATATATTAAAATCTTTTAAAGATAATAGAAATTTAAAGATAAATGGTTTTCATATCTATAATGGATCTAATTTTAATAATATAGACATACTTATAGACAACTATACTAATACACTAGAAACTATATTGAACTTGAAAAATAAATTATCCATTGATATTGAGTTCATAGATTTTGGAGGGGGATTTGCAGCACCTTTTGGAAAAAATTTAGACCTACCAGATTATAAAGAATTGAAAGATAGTTTAGAGGCTTTATTAAATAAGCACTTTAAGGTTAATAGTAGACCAATTATTGCGTTTGAATCAGGTAGATACTTAACAGCGACAAGCGGTTGTTTAATAGGTACTGTACAGTCTGTGAAGGAAAGCAAGGGGAAAAAATATTGTATTTTAGACTTTGGTATTAATCATCTTGGAGGAATGTCTGGATTACGAAGAATACCTACCATAGAACTTAATATACTTAAATCAGGTTTATCGGCAGAAGATTACACAAAGATGGAAAATGTTACTATTGTTGGCCCTTTATGTACACCTTTAGATTATTTAGCAAAGAATGTTTGCATAAGTAAATTACAACCAGGCGATGTTGTATTTGTACCTAATGTAGGGGCATATGGATTAACTGCAAGCTTACTTGCTTTCCTAAGTAGAGAAATTCCAAGAGAAATAGTAATAAATAATAAAAGTGTGATAAGTTCCCACACTTTAAGTATTGTTAGAGGAGTAGAGAATAATGGATAAAATTTTTATAGAAATTATGAATACACACCTTCAAGAAGAATTAAATAATAATAATAAAAATAAAGATTTAAAAGAATTAGGATTAGACTCCTTATCCTCTATTGAATTATTATTAGAAATTGAAGCAGCTTATGAAATAACCTTTCCTGATGAATTATTAACTGAAGACACATTTTCAAGTAGTCATAACTTATGGAGTATAGTAAGAAAGTTAAAAGGAAAGGCGGGATCAAAAAGGTGAAAATTAACGAAAAAGAATATTTGATAGATAAAGCATGGAAGATAAGAGATTTATTGGTTGGTGAATCTGAAGAAATAGATTTGTATAATAAATTCCCTGTCAAAGGATTGGACTTTCTAAAAGAAAATAAATTCATGAGCTTATTAATCCCTAAAGAATATAATGGGGATGAGTTTAGTATAAAAGAAATATCTGAGGTAGCTCAAATTCTAGGTAGCGGTTGTTTATCAACTTCAATGATATGGGGAATGCACTGCCAACAGGTAATGACATTAGTTAAATATACAGATAATGAATCGAAAAAAGCGATACTTAATGAAATAGTTAAAGAACAGTTATACATAGCCTCAGTAACCTCTGAATATGGAAAGGGTGGACATTTATTAACGTCTCATTCTCCTTTAAATTGGATTTCAAAAGATGAATTTTATATGAATAGAGACGCACCTACGGTTACTGGTGGTGCCTATGCAGATGCTTATTTAATTACTTCAAAAGCATATGAAGATGGTTTAGATTCTGAGGTTTCTTTAATTTATGCACTTCGTACGGCATTAAAAATCAGCCAAGTTAGTAATTGGAATGCAATGGGGATGAAAGGAACCCAAAGTACCGCAATACATATTGGTGGTTTATTAAAAGATAAAAATATAGTAACAACAGTTAAATTCGAAGAAGTTGCTCAATACACATTAATTCCAATGGCTCATATTATGTGGGTATCAAGCTGGTTAGGTGCTGCAAAAAATAGTTTTAAACAGTTAATAAAGGCATTTAGAAAAAATAAATCGATGAAGAAATATAATTCTGATATTATGATTTATCGGTTATCAGAAATCCGTTTATTGTTAGATACAGTTGATATATATCTAAATCATGTAGTAGATGTTTATGAAAAAAATCACAATAATAAACAACTAGATATATTATGTTCAAGGACTTTTAATATTCACTTAAATAATTTAAAAATTATAGGGTCAGAAAACCTTTTTAAAGCGGTGGATAATTTAATTGAAGTAGCAGGTTTATATCATGGCTATCTAAAAAATTCAGAGACTACATTAGAACGTACTTTCAGGGATTTAAGGGCAGCCTCTTTAATGTATCATAATGATCGTTTAAAGATTGCAAATGGAAAGATGTCGTTATTTGATTCGAACCTACTGCCCCATAGATTAAGCTAGACAATTACTAAATTAAGTGCTTTATTCACTTTTATAAAAGAAAATTAAATATAACCTAAAACATGAAAGGCTGCAAAGCTTAATTAAAAAATGCTTTGCAGCTCTGCTATTTTACACCTTAATATTTTTAAAAAAGCAATTCCTTTTTATTTTCGCATATGTTCAAGTGAATTATTCCAATTCCTTAAATAAATCCCTAAACTTGTTTTGATTTTTATATTAGCTGCTGTATTTAATGCCTCCCTACAATTAGGAACAGCAACTCCTAAACCACATTTTTCTACCAAAGTTATATCATTTTCTGCATCTCCAAAGGCAATTACACTATTTAGATTAATTCCAATAGGTTGAATTATTTTTTTTAAGCCCTCAGCTTTGCAAGAATTAGCTGGATATAATTTGATTCCGTTAAGATATCGGATGTTATAACCCCTTAAATCATCGTTTTGAAATAAAATTTCTTCTATGCTAATTTTATTAGCTTCATAGAATAAATATATTTCTGTAACTTTATTAAGTTCGCTTAGTTCTTTAATATCTAAGATCTTTATAACATTTCTCGGAATTCTATAAATTAATTTGTATTTCATTAGAGCTCTTTTAGAATTTGAATAAAGTAAGCCATTAGATTCAATTACAAATGATGCATTAGCACAATAACTGTGCACTATAGATTTAACTGTAACACTAGGTATGGGATTTAAAATCTGTATTTCATCTTTAAAATAATTATAAATTACATTCCCATCATTAAGGACGAGATTACTATTAAATAAGTTGAAGAAATTTTGAGAAATCCTTAAATTTTTAATCGATTGAGCATTTCTCCCTGTAGCTATAAATAAACTTACACCGTTTAATTTAAGTAAAGTTAGCCCTTCCAAAACTCCTTCAAATAAATTTTCATCTTTGTCAAGTAGTGTACCATCTATATCAAAAACAGCTGTTTCATACTTATAATTCTCATTCATAGGCACTCTCTCTTTTAAAAGATTTTAAGGGGTAACAAATAATAGGCAACTTAAAACTTTCCTCTCTATCAACTTTTAGGGTTAATTAGTTCTTTATTCACCTTATAGATATCGAACATTCTTTCTATTAAATTTTCATTATCATAAACGAAAGCAAGACTATCACTGTCATAGTGATAAACATTATTTAAAATTGTATCTTCTTTTACAATTAAGTTGTTTAAAATCCTATCAAAAGAGGTGGTATCAAAAATTTTTTGAATATATTTAAGCGCAAAAAATATTTGGTTTTCAAAATTGTATTTCTTTGAAAATTCAAGTACCCAGTTCCAGTCTATTTCTTTTTTAGCAAGTAAATAGTAGATATCAGCTAACTTATATAAGAGCAAATCTTTATGCATCTTAACATCTCTGTAACAAATGGCTTCTTTATAAAAATGTTCTGCTAGAAAAATTAGTAAACTTTCCTTATTCAGCATAAATATCTTCTGATTATTAATTTCAAATTCAATTTTTCTCCTAAATAACTCATCAATAATATTAATGTTGTGATTTTTAGTCATTAAATTTACAGAAAAATGAAGATCAATTATGTGTTGAGTCAGGAATTGCTCGCTATCCACAACATTTTTTACAAGTGGAACTATCTCGTGTGAACTAAGTTTTCTTACCAATATTTCTTTACGATTAGGCTTTATTATTTTAGAGTGATGTTTAGATTCTCCTTGTTCATATCCAAGTGATAATATTAAGCTTTTAGCTCGTTCAGTATCATCGGGATGAACCAAAATATCGTTATCATTAAAGTCACGAAGCCCTAAATCTTCATAAACATATTCAGATAAACTGATACCTTTTAATAGAACATATTCTATCTTATTCTCCGTAAGCGATTGACAGATCACAGAAGTATATTTAAACTGTTCGTCGGCCCTACATTTTTGTATGGAATAAGCATTCTTAAGATATTTGTATAATCTCGGGAAAGCACATCGGTTACTATCATCGTTAAAAAAGTATTGTTTTAAATTTAACCAAGCTATTCCAGCGACACGATGCACTTCCAACATACCAATAATTTTATCCCACTCTAGGTTTTTATGAAGTAAATCCACTAAATGTTCTTTTTCGTATAAGTTTAGATCTTTTTTTGTTAATAATATAATCAGTTTATATTCATTTCTTAAATCCTTATTATTCATATATATATCTCCTTTATTTTTACATACTAAATCTCTTTTTGTTAATATTACATTTTTATTATTTAATCATAACAAGAAATAAAATTAAAACCTAACATTTGAGCAATCTATATATTGATGCTGTTTAGATAACGGCAGCTATAAATATCCTCGTTGGGATATCTAAACCATAGAAATTTCCACTGTTTTCACTTAGATGGTTGGGCCTTTAGCGATTTAGACTGCAGTGATTAAATATATACCACGATAAGCCAATGGGATAGTATTATCGGTTGCATATAGATTCACTCCTGAATATAAATATCTTATTCCATTAGAAGACTGTTATACTGCACCTTTCAGGTGGTAGTGAAACTTGTCAAATGCTCATAACTCCCTGATAAACTACCATACTGAACTTATGATAGTAACTATAATTTAAAAAAGGAACAGATGAAGACCCTTAGTAAACATTATTTAGAAGATGAAAGACAAAGTCAAGGGTAGAACATCTCCCTTTATATCAAAAACAGGTGACTTACTTTCTACTCTCATTTTCTCCGCTGAATTAAATCCCCAGATTGTATGTATTACAATTAGAGAAGTGAATGTCTCATTTTAATTCCATTGTTTTAATAACTAGTTCCAAACTTCATTCATATTGTAGGAATATTTAAACTTGTTAAGGAAGCACAATACACACTTTTGTATATTTTAACAGCAATTTCAAAAATTTGATTGAAAACGGCATGGTTATCTGTATAATTAGTTGTGTATTTAGAAGATTGCATATCATCCACTCATTTCTTGGTCATTTTGAGTTTAATATAAGCAACTTGTTTACTTTTTCAGTATATATCCATAAGTAAGGATTAGAAAAAATAGATTTAAGGAGTATAATAATAATGCCAATAGATTCTCAAGTTCAACAACTGTTAAATGAAATCAACAAATTAATGCATGACTTAAATCATCCACCCTTAAGCCAAACGTCTCCAGAGGATGCTCGGTATTATTCAAAACAAGGAAGAACTTTGTTTTCAAAAGTTAAAATTACAGATGTAAAAAAGGAAGATATCCTGATTCCAAGTTCTAATTTTGAAATACTAACCAGAATTTACTCTCCTAACGGAACAGGCCCTTTTCCTGTCCTTATCTACTTACATGGAGGAGGATGGATAATGGGAAGTATAGATGGTGATGACGACGTTTGCTCGTATATTAGTAAGCTATGTGAATGCGTGGTTGTCTCAGTAAATTATAGGCTATCCCCAGAACATAAATATCCAGTACCTCTAGATGATACAATGGCAACAATAAATTGGGTAAAATCAAATATAGCGTTTTTAAATGGAAATATAGAGCGAATTGCAATTGGTGGCGAAAGTGCTGGGGGTAATTTGGCGGCGGCGGCGACAATAAAAGCTAAGGATTTAGGATGGCCTCCCTTATTTTGTCAACTGTTAATATGTCCTGTGACACACCATTCGTTTGATACAGATTCATATAAAAATTATAAATATAATTTAAGCGAAGAAGCAATGATTAGATTCTGGGATTGGTATCTAAAGAGTCCAAATCAAGGTCTTGAACCTTATGCGTCTCCATTGTTAAATAAGGATTTTAGTAGTTTACCAAAAGCCCTAATAGTTACAGCTGAGTTTGATCCTTTAAGAGACGAGGGTGAAGCTTATGCTACATTACTCGAACAAGCAGGGGTCCCAGTAGAAAAAGTTCGCTATACACAATTAGTTCACAGCTTTATTCATATGACAGAAAGAAGTGAGTTAGCAAAGAAAGCTTTATACGATATATTATCAAGATTTAAGAGAATCCTTCACGGATCTTCAGTACACTTAAATATAGATTGAATTCATAATTTCTACACCATAACTTTATAAGTGTCGAACTTAAATTATAGGTTTCTTTTTTTATTTATTAACTATTTTTCACTTTAATTAGTAGATTATATAATAACAATTATAACTATGAAAAAGTCTTTGAAAAATAAATCAATATTTTTTCATAGTCATGCAAAAAAGTAGAATCAAATGTAAGATCTTATCCCAGAAGATTACTTAAAGTGCAGAAGGTATTTATATAACAGATATGAATGATAAACAATATATAGATTGTTTATCAAGAGCAGGGACATTGGCTCTAGGTCACATTGTTGTGCGTGAAGCAATACAAAACGACCTGCAATCATATATGAATTTACATACACTAGATATAACAATACCAATTAAAGAAGCATTTGTGGATGAATTATTTGCTTCTTTACCAAAATCGTTTTCTAAAAAAGCGAAAGTTCATTTTTAGAATAGATCTATTCTTTCCTTCCATGGAGGTACCAAGTTCAAAAAATGGTACGTTAAGTATCAGCAAGGACACTTATTCCTAAAAAATATCCATGGGCATGTATTGGGTTCACATTTTCTCTCTTATCCTTAAGAGTATGGTTTTCCATTTCGTTTAGACAAAGATGAACAGCAAATTGGTACTACATATATTGAGAACTTTCTCTACAGAATTAGCTTTGATACGATTAATGATATTTACGATTTATTGTACGAACGAACAGTAACCAATGAAGAACAGCATGTTCATTTGCAGGCATTAACTGAAAACTCGTATTGATTGAGCAACATGAGAATCGTTACCTTCTTTCTCGCTATCAGTCTGAGCAAGAACAATATAAGAATATTGAAATTATTATTGTAATTTTGGCAACAGACTATCATCCATATGTACCGGTCTCTCATGAATTTTCATAAAACCCATTCCTAAATTCATTTCTACATCACCGAAAAAAGCAGATAGCTCTCTTTTCGCAAAAATGATTCAAGTTAATGTACGAAAAAATTATTAAACAAATATTTGAATCGGCAGACAAAAAAGGAATAGTTTATTGCTATCAAGCTAAGCCCCGTTTTTTGGTAGTTTTTATGTATTACCCGAAAACATTGAAGGTGTGACATCGAGATTCCAAATTCAATGTCCTTATTATAAACATACATGCAGAAGGGAACATGCTGGTTTGACAGCAGGACTTTTGATCGTCCACATCAAATGAATGTGGTAAAATTTCTAAAGTACTTCGTGATGAAGCATTTAATGAAAAAATAACCATAATAAAGATATTTAAAAAAGAGGTATTTTTATAGCCAAATACCTCTTTTCTTAAGGGAATGCTTTTTAATTAACACCTATTTTAACTATTTTTGGATCATCAAACTCTTTAAAAGCGTTTCTGGTATCTACTATTAACTTACTATAATTAAACAAAATATTATTATCATATGCCTTATGATTAGTAATTAAAATTATACAATCATATTCTGCTAACCTTGAATATTCTAATTTAACTGAAACAATTTTTTCTCCGTATTTATCTGTAAATGAGTGCGCATGTGGATCATTATATTCAACATTAGCCCCACCATTTCTTAATAACTCATAAATTTCTAAACCTGGCGATTCACGTAAATCATCAATATCCGGTTTATACGCCATCCCTAATAACAATACTCTTGAACCCATTATAGGTTTTTGATGGGTGTTTAAAGCATAACTCACTTTGTTATAAACATATTCTGGCATATGTTTATTAATTTCTTGTGCAGCTTCAATGAATCTACTAAAGAAATTAGAGCTTTTTGCCTTCCAAGCCAAAAACATGGGATCTAGGGGAATACAATGTCCACCAATTCCTGGACCAGGAGTGAATTTCATAAATCCAAATGGCTTTGTATTCGCTGCATCAATTGTTTCCCAAATATCAATCCCTAATTTGTCAGATAACATAGCCATCTCATTAATGAAAGCTATATTAATACTTCGAAATGTATTTTCAAGAAGTTTACTCATTTCCGCAACTTTTGGGGAAGAAACAGGAACTATAGTATCAATAAAACTACTGTATAACTCCACTCCTAATTTTGTACATTTTCTAGTAGTTCCACCTAATACTTTAGGTGTATTCCTTGTATTATAGCATGTATTTCCCGGGTCTATACGTTCAGGAGAAAAGCATAGGAAATAATCTTCTCCCACTATATAGCCTTGATTATTTAATTCTTGTTCAATTAGTTCTTCAGTAGTTCCAGGATATGTAGTGCTTTCTAATGTAATTAGTAAACCTTTATGCATATACTTCTTAAGTTCATTCATAACAGCAATAATATAACTTATATCAGGATCTTGAGACTTAGTTAAAGGAGTAGGTACACAAATGCTCACTGCGTCTAAATCTTTAATGATTTCAAAATTACTAGTAGGAGTAAATTTGAAATATTTGGTAATATATTTAATTTCTTCATTACTAATGTCCATTATATAAGAATCACCATTTAAAAGTTGATCAATCTTTTTATTATCTAGGTCAATCCCATATACAATGTAATCAGATTTTGATAACTCCACAGCTAATGGTAGTCCAACATAACCTAACCCAATAACCCCTACTCTAGCATTGCGATTTTTTATTTTTTCTCTTAATTGGTTATAATAATTATTCATATTTAATTCTAAATATCTCCTGTTTATAGTGATTGGATTGGCACTACAAAATCTAAGTTCTATACAAATTAGCTATAATAACCGGTATCGTAGTAGTTAATTGGATTGCTTCATCTATAGTTAGTTTAGATTTTAAATCACTTGTATGAATTTCTTTAGAAAGCATTCCAATTAATTCATATGCATATGAAGGTAATTTTCTATGTTTAAAAAAATATTGAGTTGATTTACACTAGGTATGTAACATACCACCATAACAAACATACAATTTCTTTAGAAAATCTCATTGCTAAATCATTGAAATAATATCCTCTTTGTAATTAATCCGTCTCTTCACCATTAATTACTTAATTGTCTTAGTAGCCACAACGTTTTAAAAACTCTTGAAGCATTTCTTTTTCATCCTTTATTAAATATTCTTGAGTCTTTAAAAAACGAAAATAGAAGCCGAATTTTCTTGGAGTAGAAAAACCGGCTCATTTAAGTCAAAAAGGGCAATATTAAGTGGGCTCTTTAATGAGAAAACATCTAAAAATAATTAAAGAAATTTTTAAATTAGGGAAACTATTTTATTTAAAGTGTCAAAATGCGTAGAAATAAATTTCATTCTTATTAACCTTTTTGTCTGAAATGGGACATTGTCTGTTTCATAAACAGAATAGTCTTTTAACAATACTGAGAAATAAAAAGAAATCATCCACCTTTTCTCTTTAATAGAAAATTGCTGGCGTTTGTTATATGATCTTAAATATATTAATAAGTTTTGAAAAATATTCTCTTTAGTATCTTGCCCAATATTGATTGATTCGAAAAAAAAGCGCAGCACTTCATATATTCTTGGGAAAGAGGAAGCTTGGTCATAATCAATAATAAATAATTTATTTTCATTTTGGATTATATTATTGAGATGCATGTCACCATGAATAACACCCTCTGTAAATAATATATTTTGAACAGCGACAATTTTTTCTTTATTTAACATGAATATTTTTTTATACTCATTAGTATAAAAGTTCTCTTTGAGGTTATTTAAACCTTTAACAGCCATAGGAAAATCAATGTTTTTGATTTTATTAATCAATCTATCTTTTGAATAATTTTTAACTTTTCTATGAAAATCACCTAAAAAATCACCTAAAGTAATATACTCCTTTGTATTAAGCATAGATATTTCTTTTATATTTCCCTCTATAAACTTATATATTATTTGACATGTACCTTCATTATTATAGTTTAAGGTAGCAAAGTTACAAAATCCTTTTTCAGCACAATAATTAGTAAAATCCAGTATTTTTTGTACTGTTTCAACAGTGCTCTTTTTATAAGTTTTAATTACTTTATTACCTTTTTTCTCCAATGAATTACCTGAATAACCCTGATTCATTTTGTTTCGTATTCATAAACATCTAATGCTTCATTAATACTTTTCGAGATATCGTCACTTTCTGTTATTACATCTAAAAGGTTATTAGCTCTAGTTTTGAAAGGATCACACATCCTAGGACATAATTCTTTTATGTCAAAATCTTTATTAGCATTTTCCCAAATTGTTTCAAAATCATATTTTAAGACATTGTCATATCTAACACCATCTATAGGTGGGTGATAATTACATGCGTAGACATTGCCATCAGAACTTACGTTTGAAACTAGTTTATTTATTGTACATTTATTAAAAGTTCTAATTTTATCATTCTCTTCTAATTTATGTATTGTTACTAATTTAAAGTAGCCATCTTCAAAATCTTCTCGAATACGTTCAAAATCTCTCTTAATTTCTTTAATCATTTCATCGTCTACATTTAATCTTGAAGCAATATCTGTCTTAATTCTAAAATTGTGTACTCCAATTGACTTTAATATTCCCGCTAAATCATACATTTCTTTGTAGTTGTATGCATTAACAATGAACCCTATATTAACATCTAGGTTGGAATTATATTTCTCTCTGTTATCTATTAACATTTTTAAATTGTTTAGTATTGTTTCAAAATTCTTAGTTTTTTTATCCTCAGTTTTTAAGAAATCATATGTAGAGCCATTACCTGCGTCTAAACTAACTAGTATATAATTCATCTTAAGTATAGTTTCCATATTATTTTTATTAATTAAAAGACCATTGGAAAACATACCTACTTTTATATCGTTTGTAGCTAAATATTCAATTGTTGGGATTAAAGCTTTTGCAGCCATCATGGGTTCTCCTGTTATTCCAGAAAAGCTTACTTTTTCAACGCCAAATGTTTCTTTCTTTCCATCAATAACATATTCTTTTTTATAATTAACAATAGACTTTGCTAAATTCATTAAGTTCTCTGGTACAGTTAAGGCATTTTGTACGTTTGTTGTTTCTTCATTATCAACATTTTGTCCTATGCACCATTTGCAAGATAAATTACACGTTGCTGTAGGATGAATTAACACTTCATAAGGTGGTAAAACTTCTCCTTGAAGTATTAATTCTAACCTTTTACGATGCTCCATTAATATTTTCATCTCATTAAATTCATGGGGAATATCATTTCTAATCATTTGTTTTAATTTAGTCATTATATAATTCCTCCAATCTCATTTTTAACTCCCATAATGCAGTTTTATTACTATCAAAATTTAATAACTTAATAGCTTCATCATAGGCTACCCACTTAAATTCACTGTGTTCATCACTTAATCTAATTTCTTCATTCAATAATTTTACTGCAAATGTATATTCAGGTACAACATATAAACCATTCCATTTATCATTATCCTTAAAATATTTTTTAGGGACACTGCAGCAAGTATCTAAATGCATTAATTTATTGTCCAAAAGATTGATCCCTGTTTCCTCCTGAACTTCTCTGAGTGCACTTTCAGCTAAGCTTTCTCCATACTCGGCTCCTCCGGATACAAATTGCCAACAATTCATATCCTCCCTTTTTAGTATACAAAACTTAAAACTCCCTTGATCTATGATAAAAGGAATAACAAGAACCTGTTTGGGCTGCCTATACATACAACTTACCCACCTTTATAAGAGAATCTGTAATATAAATTTCCTGCTCTTCTGTAAGATTAGGATGTATAATCACGCAAAAAAGTCTATCTGCTATCCCTTCGGAATTTTCCAAACCATCAAAGCTTGCATTTTGTTTAATAAAATTATTTGTTTTATATGTAACATTATTAGCTATGCAACTTCCTACTCCATATTTTTTAAATAGTACGTTCATAATATTATCCCTATCATCTTTACTCATGTAATTTGGGAGTATTATAGAATACAAATAGTACGTATTAAAATATTTACTATTATTTAAAGGCAAAGTCCAGTCGGGAAATTCTTTTGATAAAATTTCAGTTCTTTTTATAGCTAAATTTCTTCTTAAACAATTATTAAAATCAAGCTTTTTCAACTGTTCTATTCCAATAGCAGCTTGAATATTGGTCATTTTATAATTACTCCCCCATATTTTCCCCATACCAAAACTTCTGTACGATTTAATTTTTTCTGCTAAAATTAAATCGTTAGTTGTAACCATTCCTCCCTCCCCAAGGGTATTCATTTGTTTTTTTCTTTGAAAACTAAAGAACGTAGCCCACGATAAATTCCCTGTTTTTATACCATTTACTGCACTTCCACAAGATCGCGCAGAATCACTAATTAATTTTATTTGTTTACCTGTTTTCAAAGAATAATCATTTAATACTTTCAGTATCTCATTCTCATCACAACCTAGCCCATTCATATGAGTTATAACAACAGCTTTAGTTCTCGGTGATAATCTTCTTTTTAAACTATCTATGCAGATATTTAAATTAATAGTTGAGTCGCATAGAATTAATCTTGCTCCCGTATTGATTATTGCAGAATGTGTTCCATGAAAATTGATTGCTGGTGAAATTATTTCGTCAGTGGATTTACAATTCAAAGCTTTTAATATCAAGTCTAAGCCTGTACCACCTCCATTTATGGCAATTGCATAATTACACCCTATATATTTTGAAAAAGCGCTTTCAAATTCTGAAATTTTATCTTTGTAATCATGCAGATTCCATGAATAAAATTTTTCTAACTCCTCCAAAACAGCTTCTTTTTCTTCGTTTCCATATATTGATCCTGGTGAGGGTTCTCCTATATTTAATTGCTTGTCAACAATCATGGTTTAATAATTTCCCTTCTATAAAATCCCGAAATTCACTCTCTAATGATTCGTTATAACCTAACATGTATATTGGTACACTTTCTTGAACTTTCAAATTATTACTATTTGTTCCTAATAGTAGCTTTTTTTCCAAAAATAAATATTCGCTACAAATAGTATCAAGAATTTGAGAATTAAGGAATTGATCTCTTTGTTTTCCTTTTAGCTCATTGATCGATATTTTTTTTAATTTTCTATTATAACATGGATTTATAATCACATCAACTTTTGACTCAAATTTAAAGTTAACATTTAAGAGTTGTGATATTTCTTTAATACTTAAATACAATTTAATATCACACTTATCAATTTCCTCGTCCATTGCTTTTTCCTTCTGGGAAAGAGGATCAAACTTAGAAAAGAATTCTTGATTATCTGTTCTATTATTAGTTAATCTAACACTATTAAATTTTTTTAATATTGTTCCCACACGAAACCCCGCTGCTATAGGAAAGCTAATAACATTCATTCTACCATCTGCATTTCCTTTAATCGCTAGTTTGTCATTAGATACGAAAATACCTGTAAACATTTGAAGTAAGTTAATTAACGTAGTCGATTTTCCAGCAAACTTATCGCCAGTAACTGCGATACCTTTACCATTAATTTCAGCAAAAGCTGCATGAAAGAATGTATATCCATCATTTTTAGCAAAAATTTGTATTAGTGTCCTGATAATTCTCATAACAAAATAATCAATAGTATTATTTATATTATGAGAAAGATAATCACTTGAAACTATGTTTATAACCTTTTGTCTTTTTCTTATAGATACGTAAAACACTTGATTTTCTACTGTTACTTTATGGTACTCTTTAATATTTTCAGTTAAATAATCATATATAGTTTGATTATCATCATAAGTAATTATCCATTTATTTTTTAATTTTACTTGCTCTACATCCCTTATTATTTTTTCATTTGAAAAATAATCCTCAATCCAATCAACTAATGTGGGATATTTAGTTTGAAAGAGGACTTCCCAATAGAGATAAGTAATATTATAAGTATTCATTAATGTCTATCTCCCTCTGATATCGTTTATTATGAATAACATATTTACTTATTATAACCTTATAATACCAATATTCAATACGATTCTTAAAAAATATTTGAGAAAGATTTTCTAGAAAAGAAAGGACTGATGTTTTTGTTTCTTTTCTGGAAATCTTGAAAACGATTTAAGTAACATGGCAGCTATTCTTTTTTAGAAAAGGTTTTAATAATTTTGCATGATGTATACGGACATTATTTAATATCATCAAAATATGTTTATTAGGATTTCCAAGTAAAAAATATTGTAAGAAGTTCTTAAAACAGATTATATTTCAATACGAGGCCTCCGTGCAATGCAATCTGCCATTTTGTATGTTAACAACACCAAAAATGTAAATAATAATGGCCTGGCATGACGGGCCATCTTATGAATCTGTTTTTGCTTTCCTAGAAGAAACCAAGAAGCATATAGTGCTTGATAATCAAATATCTCTTTCTTCTTCATAGAAAAGAATCATATAGTCGAAAAAAATTTTGTCCAATCTAGTTTTGTAGGAACTTTTTCTGTATAAAGGGGGCCTCTTTCATTAAACGATAAGTATGCCTAGTATAATTAAATTTTAGCGTCGTAGCATATCACATATCTCACTTCGAGACATAGAAAGATAATAAGTTTTTTGAATATAGTTTGAATAACTTGATTATCCCTATATGTCTCAGATCCGATGCCTTCTTAGGAAGCCGTGTTAGAAATAAAACCTATGACGATCCTTATCTGCTGATACAGAAGAAAGTATAATCACGCTCCGGGGAATCAAACCTTTATAATAATTCATTAAAATTAAAAATATGTCCATAAGCAAAAAGAACTATCTAAATATTCCTAAAATTACAGAAATAGATGTATCATAATGTAATTATTTAACTAAATGAACAGTTACATACTTCAGAATTTAAGAACATTCCATCACTTCATCAAACACTTTTCACAAGTCGACTATATATCGAATCAATTTCTAATAATTGATTATGTTTTCCATATTCAACTATCGCTCCTTTTTCAAAAACATATATAATGTCTGCATCTTGGATAGTAGAGAGTCTATGGGCAACAATAATTGTTGTTTTATTAATTCTAAATGCATCAATGTTCCTCATTACTTTTGATTCAGTTGCAATATCTAGAGCTGAAGTTGCTTCATCTAAAATAAGGATATCTGGGTTTCTAACTAAAGCTCTTGCTAAAGCAAGGCGTTGTCTTTGTCCCCCTGAAATTGTAAATCCTCTTTCACCTAAAATTGTATTATAATTATCAGGCAAATTGTTAATGTCATCTTCCAAGCAAACTAGTTTACAAATTTCCTTTAATTTATCATCAGAAACTAAAACACCTAGAGTTATGTTGTTTCTTACAGTATCTGCGAATATGTAGGGTTCTTGAAATACTATACCGATATGTTTAAACCATTCATCACTGTAAAAATTAGTTAGTGACCTATTATTCACCTTTATGGATCCCTGTTTAGGAACATCAAATTTTAATAACAAGTTTAGTAATGTAGTCTTTCCAGATCCACTACGACCTACAAAGGCTATCTTTTTCCCAGATGGCAAATCTAATGATAATTTATTTAATGTATAATTATCATTATTTTCATATTTATAATAAAGATTAGAAATTTTTAAATCTAAAGGTGATTTAATTGTAAAGTTTGTGTTCTTTTTAATAATATTTCTATTATATTCTTGTTTAATATTCTCAACAGAAGATGTACGCCTGATTGCCTTTATAACTAAATCATATGTGTATTTTATAGAGTCGGTTAACTGTAAAGCGAGTTGATAAATTACTACTAATGATCCGATTGACATTGCTCCAAGGTAAACATTATATCCGCCTATCCCCAAAACAACTATGCTTGTTCCCCATTTTAATAATTCACTTCCAATTATTTGCTTACTTCGAATTTCTTCCTCTTTTAAGGTATAAGAATGGTAACGATTAAATAGTTTTCTAAGTACCTGTTGTTCCCATTCAATTCGGTTAAAAATTAGAATTTCTTTAGTCGACGATATACATTCTTCTAAACGTACTAATATCTTAGATTGCTTTTTATTAATTATTTTTGCTATCTTCCTCAACTTATCAACATAATATTTACTTAATATATAAAATATAATATTGAGTAATATTGTTGAACTAATAACATATATGCTATTAGTTCCTATGACAATGGATAGTATTAATATTGTAAATATTTGTTGTATTATTCTAGGAATATCCCAACCAGCTAAGCCAGCAGTATTTTCTATATCAACAGAAAAATGGTGAACGTATTCTCCTTTACGTTTTTTTTGAAATGTTACTGTTGGTAACGTATAAAGATGATTTAATGACCTTCTTGATAAATTCAACAAATAGGAAGCGATGTTTTTATATAACATATAAGAACATATAGTGAAAAATAGTGAATAACCAATGTAAGCAATAGCAATTAATACTACCACATATGTAATTTTTTCATATTGTCCTTTTATAAAAACATCATCTATAAGCTTTTTTTGTAATACAGTTGAAGATATATAAGTCAAAGTTTCTAGTAATAGCAGTGAAATAGTGAATATATATGTAAATTTATTTTTAATCACTATTCTCCAAATCCAAAATAAAGTACTCATTTAAACCTCCGAATAGTGATTTTGTTGCTGCTTTATTATTTTGGTGAAAGTGCCCTGTTTACGTACAAGCTCATCAAAATTTCCGCATTCGACTATTTTCCCTTCGTCTAAGACAATAATCTTATCGAATTTTTTAATAGAAGAAATGCGATGCGCAATAGTTATAACAGTCTTTCCAATCCATAAATTCTCTAGAGAAGAATATATGTCAGTTTCAGTTGTACTATCTAAAGAAGCAGTAGCTTCATCCATTAGCATTATTTTAGGTTCTTTTACTAACATTCTAGCTAAAGAAATGCGCTGTTTTTGCCCTCCTGATAACTTTATTCCTCTTTCTCCAATAAGTGTGTTATATCCATACGGTAATTTACTAATAAATTCATGAGCTTCTACTTTTTTAGAGGCCTCAATTATTTGTTCTTCTGTAATTGAGGAATTACCAAATCGAATGTTCTCAAATACAGATGAACCAAATAAATATGTTTCTTGGGGGACGTATCCAATAAATTCTCTTAAGCTTGATACTGAGAATTCATTTATGGGTTTACCATCAATATTGATTAATCCAGAATCAGGGTCATAAGCCCTTAAAAGAAGTTTAAAAATGGTGGTTTTTCCAATCCCACTTTTACCAACTATAGCTATGCGATCTCCTTTTTTAATGCTTAAATTAAAGTCACATAGTACCGGTTGATCTGAAATATAGCTAAAATTCACATTTTTAAATTCTATTTTATTAAACGATTTAAGGCCATTTTCAATAGCTTGGTCATCTTCTTTAAATCTTGTTTTCTCATGACAAAATTCAAACAAATTTTTGGCTTGATACATCAATACTTTCTGTTCAGTAATGAATGTTATTACTGAAGTGATTTTATGCATAGCATTAAAATAGTATAAGAAAAAAGCTACAAAAGCGCCTAAAGATATTGAATTATTTTTAATTAGATAAAATCCAGTTAAAATTAAAACAATCCCCCCCGCATAATAGGATACCCTTCTAATAGAGCCCCTTAAAAAGGCATAAAAATATGTTAGAACCATTGACTTATTGAATTTTTGTTGTTCTGATAAAATTACTTCCATACTCCAATTAGGAGAGCCATTAACTTTCATTTCAGTAATTGAATCTATGCTTTCATTTATTTTTTGATTTAGTTTAATCCGAGTATCAGACATATTTTTCCCACTTAAAGATGCTTTTTTTTCAATATGAGGTCCAAATAAGTAATAGATTAATAATGTAGGAACCGTAATTAAAGTAAGTTCGATACTAATCGTTAGCAAAATGATAAATGAAAGCACTGAAAATATTAACTCTTGAATAAATAAAGGTAATAACCAGTTGTATAACTGTTGAACATTTCTTACCTCCGTACTCAATAAAGATAAAATTTTTCCAGAAGAATTTTTTTCATAGTACTGAATGTCTAACCTCCTCAAGTGTCGTACTACATGTAACTGTAAATCTCGAGAACAATATTCTTGTAGCTTCCTTTGGCTAATATTTTTTTTAGGTATAGCTATTAAAATCACCAATAATATCAAGATAATCAATGTCATCAATAATAAATAAAATTTTGATATATCTTCTTCTGTTAATAAATTATCTATGGAATACTGAATTACTTTTGGTACCAAGAGGTTAGTAACAGATATTAACAATCCACATAAAATTAAAATAAATAACTCTAATTTATATGGTGTTAAAAAAGAAAGTAACCATTTATATGTCCGAAATGAATCAGAGAATAAAAAAGTTCCTTTTTTTTTAAATTTCATTATGTAATCCTTCCCCACAAGATTTCTTAAATAATTTATATTTTCTAATATAAATGATTTAAATTACATCGCAGTAACTAATCAATTTTCTGCAAAATGTTAAAAACAAATCTAAGAACTATCAAATGTCAAATATAACATTGAAAAACGTTATGTATAGGAGTTACAATTTATTCAAAAATTTAAATATTGAATCTGTTGCTTCTTTTTCTAGTAAATATACCTTCTGAAGTCTATTTGTTAGGTTTTTTTGAGTATCTTTTTTTAAGTCTGTAAAATATAATTTCAATATGTGATTTGCTACAATTTTAAATTCTTGAGCTATATCTTCGTATGTTTCAATAATGTTCTCTAGTACAGAATAATTATTTAAAAACCCTTTTAAATAATTTGCATAGTTATTTCTAGAACTGCCGAATACATACAGATTCCGATAAGCTATTGAAATATTCTTTTTGTTTATTAATACCTCGTTGGAAACGTATTCTTTGAAATCCAAGAAATGATTAAGGCCTATCGCATAACTTTTTTCTTCATGTTTAAGAATATTAATACCAGGGAGCATTTCCCCGATATTTATCATTGCGTTAATCTTTAAAATATTTTTAATATCTAATGAATTAGATAAATCGATATTCCCAAGGTTAAATGTATACATTTCAAATTTATTCAACATTTTTTGATTAATTAAGGAAATAATTGCATTAGATATTGTTTCTTTATTTATTTTCCCCTTATATTTATAAAAGTGGTCACATATGAAATAGTAATCATCTTTAATCCCTACCACCTCTATGTAATGTAAACTATGTCTTTCTTTGTAATATATATTGTATGGTAATTCATAAACATCTAAACAAATTATAAATGAAGTTGCCTCTTTAATAATATCTACACATTGTCGATGAAGGGCATCGAAATTATCAAAATGAAATCTATACATATCTATGTTTGCAACCCTTTTTAAATGATCCTCTAATGACTCATAATAGGGTGTTAATCTAATGATGTCATTATTCTTTAAAGTAGCTATACCAGCTTGATTCCATATAAATTCGATTTTTTCAGGGATTTGTCGAGATAAAATAGCATTGGCACTTAATCCGAAGCAATTATGATTTTTATTATAAATAATATTTTTTTTTGAACTCATTTATCCTTCCCCTCCTAACGTAATAGCGAATATGTGTATAAATGGATTTTCTTCCAGTGTCAAGGAGTCTAATAAAAACTCCTTACTGAATTGAATTCTCTCTACCCATAAAGAAATAGTAGTATCTAACTTCCCGTTTGGAGTATATACATAATCAGATGTTACAAACTTTTCATTCCTCTTATAAGGAATTTCTTCCATTAAATCTGTAATGTGTATTTTCTCGCTAAAAATCAAATTTTCCTCACTGTAAAAATGAATATTATTAGAGAAGTTCCCATTATTACAAGCTCCTAAAATATAAACATCAGTAAAGTTATTTCTTTCAAAAGAGACCTTTAATTCATCGTCTATTGAAATATTATCTAATATACTATCCAGTTCTATTTTAAAAGGAATATTATTGAAATACATATTTTCTTGAAAGTACTCTTTTGGAAATGACAAATTTGCAAATATATCCAGAGATCCCTTTGATGCCTCATCTAAAGTAGTAATGCCTGTACTATTAAAATACTCTTTCAAATTTAGTTGATAAAACATTTTCTTTTCTCCTTAATTTACGCATGTTTTTAAAAAATTGTTTTTAACAATAAAACAGGTTAATTTAAAGAAATTTATCCAACACTTCAAATAATAAAAAGGTAGTTTATTGATAATAAACTGTAATTTAATCCAATACAAGTAAAATGATTATTTTATCTTCATACATTAATTAGATAGATAAATACCGGCACATTTAGGTAAGCAGAACTACCAACCGCCTTCACAACATATACAGCACCCGTACTAATTTATGAATTCAAAGGAACTAGGCAGTAAGACATTTGAAAAACCTCATCGAACAAGACAATAAACATGCAAAAGCATTTTATCATATCCACAGAATTTCAAAATATTCGCTACTTCGAAAAACATTGAAACCTTTCATTCTATAAATAAGTAACCTTCGCCTTTTCGCCTACAATGTACCTCAATTGCTAGCAATCGTATAATTATACTGCTTTTTATCTGTTAAGAAATAATGCAACTGAGTCCGTTCCTAGTATATCCCTCACACCCGTTTATTTCTCTGCTAGTTTCTTCGTTTTGTAGAGAGACTTCACCAATTTCTATCTATCTAAAAGAAAACAGTAGTGAAGTATCCAGAGCCACAAGGTAAGAACAGCAATATCTTCTTTTTCACGACCGAAACGCTCCTTTTGGTTGCATGAGCAGGTTTTAATTAACTCCATCGTACCTGACCAGTGACACACTGTCAAAATGATTTATAGACGATAACGCGCAATGTCCTGATTCAATCGCATGCTTAGTTCATTGTGTCTTTCTGCTTTCGCCACATTGGAGATAGCTGTCACTTGTTCGTCTGTGGATGCAGTGATCTCTTCGATAGCTGCGGCATTTTCTTGAGAAATATGTGCTGCGGCGAGCATGGCTTTAGTAATGAAGTCGTTTTGCTCCATCAATGTATTCAGCTCTTTTGCCATAGCGTTTGTTTCAACGATGGTTTGTGAAATCAATGTAGAGATAGCATTGATCTCATTTTCTGTTGCATGCACCGCTTCATCTAACTCGGCAAAACGAGCCATTGTGCTCGACATGATACCGGCTGTTGCAGCCATTTCTTCTTTAATGCCTTGGATCATTTGCTGAATTTGAACAGCTGGCAGCTTCGGTTTTATATGTTTTGAAGTAAACACTTGTTAAAAGGAGTTAGTCATATGGCTGTTTTTATTCTATTCATTGTATTTGGCTTTCCTATTATCTCTGTGCTGATTGGCATTTTTGGCACACTCCTTTTGAAGAATGTTTGGATGCCTACTTTGATTGTGCTGTTAGCGAGCATGATCTTCATGTTCACCTCTATTGGCGGGAATAAATCCTTTCTCATTTGGGTTATTGTCTATACCGTCTTTACATTCTTTGCTGGATGGATTACAAAGCGACTCAGCGTGTAGACAAACCCTCGCATTCGGTGTCAGGTCTGCGCTCCGGTGCTCACGAATGTCAAATTCGCTCCGCTCCGGTACTCGTCCTTCCTAGACTTCAAAGGTTTTCTATCACGCTGAAAAAAAGAAGACAAAGGGCTAAAATAAAAATCATTTTAGCCCTTTGTCAACAATTTGAAAGAACAGCATCGCTGTTCTTTTTTTAGATCAAATATCCGCACACCATAGTTCAATTTCAATTTTCAGCTCCGGCCATCCTAAAGCTGATACATAAGCAACCGTCATTGATGGGTAAGCTGTTTTGAAGATCGTATCCCACTGAGGATATAGATGGTCCCAGTCGATTTCTTCTGTTGCCCATATATTGACCTTGATCACATGTTCTTCATTTAATCCTTCTGAATCAAGGATTTTTTTGATGTTTTCAAACGTATTCGTTACTTGGTCTTTTAAGCTTGATGGGATTTGCCCATCTATATCTGTCCCTACCTGACCCGATGTAACAAATAATCCCGCGCCCTTTGGCACCCTTGTGATATGACTGTAGTGACCAACAGGTTTCGGCATACTTTCTGGGTTTTTTCTCGTGATTTTTTCCATGTTATGTCCCTCACTCACGTTTATTTTTCTGCTAGTTTCTTCGTTTTGTAGACAGACTTCACCAATTTCTATCTATCCTAAAAGAAAACAGCAGTTGAGTATCCATAGCCACAAGGTAACAACATCAATATCTTCTTTTTCATGACCGGAACACTCCTTTTGTTTGCGTGAGCAAGGTTTTGATTAACTTCACCGTACCTGACAAGTGATACATCGTCAAAATGATTTATAGACGATAACGCGCAATGTCCTGATTCAATCGCATGCTTAGTTCATTGAGCCTTTCTGCTGCTTTAGCCACATTAGAGATGGCTGTCACTTGTTCGTCTGTGGATGCAGTGATTTCTTCGATCGCCGCAGCATTTTCTTGAGAAACATGTGCTGCGCCGTGCATGGCTTTTGTGATGAGGTCGTTTTGCTCCAGCAATGTATTCAGCTCTTTTGCCATCGCGTTTGTTTCAACGATGGTTTGTGAAATCAATGTAGAGATGGCATTGAATTCATGTTCTGTTGCATGCACCGCTTCATCCAGCTCGGCAAAACGATCCATTGTGTTAGACATGATACCAGCTGTTGTTGTCGTTTCTTCTTTAATGCCTTGGATCATTTGCTGAATTTGAACGGCTGATTGTTTTGTCTGCTCAGCTAAATTCCGCACTTCACTCGCCACAACTGAGAAGCCTTTGCCATGCTCTCCTGCACGTGCTGCCTCAATACTTGCATTCAGCGCCAGTAAATTCGTCTCATTTGAAATGCTTTCAATCGTATCTGTGATTTGAGAGATATCCTGTACTTTTGTACTTAACTGCTCGATTCCTGCTCTAATGCCTTGAGACGCCTGAATCGATTGTTCATTCGATTGTTTTAATTGCTGTACGATTTGCTGGCCCTGCTGTGATGATTGACTTGATTGGTCGGAAATCCGTTTAATTTGATCACTCTGTTCTTTGACATTCTCAATAGATTGATTAAACTGGGTCATTTGTTGATTGGCGACTTCAAGATCAGATGCTTGATGAAGCGTTCCAGTCGAAATGTCTCCGATGGCTCGTCCAATTTCTTCACTGCTGGCTGAGGTTTCTTCAGATATTGCCGATAAATCTGTCGCTGATTCAACAAGCTGACTGCTCGTTTCCTGTAAACCGCTCACCAGTGTTCTAAGCTCTCCTGACATATGGTTAAAGCCTTTTGCCAGCTGTCCGATTTCATCCGTTGTTTCCTTTAAGTTCGTGCGTTCAATATTCCCTGCCGCAATTTCCTTTGAAGCAGCAGTGACTTGCTTCAGCAGTCTGACTTTTCCTCGAGCAGCTAAATAAAAGACGCCTAGGCTCAGAAGGGCGACACCCGCTGTAATGAGAATAATATAGAGCTTCATCTGCTCTAATTCTTTATAAAATTCGTCTTGGAAGACAGCGATGCCTACACTCCAATTCCACGGCGTAAACTGGCTCATATAGGCGAGCTTTTCTTTTTCTTCGCCGGTTGCATCGTCCTTATCCATATAGCTCACATAGTGTGCATCCTCGCCTTTTGCATTGGCGCCAGCGACCATTTTTTGACGATTGGTCGTGTTATCTGGAATGACGCCGATGTCGTTGACTGGATGAACCTGGGTTGAATAGTCAGTGCCATAAGCAATTAGATAGCCTTTATTTTTATAGATAAAATCTGATTTTTGAGATTGGTATCCCTTCCCGTTGTCATTTTTGGGTCCGCTCAAGTAAAGCCGGGCTTGTTCTTGCGCCTGCTCAAGCGTCAGTTCTTTTTTCTCCACACGGTCATTCAACTGTTCAAGTGTGGCCATCGCTCCGCTGACGATGTGCTTTAAATCTGCTTTCCCTGCATCAATTAATACATGTTTCGCTAACAAATATCCCGTTGTTCCAACTAGTCCGCCCGTTAAAATCGTAATCACGATAATGGCAGACATTAATTGAAAAAAGACACTTCTTGACGCAAACGCTTTCTTTTTCATGTACAAATTCCCCCTTACTTTATATATCGTCAAGCAGGGAAAAGTATTAAAAAAGTCATAGAAAAAATCCCTTTCGCACGTTGGAAAGGGATTTTTCTCATTATCGAGCTGTTTCTTTAAGAATGGCTTGATAAAGATCGTCTGCTGGCGAGAGTCCACATACCTCTTCCAGCACACCTTCAATGCCTTTTTCTTTTCTTAATGCCTGCAAACGAACAGCTTCTTCGTCTCCAGTAAAGTCATAAGACAAAGCTGCCACAATACCTTTAATTAAATACTGTGGCTGTTTGATTTTTTTCGCTGGACCGATTAAACGGTCATCTGCTCCAAGCTTTCTAAGCGGGGAACGTGCGACGCGCGTGACTTCATCAGAGATAAAGGCATTTTCAAATCGTTTGATGATTTTTTGAATATACGCATCATGTTCTTCTTTTTGAAAGCCATATGTGTCGATTAAATAACTGCCCGTTTCGTGAAGTGCACCTTCGACCACTTGACGAATCTCTGGTGTATCGACGGCTTCTTTAATCGTTTGCACGCCTTTCTCGTACCCGACATAAGCAGCTAGTGCATGTCCTGTGTTGACAGTAAAGAGCTTACGCTCAATATAAGGCGTCAAATCTTGTACAAAGGTCGCTCCATCGATCTGAGGAACGTCTCCAATAAAGCCTGTCTCATCAATGACCCACTCGAAAAATGGTTCGACTGATACTTTCAAAATGTCCTCATGGTGCTGAATTGGGACAATGCGGTCAACCGCAGCGTTTGGAAAACCAACTGTGTGTGACAGCGCTTGTTGTTCATCAGCTGTTAAATGAGAGAAAACGGCTTCCTTTAAATGAGAGCTGCCGCCAATCATATTTTCACACGCCACAATGTTGATGATATGATCAGGCTTTTTCTGTTTTAAACCTTCAGCAATCGATGAAGCAATGATGTTCAAAACGGCTGGTCCAACAGCTGTTGTAATGAGGTCAGCTGTTGCTACCGCCTCAGTTAATGCAGCGGGATCTTTTGCGGAATTGATGGCTGACACAGGACCGACTACTTCTTGCTGCTGCCCTGGTGCTGCGAGTTCAACCGTGTATTCTCCTTTTTCATTCAGCTCGTTGATGACCGCTTCATTTACGTCGGTAAAAACGAGCTCAAAGCCTGATGCTTTTAACAAAGATCCGATAAACCCTCTGCCAATATTGCCTGCTCCAAAATGAAGTGCCTTCATGTTAGTTCACCTCGTTAAAGATAGCGATCAGTTCATCCTGATCCTTTGCATGAATGATACGCTCTACGTTTTCTTCCTCTGAACAGACGATCGCAATTTGAGAAAGAATATCGAGATGTTCATTGTTTTTACCAGCGATGCCAAATACGACTTTGGCAATATTTCCTTCACCATATTCAACGCCATCTGGAATTTGGATAATGGAAATTCCTGAATGAAGGACAGCCGCTTTCGCATCCTCTGTTCCATGAGGAATGGCAATTCCGTTGCCCATAAATGTAGAAGAAATATTTTCTCTTTCAAACATTTTGTCAACATAATCACTCGTGACATAGCCGTTTGCCACTAAGACTTCGCCTGCTTTTTTAATGGCTTCTTCTTTAGAGCCTGCTTGTTCGTTTAGAAAAATATTGTCTTTTGAAAGTACTTGTTTCATGAAAGATCACACACCTTTTTTAGAATGGAAAATCAGAAAACAACCAAAACGGGGAGTTCAATTAGGAAAAATTGGACTCAACCCGTTTCGTCATGTTATTTTTTCAATTTCTCAATCAGCTCATCGTATTTCGGGCTGTTTAAGAAATTATCAACTGAGATATGCACAGCTCCTGGCAATTTTGCCTTGGCTCTATCTGTTAAATCTTTATGAGTAAAGACCACATCGGCATCATCTGGGATGTTGCTGATGGATGTATTTGTTACATCAATATCAAGCTCTGCCTTTTTGACTTTATTCTTTAAAACGGATGCGCCCATCGCACTTGAGCCCATTCCTGCATCACAGGCAAAGATGATTTTGTTCACGTCATCTGGATTGATTTCATCTGGAGATGCTGCTTGCTCGCTTGCTTCAGCACCTTCTTTTTGTGCTGTAAGAGCAGCTGCTGCTGCACTTTTCTTGCCTTTCATGTCTTGCATTTTTTCTGTTGCTGCTGTTAAGTCTTCGTCCACTGCTTTAGACGCTTTCAAAATGACAGAAGCGACAAGGAACGATACGACCGCTGCCACGACAACACCTGCTAGAACGGCAAGGTGGCCGCCTTTTGGTGACATGAGCATAAGAGCGATAATACTTCCTGGTGACGGCACTGCTTTTAAGCCTGCATTTAACAGTGTAAAGGTCAGCACGCCGCTTGCTCCCCCAGCAATAACCGCCAAAATGAGCTTTGGCTTCATTAAGATGTATGGGAAGTAAATCTCATGGATTCCCCCTAAGAATTGAATGACAATCGCACCCGGTGCAGACTGCTTTGCAGTCCCTCTCCCAAAGAACATGTAGGCTAGAAGAACACCTAGACCTGGTCCTGGGTTTGTTTCAAGCAAGAACAGAACGGACTGGCCTGTCTTCGCTGCTTGCTCTACTCCTAATGGACCTAAAATCCCTTGGTTAATGGCATTGTTTAAGAACAATACTTTCGCTGGTTCAATGAAGATACTTGCCAGCGGAAGTAAATGTGCATTGACAATGATATCTACACCTGCCGCAAGGGCTTTATTTAAACCTAGTACCACTGGACCGATGGCGTAGAAAGCAATGGCGACTAAAATGGCACCTAGAATACCTGCACTAAAGTTATTAATCAGCATTTCAAAACCTGATCTGATTCGGTCTTTAAACAGCTGGTCGATTTTCTTAATGAGATAACCGCCAAGCGGTCCCATGATCATCGCACCTAAAAACATCGGGATGTCCGAACCGACAATAACCCCAATCGTAGCTGTTGCACCGAGTACCCCGCCTCGATGGTCATATACGAGCTTCCCGCCTGTGTAACCGATTAAGAGCGGCAGCAAGTAGTTGATCATTGGGCCAACTAGTGTATTTAATTGTTCATTCGGAAAATAACCACTTGGAATGAACAATGCTGTGATGAGTCCCCAAGCGATAAACGCTCCAATATTCGGCATGATCATACCGCTTAAATAGCTTCCAAAGCGCTGTACCTTTACGCGAAATCCGCTTTTTTCCTGCATCTATGAAAACTCCTTTCTTCTCTCCCTTTATTTAGGGCTTTATAGGTCAAAAGATATAAGAACAAGATTCAGTGAAGCCCTTATGCCTATCGTAAAACGCTTTCACTTTCTCTTCAATTGAAACTAAATGTCACTTTGTCGCTTAGTGTGTGACAAAATTGAAATATGACATGAACTCTCTGTCAGATCCCAACATATAATGGGTGAAAAGCTTGATCTGCCGTTGTTTTTACGCAAAATTCATTGGAATTTCACAACTTTCAAATGGTCTCTTCTTGTTTCCTCTTCTTAAATCGAATAGGCTTATAATTGATCAAATCTATTCAATCAAGAAATGTCTGCGCAGACATGACACAGAAAAAGTGAACCATCTTGCTGTTTGTTTCGTTTACCTTTTAGAGAGGGCGGTACAATAGGAGGAGCGGTTTTTTCTGTGACTCACAGTTTACTGCCGCTTTCTTTCTGATACATGAGACATTTTCAAAGGTAGAAAGGCGGTTATTCACCTTGTTTAAAAATAGTAAGTGGCTTCTGCTTCTTATGGTCATGTTCACTTTTTTCATTCCAAAGGAAGCATTTGCTCACGCATACGTCGTGAGCTCGAATCCAGAGACAAATGAAGAGCTGGATCAGCAGCCTCCTTCCGTCTCAATCACATTTAGTGAAGGGATTGAAAGCGGATTTCATGCCATTAAGGTGCTAAATGCAAAAGGGGATCGTGTGGATAAAGGAGATACGGTCATTAAAGATCAAAAGATCATGGAAGCGGCTTTAAAAAAGAATTTACCAAAAGGAATTTACACCATTCAGTGGAATGCGGTATCAGCGGACGGACACTCTGTCTCTGGCATGATTCCGTTTAGTATTGGAAAAGCGGATGGCGGTTTTGACCAATTAGAACAAGGTCAAACAGATGAATCCATTGATGTGGCCTCAACTATTGATAAAGCCTTTCTTTATACGTCATTCAGCTTATTCCTTGGGACCATTTTGTTTGGACTGCTTTGGTTTAAGACTGCGATTTCACCTGTATTGGCGAAACGAATGAAGCGGCTTTTGACCGTGTCATTGATTATGATGGGCGGAGCACTTGTGTTCCAGCTGCCGATTCAGACAAAATCAGCGGCAGACGTGTCCTTTTGGGGGGCTTTTCAGCCTTCGCTTTTACAAGAAACGATTGCGTCCACTTCTGGCGGCAGTCTGTGGATGATGCTTATGGCGTCATTTGTTCTTCTCACCATCTGGACGATTGTAGCGGTGAGAAAAGGGGACTTCTCTTCTTTTCGGGTTTGGCTGTTTCCACTGCTCCTATTCACAGTGCTCCTTTGGGTGAAAGCACAAATCGGACATCCAGCCGCAACAGACAATAAAATACTCACAACATCACTTGATTTCATCCATCTCGTCTCTGCTTCAATTTGGGTCGGTGGTTTAACAGCCATTGTCCTTCTATTGATGAAGAAACTGCCGAATGAAGATCAGCCGCTCATGCGGAGTACGCTAGCAGCATTTCATCCTTGGGCACTGCTCTCTGTTGGACTTATTGTGTTCTCAGGATTTGTGAATGCCATCTTTATTTTGCAATCGTTTGACGCTCTTTTCCAATCAGCATACGGACGCACCTTTTTAATCAAGCTTGGTTTATTTATCATCATGGGCCTTCTTGGACTTATGCATTACTTGATGCTGAGATGGGAAAAGACTCAGAAACGCAGTGTTTCCTTACGAGCTGAATGGATGATCGGGATTGCCATTTTGTTATTAACGGCTGTCTTTACCAATATTCCGAGCCCTCCTCCGCCTGCACCTGAGCCCTTCTTTGGCGCAAATCAGGTCGAGCATCGTGACATTGTGTCCTTGAGCATTACCCCGAATGCCCCGGGGAAAAACTCGTTCGAAGTGGCATTTACAAAGAAGAATGGAGAAACGATCACTGATATTCAATCTGTGACAGCCAAGATCCATAAGGTGGCTTTATTCGGTGATGAGACACCAAGTGAATTTCAACTGAAACGATTAAAAAATGGTCATTTCTCTGCTGAAAATCTCTTATTAAATGAAAAAGGCACATGGAAAATTGAAATCCATGCGTTAACTGGTTCTTTTAAGAATATCGATACTACATTTATTAGAAGAAACTAAAAAGGAGTTATCACTATGAAAAAATACGTTAAAGCTTTATTACCAATTCTTCTCGCTTCATTTTTATTGGCGATTCCTGTGAGTGCGCACGTGACAGTCAAGCCTGATACATCTGCGGCAAATGCTTGGGAGACCTATACATTAAAGGTTCCTTCTGAAAGTGACAGCCCGACGACAAAGGTTGTTCTGACAATACCTAAAGGTGTAGAATTCCAGCAATATGAGCCAGTACCTGGCTGGAAAACGTCAACTGAAGAGAAAGATGGCAAGGTGACAAGAGTGACTTGGGAAGCAACTGGTAAAGGTGTGCTTGCTGGACAATTCCAGCAATTCGTTTTTGTAGCGAAAAACCCTGAAAAAGCAGGTGAAGCTGCTTGGGATGCGTATCAATATTATAAGGATGGAACGGTCGTTGAATGGACTGGCGATAAAGATGCTGATAAACCTCATTCCATCACAAACATTGTGGCATCTAATACCGTAACAGATTCACATGGCCAGGAAAAACCAAAAGAAGAAAAGGCCTCTGAAACAGCCTCTGCTTCTTCCTCACCACTTGTCCTTGGCCTGTCCATTGCTGCCCTAGTCGTGGCGCTGATTGCACTTGGGCTTGCTTTTAGAAAGAAATAAAGAGATACATGAGCGATCGCTTTCTAGGAAACGATCGCTTTTTCTTGCACCACAGACTGTTTACTTTTATTAGAAATCAATTTTTTCCATTTTCCCAACTTATTATTTCCAATATAGGATTGAATAGGATAAAGCCGCATGCCATAATGAGACACATGACCACATAGGAGGCTATGAGATGAACCATGTAATCATTTTTGCTCATCCCCAGCAAAGCTTAAATCAAACCTTATTAGATCTTGTTGTGAGCACTCTTTTGAACAATGGTCATGAAGTGACTGTTCGTGATGTCTATACTCTAGGTTTTTCGCCAGAGCTCACCATTACAGAAAAGGCTGCCATCAAATGCGGTGATGTGCCCATTTCCATTCAAAGAGAGCAGAAACTGATTCAGCAGGCGGATGTGCTGACGTTTATTTTTCCAATATGGTGGACAGGCTTGCCAGCTATGCTAAAGGGTTATGTAGAGCGCGTCTTTTCTGAGGGTTTTGCTTATCAGATCAATGAGGATGGAGAGATTGAAAATCTGCTTCGGCACAAAAAAGGTGTCATTATCAACACGCATGATGCCCCGAGGACTTTTCTTGATTCCAATAAAATCTTCACCTCCTCTCATCACATGACAACTGATACTGAAGTCTTCAATTTTATTGGCGTTCAGCCAGTCGAACGGCTTTTGTTCAGCAGCATGGAGCAGGCATCTGCAGATTACATACACGAAATTCTGAAAGAAACGAAAGAAACGGTGGATCAGCTTTTTCCGCCGGCTGTTTAATAAAAAAAGACTGCCGAGATTTCTCGGACAGTCTTTTTCACGTTTATTCGTCTAACCCAATAGATACATATTTTGTTTCTAAATAAGGTTCGATCCCTTCGATGCCGCCTTCTCGGCCAATCCCACTCTCTTTCATACCGCCAAAAGGTGCTTGGACAGCCGATGGACCGCCATCATTCCAGCCAATAATCCCATAATCGAGGTTTTCTGAAATGTAGAGCCCGTTCCGATAATTTTCTGTAAAGAAATAAGCTGCAAGGCCAAAAGGTGTATCGTTGGCTAATTCAATTGCCTCGTCTAACGTTTTGAATGTCGTAATTGGTGCCACTGGACCAAAGGTCTCTTCATGCATGATGTTCATCGAATTATCCACATGTGTAAGGACCGTTGGCTGGACAAAATAATATGATTTGTCCTCGTCGAAATGCGTATCGCCGCCGACAAGAACTTTCGCTCCTTTATCCACTGCATCTTGAATTTGGTCGACAATTTTATCAAAGCCGCGTTTGTTGATAATTGGACCGATGGATGTGCCTTCTTCAAAGCCATTTCCCACTTTCAGCTTCTCTACCTCTTTGCTGAAGCTTTGAGCAAATGCTTCATGAATATCTTCATGCACAATTAAGCGGTTGGCACAGACACAGGTTTGTCCTGCGTTCCGAAACTTAGATGCTACGGCTTGTTTGACAGCTAATTCAAGGTTTGCATCCTTGTCTACGATGAGCGGGGCATGACCGCCAAGCTCCATTGATACGTGTTTGACTGTGCTGGCACTGTTTTTGATTAAATGCTTTCCGACAGGCGTTGAGCCTGTAAACGTGATTTTTCGAATCAATGGACTATCTGTGAAGATTTCACCCACTTCTTTGCCGTCTCCCACAACCCATTGCAGTGCATCCTCTGGAATGCCGGCTTCATGACCTAATTTTACTAGTTCAATGGCTGTCAGCGGTGTGTCTTCAGCAGGTTTTACAATAAACGTACAGCCTGCTGCAAGCGCAGGAGCTGCCTTTCTCGTAATCATCGCCGCAGGGAAATTCCACGGAGTAATGGCAGCAACAGGACCAACTGGCTGTTTTGTGACGAAAAGACGTTTGCTTGTCGTATGTGACGGGATGGTTCTGCCGTAGATTCGCTTTGCTTCTTCTGCGTACCATTCAATATAACCAGCCGCATAGACGATTTCTCCTAATGCTTCTTGATACGGCTTTCCGTTTTCTTCTGTGATGATTTTCGCAAGCCTTTCTTTATGCTCAATCATCAGATCAAACCACTTGCGAATGATATTGGCACGTTCATGCGCTGACGTTTTTGCCCATGATTTGAATGCTTTGTGTGAACGAGAAATTGCGTCTTCGATCTGTTCTTTTGTATGCTGGGCAACTGAAGCAATTTCTTCTCCTGTTGCAGGATTATACACTTTGAGTTCGTTTGTCATGCTCTACCGTCTCCTTCGTTCTTGGATTCATTACATATAGTATATACCCAATGAGTACCCAACCTAAAAGCAATATCCATTCAGCTGGCCACGATAAGGAAGCCGGCATTCCTGGAAAGTAAAATGAAAGGAAAAGAAGACTCAGTCCGATGGCTAAAACACCTGTCGTCCGCCAATATTTAATGCTGTATGGACGCTCCAGCTCAGGTTCTGTTTTGCGAAGTCTCATAAAGGCAATGGACACGATTAAGTACCCGACGATGATTCCGACACCGCCTGCATTGACAATCCATACGAGGGCAGGACGCCCTAATAATGGAGCGAAAAAAGCTAAACCTCCAAGAAATAAAATGGCATTTGTCGGTGTTTTATACTTTGGATGAATATACGCAAACCATTTGGAAATCATACCTCTTTCCGCCATAGCATATAGAATACGGCTTGCACCGATAATAAAAGCATTCCAGCTCGTCACAATTCCTGCTACACCGCCAATAACCAGCACTGTTCCAAACGCTTGATGACCGAGAAGCTGTACCATCGCATCTGCTGTTGCTAATGAAGAAGCTTCGAGCTGTCCTTTTGACAGCCCAGCTGCTACCCCAAAGACAATAAGCAGATAAAAAATGACCGCGCTCACGATGGAGATAATCAAGATTCTCCCAATGATTTTTTTTGGTGCGTTAATCTCCGCCGCTACTTGCGGAATGACATCAAACCCAACGAATAAAAAGGGAATCATGACTAACACCGCCATAAGACCGCCAACCCCGCCTTGAAACATCGGCTCAAGGTTTGCAAAATCTCCATTAAATGTTGCGCCGCCTAAAAGGAGAAAACCTGTCAGAATAATCGCCACTGTGAACACGGACTGAAAAATGGCAGCAGGCTTCGCTCCAATGTAATTCAGCGCAGTTAAAAACAATGCCCCGCCAGATCCAATCAATACCCATGTGAAATAAACGTCCCATCCTCCTATATTCCATAAGAAGCCAGCATGCTGTGTTGGAATCACATAATCAATGACGGTCGGCAAGGCGACAGCTTCAAACGTAATCACAGACACATAACCAAATAATACGCCCCATGCTGAGACGAACGCTGCTTTCATCCCAAATGCCCGCTGGACAAAAACAAGCCCTCCGCCTGTCTCTGGAATCGCAGACGAAAGCTCAGCATACGTAAGTCCAATAAAGATGACGAGAATACCGCCTATAACGAAAGCAATCACACTGCCTAAAAATCCAGCTGTTAAAATCCAATCTCCCGAAAGTACAACCCAGCCCCAGCCAAGCATTGCACCAATGGACAAAAACAGCACGTCAGACTGCGACATCGTTTTTGCCATTTGTTGTTTTTGCATACAACCATCCCCCTTTGTTGTTTAGCGTGCTTTGAAGGCGTCCTCGATAATCCCTAGTCCTTCGTGAAGCAGCTCATCTGTGATGACAAGTGGTGTTAAGAAGCGAATGATATTCCCATTAATCCCTGCCGTTAAAAGAAGCAGCCCGTGCTCATTTGCATATGCTGCAATCGCTGCGGCTGTTTTCTTATCCGGTGTACGCGTTGTTTGATCTTCCACAATTTCAATTGCCGCCATTGCCCCTAACCGGCGGACTTCCCCAATGAATGGATACGCCTGTCTCCATTCATTTGCTTTGTCCTCAATGACTTGCCCAATATGTTCAGATCGTTGATTCAGTTGTTCTGTTTCAATGATATCAAGGACAGCCAGTGCAGCTACACAGCCTAACGGACTTCCTGCATATGTTCCCCCAAGCTCCCCTGGATCTGCCGCATCAAGCAGTTCTTTTCTGCCGACGACTCCGCTCAGCGGTAAGCCCGCAGCAAGAGATTTTGACACAGTAATTAAGTCCGGTACCACATCAAAGTGCTCAATCGCAAAGTATTTCCCTGTTCTCGCAAAACCGGTTTGGATTTCATCTGCAACAAAGACAATCCCGTGCTGCTGACAGAAGGAAGCGACATGCTGAACGAAGCGCTTCGATGGCACAATGAATCCGCCCTCCCCTTGGACTGGTTCCATGACCACACAAGCAACGGTTTCTGGTGCAACGGCTGCGACGAAGAATTGATTGAATTGATCAATGATGTACTCGTCGTAAGCAGCATCGCTTAATCCTTCAGGTTTTTGATAGTAATAAGGGTACGGTGCTTGGTACACCTCAGATGCGAATGGCCCGAAGCCAAATTTATATGGCTTGACCTTGCTCGTCATGCTCATTGTCATATTCGTTCTGCCGTGAAAACCTCTTGTAAACGACACAACAGCCTGTCTTTTCGTATATTTACGTGCAATTTTCACCGCATTTTCAACAGCTTCTGCACCTGAATTAAGAAAAATGGCTTTCTTATCATGATCCCCTGGTGTGAGATGACACAGCTTCTCTGCCAATTCGATATACGATTCGTACATCATCACGTTGAATCCTGGGTGAATCAGGCTATCTGCCTGTGCTTTGACCGCTTCTACGACCTTTGGATGTGAATGTCCTACGTTTAATGTGCCAATGGCGCCTGCAAAATCGATAAATCGTTTCCCATCAATATCGAACAGCTCGGCTCCTTTCCCCTTCGCTGCAAGATGACGGTTGCCATTACTCACGCCTCTTGCGACGTATTGATCTCTTTTCCCCTGCCATTCTTCGGTTGAAAAACGGTTTGTTGTCGTTTGACTCATTGTCATCCATCCCCTTTATATCCTTTTTTATTATTCTGAATATTTTTTGGTATGATAGAAAGTACCAATATCATTTTTTTCATGGTACCAGAAAGGATGGAATGGTGAGATGCTGACAATTCAATTAGATCAAACAGGACAAAACGGATATATTTATCATCAAATTTATATGAAAATCAAAGAAGAAATCTTAAATCGCAACCTACAGCCGCATGATCAATTACCATCTAAACGAGAGTTAGCCGATACATTAAACGTCAGCGTTAATTCAGTGAATGGCGCCTATCAGCAGCTGCTTGCTGAGGGATATTTATATTCGGTTGAACGCAAAGGTTTTTTCGTGGAATCACTAGAAACATTTCATGAATCTGGTCAGCTGAAACCCTCTTCTCTTCCTGTAGATTTAAAGGAAGAACCGATTGCACGAGACGACTGGTATTCCTTTTCACATATCTCCGTCGATACAGCGAACTTTCCATTTAAAAGCTGGCTGAAAAGTGAACAAAAGGCGATCCATCTCCACCAAGAAGCCTTCGGTGAGCTTCCGCATCCACAAGGTGTGTATGAACTGCGGGAAACGATTGCCCGATTGATCGGACTTGCACGAGGGGTCAAATGCTACCCAGAACAGCTCATTTTAAGTGCAGGCACACAGTCACTGATCCATTCGTTATCAAGCATTCTTCCGGCCGATCAAATATATGGGTTAGAAAACCCTGGCTACCGCCGGCTCTATCAAATGCTGAAAAACAATCATCACCAAATTGAAACGATTGGCATTGACCAAAAAGGTGTGCGGATGAGCGACATTCAGAAGAAACAGCCAAATGTGTTGATCATTACCCCTTCACATCAATTTCCAACAGGGGTGATTATGCCGATTTCCCGGCGTATTCAACTTTTAAACTGGGCAGCTGATCAGCCAGACCGTTATATCATTGAGGATGATTATGACAGTGAATTTAAATATGGCACAGACAGCATTCCGGCGCTGCAAAGTCTTGACCGATATGACAAAGTTATTTATATGGGCACCTTTTCAAAATCATTGCTGCCCGGCTTGCGGCTAAGCTATATGGTGCTGCCTCAGCATTTATTGAGACGCTATAAGGAGGAACAGCATTTTTTCATTCAAACAGCTAATCTTTTTACACAATACACCCTTCTTCATTTTATAAAAGATGGGGCGTATCAACGGCATATTAAAAGAATGAATGGTTTATATGAGGAAAAACGGAAGCAGCTTATTGAAGAGCTCAATACGGTTTTTACTGACAATGTGCGGATTATTGGAGAAAATGCCGGTCTTCATTTTATTGCAGAGTTCCGCTCAAATCGAACGCAGCATGAGATTTTACAGCGAGCGAAAGAAAGAAAGCTGAAAATGTACGGAATGGATCGTTTTACCCTTGATGAGCAATTGCCGGGGCATCAGCCAGGCTTTGTTCCGCTCGTCCTCGGCTTCTCACATATGAAGCAAGAGGATATTCAGCCGGCAGTGAAACGGCTGTATGACGCCATTTTCGGGAAATAAAACAGCCAGCTGCTCTTCACAGACAGCTGGCTTACCACCGTTCTTTATCTATAGCTAGAATCGATGACATGAGTCCAGGAAAAGCGGTCTCGATGTCTTCTTTTCTTAAAGAATAGTAACGGTGCTTCCCGTCAATTCTCACTTTCACGACGCCTGCCTCCCTCAGCACTTTGAAGTGATGGGAAAGCGTGGATTTGGCAATATTCATCTCATACGTGCCGCATGTCCTCTCCCCCGCTTCCGCTAAGCAGCGGACAATTTCTAACCGGATTGGATCAGCCAATGCGTGCAGCACAGAAATCAATCTCATATCTTCTTTGTTTGGATGGTTTGGATTCGTCATACAATAAATGTATCGTATTTTGTGCCAACATACAATCTCATTCACCTGGAGCTGACTAGTCAAGTAACGATATGACTTCACAAACGTCTATTATTCATGAGACTGTCTGAAGGGAAAGAACCCATTTTGAAACATAATATATGGATGAGTTTATTGATGATGATTCTCGCGATCTTCCTCTGCGCCTGCCAGTCCGTCCAATATTCTCAGTCAAAACCACCTAGTGCGGAAGAGTTATTAGCTATCGATCAGCAGGCAGATTTATTTCAATGGGAAGGAACGGTCTATGAAACAAATGTAGATTGGACGACACCCTTACACGTCACAAAACATCAGCAAGTAGGTGTCATTCAGAAAACAGCCGCCAAAAATTTTGAACATGGTACAGCTTCTAGGCTGCAAAAAGGGACCGCTATTTACTCTGTGAAGGAGAGAGAAGACATGTTGGTCGTCGAACTTCACGGCAAAACAAAAATATATACCGCACATGCGGAAGGATAAAATACCTGTCATGCAGACGGGTATTTTTTTAAGTTCATTTTCTTGTCATGGGTCATTGGTTTTGTTATCATAGCAAAAGTGACCACTCGGTTTCCATTGTGACCATATGGTTTTGCCGATTCGGAAAGGACTTATGAAGATGAACGAAAAGCAAGAAGAGATTTTGCGGGTTTCAAAGAAATTATTTTCTCAAAAAGGCTATATGAGTGTCTCCATGCAGTCAATTGCCGATGCCTGTAAAATATCAAAAGCGTCTATTTATAAACTGTTTGATTCAAAGGAAGCTCTTCTACTAGAACTGATTAAATACAATCAGCGCAAAATGAGAGAGATTTCCCGCATCATTCATTCAGAAACGACGCTGTCCAAAAAGGAAAAATTCACAAAGAAGATCAAGCTTGAGCTTGAAGAGTTTAAAGAGAATCATAAATTTTTGAACATGCTGTCCTTTGAAGCTTTTTCTCAGCATTCGCCTATTGTCATTAAACACTTACGCGAGACACGCTCCATTATCATGCAGCGGCACAAAGACATTATTTTGAGCACCTATGGTGAATCTGTCGCTCCTTATGTCTGGGATCTCGTGATTGTTCTCAATGGATTAATGAGAGAATTCATCTTAATGCTGGCGATTGAGCACAAGAACATCAAATTAGAAAATGCTGCTGAGATGATTATCGGTGTGATGGACCGTGTATCGAAAAAGCCTTGCTCAATTGAGCCTGTGTTAACAGATCAGCTCATGGACTCTTATTTGTTTTCCTCACAGGACGGATATGATGAAGAAAAACTTGTCATCTCGTACTTAACGAAGATCAAACAAGAGCTTCACGCACTGTCAAACGGAGAAGAAAAAGACGATCTCCTCTCTGCTTATGAGCTGCTCAATCAAGAATTATCAAAGGATGAACCGAGAACCTTTTTAGTCAGCTCACTGCTCGATTATTTAGGCAAAAACAGCGTTTTATCACAAAACGTGTCACAGCTGAAAAACATCATTTTATAGATAAAGAAGGGATAACATGAACCAATCAACTACATCGTATAATCGATCTGTGATTGTTGGGATTTTCCTCGTTGGGGCATTCGTTGCGATTTTAAACCAAACGCTTCTCATTCCAGCGATCCCGCATATCATGGAAGATTTCAATATTGAGGTCAGCAAAGGACAGTGGCTTACAACAGCCTTTATGCTGACAAACGGGATTCTCATCCCCATTACGGCTTTCCTCATTGAGAAATTTTCAAGCCGTTCTTTAGTTTTAACGGCACTTAGCATCTTTACAGCCGGTACAATTCTTGCTTCATTTGCAACGAATTTCCCGGTGTTACTTGCAGCGCGTATCGTACAGGCAGCAGGCGCAGGGATTTTAATGCCGCTGATGCAAACGATCTTTTTAACCATTTTCCCGAAAGAAAAACGCGGGCAGGCAATGGGCATGGTCGGACTTGTCATCTCGTTCGCACCTGCGCTTGGACCAACACTTGGCGGCTGGATTGTTGATTCCTTCAGCTGGAAGTTCTTGTTCTATATTGTTCTGCCAATCGGTATCATTGATCTCATTCTTGCTTTCTTCTTAATGAAAAATGTGACGCAGCAAAGAGAAACACGTATTGATGTTTTATCTGTCATCTTGTCGTCGTTCGGTTTCGGCGGGCTGCTTTACGGATTTTCTAGTGTCGGCACGTATGGATGGACGAGTGCGACTGTTCTCATTTCGCTGATTGTCGGCGCCGTGAGCTTGTTCTTCTTTATCCTGCGCCAGTCGAACTTAACAAGACCGATGCTGGAGTTTGGCGTATTTAAATTTGCGATCTTTAGCTTAACAACCTTCCTCGGCATGCTTGTCTTTGCTTTATTAATTGGGACAGAGACGATTCTGCCGCTTTATACGCAGAATGTCAGAGGACTGTCTGCACTTGATACAGGGCTTATCTTATTGCCAGGTGCTCTCTTCATGGGACTCCTGTCACCGATTATTGGACGAATTTTTGATAAAGTCGGCGGAAAAGGGCTGGCATTAGGCGGATTTACGATACTCACCATTACCACACTGCCATTTATGCTGCTCACCCTTGATTCATCAATCGCCCTTATTACGGTCGCCTACACGCTTCGCTTAATCGGGGTTGGGATGATCATGATGCCGCTGACAACCGCAGGTATTAACTCTTTACCGGCCCATTTGATCCCTCATGGGACAGCAATGAATAACACAATGAGACAAATAGGCGGTTCCATTGGAACGGCTGTGCTTGTCTCCATCATGAGCAGCTCTGCTGCAAATGCAGGATTGGCCAATCCATTAAAATCAGCCGTTCACGGAATGAATACAGCATTCTTCATTTCTGGTCTGATTGCCGTTATTGGTCTCTTCCTCTCATTTTTCTTAAAGGGAAAACGTGAGAATAAAGTGATGAAGCAGGAGCTATCTTCCTCCTCATCTTCTTCATAAGAAAAAGAGCTCGGCATATGGCCGGCTCTTTTTTCATATACTCACACAATACCGTCCTCTCTGTAAACACATTTGTATTTCTAGTGAAGAAAAACCTTGATAATTTAAAGAAAAGAGTTGATAATAGGAACTATTCAATTTGTGAGAAAATTTTTACTATAGGAGATGTATGCATTGAAGGTCGTTAAATTTGGTGGCAGTTCACTTGCATCTGGCAAGCAGCTGCAAAAGGTATTTGACATTGTAACAGCAGATCCAACTCGAAAAGCAGTCGTTGTTTCCGCACCAGGAAAACGGCATTCAACGGATACAAAGGTCACCGATCTATTAATTAGCTGCGGTGAACAATATTTACGTTTAGGCGAAGCACATGATTTAAAGGAAGCAGTCATTGAGAGGTATGCCTCAATAGCGGATGAACTCGGATTAGGTCAAGACATTATCGATACCATCAGGCAAGATCTAGACACATTATTACAGGCTGATTCATCCCGCCCTGAGTGCTATCTTGATGCCATTAAAGCAAGCGGTGAAGACAATAACGCTAAGCTCATTGCCGCCTATTTCCGCCACCAAGGTGTGGAAGCTCATTATGTGAATCCAAAGGAAGCTGGTTTGTTTGTGAGCGATGAGCCTGGCCAAGCGCAAGTTCTGCCAGAGTCTTATGATCATTTGTACAAATTAAGAGAGCGCTCTGGCATTATTATATTCCCTGGCTTTTTTGGCTTTAGTCTCGCGGGAGACATCGTCACCTTTTCGCGAAGCGGCTCCGATATTACCGGCTCCATTTTGGCGAACGGTTTGAAGGCAGATGTATATGAAAACTTTACAGATGTCGATGCTGTTTATGCCGTCAATCCAACGATCGTTCATGAACCAAAAGAGATTACAGAGCTGACATACCGGGAAATGCGCGAGCTGTCCTATGCTGGTTTTTCTGTGTTCCATGATGAAGCACTTATTCCAGCCTTCCGTGCAGGCATTCCGGTTCAGATTAAAAACACCAACAACCCGTCAGCAAAAGGGACAAAAATCGTAAATCAGCGGGACCATACAAATGGACCTGTTGTTGGAATCGCCTCAGACAATGGATTTTGCAGTATTTACATTAGTAAATATTTGATGAACAGAGAAGTCGGTTTTGGACGAAAGGTGCTGCAAACACTAGAAGAGTATGGGCTTACGTATGAGCATGTTCCTTCTGGCATTGATGATATGACCATTATTTTACGTCAGGATCAGCTGGAGGAGCAGCATATTGAAGAGGAGCTGCTAGACCGCTTGAAGGTCGTGCTTGATGCAGATGAGGTCGTTTTAGAGCGAAATCTCTCGCTGATTATGGTTGTGGGAGAAGCGATGCGTCATAATGTTGGCACAACGGCAAGAGCGGCAAAGGCGCTGTCAAAAGCGAAGGTCAATATTGAAATGATCAATCAAGGCTCTTCAGAGGTCAGCATGATGTTTGGCGTTAAAGCGGCGCAAGAAAAAGAAGCTGTTCATGCCTTGTATGAGGAATTTTTCTCTATGTCTACTGTCCCTGTCTCTCTTTAATCAGAAGGCTGCCAGATCTTTGGATCGGCAGTCTTTTTTCATCTCGACGATCAGAGTGTTTTTGCGCATTAAAGTGTATCTATTTCTTGTTTGATTTTGTATGATAGAGACAAATCAACTATCCGTTCCGGCCTAAGTTCGGAGCTACAAGGAGTCCTAAAACAATGCCTCGTCAACAACTATTAAAACAGTTTCGCAATTTTCATGATGCTTCTACTAGTATTTTAAACATGATGAGTCAATTCATTGATGTGAATACACTGTTTATTGCTAAAAATGATCAAAACACCAATCAAATTGTAAAGGTGCTAAATCATGACGAGCAGCTTCTTGAAGAAGGAGAAGAACTTCCTTACGAAAAGACATTTTGCAAGCTTGCGGTCGATCATCGGGATACACTTGTGATTCCTGACATTTCGAAGGATGACCGTTTTAAATACTTAGAGGTTACGAAAAATCTTCAAGGCGGCTCGTTTATTGGAGTTCCCATTGATTTCACAGATGGGACGAACTACGGAACGATTTGCGGACTTGATTTGAGGCCGAAGCAGTTCACAGAAGAGCATGTGTATATGTTTGAAACGATGGCTTCATTATTAAGCTATGTACTCGAACTAGACCGTGCCAACCGGCAAATTCGGCAATTGTCTGTACCGATCGTACCAGTTGTTGACGGTGTCGCTGTGCTTCCTCTGCTTGGTGATATCGAAGAGACACGTGCTCAGCATATTTTGGAAACCATTTTACAGGAAAGCTACAGGCTGTCGCTCTCTCATTTGGTTATTGATGTATCGGGAACAAAAAGCCTGAATGAACAAAGCATTCAATATTTGGTCAGCTACGCACAAACGCTGAGACTTTTAGGAATTTCGGCAGTTTTAACAGGTATTAAGCAAGACCTTGCTTTAAGTGCGATTCAATCCAATATATCGTTTAAAGACATCACCATCCGGAAAGACTTGCCGCAGGCACTTGCTCATATTGGGTTGACGTTTACCAAAAATGAATAAGTAGTGATTCACCAAAAAGGGCTAAAATGAATTTCATTTTAGCCCTTTTCTTCTGGAAACGGCAGTCGTATGGTAAATGTCGTTCCATTGTTTTTTTCACTTTTCATATCAATATGCCCTTCATGCAGGTCCACAAGCTGCTTCACGATAGACAAGCCCAATCCGTATTCTCCATACGGTGTATTCGTTCTTGAGATATCCGCTTTATAAAAACGTTCCCATATGTGTTTGACTTCGTCTGGCGCAATGCCAATGCCTGTGTCTTCCACTTCGATGATCGTCTCTTGATTTTCTTGTTTTCCTCTTAAGTAAATACGGCCGTCTTCTGTGAATTGAATCGCGTTCTTTGTGATATTGACAAGTATTTGAATGAGCCTGTCATAATCTGCATAAACCTTTAGCTCGGGATCAACGTCCACGATCAGCTGATTGTTTTTCTCTTCGGCGATTCGGCTCAGCTGCTCTTTCATCACTTCAAATGTGTCAATGAGTGGATAGTGAAATTTCTGAAGGGTAATTTGATTCGATCTAATTTTCTCATAATCCATATTTTCATTGACGAGTCGCAGCATACGTTTTGTCTCGTCAGTGATTAAGGCATAGCATTTCTCTTTCTCTTCTGCTGACACATCCGCAGTGTTCAGCCATTCCACCAGTCCTCGAATGGTGGTCAGCGGTGTTTTCAATTCGTGAGACACATCTGCGATGAATTGACGTCTGCGCTTTTCGAGCCGGTCAATTTCCTCTCTTGATTGCTGAAGACGCTTGGCCATCATATTAAAATCCTCACCAAGTGTGCCAATTTCATCAAGGTGTTTGTTTTCAAGCTTGATGTTGTAATCACCTTGCGCAATTTTTTCAGTCGCCTCTCTCAGCTTTTTGATGCGGTTCACATGAAATTTAGACAGGAACAGGCTGAGAATAAAGGTGATCGTCAGCGCCACAAATACGATGATATACAGATAACGATTCATTTGGGCGATGAGCTGTTCAGCGCCTTGAATCGGGGCAATAAGGACAACTCCGCCCTTTAGCTTTCCATCCTCCATGACAGGGAGCGCCACAAGTGATGCCTCTTGATCAAGGCGGCGTGAATCACTTCGTTTCACAATGATTTGCTCTCCTTTTGAGAGTTTGGCCCATAAATCCTTTGTCAGTAATACTTCATGCGGCGGCATCTCTTGCTGCTGAGACAGAATATCTCCTTTTTCATCAAACACGAAAAAACGAATTTGCCTTGTCGAAAGAATATCTTCAAATGGACGCAGACGAAAGGTCATCTCGCTTTTAGGGAGTCGTTTATAATCTTGCAAGATTTCATTCCCATAGGAGCTCATTTCATTCACTCTGTTTTGATAGGCAATATCTTTCACAAAATGAGATAAAAGGGTGCTGATAATGACAATGGCAATGAGCAATAACCCAAGGTGGCTGATCAGCAGCTGATAAAAATATTTAATCTTCATCGAACTTATACCCTACGCCCCATACTGTATACAAAAAGGGCTTAGGCCCGTCCCCAATTTTTTGACGCAGCCGTTTAATATGAACATCTACCGTTCGTTCATCTCCATAAAATTGGTATCCCCAAATTTGCTCAAGCAATTGTTCTCGTGAAAATACTTGCCGAGGATGCTGAATAAAAAAGCACAGCAGATCGTATTCTTTCGGTGTGAGGTTCTCTATTCGCTCTCCATCCAGGAAAACTTCCCTCGTTTTTTTATCCAACTGAAAATGTGCTGTCTCCAGCCGATCGCCCTCATTCACCTTTTCTTGAGTCGTTGTATGAGCAAAGCGTCGTTTCACCGCTTTAATTCTTGCCATCAAGGTTAGTGGACTAAAGGGCTTGGTCACATAATCATCTGCTCCAAGATCAAAACCAAGTACCTGATCAGATTCGGTTTCCTTGGCTGTCAGCATGATAATCGGAATGTCACTGATCTGGCGCACTTTTTGACAAATGGTCAGACCATCCATCGAAGGAAGCATGACATCTAAAATGAGCAGATCCCAATCCTCCTCTTGCTTAAAGCGATTCAATCCTTCTAATCCATCATGAACGAATTCCGCTTGAAATCCCTCTCGTTGAAAAAACATATCCGTCATTGTACAAACGCTCTGATTATCTTCAATCATTAATATTTTCATGATCAGCCTCCGCTGCTACCATTGTTTTTCTTTATGTAGCTTTATTTTACCTGTTCCCTTTCAAATCTCAATTGGATTCCACTGTTTTTATGAACTTATCATCGTTTGGTCATCTTTTATTCATACTTTTTGAAAGAACTAATACTGCAGTGAATCACATGAGGTTTTTTTATGATGGCATTGCAGAAGATGATAAAGATATTAGTTGAAATAGGACAGCGTCATTTACATATATTTATAGAAAGAACTTCCTGACAGTTATATGATAGATCTATTTAAAAAAGCTCATCACTATATCGATGAGCTTTTTTATCATGTCAGCAACTTCAAATAAGCAGTGTCGTTTTCCTCTTCAACCGCCTGTAAAATCTGCTGTGCCTGTGATGCGCTTGTGACGCTGCTTAACTTTTGTATGATGTCTTCTTTCGATAACGCACAGCCTGGTGCTCCCTGAGGAATATCAACCCGCTTGCTCATGGTGGTGCCGTCAGTTAAGGTGAGCTTCACAATCGTAAAGCGTCCTTTTGGAACAGCATCGGGATGGGGTACTGTCGTTTGATCATATCCTCTGCTTACCCGCTTCATCCATGTCCGCATGTCTGATGGAATGTTTTTTTTCGTAAAGGCATCCAGCGTAAGCGTTCGTCCAAACACTGAAAGTGCGATGACGTATTCGACACTGAATCGTCCTTCTTCCCCGGTTAAAGGTGTCCGCTCAATAAGCGCTGCATCTCCGCCTGGCGGGAATATGACATCGACCTGTTTTACCTGCTCCGGCAAGAAAGACCGCTCTTTTATTAAGGATTGGATCGCATCTGCTGCATGGTGGGCTGCTGAGCAGAATGGATATACTTTGAACCACAGCCCCGGCGAAACGATACGCCATGTAGAACCATAGCCCTCTAGCAAACGGCTTTTCGCAAGTTCCAGATCTCCATAGAGTGAAAAGAAACCAAGCGCGCCATCAAGAACCGAGTCATTCCCGCCAAAACCTAAACAAGCTAAATCAATAGACCAAACGGCTGTTTTAGCAGCTAAGCCGGCTTGTAATGGTTTCATATCAGAACCAAACTGCTTTCGCATTCCGGCTGATTGTGCTCCGGCAAAGCCGATTGCTTTCGTCAGTTCTTCCTGCGAGACTTGTTTCAAATAGCCAATCGCACACACTGCCGCAATGGCTCCGAGTGTTCCTGTATTATGCCAGCCCCGCTCATAATGCGCCTTGCCGATGGATTCGCCAAGTCTTGCCATCACTTCAACACCTGTGATGTAGGCACCTAAAAACCGCTCGCCATACCCTTTGCCTTCTGTCAGCTGTGATAGCAGCGCTGGAATGATGACCGCGCTCGGATGTCCTCTCACATCTGAGTGCACATCATCATAATCCAGGGCATGGATGAGGTAGCCGTTCAGCATCGCTGCGGATTGGCGGCTCACCTTCTTTCCTTGTCCAATGACAGGAATCTGAGCGGCTCCGCCTTCCTGTTCAATAAGCTGCATCAGCTGCTGAATTCCTTCATCCTCTTTCGCAGCAAACGCTGATGCCGCAGCGTCTAACAGGCCATTTCTAGCCATTTGAATGGCCCGCTCATCCTGCATTGGATCAGCAGAAAGCACTGCTTCTGCCAGATGTTTTGTTAATTCCATGATCGAGACTCCAATGCCCGAACGGCAAGCTCAGCAAAGAAGGCAGCGGAAACTGGAAGTGCGTCTTCATTTAATGTAAACGCAGGGTGATGCCACTCCTTCGTACCACTAGTCCCCATCCATACAAAAAAGCCTGGAATGCGTTCTTGATAAAGAGCAAAATCTTCTCCGCCCGGTGACTGCTCTGCCTGCACGACATGTAAGTCAAGTGAGCCAGCCGTTTCTTCTACTACCTTTGTCAGACGCTCATCATTCATGACAGATGGCAAATAAGGATGCCATCTTACTTCAGTCTCTGCTCCAAATCCTTCTGCAATTCCGCTGACGATTTGTTTCATAAGCTCTGGAATCATCGCTCTTACTTCAGGCTCAAACGTCCGAACGGTTCCTTCCATCTCAACACGGTCGGGAATCACATTCCATGACGTACCGCCTTGAATGCGTGTGATACTGACAACCGCATGATGCAAGGAGCTGATGCGGCGACTGACGATTTGCTGAAGGGCGCTTATGATCTGCCCGCTGATGGCTATGGGGTCTACCGTGTGATTTGGAATACCGGCGTGGCCACCCGTTCCTTTAATATCGATTTCAAACCGGTCCACACTCGCCATCAATGCTTTTTCTCTAATGCCAATCGTGCCAACTGACAGGTCAGGCTTGTTGTGCATACCGAAAATCGCATCGACTCCATCTAAAACGCCTGCCTCTATGACGTGTTTCGCCCCTTGAGCAACTTCCTCAGCCGGCTGGAACAAAATACGGACCGTTCCTTTGATCTCGTGTTTCCGCTCTTTTAATAAAAGAGCCGCACCAAAAATAGAAGCTGTATGGAAATCATGACCGCATGCATGCATTTTACCCGGCACCTTTGAAGAAAATGGTTCACCAGATGCTTCTTCAATCGGAAGTGCATCAATATCGGCTCTCAGAGCAATCGTCGGTCCCTCTTGTTCTCCCTTGATTTCACAAACAACACCTGTTTGAAGGGCCGGGATATCAAGCACAGTGATCCCTTCCTCTTCTAACCAGCGGCGCAGTTTCTTTGTCGTTTCATATTCTTCAAACGCCAGCTCTGGATGCTCATGAAGCGCTCGGCGAATGTTGATCAAACGTTTGTTTAAAGCTTCATTTCCTATTGATTTCACTAGACACTCACCCCTCTAAAGAATAAAAAGCAGCTTATGCTTCTTCAGCCGCTGCTTCTTTTTGGATAAATCGTTTCGTCCGTTCATTCTTTGTTTCATCAAATAACTCAGTTGGCGTCCCCTGCTCGATAATATGACCATCCGCCATGAAAATCACATGGTCTGCCACTTCTCTTGCAAACGCCATTTCATGTGTGACGATGATCATCGTTGTTTCTTGGATCGCAATAGATTTAATGACTTGAAGCACACCTGAGACAAGCTCTGGATCAAGTGCTGACGTTGGTTCATCCAGCAAAATCGCATGTGGATCAACCGCTAACGCGCGGGCAATCCCAATCCGCTGCTGCTGTCCGCCAGATAATGTGACTGGATAGCTGTCAGCCTTTTGCTCTAACCCTACCTGCTTCAGCAGTTTCATACCGATTTCATTCGCCTGCTGCTTCGTCATTTTTTTCGTTACTAGCAATGATTCTGTAATGTTTTGCAGTGCTGTCTTGTTTTTAAACAAATTATAGTTTTGAAACACCATGGCCGTTTGTTGACGCAGGTGATGGGCTTCTTTACGTGAATATTTGGACGCATCGAGCTTCGCATCGCCAATTTCAATCGTGCCTTCATCAGGTGTTTCTAATAAATTTAAACAGCGCAGCAAGGTGGATTTACCGGAGCCAGAAGGTCCGATAATGGCCACAACCTGCCCTTTTTGTACATCAAGATTAATTCCGTCTAAGACGACAAGGTCGCCGAATGATTTCTTCAAATTGGTGAGCTTGATCATGTCCACACCTCCTTAATTCCGGTAAGGTTTGCTGAGTTTTCGTTCAAATAGGTCTTGCAGAAAGCTATAAATGATCGTCAGCACCCAATACACAATTCCTACGGCTAAATAGGTTTCAAAGTATTTATAGTTCGCCGATGCAATCATCTTCCCTTGTGCAAACATTTCTGCCACTCCAATCGTAAAGGCAAGAGATGTTTCTTTTAAAAGACCGATAAAGGTATTCCCCGTCGCTGGGATTGCATTTCTGACGGCCTGCGGGAAAATAATTCTAACGTAAGACTGCCATCTTGTCATACCGACAGATAAGCACGCCTCAAGCTGTCCTTCATCCACTGAGTTCAGAGCCGCTCTGAAAATTTCTGCTAAGTATGCTGAGTTTTTAATACTTAATCCGATAATGACCGCTGTTAAAGCATCCATTGAGGTCATCGCAGGGAATAGCTGCGGGAGACCAAAATAAATGAGAAAGAGCTGAACCAAGGTTGGAACCGCTCTGAAGAAAGAAATATACAGCTTGGCAAATTGGTATAAAACAGGTATCCGGTTTTTCGTAATGAGAGCGAATACCACACCAATGATAATGGCAAATACCATGGAGACAATCGCCATGAAGATCGTTATCGGCAAGTATTGAAGCAATGTCGGAAACACCGTCACCATATACTGCCAATCAATTTTGTTCATATCTGCTCTTCACCGCCGCTGTCGTTATTTTTTAATTGGCACTGTCACATCGTCTTTGAAATATTTCTCAGACAATTTCTTAAGTGTCCCGTCTTCTCTTAATTCTTTGATGGCTTTGTTAAATTCTTCTCTTAGTTTGTCATGCTTTTTATCTTTCGCAAATGGATAGCCTACTTCTTCATACACAATTGGGTTGCCTACGATTTTCAGCGGCAGACCTGTTTTTTCAATTTGAGCAAGTAATACACTGCGTCCGTTGACATAAGCATCTACGCGGCCATTTGCCACTTCATTTAATACGCCGTCTTGCGTTTCATATGTTTTGATCTTAATTTTCTTGTCAGGGTCTTTGCTCTCTAAGTTTTTAGCATGGTTAGAGCCAAGAACCGCCGCCACTGTTTTTCCTTTTAAATCGTCAAGACCTTTGATGTCGTTGTTGTCTTTTTTCACGATGATTTGTGTTCCTGCGTAAGCGTACGTATCTGTAAAGTTAAATGTTTGTTTACGCTCGTCTGTGATGGCAACTTGGTTTGACACTGTATCGAGCTTACCAGATGTCAGCTGTCCCATTAGTCCGCTGAATTCACTCAGCTGCCAGTCTAGTTTGTAGCCAAGCTTTTTCGCAATGGCTTCTGTTACTTCAACATCGAATCCGACAAGCTTGCCATTGTCTTTATAAGCAAACGGATAGCTTTGTCCTGTAGCGCCTACTTTTAACACCTTTTCGTCTTTGCCTTCACTCTGATTGTTGCCGCCGCAAGCTGCTAAAACTGCCAGCATTGCTGCAAATAGAACGACTAGCCACTTTTTGTTTTTCATGTTTGTAAACCCTTCTTCCTCTTATGGTTGTGTGATATCTGATCTTAATTGTTTTTTGAAATAAACCGTGATATGACCTTTGCCTAAATCCTTTTCACCTGCTCTGACATAGCCTTTACGCTCATACATCTCTATGAGCCATGGATGCTTATCAGCTGTACCGAGCGACACGTACGGCACCTTCAGTGTATCCCTTAGCACTTCGGTTTCAACCCATTCCAGCAAGGCTGAGCCTGTGCCTTTTTTGGCGGCTGGTTCTGAGGCAAACCACCAGATATGAGGGACGCCGAATGGTCCTGGCTGCTCTCCCCAAGGCATACGGAGTGATAAGGTGGATAGAAGCTCTCCGTTTTCTTCCATCACATAGCAAAGATTCTTTTGTACATTATTCTGAACGAGAGCGAAATCAGCATGTGCTGCTTGGAACTGGATGCCTAGCTCACGAATTGGCTCGTAGGCTCTTGTTGTCAGTTCAAGCAGCGCCTCTATATCTGCCTCTGTTGCCAGACGAAACGTGTATCCCAACGTTAGTCACCTCACCCTTATGTCGTGTAGCGATTTTTTGGCTCTGTTAATCCAAGATTTTCTCGTAAGGTTTGTCCTGTGTAATCGGTTTTGAATAAGCCTCGTTCCTGAAGGATTGGGACGACGCGGTCTACGAACACATCCAGCCCTTCTGGCAAGAGCGGCGGCATGACATTAAAGCCGTCTGCTGCTTCTTCACGAAGCCATGTTTCCATCACGTCTGCCAGCTGCTGCGGCGTTCCAATGAAAATATTATGACCGCGTGAGCCGGCAACCGATTGATAAAGCTGGCGAATGGTCAGGTTATCCTTTCTCGCCATATTCATCACGAGATCAAAACGGCTTTTCACCGCATTTGACGTGCTCGGATCAATCTCTGGAAGCGGCCCGTCTAAAGGATACTGAGACAGATCAATCCCGCCTAAGTAATTTTGCAGAATGCTCAGTCCAATCTCAGGAACAATCAGCTCCTGTAATTCTTCATATTTCGCTTGGGCTTCTTCCTCTGTATCAGCAATGATCGGGAAGATACCCGGCATGATGCTGACGTCCTCTCTAGCACGGCCAGCAGCCTCTACTTTCCCCTTCAAGCTTTGATAAAATTCCTTCGCTTTATCGAGATCGTTTTGTGCAGTGAAAATGAGTTCTGCTGTTTTTGCTGCAAGCTTTTGGCCATCTTCAGAAGATCCTGCTTGAATGATCACGGGCTGCCCTTGCGGCGTACGTGATACGTTGAGAGGACCTCTTACTGAGAAGAACTCCCCTTTGTGCTGGAGCTCATGAAGCTTACTAGATTCGAAGAATTCTCCCGTTTCCTTGTTTCTGACAAGGGCGTCTTCTTCCCAAGAATCCCAGAGACCTTTGACGACTTCGACGAACTCTTCTGCCCGCTCATATCGTTTATGGTGTGCTAAATGCTCTTCTCCGCTAAAATTTTTCGCTGTTTCTTCAATAGAAGATGTGACCACATTCCATGCCGCTCTTCCGCCTGATAAATGATCAAGGGAGGCAAACTGCCTTGCAATATGGAAAGGCTCACTGTATGTAGTGGAAGCTGTTGCTGCTAAACCAATGGTTGAAGTAGACTCAGCAATGGATGAAAGCAGCGTGAGCGGTTCAAATCTCGTTAATACGTTCGGATGAGAGGTTTGATTAATGGATAAACTGTCGGCTAAAAAGAGCAAATCCAGCTTTCCTTCCTCTGCCTTTTTCGCTAATTGTTTAAAATAATCTAGGTTCATGGCTGCATCTAGTACTGCATTCGGATGTCTCCAAGAGGCAACGTGATGTCCAGTTCCTGCGATGAATACGCCTAGCTTGAGCTTCCTTTTCGGCTGTGACACTTGTTCTTCATCCTTTCTATATCCTAAATGTATCAAACCGAAGTCCTTAGAAGATACATTTTTCTGATTGAATTAATCGGTTTTATTAATAAAAAAAGGGCAAATGTTGCGAAAAATGAAAAATAATTATTACTATATGCCCTTTTTACAGGATTGTCAACCGCCTTCTGAACCTCCAAAATAAGGGATTTCAAACGCTCATGACGGTGTATCAATCTCAATATTTCCGATGAGCCGGTCTGTGGTATGTGTCACCAACTGACTACGCTCCAGCATGTTGTGAGCGATGACAGAATGAGTGGAATTTGCGGTGCGGACGGCAATCGCTTTTTGAGGAGATAGATTGATGATGTTATTGCGCAGCACACGGGCTGAGGCGGCCTGGTCAATAAAGATCGCCGTCGGCTGTCCGATCGATCGATTTAAATAGAAGCGGTTATCTCCAATTTGTGGTGAACCATTTTTAATATACATCACCACATATAAGGATGTTTCTTCAAAGGAATTATCTTTAATTTCCAATGCCCCCGTCGTGCTGCTGTATACAGCGTAGTTTTGATAGTGCTTAAAGCGATTATGCCAGATGAAAGCCCTTGCATTTCCAGTGACACTGATCGTATACGAAGAATCTAGCTCCGGGTGTCCTTCTTGAATAAAGTGGTTGCCGTTGATTCCTGCTTCCCCTTCCTGCACCCAGATTCCTCTGCTGAATTCTTTGAATTGATTGTGCTGGATGAGAATATTCGTTCCTCTCACCACGGCCGCATCGATAACAGAGTAGACCGTATTGTTTGAAAAGACGACACTATCCGATTGATAGATACGCAACGAGGCGCTTCTTTTTCCGGTATTCGTTCCTGATTCAATATGGTTTCCTTCTATTAGAATACGATTCGCCATATAAACGGACACAGCCGCATCTTCAAAAAGACTAATCTTATTGCCTGTAATGTGAACACTGTCTCCCCTCACATCAATTCCTTTTTCAAACCCCTCAATCATATTGCCAATAATCATCACATTGTTTTCCGTTTGGCCAAGTGAGACGCCTAAACTCGTAATCCCTGCTTTTGTCACACCTCCTCCCACTGCACGAATCATATTGTTGGCAATGATCGTTTCGGTGGAGAAGCCATAGGAGATACTGCTATCTGTATGATTGCCTTCAATGATCACACCATAACCGTTAAAGTTATAGATGGAGCTCGCTGCACCTCCTCTGACGATGTTGTTGCGAATCTGAATATTTAGAGGCTCCTCCATATTAACGGCATTTTCTCCATAGCCTTCAATATCAATGCCCATTCTTGGCTCGACCCCATTTACTCCTGCTCTTTCCAAGAGACAGTCCTCCACAATAACCCCATCACAGCCTGTAATCGAAATATTGTTGCGTCTCGAATCTGTGATGGTGCAGCCAGAAATATCAATAGATGCAGCAGGCGAGTATGGTTCACCCTCTGTCAACAAACCGTGAGGACTGACAATGATGCCGTCTCCCGTACAATTTTTTATTTGGACATGATTGACCTCTACATGGGAGGCACCTTCAATACATATCCCAAAGCCCCATTCATGGGTTCTTCGTTCAGCTGGGAGCGGCTTGTATACATGCTCATGTCGATCCCCTTCAATACGCCCGCCTCGAATGGTCACATGCTCTACCTTTCCTATATAAAAAGCTGCATACCCCCATGAATCATTTGGTTTCACCTTTATTACAGCGTCTGACGCCATCTCAATGCATATATGACTTGGCACCCGTATACCTGCACCTCGGAAAGGAAAAAATGGATCACCTCTGTACACCGCATCAATTAAATACGTGCCGCTCGGCAGCCAGATATGGGAATACCCCTGTGCTTTTGTCCACTCTAAACATTCATTGAGCTTAGCTGTGCAATCCGTTTTCCCATCAGCAATTACGCCAAAATCTAGTACATTGACAACTGGTTTTTTCAGATCAGCTTCATTCAATTCCCCCAACCTAATCACTCCTTTTCACACATGTTCTCTCGTCATCCTATGCATGTGGTAAAGGTTTGCTTGTACATTGCTTCAAATTTTAAATAAATTCTTTTGAAATAACTTTTCGATAATTTTCACTTCAATGAATTTTTCATCTTTTTGAGTCTTTACGCCTATTGAACTAACATTTTCCTGTTTTAGAATAGTTTTATATTGACACAAGAACTATACAAGAATATCATTTTTCTCATATCTCTTTTTTTAAGAAAGGATCTATGCCATGTCTACAATTGACCACGATAAAATTGTTAAAAGTGTTCCTCAAAAAGGGTTTTTTGGACATCCTAAAGGACTTTACACACTGTTTTTCACTGAATTTTGGGAGCGTTTCTCCTATTATGGCATGCGTGCACTGCTTATTTATTATATGTACACAGAGGTGACAAAAGGCGGTCTAGGCTTTGACCAGACAACAGCCAATTCGATCATGTCTGTCTATGGTGCACTTGTTTATATGTCAGGCGTTATTGGCGGATGGCTCGCTGACCGGGTATTTGGATCATCCAGTACGGTCTTTTATGGCGGAGTTTTCATTATGCTTGGCCACGTGATTTTGGCTTTGCCAAGCGGAGCAACAGCGCTCTTTATTAGTATGGGACTGATTATTATCGGGACAGGTCTTCTCAAGCCAAACGTTTCAAACATTGTTGGCGACCTGTATACAAAAACAGACCCGCGCAGGGACTCTGGATTTAGTATTTTCTACATGGGGATCAACATGGGTGGCTTTATTTCCCCATTAATTGTCGGAACACTCGGTCAAAAAGTGAATTTCCACCTCGGGTTCTCACTCGCTGCCGTGGGGATGCTTGTTGGACTTATTACATTTGTGGTCACAAAAAAACCGAACCTTGGTCTTGCCGGCACGTATGTGACAAATCCATTATCAGCTGCCGAACGTAAGAACTTTAAAATTTACGGATCATTGGTTGTGATTTTGCTTGCAGTTTTTGCTGTCATTGGCATTCAAACAGGCGCACTCACAATTAATCTATTCACTTGGTTTGTTAGTGCCCTTGGTGTACTCATTCCGATTGTTTATTTCATTGTCATGTATTTCAGTAAAAAGACGAGCGCAGTGGAGCAATCCAGGGTTCTCGCTTATATTCCATTGTTCCTTGCTGCCGTGATGTTCTGGGCGATTCAAGAGCAGGGCTCAAACATTTTAGCGACATATGCAGATCAACGAACAAACTTGAATTTCCTTGGGATGACACTAGCGTCTTCATGGTTCCAATCATTGAACCCAATCTTTATTGTGCTGCTGTCTCCAGTGTTTGCTTGGTTATGGGTCAGACTTGGGAAGAAACAGCCGTCTACCCCGATTAAATTCTCACTCGGTCTTCTGTTTGCAGGGTTATCCTTCATCATCATGATCATTCCTGCATACATGTCCGGTCCGAACACACTTGTGAGCCCGTTATGGCTCGTTCTGAGCTTCTTCCTCGTCGTGATCGGAGAGCTCTGCTTATCACCAGTTGGACTGTCAGCGACAACAAAGCTGGCCCCTGCTGCCTTCTCAGCTCAAACGATGAGCCTTTGGTTCCTTTCAAATGCAATGGCACAGGCGATCAATGCGCAAGTAGTCAAACTGTTTGATAAAGTGCCGGAAACCGTCTATTTCGGTATCATCGGATTCCTTGCCATCGTTTTATGCGTTGTGATGCTATTACTGACACCAGTGATTAAGAAAGCGATGAAAGGCGTTCATTAATAAAAAACTGGACATGAGTACATCATGTCCAGTTTTTCACTTTATTGATGATCATCCTCCATATAGAAATTTTATATCTTACTGCATGATTCATTCGTTTTCATTGGTACTGTCTCATTTATTTCAATATTAAAATAATTCACGGCATTGTGATAACAAATATCTTTGACTATTTTTCCTATAAATTCGTAATCCCTTGGAAGCTCACCATTTTCTATCCAAGTCCCAAATAAATCACATAAGATTCTTCTGAAATATTCATGGCGAGGGAACGATAAAAAGCTTCTTGAGTCTGTTAGCATCCCTACGAAAGTGCTAAGCAAACCTATATTAGATAATGTTTTCATTTGATCTAGCATGCCGTCTTTTTGATCATTAAACCACCACCCAGACCCAAATTGAATTTTTGCTCTGGCATCAGAAGACTGAAAATTCCCTATAGTAGAGGCCACAATCGCATTATGAGCGGGATTTAAATTATAGATGATGGTTTTAGGTAAAAGGTTGTCTTTGTCTAATTCATTCAAAAAACCATTTAAATGTCTTGCTAGGTGGAAATCAGACATAGAGTCGTACCCACTATCTTTCCCCGTTAACTTGAACATTCGTGTGTTATTATTCCTTAAAGCACCTATGTGTAATTGCATGGTCCAATGAAGAGAATGATATTTTTTACTCAGGTGAAGAAGAGTGTTTGTTTTAAATTTATTGATATCCTCTTGGGATAGTGTTTTTCCTTGAAGCGCACGTACAAATATAGAAGACACTTCTTGTTCTGTAGCTGGTGAAAATGGAAATATTCCAAAACCATGATCAGAAATTCTGCATCCATTCGCGTGAAAATAATCAATTCGTGAATGTAATGAAGCGATAAAGTTTTCATATGTTAAAACAGCGCCGTTGATTGAATCACCTAATTTTTCTATATAGTTCACAAAATTGGATTGTTCAATATTTAAAGCATGATCCGGTCTAAATGTAGGTAGGACCCTAGTTTTAATTCCTACATCTTTACGTATGATTTGATGAATTTCTAAAGTATCGATTGGATCATCAGTCGTGCATACAACTTTTACATTAAATTTTTCTAAAATTCCATTTGTGGACATGTTCCTTTCATTTAATCTCTCATTACAGATATCCCAAACTTGATGTGCATTTTTTTCTGAGAACAACTCATTTATATTGAAATAACGACTTAATTCTAAATGTGACCAATGATAAAGAGGGTTTCCTATTGTATATGGAACCGTTTGCGCCCAAGCTAAGAATTTTTCCTTGTCACTTGCATTACCCGTGATCAATCTTTCTTCTACGCCTAACCATCGCATCGCCCTCCATTTATAGTGATCACCATTAAGCCAAATATCAGTCATATTTTCATATTTTTTGTTAGTAGCAATGTCATCAGCCATTAAATGCGTATGAAAATCATAGATTGGCATATTTTTCGCGTAATCATGATAAAGAACTTTTGAACTTTCGTGATGAAGCATCATATCTTCGCTTAGGAATGTAGACAATATCGTCACCTCTATACTTATGTTTAGAAAATCAATGAAATGAAATAAGGTGTTATTAACAAAAATAACACCTCACTTTTTTAGATCTTACTTAATTCAAACTCCGTATTTACGTAGATTGCGTCTCGTTGTGCAATTAAGCATAGTTCTGCAGCTTTAAAAGTATGTTCTTGAGTCATAGCATTTTCAGTATCGTTTAAACAATCTAAAATAAGTTCACCAAAGTAAGGGAATCCTACTTCACCATTTAGAGAAAAATGCTGCTCTGTCTGTTGATTTACTAAGTATAAATGGTCTCCTGTTTTATCCCTTGCGATGTCTACGTATTTGCGAATTTCAATATACCCATCTGTTCCGAGAATGAATGTGCGCCCATCCCCCCAAGTGCTAAGGCCATCAGGAGTCAGCCAGTCTACTCTAAAGTAGTTTGTAGCCCCATTATCAGCAATTAAAGTAGCATCACCAAAGTCTTCTAATTCTGGATATTGGTGATGCTTATAATTGCCCACTTTACTATGTACAACTTTTGCATCTTTTGCGCCAGAATAGTAAAGGAATTGTTCAATTTGGTGACTGCCAATATCACATAGAATACCTCCATAATATTCCTTTTCGAAAAACCAGCTTGGTCTGCTTTCTACATTACTACGATGTGGGCCAGTTCCAAGAACTTGTACCACTTTTCCAATTGCTCCTTGTTCAATCAATTGACCAGCAAATACGGCACTCTCCACGTGCAAACGTTCACTATAATAAACAGCCCATTTAAGTCCCGTTTCAGCTGTTTTTTTACGAGCAAGCTCCAATTGTTCTAGCGTTGTAAAGGGTGATTTATCCGTAAAGTAATGCTTACCATGATCTAAAACACGCAGCCCTAAATCACAGCGTTTAGATGTAATGGCTGCGCCTGCCACGAGCCTGACATCTGGATCTTCGAGAATTTCTTTCTCACTTTTGGCTGCCTGTACCTCCGGATATGCTTTACAAAATTCTTGTACTTTTTTCTGATCATGATCATAAACCCATTTTAATGTAGCCCCAGCCTCAGTTAATCCATTGCACATTGCATAGATGTGTCCATGATCAAGACCTATAGCCGCCATGACGAATTGTCCTTCTGTAACGACAGGGGCACTTTTTCCCTTAGGAGCATAATTCATTCCATCACTTTTCTGCATAATTGTTCCTCCTCTAGCTAGCTTCCAGTTTATTTTTAATAATTTAATAACGTTAGACTCATAGTTTCTCGTAATTTCCTCCAACGGTTATCGTATCGTCTGAAAAATTTTCTACACTGCTTTGTTTTTCATAAAAATACTTAACGTTCGCGAGCATTCCTTCACGTGTATAAAAAGGATCGTCTGCTGAAAGAGGAAGCTTCACATGAACACCTTGGTTTGCAGATTTATAGATGGCTGTAATAAGTTCTAGTGTTTTTCTTCCTTCTGTTCCATCAATTAAAAGCTTCTGGTTACCCTTGATAGACATTAAAAAATTATTTATTTGTCCTTTATGCCCTTCAAATAGTAATTCCGGATATTGATGAAAAGCTTCCTGAATACGATTTTCTAAATCCTCATCATTTTTCTCTTGAGGAAACCCATTTTCTTTAGCTATTTGAGCATTTACTTTCCATGGGACAGATACTCTAGCTTTTTCACCTTGAAAAATCAATTGTTGTTCTTCTCCATGATGAACAACAGAACTAGTTACTTGTGCTAAGCTGCCATTTCCATAGCGAAGTACAGCAATAGAAAGGTCTTCAACCTCCGCATTATCATGCAAGGTATTACTAGTTGCTGCAAAAATGTCAACCGGCAATCCTAACATCCATTGCAGCATATCAATATGGTGGACAGCATGATTAAGTGTACAACCTCCACCTTCTTTTTCCCATGTACCGCGCCACCATAAATCATAATAACTATGACCACGCCACCAAAAAGAATCAACTTGAGTATGAGCGATTTTTCCAATGAGGTTTTGATCAAGGACATGTTTTAATCTCATAATGGGCGTCATAAACCTGTTTTGAGCAACAACGGATAAAAGCTTCTGGCTTTCAATAGATGCTTTTATCATTTCGTCACATTCTTTTAGAGAAGAAGCCATAGGTTTTTCTACTAAAACATGTTTGCCTGCTTTAAGAAAATCGATGGCAATGGTTGCGTGCATATAAGGAGGTGTACAAATGGAAACGGCATCAATCGTAGGATCATTCAATAATTCTTGGTAGTTAGCGACAACTCGTGCTTCCAGGTTATATTTTGTTGCTGCAGACATTGCTTTTTCAGGATAAATATCAGCTAAAGCTACAATTTTACTGATTTCAGGCATTGCAAGATAAGCCTCGATATGGGCAGTTGCAATAGATCCAGTTCCTATAATGGCGATGTTGGACATATCAATCTTTCCCTTCTGCAATAAGATAAATTTTCACTTCTAATAATGAGATAGCGCTTTCAAAAAACTGAATGCTTCACCTAACTGATAGACCAGAGTACCGTTCATTTTATTAATATTCTAGTTATACTAGTATGGTAGATCAAAAACATTATAACTTAATCTTTTTGAATTTTGTATAGTTTTTTGAATTTTCTTTTTAATATCCCACACTTTTATGGTTGATCATGGCTTACATAGTGGAATCATCAAGAGATGCTCACAGTAAAAGTATTCAGAAAAATGAAATTAATATCTACCATTCTAATCTACTTGTATGGTAGTATGTTAGAGAAAGGAGATTAGAATAATGAATATTGATTTTAAAAACCAAAACCTCTCTACGAGGGAACAAGTTTACAATATGCTAAAAGATCAAATATTAAGCCTGAAGCTTCCACCTGGGACAAATATTTCTGAAAAAGAAATATCCGTTCAATTTAATGTTAGTCGAACTCCTGTAAGAGAAAGCTTTTTAAAATTATCTCAAGAAGGATTATTAAGTATCTATCCTCAACGAGGTACTTTTGTTTCTTTAATTGATTTAAACCTTGTGGAGGAAGCACGGTTTATGCGAGAACATCTCGAGAAGGCAGTGATTAAACTAGCCTGTCAGGAATTTTCGGAAGAGCTGATTAATGATTTAGATATGAATTTAAGTATGCAAAAAATTTGCGTTAAGAAAAAAGACTATAAAAAAATGTTTGAATTAGATGAGGAGTTTCATAGAACGATTTTCAAACGGTGTAAAAAAGAAAAAACATGGTTAGTTATTCAACAGATGAATGTACACTTTAATAGGAGTCGCATGTTAAGGCTTGTAACAGATTATAATTGGGATAATATTCTTTCCCAACATGTGGATATATTCAAAGCTATACAAGATCAAGATGCTGATAAAGCTGAAAAAATCATGGAAGAGCATTTGAAAATTGCACTTGTTGATAAAGAATTATTGAAGAAAGAATATCCAAATTATTTCAAATAACATTAGGGGTGATGGTAGATGAGGATGACATTCAGATGGTTTGGAGATGGAAACGACACGATCACACTGGAACAAATAAAGCAGATTCCAGGAGTGGAAGGAATTGTTTGGGCACTGCATGATGTGCCCGTAGGAGAAGAGTGGCCAATAGAAAGAATGTTAGAAATGAAAAAATTAGCTGATAAACATAACCTTCATATTGAAGTAGTTGAAAGCGTGAATGTTCATGAAGACATTAAGCTCGGACTTCCAACTAGAGATCGATACATAGAAAATTATAAGAAAACAATTCAGAAGCTAGCAAAGGTGGGTGTTAAAGTCATATGTTATAACTTTATGCCTGTCTTTGATTGGATCCGTACAGACTTAAATAAAACACTTTCTGATGGATCTACAGCTCTATTTTATGAACATAGTCGAATTAAAGATATTGATCCGAAAGAATTAGTAAATAAAATTAGTGAGAACTCCAGTTTAACCATGCCAGGTTGGGAACCAGAGCGGTTAAATCACCTCCACCAACTTTTTGAAGCCTACAAAAATATAACAGAAGATGATTTATGGGCCAACTTGAAATATTTTTTAGATCAGATTATTCCAATTGCAGAACTTCATGATATTAAGATGGCTATTCATCCTGACGATCCACCTTGGCCTGTCTTTGGTCTACCGCGAATAGTAACTAACCAAAAAAACATCAGAAAAATTTTACAACTAAATAGCAGCCCATATCATTGTATAACGCTCTGTACAGGATCTTTAGGAGCAAACTTAGAGAATGATTTAGTTTCTATGATTCACGAATTTATTGATAGAATACCATTTACTCATATAAGAAATGTACGTGTATATGATAACGGGGACTTTGTTGAAACATCGCATCGATCAAAAGATGGATCAGTAGACGTTTCAGCCATTATACAAGCTTATTATGAAAGCGGATTCAAAGGTTATTGCAGACCCGATCATGGAAGACACATTTGGGATGAACAATGTAGGCCTGGATATGGTCTTTATGATAGAGCACTTGGAATTATGTATTTGTGGGGAGCTTGGGATGCTTTAAAAAATAAACAGTCTGTACGAAAAGAAGCAAAGGAGGAAGCTACATGGTAAACATACAAGAAAATAAACATTTAGCTGGTAAAGTAGCTGTCATCACAGGAGGAAGTGGCGTACTTTGCAGCGCTATGGCAAAGGAACTTGCTAGACATGGCGTGTCTGTGGCTATTTTAAATAGAACAGTCGAAAAGGGCGAAAAGGTAGCCGAAGAAATTAACCTTATGGGCGGGAAAGCGATTGCGATTAAATGTGATGTGATGAATAAAGATAGTATGGAACAAGCCGAGAAGATTGTAACAGAGGAATTAGGCAATTGTACAATATTGATAAATGGAGCTGGTGGTAACCACTCCAGTGCAAATACAACCAACGAAATATTTCAAACAGAAGATCTTACTAATCCTAAGGTAAATACTTTTTTTCATTTAAGTACAGATAGTGTGCAGAATGTATTTGATTTAAATTTTATGGGGACGTTCATTCCTACACAAATTTTCACTAAACATATGGTTCATCAAAAGGGAGCAGTCGTCATCAACATGTCATCTATGAGTGCCCCTTCTCCAATGACCAAAGTGCCTGCTTATAGTGCGGCAAAAGCAGCAATTGAAAATTTCACCAAATGGTTAGCTGTGCATATGGCCGAGGCAGGAATTAGAGTAAATGCTATTGCACCGGGCTTCTTTTTAACCTCACAAAATAAAAACCTTCTCCTAAATGAAGATGGAGATTATACAGAAAGGTCCCATAAGATTATTTCGAACACACCAATGAGAAGGTTTGGTACGCCAGAAGATCTTCTTGGTACCCTATTATGGCTTGTTGATGATCATATGTCAGCATTTGTTACCGGCGTGACAATTCCTGTTGATGGAGGTTTTATGGCGTATTCAGGTGTTTAATATTTTTATTTTTTCCTTGTCATACATCTTTATTTTATATGTTTTTTTAAATTTATAAGTAGGCTTGGAAAGGAGACATAAGAATGCAGACTGAGAACAGGAAACTAACACTCAAAAATTATATTGGTTATGGAACAATGGATTTATTTGGAGGGGGAGCATTCGCTATAATAGGCGCATGGATGTTATATTTTTTCATTACATACTGCGGTCTTACCCCTGTTGAAGCAGGATCTATTATTGCAATTGCTCGTATTATTGATGCGATAGCAAGCCCAATTATGGGCCATATCACTGATAATTTCGGTCGTACAAAACTTGGGAAAAAGTTTGGAAGACGCAGGTTCTTTTTGCTAGTTGGAAGCCCTTTGATGATTATTTATTCCCTTCTTTGGATTTCTGATATGAATTACTGGTACTATTTAACGGTTTATATTTTGTTAGAATTCCTTGCAGCAATGGTATTAATTCCATTTGAAACACTTGGAGCTGAAATGACGAATGATTTTAATGCACGGACCAAGCTCTCAACTATAAGATTAATCTATTCAGGACTAGGAACATTTTTAGCTACCTTTATTCCAGGCAGATTATTCGAAATATTCGGAAAAGATTCACCTCAAGTTTTTCTTTACAATGGGATTATCTTCACCTTTATTTTTATGGCTGCATTATTAATTACACATAGAACAACATGGGAACGTAAAATAGAAGAAGACATGATAGAACCTGATGGTGTAGAAAAAGTACCTGCTATAGAATCCATCAAAAAAGTCATCATTGACTTAACATCTACTTTTAGAATAAGAAGTTTCCGGCAGCACCTCACGATGTATATTTGTTCGTTTACGGCCATGGATATTTTAAACGCTGTCTTTGTCTACTTTGTTGTGTTTTCTTTAAATAAAGATGCAGTGCTGGCAGCCGATTTATTATCTATTGGTTCATTACTTCAAATGGTATGTACAATATTGTTTGGTTGGCTCGTGATTAAAATAGGTCCTGCGCCATCTTTGAAAATATCTTATATTGCGATTATTACATGTATCAGCGGTTATATATTTTTATACTTCACACAACCAACTTATATGATTATAGCGCTGTATGCTTTCTCTGTTATCTTAGGTATCGGAAAGAGTGGATTATATTATATACCATGGAATATTTACACTTTCATTCCTGATGTAGATGAAATGGTCACTCGTAAAAGAAGAGAAGGAATATTTGCAGGTATTATGACGTTTACACGCAAAAGTACTACAGCTTTAGCCACATTTTTGGTAGGAGTTATTTTACAGGAAAGTGGATTCGTTGCAAGCGCGACGACACAGTCTACGACAGCAATAAATGGGATTGTAGGTATTCTGTTTTTCGGAACTGTAGGGCTAGTCGGGATTAGTTTAGTTATTTCATTTAAATTTAAATTATCTAAGAAAACTCATTCCATTATGATTAATGAAATTAATAGGTTAAAGAATAATGGTTCAATGGAACAGGCTGATGATGAAACAAGAAGTGTTTTGAAAGCGCTAACAGGATGGGATTACGAGAAGCTTTGGGGTCATAATAACGTAGGATATCAGAATAAACTCCAAAATTTTGAACAACAAGATTTTAAGCAGGATATGAACTAGCTTTTGTTGTTAGTTGCACTTCAAAAAAAACACCTTCAGATTGATATCAGAGGTGTTTTTAAATATCTTACATTTAGTGTTTTTTGATTTTAAAACCGGATCTCATCATCTCCATGAATTTGCAGCTTCAGCGGTTCACTTTTCGCCTGATGCTTTTTCACATAGCGGTGATAGACAATATACCCAATGATCATGAGCGGTACACCAACATATAGCCCGATGCGCTGCTCTTGATCAAAGGCAAGGCTGACCAATACGATGGTATTCAGTGTGATCGCAATGATCGGCAGCACCGGATAAAGAGGCGTTTTAAATTTTAAGTTTTCCAGCTTTCCGCCTGCTTTCAAATATTTTCTACGGAAAAGCAGCTGTGATAATGTAATCGTGATCCAGCCTGTCTGTGCACTCATGCCGGCAATGGACACGATCCAGGCAAATACCGTTTTCTCTGCAAAGAAGCCGGATAACAGCGAAATCCCTGTAAATAGGAAGGTGAGCAGTAAGGCATTCATCGGAATACCGCGCTGATTGACGCGTCTAAATGCTTTTCCTGCCATTCCTTCCTTCGATAAGGAATACAGCATTCTCGTTGATGCATACAAGCCAGAGTTCGCAACAGATAATAAAGCAATGATAATGACAAAGTTCATGATGTCTGCCGCAAAAGGAATACCCGTTCTCTCAAACACAGTAACAAATGGGCTTTGCAGCACACTAGCTTCCTTCCAAGGCACCATACCTGCTAAGACGAAAATAGATAAGACGAAAAAGACAAGTGTACGCCATACGGTTTGATGTATCGAACGGGGAACGGTTTTCTCAGGGTTTTCACTTTCTCCTGCCGCAATCCCGATCAGCTCTGTTCCTTGAAACGAAAAATTCACCGTGATCATCGTGACCACAACGGCAAGCAGTCCATTTGGAAACAGCCCGTCATTCACAAAATGGCTGAAGTAAGGGGCGGGTTCACCGCTCGTTGTTTCAATAAACCCAAACATCGCCGCTCCGCCTACGCCAATAAAGAGTAAAATTGCAATAATCTTAATGGTGGAAAAGAAAAACTCCGACTCCCCGAACGCTTTCGCTGACCGGGCATTTAATAAGAAAAGACAGAGTCCGAATATGAGACACCAAATCCACACATCCACTTGCGGGAGCCAGCGCCTCATCAGCTGCCCTGCTGATAAGAACTCAAGGGCGACCGTTGCTGCCCAGCCGAGCCAATAAATCCAGCCGACAGCAAAACCTGCTGCCGGGCTGACAAATTTCGTCGCATACGTATGAAACGACCCCGACACAGGAAGTGCAACCGACAGCTCACCAAGACACAGCATGGTTAAATACATGATCAATCCGCCCACAATATATGAAAGAACAGCTCCGACTGGCCCTGCTTGTCCAATCGTATAGCCCGTTCCTAAGAAAAAGCCTGTCCCAATGACACCGCCAAGTGAAATCATAAATAAATGGCGGGAGGTCATCGCCCTTTTCAATTGTTCGGGCTGATTTTGTCCAACATCCACAATGATGCCCTCCTTCTTCTAAGATGCTCTGTTATCAAAACATGTCTCCATGTGATTCATTCCATTTTCAAAACAACCTACTAATTATACATCTTTTATAATAAATATGCTTCCTTCTATGGTCACTGTCTCAAAGTCTTTATTTTAGTAATGTTCGCACAACTATGTGGTGGATCTGGTCATTTGATAGGATGCGATATATCTAAAATATTGCACAAAAAAACCAGCTTGAAACTTTATCGTTGCACACTGGTTTCGCTTCATTCTTTTCAAGTCTCATTTTAGACAGTTCTTATGATCACTTTTGTCACAAGTCATTCTGCTTTTAGCACGTTCCACCAATCAAATTATCTTAATCATCTTGAACTTGTGTTTGGTTTTATTCACCTTTTAACTTGGGTATAGTTCTATCGTTTGTCCGTTCGACCGTTTGAGGGCATAAAGTTGGTGAGATTCGCTCAAGCTAGTTTCAAATGCTTTACTTTTAGGTTGCTTCTCTGTAAGATCATATGTTGTAAATACCAACAAGAAAAGTGGGGAATAAAATGAAAAAAATGTTCTTTGCCATTATTTTAGGCGTTTGTGTTGCATTGATCACGGCATGTGGATCTGGTGCAAGCGACAACGCGAATAAACAATCTGGGTCTAAGGAATCAGGCGACCTTTGGAAATCCATTCAGGATAAAGGTGTATTAACCATCGGAACAGAGGGAACTTATGCTCCTTTCACCTTCCATGACAAAAAGACAGATAAATTGACTGGCTACGATGTAGAAGTCATCACTGAAGTAGCAAAACGCCTTGACTTAAAACCTGAATTCAAAGAAACACAATGGGACAGTATGTTTGCTGGACTGAATGCAAAACGTTTTGACGTGGTAGCGAACCAAGTTGGGAAAACTGGACGTGAAAATCAATACGATTTCTCTGATAAATACACGACATCTCAAGCTATTGTTGTGACAAAATCAGATAACAACGACATCAAGAAACTATCTGATGTCAAAGGCAAAAAAGCAGCACAATCGTTAACAAGTAACTACAATAAACTAGCAACAGATGCTGGCGCTAAGATTGAAGGCGTTGAAGGTCTTGCACAATCCATTCAATTGATTCAGCAAGGACGTGCTGATCTAACGTTCAATGACAAATTGGCTGTATTGAATTACTTGAAAACAAGCGGTAACAAAAACCTAAAAGTTGCATTTGAAACAGGAGATCCTCAAGAAACGTATTTCGCATTCAGAAAAGGCAGCGGTGAAGTCGTTGACAAAGTGAATGGCGCATTAAAAGAAATGAAGAAAGACGGTACACTCGCTAAGATTTCTAAGAAATGGTTTGGTGAAGATGTTACAAAATAATATCCTAGGAGTCGTCATTCCTTGGGATCTTCTTCAGCAATCTTTTTGGCCAATGGTGATGCAGGGGATTTATTATACAATTCCCCTCGCCATCATTGCCTTTATTATTGGTATTTTTATCGCGCTTGTGACAGCTCTTGCTAGAATGTCTAAGATTAAAGCCCTCAGATGGATTTTCTCCATCTATGTGTCGGCCGTTCGCGGAACGCCGCTTTTTGTGCAATTGTTTATTATTTTCTATTTCTTTCCGACATTTAATATCACACTTGATCCATATCCAAGTGCCATTATTGCTTTTTCTTTAAACGTAGGTGCGTATGCGTCTGAAATTATCCGTGCATCTGTCCTGTCTGTTCCAAAAGGACAATGGGAAGCAGGTTATTCCATTGGGATGACACATCGCAAAACGCTCGTCCGCGTGATTTTACCGCAGGCTGTGCGTGTATCGATTCCACCGCTCTCTAATTCATTTATTAGTTTGGTGAAGGATACATCCCTTGCCTCCCAAATTCTCGTGGCAGAGATGTTCCGTAAATCACAGGAAATTGCTGCGGCGAACTTGGATCAAATCTTGTTTATTTATATGGAAGCAGCCCTCATCTATTGGGTATTCTGCTTCATTCTATCGCTCGTTCAGCATCAAATTGAAAAACGACTTGATCGATATGTCGCAAGGTAAGGAGGGAACGACATGCTAACAGTCAAAGGTCTCAAGAAATCCTTTGGTGAAAATGAGATTTTAAAGTCGATTGATTTTTCGATCAACAAAGGGCAGGTTGTGGCCATTCTCGGTCCATCTGGTTCAGGAAAAACAACGATGCTTCGCTGTTTAAATGCACTTGAAATACCAAATGGCGGCTCCTTTACCTTCGATGATTTCTCGATTGATTTTTCGAAAAAAAATAAATCAGCTGATCTCCTGAAGTTACGCCGGAAATCAGGAATGGTGTTTCAGGATTATCACCTGTTTCCTCACCGTACAGTGCTTGAAAATGTGATGGAAGGTCCTGTTCAGGTGCAGCGCCGTCCAAAGGAAACGGTTCGAAAGGAAGCCATTCAGCTCTTGCAAAAGGTCGGTCTGGAAGATAAAAAAGACCTGTATCCTTTCCAGCTCTCAGGCGGTCAAAAGCAGCGTGTCGGGATTGCCCGTGCACTTGCCATTCAGCCAGAGCTCATGCTTTTTGATGAACCAACCTCTGCGCTTGACCCTGAGCTTGTCGGGGAAGTCTTAAAGGTCATGAAGGATCTAGCGAAGGAAGGCTGGACCATGGCAGTTGTCACACATGAAATCAAGTTTGCCCAAGAAGTAGCAGACGAAGTGATTTTTATTGATGGCGGTGTCATCGTCGAACAAGGTCCTCCAGAAGAAATCTTCAAACGACCAAAGGAAGAACGAACAAAACAATTCTTAAACCGGATTTTGAATCCAGTATGATGAAAAAAGGCTGTTCTCACGTGGTGAGGACAGCCTTTTTTTATCTTTTTAAAAGTAAGCGATTACAATTGAACAAAGCCATTTAAAGGGGCGCGGTAGTATGTTACGATGGAACTCGAGTGTTTAAGAAAGAAGGGAATGCTTTTGAAGCGGGAACATCTTTTACGTTGGTTTTTTTATTTTGTTGGGTTGATCGTACTAGCTTTTGGACTATCGCTGACAGTGAAAGGGAAGATCCTTGGGATTGGTCCTTGGGACGCTTTCCACTACGGACTGTTTCAGCATTTTGGACTCACAATTGGACAATGGTCCATTATTATTGGTGCACTTATTGTGACACTGACTTCTATTTTTACGAAATCATTTCCAAAGATCGGCGCTTTACTGAATATGGTGCTGATTGGGGTGTTTATTGATTTCTTTAATGCGATATTACCTGCGCCACACGGATATTTACCGGCCTTATATGTATTTATTACAGGTGTTGTTGTTTCTGGATATGGCGTTGGCATTTATGTTTCAGCTAATCTTGGCGCTGGGCCACGGGACTCATTAATGCTGCTCATCTCAGCGAAAACGGGACTGAACGTACAGTGGGTTCGAAATGGCATTGAGTTAACAGTGCTTTTGTTTGCATGGATGCTCGGTGGACCGATTGGCATTGGAACGATTTTGACTGCGATCTTCACAGGTCTTGTCCTTCGTTTCTCCTTGCCGCAATCAACACGGCTTCTGGAGCTGCTCATTACAAAAACAGCCGAAAAACCTGTTCAAACCCTGACTAGATGAGAACAAGCCATTCTATAATTAGAATGGCTTTTCTTGTGCTAAAGTAAATAAACAGAATATTCACGCACAGGAGATGGAGACTATGCAGCTTTTCCACTATCATTACTGGACACCATTTGTTGAAGAGACAGAACAAGCGTATCGTTCGCTAGGCTTTGAGGTAAAAGGTCGTTTCACAAAAGATGGCTCCTTTCATCCCCCGCTCACTTGGGAAGATTTTAGAGAAGAGCAGCCGACCTTTCGAATCATCGAAATGAGAAAAGGCCAGATCAATATCACATTTGGCTATAGCAAAAAAGTCCTTTTTGATCACATCGGCTTTCTTGTCTCAGAGGAAGAATATGATCAACTGCTTGCACAAGCTAAAGAACTAAACTGGCCAATCCAAGCTGGGGAACGAAGAACGTTTCTTTCGACACCTCTTCGTTTAAGGCTTGAGTTACAGCGGCGTACAGATGTCATTGAAACGGGAACCGATGCGCTGCACGCTATGACAATTGCTGTTCCTGATTTGTCACAGACACCTAAAGTAGATCAGCTGCTATCACCTTTGCATCAGCCCATTCACTGGCAAAAAGGAGAACGGCTTTCCCTGCTTGACGTGAACATGACGAATGTTGATGAAATGAATACAATTGATCCGAATGGTGTCCACATCGTGAAACAGACGTAAAGCAGCGAGGCTCGCTGCCTTTTTACGTTAATGGACTCTTTTGCACGGCGCTCTCCAATGGTACAATCAATGTAAAAAATTAGAGGTTCGTTATGAAGATATTTGCTATCCAATTACAACACTTAGATGAAATCAATGCACGACAACAAATAGAGCGTCTGAAACCCTTTGTGTCATCTGAAAAGCGAGCTGCCGCTGAACGCTTTCGTTTTTTGATCGATGCAAGAAGAACCTTATTAGGTGAAGTGCTGGTTCGTCAAACGATCCATGATATGTACGAGCTGCCTATGGATCAGATCGTTTTTGAAACAGAGGGCAATGGAAAGCCTGTCGTCCGGCATCTTCCTTCTTTTCATTTTAATCTTTCTCATTCTGGCAATTGGGTCGTTTGTGCAGTAGATGATGCACCTGTGGGCATTGATATTGAGGAGATCAAACCTATTGATCTGGCGATTGCCAAACGATTTTTTTCAGCGGATGAATATCAGGATTTACTCTCACAGCCAGCAGAACGACAGGAAGCCTATTTCTTTCATTTATGGTCAATGAAGGAGGCCTTTATCAAGCTGACTGGAAAAGGATTATCCTATGGGCTTTCGTCCTTTACAGCCCGTCTGTCAAAGGATGGACAGGCTGCGTTGACATTACCTGATCATGAAGCGCCTTGCCTTGTTCAAACATATTCACTTGACCCTGCCTACCAAATGGCGGTATGCACACGAAAGTCTGCTGCGGCTGAAAGCGTTGAGAGACTTACTTGCAGTGATATACTGTCCCGCCTTTAATAACGCGTACTTTGCTGAATTACCGTCTTTAATAGATCGACTCCCCGTGTGATCTGCTCTTCTTTCACCTGCCAGATATTCAGCTGAAGAATGGGATCCTTTTGATAGGCCTGCAGATAATTACGGTCAATTGGCTGAATGGAAACAGATGCCTTTTTCAGCTGCTGAATCAGCTGGTTCACAGGAATCGATCGATCGACTCGTACATGTGTATGGGTAGCCGGCTCCTGTTCTCCCAGCTGATAAGCGCTCTGATCATTTTTTAAACTTGCCACGAGCTGCTTGGAGCGGTTTCGATAGCTCGCCCGCACCCTGTCTCTATGCCGCTCAAACATCCCGCTTTTTAAATAGATTTCTAAAGCTGCCTGGGACAGCATGGAGCTGTCGATATCAATCAGCCGTTTGTGTTCGCTAAAAGGTGTAATCAGTTCTTCAGGTAAAACGACAGCTCCTGTTCGTAGCCCCGGAAAGATGATTTTAGAAAAGCTTTTCAAATAAATAACCTTTCCTGCCTGATCGTATGAATAGATCGGGTCTCTTTTTGTATCGAATTCTAAATCTGCTAGATAATCATCCTCAACAATGTAGACATCATATTTCTCAGCAAGGGCTGCAATCGCTCTTTTTTCTCGTTTTGATAAACTCGTTCCAAGCGGGTTTTGAAATCTTGGCATCGTATAGAAAAAACGAATCTCCTCTTCTCGAAAGATACGTTCTAATTCGATCAGATCGATCCCTTTTTCCGTCCGTTGAATTCCACGCACAGGCAATTGGTTTTTCTCTAAATATTGGAGATATAAGTGATACCCCGGCTGTTCGACTAGTATGGTTTGTTTTCCATTCGGAAAAGGGATGGTGCTTAAAATGGATAAAGCGAGCTGAATACCAGAGGTCATGACGATCTGTTCTGGATGAGCAAACACTTGATAATCCATTAATCGCTTTGAAATGACTGGCAGCAGGGATGGTAAACCGTTGGATGTGCCATAAATAAATAAGTCATTTTGATACAAATCGATCGCTTGGTTGATACAGTGCTGGAAATCGACATATGGAAACACAACGGGATCAGGTGCAGATGAAGCAAAATCAATCCATGTGCTGTCCTGCTTACCTGCTGATTGCTTCGTTTTCACGACATAATAGCCGCTCCTTTCTACAGAATACAGCAGATGTTCACGCTCCAATGTGTCTAGCGCTTTGATGACAGTGCTTTTACTCACTGCATATTGAGCCGCTAAGTGACGAATGGATGGAATTTTCATCCCAGCACTGTACTCACCAGAATCCATTTTTTCTTTTAAGCTCAAGACAAGCTGATCATATTTCCTCACGCCATTTCCTCCTTGTACCGGTACAGATATCATGTTCTCTTATTGTACACGTTAGATGATCCGATTACGATAGAAGAACAGAACCGGTCAATTCATTTGAAGCATGCATGCTCATGTAAGGAGGCACGTTATGAATATGTCAAAACAAAAAGCGTATGCTGCCGCGATCGCATACGCCTCTATCATTGGTTTTTCCTTTTTGTTTGTCAAAATCGCATTAGAATCAGCAAATCCAATCGATTTATTGGCACACCGCTTTACCGTTTCTTTTGCAGCCGCTCTATTGCTGTATCCGTTTCTACGAAAAAAGTATCGCATATCCATTCAATGGCGTGATCTCATTTATATCGTACCGTTTTCCTTGCTTTACCCTGTTTTGTTCTTTGCTTTTCAAGTGTGGGGATTGATGTATACATCTTCTTCAGAGGCTGGCATCATTCAAGCGACGATTCCCATTTTAACGATGCTGCTGGCAGCCTGGTTTTTAAAGGAACGTGCGACATGGATACAAGTGCTGTTTACCTTCCTTTCTGTGTGCGGGGTAATGCTTCTCTTTGTCATGAAAGGAATTGATGTCCAGCATTCTCACTTCATCGGCTATGTGCTGATTTTACTTTCAGCCTTGTCATCCAGTGCATATAGTGTGTTTGCCAGAGTGATTACAAAACGATTCCATGTGATCGAACTCACCTTTGTGATGACCTTCTTTGGCTTTGTCTTTTTCAATGCCGCCGCGCTTATCCGGCATTCGATCAATGGATCATTGCCTCAGTTTTTCAGTCCATTTACAGAAGCATCCTTTGTATGGTCGATGCTCTTTTTAGGTATTCTTTCATCTCTTCTTACCGCATATTTATCAAACTATGCACTCTCGCAGCTAGAAGCGGCAAAGGTCAGCATCTTTAACAATTTATCCGCGTTTATCACGGTCGCCGCCGGAGTTCTCATTTTACACGAAACGATTGATTGGTACCATCTCCTCGGAGGGGTGCTAGTCATTGGCGGGGTGATTGGCGGGAATGTGGTGAAGAAACAGCATTCATAAGAAAAAGCGGCCTCTTTATAGAGAGCCGCTTTCTTTTTTAATGTCTGATCAATTGCTGCTTGGCTGTAAGCTCAATCACCTGTCTCATCTGCTCTGCAAATGGCTCAAGGTGTGTGTTGATGTACATGTGGCCTCCATCGAAATTGGTGCGTTCGATCGTTTTTGCCCATTTTAACCAGCCGCTTGCATCCTGCATGCATTTCTCATCTTGCTTTCCATTGAATAAATGAACAGGTGTGTCGATAATCGATTGATCTGTGTGCTGGAAGGTTTCTAGTGCCTTGTAGTCTGCACGCAATGACGGCGTAAAGTAATCCATCATTGGTTTGTTCTCTAGTAATTCCTTTGGAATCCCGCCCATTTCGGCAATATGCTGTACAAATGCTTCATTGGATAAATGTGTCAGCATCTGCCGTTTTGTTTGCGGAGGCTGAATGGCTGAGATCACCACTGCTGCAGGATAAATTCCTTCCTTTTCTAGCAGCTGGGTTAGTCTGTATACCACAAGCCCTCCCATTGAATGTCCAAACAGAATAAATGAGCGGTTCAATTTGTCCGTAAGTCCTTCTTTATACAGCTCTGCCAGCCGGTCAATGCTTGATTCAAGCGGCATGAGATTGGTGCCGTGCCCTGGGGGCTCTGCTGCTGTGACTTCGGCCACGTCTTTTAGCTGTTCAAAGAGCGGACGGTATGAGGCGGAATATCCGCCGGCAAAAGGAAAACATATAAGTTGAATGAGATCTGATTTTTTTTCAAAGGTTTTCAATAACTGATTCATACGTCTTTACCCCTTTATAATCGTTTGAAGAATCCGTGCCAGTTCATCTGCCTGCGGTCTTTTCATCATGGTGACATGATCGCCTTTGATGTGGTAATACGAGCACGACTCTTTCGTATAAGCCTCCCAATCTGCGAACTTCTTCTGGAAATCGCTTGCGTGATCACTGCTTTGGACAATATAAAATGGCACAGGAAATGGTTCTTTTTCTAATTCAATGGCTTGTGACATGATCGTATTATGCGTTTGCATTTGCAAATATTTATCTAAATATTGATCATTCATGAATTGATGAACAACTTCATCCTTTTCTGCCTCTTTGAGAATTTTCTGCTTCACTTCTTGGAAGCTCAATCCTTGTAAAGCTTCTGGCTGAATGCCGACCAGGTTCCCCATTCCAAGGACAAGTGCGAGCATTTTCACTTCTTCTTCGTTCATATCGGCATGAAGTGCCTGATCTGCCTCATCTCTTAGCACTGGCACCGTATCTAAAATGATGAGTCCTTTCGGTGCTTTTCCTGCATGAGAGAGCCGCTGATTCATTCCGTAGGCAAGATGCCCGCCCATTGAATGCCCTGCAAGATAGTCAATGCCCGGACGGTAGAACGTCTCAATAGCTTCAATAAAAAGGGTCACAAGCTCCGTGTAATGGAGAAATTGCGGCTCTTCATCCTCATATAGGCCAGGAGACTGCAAGGCGTACACAGCACCTTGATGTGTCATGAGCTTAGCAACATCAATATAGCCCATCACCGTTCCACCAGCAGGCGGTGCAAAGAATATTCTTGGTTCGGCTGGATCACCTTTTTTCAGCTCGATCACGTAGTCCTTCGGAGACCTTTCGACGTTCTCAGCGGCTTCTGGTACTGCGTCCAAATGTGCGGCTAATTGCGCAGGCGCAGGGTGCATAAAAATCCATTTTGGATCAACACGAACACCTTTTTCTTTTAATTTGGCGACAGCCTGAATACTCATGATGGAATCGCCGCCCAGATCAAAGAAAGAGTCATGCATACCTACTTGCTTCACACCAAGCACTTCCTTGAAAGCTGCGACAATCCGCTCCTCCGTTTCGGTGACCGGTTTGTCGTCATCATGGGAAAGAGAGATTGCTTCTGTTGGCTCTGGCAGTGCTTTTTGATCAACCTTCCCGTTCGTTGTCACCGGCATTTCATCCAGTACGACAAAGTAACTTGGAATCATATAGCCTGGCAGGCTTTCCTGCAAAAAGGCTTTCCAGCCCGGAACAGGATTGTCTCCGTTTGTCACAAGGTAGGCTGCCAGCCGTTTTGAGCTGCCATACGTTTTGGCGATGACTGTACATTCTTTGACTTGTGGATGCTTGAGCAGTGCTGTCTCAATTTCTCCGCATTCAATTCGGTAGCCTCTAATTTTCACTAGATGATCTTTTCGGCCGAGGTATTCAATGGTGCCATCTGACCGCCATGTACCAAGGTCGCCTGAACGATACAGCTTGTCTCCCTTTAGTTCAGGAAAAGGATTGTCAATAAACCGCTCCTTTGTCCGCTCTGGATCATGAAGGTAGCCTTTAGCAAGGCCAGTTCCACCGATATAAATTTCTCCTTTGACTCCTGCTGGTACTGGGTTGAGCGCATCGTCCAGTATGACAACAGTTGAGTTCGACACCGGCACACCAATTGGAACTGATTTTGCACCTGCTGGCACGTGTGTGACTTGATGTGTTGTGGCTAATGTCGTATTTTCTGTTGGACCGTAAGCATTGACGAGCACACCTTCCATATGCGGCAGTGCCTTTCGTGCATGCTCACTAGACATGGCTTCCCCGCCAACGAGTAATGTGCGGTAGCCTGCCACACTTTTTGGATCATGCTCCACCAATCGATTAAATAAAGCGGTTGGCAGACAGTTGGCTGTGACTTGATGCGTTTTGATGAACTGCGTTAATTCGTCCATATTCAGTGCTGCATATTTTGGGAGCAGAATCAGCTGACCGCCATTCAGCAGCATTCCCCATAATTCAAATGTAAAGGCATCAAAAGCATAGTTTGAGAGCTGAAGCATTTTATCATCTGGACCGAGCTTGATATAATTTGTTTCTCTAACCAAGCGGACAACTCCTGCATGAGGGAGCATCACGCCTTTTGGTGTACCTGTTGAGCCTGATGTGTAGTTGACATAGGCGATCTGGTCTTCCCCTATGATCGATGCTTCTCTTTGATACACTGCATTTGTTTCTGGTATTGGCTTGTCCATGACAATCTTTGTACCTGTAAAGTCTACTAGACGATCTGCAAGATGAGACTGGGTGATGATCACATCGCTTTGCGTATCACGAACGATGAGACGGATGCGTGCATCAGGATATTCAGGTGACATCGGAACATACGCAGCACCAGATTTGACGATTCCTAGGACCGACACAATCATGTCAAAGGAGCGATCAAATAGCATCGGTACAAGGGAGCCTGGTCCAATTCCTTTTGACTGCAAGTAAGCAGCAAGCTTTGTCGCTTTCTCATCCAAGGCTTCATACGTCATGTGCTCATCCATATAGGACAAGGCAATACGATGCGGATCACGCTGCACCTGCTCTTCAAACAGTTCTTGAAGCGTACGCTTTGGATATGGCGTATCTGTTTGATTTTTCCCTAGAATCATCGCCGCCTGTTCCGCTTTGTCCATTAAGCAATAATCAGCAAATGCACGCTCAGGCTGAGCCGTCATGCCATCTAACAAATGGAGATAATAATTCATATAACGTTGGATGGTCTCTTGTTCAAATAAATCCGTATTGTATTCCACATGAATTGACAGCTGCTCTTCCTGTTCAAATATGTGCAGGGTGAGATCAAATTTAGATACTGTATGATGGACCATCACATGTTCACTGGTCAGCCCTTTAAGGTTTACATCGAGCGAATCGGTGACATACCCCATGGCCGCCTGAAAAATAGGTGACCGGCTTAAATCTCTATCTAACGAAAGATCATCGACAAGCTTGTCAAATGGGTAATGCTGATGCTCAAAGGCTTTTAACGTCATCTCTTTCACATTTTCCAAGAGATCAGTGAACGTCTCTGCTGTTGAGACGTCCTGTCTCAGCGCAAGTGTATTCACAAACATCCCAACAAGCTGCTCTGATTGCTTGGCATCCCGCCCTGCAATAGGCGATCCAATGATAATATCTGTCTGTCCGGACAGCTTGTGAAGCAGGACGTAGTATGCGGACAGCATCGTCATGAACAGCGTCGTGCCCTGCTGCTTGGACAAGGCCTGCAAGCGGCGAATAAGCGGTTCATTCAGTACGATTTGCTCTGTAGCACCGTTAAATGTTTGAACCGGCGGACGAGGACGGTCAAACGGCAGCTCCAGAACTGGAAGTTCATCTTGTAACGTATTGAGCCAATAGGTTTGATCTTCTTGATGATGCTTTAATTGTTCATTTTCCCAATGTACATAGTCTGTCCATTCGATTTCTAAGGCTGGGAGCTGCGGCGTTTCATCTGCAAGCAGCGCTTCATATGCCACTTCTAATTCCTGAATGAGCAGGCTGAGGGACCATGCATCTGAAATGATGTGGTGCTGCGCGCAAAGGAGATAATACTCCTCCTTGCCCATATCTACTATCGTCCACTGCGCAAGAGGTCCTCTTTCTAAATCATAGACGCGTTCTGCCTCTTGCTGAATGAGCTGCTTGAGCCTTCTCGCTCTTGTTTTTTCATTAAATAACGAGAAATTTGCCACTGTCACAGATGGCGGAAGGTCTTCACGAATGAGTTGAACCGGCTTGCCGCCAAGTGATTTAAATACTGCCCGAAGTGCTTCATGCCGCTTTGTTAAAAGACCAATCGCTTTTGTTAATGCTTGAATGTGTAATGGTCCTGTCAGCTTCCAAGCACCTAATATATTGTAATGATGGCTCTTTTCTAATGTGGATAAGAACCAAATACGCTTCTGGGCATGTGACAGCTCATAGCTTGTTTGCTTTTCAAGCTTTGGAATTTTAGCTTCCTGAACGGCTGGCGCCCCTTTGATGTCATCAACCATTTTCGCCAGATGTGCCAGATGTTTGCTTTCAAATAATATTTTTAAAGGCGCCTTCATTGAAAATTCATGATTGATCCGGGAAATGGTTTGAGTCGCCTTTAGTGAATGTCCGCCAAGGTCGAAGAATTGATCCTCTTTATACACGCGATCTACATCTAAAATGTCCTCCCATATGGCGGCAAGAAGCTGCTCTGTCTTCGTTTCTGGCAATTGCTTTTCAAGGCTTTGTCCGTTTTTGTCATGATTCAATTTGAGTGCTTCATGATCAATAGAGCCATCTTGCTTTTTCGGTATTTCCTGTACTTGTTGAATCTCCCATTTGCCTTCTGCGACGCTCTTAATCTCTTCAACATGCACTTCTTTGCCAGGCTGAATGGTGTAAAAAAGCTTTTTCTCAAAGACCGGTATTGGAGCTGGCTGAAGATACCCGGCGATGTCTGGATTTGCTCCGTCCAGACCAATAAATAGATGCGCTTCATTGAGCCGGACACCTAAACATAATGAATGGAGACCTTGTTTCTTTCCAATCAATTGAAATCCCTTGCGAACGGTGAGAGCTGCTCCGGTATGCCCCTTAGACAAACCGAGATTATCCCACATACTGAAGTTCAAAGAGATTGCTCGTCTTCCTTCTTGAAAGGTGAGAGCGTGCGCGAGTCCATCTAAAAAGCTGTTGGCCGCAGAATATGCCCCAAATGTTGTGCCGCCAAAAAAGCCATTGACCGATCCAAAAAAGACAAGCGGTACTGTCGGATCATACTTAAAGGCTTCCTGCAGGACCCATGCTCCGTCTGCTTTCCCTGACATTTCTTTTGTGAAATCCTCTTCTGACGTATGAGCCAGTGTATACTTGTCCGCCTGCTGAAAATGCTCAGACACATGACCAGCACCGGCCAAATGCAGCACACCCCGGATCGATTGTCCAAAATGCTTTTCTGCTTCATAAATCGCCTGTTCAACGTCACGTAAATCGGTCACATCCGCTTGGATATAAATGACGTCACCAGCATCTTTTAGCTGTGACAAGGCTTCTTTCTTTTCCAAGCTGTCTTCTAGAGATGTCCGTCCGATCAAGACGAGCTTTAAGCCAAATTGGAGCATCTGCTTAGACAGCTCAAACCCAATCCCGCCAAGTCCTCCAGTTAATAAATAAAGACCTTCATATTCTAAAAAACCTTCTGTTTGAGGTGCTTCGATCATATCGACTTTTTCCAGCTTTGGTACAAACCTGTCCCCATTTCGGTAGGACACCTCTGCTTTTATATGAATCGCAGACAATTCTTCCGCAATATGCTTGGCATCCTGTTCTACATTCTCCGCTTCAATATCAAGATGAGACACCTCTGCTCCTTCCCATTCTTGCGGAATGGTTTTTAGCAGACCTACAAGCGGCGTTTTCTCCACATGAAGATCGTCTTCAGGCTTCACAAATTGACCACCTTTTGTCACAACGACAAGACGGATGGGCTCTTTATTTGCTTGTCTCAAGGCTTGATACAAGTACAAAATGGATTGATTGGTACTGGCATGCAGCTCTTTGAACTGCGCAGGATCAACGATGTCTTCTTTGTCTGACACATTCCAAAGATGGAGAATACGCCCGATCTTTAGTTCATCTGCTTCAAGTGCAGCAACGAGCCTGACGTAATCCCCCTTGATTCTCGGATTTATCTGGTACATCCCTTTGGACAGACGCAAAAATTCATGCCCTTTTCTCACAGAAATATATGGCTGTTTCTTTTGCTCAAATTGGGCGTAAAGCGATTGATACAGCCCTTTTTCATCCTCGAAAACGAGTGCATGATCAGTAAAAGGCTGAGTTGGACCGATATGCTCCTTAGCCCACATGCGTTTGAAAAACCAGTCTGGGAGTGTTTGTTCATTTTCAGAAGCAAGATCCAGTGCTTGTTCAATGTCACGGAAGGCTCCATCTTTTAGTGCTGCGCCTAACTGGGCACGCTGGATTTTCCCACTCTCCGTTTTTGGAAATTGGTCTTTTTTCACCGGAATGATGTGATCAGGCTCTATGCCGATTTTTCGAATGATAGCCTCTCTAATCTGTTGAATCATCGCGATTTGTTCCTCTATTGAATCCCTTTGTGAGACAAAAAAGACGGCAAGCGTGTCATTGCTTGATTCGGGATTATAAATGCCGTACGCAGCGGCAAAAGTGACTTCGACCCCGTCCACCTCTTCTACAACCGCTTCAATTTCGTAATTCAAATAGTTAGCGCCGTTGATCACAATGATGTCTTTTTCTCGACCTGTCAGAACGAGACGCCCTTCATGAATAAAACCTAAATCCCCTGTGTGAAACCAGCCGTTTTCCGCAAATACTTCTTGATTGGCTTCCTCATTTTGATAGTAGCCCATCATAATTGTTGGACTCTTCACCTGCAAGCGCCCAACCTGATCTTCTGGCAGCACCTCGTGATGCTCATCTACAATTCGAATCCATACAGACGGAATCGGCGTGCCGACTTCTGTAAACGTCATCTTGTTCGGATGATCGTGCGTCACATATTCAATCTCACTTGTTAACGAGGTCTGATCAATCGTCAGCTGTCCATCCTGTTCACTGTTCCGCATAAATTTCTTTGACTGAACAATGGCTGAGGATGTTTCTGACATACCGTAAGCAGGTACCATCGCATGACGGCTTAATCCGTGCTGCCCCATCATGTGCATGAAGCGCTGCGTGACTTTCGGAACAATTGCTTCGGCTGCATTCATGATATAAGTCAGAGTGGACAGGTCCCAGTTTCCCTTACGAATGTCGTCTTCATATTCATTCATCATGGAAAAGGCAAAGTTTGGTGCCCATGTCCTTGTGACACCGTATGTTTCTACCCAATCCAGCCACACCATCGGCCGCTCGATAAATTGATCGATGGATGGACTTATCTGCTGGCAGCCAAGGTAGACGTCATGTACATGAAACATGACAATTCCACCAACATGATCAAGCGGCATCCAGTTAAGTGACACATCCTCATGTGTAAAGCCGTTTACCTGCTCAAAGGCCATAATTCTAGATAAAATGCTTTGATGATGATGACGGATACACTTTGGTACACCCGTACTTCCTGAAGACAGCAGCTGCAGCACAGGCTCATCCGGCTCTGGCTCATAATGCTGTTCATCTGGTTCATACGCCAGCAATGCTTCAATTGTTAAGATAGGCACGACCTTTGCTTCAAATGTCTCACGCAGCCCAGCAATGTCCTCAGCACTTGCTTCATTCGTAATAATGAAAGGTTCATTTTGCAGCTGAAACACGCCCTTCAGCTTATTCACACCTTGATTCACTTCATCATAAACAGGCGGCACAGAGACTGGGGTCGGAATGATTCCTCCGAGAATACAGCCCCAGAACACCGTGATAAAATCTTGATGGTCTTTCAATTGAAGTAACACTTGATCACCGTTTGTCAGTCCTGCTGCCCTTAAGCCGGACAGAACCCGTTCAGCGCTTGTTAGTAATTCAGGATATGTTTGGGTCAACGTACGCCCGCCTTCTTTCAAATAAGTCACCCCGCGGTCTGGTGACATAAAGGCTGATCGAATCAGCACCTCTGTCAGTGTGACAGGTGTGCCTGGTTTTTTGATCACATCTCCGCCATACACAAGTGCGGGCGGCTTCTCATGTAGAGATGATGGTTTTGCTTCGCCCGCTTCACTTTTCGAAATCGGTTCGTTCCCTTGAGTACGCTGTCGATCAGGAAACAGGTCATCTAGATGATAGGGCATGCGTTTTTCTGACTGACTTTCAATGAAAGCGGCCGCTTCCTCTACTCCATCTATAGCTTTGGTGCGCTCTTCTATCTTTCTTAATTCCTCTTGATCTATGATTTCAATTGAAAACAGTGCCTCTTTGTCGACTGCTCCACTTTCTGTCTTTGGCAAAGAAGGTAATAAGACGAGAGCGGCCGGCACTTCATGAGGATGAAGCGGACCTTTCTTCAGATCCTCTCTTGTCAACGAAGCGTCCTTCGCCTGTGCAAATAGCACAAGCGATAGACTGCCTTCTTGATTTTTCTTCGGAATGATTGCACATTCCTTTAGCGGAAAATGAAGCATCATGACTTGCTCTAATGCTTTGAGATCTATCCGTTTCCCGTTGATTCTGACGATATGATTTGCTGCATGTCCTTTTCGTCTACTCACTAGCATCGTTCTTCTCCTCCTACATCCAATCCAAAATCTTAATCTTGTTTTCTTCAGTCCAAACGCCGACATCCCCTGTCGGATAGAGGTATTCGCCAGTTTGATGTTTGAATGGATGCGGAATTTTATGCGTCTCCATCCAATCGGCAAGCTCCCCGCAAATTGCTTTGATATCCTTTGCACCGATAAAAATATCTCCAGAAAATCCTACCGGCATGAGCTGATGCTCTTCGCTCAGGACATATATTTCCGTCTCACAGGAAGGATCATGCACACCTGAATAGACCTCTTCTTGATCTGGGTACAGCACGTTGACTTGTGCATTTTTCGCCCAATCGGTGATCATCCGCTCTTTTTCTTCATTCGTCACGATCGTGAAGGAAGAGAGGGGTGTCTCCATTTGTTCTGTCATCGCTTCAAGTGTGTGGATCAGCTGCTGCATCAGCGCTTGTATTTGCTTTTCTGTATATTGATTGAAGCGATATGTGACCCGAAGCTCCAGCGTATCTCCCGGAACTGCCACAAGGGTCAGGTCATAGTTCGTTTCTTCATGACTCGCAATGTCTAAAATGCGTACCCCGTATGGCTCGATAGATTCAATCGGATAGTTTTCAAACACGACAATGCTGTTAAACAATGAATCTCCATTCGGGATGTGGGTCAGCTGCTGAATATCTGGCAGTACGGTATATTCGAATTCCCGCATCTGAAAAACTGTGTCCTGCGTATGTGCCAGCAGCTTGGAAATGGTCCACTCTGGCGTAATCGGCAAACGGAGCGGCAATGTGTTAATAAAGAGCCCTGTCATGCTTTCAACCTGTGGTAAATCCGCCGGCCGTCCTGATACTGTCACTCCGAACACGACATCCTCATATCCTGAATGAAGATGCAAAAGCAGCCCCCATGCTGTTTGAATCAATGTGCTCATTGTCACCTTCTGCGCGCCTGTCATCTTTTCGAGTTTCTGCTGCATCTCGGGCGTTAGTTTGATACTTAGCTGATCAACACCTGCATCTTCATCCGAAGCCTGCCCGCCGTCTCCTGGAAGTGGTGTAGCCTCTTCTACTCCTGACATATAACCTTTCCAGAACTCTAGCGCCTTCTCTTGATCCTGCTTTTGCAGCCACTCGATAAAATCTTTATATGGACGTACAGCAGGAAGATCCACCTCCCGTTCATCCACAAGAGAGCGGTATAAAGAAAAGGATTCTTCAATAAAACTGAACAAGCTCCAGCCATCGATTAAAATATGATGAAAGCTAAAAATAAACGTGCATGTGTTTTCATCACGATGGAATAAAGCAATACGAATCAGCGGTTCATCCGTATCTTCTAGTTTGAAATCCTTTAAACGATCTGTTTGCAAATATTGCTGGATAGCTTCCTTCTGATCCGTTTCACTCAGGTGGCGCACATCGTGCTGAGTGAGATGAATGCTTCCTTCTGATTGAATCAACTGAACAGGCTCCTTTAGCCCTTCCCAAGCAAATGTTGTCCGCAAAATCGAATGCCGCTCTACAAGCAGATTCCAGGCTTTTTCATAGGCTGCGCCGTCCGTTAAGCCTACGAGTGTCATATGCACTTGACCAAAATACGCCTGTGATGCTTGATCTAATAGTGCATGAAACAGCATCCCTTGCTGCATTGGAGATAGTGGATACACATCCACTACATTGTCTGGAAGCTCATCGATTTGCTCTTGCGTCAGCTGAACCATTGAAAAATCAGATGGCGTAAAGCCGCCTTTTGTCTCTACACAATGCGTCAGAGTATCCTCCATTTTTTCTTTGAACCGTTCAGGTAACAGGCGCACCTCTTCATACTGAAGCAGTTCACGGTTTATCATAAAATTCATCTGAAGCTGACCGTTCACAACATATCCGTACACATCGATCAAATGCTGTCTTTCTGCTTTTGGATCATGTACAAGTCCATTTCGTTCATCTGCTAAATAAAGATGTGCTTCACCGTCTATTTGATCTAACTGTCCAAGATAATTAAAGCTCATTTGCGGCGCTGCCTTTTTGAGGAAACGAGATGCTGTCATATATTGAAGCAAGCCATAGCCGATTCCCTTTTGCGGCACAGCTCTTAAGGTTTCTTTGACATCTTTGATTTGTCTCTCAATATCGGTTTGAATAAAAGGAATAAAAATAGGATAAGAGCTTGTAAACCATCCGACTGTTCGTGACAAATCCATGTGTTCAAATAAATCCTCGCGCCCGTGCCCTTCTAACGTGATGAGCAGCGGCTTTCCAACGGCTTGTGTGAGTCCTGATAAGAGTAAATCGTTTACCTCTGTTCGGTACGCTTGTGATGCCTGTTTTAATAAAATATCTGTTTGATCCTTCGTCAATTGAATAGACAGGATCTCTGCATGTTCTTCTATATTGAAAAGCGCAGGTGTTTGAAAAGGAGAATCCTCTTCCTCTTGACTGATGATATTTTGCCAAAAAGGAACCTGCTCTTGTAATTGATCGGTTTGTGCATATTCATAAAGAGCATCTGCCCACTGCTGATAGGACGCAGTTTTCTTTGCAAGCTCGATTTCCTGCCCTGCCGCAAGCTGCTTCAGTCCATTTAATATGTCTTCCTGTATGATGCGCCATGAGATTCCATCCATTACAAGATGATGGGCAGCGATAAAGAGTTCAGACGTGCCATCATTTGTGTGAAAAAGAATGGCTTTGATGACTTCTCCCCGTTCTAATGACAACGTTCCTTGACAGGCGGCGGTCTCCATGCGGATTTGTTCCAGCGCTTCCTCCTGAGAAACACCCGTCAAATCAAAGAAGGAGACACAAGGGGGGATGCCAGGCGCACGAATGGTTTGAATCCATGATCCATCTGCTGTTTTTGTATACATCGCTCTCAGCATATCGTGATGATCGACAATTTTTGAGAGAACCTGTGTCAGCTGCTTTAGCTGTATGGATTGCTTGAATTCCATATGCGCTGATAAATTCCAATAATCTTGGTTTGTCATTGATTGCTCAAAGAACCATGATTGGATTGGAAGCAGACGAACAGCTCCTGTGACAGGTGACTGGTCATAGAACGCAGCAGCATCTGACCTTTTCATAGCAAGTGCCAGCTGTGAAATCGTCTGTTTTTCAAATACATCCCTTGGCTGAATGACATAGCCTTCCTGTGCTAAGCGCGCCACCATTTGTATGACAATAATCGAATCTCCGCCAAGCTCAAAGTAGTTATCATGTACGCCAATCGAAGGCGTACCGAGCAGCTGAGTCCATACTTTTTCCAGTACACGCTCTTCCTCACTGAGTGCCCTGTCAGCCGGTTTGTCCACTTCTTCCTGTCTCCACTCTGGCATCGGAAGACGTTTTTGGTCTACCTTGCCATTTGCCGTGAGCGGGAGTTCCTCCAGCTCTATTAATAGGCTTGGCACCATATAATCTGGCAGTATTTCTTTTAATTGATGGCGAATGTCTTGCGTGGTCATGCTGCCCTTTTGGACAAAGTAACCGATCAATCGCTTATGACCACTCTCATGCTGATGCGGAATGACCGCACATTCTATGATGTCTTCAAAGCGCAGCATAGCAGCTTCAATTTCTCCGCATTCGACGCGGTGTCCGCGAATTTTCACTTGATGATCGATTCTTCCAAGGCAGTCGATGATGCCGTTTGGCAGCCAGCGGCCCATATCGCCTGTTTTATATAAACGCGCTCCTTCTTGGAAAGGATGCGGAATAAATGATTGCGATGTTTTTTCTTCATCTCCAAGATATCCGAGTGCAAGCCCTGTACCGCCTACGTAAATCTCTCCAATAACACCTTGCGGAACCGGCTGCAGCTGGTCGTCTAGTACATAGGCCTGAGAATACGCAATTGGCTGACCGATAGGAATTGTTGCCTGCCTCTCATCCACTGCCCGAATGTGATGCACACAGGAAAACGTCGTATTCTCAGTTGGTCCATAGCCGTTTAAAAGGCCTTCAGGTAAATACGGCAGCGCTTTACGGATATGAGCAGCTGACAAAGCATCACCGCCGACCAATAAGGCATCGAATCCAGATAAAGCTTCTGGATGTTCCTCTGTTAATCGGTTAAACAGCGGCACTGTCAGAAATCCTGTTGTGATCTTGTAAGATGTCAGCGTGTCAGCGAGTGTATCCATTGATAAGATCGTATTTCGATCAGTCAGTATCAGCCTTCCCCCGTTGAGCAGGGCTCCCCATATTTCATACGTAAAGGCATCAAAGGAAAAGCTCGCGATTTGTAAAATACGCGTTTGTTCATTAAGGGTGACATAATCTGTTTCGCATACAAGCCGGATGACCGCTTGATGTGGAATTAAAACCCCTTTTGGCTGACCGGTTGATCCTGATGTGTAATTGATATAAGCGAGTCCATCAGGTTTTAAAGCAGCAGGTTTGAATTCTGCCTCTGATAAAAACTCTTCATACCCCTGATCAAGACAAATGAGCTCGGTTTGACTGATCGAGACTTGTTTCAGCCATTCATTTTTTGTCAGTAACAGCTGAATACCTGTATCCCTCAGCATATAATCAATGCGTGCATCTGGATATTCAGGATCAATTGGGACGTAGGCCCCGCCTGCTTTCACAATCGCCAGCACCCCAAAAATCATTTCAGGCGACCTGTCGATCAGAAGCCCTACTGGTTCATGCGGCTTCACTCCTCGCTGCTGCAGATAAGCGGCAAGCCGGTCGACTTTCTCTTGTAACTCCTGATACGTCCATTGTTTTCCCCCAGATTCGAGGGCGATCGCATGAGGTGTCTTTTTCACCTGTGCTTCAAACCGTTCTGTGATGAGAAGCGGGCCTGCTGGTTGTTCTGTTTTGCCGCTCCATTCATAGAGCAGCTGCTGCCTCTCTTTCTCTGGCAGATAATTCATTTGTCTGATCGGCTGTGCTGGATTTTCACAAATACATGCAAGCAGCTGCTCGTAGTAACAAAGGAACCGATCCATCGTGTCGTCAGAAAATAAGTCTGCATCATACTCCAGTTTTAATTGAAGACCTTCCGCCCCTTCAAAAACAAACAGAGATAGATCAAATTTAGCCGTATCGTTATCCTCAATGGCTAAAACGGATGTCGCCTCACCCATTGGAGAAGCTTCAAGGGGCAGGTTTTGCAGAACGAACATGACCTGAAACAGCGGCTGCTTGCCAGCCTCACGTACAATATTCAGCTCATCTACGACCATCTCAAACGGCACATCCTGATGCGCATAGGCGCCCATTGTTGTTTCCTTTACTCGCTCTAATAGCTCTGTGAAAGCCGGATTCCCGCTATGATCAATCCGAAGTGCCAGTGTATTCACGAAAAATCCGATGAGCTGCTCCATCTCCGCCCGATTTCTCCCAGCAATGACGGATCCAATAACAAACTCATCCTGTGAAGACAATCGATGCAGCAAGGTAGAGAAAGCCGAAAGTAATGTCATATAGAGGGTGCTGTCTGTATTTTTAGAAAGAACAGCCAGCTGCTCTGATAGCGGCTTCGACAGTCGGTATTTTTTCGTCTTTCCCCTGTAGGATTGGACGGCTGGACGCGTGTAGTCATACGGCAGCATCAACTCTTCCACAGGTACCGCAAATTGCTCCTTCCAATAGGAAAGCTGTTGATACAGTGTTTCTCCCGTCAAATACTCCTTCTGCCATAGTGCGTAATCTGCATATTGAATCGGCAGCGGTGAGAGATCAGGCTCCCTCCCTTCGATGATCGCTGTATACCATTCGGACAGCTCCTTTGCGGCAATGCCAATCGACCAGCCATCTGACACGATGTGGTGAATAGACATCAGCAGCAAATGATCTGTTTCTGACAGCCGAATCAGCTTCGTGCGAAAAAGTGCATCATGCTCTAAGCGGAAAGGCGTGCCCGCTTCTTTTTTCGCCCACTCAGCCGCTTTTTGTTCTTTTTCTTCCTGTGATGAAAGATCTGATACATCGACCACCTCAAGCGCTGGAAGAGTCATATGCTCATGTATGATCTGTACCGGTTCATCGCCGTTCATCGCAAAGGATGTTCTGAGCGATTCATGCCTTTGCACCATTTGCTGCAGGCTGCGCTGAAGTACCTTTACATCTAAAGGTCCATTCATCCGAAAGGAAATCGTATTATTGTATAATGGCAGATCAGGCTGTAATTGATAGAGAAACCACTGTCTTTGCTGGGCATAGGACATCGGAAGCTCCTGACCCTTTTCTATTTTCCGTATCGGAATCGCTTCATCGGCTTTGGCATGTGAATCAATCCAGTCCGCTAACTCTCCAAGTCTCGTATGCTCAAAAAGAACAGCGAGCGGCACGTCAAATCCCGTTTTCTGTCTAACAGCAGACAGCATTTGCGTTGCCTTGAGCGAATGACCTCCGAGTAAAAAGAAGTGATCACCACAGCTGATGTTTGAAACATCAAGCAGTTCGGACCAAATGTGTGCCAAGAGTTTTTCCGTCTCGGTTTGAGGTGCTCTGTCCTCTGAAGCATTTCCACTTTCCTCTATTAATTCATTGAAATGCACTTCGTCCGGCATCCCATCCTCTGTTTCTTTCCAGTATTCTTCAGGATATAGATGGACGGAACATTCACCAGAGAGACGAGACTGTATACACGTATAAATGGACTGATACAGCCTTTCTTCAACAGCCTTTGTTTGATCGGTTTTGAAAAAGACATATACGACCTGCTCTGTTTGGGTCTCCCCTTGTATCATCTCTTGAATTTCCTGCTTCGACCGATCCAGCCCGATATAAATGAGTGGAGCTTCTGTCATCATGCATGCAAACATTGTTTGAATGCCCGCCCGTTTTGGAATCGAGAGATAGCCCCTTTCTTTTAGCATGCCTTTGATCATTGACCCTTCACTCATTCCGGTCTCATCCCACATGCTAAAGCTAAAGCAATACGGTTTTACTGTAGATGTCAGCCTCTGATAATGAGCAAATTGTTCAACGAACTCATTGGCCGCACAATAAGCGCCAACGGTCATCCCGCCCTTTAACGTTCGAGCTGACGAGCTAGAAAGAAATAAGACATTCTCCCGTTTAGAGGCTGCTTCATGAAGCGCAATCGTGCCATATACCTTCGCTTCGTACATCGCATCTAATGATACAGACGTCATATCACGAAGCAGCTCTTCTTGAATGATGCCAGCGAAATGAATAACGCCATGCAGCCTTTTACCTAATGCCGTCTCCTCTCTTGAGATCAGGGCTTCAATGGCTTTTGCGTCAGTAATGTCTACTTTTTCATAAAGAACTGTACCGCCGTGCTTTTCCACTAGTTTCTCAAGTGAAATCAATACGTCTTGCTGCTCCTCAGATAAAGCCTCTCGCGATTTTCTTCCAACTAGCACTAGATGCGCTTGATAGGATGTCAGCAAGTACTCACTAAGCATCCTCCCAATGCCGCCAAGCCCGCCTGTCATCACGTAAAGCCCGGATGATTCAAATGGCGGTTTCTTCATCCTTTGTTCTTTTTCCAGATGAAGCGGTGTTAAAAGAGGAGTATAACGAACACCTTCACGATAAGCGGCGATATGATGGCTTGTGTCATGTGTGAGCTCTGTCATGATCGATGATGCATGAGAACGGCCAGCATCCGGTTCTGTCAGAGAAAAATCAAGACACCGCACCTTGATAAACGGCCATTCATGCTGAACAGCTGTCATCAGTCCTGCTGTCGTTGCTTTCTCCACATCATGTCTTTGATCTTCCGGCAAATTCATCGCATGGGCAGAGACTAAGGTGATCTCTACCGGCTCATCATAGGCAGCGACCGCTTTAGTTACATATAGTGCACTCATACTGCCTGTTTTCTGGGCTTCTTTCGCCAACGCTGCATGAAGTGTGTCTTCTTGAGTTGTGTAGTTCCAAAGGTGAATGATTTGTTTCACCGAAACGCCATACGAACGGAGCGTCTCAAAGAGTTGTTCGTAGTCAGACGGCCGATTCGGGTGGATGATGAAGTGTGTTTGTGTGAGTTGTGTGAATGCTTGCCCCGGTTCAACCGTAATATAAGTTTGTTCATTGCTTGAAAGGGATCTCAATTGATCTGCCAGCCCTAATGTGTCTGCAAAGATCACCGTGTCCCCTTCTGTTTGTTTTTCCGCTTCATGAAGCGGAGCAGGTGTCCACTTCTTTTGTAAACTCCAATCAGGCAAGGTGTGCTCATTTTCAAGTCTGATGTCCAGCTCCTTGATGATTTCATCGAATTCGCCTTCCTGCCATCGCTTCTTGAGCTGTGCCCTTTCTATTTTTCCAGAGCTTGTTTTCGGAAAGGCGTGCTTCTGAACAGGGATCACACGCGATGCAGTCAACCCCATTTTTGATGCAATATGGGATTTGATATTCTGACTTGCCCTCATGATATAAGAAGGTTCATACAGCTTCGGTGTAAAAAAGAGAATCAGCTCGTCGGATGCAGATGCTTCCATCCGGGCGGAACAAGCGGCTACAAAGCTCGTTTCGACGCCGGGTACTTCCTCTGCAATGACTTCTATTTCATAGTTGTGATAATTTTTCCCGTTGATGATGATCATGTCTTTTTCTCTACCGGTTAATGTCAGCCTTCCTTCGTGCAGAAAACCTAAATCCCCCGTGTGAAACCAGCCGTCTGTTTGAAAGACTTCTTGATTCGCTTCGTCATTCTTGTAATAGCCCTTCATTGTCGTCGGCCCTTTAATTTGCACACTGCCAATATGATCTTCGGGAAGAAGTTCATGCTGATGATTAACGATACGAATCGTGATACCAGGAATTGGTCTTCCCAGCTCTGTAAAGCTGACGGTTCCTGTCTCACGTGCCTCCGCTGGTCTTAGCTGCTCTGTGAGTGATGTTTCCTCAAAGGTTAGAACCCCGCTGCTTTCATCTCCCCGCTCTATCGCAAAAGAGAAGACAACGGCTGAAGAGATTTCAGACATGCCGAATGCTGGTCTCATGACGTCTCCCTTTAAGCCGTGCGGAGCCAGCAAGTGTAAAAATCGGTGAATCGTCTTCGGTACGACCGCTTCTGCCCCATTGATCATACAAGACATAGCAGAAAGATCCCAAGATCCTGACGAAATGTCTTTCTCATAATCATTGATCATCGCAAATGCGAAGTTAGGCGCCCATGTCTTTGTTGCACGGTAGCGGTCCATCCAGTCAAGCCAGCGCAGTGGCTGAGCGATAAAATCATCTGTTCTTGCCCGAACCTGTTCACAGCCCGTGTACACATTGACAAGGTGAAACATCACAATACCGCCAATATGATCTAAAGGCATCCAGTCTAACGACACATCCTCTTGTGTAAACCCATTGGCTGCCACTGTTCCTTTGACATTCGCCAGCACGCTTCGATGAGAATGCTCTACGCATTTGGGCATCCCTGTGCTTCCAGACGTTAAGATAAAAAAGACTGAATCATCCGGTGTCGCGGGATAAGCTTCTATATCTCTTTCTAAAGAAAGCATCGGCTCAACGGCTGCGACACGTAACTTGTCTGTATGCCACAATAAAGCTAAGCCTTGCACCTCATCAATCAGCGAGTCATCTGTTAAAATGAGCGGATGCTCCAGCAGGTTCCACGCATGATGAAGCTTCTTCACAGAGGCATTCATTTCACGATAGGTCGGTGCAGCGGACACTAATGTTGGAACAAATCCGCCTAACACACACGCCCAAAAGGCTGTTACCATTGCATGATTGGATGAAAACTGAAAGAACACTGGATCACCTGGTTCAAGTCCGAGCGCCCTTAAACCTGTCAGAACCCGCTCGGCATCCTCCTTTAACTGCGCGTAGGATTGTGTGAGTTCATTTTCACTATTGACGATATAAGTCAGCCCATTTGTCGTTTTTGCCGCCTCCGTTAAGGCGTCCTGCAAGGTTTGGGCTCCTGCCTTAACATCTAGATCCCCTCCATAGGAAAGGGCGGGCGGCATGTCCGCTGAAGCAGGGGAAGCCGTTTGCGTCTGTATCGATTCAGATGCGGCCTCCTGCTCCATGTGATTGTCGAGAAATAAATGAGAGAGGTGATATGGCCGCGGTCGAATGGTTTTTTCACGAGAAAAAACAGCGAAGCGTTCGATTTCGTTGGTTTGTAAAATGGTTCTCTGTACATCTTGTAAAATCGTATCCATTGATTCATGTACATTTGATTGGTTCATAATTGATGGTTTCATATGAGTTCCTTTCCTTTTTTATCAGGCAGGACTGCTAATGTGCACCCCTGCCTGATCTAAAGTTTACAAAACGGCTTCTCTATTTTTTTGATTGACGATCTTTTGGATCAGCTGGGCATTTTGGGCTGCACATTCTTGGTTTTTGAACATGTCAGCATGCTGACCATAGCCTTGATAATAGCGATAAGCACCGGTCGTCGCTTCTTCCCAATGATCCATCCAGTCTGGTATATCAATTTGCTCTTCTGATTGGATGAAATCAATATCTGCTTGTATCTTTCCTTGATTCACCCCCTTAACAAATGTTTCATAATAGGCCCGCGTTTTTTGAGCAAGCGCTTCTTGAACGAGCTCTTCTTGGGCAAGTTCACTTTGCTTTGATTGATGGACAATCGCTGCGATATCGTCATCAATGGATCGTCCTTCTAAATCACTTTCACCAATTTTCTTATAGGAATCAATCATGATGACCTTTTCCACCGTCCGTCCTGCTTGTTCAAGCGATTGAACGAGCTCAAAGGCCAGATAGCACCCGCCAGAGTAGCCCATCAAAGTCAGCGGTCCTTCAGGCTGAAGGTGCTGAATATGCTGAACGTATTGCGTCATGCGTTGATCAGCTTCAATAAAGTCAAAGGCGATCAAACGAACGCTATCAAGCGTTTTGGCAGCTTCCTGATAGATAAAGCCGTAGCCCGGTAATGGCGGAAGAGCAAAGACTGTTGGCGTTTGAGATTCGTTGAATACAAGATAGCCGGCAGCTTGGTGATCCTGCTGTTGAATATAACGGCTGATGGCTTCGATTGTCGGCGTCTCAAACAGCAAGTGAATAGGCACCTGAACATCGAATTCCTTCGACACCTTTGATAAAAGTGACATCGCTTTTAAAGAATGTCCACCAAGCTCAAAGAAATGGTCATCTGTACTGATATCATTTCGTTCAAGTACTTCACGCCACATGACAAGCAGCTTTTGTTCTATCTCATTTGCCGGAGGCTTCACATGGCGGTTTCCTTGAGGCGCCTCCGGCTTTGGCAGCTGACGTTTATCAACCTTTCCGTTTGGTGTCAGCGGCATTTTCTCAAGTCTGATCAGCTCATGAGGCTGCATGTAAGCCGGAAGTTTCTCCTTCAGCCCTGACTTGATCACATCAACTTTGTCCTTCCACTCCTCCTCACACGTCATATAGGCGAGCAGCCTTGTATGCTGCGAGCCATGCTGATCAGTTATGAGGGCAGCTTGCTTTACGCCTGGATGCATGAGAAGGTGGGCTTCAATTTCTGTCAGCTCAATTCGGTGGCCGCGAATTTTCACCTGATCGTCCACTCTGCCTGCATACTCAATCAGACCGTCTGCTCGAAAATAAGCCAAATCACCCGTACGATACAGCCTTTCTCCCGCAGCAAATGGATGTGTGATAAAGGCTTCTTTTGTCAGATCAGGACGATTCAAATACCCCTTCGCAAGCCCTTTGCCGCTGAGACAAAGTTCTCCGACCATTCCAATCGGCTGAAGCTGTCCGTGCTGGCTCAATATATAAGCACCCGTTTGGTTAATCGGCTTTCCGATGGGAATAGAATGCGCTTCGATCGGAGGAGCTTCATCTACAGGATAATAGGTGGCGAAAACCGTTGATTCAGTTGGGCCGTAGACATTGATTAGTCTGCCTTTCCCCATAACATCAAAGGCTTTTCTCACATGCTGTATAGATGCACGCTCACCTCCGAACAGCACCTTGCGCACACTGCGCATCCAATCGGTTTCTTCATCAATAAGAAGATTAAATAAAGCAGTTGGAACAAACATGACAGAAATGCTTTCTCTTTTAATCAGCTCCGTCAGCTCATGCATATCTAAAATGGTTTCTTTTTTCGGCAGGACAAGCTTTGCTCCGTTTAAAAGTGCACCGTATACATCAAAGGTAAAGCCATCAAATACGCTGTTGGATAGCGACAGTAGTGTATCTGTTTCTGAAATGGTTAAGTAGTTCGTATTTTTGACCACCCGGGCAATATTGGAATGGGTTGTCATGATGCCTTTTGGCTGACCCGTTGTGCCTGATGTATACATGATATATGCCGTATCGTGTAAACCTGCTTCCAGCGGCAGATTCTCTGAGCTCATTAGTGAAATCTCCTGATCATCTGCAAACAGATACGTGCCAGCAAACCCGAGCCCCTTCGCCTGACCAATAAAGGATGAGTGAGTCAGAAGATGCGTCGCTCCGCTGTCTTTAAGCATGTATTGAATGCGGCTTTCTGGATAGTCAGGATCAATTGGCACATAGGCTGCGCCTGCTTTTAAGACAGCAAGCAGACTGACAATGAGTTCAGGCGTTCGATCGGCTAAAATGGCGATGACCGTTTGATGTTCGGCTCCATTTTTTTGCAAATGTCGTGCCAATCGATTGGCTTGTTCATTCAGCTCAGCATATGTCATCGTTTGCTCTTCTGCTGATAGCGCCACTGCATTTGGCTGTTTGCGGACATTATGCTCAAACCATTTCGATAAATACAGCTGGTCATGCTCAAGCTCAGGTGCATTCCATTCCTCAAGAATCAGCTGTTTTTCCTGATTCGTGACGAGTGGGAGTGTATGAACCGATTGATCGGGATGCTTGACCGCCTCATGTATCAATAGGCTGAGCTGTTCCTTTAACTTATGAACAAATTGAGGATCAAACGCTCTTTGGTTAAAGGCCAGCTTCAATAGTAATTCTTCTCCAGGCGATGCGAGCAGATTCAAATCATAGTTTGATTTTTCATAGACATTCATGTCCTCCACCGTGAACCCTAATCGTGCCTCTTGCTCGTCCTTCTTTGCGGCTGGGACATTTTCAAACACAACAATATGATCAATGAGCTGCTGCTGACCTGACTTTGCCTGAATATCATAAATCGGAATATATTGGTGCGGCTCGGCTGCAAGAGACTGCTGCTGTGTTTCTGAAAGGAGTGCACGAAATGTCATGTGATCTGTCAGCTGAATTCTTCTTGGGATGACATTGATGAACAATCCAACCATCCTGTCAACGCCAGCCAAGTCTGCCGGACGTCCTGACACAACTGTTCCAAACAGCACATCATTTGACCGTTGATATCTGCTCAGCAGAACCGACCAGACGGATTGAAGCGCACTGCTTAACGTTGCATTTTGCTGCAGCGCTAACTCTGATAAAGCGGCCGTTTCTTCTTTGCTCATGGACCACTCAATTTCGCCTAATTCATGTTCATTCGTTTGTTTCCGCTGCTCTTTAAAGGTCGATTGTCCATCAAACCCTGCTAATGATTGCTGCCAATATTGAAGTGATGCTTGCTTATCTTGTTTTTCCAGCCACTTTATATATTCTTTATATGGTTTGACCGGCTCTAACTTGTAAGGGACGTCATGTAAAAGTGCATGATAAATCGCAAATAACTCCTGCACCACAAGTCCAAAGCACCAGCCATCCAGAAGGATATGATGATAGCTCCATATCCAGCGATAGCTGCCAGGGCCCGTTTGGAAAACAGACGCCCGCATGAGAGAATCCTTCGAAAGGTCAAATCCTCTCAGCTGATCCTGTTGTTTGAATTTCTCTATACGTTCAAGCTGTTCGTCTTCAGAAAGATCTTGCAAGTCCACAACATCAAGTGTAAAAGGACGTTCTTTTAGTACAACTTGGACAGGGCGCTTTACTTTTTCGTGGAGAAACACGGTACGAAAAATATCGTACCGCTCCACGATGATATTCATGCTTTTCTCAAGTAAGTCATAACGCAATGTGCCCTTAACGTTCATATCCATTTGCTCTACATAAAAGCCCTTTTCCTGATGATGGAGGGTATGAAACAGCATTCCTTCTTGCATCGGTGACAGATAATACATGTCTTGAACTTGATCCCTTTTAAATTGACTCATCTATTTCATCCTCCCTTCCTTTTTTATGATTCATCTCGTGTTGTTAAGTCAATTTCTCCTCAAGCATGTCAAAAATGTCGTCCATTTCATCCATTTCAAGGTCAGCCGCAGAGAAGTCACTTGGCGTAAATTCCCGTTCTTGCTGCGCTAAGCAATGGGTGATGATGGATTGAATTTTCCCCTTCAACAATGCCATGAACTGCTGTATCGTCTGTTCTTCATATTCACTTGCACAATAGGAACAAGACAAAATGAATCGATTGTGTTGAACAAGACCACTAAGGTTCAGCTTATAAACAGCTTCCGAATCAGGGCTTGCTTGTCGTCCCATATCATAAGTCGACGGTCTAAAGAGTTCTGTCGTCACTTCCTGATCAATCTGTCCAAGATAGTTCAAGCTGATTTCAGGCTGTACGTGGTGCCCTGACGGTTCAGCGGCTGTCATGTATTTTAAGATCCCGTAGCCGATTCCTTTATTTGGCACACGCCGCAGCATTTCTTTCGTTCCTTTAATAGCATCAGCTATGGTCTGATCTGGCTTCGCTTCAAGTACAACTGGATACATACTCGTAAACCAGCCAATCGTGCGAGAGACATCCAGCTCTGATAAAATATCCTCTCTACCATGACCTTCAAGCTGCACATGTACATGGGACTCACCTGTCCACTCTTGAACAGCAAGACCGAGAGCACATAAAAGAATATCGTTCATTTCCGTTGTGTACGGCAGATGAATATCGGTCAAAAGATGCTCAGTTTCTGTTTCTGTCAGCTGCATTTGAACTGATTTGGTTTCGGCAACTTTTCTTTTTGTCACTTCATGATCAACAGGTAATGCGGTTAATGGTTTGCTTTCAATTTCTGCCCAATACTCCTGCTGATTTTTTAATGGCTGTGACTGTGCATAACGTTCAATGGCCTCTGCCCATTCTTTAAAGGAATGAGTTTTCAGCGGCAGGACAAGCTTTTGTCCCTGAGCTGCCTGCTGATATAGAGACATAAAGTCCTCTAGTAAAATTCGGCATGAGACACCGTCAATGACTAAATGATGTGTCACGATGAGTAAATGATCGCCATCTTCTGCATGGAAACAAATCACTTTCATTAACGGACCTGTTTCGAGATTCAGCTGACGCTGATACTCATTGGCATATGTGGAAACAGCCTTTTTCACGTCGTGCTCTTTTGAGACATCATGAGAAATAATCGCCAGCGGTTCCGTGAGCTCCCGCTGGTTGTATTGCAGGATGCCGCCATGTTCCTGCTTGTATACCATACGCAGTGCATCATGATGTGAAAGTAGTTTTTGCATGACTTGTTCTGTAATAGAAAGGTCAAATCCATTTGGTGCATGAAGCATCACCGAGAGATTCCAATGGTGCTGATCGCTGAATGCTCGTTCAAAGAACCAGCGTTGAATCGGTGTTAAAATGACTTCTCCTTCGACAGGTGATTGGTCGGCTGTGAGAAGATCGGCTTCTTCAATATATGGGCGAAGCTCCGCAATGGTCGGATACTGGAATAGAAGTTTCATATCGAGCTTCCAGCCTGCTTGCGTGAGTCGGCTTGCCATTTGGATACCTTTAATCGAATCTCCGCCAAGGAAGAAGAAGTGATCGTGAATGCCGACTTGGCTGACGCCAAGGACATCTTCCCAAATGCCGCAAAGCAGTGTTTCCACTTCATCCCTTGGTGCTTCGTATACCGTTTGGTTCGCTTCGATATCAGGAGCTGGCAATGCTTTCAGATCGACCTTTCCATTGGCCGTCATTGGAAATTGGTCTAGTTTTATGATCCATGATGGCACCATGTATTCTGGTAACGTGCGTTTTAGGCTTTCTTTTAAGTCCTCTGTATCGTTCTCCGTAATCACGTAAGCGGCAAGGGCGTCCTGATCACCCGCATCTTTGACCGTTGTCACGACGGCTTCTTTCACCGAATCCAGCGTCAGAAGCTGGGCTTCAATTTCTGACAGCTCAATACGGAAGCCGCGGATGTTGACCTGATGGTCTATTCTGCCGAGATAAATTAGCTCACCATCGTCTGTCCATTTCACTAGATCGCCTGTGCGGTACATGCGCTCACCTGGATAAAATGGATCTGGCACAAATCGTTTGTCGGTTTCTTCTGGGAGATTCCAATAGCCCCTCGCCAGTCCTTTTCCTGCAATCACGAGCTCACCCGGTACGCCTGGCGGCGACAGGTCGTATAAAGAACCCATGATGTAAAAACGTGTATTGGCAATCGCTGTTCCAATCGGAATCGTGCCTTGTTCTGGATCGATCATTCCGCTTGTCGCTACGACTGTATTTTCAGTCGGACCGTAGTTATTCACTAGTTTGTATGGGACTGGCTTTACCTGTTTCAGCTTATCTCCGCCTGTTAGTAAATAACGCAGAGAATGGTTGTCCATTGACATAAACTGCTCACATAGCTGCGTTGGCAGGAAGGCAATGGTGATGTTTTCTTTATTGAAATACGCATTGAGCTTGATCATATCGAGACGAATCGCTTCGTCGATAATGTGCAGCTCTGCGCCGGCGATCCACGTTGGGAACATCTCCCAAATGGAGGCGTCAAAGCCAAAACCGGCATATTTCGCAGTTCGATCGTCTTTCGTCACTTGGAAGGCTTCATTGTGCCAGAACGCAAGATTCACAAGGGACTGGTGCTCGACCATGACACCCTTCGGCTGTCCCGTCGTCCCAGACGTGTAAATCATATAAGCGAGATCTGTTGGCTTCACATGAACCTGAATCTCGTGAGCTTCTCCCTCTACCGCATCTTCTATGAACAGGACATGACCTGTAAATGAAGGTGGTGCAGTGAGTTCTTTCTGCATCAGAAGTACCTCTGACCCGCAGTCTTCCAGCATGTACGCAATACGCTGCGCTGGATAATCCGCATCAATTGGAACGAATGCCGCACCTGCCTTGAGAACGCCAAGGACAGCAGCTGTCATGTCAAGAGATGGGCTGGTAAGAATACCGACGCGGTCTCCTGGTTTTGTGCCGCTTGCGATGAGTCGTGAAGCGACTACATTGGCCCGGCTGTTCAGCTCTTCATACGTCCAGCTTGTTCCACAGAAGGTCGCTGCTTTTTGATGAGGTGCTTCTTGTGCCTTAGCCTCAATCAAGGCATGAACGGTTTGATCTACCGGGACGTCTAGGGCAGGTCCTGACCATTCATTGATCAGCTCTCGTTTTTCCTCTTCAGTTATGAGAGATAGCGCTGAAATTGGCTGATTCAGCTTAGCCAGCATATCGTCTATGATTTTTTCAATATACCTGCTCCAGCGCTGAATGGTGCTCTTTTTAAACAGGGCCGCTGCATACTCAAAGCGCAAGCCCACTTGGTCATTTTCTTCAAATACACCGAGCGTTATATCAAATTTTGCATGAACGGTATCTTGCTGCTTTTGCGAAAGCTTGAGTCCATTCAAATCCGGTAACGTCAGGTCACGGTCATCTGTTGTCAGCATGACACTAAACAATGGATTGCGGCTCGTGTCTTTCGGAAGATCTAACTGAGCCACCAATTCCTCAAACGGGAATTCTTGATGTTCATAGGCTGATAGGCTGCGATCTTTCATTTTTTCAAGCAGCTGCGCTGTCGTTTCTTCTGGCTGCACTTCGTTTCGAAGAGCCAGTGTATTGACAAACATGCCTGGAACCCGTTCGATCGAAGCATGCGTACGTCCTGCGGTCACAGCGCCTATGACGATATCTGTCTGCCCAGTTAACTTGGAAAGGAAAATGGCAAATGCCGTTTGCATCACCATGTTCAAGCTCACACCTTTTTCCGCCATGAGCGTTTTGATGGACTGCACCTTTTCAGCAGATAACCATCTATCGACTCGCCCTCCTTCAAATGACTGAACTTGAGGACGCGGAAAATCAAGAGGCAGTGCTAAGTCTTCCGGCGGCTGTGCATATTGCTCCAGCCAATACTGCCGCTGTTTCTCAAGCAGCGCCTGCTGCTTTTCTTCCTGCTGCCATACCGCAAAATCCTTGTAATGCAGCTGAACTGGCGGTAACGTCTTTTTCTCATACAGCTCTGCGAGTTCTTGAATGAGCAGGCTGCGTGTGACACCATCCGCAATGATATGGTGCATATCCATCATGAATACATATTTCTCATCAGAAAGCTTCGCCACTTTTGCCCTCATTAATGGTGCTTGATGTAATGAGAATGGTGTAATGAATGACTCGATGACAGACTGCTCCTGATCGCCCTCTATTTCATCAACCTCTAATGTAAACGGCACTTGGCGATAGACTTTTTGAACGGGCACGCCGTCAATTTCTACAAAGGCTGTCCGAAGTGATTCATGTCTGCCGATCAAGGCTTGAAGCGCTGCTTCCAGCTGCTTCACATCAAGGCTGCCTTCCATCATTAAAACGGCTGGCATATGATAAGTGACTGCTTCTGGATGCAGCTGCTGCAGTACATACATCCTCTTTTGAGCAGAAGAGACGGGATAGAAATCTTGCTTTTCCGCTGGCTGAATGGATGTCACCACCGAAGAATCCGTTTCTTCCAAGTAGGCTGCCATTGCCCGTATGGTTGGTTTTTCAAAAAGGACTTTGAGCGGCACATGCTTGTTCAGCTTTGCCTGCACCTTCGAAATGAGCACCATGCCCTTGAGGGAATGACCTCCCAATTCAAAGAAGTGGTCAAGAACGCCCATTTGTTCAACTCCAAGAACTTCTGACCAAATGTCACACAGCGCCCGCTCAAGTTCCGTTTCTGGTGCCACATGCGCCGTATGGTTCATATGCACCTCATGCGGAAGCGGCAGAGACTTCGCATCCACCTTTCCGTTTTGGGTGAGTGGAATGTGATCGACTTTCACAAAGTACGTTGGAATCATATAATCCGGCAGTGTCTCCGCAAGATTTTCTCTAAACGTCAGTGTTCCAATGTGTTCAGGCGCTGTGTAATAGAGTGCAAGCTCCGGCAAACGGGACAGGTGCAGGACTTTTACATAGACTTCTTGAATAGATGCCAGAGCACGTGCGGCATGCTCAATCTCCTGTTTCTCAATGCGATAGCCGCGGATTTTCACTTGATCGTCGACTCGTCCAAGAAACTCAATATCTCCATTTGCATGCTGTCTGACCAAATCCCCTGTGCGATACATTCTCTCTTGAGGATCATATGGATTATCAAGAAAACGTTCTGCTGTTAATTCAGGCTGATTCAAATATCCTCTCGACACGCCTTCTCCAGATATATAAAGCTCTCCCGGCGCGCCATAAGGGACAAGCCGCTGCTGCTGATTGCATACGAGCGCTCTTGTGTGAGCAATGGGCTGTCCGATCAAAGATCGTTCCTTCAAAGCGTCCAGCTCTTGCGGTGTGATCAGCTTGATCACTGTACCAATGGTTGTCTCAGTCGGACCATAATGGTTCATGACTGCCACGCATGGATGCTGCATCATAAATGTTTCAACATCCTCAGGGATCACCGGTTCTCCTCCAAGTACCACCAGGCGTAAAGCATTAAATGAATGTTCCTTAGAATCTGCCATCATATGAAATAAGGATGGTGTCATTTTGATATAAGTCAGCTCTTGTTCATCAATCAACCGCATCAAACGTACAGGGTCTGTATACACGTCTTCATGAGGAACATAGAGTGTCCCCCCTGCTTTTAAAACAGGGAAGATGCTTGTGTAACCAAGATCATACGCATAAGAAGAAAGCAGTGCCGTCCGATCACATTCCTGCAATGTCACCTCATTTATCAGCCAGCTGACATAGTGTGATAGATTACGATGCGTGAGCTGTACACCCTTCGGCTTCCCCGTTGTCCCAGATGTGTAAATGACATAAGCGAGCTGCTCAACCGATACTTCCGGCAATTCTAGTGGATGGCTTTGATGCACTGCTTGTTCAACCTGCACCACTTGAATCGACTTATGATTTTGATAGGAATCTGCTAGAGACTCATTTGTCACGATGACTTGTGCACCTGAATCCTCTAATGTGTAGCGGATTCGTTCAGCAGGAAAGGCCGGATCAATCGGGACAAACGCTCCTCCTGCTTTCATCACACCAAGCATGGAGACGATGACATAGACAGAGCGGTCAAGGATCAGTGCCACAGTTTGTTCCTTCTCGACGCCTCGTTTCTTAAGCTCACAGCTAAGTGCATATGACATATCCTCAAGCTCGCGGTAGGTGAGTTTTCTTTGATCATCCATGACGGCGATAGCATCCGGTGTTTCCTTCGCCTGACGTGAAAATTGGACATGGAATGGCTCATGACGATTCGTCTGCCCTTCGGTTTTTTTCTCCAGACGCTCTATTTGTTCATGCTGATCCAGTATATGGAGCAAGCCGATCTGTTCCTCTGGATGACGAACCGCCTCCCGAATAATCGCCAGAAGATGAGTTCCGAACCGGCGGACGGTCTCTTCTTTAAATAACGCCGCTGCATAGTCAAAGCTCAGCTTTAATGCTCCCTCGCGTTCAAATGCTTCTAAAGATAGATCAAATTTGACCGAGTGATGCTGAATGGCATAAGGCGAAATGTGCAGATCGCCGAGCTTTAGCGCTGGTACCTCCATGTTCTGCATGTTAAATGACACGCTAAAAAGCGGGCTCCGAGTTGTATCACGGTCTAATGGAAGATGTGCAATTAACTCTTCGAGCGGATAGCTTTGATGTGCAAAAGCATCAACACTTGTTTCTTTTATTTCTTCAAGCAGCTGTAAAAATGTTTTGGTTTGTTCTGGTTTTCCGCGCATCGCAATGGTGTTGATAAACATCCCCGGCATATCTTGGATATCAGGGTGTGTCCGTCCAGCAACTGGCGAACCCACAATGATATCTTCCTGCCCACTATAGGAGGCAAGCAGCACTTGAAAGGCGGATAACAAGAACATATACATGGTCGTATCGGTTTTCTGAAGCAGTTCCTGAATTCGCTGAGTCGTTGCTTGATCACAGCCAAACATGAATCGTTCTCCAGTAAAATCACGTTCTGCTGGACGCGGATAATCAGTTGGCAGCTCTAAAATCGGTAAATCTCCTTCAAATTGCTTCAGCCAATACGCTTCATGCTCCTTCTGTTTCTCCGTTTCTTCTTCACTTAGCTGCCAGACAGCGTAATCTTTATAATGAAGGGCTCGTTCAGCAAGAGCTTCTCCATCGTAGGCCTTCGCCAAATCTTGAATGAATGTCTTCATGGAGCTGCCATCTGTAATGAGATGATGTGCTTCCAAGACGAGAAGATGACGGTTCTCACTGACTTTTAGCAGCTGAGCTCGCAAAAGGGGTGCTGCTGTTAAATCAAATGGCGATTGACGTTCAGTAAGAAATGCCTCCGCCTCTTCTTCCTTGATGTCATGAACAGGAAGGTCAAATTCAGTCCATTCATGCACCCTTTGGACAATGTCTTCCCCGTTCATATGAAAGCTCGTTCTTAAGATTTCATGTGTTTGGATTAACTGATTAAATGCTGATTTAAGCCGCTGATATTCGAGTGTTCCTTCAAGCGTTAAGACGATCGGAATATGATAATTCGTGCTGTCAGGTTCAAGTGTCTGCAAAATATATAAACGGCGCTGAGCTGGTGATACCGGATATTCGTCCGCCTGCTCTGCTGGCAAAATAGGATGTCCGGTTTCTTCTTGACCATCCTGATCGATGTAAGCCGCTAATGAGCGAATCGTCGGCTTCTCGAAAATCACTTGAATCGGCACTTCCTTTTGAAGCACTTCTTGAACCTTCGCAGACATCATCATCGCTTTGAGCGAGTGCCCGCCAGCCATAAAGAAATGCTCGTCTATCCCAATCGTTTTCCCAAGAAGCTCCTCCCAAATGTCAGCGAGTGCCTTTTCTGTCTCGGTCTCAGGCAGAATGATTTTGATTTCCTCGCGATGCACTTCGTCAGGCTTAGGTAAAGCTTTTCGATCTACCTTCCCGTTCGATGTCAGTGCAAAGGTATCCAGCTTCATCACATGGTGCGGCACCATATAAGCTGGCAGTTTTTGATTGAATACATCTCGTACCTCTTCTTCTGTCAGTGATCCTGTGAAGTAAGCGATGATTTCCTTTTCATCTGAAGAAAGCTGCTGAACAAGTACAACTGCTTCATCTATGCCCGCTTCTTGATGAAGCACTGATTCAATTTCACCAAGCTCAATACGGAAACCACGAATTTTCACCTGATCATCGGCACGACCGAGGAATTCAATCTGACCATCTGCACCATATCTAGCCAAGTCCCCCGTTCGATACATCCGTCCTGACGGCTTAAAGGGATCTGCCATGAATACTTGATCAGTCAAATCTGGACGTTTGATGTACCCTCTTGAAACACCATCTCCGCCCACATACAGCTCTCCTGGGGCTCCAATTGGCTGAAGTCTTTGATAGTCATCTAAAATATAAGCTGACGTATGATTGATCGGCTGACCAATTGGGATCGGGCCCGCTTCATCTCCTCTTACTTCGTAAATGGTCGAGATGGTTGTATTTTCGGTTGGGCCATAGACATTCAGCAAGGTAATTGATGGATGATGCTTTTTCACAAGCTCCGCACTTTTCACATTGATCACATCACCGCCGGTGAATAATGTGTTTAACCCTTTGAACATTTGCGGCCGCTGCTGAGCGAGCTGATTAAATAAACCAGTCGTTAAAAAGAGCGCTGTGATCTGATGTGTTTGGATAAATTGTTCAAATCGGTGAATATCCAATAAAGTATCACGGTCAACAGGATAAAGCGTCGCCCCATTCAGAAGCGTAGTAAAGATTTCAAGGGTAATCGCATCAAAGCTGACAGCTCCTGTATGCGCCATACGATCCGACGTGTTCAACCCTATTTTTTCCTGAGAGCATGCTAACCTCACAATATGCTGATGCTCAATTTGAACTCCTTTTGGCCGTCCAGTTGATCCCGATGTGAACATGATATATGCCAATTGAGATGGGGACGTCTCGACTGATAACTCCGCTTGTGAGTGATGAGACATGCCGGTCACATGAACAGCTTTGATGCTTTCATCAACTGGCGGCTGGCTGTCAGCATAGAGCACAATGGATACGCCGCTGTCTTCAAGCATCCAACGGATTCTCTCATCAGGCTGAGCTGGATCAATCGGTACATAAGCAGCCCCTGCGTATAAAATGGCTAACATGGTGATCACCGCATCTGCTGATCGGTTCATATACACCGCGACTGCATCCCCCGGCTGAACGCCGTTTTCAACAAGACTGCTCGCTAAACGACGGATTTCACGTCCAAGTTCTTCATATGTGAATGTTCGCTCGCCTTCGACTAATGCCGGATGGTCAGGCTGCGCCTTGATACGTGCATTGAGCAGCTCAGGAATGGACAGGTGCTTCGGATAATCTCGCTCCGTCTGGTTCCACGCTTCAATCAGTTGCTTTTCTTCTTCTGTAATACATGTCACTTCATGAAGACGCACATCAGGATTGTGAATGATTTGCTTCATGAGATTGGTCAGATGTTTGGATATGTTTTCAATGACCTTTTCTTCAAAAGCCATCGCATTGTATTTGAATTTCAATGTCCACGTTTCACCAGGATAGACAAGGACATTGAGGTCGAAATTCGTTTGTTCAAATCCGTCCTTTACATCAATGGCAAAACCGAGACGTGCAGACATGGTGTCACCAGACAGCTCCTGATCTAAAGGATAGTTTTCAAACCCAACCAAATGATCAAAGAGTTTTCCTCCAGCAGCTGTTCTCTGCTGAATGTCATAAAGCGGCATAAAATCATATTTTTCCGCTTCCAGAGCATGCTGCTGAACCGTTTGAAACAGCTGTTTAAAGGTCTGCTCCTGATCTAATGTCACCCGAACAGGTATCGTATTGATAAACAGCCCTGCCATCCGCTCAATCCCAGACACACTTGGAGGTCTGCCTGATACGACTGTTCCGAATGTGACATCATCTGCTGCATGATAGGTGCCTAAAAGAACGGACCAGACAGCCTGAAAAAGGTTCGGTGCTGTCACTTGGCATTGTCTTGCCACATCTTGAATGGCTTGTACGGTTTGAGCGTCCCATGTAAACGTCCATTCCTGATGGTCATATTGTCCGTTCGCTTCTTTTTGCTGCAGCAGCCCTTGGTGCTGAACAGCACCATCCAGCCGCTCCGTCCAATAGTCTTCTGCTTCTTGTTTGTTTTGCTTTCCAAGCCACTGGATATAGTCCGCATAAGGCTTACCTTGTGAGCGATCCGGCGTTCGGCCGTTCCGATAAGATTCATAGTAATGAAACAGTTTTTTCATCAAAACACCCATGGACCAACCATCCATGATGATGTGATGGTTGCTCCAAATCAGGTGCCAGTTTGTTTCATTTAATTGAAAAACAGCGACTTTCAACAACAGATCATTCGTTAAGTGAAATCCTTGCTTTCTCACTTGCTTTTTATATTGATCCAATACCTTTTTCTGCTCTTGATGATTCAGATGAGATAGATCTTCTCTATACACATCTATATGACGTTCAGCCAGTACAACCTGACGAGGCTTTTGTAATTGCTGATAGACAAAGGCTGTACGCAGAATGTCATATGTCCGTACGAGTTCATTGAGACTCTTTTCAAAAAGATCGAGATCAAAATCTCCGCTTATTCCAAGCTCAAGCTGTGTGAAATAAGAGGAGGAATTAGGGTCTAGCATGGCATGATACAGCATGCCCTCTTGCATTGGTGTTAAAGGATATACCTTTTGAATTTTCTGCTTGCTCATAAGTCCACCTCTTCATTTTTGCTTAAAATAGATCCATTAGCTTTTCAAGTTCGTCCATGGTGAGATCCTCATCCCCCACATCACTAGGTGTGATCTGACTCTCATCCTGTGATAGACAATGTGAGATCAGTGCCTTTACATTCTTTTCTAAGAGTTCCTTGAACTGTTCGATCGTACGTTCTTCGAATTCAAGGTGATGATAGGAAATCGTCACATGGAGCATGGCTTGTTCTACGAAACCAACAATATCCAGCGCATGAGGTTTCTCAGATTCAGGGCTCAGCGATTGTCCTGCATGCCATGGAGAACGCCTCAATTCACCGCCGCCGATCTGTTCATCAAATTGACCAAGATAGTTAAAGCTGATATCTGGTGTGACTTGAAAATCGATATCGTCCTTCATCTTGTCAGGCGTTAAGTATTTTAAAACGCCATAGCCGATCCCCTTGTTCGGAATGTGCCTGAGTTCCTCTTTTAAATGCTTGATCTGATAAGAAAGATCGTCTGCATGCGACATATCCAGTAATACTGGATACATGCTAGTAAACCAGCCAATGGTCCGTGATACATTGACCGCAGGAAGGATGTCCTCTCTCCCGTGTCCTTCAAGATGAATAAAGTGCCTGTCTTCTCCTGTCCACTCTTTCATGGACAACCCCAATGCCGTCAGCAAAATATCATTGATTTCCGTTTGATAGGCTTCATGTACATCCGTCAGCAGACTGTGTGTTTCCTCCTTAGACAATGTAAAACGAAGGGTCTCTGTATGAAGCATTCGTTGATCCTCCGTGACATGATCCTTTTGAAGCGGACGAACGGAATGCGCAAGTACCTTTTTCCAATAATCTCTTTCCGATAGCAGCTCATCTGACACAGCGTATTCAGTCAGCTTTTGGGCATATTCTTGGAAGGAGTGTGTTTTTTCAGGAAGGGTAAGTGTTTCCCCGCGCTTCGACTGTTCATAAAGAGCCATGAAATCTTCAAGGAAAATGCGCCATGACACACCATCAATGACAAGATGGTGTACAGCGAGCAATAAATGATCTCCTTGATCTGTTCGGAAAATGGCAGGTTTCACTAGTGGTCCCTCCGTTAACGACATACTCGCCTGCACTTCATTTGCCAGCTTTTCTACTTGCTGGATCTGCTGCGACAGCTCTCCTTTTACTTCAACCACATCAATTGCCACATTGTTTTCCTCGATTCCTCGATGACGCTGGATGACGCGCCCTTCTTCGAGCGGATACACCATTCGCAATGCATCATGATGAATCATGAGCTGCTCCAGTACTTGCTGAACGTTTTTCTCATTTAAACCATTTGGCGCATGAAGCATCATCGATTGGTTCCAGTGATGCTGATTCGTAAAGTTTCGTTCAAAGAACCAGCGCTGAATCGGTGTTAAAATGACTTCTCCTTCGACAGGTGATTGGTCGGCTGTGAGAAGATCGGCTTCTTCAATATATGGGCGCAGCTCTGCAATGGTCGGATACTGGAATAGAAGTTTCATATCGAGCTTCCAGCCTGCTTGCGTGAGTCTGCTTGCCATTTGGATACCTTTAATCGAATCTCCGCCAAGGAAGAAGAAGTGATCATGGATACCGACTTGGCTGATGCCAAGGACATCTTCCCAAATGCCGCAAAGCAGTGTTTCCACTTCATCTCTTGGTGCTTCGTATACCGTTTGGTTCGCTTCGATATCAGGAGCTGGCAATGCTTTGAGATCGACTTTTCCATTGGCCGTCATTGGAAATTGGTCTAGTTTTATGATCCATGATGGCACCATGTATTCAGGCAATGTGCGTTTCAGGCTTTCTTTTAAGTCCTCTGTATCGTTCTCCGTAATCACGTAAGCGGCAAGGGCGTCCTGATCACTTGCATCTTTGACCGTTGTCACGACGGCTTCTTTGACCGAATCCAGCGTCAGGAGCTGCGCTTCAATTTCTGACAGCTCAATACGGAAGCCGCGGATGTTGACCTGATGGTCTATTCTGCCGAGATAAATCAGTTCTCCATCCTCTGTCCATTTCACTAGATCGCCTGTGCGGTACATGCGCTCACCTGGATAAAATGGATCTGGGACAAATCGTTTGTCGGTTTCATCTGGAAGATTCCAGTAGCCTCTTGCCAGTCCTTTTCCTGCAATCACGAGCTCACCAGGTACGCCTGGCGGCGACAGGTCATATAACGAACCCATGATGTAGAAACGTGTATTGGCAATCGCTGTTCCAATCGGAAGCGTGCCTCGATCTGGATTGATGACTCCGCTTGTCGCTACGACTGTATTTTCAGTTGGACCGTAGTTATTCACTAGTTTGTATGGGACTGGCTTTACCTGTTTCAGCTTGTCTCCGCCTGTTAGTAAATAACGCAGAGAATGGTTGTCCATTGACATAAACTGCTCGCATAACTGAGTCGGCAGGAAGGCAATGGTGATGTCTTCTTTATTGAAATACGCATTGAGTTTGATCATATCGAGACGAATCGCTTCGTCAATAATGTGCAGCTCTGCGCCGGCGATCCACGTTGGGAACATCTCCCAAATGGAGGCGTCAAAGCCAAAGCCGGCATATTTCGCGGTTCGATCGTCTTTCGTCACTTGGAAGGCTTCATTGTGCCAGAATGCAAGATTCACAAGGGACTGGTGCTCGACCATGACACCCTTCGGCTGTCCCGTCGTCCCGGACGTGTAAATCATATAAGCGAGATCTGTTGGTTTGATCTGAACCTGAATCTCGTGAGCTTCTCCCTCTACCGCATCTTCTATGAACAGGACATGACCTGTGAATGAAGATGGCGCAGTGAGTCCTTTCTGCATTAGAAGCACCTCTGCTCCGCAGTCTTCCAGCATGTATGCAATACGCTGCGCTGGATAATCTGCATCAATCGGAACGAATGCCGCACCTGCCTTGAGAACGCCAAGGACAGCTGCCGTCATATCAAGGGATGGGCGGGTGAGAATACCGACGCGGTCGCCTGGTTTTGTGCCGTTTGCGATGAGTCTTGAAGCGACTACATTCGCCCGGCTGTTCAACTCTTTATACGTCCAGCTCGTTCCGCAGAAGGTCACTGCTTTTTGATGAGGTGCTTCTTGTGCCTTAGCTTCAATCAAGGCATGAACGGTTTGATCTGACGGGACGTCTAGAACAGGACCTGACCATTCATTCAGCTGTTTTTGCTGCTGCTGCGGTGACAATAATTGCATTTGATCTAACGATTGATCTGGCGCTGACACCATTTGTTCCAGCAAATGAAGGAAATATTCTTTCCACTTTTCAATTGACGTCTTTTGAAAGATAGAACAATTAAAATCAAACACGAGATCAATTTGATCTGCGGATTCGTTTCCAGTTAAGGTCAAATCAAATTTGGCAATATTCTCTTCGAATGGCTGTGGAACAATGTGAAGCCCATCCATTGATAAATCACGAATATCCGCATTTTCCATTGAGAATACCACGTCAAAAATTGGATGACGGCTTGTGTCGCGAACCGTTTGCACCTGATCTACCAATTCTTCAAATGGGTACAGCTGATGCTCATTTGCTTCTAACACAAGCTGATGAACATTTGACGCAAATTCAGCAGCTGTCTGATGTCCTGATGGTCTTGTTCTAAGTGCCAGCGTGTTCACAAACATGCCGATCACAGATTGAATATCAGGATGGGTTCTGCCAACAACCGGAGAACCAATGATGATATCCTCTTGTCTTGAAAGCTTGCTTAAAAGAATACTGTAGCCAGCAAGCAGGACTGTATAGGTCGTACTGTTGAGCGCTCTAACGAGTTCGTCCAATTTCGCTTTAAGCGAACCTTCGATTGTAAATGAGACACGATCTCCTGCGAATGTTTGCACTTTTGGCCTTGGCAGATCTTCTGGCAGTGCCAGCACAGGCAGCTCCCCTTGTAATTGATCCAGCCAGAAAGCCTCTTCAGCTGCTTTTTGCACAGCAGATGCCTCACTTTTTGACCAAACTGCATAATCCTTATATTGAACAGGTAATTCCTCTAGTTTGTCTCCTCGATACAGGGCTGATAGCTCCTCAATTAAAATGCCAACAGACGCACCATCTGAAATGATATGATGCATATCAATCAGTAAATAATGGACATTTACGGAGACGGAAACCAGCCCTATTCTGAGTAAAGGCGCTTTTTCAACATCAAATGGCCTGATAAAGTCATTCATTAATTCCTGTATGTCTCGGCCGTTCTGTTCAATTTTTTCAATGTCTATAGAGACATTTGTTTCAATCCGTTGAACAGGTTCATTCTGAACAAAATCAAAGCTCGTTCGGAAAGCTTCATGACGTTGGACTAGCTGATCAATTGCCTTTTCAAATCGTTTTTCATCAAAGGCTCCTTCTAGCTTTAAGGCAGCCGGCATATGATAGCTTTGCTCCGCATCAGTCATTTTCTCCAAAACAAACAGTCTTTTCTGAGCAGATGTCACTGGATAATAGGACGCCTCTTTGGCAACTTCTACTCGCTTGATCTCCGTTTGATCCGCTTGATCAACCGCAAGGGCGAACGCTTCTAATGTTGGGGATTCAAATAAAGACTTCAAAGTGAGCTCCACCTGCATCTCTTCATATAGCCTGTTCAGCATTTTCATGCCGCGCAGCGAATGACCTCCGCATTCAAAGAAATGATCACGCCTGCCGATTCGCGGCACTTCAAGAACTTCCTCCCAAATGTTCGCCAGCAGACGCTCTGTTTCTGTTTGAGGAGAGGTGTATTCATTTGCCCCCTGCTCACTGAGATCAGGTGCTGGCAGCGCCCGCCTATCGACCTTGCCATTATTCGTCAAAGGAAGCTCGTCTAATTGCATGAAAAATGCCGGCATCATATATACAGGCAGTTCACGCCCTGCTTGCTCGCGCAAATCAGATAATGAAACAGATCCTTCTGCTGTGAAATACGCACATAAGGTGTCATTCGAAGCAGCAATGACGACAGCTTCCTTCACCTGAGGATGCTGCAGCAGCTGGTGTTCAATTTCACCAAGCTCGATACGCTGTCCGCGAATCTTCACTTGATGATCGATCCGTCCAATGAATTCAATATCTCCATTTGACAGCCAGCGTGCAAGATCGCCCGTTTTATACATGGTCTCTCCAGGGCGGAAAGGATTGTTGACAAACTTTTCGCTTGTTAGTTCTGGCTGCTTATAATATCCTTTCACCAGTCCATCACCAGCGACACATAGCTCTCCCGCCACACCCGGCGGCTGAACATGTCCAAACTCATCTACAATATAAACAGCCGTTTGACTCACTGGCTTTCCGATTGGGATAGATAACGCCTGCTTCTCAATATGATTCACAGGATAATATGTGGTGAAAATTGTGCTCTCAGAAGGTCCGTACATATGAACAAGCTTGTCTTTCCCAACTGTCTCAAGTGCAGTCACTACATGAGGCACAGAAGCTCGCTCTCCGCCAAACAGCACTTTTCTTACGTTTTTCAGGCTGTCTTTTTTCATGTCGATGAGTAAGTGAAAAAGAGCTGTTGTGATCATTAAAATACTGACTTTTTCCTTCTCAATCGCTCCAGAAAGCTCATTCATGTTTAAAATATGATCCTTTGGCAGAACAATGAGTTTCGCTCCGTTTAATAATGCACCAAACACATCAAACATAAAGGCATCAAATACATAGTTTGAGAGGCTCATCACCGTGTCTTCAGGATGAATGGTGAGATAATTCGATTGCTTCACCGTTCTCAAAATGTTCCGGTGTGTCACCATATTTCCTTTAGGCTTACCGGTTGTACCTGATGTATAGGTCAAATTCGCCAAGTCCTCAGGTAAAATATGAGCATCTATAGGGCTGTCTGACTGCTGAGCAATCGCTTGATCTTCTGTTTCTATGATGGTTCCCTCAAATGCAGTGAGCACCGAGCGATGGCGCAGCACTTGATGTGTCAGTAAGAATTGTGCACCGCTGTCTGTTAAAAAGTACTTCACGCGCTCATCAGGGAAATCGGGGTCAATTGGTACATAGACACCGCCAGCCTTAAGCACAGCCAAAACAGAGAGCACCATTTCATTGGAACGTTCAAAGAATAGGGCCGCTTTCATCCCTTTTTCAAAACCAGTTTCACGCAAATAATGAGCCAGCTGATTCACTCGGTCATTCAGCTCTTGATAAGAAAGAACCACATCTTCACATTGCAATGCAGGCTGATGACCATGCTGCTGCACCTGTTTTTCAAACTGCGTCACAATGGTTTCTTCTGCTGGATAAGGCGAAGGTAACGGATTCCACCTATTTAACTGAGCTTCTGCTTCTTGTTCAGACAGTAATCGATAGGATTGAATAGCTTCCTGCGGCGCTTGAACCATTTGCTCCAGCAGATAAACATAATGTTTCATCATCTGCTCTGCCGTACTTCGTTTAAATAGCGCCGTACTGTAATCAAGTACAAAGGATAAACCTTGATCGGACTCCATCGCTTGCAGTGTTAAATCAAATTTCGCAATATGGAAATTGGTTTCTTCAACCTCGACCAGCATGTCTCCAATATGCTGGGCTGCTCCATGATCCGGCGCGAGTGTAAAGACGGTGTCAAACAATGGATGACGGCTAAAATCTCTTGGCACATTCAGCTTTTCAAGCAGCCGTTCAAATGGATATTGCTGATGCTCAAATGCCTGCATTGTCTTTTTCTTTACTTGCTCAATCAGCTGAGACATGGTTCCATTCGGATCTACCTCAGACCGCAAAGCAAGTGTCTGGACAAACATACCGATCATGTCATTCAAATCTGTATGCACACGCCCTGCCGCCGGTGTTCCGACCACGAATTCCTTTTGACCTGTATATTTGGCAAGCAATGTATAGTAAGCAGAAAGCAAGACCGTATACAGTGTCGTGTGATGGTTTGCTGCAAGCTCCTGTAATTGATTCTTTAACGCTTCATCTATTTCTTTGATGACACGATCACCTGCGAAAGACTGGACAGCTGGACGCTGATAATCAGTCAGCAGCTGTAAAGCCGGAATATCACCCGAAAATTCTTGCAGCCAAAATGCCTCTTCTTTTTGAAAGCCTTGGTGCTGTTGCCAAACTGCATAATCTTGATATTGAAGCTTCAATGGTGCTTTAACCGATCCCTCGTAAGCATCTGACAGCTCACGCAGCATCAAATCGATCGAAAGACCATCTGAAATCAAATGATGCATATCGAAAAAGAGCAAATGCTCCTGATCATGCAATGACTGCAAACCAATTCGAAGAAGCGGCGCACACTCAAGATCAAAAGGTCTGACAAATTGCTGCATGTTTTCTTCCATCGTACCGCCTGTCAGCTGTTCTATTTGAAAGGACACTGATGAAACGATCCGCTGACGAGGAACACCTTTTATCGTATGAAAAGAAGTGCGCAGCATATCGTGACGTGAAATCAGCCTGTCAAAGGCTTCAGTCAGCTTCTCAAGCTGCAGAGTTCCTTTTAACCTCACAACAGCAGGCATATGATATGCAGTGCTTTGCTCCAATTGACTCACCATATAGACGCGCTGCTGTGGAGGCGACAATGGATAATGATCAGCAGCCGGCGCTTTTGGTATCACCGTTTCAGAAGACCTTTCTGCTTTCTCAATATAAGCAGCTAGAGCAGCAATTGTCTGCTGTTCAAATAAAACGGAGAGCGGCACCTCCACTTCAAAGTCTCGCTGAACCTTGGTAAGTACGGTCATCGCTTTGAGCGAATGCCCGCCTCGATCGAAGAAAGAATCATACACACCGATCTTCTCTTGATCTAGAATGTCTTCCCACAAATGAACAAGCTTCGTTTCTATATCGTTTCTAGGTGCCGTATAAACAGCATGTACCGCTCTATCACCTTTTAATGCAGCAAGTGCACGACGGTCGACTTTGCCGCTGACTGTGAGTGGAAAAGCATCGAGCTGTTTGAAATAAAGAGGCATCATGTACGCTGGAAGCTGATGTTTGATAGCCGCTTGCAGCATGTCAACAGACACACCTTCATGACGAGCTTGATAATAAGCACTTAACGCCTTTTCTCCATCCGCTTCGTCAACCACTAGCACGACAGCCTTATCAACTCCATCTACCTGCTCCATCACAGCTTCAATCTCGCCTGTTTCTATCCGGTAACCCCTTATTTTCACTTGATCGTCCATTCTGCCAAGATAATCAATCGTGCCATCTGGAAGCCATCTGACTAGATCCCCCGTTCGATACATCCGCTCATGCGGAGAAAACGGATCTGCTGTGAATACCTTCTCCGTCAATTCAGGCTGATTCACATAGCCTCGCCCAACACCTATACCGGCAATGCACAGTTCTCCTGCTGCCCTATGCAGCTGCAATTGATCATATTCATTTAAAATATAAATGCGATGATGACCAAGCGGTTTTCCAATCGTCACATAGCGCTGTTCAGTTGATTCGCTCAGCTCACTGAGATTCAGGCGATGCACCGCCGCATCCACACACGTCTCAGTTGGACCATACACATTCCACAGAGTAAAATCAGGCTGACTCATACGAACTGCTTCAATGAGTGAACGTGCTGCTTTCGCAGGCAGCGCTTCTCCCCCAATCAACATGTGCGTCAATGACAGCCCGTCCAAATCCGCAGCAAGTAAAAGCTGCACATGCGCCGGTGTTCCATCTGCCGCTTCAATTTGATGTTTTCTGTAATAAGCCGCTAGCTGCATGCCATTTCTCGTCGTTTCTCGCGGGATGATATGAAGCGTATGTCCAAATAAAAGGGCAGCAAAGATTTGTTTGACCGATGCATCGAAATGGAATGGGGCTAGTAGCGCCATTTGTAGCTCATTCGCCCCTTGATAAATCTCATGATGCAAAGCATGGACCAAATGATGAAGCTGAAGATGCTCAATCATGACGCCCTTCGGCTTTCCAGTCGTACCCGATGTATAAATCATGTAGGCTAAATCATCCGGCGCCGTCTGATCTACAAGCTCAGGCAGCCGTCCATCATCTAATAATATTTGCTGCAGCACGATCAATTTTTCCGAAAGGGCTGGGTATTCTTGAATGAACGATTCCTCTGTTAACACAATAGAAGCACCTGAATCCTCCACAATAAATTGAATGCGCTCCTCAGGTAATGCCGGATCAATTGGTACATATGCCCCGCCAGCCTTTAGTATGCCGAAGACTGCTACCATGGCATCTGTCTTACGCTCCATCAAAACAGCAACAGGCACATCACGTGAGATACCTTTCATTTGTAAAAAACGAGCCAGCTTTTCTGCCTGTTGTTGCAGCTCTCCGTAAGTAATTGTTCCATCTTCTGCTACAACGGCTGTCCGGCCTGCATATTTGTTGGCTGTCTCATCAAACAGGTGATGAACCGGTTTTGCTGCTGGCCTTTCAAACGATTCTCCTTCAGATAATTGCAGCAGCTCCTTTTGTTCACCTGCTGAAAGTAAAGGCAGTGTCCCGATCAGCTGATCAGGCTGAGAGACGGCCGCTTCTAGTAATATCAAGAATCGATCAAACATCTTACTCATTTCTTCTTCTGTGAATACATCTGTACGGTAATCCAAATCAATGGTCAATGTATCAGTATCCCAGCGGTCTTTCACATGGATTGAAATATCATTCATTCCGCTCCCGCTAAAAATCGGTTCAGTAATGAACGACAGATTCTCTTTTTTCTGCCACTGCATCACCTGATACTCTAAAGAAATATCAAAAAGGCGTCCTGTAAACCCTTCTCTTTCCCGCAAATCATTCATGAGCAAATTGTAAGGGTACTTTTGGTGTCGCAAGATCTTCATTTGATCCGCCATGACCTTCTTTACGAAATCAAGAAACGATTGCGACCCTTGAACAGAAGCACGCATTGGAATCGTAGATACAAACATCCCAATCATCTTTTTTTCTTTGGCATTCGTCCGGTTGCCCATAAAGGTTCCAAGAACGACATCCTCCATACCGCTAAAGCGATGTAAGTAAATATAGACAGTGGACATAAACATCGAAAGCATACTGACTTTCTGTTCTTCACAAAAAACACGAAGCTTCTCCTTTAAAGAATCTGGAACATCCCCTGAAAATCGCTCCGCATGCAAACTCATCTCGTATCCCTTATGCGGTTTTAAAGATGCGAAGTCTGGAATATGAGCAAATTGCTCATTCCAAAAAGCTTGGTCTTTTTGAAAACGTTTAGAAGATTCATAGGTCTGCTCACTCATGATGTGATCAACGAAGGAAATCTCCTCAACTGGCGAGATGTCTACTCCTTGCAGCATGTCATGATATAAATCAATAATGCGATTTCCCATTAAAATGATGGAAATACCATCCGCGACAATATGATGTGCTTTACAGAACAGCCAGCACTCTTGATCACTGATTTGAAACACCGTAAATTCAATCAAAGGGCTGTCAATCAATGGCATCGGCTCACGAATCTGCTCGTTTGCCCAAACCCTTACTTCCTCTTCACTCCAGCCCTTTTCCATGCGAATCGGCTGTTTTTCATAAGGTTTGATATATTGAACAGGCTCCTCCTCTTCATCTCGATACACGAGCCTCAGCCGAAGAGAGTCAGTTTGTCGAATGTACGCTTGAAGCACATCGACGACCAAAGAAGGATCGAGACCAGATGCTGATCTCAACCTGGCGAATCCACCCAAATTAGAAATACTTGTACCTGGATAAAATCTTTCCGTGTAGAATACTCGCTTTTGCGCATGTGTTAAGGGGTAATAAACTATATTCATTCTCATCCTCCGCCTCTTCTATGTTTTCTCCACCAATTTCACCCTGCACCCTCTATATCAAAAGAACCAAGTCTATTTCATTAAAATAGACGGTTAAACAGAAAAGGAGCCCACCCCGAATAAAACGGAGGGACTCCCATTTTCATTCGGTAGCCTGCCGACCTTAGCAAAAAAAGAATCATTTACCTTAGGACATGGCTTTGCGTCTCTATGTTTCCATAGATTTGCCTTTTTCTTCTTTTCTTTTAGATATTTTCTATTTACGTCCACTTTATATGAAAATATTGTTTTTTTCACCGAAAAATGGGTGTAAAGATTCATGCGTTATACCGAAGGGATCCTGTGAGAATTGACGATATTTACCGAAAATAACTAATAATAGTTGCGTTCAACCGAAAATAATCGACTAAATACCGCAAAAATTTCATATTTCCCCTTAAATTTTGAAAATATGACCGAAAATGTAGGATAGAGGTCTCCTTGCGTTCCCCGCAAATTCTTAAATCTTAAGAACTATATTCCCTAAAAAAATGAATTTTTTTACTGTAAAAACAACAAAAAAAAGAGCTGTCATTTCAAATGACAACTCCTTGTTTCTTCATTATATTTACATCACCTTAGACAAACCAATCGTTTTTTCAATAATGAGCAGCGCAATGATAGAAATGATAATAAATATGACAGATATCGCATTGACACTTGGATCAAAGGTCTGCTCAATGTAATTAAAGGTCCTGACAGGAATTGTAATGGTTTGAGGAGAGGAAACGAACAAACTGATCGATATTTCCCCAAATGACGTCACAGCTGAAAACACCCCTCCTGCAATGATTCCCGGCTTAATCAAAGGCAATGTGACTCGAAAAAACGTACGAATGGGTCCTGCGCCAAGATTCATTGAAGCCAGCTCAAGCCGCGGATCTAAATTCGAAACACTCACGCCTACCGTTCGAACCACATAGGGAAAACCAATGATGACGTGACCAATGACGAGCGCCCACAAAGACCCTGTAAAGCCCATAGCCGTAAACAAGTAAAGCATTGCAATCCCTAACACCACCTGAGGAATCATGAGAGGTGACAGAATGAAAGCTTGGACAGCCTCCTTTCCCTTAAAGGAAAGCCTTGCTAAAGCATACGATGCCATTGTCCCTAAAAGAACCGTGAGAGGCGTCACGATGAACAGCAGAATCACACTGATCCGAAGAGATTCCATCCATTCTGGATTTGACACGACCTCATGAAACCAGCGCACAGAGAACGAAGTCGGTGGAAATTCAGGAAAGGCATTTGGACTAAAAGCAGATAGGACGATCACAAGAACAGGTATGGTTAAAAAAAGATAAACCAATGACCCAGCAGTCCAAATCAGGATGGAAAGCAAGCGGTCACCTATTGACTTTTTACGCATGCATCCTCGCCTCCCAACGCTTCAATAAATAGCTTAATAGACTGACTACCACAAGCACACAAACCAATAATGTAAAGGACATAGCCGCAGCAAGAGGCAGATTATACACCTGCATGACCTGCTGATAAATTGACAGCGGCAGCAGCGGCTGCATCCGTCCGCCGACTAACAGCGGGGTGATATAACTTCCTGCTGCCAGTGAGAAGACGATGATCGCGCCAGTCACCATGCCTGGAATGGTCAGTGGTAAGGTGACATGAAAAAAGGTTCGAATCCGGCCAGCTCCAAGACTCATAGAAGCCGGTCTTAAGTGACGATCCATATCGGTTAAGCTTGTTGCGATCGGCAGTACTGCAAATGGCAGCATGACTTGGACATAGGCAATAATGACCGCATTCATATTCCACAGCATCGAGAGCGGCTTCTCAATCACCTGTAAATCTAATAACATGCCATTGATCAGACCATTTTGCGAAAGAAGAACAATCCATGCAAATGTCCGAATCACAACACTTGTCAAAAGCGGCGACACAAGTAGGATATAGAAAAATGCCCGCAGACGCGGATTAGGTGCTTTGACGAGCACGTATGCTGCGGGGTATGCCATCAATAAACAAATCACCGTTGTCTGCAAAGCCACCCACACAGTACTTCCAATCGCCTTTACATATGCATCTGTCGTGAACACATGAATATATTGAGAAAAGCTATACGTTTGTAATGTATTCATCATCGAATCGACATCGCGAAAACTGAGAACGAGCATCATCACCAGAGGAGCTAGTAAAAATACTACAAGAAACAAACAGGCTGGCAGCAGCATAAACCAATGAAATCGTTGATTCTTTTTCTTGATTCGCATCACGTATGCACCTTCGAATCTAAGAAAACGATATCTTCAGGCTGCCAATGGATATGGACGGTTTCTCCAACTTCAGGCAGTTCGGGAAATGCCGCATCAGAAGCATGGACAATGATTTCACCATTATCAAGCCCCACAACCAAACGTAATGAATGCCCAATATAACTCACATCTGACAGCACTCCTGATACATGGTTCGGCTTTACTTCCTCCCGCTCAGAAGAGATGCTGATTCTTTCAGGACGCAGCATAAGCAGTTGCTTTTCCCTCTTCTCTTGATGTGCCGCAGCCTGCAGCTGAAGATGCTGACCGCTTGAATGGGTGACATGCGGAACTGTAAATGCCGCATCAGCTTCATTGTACACGGCCTCAAAGATGTTCACCTGTCCGATGAATTCAGCTACAAATCGATTGTTTGGCTGGCGGTACACCTCTAAAGGCGTCCCAATCTGCTGTATTCTTCCCTCTCCTAAAATTCCAACCCGATCAGAAAGGCTTAAGGCTTCCTCTTGATCATGTGTCACAAGAATGGTTGTAATCCCGACATTCCTTTGAATATTTCGCAGCTCTGTCTGCATGTTTTTTCTTAGTTTGGCATCTAGGTTGCTGAGCGGTTCATCAAGAAGGAGAACAGACGGCTGAATCGCCAGCGCTCTTGCAATCGCTACCCGCTGCTGCTGACCACCGCTTAATTGGTGGGGCATCCGTTTCGCAAATGCCTCTAATTGAACAAGAGACAAGCTTTCCATCACCTTCTCTTTAATTTCCGCCTTCTTTTTCTTTTGAACCTTTAGCCCGTACGCCACATTATCAAATACAGTCAGATGTGGAAAAAGTGCATAGCTTTGAAAAACCATACCTGTTTTTCTTTGGTAAGGCGGCAAAGCTGTCACATCCTGATCGCCAATATAGACGACGCCTTTTGTTGGTTCTAAAAAACCGCCAATGATGTTTAATAATGTTGATTTTCCGCAGCCGCTAGGACCAAGAAGGGAGAAAAACTCTCCCTCATTCACCGTAAGACTGACATCGTTGAGAGCAATCTGCTCACCGAAGTGCTGACTGATGTGTTCTAAATGAATTCCACTCATGCGATCACCTATTTTCCTCCGCCTAATACTTCGTTCCATCGGTTTGTCCAATTGCCAAGCTCAGAGGTCGCTGTTTCATAATCTACCCACGTCAGCTTGCTGTAATAATTTTCTCCAACTTTCACTTTCCCCTTAATCTTGTCATCGTATTTCACATCAGAATTCGACATGCCATAATAAGATTTTTCCGAGAAAGCCTCCTGAGCTTCTTTTCCACTTAAGTAGTTTAATAGTTTGTACGCCGCTTCTTCATGCGGACTTCCCTTCGTTAAAGCCCAGCTCGCAACAGCTGCAACAGCACCTTCTTTCGGATATGAGAAACCAATATCCATGCCTTCTTCTTCAAGTGCAAATACTCGCCCGTCCCAATATGGAACAGCCGCAACATCCCCACGTTCTAACAAGGTTTGAATCGATCCTGGGTTATCTGGAAAAGCAGCAACATGACCTTTTAACTGCGCGAGACTTTTAAATGCTTTATCAATATCCTTAGGATTTGATTCTGTCCCCCCTTGCGCATGAACAAGTGCAGAGAAAAATTGCAAACCGGCTGAATAAGTCGGAGATGAAATGGCTACCTTCCCTTTCAGCTGACTGCTCCATAGGTCAGTCCAGCTGTTTGGCTCCTGCTTGACGAGGTCTTTTCTATAAGCAATACCAAGCTGCCCCATACTAAAGCCTGCTGCATATTGTTTTCCATTCACAGTAAGCTTCTTTTGGACAGAACGGTAAAGCTTTTTCACGTTCGGCGCTTGATCTTCATCAATAGGCGCAAGAACGTTTGCCGCGATACCTCTTTGAATCGTATCAGGCTGTAAGATTAGTAAGTCATATGGTGGATTTTTCCCATTTGACGCTTTTAATTTTGTAAACCATTCAGAATCCGCCCCAGAGACGGTTTGCACTTTAATTCCTGTATCTTTTTCAAACTTTTCAAGGATTGGTTTGATATTCTTTTCCCAATCGCCTCCATATACGCCAACAATCACAGTCTGCTGCTGTTTGCCTTGATCCTTTCCATTTCCACCACAAGCGGTCAGCAGTACAACGATTGATAGGATGCCTGCAAAAATAGCGATTAATCTTCTTTTCATGATTCATTTCCCCCTTTTTGTCCATTCATTTGACGAAGTGCTTGAGTAATATCTTTCTTTGTTAACGGCTCATTTCTATGACTGAAATGTTGATGAACTGCATGTTTATAGTGCGTACGTTCATTAGCCGGATAGGAACGAAGCTGAACGGCCAGCTCACTGCTGGCTTCGTCCGTCCATACTTTCTCATAAGCTGCTCTTTGTTCTCCGAAATCCCACACGTCAGTAGATGGAGAATGATTAATCTTTTCACGCACCCTGCTCGTCTGCTCCTCATCAATCTTCCATTCATTTTCGTCTAAATACACTTTCACACCATATTGCTGCAGCGCTCTTTCTTCACTTAATAGACCTGCTTCCACTTCCTGAAGGACTTTTTCTTGCTTTCTGGCAAATGGATTTCCCCAGCCGCCTCCACTTGGTGAAATCAATTGAACGATATCGCCTTTTTCAAGTCGCAGAACATCTATTTTGGGCTGGTCTTGTTTCTCACCATTAGCTGTGATCAGCTTGACCTCACCAACCGCTCCTGCTCGGCCGCCCATTAACCCCCAAGGCTGAAACTTCATCCGTTCCATTCCTCGTGCTGTCACCATCGATTCAGGCTTCATCATTTCAAATTCCAAACCAATCGCATGTCCGCCTCGATTTTCACCAGCTCCACCTGTGTTCGGCAGAAGCTCATATCGGTGAACATGAATATCAATATGCTGTTCCAAACTCTCAATTGGTGTATTCTTCAAAAAGCCTGACGAATGATCAATACCGTCCACTCCATCAGTACCATTTTGAGCACCTCCGCCTCCGCCTAATGGTTCGACAACGGACATTTTCCTGCCACCCGTTTGATCATCAGGTACAGAGAGAACCACAATGGCAGATTGACCTGCACCTGCTGCCGGCACTGCTTCAGGCAGCAGCTTACCAATGGCGCCTAGCACGACATTGTACAGCCTCATCGTAATCGAATGACGAATCCCGACAGAAGCCGGGTATTCTGGATGCACCAGCGTTCCTTTAGGAGAGATCACGTCAATTGGATACGTTATTCCACCATTAATCGGTATAAAAGGATCCTTACTAATGATGTAATTAATCAACCCTTGATAAAGAAAGGAATGTTTCTGACCATTGGTAACAAGGTTAAAGGCTGTTTTTACTTGGGGATCACACTCAGAAAAATCGAGCGTCAGCCGTTTCCCTTTGATCGTTAGCTTGATTTTCAACCGAATAGGGACGCCTGAGATCATATCATCATCTAAATAATCAGCAAATTCACTCGTTCCATCCGGTATAGCTTCAATGACCTTTCCAGCACGATCCTCGGCTTGCTTCAGCAAGTCTATCATTCCTTGTTTCACTTCGTTTTTTCCGAATTTCTCAATCATTTCTTTTAACCGAATATCTGCTGTATTCACTGCAGCAATCATCGCATTGATATCACCATCATTTAGATGACTAGCGCGGCTGTTAGCTCTTAAGAAGGTACGTACGACCTGATTCTCTTTTCCGCCTTCATAAATTTTTACTGGCGGAATTCTTAATCCTTCTTGATGAACATCCGTTGCTGTCGGTGAAATACTCGAAGGCACAAGTCCACCCACATCACTGACATGAACAAAAGACCAAGCATAGCTTACGATTTCATCATCTACAAAAATCGGCTTAATGATATGGACATCTGGCAGGTGAGTCGCCAAACCATCTGTCGTATAAGGATCATTAGTGATGATAATGTCTCCTGGATGCATCGGCCCGCTTTCTTCAATCGCCTTTTTTAGACTCAGCCCTAAAAAGATCGTCACACCCACTGTCTTCGGATAAACAAAGAAATCTCCAGAAGGCGTGGCTAATGCTGTCGCAAAGTCAGCAGATTCTTTGACGAAGGTCGTAAATGACGTTCGTTCAATGACATGTCCCATGCCTGATGCAATCGCATTAAAATAACTGCGCATCATCTCAAGCTTTGCTGGATCAGTTCTCATGTAAAGCCGCCTCCTTTGAAATCACTAAGTTACCTGATGGATCAATGCTGCCTGCCCAGTTTGGCAAAATTAATGTTGTTGTATCATCCTGCTCAATAACGGCAGGCCCATTTACAATAGAACCTACTGACAGAGTGTCCCGGTTATAAACCGATGCTTCGTATTCTTTTTCCTCTATAAAGATTCGTCTATATTCATATGGTTTCAAAGACTGTCCGCTGCTTTCATGAACAGGTGAAAAAGGCAGCGGAGGCGTCTCGCCTATGACTCGAACGCGTAAATGAGTAAACTCGATGTTTGCCTGATCATCCCTATGACCATATTGACGCTGATGCAGTTTGTGAAAGGCTTCAATGAGTTGGTGGATGTCTTGTTCTTGTTTTAGCCAATCAATCGATAATGGCAATTCAATCTCAAATGCCTGTCCTTGATAACGTGCGTCTGCTAATAATAGAATGGATGTCTGATTGATATGCTGAATGTCCTGCTGGCTGACCCAATCAGTCGCTTTTCGCGACAGCTTCTCATAATCTTGTTTTAGTTGGTTGATCGAATAGTCTTGTAAGCATATTTTCTTCGACAGCACCGCATCATGAATAAAGTCAGCGGTCAGAGCACCTAATGCACATAATGTACCCGGACTCGGAGGAACAACCACATTTTTCGCATGAATTTCTCTCGCAAGAAAATTCGCTACAACCGGTCCTGCTCCGCCAAACGCCAGCAAACTAAAATCTCTAGGGTCAAATCCTTGCTGCTCCATCACATTGCTTAATTCTGTGTACATATTGGCTACGGCTACTTGAATGAGCTGGTCAGCCGCCTCTTCAACCGTTTTGTTGAGCTGATCAGCAATTGGCTGAAAGGCCTTTTTCGCCGCAGACAACTGTAATTGTAAATGTCCTCCGGCAAAACGTTCTTGATTGAGATAACCGCATATAAGAAACGCATCAGTTAAAGCTGCTTTTTCTCCCTTTCCATACGAAGCTGGTCCCGGATTTGAGCCAACTGATTCTGGCCCCGCTTTTAGAAGTCCGCCCTGATCAATCCATGCTACCGAACCTCCCCCTGCTCCTATTGAATACATCGCAACAGATGGGAGAATAATTGGAAAGCCTGAAAGCTGATTGGATTGCGCCATTGTAGGCTGTCCATTTTGAATAATCGAGATATCTGCACTCGTCCCCCCGACATCAAAAGTGATCAGGTTGGGTTCACTAGCTGATGCTGCAATTCTCACCGCACCGATGACACCAGCTGCCGGACCAGAAAAGAGAGTCTTAACAGGCGAGGTTGCCGCACTTTCTGCATCCATTAAACCACCATTTGATTGTGTAATGTATGGAGAAATTGGTACACCTTCTTCCTTCAAACGAATTTTCAGCGTTTGTAAATACTGTTTCACCTTTGGTTGAATGTACAAATTAACAACAGACATCACTGTACGCTCGTATTCCCTCATTTGAGGCCATAATTCAGATGAGGTAAGGACTTCTAACTGTGGATAATGATGATTGATATAGGCTTTTGCCTGTAATTCATGAACTGGGTTTTGATAACTATGTAAAAAAGAAATGACGATACCTGCTAGATTTTTAGATATAACATGCTGGACTGCATCATCTAACTGCTGCAGATGGAGAGGGTTTTTGATCGTACCATCGTGTATCAACCTTTCAGAGATTGGATATACATGCTTCCGAGGTATCAATGGTTCTGGCAAACGAGAATTGAAGTCATAAGGAATGGGTAGTCGTAAACGTTGAAGTGACAATATATCTTGAAATCCTTCTGTCACAAAAAGGGCTAAATCTGCTCCTTTTCGCTGCAATAATGTATTAAGACCGATTGTCATTCCGTGAACGAGGTATTGGATGTTGGATAAATCAACCCCTCTTTTTTTTAGAAGATTTAACCCATTGATAATACCTTGGGCTGGGTCATCAGTCACTGTGGGTGTCTTGAGTTCAGTCAGCTCCCCTGTTGCTTCATTTATCAACGATAAATCAGTAAATGTTCCGCCTATGTCTATTCCGAGCCGGTATGAGACATCCGCCATTTGTACTTCCCTCCTACGATGTAATTAGAATCATATTTTGATAAATTACGACATTTTTTGATATTTGACTCCATATTATTAAAGCAGATCGGTCTAGTCAATTTTATTTTTTTGAAATTTCTGTGTGTTAAATTCTTGAAATTAGCTCAAAAAGCAGTGATAAAGCCATTTTGGATGAGCATAATCGTTTTATGATCTACAAAATTAAAATTTTTATGAATTTCTTCAAAAATGAAAAACAAGAAATCAAGTAAAATCTGTTTTTTGAATTTTAAAAGGCGTTTTTTCAAAACCAGGAGAAATTGGTAAGTAATTCTGCTATACTTCTGTTTACAAAATACGCAAACAAGAAAGAGAGCCAGCACCTATGAAACTTCTTAAAATGATTCTCTTGCTTTTATTGATTGTTATTGGTGTAGCAACAGGCTATATCCAGCTGGAGCAAGGGAAACAAGAGACAGCGAATTCATCTTATGACAAAACGATTCATTTTCCATCAGACCGCTATCCCGAAACAGCCAAGCACATAGAAGAAGCCATTGATGAAGGTCATTCATCCATTTGTACAATTGACCGTAAACATAGTGATGAGCAGAGGGATCGATCATTACATGGCGTTCCAACAAAACGCGGGTATGATCGTGACGAATGGCCAATGGCAATGTGCAAAGAAGGAGGCACAGGAGCTTCTGTTAAATATGTACGCCCTTCTGATAATAGAGGCGCAGGCTCGTGGGTAAGTCATCAATTATCGGATGATCCTGACGGCACAAGAATTCAATTTATCATCGATTAGCAGCCTTTCCCTTTTCTATATTAAAAAAATTTTCACATGACTGCATGGAGGTATTTTAAACACTTTTTTCATGCCGATAATCCTTAAGGAGGGATATCCTACCTTATACCTAAAGGAGTTAAAAAGCATGAAGAAAAAGGGAAAACTGAGGCTTGGCGCCAAAATTTTGCTGATCTTTTTAAGTGTCCTCATCATCTTTTCCGCAGTTGTTGGTTATGTGGTGAATCGCGAGATGACAGAAAACATCAAGCAAATGGCAACTGAAAAAGCAAAAGGTGATTTAAAACTAGGCTACGCCTACCTGAATGAAAAAGTAGAAGGCTCGTGGCAGATTAAAGAGGACAAGCTATTCAAAGGAAATACGCAAATGAATGATCATGACACATTGGTTGACCAATTAGCCGAATATACCGGTGATACCATCACGATTTTTCAAGGAAATACCCGCGTTGCTACGAATGTCATGTTAAACGGGAAACGAGCTGTAGGTACAGAAGTATCTCCTGAAGTGAAGACCACTGTTTTAGATAAAGGAGAAAACTATTACGGCACTGCAAATGTTGCCGGGAAAGACTATCAAACGGCTTATATGCCGATCAAAAATGAAGCAGGCGAAACAATTGGTATTTTTTATACTGGCGCCAATCAAAGCATGATTTCACAAATGCTTCAGTCATTCTATATACAATTTGTCATCGTCCTTTTGTTAAGTCTGATCGTTTCGGTCATCATTATTTCTATTTTCACTAAACGGATTCAGGCACGTCTCAAGCATATGGCTTCTGCCATTAAGAGTGCAGGCGAAGGTGATTTAACCATCAATGTGACGGATACTGCGGGTGATGAATTGTCTGAACTGGCTGGCCATTTCAATAAGATGCGTGAAAAATTAAATCAAACCATTCTAAATGTCATGAACACGTCTGAATTAGTGGCCACATCCTCTGAGCAGCTGTCAGCTAGCGCAGAAGAAACGAGTGCAGCATCAGAAAAAATCACCTACACGATTCAAGAAGTGGCACAATCTTCAGAAGAACAGTCCACTCAAATGACAGCTAGTGAGCACAAAATGATTCAAGTATCAAACGAGCTGGCAAACATCACTGAAAATGCAGGACAAATGGCTTCAAGAAGTCACTCCGCACAAGAAGTGGCCCAAAAAGGTGTACACAATATCGGTGAAGTTCATTCACAAATGACGTCTATTGCCAAATCGATTGAAGAAAATGGTACAGCGATTCAAGCATTGGAAACACGTTCAGCTGAAATTGATCATATTTCCAAAGTCATTACAGATATCGCCAGCCAGACAAACCTGCTAGCTCTTAATGCAGCAATTGAAGCAGCACGGGCAGGTGAGCATGGAAAAGGATTTGCTGTTGTCGCAGACGAAGTGAGAAAGCTTGCAGAAGAATCTCAAGCATCATCAAACATGATTTCCCATCTCATTTCTGAAATACAAAAAGAGATGACTCATTCGACGAATGCCATCAAACGAGTAAGAGAGGAAGCGGCTCAAGGGGCTGTACTTATCTCTCATACAGAGGAATCATTTCATGATATCCAGCAGTCGATGAGAGAAATGGCGAATGGCATTAAGCATTTATCAAGTGCATCACAAAAAATCGCAGCTTATACAAACGATGCGAAACAGTCTTTTGCGTCTATTACAGAAGGCGTGAAACGAACGAGTGAACATTCACAGCAAGTAGCCGGTTTAACAGAAGAACAATTTGCTGCAATGGAAGAAGTAACAGCTTCATCAGAAGCCCTTGCCCATTTAGCAGGAGATTTAAAAGCAATGGTCTCGCAATTTCACATCTAGATCCCACACCAAATAGCGCAAGGCGGCGACAATCGTCTTGCTGCCTAACTTTCTCCTCATGAATCACTCTTTAACCATTCACGTTCCAACGAAAATCATAAATAAAGGAGTTTTTTATATGAATCACTTAAATCAAGCCTATTCCCTATCTATCTCCTACCACCAAATCACGGTATACACCGGAAGCGACACACCACCTGTCATTGATTGGACAGATGAGGACATTCTTCAAGGATTTGCAACGGGAGATCAAGGAGTTTCCTTTGAAGGAATCAATAATGGAAAGGCGTCTATTATTGTGACATTAAATAGCGATGAGCCCCAAGTCTCGGTTGATAGAGCCATAACAGTTCCCTTTACGCTTACAAGTGACCAAGTTTATATCACAAGCGTCATGGCCCATGTGCTGTCTTTCTCCATTCCAAAAGGAAACTATCAGCTTACCTGCTACACCTCACAGCAGCCTGATCAAGACGTTTATTATGTAAATTTCCAAACAGTGTAGATTACGACTGATCGTATAGATCAAGCCACTGTTCCGCATAGTCTACCGATTCTCTCATGGGCAGTAAATATGAACTGGCAAGTCCAATTTGATTGTGCTGATGGATGCCTCCTGATTGCAGAAAATCACGGCCAATCTGTTCAAATAGTTCTTCTCTTGTGATGATATCTTGGTACTCTTTCCATACCCTCCACCCATTCTCTAAAATAGGGGCTCCTCTTGTCATGAGGTCCTGCTGAGGGATTCGGTATTCAGCTAGATGAAAAGCTGTCATGCTCTCAAATGATGCACCAAGCAGCAGCACTTGAGCATGAAGCTCATACATGCGGCCAAGAGGCGACTGCTCTCCTAATCCAAAGGAAAGTGCATGGTGTTTCAGAATTTCATGTTTTCTTTTCCCCCAGGCGGTGAATGAAAAATGGGGATGATTGCTTCTCGCCACGCCTGGGTATTTCCAAAATGTTTCCGCCACCTTTCCCATTGCTGCTGGCGTCGTGTAAGCTGGGTCAAATGCGGGCATTGTTTCTTTGATCGATTTCCACCATGAATAAGGAACAGGCGGATCGATCCAATCGGCGGGATCAGAAAGCTCTAACGTTTGTGCCGGCATAATCAGTGTCCCTCCTTCTGTTAAGGTTTCCATCAATGCTTGTATGACGGCTACAGCGCCTCCGTTTACCCAGCCGATTGATGATAAAGATGAATGAACACATAAAATCATGCCCTTTTTCACACCAAGTTGAACCAAGTCTGCTTTGATTCTTTCCTTTGTCATCGGTTCAGCTTGATTTTCGATTAATTTTTGCATCGTTCCTTTTCCTCCTGCGTCTCTTCTATTACTGATGAATGAGACGTTTAACCGCAATAGACAGTTTGTAATTTGCGTAATTCGTCAGCTCCGTTAAAAACTGATCAAGTTCATCATGACTGGAGAAATGTCCTTCAGCCATATAACAGCCTTCACCACTTATTTTGAACAAATTCTTGATTTCTTCCTTTTTATAAAGAAACGACAGAAGTGGTTCATGATGATGACTACGGGTATATAGCTGCAAAAAGGTTTGTATCGTCTTTTGTGTCTGCCAATCAATTGAAATGGTATATGCTTCAATCACACCTTCTTCTTCTAGCTTTAACACCCGATTTGCAACAGCTTGGCCGGTTAAATGAACTTTTTCACCTAGAGCTTTCATCGTTAATCGGCTGTTCTTTGATAGTTCTTTTAAAATATTCATATCTGTTTGGTCTAGCATTGGCTCACCTCTTTCAAAAATCAAGCCCTTCTGCCAAAAGACTTTCATGATCCTCTGTCACGTAGAACTCTTTTAATATACTGTAAACTTAATCAGAAAAAAAGGAGTCCTTTTTATGAAAATAACACTCATTCGCAATGCGACTTTATACCTTCACTATGGTCATGCAACTTTTTTAATCGATCCCTTTTTAGCAGCAAAAGGAACATATCCACCGTTCCCTCATACAGCCAATCAACATTTGAACAATCCTATTGTGGAGCTTCCTGTAAAAATAGATTTAGACAGTCTGTTACACCCAGATGCTGTCTTACTCTCTCATTTACATGTGGACCACTTTGACGACGAGGCCAAAAGAAAATTAGCTCAGGATCAACCAATTTATACTCAATCGGAGAAGGATCGAAAAGAAGTTGAAGAAGCTGGATTTCAGCATGTCACATGCATTGAAGATGAAATGGACATTTGCGGCGTTCATATTAAACGTACAGGCGGACAGCATGGGACGGGAGAAACGGCGAAGCGGATGGGGCAGGTGAGCGGTTTTGTTTTCTCTCACCCTGATGAACCTACCCTTTATATTGCAGGTGATACCATTTGGTGTGATGAACCGAAAGAGGTTGTGAATACAAGCAAGCCAGACGTCATTGTGGTCAATAGCGGGGCTGCTCAATTTTTAGAAGGCGATCCCATTACAATGACCAAGGAAGAGATTCTAGACATTCACCGTTCTCAGCCAAAAGCTCAAATTGTCGCCTGTCATCTTGAAGCTGTGAATCATTGCCTGTTAACAAGAGCTGCTTTAGAAGCTTACGTTCAAGAGCATCATGCAGATCAAGCCATTTTTGTCCCTCAAGATGGGGAAAGTCTCACCTTCTGATCGACAATAAAAAACCGGCACTTCGCTGCCGGTTTCATCATTATCATGGGCGATGGTGCTGTGGTTTTTTCAGCAATGGAACAAATCCGTTCTTTTTCAAATGAGTGTAATGCTCATCCATTCGTTTCGTGATGTGTGTGCCTTGTTCCTTTGTTAACACGCCGTACTGTACATATTTCTCAATGACTTCTTTTCGCTTAGAAAGAATTTGCTGCTCAAGGATTTCAATTTGTTTTTGTTGTTCTGCTGTTAATTTCACTTGATGTGTCACCGGGCGCTTTTCCATTTGAGGTGTTTCTCCATGAGCCGTTTCTATATGAAAACCAAATAACAGCATCATCGACAAGATGATCAAACTACTTATTTTTTTCATCATTGTTGTTCCCTCCTTTATTCGCCTTTATTTTGCGCTCACTTTCCTTTTTTATACATTATTTCAACATGCAAATTGATTATAATATTCTTACTTTTTCACTTTTCTTCTGAAAACGTTGTCCTTACAGGAAAAGCGTGCTATGTTTTGTTTTGTATAAAAAATAGAGGAGGATTCTTAAATGAGTCGTTTTTATCATAAAAAACCTATATGGATCATGCTTGTTGTATCTGCTTTCATCCTTATTATGTCTGCTTGCAGTCAATCAGGCTCATCTCAATCTGAAGACACAAAGTGGGATCAGATTAAAAAGAAAGGGAAAATCGTGGTTGCAACTTCAGGCACCCTTTATCCAACTTCTTATCATGATACTTCTAATGGCAAGGATCAATTAACTGGCTATGAAGTAGAAGTCGTCAAAGAAGCGTTTAAACGTCTTGATGTGAAAGTAGAATTTAAAGAAATGGGCTATGATGGGATGCTGAGCGCCATTAATTCTGGTCAAGTGGATGCCGCTGCAAATGATATCGACATCACAGATGACAGAAAAGACAAGTTTGCCTTTTCAACCCCTTATAAATATTCCTACGGAACGGCTATTGTTCGGAAAGATGATTTATCTGGCATTAAAACTTTAAAAGATTTAAAAGGAAAGAAAGCAGCAGGGGCTGCCACAACGATTTATATGGATGTCGCTCGTAAGTACGGTGCAAAGGAAGTCATTTATGATAATGCGACAAACGAGCAATACTTAAAGGATGTTGCAAATGGCCGTACAGATGTCATTCTAAATGATTATTACTTGCAGACACTGGCTCTTGCTGCATTTCCTAAACTAAATATTACGATTCACCCTGACTTGAAATACATGCCGAATGAACAAGGTTTTGTTATGAAGAAGGACAACAAAGAGCTTCAAAAAGAATTAAATCGTGTATTAGGCGACATGAAAAAAGACGGAACAATGAAAAAGATTTCTGAGAAATTCTTTAATCATGCAGACGTCTCTAAGAAAATTGATGCTGATGTCGAAGATGTCGACATTTCCAAATAAGGAGCCGCAATCGTGGGAGATATTCATTTAGAATATATATTTAATCCTGCACTGGCAAAGGCGTCATTTCCGTTTGTTATGAAAGGCATCTGGCTGACGCTGCTCATTTCCTTTGTGAGCATGTTTTTTGGTACCATTCTTGGCTTTTTTATCGCTCTTGCCAGGATGGCGAATTCATGGATTCTTCGGCTGCCTGCACGACTGTATATCTCATTCATGCGAGGCGTGCCCATTCTGGTGATTTTGTTTATTCTCTATTTTGGATTCCCCTATATCGGCATTGAGTTCACAGCGGTCACTGCCGCCATTATTGGGTTCAGCTTTAATAGTGCTGCCTATATTGCAGAAATTAACCGGGCGGCCCTCTCCTCTGTTCCAAGTGGACAGGTGGAAGCTGCTAAATCATTAGGTCTCAGCTATTGGCAAACGATGCGTGGTGTCATTTTGCCTCAATCCGTCCGCATCGCCCTGCCGCCATTGACCAATGTCATGCTCGATTTAATCAAAGCTTCCTCACTGGCAGCAATGATTACTGTACCAGAGCTCTTCCAGCAAGCAAAAATTGTAGGCGGACGAGAATTCGATTATATGACCATGTATATTTTGGTCGCACTCATTTACTGGGGCATTTGCAGTGTCGTCTCATTGCTTCAGGACTTTTTAGAAAAACGCTATGCGAAATATCTGTAGCAAAAAAAGAGCAGATCTCATGGATCTGCTCTTTTTCAGCATGATAGAAAACCTTTGCAGCCCTAAGCACCGGAGCGCAGACCTGCGGGCGAATGCGAGGATTTGTCTACACGATAATTAATGAATAAGCCATAACCATACATATAACCCGAGTAATGTGATAATCAAGGTTGGGATGGTCAGGATGATTCCGGCTTTCATGTACGCCCCCCAAGAGATATGGACGCCTTTTTTCTTTAAGACATGAAGCCACAGCAATGTCGCCAATGAGCCGATTGGGGTCATTTTCGGTCCAAGGTTGGAGCCGATGACATTGGCATAAATCAGTCCGTCTCTCATGACACCTGCTGTATCTGTATGTCCAATGGCAATCGCATCAATTAAAACGGTCGGCAGATTGTTCATCACAGAGGACAGCACTGCGGCAAGCACGCCCATAAACATCGTTCCTGCAAGCAAGCCATGTGAAGCCCCTTGCTGGATCCATGCCGCCAATATTTCTGTAAGACCGACATTTTTCAGTCCATATACGACGACATACATACCGATCGAGAAAAACACAATGGACCACGGCGCTTCTTTGATCACTCGCTTTGTCGCCACTTGCGGACTTCTTCTCGCCAGCCACAAGAAAGCAAGGGCAATCCCGCCTACGATGATGGACACTGGAATACCGATCAGCTCCCCCGCAAAATAACCCACAAGCAGACAGCCGAGCACATACCAAGACAAACGGAACATACGGATATCTCGAATAGCTGACGCCGGTTCCTTTGCCTGTGACAGATCGTAGGTTTTTGGGATAAGCTTTCGATAAAATACATACAGAACCAGCATGCTCGCTCCAAGCGACACAAGGTTTGGCACGAACATATTCGCTGTATATTCTAGAAAACCAATATGAAAATAGTCGGCTGATACGATATTGACCAGGTTACTAATGACAAATGGCAAGGAGGTTGTGTCTGCAATAAAACCGCTTGCCATCACAAAAGGAAGCACCATGCGCTCATCCAGCTTCAACGCTCTCACCACAGATAAGACGATTGGGGTCAAGATCAGTGCCGCTCCATCGTTGGCAAAAAAAGCAGCCACAACAGCGCCGAGCAATGTTAAGTAAATAAACATGCGGACACCGTTGCCTCTTGCGGCTTTTGCCATATGCAGTGCAGCCCATTCAAAAAAACCGATCTCATCTAAAATTAACGAAATGATAATAATGCCAATAAAGGCAAAGGTCGCGTTCCATACAATTTGCGTGACTTCCCACACATCGCCTAGATGAACGACACCAAAGGCAAGTGCAAGAATGGCGCCTCCACACGCTGACCATCCTATGGTGACACGTCCTGGCTGCCAAATGACAAGGACGAGGGTCATGATGAAAATCAAAATGGCTAAGGTGACTGATCCCAAAGGTGGCCCCCCTTTCACTTTTCTCATAAAATCTTTATCTATCATACAACGAAATGCATCAGTTGTATGCCATTTTCGCATGTCACATGAAAACCCGCAGGTGATCCTGTGCACCTGCGGATTCCATCATGATTATTGATCTTTTTTCATCAGCATCAATTCAATAAATAACTCACATCTCTGGCTAAAATGACTTAAGTCGATCGAAGTCATGTCAAAAATTTGTTTCATTCGATAGTTTAATGTATTTTGATGAATAAACAACTGCTCCGCTGCTGGCTTTAGCTTGCAGTTATTCAATAAGTAGACTTCCAGCGTTTTTAAAAACGAGGTTTGACTCTCGCGGTCTTTTTCCTTCAAGCGTAACAAATCTGGATTGAAGTCGTTTTTCTTTTTTTGATGGCTGTAAATAGAGTCTAAAAACCGGAAGACCCCTAAATTCTCATAATCATATGGAATCAGTTCTTGCCCTCCGACAATTTTTACTGCCTTGACGACCTCTATCGCTTCAAATCGACTTGTACTCATTTTCATGACATCACGATACTCTCTTCCCATCCCAATATACAAAGGGGAAGGATGGGCATTCGTTTTTGATTGCAGATGTGCGATGACATCAGCGGCAGTCGCTTTCGGTGAGTGCCGGTCTGACAGGCTGCCTAATATAACGACAATATCTGCTTGAACCGAATAGACGTGATTCACTTTATCCTCTAGCTGCAAATACGTTCGAATGACATCCTTCACATCTTCTGCCGTCTCACTTTTGTTATCGGCAGCGTGCACGACCATAACAGTAAATACGGCTGGCAGTGGAATGCTTAAGTTCTCAGCCTCCCATTTCAGCTCTTCTTCAGTATAAAAATGATCATCCATGACCTTTTTGAAAAACTCTTCAATCTTGCCTTCCTTTTTCTCAAGCTGTTTCTTATTCTTATAAATCACTTTTCCAACCTGAAAGGAAGCTTCGTGTAAAAATTGCAGCTCCTCCTGAGAGAGGGAGTCCTCAATGTCCTGCACCCAAATAAAGCCTACTACCTCTTGTTTATGCTTGGCGCTCACAGCCACCCGCCGATTAAATCCGAGCTCGTCATGGCCGCTCACATAAAAAGGCTTTGACTCCTTGTGAAGCCGCTCAATTACCCCTGTTTTCTTTAACCAATCGACCACAGACCCCGGACATTCCTTGGAGAAAATCGTTTGCTGATTGACTGGGTCAAACTGCTGAATGCTGTAAGAATTATAAGCAAGGAGCTGACACTCTGTGCTTTCTAAAATGACTGGTTTTTTTAAATAGCCGCTAATAAATGCAATTAATTTATCGACATCAAAAAATGTATGAAGCTTTTCTAATATCTCTTCCATCCCGATTGCTCCCTGATTAAGTGATACATTTATCATACTTCTTTCCAGTCAGATTTGTATAGAAACAAGTCGCAAGCAGGCAAAAAAAGCATGAACCCGTCAGTGCAGGTTCATGCTTTTTCCATATTAAAACATTTCACTAATCGTTTTTGCCTGCATGTGCAGAGCCAAGTAATCTGGACCGCCTGCTTTTGAATCCGTTCCTGACATTTTGAAGCCGCCGAATGGGTGGTAACCAACGATGGCACCTGTGCAGTTACGGTTAAAGTAAAGGTTCCCTACATGGAACTCCTGCTTCGCACGGTTGATGTGATCACGATTATTCGTAATGACAGCACCTGTTAAACCGTATTCTGTGTTGTTGGCTACCTCAAGTGCCTCATCAAAGCTAGAGACTTTTGAGAAAGCCAAGACTGGTCCAAAGATTTCTTCTTGCATTAAACGGGACGTTGGCTCAAGATCTGCAAAAATGGTCGGGTGGATAAAGTATCCTTCCGAATCATCACTCGTTCCGCCAGTGACTAAGCGGCCTTCCTGTTTGCCAACCTCGATATAATCCGTGATCTTGTCAAAGGACGCTTGATCAATGACAGGTCCCATGTAAACATCCGCAGAAAGTGGATTGGCTGTTGTTTTCGTTTCTGTGATTTCCTTCACTCGCTCAACCACTTGGTCATACAGCTTCTCATGGACGACAGCCCGAGATCCAGCTGAACATTTTTGACCTGAAAATCCGAAGGCTGATGTGAAAATGGCATTAGCCGCTAATTCAACATCTGCATCCTCATCGACAACCACTGTATCCTTACCGCCCATTTCAGCAATGACACGTTTTAAATGCTGCTGGCCTGGCTGCACTTTTGCCGCGCGTTCAAAGATACGTGTCCCTACTTCTCTTGATCCAGTGAATGTAATCAGACTTGTTTTCGGATGATCTACTAAGTAATCCCCAACCTCTGCTCCGCTTCCTGGTACAAAGTTGACAACACCCTTTGGAAGACCGGCTTGCTCAAGCTCCTCCACAAAACGGGCTGCAATGACAGGTGTCGCACTCGCTGGTTTTAAAACAACTGTATTCCCAGTGACGATTGGCGCTACTGTTGTTCCTGCCATGATCGCAAACAAGAAGTTCCACGGCGGAATCACGAGCGTCACGCCAGTTGGTGTGTACACATATTGATTGCGTTCCCCTTCACGGCTGTTCACTGGTTTTCCTTTCGCCAGCTCCAGCATTTGACGGGCGTAATACTCTAGAAAGTCAATCGCTTCTGCTGTATCTGCATCTGCTTCATTCCACGGCTTACCTGCTTCTTTGACAAGAAGGGCTGAATACTCATGCTTTTTACGGCGAATGCTTGCCGCAGCTCTGAATAATACGCCAGCTCTTTCTTCTGGAGACGTGTAGCGCCATGTTTCGAATGCTTTCGCTGCTGCTTGAACCGCCTGTTCTGCCTCTTCCTTGCCGGCCTTCGATACGGTTCCAACCACTTCATCCTTTTTCGCTGGATTGATCGAAACAATCTTGTCTTTCGTTTCAATTCTTTCTCCATTAATCACGAGCGGATAGGTTTGACCAAGTGATTCTGTTACTTTTGCTAATGCTTGTTCAAAAGCTTTGCGGTTTTCTTCCTGGCTAAAATCCGTGAATGGTTCATGCTTGTAAGGTGTTGTCATTTTTGTCACGCTCCCGTTTCAAATTATTTTTTCGTCATCCCTTTTAGAGCAAAGGCAATGTTTGCCGGCCGTTCTGCAAGACGTCTCATGTAGTAGCCATACCACTCTCGTCCATACGGAGTATAGACCCTCATTTGATAGCCTTCTTTCACAAGTGCCTGCTGCGTTTCTGATCTCATGCCGTACAGCATTTGAAATTCGAACTGACTTGTCTGTATATTGTGTTTTTTCACAATATTTTTCGTGAACTCAATCATTCGATCGTCATGTGTCGCAATGGCTGTATAGTTTCCTGAGAGCAATTGCTTTTCGATCAGCTTTTGATAATTCAGATCAACGTCTTTTTTGTTTGGATACGCCACTTCGGCGGATTCCTTATAGGCACCCTTTACAAGTCTTAAAAATGGCTGCAGCTCATTTAGGTCATCAAGATCCTTTTCTGTTCTGTACAAATACGCCTGCAAGACCGTACTGACATACTCATATTGCGATTTCATCTCTTTAAAAATGTCCAGCGTTTTTTGACAGCGCTGTTCATCCTCCATATCGATTGTCACCATGATACGGTGCTTCTCTGCCGTATCTAAAATACGTTTCATATTGCGATACACAAGGTCATCGTCAATATCCAGGCCAAGTGATGTCATTTTGAGTGACACGTGGGAATTGAGTCCCGCCTCAGCAATCCGCTGAATGGTTTGTATACACTCAGCCGTCCGCTCATTGGCAATTTCTGACTTTGTAACAAACTCACCAAGGTGATCAACTGTCACAGCCATTCCTTGGTCATTTAATCGCTTGATAACAGGGATGGCACTCTCAAAGTCCTTCCCTCCGATGATTTTCTTAGATGCAACAGCACTTCCCCAATTACGAGCAATATGGTTCAAGAGACTGCTCTTTGACAAAAACAAGAAGAAATTTCTTGTGACCGACTCCATAAAGGGCACCTCCCACTCTTTGTAAGCTATGTCTTTATTGTAAAGCTCATAAGCTGTCCGCTACAATATTTGAAGATGACAAAAATTCTGACTTTTTTTGTGGTTTTATCACAATAAGAGATAAAAAAGAGCCTGCCGTGATCCGGCTGGCTCTTCCCTGCTTACGCCCACACCTCATCAAGGGTAGACTGCAGCAGCTCATTTAATTCTTGCAACAGGTTGTCTTTCGGCTGATTGTAGCTTTTCACCAATTCATCAAATCGCGCGAGCTCTTTGTCGATAAATGGATGGACATAAGCGAGGCGGTTTTCTACATCCATTTCTTCTCCGTCCATTTTACGTTTGAGCAGCTCATGGATTTCCGCTAAAAGCGGACCTTCCTCCACTAGTTCCTCGAGCAGTTCATGAAAGTCCATCGGCGGAACCGTCCGGTATCGTTCAATCCATTGACAGGCAAGCAGCGGACGAAGCACATAGAAATACTTCTTGATTCGCACCTGCTCTCCTCGTAAATGCCGGCTTTCATTCCGCTTCGCCATATTGAGGTAATGATACATCAATGCTGGAGGATAAAACGCTCGGTCCTTTAATTCTCTTAGCTGCTTTGCCAAAGAGAAGGATTCAGCATAGATGATGTCAGACGACAGCCATTCCATGATGGACGGATTCGATTTATTGAATAAGCGAAGTGCCTTTCTAAGCTCCCAGCCGCTGATATCAAGCACATCATCAATCGGCCGTTCAATGACATCACGATGTTCTTCCATTGCCCAATACCATTCTTTTCGAGGAACATATAAAAAACGGACATCGTAATCACTATCAGTCGAGGGGAATCCCCATGCTCTGCTGCCTGACTCGACCGCGAGGCAAATTTTCACGTCATACGTTTCTTCGATGATTTTCAGCTCTTGCTTGATTCTCTCTCTCATCATCCATCAACTCTTTCTATAGAAATCTGCATGACTTCTTCACGTTTTGGTAAAATACGAATAAGACATATATGAAAAAGGAGTTGGATCTCATGTCTATATCTCGCATCATGAAATGGATCACCGGAATTTTTGAAGCCTGTCTTGCCATCCCTGTCATCGGAGGCCTATTTATTATTAGCAATGGCTATTCACCGCTCATGGTCATGCTTATTCTGCATATTATCACACTCGTCTTATCGAAGCGAGACCAAGGACCAATGATTGGCAGCATCATTGGGATTATTACATCCTGCCTCGCCTGGATTCCGATACTTGGATTCATCCTTCATATCATCACAGCTCTTGCTCTTATTATCACCGCGTTAGTGCCTGATGAAAAAACGAGACAAAATACGAGTTATTAAAAAAGAGGCCCTCCTAGAGCGGCCTCTTTGTTCTTTTATTTGAGTAAGTGCTTTTGTAAGAAGGAGAGCTTCTCTGTTTGAAAAGCCGGGATAAACTCGTGTCCAAAATAGCGATATACCTTAAGGTCTTTATCTGTTTCTAAATGGTTGTATGCCGCAAACACAGTAGATGGCGGGGTAATTTTGTCAATCAGACCGATCGCCATCAATGTTGGCTGTTTCACCCATCCAGCTAAATTGATTAAATCAAAATAGCTTAATGTCTCAAATGCCTTTTCTTCCACTTCCGGGTCACTATTTCTCCGAAAGTATGAATTGATTTCTAAATAAGGCTGCTCCAATGCCACGTCCACTGCACGCTCGAAGTTTGATAAATAAGGGTAATCTGCCGCGACGACCTTCGGAATATCTGAAAGAGCTGCTGCTGCTACCGCTAATGCGCCTCCCTGGCTTCCACCAATTACGCCGATCCGGTGTTTATCCACTTCAGGGAAGGACTGAATGACTTCGAGTGCACGAACCGCATCTAAATAAACACCGCGATAATAGTAGGTCTCCTTTGATAAAATGCCTTTTGTCATCCACCCTAAAGCGTGACCGCCTGGTGTCACTGTCTGATCTTCACTGCCGCCTTGACCGCGGACGAGCATACCAAATGTGGCGTAGCCGTGGAGCGCCCAGTTGACGATGTCGTGAATGCCGCCGTCATAGCTGGCATTATAGCCATGAAAACGAACGAGCGCTGGATGCGGGCCAGTTTGATCAGGTACAGCATAAAAGCCTTCAATTTTAGAATGTCCAAAGCTTTGATATGTCAGGCGGTACACCTTGACGCCTTTCACTGGATAGTCATACGGTTCAAGTGATGGCTTTGCCTCCACTTGGCGCAGTTCTTCGAGCGATTTCTTCCAAAAGTCTGAGAAATCAGGACGTGCAGTTTTCTTTGGTTTATATTTTTTTAGATCTTCTAGTGATAAATCGAACAATTGCATATCATACTATTCCCCTTTGTTTTATTAGTTATAGGTATCATACCACTCATTTCTTGATTGAGAAAGTCATTTAACAAAACCTTCTGACATTTCTATTGGCAAAGATGATGGAAACCATTATGATAAAGAAACTGGCCTTGAAGACTAGAATAAACCATTACATACATTCATGATTTTCACATGACATATAGCGAATAAAGGAGGAACCCATATGAAAATCGCCCTTGTCCAAATGGACGTACAAATTGGAGAACCTGAAGTGAATTTTAAAAAAGCAGAAGCGTTTTTAGAAGAAGCAGTTCGCGAGCAGCCTGATCTGATCATTTTACCCGAAATGTGGAATACCGGCTACGCCCTTGAACAAGCCGAGCAGCTTGCAGATATAAACGGTGAACGCACAAAGCAGCTCTTCTCCTCCTTTGCCCGCAAGCACCAAGTGTATCTCATCGCAGGCAGTGTGTTAAATAAGCGGACAGAGAATGAAAACATCACCAACACAATGTATGTTTTTAACCGCCAAGGTGAGCTTTTGTTAGATTATGATAAAATTCATTTATTCCGCTTAATGGATGAGCACAACTATTTAACCGCTGGTGATCAGCTTGGTTTATTTGACTATGGTGAAGATGTGACGATTGGTGCGATGATCTGCTATGACCTCCGCTTCCCGCAGCTTTCCAGAACACTTGTGAACAAAGGAGCGAAGGTGCTTGTCAATACGGCGCAATGGCCGTCAGCAAGAGTGGACCATTGGCGCAGCCTGCTCATCGCAAGAGCGATTGAAAACCAGTCATTTATGATTGCTGTTAACAGAACAGGCACAAGCAGAGACACGGCATTCCCTGGACACTCTATGGTGATTGATCCACTCGGCCGCATCCTGCTTGAAACAAAAGATGACGAAGACATTTATTATGCGGAAATTGATCTTCAGCTAGTGGATGAAGTCAGACAGCAAATTCCGGTTATGACGGATCAGCGTCTGGACTTATATTAAACAGCAGGGTGCTCCCCTGCTTTCAGCGTGTAGACAAACCCTCGCATTCGGTGTCAGGTCTGCGCTCCGGTGCTCACGAATGTCAAATTCGCTCCGCTCCGCTGCTCGCCCTTTCTAGACTGCAAAGGTTTTCTATCACGCTGAAAAGAAGACAAAGGGCTAAAACCAAGATCATTTTAGCCCTTTGTCACCAATCTTAAAGCAGGGTGCTCCCCTGCTTTTTGCGTTTAATTAAACGTTTGTTTAAGCTTTTCCTTGGTTCTGATAAAGGTCCATGAAGGATTGAGCGGCTTTCGTTAAATACCTTTCTTCAACATATGCAAATACAAGTGTTCGGGTTGGGCATGAATCAATGTGTAAATAAATGACCCCGTTCCTATCCTCTTGTGCCACCATTTTCGGCACAACGGTCACACCTAGTTCGTTTTTGACCAATGCCTGTGCTGTTTGAATATGGCTTGTTTCAAAAGCCACTTTTGGCTGAAAACCGTGATGACGGCACAGTTCCATGACCACATGCCGAAAACCGTATCCCTCTTTCAGCATAATAAATGGGATACCTTCAAGAAGTTGAAAGGGAACCATTTCTTTTTGTCCTGCTTGCTTGATGATCTCGTTCAATTCCTCTGATAACCAAGGCTGAGCAGCTTGTGGAACTGCAAGAAGGAGCGGCTCTGTCAGCATTTGTTTCGTTTTCAATGATTCATGCTCGACAGGCATAGATAAAATAGCCAAATCCAGTTTTCCAGCCAATAGACGTTTTTCGAGCTCACGAGGTGAATCTTCTATCAATTGAACGTCGACATGAGGATACGTTTGACAAAAGGTTTTTAATAAGCCGGGCAAGACATATCCCCCTGTGACTGCTGGCGCTCCAATGTTCAGCTCTCTCCCGATTTCATAAGCTGCTTCTCCCATTTCACGCAGCAAATCATCTCTTTCCTTCAAAATATTCTCAGCCCTTTTAATGAATCGTCTCCCTTGAGGTGTGGGCGTTACTTGTCCATACTTTCGAATAAATAGCGGTGTGTCTAATTCCTCTTCCAGCTTCTTCATTTGCTGGCTTAAAGAAGGCTGTGCAATATGAAGTTGATCCGCTGCTTTTGTAAAACTTTGCTGCCGGTACACTTCAATGACATATTCCATCATTCGTATATCCACTTTCATCACCTCATAGGTTTTAACTATCCATGTCATATCTTTTATGTCTTAGACAAATAACAGAAGGAATTCTACGATAAAGAGACCACAAAGGGGGAAAAGAAATGAATCCATATGCTAAAGCCGAGAACCAATTTTCACAAAATGCCGAGAACTATCGAGATTCACCTATATTTGCAGCCGGAGAAGAGCTGGAATGGATGAAAACAACAGCAAATGCGAAGGGACATGAGCATTTACTTGATATTGGCTGCGCGGCAGGACATACCGTTTTTTCCTTTTCAGACGTTATCTCTAAAGGGGTAGGCATTGATGTCACGCAAAAAATGATCGAGATTGCAGCAGCACTAGCGGAAGAACGCCACCTGAACCACATTACTTTTGAGCAGGCAGCCGCAGAAGCATTGCCCTTCTCTGATGAATCATTTGATTTAGTGACGTGCCGATTTGCTGCTCACCACTTTCCAAACCTTCCGGCAGCCATGTCTGAAATCAGCCGAGTCTTAAAAAAAGGCGGCCAATTTCTGCTCGTCGACCATTATGCACCTGAAAACCCTGCACAGGATTCATATATTAATCACTTAAATAGAATGAGAGACCCTTCTCATGTGCGGGAAAGCTCATTATCAGAATGGAAAGAGCTTTTCGATGACAACCAATTGACTCAGAAAGAGATTCGTTACTGGGATCTGCATATTGATTATCAGGACTGGATTATACGTGGACGCACGCCAGAGAATATTCAAAAGGAGATCGTTTCCCACCTTCAAGCCGCAGACCCTGACACAAAGCAGCTGTTTCAGCTTCAATTCGATGCGCAGCATCAGCCCATTTCCTTCTGTTTAAAAGCTGCACTGCTTCAGGGAATCAAGCATTAAACTGATAGAAAAAGTCTACCATCGCCGGTAGACTTTTTTAATCTTCACTGTTTCACAGGTGGCTTTTCATGTTCGTGACACGTCTCTCTTCACGACTAGATTATGTTTCTATTATATGATAAATGAACGAAGATAGGTGAGGCATTTTAGATCCTCTGAATAAAAAAAGAACCTACCCTCTTTGGAATAAGTTCTTTACTGCATGCGTAACTTACGGTGCAATATCCTCTAATACTTTCTCGCGCGTTTCGATCATTTTAAAAGCAAGAATTGCTCCCACTACCGTCACACTTGCAAAAAGAATAAAAATAGTTGAAACACCGCTTACCTCTAAAATAAAACCTATCATAATAGGAGCGATCGCTGAGGCCAGTCTAAGCCACGCTGTAGCAAATGCCGTTCCAATCACCCTCATACGTGTCGGATAAATTTCAGGTGTATATAGATAGAGGAGAACTGTAATTGTCCCCATCATTCCGTAAGCAGCAGATCCTAAATAGATGACGCTTTCTGGTGAAGTCGCTCCGCTGATCCATAAAGCCGTTAATAAAACACCTGTTAATACAAATGCAATGGTTGCCCAGCGCTTCCGTCCCACTTTATCAATTAAAAATGCACAAGCGAATACCCCTATGGTCTGTAAAATATTTGTGAGAGATGCTGCCCTTAATGAATCTCCAACTGGCAAATGGTAAACAGTATTATAAAGACTCGGTAACCAGTTATTTAAACCATTCGATACAAAGTAGGCAGAAAACCATAGTCCCCATACGACCAATGTTCTTTTACGGTAAAAAGTTGAAAATAGCTCTTTCCAGTCGCCTTTTTCAGTACTGCTGGATACTTGATTTGCGACAGGCATTCGTTTGTCAGTACTAGCTTCAATTTCTTCAATAATTCTTTCGGCTTCATCTAACCTGCCTTTCGAAATAAGCCACCTTGGCGATTCACGCAGCATGAAAAAGAATCCAAAGACGATTAAACCTCCAATGCCTCCAATCAAGAACATCCATTTCCACCCAAAGCTAGGTACGACGAATGCGCCAATTTGAGCTGAGATCATTAATCCTAATGGAAAAATCATCTCATAAAGCATAAAAAATCTACCTCTTCCTTGAGCTCGGGACAACTCATTAATATATGAGGCTGCTACCGGCACCTCTCCTCCAACTCCAATCCCTTGTATAAAGCGGAAAATAAAAAGGGCCATAAAATTACCTGAAAATACACATGCGATACTCATAATAGACATGAGGAACACCGTCCACTTTGCACTAAATACACGGCCGCGCCTTTCTGCTAACCACCCAAAGAAAATAGCACCAATCGCTTGTCCTATATAACCAGACCCAATAAGAAGGCCAATTTGAGCAGGTGATAAATTCCACATGCCGATGAGGACCGGGAGAACAAACGCTAAAGATAGCGCATCAAAAGCATCAAAAAAGGTAGCAGATCCCATAATGATTCGAGGTTTTAAATGCCATCTCGAAAAAGGTACACTTTCCATCCTAGTCAATAGTTGTGAAGCTCTATCAACAACTTGCCCACCTTGAGAATTTGAATTTCCGCTGAGTTCTAACGTCATGGTATCTCCTCCTTATTAGAGGAAATGATGCAAAAGTACATGCCGAAGAGCGCTTAAGAAATCGCTTACATTTTAAATCAAGCTGAAATTCTGCAGCGTTCATACGAGTTTTCAGCATCTATCAAATCTTTTTTGGCGTTCCCGTGGTACCCCGATCTATATAATACATAGGGAAGATATGTTCCATCGCCTCTAACTGTTCTCCTTCTAATAACTGTGTTAGTAAAGAAACAGCTTTTCTTCCCATTCCAACTAAATCAACATGAACAGAAGATAAAGAAGGGGTTAGGAAACTTGCAATGGGCACATCATCGGCACCAACGACAGACAAATCATGAGGTATTGAAACATTTGCGTTTTCTGCCGCTTTCATGACCCCTATCGCCAAAAAATCTGAAGAGCAAACAACTCCAGTCATGTGCTGGTTTCCTTGGAGAAATTGAGAAACCACTTCTACTACTTTTCCCCCATCAAATTCATCTAACTCAAACACAAGCTCTTTGTTCAATGTTAATCCTAAACGTTTCAGTGTGCGCTCATACCCCTTGTAATACCTCACACTATGCATCGAACTCATTGGACCATTGACCAGCCCAATGGTTCGATGGCCTTTATCAAATAAGGCCGTTACAGATTGACAAACACCTTCTTCATCATCCGGCCTGACACATGGAAATGGTGAATCCTCTAAGTAACTTCCGACAACGATAATGGGAATAGCCAAACTTTTTAGCCAATCCATGCTCAATTCTTCATTTCTTGGAGAAAATAAAATGGCACCATCTACAGCCTGCGTCTCAAGTAACCGCTGCTGCTGCACAGATGTAAATGACATCAGCATATTGAATTCGGTCTCATCTAATTCCTTCGCTATGCCATCTAAAATCGTTGAAAAAAATGGATTATTCAAAATATATGAACCGCGGGGAACCACTACAGCGATATTCCCAGTCTTTCTTTTCACGAGCCCTCTCGCTCCTAAATTAGGGCGGTAGCCTAACTCATCAATCACTTGCTTGATTCTTTCAGCCGTTTGAGCGCCTACTCCTGGTTTACCACTTAATACTCGGGAAACAGAGGCTATAGACACTCCTGCTTTCAATGCTACATCTTTAATACTTACTGACACATTTCATACCTCCGGGAGTCTGTTGTTTTATACCCTATTATAACCTGACTCACCTTCATCATGAAATCAATGGTCTGTTATCTACTGACGTTTTCCTTAAGCAAACCAACACTTTGAAGGCCCTGGCGAATCTCTTCTTTTTCCTTTTGAGTTAAAGGTAATACCGGCTTTCTAGCAAGCGAACTGCTGATCAAACCTCTCTGGAACATCGCTTCCTTCATTCGCAGATGAGAGGTAGAGGAAGGTTCATCCATTTTATATACAGCATGCTTTAATTCAAAGATTCTATCGTACACTTTATTAGCTGCTGCAAGGTCTTGTTCTTCCACACATTTCACAAGTTCAGCGATCAAATCTGGCACAAAACAGCCGAAACCGACAAGCGCCCCATCAATCCCTTGAACTAATGTTGGCAATAAATATTCATCGTGACATGTGAGCAGCGATACATCTGGTGCATGCTTTTTCAGTGCGCGCACATCGACTTCATATTGTGCCATGTCTCTTTGACCAATTTTGAATGAGACAACATTTTCAATTTCCGACATTTCTAGTAATTGATTCGTTGTATATGAGGTTTTTGTCCACGTTGGATATTGATGGACGATGATTGAAATGTCAATCGCTTCAGCAACATCTTTAAAGAATTGGACAGGTGATTCAGGCTGCATACCGAATCTCAGCCATGAATGCGGCGGCATGAGAAGGATACCTTCTCCGCCAGCTTCTTGAACTGCTTTTGCATGCTGGATCGCTTCAATTGTCCCTTCAGCTGAAACCCCGGAAATGACAGGTACTTCCCCTTTTAATTCGTCGGCTGCAATACGCACAGCCTCAGCTCGTTCATGTGGCAGCAAAGTCATAATCTCGCCAGTATGTCCATTGACAACAATCCCGTTAATTCCTTCGTGCTCCGCCACCCAGCGAACAAGCTTACGAAAAGCAGGTTCATCAATTGAATAGTCATCTTTAAAAGGAATTAAGACCGCCGGGAATACACCGCTCCATTTTTCTTTATTTTTCATCAACAAATTCCTCCCCATTCGATTATAGTAAACGTTTACCGTAAGCGTTTACGTAAACAATCATAGAATGTCCTCACGGAAGATGTCAACATTATTTTTTAAATATTATAATAATTCAAAAAACTCTTATTAAAATTTAGATACTATTTTATTTTTCCGAAAAAGAAAATGATCTATATCAAAAGCCTCATCACCATGAACTGATTGAAGGAGAATCACCGCTTTTTCCAAACGGCTGCACACCAAAAAAAGGATAAATACATTTTGGTTGTCAAAGCATCATCATATGTACGAAGGAAAAGAATTCAATAGAAAAAAAGTCTACCCTCAACGGTAGACTTTTTTTATTTCGAATATAAATCCCAGCCAAGCTTGAGTGTGTCCACAATATAATTGGCGACTTCCTCAGCCTCTAAATGATCTGTTTCCACTCTTGAGTTATGAAGAGAATAAATCTCCCGGCGCTCTTCAAACAGCTCTTTCATCTCATCAAGTGTCCGGTTGTGAAGAACAGGGCGGTTTTCGATTAAAATATCAAGCCGCTGCTTCCAATTCTCCCACGATAGATCAAGGAAAAGAACGGTACAATGCTTCAAGCAGGCGCGTTTGATTTCTTCCTGTTTGAATGCACCGCCTCCAAGGGAAACGATCTTGAGCTGTGTATGTTCACATAAATCGACGATATAATCCTTTTCAGCCTGCCTGAAGAATGCTTCTCCTTTTTGCTGAAACATCTCTGGAATCGTCATGTTGTACTTTTTCTCAATCTCCTGATCGACATCAATAAAATCTCTATATAGCTTTTTGGCAACCAGCTGCCCAATGGTTGTTTTCCCAACACCCATAAAGCCAATGAGGACAATATTCCGCTGTCTTACAGGAATTTCTCTATTGATTTTCATGGTCGTGACACGTCCTCCCTACGACAAGGAATGCTACATAATGTTTCTATTATATGATAAATGGAGCGCGAAAAGATAGGCAATCTTAAAAATTGTGTTTGACGACGTAGCCGAGCTGTTCAGAAAGCCGCTGTGCCTGTTCTTTCACTTTTTGCTGCAACTGAGGAATGACTTCTTCAGTAAACCGATGGGTTGGACCAGATATGGATAAACAGGCTTTCACTTCACCATGAATGTTAAAGATTGGTGCCGCTACTGCCGCAGATCCTACCTCGCGCTCATCGATGCTGCAAGAAGTATACGTGTCAAGAATATGTTTACGTTCCTTTTGCCAATCACCCTTCACCACATGATCAGCCTCAGACGTAAATACCTTTTGTTGAAATTCTTCACTTTGAAATGCCAATAATACCTTTCCGCCTGCACCTGCGTACAATGGCAGCTTCTCACCAATCTTGACAAGATGCCGAATCGATTGCAGCCCTTCCGCTTGTTCAATACAAACCCTGCTTGTTGAATCCAGTACATACAGATTGACGGTTTCCTTTGTTTCATCACGAAGTGAGTACATGAGTGGTTTAGCCAGTTCCCTCAATTTAATGGACTTCCCTGCAATGTATCCGAGGAGATAAAGCCTTTGACCCAATCGGTATTTCATTGTTTCTTGATTCTTTTCCACAAAATGATTCATTTCAAGTGCCTTGAGCAGTCTCGTTGTCGTAGACATTGCTAAATTCATCTCTTTTGAAATATCCGTTAGCGTCAGCTCTTGACGTTCTTCACTAAAACAATACAGAATATCCAAAGCACGCTGAACTGTACGCAGTCCTGATTCTTCTTTTGACTTTTTATCAGTCATATTCACTTTCTCCTTTTCCCCTTTGATTTCTTATCGACATCAACGATCGATTTTGCTATAATCCATTTTAAACGTTCCACTAAAAGAAAACAAATTCCACCAGTCGGAATAAAATCAATAAAGATATTTGATGGAGGAGATATTTGAATGTACCTGCTCGTTTTTACACTTCTTATCAGTCTATATATAGTTCATCAACTATTTCCTGCTCCCATACTCTCCTATTTTGTTGGTCTGCTGGCCGCTGCTTCGCTCACCATTTCTTTTAAGAAAGCAAGCGGGCTTTATTTGAAAACAGGTGCTGTATTTCTCATCATTGGGTTGTTCTTATTCTTCTTATCCGGCCAGCCTTTGCACACGTTTTTTCTTCACTTTCATTCCATGCTGGGCTTGCTTTCTCTCTTTTTCATGCTGCCTTTTATTCATTCTCTCATACATGTTGGACATTTCGATACACAATTAAATAAACTGCTCACACTGCATACAACGAGCTCAAATCAGCTTTATCGCAAGAGTTCATTTGTCACTCATATACTCGGCATGTTTTTAAATATCGCGACGATTCCTTTACTATATACATCGCTCAAACCGTCGCTTGAATCCCTAAAAGAACAAGTGAAACAACATCTTTATACACGCAACCTCTTAAGGTCATATGCATTATGTTTAAGCTGGAGTCCTGTTGAAGTACTGGTAAGCGTCACCATTGATGCAACCAAACTAAAATATTATCAAATTGCACCTATTACTTTTGGTTTAATGGTCGTCGTGCTGGCGATAGATTGGATGCTTTTTTCTCGTCAAAGCAAACGATTACCAAACATCATTCAGTCTTCAGAAACAAACGCCAATCCTCATCGAATTAAACGAAAAACCCTTCAGCTCGCTTTCATGCTGCTAGGTTTTATGACAGTCGTCTCACTTGTCGATGCATGGATTGGGAAAGGCTATTTATTCGCTGTAGTACTGACGATTATTCCATTTGCTCTATTATTCTCTTCTGTTATCAAAAAAAGAAAACAATATATCGCTGTCTCTGTGCCTCATTGGAAAGAAAGAACCCGTCAGCTCTCCAACTATATGTGTCTATTTTTAAGTGCAGGCTTCTTTGTTGATATGCTCCTTGCGACAAACAGTATGCAGCCGATTCAAGCATTTATTGTCAGTATATCAGACCATGCCATTTGGGTTTATTGTGTCATTGGGTTGTATTTTCTGATCACCGCCCTTTGCGGTTTTCACCCGCTCGTCTCACTTGCTTTGTTAGTCAGCATGATGGCACCAGTCTTCCATGAACTGCCTGCTCTTCCCATTGCCATCATGCTGATCGTTGCTGGCACATCAACTGTTATGTTTAGTCCTTTTAATGTTTCTGTCTCCCTATTAGCTGATTTGATGAAGGTCAATCCTTACCGTATCACTCGCTGGAATATATGGTTTGCCAGCCTTTATATCAGCATGGGTATCGCATGTGCAGCGATCATCACCGTTATCTTTTATACATAAAAAAGAGAACTCATCCTTGAGTTCTCTTTTGCTTTCTCTCTATGGCTTTAATTGAATACGTTCAATTTTACCTACGATAAAGATGTACGACAATGCCCCGCCTAAAGCGACTAAACTGACGAATAAAATGCCTCCATTGTAAGAGCCTGTCGCCGACACGATGAATCCGATAATCAGCGGAGTGATGATCCCAGCTAAATTAGCAAAAAAGTTAAATACGCCGCCAGCCAGCCCCACCATTTCCCGCGGTGCCACCTCAGACAGCATCGTCCAAGAGATATTAGACAGTCCTTGCGCAAATGAAGCGATGGATAAAATGGTCAGCACAAGCGGGATATTTGTTGTAAAGTTTGCTAAAACAATGGTACTCGTCATCAGCAAGCCAACCACTACTGGCAGCTTTCTCGCTACATTCACTGATACGCCCTTTTTAAGCAGCCAATCAGACACATAACCTCCAAACAAGACCCCAAAGAATGCAGCAATATAAGGAAGAGACGCAGCAAAACCTACCTTGAGAAACGCCATATTTTTCGCCTCTGCCAAATAGGTCGGAAACCATGTTAAAAAGAAAAAAAGGGTAGACGCAACAGAGAATTGGCCAATATAAAGCCCGATCAATTTACGATATTTTAGAAGGGCGGCAAAGTCTGCCCATTTCAGCTTCTCCTGTGATGCGACTGTCAGCCCATCGCCTTGCCGGATTAATTCTAACTCATCCTCATTTATCTTCGGATGCTCTTTCGGTTCGTGATAATACTTGTACCAAAAGAAAGCAAATATGATACCGAGCGCACCTGCTGTAATGAAGACGGTTCTCCAATCGAAAGTCGTCATGATCCAAAATAGAAGAGGTGTCGCAAATGCAAGACCCACATACTCTCCAGCAGTATAAACACCTGTTGCAAAAGCCCGTTCCCGCCTTGGAAACCATGTGGTGACAATACGGTTATTTGCAGGAAAAGCGGGAGATTCTGTAATCCCAATAAACAAACGGCAGCCGAATAAAAAGGCAAAGCTGTTCGCAAACGCCTGTAAGCCTGTGAAAATAGACCAAGTAACAAGTGATATCCCATACGTTACCTTTGAGCCAAATTTATCGAGAATAAAACCGCCTGGTATTTGCATCGCTGTATATGTCCAGCTAAATGCTGAAAAAATCAAGCCTAATAAGGCAGGATTTAATTGCAATGAAGATTGAATTGCAGGAGCAACAATGGATACACTGGCTCGATCAATATAATTAATAGCGGTAATAAAAAACAACAGAATCAATATGCCAAAACGGGCTTTCGTTGGTTTCACATATGCGGGCTGCAATTCATTCCCCTTCAGTTCTGAATGCACTTTCATAACCATCCTCCTTTGTTTCCGCAGCGTGCGGTTCGGTTGAGCGTATTAAATTACCCCTTTTTCTTCTAACTGCTTACACTCTTCTTCTGTTAAGCCAAGCATATTTGTTAAAATTTCATAATTATGTTCGCCTAAATCAGGTGCAATGTGACGGATACTTCCAGGTGTTTTTTCAAACTTCGGAATGATCCCAGGCACCTTCACTTTTCCAAGACGAGGGTGATGCACCTCGACGATATTCTCTCGTGCTTTAAATTGCGGATGCTCAAAAATATCCCGAATACTTAAGATTGGGCTCACAGGAACACCATGTGTATCTAAAATTTCTAATACATCATCCCTTGTTTTCGACGCGATCCATTCAGAGACGATCGCATCCATTTCTTTGTTATGCTTCAGCCTGGATGCATTGACCGCGAATTTTTCATTCTCTAGTAAATCTAATCGATTCATCGCCTCTGCCAATCGATTGAAGGTCGAATCTGTACTCGTCACAAGAACCAAATAATGACCATCCTTTGTCTCATAGGTGCCGGCAGGGCTTGAATGTCCACTCAACCCCGGTGAACGCTCACGCACCTTCCCAAGCTTGTCATATTCTGCAACCAAAAACTCTAACATACGAAACACAGATTCATAGAGGGCCAAATCCACCATTTGCCCAGTTCCTTCTGGATGTGTATCCCTGTAATACATCGCTGTCACAGTAGCAAACGCCACATAGATGCCAGCAATATAATCAGTGAGAGAAAAGGAAGGGCTGACTGGATGCCGGTCTGGAAACCCTTGAATATATGTAAAGCCGCTAAACGCCGTCGCTGGTGTTCCAAATCCGGCTTTGTCCTTAAACGGGCCCGTTTGACCATAACCTGATACACGAATCATAATTAAACGAGGGTTGATTTCTTTTAACACATCGTACCCAACGCCCCATTTTTCGAGGGTGCCAGGGCGGAAATTTTCAATCAGCACATCGACCTGACCCGCAAGCTTTTTAAAAATGTCTTTTGCTTCGTCTTTGTGCAGATCCAGTGTAAGGGATTTCTTATTCCGTGAGAGACCAGACCATCTAAGTGGTTCCCCATCTGCAAAAGGACCGACATGCCGCAGCGTATCGCCTTTGCCAGGAATCTCAACTTTGATGACCTCTGCTCCAAAATCCCCTAGAAGCACCGCGCCATAGGGTGCAGCAATCATCGTAGAGACGTCTAATATTTTTATTCCTTCGAGCGGTGTGTTCATATTCATTGCTTGACTCCCTTTCATTCAAGTGATGAAGGGCTAAAATCATTCCTAATTTTAGCCCTTTTCATCTTTCTGATTGACCCGGAAAGCCCTGATGATTCAAAAAGAGGGCTTACCGGTACAGTTGTTTAATCCTTCGGAAGCTGCCCTTGCGGTGTGTAGAGCCAAATGAGCCATAAAGGTTCATCTCCTGTATTGACATGCTGGTGCGGGACACCGTCAGGAATGAACATAAAATCATTTTGTTTAAAGGACTGCCTTTCTCCATCACAAATGACTTCGCCAGATCCTTTAATCACAAAATCAAATTCCTCTGAACCCGGGTGATTGTGCACTGAACTTGCTTCCCCTGGTTCAAAAATGGTGAGACCCGCCATCATATGTTCTGAACCAACTGTATCCGGTGTAATGGTTTGAAATACCTTTCGAACCATTTGCTCCTCTGGACGATCTAAGCCTAACCATAATGGGTTCCCATCTTGAAACGGATTCAATACTTTAATTTTCATTGTTAATTCCTCCCTCGTTCTGATTAATTCACGCTGACATGTGAGCGCTTTGAATTTGGTGAATAAATGTCATTAATATTCCAATGTCCATCCGTAGGAACAGGATCATTTTTCATTGCGACATCAATAACGCAAGGCTCCTGAGAAGCAATGGCTTCAGCTAAAGCTTCTTTGAATTCAGAAGCAGAGGTGATTTTAATCCCCTTCATTCCATAACCTCTCGCAATGGCAGCAAAATCTGGTGAATAGCTTTCTCCATCTTTTCTGAAAACAGTGCCGTACGTCGTTTCATAGTGCGCCATTTGCAAGCCGGCTATTGTGCCAAATGCACTGTTATTCATCACAATCCACACAACAGGAATGTTCTCTTCAACGGCTGTTGCGAGAACGGATGGATTTTGACCGAAGCCGCCGTCTCCAACGAGTGACACAACAACACGGTCAGGCTGGGCAATCTTCGCCCCAAGTGCGGCAGGGGCTCCAAATCCCATCGTTGCAAAGCCGCCTGGCGTTAAAATGGTTCCTGGCGTCAACACTGGAAATTGCTGTCCGACCCCATTTTTGTTCCAGCCAACATCCGTTGTAATAAACGCATCTGGCGGCAATACTTCCCGCACTTCCTGCAAAATACGCTGCGGCTTCATTGGGAAGGATTCATCTTGAATATTCGTCAGATTGCTAGCGTGAAAATCCTTACGATATGCCGCAATTTCCTTTTTCAATTCAGGACGATTCAGTCCTTTTGGCAGCCTTTCTCTCGCCACTCGATTGAGTACAGTCAAGGCTTGCTTAAGATCGGCTACTGCTCCAATTTCAACAGGATAGTTACGTCCAATTTCATTCGGGTCAATGTCAATATGAATGAGCTTGGTTGATGGGAAGCGGAACGTATAATCTGATTCCCACGAGCTCGCATCAGCTTCAGCAAAACGAGTGCCTAAAGCCAATATATAATCCGCCTCTTTGCACTGATCATTGATAAATTTCGTCCCCCAAAATCCTGTCATTCCAAGGGTCATTGGGTGATCATCCGGCATGGCTCCTTTCCCCATTAAAGAATGGGCGACAGGGATACTTAGATGGTCAGAAAATGCCTTTAATTCTTCAGCTGCATCAGCTAATAAAATGCCTCCCCCTACATATAAGAGCGGCCTTTCTGCCTGCAGCAATCGATCTAATATCCGATTGGCCGTTTGATCATCAATAGAAGGTTTTTCAATGGTGTGTGTATGATGGTTGATTTGTTCAAACAGGGACACATCTAGGTCTTTTGAGAACACATCCATTGGAACAGAAATAAGCACCGGGCCAGGACGGCCGCTTTCAGCTAACTGAAATGCTTTTGATAAAATCTCTGGAAATAATTCTGGAATATCGACTCGCCATGCTCTTTTCACAAACGGCCGGTAAATTTCGTATTGAGAGGCATCGGAATGAAGATTGATCTCTTGATGTGGGTGCTTTCCGTAATAATGACTTGGAACATCTCCTGCAATGACAACCATTGGAATGGAATCAAGTGCTGCATTCGCTACCCCTGTTGCGGCATTGGTGAGTCCAGGTCCTAGATGACTGAGAACAACAGCCGTCTGTTTCTTTGCCCGCGCATAACCATCTGCTGCATGTGCCGCTATCTGTTCATGTCTGACATTTACAAATTGAATCGAGCTTTTTTCAAGCGCTGATAAAAAAGCAATATTCGTATGACCGCAGAGACCGAAAATATGCTCGACTCCCCGATTTTCTAAGTACTGAATAACCTGTGTAGAAATATTCTTCTTCATGTTTCTCTCCTCTCACGGTGCAGCTATGAATCTGCTACTCACTTATTCTTTGAAAACACAATAGATAGAACATTGTTCAAATCCTGTATCGCCACTTGCCCGGGAGCTGAGCTTTCTTTCCCTACAGCAAAGGTCATCACAGAACCAAAAAGCCCGCCAATCATTCTTGTAAAAGCCCCGTATTCCGCCATTGCCATGGAAATAATGGGAATTGAGAGCTGCTTTTTCGCATGGCTGGTCGCCGAGAGCAGTGTTAATGCATCGTCATAGGAATGCGGCATCACTGCGATCTTTGCGATGTCGGCGCCGACTGATTCTGCATTGACGAATAGCTGCACGAGACGATCCACCTCAGGGGTGCGATCGAAATCGTGATACGACACAATCAAGGTAACGCCATGTCTTTTAGCAGCCTGACTGACTTGCTGTATATGTGTCACATCATGCATGAATTCATAATCAACGGCGTCCACAAGCTGTGTGGAACAAAGCTCGGCAAGCAGAGAAACCTTCTCAGATTCTGAGAGTGATATCCTTTCGCCTCCCTCCTTTTCAGAACGAATGGTGAATAAAAATGGGATGTCCTTTGCCTTTTCTACCATTCCCTTAAGGGTTTCTATCACTTGATCCTTGTCATGAAGGTGATGAAAAAAATCCGCCCGCCACTCGATCACATCAGGCTTCTTCTCTGTTAACACCTCGACCTCATGAAACAATTCTTCCTTTGTTTGTCCGATGAGCGGCGTACAAATCATTGGCTGACCGCCTTCCTGCACACTTTTTACCTTTTGCTGAAATGCATTCACATCCATACGCCCCTTTCACAGACCATTTGGAAGCACGACCATTTTGGTTTCGGTCATCTCCTCGATGGCGAAACGCGGACCTTCTCTTCCAAGGCCACTTCGTTTAATCCCGCCATAAGGCCAATGATCCAGTCTAAAATTCGATGTCCCATTGATGACAACCCCGCCAGCTTCAAGCTCTTTTGCTGCGTGTAATGCCACATCCAGCTGATTCGTAAAGATCCCTGCCTGCAAACCATATCGACTATCATTTGCTTCTTTAATTGCCTCCTCCAGCTCCTCATAAGGGAGAATGCTGACAACTGGGCCGAACACTTCCTCACAGACGACCTTGGCCTGTTTCGGAGGGTTTAGCAAAATAGCCGGTGTGATGCTCGCTCCATTTCTTTTCCCCCCGCATAAAAGCTGGGCACCCATGCTCTCTGCCTCTTGTATCCATGCCTCAACACGCTGTGCGGCCTGTACATCGACCATACAGCCGATATCACTCTCGCTGGACAGCGGATCTCCAACAACAAGCTGCTCTACTTTTTGTTTTAATACCTCAGTAAACGACGGCATCATTTCCTGGTGGACATAAATTCTTTGAACAGAAATACAGCTTTGACCGGAATTACTAAAGCCTGTTTTGGCACACATGGATGCGGCTTGTTCAATATCTGCATCGTGATGAACAATCGTCGCTCCATTCCCTCCGAGTTCGAGCAGTACCTTTTTTAATCCCGCAGAGGTTGTAATGTGTTCGCCTCCGGCAGCCCCGCCGGTAAAAGAGATGAGATTCGTTCTTTCATCAGTGACTAACTGTTTCCCGGCGTCGACTCCGCCAATCACAAGCTGCAAACCAGCCTCAGGAAATCCTGCTTCGAGAAGGAGTTCGACAAACGCTGTGGCAACAGCTGATGTTTGCGGTGCAGGCTTCAAAATGATGACATTCCCTCCCGCAAAGGCCGGACCGACTTTGTGACAAATTAAGTTGAGCGGTGCATTAAAAGGGGTAATCGCCAGCACAACTCCGACTGGTACTTTAAATGTCATGGCCATTGCTCCCTGTCCGCGCGATGATACATTGCCAGGAATGGTCTCACCTATTAATCGATTCGCTTCTTCCGCCGATTGCGCCAGCGTCTCGATTGACCGCGAAACTTCATCTCTTGTATTTTTAAGCGGTTTGCCTAATTCTAGCGAAATCAATTTTGCAAAATGGTCTTTTTGTTCTTCAAGCAAGGTGGCTGCTTTTGTTAGAAGCTTTGAGCGGTCGATTGCCGATATTCCCGCTATTTGTTTTTTAGCATGCTGCGCACTAGAAAGTGCCTGTTCTATGTCTTCTGATGAGGCGAGATAGGATGTACCGAGCCTTTCTCCTGAGTAAGGATTGATGATATCTGTTTTCACACGACCGATATCCAGCCACTCGCCGTTTATATATGACAACGCTTTTAAACCACTCAAATTTTTTCTCCCTCCTTCAAGTGCCGCGTTCCATGTCCTGCATAACGAACCAATCTTTCTTCATTCGGACAAGGTCCTTTCACGAGGGCTCCTTTTGTCAGCTCCTCATATGCATGCGCCACGATGCCCATTCCTCTGGACAAGGAAAAAATGCCTTTTGCTGCTTCTGCTGGAATGTTTAATTCACATTGGATGGCAGCAGATACACCATCTATATTCATCGTGATTTTCTTCCCTTTCAGTTGTTCAAGCTCATGCCTAATTGCTTCGGCTAACCGTAAATATGTGCCGCTGATAAGACCTTGCTGGACATATGTGTGACTCAGCTCATATAGACGTCTCACCCTCGGATCATCATCATGAAGCTGATGGCCGATTCCTGGGATTTTTTCCTTGCGATTTAACCATGTTTGGCACACTTGCTTTGCCGCAGACTGTATATCCTTTTGATCATCGTAGATCGCTTTGGCCTCGTATAGCATGCGCATGGCCTTCTCTCCGGCTCCGCCATGAATGTCACCTAATAGATTCACCCCTGTTGCAACAGAGGAATTAAACGAAATGCCGCAAGTCACCGCCATTCTAGCTGCTGCAATAGATGGCGCTCTTGGTCCATGATCCGCACCTGCGACAAGAACACTTTCAAAAAGAGCTGCTTTTGAATCATCCAATAATTCACCAACAAGCAGTAAATAGAGCATTTGTGGATACGACAATTCACCAATCAGTTCTTCAATCGGATACCCTCGTAGTTCAATTGAATTTTTTTGAATATGACTAATCTCAGTCTCCCACCAAGCGCCTCCCTCTTTGTAAATTTCCAGTGCACTTCGATTTTTCATTGTGTGAATCATTCCTTTAGCTTCTTATTTGGAGGTAAACCACCCCCTTTATTCCGTACAATGGAATCTAATTTCACTTTTCGGAATGTGGTTTCATTGTAAGCGCATTCTTTTTATTCGTCAATTATTTTTTTCTGAAAATACTGTCAATAGGAGCGAAATTAAGTTAATCGAACTAATTATGTTTGCTTTTGTTGATCAAAAAAATTGATTTTTAGTTAAATGGACTTAAGTATATCGTTCTACTAATTTAATGAATTTTTGGTTATTTTGTCAAACTCAATTCGACATAAAAAGACCTCTCCATCTTCTGGAGAGGTTTCTTTTTTATTTCCACCAGTCATCAAACATGGAAGCGGGTACTTGGCGTTTATGCTCTGATTGAACATAACGCTTTTCAATCGCTTCGGCGGCTTGATCTGACACTGGTTTTCCTTCTAAGTAATCATCAATTTCATTGTACGTAATGCCGAGTTCTGTTTCATCCGTTTGCTGAGGTTTATCATCCAGCAGATCGGCTGTTGGTTTCTTTAAATACAGGCGTTCCGGTGCTTCTAGGGCTTCTAAAAGCGCACGGCCTTGGCGTTTTGTCAAACCTGTGAGCGGGAGAACATCTGCACCGCCATCACCATACTTCGTGAAGAAGCCGGTTACTGCTTCAGCTGCATGATCTGTACCGATGACAAGCAATCCCTCCTCACCACCTACAGCATATTGCGCGATCATTCTCATGCGTGCTTTGACATTCCCTTTATTAAAGTCAGACAATGGGCCGCCCGTTTCCTTTTGATATTGATCACTGAATGCTGACACGGCAGGTGCAATATCATATTTCCACGACTTGTCTGGCTGAATAAATGATAGGGCGAGCTGTGCATCATCTTCATCCTGCTGCACACCATGCGGAAGGCGTACCGCAATAAAGACCGCATCCTCTTTTCCTTCTTGACGAAGCTCACTGACAGCAAGCTGTGCAAGACGTCCGGCAAGCGTTGAATCCTGCCCGCCGCTAATGCCGAGTACGAATCCTTTTGCCCCGGTTTTTTTCAAGTATTCCTTTAGAAATCCAACCCGTTTTTCGATCTCCTGCTTTGGGTCAATTGAGGGCTGCACATGCAACTCTTGGCTGATCTTTTTCTGCAAACTCATACACTTTTCCTCCTAAGCATCCTCTACATGAAGAGAACAGGTTTTACTCACAATTCATTGATTTAACAACGTTTTTTGAATCTCCATTATACCATGTTTTCATCAAGAACATTTTGTTAGACGTTCCCCTATTTCTTAGATGATCAAACATTCACAAGTGAAAAAGACCACGTCTTTATGGACTGGTCCTTTTCATTTTTAATCAATTTCTACCCGTATAGATGTACAGCTTGATCCATTACACTTCCCAATATCAGCAGGACATGCGGACACGGCCACAATGAGGTCCATTTCAGCCCGCAGGCGAATGTAGTCACCTGGCAGCGATTTTGGCTCCTCCACAGACAGCTTTCCTTTTTCATCAATGACTGTATTCATAAAGGCGTTAAAAGGATAGTACATATCCTCCTTTGGAATTCCAAAGGGCTCAAAGGCAGTCCGCAAATTGTCGTAGCATGTATGCATGACCTCTAAGTGCGTCCGGCCGTATAAAAGCTGATACATCTCTTGCCGGCAGGCGGGCATGTATAAATCATGGCATTCTACTGTATCTTCAATGATCGTAAACATCGGTTTATATAAATTAGAATAAAGCTTATCGCCTTTTTTCACTTTAGACGAGAACAAACTGTCCATCGTCGCACCTTGGTCAAATTTTTCATAAAAATCTTTTTCATGATAGGCCATCACATCTGCTACTTGCTGGCCTTCGACATCAACCACTCGCATACATTGGCCTTTTCCTAAACGAAAGCCGAGTCTACCCTTTGGTAAAATGACGTGTTCTCCGTTCATCACATGCACTCCTTTCCATGACAGTATGCCCAAAATGTCCCCTTGATCATGTATAAAAAAAAGACGCGGTCACAAGCTAATGTCATGAAATAGAAAGGTGTTGCACTTGCATTGAAAGAAGAACAATCTTTATCTTGGTGGCAGCTTTCTCTCATCGGAGTCGGCTGTACAATTGGCACTGGGTTCTTCCTTGGTTCCAGCATCGCCATTACAAAATCCGGTTATTCCGTCTGCATCTCCTTTTTGCTTGCTGCGGCCGGAACGTATCTCGTCTTTAAACATTTAGCTGCGATGACAGCCGATAATCCTGATAAAGGGTCATTTTGTTCCTATGCTCGTAAAGCATACGGACGCTGGGCAGGGTTTAGCAATGGCTGGGTGTATTGGTTTGCAGAAATGCTGATTACAGGAAGTCAGTTAACCGCCATTTCTCTGTTTACCCGCCACTGGTTTCCTTCTGTTCCGCTTTGGGTGTTTTCTGCGATTTATTCCGCTCTTGCCCTGCTCGTCATTATCATTGGGCTTTCTTCTTTTCAAAAGACAGAAAATGTTCTTGCGGTACTGAAAACAGCGGCGATTTTTCTATTTATGATTCTTGCGGTGCTTGTATTATTCGGCATTTTGACAGAACATAAACCGACCCTTCATCTGCCTAACAAGGATCACGAATGGATGCCTCTTGGTCCGCTTGGTCTTTGGAATGGATTGATTTATGCGTTTTATGCATTTGGGGGAATTGAAGTCATGGGGCTGATGGCGGTTCATTTAAAGGACCCGAAGGATGCGGCAAAAGCTGGACGTGTCATGCTGATCATTCTAGCGGTCATCTATATCGTCTCGATCGGACTTGCTCTCTTGCTTGTCCCAGTGACAGCTTTTAATGAGAACAGCAGTCCATTTATTACTTCATTAGAGCCGTTTCATTTATCGATCTTTCTTCATATCTTTAATGGCATTTTCATTATTGCTGGTTTTTCGACATTGGTTGCCTCTCTCTATGCGGTCACAACGCTGCTCGGCACAATGTCAGAGCATCAGGATGCACCTGCTTGTTTTAAACAAAAAGATCCTTCGCATGTGAGATGGTCTTCGATTATCTTAACTGCTGCTGGCTTAATTGTCTCGATTTTGCTTGCACTCTTTTTGTCCAAACACATCTACGAGCATCTCACAACAGCAGCCGGTCTTACCTTGCTGTACACATGGATTTTTATTCTGTTCTCAAGTAAAAAGCTATCCAAGCCATCCACCCGCCAAACGTGCGAAATGATTCTTGCGCTGCTCTTAATTGGAGCCGCTGTATCAGGCACATTAACAGAGGCAAGCGGACGACCTGGCTTTTTTATCAGCCTTGGGATCATTGCAGTGATTGCCATCATGGTGCTATTTATGAGGAAAAAGTGGAAGCAGGATCAGACCGCATCATAATTTCATCATGTTTTTTAATGCAGTAAATGGACATTTGGCGGAGGCTGGTTTCTCCGCCTCTTCATCTGGGAGAAAGTATTGCTTCCATTCATGATTGGTCGGGTCCCCGTACCATTTTAATGATGGGTGAACACTGACCTCATCATATGCTTTGAGCCGCTTGCGAACGAGCTGGCTCATTTTTTGTCCAAACTTGGTCGATCCATTCAATTTCTCAAACACCCATCTAGGCTGAAATGCCATCAAGAGATAAGGGAAGTGGCGGCTTTTTCTGAGTTTGTGAGCAGGAGTGGAACACAAAATAAAATACGCTTCCCCATGGAAGCAATACTCCCACTCATGATGATGAGTATCTAGCGAAATCTCCTCAGGCCACAGTTCTTCATCTTTATGATGCAGCCGTTGAAGCAGCGACCAAAACTGCTGCTCAAACTCTTCAAGCGAGCTTTCCTTTAAATCCTGCGGTGTTTCAAAAAAACAGATAAATGAAGCATATTGACCGGTTTCTTTCGCACAGCCTTGATATTCTCTCAGCAGCTGGGCTAATTCATCCACCGCTTCCTCTTCCCTCGGGTCACCAACAAACCCATAGCGTAAATGATCGAGAAAAAATCCCTGTCTTCCGGGTACACAAGGGAATGTATCGGCTTCATCTCCTACCATCTCGCCAAATTGTGTGAAAGCATCCTGCTTCCATTCTTCTAGTGATCGTAGATTTTGATCAAGGCAACTTTTCGCATACAGCTGGGCCATTTCCTTACACCTCGTTTTAGTGTCTTCTCCATAGCCTATGAGGTGCAAATGGCTGTGGTGACTGTCCTTCCACGACTTCCTAGCGTATGACAAGATGGGTTTCCTATGATCAGACTAGTGAAAGTTAATAGAGAGCCTTTCGTCATACCTACGATGGATTCTCCATCAAAAAGACGGAATCCAGCACCCAATAAATAAGGGCTGCGCAGAAGCTAAACAAATAGACTTTATAGCTGATGAACACAACAAGCCCATAATCAATCCATAAAGCCAAAGCCGAACAAACTACCCATGCCGCAATAAAATAAATCAATAAGTCACGGCTTCGAAAACCTCTTAGGATGCCGGTGTAAAACAAGCTGAATCGGTGCAGCAAAAATGACATAAGCGAGCAAAATGAACAGACTGGTCATCTCCACATAACTAAAGCCCACTTCAGGCGGCATGAATAAAAACGTATAAACGAATGTTGCTGTGATGACTGATAAAATCAACATACACACATAGTTGAATACTGGCAAAAACAGTCGCATAGCAGAAGCTCCTTCAATCCATTTTCTATTCCATCATTATTCAAGAATGTGTTATGTCTGTCAATCCTTACAAAAAAACAGACTGAATGTGTCAGTCTGTTTTTCTACCCAATCAACGCCATAATCCCTTGATACCCAAAATAGGCACCGAAACCAAGTAAAGATAGACCTGCAAGAACAGATAAGCCATGTAACACACGTTCACTTAAATAACGCCTAAACGAACTAGCAAGCAGCGCCATACTGAAATCCCAGATCAGCATGCCGATAAAAATAGCCATACTGTACATGAGCATTTGGGAAGCTCCATACTTTTCGATCGTATTGGCTAAGATGCTGCCATAGATGCCAAGCCAAAACAAAATACTGAGCGGATTAGATAGAGAAATGAAAAATCCGGTCATGAACGATTTGCCAATTGATGTGTTTTCGCTGTCCTTTTTCGGACTCTCCTGTAAATTGATTTTACGCAGACTTTCAATGCCGGTATAGGTCAAAACGAAAAAGCCGAACAGCCACAAAAAGGTTTTGACAAGAGGTGCAGTCAAAAGCTGGGCGACACCAAAATAGATGAGAAGCATATAGACAATATCCGCAGCCATAGCCCCCACACCAAAAATCCACGCATGCCAAAATCCACTTTTAATCCCTCTGTCGATTTGGGCTGCATTGACTGGCCCAACAGGCGCTGAAAGTGACAACCCTAAAAAGATATAACCAAAAAACACCGCCACATAGACGTCCTCCTTTTGATGCTGACTTGTACATGTTATTCAAACTTTCTGCGTTTTAGTACAAGTCCTTTGTCATCATTTCAGGTGGAGGCTTAGCGGTCTGCTTTCAGTGCTGACTGCTGCGCGTGTACCGTTTCTTTTTTCTTAGAACGATTCATTTGAATCGCAGCTGCGAACAGAAGAACAGCTAAGAAGGCAAATACAAAGACGGCACTAGCCGCTCCTGCCCATTCCAGACTAAATCCAATCAAAAAAGACAAGCAGGCTCCGCCTAAGCTCGCAGCTGCAATAAAATAACTTGTCGCCTCATCGATGGCATTTTCAATCATTAAGGCAGACGCTGTCAGTGCGATTGGGAACATGCCAGCTGCGCAAAGGCCGATGAAAAAGATGAGAATCAGCTGCGCGGTCATGTGGGTTGTCAGAGCGAATATCACAAGCAGCAAAATCATCAGTGATGCACTTAGCTTTAAAAAACGCAGCGGATGCAGCTGATCAGCTTTTCTCGCGATCACGGTTCTGCCAATGACGATCGCTGTCCAGAAAGTAGAGACTGCGAAGAGTCCCCAATTTTCTCCCCCTTTTTCCAGCATGATTGACGGCAAAAAATTCGCAAAGTTCGTTTCAATCCCTGCGTAGAAAAAGGCAAAGCAAATCATGATCACCACAATCATTCGATTATTTCGATCAACAAGTAAAGACGGTTTCCGCGTCCCCCCTGTAGAAGGAGCATCCATCTGTCCATGAGGCAGTTTGTTCATAAAAACCAGCCAGAGCATAAGGAAAAATGTCAGCGCACCCACCTGAAATAAAAACACATACTGCCATGTCTGTTCTGTGACAGTCAGCAGAATCACTAGCGGAAATAACAGCGCACCTAGTCCAAAAAAGACCTCCATAATACTGATTCGCTTTGCACTATTAGCCATCGAAATGACATACGCACCGGCTGTTGTCTCAAGACTGCCAGCGCCGCTCCCAAGAAAAAAACCTGCCAGCACAAGCGTTGTCCAGCCCGGCACCAATAGCCCCAGCAGAAGTGAGCCGATCATCAGCAAAAGACCCATCGTCAGCACAGCGCCATAGCCTTTTTTTCTCACTAGAATGGGGGATAACAGAACACCAGTCAAAAAACCAATAAACTGAAAAAAAATTAAAGATGATAATTCCCCGGGGCCTTTATCGTAACTAGACAGCAAATAAGGTGTTAAGCTGCCAAAAAACACATGAATGGTCCCAATAAAAAAATAAAAGACACAGCCAAAATAAAATACCTTTTTCATCTTTTCACTTCCTCTAAAAAGGAGCGGAGTCATGATATCCTCCGCTCCACCTCTTTAATATGCCTGGGCAGAGACGACTGCCTCTTCCCTTTCAAAGCATGTATTGAGCGCAGCCTGAGCGCGATAACCATCTTCAAAATCAGCGACCTTCATATGAGATGGGTATGGATCAGTATTCACCCAATGCATCAACTGATCGCGGAATGTATCGGACCATCCGTAAAATTCATTTGGCGGATCTGTCAGCAAAGTTTGCGGCATTTGATGACGCTCCACACACAATCCATCACTGATCTCATATTCGTTTTTCATGTTCGTATGGTATTTGAATACCTTGTCATGACCAACGACTTCTACACTAAATCCACATTCCTCAGGCTGCGTGCTTTTGGATGTCACCAAATGAAAGAACACTTGATTCTCCATCTGCCCGAAAATTTCGGTATGATCATCCACCTGAACCTTTTTCTCTTCTTTTTCCTTTACATGTGTCAGCATCTTGGTGTTAAGTGATTCTTTCTTCATTTCACTGCCAAATAAGTACCACAGCATATCAATCAAATGAATGCCAAGATCCCCTAGTGCACCGCTCGTACGCAGACTTTCGCCGCTGTCTCTCCATGAAAAAGTCTTTCTTCTAAGGGCACTGTTTTTCTTAAAATGAGTTCTGACGGTTAAAATGCGGCCTAATTCACCGTTGGCAATCAAGTTTTTCAATATATTCACAAAGGATAAATAACGATAGTTAAAGCCCATACTGGCTTGAACTTGGAACTGTTTGGCTGTCTCCACCATTTCCTTCGCTTCCTTCAGCGACACAGCCATTGGTTTTTCACATAAAATCGGCTGTCCTGCTCTTAGCGACTGAAGGGCATGGTCCTTGTGACAAAAATTAGGGGATGCAATGATCAATCCATCAGATGCATCTGCCAGTGTCTCGATACTTGAATACACACGTCCGCCGTACTGTTTAATGAATCCCTGTGCGACCGACTCATGCAAATCATAGACACCGGATAATTCTGCACCTTTGATCGTTGATAATGCTCTTGCATGTGCTTTTGCAATATTCCCTGCTCCAACAATTCCAATTTTCTTCATGAATGTGCCTCCTCATGTTTATACATCACTGTTTTCAGTGTTTCATAGATTCCTTTTGCATACCCATGATGACAAATTTGGTGATGGTGCCGTTTGGCTTCGGCTGTCGCATTTTGGACAAGGAAACCGTGTGTGACGGATTGAAGCATCCGCAAATCGTTCCCGCTATCACCAAAGGCAAAGCCTTGATCTTTCGATAAATCATATTGGTTCAGCATAAAACGGACAATTTCATCCTTCCCTGTTCCGACTGGTAAAAAGTCGACATCATAGCAATCCGCAGGATCTCCTGCAAGCGGGTTGCATTTGTTGATGTTGACTGCCACGCCTCGCTCTTTAGCCAGTGTTTGGATAAATGATAGATGATGAAGATCTGTCCGTTCATCCTGCTCCTGATAATAGAAATTCTTCTTATACCCTGAACTGCCCAGCTGCGTTTGCGGTCTAAGGGAAATGCCCTTTTCTCGGATGGTTTCCAGGATGTCTTCGATTTTTTCATCTGAAAAGCCCTGTGCATCCAGCCGCTTCATCCACTCTGCATCTGGCTGTCCAAAATGAGCATCCGACGTATATACAATCTCAGTCCCTAAGTTCGACGCAATGAAATGCGGGAATTGATGAAACCCGCCTTTTTCCATTTTGCTCGTGACAGAATCGAGGCTGCTTCCCGTCACCCAGCCCAGCAAGAGCTGTCCCGCTTCACTCTTTTCTGCTACAAAGGCTTCCAGCCGCTTGACATCCTCTCTCTGCTCCTCTGTCATTCCATGAGAATAATACGTTTCATCAAAATCACAGAAGACGATCCACTGCGGATTCTTCGGCAGATTCAGCAGTTTTTTATTGAATGGAAGACTTGATAACATGATGAACCCCCTCGATGACCTTCTCCTGATCTTGCAGCGGCATTCCTGGATAAAGCGGCAAGTGAAGTAATTGCTGCGCTGCTTTTTCCGTGTGTGGAAGTGTCGTTTGTCTATATTTTTGAGAAACAAGATTTGTTTGATGCTGATGCGATAGAACCGGGTAATAGACATCCGTCTCTATGCCCATTTCCAGCAATTTCGCTGCCAGTTCATCTCGTTCTCCCTTCAGCACTCTAATCGGGAATAGATGCCATACATGATCATCTGTCAGCGTCGGGAGCTTCATATATCCTTCATTCTCAAGCGTTTGCAGCTGGTCAATGTATCGCTTGGCTAAGTAAAAACGTTTGAAATTTTGCAGTCCTAAATACTTCATTCGTTCGAGTCCAATCGCTGCCTGCAAATTATCAATTTTCGAATTAAAGCCGTAGTCACTGCGTTTGACATTTTTCTTTCCAGCTGCAAAGCCGTGATAGCTGATCTCCATGCATTTTTCCGCTAAGGCCTCATCATTTGTAGCTATGGCTCCTGCCTTTCCGCAGACCCCAAGGTTTTTGTATGGATTAAAGCTGAGAACAAGTCCATCTCCATAAGCGCCAAGGCCGCTGCTGCCAATCGCCTGGCAGCCGTCTTCAATGATTTTCAGCCCATGCTGTTTCGCAATCGCCGAAATCTCCTTCATATCCGCTTGCTTTCCATATAAATGAACCGGTAGAATGCATACCGTTTTATCTGTGATATGCTTCTCTATTTCACTCGGTGAGAGGCAGTAGGTTTCAGGATCAATATCGGTATATACCGGAACAGCCCCAATGGCAAGCACTGCATTTTCTGTTGCAGCAAAGCTATTGGCCGGCAAAATCACCTCGTCTCCTGGATAGACGCCTGCTGATATGAGACTGATCATCAATGCATCTGTTCCACTTGACGTGGCAATGACATATTTTTTCCCTAAGTACTCAGCAATCGCCTTTTCAAATGTCGGAATATATGGCCCTGAAGTAAAACGGCCAGAGCTCAATACTTCCTTCAGCACCAGCATAATATCATCGATTTCATCTTCTGAAATCAGTTTGTCAACTGGCAGAAACGGTATCTTTTTTTCCTTATTTTGTTTATAATGGAAGAGAATTTTTTCCAAACCTGTGCGCTCTATATCTTGCTCAAGGAACGTCACCAGCTTTTCATTTGCTAGATGCTTTTCAACTGAATCAGCCTTTACTTGAACACCTTGATTGATCATATCCAGCAAAGGAAGATAATCCTTGCTTTTACCTGATATCTTCGTCAATATTTGCATTCCATTCCCTCCAATTAATCAATTCCTTTTGTTAATATTTAACTTGTTTCACATTGTAAATGATGTTATCGATTTCAGAACAATAACTTTGTGTAAAGGATTTGTTAATATGTGTACAATTTATGAAATTGCTAAACGCTGCGGGGTTTCAACCACCACCGTTTCTAGAGTGCTAAACCATCACCCATATGTGTCAGAAGAAAAGCGGCAGCTCATTTTACAGGTGATGAAAGAAATGGAATATACACCGAGTTCAGCAGCCCGCACACTAAGGTCACATCAGACAAAAACCATTGCTGTGTCTGTTCCAGCTGTGGACCATCCTTTTTTTGCACAATTGATTAAAGGCATTTCAAAGGAAGCACTGGATCAAGGATATAAAGCCATCGTGCTCCAGACGTTTTATCAAGAAGCATTAGAGCTTGAAGGGCTTCAATTATTAAAAAGAAAAGAAGTAGATGGGTTTATATTGGGTGCGTTAGAAAATACGTGGGAGGAAATTGAGCCATTTTTAACGAACGGCCCCATTGTCATGGCAAATGAATATCACCAAACAGCAAACATCCCGATTATTGGATACGATGAACGGGAAGCCGCCTATAAAGCGGTGGACTATTTGATTCGGTCGGGGCGAAAATCGATTGGGTTTTGCTTTGATACAGAAAGCAGTGAAGCGCAGAAACAAAGGAAACAGGGATATCTTGATGCACTCTCAGCTCACGGTTTGCCGCTGCAGGATGATTGGCTGTTTGGAGAGGCTTTTACCATTGAAGACGGCTTTCGCTTAATGGAGGTCATCCATCATATGAAGGAAGCGCCTGATGCCATTTTCACCGGCAATGATCAAGTCGCAGCAGGACTCATTAAACAGGCTATTTCATACGGCTATCAAATCCCCGGGGATCTAGCGGTCATCGGCTATGACAACCAAGACATTTGTGAGGTGACAGCTCCAACGATCACCACAATTGACATACCGATCGTAGAGCTTGGCCAGCGGTCTGTACAGCAAATGATCGCACTCCTGCAAGATCAAAAACCATTACAGCGCGAACATATCCAGCTGCCTACACGGCTCGTGACAAGAGAATCTACATAAAGAAAAAGACTGAGAGAGATCTCAGTCTTTTTTATACCTATCTATCAACCTATACAAATTGAGCGAGAATGAATGTCCATATACATACAATACCGAGCAAGATGAAGCTGTACTTCACGGTCTTTTTGAAGAGCTCAGATTCTTTCCCTGTTTCTCCAACAGCTGCTGTAGCGATAGCGATTGATTGTGGAGAAATTAATTTCGCCATCACACCACCGGTCGTATTCGCCCCAATTAACAAACCTGCCTGTGAACCGATTTGAGAAGCAGTGACCGCTTGAAGGTTACCGAATAAGGCGTTGTTACTCACGACAGACCCCGTAATAAACACGCCGATCCAGCCAAGCACCGGGCTGACAAGCGGGAACAAATCGCCCGTTTTGGCAAGAGCAAGTCCAATCGCTGAACTTAGTCCAGCAAAGTTCGCAAGGTTGGCAAAGCCCATAACAAAACAAATAGTAAGAACAGGAACCCAAAGCTCTTTCACCGCTGCTTTTAAGCAGACAGCGCCTTCTGTTAATGTAATATGTCTGCTAAACAGCCCTGTCAGCATCACCGCAATCAGAATGGCAGTACCCGTGGCACTGATGACATCAATTTTAAAGATCGCATCAATAGGTGTTTCCGTTTGTGCAATTGGTGGTAATTTCACAATTTGCTGATGTAAAAATGGCATTTTCACTAAAATGGTCGTCCAGTTAAGCGGTCCTCCTACAGCAAACAATGCTTTAAATGCCGGCAGACTCCATACCGTAATAACAGCAGTTAAAATATAGAACGGAGACCATGCTTTCAGTATTTCAACGCCGCGATACGTTTGTTTCTGTTCAATATCTGGCGCTCCTTCTTCACGATAAATGTGTTTTGGCTGCCATTTCCGAAGAAATAAAGCCAAAACTCCCATACTTGCTAAGGCAGAAATAATATTGGCAAGCTCAGGACCCATCGTCACCATTGTGACAGCTTGCAAAATGGCATAGGTACCACTCACAACAAGTAAGGCTGGCAGAGTTTCTTTGATTCCTTTCAATCCATCTACAATCAGAATAAGGAGAAACGGAATACAGAATGAAATAAACGGGATCGTATATACAAGGGTTTGAGATAACGCAAGCGGCGTCATATTGCCCATTTGCGCCCCTGTAATCACTGGAATGCCTACAGCACCAAATGCACCAGACGCAGCATTGGCAATTAAGCAGAGCATCGCAGCTTTCAGCGGTTTAAACCCAAGCTCTGTTAAGAGAGCGGCACTGATCGCAATCGGTACACCAAACCCAGCAGCGCCCTCTAAAAATGCGTTAAAACTAAAACCAATTAATAAGAGCTGAAGACGTTGATCTTGAGAGATTCCTGCAATACTAGATCGAATGACATCGAACTTACCAGATTTCACGGCAATTTTATAGAGCCATACCGCCATGATGACGATATATCCAATCGGCCACAGCCCATTAGATATACCGAGCAGCACAGCAGATAATGCTTTTTCAACTGGCATATGAAAGAAGAAAACAGCTGTTACAAAACTGACGATTAAGGTAAAACAAGCGGCTAAAACACCTTTTAGCTTAAAAACGGTTAATGCAAGAAGAAAAAACAAGATTGGAAGCATTGCCACCAATGCACTGACGAATTCATTACCAAACGGATCATATATTTGCTGCCACATAGTGATTCATCCTTTTCTGCTCAGATAGGTTGCTTTTGATTGATTAAAAATGAGGAGCCAAAATCTCTTTTAACACATTTACACTGTGTGCAAATTTTTCTTTCTCCGTATCATCCAGAGCAAGCTCCATCACTTCTGTTGCACCATTTCGATTCACAAGGGCTGGTACACCAATGTAGACATCTTCTGCTCCGTACTCTCCATCTAAGTAAGTGCTGACAGTTAAAATGCTGTTTTCATTGTGCAGGATCGCTCTTGTAATGCGGGCTAAACTCATTGCTACGCCGTAATAAGTAGCGCCTTTTTTCTCAATGATTTGGTAAGCGGCATGACGAACATTTTCCATGATTTCATCTAAGTCTTCTTGTTTGTATTGCTCATTTCTCTTCATTAATTCTGTAATTGGTACACTTCCGATATTCGCATGACTCCAAACAGCAAGCTCTGTATCTCCATGCTCGCCAATGATGTAAGCATGCACGTTGTGTGCCGCTGCTTCAAAATACTCACTAAGCATGTATCTAAATCTTGCCGTATCAAGCGTCGTACCACTGCCAATCACTCGTTCTTTTGGAAGTCCACTGAATTTCCAAGTCGCATATGTCAAAATATCGACTGGGTTTGTGGCAACTAAGAAAATGCCATCAAATCCACTTTTCATTACGTTTTCTACAATGCCTTTAAATATATTTAAATTTTTCTCAACAAGGTCAAGTCTTGTTTCACCTGGCTTTTGGTTTGCACCAGCACAGATACAGACGATATCTGCATCCTTACAATCCTCATAATCTCCATACCATGTATTCACAGGATGCGGGGCAAATGCTTTTCCATGGTTTAAATCCATCACGTCACCCATTGCTTTGTCTTGATTCAAATCGATGACAACCAATTCATCTGTGATTGCTTGATTTATTAATGTAAAGGCATAACTGCTGCCGACGAAACCTGCTCCAATAAGGGCTACTTTGTTTACTTTTTCGTTTGTCATTTATCTCATCCTCCTGAGTAAAACTAGGCTGTTTTTCTTATGTGAAGTATTTCACATTCATATTGTGCAACATTTCACAAACTTTTGCAAGGGGACTGCTCAAAAAAAATATGTAGCGAATTTGTGAACACATTTATTGTGCTTTCAAAGCGCTGGCTCCATACATATTTCCACAAGAAAAAAGCTGCCAAACGCTCACGGCAGCTTCCTACATATTTAATAAGGTCCCCAGTTGATCATGACCCCGATACAAATAAATACAAGACCGATGACAAACCAAATGAGGGCAAGCGGCACCATAAAACGCAGCCACTTTACATAAGGTATACCACTTGCAGCAAGCACAGCCATCAACACACCAGAAGTCGGATTGATACAGTTGACTACCCCTTCGCCAAGCATCACTGCTTCTACAGCTACCTGTCTTGTGATACCCATTAAATCAGCGAGCGGCGCAAGAATCGGGATAAAGACAACGGCTTCTCCTGATCCTGATGAAATCAAAAAGTGAAGAAGCGCACTCGCAATATACATCCCGATCGCACCAGCGATTGGACTAAAGCCTGTCAGCATACTCGCCAAGCCGTTGACCACTGTATCAAGCAGCTTCCCGTTTTCTAAAATGACTGAAATACAGCGTGCCATCCCAACAATAAGTGCGCCGTATACAAGGCTTTGGCACCCGATAATAAACGTTTTCGCAATATCATTGGCCGCTAAACCGCCGAGCAGTCCAGCAGCGATAGCCATAAAGATGAACACACCCGCCATTTCCTTATCGGTCCAGCCAAGCTGAAGTGCGCCATATAAGAAACCTCCAAGTGACAATCCGCACACTGCTAAAATCAGCTTATGTCTGCCAGTAAATGCAGGCTTGTCCACAGATTCCGCATCGGCTCCGCCAAGCCCCTTAGCAGGAAACCATTGATCGCCAAGAATGCTTCCCTTTTCTTTATTCTTCAGACGTCTTGTATATAAATAGATGTACACAATACTAGAAATAAGAAAACAAAGATAAATAATGACACGCAGGCCAATGCCGGAAAAGATCGGCAGCTCTGCAATCGTTTGTGATAAACCTAATGGAGATGGAGATAAAATCGTTGCGTTAAATCCTGCATAACAGCCGATGTATATGACAGCCGCTCCTGCTACAGCATCCCATTTCAAGGATCGTGCTACAATGATGCCGATTGGAATAAATCCAATGACAGAGTTCACGACAATTCCGGTCGTTCCAAGGACTGAAAATAATCCCCCAACAATACAAATAAACAATAATTGCTTCGTTTGAAACCGGCTGATGACATGGTGTATCATCCCGTTAATAGCACCTGTCTTCTCCAAAATGGCAATGGTTCCGCCCGTAAATAAAATCAGAAAAATAATAGAAGAGGACCCTACCATTCCTTCTTGTATCGCTGTAAAAAAGCCAACTGGACTCACTGGTGATTGATCAATACGGTGATAGCTGCCAGGAACGGCTGTTGTGATCTCCCCAGATGTCTTTCGGTCAAACTCACCCGCTGGTACAAAATACGTTGCTATTGTACAAATCAGTGCAATCATAAATAAGAGAACATACGCATCTGGCATTTGAAGTTTTCGTTTTTGTTTCTCTGGTGCTGATACTGTCGCTGTTTTCATGTGTCAAAACCCCTTTGTCCCGATCAGAATTTCACTTAATTTTCAGAATAATCAAATGATGTGTTATATTATAAACACTGTTGATATTTAAGAGCAATATTATTTCATTAAAATAATGTTTTGGCAGATTATCTGTCAGCAAGGAGGCTTCTCATGACAACTTTGACAAACGAAATGAAACAAACCGTGACAGACATCTTTGAACACTTGCATGCCCACCCAGAAATCAGCTGGGAAGAAACAGAAACGACCGCTTATATTGAAGATATATTGAAAAAATTGGGCTGCAAAACTCAAACATTTGACGACTGTACAGGGGTGATCGGTGAAATTGGAGAAGGCGCACCAGTGGTCGCTGTGAGAGCTGATATTGATGCACTTTGGCAGGAAGTAGATGGTGAGTTTCAAGCCAATCATTCATGTGGCCACGATGCACACATGACAATGGCTCTTGGCACCTTCATGGCATTAAAGGAAAAAGAACGACCGAACGGCACGATCCGTTTCATCTTTCAGCCTGCTGAGGAAAGAGGCGGCGGTGCGCTGAAAATGATTGAAAAAGGTGTGCTCGCAGATGTCGATTACTTATATGGCGTACATGTGCGCCCAATTCAAGAAACATTAAACGGACGCTGCGCTCCTGCTATTTTGCACGGATCAAGTAATCATTACGTCGGCACCATTATTGGCGAGGAAGCGCACGGCGCACGCCCACATCTTGGCGTCAACGTAATAGAAGTGGCTTCAACTCTAGTGCAGAGACTCGCGCATATCCATGTCGATCCAAGAGTCGCGCATTCTGTCAAAATGACCAATTTACATGCTGGCGGGGGCAGCTCAAACATCATCCCAGGGAAAGCTTCTTTTACATTAGATGTAAGGGCGCAAACAAACGAAGTAATGGATGAGCTAGAAAAAGAAATTGAAAGAGCGGTTCATTCTGTAGCGGATGCCTTTGGCGCTTCCATTACACTTTCAACAGACCATCGTCTGCCTGCCGCCACCTTAAATGAGGAAGCTGTCCAGATCATGTCTCATGCAATTGAACAGGTTTTAGGTAAAGAGCAGCTTGATCCCCCGATTGTCACAACAGGTGGAGAGGACTTTCACTTTTATGCAGCAAAGCTTCCGCATATCAAATCCACGATGCTCGGTTTAGGCTGTGATTTAAAGCCTGGTCTTCATCATCCGTATATGACCTTCGACCGCTCTGCAATCTTTACCGGCATTGAGATTTTGACCGAAGCTGTCTATCAAACACTCCAGCAGCATTCATCATAAATGAAAAAGCCACCCGCCTTCTCATCAAGCGGGTGGTCTGCTTTATATTATGCATTCAGATCTGCCATGGCTGGAACGTTGATTTCTTTTACGCAAGATACCCTTGATAAATGAATCACACATCTCGCAAGCTCCACAATATCCTGGACAGGGATTCTCGTTTCATCATATAGAGTGATGGCCTTTTCGGCTCCATCCTCATACGGAACCTCCGCCGCCAGCTCTCCTGGATTGATACAGGTGACGGATATTTTATCTTTCCTCACATGCTCTCTCAGTGCATTCACAATTCCGCGCAGGCCAAATTTAGATGCAACAAACGAGACTTGCGGCAGGTTTGTATGGTCGAGTCCAGCCGTTGAGCCAATCACGATGATTTTCCCATTCTCTGATTTCCTTACGTGCGGAAGCAGTGCCTGGATGTATGTAATGGTTGAGGTGACATTCACATTGATTAAATGTGCAATATCCTCTGGCTGATCGTGATCAAAGGAATAATCGCCTTCAAAGCCTCGTTTTTCCCATAAACCGACGTTATAGATGAGTACATCAATCGTCTGGTTCTCAAGGGCTTCAAGCATATAAGGGATATGCGTTCGGCTTGATAAGTCGATTTTCAGCCAAATTCTATGTACACCGTCATCTATGCTCAAACTGCTTGGTTCACTACGCGACACAATCCAAACTGTATCTCCACTTGAAGGGAGACCCTTTACAAAAGCATCTCCTAATCCTTGACTTGCACCGAATATGATATAGTTTTTACTCATAGCTCCTCCTTCTATGGCACACATACTGTAAGCGTTTTATACCTATATCATACAGATTCAAAGAGACCGGCGCCCCTTTTATGCTCGTCTTCACTTATTGATTGGCGCGGCTACTGGATTTCCTTTAATTCGACTGGTAATGCACGTGCCTCTATAAAGCATTTGATCATTTCTGTAAAAAGTTCTTTCTTCTCAAAAGTAAATGTATGTCCAATACCGGGAACGATGAAGCCTGTTGCCTTCGGATGTGAATTCGTTATTTTTTTTGCTGACCGTTTCATAATGCCTTTTTCTTTTTCTCCCACTGTGACAAGAATGCGTGCCTTCGCTTGTTGAAACGTGTCAGGGAGCTTGTAATGAAGGTTTTCTTGAAACATCGTAAGAAGGGTTTTCTTTTGCAGATGTTTCGATTCCGCCGCATAATGATGCAGTACATGTTGCGAGAGCCCCATCTTTTCAGCTTGGAGCTGGATAAACCAATCTTTCTTTAATAATGGATACGTCAGTGGCAAGAGGGGTCTCACCATGAAATGGAGCCATGGCAAAGGCATCACAAGGGCACTATTGATGACGGCTATGTCTACGATATCTGGCTCTCTTGATAACACATCAACTGCAATCTGCGCACCTAAAGAAAATCCAATCAGAATCACTTGACGCCCATTCGCATTTTCCTTGATCCATGAGATGACTTCACGGGTGCTTTCATTCATTGAAAATATCTGTTCTTTTGCTCTTGTCCCGTGTCCAATGAGATCAGGAGCAAAGCATTCATACGTGTCCTTCAATATTTCAACCTGCTCCTGCCACATCCAGCTGCTTACTCCTCCACCATGCAGAAAAATCATGATTGACTTATCCATCGTCCGACAACTCCATCCTTCTATATAAGAAAAAAGCAGCCGCTTTTTGAGCAGACTGCTTTTTCAACATGCTCCCTTCTATTATAAGGGAACCACTATATCATTGACTATTTTTTCAAATCTTCAATGGAGTTTACGTTCTTCATATATTTCGGAACAACTAGCCCCATTCGAAGACCTTTCATACTTGTACCAAGGTCATCATATTTCCCTTTAAACTTCGCTGCATACGTTTTATGCGTATTTGGCAGCCAAGCGGATAATGATGCATCCGCACTTCCGGTTGCAATTGCTGTCCACATTGGACCTGCTTCAACCTGAGTCAAAGTCACCGTAAACCCGAGTTCACGCAATACTTCTGCCGCAACATTGGTACTTGCAATCTCACTATCCCATGCAACATAGGCCAGATTGACTTTTCCACCATTCGACTTTTTCACGCCTTTTGTCCATTTCGCTACTTGGTCTTTATGTTTTTTCACATATTTTAAGGCGGCATCCTTTGGTTTCACACCATCTTGGATATCAATCATGACTTCGCCCATGTCATCTTGAGACCATTTAAACTGACTAAGCATTTTGGCTGCTTCCGGCTGATCCTTTGCAAAGCCTTTACGTGAAATCGTATGAATTTCTTCCGCTTCACCGTAAGATTTTTTTGGATCATCTAAATATTTTAAATCATAGCGGGAAAACATCCAGTGTGGATTCCATCCAGTGATGATGATTGGCTTTTTACGGTCGTAAGATTTTTTAAGCGTTGCCGTCATGGCTGCACTTGATGCAGACACAACCGTCCAATCCTCTAAGCCGTAATCCTTTTTCGCTTGATCTGTCAGTGCCATAATCCCTGAACCAGGATCGATTCCGATAATGGTTTTATTCACCTGCTGTGCGGCACTCGCATTTGAATCTGTCTGCGCACCGCAAGCGGCTAGTAAAAAGACAAGCAGGGCGGTCATCCCAATGTAGAGAGACTTTTTCCACATTAAGCATTCCCCCTGGATTTTTTCGTTTTAATGTTTTGTGTAATACGGTCAAGTGTAATCGCCACAATCACAATGGCAATACCTGCTTCAAAACCAATACCTGTTTTCAGCTGCGTTACCGCACTATATACTTCTGAACCAAGTCCTGGTGCACCTACCATTGCCGCAATGACGACCATTGATAGAGCCAGCATGATACTTTGGTTAATACCAGCTAAGATGGTTTTTGTTGCAAGTGGAAGCTGAACTTTGAATAAACGCTGGAATGTCGTTGAACCAAATGCTTCGGTAGCTTCAATTAAATCAGCTGGTACTTGTTTAATACCGAGAATGGTCATACGAATCGTTGGCGGCATGGAGAAAATAACCGATGCCACAACCCCAGGAACAACCCCAATATTAAAGAAGAAGATCGCTGGTAATAGATAAACGAATGCAGGCATTGTCTGCATTAAATCTAAAATAGGTGTCACAATTTTACGCACAGTTTCCTTCTGTGATGCCCAAATACCGATCGGAACCCCGATCACAATGGAAATGACCACAGCGGTCAAAACGAGTGCAAGTGTTTGAAGCATTGGATGCCAGTAGCCTAAATAGTCGATCAGTAAAAATCCAATAAGTGTGAAAAGAGCAACTCCTCTTGTACTAATCCACCAGGCAATGCCGGCAAAGATAAGGGTTAAAATAATGGATGGAATGACGCCAAGTGCTGCCACAATCCCATTTACTGTTCCTGCTAATCCATTTGTGATGCCATCAAAGAAACCACCAAACGTTAATGTTAACCAGTCAACAAATTGATCGATATATTCCGCAAACGGAATTCTAGGTAAATCACTCATACTAAACATCTTATTCTACCTCCTGTGCAGAAGGCTCTTGTGCTTTAATTTCCTCTAGCTTGTTAGAAGACATGTTGATATACTCATCATTTCCTGATAATGCACCAATCAATGCACCTCTGACCACAATGCCCTTCATTCTGTTTTTCTCATCGACAACGGCAATCGGAATATTCGCATCAGACACCGCATCAAAGATCTCTGTCAAATACGTAGATTCCAACACTGTCGTAAATTCTTTATCGAGAACCGTTTCAAGTGACGCTCCCGTTTCTGCTGCCTTTTTCGCTGCTTGGGCAGAAATGACACCTAATAAATGCTTTTTCTTATCTACTGCATAGATAGACGAAATCCCAAGGTTTTTCATGAGCGTAAGCGCAACACGTGCCCCTTTATCGATCTGAACTGTTTCTGCACGTTTCATAATATGACCAGCGGTTAATACTTTAGAAAGGTCAACATCTTCAACGAAGCGTTCAACATATTCATTCGATGGGTTCATCAGAATTTCTTCTGGTGTTCCGATTTGAACGATATTTCCATCCTTCATGAGGACAATGCGGTCACCAATACGAAGCGCCTCATCTAAATCATGGGTAATGAAAATGATCGTTTTTCCTACAGATGTATGAAGCTCAAGCAATTCATCCTGCATATCTTTACGAATTAATGGATCTAGTGCGCTGAATGCTTCATCCATTAATAAAATGTCAGGGTCATTTGCTAACGCACGTGCCAATCCAACACGCTGCTGCATACCACCACTTAATTGATTTGGATATTGCTCTTCAAAGCCTTCAAGTCCAACAAGCTTTAAAGATTCAAGCGCTTTTGGTCTGCGCTCTTCTTTATCGACACCTTGCAATTCAAGACCATACTCAGTGTTCTCAAGAATTGTACGGTGCGGGAACAATGCGAAGTTTTGGAAAACCATGCTGATCTTTTTCCGTCTGACTTCACGCAATTGATCCTTTGACATATTTGTTATCATATCCCCATCAATATATATTTCACCGGAGGTTGGTTCGATTAACCTGTTTAGCATCCGCACAAGTGTGGACTTTCCGCTCCCTGATAGCCCCATGATGACAAATATCTCGCCGTCATACACATCAAAATTTGCTCGATTGACACCAACTGTTGCGCCGGTCTCTTTTAGGATCTCTCTTTTTGTTTTCCCTTTTTCAAGCATTTGAGATGCTTTTTTAGCATTTTTACCGAAAATTTTAGATACATTATTTATCTTGATTTTGATATTTCTCTCTTCAGAATTCATATTTTCCCTCCAAATTAGCATCTTTATAACCGTAACATAAGCGTTATGATGCGAACAATCTTTAGAATTCGCTTATTTCCCCACAATATGTATGAATTCCATATAGAGGTCAGGTCATTAGAGTTTATACGCCGTATTACTCGTAAATCCTATAGAATGCTTCATAAACTACATATTTTACGGGGTATTTCCTCTCATCAGACAATATTTTACTGGAAATTCCTAATTGTGCTAAAAAATAAGTCGAATCCTCGTCATAGCGGTTTTTTGAATCATGGGCGAACCATTCCCCTTAACAGGATTTACCCGAAAATGGTCACATAAAAACCTTTTTCCTCAAATTTTATTTAAATTCATAAAAAAACTGCCTGCAACTTTAGTTACAGACAGCTTGTTTTTTTAGGACTCTAGGGCAGCCCGCTTAATATTATCTTGAAGCTCAAGCATACGTTTTGTTCCATCTTCGCGTAATCGCTTGTTCTCTTCTTCGATCTGTTTCGTCTCTTTCATCCCTTGTACAATTGTATTAAAGGAAGATTCGATCGTTTCAATGTCGATGCTTGGACGGCCAGATAATTTGGCAATCTCCACACTTTGACTTGAAATGTTTTCAGCATTTCGTTTCAGCATTTCATTTGTTCTTCTATCCAGCTCACTCATAGAATCAGCCACAAGCTTTTGTCTCTTCGCTGTAACAGCTTGAATGATCCCATTTTTGAAAATTGGAATCGTGATGATGAAGGCAGAGTTGATTTTACCGATTAATTTCGTATTCCCACGCTGAAGCAAACGGATTTGCGGTGCTGTTTGAAGCGCCACCATTCGTGCCATATCAAGGTCATACACACGCTCTTCAAGCGCTTGAATGCCATTACGAAGCGTATCAAGCTCCATTTGTGCCAGCTGGTTTCCACTAGCTGCTTTTTCTTCATATGAAGGAACCAATTGTTTTAATTCTTCGATTTTCATTTGACCGGCTACGACATACTTTTCCAGCTCCAAATAGTATTGAATGTTATGCTCATACATTTCTTCAAGCGTCACAGTCGATTTGGTCATTTCATCTTTATATTTACTAATTTCCACATTAATTTTTTCAATTTCTGCACCGAGCGTTTGATATTTACTAAAAATCTTTTCGATCATGCTGCCGCCGCGCTTAAAGATTTTTGACAACAAACCACCCTTCGGTTCGTCAAAATCATTTTTATCAAAACGATCCATAATCTTACCAAGCTGCGTCAGCATTGTTCCTGAGTCAGTGACGCTTGTTGAACGCATCATTGAAAGGATACGATCAGAGAACTTAGAGATTTCAACGGCCGGCTGTTTTCCGTATTCAAGAAGTTCCAGCTGATTTTTCGCATCGATCTGTCTCGCAATATTTTGCACTTCTGGTTCGTTTCGAAGCTGAACGCGAATATCGTCTGCCTTCTCAATCGTGATTTCCTCTTTATCAATTGAAATGATGTCATTTCCGTTTGTATTTGTCATAAGCTTTGATCTCCTTATCGGTTTTTAATGGATTGAAATAACTTTCTAACGATGGACGGCTCTTTAAACTCCTGGTTCATGACCATCTCATCAAGCCAATGGGTATCAAATAGTTGGTCATCGATATACCGTTCGATACACTGATATCCCGCCGGATGATATACGAAGAGATCCACACCCATTTCATTTAGGAAAATCAGGGCGGCCGCATCAGAACGAGTCAGCTCTCCATTATATTCCGTATGGTATAAAATCACTTTCGGTACGGTTTGTGCGTAATCAAAGGTTTGAATCAGTTCAATGAGATCCTGGCTTAAATGCAGAACCTGCTTGAATAAATAAATACGGACATCTAATTCGGTTTCATTGCCTTCTTTTAATAGCTTCGGATGCTGACAGATTCGAGATATCGCCTCTGCTATCGCACGCTGCGTGCCCTCATATAGATGAGAAAACTGCCACACATTGCTTTTCATTAATAAGTCAGGATCAATCTCTCCATTAGAAGAAAGTGCATGCTGATAATGAAATTGATAATTCGAAGTCACTTCTTTCGTAAAAGGAAAATGGCGAATGGTCTTCGTCTCTTTCCCCTCCATTAACGTGTGAATGCGATCCCAGTATTCACGCTTGTCTCGTGTGACACCCATCATTTTCGCAAAAAGATTCGGAATCTGTATCGTGTCCCGGTCTGCTTTAAAATTCGGGCGGATAAAGGATCGTTCCTTTGCAATTAAAAACAGCTCATCATACGTGGTCTTCAGTGTAATAGAATGAGGAGTATGATCTCTGAATTGCCACGGCTTATACAGCATTGAATCTTCCGTGTGAAGCACCTCTTCAAGCTCTCTTGTCGAGCGGTACGCCACCGTTGATTTCCTCTCAGGCTTTTCAGTAGGGAACGGCTCAAGCTTTGAAGTCCCCGGGTACTGATCAATAAAAGTCAGCTTTTCTTCTGGATCTAATTCGCGGAACGAATCCTCGCCTTCTGGATGAAATAGCACAACATCACAGCCAATCAGCATGACATAGTAAAGAAAATAAAGCTGACTTTTATTCGCCTCTCCATACCAAATGACAGCCGGCATTTTTTCTTCGATATTGACTTCCTTCAGCCATGGACCTAGATGGTTATTTGAAAACTTCACGACATCCAGCAGGACCCGGCGGAAATCAGGATGCTGAAATCCACCCTCGTGCAGCTGCTTGAAATGCTCAAATACCTTGATCAATGAAAGACGGATATGCCGGTTCATCACAGGGTTTGGATGGCGTACAATCAGCTGTTCACCATCTAAAAAAGCAACAAAGCGATTCACGGACAATCCCTTTTCTTCTTGGTTAATCAAATGAATACGCTGCAGCGCTTGAAAATGCTCCGGCTCAATATGACGATTGAGTGTTTCACTTAAAATATGCATGCCGTCTGTTTCGTATAATTCATGTAAATAAATAAAATAATCGGTTGCATCATGCGGAGTTCCAAGGACCCGGGCGGCGAGACGCGGCAAGGACAACGTATGCTCGTCCTTTACATAACCGTCTCTTTCAGGGAGCGGCTTTTTCAGCACATTTTTCCAGGCTTCCTGCTCCGCCCGTGTATGGGTGACATTGATTTCTTTATAACTCACGCCGCTCCTTCCTTTCTCCTATATTTTCTCGAAAGCTACTACTATCATATCATTCAGTCTTCTACTTCTGCTATCGAATCGAAGGCTTTTTTGCGTTCATCATCTGATCGATGACAGAAGCGGTGATTTCATCCGCTGCGGCCATGCCAGATGCTGCTGTCGGCTCAAGTGATGGGTCAAAGTCCAGAACTTCTCCATGCCTTGGGGCAAAGCCCATATCTGATTGACGAATGAGCCCTGCATCTAACAGAGAATCACCCGCACCATAGACGTATTCAAGCTGCAGCCTGTCCTTTAGAAAAGCAACAGCATCCCACTTATTAAGCGGCTGTGGAATAAAATAAAGCTTCCGTCCCTGAAGAGAAACCTGCCAGCCTCTCTCCTCGCCCCACAGCTTCAATTCAGCAAGCGGAATGTGAGATAGATACTCCTCTTTCATAATTAAATAAAGAAATCTTCCCTCTGCTGTACGGGTACGCTTCACCCATGCCGCAACCGGAAGTTCCGAGATCGCCCTCAACATCTCTCTGACTGGCATACACTCCCTAAGTCTCTCATCAACAATGGCCTGCCAATCCTCAAGCGGTTTGCCATGATGAAGAATACAGCCCCCATTTGTTGTGACAGCATACTCCGGTTTAAGCTCTTGCTCAAAGAAGGTGATTCGTTCATACTGTGCGGTTGTTCTTGTCGTCACTGGAATGAACCAGCCTGATTGATGAATCGTCTGCAAAGATTTTTTCGTTTCAACAGACATATAGGAAAGCGGCCGTTCGTCCAGCACCTCAACTAAATCATACTCTCCTTCATACGCATACTGGTCAAGCACTCGATGTGAGTAAATCAGCGTCCGGTCTAAATCACTGGCAAATGCAAATGTCTTCATGACGTTTGCTCCAACGGGCGAATTAACCCACAGCACGTGTAGGACATATTGGCATATTCAATGACAGGAACACCTCTGTCCTCTGCCAAAAGCAATATATGCTTCAGCTTCTCCTGAGATTCAGGCTGAATCAAGATTTTCCAAGGGATTCTTCTAAGCAGCACGCGGGTCGTTTCACCAACACCCGGCTTAATCAAGTGGGTATTTTCAATTTGAAACTCCTGACCGATTGCTTCAATGGATGCCATTCCCCGCCAATCTGCCGGTGCTCCTTGCGTAAGTATGGTTTCTGCTTTCTCTTGTACATTTGGTCCGAGGCTGGAAAATGCTTCTTCAATTGTATCCACATATAGATTGGACACATCTTCATCAAGTAGCTCTTTATAATACTTTGCCCCATGGAAATCATCGGCATTGATCCAGCGGTTGTTTAATACCGTACGACTGACAAGCCCTGATACTGTCGAATTCAGGCAGGCACTTGGAATGAGAAAGTCCTCCCTCGTTCCGTATACATGTGTACAATAGCCGGGGTCTGCCAGCACAGCCAGCTCACTCGAGAGACGTACACCATACTTTTTTTCAAAATCAAGAACAGCTTTTTGGAGCTCTTTCGAAATCGCCCCTTTTCCAGTCCATCCATCGATAAAAGCAATTTCAAAACCTGGATGTTCTTTCAGCATATAATGCAGTGCATTCTCGTCTATTCCGCGGTCGCGAATAATAGAGATGCTGTAATGAGGCAGATCGACACCATACGCCTTTCGAATATATCGTTTGATCAGCACCCCGATCGGTGTCCCTGCACGCGCCAAACTGCAAAGCACGGTTTGGAAACCTCGCTTCTTCACAATCTGTTCTGCTACAACAGCTACTGCTTCTGCTACCTTTTCCTTACTTTCTTCAAGAGATTGATAGAATAAAGTCATATAAGATGCCGTTGGTTTGTACTCAATTGGCAGCATTTCTGAATAATGCGCGCCGCTCTGAATCGAACGCTCCCGCTCTTCTGTACTTTTCTCCATCTCAATAGAGGATAAATCTTTGAGTAAGAAGGTTACATCCTGCTCTGGATAGCTCCCCATCTTTGTATACACATTAGCCATTCACCTTCACCTCGTCTGATAAAGTCACAATATGCACATGCTTCACATGCCGCTCAGCAAATAAGTGAACAAGCGGAAGCAATGCCTCCTGAGAGACCTTTTTCTCAAAAAAGAGAAATACATCATCATATTCACCTTTTGGAATGTTGTACACGTAGTGCTGAATTCGGGCATCCTCTGGATTCATAAAGGTAAACCCATTTTGGACAGCGTATCCATCCTTTTCGACTGGGTGAATAGGGCTTCTCGTTGTTGAATGAAAGAGAACGCCTTCCCCCATGTGTGCAGACAGTCTCATCGGGACATACATCAGCTCACCTGTCCCTAAGCAGAGTGTTTGTTTTCCTTTGCGTTCCTGCCGCAGCCTCAATCCCGCTTCAGCAGCTGCTTGGTCGAGCGCTTCCGTATCTGCTGCGTTTAAACCAAAACGACCCGTTTCATGTATATATGGCGAATGACCAGCCGAATTTGCTGCATGAGAAAGTGAATAGGACACTTGCTTAAAGAAAGGTTGAAGAGAGTGAAAAGAGAGACTTGGCTGCTTCTCTTGCTCCGCAATCTCATACGAATAAGCTGGCTCATCGAGCGTTTTGCCTCGAAAAATCATCTGCCCTTTTAATAAAGACAATGATGTGATGTGAATTCCAAGCTCCTCTTCAAGCTGGCACATGGCTATCTCATGCTCCTCCGTCCGCCAGTCCAAAATGGAAAGAATGGTATAAGAATGCCTTGGATACTTTGCATGAAGGTCACGAATGATGTTGATATTGGTACGGCCTGTCGTGACTTCATCATCTACTAACACGATGGGGCGGTCTGTGCGAAGGAATGCTTCCTCTGCATAACAAAGCTGATCTGTTGCATGCGAATGTTCTTCTTCAAATACCAATGATGGGTCAAGATCCAGCAGCTGTTCACGTGTCGTATGAATGTAAGATGCGCCTTCTATCACATTATATACACCATGCCCAAGGGCTGTTGCTGTTTCCGCAAAGCCGATGACGACAGGCTTATTGCCAGCTGAAAGCTTTTCTTTTTTGAGTGTTTCATAGGCTGCCGTTAACACCGTGTGATCATCCGTCTTGAGTGCCTCTACAAGAAGATCTTGGTGCAGGGGCGTCTGTCCCGTTTGCTCTTTGGCATATGCCATCGCTAAAAGACCCGAGACAAGAAGCGGTTTTACTGGATGAACAGGAATATGCTTTCCAAGCACCTTACTCACGAATAAAAAGGCTCTTTTTTTGTTCACCCTTGCCGCCATCTCAAAAAGATGCTCTTTTTCAAGCTGGAGCGCACCTTCTTTGAGGTCAAGCTCAACCTCCATATGTTCCAAGATGTTCAGCGTATGCTGCTTCTGATTCTGTGAGTATGTCGATATAGCTTCTATTTTCATGAAACACCCCGTAAATGTCTGACTTCATTAAAATGTGCTCTGCCCACCTGTAATGCGGCTTTGTTTCATTCATCTTATTAGAGAAAGCACTCTTCATCACGCCAACTGTGCCGTCAGCATGTTCCAGAATGCTTAAAGCATCCAAGTACTCTTCCTTTGTCACAACGTACATGCTTTGCACTGGCTTGAGATGTGTTGGATGGATCACTGTCTTTCCATGTATGCCGTTGGCTACATCGAGTCTTGTCTCTTTGAGTAAACCTTGTACGTCATCGAATTCAGATAAGGACTGCTCACCGCCCTTAGAAAGCGCACGGATGAATGGTTTTTGTTCCTTTCGTGCAGGGTCAAAATGCTCCCATACAGCACCTGATATAACAAAGGAACGACCAAAATAATTGATAATATCTGTGATCAAATCAGCAATCAATCTGATTTCATAGATGGTGGTGTCGCGATCACGGCGAATGCCATATAAGCCGCAAAGATCAGTTGCCCCAATACGAATATTCAAAATATATTCTTCATCATTCAGCATGATCTGCTTTAACTTAGACAGCACCGTATATCTTGTTTCTTTTTCTAATAAATCGGGTGTTTCCAAAATGGGCATACCGTACAGCGTTGTCTTCGTTTGTGCGGACGCCTGTTTCAAGCTGTCCAAATAATCCTTCGCATTATGAATAGAACACTTTGGAAATACAAAACCCGTCAATAAACGAAGAGATGGACCAAGCAAATCTGCCATTTTCAGCAGCTGCTTCGGCGAACGAACCCGAATAAATAAAAGCGGCATTTGTTCAGCCATTTCAGGTGTATGCGTTAATTTGTCCGACAGTTTGGCGAATTGTACCACTAGATTCTGTTCAGCCATTTCCACTTCTTGATCACCGATGGCATCCTCTAAACAAAATACAACAGAGCAAAGCGCTTCATATTTCTGCGACAGCAGCATGTCTGCTATATCCTGTCTTGTCGCGGGCATATACAAAGTAGCACCTAATGCATGCGCAAGTACGTGCCTTGGCTTCATCAAATGCATCGCCCCCGGCCGTTTGAAAAAAATATCGTGCTGCCTCGCCTCTGATAAAAACTGAAAATACCGCATGCTGTGCCACCTCCTGTTGTTGAGAGAAAATCGAACAAATGACTTGATGATTCAAAAAAGGATGGAGCCGCTAATCAACTCCATTCCTTTTTGATCGTCCTATTCTTCTTTTGAAGCCGCAGCTTCGTTTGTCACTTCTTGATGTTTCTTTTTATTGATTTTATGAACGATAAACGTTCCGATAAATGCTAGGATAATAATCGCAAAGAATACAAGATGCGGGATTTCAATGTGAGCAGCACTCAAGCCCATTTTGATCGCAATGATCCCGATGAGAATAAACGCTGTATTCTCAAGCTCTGGGATACGGTCAATGAGAACAAGGAATAACTGTGCGACTGTACGCATCATGAGAATTCCAAGCATTCCGCCTAATAGTAGAATCCATACTTCCTCAGATACAGCGAATGCTGCAAGAATACTATCAACCGAGAAGGCAAGGTCCATAATTTCAACAGAAATAACAGTTGCCCAGAACACACCAAAGACTCGAATCAACCAGCCTTCTTTTTTCAGTTCCTTCGCTTCATCATCGCCGTCACCTAACCAGAAGTGCTTAATAACAAGCCATGCTAAGTAAGCAGCTCCGAGGACCTTAATCCACCAGAACTTAATAAGCAGCATCCCTACGCCAATGAATAGAAAACGGAAGAAATAAGCGCCAATTAATCCGTAGGTTAATGCTTTTTTACGCTGCTTTTCTGGTAGATGTTTCACCATCACAGCTAATACAAGTGCGTTATCTGCTGATAACAATCCTTCAAGCACGACAAGAGTCCCAATAAGCCCCCAAGAGACAGGGTCTGTTAATACCTCTGCCCACATATGCCAATCAAAAAACGAGGCATATGTATCCAACATATGTTTCAAAATGTCCAACTGGTTTTCCTCCTATAAGTGTAGAAGCATCAGCAGGCTTTCGCCTGCTGCTATTCTTGATCGCTGTTTCTTTCTCACTTAGGAAAAGGCCTCCATATGAGCTTTTGACAGCATCTCTTGAACTGATTTGTTTCTCTTATTTACACTTCTAACCCATAATTTTGACAAAGAGCTGCAAGTCCGCCAGAGAATCCGCTTCCGATCGCGTTAAACTTCCAATCACTTCCGTGTCGGTACAATTCACATACCACAACAGCTGTTTCAATTGAGAAGTCTTCGCCTAAATCGAAGCGAATCAATTCTTCCCCGCCCTCTTCATTTACAACACGAACAAATGCATTAGAGACTTGTCCAAAATTCTGGCTGCGCGCCTCTGCATCATGGATCGTAACTGTAATTCCGATACGATCAATGTTAGCAGGAATTTTCGAGAAATCAACGAGAATTTGCTCGTCATCTCCATCTCCTTCACCCGTACGGTTATCACCTGTATGAGTGACACTGCCGCTCGGATGCTGAAGGTTATTATAGAACACAAAATCTGTATCTTGCTGACAACGATTGTTTGCATCCACCAAGAAAGCCGAAGCGTCCAAATCAAATTCGGCTCCGCCAGAATATTTATTCGTATCCCAGCCAAGACCGATCATCACTTTCGTCAGCCCTGGGTTGGTTTTGGTTAAATCGACACGTTGTCCTTTTGAAAGCTGAATCGCCATATTCGTATCTCTCCTGTCTTTGAAAATAGGAAACTATTGCGTTATCCGATATCTAAGCCAAAGTCCGTTGCAATGCGGGCAAGACCGCCTTGATAGCCTGATCCGACAGCTGAGAATTTCCATTCCCCGCCATGACGGTATAATTCACCTACAATAATGGCTGTCTCAATTGAAAAATCCTCTGCCAAATCGTAGCGAATGAGTTCTTCATTAGATGCTGCATTTAAAATACGTACATATGCGTTAGACACTTGTCCGAAATTTTGACTGCGCGCTTCTGCATCATGAATTGTAATGACAAATGAAATCTTTTCAACACTTGCCGGTACAGCTGCAAGGTCAACATTGACCTGCTCGTCATCTCCGTCCCCTTCGCCAGTGCGGTTATCGCCTGTATGTACGACACTGCCGCCTCCGCCAGTTGTTTGGTTGTAAAAGACAAAGTCAGATGGAGAGCTTGCTTTACCTGCCGCATCTAAAAGGAATACACTTGCGTCTAGATCAAAGTCATGTCCGCCGTCATACTTATTGACGTCCCAGCCAAGACCGACGACTACTTTTGTTAAACCCGGATTCGTTTTTGTTAAATCAATTTTTTGACCTTTCGCTAAAGAAATTCCCACTAGGAACCTCTCCCTTCTGTTTAAATATAGTTTCTCGTAATATCTGCAAGCTTCGCATCATTTGTACCATTTCCAAGCGCCGCAAACTTCCACTCATTCTCATGGCGATAAAGTTCCCCGACGATTAACGAAGTTTTTCCTGCATAGTCATCTTTTAAATTATATTTCACTAATTCTTGATTGTTTGAACGATCAACGATGCGAATGTAAGCATTTTGAATCATACCAAAGTGTTGGTTTCTTCTAAGGGCATCATAAATGTTCACGACAAACACCAATTTATTCACATTACCCGGCACCTTTCTCAAGTTGACGAGGACTTGTTCATCATCTCCGTCTCCTTCACCAGTCAGGTTGTCACCTGTATGCTCAACACTGCCGCATTTGCTCTTTAGGTTGCCAAAATAAATCAAATCTTTATTTTCCGTAAACTTATCATTTTTCAGCATGAGCACTGAAGCATCACAATCAACATCAGCGCCGCCTCCGCCGCCAAACAGCTTTCCTAAAAATCCGCCGCCTTGTGATACAGGGTCCCAGCCAAGTCCAACAAGAATATTCGTCAGCCCTGTTTTCCCTTTTGTTAAATCAATACGTTGACCTTTTTCTAATGTAATCGCCAAATCAATCACTCCTCCAGCATAATAAAAATCTATTTATTAAGCGATGGACCCTATTAAAATCATCATACATGAAAATTCGACAAAATTCATGAAATGACATTGGAGCCTCTTACTCTTTTTTCTATTTACTAGTATATACGATCTATGTTCAAGATAGGTTTCAAACTCTTTATATTTTTTTAACGAAAGATGCACATTGGAAATGGTTCATGTCGTTAATGAAGTGTTTCATGTGAAACATTGTCGAAAGTTCCCGATGAACAGCTCTTACTGATAAGGAGTGTATTAATGTGGTTTCATATGTTGATATAGAAAAGAAGCAAAGGATAAACCCTTTCGTTTCCTTCCACCTATGGATTTCTTTATACTGATATTCAGCATGTTGATGAAAGGATGTTGATGATGCCATCACTTCATATATTAGATCAAGTCGCCATTCCTAAAGGTCAGTCTGCTCAGGAGACATTGATTCATACAACGCAGCTGGCTCAGCTGGCTGAAACGCTTGGGTATGAGCGCTATTGGTTCGCCGAACACCACAGCACAAGAGGGCTCGCTAGTACAGCGCCTGAAATATTAATGGCTCATATTGCGGCTCATACAACGACCTTGCGTACCGGATCTGGCGGTATTTTACTTCCTCAGTACAGTCCTTTTAAAGTAGCAGAGGTCACGCGGCAACTTGAAGCCCTTTATCCTGGACGGATTGAGATTGGTGTCGGCAAATCTCCAGGCGGGATCGAAAGGACGAGACTCGCTTTGACGGACGGCGTGCCTAAAGATCTGTCTCAGTTTGACCGCCAGCTGAAGGACCTTCTTTTTTACTTATCAGACAGCCTGCCTTCTGGTCATCCGCATGCAGGCGTGAAAGCTGCTCCGCTTGTTGATGCTCATCCGCCGGTTTGGCTGCTTGGGCTGGGAGAAAATAGTGCCATGCAGGCGGCGGAGCTTGGAATCAACTATATTTTTGGCCACTTTATCCATCCTGCTCGCGGCACACAAGCATTTGAGACGTATCGATCACACTTTTCTCCATCTGTCTTTTCTAGGCAGCCACAATCTATGTTTGCCGTCTTTGTCATCTGCGGTGAAACAGATGAAGAAGCAGACAGGATCGCCAGCAGTACAGATTTATGGCTGCTTCGTGTTGAAAAGGGACTGGACAGCCGCGTTCCTTCTATAGAAGAAGCAAGCGCCTATCACTACACCATACAGGAAAAGAAAAAAGTGCTGCAAAACCGCCAGCGGATGATTGTCGGCTCGAAGAAAACGGTGAAAGAGCAATTACAGACCTTGATGGACCGCTATCAAACGGATGACATCATGATTCTGAACAATTCCTTTGATCCGATCGAAAAACAACGTTCCTTCAAGCGAATAGCAGAATTATTTTGAAGCCAGCTTTCCAGGCTTCTTTTTTACATTGTCATAAAAAATGGGAAATGTAACATCAAGATGTCAAAATCCTTCCGTCTGTCATCTGATCGCAAATGTGTCTTCTAATCGTTAGCGAACTGTAAACGCATAAGAGGTGTACCTTTTATATAGTAGAGGTACATATTCAATGAACGGTTTACAACGCTGAGAAAGAAGGAGATGACAGACATGAAAAAGAGACTCGATTGGGTTGATGCAGCTAAAGGGATTGGCATTCTGCTCGTGGTCATGGCGCATGTGCCCATTCCAGATTCGCTCAAGCAATTCATTTACTCTTTTCATATGCCGCTTTTCTTTTTACTATCAGGCATGATGTTTCGATCATCCTCATCCCCTGCTTTGTCATTTATTCAGAAAAAAGCCAAAAGCTTACTCTTGCCCTATCTCTATTTCTCCATCATTACGTATGTATTTTGGTTCTCCGTTACCCGTTTTTTCGCATTCAAGGGACAAACGGATATTGATCCTTTCGTTCCGTTTACAGGTATTTTCATATCCAATGCAGATGAAGCAAGACTGACACATAACCCAGCGATTTGGTTTTTAACGACGCTCTTTTTAGTGGAAATTTTATTTCTCTTTATGCATCGTCTTTCTAAAGGAAAACCCGCTGCCGTGATCTTGCTGACTGTTCTTTGCGGAGGTGCTGGATATGCCTCTACCTTGCTTTTAGATCAAAGTCTTCCTTGGAACGCCAATGTCGCCTTGACAGCTGTTGTGTTTTATTCGATTGGATTTTTAGCAAAGCAATGGTTTGTGGAATTAAAAACAGATCCAACCCTTCTTTTATGTACAGGTCTGCTTGTGCTGACGGCTTACATGCAAAGCTTTAATTCACGGATCGATATGCGCGTCAACGACTACGGTGATCTCTTTATTTTCTATGCATGTGCTCTGCTCGGTTCAGCTGCCGTGATTTATTTAAGCTTTAAATTGAAAACATCCCCTATTTTGACGTATCTAGGACGTAATTCTATTGTCATTCTTGTCTTGCAGTTTGCCGGTATCGATATCATGAAAGCATTTGTTTTTTATGGACTCGGTATCAATATTGCTGATACAGCACAGCTCTCTTGGACACTTTTTTATACGATCGGCACATTGCTGCTCATGGTGCCATGTATCTCCTTCCTGAGCAAGTACCCGATGCTGCTCGGCAAACCGACCAAAGCCGCTCAACGCTACGAACAAAAAACATCCGCCGGCTGAACAGGCGGATGTTTTTTGGATTAATCATTGATTTGAGAAGGATAAAGTGTCATTCCACCATCTACAAATAAGGTGGTGCCTGTGATATACGCCGCTTCCTTAGAAACGAGGAATGCAGCAGCGGCCCCAATCTCCTTCGGTTCACCAAAGGTTCTCATCGGGATTTTCTCAAGCTGCTTTTGTTTTTTCAATTCATCCTGCAAATCATCATTCGATTCGGTCGCCATGGTACCCGGCGCAATCGCATTGATTCGAATACCTGCTTCGGCATAATCAAGAGCCAGCGTCTTCGTCATCATATTCATTCCGCCCTTTGAAGTGGAATAATGAACATTGAACGGGCGCGGGATTTCCTGATGGACACTGGAAATATTTAAAATGGACCCTTTGATGTCATGCTCCATCATATAAGTGAGTGCAGCCTTTGCGCCTAAAAATGCGCCTGTCATATTCACATCGATGACATTTTGCCATTGCTCCAGCGTCATCTCATGCGGCAGCGCTTCTTCGCCGTTGAAGCCTGAATTATTGACGAATACATCTACTGTACCGAAATGCTCCAGTGCTGTATCCATAATGGCTTGGATGCCTTCCTCTTTGGAGACATCTGCGTGTACTTTCACCGCCCCACCTCCGTGCTGCTGAATGGCTTTTACGGTCTCTTCAGCTCCATCTTCATCGCCTTTATAGTTTACAACCACATTCATTTCCTCTTGTCCAAACCGTAATGCGATCGCTTGTCCAATTCCTTTTGAAGAGCCTGTGACAATGGCTGTTTTCCCTTTTAAATCTTGATACATCTTCATTTCCTCCATTCACGTGCTTCATCTTGCTGATACACAATGGTTACCCATTTTGGAAAAAACAAAAACACAACCCTCTGCATTTGTACTCTAAGAGGGTTGTGCGTTTCATCAAGCTAAAAGGTGTTATAAACATTTTCACACGTTTCGGCGGTTGGCTGATAAAAGCAATGCGACTTATACCTTGCCACAAACGGCTGATTGTACCAAGTCGCCGGACAATCGCCAGGCGGTTTAAAATACCAAAGGCTGAATTTTGCCGGCCAAAACCGTTCTCCGTTAATATTTCTCCGCGCAAGTGTTTTTTCCGTTTCTCGTGCTCGCTGATAGAAGTAACCATGCGTGACCGCTTCAAATGCATGCTCCTGATAAATCATTTGTGGAATCGTACGCAGCCCTTTAAAGTCAGAGCAGTTGGCACGCAAACGATTGATGCCCACGTTTCCTACGAGCAGCATCCCTCGCCTCCCTTCACCTTCTGCCTCCGCTCTCAGCAGTCTGGCCATTAAATCAATATCAGAGCTTGTCGCTCTTACCACTGCCATACATCCACCTCCAGTTCGTTTCTCTTTTATTTTATGTAGCGTTTCTGTGTAGATGACTGCCATTTTGACATGAAAAAGCACGTTCAGTGTCGGCAGCCTGTCTAAATTTGCTGGACATGTGTCTCGCTGCCAACAACACTCAAACCAAGTGACCATATACATAACAGGAAGAAATATTCATTACTATATACTCATTTACAAGTCATAAAAATCCTTCTAATTGCGACATCATCTTCAAAAACAGTCATTTGAACCTATTCAATAATCCGACTCAAAACCTTAAAATATAAAATGTTGAGTTTCTACAGGAGATATCAAATAATAAATTACAAGTTTCTCCTCTCAACTTAGTGTCATTTTTACTACTTGAAGCCAATCAACCTCGGAAACGCACTGAGGTATTGACAGTACTTTCGCTTCATTCTACAGTAAAAAACATACAGTATTTTTCTTTTTGTGCAAAAAGAATGATATGAACTACAGCTTTTCAATGAAATTCACCATAAACCCGAGGAGGAAAACACGCCATGTTTAAAAAGAAATTATCCCTGTTTCTTCTGATCTTGTGTGTAACTGTTGTCGCTGCTGCTTGTAGTGGTGGAAAAGACAAAACAGCTGCGAAAGAAAACGATACCAAAAAATCTCTTGATGCAGCAGAGGTAAAGGTAGAAAGTGCTGAGTACACATTACCACCTCAATACGATACATCTGTACAGGATGATCAGTATGTACTAAAAGTGAATGTATCTGTAAAAAATATCAGCAAAGAGCCTCTCAATGTTGATAAAAGCAACTTCACGCTTTACCAAGATGACGCACAGGTATCTACGATCTCTCCAGATGACTACAACGAAGTATTATCTTCAAGCTCTTTAAATGCAGACAAAGTAACAAAAGGCGGTCTTTTCTTTGTTGTTGACAAAGACAAGGACTATCAGCTTGTTTACACAGAGCCAGGAAGCGGATCGAAAAAAGATGACAAAACACTAGAATTCGATATTAAAGGAAAAGACTTAATGAAAAAAGCAGATACACTACAAGCATCTGCAAAAGCTCTTTCTTCTTATATTGATGTGATGATTTTTGGTAAGAAAAACGATGATTTCGAAAAACTAACAGGTGATAACAAATCAACTGTTGTGAACGAATTTGATAAATCATTCAAGCAAGGTTACATCACTTCTTCAGGTATTTCTTCTAGCTCAGCGAAGGACGAAAACCTTGATAAGCTACTGAAAGCTGTGAAAGAAACATTAGCTGAAAAATCAAAAGTTTCAACAAAAACAAAATCCATCAGTGGTGATAAAGCTGTCGTGACTGTGACTCTTACACCAATCGATGCAAGTCCGCTTGTCGATCGTTTGAAAGAGAAAGCGACTGAGTTCTACAGCAAAAACCGTTCAGCTTCTTATGATGAAGCGCAAAAATACTTACTATCAATTTACCCAGATGAGTTTAAAAAATTAGGACCATCATCTTCTGAAGAAACAGTAGAAGTCAACATGAAGAAAAATGATATCGACCAATGGAAACTTGATTTGAACGATTATAAAACAAGCTCATTAGTTGAGAAATTCATCAAGAACTAATGGAAAAACCCCCGATTCCGGGGGTTTTTTCTTAATTTATTTCGGTTGTTTCCTATATTTGATTCTGAAATACATACAAGAAAGCAAGAAAATCGCCAGCCACCCCACTGAATGTCCACCATAAATATAGTAATGGCTGCTACTATTAATATAGTGAGATCGAGCTTTTTTCATATCGCAAACATTTTATAAAGATGAATTCCTCTTTTCAGCTTCATATTCTTTAATGATCTCAATTGGATCAATCGCATCTTCCTCTTGTGCGTATTCCTCTACATAAGGAGTTGTTAATTTTTCAAACCTTTGCTCATCGTCTACTAAAGCAATATAGACATCATATCCCTCATAATCAGAAGGGAATAACGTTGCAGTAGAACTACCGGTTTCTAAAGCCTTGTCTATTGCATTTTTTAATTCTAATAAACCTACCCTGTTTCCCAAAATAAAGGCTTCAAAATGGTGTGTTTGCTGAGCATATATATTACATAGTCCTAACACATCATCGTCATCTGTTTGATAAGACATACCCGAACTCCTTTCCTTGGTAAAATTAGGATAATCATATCATTTCCTCTTCCATCATGCTATCGCGAGCCTCTTTTATATGAATCTCTGAATATAAAAAACTTGCAGAATATATCTGCAAGTTTTTCTTTATTTCGCAAGCATCCATTTCTCTTTCATAAACAAGCTTCTGACGATGACAAACAGGATGACGACTGCCAAGGCTGAGGAGCCGAGTGTCAGGGTGATGGACATTGGATCGATGATACCAAACATCAATTGCTTACACAGCGCATGAATATTGAGAAATGGGATGGCAAAGTAATACGTATCTAGCTGCGTTGCACCTGCTCTCATGGTAAAGAACATTGGGAGCACACCTAGTGTAATGATCATGGACATGTACGATTGCGCTTCTTTGACTGAACCCGACATCACACTGAGCAGCAATTCAATCATGGATACCATGAAGGAGAAGATGATAAGCGCCGCAAACATAACGCCGATAATGCTCCACATTTGATCACCAAAGTTCAGAGCTTGCTTCAGCTTTTCTGTAAAGAGCAAAGTAGATAGAAGCAGCATGCCGATCGCCACAATCCCACTTAAAATACCGAACATAGAGACAGCGAGCCATTTTCCGATGAGAATCTGGAGTCTGCTGGCCGGCGTCAGAAACAACGCTTCAATGGATTTTCGGTCTTTTTCACCTGCTACAATATCAAGCGCTGCCGGCAAAGCACCTGAGATCACGGAGGTCACCAAAATCATTGGAAGGAGAATCGACAACAGCATAGCGGTCACTCCGTTTTCCCCTTCATCACCTTCTTCTACATCAACGGACTGCACTTCAAACGGATGAATAACGGACGTATCGATTTGATCCGCTGCTAAGCGCTTCTCGACCACCTGGTTTTGATACTGCTCCAGCAATGATTGCAGCATTTGAACGGTGATCACTGAATCATCATCTGTCGTATATCCATGAATTTTAATGGCGAATGGCTTTTGATGCTTGAGCATATCGCCTGCCTCTTTCGGCATTTCTAGGTAAGCATTTGCCTCCCCATCCTTGACGGCTTGCTGCGGATCATCAAATGTTTCAAGGTTTAGGTTTTTGACCTCTTTGATCATTTGGTTCATTTCGGCTGGAAGCTGTTCATTGATGGCGACTGTATAGGCTTTATCCCCTGGATCTGCAATCATGCTTTCATAAAAGAACACCAGTCCAAGCATCGTCAAAAGAGGAATCAGTACGGTTAAGAGCAACGTTTTTCGATCCCTTAGCGCATCTGTCATTTCTTTCAAAAAGACGGTTTTCCACATTATGAAATCCCCCTAGCTAGCTTCGACATAAAGATATAGTTCAAGTCTTCACTTTGTTCCTGTGTATATAATTCTGGAAGTGTGCCTTTATACACAAGCTCTCCTTGATGAATCATCATCACACTGTCACAAAGCTGGCTGACTTCTTCCATGATGTGGCTTGAAAAGAGGATCGTTTTATTTTGCTGCTTGAGCTGATGGATAAAATCTCTGAAAATATTACTCGACGTGATATCTAAGCCTGTTGTCGGCTCATCAAATAAAATAATGTCAGGATCATGAATTAACGTTCTAGCAATCGCCACCTTTTGTTTCATTCCTCTTGAGAATCCTTTCACCTTGCGATCCATGTATTGTCTCATCCCAAAACGCTTTGCCAAATCCTCTATTCTTGCTTTGATTTCATGCTGATCTAAGCCATATAATTTGCCAAAGTATTCAAGGTTTTCTCTTGCCGTCAAACGATCGTAAAGCCCCGTCTCTCCGCCAAACAAGACACCAATCCGCTTTTTCACTTCTGTTGCTTCTTTCACTGTATCAAAGCCTGCGACAGTGACTGTTCCGTGTGTAGGCTCTAATAATGTGGCTACGGCGCGCAATAATGTTGTTTTTCCTGCACCATTTTCTCCTAGAATGCCAACGACTTCCCCTTCCTTCACGGAGAACGTCATGTGTTTCATCGCTTTTACGACTTTTTTCTTATCTTTAAACCAGCAGCTGCAATCGCTGAGAGTAATCATGTGGTTCGCCCCTTTCAACTTTCTAAGTCTATGATAGAAAAAATAACGCTTGCCTGATATAAAAATGTCGCGAAACGTCCTTTTTCTGTCTTGAAATGATCTATTTCAAAAAAACAAATGGTAAAATAGACAAATAATAAGAATGATCATAGGTGATTTTTATGATAAAAGTAGGTCTCGTCGACGATTACCGAGTAGATTTAGAAAAGCTGCACGCCATTGTAGGCAGGATGGAGGCTGTGGACATCGTCTTTGTCACGCAGTCAGCAGAGGATGCATATGAGAAGGTCAAAAAAGGAGACATTGATCTGTTGTTCGCTGACATTGAAATGCCTGGAATGTCCGGCTATGAATTAGCGGACCTCATTCACTCTCACGCACTGAATGTCGATGTGGTCTTTGTGACAGGAAACAGTGGGTATGCGGTCCATGCGTTTGATTTGAATGTACATGATTATATTATGAAGCCCTACCAAGCTGATCGAATTGCCAAATGCTTAGAGCGTTATCTGTCCACCAAGCAGGAGAAGAGCATTCATGGACGGCTTCTCATTAAGCAGCAGTCAGATATTCATGTGCTGCAGAAAAAGGATGTTATTTTTGTTGAGCGAACAGGCCGGTCAACAACTATCGTGACAACGACAGGAGATATCCAGACCTATCAGACATTAAATGAGCTAAAGGGCGATCTAGCTGAAAAGGATTTTATCCGCTCCCACCGATCGTTTATTATCAATATTCATTACATTAAGAATTTCTCGGCGTATGCTAAAAATTCGTATATCGTGTCTTTTGAAGGTACAGATAAAAAAGCCATGATGACCAAGCAGCAATTAGAATTCTTTAAGAAATACTATTTTTAAGGAGAACGAACGTGAACGCTTTCTATCTTGGATTTCGCATTTATGCTCTCATATGGTTAGGTCTTGCGTTTCATGCAGCTGCTGAAGCCTTTCTGCCGCTTTCACCCATTGTGTTGTGGCTTTTTACCTTTTGCGCGGTGTGTGTTTATACATTTTTCATGTACAAAAGATTTTTGCCTCATACGAGCGGTTATGTGATATTTGGCGCTTTTATACTCATTACCTGCACAGGCCTTTTGCTGTTTCTAATCCAACCGAATGAGCTGAGCTGTCTTTTGGCGCTCATCATGATGGTGACAGTCGACATCCTCTCATTGAAGGTGATGCAGACAGAGAAACAGTTAAATGGACAGCTTCAAGAGCTCATAAACGCAGAATCAAGAACCAATGAATTACTTCTTGAGCTGCGCAGTAAACATCATGAAACAGCTAGACATTTAAATGCCTTTTCCGCATCGAACGACGAGCATGAAATCAAAGATTTGATTCAGCAATACGTCAAACATTTCCCATGGATTAAAGGAGAAAATGCATATTTAGCCTCAACCCTACATCCCTTTTTGGAGCGGGCTGAGAAAGAGGACATTGCACTTTCACTAGACCTTCAAGCACCCTTTTCATCGCTTCCTTTTTCAAAGGCGGATCAGGTTAGTTTTACTGGCAACCTGCTTGATAATGCTCTAGATGCAGCGATTGAAGCGAAGCAAGCCGGAAAAGAGGGAAGCATTTCGGTCACGACCTCTATTCGGAGCGGGCTATTTTTAATCCATTGTGAAAACAGCACAAAAGGTATGGAAAAACACGTGCTAGATCATTTGTTCAAAACTTTTGGCCGCTCGACAAAAGGCGGCGATCATCAAGGCATGGGGACGTATATCATTCAACAGCTTGTTGAAAAGGCAGACGGTACACTTGATTTCACTTACCGTTCTCCAAATTTGCGGCTCGTCATCAAAATCCCTCTCACCATGTCATAAAAAAAGGTGCATAGCTGCACCTTTTTTTAGTGTTAAGAGAAGATCTTATCGATTTGATTGATTTCCTCTTCTGTTAATTGAACATCGTTTGTTTTTAGGTTTTGCAGCACTTGGTCTGCTCGTTTTGCCCCTGGAATAATAGCATCAATGCCATCCTGCGCTAAGAGCCAAGCGAGTGCGACGTGTGCTGTTTCTGCATTCTTTGATTGAGCAATGGCTTTCAGCTTGTCTACTTTTTCGAGATTTGAAAGGAAAGCATCGCCTTGGAAAAGCGGGTCCTTTGCTCGAATATCATCAAATGTCGCATCTTTTGTAAATTTCCCAGTCAACAAGCCTGATGCCAATGGGAAATAAGGAATAAAGGAAATACCATGCTCGACGCAGTATGGAAGAAGATCCTGCTCTGCCTGACGTTTCAGCAGAGAATACTCCGATTGAAGCACGTCTAAGTAGCCATCTCGGTTAAAGGCTTGAAGCTGTTCAAAATCAAGGTTTGATGCACCGATTGCCCTGATTTTCCCTTCGTCCTTCAATTCCTTTAATGTGCCTGCTACTTCTTCGAGCGGCGTACGTCCATCTGGGAAATGCATATAGTACAAATCAATATAATCAGTTTGCAGTCGTTTCAGGCTATTTTCAACCTGCTCTCTTAAGAAATCACGGCTGTTATCAAGTTCAATTTGCCCGTTTACTTCCTTATGAGCTCCTTTTGTCGCAAGGACAAGCTTTTCTCTGCCGCCTCTTTTGGCAATGATCTCACCGATTAATTCCTCTGAACGGCCCAGCCCATAAATAAAAGCAGAATCTAAGAAATTAACACCTTGATCAAGAGCCGTCTCCACAAGCTCCCGTCCAGCATCCTCACTAAGATTCGGGAATAAATTATGTCCACCTACTGCATTCGTACCAAGCCCTATCGGATTTACCTGCAAATCAGTTCGTCCAAGCGTTACCTTTTTCAAAAGCTCATCTCCCTTATCTACATAATCATCCTTATTTTCCCACGAATCATTTCCAACATTCAAGTATACCGCTCTCTAAAATCAACCTGCAGGTGGACGCCGCGAAAATAGAAGATGCGTATGATGAAGATAGACTAAAACGAAAAGGAGATCTTGTCATGACCATTCAAATTGTCATCATTATGATTATTCTGCTTTTAAGAACAGGCAAGGAAAAAGAAATCCGCCCCATCAGGCTTCTCATAGGACCGCTCATTTTATTAGGCACACTCTCTTATTCCTTTACTCAGCATATTGAAATCACGGCGATGAGCCTGCTTGCAATGATTGTCTTTGCACTCACAGGTTTTGCAATCGGGCTATGGAGAGGTAAACTATACAAAGTAACATATGATCAACAGTCGGGGCGTATCACCGCCGCCAGCTCACTTTATGGAACACTTTTTTTCATCGGAATCATCCTTATCCGGATGACAGTAGGTTCAATTGTACAGGATGGCGGTCATTCCCTGATCATTTTCGCAAATGGCCTGACATTCCTTCCAATCGGCAGTATGATCGGCTTACGTTTTATTCTTTTAAAAAGATATATGAACATCAAAGCATCTGCTGCTATTAACTGACAGACAGGAGTTTTTGATATGAACCTTCAGCAGCCACTCAAGCTTTTAGGTCAAATAAGGCGGAAATTTGTATTAGGCCTTGTATTGACCTATATGTATATTCAAATGTATGAGCCCCTTTCAATAGGCGAATTGGTGTTTCGCACCTTCGTCTATTTGGTGTTTCTCCTTTGTCTTTTTCCAAAAAGCAAGCTGTCACCTAAAAAGCAATTTTCTATGCTCCTCTTGATGTGGATTCTGACACATCTCTTGTGGCTGGTGACAGGTCAGATTCAAGACAGTATTGGACTGACCTTTTTTATGATCGGCTTTATCGCTTTTCGTTTTTCAGAGGCGCATCATCCCTATCTATTTGCTATCATCTTTTTCACCAGTGGGGTCAGCTATTATATAAACGATTTTTCTTGGAACTTGGTGATCACTCTCCCGCTATTCCAGCTGCTTGTGTATACACTTGTTTTGATTTCTAGAATGCGTCGGCGTGAACAGGAATTAAAGGAAGAACACTTCGGAGAACTGCAATTGGTTCACAAGGAATTATCAGAAGCCCATGAACAATTGAAAAAGGCGCATATGGAGCTTGAAGAAGCGACCGTTCAGTCACTCCAATTTGCAGTGCTCGAGGAGCGAAGCAGAATCGCACGTGACCTGCATGACAGTATCGGTCACCAATTAACCTCAATGATTGTCCAGCTTCAGTCTTTGCCCTACCGTTTAAAGCAAGAAGAACCAGAGCAGATGACGCAGACATTTCAGGAGCTGATCCATATTTCTAAAAATTGTCTCACCGAAGTTCGTTCTGTGGTTCATCATATGGCGTCAGATGATGCAGGTCTCGGACTTGCCGGACTTCGCAGCCTCATCAAGCAAGGAGAGGTATCGGGAGAGCTTGACATTCACTTTCATACAGAGCAGCTTACGTATAAAAAATGGCCGCTCTCCGTATCTGAACTGCTTTACCGCATTTTACAAGAGGGCATCACCAATACAATTCGCCATGCCAAGGCCACCGCGATGACCATTACACTATCTAACGACCAGCATGAGCTGATGATGAACATTGAAGACGATGGATATTTGACCAGCGAAAAAGATATTTCATTTGGCTTTGGACTGTCAGGCATGAAGGCACGGTGTGACGCAGCAGGCGGTTCCCTCAAGACGGCCATACGCGAGCCGCACGGCTTTTGTATCCATGTTCAAATTCCTATCAAGGAGGACTCCGAGACATGACAAACCCTATTAAGATTGGCATCATTGATGATCAGCCGCTGATCCGCCAAGGATTTCGTTATATTGCAAGCGCTCAAGAGGATATTGACGTCATATGGGAGGCGTCAGACGGTCAGGAGGCGGTTGAGCTTTGCTCGATCAACACACCAGACGTACTGCTGATGGATGTACAAATGCCTGGAATGGATGGCATCACAGCAACAGAGCACATTTTAAAAAAGCATCCAGATGTAAAAGTTGTGATTCTCACGACCTTTGATACGGAAGAATACGTCTTTGACGGAATTCGTGCAGGGGCAGTCGGTTATTTGCTGAAGGATACAATGCCTGAGGAATTAATTGAGGCCATCCGTACCGCCTTTGCTGGTGAATCTGTCTTTCGAACGGCAGCCTCTGAGCACATGATGGCACGAGCTCTTCAGCAGGCAAATGATACACATCACACTCATCTGCTTCACGAATCATTCACAGAACGTGAACGCGATGTATTACAGCAAATGGCCTATGGCTTAAAGAATGAAGACATTGCTGATCAATTATTTATCAGCAAAAGTACGGTAAAAACGCATGTGCACCGTATTTTACAAAAGCTCAATGCACAAGACCGTACACAGGCTGTCGTCTTCGCCATCCGGCACCGCCTCGTGAAATAAAAACTACCTTCACTTCAAGATTTTTATACAAAAAACATTTAAAACCTAAAATAAATCTACAAATCAATACTTATTAACTAGTATATTGTGCTTATTTAATTCCTTATTTTATAGGTGATTGTGTTAAAAACTATCAAAAATAGGGACTAAAACCTATTCCTCATCATGAATGAATTTCGATAGAATGAATAGTGCAAATCGTCATTAGGATATTTTCCCCTTTAACACCCGAATATACCAATCTATCTGTTTCTTTTTTCTTAGTCAGATAGCGGGAATGAAATGACGAAAGAAAAGCAAAGGAGCTTCAACTGTGAATCTTAAAAAAATAAGTGCACTCCTCATGATTTCATTCGTGATGATCATCTCTGTAGCCTGCCAGGGCTCAGCCAAATCAACCGACGCTGATCAAAAGTCAACAAAAACAGCAGAGGTAAAAGTCAATAGCTACGAATATACGTTACCAGAAGACTCAACAACTACCCTGAGAGACAATGAATTGGTACTAAAAGTCAATCTGACGATCACAAACAAAGGTGACAAAGCCCTTTCATTATATAACTCTGACTTCTCCCTTTATCAGGACGACGCCAAAGTATCTGATTTAAAATTCTACGGCAGCAAAGACCGTCTTGACCTTGGTTCATTGAACAAAGGCAAGTCACTTTCAGGAGCTCTTTATTTCCTAGTAGACAAAGGGAAGAAATATCAGTTCGTCTATCAGGACAGCATCAAGAAAAACAGTGATTCCATCCAAATCGACCTAGATGGAAACAAAATACTCGATTCAGCAAAAAAGCTGGATAACCCAGCAAAAGCGTTATCCGCTTATACCGATATTATTGTTTTTGATAAAAAGAACGATGAATTCGCAGATTTAACGGGTGACAACCAATCGGATGTCGTCAATAAATACCATGAGATGTTTGTAAAAGACTTCAAAAGAAGTGCAGGAATATACGGAAATGAAGTGAGTGACCGAGAGATTCTGTCGATGTACAAACGCATTCAAAACACCATGAAGGATAAAGCGAAAGTAGAAACAAGTGTGAAAACCATCTCTGATGACGAAGCAAAGGTTGTCGCTCAAGTCACAGGCATTGATGCTTCTAACTTAAAAGACAAGCTAGACAAGCAAAGAGACGAGTTTTACAACGGGAAAATCCGTTCTAAAGAAGAATTGTATAAAAAAAGCTTAAACATGTACGCATCTGAATTCGAAAAACTTCCTCCCGTTTCCAGCCCAGCTGAATATGAAGTGAAAATGAAACGTAATGGGGATGGTCAATGGAAAATTGACCTCAATGATTATAATACAGAGCAGTACATGAGTGGTTTTATTAAAACGAGATAATCTAAAAAAAGACGCTGGCCTCTGAAGGAGCCGCGTCTTTTTTATATTATACTGTCGCCTCTTGCTCTTCTTTCACCGCTTTTTCGATATCTTTAAAACGGCTCGATACAGTCGACGCACTAATGCCATACTTCTTCGCTACTTGTGCTTGAGAAAGCGGAGCATCGCTTGCAAGTGAATGAATGTAGTATTCGATTCCGGCAGCAAATGACGCTGCTTTACGGATCACAGGTGATTTCTGATCACAGTAGGCTTTCCAAACCGTTAAAGCACCATCTGTCAGGCTTTGATCACCGTGCTCCTTCATTCCGTCTTCAATCAGCTTAGCAGTTTCCAGCTGGACGTCACTTGCCCAGTCCATACGATCTGCTGATAGACCTGCATCGCCTTCTGTTTGAGCAGGTGTTTCTGATTCTTCTACTTCTTGCTTCGCAAACATACACTTCAGCACATCAGGGAATGATTCTCTCATAAATGTGCTGCGCGCCCCTCCATTTGCTTCATATGCGTCAACAAGCTGGCGAACTTGAAGAAGAAGAGTATCTGTAAACTCTTTCGCAAACATCGTATATTGAATGAAAAACTCTGCCTTTTCTTCAAATTGAACAGGAAAACCAAGCACGAGACTTCCCTTTTCAGGCAGTACCGTTTGATCAGGTTTTACATCTACTTCAACCTTCTCCGCTGTTACCATATTCTCAAAGTAAAGAGACTCGTCCGTTTTTTCATTTAATAAAAGCAAAGATGGCTCCATGTCTGTCCAAGATTGGACCACTTGTCTTGTTTTCGGACGGGTAATATCTTCTGCTTTCTTTGTCAGGAACTCTTGGAAAATGGTCTCTTTCTGATCAGTTAATGGACGGAAGAAGATGCCCCATACACTCAAATGGAAAACTGAGATTTGTTGCGTTTCTTTATCCATATCTGCAAGGAAAGAAAACTCATTAATGAATTGATTGATCGCTCTCTGATGCTTAGAAAAAGCATAATTCATTAAATCCTTTTGAACTTGTACAGCTTCCTTAAACACAAGCTCAGACGTTTGTTCTCCGCCTGATTTTTGACCACAGCAATGTTTATATTTTTTTCCGCTTCCGCATGGGCAGAGCGCATTTCGTTTAATTTTTCCCAAAATAAAACCTCCGACATTCTAGTCTAACCTCACTATTTTAACAAACGATTGCACAGGAGGGTTTTATTTTCAAGAAAAAAGAAAAATCTGAATGATCAGTTAAATTATAAAATCACCTGAAGATCACGATAGATCATAGGAAAGACAGACTTTCTCTGTTTATTTTCTCCAATCATACCAACAGATTTTCCTCAGCTCATTCCTTCGAATAACTGCTTTGCCTCAAAGTAAAAGATTTGAACGAATTTCTTCGTATTGACTCTGCCTGTCGATCCTGAGGGAGAAGATGTCTTCTGCATTTCTTTCATTCTTTGACTGACATCGGTAAAATCGAAAAACTTCGACGCGTAGTGCTCAAACTTAGGATTTGAGAAATCTGTTAATCCTAGTGAGGCAAAATGATTCAAGGAATGATGAATAGCTCGTCTAATCCGCTGCTCCGCCGCTTTCACTTCCCGCATCACCTCTACATCGGTTGCACCATGATCCAGTTTTCTTTCTGCTGTTTTGATAAAAAGCTGCTTTAGCGGCGGGAAATTGACCTCATGAGAATTAGCTGACTGTGTTTCATGTAAGTAGATGAGTATCTCCAGTAAATCCTTAGAGCCGCTCTCACCGACAATTCCCAGCTCAGATAAGAGGAATTCCCCAGCCTCTTTCATCGTTCTTCTCTTCGCCCCAGCGCCCGCACCTTGAGAAATCACAGGCTCTAATGGCAGCACATGGCGAAGAGAGGCTTGTATATCGTAAATCGATTTTTCCAGCTTGATACGCTCCATGACTTTTCGAATCACACTGACGATTTCAATGCGATTGACAGGCTTATGGATATAATATTCAATCCCTAGTTCATAGGCTTCTGCCATCATCTCTTTCGCCTCTACTTGGGAAATCATAATGACCTTGCCTTTGAATTCAGGGTGGATATGGCGGATGGTTTGAATGCCATCTCTAGCAGGCATTAAAAGATCAATCAAAAGGATGTCTACTTTCTTGAGGTTCAGCGAATGTGCCTCTAATCCAACTCCGTCACCCGCTTCATCTACGACCTCTCCCAAATCCTCATCCTCTATGATTTGACCTAAAATCGAGCGTATTGCACGATCATCATCTGCAATGAAGAATCGCATACACTCACCCTCTCTGTATTAAATTTTGTATAGGAAGGACAAGCAGAAAAGCTGTACCTTTTGTTTCTTTTGGTTCGATTTGAATCTGACCGCCAAGCTCTTGAACCAGCTCTCTCACATAGGATAAGCCAATCCCTGTAGACGGTGTTCCAAATGCATCAAATTTGGAGGTATACCCTGGATCAAACACAATCTCTCTCATTTTTTTAGGAATCCCTGGTCCGTCATCTTCAATCCGAATCTCTATTTTATCATGACTTCCTTTCAATTCGAGTGAGATCATCCCGGTATCTTTTATTGCTTCGACTGCATTGGCCATTAAATTATTAATCAGCGATAAGAAAATAAACACATGATAATCATGCAGATGAATGCCCCTTATATCAGATGTAAAGGAGATGTTTTTCCCAAGAGATAGAGCATACTTCTCTTGAATCCGGATGACAATTTGGACGAGCTCTTCCGCCTTCATATAGTCTTGCATATTTTCCTTCGAAATCAGCTTTGAAAGCCCAGCATAAATACGCTGATTGTCCTTTTTCACTTCATGAATTTCTCCTGCGAGCTTTAACAGCTCCTGACTCACTTTTTTCCCCGCTTCGTGTTCATGCAGCAGACGGTAAAGCCGGTATGATTCTTGTGTAATATGCTCTGTATGTTTTAACGTTTTCTTTAAATGCACCGTTTCTTCATATAAATTCGAAATGACCATCATCATATGCTCATTTTGTTTCATGATCTGCTTTTCTCTTGATTGAGCCTCATACAGCTTCATCATATTAAAAAAACTGATCACCACAAAGCTGTGAGCAAATGCAATGAGGAACATATCGCTCAGCTTTGATAAGGTCATCGTTGTATCAAACACTAGAAATTGTACAAACAGCTCGACAAAATCAGCAACTAATTCGATCATCAGGCCGATGATCCCAATGAAAATAGAGCGCTGTTTAAAGCGTCCCGTACGGACGGCAAAAAACAGGAAAGCATAAGTGAAATAGAAAAAGAAGCTTGGGAATTGCTGATAAAATGATGAAGCCAGATCAGCATTCTGCTGAATCAAATCTAAACCTACCCGAAAAAGCACAATGGCTGCGCCTGTTAAAAATCCCGGCAATAGCGGTTTAGATTTTCTTAAGAGTAATAAGCAAAAGAAAAACGCAGGTGCGCCAAAACTGATGCGAAACGTCTCATTCACAGGATAAAACTTCAGCTCTCCTGCAAGCGGCACAATGACCATCATAAAAATTAAAATGAATGCGTCCTTTTTGACAAGCTGATTTAAACTCAAATGACTGACATCCCTTCCCCTGTTTGCATAGCCACAGTATACAAGGAGACTCTTTTCTCCACAATGTACAAAAAAATAATTTTTACTGCTCCTTTTATCCTCAAAATCCTTTTTTATGACTATTCTCCGGGGCAGCAAGGTGACCTTTCAGCTATTCACTGTTTTGATCATTGACGACAATAATAGGAATTGTTTAGACAATCATCGACAGACTGATTTTTATTTGTAAGTTTTTCTGTAGATTTACGTCAGATTGTGTAGTTTCCAAGATAAATTGAATGAATAATTTTAGTGAAACTATATGTAAGCGTTTTCTTAATTTTCACTAAAAACCCTTTTTGTTTTTCCGCCGACAATGCCTTCATTTGTACATATATTTAGGTGTAAAGGAGTGGTGCAAGCAGCGCATGACAAGTTCTTTGAAGATGTGTAACATGTTTTCGTGCCTATTTGATCGCATTTTTTGTCATCCGCCAATTCAATAGGGTACTTTTTGATTTTTGATTGGAGGAATCGTATGAAAACAGCAATTTCTAATAATACACAACACGCATGCCAGTCTTCTGTTGATCAATGGGCAGAAGAAATACGTCCGTATTACATAAACGGACAGAATGCTGGCTACATTCCAGCACTTGGAAAAGTGAATTCCTCTCAACTTGGTATCAGCGTGATAGGCCCAGATGGATCATCTGTACGATATGGTGATTGGGACGTTCCCTTTACCCTGCAAAGTATCTCAAAAGTCATCAGCTTTATAGCTGCCTGTTTAGGAAGAGGCGTTCCTTACGTCTTGGATCGGGTAGATGTAGAGCCAACTGGTGATGCATTTAATTCCATCTACCGTCTTGAGATGCATAAACCAGGGAAGCCCTTTAATCCAATGATTAATGCTGGAGCTATTACCGTATCCTCCATCCTTCCCGGAAAGACTTCTACAGAAAAGCTAGCATATATTTTCGATTTAATCGAAAACTTAATAGGTAAGCGTCCTTCTGTTAATGAAGAGGTTTATCAATCAGAATGGGCAACTGCGCACCGAAATCGAGCACTTGCTTATTATTTAAAAGAAACCAATTATTTAGAATCGGATGTCGAGGACACGTTAGAAGTGTATTTAAAGCAATGTTCCATCGAGGTCACAACAGAGGACATCGCCTTGATTGGACTGATTATATCAAGTGATGGCTATCATCCCTTTAAACAAGTCCAAGTCATCCCAAAGGATATCGCCAGACTAACAAAGGCATTGATGCTGACATGCGGCATGTATAATGCGTCTGGGAATTTTGCTGCTTTCGTAGGGGTACCAGCGAAGAGTGGTGTGTCTGGAGGAATTATGGCTTGCGTTCCGCCAAGCGCAAGAAGAGAATTTCCGTTTCAGACAGGCTGTGGAATCGGTATTTACGGTCCCGCCATTGACGATTGCGGAAATAGTATTACCGGTGTCATGATGCTGAAAAAGCTCGCCAAAGAGTGGGATCTCAGTATTTTTTAAAAAGAACAGTGATGAATTCGAAGAGGTGATGTTATGAACGAAAAAGCTTTGCTATCTTATTTAACACATACAAATGATTTTATTTGGACTTATATTGTGATTGCTCTGTTACTTGGAGTTGGACTCTACTTCACATATAGAACACGCTTCATGCAAGTGAGAATGATGAAAGAAATGCTGCGTGTCCTGAAAGAAGGAAGAAAAGAAAAAGAGGGAATATCACCGTTCCAAGCATTTGCCATCAGTATGGCAGCACGTGTAGGGACAGGAAATATCACAGGGATTGCTATCGCTATTGCCATTGGCGGCCCTGGCGCCATCTTTTGGATGTGGATCGTAGCCATTATCGGATCTGCTTCAAGTTTCGTTGAAAGTACACTAGCTCAAGTATATAAAGTAAAAGACAAAACAGGCTTCCGCGGAGGACCTGCTTATTACATGGAAAAAGGGTTAAACAAGCGCTGGATGGGGATTTTATTTGCGATCCTGATTACAATTTCTTTTGGAATCGTCTTTAATGCGGTTCAATCAAATACGATCACTGTCGCTTTTAAAAACTCCTTCGGTTTAGACCGTTTAACCGTCGGTATTGTGATGGCTGTCATTTTTGCAGCGATCATTTTCAAAGGCATCCAAGCGATCGCAAAGGCTTCTGAATACATTGTCGTTGTGCTTGCGGTTGCTTACATCGGAATTGCGTTCTTTGTTATTGTCACAAATATCACGGAACTTCCTGGTGTCATCAGCACGATTGTGAAACACGCCTTCGGGTTTGAACAGTTTGCTGGCGGTACGCTAGGCGGTGCCTTATTACAAGGGATTAAACGCGGTCTCTTCTCAAATGAAGCCGGTATGGGTAGTGCACCTAACGCAGCAGCAACGGCTGTCACAAGCCACCCTGTTAAACAAGGATTAATCCAAGCATTCGGCGTGTTAACAGATACGTTAATTATTTGTACAAGCACAGCCTTCCTTGTTCTGTTTTCTGATGCGTATAAAACAACAAACCTGCAAGGAATTGAATTAACACAGGCTTCTCTTAGTCAGCATATTGGACCTTGGGCCTCTGGCTTCCTTGCCATCATGATTTTCCTATTCGCGTTTAGTACATTGATCGGTAACTATTACTATGGGGAAACGAACATTGAATTCCTTGGAGCGAACAAAATTTGGCTTAACATCTATCGAATTGCCGTTATTGGAATGGTTCTGTTCGGTGCGGTTGCCACTGTTCCTCTCGTTTGGGGTCTAGCCGATCTCTTCATGGGACTCATGGTCATCGTCAACCTCATCGCCATTACCATGCTGTCTAAGGTCGCCTTCGCAGCACTGAAGGACTACACGAGACAGAAAAAAGAAGGCAAAGATCCTGTTTTCTATAAAAATGCCGTTCCAAACAATGAGAAAATTGAATGCTGGGACGACGAACCTGCTGCATTGAAAAAGAATCAAATCGGATAAATCAAAAAAGCTCTGGTCAACTGGGGACTGACCCCCGTTTTTGAGACAGGGATCAAAACACCTTTATACAGCCAATTGCCGATAGTTGATCGGTGATTGGTTGTTTAGTTTTGTTTGAATACGAATGTTGTTATAATAATAAATGTATTCTTTGACAGTGCGTTCTACGATGGTGGTCGTAGTTCGATCAATGCTGTTAAGATAGAACGTTTCAGACTTTAGCGAGGAATGAAACGATTCGATGGAGGCATTATCAGCGGGCGTCCCTTTACGGGACATGCTCATGGTAATGCCTTTTATATGAACAGCTTTCTGATACTCGTAAGATGTATACACAGAACCTTGGTCGCTATGTAACACACAGTTTTCAGGCAGTGCTGGGAGCTGATCAAGTGTGTTTAAAATAAAGTCTGTGTCCTGCTTATCACCAATCGTAAACGCAATCACTTCTCCATTATATAAATCCAATATACTGGAAAGGTACAATTGTTTCTGTCCATAAGGCAAATACGTGATGTCCGTTACTAGTTTTTCAAGAGGACGATCAGACTGAAAGTTCCGATCCAGTATATTACCGGCCACGGCATAGGGCTGCCCATTCTTCTTACGCTTTTTCATTTTAACCCGGCACTGCCACTGGTTTTTCTGCATGATACGTTGAACAGTTTTATGGTTAATACGCATTCTCACTTTTAGTAAGGCTGTGATTTTTCGGTATCCATATCGATACTTGTGCTCTCGGCACAACGTGCCGATTTGCTTCTCTAGTTGTTTTTTAGAATGATTCTGAGTCAGATCTTTTTTCCATCTATAGTACGAAGCGCGAGAGATGCTTAAATGGACACAAATGTCCTGTACTGTCATCATTTTGCACAATTCTTCTACTAGTTTGATTGACGTTTCCTTATCAACTTCCTTTCCAATTCGTTGTACTTTTTTAAAACTTCATTCTGTTGACTCAGATAGCGATTTTCTGCCTGCAGTCTCTCTAATTCGGAAGAGTACTCGGGACCCTTTCCATAGGTATATTGTTTTCCAACAGGCTGTTCGAACCGGTGTGTATCCCCAGCCTTATGCCACCTCACCCATGTCTGAACCTGCGTTTTATTTTTGATATTCAATTCCTGCATGATCTCTTTCATAGATACGCCTGCCAATCTCATGTCTACAGCCTTCTGCTTGACTTCAACCGGATAACTCACTCTTGTCCCCATAGAAAAAACACCTCCATGTTTTATTTCGGATTACAACGATCCGTTTTCAAACTTGAAGGTGTTTTTTATTTGTCTCATCTTATGGGGTCAGTCCCACTGATCAGAGCTTTTTTCTTTATGTCAAAAATTCAAGTATGAGTTTGTTGACGACCTCTGGTTTCTCATGATTGATCCAATGAGAGGCATCATCGACAAAGATCAGCTGGCCATTTGGACAGATCTTTATCGTTTCCTTCGCCAGCTTTCTGCTTAAAAATTTGTCCTCCATCCCCCAGATCATGCGAACAGGGACGAGAATTCGTTTGGAAATTGGCTTTTCAAAGCCGCCTTTTTTGATGGCTCGATACCAATTCAGCATTGAGGTCAAGGCGCCTGGCTGCGTCCAAGCGAGCTTGTAGCTTGAGACATCTTCCTTCGTGAACAAATGCGGTCTTGCCGTCAGCCCAATGGCTTCATCCAGCTTTTGAAAGTGATTTTCTTGAAGTGCTGCCTCTGGAGCATTCGGAAGCTGAAAAAAAGCGATATAGGAGCTTTTCTTCCACTGCGGCGGATAAAAAGGAAGAACCTTCATCATCACCCGCGGATGCGGCATATTGACAATGATTAATTTCTCGACATATTGAGAACGGGTTGAAGCCAAATGCCAAGCAACAGCTCCGCCCCAGTCATGTCCGCCGACAATCGCCTTTTGGTTCGGGCTCAGCGTCTTGATCAAACCCACAATATCATCTCTCAGTTTATCTAATACGTATGATTCGACCCCTTCTGGCTTGTCACTTAGATGGTAGCCTCTTTGGTCAGGAACAACAACACGATAGCCTGCCTCAGCCAAGGGGATGATTTGATTTTTCCAGCCGTACCAAAACTCAGGAAACCCGTGGAGCAGCACAAGCAGCGGGCCATTTTCCGGTCCAGCCATTGCTGTATGAAGTGTTACACCATTTGTTTGGATTGATTGAAACTCAATTTGTTCCATTCCTTTGCCACCCTTCTCCTTGTCCTTTTATTCTTCCAACATAGCATATTTTCCATTTTTCAGAAAATAAAAACACTCACAAAAAAACCTTCACTATGGTGAAGGTCTTCGTCTATTTCATATAATTCAGAACCCAGATCAACCCATTTTTCCGGTCCTGTACTTGTCCGTGAAGTGCGCCAAAGAAGGTATCCTGTAATTCGACCAGTACATCTCCATCAGCTTCCAGCGCTTCATAGACAGCCTTTAGTTCTTCTTCATTGTCAAACTGCATGATCAATCTGAGATTCTCTGGCTTTGGTGTGCGTCCAAACGTATCTGAAAAATGAAGCAGTGATTCCCCAAGATGCAATTCAGCATGCAGGACACGGTCCTGGTGTTCATTTAAGATATGAATATCCCCACCAAAAATCCCTTGATAATATTGAAGAGATTCTTTCACATCTTCTACAACAATATAAGGACTAACACTAATCATATCCCTCATCCTCCTCTTGTTCCGTTCATCATCTCTTTTATAGCTTATCCCAAATCGTATGAAAAAAGGCACAAATCGTCAACGGATTTGCACCTTTTTCTCATGAAGATTTCGCTAATTCACTGTGTTTGTTTGAATACGCTGCGTACATGACGACACCGATTAACAGCCAAACCCCAAAGTAAAGCCATGTCCGGCCTGGTAAGTTGAGCATAAGGAACAAGCAGCAGCCCATTGAAATAATCGGCAAAACCGGCACAAAAGGAACCCTGAAGCCCCTCTCAAGCTGCTGATGTGTCTTTCTCAAAATAAGCACAGATAAACTGACCATGGCAAACGTTAATAACGCACCGATATTCGCTAAGTTGGACAGATCCTTCAAATCAATAAAGCCTGAAATAACAGCTGTCATTCCGCCAATCATCCATATGCTAGCAACAGGCGTATCGCTTTTGTTTGTTTTTGAAAACACTTTAGGCAAAAGTCCGTCTCGGCCCATCGCATAGGCAATTCGAGTTGCTGCATAATTATTGGCGAAAATCACAGCCATCAATCCAATGACCGCACCAACGGAAATAATACCAGCCACGCTATTTTGATGTACACTTTGCAGGACATATGACATAGCCTCTGTGACATTCAGCTGTGTATAGTGCACCATGCCTGTCATGACCAAACAAACGACAATGTAAATGATCGTACAAATAAGTAATGAACCTATGATCCCAATTGGCAGGTTCCGCTGCGGATTTTTCACCTCTTCTGCTGAAGCAGAAATTGCATCAAACCCTAAAAAGGCAAAAAACACAGCAGCAGCACCGGCAATGACGCCTTCTGCGCCAAACGGCATAAATGGCTGCCAATTGGCTGGCTGTACATAAAAGCCGCCTACTACAATGAAAAGAACAATAATACCGAGTTTCACAAACACCATGATATTATTAAATTTTTTACTTTCCTTCGTTCCTCTAGATAAGATCCACGCAATCAGTAAAGCAATGATAATCGCCGGCAGATTCATATATCCGCCTTGCTCCGGCCCCGCTAAAAATTGATGCGGAATCGAAATTCCAAACCCCTCAAGCAGGCTGTTGAAATAACTCGACCAGCCGCTGGCGACAGCTGAAGCAGTCAGCATATAAACAGACAATAAGGTCCAGCCCATCAAATGGCCTACAAGCTCGCCCATGGTCGTATATGAATAAATGTACGCACTGCCGAATACAGGAAGCGCTGAAGCCATTTCTGCATAACAAAGTGCTGCCAAACTGCACACAATGGCTGCAATCGCAAAGGAGAAAATAACAGCCGGTCCTGCATCCTTAGCCGCTGTTATACCAGTTAACACCATAACCCCTGTGCCAATCACTGCCCCTATACCAAGAAGCGTGAGATCTAGCCCGCCCAGTGTTTTCTTTACCTTTTGCTGTCTGCTCTGTTCCAACAAATCGTGAACGTGTTTCTTACGAAGAATATGTCGCAAACCCTTTCCCTCCAAAACGTTAGAAAAACAAAAAATCATTCAAATTTCATTATAGCAGAATAGGTACTAAGCATTCACAACCAATTCACGTAAATCTTTCTTCATAATTTTACCAAGCTTGTTTTTTGGCAGATCACTGATGAAATGAATGGATGGCACTTTGTAATCTGCCAAACGTTCCTGACAATAGTTCACCACATCTTCTTCGCAGAAATCGGCGGATTCGTCTTTTACGATATACGCACTTGGCACTTCACCATATAATTCGTCTGGCACCCCGATGACAGCTGATTCAATCACACCTGGTATTTGTTCAATGACTTCTTCTACTTGGTCAGGATAGATATTGTCTCCGCCGTATAAAATTACATCTTTGTATCTGCCTGTGATAAATAGAAAACCATCTTCATCTAGATAGCCTGCATCTCCCATATGGAACCAGCCATCTTTGAGTACCTTCGCAGTAGCGTCAGGCTGATGATAATAGCCTAAGAAATAAAATGGGCTTCTCATGACAACTTCGCCAATTTCTCCAACTGGCAGTGTTTCCTCAGTCTCAGGATGAACGATTTTCACTTCTACATCTGGATCCACTTTACCAGCAGAGCCCATTTTATCCTCGCCCATCGCAGGATGCCACGCACTGACAACCCATGCTTCCGTGCTTCCGTAGCCATGCATCATCTGAATGCCTGCTTCTTTGTAGTCCTTAATCAAACGGACCGGCACCTTCGTACCGCCAGAAATCGCAATTTCAAAGGATGAAAGGTCATACGAACCGCGCTTCATTTCTTCCAGCATGTACGTATAAGCTGATGGGAAAGCCATCATGAACGTTATTCTTTCTTTTTCGATCGTTTCTAAAATGCGCTTCGGCGTTGCATCATGTAAAAAAACAAGTGTATACCCTTCAATGGCAGCAGCGATCAGATGATTAATTGAACTCATATGATAGAGAGGGTGACTCGCCAAGTAGCGTTTCCCTTTCAAGTCAAATCCTCGATTCCCGCGTCTTGTTAAAAATTGATAGATTCGTCCATGTCCGACCATACAGCCTTTTGGATTCCCCGTTGTCCCAGAGGTAAATAAGATCATCGCTAGATCCTCTTCTGATACCTCTTCCGCAAGATCACTGCCATCATTTGAAGCCAATATGTCTTCAAACAGCTGCGTTGTTTTCGCATTTACACCAGATTCCACCATGAGACAGTTGTCTAAAGACACATTCACCGCAGAAATAATCTCACGGAATTCTCGGTCAAAAAATAAAGCCTTTGGCTCTGCTTTTTTCAAAATACCCTCCAGCTCAAATGAAGTAAGCTGCCAGCTAAGCGGAACTGCGACTGCACCTGCTTTAATGGCTGCCAGCATAATCGTTGAAAAGTGATGATGGTTTTGACAAATAAAGCAAACGCGGTCACCTTTTCGAATTCCTTTTTGATTTAAGTAATGAGCAAGCTGGTCGATGCGTTTTGCATATTCTTCAAATGTATAAGACACCCCTCCGCCAGTTACCGCCTCAATTTGTGAAGAGCGTTCCATTCTGTCGTTTAGTAATGCCTGTAAAGTATTCAATATCTTCATCTCCAAACGTTTGATTTCCAATAGCCAATTTCCAGCGAATTGGGTTGGCAGATTTTATCTCATTCACATTCTAAAATAAAAACAGCTGAAAGTAAAATCATTTCATTTTGGAATTGTTCTTTATATTAATTGATAATATAGGTAATTTTATAGCCGTCTTCCATTTTGGTTTAAATCATGATGATTATTATGATAAGATAGACCTAGTAATTGATCGGAAAATGCGAATGCAATAGGAAAAGAGGTATGGAGAATGCAACATTTCGAGCTAGAGGCAAGTTTGTTAGACCATGCACTGACGAAGTATTTAAAGGCGACGAAACAAATAGATGAAGAAAATATTCCGAAAAACGTGACGAATGTTAAAGGGTTTATTTTACGTATCATCTACCGCCATCAATCATGTACTGTGAAAAATATTCTGCAGGAAGTTTCATTATCTCCCTCTGCAACAACAACCGCTCTCAATCACTTAGAAGACGAAGGGCTGATCATCCGCTCTCGAAATAATAATGACCGCCGTACTGTGTGGATTGAACTCTCTGAATCGGGTGAACAAATTGCTAAACAAATGATCGACAATCGCCAGCTGCTTGTGAATCAATTGTTCAACCACCTTTCAGAGGAAGATAAAAAAACATTTTTTGAATTAATCGAAAAAATGATGGACGAGCACACATTAAAGGCTTAGGAATACTCCTAAGCCTTTAGATTTTTGACAAAGGGCTAAAAGCCCTTTGTCTTCTTTTCAGCGTCATAGAAAACCTTTGCAGCCCTAGGAAGGACGAGTACTGGAGCGGAGCGAATTAAACATTCGTGAGCACCGGCACGCAGACCTGACACCGAATGCGAAGGTTTGTCTACACGCTGAGGCTTAGGAATACTCCTAAGCCTTCTTTTTATGGCTTTAAAACGACCTTTATACAATCATCCTGTTTGTCATTGAAGATGTGGTACGCATGTGCAGCTTCATCTAATGGTAATTTGTGAGTGATAATGGCTCTAGGATCAATTTCACCGCTTGTCACTTTTTGATAGAGCTTTGACATGTATCCTCTCGCCGGGGCTTGGCCCATTTTCAGGGTGACGTTTCTTGCGAAAAAAGCGCCTAATGGAAACATGTTGTACAGGCCGCCGTACACACCCGTCATCTGCACTGTTCCACATTTGCGAACGGCTTTTGTGGCAATTTGAATGGGTCCGATCGTTCCGCCTTGCAGCTTGAGCTTTTGCTCAATTTTTTCAAGCGGCGACTTCTTCCCGTCCATTCCCACACAATCAATCACAACATCGGCCCCGCCCTTGGTGAGCTCCTTTAACGTTTCTCCCATGTCGGGATCTTCTGTAAAGTCAAAGACCTCAACGCCGCTCATTCGTTTTGCATGCCGTAGGCGGTAATCAATGTAATCGACGGCAATCACACGTTCTGCTCCTTTTTGCCAAGCAAATTGCTGTGCCATTAACCCAACAGGTCCGCAGCCTAGCACGATGACCGTATCGCCTTTTTTCACACCTGCGTGCTCTACACTCCAATAGGCGGTTGGCAGGACATCTGATAAGAACAGCAATTGTTCATCCTCCAGCTCACAATCTTCTGGGATCTTAAACGGTGTATAGTTGCCAAAAGGTACGCGTAAATACTCTGCCTGTCCTCCGGGGTAATTCCCATATTTCTCACTATAGCCAAAAAGTCCACCCGAATCGTAGTGCGGGTTTGAGTTGTCACATTGGCTTTCTAAGTGATGATCGCAATATTGGCATTTACCACATGCAACTGTAAATGGAATGACGACACGGTCTCCCTTTTTTACGGCTGTGACATCCGGGCCAACTTCCTCCACAATCCCCATTGGTTCATGCCCAATCACATAGCCGATTGGAAGCGGGAAATTCCCCTGATACAAATGTAAATCTGATCCACAAATTGCTGTTGATGTAATACGTATGATCACATCTTCCCGATCTTGAATCCACGGTGCATCTACTTTCTTCACTGCAATGCTATTTTTCCCTTGATAAGTAACAGCTCTCACATGGATTTCCTCCTTTAGCTCAAGTCATCTTTACATAGCTTCACCTTGAATGAATGGTTCATTCATCAAATGAGAAATTTATGTGGAGGAGGCAAAAAACAAAAAAAGCCTGTCGATTGTTTCGACAGACTCATGATGTCGTGTAACGCGTTACACACTTATTCCTTTTCGACAAAAAACAAATCATATTGAGTTGAAGTCTCCCGATTGAACATGAAATTCCCTTCTTGAATAAAATAGGGGCATATATTTGGGCTTGGAGATTCTTCAAACTGCTCATACACCTGCTCAATTTCTCCTGGAAGCAGCAAAACCAACATTTTATTTGAATGAGACACAAATTCATAAGAGTGGATCGTATCCGGCGGGATATAGACAAAGTCACCCGGCATCAAGCAAATATCCTCTCCGTTCAAATGAAGGTTCATCTTCCCTTCAACACAATAGATTGCTTCTGTATGAACTTGATGATAATGCGGCGGGAAATATTTCTCCTTCGCTCCTTCAACCACAAAATGACTGAATCCGCCTCCTGTTGTTTCTACTGTTGCAATCAGCTCATGAATCTGACCATCAATGATGTATTGCTTCCCTTCACCAGCCTCTAATACATAAGGCTGTACCTCGTGAGGAAGCTGACTATGAAATAAAACGGAGGGCCTCGTTGTATTAGACAGTTCTCTGATTCCATGCATCAGGATGATATCGCTTTCTTTTTCAGCCTGCTGAAAACTGGTTGCATCGAAAGCATAATGAGTCATAGACCATTTATTCTGAAAAAGCCTCTTCCCAATTTGCTGATAGACATCTGTCATTTTTCCGCCCAGCGTATATGAAATAAATCTTGTTTTATGACTATGCATTCTGTAGCCATGAATCGTTTTGGGCGGGATATGAATATAATCAAAGGCTGTGACCATGTATTTTTTACCGTCCAGCATCACTTCAAGCTTTCCTTCCAGCACAAAAATGGTTTCAAATAAGTGCTCATGACAGTGCAGCGGGAAATATGCTCCTTTCCCACCTGTGATTAAGGCAAGCTCAAACAGCTGATTCGTTTGATTTGCTTCTGCCAGCATATGAACAAGCTGATTCTCCAGCCCATACATCTTTCCGGAACCAGACACGGTATAAAAAGGGGTACCTTCGGATTGCTTCATCGATTGCGGTTGCTCCGACATCCCATCACTCCTCATGACAAATTGACTATCTATATTATATAGACCAATTGATATAATAGATAGACAATATGCGAGAGATTTTACTCTTCCCGCATAAATAAGTGTCTAAGGTAACTTTTTACGTGTTCTAAAGGGGTCGTTTGCTTGAGTGCAGTGGTCATCGATAAACCCCCGATGACCATTGAGTGAAGGAGAGAAGCCAGCTCATCCGCTTTGTTTTCTTCATACCCGCTGTTCATTAGCTTTTCTTTTACAAGCTCCTGCCAGCGGATCATTTCTTGTTTGCATGCAGCATGAAGCTGCGCGTTTTCAGGCTTGGACTCTGCCGCAAGCAAGACAATTGGAATCCCTCTTTCACTTTCTTTCTCCATAAATCCTCGAATGATCTTTGTCATAAAACGATCAATGGCGATATATGGGTCATCCGAATAGGCAAAGCCTTCTTCAATTTGATTGATGACCTTTTGACTAATGTATTCAACAGATGCAATGGCCAGCTCTTCTTTTCCATTTGGAAAGTAATAATAAAGAGAGCCTTTAGGTGTGCCGCTCTCTCTGATAATTTGATTCAATCCTGTCGCATGGTATCCCTGTTTACGTAAAAGAAGTGCTGCCGTTTGAATGATTTTATCCTTCGTACTCACGTGTGACACTCTTTTCCCTCCATAGACCAAAGTCGCTTATCATGCGTTATTGATTTAATTGACTAGTTCCTTTCCAAATCGAGGATGTTTCCATTTCCGCCGCAAGCCTGAGCAGCCAGTCCTCTTTTCCTTTAGGTGCTGTCACTTGTACCCCTAAAGGCATGCCCGCGCTAGTCAGATGAACAGGAACACTCATTGATGGCTGACCTGTTAAGTTGGCAAGCTGTGTAAATGGGGTGTAGGTCAAGCTCTTGAGGAACATGTCATAAATAAGATCCTGCTGTGCTTGCATGGAAAGAGATGACACACGTAAAAGTGCGGCTGTTTCCTGATCTGAATGCATAAGCTCACCAACCTTTGGAGCTGAATAGGCAGTAGCTGGTGTCACATAGAGATCGTAGGTTTGATGAAATGATGCCATTTGTGCAGCAGCCCGATCCCACGCATCAAGACTTTCTGTATAAGCAGCAGCGGTCACATTCTTGCCAGCCTCCGCCAGCACCCATGCCACGATGTCCGTTTCCTCCGGCTTTACTGGACGCCCTAACGAACGAGCCAAGGAAGTGAATAACGCAGACATTTCTCCGCTGTTCATCACGTAATATTGCTGCATGAGATGAATCCCATCAATTTCCGGCTTGGCTTCCTCTACTTGATGACCTTGCTCACTCAGCCATTTCACTGTTTGCTGAACCGCCTGCTTCGCCTCCTCACTGACCTTCGTGCCAACTGGAGATTCTACACTATAAGCAATTCGCATAGAAGATGTACGTTTCACCAGATCCTCTTGGTAACTGCCATCGTATAATGGGGTTTGGAAAGCAGCTTCAGGCTGAATGACTTGAAGAAGATCAAGAAGGGCTGCACTGTCCCGCACTGTTTTTGTGAGTGTAAAGTCAATGGAAGCCCCTTGCCACTGCCTTCCTGCACCTGGGCCTACCGGCGTTCTTCCCCGCGTAGGCTTAAGGCCGAACAAACCGGTAAAGGATGCTGGAATCCGGATGGAACCACCGCCATCACTTGCTCCACCAGCAGGTACAATGCCGCTTGCAACAGCTGCTGCTGTCCCGCCGCTTGAGCCGCCTGGAGAATAGTCCGTATTCCAAGGATTTCTCGTTGGCCCATGTAACGCAGGCTCCGTCACATTTCTTAAACCGAATTCCGGTGTATTTGTATGTCCGATCATGAGAAAACCAGCCTGCTTCAACCGATCAACAAAGTGCGAATCCGAATTTGCTTTTACATCCTTTAACAGCAAAGCTCCTGCTGTCAGCGGTTCATTTTTTATCCCTTGTGATATATTTTTCAGCACAAACGGAACGCCCGCAAATGGCTGATACTCATGTAACTCCTTGATGTCTTTTAAAACCTGTTCTTGTCTTGTCCGTATCACAGCGTTTAGTTCTGGATTGACCTCATTCAATCTATCAAATGCCGCCTGCATAAGCTCCTCGGGTGTTACCTGCTTATTCCGCACAAGTGCTGCCAAGCCAGTCGCATCATACGTCATATACTCTTTTACGTTCATCAGCATGTCCTTCTTTCTCTTATCATGATGTCTCTATTGTCTACTAGAATTCTATGAATTTCAATTTCAGGTTACTTGTAAAAATAACTTTCTGAACAAGACGACAATTCTACTATCCCATCCCTCTGCTTTCTCCGATATAATAGAGAAAAAAAGACCGAGGTCATCGGATGAGAGGAGCCACGCATTGAAAAAGAAATTACTTATCGTCATTGCGTTTCTTCTTGCGTTGACAACTGCTTTGCCCTTCCATTCGCAGGCAGCTGCACCGCCAAAAGAAACAGATGTCATCATCGTCTATAAAAATCAAAAAGGAAAACAAACAGCTATTAAGGAAAGTGAGAAAGTGAACGTACAGTACATACATCTTCCCGCTGTCGCTGTGACAGCAGATGAACAAGCGGTCACCTCACTCAAAAAAGACCCAAACATCGCTTACGTCTCAAAAAACGTAAAGGTTAAACTCGCGGCTTCTACTATGAAGAAAACAGCCGCTGCTACTAATCAAGATGCATTGGTACAAAAATCTTACAATCTGCAAAAACTAAATATAAAGCAAGCAATAAAAGAAGGCGTTACTGGTAAAAATGTAAAAGTAGCCGTTTTAGATACTGGTATTTTCTCACACGAGGATTTAAAGGTATCCGGCGGTAAATCATTCGTGAACTACACATCCTCTTATAAAGATGATGAAGGACATGGCACACATGTCGCCGGCACGATTGGTGCGCTTAATAACGATTATGGAACAGTCGGCGTCGCTTCCGGTGTGAAGCTGTATGCTGTGAAAGTGTTAGATAAAAAGGGAGAAGGCGACCTGTATAGTCTGCTTCGAGGCATCGATTGGGCGATTACCAACAAGATGGACATTATTAATTTAAGTTTAGGCTTTGAAGACAATATCCCCATCTTGCGTTCAGCAGTAGATGAAGCCTATAAAAAAGGACTGCTCGTGGTTGCTGCAAGCGGAAATGATGGGAAAAAGAATTATATTAGCTACCCTGCTGCTTACAATAGTGTCATTGCCGTTTCTGCAACAACTTCCAAAGATAAACTCGCATCTATCTCGAATACAGGAAAAGGGATTGAATTTTCTGCCCCTGGCGAGAACGTCATCAGCACTTATTTAAAAAATGAATATTGGTATGCAACGGGGACATCACAAGCTGCACCGCATGTCACAGGAATGCTGGCACTGTTAAAGCAGCTTCATCCGAAGAAAACAAATGCACAGCTTCGCACTTTATTGCGCAGCTATACAGTGGATCTTGGCGCAAAAGGGAAAGATCCGCAATTCGGCTATGGCCGCGTGCAATATGTGCCGCAATCCACCTTTTTAAAGGCTGCGACCAGTGCTGTCAAAACAGCCGAAACATCTAAAAAGCAGGCAGATGTCAATCAAGCCAAAACGAGAATTGGGCGGCTCACTGCAAGCAAGCAAAAAACAGCACTCACAGAACGGGTGAAGAAAGTCCAAGCAGCCATTGATATCCGCTCGGCACGTGCAAAGGTCAAAACAGCCGAAAAGAACAAAACACAGGGCGCTATTAAAAGTGCTCAAACGGCCATCAAAAAACTAAACAAAGGCAAGGAAAAAACAAGCCTGCAAAACCGGCTCGACAAAGTCAAAAAACAAGTCGCTTATCAAAAGAAAGTGACAGACGCTAAACAAAAGGTCAAAAAAGCAGAAGCCAAACGAACAAAGAAAACAAAAGCAGCGGCTCAAAGCGCTGTCAAACAGCTAAAAGCCTCCAAAACAAAAACCAATTTACAAAAACGATTAAACCGCATTAAGGTTTAACAGAAAAAACGATTCCTTTCAGCGAGGAATCGTTTTTTTCTATCTCAACATCGGCTCAAACAAGCTGTGATGATATTTCCCTTCGGCATCTGCCCTCACTTGATTGAGAATGCTTTCTAACGAAGCTGTCACGCTCTCTAATGCCCGCCGTACTGTACCGTGTTCAAAATCCGCTAAACTCTCCGGCAATTCATCTTCATCCAGCACAAAGACATCACCATTCGGAAGAACAAGAAGATCAATAATGAGGTCTTCAAACATGACCAGCTGGGCGTTGAACTGGGTATCTCCCACCATATTAAAATAAGATCCTAGTTCCTTCCCTTGATCATCTCTCCAGAAATATATGTTGTAAGGACGATCCTTCCAATAATAAGCGGTCGTATAGCTCCCTTTTGGAATGGTTAGAGCACCCTCACCTGCCCTCATCGTAAACGGTTCTTCAATCTTGTGAAACAGCACAGCCTGCTGCTCCTTTGCGTCTAACAGCTGACAGGTATGTTCCACAACTTTCTGATCGTATTTGATTTTTCTCTCGATGACTTCATCCCAACGATTCGCATGCAGCGAAAATAACATGTCACAACTCCCTCTAAACATTTGGTCTCTTTCCAGTATACACCGATTTTTTTTGAAGAAATAAAGGATTGCCTCATTTACTTATGGAAGACCTATGATGAGGTGAAATAAATGAACGGAATCACGATTCTTGAAAACTTTACACAAATTGGACAAATCATCCTCATGATTTGCGGCTATGTCCTTTATTGGCAGCTGGTGAAAACGAAGAAAGAACGAAAGCTGTCTCCTTATGAGCGCATGTTAAAATTCTTTGTCATGTTCGGTTTCATCTCGTGGGTGGTATCCTATTGGGCGCTGGCACTGTGGGCGTAAATTGAAAAAAGGAAGAGCTGTCCATGGAGGTAAGCTCTTCCTTTTGCTGCACGTTATACTATGAACCTGCCGGCTGTTCTTTCTTGATCACATATTGATAGCTCTTGACATGTGTCCCATTTTGGTTCACAAATTCTTTATCAAGCGCACGCTCAAAGCCCATTCTTTCATATAGGCGAATGGCAGCCTGCATTTTATCAGATGTATGAAGATACAGGACATTTTCGCCCCATGATTGCGTCAGTTCAATACTTTTACGCAGCAATGATTCTGCAATGCCTTTTCCCCTCACATCGGGATCTACTCCTAAAAACCGGACGATGGCTGATGTAATGCCCATTTCAGGTTTGTCATACGCTTGCTCTGATGACCGGAACATTTGAAGCGTCCCCACGACCTTGCCGTCAAGTTCCGCCACCAGCATCAGCTCCATGTTCGGATTATCTACAGCTGCTGCAAGCGCGGCAGAATAATTTTGCCAGCCTTCCTCTGTAAATTGAGGCTCATACTGTGCATAGGATTTGATAAGCACGCGTGTGATGGCCTCATGATCTTCTTTGACTGCTTGACGAATGATCAGCTCTTGCTGCTTCATGTCAGCACCTCCTGCTCTCTATTAGTGGGTATACGCATCATACAATCACTGCATGCGATCACCTTACTCTTTTCTCTACTCATTCAATGTAAAGAGTCTCATTCGAAAGATCAATCATTTTGCACGGAATCATCTTTGAAAATTTTTCATTGAAAAGGAACGCTTGATTCATTATGCTGTGTTGAGGAAGTATACGAGGAGTGTTGTCATCATATGAGTTCTTTATCTTATCCCCAAGAATCGAAAAAAAGTCGATTTCTCCTAGCCGCATTGCTCGGATCTTTAACAGCCCTTGCTCCGCTGGCAATGGATATGTATTTACCTGCTTTGCCTCATATTGCTCGTGATTTTGAGGCGAGCACGGCGTTGTCTCAATTAAGTCTGATGGCTTGTCTCATTGGACTGGCGCTTGGCCAGCTGATTGCAGGTCCGATCAGCGATACGATCGGCAGAAGAAAGCCGCTGATGATTGGTTTGGTCATCTTTATTGTTGCATCCCTTCTTTGTACAGTGGTCACATCGATTTGGACATTCATTCTTCTTAGATTGATTCAAGGACTTGCTGGTTCAGCTGGCATTGTCATTGCACGAGCCATTGTCCGAGATCATTATGAAGGATCAGAAATGACGAAATTCTTTGCACTGCTGATGTTAGTCAACGGGGTTGCTCCGGCAGCCGCGCCTATTGCAGGCGGACAGATTTTACGCTTCACGACATGGCAGGGTGTATTTGTCCTACTCGGAATTCTCGGGGCATTGATGCTGCTGAGATCGATTTTTTCACTGCAAGAAAGCTTACCCGCAGAGCGTAGACAGACGGGGGGCTTTCAACAGATTGCAGGCGCGATGAAAATTTTAGCCAGTGATCGTCTCTTTGTTGGATATGCTCTCTCACAAGGTCTTGTATTCGCAGCGATGTTTGCCTATATTTCTGGTTCACCGTTTGTGCTTCAGGAAATTTTCAACCTTTCTCCACAAGGATTTAGTGCGGCCTTTGCGGTAAATAGTCTTGGAATCATCACGGCTGGACAAGTATTTGCCCGAGTCGCTGCGAAAATCGGCGAAGAGAAAGTCCTTCGCATTGGATTGCTGACAGCTGCATTAGGCGGAGTCACTTTATTTTTGATGATCTCGATTGATGCAGGATTGTACGGCATTCTGATTCCGCTGTTTTTTGTTGTCTCAAGTGTTGGAATTGTCGGCACCTCTGCGCCGTCTCTTGCGATGCAGCATCACGGAGCGCATGCAGGAAGTGCAGCTGCACTGATCGGTGTTGCGCAAATGCTGCTAGGCGCTTGCATGACACCTCTTGTCGGACTAGCCGGAAGCCAAACAGCCTTTCCAATGGGTCTGATCATCATGCTTTGTGATCTAGGCGCACTTTGCTGTTATTTCTTCTTTGTGGCCCGGGCGAAAAAAAGACCCGCATAAGCGGGTTTAAAGACTGTTGGTAAAGGGCTAAAATGATCTTGATTTTAGCTCTTTGTCTTTTTTTCAGTGTGATAGAAAACCTTTGCAGCCCTAGGAAGGACAAGCATCGGAGCGCAGAACTGACAAAGAATGCGAAACACCATATATCATATACGGATACTGAGTTTCTACTGACAAATCAATAGCTATCTCTCTAATTTAGGTCGCAATTTAAAATTGCGTCTGAAGAAAGAATATAGCGAGTTTTGATCTCCATTTTGCAGCTGTGAAGTTTAAAAGTCTCCTTTTACTTCTCTTTAAAGAAATATCATGGTATTTATCGATACACCCTAACATGTCTAAGTACTTCATAAACATGTCTTTTTTTACAGCGCTCTTTTCTCTTTCCACAACTCTTCTGAATCATTTTTGTGACCTCTACACCTTTTACTAGTGATTTAGAATTATTCTCTTAAAAGCAAAAACTATTAATAATGTCGATTGTACGGACAATAATTAGGTGTTATTACTCATTTTTGCAAAAATACCAAATAAGGAAGGTAAATGTAATATTTATATATAAATAGTTAAATGCAACAAAAATATTAAATAGGAGGAAATTTTTATGTCTAAGAAAAAAAAATCATTCTTGCAATTAATATTGATTTTTTCCCTGATTTGTTTTAGTTTTTCTTCAACTGCAGGGGTTTCTGCGAAAGAAGGTGATTCTTCAATTGTTCCAATCAAGGGAGATGCTGCCGCTGAAATGGTCAATATAGCGCTTGATGCTATAGAGAACGGGGAAGTTAAAGCTATAGCACCTGTAGATACATACGGATTGAAAAAATCCAGTGTTTATAAAGTGGGTGGTGGCGTTACAGCTGTTACAGTTCCTATAAATGGAGATTATAGCCTTCCTAGTAATATCACTCTTTTCATTGATGAGGATCATACCGTCTTACAGGCAAATGAAATGTTGGTGACAAAGAATGATAAGGGTAATTTCAAGGTTGAGACTTATGTGGATGGTTCTCTTGTAAAGTCAGTTGATACCGAGCTATCTTATATGTCAGATGAAGAATTACTTGCAGAAAATCCTCCTGAAATTCAAACACAGGGCGTAAAAGCAAAAGCAGCTTGCATTGCATCAGTGCTTGGAATTGGTAGTGGTGCGGCTTATTTAATTGCGGTTGGTTGTGCTGGTTCATGTGCAGCTCCAACGCCGGTTACTGCTCCAATATGTGCAGCATGTATTGGCGCATATGCAGTTCTTGGAGCTGGTGGGATGGGTGCAGTAGTTGCTTGTTTCAAATTGTGAGTCTGAGGGTGTTTCTATGAATAAATTATTAGCGATGTCAATATTAGGATTAGGAATTAGTGGTGCGGCTTTAGTTCTCTCGGTCTCTTTGTTATTCAAAGACCCAAACGAAAACTTTGTGCTGATGTTTGCTGCTGGTTCAGCTGGCGCATTCACAGTTTTCACTGTCTCATCCCTAGTTCTTCGAAAACGTTTGAATCACTTAAGTGATAAAAAGTAAATCCTCTCTAAGGGATAAATATACCTTTATAAAAACAGCCAGTTGTCGAAAATCTTTCGATGACTGGCTGTTTAGTTTCAATTGAATTCAGGTATTGTACAGGGACCTGTATTTCAATAACATTTTTACAATAAAAAAGACACCAGAGGGATCATTCAACGGTAACACATTATCCTACCTCCCCCTTCTCTTTTAAAGTTTTTTGCTTTCTTATATCAGGGTCACCGGGTCAAATGGTCATATTAAAGCATTTGTCCAAGAACAAAGAATATTTGGAAAGGATGAGTAACAAGAAACATCTGAAGAGAGGATTGAAGACAATGGCCAAACAAACCGAAAAATCCATGACCAAAAAACAGGCAGCAGCACTTGTTGCACTTTCTAAAAAAAATAAAATTATTAAGAAGGCAAAATAAAAAAGAGCTTATGCAAGCTCTTTTTTGTTGTCTTCATATTCTATAATTTCACTTTACAAGATCCATCATGAACACAGATTTGTTCACCTTATATGTATTGGCAATCTTGCCGGGGTTTGTCTACACGCTGAGACCCGCATAAGCGGGTTTTTTCATTTATTATGGCTTGCTCCAATTGATGGTGCGGAACACGTTGCTCTGGTCATTGTTGTGATATGCATCTAAATCAAAGCCTGATAGTCCAAAACCAATTGTCATGACAATTCCTCCGGCAACGGTGAAGATGAACCCCCATTTGATGCATTGCTTTTTTAATTCATTCACGTTCATACTCTCACGACCTTCTTTTTAAACATTCCCATGAATGCCTTAGTGGTTTGAATAGTTATTTGCACAAATAGCTTTGTCAAATACGCCGTGGCTATGCCGCTTAATAATCCGACACCTAATAGAAAAATACCAACGCCAATCTGCGTCACCACCACATGCAAACCGTCCTGAAAGATAAATGGAGAACCAATGATACTCCAAAAACCGCCGAGCAGACCAGTAAGCGTCAATGTACCTGTCACGAGTGGAATGCACCAAATCACCATGTACACAGAAAGAATCAGCAGAAAGACTGTTGCTAGAATACTGCCCCATAACGGAAAACCTAAAATGAGAATGGAGAGTCTTGTGGCTTTTTCTCCAAACGTCGGCACCTGAACGGTTTTGATTCCTTGTTCCTTCATAATTCCTTCAGCGATCATAGCAGGCTGCCCGACTTGATGAACCGCTTCCTGTTCACTGTAGCCATCTTCCTGATAATCCTCAATCATTTCATCGTAGTATTCGATAAACCGATCACTATCTTTGTCGCCTAGAAGATGCAGATGCTTCTTTAGGCTGCTCAAAAATTCTTTTTTATTCATTGCCCTGTCCTCCAGAAATAAAGTCGTAAATCGCCATCACCTGATCCCATTCCTCTAAAAACTGCGCCATATGCTCCCGCCCGCTTTCTGTCATGCGGTAGTATTTTCTTAATCGACTGTTATGTTCCTGGGAATAGGTCTCCACATAATTGTTTTGCTCTAAACGCTTTAAAATCGGATACAATGTCGATTCTGAAATCTCAATACAATGGGACATATCTTTAATGATTTGATAACCATAGGAATCGCCTTTCTTTAATACCGCCAGTACACAAAATTCCAGTAATCCTTTTTTTAATTGTGCATTCATGTTTACAACTCCTAACTCTTTATACTATACATTACATAGTATTGTGTGACAAGAGGTATAGAGAATAAAAAAAGACCCGTTTTAGGGTCTTTTAGCTCTTTGTCTACTTTTCATTTTTATATATTTACAAATCCTTCTCCGAACACATCGCGTACGTCATGGACAACAACGAATGCGTCTCGATCTATTTTCTTAATAATTTTCTTAAGGCGCATGAGCTCCTGCTTTTGAATGACCGCGTACAGAATTTCCTTCGATTCCTTTGAATAATGACCGCGTCCGTTTAAAATCGTTACGCCTCGCTCCAGGGTGTGATTGATTTCTTCCGCAATATCATCTTTGCATGAAGAAATAATCGTCACTGCCTTTTTCGTGTTAAGTCCTTCTATCACAAAGTCCATCACCTTTGTCGCCACGTACAGCATCACAATGGTAAACATTAATTTTTCCGCACCAATAATAAAATAGGAAGCAAATACAACGATCAGATCAAAGAACAAGATGGCATAGCTCACGTTCCAGTCTAAATACTTGTTGGCAATTCTTCCGAGAATGGCAGAACCCGCCGTTGTTCCACCGGCTCTGAGCACAAGACCAATCCCAATTCCGATGATAATTCCTGCAAAAATCGCTCCAATGATCAATTCGTGTACATTCACGACCCATGTTGTGGTCAGGTGTAAAAATAGGGAGTTACTTGCAACGGCAACCACCGTATAAATCGTGGTCTTTTTGTCCAAGTATTTATATCCCACAAGTAATAAGATCGCATTCAACACAAGGTTCGTCAGCCACGGTGCTATTTCAAACAAATAATAAAAAATGATGGACAGCCCCGTGACACCGCCTTCACCAAATTCAAGCGGAATGACAAACATGTTCACTGCTGCGGCAAATAAAAAAGAACCAACTAGAATCATCGCTATATCTTTTACACATTTTTTCAATTTCTTCTTTCCTCCTTTTTTAAGCATATAAAAAACCCTCTTTCTGCACGAAAGAAGACAGTCGTTGGACAACATAAAAATCAAAAGACGGCGTGCCTTTTGATGAAGCTTTCTGAAATCAATCTTTCCATAATATATATCTCTTTTTAGAGGCTGTCAATGACTTGGTTTTCTATTATTTTGACTGCATTTTTATGCATCAAAACCCGCATGTTTTCTGGGTTTTTCCGCCCTACGATGCTTTTTCCTCTCCTTGACAAAAACACTTTAGTCATTTAAACTACTGCCTCATATCATATCCATTATTTCCGATCTAAAAAGGAGGCTGTTTGATTCCAATGAATCCTATTCAAAGCCGTTTACAGGCTCACGCACCTTTGATTTTAGACGGTGCATTAGCAACAGAGCTTGAACGAAAGGGCTGTAACTTAAACGATCGTTTATGGTCAGCCAAAATACTTATTGAACAGCCACAATTGATTCAGCAAGTACACTTGGACTACTTCCAAGCAGGTGCTGACTGCGCAACAACCGCCAGCTACCAAACAACGATTGAAGGCTTTGCTGAAAAAGGCTATACAAAAGAAGAAGCGATTGAACTTATGAAACGCTCTGTCACTCTAGCGAAAGAGGCACGCGATCTTTTTTGGCAGGATGAAGCGCGTCGTGAAGGACGGACAAAACCATTTGTCGCGGGATCTGTGGGGCCATTCGGCGCTTATTTGTCTGATGGTTCAGAATATAAAGGAAATTATGGACTCTCAGAGCAGGCTCTCATCGATTTTCACAGACCAAGAATTCAGGCATTAGTAGAAGCGGGTGCAGATATTCTTGCATGCGAAACGATTCCTTGTCTGATTGAAGCAACTGCCATTGCAAAGCTGCTGCAAGATGAATTCAGCGAGACATTTGCTTGGATCACATTCAGCGCAAAGGATGGCCTGCACATTAGTGAAGGTGATTCCATACGGGAATGTGTACAGGCGCTTGAGCCTTATGAACAAATCGCTGCTGTCGGTGTGAACTGTACGCCGCCGCAATTTATTACTTCTCTTATTCAAGAGATGAAAAAGGGAACGAGCAAACCGATTGTGGTTTATCCAAACTCAGGTGAAATATATGATCCTGAAGAAAAGGTATGGAACGGAGATACGTCTCATCTTACTTTTGGGAAATGTGCGCATCAATGGTACAAAGACGGCGCGCATATCATCGGCGGCTGCTGCCGGACGACCCCAGAAGATATCAATGACATCTTAAAACGAACCACATCATAGCATCATGAATCATCACACATACTTCTAAGCAAAAGGGCGGGAAGACATGGAACAAGCAAAAGATCAGTCACAACAATATCAACGAAAAATGACGAGCCGGCACCTGTTCATGCTTTCTCTAGGCGGCGTCATTGGAACAGGGCTCTTTTTAAGCTCTGGGTATACCATCAATCAGGCCGGACCTGCGGGGACCATTCTTGCCTATCTTGTCGGGGCTTTAATTGTCTACCTCGTGATGCTTTGTTTAGGCGAGCTGTCTGTCGCAATGCCGGTCACAGGGGCTTTTCATACGTATGCAACAAAATACATTGGACCTGGTACAGGCTATACGGTCGCTTGGCTATACTGGCTGACGTGGACAGTGGCACTCGGTTCGGAATTTACAGCGGCAGGACTATTAATGCAGCGCTGGTTTCCAGACACTTCGGTTTGGATGTGGAGTGGCGTTTTTGCTCTTCTCATCTTTTTACTGAATGCATTTACGGTCAAGTTTTTTGCAGAATCAGAGTTTTGGTTTTCCAGTATTAAAGTGATGGCTATTATTCTCTTTATTATTCTTGGCGGAGCTGCAATGTTTGGTTTGATCCCATTAAAGGGCGGTGAGGCCGCTCCGTTCTTTTCTAATTTCACTGGCGAAGGCGGACTTTTCCCAAACGGCTTTTTACCGATTTTAATGACGATGCTTGCTGTCAATTTTGCTTTTTCAGGGACGGAGTTGATTGGGATTGCTGCGGGTGAAAGCGTCAATCCTGACGAGACCATTCCAAGAGCAATTCGCACAACCGTTCTGCGTCTCGTCCTGTTTTTCGTTGGAACGATCGTTGTGTTGGCTGGCTTGATTCCAGTAGAAGAAGCCGGGGTGATCAAAAGCCCATTTGTCGTGGTATTTGATCGTATCGGGATTCCTTATGCCGCAGATTTCATGAATTTTGTCATCCTGACCGCGATCTTATCTGCCGCAAACTCAGGATTATACGCATCATCTCGTATGCTTTGGTCGCTTTCTGAGGAACGGACACTTCCTAAAAAACTGGCGAAGCTGACGTCAAAAGGCATTCCTTTGAATGCACTCATTTTAAGTATGATCGGTGGTATTCTTTCTTTGCTATCGAGCGTGATCGCACCAGAAACGGTATACCTTGTCCTTGTGTCAATCTCTGGACTGGCCGTTGTGGTCGTATGGATGGGGATTGCTGCCTCACAGTTTATGTTTCGGAAAAGATTTTTACAGGAAGGCGGACAGCTTCATGATTTATCCTTTCGAACACCGCTCTATCCAGTAGTTCCGATTGCAGCCTTCCTCCTATGTCTTGCATCTGTCATTGGCATTGCCTTTGATCCAAATCAGCGGATTGCCCTCATCTGCGGCATTCCTTTCATTGCGCTCTGCTATGCTGCCTATTACGTGACTGCTTGGATTCAGAAAAAACGCGAAAAACCTGGTGTATAAACATCAGGTTTTTTTCATTGACAAAAAAGGATATCGCTAGTAAAAGAAGCACACTTTGGTATATGATAGGAATCTATGATTTTCAGGATGAACCAAGGGAGTTGTCGTGAATATGGAAATGACCATTACAAGAGCATTAAGTGAACTGAAAATGTTAGATAAAAGAATCAACCGAACCGTTGATGAAGCCGTACTTGGTGGATTGATGATCGGGAAACATATACAGCATGGATTTCAGAATCAAGAAGAAGTTGAAAAAAAGGCGAAGGCTGATGATCAATCGATTCAAGCTTTAATCAAACGCCGAAATGCCATCAAATCGGCCATCGTTGTATCGAATGCGACCACAATGATTGATGTGGCGGGTGTCCGTATGACGGTGGCAGAAGCAATTGAACGTAAGACGTCGATAGACTACGATATTCGTTATTTACGGAAAATGAAACAGGTGTACAAAGAGCTGGTCGACAAAGCTGAACAAACGAATGAAGATGTGAAAAAGAGACTTGATCAGCATTTAGAAACCTTGTTTGGGAAAGATGGAAAGACACAAGCGGCTGCCAACCAAGAGATCGTGAAGTCTTTTCTAGCGGAAAATGAGGCAGTGATCATCGATCCGCTTCGTCTTCGAGTGAAAATTGAACAGCTTTCGAAAGAAATTGAAGATTTTCAAATGGAAGTTGATTTTTCCTTGTCTGAAAGCAATACACTAACGAAAATACAGATCGATTAATTGATTTTGTTAGTGAGCCGAAAATCGATAGGACTAAACACCTTCGAGGGAAAGGTCATTCCCTCCTCATCTGATGATCATCTTAGGATGATCCTTGATAAAAGCTCAAAGCTGAACGTTCAAGGATCAAAGTTCAAGTGTGAAAGTTCTTATCTATCAAAGCTCAAGATTAAAAGTTAAACGCTCGATCGAATCTGGGAAGAACGGCTGATGAGTGTTTGTTTATCGACTCATTCGGTTGCCGCCCAGCAGGTTTGCTAACAAAAAACAAAGGGCTAAAATGATTTTCATTTTAGCCCTTTGTTTTTTTCAGCATGATAGAAAACCTTTGCAGTCTAGGAAGGACGAGCACTGGAACGGAGCGAATTTGACATTCGTGAGTACCGGAGCGCAGACCTGACACAGTGCGAGGGTTTGTCTACACGCTGAAGGATGTCACCTGATGACATCCTTTTTTTCTATGAGATTAGTAACGAGATGTATATGCCAAATGGTACACACTTGTGACATTTGAAGATAGTTTGATGTCGTTTGACGTGAACGTCACTGGAACGACATCGTAGTAATGTGTTGACCAGCCTGCATTATTGTATGATTGGTAGCCTGCACCTGCAGGAACTTGAAACGTCAGCGAAAACTGTCCATTCTCATCTGTTGTGCCTGTCGCTGTTTGAGCATATGATTTGATGGCTGCTTCAAAATAAAGCTTGATCGGCTGATTAGGCATGAGGTTTCCGCTTGCATCTTTTAGTGTCCCTTTAAACGTAGCTGGATAATAAGAACCCACGCGATATTTACTGCCATAGCCGTAATTCACTATTCCACTATCGGCTGCTGTGACACTTGTTACTTCTACTGATGCTGGTACTGCACCTGTTTCTTCAGCATGTGCAAAGCTTGGGAATACGAGAAGCAATGATAGAACGAAAGCAAACATGATTTTTTTCATCGATAAATCCTCCTTTTTTTTCCTACTATTTTACTATCGACATTAATTGGTATTTTTCCAGTTAAAAACAAAAAAACTTCCCTTTTTTTAGAAAGGGAAGTCCTTTTTTTATTTTTTCACAACCACTTTTACCGCTTTGCTTTCTCTTTTTCTCACATCTGATGCGGTCACATATAAAACCGTTTTGGCTTTCTGTGGTTTTATTTGGGCAGTAAATGCACCCTTGCTATTGGTTTTGACTGTTTTGATGACTTTCTTTGATTTGTTTTTCACTTTAATGGTCAAGCCTGCACCCGCAGTCCCTTTGACGGCTTTACTTTTGACTGTTACTTTGCTGACTTTCGGCTTAGCTGGTGCTTTGCCTTTTTTCACGACGGTTTTGATCGTCGTAGCGGCCTTTCCTTTTGACATTTTAATGTGAAGGACCTTGTTTTTGTTCTGATGCTTAATCTTCACACTAAAGGTTCCTTTTTTGCCTGCTGTGCCTTTTCCAAGCAGCGTTTTGCCTCTATACACAGAAATAGCAGCACCGGCTTTTGCTTTACCTGTCACCTTTTGATGCTGATCTTCCACTTTGTTCACTGATGCATTCAATTCAACAGCACTTAATGCAGCAAATGCATTCAGTCTGCCATGTCCTGTCATCCAATCAATTCCTGGGATTTTCGGATCGACAATTGGCTCCTCGTTTTCATCATAGAAAACGTCGTCTTTTCCATCAATAGATTTAAATGAGATGTCATCTGCTGTACTTTGCAAAAGATTTCTCACTTGATTTGGCTTTAAGGATGGATTTTTAGAAAGCAGTAACCCTGCTGCGGCTGCCACATATGGTGTCGCCATTGATGTCCCGCTAAGGTATGAGACATTCCCATCAGGCATGAGGCTCGGAATATCCGACCCTGGTGCTGACATGCTCAGTCCTTTGCCATAGCTTGAGAACTCAGCGGCAATATCCATACGGTTGCTTGCGCCAACCGCCATTGCGTATTTTGATGTCGCAGGGTAGCCCATTTCTGGTACGCCATCATTTCCACTTGCCACGACGACTAGTACATTTCTTTGAGCAGCATAATTCATGGCATATTCAATCACTCTGCTGTAGTAGCCGCCAAGGCTCATGTTGATGACCTTTGCGCCTTTGTCCACTGCATGCTTGATCCCAAGTGCAATATGCTCTGTATCGCCAAAGCCATAGGCATCCAGCACCTTCACCGGAATGATGCCCGTATGTTGATTGAGACCTGCCATTGAGTAATGATTATCGGATTTTGCGGCAATGATGCCTGCCACATGCGTACCGTGTCCATTGTCATCAATCGCATCTTTGTTTCGTCCAATGAGATTCGCACCTAAGTCTGTACGAACAGTCCCGTTTAAATCTGTCAAACGGCTGTCTACACCTGTATCCACAACAGCAATTAATGTTTGCTTCATTTTGCTTGTGCCAATCAGTGTATTCATTTGTTCAAATTTGACGTCAGCGCCTTTTTTTCCGCTGTTCTGCGCACTGTTTTTCAGCGGCCACTGATAACCATACTGCGCGTCGTTGCTTAGCGCACGATAGGTTTGAACAGGCTCTGCAAATTCAACATTCGGCATGCTGGAAAGCTTTCTTGCCGTGCTTTTGATGACCGCTTTGCCTGCTTTTAGTGTCTTTCCAGCTGATTCTTGCCCTGCTGGCACATCATAGACATACATTCCTTTGAATAAAGGACTAACTGACTGTGATGTCACACGGTTTTCTTGGATGCCGTAGCTTTTCATTTTCTTTTTCGCAGATTGAAGTGTTTGGCCATCCTTTAATTTAAAAATGATCTTATTCGTTTTAACCTTCTCTTCTTTTACAAGCTTTTGTTTCTCTAATACATAACCTACTGATTTTCCTTCAAGCTGATCGATCCCAATTTTTTGACTGACAGCTTCTAATTCCTTTTTTAAATATGCCGGACTTGCTTCTTTGAGCATATCAAAAAGGGAGCCTATCGCCTGTTGTTCTTTTTCTGTTACGATATGACCACTAAATGCACCATTTTTCTCTACGTCACTTAGCAGTGTTTTTAATGTGAGCAGATGGTTGTAAACCTTTTGCTGCTCTTTTTGATGTTTGATGAGCTTTGATTTGAGAAACGGCTTTGTCTTTTGGAGCAGACGCGAAAGCTTCCGACCTTCTGCCGTTTCATTGAATCGTTTATCTTCGATTGTACGAATCGATTGAAGAATTTCACGCCCGTACTTTTTCTCAATAATGATGATTTCAGGCTCATCTTCTTCAGGAAAAACAGGTTCAGAAGGCGGAAGATTAGCTCCTTTATATCCGATTGTATATGCCGCATCCTCTTCCTCATCACGGCTGTCTTCCTCTGACCCTAAATAGAGCACTTTGACATAATAGGGACCTGACCATGCATGCGGGAAGTTGATCTCTGTCTCTCCGCTCGCTGTGTCCACGCGATATCTTGAATATGTGTCATCCTTCATCGCTCTGTCCTTGCTTGGATAGACCGATACGGACAGCACTTGTTTACTTTTCACAGAAATTTGCATGTGTGTATGTTTTGCCACCTCTTGTGCAGATGGCGTGATTTCATACCACGACTCTTCCTTTTCATTCTGTAATGTACCTGAGATGACTTCACCATTTTTTAACCCAATGGCTTCATTGACACTTGTTCCATGACTGGCAGCTGCTGCCTCGTATCCAGGTAATGCTGCCATACATAGAATGATGGCCATGAGTACGACCACACAGGATTTGACCTGCTTTTTGAACATGAAAAGACCCCCTTATCTTTTATGATACCTTGGAAGAATATCACAGAAATACATTTAGTAGAATCTGTTTTTTATATAATTAAACTCGTTTTAAGCTAGGATTTGAGATATTCAGTCAGCAAGACGGATAGCTTCATAAACTTTTTGCCATTTCAAACGGAAAATGATGCTATTTAACCATGCTGAAAAGTACATTACAATCAACTTGTAAGCGCTTAACAAACAAGAGAGAAGGGATCAGCTTGTTCCAAAAAGATCATGTTTTCACACAAGTAAACGGACGATCAAAGAATGAGATTTTACAATACATTTCCGAGAAAGCTGAAGACCTTCAGATTACAAACGATCAAGCAGGGCTATTAACGGATTTATTGAAACGGGAAGACGAAGTCTCAACAGGACTTCAACAAGGCTTCGCCATTCCACATACAAAAAGCTCCGCTGTAAAAACGGCTTCACTTCTTTTTTTAGAACTTGAACAACCCATTGAATGGGGAAGCTTCGATGATTTGCCCACAAGCTATTTATTTACACTGCTCGTTCCACTAGAAGAAGCAAATGTCACACATCTGAAATTACTGTCAGGTATTGCGACAAGCCTAATGGAACCTGCTTTTATCGAAAAGATTCAACCAGGTCAAACAGCTGATTACTATTACGAAGTCATTGAACAACAATTGAAAGAGGGGATTACACAATGAAAATTGTCGGTGTCACTTCATGTCCAGCAGGGTTAGCTCATACTCCAATGGCAGCCAAAGCGTTAGAAAATGCGGGTAAACAACTCGGACACGAGATCAAAATCGAACAGCAAGGGATTATGGGACAGGTGAACGGCATTACAGCAGAGGAAGCAAAGCAGGCAGACCTCTGCATCATTGCCTCAAATCAGCATATCAACGATGCAGAACGCTTCTCAGGCATTCCCACTGTACGTGTCGAAATCGGACGTGCCTTAAAAAATGCTGAACAAATTATCACCAAAGCCGTAGCACTTGTAGAAAAGAAAAAGTCTGAATCTCAATAAACATGAGCAGTGCCATATAGAAAGGAGCAAAGAAAATGAAAGCAAAATTAAAAGTCATTGAAGGCCATCTCATGACCGGTATTTCTTATATTCTTCCTGTAATCATCGGTGCTTCACTTATCGTTGGTTTAGCAAAATTGGTCGGGTTAGGGTTTGGTGTTTCAGATTTAAACACCTATAAGGATGCTGGCGGCATACTGCACGGTGCTTATTTAATGGAGCAGGTTGGCTGGACAGGCATTGGCTTAATGAACGTCCTGCTCGCTGGATTTATCGCCTATTCCATTGCAGATAAATCAGGTCTTGCGGCTGGTTTTATCGGCGGTGCCCTTGCCAGCTCAACAAATGCCGGATTTATAGGTGCCGTCATTGCAGGCTTCTTCGCAGGATATGTTGCTCTTTTTGTGAAAAGAAAAATTCAAATTCAAGGCTCTGCAGCTGCGCTCGTCCCTCTGCTCATCCTGCCGCTTATTACCGTTGGCTTAACCGGACTTCTTATGTCAGTTCTTCTAGGCGGACCATTAGGCGCTTTGAACACGGCATTAATTGAATGGATTAAAGGCATGGTCGCTGATGGAACAAGCACACTCGCGCTCGCTCTCATTTTAGGTGCGATGATTGGCTTCGATCTTGGCGGACCGGTGAATAAATCAGCGTGGATGGCTGGTAATGCGCTCTTCCTATCAGGCGTCTACCTCCCTGCCATTCTTGTCAATATTGCGATTGTCATTCCACCGCTTGGATACGGGCTTGCGACATTGATTCGAAAACGCAACTTCTCCCCAACCTTTAGAGAAGCAGGACGAGGCGGCCTTGTTATGGGCATTATCGGTATTACGGAAGGGGCGATCCCTTTTACCCTCGTCAATCCTTTGAAATTGATTCCGCTCAATGTTGTCGCATGTGCTGTTGGAAGCGGGGTCGCTGCATTATTAGGAGTTCATGACATCATGCCGCCAATTGGCGGGCTATACGGCTTCTTCTCAGTCGGAAACTGGTGGGCTTATTTAATCGGAGCTCTAACTGGCGCACTCGTCATCGGTATTGGCGCCAACCTGCTTGTGAATTTCTCTGAGAAAAAAGAGCCAAAAACGCCGGAACATGATCAGAAGCAGAAAGAAGAAGACGATTTTGACCTTGTGCTAGAAGGATAATTTGAACGAAGAAAGGTGTCGTTGATCAATGACTGTCAATGTACATGTGATTCCACATACTCACTGGGACCGGGAATGGTATTTCACCACCTCCCGCTCCCGTATTTACTTAATGAAAAGCGTAATGGACATCTTAGATACCCTTGAAACAGATGAAAGGTTCCATTACTTCATGCTCGATGCCCAGGCTTCCTTATTAGATGATTATCTGAAATGGCGGCCAGAGGATGAAAATCGAATCAAAAAGCTTGTCACAGCGAAACGTCTCATCATCGGCCCATGGTATACCCAAACCGACCAGCTCGTCATTTCAGGTGAATCGATTGTGCGGAACCTGCAATATGGGATTGAACGCTGTCAGCAGTTCGGCAACGTGATGAAAGTCGGCTATGTCCCTGATTCCTTCGGTCAATCCGCACAAATGCCTCAAATTTATCGCGGATTCGGCATTGTCGATACAGCATTTTGGCGCGGCGTTTCTGACCATATGACGAACCATACTGAATTCAATTGGCGCGGTGCTGACGGCAGTGAAGTCTTTGCTGTGAATCTGCCATTCGGCTACTACTACGGTGGAAATATCCCTGAGAAGGATGAGGACTTACAAGCCTTTTTATCTGAAAAAATCGGTGCACTGCAAGCAAAGGCAACCACAAAGAATGTCTATTTCCCGAATGGCTTTGACCAAGCACCGATTCGCAAAAACCTGCCTGACTTATTAGAAAAAGCCAATGAACTTGACGAGCATCACTATGAAATCAGCAGTTTAGAAGATTATATTGCAGCAGTGAAAAAAGAGCGGACATCTTTTGAGACATTACACGGAGAGCTCATTCATGCGAAGCATATGCGGATTCATAAATCTATTTTTTCAACACGAGCGGATTTAAAAATCTTAAACAATCAAATTGAAAACTATCTCGTGAATGTGATGGAGCCCATCCTAACGATCAGCTATTCTCTCGGACACGACTATCCGCATGATACGGTTCGCGATATTTGGTACCTCATGTTTGAAAATGCAGCACATGACAGCATTGGCGGCTGTAATAGTGACACGACGAATCAAGATGTCTTCTTCCGCTACAAGCAGGCAAAGGAAATCGCCGAGAATCTTGTGGACTTACACATGCGTCTCATCGCTATTCGACTGCAAACAGAGCAAGAAATCACATTCACCTTGTTCAATACCCTGCCTTCAAAGCGTTCTGAAGTCATTGAAGTCGAAACCTTTATCACGGAACGTCCATTTACGTTAAAGGATGCTAATGGAAGAACGCTTCAGTACACAGTGAAAAGCAAAACCGATGTCACAGATTATGTGCTGGCACAGCAAATTTCTCTTAACCCAAGTAAAGAAGTGTACATGCCAAAGCAAGTATGGAAAGCTGTGCTGCTGATCGAAGCCCTCGACTTACCGTCAGTTGGTTATACACAGGTCAGCATGGTCTTCGATGAATCAAGCGAATCGGCATGGGAACAAACTGAAGGACGCGTGATTGAAAATATGTATTACCGCATTGCGGCAAATGACAACGGATCACTGGACATCACAGATAAACAAACTGGCCGGACATTCTCTGAGCAAATGATCTTTGAAGACAACGGAGATGATGGGGATTCCTACAACTATTCACCCCCTCGTGAGGACTTGTATGTGTCATCCAAGGATCTTTCATCAGCAGACATCTCAGTGGCTAAAAGCGGCCTGCAGCAAGAGCTGACCATCAAGCTTCAGCTCACTGTCCCTTACGACCTAGAGGAGCGCTCTAAGCAATTGGCTGCGACTTCACTTCCGATCACAGCGAAGATAGCATTAAACAAAGACGATGCTGTCATCCGTTTTCATGTAGATGTGGACAACCATGCGTTAGATCATCGCCTGCGCGTTCTTTTTGATACAGGCATCGCATCAAACGTATCACTGAGCGATCAACAGTTTGGTACAATCGAACGCCCAACAGAGCTGACGCAAGAGCTAGAATGGTGGAACAATGAACATTGGGAAGAAAAACCGATCACCATTGAACCGATGCAATCATTTGTCGCACTTCGTGATGAAGCATATGGTGCCGCTCTGTTGACCGACTGCGTGAGAGAATATCAGATCACAGGAGAAGGCTATACAACGATTGCATATACACTCTTCCGCTGCTTCGGAAAAATGGGGAAAGAAAACCTTCTTTATCGTCCAGGACGCGCATCTGGGGAAAAAATTGTTGATACACCTGACGCTCAGCTGCAAGGTGCACTGTCATTCTCATTTGGAATGCACTATAGCAAGGACGCAGTCAGCGAGGGACACTTAGCACAGCTTGCCAAACGGTACACCACCCCTGTTCAATGCTACGAGCGGGCAGACTTTTTAAACGGTCGTTTAATTTTCTCTTTCCGAGATGAAAAAGAAGACTTACAATCTACTTATAGCCTGCTTGACATCGAGACAGATGGAGCCATTCTAAGCGCTCTGAAAAAAGAAGAGCATGGAACAGGCATTGTCATTCGTCTCTTCAATCCATATTTAACGCGTCAAACAGCCGCTTCAATCAATAGTTCATCTCTACAACACGGAGAAACAGCGAATTTAGGAGAAACACCTGAAGGACATATACTCAAAGCACAACATGGATCATTACACATTGAACCGCTTACACCTTGTCAGGTACAAACCTACATTGTAAAGAAAAAATGAACATGTAGGGGCGGGATCCATTGGATTCCGCCCCTCTTTAATGGAGGGCATTGATCATGCGAATTGGAGGCATTGAAGCAGGCGGAACGAAATTTGTCTGCGGCTACGGAACAACAGACGGAACGATTGAACACATGACTTCCTTTGCAACAGGGAATCCAGTTGAAACATGCCGGCAAGTGATCGATTACTTTACAAAGCATCGTGTCGATGCCATTGGAATTGGGGCATTCGGGCCTGTCGATGTGAAAGAGCAAAGCCTAAGCTATGGGACGATTTTAGACACACCAAAAACAGCCTGGCGCCAATTCCCTTTCCTCTCTACCTTAAAACAAGCCCTCGGGATCCCGATGAAGCTTGATACCGATGTGAACTGTGCAGCACTCGGAGAAGCCCGTTTTTCAACTGAAGCAGAAAAGCCTGCCTCCTTGGTCTATATTACTGTTGGGACTGGAATAGGCGGCGGTGCCTATATTGAACATCGCCTGATTCACGGATTGCTGCATCCAGAAATGGGTCATATCACCGTTCAGCGGCATCCTCATGACACCTACGGAGGCTGCTGCCCTATACATCATGACTGTTTAGAGGGACTGGCATCTGGACCTGCCATAGAAGGACGCTATCATACACTGGCACAAATGCTGCCAGAGGATCATCCAGCCTGGTCACTTCATGCTTACTATCTCGGGCAAATGACTGCTAACCTGCTGCTCACCCTTTCACCAGAACGCATCATTCTAGGTGGAGGAGTAATGAAACAGCCGGCTATGCTGCCGCTTATTCTTGATGAAACAGACAAACGGCTTCACGGCTATTTGCAGCTGCCAAAGCCTTTACATGAAATTATCACAAAACCATCCTTTGATGGATTATCTGGTTTAATGGGCACCATCGCTCTTGGAACTGATGCCTTACAGGCGCAAGGAGCCGCGCAATGATGATGACGGCAGATCCTCGAACCTATCAGCTGATTCAGCGGCTATTTGAAACGAAGGGGTTCGTGAAGCTGGAGGAGCTCACTGCCTCTTTTCGCTTATCTGACCGCTCTATCCGCAATTTAATCAAGGAAGCAAATGAGTATTTAAAGGAAACTGGGGCCATGATTAAAACGATTCGCGGGAAGGGATATACTCTTTTAACGAGTGACCAAGATGCTTTCTTACTTTGGCTTCATCAGCAAAAGCTTCCTGCCCGCTCTCTTGTCCCCGTCATGCCAGAAGAGCGTGTACGATTTATGATGAGAAAGCTGCTGCTTCAATCAGATTACTTAAAAATTGACCAGCTGGCTGAAGAACTGTTTATCAGCCGCATGACGGTCAGCAGCGATTTAAAAAAAGGACGAGAGCTGTTAGCCCGTTACGGCATGACCCTTGTATCAAAGCCTGGATTTGGCTTAAAGATTGAAGGAGATGAGCTGCAAAAAAGAACGTGCTATGCAGACTTACTTCTTGAAGAAGAGCCTGCTCTCTCTCATATCACCGAGCGGGAACAGCTCCATTTTCCTGACATTTCTCTTGAAACCATTCGATCTATTGTGTTGACGAACCTGCATCAAGAGTCATTGCTCATTAAAGACATTGCCTTAAAAAATTTAGTCATTCACTTAGCCATTGCGATTCAGCAAACACGAAAAAACCAGCGGATATCCGCTAGTACTGCCCGTACACAAAGATCACCCGTTTTAATGAGAATTGCACAAAAAATCATACAGCAGGTGAGTGACACTTTTTGTGTGACCTTATCAGAGGATGAAACAGATTACTTAGTCATGCATCTATTGGCGAATCAAACGTGGAAAGAAGCCGCCCAGCATCAGACGACAGTGGAAGTTCAGCAGGCGGTTACAGTCTTTCTACAGCACATTGAAAAAATAAGCGGTCATCGTTTTGCTGATGACAGCATCCTGCAGCAAGACTTGTTGCTTCATATGAAGCCGTTATTAAATCGCATCCAATATGGCGTATCATTACAAAATCCGCTTTTGCATGAGATCAAAACGTCCTATCCTTACCCGTTTGATTTGGCTGTCAGCGGGCTGAATGCCTTACAGCTGGTGCGGACGCCAAATGAAGATGAAGCGGCATATGTTGCCCTGCATATCGCTGCTTCATTTGAAAGAAGTCAGCTCGACACATCGCAAAAAAAGAAAGCGATTATCGTGTGCGGGTCTGGACTAGGGACGGCCAGACTGCTTGAAATTAAATTGAAGTCAGCCTTTCAGCACGAGCTTGACATTGTTGAGCTCTATTCCTATCAGGATTATCTCATGAGCTCCTCTTTGCCGTGTGACGTCATCATCACAACCGTGCCTCTCACATCAAAGGGGAAACCAGTCATTCAGGTCAGCGCCTTTTTTGAACATCATGATATACAGCGTGTAAATGAAGTCATTCATTTATTAAATGGACACGGGGCACCCTCAAAAGAGCTGATGGCGTTTTTTCAAGAGCGATTGACTTTCATGAATGCTGATCTAAGCAGCAAGGATGAGGTATTAGATATATTATGCAGCCATTTAGAGGCGCATCAGCTAGTATCGTCTTCTTTTCGGCCCTCGGTGCTTGAGCGGGAGCAAATGTCGTCTACCTATCTTGGCAGCGGCATTGCAATGCCGCACCCGCTCATCACAAATGAAGGCACCTCCTCTGTAGCCATCGCACACTTAATACAGCCGATTGACTGGCAGGGAGACCAAGTATCACTTGTCTTTTTATTAGCGATTCATAAGGATGACGCTGCCTGCATGAACCAATTCTTTGAACAGGCCGTCGATTTACTAGACAATCCAGACCGCATTCGCGCCCTCAAGCAAGCCAACACGTTTGATGAGCTGATGGATGCGTTGTTTCAATAAGATCAAACAAAAGGCCGCCCAATTCATGAGGCGACCTTTTTATTTAGATATATATCATTAATCGTAGATGACATTTTTTCCTTCTTCACTTAATTTTTTTAAGGAGCTCAGCATATGATTGATTTCTTCATCGGAATGTCTTTCCCAAGAACCTAATTCTGCGACTATTTTCAACGGAGATTTCGATCGATAAGAACGTGTTGGGTTGCCGGGAAATCTTTTATCAGTCACATTTGGATCATTTTCAAACTCGCCTAACGGTTCTACAATATAAATTCTTTCTTTCGCATCAGACCTAGCTAATTCAGCACCCCATTTGGCCGCGTTTAGTGTTCCGGTGAAATAAATATGGTTCGATTTTTTATCCTGATAATTGGATAAATGCAGCGGTTCAAGCAGATCTCCAATCTTCAATTCCGCTTTTGTCCCATGAAAAAATGGCCCGGGATCTAACACCTGTTTCTTGTCATTCATACAGCCACACCCCTCATCGTTTTTGACTTGCGTATAACAGTATACGGCTAGATATGGGCGAGAAACAGTCTATAAATTTCATTAAATTCGGGGTATAATGATAGTAGAGAGTTAGATGTGAACGGCCATAAGTACTGTAAATAAAAACGGAAATTTCGCATTCACACCAACAATGACGAAAACAAGAATACCTTCCACGGCTGACAGCGTCACAATCAATCCATGGTTCATTGGATATTCCTTCGCAATTAATTTCTGTCCTATATAATTCAAACCATAAAAAATCAAAAACAATGTGAAGAACATAAAAAAAATCGTCATCATATAAACAACCCCTTTCTGATAATGGATTTTTATCCAATTTTTACAATATATCATCAGACTATCATGTTAGAACAACTCGAACAATATGATCTTTCCAATAAAATGAACAAAAAAAAAGCCAGCCACCCGCATAAGGTGATTGGCTTTTTCATATGTTATTTCCCGATGTTGTCTCCATTTTGCTGAATCAAGGTTTCATACCAATAAGAGCTTTTTTTGCGAATTCTTTTGAGGTCTTTTAGGTCAAATTCGTCGCGATTGACGTAGATGAACCCGTAGCGCTTGGAGCATCCTTGGTGTGTGCTGATTAAGTCGATGGCTGACCACGGGCAGTATCCGAATACCTCAACGCCGTCTGTGATTGCCCATTTGATTTGCTCGATATGTTTTTCTAAATAATCAATTCGATAATCATCCTGAATTGATCCATCTTCTTCTAACTTGTCGAATGCACCCAATCCGTTTTCCGTGATGATAAGCGGCAGCTGATAGCGGTCATAAATCTCGCGCATCGTTGAACGGAAGCCGACAGGGTCAATCTCCCAGCCAAACGCATTTTTGCTTAAGAATGGGTTGTTGCCGCCTTTGTAGACGCCATCTTCACCTGATTTCAAATGCTGATCTCCGCCGCGTGCAAATTCGTCGTTGCCATCTCCTTTACTCGCTTCAACCGTTTGTGAGGTGTAGTAGTTAAAGGCAATGAAGTCTGGCTTCGCGCTTTTCAAAATATCCATATCTCCCTCTTCGATGACAGGAAGAATGCCTTTTTCTTTCATGTACGCCCAAGCCAGGTTGTTATAACGCCCGAACACCGCCATATCAAGATAAAGCCAGTTGCGGATCGCATTGTAATTCGCCGCAGCAAGCACATCTTCAGGCTTTGGAGAAGCCGGATAAATGAGCGCAATGTTTGGCGCTGGTCCAATTTTCGCTTCAGGCAGCATTTGATGACAAAGCGTCATGGCTTTTGCCTGTGCAACAAGCATATGATGATTCTGCTGATACAGTTCTTTTTTCGGATTTTCTAAATTTGGATCAAGTGTACCTAGCGCTGATCCATGTAAGATCATCATGTTTTGTTCATTAATGGTCAGCCAATATTTTACCTTCTGACCATACTCCTTGAATAGCACCTCTGCATAGCGTTCAAACGCATCCACTGTCCCGCGGTTAGACCACCCGCCCTTTACTTGAAGCGCATGAGGCAGATCAAAATGATACATTGTCACGATTGGTTCAATGCCATAGCGGCGCAATTCATCGATGAGTGAATGATAGAATTCAATCCCCTTTTGATTGATCTCCCCATCTCCATCTGGAATGATCCGTGTCCACGCAATGGAAAAGCGATAAGCCTTCAAGCCCATTTCCGCAAACATCTTCACATCCTCTTTATAACGGTGATAGTGATCGCTTGCCACTTTAAAATCCGTTGTCCCTTCAGGATAACTTGCTCTCATGTCAATGACAGAAGGCCCCTTGCCATCCTCGTTCCACGCACCCTCTACCTGATAGGCGGAAGTAGATCCGCCCCAGAAAAAGTCTTTTGGAAATGATGCTAGTGTTGAATATCTCATGATTTCTTCCTCCTTTTGATTAAACTAGATGTAAAAATGATTGGCCTGGTGTGATTTGTTTCTCTTCTGTTTCAATGATATCGCTAAACTCACCTGAATTGGTAATAATAACGGGTGTTGTGACTGACAGGCCTGAAGCTTGGATGGCTTCTATGTCAAACTCAGCAAGCAGTTCGCCTTCTGTGATAGTTTGCCCCTGAACAACCTTCGGGGTAAAATGCTTTCCGCCTAATTGTACGGTATCCAATCCGATGTGAATGAGTACCTCTGCTCCGCTTTCTGAGGTTAGACCATACGCATGTCCAGTTGGGAACACCGTTGTCACAACTCCTGATACTGGTGCAAACAGCTTTCCTTCTGATGGAATGATGGCTGCGCCCTTTCCTAATGCACCAGATGAGAATGCTTTATCCTGCACTTCCTCCAGCTTGATGACCTCGCCCTTTAAAGGACTTTTCACATGAGCTGCTTTGACCCCATGTTCGTTTTCAATTACCGGTGCAGAAGCGGCTGCCGGCGTTTCATCTTCATCTACTGGATCTTTAAATCCAATCAAATAAGTTAAGATGATCGAAAGGACAAACGAGACCGAGATACCGATGATGAACCCTGTAAATCCTTGACCGTAGAAAATCGGCAGTGTCAGTAAACTTGGAAGGCCTGACGCAATTGCAATACTTTGTGAATAACCGATAATCGCACCGCCGACCCCAGCAGAGATAACGGCTGCAATAAATGGTTTTTTCAAACGAAGTGTGACCCCGTATACAGCTGGCTCTGTGATCCCAAACACAGCAGAAACTGCTGTTGATCCAGCCAGTGATTTCAGTTTTTTATTCTTTGTTTTCAGCATAACACCGATGGAAGCACCGGCTTGTGAAAATACAGCTGGCGCAGTGGCCGGCTTGATATGATCTTTCCCATGGACTGCGATATTATTTAAAATCACTGGCACAAGTCCCCAGTGGATACCGAAGATGACAAGAATCTGCCAAGCCATCGCAATTAAAGCACCTGCAAGTGTAGGACTAAAGGAGAATACTTTCAGCAAAACAGCTGCAATGCCATTCCCTGCATACACACCAAATGGTCCGAATACGATGAGTGTCAGCGGAACAACCGTGACAAGCAAAATCAGTGGAGTAATAAAGTTTTTGACACTTTCATGAATAACTTTGTTAAAGAAACGTTCGATATATCCCATGACAAACACTGCCAAAATGATTGGGATGACCGTAGATGTATAAGACATTAAGACGACTGGAATCCCGAAGAATGTCACATCTCCGCCGCCTTTTGACAATTCTTGAATGGTTGGGTAAATCAGTGCACCTGCTATCGTCACAGCGACAAACGGATTCGCTTTAAACTTCCTAGCAGAAGTGAATGCGAGCAATAATGGCAAGAAGTAGAACAAGCTGTCTGACGCAGCAAATAAAATTTGATACGATGTATCTTCAGGAGATAACCATTTCGCGTTGATACAGATGCCTAATAGACCTTTTAAAATACCTGCACCCGCCATGACACCGAGAAGTGGTGTGAAAATCCCCGATACAATGTCGACGAATTTCCCGAAAAGGCTTGTGCTCTCTTCACCTGATTTTGCAGATGAAGCAGTGGAATCCTCTAATAGATTCGTAAACTCTCCAATTTCTCGATATACCTCTGGTACGGTATTGCCAATGACCACTTGAAATTGGCCGCCGCTTTCCATAACGGTAACGACGCCATTTAATTTTTCAATGGCCGCTTTATCTGCTTTTGATCTGTCATTTAAGGTGAAACGAAGCCTTGTGGCGCAATGCACCAATGAATGGACGTTTTTCTCTGTACCAATGTGTTTAATAATGTCTTCTGCTAATTGACGATAACTCATGCAAAAACCCCCTTTTTTTCAAAAAATACGTTTTTGGGCAAAATAAAAACCTAAACGGGCACCAAAAATAGTCGCAGCTTGCTGTTGCGCTTTTTCAGTGAACGTTTAGGTTTTGCCTGCCGAACAGTCACAATCCTCTAAGACGATCATTGTGAAACCGTATTCTTTTATGTTTATGAGCAAATAGTACCACTCACCTTTTCTCATGTCAACGCTTTCTTTTAAAATCTATCTTTATTTTTCTCGTTTGATCAGTCGATTCAAGTGAATTGATAGATACAGCATCTCCTCTGATGTGAGATCCCGGTGATAGGTTTGATAGACATATTCAGCGATTTTCTTTGCGCAATCGTATGCTTTCGGATATTTCACTTTGATCAGCTGATATAAGTCCTGATCTTCGCTGACAAGCAATGTTTCGTTAATCAGACGCTGGACGAAAAAGCGCAAATGCGTGAGAAAACGGTAAAAGTTAAGCGAGTCTTCATCAAATTCCATGTTGAGATGATATTTCACAATGGTGAGAATGGCATTGACTTCCTTTGTGATATTGACCGTCGTATTCATATCCTCATTGAGCTCTGCATTTATGATATGCATGGCAATAAAGCCCGCTTCATCCTCAGGCAGTTCAATATGAAGACGCTCTTCAATCATCTCAAGACAGTCCTTTGCCACAAGAAATTCATCTTTGTATAAGCGTTTAATCTCCCAAATAAGCGAATTCTCAATCAGATGATTTTTCTTCAGCCGTTCGATGGCGTAATGAATATGGTCTGCCAGCGATACATGCAGACTTTCGTTTAATCTTCGGTTCAGCTTTGTATGTGCATATTGGATCATTTCTTCGGTCACCTTGACCACATCATACGGAACCTCTTGAAGCAGCATTTTCATCCGCTCGTGAACGGAATGATCCTCTAGGCGGAAGACTTTATCAATTAACGATTCGTCCACCGGGTCCCCGGGACGTCGCTGGAAAGCGATGCCTCTGCCCATGACAACGATTTCTTTTCCATGTTCATCTATGACACTAATGACATTATTGTTTAGAACCTTTTGAATCTGCATTTCCAAACACCTCCGTCTATGACCAACAACTTTACTCAAAATATGCTCTCATCTTAACACAATTGTCAAATCACTTGATATTTTTATCTGACTTTAGCAATAGTTCTCATCAATAGTCAACCTCTTCATTGCTGGTCTGATCGTGCATCAGCCTGCATACAATACTCCTGAGGAGGTGGCCTTCTGTGAAAGCTTTTTTCTGGTCTGCATCATTTTTATTCTTGCTCATGTTCACCCTCATCATCCTAGGCATCGTGTTCTGGCTGAGTGGACAAGGCTTAGGCCAGCTTTGGAGATATGTGCTCATTTCACTTGTCACAGCGGCCGTTTTGCGCGGCGTTACCACTTGGCTGAAACGGCATGTGATGCACCTTTCATCCAAATAAAAACGGCTGCCCCGAGTGTTCAGGCAGCCGTTTCTTTATTCTTTGGTTGCTGCAGCTTCTTTCTGAGAAGCACGCAGCTCATCATTGATTTTTTTCGCATTCTCTAAAAACTCTGTTTCATATCCACTTTTGAGTGCCCACATATAAAATAGCAGAGCTACCACTGTAATCAGTGCCATGTCCCAGCCATAATGAATGATGTTATAACCGCCAAATTTGTCACTGCCAAGACAGGAAATCGTCATCATGACAAGCAGGTACACAACCATCCAAGCACCCGCCTTAAAGTTGCGGCCGAAGCCTTTCCACTTCGCTTTTGCTTGATAGTAAAAATAGATAGGGAGACCGATGAGAATAATGAACAGCACCTGACCTGTTAACGGCCATCTTGCCCAATACAGTGTCAATGAGGCAAAGACAAAACCGAGAGGAGCAATGATGCTGAGTCCTTTTATTCGAAGCGGACGATATAAATCTGTCCCTGTCTTTCTCAGCGTCATGACTGTCACTGGTCCCGTCAGATACGAAATAAGTGTTGCGACAGAGATAATTTCAGCAAGTACACCCCAGCCTCTAAATAAAAACAGAAAAATAAACGATACGGCTAAGTTAAAAAACATTGCTGGACGAGGCACGCCGTAAATAGGGTGCAGACGGCCAAGCACACTTGGCATGTATTTGTTTTTTTCCATTCCATAAATCATACGAGACGTCGTTGCGGTATACGTAATTCCTGTACCAGAAGGTGACACAAACGCATCCGCATATAAAATCAGAACAAGCCAGTTAATCCCAAGCGCAATGGCAAGGTCCGCAAATGGCGAGTTGAAATTCAAATGACCCCATCCGTTCACAATCATAGATGGATCAACAGCACCGATAAAGGCGACTTGTAAAAGGACATAAATCACAGTTGCAATGAAAATCGATCCGACAATGGCAATTGGAATCGACCGGCCTGGATTTTTTGCCTCACCGGCCATATTAATCGGGCTTTGGAAGCCATTGAAGGCAAACACAATCCCAGATGTCGCAACAGCTGTCAGCACACTCGCCCAGCCGTTAGGGGCAATACTTGTTCCAGAAGTAAAATTCTCACTATGAAAACCTACGAATAAGAGCGCACCAATTGTTAATCCTGGAATGACAATTTTAAATACGGTAATGAATGTATTTGCTTTTGAAAATAACCCAACTGTCCAATAATTAAGCAGAAAGTAAATCACAAGAAGCACACTGGCAACCATAAGACCTTCTGTCGTCAATACCCCTTTTGTGACCAAATGGGATGTCCACTTTGCCCACTCCCAAGGCCAAGAGCTCATGTACTGGACGGAAGCAACCGCCTCAACTGGTATCACGGAGACAATGGCGATCCAGTTCGCCCAAGCTGCAATAAACCCAATAAAAGATCCGTGTGAATATTGCGTATATTTCACCATTCCGCCTGCCTCAGGAAACATCGATCCGAGTTCACTATAAGACAAAGCGATAAATAAAATCACAACCATCCCAATCAACCAGGATAAAATAGCAGCAGGACCGGCGATTTGAGCTGCACGCCAAGCACCGAAGAGCCATCCTGAACCAATGATTGAGCCAAGACCTACCATCATTAAAGCGAAAGTTCCCATCCTACGATGCAAATGATTCATGTTCATAACACCTTTCGATTAAAATACAGAGCATGTGTCAAGCAAGCGTCTTTCTTTCAAAGCAGCTCACTGTTCATTTTACTGGCAAATATTTCTTCTAATGAACCTTTACCTTTGTTCATTTTTTCGCCTGTTATATTATCTCTCAATTCTTCATTTTCTGAAATAGTCGAACATGCTTATTTCAAAAGAAAGCGCTTTTTCACCTGTTCAATCTATTAGACTGAATAACTACCTTTACCCTTATTTTGAAAAAAACAAAACAAAAAAGATAGAGGAAATGACTTCCTCTATCTTCTAACCCCCGTCATGTATAGAAAAAAAGGATAGAGGGGATTCCCTCTACCCTTGTGATATCGCTTGTTCTTTTTCAATGACAGCTAGTCTTTCTTGTACTTCTTCTTCAGATAAATTGTGCTGTTTCACATACAGATTCCGTTCGCTTGTGCGGCATTCATGACTGCAGCTGCGCATATACTTATGCTCACTCTCTTCAGTGGCAATCATCTTACGGTTACATGCAGGGTTCGCACAGTTCACATAACGCTCGCAAGGCTCACCAGTGAAGAAATCTTTTCCGACAACCACATGCTCTGTTTGATTCACTGGTACTGTTAAGCGATTATCAAACACATAGCATTGACCGTCCCATAGCTTCCCTTGCACTTCTGGGTCTTTTCCGTAAGTGACAATTCCGCCGTCAAGCTGAGAGACATCTTCAAAGCCTTCACGCTTTAACCAGCCTGAGAATTTCTCACAGCGTACACCGCCTGTGCAATAAGTCAGGATTTTTTTCCCTTCAAGAATCTCTTTATTGTCACGAATCCACTCAGGTAATTCACGGAATGTCTCAATATCAGGACGGACTGCCCCTCTAAAGTGACCAACATCAAACTCGTAATCATTACGGGCGTCAATCACAACCGTATCAGGTGATTGCATTTGCTCGTAAAATTCGACCGGGCTAAGATGTTTCCCCGTTAATTCTAACGGATTCACGTCATCCTCAAGGCTGAGGTTCACGAGTTCCTTCCGGTGGCGGACGTGCATTTTCTTAAACGCATGTCCATCTGCTTCGTCAATTTTGATCGGCATAGACGCAAAGCGCGGATCTTCTTTTAACGCTTGCATGTACTTGTCCGTTTGCTCAATGGTTCCAGAAACCGTTCCGTTCAAGCCTTCTGCTGATACGAGGATACGGCCTAACAAACCAAGCTCCTTACAGAATGCTAAATGCTCTGCTGTAAACGTCTCTGGGTCCTCAATGGGGACATATTGATAGTAAAGTAAAACGCGATATTGTTTTTCCATCTATATAAACACCTCTTAAATTTAATCAAAACATACCATTCTTTATCATACAGGAAATACATACCTAAAGGCAATGTCGGCGGCTCAATTCCATAAAACGGAAGGGCCTTTCTTCTCATATTTATTTGACAGAACTTTCTGTTAAATGAGATGATTTATGAATGATATGATGTAGTAAAGGAGCAATGATCATGATCCAGCCAGAAGATATTGTCAGAAGCGGTCCTAACCAATTTATTTCTCAAAAGGGAATATATCATGAACTAGATTCCCTTGTATCTGCTTTTCAGTCACCTGCTGTGGTGACAGGATATGATTCATACCAAGCTTTTTCACAATACACAAAGCTGCCGCCCGAGTGGCCTGTCATTCAGCACAAAGGATACAGTTCACCCAATGCGGTCACATGGATCGCAGAAGAGCTTAACGGGTCAGATGTGATTATCGGTATCGGAGGCGGTACGATTTTAGATACCGCAAAATCAGTTGCAGATGCTCTTCAAATCGAAGTTATCATGGTACCAACGATTCCCGGCACATGTGCTGCCTCTACACCACTCAGCGTCATTTATGATGATAAGGGCAATTTCATGAGAGTCGATTATCATAAACGATCAAGCTACCTCACTGTAATTGATCATACTTTTTTGCTTTCCTCTCCTCTTCCCTACCTTCAAAGCGGAATTGGTGATACGCTGGCAAAATGGTATGAAGCGGAAGCGATTATTCGTAACACAAAAAATGCCTTGCCGCTCATGGTGCATGCTGCACTAAAGCAGGCGGTATATGTACGAGACATTCTTCTTTCTCATAGTGAAGAAGCGGTCAACAGCTTAAAAACAGGTCAGCTTTCACAAGCATTTGCAGATGTGACAGATACGATTATTATGTTAGCCGGAACAGTCGGAGGCTATGGGGGGCGTTATGGAAGAATGGCAGGAGCCCATGCCGTTCATAATGGATTGACATTTATTGAAGAAACGCATCATGTGTTACATGGACAAAAAGTGGCTTATGGCATCCTTGTCCAGCTTGCCGCAGAAAACCGAATGTCCGAGGTAGAGGAATTACTTGAACTCTACCAAACACTCGGATTACCTAAAAATATGCGCGATCTTGGTATTACAACTCAGCTGGACGAGGCGGCATTTACAGTGGCAAACCATGCTGCACGTAAAGATGAAACCTTTTGTTTGATTGGAGACTATGCTAAAGAAAAGATTATCGACGCCATTCAAATCATTGAGACCTTTCAATCTCAAAAAATGTCTACACATGAAGGCAAATAAAAAGCACAGGCATCGCACATGTGCTTTTCTTTCGATTAAAAATCAAAGTTATCTGGATCTGGACCTGTTCGCTCATCTTCATTGAGCTGATCAATGACACCCATCTCACGTGCGGACAGCTCGAAATCGAAGACTTGTGTGTTTTCGATGATTCGGCTCTTTGTCACAGATTTTGGAATGGTGATAATGCCATGCTGCAAGTCCCAGCGAAGGATCACTTGCGCTACTGACTTGTCATGTTTTTTCGCGATATCCTGAAGAACAGGATGGTTTAGAAGCTTCCCGCTTCCTAATGGCGACCACGCCTCAACATGAATACCTTTCGATTTGCAGTAGTCTCGTAAAGGCTCCTGCGTCAGCTTCGGATGCAGCTCGATTTGATTCACCATTGGCACAACTTCTGCCTCTTCCAATAAATCCTCTAAATGATGCTGATGGAAATTACACACTCCGATCGCTCGAACGCGTCCATCCTTATATAGTTTCTCTAGCGCTTTCCATGTTTCTTTATATTTGCCTTCAACTGGCCAATGAATTAAATAAAGGTCTAATACATCTAGCCCCAGCTTGTCCATACTTGTTTCAAAGGCTTCGAGTGTTGATTCATAGCCTTGATCATTATTCCAGACCTTTGTCGTAATGAATAGATCATCGCGAGAGATGCCTGATTGCTGAATGGCTTTGCCTACCCCTTCTTCATTTTGATAGGCGGCTGCTGTATCAATGCTGCGGTAGCCCGCTTCAAGAGCGTCTTTGACGGCATTTACAGCCTCATCCCCATCTTTTACCTGCCATACACCAAAGCCTAGCTTCGGCATTTTTACTCCGTTTGCTAATGTGACTGTATCTGTTAATCCACTCATCAAACAAACCTCCGCTTCCTTTTTACTTACCAAGCACTATACCCGAATTTTCGATTGATCATGCATGACATTCTGACTGAGTTATTTGATATATTTTCCCATATCAACTTGATTGGCGTCAACGATTTGATATTCGCTGATCCGATTTTTTGTTTTAGAACCATCATATGTTTCTAAATAAGCTTGATCGTAAAAGATGAATCCGTATGTCGCTTTGCCATCCTCTAACACCCTGATCCAATAAGACTCTTTTGTGTCTTTTTTAGAGTCATTCACCTTCTTTAATTTCATACCTGAAAATTCCTTCAGCAGCTTTTGAATATCCTCTTTCTTTTCAACCATAACACGCTCATTATCATGCTCAATTTGAATCGAAGTCACCTTGTTCTGATCAATTGAGGCCACATCATCAAAAGAGTATGTTTTTGCATTGATTATAAAATAAATACCAATTCCTAATAAAATAATGACGACTAAACCAATCATCCACTTTTTCAACCTAACTCCTCCTTCTATTCACACCACACCTATAAAAACAACGAAGTCCAATCATCATCCTCAGAGAAAACCTGAATTCCGTGCTGTTTAAGCAAGGCGGATGTCACACCATCCCCAGCTTTTGTCCCCCCGTTAAAATCTCCGCGATAAATCATCCGGCTGCCGCAGGAAGGGCTGTACTCTTTTAACACAACCGCCGTCGCTTTCAGAGACTGAACCTGTTCCAGCGCGGCCTTCGCGCCTTTTACATACATCTCCGTGACATCATTTCCATGTACATCAATCACGGAGGCGAGGCCCTGTAATACATCATGTCCGTCTCCGCCAATGATTTCTGCGGGAGGTCTTGGCGTGGAAAGACCGCCAAGCAGCTCAGGACAAACTGTGACCGCCTTTCCCTCCTGAACAAGCTCCTCAATTCGCTGATCTAATCGATGGCTGCCATTATAACGAACCTTCAACCCAGCAAGACAAGCACTGACGACAATCATGTATGTTCCTCACTTTTTTTGCTGACTTTAAAATAAATACATACAGGCAAGAAACATATCGTATTCACCAAAAAGGGCAGAGCACAATACAAAGCAGCAGCCCAAATTGATCCTTCAACTCCTGTGATGCCAAAAAAGTAAACAAATAATAGCACGCTGACAAACAATCCCACGAATGGCATGATGAATGCGTATTTTTTATAATTTTCTATCATTTCTTTCTCCAATGAGGCTCCCTCCCTTTCATCATGGTCATGAATAACGTCAATATATGTTAATTTTACCATAAAAAAAACCGAAATCATCTCCTTTTGTACGATGGTTTCGGTTTTTTATCTATATCTTTTCTTTCCAAGCTTTTAAGAAACGCTCAATCACTTGTAATTCATCTTCATGAAACTGCTGAAGAAATTCTAAATAGGACGTGACTGCATTTTCATGTAACTCATCATGCAGCGCCGCCAATTGCTTGCCTTCCTCTGTCAAAGAATAATAGACAGATTTCTTATCACCTTGCCGGTGGCAATAATCCACCATGCCTTTTTCAATTAGTTTTTTCACAGCCTTTGTAATAGCTGGCTTTGATAGTTTTAGTTGTTGAGATAGAAATGTATTATTTGATTCGTTTGGATTGGCTTGAATCATCGATAAAATGTGAAGCTGTGTGAGTGTCCATTCTTGTTTGAGTGTATCAGTCGTGGTAATCAGTGGATCTGTTGGATCATTCCGTCTCTTTTCCCTATGCATAATCAGATCTTGAATCGCTTTTAATACAATCTGCTCTTTTGTTTCCATCTGAACCTCCACTCTTAACTGGTTAATAAAATGGTACTAATAATGAAGAAAGGAGTCAAAAGAAATGTCGATGTGAGTAAAATAATAGGACATCAGACCTGAAAATTGCATATGCACTTTTATACTAGATTCCCCTCATCCTGTCACATGCTATAATCATGGGGATGTCATCCAATTTATCATAATGAAAAGGTGATCTAAATGAAACCTGAACAACAAATGGCCATTCACCAGTTAGAAGAAAAGATACATCTGTTTTCATCTGCTGTGAACGGAGCCTTCCTTGCATCGGACGATTTCGTTCTATCAAATACTCATATATCGACTGACACGTTCAATTTGCTCTTACCGACATCAGCTCAAATCCAAGATCCAAAAAAAGTGAAAATGGCCATTGAACACATGCGGTCACAGAAACTCATCTTCAGCACATGGATCGATCACCGCTTACTCCATCCTGATTGGACTGATTTATTAAAGGAATATCAGCTTCAAGAGGTCGAACGCAATACCATCATGATGCTTGAGCATACAGGTGACATTGATCCAGTCACATCCTCATCACTTACAATCAAGGAAGTTCTTGATGAGCAGACACTCTTTGATTACAAACATATCTTTATTGAACTATTCAAAGGATCGACTGAGGCCGCCGCCTTAGAAGACTATTTCCAGCGTTTTTCGATTGAAGCATTACACTCAAAAGCTCGCATGTTTGTGGGATACGAACACCGTAAGCCGGTCACAACAGGCTTATTATTCGAGACAAACGACAGCTACGGTATTTATGATGTCATAACAAAGGCAGAACACCGCGGAAAAGGACTTGGCAGTGACATGTTCCATTACCTTCTAACCCAGACAGAGAATAAACAAAAATGTGTCATCTTACAAGCATCAGCGGACGGCAAAAATATTTACCAACGTGCCGGCTTCCAACCAATCGGCGAAATGGTCGTTTTTGACTAGAAAGGTACTTTCCCTTTGAAATGAACATAAAAAAGCTGCCTAAAGATAGGCAGCTATTCAGCATGATGCTGACGATCCATATAAAGCGGCGGTCTCTTCAGCGAAATCACCGCACAGCTAAAGGCAATCAGTACAAACACAGCACCGAATTTAGCCAGATCAACAGATGAACCGGTCATCGTAAACATGACTCCGCCAACCGCTGATCCAATCGAAATGCCGATTTGCAAGGCCGATGTATTTAAGCTCTGCTGAATATCCGATGTGACAGGATCTGTTTGAATCAAATAACTCTGCAAAGCAGGCGTCAGTGCCCAGCTGAGCGCACCCCAAAGGACAACCATGACCATAAAGAGCACGAACACCCCCGCTGTATAAGGAATGGTAAACATAACAACCGCAAACGCGATTGTCACAAGCAAAATGGCTTTCCCTGAACCCAGTTTGTCACTCAGCCAGCCGCCAAATCCATTCCCGCCTATCGACGCAAGTCCGAAGATCAAATAACAAATACTAATCCAAAACGGGGTCATATGCAGAACTTCCATCAGAAATGGAGTGAAATAAGAATAAAGCATATAATGGCCTGCAAGCATAAACAAACTGATCAAGTGTGCACTAAAAATTTTCGGATGCCCTAAAGAACGAATCTGCTCTCTAAGAGGCGTCACTTTTTCAACAGGCATTTTTTCTAATAGAAAATAGATCAGCACCATCGATATGGCAGAAAGAATACTGATTCCTAAAAACATCACTCTCCAGCCAAAGCTTTCTGTAATAAAAATACCGATCGGTACACCGAGAACAAGTGAAGAACTAATTCCTATAAAAATCAGCCCTAAAGCCTTTGCACGATGCGCTGGTTCCACCAATTTGGCAGTGATCGTCAAAGATAATACCACCACAAGCGCTGTACTCATCGCAATCAACACCCTTGATATCATGACAAGGGCAAAGGTCGAACTAAAATAAGTGAACACATTCCCTAATGTAAACACCAATAACGCGATTAAATAAAGGCGCTTTCGTTCGATTTTGGCTGTAGCGGTCAGCAGCACGGGTGCTGAAATGGCATACACAATCGCAAATACCGTAATGAGCTGTCCGGCTGTTGCAAGAGACACATTCAAATCCTCTGCAAGACTTGGCAGAATGCCCCCGACCACAAGCTCAACTAATCCAACTGCAAAAGTAGAAACGGCTAATAAATATACTCTCCAGTTCATGTCTAACATCCCTTCTGTATATCATCGCTTTCACTTTTGATACAGGGTGCAGACAAACAAAAAAACCCTGATTACAAAAAAGGAAAGCGCGCTTTTGTAATCAGGATTTATCGGATCCTGGTAGAAACCCTCAAACCATATTATTGAGGTTATACAAGTCTATTTTTTTCTTCAAATATATTAGCATAGCCTTTCATAACTCGCAAGCTGTAAAAATAGAAAAATACTGCCATTCCGTTACCTAAACAAAAGGCGCCGTAAAAGGAATCAGAACAGCTTGCTTTCTCCTCCATTTACAGGTAAACTGATGAAAAATCAACGAACGAGGATCAACGTAGATCTGGAATAGTAGCTTGAATCGATCTTTAACAGAGAGGGAACGGTGCTGAGAAGTTCCTACTGACATCTTCAAGTGAACCTGCCGATTTAGTTCTGTTTCATACAGCGGTTCATACCGTTATCATGATTGAGTGTAAAGCTGTGCTTTAAATTAGGGTGGTACCACCAGGAATGGTCCCTAACTTAAAGTACAGCTTTTTTGTTTTAAAAAAGGAGGAACCTGCAATGTCAAAGAAACAATTTGTTGAGAAAATTACAAGCATGGAAGACGACTTTGCCCAGTGGTATACAGATGTTGTCACAAAGGCGCGGCTCGTCGATTATTCAAGCGTGAGAGGCAGTATGATCATTCAGCCGTACGGCTTTAAAATCTGGGAGAATATTCGCGACGAACTTGACCGCCAGATTAAAGAAACGGGTCATGAGAATGTCTATATGCCGCTCTTTATCCCAGAGAGCCTGCTTCAGCAGGAAAAAGATCATATCGAAGGATTTGCTCCTGAAGTGGCGTGGGTAACACATGGCGGTGAATCCGAATTACAAGAAAGGCTCTGCGTCAGACCGACCTCTGAAGTGCTGTTCGCTGAGCATTACAAAAACATTATTCATTCCTACCGCGATTTACCGAAGCTATATAACCAATGGGCCAATGTCGTCCGCTGGGAAAAGACAACACGTCCCTTCCTCAGAACCCTTGAATTCCTATGGCAGGAAGGGCACACGTGCCATGAGACTGAGCAAGAAGCGATTGAAGAAACAGAAAGAATGCTTCACATTTACGCTTCTCTTTGCGAAGATCTCCTTGCCATTCCTGTCATTAAAGGGAGAAAAACAGAGAAGGAAAAATTCGCCGGCGCTCGCTTCACCTATACGGTTGAAAGCTTGATGCATGATGGAAAAGCGCTGCAAACTGCCACTTCTCATTTCTTCGGGAACGGATTTGCCAAAGCATTTGGCATCGAATTCTTAAACCGTGAAGGAAAACTAGAGCATGTCCAGCAAACCTCTTGGGGTTTCACAACAAGAATCATTGGCGCGATGATCATGGTTCATGGCGATGACAGAGGGCTCGTCCTCCCGCCAAATATTGCGCCAACCCAAGTGCGTATCGTGCCAATTGCTTCTCATAAAGAAGGGGTGCTGGATCATGCCTACGAATTGAAGGATCGCCTCGCCCGCATCGCACGCGCTGACATCGATGCAAGCGATAAACAGCCAGGCTGGAAATTCAACGAGTGTGAAATGCAGGGTATTCCGCTACGTGTAGAAGTAGGACCAAAGGACATCGAAAAAGGACAGGTGATGCTTGCAAGACGAGACACTGGTGAAAAGCAAGCTGTCACATTAGATGCACTTGAACAAACGATCACAGCAACGCTTGAAGACATCCAGCGGACGATGTACGAAAAAGCGAAAGAACGATTACACGAAAAGACATCACACGCCCACACAATCGAAGACATCGAGCAAATTCTTGCGGAAGAAAACCGATTGATTAAAGCCATGTGGTGTGGTGATGAAGCCTGTGAAAACGACATTAAAGAAGGAACAGGCGCGACCTCACGCTGTATCCCATTTGAACAGGAAACCATTTCCGAAACATGTGTCTGCTGCGGCAAGCCTGCATCTGATATGGTGTTCTGGGCGAAAGCCTATTAAGAATATGAACGATAAAGAAGCATCTCTCACGATGCTTCTTTTTTTGTTAAAAAGACCCAAACACCCATTGACCTCACCTGCATGATCCCCTATAATTCATATTAATATAATCGGTTTTTAAGACTTTAACTGGAGTGGTGATACATGAAACGCTGGCCCTCATTCTTTGCCGAACGCTGTCCTAAATGTAAATCAGCATTAGAAGTCTCAAAGTCCAATGCCCTGCAAGGCAAAGTCGTGAAAACATGTCCCAACCTTCATTATCAAAAAGAGTACCACCCAGCACTAGAAACGTATATCGAGCACGATGACGTCCAATAAAAAGACCAACATGCTTGCTTTGTTGGTCTTTTCTTTATAAAATATCCAGCCAAATTTTGACCGCTGTCGCCGTAATCATCACAGCAAGTGCCCATTGCAAGTAGACGGCGTTGATTTTCTGACCGACCTTCGCACCAATCGGAGCTGCCATCAAACTTGCCGCCATCAGCACAACAGCAGGAAGAAGCATGACCTGACCCGTCAATACCTTTCCAGTCGATGCGCCTATCGCAGAAAGAAACGTAATCGCAAGTGACGACGCAATCGTCATCCGTACAGGAATTTTTAAAATAGACAGCATCACAGGCACTAAAATAAATGCGCCGCCTGCACCTAATACCCCGGAAACACTGCCAATCACAAAGGCAATACCTGATGCCAGCCCTTTATGAAAAGTGACTTCTCCCTCTGCGTCTGGACGCTGTCCTTTTTTCGGAATCAGCATGAGAATAACCGCCACAATGGCGAGTAATCCATAGACGAGATTCATCCCTTTCTCCGGCATAAAATGTGATACATAACTGCCTAATAAGCTGCCCGCCAATATACTGCTTCCCATATATAAAATCAGCGAGCGATGTAAAAATCCGCTTTTCCGATAAGCAAGTACACCACCCAGTGTCGAAAAAAGCACTTGAATGGCACCAATCCCTGATACCTCATGTGCTGATAGTGCCATCACACCGAAAAGAGGCGGGATATAAAGCAGCATGGGATAGTTGATCACCGATCCGCCGATCCCCACCATTCCTGATAAGAAGGAACCAATACATCCGATGATAAAAAGTGTAATCAAAAATGCAAAATCCACGCTGGTCTCCTCCTTTGCAAAAGGAAAAGGGGATCTTCAGCAGATACCCCTACATCCTTTAGGACCCTTTTCTCATCCAGAACTTCAACACGTGACCTTCTTCTGTCTGCGTGATCAATTCATGTCCGCTTGACTTCGCCCATGCGGCTAAGTCAGCTTTAGCCCCTTTATCTGTTGCATGTATTTCTAAAACTTGACCTTCCGCCAAGTCGTTCATTTTTTTCTTCGTTCGAATAATCGGCATTGGGCATGCGAGCCCTGTTACGTCTAAAATTTGATCTGATGTCATTTGATTGTTCCTCGTCTCTTATTTTATTGGACATTACCGAATCGCACAACGGTTTGGACCCATTTCCATTTCACGCTGCTCTTCCACATCTGGGTTCAGCTTCCCCATATTGGTTTTACGAATCTCTTGAAAGGCATGCGGCTGTGCAGGCAATCCCTCCGTCACCATCTGTCTAAACACATGTTGATCTTCAATATGAAGCCCATGATTTTCTTTTAAAAGTGAGCCGAGCTCCTTCCAAACACTGCCGTCTTCATTCATTTCTTCTATGGTCATGAAGTGCGCAGGCAGAACGATGTATTCCTTTGAAAACGCCATATACCGTTCATAAAGCGTCTCTCTCAAATCATCTACCCAGTCCTCCGCCATTCCAGCAAGATCAGGTCTTCCAATTGAATCAATAAACAAAATATCACCTGAAAGAAGATATTGATTGTCTACGATAAAAGATGTTGAGCCGATCGTATGTCCCGGGGAATAAATGGGTTGAATATCAATAGAAGCTGTTCCAATCGTTATCTGCTGTCCTTCTTCAAGACGTTCATATTCAAAGGTTACCTCTTCTGCATCTTTTGGCGGCAGCCAGTAGGTGGCACCCGTTTGTTCAGCCAGTTTTTTCCCACCAGAAATATGATCCGCATGAAGGTGAGTATCCAACACATGCGTCACAGAGACATCATGCTTTTTCGCAAAATCGATATAGACCTCCGTCATTCGAGCTGCATCCACAACCGCGGCTTCTCCATTGGACATGATCATATAGGACAGACACCCCTTGCCCATCCGTACAAATTGATACAGCTCTCCGCCGCCGCTTAAATCACCTATTTTCACTGGCTCTAGATGCTCACTCCATGCTTTCATCCCGCCCTGCAAATAATGAACAGGCACGCCAGCCTCTGACAGCATCTCCGCCACCAGGATAGAGGAACCTTCCTTGGCACAAACCACCAAAACTTCACGGTCACTAGGAATGTGCTGTACAAGGCCCTCTACTCCGTCAAGCAGATCAAAATAAGGCACATTCAAATCAACGATGGCTTCCCCTTCAATCTTCCAGTCCTGCACATCTGCTTGATTTCGCACATCTAGCAAAAAGAGCGGCTCTTTGCCCACGATCTTTTTTGTTAACTGCTCTGCAGTCATGGCTTTTACCGTCATGTTTTATTCAGCTCCTATTTTTCAATGGCACCTGTCCAGCTATTCATGCCTGGCACCACATTGATTAATTGTTGAAATCCTTTCTCTTTTAGCTTTTGCGCAGCTATTTCACTTCTTCTGCCTGAATGACAGATGAGATAAATGTCCGATTCTCTTGTTAACTCCTCAGCACGACCTTCCACCTCACCAAGCGGGATATGAACAGCTCCTGGGATATGCCCCGCTTCGTATTCATCCAGCTCTCGTACATCCAAAATAAACAGAGATTGATCTTCTTTTACCTTCTGTTGAAAGGCATTCAAAGATATTTCCGAAATCATGGGCTCTTCCTCTTGCGCTCCGCCCTTACGAATCAAATGATGAAGCACCTGTCCTTCTACTTTTGTTCCTAAAAACTCATGGCCGGCACTTTTTGACCAAGCCGCTAAATCCGCTGCTGATCCTTTATCGGTAGCTTGCACTTCAAGTACATCTCCTGGCAAAAGCTCATTCATTTGTTTTTTTGTTTTCACAATCGGCATCGGGCATGCCAATCCTTTTGCATCTAAAATGACTGTTGGTTGCTGCATGTGATATCCTCCTTTATATAGGGGTGGGGGTATATTTTTATGCGTGCTTAATGCCAAGCATTCATACCACCCTTGATGTTTGTAATATGAGTAAATCCTTGCTTCTTCAATATTTTCGCTGCCTGCATACTTCTCATTCCGCTTTGGCATATCACGTAGATTTCTTCATTCTTCTCAAGCTGAGAAGCTCGTTCTTTTAACTGAGGTAAAGGAATATTTCGAAATCCTTTAATATGGTTTGTTTGAAATTCTACTGGTGATCGTACGTCAATGAGTTGTTGACCTTTGTTTTTCAGCCTTTTCTTCATATCGGCTGCATTTATTTGGTTCACACCTCGAACCGGCAGGAAACGGCTCACAAGTAAGCCAATCACCAGGATGAACAAAATCGTTTGAATCATTTCATCACCTCACTAAATAAATAAATTCACATTCCCAATTTCAGCCTCTGCTAAATAAGCGGCGACACCAGCATATTGAATATCATCTAATAATTCTTTCTCCTGCAGCCCTAAAAGATCCATCGTCATTGTACATGCTACGAGATTAATCTCCTGTTCCTTCGCCATATCAATGAGCTGCGGCAAGGTCATGGCATTGTGCTTTTTGATCACGTGCTTAATCATTTTTGGACCCATTCCAGCAAAATTCATCTTTGAAATGCCCATTCGATCAGCCCCGCGCGGCATCATCTTGCCAAACATTTTTTCTAAAAAACCTTTTTTCATTGGCACCATTTCATCCTTGCGCAAGGCATTCAGCCCCCAAAAGGTATGAAAAATCGTCACCTCATGATCATAGGCCGCTGCACCATTGGCAATAATGTAAGCCGCCATTGCTTTATCATAATCTCCACTAAATAGCACAATCGTCGTGCATTTTTTCTGTTCTGCCATCCTGCTCCTCCTTCACAATTACCCATGGGGGTATATAAAACCAAAAAATATATACACATACCGGTAAGGGTATATTATAACAAGTAAAAAAATCCGTCAACCTTCAAAGGCTGATGAATTTCTTACCGGCTTTTCACCAATAGCTCAACCGCTTCTTTCACAAGACCTTCCGTATCCTTGCCTTGTTCAAGACTTTCACGGACACATTGTTCAAGATTTGTACTTACAATCACACCCATTGCACGATCAATGGCATTGCGTGATGCAGACAGCTGCGTCACCACCTCGCGGCAATCCTTTCCCTGCTCCATCATCGCAAGAACCCCTTTAATCTGCCCCTCAATCCGGCGAAGACGGTTCTTCATCTGTTGATTATATTCCATGCACAAGTACCCCTTTCTATTGTTTCTATGAACAGATAGTATACCCTAAGAGGTATTTAGTCAAACGACTTGCCCTTCTCTTTTGTAGAGAACTTATATGAAAAGAATTGCACATTCCACCATTTATTGATAAAAAGAAAATAATCAACGAACGTGAAATCATTGAAGAAAAGAGGACAGCCCATGACTTTACATCATTATATTGGATCAAACAAAGAACTGCCGCTTGGTACCATTGGTCAAAATCCTACCTATAAACCATTCTCTGAACTCAATATCAACATGTTTGATAAAAAACAAAAAAAGCCAAAAACCTATCAAAAAGAAGAACTTTTGATAAAAGTATTTGAAATAGAAGAGGATTTCGAAGGCATTCACATTGATTATCTAGATCCCGTCTATGAAGCGGTAAGAAACAAATTCACGCATCCTTTTGTTTATGAATTAGACATCATTCATTCTCTTCGTGCACTTTTTAAATTCATTGAAAAAGAGCTGTCAAAAGGAGAAACCATCGAAATCTATTCTTGTGTAGATGGACTCGAAACGAAAGAAAAGGACGATCAATTGGATGTAGAAATTGACCTAAGCAAAAAACGGTTTGGAAAACATATCGATTTTAAAGAGATCGATGAACTGATTGTTATGTTTGAATTAGAAAACTTACAATATGTGTTGGTGAAGAAATAGACCTCCTGCGGTAAAAGTATAGAGAAGAGGGGACATTATCATGAACTTGACATGTGAATCTAAAAATTTTGATGATTATTTATGTGAACTAGCTGAAGTTGATTATTCTCATCCTCTTATTCGAGCAAAATCAAATGAACTTTTCAATCCATTGCAGACAGAAATAGAAAAAGCAAAAGCAGCCTATGAGTTTGTTAGAGATGAAATTCCCCATACATGGGATATCCAATCAAAACGAGTGACTTGTCATGCATCAGAGGTATTAACTTATAAAGAGGGAATTTGCTACGCAAAATCGAACCTATTAGCTGCTCTATTGCGCTCACAAGGAATACCCACAGGTTTCTGTTACCAGCGATTAATGTTGTTCGATACGCCAGATAAAGGATATTGTATTCACGCATTAAATGCAGTATTTCTGCAATCACTTAATAAATGGATTCGATTAGACTCTCGCGGCAACAAAACAGGAATTGATGCTCAATTCTCACTTGATCATGAAAGATTAGCTTTTCATACCCAACAAGAATTAGATGAAGTCGACTATCCTTTGATATATGTAAGACCCCATCCAAAAACAATGAGTATTTTAAAAGAACATACAGATGCTATTGAGATGTATCAACACCATTTACCAGAAAAGATATAGGCTTGGGGCCTAGAACCTTCGACAAAGCCAAACGTGAAAATAAACCGTTAGCATCGGTTATGCCCCTTGTCGCTGACGGCATAGGATCTATTTTATATTAAATGCACTCAATAACTTCATCCAAACGATAACTAGCCTTCAATCAAACGTTTTAACTTAAGCTCCGTTTCAGTATCCTCAACTGGAGTATAGACGCTGCATCTTAGATCAGTATCCCCATACACTTGTAATGAAGTGAGATTAAACAACATTTTACCTGCCTTAGCATGACGAAATTCAATTAATACTTCAGGCGCATAACTGATCTCATTTTCATTCCAAATTTTACGAAACTCAGGATATGCCTGCTCCATTTCTTCTATAAATTGCTCATACCAGTCATCTGCCACATACTGTCCATAATACGTTCTAAATATGGCGATATATCCTCTAACAAAATGCTCCCAATTCACCGCTAAACTTTTAAATTCCTTTCTTGCGAATAGTAAGCGTATGATATTCCTTTCTGCCGGATTGATTTGTTCAAAGTCCAAAAAGACATTCGCTGCTGCTTGATTCCAGCCAACAATCTGACTTCTTCTATCAGATACAATCGTCGGGCAATAACGAAGTTCCTGCAAAATTTTCACTAAAGCCGGACTGATTTCCTTCTCATTCTCAATGATAAAGGATTGTTTCACTCCTTCCTCTAACGCTAAAGCGTACAAATATCTCCTTTCATCGTTATTTAATTGTAATGCTCGAGAAATCGCATCTAATACCGAAGTTGATACTTTTATATCTCTTCCTTGCTCTAACCATGTATACCAGGTAAGACTCACACCGGCTAGTTGAGCCACTTCTTCTCTTCTTAGTCCTGGTGTTCTTCTGCGGGTTCCTACAGGTAAACCAACCATTTGGGGCGTAATTTTCGAACGTTGGTTTTTTAGAAATTCTGATAATGCTTGAAGTCTAGTTTCAGGTTTCATTTAGATCTCCCTTTAAAAGAGTATTAATTATACTAGGATAAACAACAACTTGTAATAGGATAACACAATGGCTAAAGTTAATAAAAACAAGGAGGGAATGATCATGAAAAGAGTTGTCATTACTGGAATGGGAATTATTTCTCCACTTGGAAATGATGTAAATAGCTTTTGGAATCAACTAATCGAAGGACAATCGGGAATATCTCTCATTGATTCTTTTGATACAACTGATTATAAAACAAAAATAGCTGGAATCGTTCGTGATTTCGATGCAGATGAAATATTGGGAAGAAAAGAAGCAAAACGACTAGATCGTTTTAGTCAGTTTGCCTTAGCAGCAGCCGAACAAGCATTAGAAAATTCACAATTACAGTTAGATCAAGTTGATCTTGAACGTTTAGGCGTATATGTTGGTTCAGGAATCGGGGGCATCCAATCGCTTGTTGATCATGTCAATGTATTAGATAAACGAGGTCCCTCAAGAGTAAGCCCCAGCCTTGTACCCATGATGATTTCAAATGCAGCAGCGGCCCAAATCAGCATAAAATTAGGGGCACAAGGGCCATCATTGTCACCAGTCACAGCTTGTTCTATTGGGAACACCTCTATTGGCGAAGCTTTCAATGCGATCCGAAATGATGATGCAGATATTATATTTGCCGGTGGAGCAGAAGCTGCTGTTTCACAGATATCTTTGGCCAGTTTTGGAAACGCACACGCACTATCTACTAGAAACCAAGACCCAAGCCGGGCCAGCCGTCCATTCGATACAGATAGAGATGGCTTTGTGATGAGTGAAGGCGCAGGTATCTTAGTATTAGAATCATTAGAAAACGCGATTCTTAGAGATGCGCCGATACTATGTGAAGTAGTGGGGTACGGAGCTAGTTCAGACGCTCATCATATGGTAGCATCCCACCCAGAAGGTAAAGGTGCCTACTTAGCCATGAAAAAAGCATTGAGAAGTGCAAACATATCAACAGATGACATCGATGTTATTAGTGCTCATGCAACAAGTACACAAGTAGGTGATCGTTCAGAAGTTCTAGCTATTAAGAAATTATTTGGTGATCGTTCAGGTGAAATTCCAACAACGGCAAACAAATCAATGACAGGGCATATGTTTGGTGCTGCCGGCGGAGTAGAAGCAATTGCTTTAGTAGAAAGTTTGAGACGAGGAATGATTCCGCCAACTATTAATGTAGAGAAGCAAGATCCAGATTGCAGCTTAGATGTTGTATTAGAAGCGAGACAGCTTCCTTTGAAATACGGGCTATCCAATTCTTTTGGTTTTGGAGGACATAATTCAGCCATCTTGTTAAAGCATTACGATTGATGTAGCTATCAAGGGTTTATAGCCCTTGATTTTTTTCATTTTGGGAACACCTCACAGACAAATGATGACGAGCCTCAGCAATCTGATATATTAAATGGAGAAAAGAGAATACTAAAAACATTTAGAAAGCAGGTGACCCATGTCAAACAACGAAACACCCAACCCACTCATCAATGAAAAATCACCATACCTCCTTCAGCACGCCCACAACCCAGTTCACTGGTACCCGTGGGGGCAAGAAGCATTTGACAAAGCCAAGCGTGAAAATAAACCAGTGCTTGTCAGCATCGGTTACGCCACTTGCCACTGGTGCCACGTCATGGCTCACGAAAGCTTCGAAGATCAACAAGTCGCTGACATCTTAAATGAGCATTTCATTTCAATCAAAGTCGATCGTGAAGAGCGTCCAGACATCGACTCGATGTATATGTCTGTTTGTCAGATGATGACGGGGCAAGGCGGCTGGCCGCTCAACGTGTTTGTCACGCCGGATCAAAAGCCTTTTTATGCGGGGACATATTTCCCAAAGAGAAGTGCATACGGGCGTCCTGGCTTCATCGAGGCACTGACACAACTGCTGGATGCGTACCATAATGACCGGGATCATATTGAATCATTGGCTGAGAAAGCGACAAATAACTTGCGGATTAAAGCAGCTGGGCAGACAGAAAACACACTGTCTCAAGAGGCAGTTCACAAAGCCTATTATCAGCTCATGAGCAGCTTTGATACGCTGTATGGCGGATTCGGCTCCGCACCAAAATTTCCTGCACCTCATATGCTCTCATTTCTGATGCGCTATTACGAATGGACTGAACAGGAGAATGCGCTGTATGCAGTCACGAAAACGTTAGATGGAATGGCAAATGGCGGTATATATGACCATATTGGTTCCGGCTTTTCTCGTTATTCGACGGATGAAAAATGGCTTGTGCCGCATTTTGAAAAAATGCTGTATGATAACGCCTTGCTGATGGAAGCTTACACAGAAGCGTATCAGCTCACCTCAAAACCTGAGTATGAAAAACTTGTCCAACGCCTGATCCAATTTATTAAACAAGATATGATGAATCTAGGCGGCTCCTTTTATTCAGCGATAGATGCAGATTCTGAAGGGAAAGAAGGACAATATTACGTCTGGTCAAAAGATGAGATCATCACCCATTTAGGGGAGGAGCTTGGCGCTTTATTTTGCGAAGTCTATCACATCACAGAAGAGGGGAACTTTGAAGGGGAGAACATCCCTCATACCATTTCTACCTCTTTTGAGGACATCAAAGCCTCTTTTTCGATCGATGATAAAACCCTTCAGTCTAAGCTGCAAGAAGCCCGGTATATTTTACAATCAGTCAGACAGCAGCGACCCGCGCCGCTTGTCGATGACAAGGTGCTTACATCTTGGAATGCACTGATGATCGCAGCTCTCGCCAAAGCAGGAAGGGTCTTTGATGCAGAGGAAGCAATCCATATGGCGAAGCAGGCGATGTCTTTTCTAGAAACACATCTTGTTCAACATGATCGTCTCATGGTCCGATATAGAGAAGGTGACGTGAAGCATCTCGGCTTTATCGAGGATTATGCGCATATGTTAAAAGCCTATATGTCTTTATACGAAGCGACCTTTGAATTAGATTGGCTGGAAAAAGCCACAGCCATTGCTGAGAACATGTTTGAGCTATTTTGGGACAAGGAAAAAGGGGGCTTTTTCTTCTCGGGATCAGATGCGGAATCGCTCCTCGTTCGAGAAAAAGAAGTGTACGACGGCGCTATGCCTTCTGGCAACAGCACTGCACTCAAGCACCTTCTCATGCTTAGCAGACTGACCGGACGTCAGGATTGGCTAGACACATTACAGCAGATGTTCCAAGCCTTTTATGTCGATGTCTCGTCCTATCCAAGCGGTCATACAGCGTTTCTGCAAGGGCTCTTAAGTCAATATGCAACGAAAAGAGAAATCATCATTCTCGGAAAAAACGGCGACCCTCAAAAAGAACAGCTTTTACAGGCGCTTCAAAAACGCTTCGTGCCATTTGATATCATATTGACTGCCGAAACAGGGGAAGAATTAGCGAAGCTCGCGCCCTTTACAAAAGATTACAAAACAATCGATGGAAAAACCACCGTGTATATTTGTGAAAACTACAGCTGCCGCCAGCCAATCACCGATATCGACGAAGCGATGGAACAATTATTCCACAATTGAGTTTGTCATGAGATGACTATGAGAAGACAAAATGAGGACAAACAGATAAAAAACATGTCAATCCACTAACAAATTGTCTGTACGGTTTTATTTTTCCTAAAAAACGGTTAGAATGCGCACTAGACGTTCTCATACCGAAGGGAGAGAAAATGATGAAAAAGGTTTCATACACACTCATCGCTTGTTTGTTATCTGTTGGACTTGCAGCCTGCTCGTCAAACGATGCCAAACAAGATAAGCAAAACGATTCAGCCAAAAACAAGGAAACAACACAGGCTGATCAAAAAGAGCAGCAAAAGCAAATGGAAGAAATGCAAAAGAAATTAGACGCACAAAAAATCGATGATCAAAAGGTCGTTGCGACCGTCAACAAAGACAAAATCACAGGCAGTGAATACAATAGCGCCTTATCTACCATTCAAGGCCAGCTTCAGCAGTCCGGGCAAGACCCTACTTCTAAAGAAGGCGAAAAAGCAGTCAAGAAACAAACCATTGATGCGCTCGTAGGCCAAGAGCTCATCCTGCAAGATGCTGAGAAGAAGGGCTTCAAAGCCTCTGACAAAGAAGTAGATAAGCAGCTAAAGGAAGAAAAGAAACAGTTTAAAGACAACGCTCAATTCGAAGAAGCACTGAAAAAGAGCGGACTTACATTGGATCAGCTGAAAAGTGACATTGCCGACAGCATCAAATACAGCCAATATGTCGACAAAGAAATCAAATCAGCCTCCGTTTCTGAGAAAGACGTCAAAGCGTACTATGACCAATACGCAGACCAAATGAAAAAACAAAAGCAAAAAGCACCAGAATACAAAGAGGTTAATTCACAAATTAAAAAACAGCTAGAATCTCAAGAAAAGCAAAAAGAAGTACAAAAAGAAATTGAAAAACTAAAGAAATCTGCGAAAATTAATGTGTCTCTATAACCGCTAAGAAAAAATCCGCCATTGTGCGGATTTTTTTGTTATTTCATGATCCGTTTTTCCAAATTTATGACAAAAGCCTCATCATAAACGTCTCTTCCATCCGATATGATGGGAGTACAAAAGAAAGCGCTAACAATTCTTTTGTCTCTGAAAGGGTACAGGATCAAAAGCCATTCTCGTACTTTTGCTTCAGTCAATCGGACATCTACAAAAGGAGGATCTTTATGTTCAAATGGTTTAAACCTGCTCCACATATCGACAGGCTTGATGATGCCAAAACAGATGAGACGTATAAGCGGCTGCGGCTGCAAGTCTTTTTAGGCATCTTTATCGGGTATGCGGGCTACTATTTGCTGCGCAAAAATTTCGCTTTTGCCATTCCATATCTACAGGAAGAGGGGTTCACGAAAAGTGAATTAGGCTTTGTACTCGCAGCCGTATCCATTGCTTATGGCTTTAGTAAATTCATCATGGGGATGATCTCAGACCGCTGTAACCCCAGATACTTTTTAGCCGCCGGACTCTTTTTATCAGCTCTTATCAATATCCTATTTGTCTCATTTCCATGGGTCACATCCAGTGTATGGATCATGTTTTTATTCATGTTCTTAAACGGCTGGTTTCAAGGCATGGGGTGGCCGCCATGCGGGCGTACGATGGCGCACTGGTTTTCGGTTAGTGAACGTGGTACGAAAATGTCCATTTGGAACGTCGCTCACAATATCGGCGGCGGAATTCTTGCACCGCTTATCACATTAGGGATTGTGCTGTTTGCGACGTGGAAAAGTATCTTTTTCTTCCCTGCCATCATTGCCATTATCGTCTCCTTCGTGATCATTCTTCTCGTACGGGATACCCCGCAATCCACTGGTCTTCCGCCAATCGAGGAATATCGAAATGACTATCCGGCCCAAAAGTATGAGGATCAAGAAAAAGAATTAACAGTGAAAGAGATTTTATTTAAATATGTACTCAACAATAAATTCCTATGGTATATCGCCATTGCCAACGTGTTTGTGTACTTTGTCCGTTACGGTGTCGTTGACTGGGCGCCGACCTACTTAACAGAAGCAAAAGGCTTTTCACCAGAGCATTCACGCTGGTCTTATTTTCTTTATGAATATGCAGGCATTCCCGGTACATTATTGTGCGGCTGGATCAGTGACCGCTTCTTTAGAAGCCGCCGCGCACCAGCTGGCGTCATCTTTATGGCCGGGGTGTTAATTGCCGTTCTTGTTTACTGGCTAAACCCTGCAGGCAATCCAATGGTCGATAACATTGCCCTCATCAGCATCGGCTTTTTGATTTACGGCCCGGTCATGCTCATTGGACTTCAAGCCATTGATCTCGCTCCGAAAAAAGCGGCTGGCACTGCTGCCGGACTGACAGGCTTCTTCGGCTACATTGGCGGCTCTGCCTTTGCCAATGCCATGATGGGTGTTGTCGTGGATCACTATGACTGGACAGGAGGCTTCATTTTACTGGTTGGTTCTTGTGTGCTTGCGATTGTTTTCCTCGCTATGACATGGAATACAGGAAAACGCGTTGAGCAAGCTTAATGAAAATCACATAAAAGATTCATATCCGCCCAACATGCTCTTTACATCTATTTCTTATGATGGAGGCAGTTACCGTAAAAGGAGGATAAAATATGAAGAAAAGTAGATTACTTGCTTTCGTGTTGCTCTCTTTTGCTTTACTGTCTTTTGCGTGGGTGCCGGCCACCGTATCGGCACATGAAAACCTTTTATCTCCAGATCGCATCTTAACCGTTGCACACCGCGGAGCATCAGGGTATGCACCAGAGCATACCCTGGCTTCCTACAAGCTCGCCACAAAGATGAATGCAGATTACCTCGAACTCGACCTTCAAATGACAAAGGATGGACATCTCATCGTGATGCATGATGAAACCGTTGACCGAACCACAAACGGAACAGGCTGGGTCAAAGACCTCACACTTGCTGAAATCAAACAGCTTGATGCTGGTACATGGTTTAACGAAGCCAATCCCGACAGACAAAATGCCAACTATATCGGACAGAGAGTCCTTACATTAGATGAGGTGCTGCGCTATTTCGGCAAACGAGAGAATTATTATATTGAAACAAAAAAACCAGACCTTTATCCGCAAATGGAAGAAAAACTATTGGCCGCCTTAAAGAAACATCATCTTCTTGGGAAACACACAAGAAAAGGGCAGGTTATCATACAATCCTTTAGTGAAGACAGCCTGCTAAAGCTGCAGAAATTAGCCCCACGCCTGCCAAAAGTACAGCTATTAGACAGAAACCAAATGACATCCATCACAGACGATCAGCTCGATTTTATCAAAACGTACGCTGTAGGGGTTGGACCGAATTTTAGAGCATTAACACCTGAAAACGTCCAGCAGGTCAGAAGCCATGGACTCCTCCTTCATCCATATACGGTAAACAGCGAAGCAGATATGACCCGTCTACTGCAATACGGCGTCACCGGTCTTTTCACCAACTTTCCAGATGTCTTTAACCGTGTAAAAGCTTCACTCTAAATAAAAAAAGCCTTGCGGTCCATCCCGCAAGGCCTTTGATTATTTTACCGTTTGATCAGAAGAAGTTGTTTCAATCGGTTTTCGTTTTCCAATCCCAAATACAAAAAAGCTAAGTGCCACTACAATCAAGAACACAATTCCCACAATGAGAGAAATTCGAGTATCCTGATTAATGAGCATAAACACAAGAACCATTAATAAAAATCCGATTGTAAGATAGTTAGAAAACGGTGCTAGCGGCATCTTGAACGGGTGCTGATCAAGCGCTGCCCCCTTTGCCTTTCTGAAGCCAATATGACTAATCAAAATGACAAACCAAGGCACCATCCCAGGAAGGACACTCGCACTATACACATAGACGAAAATGTTTGGCGGAGAAACATAATTCAGGACCACTCCTATCGCTAAACCAATCAGCACAGCGAATGTCCCAAAATACGGTACACCGTTCTTCGAAATTTTCGTAAAGAAAGCAGGCGCCTGACCATTCACACCTAATGTATAAAGCATACGGCCCGCACTGAAAATACCACTATTACAGCCGGACATCGCTGCTGTAATGACAACAAAGTTAATAATACCAGCTGCTGCTGTAATCCCAATCTTCGCAAACGTCGCTACAAATGGACTGCCAAGGGTATTCAGCTGATCCCAAGGATACACAGTCACAATGACAAAGATCGCACCGATATAGAAAATCAAAATACGCCAGATGATACTTTTGATGGCATTTGTCAGCGTCTTTTGTGGATTTTGCGCCTCACCCGCTGTAATCCCAATGAGCTCGACACCTTGATAAGCAGCAATGACTAGAGACAATGCAAACAGGAATCCGCTAAACCCACCTGTAAAGAACCCGCCATGCGCCCAAAGATTAGACAGCCCAATAGGCGTTCCGCCATTTCCAAAACCGAAGAAAATAATGCCTAAACCTGCAACAATCATCAAGATAATCGTCACAATTTTGATCATCGCAAACCAAAATTCAAATTCACCGAACGACTTAACCGAAATCAAATTGGCTGCTCCTAAAATGATCATCGCAATTAACCCTGGAATCCACGCAGGCAGCTCTGGGAACCAATATTTCATATAAGCCCCAACCGCAATGATTTCAGACATTCCGACAATGACCCACTGGAACCAGTTACTCCAAGCCGTCATATACCCTGCAAGCGGATGAATATATTGATGCCCGAATGTAGCAAATGACCCTGTACTCGGCTCAAGATATAACATTTCTCCCATCGCACGCATAATAAAAAAGATAAAAATACCACACACCGCGTAAGCTAGAAGAACGGATGGACCTGTCCACTGAATGGCCTTCGCTGACCCCATAAATAAGCCAACACCGATTGTGCCGCCAAGAGCGATCATTTGAATATGGCGGGCACTTAACCCTCTCTTTAATTCCTTTTGAGCCACTTTTCTTCCCCCTCATCAACAAACAACATAAAAAATAAAAATCAGAATTTTCATTCTGATTGAGAAACATCAATCTTTCGATGTATATTATCATAATAAATCTACCCTTAAAAAACAATTGTTTTTTTGAGGAAAACACTATTAACAAAATATTCTGACATAAAAGTAAGTTCAAATTATTTTATATTGATATAATCAATAACCAGAAAAATCTTCAAAAAAAGACCGCTCACACGGTCTTCTAAGCTCAAACTGTAAATTTATAGGAACTTCGGCAATTGCTTTCCTAAAACACTTTCCTCTGGTAAATCACAGTAGAAAGTCCCCAAGACAACAAGTAGAAGAGCATAATCAGCACAGCTGACCCCGTATATAAAACAGGGATCGATACATTCATGATAAAATTAGTGAGCCCACTAAATTGCTCTGCTAAATAGAGGACAACAGGCGGTCCCATAGCTGATAATACGATAAAGCCAATGATCACTGCCGTTGTGATATAACCAGGCTTTAAGATATAAAATAATGGAAACGTACACGCCGCGAACAATAAAAACAACCCGCTGCCAATCGCAATATCTGACAGCGAAAACAGCTTCCCAAACACAAGTAATGTAGCACTTGTCAGCCCGATCGCAATGACCATATAAAAAACGGCACCAAGATAACGGGAGGCAATAATTTCATTCCGGGTATAAGGCAAAGAATTTAATAGGATATTCGTTTCTGCCTTTTCATCATACGCATATGTGTTAAAGGGAATGAAGACACTAGCGACTATAAACGTCAATACTGGATGGACATCCATGAAAATAAAAAATAAGATAAACGGAATAAAAATAAGTAACTGCTTCTTTTGCAAAATCACATCACGCTTAATTAAATGAAACATGCGCAGCCCCGCCTTTCAAATAAAACATGATATCCTCAAGCGACGCCGGTTCAATCACAACAGCATCCCCAAAAATAAGTTTCACCTCATCAATTCGATCTGATAATGCTTCAAAACCTGCTGATGTACGCTGAATATGGATAAACGCCTTTTCTGTGTCTCGATCCAATAACTCCAGGCTTCCTTTCACAAGCGCATAACTTTCTGCCACTTCATGAATCGACTGTTGAAAGACCAATCTTCCATTTTGTATAAACGCAATATAATCCGCAATCCGGTCTAAATCAGTCGTCACATGCGTCGAGAAAAAGATCGTCCGATTTCCATCAATCATCAATTCTTGTAACGTGCTGAGCAGCTCTCTTCTAAAAACCGGATCTAAACCAGCAGTTGGTTCATCCATGATGATCAGCTCTGCATGATGCGACAGCGCAATCGCAAGTGACGCCTTCATCTGCATCCCTTTTGAAAATGTTTTGATCGCTTTATTCAGCGGCAGACCAAACTGTTCAATATATTGATTAAAAAGCTGGTCATCCCAACGTTTATAAGCAGGAGCCACAATCCGTTTGATGTCCTTTAAATTCAACCCTGGGAAAAAAACATTGGCATCGTAAACAAATCCGATTCGTTCCTTAATCTCTTTTTCATGAGTATGATAATCCAATCCAAAAACCTTGATGTCACCTGAATCGGGCTTTAACAAATTCATGATCATTTTAATGGTAGTCGACTTACCCGCTCCATTCTCTCCAATAAACCCTGTGACAAAGCCTTTCTTGACCTGTAAATCAAGATCCTGAACGGAAAAATCCTTGAATCGTTTCGATACTCCTCTGAATTCAATCACATGCTCCACTCATCTCACTCCTCATATAAGAATTTTAATAACTGCTGCAATTCATCAAAAGATAAGCCTAATTCTTTCCCGTTTGTAACAACCGCTCCAAGCTGTTCCTCGATCACCTTCAATTTCTTCTCTTTCATCACTTCTAGGTTTTGTTCGGCAACAAAAGATCCCTTGCCTACAATCGAATAAATAAATCCCGCCTTCTCTAACTCTTCATACGCTCGCTTTGTTGTAATCACGCTAATTTGTAAATCCTTCGCCAGCTTTCGAATAGACGGCAGCGCTGCACCTTCTTCAAGCTCACCCGTTAAAATCATCGATTTGATTTGATTCGTAATTTGCTCATAGATAGGCTCCTTAGAATGGTTTGAAATCGTAATTTGCATATAAAAACCTCTTTTTTCAGAAAAATATTGTATATACACTATATATACATTATATACACACTAAAAGAATATTCAACCATTTTAAAAATGTTCTCCTCATTTTTTTTAAAATACAATACAACGAAAAAACCGCACAGCCCTTAAGCCATGCGGTTCTTTAACAAAATGCTTTATTTCCAATATACCCATTTTCCCATAAGCCACTCCACAGGACCTCTTCTCCATTTTTTCAAATAGAGATAGCTGATGAACAGCTGTGCTGTGTACAGTCCGACAGCAAGCAGCAGCCCAAACATTGATCCCAATTGTCCAAATAGACCAAGTCCATAAGAATAGAAAATCGTTGTACAAATAATCGACTGCGCCAAATAGTTTGAGAGAGACAAACGGCCAAGCCCTGCAAGCAGGCGTTTGAAACCTTGGGCTGCCTTCGAATAGTAGAAAACAATAAAGGCTTGAATATACCCAATCGTCAGCACATAGGCACCCAGCGTAATCACCAATTCACTCCAAGGAGCATCAATGAACGTCGCACATTTTAGCGCAATCCCGATGATAATCATCCAAACCCAGCCTTTACGATAAGCCATGCCTCGATCTTCTTCTGTCAAATGACCTTTTTTTCCGATCGCCATGCCAAGCAGTGCAAACGGGCCAACCATGATCGTACCAAAAAGAAAACCTAATATTGGCATAAGCGCAATGGTCACGATCGCTAGGATCATGGTCACAATCATCATATCGTCTTCAACCGTAATCCGGCTGAGCAAAATATCCCCATAATCACCTTTCGCATACACATCGGTTAATAAATCATCAGTTCCATAAACAAATTTCATCATGTATGGCAAAACGACTAATGACAACGCACCTAACACACCCGACCAAATAAGCATTGTTTTAATCCGGCTGCTCAAAAACATCATCAAGAAAAACGTACAAGCTCCATAATAAAGAAGAATGTCACCGTTCCAAATAAAGATGTAATGCAGCATCCCAAGCACTATCAAACCAAAACCACGGCGAACGACAATGGCATTCGTATTCAGCCCCTTGGCCTTCGTCGATTCAATCAGCTTGATAAAAGAATACCCAAACAAAAAGGAAAAGATCGGATAAAAAGACCCTTGGAACAAAATCTCCGTCAGATATACACCGAATTCCTGTCCCCAAAAACTCGAATCAAACATTTTCTCAAAATCATAATCATATTGGAAATTAAGCATATTCACAATCAAAATACCTAATAAACTAAAACCACGTAAACTATCAATCAACTCAACCCTAGATCCCTTCAACTCGACAGCTCCTTCGGACAATATAAAGATAAAGCATATTTATCCTACCACACTTTTAAAAAAATGGTTTCCACACCCATGTGAAAAAGTGCGTTTTAAGGTAAATTTAATAAAAAAACCTAGAATATACATTCTAGGTATCATACTAAATACTTATGACTTATGACTTTCTTCTTCCCGCAGCACACGCTTCAAATAAAACAAAATTCCCAAACCGAATAAAATCAACGCCATTTCAGCATCATTAAAATCAGCAAAACCGCTCCAACACCTGCGAAAAAAATGACGTTTCTTTTTAATTCTTTGTTTGATTGAAACAACAATCTCTTCTCCACTGTTTATCCAATTGAATGTTTTTCTAACTTTTTCAATATTCTTTCCCAGCCGGTATCTCCCATTTTCCGATCTATTAACTGTCCCTCTTGATCAAAGAGGCAAAAGCTAGGTAATCCTTGAATCTTATACTTTGCAACAATCTCATAATTCTGATCCAATACAATAGGAGCGGTCATATTCTTTTCCTCTGCATACTCTGAAACAACATCTGCCGATTTTTCCTCTTCTGTATATGGAACATGGACACAGGTTAAATGAATACCCAGCTCATTCACACGTTGTAGAATATGATTGGTTAATTCTTCACAATGAGGACAGTTGACGGACCAAAAATAAAGAAGCTGATGCTGTCCCTTAGGTACACTCCTTTGATCTGAAGGATAAATCCAAGGAAGATTCTCAGGCCAGTTGAGTTTCTGCGTTTCCACTATTCATCCCCCTTTTCCTTTAGCTGAAAAGCAATAATCTTCCCTAATGCTTCCTCTGCAGCAAAAGGCGCTACGTTGCCTGATGGATTTTCTTGTTCTTGTTTTAAGCACTCGTACATGTTTTTTTCGATTTTTGATGGATCAATCCAAGAAATACACCATGATGCCCAAAAACAAGTAGGCCCCTCATAACGTTTCGCTAATGGCAGAAGGAATGGCAGACTAGGCTGCCCAATCCTCATGAGTGAGATGGCAGCAGCCATTCTTGTCTCCTCTTCGTCACTCTCTAAGAGGTTGGCTAAGGACTCAGCTGCGTCCTCTGCATCCGCTCCAAATTCACCCAGTACAGCTGCTGCAATATTTCGCAGAGACCCCTTTTCTTTTAAAGCTTCAACAAGCACGGGCACTGCATCTTTTCCTGATTTTCTCAATTCCCCCATTGCTTGAACGATCGTTACTTCATTTGTATTGGCCAATTGTTGAACGGATTGAGACAGCTTATTTTCTGGCTTCATTTACAATCAACTCCTCTTTTTAATGAACCGCGCGGTATCGATAACAAAGCACATAAAATCCAGCTCCAGCCACTAGGGATACAATTGTAGTTAACAAGCCATTAGTGATTAGATGAATGCTAATCATGACCATAGCACTGATCACAAACGCAAATAGCAATGATCGATAATAGGCGGCCAAAGCAAAACTCCTTTCTCTTCTCAGAGGCTGCATAAAGGCAAAGAACCGTATGGCTAAAAACCATATATAAATTCCTCCACCAAATAAGGTCCAATACAAAACATCCTGAATACCAGCCAATAAAAGAGAAACCAAGTAGAACGCATACAACCAAAAGGTTTGAAACACTTCTAACAAAATGATTTTTTGATATAAAGCCCCAGGAAAAAGATAGAGCACTCCTGTTTGTGCGTGTCTTACAATCCCCGCATAATATGAACTAAAAAGAACAGATGCAGCAATGACAATCAAGAATAGATTCAGCCAATCTGAAAAATAAGTAAAGAGGACATAGTAAGTACCGATTAACAGCATGGTAGATAGCACATGGAAGGTGATATATTTTTTTATCAGCAATAATTCAATCCAAAGAAAAGCCCAGCTGCCCGTTAATGCCGGAAGTCCCCACCATGTCTTGCCCTTTTTTTGAACGATTGGACTTGAATGAATATGTTTCCCCTCAAATTCCTCCCAAAATACTGCTTCCTTGACTAAAGACTCCTTCATCTCTAAACGATGACTAGCCTTGTACATCATCATGAAAGATAGAAACATCACTCCAATAAAAATGAAGACAGAAAGAATGGAGAACTCTTCGATCATACGCCCAGCTTGAAACATCAAAGAATCAGCAATGTTCATTAATGAAGGCTGTTTCATCATCAACTGATTCAAAGCGAGCACTGCAAAGCAGCAAAACATCAATAAAAAGCTGATTAAGAGCAAACGCTTGTATACTCGAATGGTTCTAGCACAAGACATCGCAATCATCCAAGTTTCAACCAAACATAACAGCCCTGTCAGGATGAGTGATTTTCCAAGCAGAAACGGGTACTGATGCGTCATAAAAAACAGAAGTAGATCCGCAGCCACAGCAGAGACAATAAGAAGTGCCCCTCGCCAAAAAATGTGATACATCCACACACTGATAACAACCGTCCATAAAGAAGCGCCATTTCCATATAACCAAATGATATCGTTCATTTGACTAGGCAGCCGATTTGTAAACAAGCCAAACCCCGTATAGAGAACAAACAAACAGACAATGATCCATCCTGCTGCACTTGTATCCCAATCACCCATACTTGAAACTGCGCTTAGCTGAAAACCAATTGCCGCTATGAAAAGAAGTAAGATCAGAAAAGGCATTTTCTTTTCTTGATTTTTACTGATCAAGCGCCTTTGAGATTTCATCCATAAAAGGGAGAGTGTGTTATTCACTTGACCACTCCCCCAAAAGTTGAATAACTTCTGCCCTCCACTCAACCTGTTCTTCCTTTATTTGAGGAACATCCAAACTCTTCATGATGGCACCGTCTCGAATCAATACAACCCTGCTAGCCGTATCAAGGACAAACTCCAGACTATGAGTCGACACAAAGACCGACCCACCTTGACTGCTTTTTTGCCTCAGCCAATCCGACAGCCACTGTTTTGATGGAATATCTAACCCGACAGTCGGTTCATCTAATATAAAAAGGGAGGCATCTTGAACAATGGCTCCTGCTAAGACGACACGCTGCTTTTGGCCTCTTGAAAGCCTTCCACACAGTTCATTCATCTTCTTTTCCATATGTACTTCTTTCAACGCTTCATATACCTTTTCCTTGATCTGTTTTAAGCCTTTATGATATCCACGAGCACGGAATTGAACATGTTCAGCAGCCGTTAAATCTGGATACAAATACGGCTGATCAGGAATAAGAGCTACTTGTTTTTGGACATGGGCATGACCAGGCGGGAAACCCTCTATGAGAATTTCCCCTCCATCTGGTTTATATAGACCTGTTACACACCGAATCGTTGTCGTCTTCCCGGCGCCATTAGGCCCTAGCAGCGCCACAATCTCTCCTGCTTCGATGGAAAATGACAGACCCTCTATCCCATCACCATTGCTATATCGTTTACTTACATTCTGAACCTCCATGAACGGCATCAAATCTCTCCCTTTGATTAGAGTGATGTATGCTGAGGCTTCTTGGTATGTAGATATCTTTGAAGTTTAAATTGCCATAAGGGCATACAAACAAGCACTAAATTGTGAATAAAATGTGCCACCAGTACACAAATAAAGCCATAATTCACAAAAAGAAAACCAAGGAAGCACCCAAAAACAAAAAGATGCGTCCAGCGAATCCATCTTGGATCATATCCTGTCACCTGATGCATAATTGCCCACAGTAAAGATGATATTAAAATGGACAATATCATACTCCCACTTAACCAAAATATTAAAGAAATCATTAAGAGTCGGTAAATGACTTCTTCTCCAATAGAACTTTGCAGGCTCATATTAAGCCCTTGTCTTAAGGTAAAGCCGGATAAGAACATACTCCTATTTGATAATTCTGGTGATATACGTAATCGATTCATTCTCTCTAACAAATAAAAAACAAGTGATGTGATACCTAAACTAATTATTCCGGCGCTAAGACCGATATATATCTGGGCAATGCTTTGATCTAGAAATTTTAGTCCTAATTCATTCACAAGAGCACCTCCTGCCAATGAACATATAAATACTACAAATCCTGTCAATAATCCTGCAAACAAAGTAGATAGAATGCCAAGTAATTGAACAGTATGAACACTCATCCTAGCATCGTAAGCATTTACTATCGTTAGTTGTATATCTTCCTTTATTGTGAGAGATTGCACTAGTACAATAATCAAACCCAGTATAAGACTTAATGCGATTTGAATTTGGACATTCATTAAGACTAAAACTAATATTGCAATGATCATCGCAGCAGCTGACCCTAACATACCTGAGATGCCAAAAGTAGACTCAACTTGTTCATCTCTTATTACTTTGTTCATTTGATCTGTTAGAATCTCTGTATCTGTGCCGATATAAGTGATCACACCAGATTGCATTTCAACTGTTACCTTAAGTCGAATATCTTCTTTTTCAGCAAGATACCAATACGTTTTGATTTCACGAAAATCCTCTTCTTTTGAACCTGAACCAGTTGGTTTGGTCTTAACCCATAATCCCTTTGAAGAATAAGTTAATTGTTCTCTTAATCCTTCTAATGATATTTGAGCATCTTTTTTAGGCAATGAAGTTTGCCTTACATCGGCGTAAAAAAAAGTAACTTCGCGTTTTGCATTTACTCCTATGACGAATGATTGATTTTGATGAACAAAGCGAACACGCCAAGACTCAACCAATCCCATTTCGTGAAGAATATGTCGATTTTTTTTCAACAAACCTAAATGATGTAGCTTATTCACTGTTTCATGATCATACCAATAGACTGAATATACATCCCATTCCTCTACATCTATACCCACGAATTCTCTAATAAAGTCAATACTGACTTTTCTTGCCTCACTTCTATCTAAAAGATTCGATTCTATGGTTGATACTCTATACTTTGTAAACAGAAAAAGCCCTATCAATCCAAGACCTGCCCACAAAATAAAAGTTATACTATCCATGAGTAATTCCTGCTCTCATATCATTTTCAAAAGGAAGGTCTGGCTCGGAGAGTTCAACTTTTCCTATACATTTACAATTTTTCGCTTCACATTTCAATTTCAACAGCCTTGCTGGCGATCCAATTTCAGAAAAAGAATCTGTTAGAATATGACCTAAAGAGATATCCTCTAACTGACAAGGTGTGACATAACCATCCGCCCTTATATACCAAGCCAAATAACCAGGTGTACAGAAATCGGTTGTAAAAGAATTTTCTTCATTTTCCCAATCAATTATATTCAAATGGTGCTCCCACTTATGACGTGCCTGTTGCAACTGGCTTTGAACAAGCTCTTCAAACGACGTTTCTAACGCTTTAAAATTTCTAGTAGCACGTCCCACGGATAAAGTTTTACCAGCACGGAAAATAGATGCATTTGCTTTTGCACAATGATCTACTACCTCTGCTACTTGATCAGCGTTCATTTCATTAATCGTCATTGCAACAATCACAGGAACGTTTGCTTCTGATAATCGTTGGATCGTTGCCATACTCTCTTGAAAAGCACCTTTCCTTCCTCTTAATGCATCGTGAGTATCACTCGTACCATCAATGCTAATTTGTACAGATACATTTCCTAAATGACTAAGCAATTCTACTTCTTCTTGCCTCCAGTTTAAACCATTGCTAAACACATTTACGTTAGTGAATAATGAACTGGCAGCCATTACAATTTCTTTAAAACCTTTAATCAGCTTGGCTTCACCTCCAGTTAAAGTGACATCAGCGACGCCTTGTGCTGCTAACTTCTGCATTACATCAATCCACTGTGAACATGTTAACTCTTCAGGGTAAGGCTTACCGGAACTGGCATAACAAAAGGAACATCCCAAGTTACAAGCATTTGTTAATTGGAGAGTACAACTAATAGGCAAATAGGAATGTAAAGATCCAGAGAATTGAATAGGTTGATCCAGTAATCCTTGCATCCAAGCTTCAGTAAAAGGATGAGCACTCAATTCTTCTCGAAGTTGATCAGCTGTTAGCTCTTCTTTTTTAACGATTTCCCAGATACGAGCTGTTTTACTTAAGTCTTTATTCTTAGATAATAAAAATGCGAGCTGTGCCCCTCTTCCACTCAATCTAAAATAATACATTGATTTTCTATCTATCATGACAGCTCCATGAGGCTGTAAATGGATCGCTAATTCAGGTAAATCATACTCTACTAGTTGATTATTTGACATAAATAGACACCCCTTTTGTAGAATAAGGAGTTAGCAATATATGCTTAACTCCCTATGTTTTCCCTTAAATAGCCCGCATTGCAGGATGCGGTAGTGCACACACACGTGTCATTGCAATACTTTTTGAGGCCCAACAACCCATACATCCAGCAGCCTTTACAATCGAAGTACCCCCTGGACGCTTAAGGTTTTTTTTACTCACAGATTCCCATTCTTTTTGGTTTCGTGTCATAAGTAAAACCTCCTCTTAAATTTTGCATAGTGTCAATAGACCCATCCACTATGCACCCTGATATTACCATATGAAAAATGTCGAAGTAAGGGGAATTGTGTAAAATATTCTAAAATTATACTTAAAAGTAATTTTAATATAGATGGTAATACAAAAAAGATTGGACTTGGTCATCCAATCTTCTTTGTATTTTCTATTTATTGTGATTTCTGAACTAGTCCATACAATCAACAAGCCACATCAAACTGCCCCATCACCCAAAACCATCTCCTGACACGCCCAAGCATCCACCTCTACCTTTAAAGCAGGTGAAGCCAAAGCCACTACATAAATCATCGTCATACAAGGCAGATGATCGCCTAAAAACTGCCCCATAATTTGTTTCCTGCTCTCAGCATCGAACTCCCCTACGAGATAAAATACTAATTTCGTTATATCTTCCACGGCCATATCTGCTGCTTCTACGTTTCGTTTCACATTCTCTAACGCTAGCTCTAGCTGCTCCAACGGGCTCTCGGGAATTGTTCCATCCGCCTCCATCCCCACCTGACCTGATAAGGTTAACCACCGCTGTGGTCCTGTTGTTTCTATTTGATGGGTATATGGTGCGACTGGCGGGTGAATGGTCTCAGGATTACGTGATGTTCTCATGAATAAAAACCCCTTTTCTGAAAATACAGGAAATTTTTCTCATCATATCAAATTTTCAAACGTATTCAGATTTTTATGCTCATAGTAAACTTTCAGAAACAATCGCAACAGCCTGCTATAATTCTTGTTTTCTAAAAAGAAACCATCCGATAAGAAAAAAGAAAACAATCAATACCGATACACCTAGAAAACTTGTAAGTGCCTGATCCGAATAAGTCCCTTTATGAATCATCTCTTCGGCTGCACTTGTCACGCCTTTAGGCGCAAACTTCCCTAATGTCTCTTCATAAAATGAAGGTACGGTAAACAGAATAAGGTTGATTAAAAGCGACACACCGCCAGCTGTGACAGAACGTTGAAAGAACGCCGAAGCACAAATGGTCGATACCACAATCAGCAATAAATTTGGATAATAAAGAAGTGTTCCTTTTAACACATTGACCCAATCCACATGCCCAAATTGAATGTCCACATAATAAACAGAGACAAGCACCGTCACCACCAAACTAAACAAAGTCAAACAGGCATAGGCGCATATTTTCGAGACATAGTAACTCGTTCGACTGATCGGTTTCACCATAATCATCGCAGTCACTCCAGAGGCACGCTCTCCAGCGATCGTCCCCATCACGATCATAATCAGGATAAACACACCTAGCGAATCAAATTTACTCAATGCACTCGCCAAAGCCTCTCCTGCACTAGGCTCTGGTATGTAAAATGTAGCTCCTTCAGGTAAATTAGCTGATTTCGATAGAAGATCCGGCAGCATTTTGAGCGTAATAGGCTGTGTGATCATTAAAATCGTAAAAATAATAGGAACAAATAAGATTTTATAGCTAGTAAATAACTCCCTAAATTCCTTTTTCAACATCATCATGCATTCACAACCTTCATGAAAATATCTTCAAGCGTCAGCTTAGATAGTCGATAATGGAGGAGAACACCGCCAGATTCAGTGATGAGACGAGGCAGCTCCTTCAATGCTATTTGTTGATTGTTCACTCGCACCTGATAAGCATCTCCTGTCTCAAAGCATTCCTCCACCCAATTCCGCTCTTTTAACAAAGCCACTAGTTTCGTATTCTGTTGTTCTAATTGAAATTCAATCACTGGCTGGATATAGTCTTCTTTGATCTGTTTCATGGAAGAAGACATCTCAATTTTGCCACTGTTGATCATGATAATATGATCTGCCACACGTTCAATGTCATCTAAAATATGGGTCGACATAAAGATCAACATCTCTTGTTTCAGACGCTCAATCAATGTCAGAACGTCTTTTCTTCCCATGGGATCAAGTGCAGACACAGGTTCATCCAAGATGAGAACCTTCGGGCTGTTGATAAGCGCCTGCGCAATGGCAAGCCTCTGCTTCATGCCTCCGCTATAGCTGCCAATGGCACGATCCTTCGCCTCATATATTCGGCATAGCTTCAACAGCTCCTCTGTTTTGGAGCGAATGATTTTTTTCTCTAAGTGAAATAACCCGCCAACCCAATGCATCCACTCCTGCCCCGTCATATCCTGATAAAATGCAGGATGCTGCGGACAATACCCTATCACATGACTGATTTGGTCCATCTCCTTTGCGACATCCAAACCAGCCACCTTCACGACCCCAGAAGTAGGATGAGCAAGCCCCGTCAAAATCCGGATCGTCGTTGTCTTCCCCGCTCCATTGGCTCCTAAAAAGCCAACACATCCAACCTCCCCAACAGAAAACGAAACATCTTTTAACACTTCATTCGGGCCATACGATTTCGTCAGCCCGTGACACTCCAGCATATTCAAGTGAATCACCCCTACTAAGATTGTTTACGACCAAAAATGAAATACGCAATAGGACCGGCACTCGCCACAAACACAATTACCAAAGCCCAAACCCATTTCACCTCTCCTCTGATTCTCGATGGGTCTCTTTTCAACAAATCAAACAAACCAATCACCATCAAAATCGCTTGCAGCAAAATAAGAGGTAATATCATCTTCATATCCATCCACGCCACTCCCTTTTCAAACGCCAATTTGTTTTAATATCACTTCTTTTGACGACATGAAGAAAGGATTCGTTCAAACGGATTTTATTTTTATCGATCGATTGATCTATAAGATAGAAAAAAGCCCAGTGAAGGTTAGTTCACTGGGCTTGCTTGTTATTCTCATGATGAACCTCGTAAAATCTTTTCCATCTTCTTTCCTTTCGCTAACTCATCAATCAGCTTATCTAGATACCGAATGTTTTTCATGGTTTCTTCCTCAATGTCCTCTACTCGAACACCACAAATGACGCCTTTGATTAAACTGCGGGAAGGATGAAGCTCAGGAGCCTCAGCAAAAAAGGTTTCAATGTCTATCTGTTTATCTATCTGTTCCTGCAGCTCTTCTGGACTGTACCCTGTTAACCAACAAATAATCGTATCGACTTCAGCCTTTGTTCGTCCTTTTCTCTCTGCCTTTGCGATATAGAGAGGATAGACTTTTGCAAAACTCATTGTGTAAACTTTGTGTTTGGTCATGTGCTCTTCTCTCTTCCTTTTTTATATATTAGCTATTAGCTTGTATTGCTTGCGCAAGGTTTGTTTAGCAATGTACTTACACATGATAACCAGGCTATTAATACAACTTAAAAACGTTCTGAAAACTGTAGCCTTCTAATATTGTACCCTGAATCAAAGAACATCGTACGATCAAATCTATCATTTTCTAGTTCTTTTGACACAAAAACACCCCTTTAGAAACGATATCTAAAGGGGTATCAAAAATCCGATTTTATTTAATTCCTACTCCACCGTCACACTCTTCGCAAGGTTACGTGGTTTATCCACATCACACCCGCGGTGAAGGGCTGCGTAGTAAGCGATCAGCTGTAATGGGACAACAGATGCAAGTGGTGCAAGTGCTGGATGTACAGCTGGAAGGACGAAACGGTCGCCTTCGTCTTCTAGGCCTTTTAGTGAGATGACACATGGGTTTGCTCCGCGTGCAACGACTTCTTTGACGTTACCGCGAATGCTGAGGTTCACGTGCTCTTGTGTTGCAAGGGCAATGACCGGTGTGCCTTCTTCAATTAAAGCAATTGTGCCGTGTTTGAGTTCTCCTCCAGCAAAGCCTTCTGCTTGGATGTAAGAGATCTCTTTTAGCTTCAGTGAACCTTCAAGGCACACATAATAGTCAAGTCCTCTTCCGATAAAGAATGCGTTACGTGTCACTGTGAAGAAGTCACGAGCGATTTGTTCCATTTCATCCTTTTGATCGACAAGGGCTTCCATTGCGTTTGCTACAATACCAAGCTCTTTCACAAGATCAAAGTCAAGAGATTGACCATTTAATTCAGCTGCAACAGATGCAAGGATTGCAAGTACAGCGATTTGTGCTGTGTAGGCTTTTGTTGAAGCCACTGCGATTTCTGGTCCTGCATGAAGAAGCAATGTGAAGTCTGCTTCACGAGAAAGCGTAGATCCTGGTACGTTTGTGATCGTTAATGCTTTATGACCAAGCTCTTTGACTTGAACAAGTACAGCACGGCTGTCCGCAGTCTCCCCAGATTGAGAAAGGAAGATGAACAACGGTTTTTTCGATAGAAGCGGCATGTTGTAAGAGAATTCACTTGCTACATGGACTTCTACAGGTACTTTCGCCCAGTCTTCAATGTATTGTTTACCGACAAGTCCAGCATGGTAGCTCGTTCCGCAAGCCACAATGTATATGCGGTCTGCTTCTGCTACTGCGCTTGCGATATCGCCAGCGACTGACAGTTTGCCGTTTTCGTCTTGATATTCTTGGATGATTTTGCGCATAACAAGCGGCTGTTCATCCGTTTCTTTTAACATGTAGTGAGGATATGTGCCTTTCTCAATGTCGCTTGCATCAAGCTCAGCGATATAAGAAGGACGTGTCATGATATCACCGTCAAGGTTTTTAATGATGACCTCGTCTTTTGTGACAATGACCATTTCTTTATCCATTAATTCCGCATATTCGTTTGTTACTTGAAGCATCGCCATTGCGTCAGAAGCCACAACGTTGAATCCTTCGCCGAAACCAACCAATAATGGGCTTTTGTTTTTCGCCACATAGATTGTTTCTTTGTTTTCGTTATCGAAAAGGGCAATCGCGTAAGAGCCTTTTAGTTGAAGAAGCGTTTGACGGAAAGCTTCCTCTGTATCAAGACCTCTGTTTACAAATTGTTCGATGACTTGAACAACAACCTCTGTATCTGTGTCGCTTTTTAGTGTGACGTCTTGTAAATATTCGCGTGTCAATTGTACATAGTTCTCAATGACACCGTTATGAACAAGCGTAAAACGGCCAGAAGCACTTTGATGCGGATGCGCATTTAGATGGCTTGGTACACCGTGTGTTGCCCAGCGTGTATGTCCGATTCCTGCTGAAGATGCTACGTTTGCATCCACGACTTCACGAAGCTCAGCGATACGTCCTTTTTCTTTGAACACATGCACACCATCTTCGTTTGCCACAGCGATTCCTGCTGAATCATACCCGCGGTACTCAAGCTTCTCTAAACCTTTTAGTAAGATTTCCTTCGCATCATTCTGACCAATATAACCTACGATTCCACACATAAATATTCTTCCTCCCGATCATGTGAAAGGGACAAAGAAAGCCTACTAAAATAGAAGGGACATTTCTTCGTCCCTCTCTACATGTTTATTTTGGGAGATCATGTGTATTCCCTTTGTACAAAGAGTCACCTCTTTGGTTTAAAGAAACACTTACGGCTGTGATCTCTTTTTTTGATCAGCCGGGAGGCATCCGCCGAAAATTCGATAACCTCCATCCTCGTCAACTAAGCATCTTTCGTCCGATCGCTTAGTTCGGGCGCTATAATTATAAGAGAGTTTCTGAACATCTACCCTGCCTTTCCTGATAGAATAAAAATCCAGTAACACAAGGATGATTGTACTATAAGGTCTGACCTCCGTCAATCACAATTTAGCGGGTGATCCCCTTCATTTGAGAAAGTGAGACCTCCATACACTATATGCGATGAGGCTTGTCACGTTCTACCTTCGATGTGCTCTCCTATGTATGAAGGCAGCTTCAAATTGCCCTCGCTTATATCATTCGTATAGATCCATCCAATTATGTCGTTTATTCAAAAAAAAGCAAACCGCTGGCAGCGGTTTGCTTTCATCTATTACTCAATACCCATTTCTTCTTTCACAACAGCTGTAATTCGAGCCACATATTCATTACACAGCTCTTTTGTTTTCGCCTCTGCCATGACACGTACAAGCGGCTCTGTCCCCGATGGACGAACCAGGATACGGCCGTCACCATTCATCTCTTTTTCGACCTCTTGGATCACCGCTTTTACTTTTTCATTTTCTTCTACTTTATATTTATCAGACACTTTCACATTCACTAAAAGCTGCGGGAACTTTTCCATTTCCGCTGCAAGCTCTGATAATGTTTTTCCTGTCGCTTTGAGCGTATTCACAAGCATGATCGCAGAAAGCATGCCATCACCTGTCGTATTATAATCAAGGAAAATCAAATGACCTGACTGCTCGCCGCCGACATTATAGCCGTCTTTTTTCATCGCTTCGACCACATAGCGGTCACCAACAGCAGTTTGAATGCTCTTAATGCCTTGCTTCTCAAGCGCTTTATAGAAACCAAGGTTACTCATAACCGTTGACACGACGGTGTCATCCTTTAATCGGCCTTCATCCTTCAAATAACGTGCACATATGTACATAATTTGATCGCCGTCTACGATATCACCTTTTTCATCGACTGCAATTAAACGGTCACCGTCTCCATCAAACGCAAGACCAATATCTGCACCCTTCTCCTTCACAAAAGCAGAAAGTGCTTCTGGATGAGTGGAGCCTACACCATCATTGATATTCAATCCGTTTGGAGATGTTCCCATTGTAGACACATCAGCATCTAAATCTGCAAATAAATGTGTCGCTAGAGAAGAGGTTGCACCGTGTGCACAGTCAAGCGCCACGTGAATACCTGTAAAATCCTCGTCCGCTGTCTGCTTTAAGAATTGCAAGTATTTCTGACCGCCTTCAAAGTAGTCGTTCACCGTTCCAAGATCAGCTCCAACTGGGCGTGGTAATTGATCGACTGGCTGATCCATCAGCTGCTCAATTTCGTTTTCCTGTTCATCTGACAGCTTAAAGCCGTCACCGCCGAAGAATTTAATACCGTTGTCTTGAACTGGATTGTGTGAAGCAGAAATCATGACACCCGCTTCAGCATCCATTGCCTTCGTTAAATATGACACACCAGGTGTTGAGATCACACCTAGACGCATCACTTCAGCTCCAATTGAAAGCAAGCCTGCAACAAGCGCTCCTTCTAACATATGACCAGATACACGTGTGTCTCGACCAACGAGTACCTTTGGACGTTCTTTATCCTTCGTGAGCACATAGCCGCCAAATCTCCCAACTTTAAATGCGAGCTCTGGCGTTAATTCGCTATTCGCTACACCCCTTACACCATCAGTTCCAAAGTACTTGCCCATGTTTCAATCGCTCCTTTTTTACCATTCAAGAGGACGCTTCGTCCTCTTTTTTATCTTCTTTGACCCGCTGTCTTTGACTCGATTCTTTCTTTGCTTTATCTTGCGTGGATTCTTCTTTACTCTTCTCACCCTGATCATCGTCATCAGTTGATGCATCTTGTTGATCTTTTTGATCCTTCCGATCATTCGTCGAAGCCGGCTGATCCTCTGTATCAGTAGAAGTGAGTTTCACTTTGACCTTTGATCTCGATAATGTCCAAGTCACATTTTGAGGACCATTTACTTGAACTTTGACCTCATGGGTTCCTTCGTTCAAGTCCCCTGCATTGATATAGGCTTCAACATCTGAAGCCTTTAGTTTATCAATCGCACTCTTTGATCCCTTTGCTGTTAACGTGAGCCGTCCAGAAGAGGGGCTCACAAAATCAGAAGTGAGATCCTTGCTCAAACCCACGACAGAAATCGGTACATTATCGATCTTTTTTTCTTCAGCTGTTGCAACCTTCACTTTGATCTTAACGGTTTCGGGTGATACCTTTTTCACACCATCTGGCAGGGGAATATCGGCATCAATCTCCGTATCATCTTTGATCTTGCTTAGGTCCAGCTTGACGCCATCAATAAAATCAAGGGCATCCAGCACCTTTTGAGAGCCGTACACTGTGACCTCACTCGGGCTTGTCTCAATGCTTGAGATGCTGATCCCTTCTGGCAAGCTGCCCGTCCGCTCAATTTTAAAAGGGACCTTTTTGCTTGGACTAGAGATTGGGACCGTAATATCCACCACGGACGGACTTACTTCAACTGGCAGCTCATTCCCGCTGCTATCATACACAGTGAGCTTCGCTTCTTTTTCAATTTGCTGATCGACATCTTCTAAGTTCACAAAAGCTTTAATGACAGAAATTTTGTCGATGACATCCTTTGATCCAGTAACTGTGACCTTTTTCGGATTCACAATGGGCTGTTCAGGTGAATAGCCGTCTTTGATTTTATTTTGATTATAAAACTCGGTTTCAACAGGAAATTCAGCTGTCGTTTTTTCTTGTATCGTCACAGTCGTCACAGATGGATTAATCGATAGTGTGAGTCCCTTCGATACATCTCTTGCCTTCAGCTCCACTTTATGTGTACCTGTCGATAAGTTCTGCATGTCTGCGTAAATTTCAAAATTCTTTGTTTGTCTTGCTGTTTTCACAGCACTAGTTGATCCTTTAATCGTGACATTGACTGTCTGCGGCACACCAGTGACGACGTACTTCTCGTCATCATAATACGCTTTAACAGGAATGTCGGTTAAAGTTGCTTCATCTGTCGTCGATGTTGGGAAAAAGGATTCACCGATTTTTTTCGGCGTGGGCGCTTGCGCTGAATTGACTGCACCATACAGCAATAAAGCGAAGACCAATGCAAGAAGCTTAACGGCCCAGCGATTATTCAAAACCTTATCCATTTTTCTTGCCCCTCCAATACCATTTGGTCGAGGAAGCATCTTTGCTGTTCTTACTAAATTCAGCAATCAGCATTTCTTCAAGCGCTTCTTCTGTCAATTCTCGGTGGAGATCACCATTCCTTGCAACAGAAATACCGCCAGTTTCCTCAGAAACGATGACAGTTAAGCTGTCTGTCACTTCACTAATTCCGACTGCCGCCCTATGACGCGTCCCCAGCTCCTTAGAGATAAAAGGGCTTTCTGACAGCGGTAAATAGCAAGCTGCAGCTGCAATCTCATCCCGCTTCATAATGACAGCACCGTCATGAAGCGGTGTATTCGGAATGAAAATATTAATGAGCAGCTCTGAACTCACCTTTGCATTCAAAGGAATTCCTGTCTCTATGTAATCATTCATTCCGGTATCGCGCTCAATTGTCAGCAGCGCGCCGATTCTGCGTTTCGCCATATAGTTAATTGCTTTTGTAATTGCCTCGATCGTTTTCTGCTGCTGTTCCTCTACAGGTGTCCCGCTTCTTGAGAAGAAACGGCCGCGCCCAAGCTGCTCAAGCGCTCTCCTTAGCTCTGGCTGAAAAATAATAATGATCGCAAGGAATCCCCACGTAATCGCTTGATCCATCAGCCATTGAAGTGTGTTAAGACCGAGATACGCACTTCCCATCCTGACGAGAACAATGACCACAATTCCCTTTAAAAGCTGAACCGCTTTTGTTCCGCGGATGACCATCATTAATTTATATATCACATACCAAACAACGAGAATATCAACAGCATTACCGAGGTACTGCAAAAAAGGAATATCCCCTAAAGCCATTTCCTCGTCCTCCAGAATTTTCAGTTATTCTTCGTTTGATGCATTTTTTAATATAAAAATAGCCTATGTATCAATACATAGCGTGGCTATTATACCACATTTTGTTTCAGCAAGGAAAATAGTTGCCATATCTGGCTGAGTTGCTAGTATGCGTGAATCCCGCCAATGTATAGAAAAAGAGCAGCCCCCTTAGAGACTGCTCTTTAAGCCGATTGAGTTACTTTTGCTCCTCTGGCCCAATGACCCGCATTACGTTTTGTGCTGTTGATTTCATTTTGTACCAGATCCAATCAAATACTTCATTAATTTCATTAATTTGACCAGTGACTTGTCCGGCAGAAGCAGTCAACTGTTCCCCATTGACGACGGTGACATTTCCATCAACCTTGCCTTCTACAATCAGCTTGCCATTTTTGACAGTGACATCACCCTTTACGGTTTCCCCTTTAGGTACGGTCACTGTATCATTTTCAACGACGAGATTCGGCTGCTTTGACACACTGAAATTATGATCGGTATTCCAGCTCGTAAACAGACTGCCTCCCATTAAAATGAGAAAGAGGGCAGCTGCTACCATCAGCGGGTGAGCTTTGATCCATCTTTGAACCGACACACGCTTTTTCTCCTTTGGAAGACCTGCCATCACCTTTGCAGTGAAATCAGATGGTGCTTCTATATGAGATGTACTCTGCACTAGCGCGATGGATTTCTCAATTTGTTGAAAATGAGTACGGCACTCCTCACACGATTGCAGATGGCTTTTTAATTCTTTTTCGTCTTGGGGCTCAATGTCCCCGTCTAAATACTGATGCATAAGCTGGACGATTCTATCCTGACAGCTCATCAAAATCACCTCACTCAAAGGTCTCTCAACTGTTTCCGGAGAGCCTCTCTACCCCTGTGTATTCTCGTTTTCACCGTACCAACTGGTATATTCAGAATCTCACTAATTTCTTTTAACGAGAGTTCATCAATATACTTTAATACGATGACCGAACGATATTTGTCGGGTAATCTTAAAATTTTTTGCTGAATGGTACTCGATAATTCAAGAGACACCACCTCATCCTCTGGCAAAATGCCATCAGCAGCAATTTGAGAATACATATTTAATCCTTCTGTTCCTGCCACCTCTGCATCTAAATAATAATCCGGCTTTTTTTTGCGAATACGGTCGATGGTCAGGTTGGTTGCAATGCGGTACAGCCACGTGGAAAACTTGCGATTCACATCAAAGCTTTCGATATTCACATAAGCACGAATAAACGCCTCCTGCGCAATATCCTCCGCTTCATGTGCATTCCCAAGCATACGGTAGCACAGCTGATAAATTTTGTCTTTATACAGGTCTACGATGTCTGCAAATGCGTTCTGGTCGCCTTTTTTCACTTGCTTAATTCTCTTTTTAATCATTGTGTCCATAGTATATTCAACCTCTGCCTTCACCGGTCTTTATGTATACGAACCTCTTTCCAAAAGGTTTCATTCTCCTCTAAAAAATAGTGTAACAAATTTTTGACAGTGTGTTACGCTTATCAACCGGTAAAAACCTTAACATATCCTTAAATTTTCCCAAAACAAAAAAAAGAACGGGAACAAGTCCCGCTCTACAATAGCTTTTCACCCATTAATGAACCAATTAACGCAACTGCCGCTTCAGCGGTTTTGTTTTTCTCATCTAAAACCGGATTTACTTCAACAAATTCAGCAGACGTTAGAATACCCGCCTCCTCTAAAAGCTCCATTGCGAGATGACTCTCCCGGTAACTAATGCCGCCTGCTACCGGAGTACCTACACCAGGGCATTCCGCTGGATCTAATCCATCTAAATCAAGCGACAGATGGACACCATCGGTTCTCTCCTTTAGATACGCAATCGCTTCCTCCATCACCCTTGTCATCCCTAAACGATCAATTTCATGCATCGTATACACTTTAATGCCTTTCTCTCGAATCAATGCCCGCTCTCCTTCATCTAAAGATCGAGCACCAATTATAACGACATTTTCAGGCTTCAATTTAGGCGAATAACCGCCAATGTTCGTTAAATCAGCATGCCCAAAACCGAGACTGACAGCAAGCGGCATGCCATGAATATTTCCAGAAGGAGAGGTTTCCTCCGTATTCAAATCCCCGTGTGCATCATACCAAATGACACCTAAGTTTTCATAATGCTTGGCTACCCCAGCAAGTGTGCCAATCGCAATGCTGTGATCACCGCCTAAAATGAGCGGAAACGAACCAGATTGCACAATACTGTCAACCTTCTCAGCAAGCAGCTGATTTGCACCAGCATTCTCCGTCAAATTTTTTAGCTTTTCACTTGTATATAAACCTTTCTCATCATCTCTTTGTTCAACTGGAATATCTCCAAGATCCTCTACATCAAATGAGAGCGTTTCCAATTTTTCTTTTACGCCTGCACAACGAATCGCACTCGGGCCCATATCGACGCCCCTTCTCGTTTGACCCAAGTCCATTGGAACTCCAATAATCGTGACCTTCTTTTGCTCTCCCATATGTACATCCCCTTTCCGTTCATGCTTATATTTTACTTTCTTGATGCCTTCTGACTCAACTCGACAACATTTTGAATAGTTATACAGTCCCTCTGCCAACATAAAAAAAGACACCTTTTTCAAAAAGGTGTCTTAACTGGGCTAGCTGGATTCGAACCAACGCATGACGGAGTCAAAGTCCGTTGCCTTACCGCTTGGCTATAGCCCAAAAATGGTGGAGGGGGACGGATTCGAACCGCCGAACCCGGAGGGAGCGGATTTACAGTCCGCCGCGTTTAGCCACTTCGCTACCCCTCCACATATGGAATTGATAAAGAAAAAACAGTGCCGGCAAGAGGACTTGAACCCCCAACCTACTGATTACAAGTCAGTTGCTCTACCAGTTGAGCTACACCGGCATATGGTGGAGGATGACGGGCTCGAACCGCCGACCCTCTGCTTGTAAGGCAGATGCTCTCCCAGCTGAGCTAATCCTCCACATCATGGTGACCCGTACGGGATTCGAACCCGTGTTACCGCCGTGAAAGGGCGGTGTCTTAACCGCTTGACCAACGGGCCAGTTTGTCAAGTTTGTTGTTTCCGTGAAGCTGACAAAAGTTATTATATACAGGTTGTCCCCCTTTTGTAAAGGGGATTTTTATTTTTTTTATTTTCTAACTATTTACTCCCTATTCGTTCAACAATTTGACTGAAATATAATTTCAATATTCAAATATAATATTGAAATTTCATATCATACTCAATATACTGAAAATGAAGAAATAAGGAGGTATGTCACATGCAGCCATCTCAACTGCGTTCTTTGACAACAGAATCAAGAAACCCAAACACAATGGGAATTTCTCAAGCAGATCCGCTTGAAATACTCCAGATGATCAATGAAGAAGATATGAAGGTCGCTCAAGCAGTCAACCTTGTACTTCCACATGTCAAAACAGCAAGTGACTTTGCTTATGAGTCCATCTCAAATGGAGGCCGACTCGTTTATTTAGGCGCCGGAACAAGCGGCAGAATTGGCGTAATGGATGCTGTCGAATGTCCGCCAACCTATAGCGTCTCACCTGATGTCATTGTTGGCATCATGGCAGGCGGAGACTCAGCTTTTTCTCAAGCTGCCGAAGATGTGGAAGACAGTGAAGATGCCGGCAAACAGGATTTAGTACACATCCACCTGACATCAAAAGATACAGTCGTCGGTATTGCCGCAAGCGGCAGGACACCTTATATCATCGGCGCTTTAAACTACGCAAAGTCAATTGGAGCTAAAACAGTAGCACTCAGCTGCAATGAACAAGCAGAAATTAGCGAGCTTGCAGATTGCGCCATTGAGGTTATTGTAGGACCAGAAGCCATCACTGGGTCAACAAGAATGAAAGCAGCATCCGCTCATAAAATGATTTTAAATATGCTTTCCACCTCAGTCATGATCAGACAAGGCAAAGTATATGAAAACCTGATGGTTGATGTAAAAGTCAGCAATCATAAATTAAAAGAACGCGCCATCACCATCATTCAACATGTGACAAATGCTTCCTACGAACAAGCCGTGAAGACTCTTGAAGCAGCAGACTTAGAAGTCAAAACTGCCATCGTCATGCTTCAAACAAACACAGATAAGAAAACAGCCAAAGATTTACTTAACAAAACGAATGGCCATATTGACAAAGCGATCTCACGTTATCAATCCTAAAGGAGGCAGAGCTCATGTCAGCAGGTGGACTTACCCTACTACACACAATCAAATCAAAGCTTCCCCAATCTGAAAAAATCATTGCAGACTATATCCTTGCCCATCCAGACAAAGTCATTAAAAGTACAGTACACGAAATCAGTCAGGAAGCCGGCGCAAGCAGCTCTGCTGTCATCCGTCTTTGTAAATCTCTCGGGCTGGAGGGCTATCAAGATTTAAAAATGCGGATCGCTGGAGACTTGATGCATGACGATAAACAAGGCTACAGAGATATCGAACAAGATGAACCGCTTCAATCCATTATTCAAAAAACAGCAGGAAACTCGATTCAATCGATTAAGGACACCGCTTCTATTTTAAATGCAGATGCTTTAGAAAAGGCTGTTCAATTACTGCTGCATGCAAACCAAATTCATTTTATCGGTGTTGGTGCATCTGGCATCGTCGCAGCTGATGCCCAGCAGAAATTTCTCAGAATTAACTATGCAGCAACAGCCTTCACTGACATGCACATTGCATCTACGGTCATTGCAAATGCAGGAGAGAATGACATTGTGTTTGGTATCTCCTTTTCAGGAGAAACGTTAGACATCATTCAAGCCCTTCAGCTCGCAAAAGACAATCAAGTGAAAACCATTGCTTTAACACATCCAGGTCATACAAGCGTTTCTGCCTTATGTGATGTTCACCTATCGACGTCCGGTTCCAATGAAGCACCTTTTCGCAGTGCTGCCACTTCCTCTAGAATGGCACAGCTCTACTTAATTGATGTCTTGTTCCTCAGTTTAGCTTCTCGTCAATATGAAGAGACAGCCCAATATATTGACAAAACAAGGCATGCCATCCGCTCCATGAAACGAAAATCAAAGGGGGATTCAACATGAGTCATCAAAAGAAATATCAGCAGTTGGCGAAAGACATTCTTTCACTCTGTGGTGGTTCTGAAAATATCTCTTCCCATACACATTGTATGACAAGGCTCCGAATTACACCGATGGACAATGAAAAAGTTCACGTCACAGCAATCAAAGAACTCGATGGCGTCATTGGCGTCGTCGAAGCAGAAACGCTTCAAATCATTTTAGGCACTGGCGTTGTCAACCAAGTATCAAGTGCGTTTGAAGAGCTGCTAAATGCCTCTGGCTCTTATGATTTAAACAACGAAGCACAAAAAAACAAGCAAGCCATTTCACAAAAGAACCGCACCCCGTTCAAGCTGTTCTTACGTCGGATTGCCAGCATTTTCATCCCAATCATTCCGGCACTAGTTGCCTCAGGTCTGATTACCGGGATAACAAAAGCAATCGTGCAAGCAGGCTGGCTTGACGAAAAATCTCAAGCTGCGATTATTTTAACGGTTATCGGTTCTGGCCTTTTCGCTTATCTCGGGATATTAGTCGGGACAAATGCCGCAAAGGAATTTGGAGGCTCTCCTGCATTAGGCGCATTAGCTGGTATCCTTATTATTAACCCAGCCTCCGCAGACATTATGTTATTTGGCACAAACATTCTACCAGGCAGAGGCGGACTCATCGGTGTTCTTCTAGCCGCCATCTTTATGGCACTTGTGGAAACCCGAATTAGACGCTTCGTCCCGCAATCACTTGATATCATCGTCACACCAACCATCACACTACTCATTACAGGTATTTTCACGTACGTTGTCTTCATGCCAGTCGGCGGATTTATATCTGATGCCATCACCTCAGGACTGACTTATCTATTGAATATGGGCGGAATTTTCGCAGGATTTGTTCTTGGTGCTACCTTCCTCCCACTTGTTGTAACAGGACTTCACCAAGGGCTGACACCGATTCATATGGAACTCATCAATTCAATTGGAGATGACCCGCTTCTGCCAATTCTCGCTATGGGCGGTGCAGGACAGGTAGGCGCTGCATTCGCCATTTATATGAAAACAAAAAAGAAAAAGCTCAAAAGAGCCATTGCTGGTGGACTTCCTTCAGGGATGCTGGGCATTGGCGAACCACTCATTTTTGGTGTCACACTCCCGCTGGGACGACCATTTCTCACCGCTTGTCTTGGTGCAGGAATCGGCGGCGCATTTCAAGCCTACTTCCAAATTGCGACGAAAGCCATCGGAGTATCCGGTCTTCCATTAACCTTTATTGTTCACACACATCAAATGCTTCTTTACTTAATTGGACTATTCATCGCATATGTTGCTGGATTTTTCTTCACATACTTATTTGGGTTTCATGATGATATGGCTGTTGAATTCGAGGATCACAATCAATAAGGAGGTCTAGACCTTGAAGAAATGTTTTCTTTTGATCACATGTCTGCTCATGCTCCTTGGGTTACCAGTACAAACATTTGCAACTAGCTCCCATCCTGTATCGTCTTTGTCTAAAACAGCTCATGAAGAATATCCCGTCTTAAAAAAAGCAAAACGACCGGAACAAGTAGGTGTTTCTTCCAGGCAGCTGAGGAAGGTTGATCAAATGATTCAAAATGACATCAAAGCAGGATTTCCAGGAGCCGCTCTCATCATTATCAAGGACGGAAAGATCGTTCATCAAAAAGCCTATGGCTACCGGCAAAAATATGATGGCACAACAGAACTCAAATCGTATAAAAAAATGAAAAAAGATACACTATTCGATTTGGCATCCAATACAAAAATGTATGCGACCAACTATGCCCTGCAAAAGCTTGTCTACGAGAAAAAACTTGATGTCAACGAAAAAATACAGACCATCCTTCCAGATTTTCAGGATGAACCTGATGCAAAGGTAACCGGTAAAGACCAGCTTCGGGTAAAAGATCTTCTCACCCATTCTGCGGGTCTCCCTTCCAGTGTCTTATTTTATAGCAAAGAATCAGCTGGCTCTTTTTTCTCTCAAGACAGAAAAACAACGATGAAATGGCTGCCAAAGGTACCGCTGCAATACAAGCCAGGTACCCAGCACATTTATAGTGACATTGATTACATGCTGCTAGGCATGATCATCGAGAAAAAAACAGGCATGCCTCTTGATCAATATGTCGAGTCAACGATTTATCGGCCGCTAGGTCTCAAACATACAATGTTCAATCCGCTGCAAAAAGGGTTCAAGCCGAAACATTTTGCAGCAACTGAACGTTTAGGCAATTCACGAGACGGTGTCATCGATTTTGAAAACATCCGACGGTACACCCTGCTAGGTGAAGTACACGACGAGAAAGCATATTACTCAATGGCGGGTATCTCCGGCCACGCTGGACTTTTCTCGAATACCTCAGATATGGCCGTGCTGCTTCAGCTGATGCTTAATAAAGGAGGCTATGGAAAAACAACCATTTTTGATCAGGCTTCTATCGATCTCTTTACAGCCTCATCTGATACGAACCCAACTTACGGGCTAGGCTGGCGAAAAAACGGTCATACTGACATGGAATGGATGTTTGGAAAATATGCAAGTAACGAAGCCTATGGGCATACTGGCTGGACCGGCACAATGACGTTGATTGATCCTAAACACAATTTAGGTGTCGTGTTGCTGACGAATAAGAAACATTCACCCGTTGTTTCACCAGAAACAAATCCTAATCAATTTGAAGGCGACCTGTTCCCAACTGGTACTTATGGAAGCATCATGACCGCAATCTACGAATCTTTTCAGTAAAAGGAGGAATTCGATGTTGAAAGCTCTCTTCCCCGCTGCACTGGTTTTAGCCCTGCTAACCTCTTCCATTCCAACGGAAAAGGTTAGCTCTGCCTCTCTGCCAACCGCTAAACAAATGGTTCAAGACATGTCACTGGATGAAAAGATAGGTCAAATGCTCATGCCGGACTTTCGCAATTGGCAAACAAAAGATGAATCCGCACCTACAGGCTTCACAAAGATGAATAACGAAGTATCTCATCTTGTAGAAAAATATCATCTAGGCGGTGTCATCTTATTTGCCGAGAATGTGGTTGATACAAAACAAACCGTGAAACTCACCCATGAATTTCAAAAAGCATCACCAAACATTCCTTTACTCATTTCCATTGATCAAGAAGGCGGAATCGTCACAAGGTTACAAAAGGGAACACATTTCCCAGGAAATATGTCGATTGGTGCCTCTAGAAGCAAAAAAAATGCATATGACACAGGAAAAATCATCGGAAAAGAATTAAACGCCTTAGGCATCAATACAAACTTCTCTCCTGTGCTTGATGTGAATAATAACCCAAACAACCCCGTCATTGGTGTCCGTTCCTTTAGCTCTGATCCTGCTCTTGTCTCTAGACTTGGCCTTCAAACCATGAAAGGACTTCAAAAGGAAAAGACCATTTCCACACTAAAACATTTCCCGGGACATGGTGATACAGCCGTCGATAGTCACTACGGCTTGCCGCTCGTAGAGCATGACCTAGATCGTTTAAAAAAGGTTGAGCTGTATCCGTTCCAACAAGCGATCAATGCTGGTGCAGATATGGTCATGACCGCTCATGTGCAATTTCCTGCCATTGATGACACAACGTATCGAAGCAAAAAAGATGGCGAGGACATCATGGTTCCAGCAACCTTATCAAAAAAAGTTATCACAAACTTATTAAAAGAAGAGATGGGCTTTCAAGGTGTTGTTGTGACAGACGCTCTAAATATGAAAGCGATTGCAGATAATTTCGGACAGGAAGAAGCCGTAGTGATGGCCATTAAAGCAGGCGTCGACATCGCTCTCATGCCAGCACCAGTCACCTCATTAAAAACAGAGAAAAACCTAGAGAATGTATTCAATGCTGTCAAACAAGCGATTTTAAAGAAAGAGATTCCGATGTCGCAGATTAACGAATCTGTCGAAAAAATTCTTCAATTGAAAATCAAACGCGGCATTATTTCCTCCAAAAAACCAATCAGTCTTGAGAAAAAAATCAAAAAAGCCACTCAAGTCGTCGGGAAAAAGTCGCACCTTAAAGCAGAACAAAAAATGGCACGTGAAGGAATCACCCTGCTTAAAAACAACAAAAAGACCTTACCTTTCAAGCCTAAAAAGAATGACAAAATCGTGGTCATGGCACCTTACGAAGATCAGACTAAAGCAATGTCTGTCACAGTCGAATCTCTCATGAAACAAAAAAAGATCAAGCCTGTACGCATCCAGTCATATGCTTTTGCGGATAAAACGTTCACCAAAGATACAGCCAAACTGATTCAAGAAGCTGACTATGTCATCACTGGCTCTTACGTTGTCCAAAATGATCCAGCTGTGAATGATGGCGTAATTGATGACAATGTCCAGGATCCGAAAAAATGGGCAACTGCCTTCCCTCGTGCTGTCATGAAAGAAGCAGCAGCACAAAACAAAAAAATGGTCATCATGAGCCTTAGAAATCCTTATGATGCGGCAAATTTTGAAGAAGCCGATGCCTTACTAGCTGTGTACGGTTTTAAAGGCTACTCAAACGGACAATTCAATCAGCCAAATATTCCTGCTGGACTAGAAGTGATATTTGGAGCTGCATCACCTAAAGGGAAACTGCCAGTTGATATCCCATCTGTCACTCATCCAAATCAAACCCTTTACCCATTCGGCTATGGACTCAACTTGAAAGGGAAACAGATCAAATAGGAGGGATTCTCTTGAAAAAAGCAGCAAGCTTCATACTCGCAAGTATTCTCATGATTAGCACCTTGACCGCCGCCTCTCCCGCAGATCAAGAACGAACAGACACAAAAGGAAAAAAAGCAGCAGTCAAAACAGGGATCGAAACACTACTCTCAAGCAATCTTTCATGGCTAAAAGGGAAAAGAGTTGGTCTCATTACCAATCCGACTGGTATTGATGCAAATATGAAAAGCAGTGTCGATCTCCTATTTGAACATCCAAATATCAAGCTAACTGCTTTATATGGACCTGAACACGGCGTACGCGGCGATGCACAAGCAGGAGAAGGTGTCGAATCCTATACCGATGAAAAAACAGGTCTTCCTGTTTACTCTCTTTATGGAAAAACAAGAAAACCAACTCCTGAAATGCTGAAAAATGTAGATATTCTGCTGTTTGATATTCAAGACGTTGGTGCTCGTTATTACACCTATATTTACACAATGGCCTATGCGATGGAAGCTGCTAAGGAAAACAACATTCCCTTTGTTGTCCTAGACCGCCCAAATCCCATTGGCGGACTAAAAGTAGAAGGACCTGTTTTAGAGCCTGAACACGCCTCATTTGTAGGGCTCTATCCAATCCCATTAAGACATGGAATGACCACTGGTGAGCTTGCAAACCTGTTTAACAAAGAGTTTCATATCAATGCTGATGTAACAGTCGTCAAAATGAAAAATTGGAAGCGGTCCATGACATTCGATGATACAAAGCTGCCGTTCGTCCTTCCTTCTCCTAACATGCCAACAGTGGATAGTACTTTTGTATATCCTGCCACAGGATTAATTGAAGGCACAAATGTCTCTGAAGGCAGAGGAACGACAAAACCATTCGAGCTCATTGGTGCACCATATATCAATAGCAGCGAGCTGGCAGATCACTTAAATCAGCTAAAACTAAAAGGCGTTCAATTTAGACCTGTGTCATTCACCCCCACATTTTCTAAACATGCCGGTACACTATCTCATGGTGTGCAATTATACGTCACAGACCGCTCATCCTTCGAAGCGGTGAAAACGGGGTTATCCATTATCAAAGCAATACATGATTTATACCCTAATGACTTTCAGTTCCTTCAAACAGGCAGCTTTGACAAACTCATTGGGAATGGCTGGATGAAAGAAGAGATCAATAAAGGAACTTCCGTCAAACACATTATGAAACGCTATCATCACGACCTCAAAACATTCGAAAAGAAGCGAAAAAAATATCTCATCTATTAAATCACAGAAAAAACCTCCATCTATCAAAGGATGGAGGTTTTTTCATGAGAAAGATTTGGTCACAGCAGGTGCTTTCAGCTCAAAACGATTGAGTAAGAAACCAAACAAGGCAGCAAGCACTTGCTGAAACAGCATGCCGATCACCACAGGAACAGCGACAGCTGGCGGGAAAAAGCTAATGGCAAGCACAGCCCCCGCACTAATGTTTCTCATACCGCCCGTATACACGATGGCCACAATCTCTCCTTGAGTACATTTCATCGTCTTTCCAATCAACCATGCAAACGCATATCCGCTCATCGCAATGAGAAACACAGTCGCTGCCTTGCTAAAAAATGCGGCATCCAGTTCACGCAAGTATGGCGCAACAACAGAACTGTTAATCGACACCACTACAAACAAGCCTATTTTTGAAAAAGGTGACAGTGTCTGACTGATCATTTTCGTCACAGCAGGCTTTGCATAGTGACGAACGAGCATCCCTAAAATAGATGGAAGCACCACCATCCCAAACAGCCCTTTCATGATCGCGACCATGTCCATATGAACCTGTGTACCGGCTAAAAGTGACAAACTGGCTGGCACAATCAATGGCGAAAGCAATGTATCAATTAAAATAATGGATAACGTTAACCCAACATTCCCCTTATACATTGCCGCCCATATTAAACTAGAAACTCCTGTGGGAATCACCATTGCAAGTGTCAAACCGGTGATCGTCATGGCATCACCCGCAAATATGAGATGTCCCGCTGACCAAGCATAAAGAGGCATCAACACGTGTAAAATCATAAACGATAAAATCAAAGGCAATGGGTGCATCACCGTATGCTTTAAAGCCGAAAAAGTAGAAGACAAACTCCCTGCAAAGGTCATCACAGCAAATACCCATGGCACCAAAAACGTAAAATCCTTTAAATAGGCCGCCAACAAAACACCGAGTAACACACTAAAAGGTGTAATGAGCGGCATCATCCGGCCGAGCACTTGATTCAAACGCACAAGCATGCCGGCCACCTCCATCCCTTCACTTTCTTACCTTTTCTATTGTAACAGACAGAAAGGCCTTTTTAAGAACCATTCACTTGTTTCACAAGCTTTTGACTTGATGTATCCATTCCAACTACGTCCACCTGGACGCCATTTGCTTGATACCTTTCCTTTATACGTTCTATCGCTGCTACGCCTGATTCATCCCATATACGTGCTTCAGACAAATCAATCACAACAGATTGGAGTTCTTTCTCCTGATGGAAAGCTTGGATCAAATCAGTGACAGAAGCAAAGAAAATTTGTCCTTTAACTCGATATTCCCAAGTACCTGCCTGGCTTTCTTTAGACGTAATATGAAGCTTCGATATCTTTGCGACAAAGAATATCGCACTAAGCAGTACACCTGCAAAAACGCCTTTTGATAAATCATGAGTCAACACCACCGTCACGACCGTGACAACCATCACAATAGAATCTGTTTTCGGGTTCTTTTTTAGCTGCTGAAAGGAACTCCAATCAAATGTGCCAATGGAAACCATGAACATCACAGCCACTAGAGCAGCCATCGGAATTTGAACCACGACATCACCTAGTACAAAAATCAGCACCATTAAAAAAGCACCCGCTACAAAGGTAGAAAGCCGGCCTCGTCCTCCTGCCTTCGTATTAATCACAGATTGGCCAATCATCGCACAGCCAGCCATACCACCAAAGAATCCCGCAACCACATTGGCAATCCCTTGACCTCTCGCTTCCTTGTTCTTATTACTAGACGTCTCTGTCATATCATCGACAATCTGTGCGGTTAAAAGAGACTCAAGTAAACCAACCATCGCAAGTGCTAAAGAATAAGGAAAAATGATAGCAAGTGTTTCCCAGTTAAATGGAACTTGAGGTATCAGAAAAACAGGCAAAGAACTAGGAAGCTCTCCCATATCTCCAACTGTTCTAACATCAATATGTCCAAATACAGCCAATATCGTCATTACAATAATGGCAATGAGTGGGGAAGGTATCACCTTTATCACCATAGGCAATAAATAAATGATCAGCAAGGCGCCCCCTGTCATCATATACATAGCCATTGATTCCCCAACGAAATGTGGAAGCTGAGCCATGAAGATCATAATAGCCAACGCATTGACAAAGCCAACCATGACGGACCTCGGAATAAATTTCATCAAACGAGACACTCGGCACAATCCAAACACAATTTGAATCAAACCCGTCAAAATCGTAGCTGCAAACAAATATTGCAACCCATGATCAGCGACCAAGTTAACCATGACGAGTGCCATAGCCCCTGTTGCAGCCGAAATCATGCCTGGGCGTCCACCAACAAACGAAATCACAATCGCGATACAAAATGATGCATACAAGCCGACCTTCGGATCAACGCCCGCAATAATCGAAAATGCAATTGCCTCAGGAATTAAAGCCAGTGCGACTAATATACCCGCAAGCACGTCCTGACGTACATGTCCAAACCATTCTTGCTTTACAAATAAATCTTTCAAACCATCTACTCCTTTTTATATACATACCGTACATGGAAAAAGAAGATCAACTATACTGGAGATAAAGAAAGGAAAAAAACGATACTTCACTTTCGGGGGAAAAGAGGAACGTACAGAGTCTTTTAATATAGAGGATATCACTTTAGTAAGAATAAAAGAAAGAGAATGAAGAATCAAGAACAAAAAGAAGGAGATAAGTAAAAAATCGTTGCAGCACTTCTGTGCAAGCCGTTTTATTCTCTTTCCTAATGTCATCAGTCTACTGATCATCGAGCAGTTCAATATGTATATAAACAAACAAAAAAAGCCTTCTCATCATCGAGAAACCTTGTCATATCAACATATAGAGGAAAGCTTCCAAGCGGGCTCGAACCGCTGACCTCTTCCTTACCATGGAAGTGCTCTACCTACTGAGCTATGGAAGCATGGCTCCGCAGGTAGGACTCGAACCTACGACCGATCGGTTAACAGCCGATAGCTCTACCACTGAGCTACTGCGGAATGATAAAGTAACTTCTTCCATTGGAAGGATATAAACAAAAAGCTTGGCGGCGTCCTACTCTCACAGGGGGAAACCCCCAACTACCATCGGCGCTGAAGAGCTTAACTTCCGTGTTCGGTATGGGAACGGGTGTGACCTCTTCGCTATCGCCACCAAACCTGATGGAGAGAATGTTCTCTCAAAACTAGATAACAATGTTCATGCTTCACAATAGAATATAGGTTAAGTCCTCGATCTATTAGTATCTGTCAGCTCCACGTGTCACCACGCTTCCACCTCAGACCTATCAACCTGATCATCTTTCAGGGATCTTACTTCCTTGCGGAATGGGAAATCTCATCTTGAGGGGGGCTTCATGCTTAGATGCTTTCAGCACTTATCCCGTCCGCACATAGCTACCCAGCGATGCCCTTGGCAGAACAACTGGTACACCAGCGGTGCGTCCATCCCGGTCCTCTCGTACTAAGGACAGCTCCTCTCAAATTTCCTGCGCCCGCGACGGATAGGGACCGAACTGTCTCACGACGTTCTGAACCCAGCTCGCGTACCGCTTTAATGGGCGAACAGCCCAACCCTTGGGACCGACTACAGCCCCAGGATGCGATGAGCCGACATCGAGGTGCCAAACCTCCCCGTCGATGTGGACTCTTGGGGGAGATAAGCCTGTTATCCCCGGGGTAGCTTTTATCCGTTGAGCGATGGCCCTTCCATGCGGAACCACCGGATCACTAAGCCCGACTTTCGTCCCTGCTCGACTTGTAGGTCTCGCAGTCAAGCTCCCTTGTGCCTTTACACTCTGCGAATGATTTCCAACCATTCTGAGGGAACCTTTGGGCGCCTCCGTTACATTTTAGGAGGCGACCGCCCCAGTCAAACTGCCCACCTGACACTGTCTCCCTGCCCGATAAGGGCAGCGGGTTAGAAGGTCAATACAGCCAGGGTAGTATCCCACCGATGCCTCCACCGAAGCTAGCGCTCCGGTTTCCAAGGCTCCTACCTATCCTGTACAAGCTGTACCAACATTCAATATCAGGCTGCAGTAAAGCTCCACGGGGTCTTTCCGTCCTGTCGCGGGTAACCTGCATCTTCACAGGTACTATAATTTCACCGAGTCTCTCGTTGAGACAGTGCCCAGATCGTTGCGCCTTTCGTGCGGGTCGGAACTTACCCGACAAGGAATTTCGCTACCTTAGGACCGTTATAGTTACGGCCGCCGTTTACTGGGGCTTCAATTCGCACCTTCGCTTACGCTAAGCGCTCCTCTTAACCTTCCAGCACCGGGCAGGCGTCAGCCCCTATACTTCGCCTTACGGCTTCGCAGAGACCTGTGTTTTTGCTAAACAGTCGCCTGGGCCTATTCACTGCGGCTTCTCGGGGCTTTAACACCCTAAGAAGCACCCCTTCTCCCGAAGTTACGGGGTCATTTTGCCGAGTTCCTTAACGAGAGTTCTCTCGATCACCTTAGGATTCTCTCCTCGCCTACCTGTGTCGGTTTGCGGTACGGGCACCTCTCACCTCGCTAGAGGCTTTTCTTGGCAGTGTGGAATCAGGAACTTCGCTACTAAATTTCGCTCGCCATCACAGCTCAGCCTTTATGGGAAACGGATTTGCCTATTTCCCAGCCTAACTGCTTGGACGCGGATATCCAATACCGCGCTTACCCTATCCTCCTGCGTCCCCCCATTGCTCAAATGGTGAGGAGGTGGTACAGGAATATCAACCTGTTGTCCATCGCCTACGCCTTTCGGCCTCGGCTTAGGTCCCGACTAACCCTGAGCGGACGAGCCTTCCTCAGGAAACCTTAGGCATTCGGTGGACGGGATTCTCACCCGTCTTTCGCTACTCATACCGGCATTCTCACTTCTAAGCGCTCCACCAGTCCTTCCGGTCTGGCTTCACAGCCCTTAGAACGCTCTCCTACCACTGTTCGTAAGAACAGTCCGCAGCTTCGGTGATACGTTTAGCCCCGGTACATTTTCGGCGCAGAGTCACTCGACCAGTGAGCTATTACGCACTCTTTAAATGGTGGCTGCTTCTAAGCCAACATCCTGGTTGTCTAAGCAACTCCACATCCTTTTCCACTTAACGTATACTTTGGGACCTTAGCTGGCGGTCTGGGCTGTTTCCCTTTCGACTACGGATCTTATCACTCGCAGTCTGACTCCCAAGGATAAGTCATCGGCATTCGGAGTTTGACTGAATTCGGTAACCCGGTAGGGGCCCCTAGTCCAATCAGTGCTCTACCTCCGAGACTCTTACCTTGAGGCTAGCCCTAAAGCTATTTCGGAGAGAACCAGCTATCTCCAGGTTCGATTGGCATTTCACCCCTACCCACACCTCATCCCCGCACTTTTCAACGTGCGTGGGTTCGGGCCTCCATTCAGTGTTACCTGAACTTCACCCTGGACATGGGTAGATCACCTGGTTTCGGGTCTACGACCACGTACTCATGCGCCCTATTCAGACTCGCTTTCGCTGCGGCTCCGCATCTTCTGCTTAACCTTGCACGGGATCGTAACTCGCCGGTTCATTCTACAAAAGGCACGCCATCACCCGTTAACGGGCTCTGACTACTTGTAGGCACACGGTTTCAGGATCTATTTCACTCCCCTTCCGGGGTGCTTTTCACCTTTCCCTCACGGTACTGGTTCACTATCGGTCACTAGGGAGTATTTAGCCTTGGGAGATGGTCCTCCCGGATTCCGACGGAATTTCACGTGTTCCGCCGTACTCAGGATCCACTCTGGAGAGAATGACATTTCAGTTACAGGGCTGTTACCTTCTTTGGCGGGCCTTTCCAGACCTCTTCGCTTATATCATTCCTTTGTAACTCCGTATAGAGTGTCCTACAACCCCAAGAGGCAAGCCTCTTGGTTTGGGCTGTTCCCGTTTCGCTCGCCGCTACTCAGGGAATCGCATTTGCTTTCTCTTCCTCCGGGTACTTAGATGTTTCAGTTCCCCGGGTATGCCTTCTCATACTCTATGTATTCAAGTATGGATACTACTCCATTACGAGCAGTGGGTTTCCCCATTCGGAAATCTCCGGATCAAAGCTTGCTTACAGCTCCCCGAAGCATATCGGTGTTCGTCCCGTCCTTCATCGGCTCCTAGTGCCAAGGCATCCACCGTGCGCCCTTTCTAACTTAACCATTTCTTACTTTAGAAAGAATCACTATGTGTGATGAACTTTGCATTGCATTCAATGTGAATGTATTACTTATTGTTATCTAGTTTTCAAAGAACAATCCTGTCTCGCTAGAGACATGTTTTGAAGGAATGATCCTTCAAAACTAAACAAGACGAAAACGTACGCTGCTCCATATATCCTTAGAAAGGAGGTGATCCAGCCGCACCTTCCGATACGGCTACCTTGTTACGACTTCACCCCAATCATCTGCCCCACCTTCGGCGGCTGGCTCCATAAAGGTTACCTCACCGACTTCGGGTGTTGCAAACTCTCGTGGTGTGACGGGCGGTGTGTACAAGGCCCGGGAACGTATTCACCGCGGCATGCTGATCCGCGATTACTAGCGATTCCAGCTTCACGCAGTCGAGTTGCAGACTGCGATCCGAACTGAGAACAGATTTATGGGATTGGCTAAACCTTGCGGTCTTGCAGCCCTTTGTTCTGTCCATTGTAGCACGTGTGTAGCCCAGGTCATAAGGGGCATGATGATTTGACGTCATCCCCACCTTCCTCCGGTTTGTCACCGGCAGTCACCTTAGAGTGCCCAACTGAATGCTGGCAACTAAGATCAAGGGTTGCGCTCGTTGCGGGACTTAACCCAACATCTCACGACACGAGCTGACGACAACCATGCACCACCTGTCACTCTGTCCCCGAAGGGAAAGCCCTATCTCTAGGGTTGTCAGAGGATGTCAAGACCTGGTAAGGTTCTTCGCGTTGCTTCGAATTAAACCACATGCTCCACCGCTTGTGCGGGCCCCCGTCAATTCCTTTGAGTTTCAGTCTTGCGACCGTACTCCCCAGGCGGAGTGCTTAATGCGTTAGCTGCAGCACTAAGGGGCGGAAACCCCCTAACACTTAGCACTCATCGTTTACGGCGTGGACTACCAGGGTATCTAATCCTGTTCGCTCCCCACGCTTTCGCTCCTCAGCGTCAGTTACAGACCAGAGAGTCGCCTTCGCCACTGGTGTTCCTCCACATCTCTACGCATTTCACCGCTACACGTGGAATTCCACTCTCCTCTTCTGCACTCAAGTTTCCCAGTTTCCAATGACCCTCCCCGGTTGAGCCGGGGGCTTTCACATCAGACTTAAGAAACCGCCTGCGAGCCCTTTACGCCCAATAATTCCGGACAACGCTTGCCACCTACGTATTACCGCGGCTGCTGGCACGTAGTTAGCCGTGGCTTTCTGGTTAGGTACCGTCAAGGTGCGAGCAGTTACTCTCGCACTTGTTCTTCCCTAACAACAGAGCTTTACGATCCGAAAACCTTCATCACTCACGCGGCGTTGCTCCGTCAGACTTTCGTCCATTGCGGAAGATTCCCTACTGCTGCCTCCCGTAGGAGTCTGGGCCGTGTCTCAGTCCCAGTGTGGCCGATCACCCTCTCAGGTCGGCTACGCATCGTCGCCTTGGTGAGCCATTACCCCACCAACTAGCTAATGCGCCGCGGGTCCATCTGTAAGTGACAGCCGAAACCGTCTTTCATCCTTGAACCATGCGGTTCAAGGAACTATCCGGTATTAGCTCCGGTTTCCCGGAGTTATCCCAGTCTTACAGGCAGGTTACCCACGTGTTACTCACCCGTCCGCCGCTAACATCCGGGAGCAAGCTCCCTTCTGTCCGCTCGACTTGCATGTATTAGGCACGCCGCCAGCGTTCGTCCTGAGCCAGGATCAAACTCTCCGAAAAAGTACAAAACCGAAGTTTTGCTTTTCGCCAGTTTGACTGACTACCTATGAAGTATCATAGGATTTTTTATAAAAACTCGAATTAACAGGTACGTTTTGTCTTGTTTAGTTTTCAAAGATCATCTCCGCCGTTCTTAGCGGCTTTAATAATATAACATTTCGCTTCATCTTATGTCAACAACTTTTTTCAAGTTTATTTCCCGAAGCGTTTTGTGTTTGTCACTGTGTGTCAGCGACGATTAATAATATATCACGAAAACATTCTCTTGGTCAATGTCTTTTCAAAACTTTTTTTGAAATAGTTTTATTAAGCATCTTAAATCCTTGTCCTGCATACAATCAAGTAACAATCTTGGACAAGGCAGGAGTGTTTGAATTGAGTCGATTATATGTGTTGCCTATTAAACGGCTGAAGCAAGTTGTCATTATTCTTGTAGCAGCCCTTGCAGCTGCAACCTTTTTTTATGTACAAAAGGCACCGCCGCTGTCGGTATTTAAAACTGAACATGGACCCCGAGCCATTTATAAAGGCGAGACTTCATCAAAACATGTCTCTCTCACTTTTAATATTGGCTGGGGAGATGAGAAGGCTGTTCCTATTTTAAATGTCCTTCGAGAGTACGGTATAAAGAACGCCACCTTCTTTCTGTCTGCTTCTTGGGCTGAGCGTCATCCTGATATCGTGAAACAAATTAGGGAGGACGGCCACCAGATCGGAAGCCTCGGCTATGCTTATAAAAATTATAGCCAGCTTGAGGATAGTGAGATCAAGCAAGATCTTGTCCGTGCACAAAATACATTTCAAAAGCTTGGACTAGATGACATTCAACTATTAAGACCGCCAACTGGACAGTTTAACGAAACAGCACTAAAAATAGCCACACAGTACGGTTATACCGTTGTTCATTACAGTATCAATTCACAGGATTGGCTGAATCCGGGTGTCGACCAGATTGTTCAGAATGTAAATGATCGAATGAAAAGCGGAGACATTGTTCTCCTTCACGCCTCAGATTCAGCAACCCAAACCGCCCAAGCCTTACCAGCTATTTTGAAACAAATAAAAGAAAAGCATTTAAAAAATGTGACGGTTGGCGAACTGATCTCCAATACGAAAACAAAATCATCGGAAGTTAAGTAGCTTTCGCTTTTGAAAACCGCGGCATCGCTAACAGCTGAAACGCATTACAGCCTAATAGCGGGAATAGCATTAAATACAGCCAGTCCTCTTCATTGACTCTGAGCGCCGGAAACCATTCTAACGACGTGATGACGACCATGAGAAACATTGCGGAAACAAATGTTTTCTTAGAGGACTGCTGCTGTTTAAAGTAAGCCACGATCAAAGCAAACACACCGATAAATAAAGGCAGCCACAAGTATGGAAGAAATGATTCATTCTCCCCGAAAAACAAAAATCGCAAGTAAGCTAAATCAAACAGCACAAAAATCACAAGAAACAGCTGAATGGTATTCCATAAAGAATGCGACCGAAAAATCTCTAACGCAAACCGGTGCACCGTCAAGAAGACAACAAACCCCATCTGGCTAATGACACTAAAGATCATCCCTACACCAATGAACCAAAACAACACAGATGCGATCTCTAGAATTTCAAACGATATAAAAAGCTTCTGATATTTCCCCCACTCCAGCGCAAAGCCTACCACGCTTGTAATGACCGCTCCAACAGCTAGCACAGAGAAGAAAAAACGAACTAAATCCCGACTTTTCATTGAATTGATCCAACCCCTATTTTTGTTATGTATAAATTTACGTGAAACATTCATATTAAAAGTAAGACATGTAACGAAAGGAGCCACAGTATGTCAAAAGGCATCTTGCGTATAATGAGCTGTTTTCTTCTTTTATCTCTAACAGCTTGTGCTCCCAAAACCCAATCCTCATCTAATATGGACTATGACGAAACAAAAAAAATGGTCGTCGATATATTAAAGACAGATGACGGTAAAAAGGCCATTCAACAGTTATTAAATGACGAGGCAATGAATGAAGCTTTGGTAATGGATGAACAAACTGTGAAAAAAACGATAGAGAAAACACTGACTTCTGATAAAGGCAAAGAGTTCTGGAAGAAGGTCTTTGAGGATTCTAAATTTGCCGAGACTTTCGCAAAATCCATGCAGCAACAGCATGAAAGAATGTTAAAACAGTTAATGAAGGATCCTGACTATCAACAGCTGATGATGGATATTCTCAAGGATCCTGAGATGGAAAAGAAATACGGTGAACTTGTAAAAAGCAAAGAGTTTAGAAAGCACTTAGAAAAAGTCATTACGGAAACATTGAGCAGCCCTCTTTATAAGAAGAAATTCGAAGATGAGCTCAAAAAGGCAGCATCTGAAAGCGGCAGTGATTCCGGCTCGAAAGATAGCGAAGGAAGCGATTAGTTAAACATCACCCGAGTGGCGTTCATCCACTCGGGCTTTCATTATGCTTTCACTGCTAATTGTTCAATGACTTTATTCGCAATGTGTTGATACACTTCTCCTGTCGGATGACTTGCATCATAGACAGAAGGCGCGAAATCATCCTCATTCCAATCAGGCTGTCTTAAAGGAATTTGGCCAAGAACTGATACACGCAGCTCTTCAGCCAGCTTGTCCCCGCCGCCTTTTCCAAAGACGTATTCCTTTTCACCTGTTTTTTTGCTTTCATAATAACTCATATTCTCAACGACCCCGAGCACCTCATGATCTGTTTGCAGTGCCATTGCGCCTGCTCTTGCTGCAACGAAGGCAGCCGTTGGATGTGGTGTAGTGACAATGATTTCTTTACAGCTAGGCAGCATTGTATGAATATCAAGCGCTACATCTCCCGTTCCAGGCGGAAGGTCTAATAGTAAGTAATCTAATTCTCCCCACTCAACTTCGTGGAAGAAGTTATTTAACATTTTTCCAAGCATCGGTCCTCTCCAAATAACCGGTGCATTTTCTTCAACAAAAAAGCCCATTGAAATCACTTTGACACCAAAGCGCTCCACAGGAATAATTTTTTCCCCTTTAACTGTTGGTCTGACAGTGATTCCCATCATATCCGGTACACTAAAGCCATAAATATCAGCATCAATCAGTCCGACTTTTTTCCCTAGACGAGCGAGCGCTACAGCAAGGTTAACAGAAACCGTCGATTTACCAACGCCGCCCTTTCCACTCGCAATCGCTAAGAACTCAGGCGGATTTTTAGAGTTAAGCAGGGTTTCTTCCTCATCTTGTGATGGCATAAACTTTTCAAGTGTTTCCTGAGGAAGTTCTTCAAAACGAAGTCCTACTGTGTTAGCGCCAGCTGCTTTCAAGGCTTGTACGATATCTTGCTGCAGCTTCATCTGCTCAGCAGTGCCTGTTTTGGCAATAGCCACCTTTAGACTCACATGCTCTTTCTCAGGCTTTAGGCTGATTTCCTTGATGGCATCCAGCTCACCAAGCGGTATATGAAGGAAAGGTTCGTCCATCTTCCCAACTAGTTTTCTTACATCATCTTGTCCGATCATAGCAGAACCTCACCCTTTATTGAATTCGTTTACAATCCAAGTATATCATACATATCCTTACAATGTCTGTCCTGTTTGCCTGCGATCAAAAGGAAAAAGCCCCTTATTCAGGCGGCTCTTTTTGCTCTGTTAAATATCTTAAAATCCCTTTATAAATAGAGGCAGCAATTTGATCCTGATATTTAGGTGTTGCCAGCTGGCCAGCCTCTTTCGGATTGGAGAGAAATCCAATTTCCACAAGAGCTCCTGGCTTTGTGACATTTTGCATTAAATAAATGCCGTTGATCCGCTTCGCTTTTCGATCTGTGTTTTCAAGATTTCTGCGTAATTCATCTTGAATGAACTTCGCCGCCTTTTCATTCTCTTCATACTTTCCGTAAAAAAACGTCTGCGCTCCGCTCCATTTGTTCGATGGTATCGCATTTAAATGAATGCTTAAATAGAGGTCCGCTTCAGATTCATTGATAACTTTAACGCGGTTCCTTAAATCCTCCGCTTTCTTCCGGGCATAACCCTTTGTATTCTTTGATGATAAATCAGAATCATCCTCTCGGGTCATGAGAACAAGTGCTCCCTGCTCCTGCAAATAGTCACGTATCTTCATGGATACATCTAGCGCAATCTCTTTCTCAAGCAGCTCTCCTCCTACAGCCCCGCCATCTGGACCGCCGTGACCCGGATCTAAATAGATGATCTTCCCGCTTAGAGGCAAATTCCACGATTTCCAAGAATCATCATTTAGAAATTGAAACCTGAATAAGAATAAGAGGACAATAAACCCGATTAAAAACCCTGTCCACTTCAGCTTTCTTTTCATCCCTGTCCCTCCCATACACCATTATTTTATAGATATGGGACAAGGGCTGGAAATATGCTTAGTGCAGCCGAAGCTTGTGTCTTTTTTCTGATTCACGAAAGCCTTCCTGCCACCACATACTTAAAAAATCTTTCGCAAATGGATATAAACATGACATCTTCCGCTCCATACGGAACATATTCCCCCACGATTGCAAGCATCCTGCGAGCTCTTCAATCAGCTCAGCTTCCTCCTGGGAGGACCGTTTTTTGATATCGTCGAACGATTCCCCGTATTTACTCGACTCACCGTATCTCCCGCCAGCTAAAAAAGCTTCAATGGCGAAATCGATACAGCCATCACTCATAATCCCAGCTGGATCATCTGCAAATGGAAACAGCTTCTTTGTGAATTTCTCAGAAGCGGCCGTTACTTGTTGAAGAGACAATGTACGCAAAAGCTTCTTTTCAAGCGTGACATCTCTTTTTGTTTTTAGTTGATAAAATGAAAGCACTTCTGCCATGGACTGAACTCCTTTTTTCTTTGTATTGTTCGTTGGTTTGAACAAAACATGCAGTTCAGTAAATGGAAATGACGGCCTGTGAACGATCGGAATGGAAAATTGTGATAAAATAGACATTTACATATAGAAAGAACAATAAAGGGGCAAAATCAATGAAGAAATGGATGTATATCCTGCTGCTATTAACAGTCGTCTTATCTGCATGCAGCAGTCAAGCCACAGAGAAAAAGAGCGATATAAAAGGAATAGAAGACATATCCTTAAAACAACTTTCAACACACAAAAACACGTATCTCGGTGACAATTCAGCCATTCGTGAAATCTTATCAGATCTTCCTGGAGGCGTAATACGTGAATTTGAAATCATCGATGGAAAAGCATTAGACGTCACGTATGGAGTAAAAGAAAATGCAGGCTATACAGAAGAACAGTTTGACGCCTTCTGGTTTGATCAAAAGGATACGATCGAAAAAACGTATTTATACAACGCCATCGCACTTTTTATTCTTGTCGATAACGTAGAGCAAGTGACACTTAACATGAGCTCTAAAGACGAGCCGTCCGTCACGTTTAAAAGAAAACAGCTAGAAAAAGAGCTCCCTCACCCTTTTAAAAAGTACAAAGACGATACTGCGCTTTGGCAAAAGGAACTGGTTGATGGAGTTGTGAAGTCAAAAAAGAAACGCCAAGATGTATACAAAGCGTTTCCAATGCAGAAATAATAAAACAGAGGGATGTTTCCCTCTGTTTTTTGATGTTTATGTATTGAAAGCCTGTATCAATCGTTGTCGAAAGTTTTGATCCACTGCTGCAGTAAGCATAAATTCGTTGAATACTCCCCCAATCCAGTGAGAATTGTTCGCTTTCGGATCATTGATAAAAAGAGAAATGGATATAGAGGATGTATCTATTCTTCGATATAAAGCACCTGTGAAAACGAACAATGTTGCTCCGCCTTTATACCAAAGATATTGATCTGTTTCCTTTTTCATTGTTTCTCCCAGTACGATTTGGCTAAAAAGACTCTTTTCTTCTATTGTTAACAGCTCATCCTGGAGACGTTTCATAAAATGTGCATATTGATTGGTTGTAGACTTTGTCAACTTTTGCGTCAGTAATGATTGAATACGCCAGCCTAATAAGTTCTTTTTTTTCATTTTTTCTTCTAACGCCTTTTTATGCTCTGGGTCATTTTTCATGATATTAAAAATCTCATTCATTAGAGATTTGTATTGTTCTTCGGATACACCGCTCATTTTCTTGAATGCATCCCGCCGACGATCAGATACATAAGCGGACCACAAAATCATTGGCGTCAGCGGCATGAGTTCATCATGTTCTGTAAGACCTGCTTGTTTCATCTGATCATTGATCTTTTCTAAGCCCAGCCGGTCAATCAAATAATCCGTACAAGCATTCGAACTGAATTGCATCATCCCTTTGGCAACATCTAATAAAGTCGCATGCTCAGAAAAATCATTGACCTCCAGCCAGTACGCGTGCGCACCACCGTCTGTCTATCAATATAAAACCGCTCTATAGCAGACAATGCCACTTTTTCCTCTAGCTTAATGGCGCCGCTCGATACAGCTTTAACAAAATGAAATAAAACCACTAATTTCACCGTACTTGCAAGTGGTGTTTTTTGATCAGCATTCCACTCTAACATCACATCATCATTTTCAATGATTGTCACTGAAACGTCCTTTTTGTTTTTTGCGACAAATGTCAAAAGATCTTCCTTCGTTTTTTTCATATCTCTTTTATACAGCAAGACTTGAACCAACACATAAAGTATGACCACACATATGACAATTAGACCGATTTTGAGTAACATGTTTCTCCTTTCCAAATAACAGAGGATTTATATATTGAATATAGCAAATATTTCTAATGAAGGCACAAAAAAGGCAGAGGTACGTGAATCCTCCGCTTCTTGATGTTCTTATTCATGGGGCAAATGCAGCTTCATTCCTTCATGAGTGGCTTCAAACCCTAATTTCTCATAAAAATGTCGTGCTTCTGGCCTCTGTTTATCTGTTGTCAGTTGAATCATATGACAGCCACGGTCGCTTGCGCGTTGAATGGCCCACTTTATAAGCAGCGAACCGACTCCTTTTCCTCTATGACTCGAAGCCGTGCGAACTCCTTCGATGGATGCTCTCCATCCCCCTTGATGTGTAAGAAATGGCGTCATGGTTAACTGAAGAACACCAACTGCTTCTTCCTGGTCACACGCAACAATGAGTTCAATATTTGGATCAGCATCGATTGATTGAAAGGCTTTGATATAGCTTTCTAATAATGGGCGAGTGTAACGCTCTCTCTTTTGACCTAACTTATCATCTGAAAGCATGAAGACGATTTTGTCGAGATCTTCTTGCACAGCTTCTCTAAATGTCAATTGATTTAAATTCAATGAAAGCACCTCCTTAGATGGAAGACTGTTTTTCACTTACTAAAATACCAGTTAAGAGCGTTCTCATATAAAAATTTGATCAGCTGCTTTTTCATCAAAGTACTTCATATCATGAAAACTGATCAAGCCCTCTTCACGAACCATTCCTCTTGTAAGATGGCATAGTAAAACTCATCCCACCACTCATTTCCTTGTGGTATACATTTTTTAAAATACCCCTCTCTCCTCATCCCCATTTTCTCCATCACTCTCCACGATGGCACATTTTCAGGCTGACAAGTGGCAATGATCCGATGTAAGTTCAGAGTGTGAAAACCATGATGTAAGACAGCATACGCCGCTTCTGATGCATATCCCTTGTTTTGATAGGCAGGATTGAAAACCCAGCCAATTTCATATGTGTGCTCACCAAAGTAAGAATGAAACACGATATGCCCGATGCAAATCTGGTCTTCTTTTAATAGAACAGCAAAATTCTTGGCTGTTTTAAGACGATTATTTTTAACAAATTCCTGCGCATTTTCTTTAGAAAAAACACCTTCCGGAATATACTTCATCACTTCCGGATCAGAAGTATATGCATAGACATCCTGCCAATCATCCTCAGCAAATGATCGAATGATACACCTTTCTGTTGTTAGATTCATATGACACCCTCCATAGACTTCGTTTTTTAAACAGAAACCTCGCTATGATCCTATTTTATATGTTTCCATACAGAATAAAACACAAATAAAAAAGCACCAGCAGGATGCTGATGCTTTTTTTATAAGGTTTGTCTGTAACAAACCTTTGTAAAACGTCCATACAATATAAAATTGATTAACGTTTTGAGAACTGAGGTGCGCGACGAGCGCCTTTAAGACCGTATTTCTTACGCTCTTTCATACGAGAGTCACGAGTAAGAAGTCCAGCACGTTTAAGTGGTGTACGGTACTCAGGATCTACTTCTAGAAGAGCACGAGAGATACCGTGACGAATTGCTCCAGCTTGACCAGAGAATCCACCACCGTGAACATTTACAAGAACATCGTAGCTGTTAGCTGTTTCTGTGATGTTCAAAGGCTGTTTCACGTCTTCGATTAAAGCAGCGAATGGAATGTATTCAGTAATTTCACGATTATTAACGACGATACGGCCTTCACCTGGAACTAAGCGAACGCGCGCTACAGAACTTTTACGACGACCTGTACCGTAATATTGAACCTGTGCCAAATTGTTAACCTCCCTTATAATTAACCGCGAAGTTCGTAAACTTCAGGTTGTTGTGCTTGATGTGGATGCTCAGAACCACGGTACACATTTAATTTTTTGAACATTTGACGACCTAGTGGACCCTTTGGAAGCATACCTTTGATAGCAAGCTCCAACATTTTTTCAGGGTAGTTTGTACGCATCTCAAGAGCAGTTCTTTGTTTCAAACCACCTGGGTGCATCGTGTGACGGTAGTAAATTTTGTCCGTCAATTTCTTACCAGTTAATTCGATTTTCTCAGCATTGATGATGATCACATGATCACCTGTATCAACGTGTGGTGTATAAGTTGGTTTGTGCTTACCGCGCAAAAGTGATGCTACTTCAGTAGAAAGACGACCTAGAGTCTTGCCTGCCGCATCAACAACTAGCCATTTGCGCTCAATTGTGCTTGCGTTCGCCATTGGTGTTGTACGCATGAGTTTCCCTCCTAAATAAATCAATGAATTTTCCTTGAATCAAATGCTACGTTCTATTTCAAAACACAGATAAGTCTTCCGGGGCTTATTTGTGGGGTTGAAATACATACCATATGATATCTTATAACTTTCTGCTTCCTGTGTCAAGAACATGTTACACCTGGTTTAGTTGTCATAGAAAACTTCCCATAAATACAGTCCGTGACTAGGCGCAGTCTTGCCTGCCGCTTCGCGATTTCGGGCGGCAAGCATGGTTTTTATGTCATCAGGGTGAAATTTACCAGAACCGATTTCAAGCAACGTTCCAGCGATAATCCGCACCATGTTGTATAAAAAACCATTCCCTCTCACACGCATTTCAAGCCCGTCTGAGACGCTTTTCCACTCGAGGGCATAAATAACCCTCACCTTGTCCTGAACCTCTGTATTGGCCGCACAAAAGCTTGTAAAGTCATGTGTCCCAATCAGGTGCTCTGCGGCTTCTCTCATTTTATCGATGTCCAGCCGGTAAGGATAGTGGCAGGCATACTGTCTCGTGAACACATTTTGGTGTGTTTCTGTTGAGACCTTATAACGGTACTCCTTCGAAACAACACCAAATCTGGCATGAAACGAATCATCGACCTCCTCAGCCTTTAGAACACGGATATCACCCGGCAGCAGGCTGTTGAGGGCAAAAGGCCATCTCTCCATCGGGATCGAGAGCGGGGTCTCAAAATGGATGACCTGCCCCTTTGCATGGACACCGCTGTCTGTCCGGCCGGAAGCCACAATCGGAATCAGTTCATCCTGTTTGTGCATTCTTGCAAGGGCAGACTCAATCTCCGTCTGAACGGTTCGCTGCCCTGGCTGCACCTGATAGCCTTTAAAATGTGTCCCATCGTAGGAAACGGTACATTTGACCTTCATCTAGGAATCACCTAATTTCTAAGCAGCACAAGGAGTGCTGTTAACAGGATGAATAGAAGCAGCGTGAACGTGTCCTTCATGCCCCAGACAAGCTGACGGTATTTCGTCCGTCCTTCTCCCCCGCGGTAGCCTCTCGCTTCCATCGCGGTCGCCAGTTCCTCTGCACGCTTAAACGCACTGACAAAAAGCGGAACAAGCAAAGGAACGATAGCTTTCAGGCGATCCTTTAAAGGTCCGCTTGTAAAATCAACGCCTCGTGCCATTTGTGCCTTCATGATTTTGTCTGTCTCTTCTAATAACGTCGGAATAAACCGAAGAGAGATGGACATCATGAGAGCAAGCTCATGAACAGGCAGTTTGATTTTACGGAATGGGTGCAGCAGTTTTTCCATCCCGTCTGTCACTTCTATAGGCGTTGTCGTTAACGTAAGAAGTGTCGTCATCATGATGAGATAGACAAAACGGAGTGAAATGAAGATCCCCTGCTTTAGACCTTCTTCATAAATATTCAGAAAACCAAAGTGGAATAGCAAGGCGCCATCCTTCGTCATGAAAATATGAAGAATAAAGGTAAACAGGACAATCCATAGGATCGGCTTCATTCCCTTGAGAATAAAGTATAGCGGCACCTGAGAAACCATCACCACAAGGATGGTAAAGACACCTAAAAGCCCGTAAGTGATGTAATTATTAGCAAAAAAGACAATAAAGACGAAAAAGAAAATTGATAACAGCTTTGTCCTTGGGTCAAGACGATGGACAAAGGATGAGCCTGGCACATATTTGCCGATAATCATACTATCCATCATGATGTCGTGTCCTCCTGATAAAGAGCTGTTAAGGCTTCTGCCATCTCATCCATGGTCAGAAGCGGCCTTGGAAACGTAATACCAAGCTTTTCTTCTACAGTCTGCTGGAATTTAATCGTTTCTGGGAGGTCGAGACCAAACGAAGACATGTCTTTACGATTGGCAAACAACTCTCTCGGCGTGCCTGTTGCCTTCACTGTCCCTTTATGCATCACAATCATTTGATCCGCATAATGAGCGGCATCCTCCATACTGTGTGTGACGAGGATCGTGGTGAGGTTTGCCTTTTGATGAAGGTCATAGAACATGTCCATGATTTCCTTCCGTCCGCGTGGATCCAATCCAGCAGTCGGCTCATCAAGCACAAGCACTTCTGGCTCCATCGCTAAAACGCCTGCAATCGCCACACGTCTCATTTGACCGCCGCTTAGTTCAAAGGGAGATCGAGATAATAGGGATTCAGGAAGACCCACCAGTTTCAGCATCTCCTTCGCCTTCGCTTCTGCCTTCTCTTGAGGGACACCGAAGTTCATTGGACCAAAGCAGATATCCTTGAGGATGGTTTCCTCAAAGAGCTGATGTTCAGGAAACTGAAACACGATGCCTACCTTTTTCCGGAGGGGTTTCATATCCTTCTGCTTTTTATTGGCTTGTAAAATGGTCTCTCCAAGCGCAATGCTCCCCTTCGTTGGTTTGAGCAATCCATTTAAATGCTGCAGCAATGTAGACTTGCCAGAGCCCGTATGACCAATGACAGCGACATAGCTGCCCTCTTTGATGGAAGCATTGACATCATACAAAGCGAGACGCTCAAACGGCGTTTTCATTTGATAACGATGCTCTAATTCTTTGATCGTAATGTCCATAGCTCTTTCACCAATCCTTCTTGTGTCAAATGGGCATTTGCAAGCGGCACACCTTGCTGCTTCAATTGCTTGCTCAATCGATAGGAGAATGGCAGATCAAGTCCAATCTGAACCAGCTGTTCATCTAGTTCAAATACTTCCTCTGGCGTTCCCTCGGCAAATTTCTTCCCGCCATTCATCACAATGACGCGGTCTGCCTTGGCAGCCTCGTCTAAATCATGTGTGATGGAAATGACTGTGACTGTTCCTTGTTCCTTCAGTAGTCTAACAGTCTCTAACACTTCTTCACGGCCAATCGGATCAAGCATTGATGTTGCTTCATCCAAGATCATGATGTCAGGGCTTGCGGCAAGCACACCTGCAATAGCGACTCTCTGCTTCTGCCCGCCTGATAGATGGTGCGGCTCTTGATCAAGAAACTCCTGCATATTGACCTGTTTGACAGCCCAATCTACACGTTCTATCATCAATTCCCGCTCAACCCCGTTATTTTCTAAACCAAAAGCCACATCATCACGAACTGTTGAGCCCACAAATTGGTTATCTGGGTTTTGAAAGACCATTCCGACCTTTTTGCGAATATCCCAAACACTTTCTTCTTTGAGCTCAATCTCTCCAACCTTGACCGTACCAGCATCCGGTAAAATGAGCCCATTCAGCACACGGGCAAGTGTGGATTTACCTGAACCGTTATGACCAACAATGGCGAGCCATTCATTTTGATTCACATGCAGTGACACTTGATCTAAAGCGGGCTTGTCCGCATCCTTGTGATAACGAAATACAATGTCCTTTACGTCAATTAATGTCTTCCCCATCTCTACCGGACCTCCTCTCAGCTCAACCTCTTCTTTGCTTATTCCTAAAAAAAGCCGTAGTACCTAAAAAAGGGCATAGATCCAGTTATGAACTGTCCCGCCCTTTCTTAGATACACGATATGTGATTAAACTAATTCAATGACAGCCATTGGTGCGCCATCGCCGCGACGAGGTCCAAGCTTCATGATACGAGTGTATCCACCTTGGCGATCTTCGTAGCGAGTTGCAACGTCAGCGAATAATTTTTGAAGTGCATCTTGGTTTGTTTCAGCGTTAGCTACTTCATTACGAATGTAAGCTGCAGCTTGACGGCGAGCATGAAGATCTCCGCGTTTGCCAAGAGTGATCATTTTTTCAACTACAGAGCGAAGTTCTTTCGCACGTGTTTCAGTTGTTTCGATGCGTTCGTTGATGATCAAATCAGTCGTTAGGTCACGAAGCATTGCTTTACGTTGTGCACTAGTGCGTCCTAGCTTTCTGTATGCCATGTGATGTCCCCTCCTTAATTAGAGATGCTGTATGAATAAAAAACACACGAAAATCCTAGTTCACAATGAAACTAGTCAATCGTCTTTACGAAGACCCAGTCCAAGTTCTTCTAGTTTCGCTTTCACTTCTTCAAGAGATTTACGTCCAAGGTTACGAACTTTCATCATATCCTCTTCTGTCTTGTTAGCAAGCTCTTGAACAGTGTTAATACCCGCACGCTTCAAACAGTTGTAAGAACGAACAGAAAGATCAAGCTCTTCAATTGTCATTTCAAGCACTTTTTCTTTTTGGTCTTCTTCTTTCTCAACCATGATTTCAGCATGCTGAGCTTCGTCAGTTAACCCAACGAAAATATTCAGGTGTTCAGTTAAAATCTTAGAACCTAGAGCGATCGCTTCTTTCGGTCCTGTGCTTCCATCAGTCCATACATCTAGTGTTAATTTATCATAGTTTGTGATTTGCCCAACACGGGTGTTCTCCACTTGATAAGTCACACGAGATACAGGTGTATAGATTGAGTCGATCGGAATCACACCGATTGGCTGATCGTCTCTTTTGTTTGCATCAGCAGGATTATACCCGCGACCTCTTTGTGCAGTTAAGCGAACACGGAAGCTCGCATTCTTGCCAAGAGTTGCGATGTGAAGATCTGGATTTAAGATTTCAATATCGCTGTCGTGTGTAATATCAGCAGCTGTTACAGTACCTTCATCTTGTACATCAATTTCAAGCGTCTTCTCTTCTTCAGAGTAGATTTTGAGTGCAAGCTTTTTAATGTTTAAGATAATCGTTGTAACATCTTCAACCACGCCTTCGATCGTTGAGAATTCGTGTAAGACACCATCTATCTGGATCGATGTTACAGCTGCACCAGGAAGTGAGGATAAAAGGATACGACGAAGGGAGTTCCCTAAAGTGGTACCATATCCACGCTCAAGTGGCTCTACGACAAACTTGCCATACTTGGCATCGTCGCTGATTTCAACCGTTTCGATTTTTGGTTTTTCAATTTCGATCATCTAATAAAACCCTCCTTCAAAACGTCGAAACCTCGAATAGAATCATATGAGATTCCATCCGAAATTCCTCATTGTTTAGTCCCGTATGTGCTCAGGCAACGAGTCGTGTATTCGTCTCATAAATAACTGTATCATAACCCATTATTGACAGGGACACAAAATCTATACAAACAAATTACACGCGGCGACGTTTTGGTGGACGGCATCCGTTATGAGGAACTGGAGTTACGTCTCTAATTGCAGTAACTTCAAGACCTGCAGCTTGAAGCGCACGAATTGCAGCTTCACGACCAGAACCAGGACCTTTAACAGTTACTTCAAGTGTTTTAAGACCGTGTTCGATAGAACCTTTAGCAGCTGTTTCAGCAGCCATTTGTGCAGCGAAAGGAGTAGATTTACGAGAACCTCTGAATCCTAATGCACCAGCACTTGACCAAGAAATTGCGTTTCCATGAACATCAGTAATCGTTACAATCGTGTTGTTGAAAGTGGAACGGATATGAGCGATTCCAGCTTCAATATTCTTTTTCACGCGACGTTTACGCGTATTTTGTTTACGAGCAGCAGCCATTCTTTAACTACCTCCTTTACTTATTTTTTCTTGTTAGCTACAGTACGACGCGGACCTTTACGAGTACGCGCGTTGTTTTTTGTGTTTTGTCCACGAACAGGAAGTCCTCTACGATGACGGATTCCGCGGTAGCTTCCGATTTCAATTAGACGCTTAATGTTAAGTGAAACTTCACGACGAAGGTCACCTTCTACTTTAAGTTTGTCAATGATATCACGGATTTTACCAAGTTCGTCTTCAGTTAGATCGCGAACGCGAGTGTCTTCAGAAACACCTGCTTCTTTAAGGACTTGTTGCGCAGTCGTACGACCAATTCCAAAAACATATGTTAAAGAAATGACAACACGCTTATCACGTGGAATATCTACACCAGCAATACGAGCCATGATTTGGGCACCTCCTTGTTATTAGCCTTGTTTTTGTTTATGTTTTGGGTTTTCACAGATCACCATTACTTTTCCTTTTCTGCGAATCACTTTACATTTTTCACAGATAGGTTTAACAGATGGTCTCACTTTCATGTGTTTCCAACCTCCTTCTTCCGGAGTTGCTTTATTTGTAACGGTACGTAATTCTACCACGAGTTAAGTCATATGGAGATAATTCTACCGTAACTTTGTCTCCAGGTAAAATGCGAATGAAGTGCATACGGATTTTTCCTGATACATGAGCCAAAACTGTATGACCATTCTCTAGTTCAACTTTGAACATTGCGTTTGGCAAAGTTTCTGCTACAGTACCTTCCACTTCAATTACATCGTCTTTCGCCATTCAAGTGTTCTCCCTTCTTCAAATCAGTAACTTGCTCTCTGACAAATGTCCAAATGAGAATCTCTCAATTGTTCATCTATCACCCGACCTGTTTTGAATATACTGTTCTGAACTTCCGGAGATACGCAATCATAAAAGGTTATATGATTGATATTTTTTCTTAGGAGAATGAAATTTACGCTTTTCTCCGTCTGCGATTAGTACATGGCAGTCAACGAATATACCGATGACACCTGTATACTGATCTTGTTCTTTCTTTGGACTATACAGACAACCTGCCCGATTTGGGCCTGAAAGGCTTCAGTGAAGACCTAAATCTTAGTCAGTATATCAAAACCTGTATCTGTAATCGCAATCGTATGCTCAAAGTGAGCACACTTTTTCCCATCAACCGTTACAACCGTCCAGTTATCAGCCAATGTTTTCACATATCGGCTGCCTGCGTTCACCATCGGTTCGATGGCCAACACCATTCCAGGTTTTAGCCGCGGGCCTTTGTTGGGCGGACCATAATGAGGAATTTGAGGGTCCTCATGAAGATCCTGTCCGACCCCATGTCCAACATATTCTCTAACAACTGAAAAATTCTCATTTTCAACATACGTTTGTATGGCATGGGAAATGTTCGACAGACGTTCGCCTGGCTTTGCTTCCTGTAAGCCTTTATATAGAGATTCCTCTGTGACTTCCAGTAGTTTGCGGTCTTCATCACTGATTACCCCAACTGGATAAGTCCAAGCAGAGTCACCATGATAGCCATTTAACTTTGCGCCAATATCGATACTAATGATGTCACCATCACGTAAAACCCGTTTACCAGGAATACCGTGAACGAGTTCTTCATTCACCGAAACGCAAATGCTCCCGCGAAAACCATTATACCCTTTAAAAGATGGGATTGCACCCTGCTTTGTAATAAAACGTTCGGCAATTTGATCCAATTCTTTTGTCGAAATACCTGGTTTTATGTGTTTCTTCAGCTCTTCATGAGTCAGTGCGACAATACGTCCAGCTTCTCTCATAATCTCAAGCTCGCGAGGAGTTTTACAGATAATCATTTATTTAATCCTCCAAGCAGGTCCTTGATATCTGCATATACATCGTTAATGTGCTTCGCACCATCAATGTTTGCAAGATATCCTTTTTCTGAATAGAAGTTCAGTAAAGGTTCAGTCTGCTTTACGTTTACTTCAAGTCTAGTCGAAACGGTTTCTGCATTATCATCTGCACGTTGATAAAGCTCGCCTCCGCACTTGTCGCAAACATTTTCTTTCGCAGGTGGATTGAATACTAAATGATATGTTGCTCCGCAATTTTTGCAAATTCTTCGGCCAGTCAGACGCTCCATCAAAGCATCTTTATCGACTTTAATATTAATGACATAATCAATCGTTCTGCCAAGGTCCTTTAGAATTTCTTCTAAAGCTTCAGCCTGAGCGACTGTTCGCGGAAATCCGTCCAGAAGAAAACCTTGTTCACAATCATTTTTGCCAAGTCTTTCTCTAACAATACCGATTGTGACCTCATCAGGAACAAGCTCTCCTTTATCGATAAAGGATTTTGCTTCGAGCCCAAGTTGTGTCTCCTCTTTCATAGCAGCGCGGAACATATCTCCTGTTGAGATATGAGGGATCCCATAATCATCAACAATTCGTTCTGCCTGAGTGCCTTTACCAGCACCCGGAAGCCCCATTAAGACTAAGTTCATTTCGGATTTCCCCTTCCTTACTTAGAGAGGTTGGGCAGCTGCCCAGCCCTCTGTTTTATTTCATAAATCCACGGTAATTTCGTTTCACTAATTGGCTTTCAAGCTGTTTCATTGTTTCAAGTGCAACACCTACAACAATGAGAAGACTTGTGCCGCCAATTTGTGCAGCGGAAGGTAATCCAGCGAATTGAATGAAAAAGATAGGAAGTATTGAAATCACGGCTAAGAAAATGGCGCCCACAAACGTGAGTCGGTACAAAATGCTCGTAATTCTATCTTGAGTCATTTTCCCTGGACGAACTCCCGGGATATAGCCACCCTGCTTTTGCAGATTTTCAGCCATTTGTTCAGGATTGACTTGGACAAAGGCATAAAAATATGTGAAAGCAACAATCAGTGCTACATAAATCGTCATACCGATTGGCTTAGTATAGTCAAAGTTGTTGGTTATCCAAGTTGTCACATTATTGGTTCCGAAGAACGATGCGATCGTCTGCGGAGTAATAATGAAAGAAACGGCAAAGATGACTGGAATCACCCCTGCTGGATTCACTTTCAATGGAAGGTGCGTTGCTTGACTAGCAGACATTTGTGCACGGCCAGTTCCTTTTGAATATTGAATTGCAATCTTTCTCACTGCCATTTGAATGTAAATAACACCGATAACAATGACAAGAATGGCAATGACAATAAGGGCAATTTTAAGGATTTGCATGAACAGCTGTCCATCTCCACCTACAAATTGTTGAGCGTACACTTGTTTTAATGTTTGAGGGATACCAGCGATGATACCGGCAAAGATAATAATCGAAATACCATTACCAACACCGTGAGCAGTAATCTGCTCACCCAGCCACATTAAAAATGCTGTTCCCGCAGTGAGTACGACCGCAATTAAGAGATACGTTGAAACACCAGGGTTTTCAATCAGCATGCCTCCTGCCATATTGTTGAATCCATATGACATTCCCAGCGCCTGGATAAATCCTAGAACAATTGTAAAATACCTTGTGAATTGTGCTAATTTTCGGCGGCCAACCTCTCCTTGCTTTGACCACTCAGTAAACTTCGGAACAACATCCATCTGCAAGAGCTGAATGATGATCGAAGCAGTGATATACGGCATAATCCCCATTGCAAGAATGGAGAATTGGAAAAGTGCCCCGCCCCCAAACGTGTTGAGGATTCCGAAAACACTCATTTGATCCTGTGCCTGGAGAACTTCGGCGTTCACATTAGGCACAGGGATGAAAGCACCTATACGAAAGACGACTAACATTAAAAGTGTGAATATAATCTTATTCCGTATATCTTTCACGCGCATAAAATTGGAGATTGTCTTAAACAAGTTAGATCACCTCGGCTGTACCGCCAGCAGCTTCAATCGCTTCTTTCGCAGAAGCAGAGAATTTATTGGCTTTTACAGTTAATTTTTTTTCTAATTTACCGTTGCCAAGAATTTTTACTCCTGCTTTTAACTTGCTTATTGCACCAGTCTCTAGAAGAAGTTCAGGAGTTACTTCCGTTCCTTCGTCAAAACTGTTTAATCTGTCTAAGTTGATTACCGCGTAATCTTTACGGTTGATGTTTGTAAAACCACGTTTTGGAAGGCGTTGGAATAAAGGCATCTGACCACCTTCGAAACCAGGGCGTACACCGCCGCCAGAACGAGCGTTTTGACCTTTATGACCTTTACCAGAAGTTTTACCGTTACCTGATCCAATACCACGACCAACACGGTTGCGTACTTTACGTGAACCTTCTGAAGGCTTCAATTCATGAAGTTTCATTTGGGCACCTCCTTATCGATTAAAAATGTTTTATTGTTCTTTAACAGAAACTAAATGAGACACCTTGTTAATCATGCCGCGGATCGCTGCATTGTCTTCATGTACGACTGTTTGGTTTGTTTTCTTAAGACCAAGAGTACGAACAGTGACACGCTGATCTTCAGGGCGACCGATTACACTGCGTTTGAGGGTAATTTCTAATTTATTTGCCATTATTGTTCCCTCCTTATCCTAACAGGTCTTCTACAGATTTTCCACGAAGCTTCGCTACATCTTCAGCACGTTTAAGCTCACTTAAACCTTGAAGTGTTGCGCGGATCATGTTGATCGGTGTATTAGAACCTAGAGATTTAGAAAGGATATCAGCTAGACCAGCAAGCTCAAGTACCGCACGCACTGGGCCTCCAGCGATAACTCCTGTACCTTCTGAAGCAGGCTTCAATAGAACGTTTCCTGCACCGAATCGACCGATGATTTCATGTGGAATTGTAGTTCCAACCATTGGTACTTCAATTAAATTCTTTTTCGCATCTTCAACAGCTTTGCGGATCGCTTCTGGTACTTCTTGTGCTTTACCAGTACCGAAACCTACATGACCGTTTTTGTCACCGACAACAACTAAAGCTGCAAAACGGAAACGACGTCCACCTTTAACAACTTTCGCTACGCGGTTAACCGTAACTAAGCGTTCTTCTAACTCTAATTTGCTTGGGTCAATACGACTCATTCGGATGTGTCCCTCCTTCTTTTATTAAAATTTAAGTCCAGCCTCACGAGCAGCTTCAGCTAGAGCTTTTACACGTCCATGATATAGGTATCCTCCGCGGTCAAATACCACGTTAGAGATTCCTTTTTCAACAGCACGTTTTGCAACAAGTTCGCCAACTTTTGTAGCAGCTGCAGTGTCAGAACTATTCTCGATCTTTAACTCTTTATCAAGAGTAGAAGCACTTACAAGTGTTACACCGTTAACATCATCAATTACTTGAGCGTAGATATTCTTGTTAGAACGGAAAACGTTAAGGCGAGGTCTTTCAGCAGTACCTGAAAGTTTCGCACGAACACGAGCATGTCTTTTAAGACGAGTAGCGTTTTTGCTAGTTTTCGTAATCATCCGAGTCACTCCTTTCTTCACTTTAAGCGATCTTACTTACCAGTTTTTCCTTCTTTACGGCGAACGAATTCACCTTCGTAACGAATTCCTTTACCTTTGTAAGGCTCTGGAGCACGGACAGCGCGGATGTTAGAAGCTAGAGCTCCTACACGCTCTTTATCGATACCTTTAACGATTACTTTCGTTTGAGATGGAACTTCTACTTCAACTCCAGCCTCAGGAACGATTTCAACTGGGTGAGAGTATCCAACGTTAAGAACAAGTTTGTTTCCAGATTTAGCTGCACGGTAACCGACACCGATAAGTTCTAAACCTCTTTCGAAACCTTTAGATACACCTTCAACCATGTTTGCAATCAAGCTACGTGTTGTACCATGTAATGCACGGTGTTCTTTATTTTCAGACGGACGGCTTACAGTTAAGACGTTGTCCTCAATTTTAATTTCCATATCAGGGTGAAATGCACGAGTTAGTTCACCTTTTGGTCCCTTTACTGTCACTGTGTTATCGTTGTTTGTCACAGTTACTCCTGAAGGGATCTCGATTAGTTTTTTACCTATACGAGACATACCAAGCACCTCCATTCATCTTAAACTTTTTTTACCATACGTAAGCAAGTACTTCTCCACCAGCTTGTTTAGCACGGGCTTCTTTGTCCGATAAAACACCTTGTGATGTAGAAATAATTGCGATTCCAAGTCCGTTAAGTACACGTGGTACTTCATTTGATTTCGCATATACGCGTAAACCAGGTTTACTGATTCTTTTAAGACCAGTGATAACACGTTCGTTGTTTTGGCCGTATTTAAGGAACAAACGGATAATTCCTTGTTTGCTGTCTTCGACGTACTCAACGTCACGGATAAAACCTTCACGCTTTAAGATTTCAGCAATTTCTCTTTTGATTTTTGAAGCCGGTACTTCTAGCTTCTCATGACGTACCATGTTCGCATTGCGAATACGAGTCAGCAAATCTGCAATCGGATCTGTCATAACCATTATTTAATAACCTCCTTCCCATTTATGGGGATTACCAGCTGGCTTTTTTAACGCCAGGAATTTGTCCTTTATATGCAAGTTCGCGGAAACAAATACGGCAAAGTTTAAACTTACGAATAACTGAATGTGGACGTCCACAACGTTCGCAGCGCGTATACTCTTGAACTTTAAACTTTTGTTTGCGTTGTTGTTTCGCAATCATAGACTTTTTAGCCACGATTTCGCCTCCCTTTCATTGATTATTTCTGGAACGGCATACCTACTTGAGTTAATAACTCACGTGCTTCTTCGTCCGTATTGGCAGTAGTAACGATAACGATATCCATACCGCGGACCTTTGTTACTTTATCGTAATCAATTTCTGGGAAGATTAACTGTTCTTTAATACCAAGCGTGTAGTTTCCACGACCGTCGAAAGATTTCTTAGAAATCCCGCGGAAGTCACGTACACGTGGTAAAGACACAGAAATAAGTTTATCAAGGAAATCATACATGCGCTCTCCGCGAAGTGTTACTTTCGCACCGATTGGCATTCCTTCACGTAGACGGAATCCAGCAATAGACTTCTTCGCACGAGTAACGACAGGTTTTTGACCAGCGATAAACGTTAATTCTTCAACAGCAGTATCGATTGCTTTAGCGTTTTGAACGGCGTCACCAACACCCATGTTGATCACGATTTTTTCGATTTTTGGCACTTGCATTACTGAAGTGTATTCAAACTTAGAAACTAATGCAGGTGTAATTTCTTTTACATACTTTTCTTTAAGGCGGTTCATGAGAAAGACCTCCCTTCCTTATTTACTATTTATCTAGAACTTGCCCAGATTTTTTCGCTACACGGACTTTCTTTCCGTCCTCAACTTTATACCCAACACGTGTCACTTCACCCGTTTTAGGATCAAGCGGCATTACGTTTGATACGTGGATCGGCGCTTCTTGTTCAGAAATTCCGCCTTGAGGGTTAGCTTGGGTTGGTTTAGAGTGTTTTTTCACAAGGTTAATACCTTCTACTAAAACACGTTCCTTTTTAGGGAAAGCAGCAAGGATGACACCTTGTTTACCTTTATCTTTACCAGAGATAACCACTACTTTATCGCCCTTTTTAACATGCATTTAATCGCACCTCCTTGAGTCGCGGATTGTATTCATTAAAGTACTTCTGGTGCTAGAGAAACAATTTTCATATAGTTGTTTTCACGAAGTTCACGTGCTACCGGTCCGAAGATACGAGTTCCACGTGGGCTCTTGTCGTCACGGATGATGACACATGCATTTTCGTCGAAACTGATGTAAGATCCATCGTTTCTGCGAGCTCCGCTCTTAGTACGAACGATAACTGCTTTCACAACTTCACCTTTTTTGACAACGCCTCCAGGTGTTGCTTGTTTAACCGTACAAACAATGACATCACCGATGTTAGCCGTTTTACGTCCAGAGCCACCAAGAACTTTAATCGTTAGTACTTCGCGTGCGCCAGAGTTGTCAGCTACTTTTAAACGAGTCTCCTGTTGAATCATTAATGTTACCTCCTTTCGGAAAAAGAAATCCGAACTTTATTAGATAATAACGGCTTCTTCGACAACTTCAACTAGACGAAAGCGTTTAGTCGCAGATAAAGGACGAGTTTCCATGACCTTTACGATGTCTCCGATTTTTGCTTGGTTGTTTTCATCATGTGCTTTGAACTTTTTAGAGTATCTTACACGTTTGCCATAAAGTGAATGCTTTTTGTATGTTTCAACTACAACAGTGATGGTTTTATCCATTTTGTCAGAAACAACACGACCTTGATACACTTTACGTTGGTTACGTTCGCTCATGTTTGCGGGGCCTCCCCTCTAATTATTATTTATTAGCAGCGATTTCTCTTTGACGAATCACAGTTTTCATGCGTGCGATTGATTTACGCACTTCACGAATGCGAGCAGTGTTTTCAAGCTGCCCAGTCGCTAATTGGAAACGAAGATTGAAAAGTTCTTCTTTAAGAGACTTTACTTTTTGTTCAATTTCAGCAGTGGTAAGGTCACGAATTTCATTAGCTTTCATTTGATTCACCACCAATTTCTTCACGTTTTACGAACTTCGTTTTAATTGGCAATTTGTGAGATGCAAGACGAAGAGCTTCACGAGCAACTTCTTCAGACACACCAGAAATTTCAAATAAAACTTTGCCCGGTTTTACTACAGCTACCCATCCTTCTGGAGCACCTTTACCGGAACCCATGCGGACCTCTAGAGGTTTAGCTGTGTATGGCTTAGAAGGGAAAATTTTAATCCAAACTTTACCGCCACGTTTCATGTAACGAGTCATAGCAATACGAGCAGCTTCGATTTGACGGTTTGTGATCCAAGAAGCTTCAAGAGCCTGGATACCGTACTCACCGAAATGTACTTCAGTACCGCCTTTTGCACGACCACGCATTTTTCCACGATGTTCTCTGCGATACTTCACGCGTTTTGGCAATAACATATTATTTTCCTCCTTCCGCAGTATTCTTCTTAGTTGGAAGGACTTCTCCACGATAGATCCATACTTTTACGCCAAGCTTACCATAAGTAGTGTCAGCTTCAGCAGTAGCATAGTCGATGTCAGCACGAAGTGTGTGCAATGGAACAGTACCTTCACTGTAATATTCAGAACGAGCAATATCTGCACCGCCAAGACGACCAGAAACCATTGTTTTGATTCCTTGTGCTCCAGCACGCATTGTGCGTTGGATTGTTTGTTTTTGTGCACGACGGAATGAAATACGGTTTTCAAGTTGACGAGCGATGTTTTCAGCAACTAGCTGAGCATCAAGATCTGCTCTCTTGATTTCAAGAATGTTGATGTGTACACGTTTGCCAGTTAGGCTGTTAAGAGCTTTACGAAGTGCTTCAACTTCAGATCCGCCTTTACCAATTACCATACCTGGTTTAGCCGTGTGGATTGTGATATTTACGCGGTTTGCAGCACGTTCGATTTCTACTTTAGAAACAGACGCGTCAGACAAACGCTTGCTGATGAATTCACGGATTTTCAAGTCTTCATGTAAGAAGTCAGCGTAATCTTTTCCTGCGAACCATTTAGATTCCCAATCACGAATGACGCCAATACGAAGACCTACTGGATTTACCTTTTGACCCACGGATTATCCCTCCTTCTTTTCTGATACAACGATTGTAATGTGGCTAGTACGTTTGTTAATTGCGCTCGCACGACCCATAGCACGTGGACGGAATCTCTTAAGTGTTGGACCTTCGTCAACGAATGCTTGAGTAATCACTAGGCTGTTAGCGTCCAACTCGTAGTTGTGCTCAGCGTTTGCGATAGCAGATTTTAATACTTTTTCAATAATTGGTGAAGCAGCCTTAGGTGTAAGGTTTAAGATAGAAACTGCTTCTCCTACTTGCTTACCTCGGATCAGGTCCATTACTAGACGTGCTTTACGAGGAGCAATACGGACTGTTCTTGCGACAGCTTTAGCTTGCATTTAAAAGCCTCCTCTCATTAGCGTCTTGTTTTTTTATCGTCACTAGCATGACCTTTGTAAGTACGGCTTGGTGCGAATTCGCCCAATTTGTGACCTACCATATCTTCAGAAATGAAAACAGGTACATGTTTGCGTCCGTCATAGACAGCGATTGTGTGACCGATGAATTGTGGGAAAATTGTAGAACGACGAGACCAAGTTTTTACGACTTGCTTTTTGTCAGTTTCATTCAATTTCTCGACTTTAGCCATCAAATGATCATCAACAAATGGTCCTTTTTTTAAGCTGCGAGCCATTGTGGAACCTCCCTTCGTGATTGAACTACGGTCCTAAATGAACCGTAGACAACCCCGTTACTTGTTTTTACGACGACGTACAATGAATTTATCAGACTTGTTGGTTTTCTTACGAGTCTTGAATCCAAGAGTCGGTTTACCCCATGGAGACATTGGTGATTTACGTCCGATTGGAGCGCGTCCTTCACCACCACCGTGTGGGTGATCGTTAGGGTTCATTACAGAACCACGAACTGTTGGGCGTACGCCTTTCCAGCGAGAACGTCCAGCTTTACCGATGTTGATTAATTCGTGTTGCTCGTTTCCAACTTGACCGATAGTCGCACGGCAAGCAGAAAGAATCATGCGAACTTCTCCTGAGTTCAAACGTACAAGAACGTATTTACCTTCTTTACCTAGAACTTGAGCAGAAGTACCAGCAGAACGAACTAATTGTCCACCTTTACCTGGTTTTAATTCAATGTTATGCACAACTGTACCAACTGGGATGTTGATAAGTGGAAGAGCATTACCTGGTTTGATGTCAGCTTCTGGTCCAGAAGTAACTTCAGTACCAACTTGGATTCCTTTCGGAGCAAGAATGTAACGTTTCTCACCATCTGCATAGTTTACAAGAGCGATGTTAGCTGAACGGTTTGGATCATACTCGATTGTAGCAACGCGTCCAGGTATACCGTCTTTATCACGCTTAAAGTCGATGATACGGTATTGACGTTTGTGACCGCCACCTTGATGACGAACAGTCAATCTACCTTGGTTGTTACGTCCGCCTTTTTTGTGTAGCGGTGCAAGCAACGATTTTTCTGGTTTGTCAGTCGTGATTTCAGCAAAATCTGAAGTAGTCATGCCACGACGACCATTACTGGTTGGTTTATACTTTTTAATCGCCATTTTGAATTTCCCTCCTTCTTTTTAAGATTTACGCTTCAAAAATTTCGATTTCTTTGCTGTCAGCAGTTAATTTCACGATCGCTTTTCTGCGACGGCTAGTCATACCAGTGTAGCGTCCAACGCGTTTTGATTTTCCTTTGTAGTTTTGAACGTTGACTTTCTCAACTTTCACTCCAAAGATTTCTTCAACAGCGTCTTTCACTTCTGTTTTGTTAGCTCTGACATCAACTTCGAACGTGTACTTCTTCTCTGTCATTAGATCAGCAGAACGTTCAGTAATGATAGGGCGCTTTAGAACATCACGAGGATCTTTCATTATGCAAGTCCCTCCTCTACTTTTTCAACCGCTGCTTTAGTGATCAGAAGTTTGTCGTGGTTGACAACGTCAAGAACGTTGATACCGTTAGCTTCAACAACTGTTACTCCAGGGATGTTACGAGCAGATAAAGCAACTGTTTCGTTTGCATCCGCAGTGACGATCAACGCTTTCTTCTCAACAGATAATCCTTTAAGGATGCCTGCGAATTCTTTCGTTTTCACTGCATCAAGAGTCAGATCTTCAAGAACGATGATGTTGTTGTCGATTACTTTAGAAGACAATACTGACTTGATAGCCAAGCGGCGAACTTTTTTAGGTAATTTATAAGAATAACTGCGTGGTGTTGGACCGAATACGATACCGCCTCCGCGCCATTGTGGTGAACGGATAGAACCTTGACGAGCACGACCTGTACCCTTCTGTCTCCAAGGCTTACGACCTCCGCCACGTACTTCAGAACGAGTTTTTACTTTATGAGTTCCTTGACGTAAGGAAGCTCTTTGCATAAGAATAGCATCGAATACTACGCTTTCGTTTGGCTCGATTCCAAACACAGAAGCGTTTAATTCGATTTCACCGTTAGTAGAACCGTTTTGGTTATATAATGCTACTTTTGGCATGACTTGTTTCCTCCTTTCCTAAGAGAGTTATTTAGATTTAACTGCACTCTTTACAGTTACTAGAGATTTTTTAGCTCCTGGTACGTTTCCTTTGATCAATAGAAGATTGCGTTCTGCATCAACTTTAACGATCTCAAGGTTTTGGACAGTGATTTGCTCTCCGCCCATACGACCTGGAAGAAGTTTACCTTTGAATACACGGTTTGGATCAACAGGTCCCATTGAACCAGGACGACGGTGGTAACGTGAACCGTGAGTCATTGGTCCGCGTGATTGTCCGTGGCGTTTGATAGCCCCTTGGAATCCTTTACCTTTTGATGTTCCTGTTACATCTACGATATCTCCATTTGCGAAAATATCAACTTTGACTTCCTGACCAACTTCATACGCATCTAACTCCGCACCGCGTAATTCTTTTACGAAGCGCTTAGGAGCAGTTTCCGCTTTAGCAACGTGGCCTTTCTCTGGTTTGTTAGAAAGCTTTTCACGTTTATCATCAAAACCGATTTGGATTGCTTCATAGCCATCCGTGTCAACAGTCTTCTTTTGAAGAACAACGTTAGCAGCAGCCTCAACAACAGTTACAGGGATAAGATCACCGTTTTCTGCGAATACTTGCGTCATACCAATTTTTCTACCTAAGATTCCTTTGGTCATTAGTCACACCTCCTATAATATGTGTTTTCTATTTGAATTAAAGTTTGATTTCGATATCTACACCAGATGGTAAATCTAAACGCATAAGTGCATCAACTGTTTGCGGAGTTGGATTCACGATGTCGATTAGACGTTTGTGAGTACGCATCTCGAATTGCTCACGAGAATCTTTGTACTTATGCACCGCACGAAGGATTGTGTAAACTGATTTTTCAGTTGGAAGCGGGATTGGACCAGATACACTAGCACCAGAACGCTTAGCCGTTTCAACAATCTTCTCAGCAGATTGATCAAGAATTCTATGATCATATGCTTTTAAACGAATACGAATTTTTTGTTTTGCCATTATTTTCCCTCCTTTTCGCCTACTTACGTTAGACAGTTCTCCGTGAGAAAAACCTGATCACCTCGCCATGGCAAAGCGGCCGGGTGTGTCAGCAACCTCTCACTTCATCGCAGTCAAAGACCAACATGCACTATTGTACCAAATTGGCCTGCGTGTTGCAATAATAAATCGGATAAATTTATGATTTGCACACTTTTCATATTATACAGGGATTCAGCCTATAAATCAAGCTTTCCCTGAAGATGATGTATAGCAGTCTTTCTTATGATACGTATAAATTCATCTGGCTCTTCGATATGCGGAGAATGTGCAGAGTCTTTAAAGGTAAACCATTCTTTGATTGGCGCTTTTAATTGATCAACATATGGTTTTGATACAGCAGCTGGTGTAATCATGTCGTGATCGCCAATGAGAAAGTAGCACGGTATTAATATAGTAGAAACTCGGTATTGAATACTCTCATTCATTAGCTGATCCCATAATTTGTCTTGACTAAACTTCTGCCCTTTTATGAACTTCCATTTATCTTTCAGCTGATATTGCTTACTAAAAAGAAACCCTTTTAGTATTTGAAAAACCGGCTTCCATCTATGTGTGAGACCTACGCTCGCAAACTCTTTATATAGAGAAAACAAGGCATGAGCTGATGTCCGTTTCCATGGAGGAGGCGTCAGTAATCGCAGACACCCAGCAAACAGCCGATTGCGATGGTATTTCTTCAAAAGGAGCTCGTACGATACGATATCTTCCTTTAACACATCTACTACCTGACTAATCCCATAATAAGCATGATAAAGATCCGGACGCTTATGTACTGCTTGTATGGCAATTAATGATCCCCACGAGTATCCTGCGATATACAATTTTGAATGACCTAGATAAGATAGGATCTTCTCTGTCAATTCAATCGTGTCTTCAATAAATTGTTGAATGGTCATCGATGCATCGGGAAGATTCTCTTGATAGGAAAGTCCTGCGCCACGCTGATCCCAATGGACAACTGTAAAGTCTTGATCAAGTTCCTCGAGAAAGGAATCAATATAACTGATTTGAGCTGAGCCGGGCCCACCGTGTAAAAATAAAAGTACAGGCTTCGTTTCACTCGTCTGATCTTCTTTCATCCTAATCCATTGGTCAATCCCGCCGATCGACCATTTTTTCAAATATGTCTTTGCCATTCCAGCGATCCTCTCGGTTCCATTTAGATTCTATAGCTTATAGTAGCCGTTCTGATCTGGAAAAGCAAAAAAAAGAGACCCTTTTACAAGGAGTCTCTTTTATATGTTTATTACTTAATGATAGTTGAAACGACACCAGAACCTACAGTACGTCCACCCTCACGGATAGAGAAACGAGTTCCTTCTTCGATAGCGATAGTAGAGATAAGTTCAACTTCCATCTCAGTGTTATCGCCAGGCATTACCATTTCAGTACCTTCTGGAAGATGTACGATACCAGTTACGTCAGTTGTACGGAAGTAGAACTGAGGACGGTAGTTAGCGAAGAATGGAGTATGACGTCCACCCTCTTCTTTAGAAAGTACATAAACTTCAGCTTTGAAACGGCTGTGTGGAGTGATTGTACCTGGTTTAGCAAGTACTTGACCACGTTGGATATCTTCACGAGATACACCACGAAGTAGTGCACCGATGTTGTCACCAGCTTCAGCATAGTCAAGAAGTTTACGGAACATTTCAACACCTGTAACAGTTGTTTTACCGTTTTCTTCTTGAAGACCGATGATTTCAACTTCGTCACCGACTTTAACTTGTCCACGCTCAACACGACCAGTAGCAACTGTTCCACGACCAGTGATTGAGAATACGTCCTCAACTGGCATCATGAATGGCTTCTCAGTGTCACGCTCTGGAGTTGGGATGTACTCATCAACCGCATCCATAAGTTCAAAGATTTTTGCTTCGTAATCAGCATCTCCTTCAAGAGCTTTAAGAGCAGAACCTTTGATAACTGGTACATCGTCACCAGGGAAGTCATAGTCAGAAAGAAGGTCACGAACTTCCATTTCAACAAGTTCAAGTAACTCTTCATCGTCAACCATGTCACATTTGTTAAGGAATACTACGATGTATGGTACACCTACGTTACGAGAAAGTAGGATGTGCTCACGTGTTTGTGGCATTGGACCATCAGCAGCAGATACTACTAAGATCGCGCCGTCCATTTGAGCAGCACCAGTGATCATGTTTTTAACATAGTCAGCGTGTCCTGGGCAGTCTACGTGTGCATAGTGACGAGTTTCAGTTTCATACTCAACGTGTGCAGTTGAGATTGTGATTCCACGCTCGCGCTCTTCTGGAGCACCATCGATTTGGTCATAAGCCATAGCTGTACCTTTACCAGATTTCTTATGAAGAACTGTTGAGATAGCAGCAGTTAGAGTTGTTTTACCATGGTCAACGTGTCCAATTGTACCAATGTTAGCATGCGATTTGGAACGGTCGAATTTTTCTTTAGCCATTCTAAAAATCCTCCTTAAAGGTTCATTGTATTTGGTATAGAGTGATAGAAAGTGAAGAGTTACCTCTCACTTTCTGATCTTCAATAGTAGTTATACTTTAGTTTAAAGGCAAAATCAATTATTCACCTTTATTTTTTTTGATGATTTCTTCACTGATGCTCTTAGGCACTTCTTCGTAGTGATCCATGTGCATAGTGAAAGTACCGCGTCCTTGTGTGTTAGAACGGAGTGCAGTAGCATATCCGAACATTTCAGAAAGTGGAACCATAGCGCGAACAACTTGAGCGTTACCGCGAGCTTCCATACCTTCTACACGTCCACGACGAGATGTGATATCACCCATGATGTCTCCCATGTATTCTTCTGGGATAACAACTTCCACTTTCATCATTGGCTCAAGTAGAACTGGGTTACATTTGCTGACAGCATTTTTCAATGCCATAGATGCAGCAATTTTGAACGCCATTTCGTTAGAGTCAACATCGTGGTAAGATCCATCAAATAATTTTGCTTTGATGTCGATTAATGGGAATCCAGCTAATACACCATTTTCAAGTGAATCTTCAAGACCTGCTTGAATTGCTGGGATGTATTCACGTGGAACAACCCCACCGACGATTGCATTTTCAAACTCGAATCCTGCGCCTTCTTCGTTTGGTTCGAACTCGATCCAAACGTGTCCGAACTGACCGCGTCCACCAGACTGACGTACGAATTTACCTTCAACTTTTGCACCAGAACGGAATGTTTCACGGTACGCAACCTGAGGAGCACCTACGTTAGCTTCAACCTTGAACTCACGCTTCATACGGTCAACAATGATATCAAGGTGAAGCTCACCCATACCAGAGATGATCGTTTGACCAGTTTCAGGGTTTGTTTGTGTACGGAATGTTGGATCCTCTTCAGCTAGTTTAGCTAAAGCGATACTCATTTTATCTTGGTCAGCTTTAGATTTAGGCTCGATAGCTACATCGATTACTGGCTCTGGGAATTCCATAGACTCAAGGATAACAAGATTTTTCTCGTCACAAAGAGTGTCACCAGTAGAAGTATCTTTAAGACCTACAGCTGCTGCGATATCCCCTGCATATACAGTAGAGATTTCTTCACGGCTGTTTGCGTGCATTTGAAGGATACGTCCAACACGTTCACGCTTGTTCTTAGAAGAGTTCTTCACGTATGAACCAGAATCAAGTGTTCCAGAGTATACGCGGAAGAAAGTTAGTTTCCCAACATAAGGGTCAGTCATAACTTTAAATGCAAGAGCTGCGAATGGTGCGTCATCAGTAGACTCACGAACAACCTCTTCATTTGAATCTGGCAGGATACCTTTGATCGCAGCAACATCAGTTGGTGCAGGAAGGTAGTCAAGCACAGCGTCAAGTACAAGCTGAACACCTTTGTTTTTGAAAGCAGATCCAACAAGAACTGGGTAGAATTCAACATTCAATGTTCCTTTACGGATTGCAGCTTTCAATTCAGGAATTGTGATTTCTTCACCCTCAAGGTATTTTTCCATAAGCTCTTCATCAAGCTCAGCGACAGCTTCAATTAGGCTGCTGCGAAGCTCTTCAGCTTTGTCTTTATACTCAGCAGGGATTTCTTTAGCATCAGAGCGAGTTCCAAGGTCATCTTCGTAGAAGTATGCTACGTTTTCTACAAGGTCGATGATTCCTTCGAATTGATCTTCAGCGCCGATCGGCAATTGTATTGCATGAGCGTTCGCTTGAAGACGATCTCTTAATGTGCTTACAGAGTAAAGGAAGTCCGCACCGGTTTTATCCATTTTGTTAACGAATACGATACGAGGTACTCCGTAAGTTGTTGCTTGGCGCCAAACTGTTTCAGTTTGTGGCTCTACACCTGATTGTGCATCAAGAACAGCAACCGCACCATCAAGTACACGTAAAGAACGTTCAACTTCAACAGTGAAGTCTACGTGTCCTGGTGTATCGATGATGTTTACACGGTAACCTTTCCATTGTGCTGTAGTAGCAGCAGAAGTGATTGTAATACCACGTTCTTGCTCCTGCTCCATCCAGTCCATTTGTGAAGCTCCTTCGTGAGTTTCACCAATTTTATGGATACGACCAGTGTAGTATAAGATACGCTCAGTCGTTGTCGTTTTACCGGCATCGATGTGAGCCATGATACCAATATTACGAGTTTTGTCTAAGGAGAACTCTCTTGCCATTGGGTAATTTCTCCTTCCTCATTAGGGAATAGTTTTTTTAGTTTGGTATAAATCCTACCAGCGGTAGTGAGCGAATGCTTTGTTCGCTTCTGCCATTTTATGTGTATCTTCACGTTTCTTAACAGCAGCACCAGTGTTGTTAGCTGCGTCAAGGATTTCGTTAGCAAGACGCTCTTCCATCGTTTTTTCTCCACGAAGACGAGCGTAGTTTACTAACCAGCGAAGACCTAAAGTAGTACGACGGTCTGGGCGAACTTCTACAGGAACTTGGTAGTTAGCTCCACCTACACGACGTGCTTTAACTTCAAGAACTGGCATGATGTTTTTCAAGGCTTGTTCGAAAACCTCCATCGCTTCATTACCAGTACGTTCTTTGATGATATCAAATGACTTGTAGAGAATTGTTTGTGCTTTTCCTCTTTTACCGTCGATCATCATTTTGTTGATCAAACGAGATACAAGTTTAGAATTGTAAATTGGATCTGGCAATACGTCTCTTTTTGCTACAGGACCTTTACGTGGCATCTGAATAGCCTCCCTTCTCTTTTAAAAGGATTTCTATCTGTCTCTCATCTCAATATCATTGTCAGCTTCCTGACTCCACTGATCTGATATCAACTTCTAAAAACCCTTATGTTTGTTTGTATTATTTGCTTTGTTTAGGGCGTTTTGTTCCGTATTTAGAACGTCCTTGCATACGACCGTCAACTCCGGCAGTATCAAGCGCACCACGAACGATGTGGTAACGTACACCCGGTAAGTCTTTTACACGTCCGCCACGGATAAGTACTACACTGTGCTCTTGTAGGTTATGTCCGATACCAGGAATGTAAGCTGTTACTTCAATCAGGTTAGACAAACGTACACGAGCATATTTACGTAGTGCTGAGTTTGGTTTTTTCGGTGTCATTGTACCGACACGAGTACAAACCCCGCGCTTCTGTGGAGATGTTACGTTAGTGTGCTCTTTTTTGAAACTGTTGTATCCTTTGTTAAGTGCAGGTGACTTTGAGTTTTCAACTTTACTCACGCGTCCTTTGCGTACTAGCTGATTAATTGTAGGCATGTTGTTATTCCTCCCTTCATTACTTTTTTTATAACCCACATACCCAGGTGGTTCATCAAAAGGCAAAAAACAATGCTTTTGCATTTTAAGCATGCAAAAACAAAACAAGTACGTTATAACATAATGGCAACAGCTGCTGCCCCAACTTCAATTCCGCAGGCCTTGCCGAGCTTTTTCATGGAATCTACCACTAAAATGTCTACACCCTTCTCTTGTGCTAGTTTCAATACACTAGCAGTTAAAGCAGGATCAGCATCTTTCGCTACGACGACTTCCTTTACTGAATCTCGTTTTAGAGCTTTTACTGTTTGCTTCGTACCGATAATAATGGATTGAGCCTGTGATACTTTATCATAAGACATCGAATATCCTCCAAAGTAACAGGTTTTATTTTGAGCACCTTGGTTATATTATCATCATGGCAGAAGGATGTCAATATCGTATGACAGATTATCTTGACATCCTTCACCATTTTTGATGATTTTATAGGAATCTCACGAGAAAGATTACTCTACAGGAACCATATCGTCAGACGGCTGCACTTGCGAAACCGGCTTAACTTTACGGTAGTTTGGCATTCCCGTTCCAGCAGGAACAAGTTTACCAATGATCACATTCTCTTTCAAGCCAAGCAGTTCATCACGTTTTCCTTTGATCGCCGCATCTGTTAGGACACGAGTCGTTTCTTGGAAGGATGCCGCAGACAAGAATGAGTCTGTTTCAAGCGAAGCTTTTGTAATACCAAGAAGAACTGGACGGCCTGTTGCAGGACGTTTGCCTTCGAATAGTACTTTTTTGTTCGCTTCAGTGAATTGATGTACATCAAGAAGTGTGCCTGGTAATACGTCTGTATCCCCTGCATCAGCGACACGCACTTTACGAAGCATTTGGCGAACCATTACCTCTACGTGCTTATCTCCGATTTCTACCCCTTGCATACGGTATACTTTTTGTACTTCATGAAGCAGATATTCTTGAACAGCTGTCATGTCAGTCACTTTAAGAAGTTCTTTCGGATCGATCGAACCTTCTGTAAGTACTTGACCACGAGTAACTGTGTCACCTTCAACAACTTTTAGACGCGCATTGTAAGGAGCTGTGTATGAGCGAGTTTCAACTTCGCCTTGAACCACAATTTCCTGCTGCTTGTCACGAACATCGTTAATTTCAGCAACGACACCATCAATTTCAGAAATTGTCGCTTGCCCTTTCGGATTACGCGCTTCAAATAGCTCTTGGATACGAGGTAGACCTTGAGTGATATCGTCTCCTGCTACCCCACCGGTGTGGAACGTACGCATTGTAAGCTGTGTTCCTGGCTCACCGATTGATTGTGCAGCGATGATTCCAACTGCTTCACCGACTTCAACGTCAGTACCAGTTGCAAGGTTACGGCCGTAGCATCGTTTACATACACCATGAGGCGTGTTACATGTAAATGCAGAACGGATCCATACTTCCTCAATTCCTGCTTCAACTACTTCAAGTGCTTTATCTTCATCAATTAGTTCGTTTTCGGCTACAATGACTTCGCCTGTTTCAGGATGAACAATTGGTTTTCTTGCAAAACGTCCGATCAGACGTTCTTCAAGTTTCTCAATAATTTCATTTCCTTCTTTAATAGACTTCGCCAAGATTCCACGGTCTGTACCGCAATCTGTTTCACGGATGATGACATCCTGTGCAACGTCAACGAGACGACGCGTGAGGTAACCTGAGTCAGCTGTTTTAAGGGCTGTATCGGCAAGACCTTTACGCGCACCGTGAGTGGAAATAAAGTATTCCAATACGGTTAAACCTTCACGGAAACTAGATTTAATCGGAAGTTCGATGATACGTCCAGCCGGGTTGGCCATCAGACCACGCATACCAGCCAGCTGAGTAAAGTTAGATGCGTTACCACGCGCTCCAGAGTCACTCATCATGTAGATTGGGTTGACTTCATCAAGGGACTTCATCAGTTTACCTTGGATCACATCTTTAGAAGAACTCCAGATTGAAATAACTCTCTCATAACGCTCTTCTTCAGTAATCAAACCACGTCTGAATTGCTTCATGACGTTATCTACTTTTGCTTGTGCTTCTTCAAGAATTTGCTGCTTATCATCTAATACGACGATATCAGACACACCAACCGTAATACCGGCTTTAGTAGAGTATCTGAAACCAAGATTTTTCATGCGGTCAAGCATTTTAGATGTCTCAGTGATATGGAATCTCTTAAAGATTTCAGCAATGATTTTACCTAAAATACCTTTTTTGAACGGCGCATTGATTTCTTGTTTCTCGATCGCAGCTTTTACATCCTCACCTTTTTCAAGGAAGAAACGATCAGGCGTTTTTTCTTCAATATTGCTCTTTGTCGGCTCATTCATGTATGGGAATGATTCCGGTAAGATTTCGTTAAAGATCAGTTTTCCAACTGTTGTAATCAACAATTTAGAACGCTGTTCATCAGTGAATGTCACATTCTTCAACGAGCTAGCTGCAACAGCTACACGTGTATGAAGATGCACATAACCATTTTGATAAGCTAGAAGGGCTTCGTCAGTATCTTTGAAGACCATACCTTCTCCGATAGCACCTTTGCGCTCAAGTGTAAGGTAGTAGTTACCAAGCACCATATCCTGAGATGGCGTAACAACTGGTTTTCCATCTTTCGGGTTCAAAATGTTTTGAGCAGCAAGCATTAAGATACGAGCTTCAGCTTGAGCTTCAGCAGATAATGGTACGTGAACCGCCATTTGGTCACCGTCAAAGTCAGCGTTGTAGGCTGTACATACAAGTGGATGCAGACGAATTGCGCGTCCTTCCACAAGTGTAGGTTCAAACGCTTGAATACCAAGTCTGTGAAGAGTCGGTGCACGGTTTAGTAAGACTGGATGCTCACGAATAACTGATTCTAAAACATCCCATACTTCCGGCTGCACGCGCTCAATTTTACGCTTCGCACTCTTGATGTTGTGAGCTAATCCTTTTTCAACAAGCTCCTTCATCACGAATGGTTTGAATAATTCAAGAGCCATTTCTTTCGGAAGTCCACACTGATACATTTTCAAATGTGGTCCTACGACGATAACGGAACGTCCAGAATAGTCAACACGTTTACCAAGCAAGTTTTGACGGAAACGTCCTTGTTTCCCTTTCAGCATGTGAGAAAGAGATTTCAATGGTCGATTTCCTGGTCCTGTTACTGGTCGGCCTCTACGTCCATTATCAATCAAGGCATCGACAGCTTCTTGAAGCATGCGCTTCTCGTTCTGAACGATGATGCTTGGCGCGCCAAGATCTAATAAACGCTTCAGACGATTGTTACGGTTGATGACACGACGATAAAGGTCGTTCAAGTCCGAAGTAGCAAAACGTCCACCATCAAGTTGAACCATTGGACGTAATTCTGGCGGAATAACCGGAAGTACATCAAGAATCATCCAAGATGGTTTGTTTCCTGAGTTACGGAAGGCTTCTAATACTTCAAGGCGTTTGATCGCACGTGTACGGCGCTGTCCTTGAGCAGTTTTCAGCTCTTCTTTCAGTGTATCTACTTCTTTTACAAGATCGATATCTTGAAGAAGTTTGTTGATTGCTTCTGCACCCATAGCTGCTTGGAATGTATTACCGTATTTATCTAAATAAGCACGGAATTCTTTCTCAGAAAGAAGTTGTTTCTTCTCAAGCGGTGTGTTGCCCGGATCTGTCACGACGTAAGAAGCGAAGTAGATCACTTCTTCTAACGCACGTGGTGACATATCAAGAACAAGACCCATACGGCTTGGGATACCTTTGAAATACCAAATGTGGGAAACTGGGGCAGCCAGTTCGATATGCCCCATTCTCTCACGACGGACTTTTGCCCGTGTTACTTCTACACCACAACGGTCACATACAACACCCTTATACCGAACGCGTTTATACTTCCCACAATGACATTCCCAGTCTTTTTGTGGTCCGAAGATACGTTCACAAAAGAGACCATCTTTTTCAGGTTTCAGTGTACGATAGTTAATCGTTTCAGGCTTTTTCACTTCACCAAAAGACCAAGAACGGATTTTATCAGGTGATGCGAGACCGATGTTCATATACTCAAAATTGTTCACATCTAGCAAGGGGCCTACCTCCCTTTTAATCTTCGGGTTATACCCTAGTCACTTGCTCTAATCGTTTCTGCTATTCTTTTGTGACTGCGTCACGTTCAAGATCGACAGGTGCGAGGTCTGCAGCATCTTCGTCATTAGATAACGCTAATCCGTCTGCTTTCTTCGTTTCCTCATCGTCTTCTAAATCTCTCATTTCTATCTCTTCTTCATCGCCAGATAGGATTTTCACATCCATACCTAAACTTTGAAGTTCTTTGATTAACACTTTGAATGATTCAGGCACACCTGGTTCAGGTACGTTATCCCCTTTGACGATGGCTTCGTATGTTTTCACACGACCCACAACGTCATCCGATTTAACTGTTAAGATCTCTTGAAGTGTATATGCTGCACCGTAAGCTTCAAGTGCCCATACTTCCATCTCTCCGAAACGCTGACCACCAAACTGTGCTTTACCGCCAAGTGGCTGCTGCGTAACAAGTGAGTATGGTCCAGTTGAACGAGCGTGAAGTTTATCGTCAACCATGTGAGCCAGTTTGATCATGTACATGATTCCGACAGATACACGGTTGTCGAATGGTTCACCAGTTCGACCGTCATAAAGGACTGTTTTCGCATCACGGGACATACCTGCTTCTTCAAGCGTTTCCCAAACATCTTCCTCGCGCGCACCATCAAATACTGGTGACGCAATGTGGATGCCAAGGTAACGTGCTGCCATACCCATATGAAGCTCAAGTACCTGACCGATGTTCATACGAGATGGTACCCCTAGAGGGTTCAACATGATATCGATCGGTGTTCCGTCTGGAAGATACGGCATATCTTCTTCTGGAAGGATTTTAGAGATAACCCCTTTGTTACCATGTCGTCCGGCCATTTTGTCACCTTCAGAAATCTTACGCTTCTGAACGATGTATACGCGGACTAACTGGTTTACACCTGGAGGTAATTCATCTCCATCTTCACGGTTGAAGACTTTTACATCGTGGATAATTCCGCCGCCGCCGTGTGGAACACGTAGTGACGTATCACGAACTTCACGAGCCTTTTCACCGAAGATTGCATGTAATAGACGTTCTTCAGCTGTTAGTTCAGTTACACCTTTAGGCGTTACTTTACCTACAAGAAGGTCTCCGTCTTTTACTTCTGCACCGATACGGATGATTCCGCGCTCGTCAAGGTTGCGTAAAGCATCTTCCCCAACGTTTGGAATATCACGAGTGATTTCTTCTGGTCCAAGCTTTGTATCACGAGCTTCTGATTCATATTCTTCAATATGAATAGACGTGTAGACGTCATCTTTTACAAGGCGCTCACTCATGATGATCGCATCCTCGTAGTTGTAACCGTCCCAAGTCATGAAGCCGACCATGACGTTACGTCCTAGAGCCAATTCACCTTTTTCCATAGAAGGACCGTCTGCAAGGATTTCCCCTTTAACGACTTCATCTCCAACACTTACGATAGGACGCTGGTTGTAGCAAGTCCCTTGGTTAGAGCGGACAAATTTCAGCAGGCTGTATTTGTCTAGGTTTCCTTTGACTTGTTGTCCGTCAACGTCTTCATAACGGCGAACCCAAATATTTTTTGCTTCTACACGTTCTACAACACCTGGGTAGCGGCAGATGACAGCAGCACCAGAGTCTTTACCTGATACGTACTCCATACCTGTACCAACAATCGGTGATTCTGGCTGCATCAAAGGCACAGCCTGACGCTGCATGTTCGCTCCCATTAGAGCACGGTTAGAGTCATCGTTTTCTAAGAATGGGATACATGCTGTCGCTGCAGAAACAACCTGCTTTGGCGAAACGTCCATGTAGTCAACGCGGTTTCGAGGAACAACGGTGTTTTCCCCTCTGAAACGAGCAATGATATTATCATCGATAAACGAACCATCATCAGCTAACTGAGCGTTCGCTTGAGCTACTACGTAGTTATCCTCTTCATCAGCAGTTAAGTAATCGATTCTTGGTGTCACTTTACCAGTTTCAGGATCAACCCGGCGGTAAGGTGTTTCGATAAATCCGAAGCGATTCACTTTTGCAAATGAAGATAGAGAGTTGATCAAACCAATGTTTGGACCCTCTGGTGTTTCAATCGGACACATACGTCCATAGTGAGAGTAGTGAACGTCACGAACTTCCATTCCTGCACGCTCACGTGTCAAACCACCCGGTCCAAGCGCTGACAGACGACGTTTGTGCGTCAATTCAGCAAGCGGGTTTGTTTGATCCATGAACTGAGAAAGCTGAGAACTACCAAAGAACTCTTTGATAGAAGCGATCACAGGACGAATGTTGATCAGCTGCTGAGGTGTGATCGTGTTTGTGTCTTGAATTGACATTCTTTCACGGACAACACGCTCCATTCTGCTTAGACCAATACGGAATTGGTTTTGCAGAAGTTCACCTACAGAACGCAGACGACGGTTACCAAGGTGGTCGATATCATCTGTGTCACCTACACCATGAAGAAGGTTGAAGAAGTAACTGATTGACGCAATGATGTCAGAAGGCGTGATGTTTTTCACAGCTTCCTCTACATATGCATTACCAATCACGTTGATCACTTGCTCGCCTTCTTGATCAGTCGGTGCATAAATCTTAATAGATTGAAGTTCTACTTCATCTTCTACTACGCCACCATTAGGATATAGCTTTCTAAATCCGATGCCGTTTTCTAAGTATGGAAGAACTTTATCAAGAACTCTTCTGTCTAAAATTTGACCTTTTTCTGCTAGAATTTCACCTGTTTCAGGATCAACTAGCGTTTCAGCCAATTTTTGATTGAACAGTCTATTTTTAATATGAAGCTTCTTATTAATCTTGTAGCGTCCAACATTTGCTAGGTCATATCTCTTCGGATCGAAGAAGCGAGAGTCTAGCAAGCTTTTCGCATTTTCAACAGTTGGCGGTTCTCCAGGACGGAGGCGCTCGTAGATTTCGAGAAGTGCTTTATCCGCATTCTCTGTATTGTCTTTTTCCAGTGTGTTGCGTAAGTATTCATTCTCGCCAATGAGGTCAAGAATCTCTTGATCAGAGCTGAAGCCGAGAGCACGCAAAAGAACCGTAACCGGCAACTTACGTGTGCGATCGATGCGTACATAGACTACATCCTTCGCATCAGTTTCGTATTCTAACCATGCGCCACGGTTTGGAATGACAGTCGCAGTAAAACCTTTTTTACCGTTTTTGTCTACTTTACCACTGAAATATACACTTGGAGAACGCACTAACTGAGAAACGATTACACGTTCCGCACCATTAATGATAAAAGTACCTGTGTCTGTCATGATTGGGAAATCTCCCATGAACACATCTTGGTCTTTTACTTCTCCTGTTTCTTTGTTAATTAAACGAACTTTTACTCTTAGTGGAGCAGAGTAAGTTACATCACGTTCTTTTGATTCTGCTACAGGATACTTAGGATCCCCTAGGCTGTAATCAATGAATTCAAGAGAAAGGTTACCAGTAAAATCCTCAATTGGGGATATATCTTGAAACATCTCTCTAAGACCCTCATCAAGAAACCACTGATAAGAAGAGGTTTGAATTTCAATGAGATTTGGTAATTCTAACACTTCGCTTATGCGTGCGTAGCTTCTGCGCTGGCGGTGTCGTCCATACTGAACTAGTTGACCTGTCAACTGATTCACCCCTCAAATCATGCGTATTATATGTGTAAAAAGTATTTCTGTCTTTCAAATGTCAGTAAAGAAATACTTTTACAAGACAAAAGAAAAAAGGGTTTCTAAAATAAGAAAACCACATCCAAAAACAAATACCGATTTTATTAGTTTTCCCAAGTATGCATAATTTATACAAAATAGTTGTTTTTTAAGCCTATCAAGCAAAATATACACATTGGCATTTTATAATGTTAACACAGCTAGGAAACTGCGTCAAACTTTTTTAGCTTTGATGATATAGTAGCCCTTTTTTTTCAGCACAACCTCGACTTCTCCAAAGAGCTGCTCTAATTTTTCAATCGCAGATGGTCCACCTTGCTTTTTCTGAATAACCACCCACAACTCACCTTCCGGCAATAAATGATCAGCACTTTTTTCAAAGATCGCATGTACAACTTTCTTCCCTGCCCGTATTGGGGGATTGGTCAGTATAGAGGCAAAAGCAGCTGAGGAATGAACATTCGAGAACAAATCACTTTGATAGATGCGAACATTATCAATGCGATTATGTTTAGCGTTTTCCTTTGAAAGTTCGACTGCTCTTTCGTTCACATCAATCATATGAATGGTACGGCTAGTCATTTCGTTTGCTAACGATAAGCCGATCGGTCCATAACCGCAACCGACATCTAAGACATCGCCATCCAAGTCAGGTTCTTCGAAAGCTTCAATTAAAAGCCTTGAACCAAAGTCGACTTCTTTCTTAGAAAACACTCCACTGTCACTTGTAAAAGTAAAGGTACGGTTTCTCAAGGTGAAGTCCCATGTCTGTTTATTGCTTTTCACTGATGGCTTTTCCGTATAATAGTGGTCACTCATGGTGAATGGACCTCCTCTGGATTCAATCGTTTCAGGAGATTAGAAAAGAAAAAGCCCGCCAGTAAAAGCGAGCTTTCCCAAAAGATTAGGCGAAGATTACTTAACTTCTACAGAAGCGCCAACTTCTTCAAGCTTAGCTTTAAGTTCTTCAGCTTCTTCTTTAGCAATACCTTCTTTAAGTGGTTTTGGAGTGTTGTCAACAAGTTCTTTAGCTTCTTTCAAGCCAAGACCAGTGATTTCACGAACCACTTTGATAACTTTGATTTTTTGGTCTCCAGCACCAGCAAGTACTAGATCAAAATCAGTTTTTTCTTCAGCAGCAGCACCGCCACCAGCAGCTACAGCTACAGGAGCAGCAGCAGTTACGCCAAATTCTTCTTCGATTGCTTTTACTAAGTCGTTTAACTCAAGTACAGTTGCTTCTTTAACTGAAGCAATGATTTCTTCGATATTTAAAGCCATTTGTAATTCCTCCATTTTAAGTTTTTTTACGTAAACGTAAAGTACGCATTAAGCGCCTTGTTCTTCTTTTTGATCTGCAACTGCTTTAGTAGCAAGAGCAAGATTACGAACTGGAGCTTGAAGAACGCTAAGCAACATAGAAAGTAAGCCTTCGCGAGACGGAAGTTCCGCAAGAGCCTTCACTTCTTCTACAGTCGCTACGTTTCCTTCGATGACACCAGCTTTGATTTCTAAAGCTTCGTGGCTTTTCGCAAATTCGTTGATGATTTTCGCAGGTGCGATAACATCTTCGTTACTGAATGCGATAGCGTTTGGACCTGTTAAGAAATCGTTTAAACCCGTTAGTTCAACTTGTTCAACTGCACGGCGAGTCAAAGTGTTTTTGTAAACTTTGAATTCTACGCCAGCTTCACGAAGCTGTTTACGAAGTTCAGTCACTTCAGAAACTGAAAGACCGCGGTAATCTACAATGACAGTAGACATACTATCTTTAAATTTAGAAGTAATTTCATCAACGACAACTTTTTTAGTATCGATTGCATTGCTCATGGTTACACCTCCTGTACATTCTTTGTGTAACACTTATACCGATCAGGCCATCACGTTCCTAACGAACGGTTCTCCATATAAAAAGCCTCCATTAAGACATGGAGGCTGTATATACAAGCATACGTTAACGTAAGACTGTGACATATACACCTCGGCGGGTTAATTAAGCCATAAGGCCCCTGCTGTCTACGGTATAAATGGACATTATTCTATTTTACAACATTTTGATATTATCAAAATGGTTGTCATAAGTCAAGAATTATTTTGCAGAGAAAGAAGATGGATCCACTTTCACGCCTGGGCCCATAGTAGATGTAACAGAAACGTTTTTCACGTATACACCTTTAGCCGCTGCAGGTTTTGCTTTAAGGATTGTGTCATAGATTGTTGCAAAGTTCTCAACAAGCTTTTCGTCCTCGAAAGAAACCTTTCCGATTGGCGCGTGGATGTTACCAGCTTTATCAACGCGGTACTCTACTTTACCAGCTTTGATTTCATTGATTGCTTTTTCAACTTCGAACGTTACAGTTCCTGTTTTAGGGTTTGGCATAAGACCTTTTGGTCCAAGTACACGACCGATCTTACCAACTTCACCCATCATGTCAGGTGTCGCAACGATTACATCGAATTCGAACCAGCCTTGTTGGATTTTAGTGATGTAATCAGAATCTCCAACGTAGTCTGCTCCAGCAGCTTCTGCTTCTTTTGCTTTTTCGCCTTTAGCGAACACAAGAACGCGTTGAGTTTTACCAGTTCCGTTAGGAAGTACAACTGCACCGCGGATTTGTTGATCGTTTTTACGAGGGTCTACGCCCAAACGAAAAGCAACTTCTACAGTCGCATCAAATTTAGCTGTATTTGCTTTTTTTGTAAGAGAAACAGCTTCAGCTACATCATACGCTTTTGTACGATCGATCAGCTTAGCAGCTTCTACATACTTTTTACCTTTTTTAGCCATTATAAAAATCCTCCTTATGTGGTTTTAGCGGAATAACCTCCCACGAATAAGGGTTGCGAACTTGTCAAAACCAAACTCGCAACCCAACAAGACAAAAAATTAATCTTCGATGACAATACCCATACTGCGTGCAGTACCTTCAACCATGCGCATAGCTGATTCAACGCTAGCAGCGTTTAAGTCAGGCATTTTTGTTTCCGCGATTTCGCGTACTTTATCACGCTTAACAGTTGCCACTTTATTACGGTTAGGTTCACCAGAACCAGACTCAATACCAGCTGCTTTTTTAAGTAAAACTGCAGCAGGTGGAGTTTTAGTAATAAATGTAAATGAACGGTCTTCAAAAACCGAAATTTCAACAGGAATGATAAGACCAGCTTGGTCAGCTGTACGAGCGTTAAACTCCTTACAGAATCCCATGATATTAACACCGGCTTGACCTAGTGCAGGTCCAACTGGTGGAGCTGGGTTAGCTTTTCCAGCAGGAATTTGCAATTTAACAACTTTAACTACTTTTTTAGCCACGAGACACACCTCCTTAAAGTCCGTGATGTGGTAATAGGGGAATCCCCCTCCCACTCAACAACTTCATTCTTTATATGAATGACGAAATAACTAGCTAGCGATCTTGAGTGAACTCAAGACGTACCTTTGCTATATTACCACTTCTATACACTCATTTCAAGCTCTTTTAAATTACAATTTATCGATCTGCGTGAACTCAAGTTCAACAGGTGTTTCTCTACCAAACATATTAACGAATACTTTGACTTTGCTTTTATCGTAATCAATTTCTTCAATCGATCCAGTGAAGTTAGCAAATGGTCCATCAATGACCTTAACTGTTTCTTTCAGTTCAAAGTCGATTTCTGTTTTGCGTTCTTCAAGACCCATTCTCTTCAGAATGGTTTCGGCTTCGCCTGGCAGCAGTGCAGTCGGCTTTGAGCCTGATCCAGCTGATCCAACGAATCCAGTGACACCTGGTGTATTACGAACAACATACCAAGAGTCGTCAGTCATCACGATTTCCACTAGGACATAGCCAGGGAATACTTTCTTTTTGACGACTTTTTTCTTACCATTTTTAATATCCGTTTCTTCTTCTTCTGGTACGACGACGCGGAAGATTTTATCCTGCATGCCCATTGATTCAACACGCTTTTCCAAATTCGCTTTTACTTTGTTTTCATAGCCAGAGTACGTATGCACAACATACCAATTCTTTTCCATTTTCGTTCAGGACTATTTAGTCCTTCCCTCCCCACATTTCATAATGTCTATTTGACGAATCTCGAGTAACGGTAAATATTTTCAAGCAATTGAAAAAACCCGTAAAACGGGTTTTTTGGCAAGTCATATTATGATCTATTATAGCACGTTCAGCAGACCATTATTCAAGTATTAATGAATTAATTCGATTAATTGTGAGATTCCTATATCAAGAAAAGAGAAAAAGATGGCAAAGAATACGACTGTTAAAATAACAGTGATTGTGTAGCGGACCATTTCGTTCTTCTTTGGCCAGCTGACCTTTTTCATTTCTTTTCCGACACTTTTTAAGAAACTGATAATACGCATGTAAAAGACCTCCACAGATTAAAGAACGCAAATCTTACTTCGTTTCTAAATGTGTTTTATGTGAATTACAAGTCTTGCAATATTTCTTAACTTCTAATCTTTCAGCTGCTGAAGCAACACTTTTCATTGTCGTATAATTGCGGCTTCCGCAGTCTTTACAGGCTAGAGTAATCTTTTTCCTCATATTTACACCTATTTTCTCGACATCATTTCATTAGTACCTTATCACAGTGTCGAAAAAGCTGTCAATATAGGTTTGATTAGAGACTAATCTCGCGAAGCTCTAAATATTTCTCTAATTTTCTCTTTACTCTTTGGAGTGCGTTATCAATTGATTTCACATGACGGTTTAAATCTTCCGAAATCTCTTGATAGGATCTGCCATCAAGATAAAGCACAAGTACCTTTCTTTCCAGCTCGCTTAGCAGTTCACCCATCTTCATTTCGATATCATCAAATTCTTCTTTGCTAATGATTAAGTCTTCTGGGTTAAGCGCTTTAGCACCGGAAATGACATCCAATAATGTTCTGTCCGATTCTTCATCGTAGATCGGCTTGTCTAATGATACATAGGAATTTAACGGGATATGTTTTTGGCGAGTAGCTGTTTTAATTGCGGTGATAATTTGGCGGGTAATACATAATTCTGCAAAAGCCTTAAATGAAGTAAGCTTGTCCTCTCTGAAATCGCGGATAGACTTATAAAGTCCGATCATTCCCTCTTGGACAATGTCCTCTCGATCCGCTCCTATCAAGAAATAAGATCTTGCTTTCGCACGTACAAAATTGCGGTATTTCGTTATTAAATAATCTAGCGCATCACTATCTCCGACATGAACCCTTTCAATGACTTGTTCATCTTCCAACTGGCAAAATTGCTCTCTGATGGACTTACCCTTGCTGTTGTTTAGATTCACTTCGATCCCCCCGACCGCACCTAGATAGAAATATTATACATTAATGGTTGAAATATCGTCAAGCTATTCCAGATTCCCGCGCCGCCATTTTTCAAACGTTTTCAATACATCTTCTGACAATTCAATCTTAGATGCTGGTTTATCAGACGTAATCTTTTTGACCCTCGTTTCAATCTTTCGTTCTATCACTTCAATCTCTCTTAAAAGCTCACGAGCCGACTTCCGAAGAGCTCCTTGTCCAAAAATAGCCCATTGTTCCGTAAAATCTGAGGTTGCCACATGAATTTGCGTCCGAATATTATTCAAATCCTGCGCCAGCTTTTCAATCCGCTCATCTGCCGTTTCATTCTCTCTCGTAAAGATGACCTCTACTCGGTGGTTAGTCCGCTTCTTTTCAATTCCTTTGACCATATGGGCATCGAATACGACAATGACTCGATACCCAGTGTAGGCTTGATATTCTGCTAAATGTTGAATCAGCACGTCTCTGGCTTCTTCAAAGCTGTTTTCCTTTAAGTGCTGCAGCTGAGGCCATGCACCTATCATGTTGTATCCATCGACTAAGAGGATATCCATCTCTATTCTCCTAACGGATAACGTTTTCGATACACTTCATACATCAATAGACCAGCCGCAACTGATGCGTTTAACGAAGTAACCTTCCCGGCCATAGGCAGTTTAATCAGAAAATCACACTTTTCCTTAATCAATCGGCCAATTCCTTTTCCTTCACTGCCAATCACAAGAGCCAGCGGCATTGTGCCATCAAATTGTCTGTAATCCTGTTTAGCAGACGCATCTGTTCCAGCAACCCAGATTCCTCTTTCTTTCATTTCATCAAGGGCTCTTGAAAGATTGGTCACTTTTGCAACAGGAATATGCTCAATTGCTCCAGTGGATGCCTTAGCAACTGTTGTTGTTAGACCGACCGCTCTCCTTTTCGGAATGACAATCCCGTGTGCACCTACAGCATCTGCCGTTCTCATAATAGATCCTAAATTATGTGGGTCTTCAATTTCATCTAAAATCAGAAAGAAAGGCTGCTCATTCCGCTTTTCAGCGATTTGATACAGATCATCTAATTCTGCATATTCATATGCTGCTACTTGTGCAACGATTCCCTGGTGCTGACCTGTAACCATTTGATCAAGCTTTTTCCTCGGAACATACTGAATGGTGATATTTTGCTTTTTAGCGAGTTCAATGACCTGCTGGGCTTGTCCTTTTACAGTGTTTTCTGCCATCCAGAGCTTGTATAACTCCCGATCTGACTTCAGTGTCTCAATCACTGCATTTTTCCCAATGACATAATCATGTTGCTGACTCATTTGTCTTCCTCCCTGACGTTCCGATTTCAATCGCCTGACCAATCAGCTCTTCTAAGCGTTCGTCCTGCTTTTCGATAAATAAATACCCCATAAGCGCTTCAAACGCTGTACTATAACGATACGTTTGAACGTCTGTGTTTTTAGGCACTGTGCCTGATTTTGCGTTTCTTCCTCTTTTCAGCACCGCTTCTTCTGCTTCAGTGAAAAAGCCTTGCTGCTGAAGCGTAAATAAAATAGCAGCCTGTGATTTAGCTGAAACAATTTTGCTTGCTCGTTTGTGCAGCTCATTGGGCTTTGTCGCCCCCGTTTGGAGGAGGTGATGCCTCACATATACTTCAAAAATGGCATCACCCATATAAGCCAGCGCAAGTCCGTTCAGCTGTTTACCATCTTTCAGCTTTTCAAAATTCAACATTGCCTATTCTCCTCTTTTCCAGCGAGTACCTTGAGGAGTGTCCTCCAACACAATATTCATGTTCTTTAATTGATCACGAATTTGATCAGATAGAGCAAAGTCACGATTTCTTCTAGCTTCATTGCGTTTTTCAATTAACGCTTCTACCTCTTCGTCAAGCGTGTGCTTTTCTTCTAATGAGAAGCCGAGAACAGACGTAATTTCTTGGAACAAGCCGATAAATGCCTTGATCACTTCCTCCGAAGTATGATCATTTTCCATATAATAATTCGCCTGTTTTGCTAATTCGAATAAAACAGAGATCGCATTTGCCGTATTGAAGTCATCATTCATTTCAGAAACAAATGTCGCACGCTGCTCTTCAATTTTTTCCAGCCATTCAGCATTATCTTCCGTAATATTCGTACTGCTCTCAAGACGGTGATGTAAATTCGCATACGATGTCTTGAGTCGGTTAAACGCACTCTTTGTACTTTCTAATAAATCCATTGAGTAGTTAATTGGGTGGCGATAGTGAACCGACAACATAAAGAAGCGGAGCACATCAGGATCTTGTTCTTTCACAATGTCATGCACCAGCACAAAGTTGCCAAGTGATTTTGACATTTTTTCATTATCGATATTAATATACCCGTTATGCATCCAATACTTCGCAAAAGGCTTCCCTGTCAAAGCCTCAGATTGGGCAATTTCATTCTCATGGTGAGGGAATGTTAAATCCTGTCCGCCAGCATGAATGTCGATCGTATCACCTAAATATTTTTTGACCATTGCCGAGCATTCGATGTGCCATCCTGGGCGTCCTTTGCCCCACGGGCTATCCCAAGAGATTTCCTGATCCTTTGCAGCCTTCCAAAGAGCAAAGTCCAGCGCATCTCGTTTCTTTTCACCTACACGAATACGAGCACCCGTCTTCAGTTCATCAATTGATTGGTGAGAAAGCTTTCCATAACCTTCAAATGATCGTGTGCTGTAATACACGTCACCATCTGCTTCATAGGCGTAGCCTTTTTCAATCAATGTCGCAATAAACGCAATGATATCATCCATGTTTTCCGTCACTCGCGGGTGAAGGTCTGCTTTTTTGCAGCCGAGCGCACTGACGTCTTCGAAGTAGGCTTGGATAAAACGGTCAGCAATTGTCGGCACATCTTCTCCGAGTTCATTGGCTGCTTTGATGAGTTTATCATCCACATCTGTAAAGTTTGATACAAAGTTCACATCGTAACCGCTGTATTCTAAATACTTACGTACAGTGTCATAAACAATAGCAGGTCTAGCATTCCCGATATGAATGTAGTTATAAACGGTTGGTCCGCACACATACATCTTGACCTTTCCTGGCTCAAGCGGGACAAATTCTTCCTTCTTACGTGTCAATGTATTATAAATATTGATTGTCATGATTGTTCTTCCTTTCTGCTCAATGAAGCCAGCTCACCTTTTAGCTTTTCCATTTCTCGTTCCAATTCTTTAAAACGATCGGAAACTGGATCTGGCAAATCTTGATGGTTGAGATCACGATTGATTTTCTTTCCATTTTGAACGACCACTCGCCCAGGTATACCTACAACAGTGGAATGGTCTGGGACGTCTTTTAACACGACCGACCCTGCACCAATCTTGGACCCTTTTCCAACCGTGATAGAACCAAGCACCTTGGCACCTGTCGCAATGAGGGCATCATCTAAAATGGTCGGATGCCGCTTTCCCTTTTCTTTCCCTGTTCCCCCTAATGTCACGCCTTGGAAAACAGTGACGTTGTCTCCAATTTCACATGTTTCCCCGATCACGACGCCCATGCCGTGATCAATGAAGAACCGCCTGCCAATGGTTGCCGCCGGATGAATTTCCACCCCTGTGAAAAAGCGGCTGACCTGAGAAATGATCCGCGCAATAAAATACAGCTTCCGCTTATAAAATGCGTGCGCAATACGGTGAGCCCAAATCGCATGAAGCCCTGAATAGGTAAGCACTACTTCAATATAGCTTCTAGCAGCAGGATCTTGATCAAACACAGTATCAATATCTTCTTTCAGCATTTTGAAAAACACATGCTCCCCCCGTTCTTCCCCATGAATCTCTCTTAGGACTTGCTCTCTTTTTTTGGACAAATAAAAAACGCCTCTGCCAAATGACAGAGACGTTTTGAAAACGCGGTTCCACTCTGTTTAGAAAGCTACTTATCTTTCAGCCTTCTCAACTTAATCCCATAACGGAGGGTACCGCCCTTGCATACTAACGTACGTGTTCCTCAAGGGTCTTGAGGGTGCATTTCCAATGTCTGTCCATAAGTCTCTTTCAGCCGGTGGAGACTCTTTCTGTGATGGACGAGTACATTGTACTTCTCCCTCGCAACGATTTCCTTATATTTGTTTAATGCGGTTTAATACCGTTTCTTTACCTAGTAATTCAATACTTTGCGGAAGTTCTGGGCCATGCGTTTGTCCTGTGACAGCCACACGAATCGGCATGAATAGTTTCTTGCCTTTATGCCCTGTTTCTTTTTGTACCGCTTTAATGGCAGCCTTGATTTCATCAGGTGTGAAAGACTCAAGCTGTTCAAGCTGACGTGCAAAAGATGCCATCACTTCTGGTACTTGCTCCTCTGCTAGAACTTCCTTTGCCTCTTGATTATACTCAATTTGCTCCTTAAAGAACAACTCTGTTAACTCAACAATTTCTGCTCCGTAGCTTAATTGTTCGTGATACAGAGAAATAAGCTTGCGTACCCACGTGTTTTCTTCTTCAGTCAGCTGCTCACTTACCTTGCCTGCTTTTTGAAGATGCGGAAGTGTTAGTGCCACTACCTGATCAAGATCAAGTGCTTTCACGTATTGGTTGTTCACCCATTTTAGTTTATGCATATCGAATAGAGCTGGTGACTTAGAAAGTCGGTTTACATCGAAAATGTCGATGAATTGCTCTTTTGTAAACAGTTCTTCTTCGCCTACTGGAGACCATCCAAGTAATGCAATGAAGTTAAACAGGGCTTCAGGTAAATAGCCTAAATTCTTATATTGCTCGATGAATTGAATAATTGATTCATCACGTTTACTTAATTTCTTGCGGTTCTCGTTCACAATCAACGTCATATGTCCGAATAGCGGAACCTCCCAGCCAAATGCATGAAAAATCATGATTTGTTTAGGGGTATTTGAAATATGATCTTCTCCGCGAAGAACGTGAGTCATTTTCATCAAATGATCATCCACGGCTACGGCAAAGTTATAAGTTGGCGTGCCATCTTTTTTCACAATAACAAAGTCACCAATGCCGTCTGTTTCAAATGAAATTTCACCTTTGACCATGTCGTCAAATTTGATGATTTCTCCTTTTGGCACTCGGAAGCGGATGCTTGGCTCTCTTCCTTCAGCAATCAGTTTGTCCTCTTCTTCTTTTGATAAATGACTGCATTTACCAGAATATCGAGGCATTTCACTGCGGGCGATTTGTGCTTCACGCTCTGCCTCTAGCTCTTCAGCCGTACAATAGCACTTATACGCCAAGTCCTTCTCTAACAGTTCGTCATAATATTTTTTGTAAATATCATTACGCTCTGATTGTCTGTAAGGACCGTAACCGCCATCTTTATCAATGCTCTCATCCCAATCAATACCGAGCCATTGCAGGTGGCGAAGCTGGCTTTCCTCCCCGCCTTCTACATTACGCTTTTGGTCCGTATCCTCGATTCGAATAATAAATTTGCCGCCTTGGCTGCGTGCGAACAAATAGTTGAAAAGAGCCGTTCTAGCATTCCCAATATGTAAATGACCAGTTGGACTCGGTGCATAACGAACACGCACTTCATTTCCCATGAGTTTAACTTCCTTTCATCTGCATCATGTTGTCTGACACCAATTTTTTATAAACGTATTTTATCATCAAAACCTATTCTCATCAAAATGGATTTTACTTTTTCTGAAGAAGCACTGTTGCCTGAGAGGCAATTCCTTCTCCTCTTCCTGTAAATCCGAGTTTCTCTGTCGTTGTTGCTTTGACATTCACCTGTGTGACATCTGCCTCAAGCGCTTCTGCAATTTTCTCACACATTGGTTGTATGTAAGGTGCCATTTTTGGCTTTTGCGCCATGATGGTGCAGTCAATATTCACAAGAGTGTAGCCCTTTTCTTTCACAAGTGCCCACACATGCTGCAATAATTTAAAAGAATCTGCATCCTTAAACTCAGGATCTGTGTCTGGGAAATGTCTACCGATATCTCCTTCAGCAATCGCACCCAGGCATGCATCTGCCACTGTGTGAAGCAGTACGTCAGCATCTGAATGCCCTAGCAGTCCCTTTTCATAAGGGATGGTGACCCCGCCGATAATTAGAGGTCTTCCCTCTGTTAATTGATGTACATCAAAACCTTGTCCTATTCTCAACATGATCTAGTACCCTCTTTCCGCATCCATAATTGCCTTGGCAACCAATAAATCATCCGGTGTTGTCAGCTTAATATTGGTATAGTCTCCTTGGACAATATACACATTCTCACCTTGTAATTGTTCAACAAGACTGGCGTCGTCTGTTCCAAGGAAGCCTGTCCGCTCCGCATATTCATGCGCCTCTTTTAAAATAGAATGACGAAAAGCTTGTGGGGTCTGGACTGCCCACAAGCTCTGACGTTCAATGGTTTGTTCCACTTTGCCTTCTTGAACGCGTTTGATTGTGTCTTTCACTGGTACCGCTACAACTGCGGAGCCTTTTTCAATCGCCGCTTTAACGAGCAAGTCAATCTGTGTATGCTTAATAAAAGGCCTTGCCCCATCATGAACAAGCACGATGTCCGCATCTTTCACAGCCTTTAATCCTTCGTATACACTTTGCTGACGTTCTTCACCGCCAGTGACAAGTGAAACAGGCGTTTGAAAAGCGTGTACCTTGAGTAGCCTTTCAAAGTCTTGACGCTCCTCTTCATTGATCGCTAGGATCATTCGTTTGCATTGCGCATGAGCGTCAAACACCTTTAGTGTATGAATGATGACCGGCATTCTTTTCAGCTCAATAAAAAGCTTATTGCGGCCGGCCTTCATTCGTTTCCCCTGCCCCGCAGCCGGAATAACTACTTCATAATACATGTTCGTTCTCCCTTTAGAGCGCCTTCTCCAGAAGTTTTGGCTTCGCAAAAATCATTCTTCCAGCAGCAGTCTGCAGCACACTTGTGACGAGCACGTCAATGTCTTTTCCAATGTAATTGCGTCCTTCCTCGACCACAATCATCGTCCCGTCATCTAAGTAAGCAACACCTTGGTTATGCTCTTTCCCATCTTTAATGACCTGTACCTTCATTTCTTCCCCAGGCAGTACAACCGGTTTAACGGCATTGGCTAGATCATTGATGTTTAACACTGCTACTTTTTGAAGTTCGCATACTTTATTTAAATTAAAATCATTGGTCACAACAACACCTGAAGTTAATTTCGCCAGCTTCACAAGCTTGCTATCAACCTCTTGAATGTCTTCGAAGTCACCTTCGTAAATTTCAACTTTGATATCCAATTCTTTTTGAATACGATTTAAAATATCAAGACCTCTTCGGCCTCTATTTCTCTTTAATACATCTGAAGAGTCTGCAATATGCTGTAATTCCTCGAGTACAAATTGAGGAATGACCATGACACCTTCTAAGAATCCAGTTTGGCAAATATCTGCGATTCTTCCATCAATGATAACACTTGTGTCTAAAATTTTCAGCTTTTTATCTTCTATTTCAGGTTCATCATCAGCTGCTCCTTTTTTCTTTGTGACCTTTGCAGATCGGGAGAACAGCCCTATCATTTCATCCTTCTTCTTAAAGCCTACCTGAAACCCAAGGTATCCTAAAAAGAAAGCCAGGAAAATCGGAATAATGGTACCAAAAATATGATATGGGATATTGTTTAGCGGGATCACGTTTACAATAAGATATGCTAGAATAAGTCCAAATACTAATCCGAAACTTCCAGATATAAGATCAGGAAGAGGCGCCTTCAATAGAGAATCCTCGATCCATTTCACCCAATTTACCACATAACCTGTGCACCATTTACCAATGATGAAGAACACAACGGCTCCTATTAGTGCTGAAGAGTAAGCATTTGTTATGAAAGGTATGTCCTTTACATTTAAAAGCAGAAATAACTCTGGAATGATAAAAATCCCCACAACTGCACCCAAAATGATAAAAAACGCCTGAACGATTCTTTTTAACATACCTTCACCTCCTTTATTTTTCATCTGTCAATCCACCTTCATCTGACATTGATATATGTTTAAGTTTCCTATCATGAACAACAGAAAACAAAACCATCATTAATATACCCATATTCATCCATTTTTAACCGTAGTAGAGGAAAATTTCTCTTCTTAAAGCTGACGGTCGATATAATGTTTTTCTTGTAACCTTTTTAATCCTTTTTTTATCTTTTTCGCTCTTACTTCTCCAATTCCTTCTACTTCATCCAATTCTTGTACATCTGCTTCCATAATTCGATCTAGCACACCGAATGCTTCAACCACATTTTCGACGATTGGCATTGGCAGTCTAGGGATTTTATGGAGCAATCTGTATCCTCTTGTGTACACATATTCGTCAATATTTGTAGAAGCGGGATATCCAAGTAACTTGTACAGAATGGAATCATCTAACAGCTCAAAGCTCGACATATCTTGAAGTTGTTTAAGCAGCACATACGGATCTTTGATCTTTTCTTTCACGTAATCTTTAATAAATAAAGCCGCTTCCTGCTCCATATCTGTAATCAATTCATTGACCTGCAGACGAATCAAGTGTCCCTCTGTTCCAAGCTCTTTGATATACATATTGATTTCATTTTTGATTCTGAGTACCATTTCGTAGCGGTGCAGCACGGATAATACATCCCCAAAGGTCACAAGTTCTTCGAATTCTAGGGCGCTTAACGCAGAAATGGCGTGATCTAAAATCGTTTTATATTTCTCAAGTGTTTGAATGGCTTGATTCGCCTTTGTTAAAATAAAGCCAATATCTTTCAGCGTATAACGACGATTCCCTTGGTATAAGGTAATGACGTTCCTCCGTTCAGAAATAGCAATGATTAAGCAGCCTGTCTGCTTTGCTACACGTTCAGCCGTCCGGTGCCTCATGCCTGTTTCCGATGAATGAATGGTTGCATCTGGCATCAGCTGTGTATTCGCATACAAGATTTTTTGACCAGAATCGCTAAGAATAATGGCCCCATCCATCTTCGCCAATTCATATAAATGTGCTGGGGAGAAGGCTGAATTAATGTGAAATCCTCCATCTACCACACTCTTTACTTTGTCATTATAACCAACAACAATGAGCCCGCCAGTATTGGCTCTCAGGACGTTTTCAATCCCTGCCCGCAGAGGTGTTCCTGGTGCCACAAACTGTACAATATCTAAGAGATCGAGTTCTCTCGCTCCTTTTTTCTCTTTTTCCATTTCTATGATCCCCCTAGTGAAATTCGAAGTGCCTCCGCTACATTTTCTACACCAACTAACTCAATCCCTCTCGGCTTTTTCCATCCGTCTATATTCGCCTTAGGAATAAACATTCGCTTAAATCCTAGTTTTGCAGCTTCCTGCACTCGCTGTTCAATTCTTGATACTCTTCTGACTTCTCCTGTCAGACCGACCTCTCCTATAAAGCAATCCGCTTGATGCGGCGCTGCATCTTTAAAGCTTGATGCAATACTCACGGCAATAGCTAAGTCAATCGCCGGTTCGTCAAGCTTCACACCGCCTGCGACCTTTAAATAGGCATCTTGGTTTTGCAGCAGCAGCCCTACGCGTTTTTCTAAAACTGCCATGAGCAGCGATACTCGATTATGATCAAGGCCAGTGGCCATTCTTCGCGGATTCCCAAAGCTTGTCGGGGAAATTAACGCCTGTATCTCGACAAGTACTGGTCTTGTTCCTTCCATTGAGGCAACAACACACGAACCAGATACACCTGCCGACCGCTCTTCTAAAAAGATTTCTGATGGGTTTAATACTTCCGTGAGCCCTTCTTCTCTCATTTCAAAAATTCCCAATTCATTCGTTGAACCAAATCGGTTTTTGACCGCCCGTAAAATACGAAACGTATGATGACGCTCGCCTTCAAAATAAAGAACTGTGTCCACCATATGCTCTAAAAGGCGTGGACCTGCGATCGAGCCTTCTTTGGTCACGTGACCAACGATAAAAATAGGAATACCATTTGTTTTGGCAATCTTCATCAGCTGCGCTGTACATTCTCTAACTTGAGATACAGAGCCGGGAGCTGACGTGATATCGCTTTGGTAAACGGTTTGAATCGAATCCACCACAACAAAAGCAGGTTTCATCTCCTGTATAGCAGACGTTATATACTCCATATCGGTTTCAGCCAAAACATGTAAAGAGGCGCTTTCAATGCCAAGGCGGTCCGCTCTTAGCTTCGTTTGTTTAATGGACTCCTCACCAGATATGTATAACACATTCTGATTTTTGTCTGAGAGCTGTGCTGATACTTGTAATAACAATGTGGACTTCCCAATCCCAGGATCTCCGCCGATGAGAACAAGAGAACCTTTGACAATTCCACTTCCTAATACTCGGTTAAATTCTTCTAAATTTGTTTTAATTCGGGGTTCTTCGGATGTTTCAATTGCAGATATAGGTGAAGGTTTTTGAATGGTTTGAACAGAATGATTAAAAGCACTTCGACGGTTTGCCGGCTCTTTGCGAACGACCTCTTCTGTCATACTGTTCCACGTGCCGCAGCCTGGACATTTCCCCATCCATTTGGCTGACTCATAACCGCACGATTGGCATATAAATTTTGATTTTGTCTTAGCCATAGATTGAAGAATACAACTCCTTATACTGGTCAGAAAATAAGTAAAGGGAGGCATACACCTTACTGGTATGCCTCACACTTTTTTCTTACTATATTAGTTCGTAGCAGCAGTCGCTTTTACGACAATTTCTCCATCTTCCACATCTAATACGATATGTTGACCTTTTTCAATATTCCCCTTCAGAAGCTCCTCAGAAAGTCGATCTTCTACATGCTTTTGAATCGCTCTTCTTAACGGACGCGCACCGTACTCAAGATCTACTCCTTCGTCGGCAATTTTCGCTTTTGCTGCTTCCGTCAATTCAATTGATAGGTCTTGTTCTTTTAATCGTTTTGTCAATTGATCAGACATGAGAGACACGATCTCTTTGAGATGTTTCTTCTCAAGCGAGTGGAAGACAATGATTTCATCAATACGGTTGATAAACTCAGGTCTAAACGCACGTTTCAACTCGCCCATCACTTTGCCTTTCATATCCTTGTAATTTTGACTTTCATCCTGCACGTTAAAGCCAACATATTTATTGCGCTTCAGCTCACTAGCTCCAACGTTTGATGTCATGATCAAAATCGTATTTCTAAAGTCAACGGTACGCCCTTTAGAATCAGTCAGACGACCATCTTCTAACACTTGTAGTAAGATATTAAATACATCTGGATGCGCCTTTTCAATCTCGTCTAAAAGAACGACAGAATAAGGTTTTCTTCTCACTTTTTCAGTCAGCTGTCCACCTTCATCATAGCCCACATAGCCTGGAGGTGACCCAACAAGTCTGGATGTAGAGTGTTTCTCCATGTATTCAGACATATCAATACGGATCATTGCTTCTTCATCACCGAAAATAGACTCAGCGAGTGCTCTTGCAAGCTCCGTTTTACCAACCCCTGTTGGACCCAAGAAGATAAAGGAGCCGATTGGACGCTTCGGATCTTTCAGGCCAGCACGCGCACGTCTCACCGCTTTTGCTACAGCGACAACCGCTTCATCCTGTCCGATCACGCGAGAATGAAGCAATTGTTCCATGTTCAGAAGCTTATCTGTCTCCGTTTGAGCAATTTTCGAAACAGGCACTCCCGTCCAGCTGGAAACGACCATTGCGATATCATCTACAGATACCTCTGAATTCTCTTGTCCCTGCTTTTCTTTCCATGATTTCTTTGTCACTTCTACTTTTTCACGCAAACGCTGCTCTGTATCGCGAAGAGAAGCTGCTTTTTCAAATTCTTGACTTTGAACTGCCGCATCCTTTTCCTTGCGTACTTCATCCAGCTTTTGCTCTAACTCTTTTAGGTTAGGCGGTGTCGTGAACGAACGTAAACGGACTTTCGAACCTGCCTCATCAATTAAATCAATCGCCTTATCTGGAAGGAATCGGTCGGAAATATAACGGTCAGACAGCTTCACCGCCGCCTCAATCGCTTCATCTGTAATAGACACACGGTGATGTGCTTCATACCGGTCTCTAAGCCCTCTTAAGATTTGAATACTTTCATCAACAGACGGCTGATCTACTTGAATTGGCTGGAAACGTCGTTCAAGCGCAGCGTCCTTTTCAATGTATTTACGGTACTCATCTAACGTTGTCGCTCCAATACATTGAAGCTCACCACGTGCTAAGGATGGCTTCAAGATATTAGACGCATCAATCGCGCCCTCTGCTCCACCAGCACCAATGAGTGTATGAAGCTCGTCGATAAAGAGAATGATATTTCCTGCCTGGCGAATTTCGTCCATCACTTTTTTCAAACGATCCTCGAATTCACCACGATATTTCGTCCCAGCTACAACAGTTCCCATATCCAGTGTCATCACTCGTTTATCGCGCAGGATTTCAGGCACTTCGTTATGAATAATTTGCTGTGCAAGACCTTCTGCGATGGCTGTTTTACCAACACCAGGCTCACCAATCAGCACAGGGTTATTTTTTGTTCTTCTACTTAGAACCTCAATGACACGTTGGATTTCTTTGCTTCGGCCAATGACAGGGTCCAAGCTGTCCTCTTTTGCAATAGCTGTCAAATCTCTTGCCAAGCTATCTAGTGTTGGTGTATTTGCATTGCTATTAGAGCCTGCCGCAGATGCACCTGTTTCATTGCTTCCAAGCAGCTGCAGTACTTGCTGACGTGCTTTATTTAAGCTCACTCCAAGGTTATTTAAGACACGGGCAGCGACACCCTCTCCCTCACGAATAAGACCTAATAGAATATGTTCTGTCCCTACATAGGAATGACCTAGCTTTCTTGCTTCATCCATTGAAAGCTCAGTGACCTTCTTCGCTCTAGGCGTATAATGAGGAATAGCTTGAGACACCTCTTGCCCTCTTCCAATCAAGCTTTCGACTTCTTTTTGGATTTTATCTGAAACAAGGCCCAGTGCTTCTAACGCTTTAGCAGCGATGCCCTCACCTTCACGTACAAGGCCAAGTAAAATGTGCTCAGTACCTATGTTTTTATGGCCTAGGCGAATGGCTTCTTCTTGTGCAAGTGCTAATACCTTTTGAGCTCTTTCAGTGAATCTTCCAAACATCATATCGTTTCATCCTCCTGTCCATTCCTATGCATTTCTAAGCGCAGCCTTTCTCTAATAATCGCTGCTCGTTTTATATCTCGTTCATTTGGCTCTAAGGCTCCTCCTGAATATTGTTGAAGGAAGCCGGGCTGAGTCAAAATCATGAGTTCATTCAGTATATTACTTGAAAGCCCCTTAATGATACCTAAATCAATTCCAAGCCGCACATCTGACAAACACTTCGCTGTTTCCTTTGATTCAATCATACGACAATTGGCCAAAATCCCTAAGGAACGGTACACTCTGTCCTCAAGTTCAATTTTAGATGTTTGATATAAAGCTTTTCGTGCAGATCGCTCTTGTTCAATGAGCTGAGCGGTCACACTATTCAAGTCATCTACAATGTCTTCTTCTGATTGACCAAGTGTCATTTGATTTGATATTTGAAAGATGTTTCCTATTGCTTCGCTGCCCTCACCATAAATTCCTCTGACCACAAGACCTAATTGATTAATGGCCGGAATAATCCGATTCATTTGTCTTGTGAGCGCTAATGCTGGTAAATGCATCATGACCGAAGCCCTAATACCTGTACCTACATTGGTCGGACAGCTTGTTAAGTATCCTCGCTTTTCAGAAAACGCATAATCCACTTGCTCTTCAATCCAGTCATCTACCTGATTAGCCGCTTTTAGTGCATTGGCTAGCTGAAAACCTGGGAATAAGCATTGGATTCGAATATGGTCCTCTTCATTCAGCATCACACTGATTTCTTCATTTTCAGAAAGCAAACACCCACCAAATCTTGATTCAGCTAAATTGGGGCTAATCAAATGCTTTTCAACAAGTACCCTCTTTGCTAAAGGCTGCGTTTCATTCATTCGAATCAGAACAAAGTTTCCAATGTCCTTCACTTCCTGGCTAGCAAACTTTTGTTCGAATTGCTGGAGAACAGCTTCAGCTTCAGCTTGAGAAAACTGAGTTGGGAAACGAACATGCTCTAGATTGCGAGCTAGCCGGATACGACTGCTTAGAACAATGTCACTTTCTGGTCCTTTTTGTTTCATCCACTGACTTAGAGCGTCTTGAATAAAATGCTGGAGCGACATGTCGTTAATCTCCCTCCCTCTGCTGAGATTGCTCATGCTCTAATGCACGAATTTGATCTCGAACTTCCGCTGCCTTTTCGAACTCTTCTTGTTCAATCAGCTGCTTCAGCTCTTGCTGCATTAACTCAAGTTTCCGGCGAACATGCAGGCTGCCGGCAATTCGTTTTGGGACTTTTCCATTATGGACTGTATTTCCACTATGGACTTTCCTTAAAACAGGGTTCAGATACTGATCAAATGTACGATAGCATTCTGCACAGCCAAATCGGCCTGTTTTTCTGAACTGTTGAAAGGTTAAGCCACACTTAGGACATTGATCCACTTCTTTCGCTTCTTGAAAAATAGACGAGCCCTTGTTAGCACTTGTGGTGAAGCTAGGATCAATATTCAATAAGCCTGATAATAAGTTGTGAATCGAGAAACCTTGGTTTCCACTCATAGCATATGAATCACTGTTTTCTTTTGCACATTGTTCACATATGTGCATTTCTTGTTTTTCTCCATTTATAACTTTCGTAAAGTGAAAAGTGGCTGGTCTCTCATTACATTCTTGACAAATCAATCTTTTCACCCGCTTTACTTTAATTTCAAAGCATTTAACATCGCTTTCATCATCCGAGCACGCAGTTCATCACGTTCAGGTAAATCAATATGCAATACAGAACGATCCATGACACTAATCATCATCTTAGCTTCTCTTTCAGATAAAATGTTATTTTCAACAAGACGCATGATGATATGATCAGATGCAGCCTGTGATAAACGATGATATATTTGAGAAATAATGTTGTTCAATAAGTCGACTTCATCATTCATTTTGACTTTAATGATGCGGATATAGCCACCGCCGCCACGCTTACTTTCAACGATATAGCCTCTCTCGCTCGTAAAGCGTGTATTGATAACATAGTTAATTTGTGAAGGTACGCATTGAAATTTATCTGCAATTTCATTGCGCTTAATTTCTAATATTTCTCGACCGTTCTGATCCAAGACTTCCTTCAAATACTGCTCGATGATATCAGAAATATTTTGTGCCACTCCGCCTCCTCCTCCATTGACTTTGACTATATTTGACTTTAATCTTACTATAAATTTTTTCGATCGATTTTTCAAGATAATCGCTCAACTAACAATATTATTTCCACATTTATATGGTATCAAACCTCTCAAAAACACAAAAAAGACCAGTTCCGACTGGAACTGATCCTTATAGAAGCTTGGCGGCGTCCTACTCTCACAGGGGGAAACCCCCAACTACCATCGGCGCTGAAGAGCTTAACTTCCGTGTTCGGTATGGGAACGGGTGTGACCTCTTCGCTATCGCCACCAAACCTGATGGAGAGAATGTTCTCTCAAAACTAGATAACAATGTTCATGTTCACATTAGAATATAGGTTAAGTCCTCGATCTATTAGTATCTGTCAGCTCCACGTGTCACCACGCTTCCACCTCAGACCTATCAACCTGATCATCTTTCAGGGATCTTACTTCCTTGCGGAATGGGAAATCTCATCTTGAGGGGGGCTTCATGCTTAGATGCTTTCAGCACTTATCCCGTCCGCACATAGCTACCCAGCGATGCCCTTGGCAGAACAACTGGTACACCAGCGGTGCGTCCATCCCGGTCCTCTCGTACTAAGGACAGCTCCTCTCAAATTTCCTGCGCCCGCGACGGATAGGGACCGAACTGTCTCACGACGTTCTGAACCCAGCTCGCGTACCGCTTTAATGGGCGAACAGCCCAACCCTTGGGACCGACTACAGCCCCAGGATGCGATGAGCCGACATCGAGGTGCCAAACCTCCCCGTCGATGTGGACTCTTGGGGGAGATAAGCCTGTTATCCCCGGGGTAGCTTTTATCCGTTGAGCGATGGCCCTTCCATGCGGAACCACCGGATCACTAAGCCCGACTTTCGTCCCTGCTCGACTTGTAGGTCTCGCAGTCAAGCTCCCTTGTGCCTTTACACTCTGCGAATGATTTCCAACCATTCTGAGGGAACCTTTGGGCGCCTCCGTTACATTTTAGGAGGCGACCGCCCCAGTCAAACTGCCCACCTGACACTGTCTCCCTGCCCGATAAGGGCAGCGGGTTAGAAGGTCAATACAGCCAGGGTAGTATCCCACCGATGCCTCCACCGAAGCTAGCGCTCCGGTTTCCAAGGCTCCTACCTATCCTGTACAAGCTGTACCAACATTCAATATCAGGCTGCAGTAAAGCTCCACGGGGTCTTTCCGTCCTGTCGCGGGTAACCTGCATCTTCACAGGTACTATAATTTCACCGAGTCTCTCGTTGAGACAGTGCCCAGATCGTTGCGCCTTTCGTGCGGGTCGGAACTTACCCGACAAGGAATTTCGCTACCTTAGGACCGTTATAGTTACGGCCGCCGTTTACTGGGGCTTCAATTCGCACCTTCGCTTACGCTAAGCGCTCCTCTTAACCTTCCAGCACCGGGCAGGCGTCAGCCCCTATACTTCGCCTTACGGCTTCGCAGAGACCTGTGTTTTTGCTAAACAGTCGCCTGGGCCTATTCACTGCGGCTTCTCGGGGCTTTAACACCCTAAGAAGCACCCCTTCTCCCGAAGTTACGGGGTCATTTTGCCGAGTTCCTTAACGAGAGTTCTCTCGATCACCTTAGGATTCTCTCCTCGCCTACCTGTGTCGGTTTGCGGTACGGGCACCTCTCACCTCGCTAGAGGCTTTTCTTGGCAGTGTGGAATCAGGAACTTCGCTACTAAATTTCGCTCGCCATCACAGCTCAGCCTTTATGGGAAACGGATTTGCCTATTTCCCAGCCTAACTGCTTGGACGCGGATATCCAATACCGCGCTTACCCTATCCTCCTGCGTCCCCCCATTGCTCAAATGGTGAGGAGGTGGTACAGGAATATCAACCTGTTGTCCATCGCCTACGCCTTTCGGCCTCGGCTTAGGTCCCGACTAACCCTGAGCGGACGAGCCTTCCTCAGGAAACCTTAGGCATTCGGTGGACGGGATTCTCACCCGTCTTTCGCTACTCATACCGGCATTCTCACTTCTAAGCGCTCCACCAGTCCTTCCGGTCTGGCTTCACAGCCCTTAGAACGCTCTCCTACCACTGTTCGTAAGAACAGTCCGCAGCTTCGGTGATACGTTTAGCCCCGGTACATTTTCGGCGCAGAGTCACTCGACCAGTGAGCTATTACGCACTCTTTAAATGGTGGCTGCTTCTAAGCCAACATCCTGGTTGTCTAAGCAACTCCACATCCTTTTCCACTTAACGTATACTTTGGGACCTTAGCTGGCGGTCTGGGCTGTTTCCCTTTCGACTACGGATCTTATCACTCGCAGTCTGACTCCCAAGGATAAGTCATCGGCATTCGGAGTTTGACTGAATTCGGTAACCCGGTAGGGGCCCCTAGTCCAATCAGTGCTCTACCTCCGAGACTCTTACCTTGAGGCTAGCCCTAAAGCTATTTCGGAGAGAACCAGCTATCTCCAGGTTCGATTGGCATTTCACCCCTACCCACACCTCATCCCCGCACTTTTCAACGTGCGTGGGTTCGGGCCTCCATTCAGTGTTACCTGAACTTCACCCTGGACATGGGTAGATCACCTGGTTTCGGGTCTACGACCACGTACTCATGCGCCCTATTCAGACTCGCTTTCGCTGCGGCTCCGCATCTTCTGCTTAACCTTGCACGGGATCGTAACTCGCCGGTTCATTCTACAAAAGGCACGCCATCACCCGTTAACGGGCTCTGACTACTTGTAGGCACACGGTTTCAGGATCTATTTCACTCCCCTTCCGGGGTGCTTTTCACCTTTCCCTCACGGTACTGGTTCACTATCGGTCACTAGGGAGTATTTAGCCTTGGGAGATGGTCCTCCCGGATTCCGACGGAATTTCACGTGTTCCGCCGTACTCAGGATCCACTCTGGAGAGAACGACATTTCAGTTACAGGGCTGTTACCTTCTTTGGCGGGCCTTTCCAGACCTCTTCGCTTATATCATTCCTTTGTAACTCCGTATAGAGTGTCCTACAACCCCAAGAGGCAAGCCTCTTGGTTTGGGCTGTTCCCGTTTCGCTCGCCGCTACTCAGGGAATCGCATTTGCTTTCTCTTCCTCCGGGTACTTAGATGTTTCAGTTCCCCGGGTATGCCTTCTCATACTCTATGTATTCAAGTATGGATACTACTCCATTACGAGCAGTGGGTTTCCCCATTCGGAAATCTCCGGATCAAAGCTTGCTTACAGCTCCCCGAAGCATATCGGTGTTCGTCCCGTCCTTCATCGGCTCCTAGTGCCAAGGCATCCACCGTGCGCCCTTTCTAACTTAACCATTTCTTACTTTAGAAAGAATCACTATGTGTGATGAACTTTGCATTGCATTCAATGTGAATGTATTACTTATTGTTATCTAGTTTTCAAAGAACAATCCTGTCTCGCTAGAGACATGTTTTGAAGGAATGATCCTTCAAAACTAAACAAGACGAAAACGTACGCTGCTCCATATATCCTTAGAAAGGAGGTGATCCAGCCGCACCTTCCGATACGGCTACCTTGTTACGACTTCACCCCAATCATCTGCCCCACCTTCGGCGGCTGGCTCCATAAAGGTTACCTCACCGACTTCGGGTGTTGCAAACTCTCGTGGTGTGACGGGCGGTGTGTACAAGGCCCGGGAACGTATTCACCGCGGCATGCTGATCCGCGATTACTAGCGATTCCAGCTTCACGCAGTCGAGTTGCAGACTGCGATCCGAACTGAGAACAGATTTATGGGATTGGCTAAACCTTGCGGTCTTGCAGCCCTTTGTTCTGTCCATTGTAGCACGTGTGTAGCCCAGGTCATAAGGGGCATGATGATTTGACGTCATCCCCACCTTCCTCCGGTTTGTCACCGGCAGTCACCTTAGAGTGCCCAACTGAATGCTGGCAACTAAGATCAAGGGTTGCGCTCGTTGCGGGACTTAACCCAACATCTCACGACACGAGCTGACGACAACCATGCACCACCTGTCACTCTGTCCCCGAAGGGAAAGCCCTATCTCTAGGGTTGTCAGAGGATGTCAAGACCTGGTAAGGTTCTTCGCGTTGCTTCGAATTAAACCACATGCTCCACCGCTTGTGCGGGCCCCCGTCAATTCCTTTGAGTTTCAGTCTTGCGACCGTACTCCCCAGGCGGAGTGCTTAATGCGTTAGCTGCAGCACTAAGGGGCGGAAACCCCCTAACACTTAGCACTCATCGTTTACGGCGTGGACTACCAGGGTATCTAATCCTGTTCGCTCCCCACGCTTTCGCTCCTCAGCGTCAGTTACAGACCAGAGAGTCGCCTTCGCCACTGGTGTTCCTCCACATCTCTACGCATTTCACCGCTACACGTGGAATTCCACTCTCCTCTTCTGCACTCAAGTTTCCCAGTTTCCAATGACCCTCCCCGGTTGAGCCGGGGGCTTTCACATCAGACTTAAGAAACCGCCTGCGAGCCCTTTACGCCCAATAATTCCGGACAACGCTTGCCACCTACGTATTACCGCGGCTGCTGGCACGTAGTTAGCCGTGGCTTTCTGGTTAGGTACCGTCAAGGTGCGAGCAGTTACTCTCGCACTTGTTCTTCCCTAACAACAGAGCTTTACGATCCGAAAACCTTCATCACTCACGCGGCGTTGCTCCGTCAGACTTTCGTCCATTGCGGAAGATTCCCTACTGCTGCCTCCCGTAGGAGTCTGGGCCGTGTCTCAGTCCCAGTGTGGCCGATCACCCTCTCAGGTCGGCTACGCATCGTCGCCTTGGTGAGCCATTACCCCACCAACTAGCTAATGCGCCGCGGGTCCATCTGTAAGTGACAGCCGAAACCGTCTTTCATCCTTGAACCATGCGGTTCAAGGAACTATCCGGTATTAGCTCCGGTTTCCCGGAGTTATCCCAGTCTTACAGGCAGGTTACCCACGTGTTACTCACCCGTCCGCCGCTAACATCCGGGAGCAAGCTCCCTTCTGTCCGCTCGACTTGCATGTATTAGGCACGCCGCCAGCGTTCGTCCTGAGCCAGGATCAAACTCTCCGAAAAAGTACAAAACCGAAGTTTTGCTTTTCGCCAGTTTGACTGACTACCTATGAAGTTTCATAGGATTTTTTTATAAAAACTCGAATTAACAGGTACGTTTTGTCTTGTTTAGTTTTCAAAGATCATATTGGTGGAGCCTAGCGGGATCGAACCGCTGACCTCCTGCGTGCAAGGCAGGCGCTCTCCCAGCTGAGCTAAGGCCCCATAAAAGATGGTCGGGAAGACAGGATTCGAACCTGCGACCCCTTGGTCCCAAACCAAGTGCTCTACCAAGCTGAGCTACTTCCCGATCTTAATGGCGCGCCCGAGAGGAGTCGAACCCCTAACCTTTTGATCCGTAGTCAAACGCTCTATCCAATTGAGCTACGGGCGCTTATTTATAATGCCGAGGGCCGGACTTGAACCGGCACGGTAGTCACCTACCGCAGGATTTTAAGTCCTGTGTGTCTGCCAATTCCACCACCCCGGCGTGGATGGTATAAGCGGAAGACGGGATTCGAACCCGCGACCCCCACCTTGGCAAGGTGGTGTTCTACCACTGAACTACTTCCGCATTACAGGATTTCTTTATTTTATTTGGCAATGCGGGTGAAGGGACTTGAACCCCCACGTCATAAAGACACTAGATCCTAAGTCTAGCGCGTCTGCCAATTCCGCCACACCCGCATGAAACATGGTGAGCCATGAAGGACTCGAACCTTCGACCCTCTGATTAAAAGTCAGATGCTCTACCAACTGAGCTAATGGCTCGCTTTAAAAGCGACTTGTCTATCTTACCATATGAAAGTGGTGCCGGCAAGAGGACTTGAACCCCCAACCTACTGATTACAAGTCAGTTGCTCTACCAGTTGAGCTACACCGGCTTTATCTATCCTAACATTATGTAAGAATAAATATGGTGGAGGATGACGGGCTCGAACCGCCGACCCTCTGCTTGTAAGGCAGATGCTCTCCCAGCTGAGCTAATCCTCCATATTGTGTCGTTTCGAAGTGTCTCTCGATCTGACAAATAGTATTATATAACGATAAGATATTGTTTGTAAAGACTTTTTTAAAATAATTTTTGAATTTATTTTAAAGCTGTTTTTTCATCTTTTCGTTAAGGCACCTAAAGAAGTTTACCACTTGTCCCATCATTTTAAAAGCCTTTTTTTCATTTTTTTATGTTTTTTTGTTAAAAAGAGTACTAATAAGGCTTTATTCCTTTGAAAACAGCTATTTAGAAGCTTTCATACCCTTGATTTTATTTCATATATCTCTGGATAAAAACATTCAAAAAAGAAATTCTGTTATTATTTTATTTTTCCGAGAAATCTTTTTTGCATAAAAAAGTGTGAAAATACTGCTGGTCTTTACTATTTTTCAACAAAATCGTTTCACATCATTTTTCTACTGCTTCAAATATTCAACAGCTTTATCATCGATATAAAATTTTAACAGGAGAAATAAAATGAGTATTGTTTCTTTCATTTCTTCTATCTTTTTAAATTGGACATGCCACAATGACTGACCAGCCCCTTCGGGATGAGGTATTTCTATTTAGTGGTCCTATACATCGCCTTTCTATATCTATTTAGCCGCAGGTGAAGTTTTCTATGCTTTTAGTGTAGACCCTTGATAATTTGAGCTGCTGGTTCATATGATGACCGACATGTTAAATTGAAAGAGCGTAAAGTTTGATTTATTTAGCAATCAACGAGGGAACAATTCACTTTAAGAACCTATTATATAGAAGCAAGTCTTGCAAAAACACAAAAAAGACCAGTTCCGACTGGAACTGATCCTTATAGAAGCTTGGCGGCGTCCTACTCTCACAGGGGGAAACCCCCAACTACCATCGGCGCTGAAGAGCTTAACTTCCGTGTTCGGTATGGGAACGGGTGTGACCTCTTCGCTATCGCCACCAAACCTGATGGAGAGAATGTTCTCTCAAAACTAGATAACAATGTTCATGTTCACATTAGAATATAGGTTAAGTCCTCGATCTATTAGTATCTGTCAGCTCCACGTGTCACCACGCTTCCACCTCAGACCTATCAACCTGATCATCTTTCAGGGATCTTACTTCCTTGCGGAATGGGAAATCTCATCTTGAGGGGGGCTTCATGCTTAGATGCTTTCAGCACTTATCCCGTCCGCACATAGCTACCCAGCGATGCCCTTGGCAGAACAACTGGTACACCAGCGGTGCGTCCATCCCGGTCCTCTCGTACTAAGGACAGCTCCTCTCAAATTTCCTGCGCCCGCGACGGATAGGGACCGAACTGTCTCACGACGTTCTGAACCCAGCTCGCGTACCGCTTTAATGGGCGAACAGCCCAACCCTTGGGACCGACTACAGCCCCAGGATGCGATGAGCCGACATCGAGGTGCCAAACCTCCCCGTCGATGTGGACTCTTGGGGGAGATAAGCCTGTTATCCCCGGGGTAGCTTTTATCCGTTGAGCGATGGCCCTTCCATGCGGAACCACCGGATCACTAAGCCCGACTTTCGTCCCTGCTCGACTTGTAGGTCTCGCAGTCAAGCTCCCTTGTGCCTTTACACTCTGCGAATGATTTCCAACCATTCTGAGGGAACCTTTGGGCGCCTCCGTTACATTTTAGGAGGCGACCGCCCCAGTCAAACTGCCCACCTGACACTGTCTCCCTGCCCGATAAGGGCAGCGGGTTAGAAGGTCAATACAGCCAGGGTAGTATCCCACCGATGCCTCCACCGAAGCTAGCGCTCCGGTTTCCAAGGCTCCTACCTATCCTGTACAAGCTGTACCAACATTCAATATCAGGCTGCAGTAAAGCTCCACGGGGTCTTTCCGTCCTGTCGCGGGTAACCTGCATCTTCACAGGTACTATAATTTCACCGAGTCTCTCGTTGAGACAGTGCCCAGATCGTTGCGCCTTTCGTGCGGGTCGGAACTTACCCGACAAGGAATTTCGCTACCTTAGGACCGTTATAGTTACGGCCGCCGTTTACTGGGGCTTCAATTCGCACCTTCGCTTACGCTAAGCGCTCCTCTTAACCTTCCAGCACCGGGCAGGCGTCAGCCCCTATACTTCGCCTTACGGCTTCGCAGAGACCTGTGTTTTTGCTAAACAGTCGCCTGGGCCTATTCACTGCGGCTTCTCGGGGCTTTAACACCCTAAGAAGCACCCCTTCTCCCGAAGTTACGGGGTCATTTTGCCGAGTTCCTTAACGAGAGTTCTCTCGATCACCTTAGGATTCTCTCCTCGCCTACCTGTGTCGGTTTGCGGTACGGGCACCTCTCACCTCGCTAGAGGCTTTTCTTGGCAGTGTGGAATCAGGAACTTCGCTACTAAATTTCGCTCGCCATCACAGCTCAGCCTTTATGGGAAACGGATTTGCCTATTTCCCAGCCTAACTGCTTGGACGCGGATATCCAATACCGCGCTTACCCTATCCTCCTGCGTCCCCCCATTGCTCAAATGGTGAGGAGGTGGTACAGGAATATCAACCTGTTGTCCATCGCCTACGCCTTTCGGCCTCGGCTTAGGTCCCGACTAACCCTGAGCGGACGAGCCTTCCTCAGGAAACCTTAGGCATTCGGTGGACGGGATTCTCACCCGTCTTTCGCTACTCATACCGGCATTCTCACTTCTAAGCGCTCCACCAGTCCTTCCGGTCTGGCTTCACAGCCCTTAGAACGCTCTCCTACCACTGTTCGTAAGAACAGTCCGCAGCTTCGGTGATACGTTTAGCCCCGGTACATTTTCGGCGCAGAGTCACTCGACCAGTGAGCTATTACGCACTCTTTAAATGGTGGCTGCTTCTAAGCCAACATCCTGGTTGTCTAAGCAACTCCACATCCTTTTCCACTTAACGTATACTTTGGGACCTTAGCTGGCGGTCTGGGCTGTTTCCCTTTCGACTACGGATCTTATCACTCGCAGTCTGACTCCCAAGGATAAGTCATCGGCATTCGGAGTTTGACTGAATTCGGTAACCCGGTAGGGGCCCCTAGTCCAATCAGTGCTCTACCTCCGAGACTCTTACCTTGAGGCTAGCCCTAAAGCTATTTCGGAGAGAACCAGCTATCTCCAGGTTCGATTGGCATTTCACCCCTACCCACACCTCATCCCCGCACTTTTCAACGTGCGTGGGTTCGGGCCTCCATTCAGTGTTACCTGAACTTCACCCTGGACATGGGTAGATCACCTGGTTTCGGGTCTACGACCACGTACTCATGCGCCCTATTCAGACTCGCTTTCGCTGCGGCTCCGCATCTTCTGCTTAACCTTGCACGGGATCGTAACTCGCCGGTTCATTCTACAAAAGGCACGCCATCACCCGTTAACGGGCTCTGACTACTTGTAGGCACACGGTTTCAGGATCTATTTCACTCCCCTTCCGGGGTGCTTTTCACCTTTCCCTCACGGTACTGGTTCACTATCGGTCACTAGGGAGTATTTAGCCTTGGGAGATGGTCCTCCCGGATTCCGACGGAATTTCACGTGTTCCGCCGTACTCAGGATCCACTCTGGAGAGAACGACATTTCAGTTACAGGGCTGTTACCTTCTTTGGCGGGCCTTTCCAGACCTCTTCGCTTATATCATTCCTTTGTAACTCCGTATAGAGTGTCCTACAACCCCAAGAGGCAAGCCTCTTGGTTTGGGCTGTTCCCGTTTCGCTCGCCGCTACTCAGGGAATCGCATTTGCTTTCTCTTCCTCCGGGTACTTAGATGTTTCAGTTCCCCGGGTATGCCTTCTCATACTCTATGTATTCAAGTATGGATACTACTCCATTACGAGCAGTGGGTTTCCCCATTCGGAAATCTCCGGATCAAAGCTTGCTTACAGCTCCCCGAAGCATATCGGTGTTCGTCCCGTCCTTCATCGGCTCCTAGTGCCAAGGCATCCACCGTGCGCCCTTTCTAACTTAACCATTTCTTACTTTAGAAAGAATCACTATGTGTGATGAACTTTGCATTGCATTCAATGTGAATGTATTACTTATTGTTATCTAGTTTTCAAAGAACAATCCTGTCTCGCTAGAGACATGTTTTGAAGGAATGATCCTTCAAAACTAAACAAGACGAAAACGTACGCTGCTCCATATATCCTTAGAAAGGAGGTGATCCAGCCGCACCTTCCGATACGGCTACCTTGTTACGACTTCACCCCAATCATCTGCCCCACCTTCGGCGGCTGGCTCCATAAAGGTTACCTCACCGACTTCGGGTGTTGCAAACTCTCGTGGTGTGACGGGCGGTGTGTACAAGGCCCGGGAACGTATTCACCGCGGCATGCTGATCCGCGATTACTAGCGATTCCAGCTTCACGCAGTCGAGTTGCAGACTGCGATCCGAACTGAGAACAGATTTATGGGATTGGCTAAACCTTGCGGTCTTGCAGCCCTTTGTTCTGTCCATTGTAGCACGTGTGTAGCCCAGGTCATAAGGGGCATGATGATTTGACGTCATCCCCACCTTCCTCCGGTTTGTCACCGGCAGTCACCTTAGAGTGCCCAACTGAATGCTGGCAACTAAGATCAAGGGTTGCGCTCGTTGCGGGACTTAACCCAACATCTCACGACACGAGCTGACGACAACCATGCACCACCTGTCACTCTGTCCCCGAAGGGAAAGCCCTATCTCTAGGGTTGTCAGAGGATGTCAAGACCTGGTAAGGTTCTTCGCGTTGCTTCGAATTAAACCACATGCTCCACCGCTTGTGCGGGCCCCCGTCAATTCCTTTGAGTTTCAGTCTTGCGACCGTACTCCCCAGGCGGAGTGCTTAATGCGTTAGCTGCAGCACTAAGGGGCGGAAACCCCCTAACACTTAGCACTCATCGTTTACGGCGTGGACTACCAGGGTATCTAATCCTGTTCGCTCCCCACGCTTTCGCTCCTCAGCGTCAGTTACAGACCAGAGAGTCGCCTTCGCCACTGGTGTTCCTCCACATCTCTACGCATTTCACCGCTACACGTGGAATTCCACTCTCCTCTTCTGCACTCAAGTTTCCCAGTTTCCAATGACCCTCCCCGGTTGAGCCGGGGGCTTTCACATCAGACTTAAGAAACCGCCTGCGAGCCCTTTACGCCCAATAATTCCGGACAACGCTTGCCACCTACGTATTACCGCGGCTGCTGGCACGTAGTTAGCCGTGGCTTTCTGGTTAGGTACCGTCAAGGTGCGAGCAGTTACTCTCGCACTTGTTCTTCCCTAACAACAGAGCTTTACGATCCGAAAACCTTCATCACTCACGCGGCGTTGCTCCGTCAGACTTTCGTCCATTGCGGAAGATTCCCTACTGCTGCCTCCCGTAGGAGTCTGGGCCGTGTCTCAGTCCCAGTGTGGCCGATCACCCTCTCAGGTCGGCTACGCATCGTCGCCTTGGTGAGCCATTACCCCACCAACTAGCTAATGCGCCGCGGGTCCATCTGTAAGTGACAGCCGAAACCGTCTTTCATCCTTGAACCATGCGGTTCAAGGAACTATCCGGTATTAGCTCCGGTTTCCCGGAGTTATCCCAGTCTTACAGGCAGGTTACCCACGTGTTACTCACCCGTCCGCCGCTAACATCCGGGAGCAAGCTCCCTTCTGTCCGCTCGACTTGCATGTATTAGGCACGCCGCCAGCGTTCGTCCTGAGCCAGGATCAAACTCTCCGAAAAAGTACAAAACCGAAGTTTTGCTTTTCGCCAGTTTGACTGACTACCTATGAAGTATCATAGGATTTTTTTATAAAAACTCGAATTAACAGGTACGTTTTGTCTTGTTTAGTTTTCAAAGATCATGTTCGTTATCGCTCGTAAGCGACTTTAATATCTTACCATTTTACATCGGTTAAAGTCAAGAACTTTTTTCAATTTCTTTTTTTAACCTCGTTGCTGTTTTGCGGCAACGAATAATAATATACCACCTGGAATCTTTCCTTGCAATAGTTTTTTAAAAAAAAGTTTCATTTTATGAAAAATAAAAAGCGCCATAGATAGAATGGCGCTTTGATTGATGTATTAGCGGTTTCTCATTTGCGGGAAAAGCAGTACATCTCTGATTGATGGAGAATTTGTTAAAAGCATGATTAATCGGTCGATCCCGATTCCTAAACCACCTGTTGGAGGCATGCCGTATTCTAATGCTTCAACAAAATCGTCATCCATTAGATGTGCTTCGTCATTTCCTTCTTCACGTTCTTTTAATTGAGCTTCAAAGCGTTCTCTTTGATCAATTGGATCGTTTAGCTCTGTGAATGCATTTGCATGCTCACGGCGCACGATAAACAGCTCAAAGCGATCTGTGAAGCGAGGATCTTCAGGATTTTTCTTAGCTAATGGAGAAATCTCCACTGGATGTCCGTAAATGAATGTAGGCTGAACCAATGTTTCTTCTACTTTTTGCTCGAAGAACTCATTGATAATATGACCTACTGTCATATTTTTCGTGAATTCAACACCATGATCAGCAGCATGTTGTTTTGCTTCTTCTATAGACATCTCCTGCCAGAAGTCTACACCTGTTGCTTCTTTGACCGCTTCAACCATATGCAGTCTCTTCCATTCAGGTTTGAGATCAATTTCATCTTCTCCATATTGAATGGTTGTTGTTCCCAGCACCTCTTGGGCAATATGGGCAATCAAGTTTTCAGTCAGATTCATGATGTCTTTGTAGTCTGCGTATGCTTCATACAGCTCGATCATAGTGAATTCTGGGTTATGACGAGTCGATACACCTTCATTACGGAATACGCGGCCAATCTCGTATACTTTCTCTAGACCACCGACAATTAGGCGTTTTAAGTGCAGCTCGATCGCAATACGCATATAAAGCGGCATATCAAGTGCATTGTGATGAGTAATGAAAGGACGCGCTGATGCACCACCAGGAATGCTGTGCATAGTTGGTGTTTCAACTTCTAAGTATCCTTTAGAATCCAAGTATCTTCTCATGGATTGAATGATTTTGCTTCGCATAATGAATGTCTGCTTACTTTCTGGATTTACAATGAGGTCAAGGTAGCGCTGACGATAGCGTTGTTCAACATCTTTTAATCCATGATATTTATCAGGAAGCGGGCGAAGTGCTTTTGTCAGAACCTCAAAGCTAGTCGCTTTAATAGAAAGTTCTCCGACATTTGTTTTAAAAACAGTCCCTGTTACACCGATGATATCGCCTAGGTCTGAGCTTTTAAATAATTCGTAAGCTTCTTCCCCTACACTATCTTTACGAACGTAGATTTGAATTTGTCCTTCTAGGTCTTGAATATGCGCAAAGCCAGCTTTACCTTTTCCGCGCTTTGTCATCAAACGTCCAGCGATTGTTACTTGAGCCGCTTTTCCTTCTAAGTCTTCTTTAGAAAACTCGTCGTATTCAGCGATAATTTGTGCAGATTGATGAGAGCGGTCATATCGTTCACCGAATGGATCGATACCCTCTTCTCTCATTTTATTCATTTTGTCACGTCTGACCTGGAATTGGTCATTCAATTCTTCGTTATTAAGCCCTTCATTACTCATTTATATCACTCCAATAATGTATTTTGCAGAGAAAAGCAGAAAAACTGCCAGTACATGCACTAGCAGTGAGCTACAAAAAGAAAGATAATCTTATCCTACTTTTATACTTTGAAGCTCTTTTGCCTCGGCTTCGATCGTAAAGTCATCAAGAACTTGTACAAGCTCCGCTCTCGTTTCACTTTGATTGATTTGATTTCTTACGTCCGCATTGCCTCGGACACCTTTTAAGTACCATGCTGCGTGCTTTCTCATTTCTCTAACAGCCACATGCTCGCCTTTTAGATCGATGAGTCTGTCTAAGTGAAGCTTGCACACTGACATTTTCTCACGCACGTTTGGCTCTTCTTTCAGTTCACCCGTTTCTAAATAATGAACCGTTCGATAAATCATCCACGGGTTTCCTAGTGCAGCTCTTCCGATCATGACAGCGTCCACACCCGTTTCATCAAGCATACGTTTTGCATCTTGAGGGGTTTTGACATCGCCATTGCCGATGACAGGAATTGAAACAGATTGTTTAACCTCTTTAATAATATCCCAATTCGCTGTTCCTTCGTACATTTGCACGCGTGTCCGTCCGTGAAGCGCAACCGCTTGTCCACCTGCTCGTTCAACAGCACGGGCATTGTCGATAGCAAAGATATGGTCTTCATCCCAGCCCATTCTCATTTTCACAGTAACTGGTTTGTCTACAGCTTCTACGACAGCAGAGACCATTTCATAAATCTTGTTTGGATCAAGGAGCCATTTCGCTCCTGCATCACATTTCGTAATCTTTGGTACAGGACAGCCCATGTTAATATCAATAATATCAGCTGTGGTATTCTGGTCTACGAACTTTGCCGCTTCAACGAGTGTGTCTTTTTCCCCTCCAAATATCTGAAGGCTCAAAGGCTTTTCCCGTTCATCAATGTATAGCATACCCATCGTTCTCGCGTTGTTGATCAGGATCGCTTTGTCACTGACCATTTCAGCGCAGACTAAGCCCGCTCCAAACTCTTTCACCGTCAGTCTGAAGGCAGAGTTGCACACACCAGCCATTGGTGCGAGCACTACTTTGTTTTTAATCTCGATATCTCCGATTTTAAACATTTTTCCCCCTCCTTTCTTCTTCAAGAATTGGTGAAAGTTCTTCCACCGTTATATTTAAAGCATCTGCTATTTGACCAACCAATTGGTTTGTTGGTAATCGATTGCCTCGCTCAATTTCTCCTAAGACAGAGACAGAGATGCCCAGTCTTTTCGCGAACCCTTCCTGAGTATACCCTTTTAGCTTTCGGTATGCACGAATTCTTCTACCCCACATGTCTTTTTCCATATGCTTACACCTTCTTGGTCTGTTACGGCATTTATTTGTACTTCGCCGATTTCTGGGCAAATCTCACTCATCGGGACAAGAACGAATAAACGTTCGTACATTCTAGGATGCGGTACTACAAGTTGTTCTGTTTCAATATTTTCACGATTATAAAGTAAAATGTCAAGGTCAGCCGTTCGCGGTCCCCATCTCACTTCTCTTGTTCTGCCTAACTCCTGCTCGATTTTCTGAGTAAGAGACAGCAGTTCCTCCGGACGAAGTGAAGTGGTAATTTTCACGGCCATGTTTAAAAAGTCATCTTGGTTTTCATATCCTACAGGTGCTGTTTCATATATCGATGAGATTAATTCTACTTGAACCTCTGGATGTTCATGCAGTTTTTTGACGGCTTCTTTTAAATAGGTTTCTTTTTTACCTATGTTTGAGCCTAATGCGATGTATGCTGTATTGTTCATGTGCGCGATCTCGTCATTTCAATTGCAACGGACTGATAGTGTCCTGGAATTGGCGGATCTGGTTTGATCACCTTCACTGTACATTCCTGAACTGTCGGAAAGTCCTTTAACACTTGGTTTGCAATTCTTTCTGTCAGTGTTTCAACGAGATTGACCGGCTTACCTTCTACAATGCTTTTGCAGATTTGGTAAAGCTCTGCATAGTTAATGGTCTCATTGAGGTCATCAGTTTGTCCGGCTTTACTTAAATCAAGTGAAGCTGTTAAGTCCACGCGGAATCGCTGCCCTAATTTATTTTCTTCTGCAAATACACCATGGTACCCGTAAAATTCCATTCCATTTACATATACTTTATCGATGATAAGCGCCTCCCTTATTCAGCATGGCATCCATCATTTTTGCCATTCTTGCTATTTCTTTTACATCATGTACACGGACCATCGCACTGCCCTTTTGAATCCCAAGGCAAACTGTCGCACCTGTTCCTTCAGTACGTTCTTCAGGAGGCAGGTCTAAAACAGCACCAATGAATCGTTTTCGTGATGTAGCTAGCAGCAGTGGATACCCAAGGTGACAAAAATGTTCAAGTTCATTCATGACCTTCAGGTTGTCCTCTTTATTTTTCGCAAATCCTACCCCTGGATCTAATATAATCATGTCATCACGGACACCCGCTTGCTGGGCAATTTGGACACTTTCTTTCAAATCGGCGATCATATCTGAAATCAGATGTGTGTAGTTTCGTTCTGGCCGATTGTGCATTAAAATGATTGGGACATTGTGCTTCGCTGCCACATGTGCCATTTGGGGATCTGCCTTCGCTCCCCATACATCATTAATGATGGAGGCTCCAGCTTTCACCGCTTCATCTGCAACACGGGCTTTATACGTATCAATAGAGATAGGTACATCTAATTCTTTTGTGATCTTCTCAATGACAGGAATGACCCTTGAAAGCTCCTCTTCTTCCGAGACAAGTGCCGCTCCTGGGCGAGTCGATTCTCCGCCAATATCAATAATATGCGCCCCGTCTTCTATCAGCTGCGCTGCATGAGCCAGCGCTTTATCTACTTGATTAAACTTTCCTCCATCTGAAAAAGAGTCAGGCGTGACATTTAAAATGCCCATGACCAATGTCTTTTCTTCATAGCTAAGGGTGTGATGCTTGGCCTGTATGATTTTAGGCTGTTTTATCAATTGTTGTGTCATTGTGTCCACCTACTCTTTATGGTCTTGACGTTCTTTTGTGTATTGCATTCTTAACTTTGTTGAGATGGTCCGGCTGTTTTTGGGCAAGTGGATGTCTCCTATACTCCCGAAAGGTACAACTCCCTGAACAGAATTAGTCATCCATACCTCATCAGCTGAGAGCAAATGTGAGACTGGGTATCGTCCTTCCTTTAGCGAGACCCCCATCGCGTGGAGCGTTTCCATACAGTATCGACGAGTGACCCCATTTAAAATGCCTGTATCAAGTGACGGTGTATAGACCACATCATCTTTCCGCCAAAAAACATTCGAGGTAATACCTTCTGCCACATCATCTTCTTTCGTTAAAAAGATGCCTTCTAACGCCGGGTCGTTCCCCACTTCTCTTTTCGCGAGCAGGTTGTTCATATAGTGATGAGACTTGAGGCGCCTTGGCCCTTCTGGTGTATTTCTTCTTGTTTGAAGAATGACTCCCTTTTTCTCATCTAAAATAGATTCTGGACGGAATGGAGAGATCATGACAAAAACGACAGGCTCTTCATAAGGATCTGCAGAAAACCCATTGCCTCTGCCCGCAGAAACATTCAAGCGAATTCTCGCATGGCCGCCGGCTATTTGGTTTTTATTCAGTAAAGTATGAATGATGTCGAGTACAAATGGTTTCTCTATTGTGGATTCGATGCAAAGGTCACGTAATGATTGATTGAGCCTTTCAAGATGCCAATCTAACAGGAAGACTTGTCCTGCCAGGCTGGTAAATGTTTCGAATACACCGATGCCATATAGAAAACCATGATCAAAAGGAGAAAGAGTCGCGTCTTTCTCCTCTATATACTGACCGTTCAGATAAATGATCATGCGTTTACTTCATGCCCCTTTTTACGATAGGTTTCAATGAAATTTTTCAGCATTTCTTTTCCGAAGGATGTCATAATCGATTCAGGATGGAATTGCACACTTTCAATCGGCAGTTCTTTATGGCGAATCGCCATGAGCTCGCCTTCTTTTGTGCTGGCTGTTGCGTCAAAGCACTCTGGCAATGTCTCGTTTTTGACAATTAACGAATGATATCTCGTTGCAACGAGCGGATTTTGAAGTCCTGTGAAGACACCTTTTCCGTCATGTTTAATCTCTGACGTTTTACCGTGCATTAAGCGCTCTGCTCGAACGACATCCCCGCCAAAGACTTGTGCGATGGATTGGTGACCTAGACACACACCGAAGATCGGAATACTTCCTGCAAAGTGCTTGATCGCCTCCATGCTAATCCCCGCTTCATCAGGACTGCATGGCCCTGGAGAAATCATGAGGAAATCCGGCTTGAGCTCTTCAATTTCTTGAATGGTTACTTGATCATTCCGTTTCACGATCAAATCTTCCCCAAGCTCTCCTAAATACTGGACCAGGTTGTACGTAAATGAATCATAATTATCAATCATTAAAATCATACTCTGCTCACCTCTAACTCAAAATAGTCTCTTCTTTGCTCAACTGTAATGCTTTTTTCACTGCATAGGCTTTTTTAATTGATTCTTTGTATTCGTGTTTTGGGACAGAATCTATGACGATCCCCGCCCCTGACTGCATAAAGGCCTTTCCTTCTGTACAATACGCAGTACGAATGACGATATTAAAGTGCATATCGTGATTGAATCCAAACCAGCCTATAGATCCAGTATAAAGCCCACGTCTTGTTGGCTCAAGTTCTTCTATGATTTCCATCGTCCTTACTTTTGGAGCACCTGTAATCGTTCCACCTGGGAATACAGCTCTCATGACATCTACCGCGTCACATTCATCACGCAGCTCTCCTTGTACATTGGATACAATATGCATCACGTGTGAATATTTCTCAATCGCCATAAATTCGTTCACTTTTACGGATCCATAAGTGGATACGCGTCCAAGGTCATTCCGCTCAAGATCAACGAGCATCACATGCTCTGCGCGTTCTTTTTCATTTTCAATGAGCTCTTTTGCCAGAGCTTGATCCTCAGCGTCGTCTTTGCCTCGTGATCTTGTTCCGGCAATTGGTCTTGTTTCTAGCTGAGTTCCTTTTTTCTTAATTAGCAACTCTGGAGATCCACAAACAATCTGGAAGTCAGGCGTATGCAAGTAAGACATGTAAGGAGATGGATTTACCTGACGTAACGTTTTGTATAAATCATACGGATGAGTGTGAAGCTGTTCATCTTGTCTGATGGATAAGTTCACTTGGAACACATCACCGTTTGCGATATACTGCTTAATTTTCTCTACTGCTTCCCCAAAGGCTTCTTCAGTGAATGGTGCTGCTGGTACAAATTCTGTAGAAGGTTCACTGACAGGTGATTGTGCTGATTCTTCTGAAGAGCTTGTCCATTTTTGCTTCCATTCTTCAAGCCTTTGGTTCGCTTCACTCCCTGATTCCGCTTCCTCTATGTGCGTAATCAGCCACAGCGCGTGCTCTTTATGATCAAAAACTGCAACATCGTTAAATACGAGGAAATAAAGGTCTGGTGTTTGAAGATCATCAATTGACAGCATCTTAAAATGTTCGATGTATCTAGCATAATCGTAGCTTAAAAACCCAATGGCTCCGCCTTGAAAGTCGGGATATTCGTCGTTCGTTTCAGTTCGAAGGGTTTGAAACCAATCCGTAAATGCTCTGAATGGATCACCTTCTTTGAACAGCACCTCATCTTGATAATGGATAGTCGTCATTCCATCTTTCCCCTTCGCTTTTGCGATCGGGTGAATACCAGCGATGCTATAAGAACCGCCGCGCGCACTTTCAAGAAGCACATGATGTGTTTCACGAGCAGTTAATTGTTCGTATCTTTTCAAAAATGCATCTTTCGTAAAAGGAATTTTGATGCCCATCGGCCTGCGTTGTGTCATGTTATCATCCTTTTTCATTTTCATTAACCTTATTGTAATGCAATCCATTTTATTTAGAAAATAGTATTTGCTTTCCATCTTCAGAATTCATAAAAAAACCCCAGCAAATGCTGGGGTGATTGGTTTAATCGAATTGATAAAGAGGTGTACTGAGGTAACGCTCACCATTACTTGGGATGATGGCCAGAACCTTTTTCCCTTTACCAAGCTTCTTCGCTGTTTGAAGCGCTGCGTAAATAGCTGCTCCAGAAGAAATACCGCCAAGGATTCCTTCTTCTTTCGCTGCTTTTCTTGCAAGCTCAAATGCATCTTCGTTTTTCACTTGGATGATGCCGTCATATATTTCTGTGTTCAAGATTGAAGGAACAAAACCTGCTCCAATTCCTTGAATTTTATGCGGACCCGGCTTACCGCCTGACAATACAGGAGAATCTGTCGGCTCTACTGCATAAAGCTGGATGGATGGGATGGCTTCTTTTAGGACTTCACCAGCTCCTGTAATCGTACCGCCCGTACCAACACCTGCAATAAATGCATCAAGCTCGCCGTCAAACTGTTCAAGGATTTCTTTCCCAGTTGTACGACGGTGAATCTCTGCATTGGCTTCGTTGCTAAATTGCTGAGGCATGAAGTAACCATGCTCTTCTGCTAATTCTTCCGCTTTTTTGATGGCACCTTTCATTCCTTCTGCACCTGGTGTTAAGACAAGTTCCGCACCATAAGCGCGTAAAAGGTTGCGGCGCTCCTGACTCATTGTGTCCGGCATAACCAAAATCGCATTGATTCCTTTAGCAGCCGCTACCATTGCAAGGCCGATTCCTGTATTTCCGCTTGTTGGTTCAATAAGCGTATCGCCGGCTTTTAATGTACCTTTTGCTTCAGCATCTTCGATCATCGCTAAAGCAATACGATCTTTGACACTGCTGCCCGGGTTCATATATTCAAGTTTCAAGTAGACATCCGCACTGTCTTCATCTACTAAACGGTTTAATTTAACGACTGGTGTATTTCCTATTAGTTCAAAAACTGAATTTGCAATACGAGCCATCACTAACACCTCTATCTCCGAGTAATTTTATTGTATTAATATTAAATTATCAATTTCAAAAAATTTTGTCAATGCTTTTAGTCCTGCTCGCCATCGTAAAACCATGTGACTTTTGCTTCTTTCCACAGGGTTTTGACATTCGCCTTTTCACCTAGATCTTCCATGGCAATCTGCCTTTTAATCTGGTCTTTGACTTCGTCATAGGAGAAAGAGCGGCCATTTAATTTTTCTTTTAACTGAATAATGGCATACCCGTTTTTGGTCTGAATCGGCTCTTTCGTCCATTCATCTGGCTGAAGCTTTTGAGCTTCTTGTATGTATAGGGCTGGGATACTTTCCTGCTCTTCTGTCACAAATCCAAGATCTCCGCCGTATGGTGAGGTGTAACGGTCGATTGAACGTTCAGCTGCCACAGCTTCGAAGCTAGACCCACCTTTTAAATCTTTTAATACATTTTCAGCCTCGCTCTTTGTCTTCACGACGATATGGCGAATGCGGTATGAATCATCATATTGATATAAGTCCTTGTTTTTTTCATAAAACGATTTCGCTTCTTTTTCAGAAACGACGGCATCTCTTGTTAAAAGCTGCTCTAATAAAATTTGATAACGAATCTGTTCTTTCCATTCCTTCTCACTTGTATGTCCATCTTCATAGAAATTATTAGACACCGCTTTGAGCATGAGCAATTCACGATTGATCTCTTTTGAAGACACTTCCAGCTTGTTTTGCTTGGCAAGCTGATTGACCACCTTCTGATTGATCATTTGTTCAAGTGTCGCCTTTCCGTAGCGGTCTTCCATCTTCTTTAACCATTCTTGACGCGTCACCTTCTCTTTTCCAATCGACGCAATTTCTTCACCGCTCTTCCCGTTAGAAGAAGCCTGTGACATTTGTGACTTTGTTAATACATATGCAATGACAACGGCATTAATCATGAGCAACACGAGGATAAATGTCCATACCACTCTTGCTTTTAGTCTCATCTTTCGTCTCCTTTCCATTCTAAAAAGAAAACCCGCAGCTTAGAGCTTAGCGGGTTAATTCTTCACGTAGCTCTTCTAGCTCTTCTTTTGTAAATACATACGTTTCGTTACAAAAATGGCATTGAGCTTCTGCTTGTCCGTCTTGTTCAATCATATCATCAATTTCGGCTTTCCCTAGGCTGATAATGCCATTTGCAAACCGTTCTTTTGAGCAGTTACAAGAAAATTCGACAGGTACAGTTTCTAAAATTTGAGGTTTTTCACCGAGTACTTCTTCTAATATTTCTTCTGGTGTCATCCCTTTTTCAATGAGTTTAGAGATTGGTTCAATGGTTGACAGGCGCTTTTCTAGTCTTTCAATGACAGCATCTTCTGTACCAGGCAGCAGTTGAATGATGAAACCGCCTGCTGCGAGGATCGAATTATCTGGATTGACAAGAACGCCTACACCTACAGAAGAAGGCACTTGCTCAGAAGAAACAAGATAATAAGTGAAGTCATCTCCAATTTCACCAGAAACGATTTCCGTTTGCCCTGTAAAGTGGTCCTTCAGCCCGATATCTTTGACAACACTTAACGTTCCAGATGTTCCGACTGCACGTCTAACATCCAGCTTGCCATGTTCATTTAAGTCAAAGTGAACTTGTGGGTTTGAGACATATCCTCGCACCTGGCCTTTTGCATTTCCATCAGCAATAATGGCGCCGATTGGGCCACCGCCTTCTATTTTGACAGTTAGCTTATTCTCACCTTTCAGCATAGCACCCATCATGACTGTTGCTGTCATCGTTCTGCCGATGGCTGCTGATGCAGTCGGCCACGTATGATGTCTTCTTTGTGCTTCGTTGATTGTATCTGTTGTGTTTGCAGCATATGCGCGGACTTTTCCGTCATATGCTAACGCTTTAACTAAGTAATCCATTTGATTTAAACCTCCTATATTACACCGACACGATTACGTTCATAAATGAGCTGCAGTCCTTTTAATGTGAGGAACGGATCGACAATATCAATACAGTCTGATTCATTTCCAATCAATGTAGACAAACCGCCTGTTGCAATGACTTTCGGTGTTTGTTTGGCTTGCTGCTTCATCCGTTTCACTATTCCCTCGACTTGGCCAACATATCCATAAAGGATGCCGGATTGCATCGCACTGATGGTGTTTTTTCCAACAATGTGATCAGGACGGACAATTTCAATTCTCGGCAGCTTCGCCGCTCTTGTATATAAAGCCTCAGTTGAGATGGTTATACCCGGTGCAATCGCTCCACCCATGTATTGTTTTTGTTCATTGATATAACAGTAGGTTGTTGCTGTTCCAAAGTCTACCACAATTAGAGGCGCCCCATATAGATGAATTGCTGCTACTGCATTGACAATTCGATCTGCCCCGACTTCCTTTGGATTGTCACACATAATGTTTAATCCAGTCTTCATTCCAGGCCCTACAATTTGGGGTGTTATGTGAAAATACTTTTCGCACATTCTTTCAAGTGCGAACATCATTGGCGGGACAACAGAGGAGATGATAATTCCTTCTATTTGGTCAAACATCAGCCCCACATAATCGAATAAAGCCCTGATGGACATACCAAATTCATCTTCTGTTTTATGACGGCTTGTTTCAATTCGCCAATGGTAGTTTAGATCGCCATTATGATAAACACCTAAAACGGTATTTGTGTTTCCTACATCTATCACGAGTAACAACTTCATCACCACTTTGAATAGTTTCTCAAAAAGAGCATTTTTCGACTTTCTATCATACCATACACGAATTGAGTTCCATTTGTAAACAATTCGAAACCGATCCATTCATGAATCGAAATAAAAAAAGCTGCCGGTGATCCCGGCAGCTTTCACAGAAGGAGATTAGATCTCTTCATCTTCTTTTTTCTTGATGTTTACTTTCACATCATCGTTTTTCTCTTCGTCATCTGCGTATACACGCTCTGGAAGCTTTCCAGTTTCGTAAAGAGATTTAATTTGTTCAGCATCTAATGTTTCAACTTCTAGAAGGGCTTGTGCGATGATTTCTAGCTTATCTTTATTCTCAGTGAGAATTTGTTTCGCACGTTCGTAGCTCTCCTTAATGAAACGCTGAACTTCTTGGTCAATTTCGTAAGCGATCGCTTCACTGTAATTCGGCTCATTGTTGAAATCACGTCCAAGGAAGACTTGACCTCCTTGTGATTGACCGAATTGAAGCGGACCAAGTTTATCAGACATACCAAACTCTGTGACCATTCTTCTTGCAATGCCTGTTGCACGCTGGAAGTCGTTGTGAGCGCCTGTACTTACTTCACCAAACGTAATTTCCTCTGCAACACGACCGCCGAGCAAGCCGACAATCTTATCAAGAAGCTCTGGCTTCGTTTGGAAATAACGGTCTTCTCTTGGAAGCATGACCGCATATCCGCCTGCCTGACCACGAGGAACGATCGTTACTTTATGCACCATGTCCGCTTCGTCTAGGATAAGACCAATGACGGTATGACCTGCTTCATGGTAAGCCACGATATTACGTTCTTTCTTCGAAATGACACGGCTTTTCTTCGCCGGCCCAGCGATGACACGGTCAGTCGCTTCGTCAATATCACGCATATCGATTTTCTTTTTGTTATGACGGGCAGCAACAAGTGCTGCTTCGTTTAGTAAGTTCTCAAGATCTGCTCCAGAGAACCCTGGTGTTCTGCTTGCAATGGCTTTTAAGTTAACTGACTCGTCAAGCGGTTTGTTTTTCGCATGAACTTTCAGTACTTCTTCACGGCCAATAACATCTGGGCGGTCAACCGTAATTTGACGGTCAAAACGTCCCGGACGCAGCAATGCAGGGTCTAGAATATCTGCACGGTTTGTCGCAGCAATGATAATAATACCTTCGTTGGCACTAAAACCATCCATTTCAACAAGAAGCTGGTTAAGCGTTTGTTCACGCTCGTCATGACCACCGCCAAGACCAGCTCCACGCTGACGACCCACTGCATCAATCTCATCAATAAAGATTAAGCAAGGTGCATTCTTTTTCGCATTTTCGAATAAATCACGTACACGTGATGCACCGACACCGACGAACATCTCGACGAAGTCAGAACCACTGATGCTGAAGAAAGGAACGCCTGCTTCTCCTGCAGATGCTCTCGCAAGCAATGTTTTACCTGTACCTGGAGGTCCTACTAGTAAAACCCCTTTAGGGATTCTTGCGCCAAGCTCCGCAAATTTACGTGGATCCTTCAGGAATTCAACCACTTCTACAAGCTCTTGCTTTTCTTCATCTGCACCGGCAACATCTTTAAATTTCACACGTTTCTTCTCTTCTGTGTAAAGCTTCGCCTTACTCTTACCAAAGTTCATGACTCGGCTTCCGCCGCCCTGAGCTTGGTTCAATAAGAAGAAGAACAGAATAAAGATGATGATAAACGGAATGATGGTTGTCAAAACTTGCAGCCATCCATTTGTTTCAGGTGCTGGTTCTACTTTTACATCTGTATTCTTCAGTGCACTGTAAATTTGGTCAACACCTTGACCATCTGGAACATGGGTAATGAAGTATTGATCTTTCTTCGCGCCATCTAATTGACCACGAATTTCATAAACCCCTCTTACAGGCTGAATGGAGATACTCTCCACTTTTCCCGCACTTAGATTTTGCGAAAATTTGCTGTAAGACATGTTCTCAGGCTTTTGATTTGGGGATCCTAACCAACTGACGACCCCTATCACAAGTAATAAAATAAGTATATAAAAAATCGTATTACGAAAAACCCGATTCATTCCTTACCTCCTCCCACAGTAAGCACAACTATGTTCAATAGTATCATAGAAAATCATTCCAACACAACCAATAACCTCATGTATACGTATGCTGATTAGCCTTCGTAAACAGATGGTTTTAACACTCCAATATACGGGAGGTTTCGGTAACGTTCAGCGAAATCCAATCCATAGCCGACAACAAATGCATCTGGCACTTCAAATCCAACATAATCTGCTTTGATGTCTGCTTTGCGGCCGCTTGGTTTATCAAGCAATGTCACAATTTTAATGGAATTTGCTTTACGGTATCGGAAAAGCTCTACCAGATAGCTCAAAGTTAACCCACTGTCGATGATATCTTCCATAATCAAAATATCTCTTCCTTCAACAGAAGTATCTAGATCCTTAATGATCTTTACTTCTCCAGAAGATACGGTAGACTTTCCGTAGCTAGATACATCCATAAAATCAAGTTCTAAATATGTATCAATGTGTTTGATCAGGTCTGCCATGAATGGAAGAGCCCCTTTCAAAACACCAATAGCCAGGGGAAATTTACCATCATAATCACTGGTTAATGTTGCACCCAGTTCCTTCACTTTTTGCTGGATCTCTTCTTCTGAGATCAAAATCTTTTCAATATCTTGTTTCATGCTTTTGCTTGCCCCCTACAAATTTTCGTGCTGTCTATATTGTAATACAATGAGATCGCTGTTTGTCATATCAATTTCTTCAAAAACGGATTTTTTCAGACCTGGGATCCAGATGATTTGATGATCCGAGTCAGTGACGATCGGCCAGCTGTCTCTTTCTGCAAGAGGCACTTTTTTATCAATAAATATATCCTTCACCTTTTTTGATCCATTCATCCCTTTAAGTTTGATTCGATCACCATTTTTTCGTGAGCGAATGATCAAAGGGAGACGAACATGATCTTTTTGAAGCAAGAAAAAATGGTTTCCGTTCCGTGCATCCTTCGGAACATGATTTGATACGGCGATAGACTGTCCATTTGGGAGAAAAAGCTCTTCTCCGAGCTCAGCCTTTAAGTGAAGAGCATAAGACTGGTCTAATACATGCGATCGCTCAAAGGTAAACATACAGTGATCATAAGACTTGACAGCTTGTAAACCTTTTGGCAAATCTAATGATCCAGACGGTTGATCGGTATGAGATAACCAGTCTAAAGTCCCTAGAATATGCTGGTTTGAAAACGCTGATTGAGTGTTTTCATAAAGATAGTTTAATATTAGTTGAATGCCTCTTCTTTGTAAAGGCAAAGGCAGGTCAAGCAAAGGCTTCGTTTTAATCTCAATTTGCTTAGGCGATTGACTCGTTATCACTTGGTTCATTTGTTCCTTTGTTAAAGCCTGCAAGTATTGCTCATCCTCAGTCAGCATGTCACTTACAAACTGAAAGCTTTCATGTACATGAGGTGCCTCTTCTTTTAACACGGGAAGAATGTGTCTTCTTACCCGGTTTCTCAAGTAGTCATCTGTATGATTGCTTTGATCAATGACATAGGGTACATGTTCTTTTTCACAAGCTTTTAGCACGTCGTCCTTAGAGTATCCAATGAGCGGACGAATCAGCCACCCATTTTGAAAAGGACGTTTTGCTTGGATACCTGCGAGTCCTATACCAACAGTCCCTCTCGCAAGTCTCATCAACATTGTTTCTACTTGGTCGTCTCCATGATGTGCAAGCGCTATAAATTGAGCGTTGTATTGCTCCATCAATTGACGAAAGAAAGCATATCTACACTCCCTTGCAGCTGCCTGTTTGTTTAAGCGGTTTTCTTTTGCATATTGGGTGACCTGTATGCGGGACGATTCAAAAGGGATCTCGTGCTCCTGACAGTAAGCCTCAACAAATGCCAAATCAGCAAAGGACTCTTCTCCTCTGAACATGTGATCTACATGGGCTGCAATCAGCTGATAGGAACCTTTGCGGCGCTTGTTAAGTTCATGCAGTAAGAGCATGGAATCCGGTCCGCCGGAAACCCCGACAATGACTGTCGTATTTTCAAGGTAAACATCATGTTTTTCCAAAAAAGATTCAATTCTATTCACAACTTCCTCCTCACAAAGAGCAGGTAATTTAAAGATATACATATCCTATCACTTTCAGTAGCTCCAAGCAAAGAAGAAGCCTGATTTTTTACAGCTCTACAACAGGAACAAAACCACATATGCACAGTAAAGAGCGAGTACACTGCACACGATAAGAATGGTTTCAAAAAGCCCGCCTGATTTTTTACGTGCTGACGTTCTTTTTGCTGCTGCAGCCCGCGATCGTGTAGTCACTTGTTGATTTTGATTAACAGCGGGTTTTGGCTGCTGCTTCTTTTGGCGCGATTTTCTTGATGCAATCAGCTGTCCTTCTTTCAGCATCGCACTTTTCATGTCTGCTGCTGATTGATATTTACCTTGTAGAGCAGCTTTTAACACCCTTTCATATCGCTTTAATAAAGGATGTCCTTCAATGGCTCGATAAAGCTGTTTATCTGGTTCTGCTCCTTTTTTGAATTCTTTCTTATACGCACAGTTGACCATCACCATGGTCAGGGCAAATAAATCATAGGTTGGTTCAGCTTTTCGTGTACCGAATCCCCAATAGCCTCGATCAAAAAACTCGGTATACTCTTTAATTGCCCTGCCCGCTTTCGTCGTTCCTCCCACATCAATGCACCGGATTGTGGCAGGGGGACCAGAAACAATGAGATTATCCGGCTTCAAGTCACCAAAAATCCATCCTTCCTGATGTAAATGAGCCAGGCTGGATAAAAGCTGAATCATCAAAACAACGATCCACTCATCACCCTTTTGTTTCACAAATTCAAGCAATAATGGACCTCTGACATATTCCATCACATAAAAGGAGCGTTTTTGAGGCATACCGGGATAAATCGCATCATCCATATCATAAAAAGAAGGCCCCATGGTTTTCACAGGAGCCTTTGAAAAGGATTTTAATACATTGACTTCAGATGCAATGAGCATACTGTCATCACTCACTTTAAGGGCCGCTTGCCCATGTGGCGATTCGGCCAAATAGACAACCCCGTTCGCCCCTTTTCCAAGCTCTTTTACAATACGGTAATGATGGTGGTGCCATTTCCCTTGAATCACCGTGCCTAACGGGATGTTAGAAGCCGAATTCATCATTATGCTCTTCCTTTGCTTCAAGCAGCCCTTTGCGTGAACGAACTGATTTGAAATGCTGAAGTGCTTCCCGAAGCGCTGGTCCCGTTGGGGTGATGCCTCCAGTGGTCAGTTTTGGGAAAATAGATGATAATGAATCGAATCGAGGCGTCCAATTCAACACAATTTCAGCATCTGAGTTTTTCCCGGGAAATACACACATCCCAAACTGATTTTCTCCAATTCTTGAATTTAAACTGATGGAAAGGTCGATAAGTGCCTCTTTGACGGTTGGCAGCTTCGGTTTCATACTTGCACTTGTATCAACAAGCACGAGTACTTGAAGGTGAACCGTTTCTCCTAACTCATCGACGACCTCCATTACTTCCCCGCGCTTATCAGGTGGAAGCTCTTCAATTTCAGTGTCTTTGCCGAGTATTTGCTGCAATTCTTTATTCACAACACCTTGTAGGGTTTGTGTCATCGCTTTTTTCGTGACCATTTGTACTGTTTGAGATAACTGCTGGACGTAGACAACTTGATGGATGCCTCCGCCTGCGAGAGCAATCCCCTCTACTTCCTTCATTGCTTCATGATCGTGTCTGTTTTCTTCCATAATGCCAATGACATTGACTGTAATCCCTTGTTCCTTTGCCAATGAGGCAATCGCAAGCGGATCTTCCCCGTGATTTGAGCAGCCATCTGTAATCAATAAGATTTGGTTGACGTGACCTTTTCGCATCTTCATTCCTCCTGGGATTGTAACTGAATGCTTATATCCCCATCATCGCCAGAAGAAATTCATATTATACGATATTTTAAGAAATCTCTTGTTTCTCAAGATAGAATGTACCGGTCGGAATGGAAGCCCATTTTGGTGTGTTGTGGTCGAGCCTGATGACAACAACTGTCATATCGTCGTCAATTTGGCCTGCTCTTGTTCGAATAACCTCTTCCATTAATAAATCAGCAATTTCTTGGGGATCTTCTGTTTTAAAGCTTTTCATTTTCCGTTTCACCCACAGATCATGATTTTCAATATGCTTTGGCCCCTCAAAAATACCGTCACTCATCATAATCAATAGGTCTCCTGCTTTCATCTGTTCGCTCACAACCTCGACTTCGAATTCATCAATAATGCCAATCGGCAAGTTGCTTGCTTGTACCTTCATCACCTGATCACCCCGTTTAATAAAGCTGGGTGTTGAACCAATCTTGAGGAACTTACAGCTCGCATCCTGTAAATCAATGATCGATAAATCCAATGTTGAATAGATCTCGTCCGTCGTTCGTAAAGATAAAATACTATTAATGGTTTTAATCGCCACTTTTTCATTGATACCTGACGCCAATATTTTTTCTAACAGCTTAATCGTTTCATTGCTTTCAAAATGAGCACGTGCTCCGTTGCCCATTCCATCACTAATAGCTGCGGCATACTTCCCTGCTCCAAGCTCCATCATGCTGTAGCTGTCTCCAGATACCAGTCCTCCGCCTTTTGCTGCATGTGCCACGCCTGTAGCCACTCGGTATGATTTAGCAGAGCCAAATACAACGTGGCAATAGCCGGTTGGATGCTCTGCACACTGTTCTGCTTTGACTAAAATCTGTTCTTCTAATATATCTGAAAGCATTGGCGCAATGATTTTTTCACATTCCCCATGCCCTTGGCAATATGGGATTCTCATTTCAATATCCACATTTCCCTGCTCCAAGCTATAGATTTCTACTTGCTGAATCTCAATGCCAAAGTGCTGAAGTGCTTCTATCATCTGCTCTTCCTGAATAAAATGCTGCTCTCTTTCTCGTTTTATTTCCCGGGAAAAATCCTCCATCACTTGTGAGACCCCCATCAGCTGTTCAGCCACAAGACGCCTGCTGTCTTGGACTTTTTTCTTCAGTGTCTGGTTGGCTTTATAGTAAGCGATCTCCTCTTCGATCAATTCCTCAACATGTTTTGATTTTGAGCAGTGCTGACTAAATTTCTTTTTCAATTTTCGGTTATGCTCATACGTTTTTTCATCAGATTCATGCATAACTTGTTTCATTAGTTCATAGGTTGTATCAAAGTTCTGCACCCAGCATTTATTTTTCTTATAGCACGTTTGACAGGATCGTTCTGTGATCGTACTTAAAAAAAGATCTACATCCTCTTCCTGCTTCTTCTCTTCAGGAATGGATTCGTAAAATGTCGCAAAACTCTCAGACAGCGCATGAAATACATGAGAGAATTGATCTACCTTTTTTGCTGTCACGTCTCGTACCTTCCGAGCATATTGCTGCTGCTCTTGTACATGCTCTACCGTACCAGGAATGTATTTCGCTACCTTGGAAGTAACTGATTGCGGCGTGAGTAAAAAGAGCGCAACCGCTATAAGTGATTCATACAGTGTGGTCATGAGACCTGCTGACCCTTCCCCGTACAGTGAAATGAGTAAGGAACCCACAATTAAGCCGATGGCTGCCCCTGCTTTCTTCCCTTCTTTCAGCAATCCGCCTAATAAGCCTGAAAAGGCAAGAAGACTCATCTGATAAAGATTTCCGATGTTAGCGAGACCGAGAATTAATCCTGTCACAACACCGACCGTACAACCAATACTGGCTCCGCCAATAAAGGCAAATGTCAGCACTACATAACGTGACAAAATATGCTCTGCCTGCATTCCTTGAAATGTGATCCCAGCAAGACCAGTTAAAACTGAGGCAATTAAAATCATAAAACAAATAATTTCTTCGACCTTTAAAGAGTGTTTAATTTTCCTGACTGTAAAAATCGGCAGGCTTTGAAGAAAAATCAGAGTCAAAATGAAGGCAAGTCCTGCTTCGACACCCGCCATGACGTAATCATAACTTTGCACAGCACCTTGCTCTAAGTAAACAAACGCTCCCCGGGTGATCAGCATTGAGAGAACAATGACAACCGGTAATGTTTTCACTGGGTCTTTGATGATGAATGAAACCACCTTTGACATAAGGAGAAACATGAGCAGCGACGCAAACACAAACAATGCATTTTGAGGTGATATCGTCATCGCCCCAGCGAGTAATGCTAGACAAGCAAGCATCGCCTTATCTCTTTTAATAAGCAGCATGGAGCCAAAGAAAGGCAGAGCAAACGGCATAATTTCAGATAATATAAAGGCTCGTCCTAATAAAAAGCCTAGAACAACATAAATAAACCCTTTATAGAAAAAAAGAGAATGCGTGTGATGAAGAAACAGATTTTTCATCTTTTTTAACCCCGCACTGATTCTTTCAAACCCCGCTCCTGTTAAATCAGTTCTTCTTTCTAGTTTTTCCATCTTCTCATCCCCCACCTGATATTCGTTGCTTGTCATTATAGCGAAGGTGAAAAAGATATTTTGTCAAAAGAAGTTGTCGTTTCCATAAAACGTTCGACGCTTTATTCGTCAAAGAGGCATACTTTCATGAAAGTCGATGTCTTTCATCAGAATTTTACGAAAGCACAAAGAAACAGCTTTCCTATAGAAAGCTGTTTCGAATATGACCCGTACGGGATTCGAACCCGTGTTACCGCCGTGAAAGGGCGGTGTCTTAACCGCTTGACCAACGGGCCTTGCTTTATGTTCTAGTTAAAAGGATAGCGGCGGAGGGGATCGAACCCCCGACCTCACGGGTATGAACCGTACGCTCTAGCCAGCTGAGCTACACCGCCATAATGAAAATGCGCTAAGAAGCACAAGAACTATAATACAAAGGATTCGCTTGTCCGTCAATAGAAAGTTTTAAATTAAATGACGAAATCTCAAAAAATGTCGGATGGATCATGAAAAAAAGCACCTGCTGAACAGCAGATGCTTTGTTGTGAAAATATATAGAAAGCAGCAACAAGTTAACCTCTTCTTGCTCCGCGCCCCCCACGTTTTGATTCCGTGTTACGTTTTAAAGATGTTAAGCGATCTTCGCTATCTTTTAAGAATTTGTTCATTTTTTGTTCAAACGATTCCTTCGGACGGAAATCATTTCTGCTTGGTCTTGATTGTTGTTGAGGACGATCTTTTGCTTTTTTAATGGACAAGCCGATTTTACCGTCTTTTTCAACGTTAATCACTTTCACTTCAACTTGTTCACCGACTTTTAAATGCTCATTAATATCTTTTACATAGTTATCGGCTACCTCACTGATATGAACGAGACCAGTTGAACCGCCTGGCAACTCCACAAAAGCTCCAAAATTTGTAATGCCCGTAACTTTCCCTTGTAACTTGCTGCCAACTTCAATCGACATAAAAAAAGTGCTCCTCCTTAGACTTATAAAAAAATCTCATTTGTTCAATTATACATAAACTGAATTTTAAGTGTCAACAAGGCTAATCGCTCTTATTGCCCACATCAAAGATTTTTTCGCCTTTTTTGGACATATAATAGTCCCGTCGTGCCAGTTCGAGTACGTATTCCTTGCTTTTCAGCTTCTTAATTTCATCAGAAATATCTTCCTGCTTTGTTTGTAATTGCTTCAACTCTTTTTCGAGCGCAACCTTCTTCTCTTCTTTTTCCTTTAGTGAAGACGATTGCGACCAGAGGGCACTTGTCACTAAGACAGCAAACATGAGCACGATTACACCAAACACGGTAAGCCTTCTAAGGAGTCCGCGACGTTTGCGTTTTAAGCGCTGCGCTTGCTGTTCCATTTGTTTTTGGTAATCATTTTGAATTTGTGCGATATTTCTTTTTCTCTTGTTCAAGATTGAAGGCCTCCTCTCTTACTTTGTCCAGAATTGTTTCCATTTCGTTTTGATGGTACCAGATAATTTCTTGGCCCCTTGTAAAATTCCTGCTCCTTTTGAGAAAAACAATCTCATTGATGTTCGCCATTTTTCGGGAATCCGATGAATAATGGTCACATTGAGTAACCAGATGAGCGGATAACAAACAATCGACAGCACCTTCCACACGAGCCGAAACGTAAAACGAACAAGACGTAAGAGCGAGTGGAGCAAGAACAGAATAGCACTTATGATCAATGTGAACATCCAGCGGATCGGCTGGAAGACAACCGACATGACCAGCCTTTTTAGGAAGAGAACGGTCTGATATACACACATCATGATAAACTTGAGAATCTTGAGATACAAATGTTTCATCAATGCCTGATACATCGAGAAACCTAGAGCAACGGCTAGAAAAATATAAAGCCTGAATTCTCCCTCGTTTGTCAGCAGCAGGACGTAAAAGAATAAGAGACCCTGTACCATCCAAAAAAGGAGATCGTGGATAGCCAAAAGCCATTTTGCTGTTTTTTCCCGGTTCACAAACAGCTTGTACGTATCAAGCGATGCGCCCAGCCAGATGCCCATCGCCGCCATGGAAAGCATCGTATAAAACTGGACTGTCAGCGTCATTTAAACAGCTTGCTAAAAAATCCTTTAGCTTTCTCCCCGTGCTGCTCATCAACATAGATTAAATCAAAGACACGCCCTTTGATCGACACAACGCCCTTTTCGACGTCTAGGTTTTTCATTTGCAGATTTTCTCCGCGGATGGCGAGAATCCCCATGACCGTCTCCAGCAGAAATTCCTCACTATCAAAGCTTTCCACTTGTTTGACACCAGTAATATCTAAATGCTTTCTGTTTCGCATTGTGACATTGTGCTCCGCGTCTGATGACAGCTTCGTACCTTGAGGTTGATTATAATATTGATTCATCTATACATCCCCCATATCTCATACTTGCATGTTACTGCATTGTATGTGATAAGAGGGTCTTTTAGAACAAGCCCTATTCTGCTGTTTTTTCTTCTTTTAGCACAGTATACATGCCAGCCGCTTCTTCTTTTTTCGTCGTGTCCTTTAACTCGTTGACTTGAACAGTCACTAGTTTTTGACCAAAACGGATTTGCAGCTCATCTCCTTCTTTCACGTCAGAGCTTGCTTTCGCCTGTGTTCCGTTAATAGATATCCTGCCTTGATCAGCTACTTCTTTTGCCAATGTTCTTCTTTTAATTAAACGGGACACTTTTAAAAATTTATCTAGTCTCATGTGTGTTCACCTCTTTCTATGCGTTTCGCATCGTTCCATAGATCGTCCATTTCCTCTAGCGTTAAGTCATCTAATGAACGGCCCATGTCCTTTGCTTTTTGTTCGATATGCTGAAAGCGCCGTATGAATTTTGTGTTGGCAGAAGCGAGTGCCGTTTCAGGCTCTAGGTGATAGAACCTGCCAATATTGACGAGAACAAACAAAAGATCTCCAAATTCATCTTTCATCTGCTTCGTTGCACCTTCGTCCGTCTTCTCTGCCACTTCAACGAGAAATTCCTGCTTTTCTTCTTCGTATTTGTTCCAAATATCTTGAACATCTGTCCAATCAAAGCCTACTTTGGCAGCTTTCTTTTGGAGCTTATATGCCTTTGTTAGTGCCGGAAGTGTCGCCGGAATCGATTGCAAAATAGAACCGGTCCGCTCTGGCTTCTCCTGCTGTTTGATTTTTTCCCAGTTGGCCACCACATCTGCTGCTTCAGAAACATTCGTGTCACCAAACACATGGGGGTGGCGCCGAATCATTTTTTCTGTGACATGCTGAATGACGTCATCAATTGAGAAATAACCGTCATCTTCGCCAATTTGAGCGTGAAGCAGCACCTGCAGCAGCACATCGCCAAGCTCTTCCACCATATGATCTGGGTCATCTTCATCTATCGCTTCAAGCAGTTCATAGCATTCTTCAATTAAATATGGTTTGAGTGATTCATTGGTTTGTTTTTGATCCCATGGACAGCCACCCGGACCTCTTAATGTACGTATGACGTCACGGAAGGTGTCAAATTGTTGATAAAGCAGCTGTTCATCTTGAATTGGAGGAACATAAACACTCGTTAAGTTATTTATCGACACATCTCGATCAAGTTCAAATAAAGGAACGGCAGTAATCTGTTCCTGACTGCTTCCAGCTGCAGTCACAATATAAACTTCATAATCGTCGGGGAGCTTTTCCATCAGCGTGAGTTTCACATTCGAAGCTGTCATCTGATCATATACCTGACAAATCAGGACGTGCTGGGTTAATTTCAGATCATCCGCTCTCATATCCCCTGCATCAACGAATTGTAATCCCTCGATGGGGTCAATTTGCAAGGAGTTGAATGTCGCATCTAGAAAGCTTTGTCCACCAGCGACAGACACCTCAATCCCGCGCTCTTTCTGCCCGGCGACGAGCAGCTGTACGGTCTTTTCTGCCACAAATGGATGACCAGGTACAGCATACACAATGTCTTTTTCCGCTGCCTCTGCAAATAATATTTCGGTAATTTCCTGATACACCTGATCAAACTGATCATGCTTTTCATAAATTTCATCAAAAAAGGTGAGAGATGGGACCTCCTGCATTAACTCTGCGGTAAGCGGATGATCCTGCGTTCTCATAAATACTTCTTTCGCCTGCTTCAGCTGCTTATATACACCGAGCGTCAGCTGATCCATGTCGCCTGCCCCGAGACCGACGACGGTAATCTTACCTGCCATTTTGATTCCCTCTCATCTGTTTAAAATATAAAATCTTTTCTCCTAATGGAATGAGTCTCCATTCCTCGTCCGTAAATACTTCTAGCTTAAGAATACTATATAAAAAGGCGAAACCACCAATAAAAACTGATGTCAGGCTCTCTAAAACGGAAAACGGACGTTTTTCAAAGGGAATCACCCATGAAAACAGAGCCTGATATCCTATTAAGACCACAGCCATGAAGGCGGCTGATAAAAGAATTTTCACCGGGAACAGCTCTCTCAACGAAATCCATCCTTTATGCTTCAAATAAACGGCATTGAGCACGGCTGCTGTGAGAAAACCACATACAGTTGACCACGCGGCACCGTGGATGCCAAATAACGGTACAAGCTCAATTGTTAGAATCCATTTCACCAGCACGCTGAGAACCACCACAACAGCAGGATATACAGTATGCCCGAGCCCTTGCAGTAAAGCCGCCTGCGTAATGGCAATCGACGTAAAGACGATCGATATACAGAATATTTGCAAGGCATCGGTGCCTAAGTCATTACGAAAAAGCATTGTATTGACTGGTGCTAAAATACAAATCAGTCCAACCGCTGACCCTATCCCTAATACTGACGTGGTCTTAACCGATGAGCGAACTTTTTGCCGTATCGTTTCATGCTCTCCATTCCTCATGGCTGCCGATAAAAATGGTACAAGAGAGGTTCCGATGCTGATGGCAAACACCGTTCCGAGCTGTAAGAAAGGCTGGCCTCGGTCATATACACCTTTCGCCGCCTTTGCCGCCGCTTCACTGAGACCCTCGCTGCGCAGCAACGCATACAGATGAAAAGCATCAATCATTTGCATCCATAAAATGAGCAAACCGCTGACACAAATCGTCAATGTATACAGCACCAAACTCTTCATAACATCTTTTTTTCGAAGTGTCGCCTGTTTGCCTGACATACTTGCAGCAGACTGCTTTCGATAGGTCAGCCAAAGGAAAAGAAGCAAAATGAGCGAGGCCGCACTTCCTGCGATAGAAGAGAACACCGCACCCGCCCCTGTTTCATAAAGCGAATAGCCGTGCCTCACGAAATAGAAGGATAAAACAAGCAGGACACCTACCCTGATGAGCTGCTCAACCAATTGAGAAACAGCTGTTGGAAGCATCAGACCGTCACTCTGAAAAACTCCCCTCAGCATCACAGTGAGCGGCAGAAATAGAAACACAAAAGCACTCATCTGGATGAGCAGAATTAATTGACTATCTGCCATAAGACTCGCAATTGTGCCTGCTCCTATGTAAAGACAAAGAAATAAGACCAGGCTCAGTAAAGTGATATAGACCAAGGATACCCTTGTAATGATCCGTCGATTCTCTTCCCCATGATCACTCAAAAGCTTGGACACCATGACAGGAAAACCTGTTGTACCAAGCATGATGGCAATGCCAAGGAAAGGATATACCTGCTGATAAATATAAAACCCTGTGTCCCCTACGATGTTTTGAAACGGAACACGGTAAACGGCACTTAATATCTTTGATAACAAGCCTGCGATGGTCAAAATCACCGCACCCTGGAAAAGCCAATGCGGCTGATTCACAGCATTTTTCATGGATGACTCCTTTAAAATAAATCTACAGTTAAACGCACTCATTATAACATACGTGAATGAAAAGACGTTTCTTTCTAAGGAGTAGACGGCACATGTCTCGTTTTGTTTCATCCCATATAAAAAACCGACAAAATCAAATGATTTCATCGGCATTCTTTCGTTTTATCAAAATGATATAGAGTTATTAGACCTAATGTTCCATTTGACGGGCTAAGAAGCCAGCTGCCGTTTCTGCCGCTTTATGCTCCACTTCTCCCATTGAACGCTCTTTAGAAAATAAGACGACGGCGCCAATTGGATCTCCGTTTGCAACAATAGGTGCAATGGTATAAGCAGATACGTCATCATCAATACCATCGACAAGTTGAATTTCTTTTTTGCTTTCTTCTAACACAGAATTACGCTGATCCATTGTTCGTTCAAGTAAATCACTGATCGATTTGTTTAAGTACTCTTTTTTCGAACTGCCGGATACAGCAATATACGTATCTCGATCACAAATCAGGATGGAATGACCCAGACTGTCGAATAATGCATCAGCATATTCCTTCGCAAAGTCTCCTAGCTCACTAATCGGCGAATACTTCTTCAAAATCACTTCTCCATCGCGGTCGACGAAAATCTCAAGCGGATCTCCTTCCCGGATGCGCAATGTTCTGCGAATCTCCTTCGGAATAACCACTCTACCTAGATCATCGATGCGGCGTACAATTCCAGTTGCTTTCATTCACTGCTGCCTCTCTTTCGTTTGATGATGTGTTGGGTGAATGGAACAAAAGCGTCCACTTTATGCAACATTCACCACTTGACCCTGAGTTTAGTATCCGTCACATCAAACGTAATATACACGAGAGACAAACAAAATTTTATGAAGATGGAATGGTTTCTTTTTTCACATCTTGAAGGCCTCGAAGCATGTTAAGAACAACCTCAAGCCATTCCTCCGTCTTCTTGCCTTTCGTTTGGACAGAAATAATCAGCTTGCTGCCTTCCATTCCTAACCCGATTTCACGTCCATATTTACTGCCGAGCTCAAATAATTTTTGACCGTCGATTTCACTGCTTGCTTTCTCATCAAGAGTCATTCTAACAATGCCTTTCTCCATCTTGATCAGCTCGACACGTTCCTGGACAGCGTACACCTTCATTGTCGCAATCGTAAACAAGTCAGCCACTTCTTGCGGATATTCACCAAATCGGTCGATCATTTCATCCTGAAGCTCTTTTCTCTCTTCAATCGATCCAATTGCTCTGAACTGTTTATACATTTCAATCTTTTGCTTGCCGTCCGAAATATAAGTGTCTGGGATGTAAGCATCAATTTGCAGATCAATTTCTGGCTCGAATTTATCTTGAGCCGTTGTATCGCCTCTTCTTTCCTCAATGGCTTCTTTCAGCATTTGAGAATAGAGGTCGAATCCAACTGAATCAATGAAGCCATGCTGCTGAGCACCAAGTAAGTTTCCTGCTCCTCGAATTGTTAAATCACGCATCGCAATTTTAAACCCAGATCCGAGCTCTGTGAATTCTTTAATAGCTTGAAGTCTTTTCTCCGCAACTTCAGAAAGAACTTTATCTTTTCGATACGTGAAATAAGCATAAGCAACACGGTTCGAACGCCCGACTCGTCCTCTTAGCTGGTACAGCTGAGAAAGCCCCATTTTATCGGCATCGTGGACGATGAGCGTGTTTACATTTGGAATATCGACTCCCGTTTCAATGATGGTGGTACTAACCAATACATCTGATTCACCTTCAAGAAAATTAATCATCACTGATTCCAGCTCGTTCTCACTCATTTTCCCGTGCGCATAACTGACTTTTGCGTCTGGGACTAGCATGGAGATTTCGTCTGCTTTTCGTTCAATATCCTCAACACGGTTGTAAAGGAAGTACACTTGACCGCCGCGTGCTAATTCTCGCTCAATCGCTTCTCTGACTAAAGCACCATTGTACTCGACCACATAGGTTTGAACAGGGAATCGGTTTTCAGGCGGTGTTTCAATCACTGATAAATCCCGTACGCCAAGCATGGACATATGAAGCGTACGCGGAATTGGCGTAGCCGTTAATGTCAGTACGTCGATATTGGCTTTCATCTGTTTAATTTTCTCTTTATGCGTCACACCAAAACGCTGTTCCTCATCTATGATTAACAGTCCTAAATCCTTGTAGACGATGTCTTTTGAAAGAAGGCGGTGTGTGCCGATAACCATATCGATCGTTCCGTTTTTCAGCCCTTTTAATGTTTCAGTTGTTTCTTTTCTTGTACGGAAACGGCTCAGCTGCGCAATTTTGACAGGGTAGTCTTGGAATCGGTCCATGATTGTGTCAAAATGCTGCTGTGCTAAGATGGTTGTCGGAACAAGCAAGGCTACCTGCTTCCCGTCAGCAATCGCTTTGAAGGCCGCACGAATAGCCACCTCCGTTTTGCCGTAACCCACATCTCCACAAAGCAGACGGTCCATTGGACGTTCCCGCTCCATATCCTGTTTAATTTCTTGAATCGAACGGATTTGATCATCTGTTTCCTGGTAAGGGAACGCAGATTCAAACTGGCGCTGCATCTCATGATCAGGCGAGAAGGCATATCCTTTGCTTGCCTCGCGTTCTGCGTAAAGTTTAATCAGATCATCTGCGATGTCCTGTACAGATGTTTCAACTTTTTTCTTCACGCGTTTCCAATCGCTGCCGCCCAGTTTGTACAGCTTTGGTTCTTTACCTTCTGATCCTACATATTTCTGCACCTGATCAATTTGTTCAACCGGTACATAAAGCTTGTCGCTTCCTTGATAATGAATATTTAAATAATCTTTATGAATGCCGCCGATTTCAAGCGTTTCAATTCCTAAATATTTACCGATCCCGTGGTTAATGTGCACCACATAATCACCGACTTGAAGCTCTGAATAGCTCTTGATCCGCTCTGCATTGGTCAGCTTTTGCTTACGCGCCTGTTTTTTCACACGTTTCTTGAAGAGTTCACCTTCTGTGATCACAGCAATTTTTGATAACGGCAGTTCAAAGCCTGTTTGCAGCTCACCTTGTAAAATATACACCTGTCCGCTCACAAGCTCAGCGTCCGGTTTAGCAAGAGCGGCTTCAATGTCATAATCATGCAGAACAGACGACAGCTTTTCTGTCCGCTCTTCATCCGCACCTAAAAAGACAACTGTGTACTGCTGTTTTTTATAGCGTTCAATTTCACTCGCCAGCACATTCATCTGCCCGTGGAAATTCTGCATTTGCTTACTAGATACATTGACGATATTTTGCGGATTTGTCTGCTGGACATGTCTCAGAAACAAGGAGTAGTACAGAATGGACCTTGATTGCTGATTGATCAGTTCTTGAAACGGGAAAGAAAGAGATAAATCATGAAGAATGTTCCCTTCTTCAAGCAGACTAATTGTCCAATCGGCTTCTTCCTGTTCAAGCTGTTCTTCCATCTCCTGAATTCTGCTGATTTCATCTAAAATAATAATCGTATCCTGCGATGTGTAATCTAGCAAACTAGCAGGCTTTTCATAGAAATAGGACAGGTACTTCGTCATTTCCTGTGTCACGATGCCTTCTAGCAGCTTCTCGCGATCAGCAGATATATTTTGATGAAGCAGTTCTTTTTGCTGATCTGAGTTGAATTTCTTTAAGCTCTTCGCCAGCCCTTGGTCAAGCTGTTCAATGGCTCTCACTCGTTCCGGACCTCTCACAATTAACTCTTTTGCAGGACCTATTTTGATTTCTTGAAGGGTTTCTAATGAACGCTGTGTATCCGAATGAAACGTTCGAATCGAGTCTACTTCTGTATCAAACAGTTCAATACGGATTGGATGGTCTTCCGTTAACGCATAGATGTCGATAATTCCTCCGCGCACACTAAAATCTCCGGGCGCTGCAACCATCGACGTCCGGTCATAACCAATTTGTACGAGCTGTTTTGAAAACGCCTCCAAATCAATTTCTTCACCGATCTTTAAATGGATCTGACTCTCCTTCCAGAGCTCAACTGGCGGAAGCATCCTGCGCACCGCAGCAGCGGGAGTGACGATAATGGGATTTTCTCCATTCGCAAGCCGGTTCAGGACATCTAAACGCTGTGCTCTCAGCTCAGGGCTTGCCACTGCAATTTCTGAAGCGATAAGTTCATTGACAGGATAAAGAAGAACCGAGTGATCCGGCATCACACTTGCTAGATCATCTGTTACCTTCTGTGCCTGATATAAATTGTGAGTCACAATAAACATCGGCCGCTTCAGTTCGTCTGATATCGCGGCTGTAAATAAAGATCTGACGGAGCCTGATAGTCCGGCAAGCAGCTGTTCTTTTAACCCTTCCTTTAGCCCATTAAAAATGGACTGAAAATCATCACTTTGTTTGATAAATGATTGTATGTTTTTCATTTGGCTCCTCCTCCCTGTTTGTTTAAAACAGAAAAACGCTTTGGTCTAATATCTACACCAAAGCTTTTTTATTGAATAAAAGTATGATACTGATGGTAATCAGGATTTCTTTCGAGCGCCTCTTGACAATCCTCACAAATGGTTTGTACATGTAAATCACCATTTTCCCTATAAGAAATCATATCGTTTCTTTCCTCATTTGTTAAGTGATGAAATCCAAGTGCTTCACTTTGGACAGCGGATTCATCTAGACTGCCAACCTTTACACCACAGTGGCGGCAGTAATAATGCAAAGCCATACGTGATCCTCCCATGCTGAGATTTTATGATCAGTATGTGCTTCGCTTATCATTCTTATACCTTCTTGTTAAAATCATTCATCACTTCTAAAAACGGCTTTTTTAAAGCCGCTTCACAAGCCTCGACAGACGATTGAATGGCTGATGCGATGTCAGGCTGTTCTTCTTCTGAGAAACGCCCTAGTACGTAATCAACGACCTTCATGCCGTTTTGAGGACGTCCAATGCCGATACGGAATCGGTCAAATTCAGGTGAACCTAAATGCTGAATCAATGATTTGATTCCATTATGCCCGCCTGCACTTCCTTTTGTACGTAAGCGAATCCGGCCAGTTGGCAAATCAAGATCATCATAGATCACTTTCAAATGTTCAAGGGGAATATCGTAATAGTCCATCAGCGGACGCACACATTCTCCTGATAAGTTCATATATGTAAGCGGCTTTACAAGTAGAACCTTTTGCCCCGAAACAAACCCAGTTCCAAATTGTCCATGGAATTTTGATTGATTTAAAGGAATGTCCCATTTTTTCGATAATTCATCTATTGTCATAAACCCGACATTATGTCTTGTTTTTTCATATTCTTTTCCTGGATTGCCTAATCCAACGAATGCAATCATGAAACCAATAACCTCCTTTGTCACACAGCACACGCCTAAAAAATGAGCCAATCAGATTGCCTCATGTAAAAACGTATGAATTCTTTTCATTCTAGCACAAAAGACGCAACCGCGGGAGGGTTACGTCTTTAAATGACCAGTTATTCTCCATCGTCATCCTTTTCTTTAATGGCCTCAGGCTCTTGCGGCTCTTCTTCGCTATCCGGCTCAGGAACCTCTGATTGCTGAGGCGGCAGAATGGAGGCAACGACTTCTTCTGGATCGTTATTGATTTGATAAGATGACTGAACAGGCAGATCAGCAACTGTTAAGACATCATTGACTTCTAAGTTTGTAATATCAGCTTCAATATTCTGCGGGATATCTTTTGGTTTCGCTGTAACAGATAGTTCAAATAGTGGCTGCTGAAGCACACCGCCATCTTTTACCCCTTTAGACTCGCCAATCAGCTGTATTGGTACATCTGCCTCAATTTCACGCTGTAAGTCAACGACTTGGAAATCAGCATGGACAAGTTCGTTTTTCAGCGGATCTGTTTGTAATTCTGTCACCATCACAGATTTCGTTTCGCCACCCACGTCTAAGGTGATAATTGTATTCTTCCCTTCATCACGTAAGGTTTTTAATAAATCGATGCTGTCTAATGAAACAGCCAGGCTGTCTGTATTTTTTCCGTATATGACACCAGGAACGTGTCCTGAATGACGGATTTTTTGCAGTGTGGAACGTTTGAAATCAGTTCTTTTATTTGCTTTTAAAGTTGCCATATTCAGCACCATCCTATTTCTTTTTTGTCACTACTCTCATAATTACCCATAACCGAATCATTTTAAACCTATTTGCCGTGAATGATGATAGCAAAAAGACCCCAAGCTTGATGCCTAGGGCCTTTTTTAATCAGAAAATTAGCTGAAAAGGTAGCTCACAGATTCTTCTTCATGTACACGGATGATGGCTTCTGCAAGCAAAGGCCCAACCGAAAGCGGAATGAATTTTCCAACTTTCTTGTCATCAGTTAATTGAATACTGTTTGTCACAACCAATTCTTTAATTTTAGAGTTTGTGATGCGTTCTACTGCTGGTCCAGACAATACTGGGTGCGTACAGCAAGCATATACTTCAGCTGCTCCATTTTCGACTAGCGCATTTGCTGCAAGTGTAATAGTACCAGCTGTATCAATGATATCATCGATCAGAATCGCCGTTTTGCCTTCAATGTTACCAATAATGTTCATGACTTCAGCAACGTTTGGCTTTGGACGGCGTTTGTCGATAATTGCGATTGGCGCTTTCAGGCGGTCTGCCATTTTACGCGCACGTGTCACACCACCGTGGTCAGGAGACACAACAACGATATCATTCAAGTTCTTCTGTTCGAAATAGTTTGTTAAGATTGGCACAGCCATTAAGTTATCGATTGGAATATCGAAGAAACCTTGGATTTGCGGCGCATGAAGATCAAGTGCAATCACACGTGTAGCACCTGCTGTTTCAAGCAAGTTCGCAAAAAGCTTCGCAGTGATTGGCTCACGAGGTTTTGCCTTACGATCTTGACGTGCATATCCGTAATAAGGGATCACAATATTGACAGTTTTCGCAGAAGCGCGTTTTAGTGCATCCACCATAATGAGCAGTTCCATAATATGCTCATTGACTGGCGCACTTGTTGATTGAATGACATAACAATCACAGCCGCGGATACTTTCTTCAATATTGATTTGGACTTCACCGTCACTAAAACGTTTAACAGAGCTTTTTCCTACATCAACTCCGATACGATCGGCAATTTCTTTGGCAAGTTCAGGGTTTGAATTCAAAGAGAATATCTTTAAATTCGCATCAGCATAACGATTAGACATGGTATGGTAAACCTCCGGGTATTTGGATTATTTTTTATGAATATTTTTCACATAATCTTCTTTATTGACTTGTCTTGCTCTAGCAATAGACAATGCATCCTGCGGTACATCTTCTGTAACCGTTGAACCGGCTGCAACATATGCCCCTTTTCCGACAGTGACTGGTGCAACTAGATTTGAATTACAGCCAATAAATGCGCCGTCTTCAATCTTCGTTAAGAATTTGTTTTTCCCATCATAGTTGACTGTAATGGAACCACAGCCAAGGTTTACATCAGTTCCGACCTCTGCGTCTCCAATGTAGCTTAGATGAGATGCCTTGCTCCGGTCTCCGAAAACTGTTTTCTTGATTTCGACAAAATTTCCGATTTTCACTTCATCGCCAATTTTCGACAACGGGCGAATATGAGCAAACGGTCCAATTGTCACATCAACTCCAACCTCACTATCGCAGACGACAGATTGCTTAATGACTGTTCGATCTCCGATGATGCTGTCAACAATTTCAGTGTTTGGCCCAATAGTGGCGTCTGCACCAATTTTTACATTCCCTTTGATGACCGTCCCAGGATAAATAACTGTATCTTCACCGATGACAGCATCTGGCGAAATATACGTGTTCTCAGGATCAATCAAGGTCACACCATTCTTCATATGCTGATGATTAATACGTCGCTTCATGAATTGCTCTGCTTGTGATAGAGCGATACGATCGTTAACTCCAAGTGTTTCTTCAAAATGCGGTGTTTGATAAGCTGCAACTGTTTGCCCTTCATTTTTTAAAATTTCAATAACGTCTGGCAAGTAGTATTCGCCCTGTGCATTTTCATTCGACACTTGCTCAATCACACGGAAGAGATCTTCATTTGAAAAGCAATAAGTCCCTGTATTAATTTCATTCACTTGACGCTCTGCATCGTTCGCATCTTTATGCTCCACAATTTTCACGACAGCACCTGTTTCGTCACGAATAATACGGCCATAGCCTGTCGGATCATCCGCATGTGCTGTTAAAATAGTGACTTTCGCTTGATGTTTTTGATGCTCGCTTAACATGGCTTCCATTGTTTCCGCTGTCAATAATGGCGTATCACCACAAATGACAATGGTTGTTCCCTTTTCCTGCGCGAGGAACGACTTTGCTTGTTTGACGGCATGGGCTGTTCCCAGCTGTTCTTCTTGAAGTGCATACTCACTTCTGTCTCCAAGCTGCTCTTTCACGTCCTCTGCACCATGACCGACAATCGTCACCAGCTTGGCTAAAGAAAGCTTTAACGCTTCATCTGCCACATGCTCGACCATTGGCTTTCCGCAAACTGGATGAAGTACTTTATATAGCTTTGACTTCATTCTCGTTCCTTTTCCCGCTGCTAAAATCACTGCGAACCGCTTATCCATTGATTGGCCTCCAATATCCCTATTATCCATAGAAAAATATATCCTAAATAAAGACTGATTTCAAGGATACATAAGGAAGTACAATAATTTTCTAACAAATGAAAGACTTAAGAAACAAGAGAAAGAACGCAAAAAAGACAGCATTTAAAAGAAAACATTCATTTTCTCTTAAAGCCGTCTTTTTAGGTTCACGTATGATTAAGAAGCTCCAGCTTCTTCATATTCAATTGTTTCTTCCTCTTCGCCTAAGCGATGATATTCATTTAATACAGCATCTTGGATTTTACCCCGAGTGCTTGAATTAATTGGATGTGCAATATCGCGAAACTCTCCATCAGGCGTGCGTTTGCTAGGCATTGCTACAAACAACCCATTGTTTCCATCAATCACACGAATATCATGAACAACAAATTCGTGGTCCAGCGTGATGGATGCAATCGCCCTCATGCGACCATCGGTATTCACGCGGCGTAATCTTACGTCAGTAACTTCCACAGTAGTTCACCACCTTTTCCCAATATAAAAGCATTACTTAGGTATTCAACGATCGTGGTGATTCTCCTGCTCTTTTTTTAAACTTTTTTTGAAATATCGGGATATTTATACATTATTTGTCATATTTGTGACGGCGCTTACATTCTCAGCATAAAAAAAGACATCATGATGATGTCTTTCCCTGCATATGATGAAACCAAACGGCTTTCATTGAGAGTGCCTGTTTATTTTACTAATGCAACTACTTCTATTTCTACAAGCGCATCCTTTGGAAGTCTTGCCACTTCCACGCATGAACGAGCTGGCTTATGTGTATGGAAATACTCACCGTACACTTCATTCACTTCAGCGAATTGTTCCATATCTTTAATGAAAACAGTTGCTTTCACGACTGTTTCAAAGGAAGCACCTGCTGCTTCAAGTACAGCCTCAAGATTACGGAATACTTGATGTGTTTGTTCTTTAATATCTCCATTTACAAAATCTCCAGCTGGGGTTAATGGAATTTGCCCTGAGCTGTAAAACATGTTATTGACAATAATTCCTTGAGAGTAAGGTCCAATGGCTGCTGGTGCATGTTTGGTTTGAACAACTTTTGTCATATTAATCTCTCCCATTCAAATACATGTTTAATCAAAGCTTACGCTTTCGAATGAAAAAACTCGTGGAAATTGCCTTCATTGATCTCAATGATTTTTTGCTTCATATCAATGGTAGAAAGCTTTAACAACGAGACATATTCATCGACAAGACGTTCATCTACGCCTTCATCTTCTAAAAGAACACCGATCCCTGCAACATTTGCATTAAATTCCTCAAGCAAATTCATCATGCCGTTAATGGTTCCGCCCGCTTTCATAAAGTCATCAATGATCAACACATTGGAGCCTTTATCTAAGCTTCGCTTTGCAAGGGACATGGTTTGAATTCGGTTAGAAGAACCTGACGCATAATTAATACTGACAGTTGATCCTTCGGTTACCTTATTATCTTTTCTAACGATCACAACAGGCACATTTAAATAACCCGCAACAGAATAGGCAATCGGAATACCTTTTGTCGCAACGGTCATGACGACATCAATCGCACGGTCCGCAAAGATGGTCGCAAACAGCTTACCGATTTTCGCAAGAATCGATGGATTGCCTAAAACATCGGTTAAATATAAATAACCGCCAGGAAGTACACGTTCAGGAGTTGATAATGCCTCTCCGATATCGTTTACTACGTCATCTGCTTCTTTTAGGTGTATTTTTGGAATATATTTCACTCCGCCAGCAGCGCCAGGTACAGTGAGCAATGTGCCTATTCCCTGCTGTTCGAAGGTCTGTTTGATAATCGTTAAGTCTTCACTAATGGAGGACTTTGCAGATTGATAACGTTCTGCAAAAAAAGTTAAAGGTACTAGTACGTGCGGGTGGGCTAACAAATAATTTGTTAAGTCCACCAATCTGCCGCTTCGACGAAACTTCATGAACTTACCCCCAGAACCCGAATAATTTATGAATAATATAACTTAATATACGGATTTAATCAAGGGCATTTTGTTCGCCGATCATGCGGACAGCGTATACTTGATCACAAAATCCTCTCAGTCCGTTATATATTCTTTGTACCTTCGATTCATATTGAATCAAGCCAAATACCGTTGGGCCGCTTCCACTCATTAATACAGCATCAGCACCGAAACGCTTCATCTGTCTTTTGATCATATCTACTTCCGGATACATCTTTAATGTCACAGACTCCAGAACGTTACCGAGTGAGCCGCACATCTCTTTATAATCTTTCGCTTCAATGGCTTCAATCATACGCTGTACATTTGGGTGTTCTACTTTGCTTGCGTCATATTGTCTATAAACTTCAGCTGTAGATACCCCAATCACCGGCTTCGCTAAAATCACCCAGCAATGCGGCGGTGTCGCGATATGCTTCAGTTTTTCTCCACGTCCTGTCGCTAGTGCTGTGCCTCCGTGTACACAAAAAGACACATCTGAGCCGATCTCCGCTCCAAGCTCAGCCAGTTCATCTAACGTGAGATTTAACTTCCACAAACGGTTTAAACCGCGAAGCGCTGCTGCAGCATCACTGCTGCCTCCAGCTAAACCTGCTGCAACAGGAATTGCTTTTGTGATGACAATCGATACTCCTTTTTGAATACCGAACCTTGTTTTGAGTAATTTAGCCGCCTGATAAGCCAAGTTACGCTGATCATCTGGCACAAATCGATTATGAGATGATACACGGATTTCGTCTTTATCCAGCTCCGTCAGCTCAAGTCGATCTGCAAGGTCTATTGTTGTCATCACCATCTCTACTTCGTGATATCCATCCGGTCTTTTTCCATGGACATCAAGAGAGAGATTAATTTTTGCCGGTGCTTTTTCTAAAATACGCAAACATTTCACCTACTTCTCCATCTAAACATAAGTATCAATATTGTATCACATTTGATGGATCTGATGAATATTGGCTTTTACGCCCAGCACACTGACTTTTCCAACAAAAAAAGCCAGAGACACCTGAGGTATCCCTGACCATTTTTCTATCGTTGATTCTCTTCCTGAGCCATGTGCTGCTGAGCTAATTCGATGGCACGTTTGACCATATTACCTGCGTCACGCGCACGAATTTCTCCCCAGCCTCCATTTTTGACGGTATCATAAAATCCAAGATCCTTCGCCAGCTCGTATTTGAACTCATCTGACATAATGCCTCGGCGTCTACCCAAACGAAACAGCCCCTTTAGTCGAGAATTCGAATCAGTGCCACTGCTTTTGTGGCTTTCTTATTTTGTATCGAATCCTTTCTTTTACCCCTTTCAAAAAATGGACAGACTCCCATTCAGAAAAAAAGGCAAAACAAAAAGCAGTAAACAAGAAGTTCACTGCCCATTAATAGGCGACTGAGCTAGCGGCATCATCGAACGTTAATTCGACCGTCTCAGTCAGTATATCTGCATAACTGTAAGAAACTCTTTCAAACGAATTCTCATCTTGATCTAATTGAATCACAAATACAGAAGGGTACGTTTCAGCTAAAATGCCCGAACGCTCAATTGTTTTACGGCGGCCTCCGTTAGCCTTTAACGTCAAACGTTTACCTAAGTTACCATCAAGCGATCTTTTGATGTCGGACAAAGTCTTCGCCATTGCATCCACCTCACTGAGATAATTATACAACAACGGCCCATTTTTGTCAAATAAAAATTAAATTATATCAACCAACACGAGCCATTGTCAACAAAATAATTTTGACAAACTTCTACCTTTTCTCCTCCCTATTTTTCTCAAATTCCGGTGAATTATGTATCCGTTTGAAATTTCTTTTTACACATAAAAAAAACCAGACTGAAATCAGTCGGGTTATGTCGATTCATGGTCTTTTTTATATGGCATACCTACCCTTAAAACACCCTTCGTCTCGATGCCTCCAAGGCCTTTTTCTCTTGTTAATGTATTACGAAGCACATCCCACACGTTGATTCGATCTACAAATGGAGTGAAGCTGATCTTCGCAACGATATAGACGGGATCGAGCGCATGGATGTTCACACGTGAAGGTGAGCTTGCAAAATTGGCACCTGCTTGGATCAATGATTCGAAATGAGATTGACAGGCGCCTGCAAAGATCACAAGCTGATCTAAATGAGGAATTTTCTTTCTTGCTTTTTGAACCGTCTCAACGAAATGACGAGAATGGCGATAGGCACCGATATCATTTACGCCGCCCTTTTGCTTGGAATACGCATCATGCCCTGTAATGACCAAAATATCAGGCCGATATTGATCAAGTAACGAATCGATCACGCTTGGCATTTTCTTCTCATGACAATGCACTCCATATACAGGCACACCAATTCGTTCATATACATCTAAGCATTTCTTTAAGTATGAAGCATCTCCATCTAAATGAAGGACCTTTCCAGGCATGTGAAAATACTGCTCCTGATGCTGATATTGTCCAGAAGTATAATACTCTTGTTTTTCACGCAGCAGCTGATAATCCTGTCTTAGTAAGTCGAGCGATTCGTTAATTTTCCGTTCGTCGTCCTTCTCCCTTGTCAGCTGCTCCTCTTTTTGAATTAAGACGAGATCCGACATCTTAGCATCAGCAATCAGCCTTACTTCATTCCCATGCAATATGGCAGTGGCTTCGTGCTGATCTGTCTCATCAATTCGAATGATTCGAAACATAATATCCATTTGATAGGATGCCCTCGTCACCATATCTCCTATTTGAAATTGCATGCTGTTCACTCCACAATCAGGCTCATATCCTGTTGGTATCGTCTTTCATATGTGCTGTTCTTTCTAGCCTATGCCCGAACAGTTGAAGTGGTGAAAAACAAAAGAAAAAAGCCCTTACGAAAGGGCTTTTTGTAAAACATTCGACAAACGGGCAAATTCCTCAATAGATAATGATTCTCCGCGGCGCTTTCCATCAATATCTGCTGTTTGAAGTGCTTCTTCAATGATGGCTTTATGTTTTTTTCCATCAGGTAGATTATTCATCAAATTATTCATCAAGGTTTTCCGGCGCTGGCCAAAGCTCGCTCGGATCAATTGAAAGAAAAACGCATCATTTTCTACTGAGACAGCAGGCGTTTCACGAACAGTCAGCTTAATCACAGCCGAATCGACATTTGGCTGAGGAACAAAAACCGTTTTAGGCACAACCATCACCGTTTTTGCTTCCGTATAAAATTGAACTGCAATAGACAGTGAATTATATTCCTTTGATGAAGGGGCAGCTGCCATACGATCTGCTACTTCTTTTTGCAGCATGACCACAATCCCTTTCAATGGAAGGTTTTCTTCAAGCAATTTCATAATAATCGGTGTTGTCACGTAATATGGAAGGTTGGCTACGACCATCACTTCTTTACAGTCAGCAAAATTTTCCTCGATGACCTTTCTCACATCCGCCTTTAATACATCTTGATGAATGATCGTGACATTATCATATGGAGAAAGCGTATCGTTTAAAATAGGCAATAAACGCTGATCGATTTCAAAAGCGGTGACTTTCTTTGCACGTTTAGCGAGCTGCTCTGTCAATGCGCCGATACCAGGCCCAATTTCAATGACGCCGGTCTCATCTGTAACCTCCGCGTGATCGACAATGCGATCTAAAATATTTGTATCAATTAAGAAGTTCTGCCCTAAGCTCTTTTTAAAAGAGAAACCGTACTTCTTCAGTATTTCCTTCGTTCTGACGGGTGTCGCAATATCTTTATTCATCGGCTTCCTCCTGCATGACGGTCTTTAAGGCCGCAATAAAATCATGTTTGGTTATTTGGAACATGTGAAGGCGCTTTTGCAGCTGCTTCGCATTGGTATATCCTATATTTAAAAGCACTCCTAGTCGTTCGCGGCGGCGTTTCGATGCTTCGCCACCGATAAGGCCTGCGTCAAATAAGTCGTCTAATGTAATGTCACTTTCCGATTCTTCCATTTCTTCATGGACATGGGCAAGACATTCCCGAATACTGTCCAAGGAAGCATGCTCGACACCAATTCCTTTATCCCGCTTCGCCTTCGCAAGATGTTTAGGCAAAAAAGCGTGCTTACAGCCAGGAACTGCCTCTGCGATGGTTTTACGGATCTTCTCACCAGGAAAATCAGGATCTGTTAAAATAATGACCCCTCTCGTCTCCTGCGCAAGACGCACTTGTTGAATGACTGTATCGCCAATGGCGGATCCGTTTGTTTCGATCGTATCTGCATCAACCGCCATCTTCACTCTGGCAGTGTCATCACGACCCTCCACCACAATGATTTCTTTGATTTTCATGTATTCCTCCGCTTGCAAAAACAATCTACATTTTTTGGTTTAAAAAACGAAACCTTTCATGCTGCTTTTGCGTCTAATTAATTAGAAAACAGTGCTTCTATTATAACCAAAAAAACAGAGGGTGCGCAAAGCCCTCTGTTCATATAAATGATTTGATGTGTTTATTTGAGTACTCTAATTTTCACTCGTTTATTTCCCCATTGATAAGCTGCCGACTTACTTGGGACGAACACATCAATTTTATTCCCTTTTATAGCAGATCCAGTGTCTGATGCAACGGCATATCCATAGCCTTCCACATACACTTTTGAGCCCAGCGGAATGACACTCGGATCAACTGCTATGACCTTTGCACCCGGATTTGCTTTTAAATTAAAGCCTGTAGACGTTCTGCCCGTACATCCAGCACAGCTCGCTGTATAGGCTGTTGACGCCACATAAAATTCTTTTCCTGACGATTCATTGCTTCGTGAAACCGCAGGGGACGCTGTAGGTTCCTTTTTGGCCACTTGTGTACCAATAGCCACTAATCGGTCCTTACTATCTTTTTCGGTCACTTCTTTAATCAATTCTTTAGACACCACTTTGCCGTTTTCTTTCACAATGGCATAGTGCTTCTTCAATTTACCTTCTTCACCTTTTTTAAGTACCTTCTCTTTCCCTTTTTCAAGAGAATGATCCTTTTTATGTTTGGTATCAAAAGCAATTTTCTCTTCCACTACATCGGTGACTTTTTCCACCCGAGTGATCTTTATATCTGCGCTCTTTTTAGAAAGGTTACTATGTAACGCAGGCTTGATCTTATCGTGCTTCTTGAGCTTTAGCTCTTGTTGCTTTAAAAAGTCAGCGACCGTAGTCGAAGTGGTCCACACTTTTTTATCTTTTCCTCCATCATTTAAGCTGACCTGAAAGGCCTGCTGAACCACAAGATTCATATCCTTTGTTAACTTGTCATTCTTTCCTGGAGTTACTTGATCGTGCTTCCCAATATCTATCTTCTCATTCTTCAATAATGCTCCAACCGTCTGATCTGTTGTCCATATCGTTTTCTCTTTCCCGTCTAGGGTCAGATGAACCGGTATAGCCGCATCATACACAATGTTCATGTTGTCTTGAATCTTTGTATTTAGACTTGGAGAGATATGATCCTCCGCCTTGGTCCTTATGCCAAGGTCTGAAAGCAGCTGAGCTACTGTCTCTTCATGTGTACGAATTGTCTTCTCTTTACCATTGATTGAAATGGTAATGGACTGCTTAGTGAGCTCATGCGCACCGTAAGCCGTTCCAGTTCCAGCTAAAAGCAAGCAAACAACTAGCAATAAAACCTTGCCTTTTCCTAGCTTCACAGAAAACAGATTTTTCATTTTTTGTACGATGAAAAACGCCTCCTTCTCCTCGGAGAGATTATATAGAGTATCTCAAAACCTGTCAACCCTTCCACCCACTGTACAAAAATGCTCGATTGTAAACCTATTATGGGAGATTTATGGAAGGAAGGGAAGAAAGACTTATCGACAACTTATCCTATGAGGAGGCGCAAACGTGTAGAACTTTTTCGTTATGTTTCACAATTGGACAAGCTTAAACAAGGATTGACATCATATACTGTCAGTTTATACGGAAAACTTTTTTTGCATTTTTTGTTGTCAATTCAGCAAGCTCTTCAAAGCTGATTTCTCTCAGCTCCGCAATCTGTTCTGCGATATATTTGACATAACTTGGTTCATTACGTTTCCCTCTAAATGGCACTGGCGTTAAGTATGGGCAGTCTGTTTCAATCAAAAGTTTGTCACTCGGTATCTCCTTTACAACTTCCTTTGGCTTTTTGGCATTTTTAAATGTCACGGGTCCACCGAATGAAATATAAAAGTTCATCTCCATACATGCTTTTGCAGTTTCCAGACTGCCAGTAAAGCAGTGCATAATACCTCCAACTTCAGCTGCTCCCTCTTCCTTTAAAATCGTCACGACATCTTCCGTTGCGTCACGATTATGAATAACGATTGGAAGCTTCACTTCCTTCGCAAGAGCAATTTGGCGTCTAAAGACTTCCTTTTGCACATCTTTTGGCGACTTGTCCCAATAGTAATCCAGACCCATTTCTCCAATCGCAACCACTTTTTCGTGTTGAGATAAATCTTTGATCCAAGCCAAATCCTCATCTGTCATATCAATAGCATCGACTGGATGCCAGCCGATAGCTGCATATATGAAATCATACTCTTCAATTAATTCCATCGCTCTCGTAATAGTCGGGCGGTCAAACCCTACCACCACGATTTTCTCAACTTTTTCGCTTTTCGCTCTTTCGATTACCTGCTCTAAGTCTTCATTGTATTGTTCTGCATTCAAGTGGGCATGTGTATCAAATAACATGGTTGATTGCTCCTTTCGACAATTCTGCTAAAAAACAAAAGGTGTTCGACGAAATGTTACACGTGGAACACCTTTGTTGATTTATAAAATTTTTGTTCCATTTGCTAGAGTTTGATCTACTTCAAGAACCTGCAATTTCCCGCCTGTTTCTCCAGTTAAAATCATTCCCTGGGAAATTTCCCCTCTGAGTTTAACTGGGGTAAGATTTGCTACGCAAACGAGCTTTTTCCCTACTAATTCTTCTGGTTGATAGTGCTTGGCAATCCCAGAGACTATTTGTCTTTTTTCAAATCCAAAATCAAGCTGAAGCTTTAAAAGACGATCCGCTTTTTTCACTGGGGCTGCTTCCAATACCTGTGCAACTCGAAGATCAACTTTTGAGAAATCATCAAATGCAATTTCTGCTCCCAGCTCAGGTAATTCCGTTTCTTCGATTTCCACTTTCTCTTCTTCTACCTTAGGTGCACTTCCCTGCATTTTTTCTTTAATGTAGGCTACTTCTTCTTCAACCTCTAAACGCGGGAACAAAGGCTCTCCCTTTTGTACCGTTGCTTGTTGAATCGCACCAAATGATAGGATACTATCCCAGCTTTTGAGCTTCTCTTCTTCAATTCCAAGCTGGAAGAAGATTTTCTCAGGTGTTTTCGTTAGGAACGGCGTTAAGAGTACTGCAGTGATTCGAAGTGATTCTGCTAAATGATACATAACAGAATGCAATTCTTTTCGTTTTGTTTCATCCTTTGCCAGCACCCATGGAGCTGTTTGATCAATATATTTATTGGTTCTGCTGATTAATGTCCAAACATTTGAAAGAGCCACAGAGAATTCAAGATTTTCCATCGCTTCTTCATAGGCTTTGACTGTTTGTTCAGCTACTGCTTTCAGCTCTTCATCAAACTCATTAACAGGGCCCTTATAGCTGCTTAATGTGCCGTCAAAATATTTTTGGACCATCGCAACTGTACGATTAAGCAAGTTACCTAAATCATTGGCAAGATCATAGTTTACACGTTCCACGAATCCTTCTGGTGTAAACACACCATCTGCACCAAATGGTACTTCGCGAAGCAGGTAATAACGAAGGGCATCGAGACCATAACGATCAATTAATGTGACTGGATCTACCACATTCCCTTTTGATTTAGACATTTTGCCATCTTTCATGAGCAGCCAGCCGTGTGCGAAAATTTGTTTCGGCAGAGGCAGATCTAATGCCATCAGCATAATCGGCCAATAAATCGTATGGAAGCGTACAATTTCTTTTCCTACGAGATGTACGTTGGCAGGCCAATATTTTTTATATTTTTCATCTTGATCTGTTCCATAGCCAATCGCAGTTAAATAGTTGAATAACGCATCAATCCATACATAAATGACGTGTTTTGGATTGTTAGGAACTTTAATTCCCCAATCAAAGGTTGTTCTTGATACTGCTAAATCCTCTAAACCTGGTTTAATGAAGTTATTAATCATTTCATTCTTTCTTGATTCAGGCTGAATAAACGATGGATTTTTTTCGTAATAATCGAGCAAACGGTCCGCATACTTACTCATACGGAAGAAATATGATTCCTCTTTAATTAATTCAACAGGGTGGCCGCTGTCAGGGCTTTTCCCGCCAATGACTTCCCCTTTCTCATTACGCTCAACATCAACAAGCTGTGTTTCCGTATAGAATGTCTCATCAGGAATACTGTACCAGCCCTCATATTGATCTAAATAAATATCGCCTTGATCAAGCAACTTTTGGAAGACTTGCTCAATGATTTTCGTATGTCTTTTTTCTGTTGTACGGATGAAGTCATCATTCGAAATGTCGAGTTTCTTCCATAATGATTTAATGTCTTCAACGACTGGATCTAAATACTCGATCGGTGTGATATTTTGTTCTTCAGCTTTTTGCTGAATTTTTTGTCCGTGCTCATCTGTACCTGTTAAATACATCACATCATAGCCTTGAAGACGTTTATAACGAGCCATAGCATCTCCTGCTACTGTCGTATAAGCATGTCCAATATGTAATTTTCCGCTCGGATAGTAAATAGGTGTTGTCAGATAAAACGTTTTTTTCTTTTCCGGCATGTCGGAACCTCCTGCGTGTGTGTAAATGTCAAAAACTCCCGCCCAATGGACGAGAGCGGTTATCATCATTACATGAAAATGTGTCAGATCAATTCATTCAATTTTGCACTTGTGCTTTCTCTATGATACCATCTTAGCCTTTAAGATCAAGCATATATACATAGAACAAGATGAAATGATCGAAAAAGATGAGTTTTTCGAAAAAAACGACAAACCCGTCGACATTTTGTCGAATATTGTCGTATGAAATCTATTTCCAGATTTACATTTGGCTAATTTAGGGCAAAAGTCTTGTTAATCTGATCTCGTCATTTCTTATATTTTCATAGAAAAAGCCTACAAAATCCTTATACAGCAGTAGTTTCAAGGTCTTTTGACTTTAAGAGTCATATTTTACAAACAATAGTAAACAAAATGATTGACGATTTATGGAAACCTTGTTATGCTAGGAATGTAAGGAATTTGTCGAATAATGACGAAGATAATATTATTTTAAGAATAAGAACTTTTTGGGAGGAGAATGAAGATGAAATCTACAGGTATTGTACGTAAAGTTGACGAATTAGGACGCGTGGTGATTCCAATCGAACTTCGCCGTACGCTAGGAATCGCTGAAAAAGACGCTTTGGAAATTTATGTTGATGATGAAAAAATTATCTTAAAAAAATATAAACCAAACATGACTTGCCAAGTAACAGGTGAAGTATCAGACGATAACCTTAAACTTGCTAATGGTAAATTAGTTCTTAGCCGCGAAGGTGCAGAGCAAATCATTAACGAAATCCAAAACCAACTTCAATCACAAAAATAAGGTTCATATAAAAAAGGTTCTTGCACCGTTTGCAAGAACCTTTCTTTATTGTTCAATATGATAAGCATCGTATATCGTGCGCTTTGGTACACCACGTTCGACAGCTGTACGTTTAATGGCTTCCTTCGACGTTAATCCTTCCTCTATGTAATGGATCACATGTTCTTTTTCAGATAAGGACGTCCACCAAGCTTCTTCATTCAGCTCTTCTTCAGCTTGATCATTTCCTTGTACTACAAGACAGAACTCACCTCGAATTTGATTCTCCGCAGCCCATGTCAGCACAGATTCTAAATCCCCACGAATAAACTCTTCGAATTTTTTCGTTAGTTCTCTCGTAATGGCGATGTTCCGATTTCCCCACACTTCCTTCATCAAAGTCAGCGTTTCTTTTAACCGATGAGGCGCTTCATAGAAAATGATCGTTTCTTGGCGTTTTTTCAAGGCTTCAAGCTGCTTTTTCTTTTCTTTTTTTTGACGGTCGAGAAAACCGTAAAAGAAAAATGGCTGAGGCGCGATTCCTGATGCAATGAGTGCCGTTAGTGCAGCATTTGCGCCAGGTAACGGAATGACATAGCCTCCGATGCTAGTAAAATCTCGAACCACTTCAGCCCCTGGATCTGAAATCGTCGGTAAACCGGCATCACTCACGAGTGCGATATTTTTCCCTTCTTTTAGCCATTCGATTAACTTGTGGCCGCTGCTGTCTTTGTTATGCTCATGATAACTCGTTAAGGGTGTATCAATCTCGTATACATGACAAAGCTTTTTCGTTTGCCTTGTATCTTCTGCGGCAATATAATCTACATCTTTTAACGTTTGTATCGCTCGGAACGTCATATCTTCTAGATTTCCAATCGGGGTTGGAACGAGATAAAGAATGCCCATATCAGATTGACCATCAAAGCTTTTCTGTGTCTTTTTCATGTGCCGCCTCCTTTTCCATTCGCATTTCTTCTATATAAATATCTTTCTTTTTCCGCGTCCACGTTTTGAAACGATATTCTTGCTGCATGGCTTCTCTTTTGGTTGCAAAACATTCATGATAAAAAAGCTCAACCGGCCGTCTCGCTCTTGTATACTTTGCTCCCTTTCCACTATTATGGGTTATCAGTCTTTTTTGTAAATCATTTGTATAACCCGCATACAGGCTGCCATCTGCACATTTTAATACATAGAAATAATGATTATGCTTCTCCATACAGTATCGTCCTGATTTCATCTGTATACTCCTGATCTTCCCCATAAACAAAAAGAGGCGGGAGAATTTTCAGATCTGGTTTTCCATCTTTTATGCCCTCTACCAAGATAGTATTGGCTTCTTTCCCTTGTTTGGGATAAACAAATTGAATTCGTTTCGGCTCAATTCGGTATTTTTTCATTAATTCAACAATCTCAAGCAGCCGTCCTGGTCGATGAACCATCGCCAGTTTCCCCCCTTGCTTTAGCAGCGTGGAAGAAACACGAATAACATCTTCTAATGTACAATGAATTTCATGCCGGGCAATCGCCAAATATTCATTTTCATTGATTTCATCCTTAGAGGGTGTCTTAAAATATGGCGGGTTACATGTAATCACATCAACTTTATGGTTGCCGTAGCGTTCCGGCATATCATTCAAATCACAATGAATCAATTCAATCTGGTGCGCAAGTTGATTATACTCCACACTTCTTTTTGCCATATCAAACAGTCGTTCTTGAATTTCAACCCCCGTAATCGAGGCCCTAGATCGAGTTGAAAGCAGCAATGGCACGATGCCATTTCCGGTACAAAGATCAATGATCTCTCCTTTTTGGATTGGCACATACGCAAATTTAGCTAATAACACTGCGTCCAATGAAAAGGCAAACACAGTTTTACTTTGAATAATCTTCATATCTTCGGCGAGCAGGTAATCTAACCGTTCATCTTCTCTTAACGAAACCATGATGTATCCTTTCTTTTCCTGTGAAAAAGGCTCCCGATTCAGCGGAAGCCTTTTCTCATTTTTTATTTAAAAATGACAGACAGAACAAACAGTCTCCCTCTTTACGAATGCTCCCATAATGTACATTACAAATATGGAAGCCCTCCTGATATAACCGGGCCAGGTTATCATGACCTTCTCCTATATCAGAATGACTTGGCTTCTGGGCAGAATCATTCTCTGCCTCAGACGATTTGTCTCGATCGGACTGATCCAGACGTTCACGCAAGTGCTGATTCTCCATCTGCAGCTGATGATTTTCTTCAATCACTTCACCGATATGATTTTTCAAATCACCTAACTGGCGATAAAGAGAACCGATTTGCTCTTCTAAATTAATCACCGTATCAAATAGTTCCTTTTTATCCAAGGTGGCACACCTCGTTACTCAGTTGTTTGTGCAGATACAACGCCTTCTTGTAATAATTCTTCCCATGTATATTCTATCACTTTTTCTTGCCCGGTTAATTCGACTTGCAAAATTCGTTCTAAAATATTGAGCCCTACTACCTTTGCAGAGCCATTAGACGTCTGAATCGTTTCGCCGATATCCGGTAATTGTTCTTTCGCTGTTTCATACTCATCATTCTCATATTTCAAGCAGCACATCAAACGTCCGCATAGGCCTGAAATTTTTGTCGGATTTAACGACAAGTTTTGATCCTTTGCCATCTTAATAGACACTGGTTCAAAGTCTCCTAAGAATGTCGAACAGCAAAGCATTCGCCCGCAAGGACCAATGCCGCCAAGCATTTTTGCCTCGTCTCTTACACCAATCTGGCGAAGTTCAATTCTCGTTTTGAAGATTGATGCAAGATCCTTCACTAGCTCACGGAAATCAACTCTGCCATCTGCTGTGAAGTAGAAGATGACCTTGTTTCGGTCAAATGTAAATTCAACATCAACCAATTTCATTTCCAGCCCATGTTCACTTACTTTCTGAAGACATGTATCAAAGGCTGTCATCGCTGCTTCTTTGTTTTCCTCAACGATGAGCCGGTCACGTTCGTCTGCTACACGAATGACTTTACGCAGAGGGAGAACCACATCGTGTTCATCTACTTTTTTGTTGGCGATGACCACTTGTCCGTACTCAACCCCTCTAACCGTTTCTACAATGACACAACTATCATTTTCTATATGAAATCCATTAGGATCGAAATAATAGATTTTGCCCGCTTTTTTAAAGCGAACACCAATTACGTTGTACAAGCTTATCCCTCCTGCAACATCAACACCAATTGCTCCATCAGCCCTTGGGCATTCACGTTGGATTGAAGTCTCTTTTTCGCTTCTAATACAGCAAGGATCTGGCTGGTCACCATCTGCTGTGTGGAATGCAGCGCATGCTGCTTCATTGTCTGGAATAAGTCTTGATAAATGACTTTATCTTCATTTCCTATTTGAATCGACAATACATCACGATATATAAATAAAAGCATATCCAGACCTGTTTCTTGAAGGTCTTTCTCTTTGAAAAAAGGCATCCATTGATCCTGTATATAAAAAAATGCATGTTCTTTTCGCTGGTGTAAGACTTCATACAATTTTATCACTTTCGCTCTAGACTCTGCAAACTGATCATTTCGACTTAATTCGAGTGCTTCTGCTAAATTATTGGTTAAATTCGACAAAAGCCTTGCGAGATGCTGAGATACGCCTTCTTGTAAAAGCTGCTGCTCTAAGGATTGTGGCAGCAGCGGCTGAAAGCTGAGCATCTGACATCTTGAAATAATCGTATTCAGCATTTTATGCGATTGCTCCGTGATTAAAACCGCCATCGTTTCCCGATTAGGCTCCTCTAGGAACTTCAATAAACTGTTCGCGGCATTGACCGTCATTTTGTCCGCATGAAGAATAATATACATTTTCCGGTGAGATTCTACACCTGCTTTTGTAAATTCCTCTTGCAATGCCTGCACTTGCGCCTTCTTAATTGATTGGCCATCGGGCTGCACAAGATGTAAATCGGGATGGTTTCCTGATGCAATCCTTTTGCAGTTTTGACAGGATTCACATGGTTTCACTCCTGATTCCAAACAAAAAAAGCTCTTAGCCAAAAGCATCGCTGCATCCAGTTTTCCGGTTCCTTTTTTTCCTTCAAATAAGTAGGCGTGCGCAAGTCGGTCTTTATCAATACTATTAAAAATCAGCCGCATGACGCGCGGCTGCAAATCATTCATGTCATCCCAGCTAATTGCCATGTTATCACTCTCTATGTGTAAAGGTTAATCAATAAACCTTTTATTTCTCCAATACGTTCAAGCAAATCAATAGATGGTTTCTCTTGATCCATCATTTCCTCGGTTAATTCAATCAGCTTTTCATCTAAGGCTTTGACCAAAGCAAGTGTACGTGTGTTGCCATAAATGTCAAAGCTCCTTGATGTTTCTATATTTAAACCATTATCGACTGTCTCTTTCACAAAGCGCTTCACCAGTCCTTTAAACCTAGCCAAATCCTTTAGGTTTCGTGACTTTGCGAGCTTTTTTCCGAACACTTCGATATCACTCAGCATGACCGTCAGCTGTTCTAAGCGCAGTTTGCCGCTTTGCGTCTCCATCGAAGCTTTAAAGGAGGCAGATGTCTGGCTTCCTTTCATCGCTTGAAGTTCACGCTTTTCTAAACGCAGCCGCATATCTTGATTAATTTTCACAGCAACCCATCCTTAAAATTGATGAAATTGTTCAACTGGCAGAATAAAAACAGTAGCTCCGCCAACTTCAACCTCAACAGGGTATGGTACGTATGAATCTGCATTTCCGCCCATTGGGGAGACAGGCGCGATCATTTGATCACGTTTACGGCAATTTTCTTTTATAAGCTGTAATGCTTTATCCACCCGGACATCATCACAACCAATAATAAAAGTCGTATTCCCAGACTTTAAAAACCCACCAGTTGAAGCTAATTTTGTCACGCCGAAATGATGTTCAGTCAATATTTTCAACAACTTGCTGCTATCTTGGTCCTGTACAACGGCAACAATTAATTTCATTTGATTGGCCTCCTTTATTTTAGGCACAGATGACATGCCGATGTCTTCCTCTATATTATAACAACGATTGGGAATTAGGTCATATTTGATTTTGCTTTAATGTGTCCTGAATCAATTGAAGGACTTCTTCATAGACATCCTGCATCGGCTGAGACGCATCCACTACACGGAATCGTTCTGGCGATTGTGCAATAAGCAGTTCATAGCCTTCTCTGACAAGCTGATGGAAATTCAGCGTCTCCATGTCTAATCGATTCTTTTCTCTTCCCTGGTTGGCATTAATTCGCTTTAGCCCTTCCTCAGGTGTAATTGAAAAATAAATGGTCATTTGCGGCATCGTGCCATTGATAGCAAAGTCGTTAATTGACTTTACTTCTTCAATCCCAAGCCCTCTCGCATAGCCTTGATAAGCAAGGGAGCTATCGACAAAACGATCACATAAAACTGTCTGCCCGCGCTGTAATGCCGGTTCTACCTTCTCAGCCAAATGCTGCCTTCTTGCGGCTGCATACAGCAAAGCTTCTGTTTTCGCATCCATTTTTGTGTTTTTTTCATTTAAAATGACTTCACGAATCTGCTCTGCTATGTCAATGCCGCCAGGCTCACGTGTCGCCATCACTGCATATCCTTGGCGTTCCATTTCTTCATACACTTTTCGAATCACTGTCGTTTTTCCAGCACCCTCTGGCCCTTCAAACGTAATAAATATACCGCTCATAGTGTCTCCTCTTCTATATAAACATATAATTTTCTCTGATGAATCACCTGACTGGCTTGAACATGAACCTGATGTCCAAGCAAACGGCTTAAAGCCGCAATCTGATCGATTTCAATACGCTCTCCCTTAACGATCAAAGGAATACCCGGTGGATATGGAATCACCGATTCTGCACTAACCCGTCCTGCTGCATGTTCAAATGGGACGGCTTCTATATCCTGTCTATGCTCCTCGTTGTCATCAGCCAGCGCCTCTCTTTGGAAATGATCTTTTCCTTTGAGCAATGAATTGCTTTGATTAAGGGCCTGCTCTATTCGTTTAAAAGGTATATCCTTCTTCTGTTCTAAACCAAAGACAAGTAAAACCTGATGTTCGTCGGCAAGCTCTGGGTGAACCTCCACTGATTCAAGTACTCGTTTTAGTTCATAACCAGTCAGCCCTTTTGTTGAACGAATCACACATTTTAATGGATCGTTAGAAAGCAATTCAGACTCGACCACTTCAAGCTGAGGTATACGGTTGAACTCATTTTTCAGCTCTGCCAGCCCTTTCATGATTCCATCCAAGATCCCTTTTTTCTTGATCTCCTCGACATAGGCCCTTGCCACATCTAATGTGGCCATAATTGGATAGGATGGAGAACTGCTTTGAAGCATCGTGAGGAATGTTTTCAAACGTTTTGCATCCATTCGCTCCCCCTGAAGATGAAGGTAGGATCCCATCGTCATAGCCGGAAGGGTTTTATGTGCTGATTGTACCACCACGTCAGCTCCATAGGAAAGAGCAGATGGAGGAAAAGCGCCGCCTAATACAAAATGTGCACCATGTGCCTCATCAACCAAAACGATCATGCCTGCTTCGTGGCACATGTGTATCAGTTTTGATAAATCAGCTGCATGACCATAGTAGTTCGGATAAGTCAAAACGATCGCCCGGCAATTAGGATGTTTGGCAATGGCTTTTTTGACTGTTTCATCCGTCACATGTGTTGGAACATGCAGGTGTTGATCTATCTCAGCTTCTACCATAATAGGCGTTGCTCCTGCAAGCTCAATCGCATGGTAAACAGACTTATGACAATTTCGCTGGACGAAAATCTCATCTTCCGCACGACAGGCTGCCATCACCATCGCTAAATTTCCGACAGTTGTCCCATTCACAAGAAAAAAGCTTTGATCTGAACCATATAGCTTTGCCAATAAATGTTCAGCCTCTTGAATCACACCAGTTGGATGATGGAGATCATCTAATCCTTCAAGTTCTGTTACATCCAGCTGAAGAATTGAGTCATAATAAGTCCGTGCCTCATCAAAAAAGACATCTCCATTGTGATGTCCTGGAACATGGAAAGAATAAGGTTTCTTTTCCGCATGTTGTGCTAATGCTGTATATAAAGGTGTTTTCAAACAAATCGACCCTTTTCACTTTAACGATATCTTATGTCTATTATAACGTTCATACAAGGGAACCGAAAGATGGATTCTCATTCCTTTATTGGCTAGTGATTCGCCAGCTGCTGTTCTGCCTCATACATGCTGTTTTTCAATTGGGCTCGCTCTTGGCTTCCATGCTCTTTCACCTGTAACGTTTCCTGTAAGGTTTCAGCTAATTGGCGTTGAACCTTTTTCAACGTATCTATAGGTGCAAAAGCTGCCTCTTCAAGAAGCTCCCCCTGCTGCTTTGATACCTTTTCATATGTTTTTTGGATTCGATTCTCAAGAGCTGAATTGGCACGCTGTTGAATATGCGTTAATGCAATCGACATTTGGTTGATCCATAGAGGAATAGATGCAGAAACTGTTGATTGAATGTGATTGGCCAATGTATGATTCGTATGCTGGATCATTCGAATTTGGGCATTACATTGCAACGCAATTTGCCGGCTTAGCAGCAAATCATATTTCCGTTCTTTCAACCTCTCCATATATTCTTCTGCATTGACTTCCTGACTCATCAATTGCTCCTCTATAGTCCGATTACCAATCTGCTCCGCTTCTGATATGATCTGCTTCTCTAAAGTTGTCATTTTCGCTTCAACTGCTGCAACCTGCATCGTCATCTCTTGGAAAAAAGTTTGATTTTCTTCAAATAAACGCTCTAATAACATATGATCCGAAATTAATCCGCCTTTTGCGTAACGAAGCCTTGCTGATAATCTCTCGATCTGTGATTTTGCATGTTGAAAACGCGATATGATTTCCTGAGTAGAACGCTTCTCCCGCCGAAATAACTTCGAAAAAAAGCCCTGCTTCTTTGGCAGTAAGTCCTCCGGTTCTACTACATGCAGCTGGTGCAAAAAGGCCTCAAGCACGTCTCCTATTTGATCGATATCTTTTTTCTCAACATATTTCATCATTTGTTGTGATTGTTCCAATAATCGTTCCTGAACACGTGTACCATAGAAAAGCAGCTTTTGCGGATTGTCAGGGATCTGCTCAGCACGCTGTATGGCTTCTTGTTTCTCCTCATCAGATAAGGTATCAAACACCTGAAACTGAAGATCTGTAGTGGAAGCAGATGCTGTTGGGATGTGATCTTCTGGTTTCATTACGTTTGACTCCTTTCATTATTTCTTTATCATTTTATCTGCCACTTCAAGCTCAATATGAAGGGCTTCTATGTCTCTTCCTAATACTTGCTGCAAATCATTCGTCAATTGCTTTTGCAGTTCTGTCAGCGTCACTCGAGTTTGGCTTAGTGTCATTTCCAGCTCATGACTGCGATCAGGCTGATTATACAATAGTGCATATTTTTCAGTTAGTTCAACGACAGAATCCAAGCTTTCAAAATAAAAACGCTGTGCATCATAAAACCGGGTCGGCTCTTTTTTTGTAATCGTATAGATTCGTCGTGCAAGTCGGAGAATTTCATAATTATGTTTGATCGTCTGTACGTTCTTCACAGCAAATAAAGCCTTCTTTAAACGTACAAGCTTTTGTCCTGCTTCTTTTAAATGCTGTTTGATATATACATAATCACTACGAGACAGTCCGTGTTTCTTTAAAAACAACTGGAAAGCAACCCATCTGCTCCCTGCAAACATCACGCCCCACCCCATCATCGCATACAGTATCGATAATCCAACATGATGATGGAAAACCCCAATACTGACGGTTAAAATCACAAGCGAAAAAAAAGTAGAGAGGATGGCCCATATAAATGTATAAAAGATTGATTTCATGTTCATCGACTCCTATGAATAATCAGGCTCTCTGTTTATCTTATTATTAATTACGGATGATGTCCAAACTAAGTTCCAAAAAACAGGCCCAATCCTCCATAGCTCATAAAAAAAGACCATCTAATGGTCTATGAATACAAAGGCGGCGTATGAAGATTTTTTAGCTTTCTAACATAATCGGCATAGCTAGGATCCGAGGTCGATGTAGAAATTAACTTTCTCTCACATTCTCGGCACAAAAACTGATGATATAAATAAATTCCCTTTGTTTTTTTCTCTTCACAAATCAAACAAATCGCTTCTCGCTCTTTTTTGCTCATTGTGACACCTCCACTTATAGCTTCAGTATGCCCTAGCGCTTTCAATTGTATACAAAATTAAGAATGTTTTAGATGGTAGTTTAGTATATGTATCCATGTCAGATCGAGTGTTTGTTCCTTTTCTTAAAAAACAAAAAAGACCAGTTCCGACTGGAACTGATCCTTATAGAAGCTTGGCGGCGTCCTACTCTCACAGGGGGAAACCCCCAACTACCATCGGCGCTGAAGAGCTTAACTTCCGTGTTCGGTATGGGAACGGGTGTGACCTCTTCGCTATCGCCACCAAACCTGATGGAGAGAATGTTCTCTCAAAACTAGATAACAATGTTCATGCTTCACAATAGAATATAGGTTAAGTCCTCGATCTATTAGTATCTGTCAGCTCCACGTGTCACCACGCTTCCACCTCAGACCTATCAACCTGATCATCTTTCAGGGATCTTACTTCCTTGCGGAATGGGAAATCTCATCTTGAGGGGGGCTTCATGCTTAGATGCTTTCAGCACTTATCCCGTCCGCACATAGCTACCCAGCGATGCCCTTGGCAGAACAACTGGTACACCAGCGGTGCGTCCATCCCGGTCCTCTCGTACTAAGGACAGCTCCTCTCAAATTTCCTGCGCCCGCGACGGATAGGGACCGAACTGTCTCACGACGTTCTGAACCCAGCTCGCGTACCGCTTTAATGGGCGAACAGCCCAACCCTTGGGACCGACTACAGCCCCAGGATGCGATGAGCCGACATCGAGGTGCCAAACCTCCCCGTCGATGTGGACTCTTGGGGGAGATAAGCCTGTTATCCCCGGGGTAGCTTTTATCCGTTGAGCGATGGCCCTTCCATGCGGAACCACCGGATCACTAAGCCCGACTTTCGTCCCTGCTCGACTTGTAGGTCTCGCAGTCAAGCTCCCTTGTGCCTTTACACTCTGCGAATGATTTCCAACCATTCTGAGGGAACCTTTGGGCGCCTCCGTTACATTTTAGGAGGCGACCGCCCCAGTCAAACTGCCCACCTGACACTGTCTCCCTGCCCGATAAGGGCAGCGGGTTAGAAGGTCAATACAGCCAGGGTAGTATCCCACCGATGCCTCCACCGAAGCTAGCGCTCCGGTTTCCAAGGCTCCTACCTATCCTGTACAAGCTGTACCAACATTCAATATCAGGCTGCAGTAAAGCTCCACGGGGTCTTTCCGTCCTGTCGCGGGTAACCTGCATCTTCACAGGTACTATAATTTCACCGAGTCTCTCGTTGAGACAGTGCCCAGATCGTTGCGCCTTTCGTGCGGGTCGGAACTTACCCGACAAGGAATTTCGCTACCTTAGGACCGTTATAGTTACGGCCGCCGTTTACTGGGGCTTCAATTCGCACCTTCGCTTACGCTAAGCGCTCCTCTTAACCTTCCAGCACCGGGCAGGCGTCAGCCCCTATACTTCGCCTTACGGCTTCGCAGAGACCTGTGTTTTTGCTAAACAGTCGCCTGGGCCTATTCACTGCGGCTTCTCGGGGCTTTAACACCCTAAGAAGCACCCCTTCTCCCGAAGTTACGGGGTCATTTTGCCGAGTTCCTTAACGAGAGTTCTCTCGATCACCTTAGGATTCTCTCCTCGCCTACCTGTGTCGGTTTGCGGTACGGGCACCTCTCACCTCGCTAGAGGCTTTTCTTGGCAGTGTGGAATCAGGAACTTCGCTACTAAATTTCGCTCGCCATCACAGCTCAGCCTTTACGGGAAACGGATTTGCCTATTTCCCAGCCTAACTGCTTGGACGCGGATATCCAATACCGCGCTTACCCTATCCTCCTGCGTCCCCCCATTGCTCAAATGGTGAGGAGGTGGTACAGGAATATCAACCTGTTGTCCATCGCCTACGCCTTTCGGCCTCGGCTTAGGTCCCGACTAACCCTGAGCGGACGAGCCTTCCTCAGGAAACCTTAGGCATTCGGTGGACGGGATTCTCACCCGTCTTTCGCTACTCATACCGGCATTCTCACTTCTAAGCGCTCCACCAGTCCTTCCGGTCTGGCTTCACAGCCCTTAGAACGCTCTCCTACCACTGTTCGTAAGAACAGTCCGCAGCTTCGGTGATACGTTTAGCCCCGGTACATTTTCGGCGCAGAGTCACTCGACCAGTGAGCTATTACGCACTCTTTAAATGGTGGCTGCTTCTAAGCCAACATCCTGGTTGTCTAAGCAACTCCACATCCTTTTCCACTTAACGTATACTTTGGGACCTTAGCTGGCGGTCTGGGCTGTTTCCCTTTCGACTACGGATCTTATCACTCGCAGTCTGACTCCCAAGGATAAGTCATCGGCATTCGGAGTTTGACTGAATTCGGTAACCCGGTAGGGGCCCCTAGTCCAATCAGTGCTCTACCTCCGAGACTCTTACCTTGAGGCTAGCCCTAAAGCTATTTCGGAGAGAACCAGCTATCTCCAGGTTCGATTGGCATTTCACCCCTACCCACACCTCATCCCCGCACTTTTCAACGTGCGTGGGTTCGGGCCTCCATTCAGTGTTACCTGAACTTCACCCTGGACATGGGTAGATCACCTGGTTTCGGGTCTACGACCACGTACTCATGCGCCCTATTCAGACTCGCTTTCGCTGCGGCTCCGCATCTTCTGCTTAACCTTGCACGGGATCGTAACTCGCCGGTTCATTCTACAAAAGGCACGCCATCACCCGTTAACGGGCTCTGACTACTTGTAGGCACACGGTTTCAGGATCTATTTCACTCCCCTTCCGGGGTGCTTTTCACCTTTCCCTCACGGTACTGGTTCACTATCGGTCACTAGGGAGTATTTAGCCTTGGGAGATGGTCCTCCCGGATTCCGACGGAATTTCACGTGTTCCGCCGTACTCAGGATCCACTCTGGAGAGAATGACATTTCAGTTACAGGGCTGTTACCTTCTTTGGCGGGCCTTTCCAGACCTCTTCGCTTATATCATTCCTTTGTAACTCCGTATAGAGTGTCCTACAACCCCAAGAGGCAAGCCTCTTGGTTTGGGCTGTTCCCGTTTCGCTCGCCGCTACTCAGGGAATCGCATTTGCTTTCTCTTCCTCCGGGTACTTAGATGTTTCAGTTCCCCGGGTATGCCTTCTCATACTCTATGTATTCAAGTATGGATACTACTCCATTACGAGCAGTGGGTTTCCCCATTCGGAAATCTCCGGATCAAAGCTTGCTTACAGCTCCCCGAAGCATATCGGTGTTCGTCCCGTCCTTCATCGGCTCCTAGTGCCAAGGCATCCACCGTGCGCCCTTTCTAACTTAACCATTTCTTACTTTAGAAAGAATCACTATGTGTGATGAACTTTGCATTGCATTCAATGTGAATGTATTACTTATTGTTATCTAGTTTTCAAAGAACACGTTGGTGGAGCCTAGCGGGATCGAACCGCTGACCTCCTGCGTGCAAGGCAGGCGCTCTCCCAGCTGAGCTAAGGCCCCAATTTAATAGAAGATGGTGGGCCTGAGTGGACTCGAACCACCGACCTCACGCTTATCAGGCGTGCGCTCTAACCAGCTGAGCTACAGGCCCATCTTTCATATCGAAGATATGATGTTGTAGGATCTTTTGCAAGTTCCTTCAAAACTAAACAAGACGAAAACGTACGCTGCTCCATATATCCTTAGAAAGGAGGTGATCCAGCCGCACCTTCCGATACGGCTACCTTGTTACGACTTCACCCCAATCATCTGCCCCACCTTCGGCGGCTGGCTCCATAAAGGTTACCTCACCGACTTCGGGTGTTGCAAACTCTCGTGGTGTGACGGGCGGTGTGTACAAGGCCCGGGAACGTATTCACCGCGGCATGCTGATCCGCGATTACTAGCGATTCCAGCTTCACGCAGTCGAGTTGCAGACTGCGATCCGAACTGAGAACAGATTTATGGGATTGGCTAAACCTTGCGGTCTTGCAGCCCTTTGTTCTGTCCATTGTAGCACGTGTGTAGCCCAGGTCATAAGGGGCATGATGATTTGACGTCATCCCCACCTTCCTCCGGTTTGTCACCGGCAGTCACCTTAGAGTGCCCAACTGAATGCTGGCAACTAAGATCAAGGGTTGCGCTCGTTGCGGGACTTAACCCAACATCTCACGACACGAGCTGACGACAACCATGCACCACCTGTCACTCTGTCCCCGAAGGGAAAGCCCTATCTCTAGGGTTGTCAGAGGATGTCAAGACCTGGTAAGGTTCTTCGCGTTGCTTCGAATTAAACCACATGCTCCACCGCTTGTGCGGGCCCCCGTCAATTCCTTTGAGTTTCAGTCTTGCGACCGTACTCCCCAGGCGGAGTGCTTAATGCGTTAGCTGCAGCACTAAGGGGCGGAAACCCCCTAACACTTAGCACTCATCGTTTACGGCGTGGACTACCAGGGTATCTAATCCTGTTCGCTCCCCACGCTTTCGCTCCTCAGCGTCAGTTACAGACCAGAGAGTCGCCTTCGCCACTGGTGTTCCTCCACATCTCTACGCATTTCACCGCTACACGTGGAATTCCACTCTCCTCTTCTGCACTCAAGTTTCCCAGTTTCCAATGACCCTCCCCGGTTGAGCCGGGGGCTTTCACATCAGACTTAAGAAACCGCCTGCGAGCCCTTTACGCCCAATAATTCCGGACAACGCTTGCCACCTACGTATTACCGCGGCTGCTGGCACGTAGTTAGCCGTGGCTTTCTGGTTAGGTACCGTCAAGGTGCGAGCAGTTACTCTCGCACTTGTTCTTCCCTAACAACAGAGCTTTACGATCCGAAAACCTTCATCACTCACGCGGCGTTGCTCCGTCAGACTTTCGTCCATTGCGGAAGATTCCCTACTGCTGCCTCCCGTAGGAGTCTGGGCCGTGTCTCAGTCCCAGTGTGGCCGATCACCCTCTCAGGTCGGCTACGCATCGTCGCCTTGGTGAGCCATTACCCCACCAACTAGCTAATGCGCCGCGGGTCCATCTGTAAGTGACAGCCGAAACCGTCTTTCATCCTTGAACCATGCGGTTCAAGGAACTATCCGGTATTAGCTCCGGTTTCCCGGAGTTATCCCAGTCTTACAGGCAGGTTACCCACGTGTTACTCACCCGTCCGCCGCTAACATCCGGGAGCAAGCTCCCTTCTGTCCGCTCGACTTGCATGTATTAGGCACGCCGCCAGCGTTCGTCCTGAGCCAGGATCAAACTCTCCGAAAAAGTACAAAACCGAAGTTTTGCTTTTCGCCAGTTTGACTGACTACCTATGAAGTATCATAGGATTTTTTATAAAAACTCGAATTAACAGGTACGTTTTGTCTTGTTTAGTTTTCAAAGAACTTGTTTACCGCTTCAGAAGCGACTAGAACATCTTATCACATCCAAGTTGTTAGTGTCAACAACTTTTTTGTTATTATGTTTTTTCGTTTCTTCGTCATCAGCGACGTATATTAATTTACCACCCTATCGAATCAAAGTCAATAATATTTTTCATTAAATAATAAACTTTTCAATAACGATTAAAGCTGCTACGCCCGGAATACCCAATAAACCACTAATTCCACTCGTTACAGGGTTAATAGAGACATGTAATCCTAGACTCTCGCCAAATAGGTTGAGGCAAAATAAAAAAAGAGCGCCTGCTATAAACTTCACTCCGATAAGCCCTAACCATTTGAATGGATTCGCCTGCACACCTGACATAAACAACAATAGCACAGCTAGCAAGATTGACCCGATCACAATAACAGGTTCCATAATCCTCTCATCTCCTCTTCATATGAATAGTACAAGCATATGAGAGGACTATGTATAATAGACCTGCTATTTCCAGTTGTTTAAACGTAAATTCCTCTTTTTCGCTTCTCTCAGATAGAAAAAGTACTTCGCTTGAGCAAGCTTTAATTCGAATAGAATGTCCGGTGAAGGCTCAACGCTATTTGCGACAAGCTTTTTTTGTCTGTTCCATTCTTCCTTTTGCTTAAAAAGCTGTTGAATTAATTTCTCATCGAATTCTTTTCGAATTGATTTTCTGCGAAGAAAACCCATGTACCGTACTTCTCCTTCCTACATCTCACGTCTGCCTTCTAGAGCCTTAGACAGTGTAACTTCATCCGCATACTCTAAATCCCCGCCTACTGGAAGTCCGTGAGCAATGCGAGAGAGTTTAATTCCTGATGGTTTTAACAATCTGGAGATATACATGGCTGTTGCTTCTCCTTCAATGTTTGGATTGGTTGCAAGGATCACCTCTGTCACTTGATCGTCTTGCAATCTTTTTAATAGGTCAGGAATTTTAATATCCTCTGGTCCAATTCCGTCCATTGGCGAAATGGCACCATGAAGCACATGATATAAGCCGTTGTATTCTTTCATTTTTTCCATTGCGATTACATCTTTTGGATCCTGCACTACACAGATAACAGATTGATCTCTTCTTGTATCTTCACAAATATAGCAAGGATCTTGGTCTGTGATATGACCGCATACCGAACAATAAGTTAAATTACGCTTTGCATTTACAAGCGCCTTCGCAAAATCTAGTACGACATCTTCCTGCATACTAAGAACAAAAAAAGCCAGACGGACCGCAGTTTTCGGTCCGATTCCTGGCAATTTCATAAAGCTGTCAATCAGCTTTGATATTGGTTCAGGATATTGCATCTTCAGTTATTCCTCCTAGAATAAACCTGGCATGTTCATTCCTTTTGTGAATTGACCCATCGTTTCATTCGTTAGCTCATCGACTTTTTTCAATGCATCGTTTGTCGCAGCAAGTACAAGATCTTGAAGCATATCGATATCTTCTGGATCAACAACTTCTTCATTAATTGCTACATCAACGACTTCTTTTTGTCCATTTACTTTTACAGTGACCATACCGCCACCAGCTGTACCTTCAAGAACTTTTTCTGCAAGCTCTTCTTGAGCCTTCGCCATATCCTTTTGCATTTTTTGCATTTGTTTCATCATTTTTTGCATATTTCCCATTCCACCGCGCATATGAACACCACTCTCTTTCATTTTTATTAATCTTTAATTTCAATTAAATCAGTTCCTACTAATTTTTTTGCCTCCGCAATCAATGGATCCTCTTCAGTAGAAGTTCCCTGACCATCTGCTTGTTCATCCGGCTGATGATCTCTTAAAAATTCTTCTCTTATTTTACCCCATTGAGCGTCAGGAACGCCAACTAATTCCACTCTTTTTCCTAACATAGACTCTAGCAGTTGTTCAAGATTGGTCCGAACACCGCTTTTATCTTCAGCAACCATTTTACAATGTATTTCAAATTTGAATTTTAAAACAAAGGCATGCGAAGCAGCCGCAACTGGCTCACTGTCCGTTAATAACGCAGCGTGAGACACCTTATTCTGCTGTTTCAACTGGGCAAGGAGCTCTCCCCATTTGCCTTTAATTTTTTCTAACTCAGGCCGTTTCGCTTCTTTTAGAATCTCATGAATTCGGCCGACAGGAGCACGATAGCCATTTTTGTTACTCGTTTGTGGTCGAGGCGCTTCCTTTTTTTCTTGAGGGCTATGAGATGGAGACATTGGTACACCTTCGGCTCTTAGCCTCGATAGTTCCTGTTCCAGCCTGTTTATTTTATCTGTTAGCGCCGTTAAATCAGCGTCAGCATGGCCTTGTGTCAATCCTGCTGTTGACTGACACAGCTTTACAACAGCTACCTCAAAGAAAATCCTTGGATGATTTGTCCATTTCATTTCTTGGTGGCTTTTATTCAGGACTTCAATGGTTTCATACAGAAACTGAGGTGTCACACGATCTGACAGCGCCACGAAACTTTCGTCGACCTTTACCTTTTCAAGGACCCCCTCGAGATCTGGTGCCGTTTTATAAAGCAGCATATCTCTAAAGTAAAAAATCATATCCTCTATTAATTTAGCAGCATCTTTCCCCTGCTGGAGCAATTCATTTAATGTATCTAACGCTGTGGCAATATTTTGATCAAAAATTGCTTCAGCAAGCTGACTAATGAAATGCTGAGATACAGCACCTGTAATGAGCAGCGCATCATCAATTGTCAATTGTTCACCACTAAATGAGATCGCTTGATCCAAGAGACTTAGTGCATCACGCATACCGCCATCAGCTGCACTAGCAATAATCTCGAGCGAACCCTCCTGTACGTCAAGGCCTTCTGCATCTACAATTTTCTCCATTCTTCCAACAATATCTTTAGTCGTGATTCGTTTAAAATCAAATCGCTGACAACGAGATATGATGGTAAGAGGAATCTTATGGGGCTCTGTGGTAGCCAAAATAAAGATACAATGAGCAGGCGGTTCTTCCAGCGTTTTAAGGAGAGCATTAAATGCACCGATAGAGAGCATATGTACTTCATCTATAATATAAACCTTATATGTAACCGCCGAAGGAGCAAATTTCACTTTATCACGTATATCCCGGATTTCATCTACCCCGTTATTCGAGGCAGCATCTATTTCAATCACGTCTGAAATTGAACCGTTTGTAATCCCTTTACAGGCATCACATTCATTACACGGCTCGCTAACAGGTGACTTTTCACAGTTCACTGCCTTAGCAAAGATTTTGGCAGCACTTGTTTTACCTGTTCCTCTAGGACCTGAAAATAAGTAAGCATGAGAAAACTTTTTCTGCAAAAGGGCATTTTGCAACGTTTTTGTGATGTGTTCTTGTCCAACAACATCCTCAAAAACTTGAGGTCTGAACACTCGATATAAAGCTTGATAACTCACAAATACGCCCTCCTCCATTTATCATCCTTTTCATTATACATGATGCACCGATCAATTCAAAAGCACACCTTTATTTTCTAATATGCCAAAAAGATGATTTCAACTAGAGATTTTCTACTTTCTATGTATTAAAAACGTATTTTCTAGCTTTGTAAAAAGACCTGAAACCCTAAAACAGAACACCAGTTCTTTTTGCGGTTAGTGAAAAAAACAAATGGCTCCAAAAAGACTTTTTATCTATTTGTATAACCAAAGCAGTTAAGCTATTCTTGGAACAGCAACAAAAAACTCACCTAGTTAAACTAGATGAGTTACATTTAATATTGATTTACCGTGCACCTTCTGTCGATTCGCTACCCCAAGCGTTACTTAAACAGTTAGCTCGGCCCAGGCAACCCTGCGGCACATGAGAGGTTTCACTTAATGCTGCTTCCTTCCGGACCTGACATGGTTCATGAATTCCCATTGCGCAGGACCCAGACGTCAACACCACTTATTTAAGGCAGACCTTGAAGTAAACGAACCTCGAGAAGGGATTCGGCCTCGCTAGAGCGGATTGCGAGTACAGGGCACCGCTACCTCCCCGCTTAGCACGGCAAAATGAATATTAAATTGTTAGTGACGCAGACATAAGTATACCTTCTTATAGCTCAAATTGCAAACGACATCCATTCATTTACTTTTGGCTTGTTTCTTTCGCTGACGGAGATTTCTGAAGAACTGACTTAACAGCTCACCACACTGATTTTCAAGTACACCACCGATGACTTCAGACTGATGATTGAACCGTTCATCATCCAGTAAATTCATTAAAGTACCTGCGCATCCACCTTTTGGATCGTATGCACCAAAAACGACCTTTTTCACTCTAGAGAGAACAATAGCACCCGCACACATTGGGCATGGCTCAAGCGTAACGTAAAGCACAGCATCTTCTAAACGCCAGCTCCCTGTCGCTTTACATGCTTCATCAATAGCAAGTAATTCTGCATGTGCAATCGAACGCTGCTCACTTTCCCTTAAATTATGAGCCCGGCTCACGATTTGATCATCAACAACAATGATCGCACCAATCGGCACTTCCCCTATTTGTTCTGCTTTTAAGGCTTCAGAAATGGCTTCTTGCATAAACTTTTCATCTTTCGTCATGGCACGGCTCTCTTTTCATGTTTTTTAAAAGGAAATTGAGGTTAACATATTATCACAATCTTTTAAAGGGGGTCTTATTTTGTCAAAGCAAAAAAAGGCGCTGCTTATTATCGACATGATTAATGATTTTGATTTTGAAATGGGACATGTGCTTGCAGAAAAAACAGAGCAAATGACCAATAAAATTTTAGCTCTTAAACAACATGCTTTCAAGGAAAATTGGCCAATCATTTATATCAACGATCACTACGGACTTTGGAAGGCTGATATCCAAGCTGTTATGGAAACATGCAAAAACGAAAGAAGCGCTCCTATTTTAGAGAAAATGACACCATCTAAAGATAATTACTTCTTAATCAAACCTAAGCATTCTGCCTTCTACGGTACTGCACTAGAGACACTCTTAAATGAATTAGGTGTTGAGGACATTATTCTAACTGGGATTGCCGGAAACATTTGCGTTTTGTTCACTGCAAATGACGCATACATGCGAGAATATAATCTAATTGTACCTAAAGATTGTATCGCTTCAAACGACGACAGAGATAACGACTACGCTTTAACGATGATGGAGAACGTTCTTCTAGCCAAAATCACTACCGCTAAGGAAATCACGAATGAAAATCAAACATGATTTAGCTATAACCCTCATAAATTGTTAGCAATAACAAAGGGGGCGTTGACTATTCAAATTTATGTTGTCAAAAGAGGAGATACTTTAAACGACATTGCTATGCGTTTTAAAACGACAGTCAATGAAATCATTCGTACTAACGAAATCGAAACACCAAATCAACTCGTCATTGGACAAACAATTGTCATTCCAATTAGAGGTCAATTTTATGAGGTCAAACAAAATGACACACTATATCAAATTGGTAGACGGTTTCAAATCTCAGTGGAAGAATTGGCACGCGTGAACAGAATTCGGCCTGAAGCGATACTGCCTATTCGTTTCTTGCTCTATATTCCACAAAGACCGAAAAGGAACATTAATTCCAATGCTTATATTGAACCACGGGGAAATCAAGTCAGTGAAAACTTAAAGCAGGCAGCTAGAGAGGCCTCCCCATACTTAACCCATTTAGACGTCTTTAGTTTTCAAGCACAAAGAGATGGGACACTGCGAGAACCACCGTTAGACCAACTACCCCAGATTGCCGCTCAGAACAGAACTGTATTAACCATGGTGGTGACAAATCTAGAGAATGAAAAATTCAGTGATGAACTTGGGCGTATTCTTTTAACTAACCAATCTGTCAAAACGGCATTTTTAAATGAAATTGTTCGTGTTGCCAAAAAGTATCAATTCAAGGAAATCCATTTTGATTTTGAATATTTACGCCCTGCTGATAAAGATGCTTATATTCAATTTTTAAGAGAAGCAACAGCCCGTTTCCATCAAGAAGGATGGACAATATCTGTTGCACTTGCACCAAAAACAAGTAGTCAGCAAAAGGGCAAATGGTATGAAGCCCATGACTATGAAGCGATCGGTAAGATCGTCGACCACGTTGTGTTGATGACCTATGAATGGGGGTACAGCGGAGGCCCTCCACAAGCTGTCTCTCCAATTGGACCTGTCCGCCAAGTCATTGAATATGCACTAACTGTCATACCTGCCAATAAAATTGTAATGGGGCAGAATTTATACGGCTATGATTGGACACTTCCTTTCGTCCAGGGCGGCCCCATAGCCAAAGCCGTCAGTCCTCAACAAGCAATTGCACTTGCTAGAGAGCACAATGTCTCTATCTTATACGACGAAACAGCACAAGCACCCCATTTTCGTTATACAGATGCCAACAACAAAGAGCATGAGGTCTGGTTCGAAGACGCTAGATCAATTCAAGCAAAGTTCAACCTCATCAAAGAGCTAAATTTGAACGGCATTGCTTATTGGAAATTAGGTCTATCTTTCCCACAAAATTGGCTCTTATTATCAGATCAATTTAATATTGAAAAAAGAACGACATCGTAATCCATTCACTCTATCTATTAGAAGGGGTATGGTACAATATACATTGGTTTGACAACTTTAACTTTATAGATAGAGGAGAACGCCTATGTATCCTGCCCCTTTTATTGCAGTGGAAGGCCCGATTGGAGCCGGAAAAACAACTTTGGCTACAATGCTTGCGAAGGAATTTCAATTTCCTTTAGTAAAAGAGATTGTAGAAGAAAATCCATTCTTAGATAAATTTTATGAAGATATGGAACAATGGAGCTTTCAGCTTGAGATGTTCTTTTTATGCAATCGGTTCAAACAGTTAGAATCAATTGAAGAAAACTATGTGAATAAACAGCAGCCAGTTGTCACTGATTATCACGTCTATAAAAATATGATATTTGCAGAAAGAACATTATCAAAAAAGCACATGGATAAATACAGAAAGATCTATCACCTGCTAACAGACGATCTTCCTAAACCAAATGCCATGATCTATATAAAAGCCAGCCTTCCCACCTTACTTGAAAGAATACAGATGAGAGGACGCTCTTTTGAAGAAGACATTGACCCAGCTTATTTAAAAACACTCATTGAAGATTACGAGTTGGCTATTGAACATTTAAAACAGACTGAGCCAGGGCTTCCTATCATTACAATTGAAGGAGATCATACAGACTTCGTTTCCTCACAGCAAGATTACCAGCAAATTGTACAGAACATAAAGGAGCAAGTGCTATGAACAATATCGAAATACCAAAGGACGCAGTCATCACAATTGCCGGGACTGTTGGTGTCGGCAAATCAACTATGACCAAAACAATAGCGGACAAGCTAGGGTTTCAAACCTCTCTTGAAAAAGTAGATGATAACCCATATTTAGAGCCTTTTTATTCAGATTTCCAAAGATGGAGCTTCCACTTACAGGTCTATTTCCTAGCTGAGCGTTTTAAGGAGCAAAAGCGGATTTTTGAATCTGGCGGAGGATATGTACAAGATCGTTCCATTTATGAGGATACTGGCATTTTTGCAAAAATGCATGCGGACAAAGGTACGATGTCTGAGGTTGATTATGAAACGTATACAAGCCTATTTGAGGCGATGGTGATGACACCTTACTTCCCTCACCCTGATGTCCTCATCTATCTACACGGGGATTTAGATCATATTTTACATCGTATTGAGGAACGCGGCAGAGAGATGGAAACTCAAACTGACCGGGCTTATTGGGAAGAAATGTACACTCGATACACGGAATGGATCGAACAATTTGATTTATGCCCAGTGATTCAAATTAATATTGAAGATTACGACTTACTTCATGATGAAAGCTCACTTGATCCCATTCTTCATGAAATAGCTTCTGTTATTCAAAAAAATCGCTCTAAAACAAAATAAAAAAAACCGCTGCATTCGCGAAATGCAGCGGTTTGACAATTTCCAATTTTTATGCTTGCGTTCAATTCAACTAAGGTAAAAAATCAATATGGCGGAGGAAGAGGGATTCGAACCCCCGCGGGCTTTGACACCCCTGTCGGTTTTCAAGACCGATCCCTTCAGCCGGACTTGGGTATTCCTCCGTATCGACAAGAATTAATATACCATATCATTTTATTTGAAGTCAACATCTTTTCGAAAAAAATTTCAATATGTGATTTCGGCATGATATTTGCTTATAAAAAAGCAGCCATTGATGGTTGCTCCAGATTGTTGACAAAGGGTTAAAATGATTTTGATTTTAGCCCTTTGTCTTCTTTTCAGCGTGATAGAAAACCTTTGCAGTCTAGGAAGGGCGAGCACCGGAGCGGAGCGAATTTGACATTCGTGAGCACCGAAGCGCAGACCTGACAACGAATGCGAGGGTTTGTCTACACGCTGAAGCAGCCATTGACGGCTGCTCTTGATCTATTTCGTATCCTGTCTAATTTCTTCAATAAACTGATTCATCTCTACTTTAAACTCATTTAATGACTCGATAATCTTCGTAAAGTCTGTCACTTGTTTGGCTTGTTCATTTGTTGAACTGCTGATTTGTGAGATGTTTTCAGACAAAGTGCCAATGCTGTCTTGGATTTCTTTTAAAAATGTATTTATGGTTTCAGCCGCTTCCTTCGAGCCATCTGATAATTTGCGAACTTCATCAGCAACGACAGCAAACCCTTTTCCGTTCTCGCCTGCTCTTGCGGCTTCAATTGCAGCGTTTAAACCGAGCAGATTTGTTTGTCTAGCGATCCCGCCAATGGTTTTGACGACTTCTTCAATATTCGCAGATTTCTCTTCCGCTCTTCCTGCCTGTTCGCTTATTTCTAAACTTGTGGCAGCCAGTTCTTGAGAATGTGCAGCAATTTGCTCAATTCCACCTTGGAGTTCTTTCGCTACTTTATTGATTTGCTCCATATAACCGCTTAATTTCTTTTCACGATGATGTGAAAATGCCACTAAAAAAGAGCCAATTACTTTTCTATCTTCATCAAAAATCGGGTAACCTTTTACAGCAATTTCATAACCATATAAATGCTCTGGTAAATGACCGTCATATTCTTGTCCTCTTAATGTCGTCGCCACATTTTGGTCTTCTGGGTTCAATGGGTCTCCAACTTTCATACCAAAATCTATTGTGTTAGACGGGTAATAACAAAGTATCTTCTCTGTATCTGTGATGCCGAAAAGAATACTTTCATCTAGTACCTTTCTAAGTAAATGAGCCATTTCAACATAATAGTCAAGCCTATTCAAGGTTATTCCTTCTTTCCTAGAAGCTTTTAATTTTTTTATCGGCTAAATTCAGGAAAACTGTAGGACTTTTGGTAAAAAGAAAAAGATGCCTTGACGGCATCTTATTTCATCACTTCTTTATTTCCCATATAAGGACGCAGTACTTCAGGAATGATCACTGTGCCGTCCTCTTGTTGATAGTTTTCTAAAATAGCCGCTACAGTTCTTCCTACCGCTAATCCAGATCCATTTAATGTGTGGACATGTTCTGGCTTCGCTTTAGGTTCTGGACGGAAACGAATGTTTGCACGTCTTGCCTGGAATGCTTCGAAGTTACTGCAAGAAGAAATTTCACGGTACGTATTCTGGCTCGGAATCCACACTTCGATATCGTATTTCTTCGCAGCTGTGAATCCTAAATCTCCCGTACACATGCTCATGACACGGTATGGCAGGTTCAATAGCTGAAGAACTTTTTCTGCTTGATTTGTTAGTTTCTCTAATTCTTCATAAGAATCTTCTGGTCTGACAAATTTCACAAGCTCTACCTTGTTAAATTGATGCTGACGGATGAGTCCACGTGTATCTCTTCCAGCAGATCCAGCTTCTGATCTAAAGCAAGCACTGAATGCTGCATAGTTGATTGGCAGCTGTTCACCTTCGAGAATTTCGTCGCGATGCATGTTCGTAATTGGCACTTCTGCTGTTGGAATGAGGAAGTAATCTTCTTCACGTATTTTAAAGGCATCCTCTTCGAATTTTGGAAGCTGACCAGTTCCTGTCATGCTTGCTCTGTTGACCATATAAGGTGGAAGCACTTCAGTAAAACCAAACTCATCCACATGTAAATCGAGCATAAAGTTATACAATGCGCGCTCTAAGCGGGCACCAAGCCCTTTATAAAAAACGAAACGGCTTCCTGTCACTTTTCCTGCACGTTCAAAATCAAGGATTTTTAGCTCATCAGCTACGTCCCAATGTGGTTTTGGCTCAAATGAGAAGGCTGGCTGTTCGCCCCATTTTCTCACTTCCACGTTGTCGTCTTCTGTTTCACCAACTGGTACAGAGTCATGAGGGATATTTGGAATTGAGAACAGGATGTGCTGCAGGCTTTCTTCTACTGTTCTTAGCTCATCATCCAGCTTCTTGATCTCATCTCCTACCTCACGCATTTCTTGAATAATGTGATCGGCGTCTTTCTTTTCTCTTTTTAGAACGGCCACTTGCTGTGATACTTCATTTCTTCGGCTCTTTAATTCTTCTGTTTTCCCGATTAATTCTCTTCTTTTTTGATCTAGCTCTCCAAACTTATCAAAATCCGCTAAATCTTCGCCTCGGTGTGCTAATTTTTCTTTGATTTGATCAAAGTCCGTGCGCAGTTGTTTAATATCAAGCATGTGTAACACTCCTTTTTTTATCGAAAAATAAAAAGAGCCCTCATCCCATGAAAGGGACGAGAGCTCTCGCGTTGCCACCCTGATTGAAAACATGCAGAAGCACGCTTTCCTCTTTCCTCTGTAACGGTATCACCGTAAATGCTTACTTCTCGTGTTTCAGCATTTCGCTCAAGGATGGATTCAGAATGCATCTTTCACCGATTCTCACCAACCATCGGCTCTCTGAGAAAGAGGGGCTTCTTACTATTTCCCGTCAACGCTTTTTCGATCTTTGATTGTGATTTTAATGTACTATAAGTTTTATCTCTTTTCAACCGTTTTATACAGCAAGCTTCGTTTTGTAGGACTTCACCATGTCTACAAACAGCTGCGTTAACCGGTGATCGTCTGTCAGCTCTGGATGAAAAGAGCAGCCTAAGATATTGTTTTCTTTCGCCATCACAATCCTGCCATCATATTCAGCCATGATTTCTACGTCATTATCTGCGCTGATGATATGAGGCGCACGGATAAATACCCCTGTAAACGGCGCATCCAGTCCTTTTACTTTTAAATCTGCTTCAAAACTGTCTACCTGTCTGCCAAAAGAGTTCCGTGCAACAGATACATTTAACAGGCCAAGATGAGCATCTTCTCGATCTTCGATATGCTTTGCCAGCATAATCAAACCGGCACATGTCCCGAAAATCGGTTTCCCTTGAGCAGCGAACGCTTTGATCGGTTCAATGAATTGGTACGTATCCATAAGTCTCCTCATCGTCGTACTTTCTCCACCAGGGATAATCAAACCGTCAACGGATTCTAGCTCTTCTACACGTTTGATGATCTTTCCTTCTGCGCCGCAGGCTTCAATCGATTGAATATGCTCTCTCACCGCTCCTTGAAGCCCAAGTACACCAATTGTCAGCATGTTCGTTTGCGCTCCCTTAATTACCAGCCACGCTCTTGCATACGTTCTTCTGGCAGTAGATTTGAAATTTCAATTCCTTTCATAGCTGTTCCAAGCTCTTTTGAAAGGTCTGCAATGAGACGGTAATCAGTGTAATGAGTCGTTGCTTCAACAATTGCTTTTGCAAATTTAGCTGGATTGTCTGATTTGAAAATACCAGATCCGACAAATACACCGTCTGCTCCAAGCTGCATCATTAACGCAGCATCTGCTGGTGTCGCAACGCCTCCTGCAGCAAAGTTCACAACTGGCAGCTTGCCATCTCTTTTGATTTGCAGCAATAATTCATAAGGCGCGCCAAGATTCTTGGCTTCTGTCATCAGTTCATCTTCACTCATAGCCGATACTTTACGAATCTGAGCATTGACCTTTCTCATATGACGCACAGCTTCTACGATGTTGCCTGTCCCAGGTTCTCCTTTTGTACGAAGCATAGAAGCGCCTTCTGCGATACGGCGGGTTGCCTCACCTAAATCGCGGCATCCACAGACAAAAGGTACTGTGTATTCATTTTTATTTAAATGGAATTCCTCATCTGCGGGCGTCAGCACTTCACTCTCATCGATATAATCAACACCAAGTGCTTCAAGAACACGAGCCTCGACGATGTGGCCGATACGTGCTTTTGCCATGACTGGAATCGTTACTGCATTTTGTACTTCCTCTACGATTCTTGGGTCTGCCATACGGGCAACACCGCCTGCTGCACGGATATCAGCTGGTACTCGTTCTAGTGCCATGACTGCCACCGCACCTGCTTCTTCTGCAATTTTTGCCTGCTCCGCATTGACGACATCCATAATGACGCCGCCCTTTTGCATTTCTGCCATTCCACGTTTCACTCGTTCAGTTCCCTTATTGCTCACAATAGTTTCCTCCCATTTGTCTATTCGATTCATTCAACATCTTTATCATACAAGTGAGGAAGTATAACAATAAAGAGAATAGTATAACAATTCAACCAGCGGATAAAAAAGAATAAACCCTTGTATATAAAGGATTTCCAGCTAAAAACATGTCGTTTTCTCTTTCAAGTGTGATTTACATGCTATAATACAACTATAACAATTAAAAATCATGTATAACAATTTTGCATTCTATGGAGGGGTTTCATGCATATTGATATCCATCGGCACTCTGATACATCTCTTTCAAATCAAATTTACTTTTCAATCATCGATCACATTCAATCGGGTTTGCTTCAGCAAGGAGAAAAGCTGCCAACTGTCCGTGATTTAGCCAAGCAGCTCAATGTAAGTCTTGTCACGGCAGCTAAGGCATATACCCGATTAAAGGACGATGGATATTTAACGACAGTGCAAGGTAAAGGAACTTTTGTGGATGAGCAGCAAGAGCAGGCAGAGACCCCGGTTCCATCATCTACTTCTTTCGATTGGCAGTTGTCGATTCCAGATTATTTACCACGGTCTCAATTCGCCCAGTATCACTATGTCGAAGAAGCCATTAACCTTTCTTCCTCTATGATCGATCCAGGTCTTTTGCCAAACCGGTATTTAGAAAAAGAAATGCAGCATGTGCTAGCCAGACATCCTCAAATCATGTCGAAGTATGGTGAAATACAAGGTGATCTTCAGCTGCGACAAGTCATTCAGTCCTTTTTAGAAAAGTTGGATGTGCCGTCTACCCCTGAAAATATCCTTGTAACAAGTGGTTCTCAGCAAGGGCTTGATTTGGTGGCACGTACGTTTATTGGGCCGGATGATGTGGTTGTCATGGAAGCACCGACCTATCCAGGGGCCATTGATGTCTTTATGGGCAGAGGAGCAAGAATCATTACCGTCCCTGTCGATCATGAAGGAATGAACATGAAGCAGCTTCAAAGCATTTGTGATAAATATAAACCGAAGCTGATCTATACGATTCCTACTTTCCACAGTCCGACAGGGGCCAGTATGTCGATGAAACGCAGAAAACAGCTTCTCTTACTGGCTCAAAGCATAGATTGTCTCATTGTAGAAGATGACCCATATCGTGAGCTTTATTTTGAAAAGAAGCCGCCAGCACCTATTAAAAGCTTGGATCATGATGGACATGTCATTTATTTACGAGGGTTAAGTAAAACACTGGCTCCAGGATGCAGAATAGGGATTATCACCGCGTCAGGCTCGATATTTAACCGTTTATTAGCTGCAAAGGCCAATAATGACTTAGGCAGCCCTCTCCTCACACAAAAGGCCATATTGCCGTTTCTGACATCGAAGAAAATGATTGATCATACGAAGAAGCTAAGAACCGCCTTGAAGGTGAGACGCGATTTGATGATGGATGTGTTAACGAAGCACGCACCGAAAGATGTAACGTGGCAAATTCCACAGGGCGGGCTCAATTTATGGCTCAGCTTTCCTTCATGGGTCGATACACGAGCACTTTTACATGAAGCACGTAAGCAGCAAATTACTTTTCTGCCTGGCTCTGTCTGCTATCCTGGAGAGCCGAAACAGAATTATATCCGCCTCAGCTTTTCCTATGTGAATGAAAAAGCACTGACCGAGGGCGTGGAAAAGTTATGTGGTATTTTTCAGCAAGCCTTGTCCACTCCTCAAAATCAAAAGCAATCGCTCTTCTTTTAACGATAAAAAAACTGCTCTCATGTATAGAGAGCAGTTTTTTTATTAGAACCAGCCTTTTACTGTGTCAACGATTCCGCCCCAAATGCCAGCAAAAAATCCACCTACACCACGCATTGCAAGGATGAACCAGTTTGCTTTTTCATCGCTTGTTTTCGTCACAAGCTCAACACCTGATTGGTCTTTATTTAAATAGCCGTAGTCCTTCTCATCACCAGAATAAGAAGTCGTCAGCATGCCAACCTTCGTTCCTTTTTTAATAGGAGCTTCTAGGTTCTTTTTTTCCATATTTACTTTTGCTTTATAGCTCTTTTCGTCACCATTTTTTACTGGCACAGAAAATGCTTCTTTCGTCACAACAGGTACTTCTTTATCTTTGCCTTTATCCACTTCGATGTTTTCATGTCCTTTAATTTGTTGGCCTTTTTTGTACATTTCTTTCATCGTGAAGTTTTTAAACGCATAGTCGAACAGTTTTTTTGCCACGTCGAAACGTGCTGTATGAAGATTACCTTTTGCATTCAAGATAACTGCGATGACACGCATGTCCCCTTGTTTTGCTGTACCTGTGAAGCTAGAACCGGCTGAATCTGTAGATCCTGTTTTCAGACCGTCAACACCTTTATATTCCTTCACAAGTCCTTTAAGCATGAAGTTCCAGTTAGGCATGTCCATTTCATCGTCTGTGCCTTCTCTGAACTTTGTTTTCGCAATACTTGCTGTTTCAAGAATTTCTGGATGGTCTTTGATGAGATGCTGTGCAAGCAAAGCCATATCTTTTGCAGATACTTCACTTTCTTCATCAGGACCTGTACCTTTTGGCTGTTGGCCATGTAAGTCTTTATTTTCCAGACCAGTTGCATTCACGAATTTGTAGTTTGTTAAACCAAGTTCTTTTGCTTTTGCGTTCATTTTTTCAACAAACTTCGATTCTGATCCAGCGATCACTTCTGCTAAACCAATCGCTGCTGCATTTGCCGAATAAATAGCCGTTGCTTGATAAAGTTCTTTTACTGTATACGAACCATCTTTTCTCAAAGGAACGTTGGATAAGCTGCGGTCCTGAGAAATTTCGTATACATAATCATCTGGCGTATACTTTTGATCCCATTTCACTTTTCCTTCAGCAATTGCCTCTAGTAATAGATACTCTGTCATCATTTTTGCCATACTTGCAATAGGCAGTCTTTGATCTGCGTTTTTACTATAAAGAATTTTACCTGTAGAAGCTTCAATAAGGATCGCTGCTTTCGCATTCACACTGAATGGATCTTCAGCAGCTTTTGCTTTGGACATTGGTGTAAATGCTGTAACAATCAATGCCAATGCAAGGATAGAGACCATAAGCTGTTTCAACATCTTGCTGTTCAATCGTCATACCTCCGTATTCATCTTTTTTCGACGTTTTTCATATATATGTAATCCACAAGGGCTTATCTCAACACAACAGTATAAATTTTATCACAATAAAGACAAAAAAAATAGACAGAGTCTTAGACCCTGTCAAATGTAATTTGATTGTCACAATTTATCAAGAAATTGTGTAGTTTGGTGATTCTTTTGTAATTTGTACATCATGTGGATGACTCTCACGAAGTCCTGCACCCGTCATACGAATGAACTGTGCTTCTTCTCTAAGAGTGCGTAAATCCTGTGTTCCACAATAACCCATACCAGAACGAATACCGCCAACTAGTTGATACACTGTATCAACGACTGGCCCTTTGTATGGTGTACGGCCTTCAATACCTTCAGGAACGAATTTTTTATTATCTTCTTGGAAGTAACGATCTTTACTTCCTTTTTCCATTGCAGCGACAGAACCCATACCACGATAAACTTTGAATCGTCTACCTTGGAAAATTTCTGTTTCTCCTGGGCTTTCAGATGTACCAGCTAGAAGGCTTCCCAGCATAACAGCATGTCCGCCAGATGCTAATGCTTTCACGATATCACCTGAATATTTAATTCCACCATCTGCAATAATAGCTTTACCATGTTTTCTTGCTTCTGTTGCACAGTCATAGATCGCTGTGATTTGTGGTACACCAACACCTGCAATAACACGTGTTGTACAAATAGATCCTGGTCCGATACCAACTTTTACAATATCTGCTCCTGCTTCAAACAATGCTTTTGTTGCTTCGGCTGTTGCAACATTACCAGCAATGATGTTAAGAGAAGGATACGTTTCACGGATTTTCGATACAGTGTTTAGAACACCTTGAGAATGACCGTGTGCTGTATCAATGACAATGACATCCACATTGGCTTCGACTAATTTTTTCACGCGTGTCATTGTATCGCCAGTGACACCAACAGCGGCACCCACAATTAAACGGCCATGTGCATCTTTAGAGGAGTTAGGGAATTCAATCACTTTTTCAATATCTTTGATTGTGATAAGACCTTTTAACGTTCCTTCGTCATCTAAAAGAGGTAATTTTTCAATCTTGTACTGCTGTAGGATTTTTTCAGCTTCTTCTAATGTTGTACCAACAGAAGCTGTCACAAGTTCCTCTTTTGTCATCACGTCGCTAATCTTCATTGAATAATCCGAAATAAAACGAAGGTCACGGTTCGTAATAATACCAACAAGCTTTTGGTCTTGTTCGTTGTTGACAATCGGCACACCTGAAATACGGTATTTACCCATCAAATGCTCTGCATCAAATACTTGATGCTCTGGTGTTAAGAAGAATGGATTTGTAATAACGCCGCGCTCTGAACGTTTTACTTTATCCACCTGTTCTGCTTGCTGTTCAATGGACATGTTCTTATGAATAATACCAAGACCACCTTGACGTGCCATTGCAATCGCCATTTGTGATTCCGTCACTGTGTCCATTCCCGCACTGATAATTGGAATGTTTAGCTTTAATGTGCTTGTTAGCTCCACTGATAAATCGACATCACGCGGAAGTACTTCAGACTTTGCTGGAACAAGCAAAACATCGTCAAACGTCAAACCTTCTTTTGAAAATTTACTTTCCCACATTAGTAAATCCCCCTCTTTTCGGCAAAATATTATATGTAGATTAACAACTAGCAAACAGCATGTCAAGGAAGCAACAAACAGTTGCAATTTTTAGAAAATATAAAGAGAGTTGAGGAAGAAGATGAAAAGTTCAGGATGGAAGGATTTAAAACGTTTTTACTCGCTCGAAACCTCCCAAAAGTTTCTATTTCAACAATATGAGAAACGGAACATTCAAGATGCAAACCAGCAAGCCTATAAAAACTGTGAACGATTTATTTACTTTCTAAAACATGGCCACACGTTTTATGAACAGGCTGCGATCGCGCCTCTAGAACTTAAACCCATTTTATTGTTTTATGGAATGGCACAGCTGTTAAAAGCATGTTTGCTGACAGTGGACCCCCATTATCCTTCTCAAACCTCTGTTTTAGCTCATGGCGTAACATCGAGAAAGAGGAAGAAACAGCATTACCGTTTTAGTGAAGATGAGGTGAAAATCCAAAGAAATGGGCTATGTATGCATGTGTTAAAGCATCTATTTCAATTAAATGGTCTTGAAGATGAGCGATTTACGATGATCCATCTCCTGTCTAAAATACCTGAAATGAGTCATATTCTGGAGTTTCAAAAGCAGCCCTCGACTTTAGTTAAAGTAGAAAAGGCTAATGGAATGATGATTCAAGATCATATTCCATTACTTTATAACATGTCTGCTGAACGCTTTATTGAATATTTTGAGTTTCATACAAGCTGGAAACTCAAACAGAGAGAGGCTAAAAAACTGACGTTTGATGTATTTCTTGAAGAAAATCCAGCACTTGCTACTCATCTTCATTATGATTTAGAAATGGATCAATGGTTTATACCGTCAACACGAGATGCTTTTCTAGGGATTCCTGAGATCATCAGCCATTACTTATTGATGTATAACCTTAGTATGATTGCCCGCTACGAAACAGAATGGTGGTACGAGCTGCTGTCTCAATACATTAGCGATGATTACGTCATGATTGAACGCTACATGGAGATTGCAGAAGAGAAGTTTCCAGCTTACATCATGATGCTGTTAGAAGAAAACACAAAAAAGACCAGTTCCGACTGGAACTGATCCTTATAGAAGCTTGGCGGCGTCCTACTCTCACAGGGGGAAACCCCCAACTACCATCGGCGCTGAAGAGCTTAACTTCCGTGTTCGGTATGGGAACGGGTGTGACCTCTTCGCTATCGCCACCAAACCTGATGGAGAGAATGTTCTCTCAAAACTAGATAACAATGTTCATGCTTCACAATAGAATATAGGTTAAGTCCTCGATCTATTAGTATCTGTCAGCTCCACGTGTCACCACGCTTCCACCTCAGACCTATCAACCTGATCATCTTTCAGGGATCTTACTTCCTTGCGGAATGGGAAATCTCATCTTGAGGGGGGCTTCATGCTTAGATGCTTTCAGCACTTATCCCGTCCGCACATAGCTACCCAGCGATGCCCTTGGCAGAACAACTGGTACACCAGCGGTGCGTCCATCCCGGTCCTCTCGTACTAAGGACAGCTCCTCTCAAATTTCCTGCGCCCGCGACGGATAGGGACCGAACTGTCTCACGACGTTCTGAACCCAGCTCGCGTACCGCTTTAATGGGCGAACAGCCCAACCCTTGGGACCGACTACAGCCCCAGGATGCGATGAGCCGACATCGAGGTGCCAAACCTCCCCGTCGATGTGGACTCTTGGGGGAGATAAGCCTGTTATCCCCGGGGTAGCTTTTATCCGTTGAGCGATGGCCCTTCCATGCGGAACCACCGGATCACTAAGCCCGACTTTCGTCCCTGCTCGACTTGTAGGTCTCGCAGTCAAGCTCCCTTGTGCCTTTACACTCTGCGAATGATTTCCAACCATTCTGAGGGAACCTTTGGGCGCCTCCGTTACATTTTAGGAGGCGACCGCCCCAGTCAAACTGCCCACCTGACACTGTCTCCCTGCCCGATAAGGGCAGCGGGTTAGAAGGTCAATACAGCCAGGGTAGTATCCCACCGATGCCTCCACCGAAGCTAGCGCTCCGGTTTCCAAGGCTCCTACCTATCCTGTACAAGCTGTACCAACATTCAATATCAGGCTGCAGTAAAGCTCCACGGGGTCTTTCCGTCCTGTCGCGGGTAACCTGCATCTTCACAGGTACTATAATTTCACCGAGTCTCTCGTTGAGACAGTGCCCAGATCGTTGCGCCTTTCGTGCGGGTCGGAACTTACCCGACAAGGAATTTCGCTACCTTAGGACCGTTATAGTTACGGCCGCCGTTTACTGGGGCTTCAATTCGCACCTTCGCTTACGCTAAGCGCTCCTCTTAACCTTCCAGCACCGGGCAGGCGTCAGCCCCTATACTTCGCCTTACGGCTTCGCAGAGACCTGTGTTTTTGCTAAACAGTCGCCTGGGCCTATTCACTGCGGCTTCTCGGGGCTTTAACACCCTAAGAAGCACCCCTTCTCCCGAAGTTACGGGGTCATTTTGCCGAGTTCCTTAACGAGAGTTCTCTCGATCACCTTAGGATTCTCTCCTCGCCTACCTGTGTCGGTTTGCGGTACGGGCACCTCTCACCTCGCTAGAGGCTTTTCTTGGCAGTGTGGAATCAGGAACTTCGCTACTAAATTTCGCTCGCCATCACAGCTCAGCCTTTACGGGAAACGGATTTGCCTATTTCCCAGCCTAACTGCTTGGACGCGGATATCCAATACCGCGCTTGCCCTATCCTCCTGCGTCCCCCCATTGCTCAAATGGTGAGGAGGTGGTACAGGAATATCAACCTGTTGTCCATCGCCTACGCCTTTCGGCCTCGGCTTAGGTCCCGACTAACCCTGAGCGGACGAGCCTTCCTCAGGAAACCTTAGGCATTCGGTGGACGGGATTCTCACCCGTCTTTCGCTACTCATACCGGCATTCTCACTTCTAAGCGCTCCACCAGTCCTTCCGGTCTGGCTTCACAGCCCTTAGAACGCTCTCCTACCACTGTTCGTAAGAACAGTCCGCAGCTTCGGTGATACGTTTAGCCCCGGTACATTTTCGGCGCAGAGTCACTCGACCAGTGAGCTATTACGCACTCTTTAAATGGTGGCTGCTTCTAAGCCAACATCCTGGTTGTCTAAGCAACTCCACATCCTTTTCCACTTAACGTATACTTTGGGACCTTAGCTGGCGGTCTGGGCTGTTTCCCTTTCGACTACGGATCTTATCACTCGCAGTCTGACTCCCAAGGATAAGTCATCGGCATTCGGAGTTTGACTGAATTCGGTAACCCGGTAGGGGCCCCTAGTCCAATCAGTGCTCTACCTCCGAGACTCTTACCTTGAGGCTAGCCCTAAAGCTATTTCGGAGAGAACCAGCTATCTCCAGGTTCGATTGGCATTTCACCCCTACCCACACCTCATCCCCGCACTTTTCAACGTGCGTGGGTTCGGGCCTCCATTCAGTGTTACCTGAACTTCACCCTGGACATGGGTAGATCACCTGGTTTCGGGTCTACGACCACGTACTCATGCGCCCTATTCAGACTCGCTTTCGCTGCGGCTCCGCATCTTCTGCTTAACCTTGCACGGGATCGTAACTCGCCGGTTCATTCTACAAAAGGCACGCCATCACCCGTTAACGGGCTCTGACTACTTGTAGGCACACGGTTTCAGGATCTATTTCACTCCCCTTCCGGGGTGCTTTTCACCTTTCCCTCACGGTACTGGTTCACTATCGGTCACTAGGGAGTATTTAGCCTTGGGAGATGGTCCTCCCGGATTCCGACGGAATTTCACGTGTTCCGCCGTACTCAGGATCCACTCTGGAGAGAATGACATTTCAGTTACAGGGCTGTTACCTTCTTTGGCGGGCCTTTCCAGACCTCTTCGCTTATATCATTCCTTTGTAACTCCGTATAGAGTGTCCTACAACCCCAAGAGGCAAGCCTCTTGGTTTGGGCTGTTCCCGTTTCGCTCGCCGCTACTCAGGGAATCGCATTTGCTTTCTCTTCCTCCGGGTACTTAGATGTTTCAGTTCCCCGGGTATGCCTTCTCATACTCTATGTATTCAAGTATGGATACTACTCCATTACGAGCAGTGGGTTTCCCCATTCGGAAATCTCCGGATCAAAGCTTGCTTACAGCTCCCCGAAGCATATCGGTGTTCGTCCCGTCCTTCATCGGCTCCTAGTGCCAAGGCATCCACCGTGCGCCCTTTCTAACTTAACCATTTCTTACTTTAGAAAGAATCACTATGTGTGATGAACTTTGCATTGCATTCAATGTGAATGTATTACTTATTGTTATCTAGTTTTCAAAGAACACGTTGGTGGAGCCTAGCGGGATCGAACCGCTGACCTCCTGCGTGCAAGGCAGGCGCTCTCCCAGCTGAGCTAAGGCCCCAATTTAATAGAAGATGGTGGGCCTGAGTGGACTCGAACCACCGACCTCACGCTTATCAGGCGTGCGCTCTAACCAGCTGAGCTACAGGCCCATCTTTCATATCGAAGATATGATGTTGTAGGATCTTTTGCAAGTTCCTTCAAAACTAAACAAGACGAAAACGTACGCTGCTCCATATATCCTTAGAAAGGAGGTGATCCAGCCGCACCTTCCGATACGGCTACCTTGTTACGACTTCACCCCAATCATCTGCCCCACCTTCGGCGGCTGGCTCCATAAAGGTTACCTCACCGACTTCGGGTGTTGCAAACTCTCGTGGTGTGACGGGCGGTGTGTACAAGGCCCGGGAACGTATTCACCGCGGCATGCTGATCCGCGATTACTAGCGATTCCAGCTTCACGCAGTCGAGTTGCAGACTGCGATCCGAACTGAGAACAGATTTATGGGATTGGCTAAACCTTGCGGTCTTGCAGCCCTTTGTTCTGTCCATTGTAGCACGTGTGTAGCCCAGGTCATAAGGGGCATGATGATTTGACGTCATCCCCACCTTCCTCCGGTTTGTCACCGGCAGTCACCTTAGAGTGCCCAACTGAATGCTGGCAACTAAGATCAAGGGTTGCGCTCGTTGCGGGACTTAACCCAACATCTCACGACACGAGCTGACGACAACCATGCACCACCTGTCACTCTGTCCCCGAAGGGAAAGCCCTATCTCTAGGGTTGTCAGAGGATGTCAAGACCTGGTAAGGTTCTTCGCGTTGCTTCGAATTAAACCACATGCTCCACCGCTTGTGCGGGCCCCCGTCAATTCCTTTGAGTTTCAGTCTTGCGACCGTACTCCCCAGGCGGAGTGCTTAATGCGTTAGCTGCAGCACTAAGGGGCGGAAACCCCCTAACACTTAGCACTCATCGTTTACGGCGTGGACTACCAGGGTATCTAATCCTGTTCGCTCCCCACGCTTTCGCTCCTCAGCGTCAGTTACAGACCAGAGAGTCGCCTTCGCCACTGGTGTTCCTCCACATCTCTACGCATTTCACCGCTACACGTGGAATTCCACTCTCCTCTTCTGCACTCAAGTTTCCCAGTTTCCAATGACCCTCCCCGGTTGAGCCGGGGGCTTTCACATCAGACTTAAGAAACCGCCTGCGAGCCCTTTACGCCCAATAATTCCGGACAACGCTTGCCACCTACGTATTACCGCGGCTGCTGGCACGTAGTTAGCCGTGGCTTTCTGGTTAGGTACCGTCAAGGTGCGAGCAGTTACTCTCGCACTTGTTCTTCCCTAACAACAGAGCTTTACGATCCGAAAACCTTCATCACTCACGCGGCGTTGCTCCGTCAGACTTTCGTCCATTGCGGAAGATTCCCTACTGCTGCCTCCCGTAGGAGTCTGGGCCGTGTCTCAGTCCCAGTGTGGCCGATCACCCTCTCAGGTCGGCTACGCATCGTCGCCTTGGTGAGCCATTACCCCACCAACTAGCTAATGCGCCGCGGGTCCATCTGTAAGTGACAGCCGAAACCGTCTTTCATCCTTGAACCATGCGGTTCAAGGAACTATCCGGTATTAGCTCCGGTTTCCCGGAGTTATCCCAGTCTTACAGGCAGGTTACCCACGTGTTACTCACCCGTCCGCCGCTAACATCCGGGAGCAAGCTCCCTTCTGTCCGCTCGACTTGCATGTATTAGGCACGCCGCCAGCGTTCGTCCTGAGCCAGGATCAAACTCTCCGAAAAAGTACAAAACCGAAGTTTTGCTTTTCGCCAGTTTGACTGACTACCTATGAAGTATCATAGGATTTTTTTATAAAAACTCGAATTAACAGGTACGTTTTGTCTTGTTTAGTTTTCAAAGAACTTGTGTGTCACTCTCTCAAAGCGACCACTTAAATATATCATATATCTCTATCAACAGTCAACATTTTTCTTGAAAAACATTTTATTTTTTTAAGAAGTTTCCACTGTAAAAGAGATAAAAAATAGAGCCTCTTTTTGCTCCTTTGAAAGATTAACACATATCTATGAAAAAAGCATTATAAATTTCAAAAAAACTCATGTTTTTTTAGAAAAAAATAAAGCCGGTTCTTTACCGGCTTTATTTTTACTCAGATTGCTCTTGATCTGACTCTATAGTTTCTACGTTTTCTTCACTATTCTCTTCATCATCTTCTTGTGATTGTTCAACTAATGCCACTGTAGCGACATGTTCATCATCACCTAGACGAATCAGGCGGACACCTTGAGTGACTCGACCTGTTGTTGAAATATCTGAAACGGCCATACGAATGATCACGCCGCTTCCTGTAATAATCATCAAGTCCTCTTCAGCTTCAGCATTCGTCGCCTTCACTGCGACAAGCGGACCGTTGTTGTCAGTGATTTTACATGTTTTAAGACCTTTACCGCCCCGACTTTGAACACGGTATTCTTTTTCAGGTGTTAACTTACCATACCCTTTTTCGGTGACGATCAATACGTTTGCATCTGGCTCAAGGATTTCCATCCCAACGACGATGTCATCTTCAGAAAGCGTAATTCCTTTCACGCCAGCTGCCGTACGCCCCATTTCACGAACATCTGTCTCGTCGAAACGAATCAGCATACCTTTTTTCGTTCCAATGATGATTTGTTTTTCTCCATTGGTTAAACGGACAGCCATCAGTTCATCTTCGTCACGAAGACTTAATGCGATAAGTCCATTGTTTCGAATGTTGGCAAACTGAGACAATGAGGTTCGTTTTGATACACCGTGTCTTGTTGTAAAGAAGAGATACGAATCTTCATCAAATTCGCTTACCGGAATAATGGCATTAATCCACTCTCCCTTTTCTACTTCAAGCAGGTTAATAATCGGAATCCCTTTCGCTGTCCGTCCGAATTCAGGAATCTCATATCCCTTCGCACGATAAACCTTCCCTTTATTAGAGAAGAAGAGGATCGTATCATGGGTAGATGTTGAAATCAGCTGTTCTACGAAATCATCCTCATTGGTTCCCATCCCTTGAACACCTTTACCGCCTCTTTTTTGACTGCGGTATGTTGATGCAGGCAGACGCTTGATATAACCATTATGAGTCAGCGTAATCACGATGTTTTCAACAGGAATCAAATCTTCGTCTTCAATTGTTTCAATACCTGCTGTCACAATTTCAGTACGGCGCGTATCATTGAAACGTTCTTTGATTTCTGTTAATTCTTCTCTAATGATTTCAAGAACTTTTTCATTGTCTGCTAAAATGGCTTTCAACTCAGCAATCAAATCAACAAGTCCTTTGTATTCTTCTTCTATCTTTTCTCTTTCCAAACCAGTTAAGCGCTGAAGACGCATATCAAGAATGGCCTGTGCTTGTTTTTCGGACAAGCTATAGTTCTCCATTAAGCCATTTCTCGCGATTTCAGCAGTTTGAGAGCTTCTAATTAATGCAATGACTTCATCTAAGTGGTCAAGAGCGATTCTTAAACCTTCTAGAATATGAGCTCTTGCTTCAGCTTTACGAAGTTCATATGCTGTTCTTCTGCGAATAATCACTTTTTGATGCTCTAAATAATATTCAAGACATTGTTTGAGGGACAAGACTTTCGGCTGTCCATCAACTAGTGCCAATAAGTTGATCCCAAATGACGTTTGAAGTGTCGTTTGTTTATAAAGATTGTTTAATAGAACGTGGGCGTTCGCGTCTCTTCGCAGTTCAATCACGATCCGCATTCCATTACGATCAGACTCGTCACGGAGATCTGTAATGCCATCGATCTTTTTATCGCGCACAAGATCAGCGATTTTTTCGATCAAACGTGCTTTATTGACCTGATATGGAATTTCATTAATGACAATCCGCTGCTTACCGCTGGATGTTTCTTCAATAATAGACTTTGCACGTAATGTAATAGAACCCCGGCCTGTTTCATATGCTTTGCGGATTCCGCTTCGGCCAATGATTTGTCCCGCAGTTGGGAAGTCTGGTCCTGGAATGATCTCCATTAGTTCCTGTGTTGTCATTTCTGGGTTTTGACTTATCGCCAGTACCCCATCAATCACTTCACCTAGCTGGTGAGGCGGAATGTTGGTTGCCATCCCTACAGCGATACCTGTTGCCCCGTTGACTAATAAGTTCGGGAAACGAGCAGGCATGACGATTGGTTCTCTTTCACTGCCATCGTAGTTATCTTGATAATCAATCGTATCTTTAGTGATATCACGCAGGATTTCCATTGAAATTTTAGATAGACGCGCCTCAGTATAACGCATTGCCGCTGCACCGTCTCCATCGACAGAACCAAAGTTCCCGTGGCCTTCAACCAGCATATTTCGATAGTTGAAGTCTTGCGCCATACGAACCATCGCTTCGTATACAGCGCTGTCACCGTGAGGGTGGTACTTACCGATAACTTCCCCAACGATACGTGCAGATTTCTTAAATGGTTTATCACTTGTCATACCTAGGTCATTCATCGCATACAAAATTCTTCGATGCACGGGCTTCAAGCCATCTCGCACATCTGGTAATGCACGCGAAACAATAACACTCATTGCATAATCTAAAAAGGACGTACGCATTTCTTGACTAATATTTACTTCGCGTACATTTGGTGTATGTTGTTCACTCACTATAAGAACCTCCCTTTACGTATCACATGAAATAAATTATGTGGGAGTAAAATATGTATTTATCTTCACAAGACTATTCTCCATTATATCAATAATCTCGGCTTTATACACATTTATTTACTAGAAAATCAACGAAAACACGGAAAACCAGGACATTCGTTACACGCCCCTATTTCTTGAAAAACAACCTTATTCCAAACAAGAAATAAGGTTGTTCTCAGGAGGGATCTATCTAAATATCAAGGTTTTTCACGTATTGCGCATTTTCTTCGATAAAGTTTCGTCTCGGTTCTACTTTATCTCCCATCAGCATTTCAAATGTCTCATCAGCATCGATCGCATCCTCAAGTGTGACTTGAAGAAGTGTTCTCGCATCAGGGTCCATTGTTGTTTCCCAAAGCTGAGCAGCATTCATTTCTCCAAGACCTTTATAACGCTGAAGTCCAGGCTTTGGTGTTTGAGGAAGTGATTTTAACAGCTCATCCAGCTGTTTATCGTTATACACGTACTCCACACGTTTTCCTTGCTGCACTTTATATAAAGGCGGCTGCGCAATATACACATAACCATTTTCAATGATTTCACGCATGTAGCGATAGAAGAATGTTAAGAGCAGCGTTCGAATGTGTGCTCCATCCACATCGGCATCTGTCATGATCACAATTTTGTGATAGCGTGCTTTCTCTAAAGTAAAGTCTTCTCCGATTCCAGTTCCTAACGCTGTAATCATTGAACGAACCTCGTTGTTCGATAAAATTTTATCTAAACGAGCTTTTTCTACGTTTAGGATCTTCCCTCTTAACGGTAAGATCGCTTGGAAGTGGCGATCACGGCCTTGTTTAGCAGATCCGCCCGCAGAATCTCCCTCTACAATATAGAGTTCAGAGATGGAAGGATCTTTAGAAGAACAGTCCGCCAGTTTCCCAGGTAAGCTGGAGACTTCCAGTGCACTTTTACGTCTTGTCAGCTCACGAGCTTTTTTGGCAGCCATTCTTGCACGAGCTGCCATCAGTCCTTTTTCCACAATTTTTTTCGCAGAATCAGGATTTTCAAGCAAGAATTTCTCAAGTGCTTCAGAGAAAAGGGAGTCTGTGATGGTTCTCGCTTCTGAGTTCCCAAGCTTTGTCTTCGTTTGTCCTTCGAATTGAGGGTCTGGATGTTTGATGGAGATAATGGCTGTTAAGCCTTCTCGCACATCTTCACCACTTAAATTCGCATCCCCATCTTTGAATACGCCATTTTTACGAGCATAGTCATTGATGACACGCGTTAGACCGGTTTTAAAACCAGCTTCGTGTGTTCCGCCTTCATACGTGTTGATATTGTTGGCGAAGGAATAGATATTGCTTGTATAGGAATCGTTATATTGTAATGCTACTTCAACGGTGATTCCGTCTTTCTCACCTTCGATGTACACAGGTTCTTCATGAACGACTTCTTTTGAACGGTTTAAATGTTCTACATAGCTCTTAATACCGCCTTCGTAGCAGTATTCATTTCTCCGCTCTTTGCCTTCACGCAAGTCTTCTATGATGATGTTTACACCTTTTGTTAAGAAGGCTAACTCACGAACACGGTTAGCAAGTGTATCGTAATCAAATTCAATGGTTTCCGTGAAAATTTCTGGATCTGGCACAAAGTGAGTGGTTGTCCCGGTTACATCTGTTTCACCAATAACCTCTAAATCTCCCACTGGAACGCCGCGTTTGAACTGCTGATAATGGATTTTCCCGTCACGGTATACAGTCACGTCTAAGGTAGTAGATAATGCATTTACAACAGATGCCCCTACACCATGCAGACCGCCTGATACTTTATAACCGCTGCCGTCAAATTTACCGCCAGCGTGAAGAACAGTCATAATGACCTCTACGGCAGGACGCCCCATTTTCTCATGAATTCCAACAGGAATCCCGCGGCCATTATCTTTTACTGTAATGCTGTTATCTTTTTCAATTTGCACTGTAATGTCTGTACAATAACCAGCTAATGCCTCATCAATACTGTTGTCGACAATTTCCCATACAAGATGGTGAAGCCCTTTTGCATTGGTTGACCCAATGTACATTCCTGGACGTTTTCTAACAGCTTCTAATCCTTCAAGCACCTGTATCTGATTTTCATCATAACTATTATGTTGCTGTTCCATTGCCACGTACATTCACCTACACTTTTCTTAAACGATATATTTATATGAATTGAGTTTTTAGACTTCAATTTCAACCACAAACGAAGCACGTTTTTTGAGCGTGCTTGAGGAAAGAGGAGAGTAATAAACAGATTCAGTTGTGACGACAATGGATTTGGGTGTCCCTTGTGATAACGAAATGATATGTTCCTCTTGTTTTTGTAGAAATTCTTCTACAACAGAAGACGACCTCATTTTGTAATCAACAATTGCGACAATCTCTCGTGTAGAAACAACACAATCATCACCTAAATGAATATACAAGACTCACACCTCATTTATCAGTCAATTACTTTTCCACTGGCTACTCTGAAAATTTCCGCTTCTTTCAGGGTGGCGTGATCGATGCCTTCAACACTTGTTGTGGTGACGAAGGTCTGTACACGTCCCTGAATGGTATGGAGCAAATGAGACTGTCTGTAATCATCAAGTTCAGATAACACATCATCAAGTAGAAGAATGGGATATTCTCCGATTTCTTCATGTATCAGATCAATTTCTGCCAGCTTTAGTGAAAGAGCTGTTGTCCTTTGCTGCCCTTGAGAGCCATATGTCTGAACATCCCGACCATTCACAAAGAAAAGCAGGTCATCTCTGTGAGGTCCCCACAGGGTCACCCCTCGGTCTATTTCTCTGTCTCTTAGTTTCTGAAACGATTCTTCATAGCTATTCTTTATTTTCGACAAGTCTGACGCTTCTGATACCTCTATTGCCGTCTGGTATTGGAGCGTAAGTGTTTCTAGCTCTCTAGAAATCCCAAAATGCAGCGGCTGCGCCCATTTTTCGAGCTGTTTCGTAAAAGTCAGTCGTCTTTTGACCACTTTCGCTGCCGCATCAATCAACTGCTCTGTTAAAATCTCCAGCATCGCTTGATCCGTTTGCTTTCTTGTCTGCAATTGTTTCAAGTAATGATTCCGCTGAGAAAGGATTTTTTGATAGAGCGATAAATCATGCAAGTAGACAGCAGAAACTTGTCCAATCTCCATGTCGAGGAATCTTCTGCGGATTTGCGGGCTGCCCTTCACAAGACTTAAGTCCTCTGGCGCAAACATGATGGTGTTTAACGCACCAACATAATGACTGAGCTTCTGTTGTTCAATGTGATTGACCTTGCCCTTTTTCCCTTTTTTTGAGATCACGAGCTGCATTGGGAGTGGACCATTTTTTTTAATGACTCTACCTTCTATTTTAGCATAGTCTTGGTCCCATCGGATAAGTTCTTTATCATTTGACGTACGATGAGACTTTGCCATCGACAATACATAGATCGCTTCCATCAAGTTCGTTTTACCTTGGGCATTCTCACCGATCATGACATTCACCTTATTGTCGAATTGAAGCTCAGTGTGTTCATAGTTTCGGTATGAAGTTAACGCCAGACTTTGAATGTACATGTATTGTCACCCGTTTCTAATTCACAACTTGAAATGTGCCGTAACCTTCAATCTCGACAACATCTCCTGGGTATAGTTTGCGTCCCCGTCTATTATCTGGCTCTTGATTAATGAACACCTCATGTTCACTTAAAAACCATTTCGCCATTCCGCCAGATTGGATGACTTCGGCTAATTTCAAAAACTGCCCTAATGTAATCATTTCTGTTTCAATGGTTATAAGATTAGGCATTGTATCGACCTCTTTCAATATCACTAATATCTAATTGTACTAAAAAACAAGACAAGAAGGAAAGGGGGAAAGCGAACTGGGATGAAAGAAAGCATGGAAAACGAGAAGAAAAGCTGCTGTGCACTCACACAGCAGCCATTTTAGATTGAATTAATACGTTCTTACCGGAAGAATCAATTGCAAGATAGAATCATCATTCGGCGTACGCAGCAGGAACGGTCTCATTGCACCAGTGAAGCTTACATGAATATCTGTTCCCTCTAATACTTTTAACGCATCCAGCATATATTTTGGACTGAAGGAGATTTTAAGATCTTCCCCTTTAATGTCATCTGCTTGAACCGTCTCCACCACTTTACCGATCTCAGGTGAATTAGAAGAGATTTCAAGGCTTTGTTCAGGATCAGCTGACAGTTTCACGACATTATTACGTCCTTCTCTTGCCAAAAGTGATGCCCGATCAATGGCTTGAAGGAACTCTTTCGTGTTGACCACGACATCCGTTTTACTTTCTTGCGGGATCAGACGGGCTGTATCTGGATAATTTCCATCCAGCAACCTTGAGAAGAACAGCACGTTTTGTGCTTTAAAAAGAACTTGGGTTTCTGTAATGACGATGCTCACAAGATCTTGTCCATCATCAAGAATTTTACTTAGCTCAGTTAAACTCTTCCCTGGAATCACGACATTATACGAACTTTCCTCGTTAATATCTAACTTCGCTTTTCTTAATGCAAGACGGTGGCTATCCGTTGCTGTGCATATTAATTCACCTTTTTCCACCTTCCAGTTTACACCTGTCAAGATAGGTCGTGTTTCTGAGGTGGACACTGCAAAAACAGTTTGACGAATTAAGTTTTTAAGCAGATCTGTCGGAATTTGAAATGCATGATGCTCTTCAATTTGTGGAAGATGCGGATATTCTTCAGCATCTAAGCCGTTTAAGTTAAATTCCGCTGAACCAGAGCGGATGATCGTCAGGTGATTTTGTTCTACTTCAATTTCGACAGTAGACATAGGCAGTTTCTTTACAATTTCACTAAAGAAGCGGGCTTGAAGCACAATACTTCCCGGACGATCAATGGTGATAACCTCTAAATCTCCATCTCTTTGAGGAATGAAAGATTCAATTGAGATATCAGAATCGCTTCCTGTTAGAGAAACCCCTTCATCAGACGCAACAATTTTAATCCCTGTCAAAATAGGAATCGTTGTTCTAGAGGATACGGCCTTTAATACATCTTGGACACTTTGGACAAGACGATCTTTTTGAATCGTGAATTTCATAGTGGTCCTCCTAAATTTTCTTAATGACATGTATATATATTTTATTAATAAAAATCGTAGAAGTAATAGTAGGGCTTGTGAATATGTGGATAAGTCGAGAAAAAGAAAGGAAAGACAGCCTATCCACATGTGGACAGACTGTGTATGACTATGCTCTAGTTATTCACATTTTCCCGTACTCATTATATCAGCTTGGTTATTTTAATTGTTCTTTGATCTCTTTGACATGCTGCTGAAGCTGTTCATCTTCAACAATTAATTTCGAAATCTTCTCATGAGCATGAATGACAGTCGTATGATCACGACCGCCAAATTCTTCTCCGATTTTAGGCAGAGAGGAATCGGTCATTTCTCTAGAGAGGTACATGGCAATTTGTCTTGGATAAGCAACTGACTTTGTACGTTTCTTTGCTTTGAAATCCTCTAATCGAATATTAAATTGCTGCCCTACAATTCTTTGAATATCTTTAATTGTAATGACCTTAGGCTTTGATGAAGGAATGATGTCCTTTAGCGCCTCAGCTGCTAGATCTGCATTAATGTCTTTATTAATTAAAGATGAGTAAGCAACGACACGAATCAAAGCACCCTCCAGCTCACGAATGTTGCTGTCGATTTGATTGGCAATGTACAGCATGACTTCATTTGGAATGTCTAAGCCTTCTGCTTTTGCTTTTTTTCGCAGTATCGCGATACGCGTTTCTAGATCTGGCGGGGTAATGTCTGTAATTAAGCCCCATTCAAATCGAGAGCGTAATCTGTCTTCAAGTGTCGGAATTTCCTTCGGAGGCCGGTCACTAGAAATGACGATTTGCTTACTTTCTTCGTGAAGTGTGTTGAATGTATGGAAAAACTCTTCTTGTGTTTGTTCTTTTCCTGCTAAAAATTGAATATCATCTATCAAAAGCACATCTACATTCCGATAGCGGTTACGGAAGTCGACAGCTTTGTTATCTCGGATTGAGTTGATAAATTCATTAGTAAATTTTTCAGATGATAGATAGACCACTTTGGCTGATGGATTATGGTCGATCACGTAATGACCAATCGCATGCATCAAGTGAGTCTTTCCTAAACCAACGCCCCCATAAATAAAAAGCGGGTTATATGCTTTTGCTGGTGCTTCCGCGACTGCAAGTGAAGCGGCATGAGCAAAACGGTTGCCTGAACCAATAACAAAAGTATCAAATGTATATTTTGGATTCAGCATATTTTGTGGAATGTCAACGGGCTCTTCTTTAGACATTTTTTTGATAGGAGACTTTGGCATGGCTTCCTCTTCATCCTGATTTTGAGGAATAATAAATTTAATGCTGAGCTCTTCACCTGTTAGTTCATAGATGGTATCAGCAATTAAGTGAAGATATCTTGACTCTAGCCAATCTCTAGCAAATTCATTAGGTGCCGTAATTGTAAGCGTATCTCCCTGAAGAGAATGGGCTTTTGTCGATTTCATCCATGTCTCAAAACTGGGTTTGCTCAATTTTGTCTCTATTTTTTGAAGTGCTTTATTCCACAGATCCAAAATATTTTCCAT